>NZ_JTLE01000094.1:2334927-2335269 GCF_000798835.1 Shewanella sp. ZOR0012
GCCGATTGCAAGGCAAGCAAATCAAGAAGATCACTGCACAGGCAGGTTCTGGGAAGGTCGGTTCAAATCGCAAGCCCTACTCGATGAAGCCGCAGTATTAGCCTGTATGACTTATGTGGATTTAAATCCCATTAGAGCACAACTGGCTGATACACCAGAACAATCCGACCATACCAGTATTCAACTACGCATTCTGGCGGCGTTAAAAGGTGAGCAGCCGAGCAATCTACTACCTTTTATTGGTAATGAGTGCGACAACCAACCCAATGGCATTGCATTTTCCTTAACGGATTACCTTCAATTGGTGGATGATACCGGCCGAATCATTCGCAATGATAAACG
>NZ_JTLE01000094.1:2335279-2335891 GCF_000798835.1 Shewanella sp. ZOR0012
TTTCGCCATATTAAGCGAGAGCACTGTTAGTCATAATAGTTGTCAAATTAATATGTCCTTGTGTCCCCTTCGTCTAGAGGCCTAGGACACCGCCCTTTCACGGCGGTAACAGGGGTTCGAATCCCCTAGGGGATACCACTCTATCTCTAATAAGATAGAGTGCATCACAAATGACTAACGAGTTGTTTGAGATAAATCGCAAGACCTCAGTTATGAGGGAAAACATAAGTCCTTGTGTCCCCTTCGTCTAGAGGCCTAGGACACCGCCCTTTCACGGCGGTAACAGGGGTTCGAATCCCCTAGGGGATACCACTATGTTTTACGGCATAGTGCTCCTACCAAATAGCTAACGAGTTGTCTGGTAAGAACAAATCTAAATTTCTGCGATATACTGAGTTTCAGTTTTGTCGAAAGAGTTTGGGGCTATAGCTCAGCTGGGAGAGCGCTTGCATGGCATGCAAGAGGTCGACGGTTCGATCCCGTCTAGCTCCACCAAACTTACCGCCGATATTAAGCGAGAGTTTTTAACGAAATTCAAATTAATATGTCCTTGTGTCCCCTTCGTCTAGAGGCCTAGGACACCGCCCTTTCACGGCGGTAACAGGGGTTCGA
>NZ_JTLE01000094.1:2335901-2345930 GCF_000798835.1 Shewanella sp. ZOR0012
GTGGCTAACTTTGCCAGCGTGCCACAGGACTTAGTCGATCCACTGCAAACTCTGCCCGTCTATACCAATCTATTCAATAAATTAGGTATTGCGGCCGTGGTCTGTACTTTTATCGCCTTAGCCGTATTACCGCTAATGCGCCGTTTGACAGAAAGTCATCACGCCCATAACAGCATTGAAGATAACGCGGCGGCCTCACTACGTGATGTGAAAGCCGAGCAATAATCCTTCATTCACATAAGTGATATGTGAGCGATAAAAACTGCCGACAAGCCCCGCTTGCGGCAGTTTTTTTATACCTTTAGGTTACTGCTCATCACCAAACAATCTGAACTTTCTGTGCTGATTTTTTCATGCATCGGCTTGGGATAAGGCTTTCACCCCTGTTTGCAAAACTAAGATGTTCGGTTCCAATTTTAACTCAGTGTTAAGCTAAAGCTTTAAGCTTGTTTATCGTTGATACGTCACCATATCCTAGGGTAAGACTCAATCAGCACTGACAGAGCTATCGCTTTAGCACCCACCATATTCATCCGTTGGAGGCCAAATAAAGCCGCTGCCACAGAGCTGACTCACGCAAAGAGGCGCTTAATTTATGGCTATATCATCCACATCAACCTCATCTGCCGCCCCATCGCAGGCTGTGCCCGCGGCTAAATCTCCCCTGGCGGATATTCCCTTTTCACTGTTAGAGCTTGCCCCTGTTCGCTATGGCGCCAGTATCGGAGACACGCTACGCGCCAGCCTGCAATACGCTAAGGTGGCCGATGACTTAGGCTTTAATCGTTTCTGGTTTGCCGAGCACCACAATATGCCCGGTATCGCCAGCGCCGCGACATCGGTATTAATTGGCTATATTGCCGAGAATACTAAACGCATTCGCGTCGGCGCGGGTGGGATTATGCTGCCCAACCATGCGCCCCTAGTGGTTGCCGAGCAGTTTGGTACGCTCGAGAGTCTTTATCCTGGGCGTATCGATTTAGGGCTTGGCCGCGCCCCAGGGAGCGATCAAATCACTAGTCGCGCCCTTAACCGCGATATGAGCCGCGCGGAGCAATTTCCCGCCGAGGTGAGCGAGTTACAAACCTTACTCGGCGACTACAATGGCCATCATCCCGTCAGAGCGATTCCCGGCGAAGGCACCCATGTGCCGATATGGCTACTTGGCTCTAGCCTGTTTAGCGCCCAGCTTGCAGCACAGCGCGGCTTACCCTATGTCTTTGCAGGGCATTTTGCGCCAAGGTTCCTCTACGATGCGATTGAGATTTACCGCCGCGACTTTAAGCCATCTAAGGTGTTGGATAAGCCCTATGTCATGCTTGGCCTGCCGCTTATCGCCACCGAGACAGACGCCGAAGCCGAATACTTGAGTACCACCTCCAAGCAACGAGTGCTTGCGCTAATCCGTGGTGAGGCGCTTTGGTTAAAACCGCCAGTGGAGAGCATGGATGGCTTGTGGAGCGAGCAGGAAAAAACCTATGTCGATAACTTCTTAGGCTTATCCGTCACCGGTGGCCCCACCACCATCAAGCACCGCTTAGAGATGATAGTGAAAGAACTAGGTGTCGATGAGTTTATCTTTACCAACGATTTGTATGATCAGGACAAACGTGAGCGTGCACTGCAAATCCTGATGGAAATTAAGCGTTAAACCACGCCATAAAAAATCCCGCCTAAGCGGGATTTTTTATCTCTGTTAACCTTTTAACACGGCATCGAAGCAGGCCTTAAGAATGCCCAGCCCCGCTCCAAGCTGCTCGTCTGGCACTGTCAATGGCACCAAAATACGCAGCACGTTTCCGTAGGTGCCGCAGGAGAGGAGAATCAATCCTCGGTTTCTTGCTTCGGCTAAGATTTGAGCACAGTACTGAGGTGCAGGTTTGCCATCTTCCATTAATTCAATGGCGATCATCGCCCCTAGACCACGCACATCGGCAATTTGTGGATGTTCGACTTGCATGGTATTTAACGCCGACTTAATCCGCTCGCCAATCGCATTGGCACGCTCAAGCAGCTTTTCCTCTTCAAACACCTCAAGTACGGCAAGCGCCGCTGCACAGGCCAGCGGGTTACCGCCGTAGGTGCCGCCAAGGCCACCGGGACCAATAGCATCCATGACTTCAGCTTTACCCGTAATACCTGAAAGAGGGAAACCACCAGCAATAGATTTAGCAAAGGTTGTGATATCGGCGCTCACGCCCATTTGCTCCATCGCGAAGAAGGTCCCCGTGCGACCCGCCCCCGTTTGCACTTCATCGGCGATAAGCACAATGCCTTCGCGGTCACAAAGTGCACGTAAACGTTGCATAAAGGCTGGCGAAGCGGCATAAAACCCGCCTTCGCCCTGCACAGGTTCGAGAATAATTGCGGCAATATCACTTGGCTCCGCATCATTTTTAAAGATGCGTTCGATAGACGCCATCGCATCATCATCGGACACGCCGTGTAGCGCACAGGGAAACTCAGCGCGGAACACATTGGCCGACATTAACCCCATACCTTTACTATAAGGCGCAACCTTTCCCGTTAACGCCAGTGCCGCCATAGTGCGACCATGGTAACCCGAGGTAAAGGCAATCACGCCCGCCCGCTTAGTGTATGCTCGAGCAACTTTAACTGCATTTTCAACCGCTTCTGAGCCGCTGGTGAATAAGGCCGTCTTCTTGGCAAAATCCCCCGGCACTAACTGATTCAGTTTTTCACAGACTTGAATATAGCTTTCATAACCCAGCACCATAAAACAGGTGTGGGAGAAGTCCTCAAGCTGCGCCGCAACAGCCGCCTTAACCTTAGGATGTAAATGCCCAGTGTTGAGCACAGCAATACCACCGGCAAAGTCGATAAACTCTCGACCTTCAACATCCCACACACTCGCGTTTTCAGCGCGGGCAGTAAAAATTGGGTGAATTTGACCCACTCCACCAGCTACAGCGGCTTGGCGACGTGCCATTAATGAATCATTAGTTGTGCTCATTTTGTGTTCCTTACTTGCATTCCCAACTTGCTGAAGTCGCATTGCCTGTCAAGCGTCAGTCACTTAAACAGACATACAGATATATTTGATTTCTAAATATTCTTCGATACCGAACTTAGAGCCTTCTCGGCCGAGCCCTGAGGATTTCATTCCGCCAAACGGCGCGACTTCGGTGGAGATCAACCCGGTGTTGACGCCTACCATGCCGTATTCCAATGCCTCGGCCACTTTCCACACTAAGGAGATATCACGGCCATAAAAATAAGCCGCTAACCCAAACTCGGTATCATTGGCTTGCTTAATCACATCGACCACATCGGTAAACTTAAACAGCGGCGCCAGTGGGCCAAAGGTTTCTTCACGGGCCACGCGCATACTGCTATCGACATGCGTCAGTACCGTGGGCTCGAAGAAGTTGCCACCTAAGCTATGGGGCTTGCCGCCCGCAACCACCGTCGCCCCTTTGCTGAGCGCATCCTCAAGATGGCTCTGGACTTTTTCGACCGCCGCGCGATTGATAAGCGGTCCTGTAGTGACGCCTTCAGTAATGCCCTCACCGACCTTTAATTTGCCCACAGCAATGCTGAGCTTGCGGGCAAATTCGTCATACACACCCGCTTGGACATAGATGCGGTTTGCACAAACACAGGTCTGCCCCGCATTGCGATACTTAGCGATCATGGCGCCTTCGACCGCCGCATCGATATTGGCATCGTTGAATACGATAAATGGGGCATTACCGCCTAATTCTAAAGATAATTTCTTCAGAGTCGGCGCGCATTGCTCCATTAACTTAATACCCACTTGGGTCGAGCCGGTGAAAGACAACTTACGCACGATTGGGTTACTGCACATCTCATTACCAATGCCGATAGCATCACCGGTGATCACACTGAATACCCCAGCGGGGATCCCGGCGCGCTCGGCAAGCACGGCTAAGGCTAATGCGGTAAAAGGCGTTTGCGGCGCAGGTTTCACCACCATAGTACAACCGGCAGCCAGTGCTGGCGCGGCTTTACGGGTAATCATCGCCGCAGGAAAGTTCCAAGGGGTAATAGCCGCGGTCACGCCCACGGGCTGCTTGATCACCATGATGCGTTTATCGCCCTGATGCCCAGGAATCGTATCGCCATAGACGCGTTTCGCTTCTTCGGCGAACCATTCGATAAAGGAGGCGGCGTAGGTGACTTCCCCCTTAGCTTCGGCAAGGGGTTTGCCCTGCTCAGTGGTCATCATTAGCGCTAAGTCATCACTGTTTTCATTTAGTAATTCAAACCAGCGACGCAGCTTGGCACCACGCTCTTTTGCGGTAAGTGCTCTCCATGCTGGCAATGCCGCTTCGGCTGCCGCAATCGCCGCTTGCGTTTCGGCTTGCCCCATCACAGGGACGCTTGCGATCACCGCGCCCGTCGCGGGATTAGCGATAGCGACAGTTTCTTTTGACTGCGCATCGCACCACTGACCATTGATATAACATTGCTGACGCAGCAGACTCGGGTCTTTTAACAACACTGGAAATTCCTCTCGCTGCGAGGTAATGCCTTACCTCGTATAAAAAATTCAAATTAAATACCTAATTTGTCTCTTAGACTGTAATACCATGCCCCCAACGCACTAAAAGGCACACGTAAGGCGTGTCCGCCGGGGAAGGGATAATGGGGCAGCGCCGCAAAAGCATCGAAACGCGTGGCTTGACCATTGAGCATTTCGGCAATTAACTTGCCTGCCAAGTGGGTATAAGTAACGCCATGGCCGCTACAACCCTGTGAGTAATAGATATTTTTACCAATACGACCGACCTGTGGTAGACGCGATAAGGTCAATAAAAAGTTACCCGTCCAAGCATAATCAACCTTAACCCCTTTTAACTGTGGGAAGGTTTTGAGCATATTCGGGATAATCAGGGATTCAATATCCGCAGGATCGCGGGCACCATAAACAACCCCACCGCCGTAGATCAGGCGCTTGTCACCAGACAGCCTAAAATAATCAAGCAGATAGTTACAATCTTCGACGCAGTAGTCTTGGGGCAACAGACTTGCAGCCAGCTCTTCATCCAAAGGCTCTGTGGTGATCACTTGGGTACCGCAAGGCATAGACTTGGCTTGTAATTCTGGCATAAGTTTACCGAGGTAAGCGTTACCTGCCACCACCACAAACTTGGCTTTTACACTACCCTTAGCGGTGTGTACGACAGGACTATCGCCTTCATCGACCCGCAGCACCGCTGAGTCTTCAAAAATCTTGCCGCCAAGGGATTCTACTGCACGGGCTTCACCCAAGGCTAAATTCAGCGGGTGAATATGGCCGCCGCTCTTGTCCAACATACCGCCGACATAGCGCTCAGTATTTACCACAGTTCGAATGCCGTTTGCATCGAGCATCTCAAGCTTGCCAACATGACCATGGCTTTCCCATAACTGCTTTTGATGGCGTAAATGGCCCATTTGCTTTTCGTTCATTGCCGCGAATACACCGCCATCTTTGAGATCGCAGTCAATGTTGTACTTAGCGATACGTTCACGGATGATGCGTCCGCCCTCGAAGGCCATTTGACCAAAGAGCTTGGCTTGTTCTTTGCCGACAGTTTTTTCAATGGTATCAATGTCACGGCTATAGCTGTTAACGATTTGTCCGCCATTACGCCCCGAGGCTCCCCAACCAATTCGCGCCGCTTCGAGCACCACCACACTAAAACCCGATTCGAGTAAATGCAGTGCGGCAGACAGGCCTGTATACCCCGCACCAATCACACAAACATCGGCTTCAATCGATTCCTGTAAACGCGCGCGCTCAACCTTATCGTTGGCCGATGCCGCATAATATGATCCAGTGTGAGGTATGGCTGACATGATGTTCCCTTGATTTTTATGTTCATTATTTTAAACAACTATCACATCCTACACCTTCAAATCGGGAAACACTAGCCATAAAAGCACAATAATTTACACAATGTTTGATATTTCAAACAAAGTATCCTTCATGCCTTAAACGGATTTGAAAATTGAGTGTAGAGGTACAGATAAGAAGACTTGGCGGGAAGAGAGAAGGATGGCCTTTGGTATCAAGGCCATCCTTTTTCACGCGAGATTTCGACTCAGTGCTTGCTCACTCTGCTCTTGAATCTCAGCACTGGAATCCCCGCTTATTTGTGCATGTTAGTACACGTTAGTTAAGCGGCATCCGTTCACGTTTTTCGGCGCGACTTGCCATATACCACGACAGGAAAGCGATTAACGACACGCACAGAATGATAAGTGTTGCCAAGGCGTTGATCTTAGGCGATACGCCCAAGCGCACAGAGGAGAACACCACCATAGGTAAGGTCGTCGCACCGGGGCCTGAGGCAAAGCTTGCAATCACTAAGTCATCGAGTGACAGACTAAAGGATAACAACCACCCCGCCACTAATGCCGGCGAAATCATAGGCACAGTGATCAGGAAGAAGGTCTTAAGCGGCGTTGCGCCAAGATCCATTGCCGCCTCTTCGATTGACATGTCTAACTCACGCAATCTTGAAGACACCACCACAGCCACATAGGCCGCACAGAAGGTCGAATGGGCAATCCATACTGTCACCATGCCGCGCTCTTTCGGCCACCCCAAAAGATCTGCCAAATGCACAAATAGCAGCAGTAATGACAAACCCGTGATGACCTCGGGCATAACCAAAGGCGCTGTGATCATATTCGACAAGGTGAGCTTGGCCCATGAACGCTTAAACCGCGTCATCACAAAGGCAGCCATAGTGCCGATAATCACCGCCATAGTGGAGCTGTAAAACGCAATTCTTAGGCTGGTCCACACGGCATCGAGGATCTGCTGATCGGCAAATAGCTCGCCGTACCACTTAGGTGAAAAACCGCCCCACACTGTCACAAGCTTGGATTCGTTAAAAGAATAGATCACTAGAATCAGCATTGGCGCGTATAAAAAGAACAACCCAAACCACAGCATTACAGAAGAAAAACTCAGCTTTTTCATAGGTCTTTCTCCAAACTACGTGCTTGATAGCGATGGAATAAGGTAATAGGAATAATCAGTAGTGCCAGCATCACAATCGCCAGTGATGAGGCCATAGGCCAATCACGGTTATTGAAGAATTCCTGCCACAACACTTTACCTATCATTAACGAATCTGGACCGCCGAGCAGTTCAGGGATCACAAACTCGCCTACTGCCGGAATAAATACCAACATCGATCCAGCAATCACCCCACTTTTGGATAAAGGAAAAGTAATTTTCCAGAAAGTGTTAATCCGGCTTGATCCTAAATCCGAAGCAGCCTCAATTAAACTCATATCTAACTTCACTAAGGTCGCATACAGAGGCAAGATCATAAAGGGCAAATAGGCATAGATAATCCCGATATAGACGGCGATATTGGTGTTCAAGATTTGCAATGGCTCAGAAATGACTCCTAACCACATCAATGTGTTATTGATAATCCCCGTGTTACTTAAGATCCCCATCCAGGCATAAACGCGGATTAAGAACGAGGTCCAAGAAGGTAGCATCACCAATAACAACAGCACGGTTTGCAACCTTGCTGGCGCACGGGCAATGGCGTAGGCCATAGGATAACCAATGATCAAACAACCAATGGTTGAAATGAGTGCCATTTTTAATGAGCTGAGATACGCGGTGTAATACAGCGAATCATCTAGCAACATCAAATAGTTACCCAAATGCAGGAAGATATTTAGTACATCATCTGCATATTGAAAAGTCGCCTCATAGGGCGGAATTGAAATCGCCGCCGTAGAGAAACTAATTTTAAGGACAATGGCAAAGGGCAAGGCGAAGAACAGCAATAGCCAAGTATAAGGTAGACTTATCGTCCAGAAGCGTCCTTTAAGCCATTTAAGTTTGGACTTTATCTTCATGATCTTAACACCACGCCACTGGTGTCCTCCCAACTGATAAACACTTCATCATCCCAGGTTGCATGGTCGGCGCGGCGTTCACGGTTTGTCATACTGCATTGCACAATCTGACCATTTTCAAGGCGAATGTAGTACACCGAGATCCCACCTAAATAGGCAATATCATGCACTATGCCCTTAGCCCAGTTGTATTCACCTTCAGGTTGTTCACGGCTGATAATGGTTTTCTCAGGGCGGACAGCGAGCCATACGTGTTTTTCTTCAACACTGGTGGTTACCCCGTAACCCACATAGAAAGGCTGTACTAAATCATTGGGTTTTATGATGAGATGGTCAACTTCATCCACTTCAATCTCACCGCCAAAGAGGTTCACTGAACCGATAAATTCGGCAATCATGCGACTATTTGGACTCTCGTAGATATCCATAGGAGAGCCGGTTTGAGCTATCCAACCATCACTCATAATCGAGATCCGGCCCGCCATGGTCATGGCCTCTTCCTGATCATGGGTCACCATCACACAGGTCACACCAACACGTTCGAGGATTTCAACCACTTCTAACTGCATCTGAGTACGTAGTTTTTTATCTAGTGCACCCATTGGCTCGTCAAGCAATAATAATTTCGGACGTTTTGCCAAAGATCGAGCAAGGGCGACCCGTTGGCGCTGACCACCAGAAAGCTGATGCGGTTTACGCTTCCCGTATTGCTCCATATGTACCAACTTGAGCATTTCCTGTACGCGTTGCTCAATTTCAGCTTTCGGTAACTTGTCTTGCTTTAAACCAAAGGCGATATTTTGTGCCACTGTCATATGGGGAAATAGCGCATAGGATTGAAACATCATATTGATCGGACGTTCATAAGGCGGTAGATCGGTAATATCTTCACCATCGAGAAAAATCCGCCCAGAGGTCGGTCTTTCGAACCCCGCGAGCATACGCAACAAGGTAGACTTACCCGAGCCTGAGCCTCCAAGTAAGGCAAAAATTTCGCCTTTATTGATCGTCAATGATACGTCGTCAACTGCACGCACATCATCAAACAGCTTACTGACCCGCTCAATCTTAAGCAGGACTTTTTCTTGCGTCTTTGTAGTGGGTTTATTGGTGACGCCCGAGGTGCTTGCCATAGTACTTCTCCACCCGAGTATTGATGTGATAACACATTCAACACTTGAGATTTACACAATGAATTAATGAATAGAGATTTAATCTTGAAGACTTAATGTCCAAAGGAGCAGCCATTGTCTTGTTTATCAAAAGGGGCAAGCTGTGCTTGCCCCATGTCGATTATTGGCCAGATTTCACTTTGGTCCAGACGCGAGTTAATACACGTTGGATTTTCAATGGACGAATTTCGCCAATATACAATTTATCTAATACTTCTTTTGGTGGATAAATCGCTGGGTCATTGCGAATCGCTTCATCGACTAAGGGCTGTGCAGGATCGTTAGGATTTGCGTAAGCCACATAGTTAGAGATAGGTGCAATCACCTCAGGGCGAAGTAAGTAGTTGATAAGCTTGTGAGCATTTTCCACGTTAGTGGCGTCTGCTGGGATGGCTAACATATCAAACCACAGGTTGGCGCCTTCTTTAGGAATAGAGTAACCAATCTTATTGCCATTACCCGCTTCATCGGCGCGGGCAGCAGCTTGGAACACATCACCAGAGAAACCATAAGCCACGCAAATATCACCATTGGCGAGATCAGAGATATAACGTGATGAATGGAAATACGTCACATAGGGACGAATCTTTTCGAGTAACTCACCGGCTTTTTCGTAATCTTCGGCCTTAGTACTGTTAGGATCGAGCCCAAGATAAATCATCGCCTGTGGCACCATATCATCGGCCGAATCTAACATGGCAAAGCCACATTTAGAGATTTTTTCAGCATATTTTGGGTTAAAGATCAGCTCCATAGAATTTAATGGTGCATCTTCACCCACAGCCGCTTTCACTTTATTGATGTTGTAACCAATACCATTCGTTCCCCACAGATAAGGGACTGCATATTGGTTACCTGGATCAGCCTTCTCTAACAGCTTCATCAGGTCAGCATTGAGGTTTTTAAAATTGGTGAGTTTAGAGCGGTCTAGTGGCTTGAATGCACCGGCCTTAATCTGTTTAGCGAGGAAATGGTTGGATGGGACAACGATGTCATA
>NZ_JTLE01000094.1:2345940-2351053 GCF_000798835.1 Shewanella sp. ZOR0012
AACTAAGTCACTATAATTATTTGATTTTATAGTTTTTTATTTGCTACAGATGAAATTAATGCGCACTGATATTGTCTTAAAATCACACCAAAGTATCTAAATTTAAATATGACTGTATAGCCATACATTATTAGCCACTTCGCGGTAGGGCCAAACATAGGTAACTAGATGAGAATTTGTATGGTAACAAGAGTAGGTATTTTCGATTGAGATAACGAGCCGAAACACACTTTGGGGCATAAACATTGTAGAAAAGGCTGCGTACCGAAAAGAATGCTGCCATAGGCCAACTAATTGGTTACGCTTTGCTAAACGATCGCCGAAGATCAAAACCGCTTAGGCTAAATTTGTAGCCAATCTGATTTAAATCGTGCTAAATCTTTCATCCATCAATCTATGTTGAATCAGTGCCATTTGCAGGCCCCAACAAAAATGCAAGGAATTATATGCCCACGTCTATCTTGCAAGCGGTAAAGCTCACCCGCTTCGCTTTATTGTCTATACCATTCAGTTCACACAACGTAGGCTCGATCATTTTTGGCGGAATATTGCTAGCAGTGACACCATTAATGGTAAATGCCGCGCCACAACGGGGCGTCAGCTTCCCTCCGAATGCCCAGGCTATAGAAGCCCTTATCGATTCTACTGTTAATCCTTTAATGAACGAATATGGGATCCCTGGGGTGGTGATCGGGATCAGTATGAACGGGCAACAGTACTTTTATCCTTATGGTGTCAGTTCAAAAAAGACAGGGGAAAAGGTGAATGAAAATACCCTATTTGAGATTGGTTCTATCAGTAAAACCTTTACCGCGACCCTCGCAACATACGCTCAACTTGAGGGTAAACTGACGCTAACAGATAAGGTAAGCCAATATCTGCCTGAATTAACCGGTAGCCATTTTGACCAGATCAATCTCATTCATTTAGCCACCCATACAGCGGGAAATCTGCCCATGCAGGTCCCTGATAATATAACCAATAATGCTGAGTTAATAAGCTATTTAAAAGCCTGGCAACCAGCTTATGCCGCAGGTACTCACCGCAATTATGCCAATCCCAGCATTGGTCTTCTCGGTGTGATCGCGGCAAAGCAGCTTGGTCAAGGTTTTCCTGAGGCCGTAGAGCAAACTCTCTTTCGACAACTTGGCATGACAAACAGCTATTTTATGGTTCCAACCAATAAAATGACTGACTACGCCCAAGGCTACAATAAGCAAGATCAGCCAGTACGCCTCAATCCCGGTGTGTTAGCCGATGAGGCCTACGGAATAAAAACGACGGTTGTAGATCTGCTCCGTTTTGTTGAAACCAATATGCAGCAGCATGCGGTGCCTGCAAGGTTGCAACGTGCCATTGATGCCACCCATACGGGCTATTTTGATGTCGGCATGATGACTCAAGCGATGATTTGGGAGCAATATCCGTATCCGATTGCCCTTGATAAGCTCCTCACTGGACATACTCAAGATGTAGTGTTTGGCAGCATGCCAGTGAAAGCCATTACACCACCTCAAGCGCCACAGCAAAATGTCTGGATAAATAAGACTGGCTCAACGGGTGGTTTTGCTGCGTATGTGGCTTATATTCCAGCTAAAAAGCTGGCATTGGTGTTATTGAGTAATAAAAATTATCCAGTGCCGCCACGGGTAACCGCGGGTTACCAGATATTAACAGGCTTAGAAACACTGCAAAATTAATATCGCGTCATCATATTTCAGCCCAAACCGCGCTTGCCAAAATGGAGAGGTTTTCTCTCCATTCAATTTCTCTGCTACGAATATCTCGTTATTGATCAAAACCCATGTAAATAAACGCGTTATATTGTTGACTTAAGAATCCACCCTTTATCAATTATAAAACCTGATTAACAAGATAAACACCAAGTGTAAGCTTAGTTTTACAGCCATAAAAGCATAGAAAAACTTATGTGTTGGATGAAAAAATATTCCTAAAAATCAAGACGATTAGCCATTGAACTACTCAATTTTGGGCGTAAGATGCGCGCCATTGTTCAACTGTGCTTTTTTACGGAATTATGATGTCAGGCGAAAAACCGTCTTTAATCTCATCAAAAACGTCGGCTTCATCAGCAGGAAGTACCACTCGATTGCTCTTTATGCTGGTCTTTATGGTGGCCTGTGGACAGATGGCCCAAACGATTTTTGTGCCAGCACTCCCGCTGATTGCCCAAGGTTTAGCCGTCGATGCAAGCAAGCTACAAGCAGTCATGGCCTGTTATCTGCTCGCCTACGGTTTATGTCAATTTATCTATGGCCCATTATCTGACCGCTATGGGCGAAAACTCCCACTGTTGGTTGGTATTGGGATCTTTATGATTGGCGCGTTAATTGCCACACAAGCCACAAGCTTTAATCAGTTAATTTGCGCGAGTCTGCTTCAAGGCCTAGGCACAGCCAGTGCCGGCGCGCTGTGCCGCAGCATTCCTAGGGATCATTACTTTGGCGATAACTTAGTTAAATTTAATAGCTATGTGTCCATGGCGGTGGTGTTTTTACCCTTGGTGGCGCCCTTCTTAGGGAGCCTTGCTTCAGCCTACTTAGGTTGGCAAGCCGTTTACTGGGTGTTATTTGGGTTTGGCGTCTTTGTTTGGCTACTGCTTTGTTTTGGTTTTAAAGAGTCTTTACCAAAAGACAAACGAGAACAACAACCAGTGTTAGCCTCCTATCGCCATGTGCTACGCCACCGCAGCTTTAGGGCATATCTATTTTCATTAATCGCCACCTTTGCGGGGATTGCCGCCTTTGAAGCCATTGCGGGCGTGCTCTATGGCCAATATTTGCAACTCTCATCTTTTATGGTGAGCTGCTATTTTGTGGCGCCTATCCCCGGCTATTTACTCGGTGCACTGGTAGCAGGAAGACAAAAACAAGCACAACGAACCGTATTTCAAGGTGTTGCCTTGCTCGGTGCTGGCGCATTGTTTATGTTGATCCCTGGGTTGTTTCAACTGGTTGTAGGCTGGAGTTTGTTGATAGGCTCAATTTTATTTTTCAGCGGCGCCGGCATGTTATTTCCGACATTAACCTCGGCTGCGTTAGAACCTTTTCCGCGTCAAGCGGGCATTGCGGGGGCTTTGCTCGGTGGTTTACAAAACTTTGGCGCAGGGCTGGCGGCATTAACTATGTCGCTCGTCCCTATGGGAGGCCAGTTAAGTATCGGTTTACTGAGCGCGCTGATGGTGCTTTTAGTGATTGTGGCCTTGCATTATGCGCGAGATCAAAATGATACCCATCAAACACTATTGCCGCAAAAAACCTGAGGTTCTCTATCAAAATAACAAAGCCCACTTACGTGGGCTTTTGTTTTTCTGATGCTTATCGATTACAGGATCCGTCTTAGTAAAAAATCTGCTTTTAATCTTCTAATACGATTCATAATCTTCTTCACCGGATCGGGATAGCTTTGCAAAGTATCCACTTGGCTATAGTGATATAACCTCTGTGTATGCTCAAGAATATGCGCTTGCTCGGCCTCAAATTGCGCCTTCCAGCTACCCGTTTCATCGTGGATCAAGAGCCCATTCTCTAAATCCAACGCCCATGCTCTAGGGTTTAGATTTGAGCCTGTGATCAAATGCTTACGCCCATCGGCACTGATACCTTTGAGGTGGTAACTGTTGATCCCATGCTTCCACAGATGAATATTGAGTTGGCCATTATCAATCGCCCACTGCTGACGTTTGGCAAATTTACGCAGCGACTGTTCATATAAATACGGCAAGGCACCGATGGTGGAAAAATCTTGCTCAGGCGGAATATAAAAGTCATTCGCCGTTTTATCGCCGACGACAATATCAATCCGTTTGCCGTTGCGCAGATGTTTAGCTAAGGCGCGGACCAAAATATAAGGAGGGTTAAAGTAAGGTGTGCAGATAAAGAGTCTATCTTTTGACTCCTCAACCATCGCAATAACCGCTTTATTCAATAAATTATGTTTACGGCCTAAGCCAAGTAATGGTGTTACCCGATTACCCGTTCGAGTTGCGTTAAACTCGTACTGTGCCTGTGACAAACGTAATTTAAAGCTGCGCACATCGGTTTTAGGCGGTAACACTTCCTGCTGCGCATCTTGAGTAAGCGATGTCACTGCTGGATCGGCAATGATATAACGTTGGATCATTGCCCGCATGCTGCGTGCAAGCTCTGCTGACTCAATCACATGGTAGCGGTCGAAACGGTATTTATCGTTTTGCTGTAGATAGATATTATTAAGACTTGCGCCGCTATAAATCACGGCATCATCAATTACAAAGCCTTTAAGGTGTAATACACCCATAAACTCACGGGATTTAACTGGTACGCCCATAATCTCGATAGGATATTCAGCTTCAGCCATCACTTTGCGGTACATCAAATAATTACCGCTATCACCCTTATGGCCAATCAAGCCACGTCTAGCACGGTGAAAATCGACCAAAATTTTGATATCCAACGCAGGATTTTTAGCCTTCGCCGTCATCAAGGCCTGTAAAATCTCCCGCCCTGCTTCATCATCTTCTAAATAGAGTGCAGCGATGTAGATGCTGTTCTTGGCATTTTCGATGCGAGTAAGTAACTCTGCCTTAAATCGGCATGGCGTAAGCAACCACGTTAAAGCCTCGGGTTGAACGGCTATTCCACCAAGCTTATCTAGCAAGGCATCCTCCTTTAAACATGCTGACCACCCCGATAGGAAGCGCTTGGGGTCAGTGACAAAAACATCACAGCAATCTGTGTTAATTCTGGGTAGGCTTCTGTCACTGCCAGCCTGATTGTTTGTTCTACTTTAAGATGAATATCAGGGTCTACCGGAAACCAAAGCAATTCGATTTGGACAAAACGCTGATCAATTCTACCATTACGGTAACTGATGCTGGGGATCCAATCTAATGTAAAACTCTCTGCTTTACCTTTACATATAGCCGCCAAAGACTGCAGTAATGTTTGGCTAAGCTCTGCAACGACTGCCTGGGGTAAGCCGCGCATACTAATATGAGGCATGGTTTTAGTGGTTACCTAAGATCCTAAAATCGTAAGGGGTAGAAATTACCGACTTCACTGCAACTCGGCAAGACTTTTCGATGAAAAGAGCGCGGCGTAACGCCTATTTT
>NZ_JTLE01000094.1:2351063-2353611 GCF_000798835.1 Shewanella sp. ZOR0012
GAATGACGACACAGTGGATGAGAAGTATATGGTGGTCGCTACTGGGATCGAACCAGTGACCCCCTCCTTGTAAGGGAGGTGCTCTCCCGGCTGAGCTAAGCGACCGGAATTCTTTCAATACAAACTTTAATGTCATTCTAAAAATATGGTGGTCGCTACTGGGATCGAACCAGTGACCCCCTCCTTGTAAGGGAGGTGCTCTCCCGGCTGAGCTAAGCGACCCGGGGTAAATCAATACTGAAGAGTATGGTGGTCGCTACTGGGATCGAACCAGTGACCCCCTCCTTGTAAGGGAGGTGCTCTCCCGGCTGAGCTAAGCGACCCGGGCATATAACAACTTGTATACCATGATTAAATTTGCATTTAACACATGGTGGTCGCTACTGGGATCGAACCAGTGACCCCCTCCTTGTAAGGGAGGTGCTCTCCCAGCTGAGCTAAGCGACCTCTGCTGTGTGGAGCCGTATTATAGGGAGGTTCGATCGAGTGTCAACGCTTTTTAATGAAAAAAGCATTGGTCGCGCTATTTTTGTTCGCATTGACTTAATGTTAATCACGGGCTCATTTAAAGTGTTACTTTATTGGGCAATTTAAGATTGAGTGATTTAAGCAAGCTTTGTATATCAGCCCATAGTGAATATTACCGC
Source organism: Shewanella sp. ZOR0012 (assembly GCF_000798835.1). Taxonomy (NCBI): domain Bacteria; kingdom Pseudomonadati; phylum Pseudomonadota; class Gammaproteobacteria; order Alteromonadales; family Shewanellaceae; genus Shewanella; species Shewanella sp. ZOR0012. The sequence continues at coordinate 2,351,711 of NZ_JTLE01000094.1, forward strand.
ACAAATAACCACTAAACTTTATCAGGTTTTCTATATCGACGAGACGATGGATTTTTAGGTCGGTTATAGGGCATGAGTTCAACAGCGTTGGTATACATTTATGATCCTGAGTCGAGGTGAGTGAGCGCGTTTAGTTTCTATTATGATTGGTCAGCTAGCGATATCTATATCGAATTAATACATCGACTTTTGTGTTATCTGTATTATCAGCGGATATGTTCCATTTGCAGCGCTGACTTAGGCTGCTAGAATAAGCCCACTTTTTATCGTGATTGTCTTTATCTAGACGACTTTATATAGGTTAGTGTCCCACTATGACAACTAAGACGCGTTTTGCCCCTAGCCCAACAGGCTTTTTGCACGTGGGCGGTGCCCGTACTGCACTTTATTCTTGGTTACAAGCCCGTGCCAATAACGGTGAGTTTGTTTTACGTATCGAAGATACGGATATTGAGCGTTCTACTCAGGCCGCTTGTGATGCCATTTTAGAGGGCATGAACTGGTTAGGTCTAACGTGGGATGAGGGCCCGTACTATCAAACTAAGCGTTTTGATCGTTATAACGAAATCATCGCGCAAATGTTAGAGCAGGGCACTGCCTATAAATGTTATTGCTCGCGTGAACGTATCGATGCGTTAAGAGAAGCACAAGCGGCAAATGGTGAAGCACAAAAATACGATGGTTGCTGCCGTGACTTGCCGGCGCGTGATACTGATGAGCCTTTTGTTGTACGTTTTAAAAACCCTATCGGTGGTTCAGTGGTATTTGATGACCATGTTCGTGGCCGTATCGAATTCTCAAACGACGCGTTAGATGATCTGATCATTGCTCGTACCGATGGTGTACCTACCTATAACTTCTGTGTAGTGGTAGACGATTGGGATATGGGGATTACCTGTGTAGTGCGTGGTGAAGACCATATCAACAACACGCCACGCCAAATCAACATCCTTAAAGCATTGGGTGCACCTATTCCTGAATACGCCCACGTATCGATGATCTTAGGGGATGATGGTGCCAAGCTGTCTAAGCGCCATGGTGCGGTAAGCGTGATGCAATACCGTGATGATGGTTATCTGCCTGAAGCACTGCTTAACTATTTAGTACGTTTAGGTTGGTCACATGGCGATCAAGAAGTATTCTCTTTAGAGGAAATGAAGCAGTACTTTAAGTTAGATGATATTAACAAAGCCCCTTCAGCCTTTAATACCGAAAAACTGGTTTGGTTAAACCAACACTATATTAAGACGCTTGATCCTGAATATGTGGCTTCCCACTTACAGTGGCATATGGACGATCAAAAGATTGATACCTCAAATGGTCCAGCTTTATCAGCTGTAGTGACAGCATTAGCTGAACGTGCCAAAACGTTAAAAGAGTTAGCTGTATCTAGCCGTTACTTCTATGAAGATTTTGCTGAGTTCGATGCCGAGCAGGCGAAAAAGCATTTACGTGGTGTGGCACTTGAGCCATTACAATTAGTGCAACAAAAGCTAGCGGCATTACCGGAGTGGACCGTTGAAGGTATCCACCAAGCGATTGAAGCCACCGCTGCGGAATTAGAAGTGGGTATGGGTAAAGTGGGGATGCCATTACGTGTCGCTGTGACCGGAGCAGGGCAGTCTCCAGGCTTAGATATCACCTTATTCTTAATAGGAAAGGCACGCTCTGAGCAAAGAATATCCAAAGCGATTGAATTTGTAGCAGATAGAATAAATTCCTAAAAAACGAGTTGACACATTTAGGTGCGCTGCATAGAATGCGCCTCGCAGTTGAGACACAGACGAGCAAATGCTTGTAGTGCACTTAAATGTGGTTTAATAAGTTTGGGGCTATAGCTCAGCTGGGAGAGCGCTTGCATGGCATGCAAGAGGTCGACGGTTCGATCCCGTCTAGCTCCA
>NZ_JTLE01000094.1:2353621-2357915 GCF_000798835.1 Shewanella sp. ZOR0012
CACGTCAGTGGGCTTTTTTATGCTTGTCGCATTTACGCTTCGTACACGTTGACGATATTGATGCGTTTTGCCGCATCTAAATCGATATGGCCGTTGTTAGCAATATCGAGAAAATCAAAGGCGGGCAGTTCGGCTTCGGCCACATCCCCCTTCATCGGCGCGTTGGGATCGCGTTTCAACGATACAAAGTCAAATTGGTCACGGTCAACACCCTGTGAAGGTGCAGTATTTTGCATAGCAGTGAAAATGGTTTCAATACGGCCAGGATATAGTCTATCCCACTGATTGAGCATGTCTTTCACCGCTTGACGCTTGAGGTTTTCCTGAGAGCCACAGAGATTACAAGGAATAATGGGGAATTTTTTAAGCTGTGCGTATTCTTCCAAATCCTTTTCACGACAGTACGCAAGTGGGCGAATAACCACGTTTGCGCCATCGTCTGAGAGCAACTTAGGTGGCATGGCTTTCATCTTGCCGCCATAAAACATATTGAGGAATAGCGTTTCAATAATATCGTCTCTGTGATGACCTAGAGCTATCTTGGTTGCGCCAATTCGTTGAGCAAAACCATAGAGAGTGCCACGACGCAGGCGAGAGCACAGTGAGCAAGTGGTTTTGCCTTCAGGAATTTTCTCCTTCACAATCGAGTAAGTGTCTTTTTCAAGAATGTGATAGGGAATATTAAGGCTATCTAGATAGGCAGGCAGTATATCTTCAGGGAAACCTGGCTGCTTTTGATCTAAATTAACGGCAATAATTTCGAACTGTACAGGCGCGCGCTGTTGTAGATTGAGCAGAATATCCAGCATAGCATAGCTGTCTTTACCGCCACTTAGGCAGCACATGACTCGGTCACCATCTTCAATCATGTTGTAGTCGGCGATAGCACTACCCACTTCACGACGAAGACGCTTCTGTAATTTATTCAGACGGGTAATTTGTTTTTTTGATAATTCTTCAGGCATTTGACTCGCCGTAACTTCAGACATAGCTTCCAACATAAAAAAAGCGCCCAGTAACTCAGTTTCAGGGCGCGTATTATTCCAGCTATCGACGGCGGGGTAAAGAGCGGCGTGCGTTACGCCTCTTCAAGCGGTGATTTATAACCATCAGGTTTGATAGCTAATAAATCACAATTGATACTATCGATAACATGTTCTGCTGTGTTGCCAATGAGTGCTGCTGAAAAGCCTGTACGACCGACTGTACCTAAAATAACTAATTCAGCATCGAGCTGCTCAGCAAGCTCTGGGATCACATCCTCTGGCAATCCTTCCCTCACATGGCAATGGAGTGTATCGATACCATAGGCATTAGCCAGGTATTGCACTCTTTGTTCGTGTTGTAGGCGAATGGTGTCGTTGTAGGTTTGTGCATCAAAATCGGGGAGTTCAATGGCAAGATTTACCGGTGTGCCTGGATAGCCATTGACTAAGTGAACTTCGGCGGCAAATTTTGCGGCTAAATCCTTCGCATGTTCAATAATTTTGCCATTAAGCATTTGATGATCGGTATCCTCAGTTGCCACATTTACCGCACAGAGAATTTTACCGGTTTCAGGCCAATCATGATCTTTGACCATTAATACAGGAACAGGGGCTTTACGCATTAAATGCCAATCCGTCGGAGTAAAGATCACCGCTTTTAATTTATCATGAGCATGGGTGCCTTTAACAATCAGATCATATTGCCCTGAAATGGCATGGTTAATAATGCTTTCAAAGGGGCGGTTGTGCCAAATAACTTGCGTATCAATATTAAGTTGTAGGTGGTTATAGGCTGACAGCAGATCTTGTATCCAAGCTAAACGTTGATCAATCACGCCTTGGCGCATGGCTTCGCGCTCTTGGCTCGATAGAATCGATGTCATTTCATAGGAGAAGTCAAAAATCGAAAGAAACACAGTCACATGGGCGTTACTTTTACTGGCTAAGGTAACCGCTCGAGCGAGTGCCACTTGATGTTCTGTCGTAGGATCGACAACGACCAGTATTTTTTGATAATCCTTCATAACTTGTTCCTTTAGTCATAGGCTCATATTCATCATGAGCCTTTGGCAATTATCTGTATTGTTCTAGATCAAAACTCTTTTGAAAACCAGTGCCTAGCGCCAAAAACGCATGATTAATGATGAAGCTTATCTGGCAATTCTGGCATTACCCGCTAGAAGATTAAGTTCATTATAATCAACGATAATGATGTACTTTCCTTTTACTTCGATTAACCCAGATTTTTGGAAGCGGCCTAACAAGCGACTGATGGTTTCAACGGTAAGGCCTAAGTAATTACCAATATCCCCACGTGTCATGGTCAAGCGAAATTCTTTGGCAGAAAAACCTCGATTACCAAAGCGGTTAGCGAGATTACTGATAAATGCAGCGAGGCGTTCTTCTGCATTTTTCTTACTGAGCAGCAAAATCATTTCTTGATCGCTCATGATTTCATTACTCATTAAGCGCATGATTTGTTGGCGTAATTTAGGCATTGTGCCTGAAAGTTCATCGAGAATATTGAAGGGTATTTCACACACCATGGAGGTTTCTAAGGCTTGTGCAAAACTTTGATGAGATTGTGCATGAATACCATCAAAACCAATGACATCTCCCGCTAAATGAAAGCCAGTGATCTGTTCATCGCCTTGTTCGGTGATAGTGTAACTTTTTATGGTGCCTGAGCGGATCGCAAAGAGTGATTTTAAAGGATCACCCGATTTAAAAATCTGTTCGCCTTTTTGAATAGGTTTCTTACGCTCAATAATGTCATCGAGTTGATCGAGTTCATTTGCATTGAGGGTGAATGGGATACAAAGGGTTCCCATACTGCAATCGTGACAATGAATTGCGCACCCACTGGCGGCGGGACGACGGTTTTTATTCTGCTCTATTGTCATGTCGGTTCTCAAGTTAATCCACTGCAGCCATGTTAAACCAATTCATTCGCTTGGGCTAGTTTAGCTGCGACAGGGCGATATATAAAGTTTGTGCACCAAAAGCAATTAAAAGTAAGCCACTCAATAATCTAACGGTTTTTTGCTGCACCCAATTGGCTAAGCGTTTGGCCGCCAATCCTGCACTGAGTAGTGCAGGGAGTGTACCCAAACCAAATGCCAGCATAATCAAGGCGCCTTGACTGGCAGAACCTGCCGCTACAGACCAAGTTAAGGTGCTATATACCAGTCCGCAGGGCAGCCATCCCCATATCAATCCCGCGGTGATGGCTTGCATTGGCGTAGTGATTGGCACCAGACGTTGTGCTATGGGTTTCAAATAACGCCACAATATCTGACCAAGGCGTTCAATTTGTACTATTCCGATCCAAATTTTTGCAATGTAAAGCCCGGTTGCAATCATCATGACGCCGGCGATGATCCGGAGAATTAATAGGTAGCTATCTAGCTCAAATAAGTGCCCAAGCATGGCAGATGAACCGCCGACTAAAGCGCCCGCGAAGGTATAACTGACAATCCGGCCAAGGTTATAACTTAATAAGTAAGTGAGTTGATGGGCTAAGTGGTTTCCTTGCTTAGGATTAGCAAGCTGAGAGGAAAAGGCGCCAACAAGGCCACCACACATGCCAAAGCAGTGAGCGGCTCCCATTAGACCAACGAGAAACGCACCCATTACATTGTATTCAATCACAGTGCCAGTCACTGAGGCATGCCTTTGTCTTGAGATTCCTGTTGCTTGATGCTCGCAGGATTAGGTTTGTCGGCATCTTCATCGAATAGAATTGAGACACTTTGGCGGTCTAAATCATCGAATTGTTCGGATTTTACCGCCCAAAAGAACACGGCTACAGCGATCAACACAAAGATCATCGCAATAGGGATAAGTACATAAATGATGCTCATTAGCTAAGCCTATTTTATTGTTATATTTTAATTCGTAATAATCTCAAACTGTTACCCACAACAATCAGTGAGCTTGTCGACATGCCGATAGCGGCAATATAAGGTGCAACATGGCCGGTTACCGCTAAAGGTAAAATGAGCGCGTTGTAACCTAATGCCCAAGCGAGATTTTGGCGAATAATTAGTGTGGTCAGTTTAGCAACCCTCACCGCTTGGGTGAAGCGGGAGAGGTGATCGCCAAGCAAAATAAGATCGGCACTGTTTTTGGCAATTGCACTACCGCTGCCCATGGCCACGGATAAATCGGCGCCAGCGAGTACTGGTGCGTCATTTATGCCATCACCGAACATCACCACAGGATTGGATTGCTGTAACTTATTCACTAGCGAGAGTTTATCGGCCGGGGTGAGTCCACTGTGTACATCCGTAATGCCGAGCTCTTTT
>NZ_JTLE01000094.1:2357925-2358683 GCF_000798835.1 Shewanella sp. ZOR0012
TAGGTATTTAAGATGAAGTAAATTGGCCCATAGTGCTTGGAATGTGTTCTGGATGAGGCTTTTGAAGTGATATAAGCAGTTGTCAGTTACTGTTAAAGTGCTGGCAGCATTTAGCAAAATGCCGTCGTCGCTTTTCTAAGTGTTCGCAGTAATCGGTCAGTTCTTGCAAGGTGCCCACTGGACCATGAAATAGCTTGCCAAATTCGGTTGTCAGCTTGAGCCAATTGTCATGGGGAATATTTAATCTGTTCCAGTATCTTGGCGCTACTTTCGCTGATGCATCCACGTTTATCATTGCGAATGATTCGGCCTGTATCATCCACCAATTGAAGGTAATCCGTTAAGGAAAATGCAATGCCATTGGGTTGGTTATCGCACTCGTTGCCAATAAAAGGCAGTAGATTGCTCGGCTGCTCACCTTTTAATGCAGCCCGAATACGTAGCTGAATGCTGGTATGGTCAGATTGTTCAGGTGTATCAGCGAGTTGTGATCTAATCGGATTTAAATCGACGTAAGTCATACAGGCTAACACGGCGGCTTCATCCAGTAAGGCCTGAGATTTAAACCGACCTTCCCAGAACCTGCCTGTGCAGTTATCTTCTTGATTTGCTTGCCTTGCAATGGGTTCGTTGAGGCAGCGCATAAACCAACTGATATCACATAAACGGCTACGGTAAATGGCGATTGAATGCTTTAATCTGCTGACCTCATGCGCTTCAACTAACTCACCTTTGGCGAACTTTTGCGTTAACTCATC
>NZ_JTLE01000094.1:2358693-2360026 GCF_000798835.1 Shewanella sp. ZOR0012
TCGGACAAGTTGTAGGCAAACATAAAGTGCATTATGTTATTGATTTATATTGGGTGGCCGGATTTATTGTTCTGGTTCTAAAGGTTTGCGAAATCGATTAGCTCTTGCTGAATGTAAAGAAGATATACTTGTTGTTGGCCAAAGTAATTCAGGTATGGTAGACCCTGCACACGCAACGGCAATTAGTTTAATGCAGGTAACATGTACTTTACTTCTACTTAATCCATCCATAGATAGTATTGTCATTATGGAAATTGCTAAACAGTATTCCGATAAAGTTGGTGAAGAGTTTCTTAACCTTTCGCGTCATACTGATTTATAACAATGCGCATCAATTGACAAAATATAGTGCCAAATATTTTGCAACTGTGCTTAGCGTTATGGAGTAATACATGAACGTAGCACGTGATCTTCATAATAGATGGCTTGGTGGCGAACAGATTGCAGGTGTGAAATTTTTAATGAATGACTATGTCGTGGTTGCATTTGGACGCCACGCCGGTCTATGTGGGTCTGTTGTATCTGTAATTAAGTTTGAGCCTAACCCGCCTTACGTTGTAGAAACAGAAAAAAATGGGGACATTGAGGTCAGGGAAAATGAGATTCACCACCCATAACAAGCGGTTGCAACGCCGCTACAGCGCTTCGCGCTTACAAACTGCGGTTGAACCGAACGTTATGCCTAGGGAGCTGTGATGAAGTTTTTAGCTGTCATAGCCATCTTGTTCTCTCTTCATGCGGAAGCAACTGAAGAGAAATTGCTGTGCGAACATAGAGAATTGCTTATTGAGCCAGATATGCAAATGAAGGAAAGTTTTTTCACTGAAAGTAATGCGGAGTCAGCTAAATCTGAATTAGAGAAGCTTGATTTAAGCAGCAATGATTTGATGATTCAGTTCGCCATTGAAAACAACAGCCGAATTGTGCGTGGCTATAAACTGCGAGCCAGAGCTATCGAGTCCGACAATAAGGAAGATATCAAATCTTTCTGCGATTTCTATGTGTCTGAGGCTTTCTATCACGACTAAAGGCAAACAAGGCGCAGTAACACGCAACTTACAAACTGCTATAGTACTTGGCGTTAATCCATAGAAATTTTTATCCGAAACTGACGAGTTAGAGTTAAGGCTTCAACTAGGAAACTGTCCCAAAACATGCTGCGTATTTCTTTTTAAAACTTACAGATTACGCCAACGCTAAATAGGTGAGCCATGGAGGTTTGCGAGACGACCGTCCGCCCCATGGCCGCTTTTTGGCATATATGGACCCATCCGGTTTGCAAGACATTCGATAACGATTTTGAGAAGAGTTCATTGCACCCATATATCCGGCC
>NZ_JTLE01000094.1:2360036-2365835 GCF_000798835.1 Shewanella sp. ZOR0012
ACGATTCGTTATTTAAGCAACAAGGGTGCTTGGCTCCCTTGTTGCTTAGCTCTTCAACGATTAGATTTTTAAACCCACCATCAGCTGGTCCAATTGTCCCGCGGTGGCTTGCAACTCATCACAACCCGATACCGATTGGTTCGCCGATTGCTCGACATCGTGGGATTGATTGCGAATTTCCATCAGATTGGTCGCGATTTCGTTAGCTACGGCCGATTGTTCTTCCGCAGACGTGGCAATCAACACACTCATTTCGAACACGCGGCTGCTATGGTGGGCAATCGACTCGAGATCTTTACCCGTTTGCAGTACATGCTGTTTGCCTTCACTTGCTTGACTCACGGTGCGAGACATCACTTGAGTGAGGTTACGTGTGCCTTGTTGCAGCGACTCAATCATGGCTTTAATTTCTACCGTTGCAGCTTGCGTGCGGCCAGCGAGGGTTCGTACCTCATCGGCCACTACCGCAAAACCGCGACCCTGTTCGCCGGCACGCGCCGCTTCAATCGCGGCATTTAACGCGAGTAGGTTAGTTTGTTGCGAGATAGCATTAATGGTCGAAACCACCTCATCAATCTTACTGGCGTTGTCGTTGAGGGTATTGACCGCATTTGATGCAGCAGAAATCTCATCCGACAGCACATCAATTGCGCTTACTGTGGTTTCAATATCCTTAGAACCCGCATTAACCTGTTGATTCGCCTCTTGGGTTTCGGCGGAGGATTGCTCGGCGTTGCGCGCCACTTCTTTTACCGCAGCGGTCATTTCTTCCATCGCCGTGGCTAAGGAGTCGAGGTGGTGACGTTGATTGACCGCAAGGGCTTGTCCTTGCTGAGCCGTACTTCTAAAAGATGAAACCACTTCGCGGATCTTGCTGGTGGATTCTGCTATCTGCTTCACCAAGTTGTGCTGGCGCTCGACTAGCGTGTCGATACTGATAGCTAAGATGCTGAATTCATCTTTGACTTCGAAGAAGTTTAATCGGCCAGTCAAATCCCCCGAAGCGGCACGTTTGAGTGCCATGACTGTGGTATAGAGTGCACCGCCAACGAAGGTAGAGATGTAGTAGCTAAACAGGAAGAGCACGAATAACAGTACTGCCATCAGGCTGTAGACTAAGATATTGTCATCGGCTAAAAGGGCGTTAAGTTGACGATCATCGACTGGAATGATGGTCAGCATATTTTGATCATTAACCGAGCTAACAGCCCGATTAGGTGAACTGCTGGTATCAATACCACCGCCGCTGCGCGCAAGGGTTTGTGCGCGGCTATCAGCCTCAGAAACTGTAACAATCTGAACATTCTGTAAGCCTTGGCTCAGCTGATTAGGTAAATTTTGGCGCTCTTGCTCGGGTAGCTTGCTAGAAATCTGGGCGGCGAGTTGATTGATTTTCTGGGAAGTGTCTTGGAGCCCATGCAAATGGCTTTCAAGCAGGGTATCCCTAAACTGAGTATTTAAAAATACCGCTAATCCCACAATCATAAACATCGGAACTAGGGCGAGAATTGCAAATTTGGTTTTTAAGGTCATGTGGATAAGGTATTGATCTATCCAGCGAAATTTAACTTCTTTCATTAGCGCCTCGATAAATTGGGCTGTGACCAAATGGATATCGGTCGATTTGCCATAGACTTTATGTTTTTCTGCTTAGTAAGCTGTTGCTTGTATTATTGTTGTCCAATTGCGGCATTTTTGTTTGTTTTGCAGCAATTTTGGCAAGGTACAAACATAAGTTTACAGTTTAGTTACATGTGTCGCCAGTGGTTAGTGCGTGATCACGTGACTGCTGTAAAAATCGACAAATGTCTTTCCAAGGCGATCAACTTGGAAGGTTTGTTGGGATAACACATGAATTTGCATGATAAAAACCCCGAATAAGCCCTAGTAATATGCCGCTCGCTCGCGTAAAATTTCTCTCCTTTTATTTCGTTATAGCTAGCAAAGCGTCTGGCATTAACGCCCGATAACCTGAGCACCGAAATAGCCTGAAAGTTTGGCGCCCATAGCACTTGTTTATCAAGCGCGACTATGCAGTGGAAGAGAAAATGCAGCAGTTAACTGAGATCGTAGAACAAGCCTTAGTCATTATTGACCAGGCCAGTGATCTAAAAGCACTGGATGATATCCGTGTCGATTACCTAGGTAAGAAAGGTAAGATCACCGACATGATGAAAATGATGGGCAGCTTAAGTCCTGAAGAAAAACCCGCTTTTGGTCAGGCGGTCAATGATGCGAAACAGGCCATTCAACAGAAATTAACTGAGCGCATCGACGTCCTGAGAAGTGCAGAGCTAGAAGCCAAATTAATTGCCGAAAAGATTGATGTGACGCTACCTGGTCGCACTATCGAAATCGGTGGTTTACACCCAGTGACGCGCACCATTGAACGTATCGAAACCTTTTTTGGGGAATTAGGGTTTTCGGTAAAACAAGGCCCTGAAATCGAAGATGATTTCCATAACTTCGACGCCTTGAATATCTCTGAGCACCACCCAGCGCGTGCCGACCACGATACGTTTTATTTTAATCCTAAGCTGATGCTGCGTACCCAAACCTCGGGCGTGCAAATTCGTACTATGGAAACTGAAAAGCCGCCATTGCGGATTATTTCACCAGGTCGTGTGTATCGTAACGACTACGACCAAACTCACACGCCAATGTTCCACCAAGTGGAAGGTTTGCTGGTCGATGAAAACGTTAACTTCGCCGAATTAAAAGGCGTGTTGCATGATTTCCTGCGTAACTTCTTCGAGGAAGATTTGCAGGTGCGTTTCCGTCCTTCTTACTTTCCCTTCACTGAGCCTTCAGCCGAAGTGGACGTAATGGGTAAAAACGGCAAATGGTTAGAAGTGTTAGGCTGCGGTATGGTGCACCCAAATGTGCTCCGTAGTGTTGGCATTGATCCAGAAAAATACTCTGGTTTTGCTTTTGGTATGGGTGTTGAGCGTTTAACAATGCTGCGTTACGGCGTAAACGATCTACGTTCGTTTTTCGAAAACGACCTGCGTTTCCTGAAGCAATTTAAATAACGGAGCTGTATAGCATGAAATTTAGCGAATCTTGGCTTCGTGAGTGGGTCAATCCTGCCGTTAGCCGTGAAGCATTATCCCACCAGATCACTATGGCTGGACTCGAAGTTGATGGCGTTGATGCCGTGGCTGCAGAGTTTAGCGGTGTTGTGATTGGTGAAGTGGTCGAGTGTGGCCAGCACCCAGATGCAGACAAACTGCGCGTGACTAAAGTCAGTGTCGGCAGCGGTGAGCTTATCGATATCGTCTGTGGCGCACCTAACTGCCGTCAAGGCTTAAAAGTGGCCGTAGCAATGGTCGGTGCCGTACTGCCAGGCGATTTTAAAATTAAGAAGGCTAAGCTGCGTGGTATGCCTTCAGAAGGTATGCTGTGTTCATACAGCGAGCTGGGTATTGATATCGATAGCGATGGCATTATCGAACTGCCATTAGATGCACCATTAGGCAAGGATTTACGTGAGTATCTCCAACTTGATGATGCCGTGATTGAAGTGGATTTAACCGCTAACCGTGCCGATTGCTTAGGTATGGTAGGTTTGGCCCGTGAAGTTGGCGTGTTAAACCGTCAAGCGGTAACCGAGCCACAGTGGCAAGCCGTGACGCCAAGCACTGATGCCAAAGTGGCTATTAATGTCAAAGAAACCGCAGCTTGCCCACGCTACTTAGGTCGTGTGGTGAAGAATGTGAACGTGAAAGCGGCTACGCCATTATGGATGCAGGAAAAACTGCGTCGCAGTGGTATCCGCTCAATCGATCCTATCGTGGATATCACTAACTTTGTGTTGGTTGAATTCGGTCAACCGATGCACGCCTTCGACCTTGCCAAACTGACTGGCGATATCCAAGTGCGTTTAGGTAATGGTGAAGAGAAAATCACCCTGCTCGATGGCAGCGAAGTGACTATTCCAAACGACACTCTAGTGATTGCCGACGATGCGCGTCCATTAGCCCTTGCTGGTGTGTTTGGCGGTGAATATTCGGGTGTGAGCGACACTACCCAAGACATACTGCTTGAATGTGCGTTCTTCGCGCCGTTAGCGATTATGGGTAAGTCACGCCGTTTAGGTCTGCATACCGATTCATCACACCGTTTCGAACGTGGTGTTGACCCTGAGATGCAGCACAAAGTTATGGACCGTGCGACTCGCTTAGTGCTGGATATTTGCGGCGGTGAAGCGGGTCCTGTGGTTGAAGCCAAATCTGACGCTGACTTACCAAAGCCTGCGCAAATTCTATTGCGTCGCAGCAAGTTAGATAAAATTCTGGGTCACCATGTTCCCGATAGCGACGTGGTTGAAATCCTCGAACGTTTAGGTTTCGGCGTCGTTGCAGGTGAGGGGAGCTGGCAGGTCACCACCGCCACTTACCGCTTCGATATGGCGATTGAAGAAGACTTAATCGAAGAAGTTGCCCGTATCTACGGTTACAACAACATTCCAAACGTTGCGCCCGTGGCGTCACTGCGGATGTCTGATCATAAAGAAACCGACTTAAGCCTCAAGCGCGTTCGTTCGCTGTTAGTGGCCCGTGGTTTCCAAGAAGCTGTGACTTACAGTTTCGTCGATCCTAAGCTGCAAAATCTGGTTCACCCAGGTGAGCAAGCCATGGTGTTACCGAACCCGATTTCTAGCGAAATGTCGGCCATGCGGTTGTCGATGTTCACTGGATTATTGACTGCGGTTGGCTACAACCAAAGTCGTCAACAGGGTCGCGTGAGACTTTTTGAAACTGGCCTGCGCTTTGTTCCTGATATTCATGCAGAATCCGGTGTAAGACAGCAAGCTATGCTCGGTTGCGTCATTACAGGGCTTCAAAATGACGAACATTGGTCAATGGAATCGAAAACCGTTGATTTTTTCGACCTTAAAGGTGATTTAGAAGCAATTATCGGCTTGACAGTTTCCGCATCAGAATTTAGCTTTAGAGTAGCGACGCATTCTGCTCTTCATCCAGGGCAATGTGCTGAAATATTGAGAAATGATCGAGTGATCGGTCATATAGGTGCTATCCATCCTAGTTTGGAGAAGCCTTTTGGACTCAATGGTAAAACCATCGTTTTTGAGTTGGAATTGGATGCTTTATTGCATACCAGTTTACCGCTAGCCCAAGCTGTATCTAAGTTCCCGGCTAATCGTCGTGACATCGCAGTAGTCGTAGATGAAAGTGTATCTGCAGGCGATGTAATGAAATTGATAAGAAAAGTTGGCGAAAATCAGTTGGTTGGCATAAACTTGTTCGATGTATACTTAGGTAAAGGTGTTGAGCCCGGCAAGAAGAGCTTGGCGATAGCACTTACATTACAAGACACTACTCGTACACTTGAGGAAAAAGAGATCGCTGAAACTGTAGATTCAGTTGTTTCTGCCCTGAAGACCGAGTTCAACGCATCGTTGAGGGATTAAAGTATGGCACTTACCAAAGCCGAAATGGCAGAACATCTTTTTGAAACACTCGGTATAAACAAGCGTGTAGCCAAAGAGATGGTTGAGTCGTTCTTTGAAGAAATTCGAGGCGCACTTGAAAGTGGTGAGCAGGTCAAGTTATCTGGCTTTGGCAACTTTGACCTTAGGGATAAGAATCAAAGACCGGGAAGGAACCCAAAAACAGGCGAGGATATCCCGATTTCCGCTCGCCGTGTCGTGACCTTCCGTCCCGGCCAGAAACTGAAAACTCGCGTAGAAGCTTCTAACGCGGGCAAGTAATTTTAGATGTTCGACAGTAAAGCCACTCCTTCGTGAGTGGCTTTACTATTTTCTTTTTATGGTGA
>NZ_JTLE01000094.1:2365845-2376154 GCF_000798835.1 Shewanella sp. ZOR0012
AGTTCACGCAGGGCGTAGGCTTTTGCAAAGGCAACAAAATGGGCATCAGAAAGTTCTGCTTTGGCCGCAGTTGCTTGCTGCAGCGCGGTTTTTAACTCGCTCAGCAGCGCGGTTTTATCGGCGGCGGCAAACAGCCAGCTTTGTGCCACGCTGCGTTGGCGATAGGCGTCATCGCGCGCGTGCTCGGGGTGATATTCTTCGAGCACTAAATGGAAGTTAGTGCCCCCAAAACCGAAGGAGCTGATCCCTGCGCGGCGCGGCGTATCGTCACTGCGTTGGATCCAAGGGCGCGCCTCGGTATTAAGATAAAAGGGCGAGTGGGTAATGTTTAATTTTGGGTTAGGCTGACTAACGTTAATCGTTGGCGGCAAGACTTTATGGTGCAGCGCCAATGCAGCCTTAATTACACCCGCTGTGCCCGCGGTGGACTTAGTATGACCGACCTGAGATTTAACTGAGCCTAAGGCGATATGCTGTAACTGCTCATTATCCTTAGATAATACTGAGGTTAAGCCATTGAATTCGGCCACATCGCCTGCGGCTGTGCCTGTGCCGTGGGCCTCAATCAAGCCAACGGTGTGCGGCGCAAAGCCAGCGTCATCATAGGCGCGCTCTAATGCCTTGGCTTGGCCTTCGGGGCGCGGCGCATAAATGCTCTTAAATTTACCGTCCGATGATGCGCCAACGCCTTTGATTACCGCATAGATACGGTCGCCATCGCGCTCGGCATCGTCGAGGCGTTTTAAGGCGACCATGCCGATGCCTTCGCCAATCATCATGCCCTTAGAGTCGATATCGAAGGGTTGGATTTGCTCGTTGGTGGTAAAGGCGGGTGTCTTTGAGAAACTCATATACATGTAAGGCGAGTTGTCGGTACAGACACCGCCGGTGATCATCATGTCGCTGCGACCTTCGGTCAGTTCGGTGAGCGCCATACGCATGGCGGCAAGCGAGCCTGCGCAGGCGGCGTCGACGACGCAGTTCATCCCACCTAAATCGAAACGGTTGGCGATGCGTCCGGCAATCACGTTGCCAAGGGAGCCGGGGAAAGAGTTTTCTTCCCAGTGGACATATTGATCTTGGAATTTTTTGATCAGTAGTTCGCTATCTTCATCGTTCAGGCCACTGCTTTTAAATACTTTTTTCAGCACAGGATATTGCAGGCGTGCGTTGAGGCTATGGCTTAGTTTTTGACCGCCGCCAATCCCTAGGGTGATGCCGATGCGGTCACGGTCGTAGTCGTCTGGCAGATTGGCATCCTGTAGGACTTCCTTGGCGACGACCAGTGAGAGCAATTGCGAGCTGTCGGTGAGTTCCAAAATATTAGGCGGCAGACCAAACTCCATCGGATTGAAGTCGACCTCAGGCATAAACCCACCGCGTTTGCAGTAGCTCTTATCGGCCTTGGACTTATCCGCATCGTAATAGTCATCAATCGACCAGTGGGATTCGGGCACGTCGGTGATGGCATCAATCTTGTCGCAAATTAAATCCCAAAACTTATTCAAATAGCGGGAGTTCGCAAAGATACTCGCCATGCCAACGATGGCGATTGGCATATCTTTTAATCGTTTATTCAGTCTCTTATCGGCTTTTTCATCGGTTGATAATTGAGGCTGTGATGGGGTATGGCTCATAAAGAGTCTCCACTGGCAAAGCGGCTGGCTGTTGCCTTATTAAGGGATTTAGCGATGGCTTTTGGGGTTTGCACACCAGGAAAGCGGGCTAAAAATGTGTGGTAGTTGCGCACCAGCAATTTACGCAGATGAAACGGCCCATCCTTCAGCACATAGGCGATGTAGCGATTGGCCGCTTGGGTGTTACTGTCTTGATAAATATCGATATAAATCCAATCTGTCTTGCTATCTATACCAAGGAGCACTGATTTAGGCTCGGCTTCGGTTAATTGCGGTGGCAGCGTTAATGACACCACTTGCACTACGGTGTCGCCATCTGTGCTTGGCAGTGCGAGTGCTTTTGCTAAGGTTTCGGAGTTAACCGTATAGGTTTGTACGTCGCTGCCTTGGGCAATCGGTAATTGATTAAAATACTGTTTAGGGACAAGTTCTTGATCAAACTCATCGAGGCGCGATACCCCGTAACGCTTAAGGCAGCGGGCTAACCCCGAGCGGGACACATTAGGGTTGATAAAGGTTTGCGTCGCTTTAAGTAGCCTATCGAGCGGCAGTTTTAGCTGATACCTCAGTCCCACCACCACATATTCTTCAATTGGAGTGAGGGTGGTATTGAGGTGATGTGGGGTATTCGGGCTGTCGTTCACTGACTCGCGCTTACGCCATTTACGCACTGTGGCTTCGGTAATATTTAAAATTTTGGCAAGCTGACTGACACTCAATTCAGATTGCTGAATAAAGTGGCGCATTTCCGGCGTGGTGGTGGCATTACGGTGCCTTGCCGCGTTATGGCGAGACTTTTTCTCTGTGCTCAATTTCTTTATACGAGCATTATCAGAAACTTGAGTGTCGACTTTTGGAAAACTCATACTTGTTAGTGCGGTCCCATCATTATTATTTTCACCCCACATAATCTATCGGGACTGCATGATATTGCCATTTTAACTGAGTCAACACTCATGCTTAAAAGAGGCTTAAAACCCGTGTTTTTGTGTGTTTTACAGTACACAGTGGTGATGCAGATTACCCTAGGTTTTTGCTCGATACAATCATATGGGACTTGAAATGGTTTTTTAATGATCAAATTGTTTTCGAACAAAGCAGCTAAATGCGATTTCATCAAAAATAGTTTTTAAAATTCAGTTGGTTATTGGTAAGGTTCAGATATTGTTCGTCAGCCGAGCAGAACTGAGTAGAATAGGGCTGCCGTTAAACTCAGGTGTTATTGAGATAACTTAATGAATATTGAGCTTTTTTTTATTCCATTAACCGAAATGGATACGGCCAGCACGAATGCGTGTATGGCGCTCTTAAGTGAGGACGAGCGAGCTAAAGTGGCGCGTTACCGGGCGCCCAAGGCACAAATGAATGGCTTATTGGTGCGAGCGGCGCTGCGCTGCGTCTTATCCCAAGGACTGCAATCTCGCGGTGAATCTTCACCTTACTCCTCCCAACGACAGATTGCGCCGCAGGACTGGTGTTTTGAATACGGTGAAAAGGGCAAACCCGGCCTCAGCCATGAGCAGTTTCTGTGTACTGGCATTGAGTTTAACTTAAGCCACAGTGGCGACTGGTTGTTGATTGCCTTAGGGCAAGACGATGACAAGGGCGCCGCCGCTAACACTGCGCAGCCCCGTTTAGGCTTGGGGGTGGATATCGAGCGCTCCCGCGCCAGCACTAATATTTACCCGATCCTTAATCATTATTTTTCCCCGATTGAAGCCGAAGGCTTATTAGCCCTTGAAGGTGAAGATGCGCAGCGGCAGCGCTTTTTTGATCTTTGGACACTCAAGGAGTCCTACATCAAGGCAACGGGGTTGGGCCTTTCACAGTCACTGAAATCCTTCGCCTTTGACTTAGCACCAAACAGTTTGCTGGCGGTTGATAATGGCGCGCTGCAAGCTGCCGAACCCCGTCACTGGGTTGAGCTCAAGCTACAAGAGAACTTTGCTTCACCGAGCCAAGCTATGCCCTGTTCTTATCTTCAACTCCCATCGCGTATTCCACTATATTCCAATATTAAGCTACTGATTGAACCTGAAACTGCTCAGGATGCCACAAGCTCCCATGCCCAACATTGGCGGAGTTATTTTGGTCGACTTGATGAGGAATATCGTTTTGGGCTCGGCTTGGTTGATGGTGACAGCTTAGTGCAGGATGACAGGTTGGAGAGGGTGACTATTTCGATGCAGCTAACCAGTATCACCGGATTACTGGCGGCATGCTCAGTCGTCTAATGTACTCAGTGGCGGATAAGGCTTTTGCTTGCAATGAGTCACTTTGAATTTAGATTACGGTTCTTTTAGCTGAGTTTGTTATTCCTTCCTTGATTATTCATTTTAGATTAAACCTCGCTCGCTATAGTCATGTAAGAGAACTCACTGATAAGGTTGTTAATGATGAAATTCAAATGCCTTTTGTCGACTAGCACTTTGCTGCTGCTCGGTGGCTGTGGCTACTTTGGTGGCGATGAAAAACAGCAATTAGAGCAGGCATGGCTTGCTCAAGATCCGCAACTGCAGCAAGTGGTTGAGCAAATTCGTAGCCGCGGACTCGATGTTGTGGCTCAAAGTGCGGCGGCGGGCACAGTGTCGGCCTGCGTGACAGAGAAACTGACGCAAGATCCCTTAGGTAAGTTAGTCAATGTCGAAGGTGCCTTAGTGGAGTCGGCCAAGGTGGCAGAATTACTCGGCGACCTACAGAAGCTAATGGAACAAGAGGTGAGTTTTGATCAAGTGGCAAGCTTGCTGCAAAAGGGCGCCGATGCCGCGGCCTATGCGAAAAACCTTATTGAGCAGCAAGGATTAGATCAAGCAATGCAAAGCCTTAAACAAATGGCACTGGCGAGTGAGCAATTTGCCCAGCAGGATTTAGGCGCGCATTTTCAGCAGTTATTACTGGAGTGTAAAGCTACTCCTGCTGCAACGACTTCTACAAACTAATCTTGTGTGAATTTCACATCCTCATCCTATAAAAACGCCCTGAATATTCAGGGCGTTGAATTATCTACTTGGTAATCGGCGGTAGTGGGACAATTTCAAAGTTGGCATCGAACTGGACTAAGGTTGACATAATTTTACCGAAAGCGGTTTTATCGCCTTCCAGTTTGGCACTGCCGTTAGCCAGCAAGTCTTTAAGGGTCGTTTTACCGAGTAAAATACCGGTAATATAACGCTTATCAATATAAAGATTGGTATCAGCCTCCATCGGCTTATCAACTTGAATATTGCTTAAATTACCATTGCTTAGCTCTACATAGAGCGTTTCTTTAGTGTCAGGATTAATCACATTAAGCCTTAACAGCCCAAGCTCAGCGGCCTTGATGCTATCGACTTTGACGGCGAGAAAGTCAAACAGGGTTGAGATATCCATTTCACCTAGAATATCAGCTGAGGCTGATTTAGGTGCACCGGGCTGGACTCCTGCGCGTAACTCTTGGGCACCCGTCAGATAAATATTGCGCCAGCCAGCGCCTTCGGCTTGATAACCCAGTTGTTCATAGGTATCGGCAAGTAATTGTCTGGCTTCAGTGTTATTAGGTTCTGCCATCACCACTTTATTGAGTGCGGTGGCTACAAAACGGTATTCGCCTTTGGCATAGTCGGTTTTGGCATGTTTAAGCACGGCGTTAGCGCCGCCCATATACTCAACAAATTTGGCGGATTCATCCTTTGTGGGTAGTGGGTTTAAGTTGGCCGGATTCATATCAAAATAGCCTAAATACATGTTGTACACGGCTTTAGCATTGTGGCTATAGGTGCCGTGATAACCATTGGTGTACCAAGTATCGCGCACGGCTTTGGGGATTGTGGTTTGAATCGCATCGCCAATATCTTGAATACCCACCCCATTATTGGCTAAACGCAGGGTTTGATTATGGACTAGGCCATAGTTATCCCTTTGCATTCTTAAGTAGGCGTTGACATCCGTATTACCAAACACGGGCGCGGAGTGTGCTTCAAACAGTACCTGCGCATCATCACCAAAGCGTGTTAGCAATGCATTGATATCTTTAGACCATTTGATGGCATCCCGTACTTTTGCCCCACGTAAGGTGTAAATGTTGTGCATGCCATGGTAGGTGAGTTCAGCCGTCCATAGGGCCTTCATTGAGGGAATATAGGTGGCCATTTCCGACGCAGCTTCTGTACCCGAGGCATCCATAAACACCATTTCGACACCATCAATAGTTAGCGTTTCCCATTTATCTTTACTGTTAAGGGTGATATCGGGTTTTACATAGGTGACTTCGCCTTTGGATAAGCCTTTGGCAAGTGCGGCATCGACAATGCCTTGCTCATTGCGCTCTAATGTGGCGCCATATTGATAGGCGGCGCGGCGGCTCATGGCATTTCCTGCGAGGACGTTTTCGTCAACAATTTCTTTGGTGATGTTATGGGAACCATAGACTTTGACGTTTGGAAACATGTCTTTAATGGCGCGGGAACCGCCAAAATGATCTCCATGGCTGTGGGAATAAATCATCGCGACCACAGGTAAATCATTGCCCTCTGGTAAATGTTTAAGCGCAAATTCAAGGGACAACTTTGCCGATTCTTTGGTGAGTAGCACGTCATACAGGATCCAGCCTGTTTTACCGCGGATAAGGGTTAAGTTGGCTAAGTCGGTGCCGCGCACTTGATAGATGCCGTCGGTGACCTTGTATAAGCCGTTAGACACCATATTCAGCTGGGCTTGACGATACAGTGACGGGTTTACTGTGTCAGGAGTTTTATCGCCAATAAAGCTGAAATCGGCCCGTAAAATCGCTGCCGTAGGTTCATCGAGTTCGGCGATAAGATTCTTCGAAAACGCTTCAAAGGCTTTTTTATCGGCAAAGTTAAGGGTGGCTGCTGTGGCCTTGTTCACCTCTATGGTTTGTTTGGTAGCAGGCTTGCCTTGATAGTGCAGGCTGATGTGTTCATGCTCGTGTTCAGCGGCGACTGCGCTTAAGGAGAAGCTGGCGAGAATACTGATTGTCATCAAAGATTTTTGCATCATTTTACCTACCGATAAGTGGGATTGTGTCGTTGATGGTTTGAGTATAGCCAGCTTGTATATTTAGATAACTCGAGTTAGCTTGGGTTGTAATATTTATCTTGTGAATGAGTGTTTTCCCTATGCCGACACAAAAGCCGTTAGATTTAAACTTATTACGTGTGTTTATGGTGGTTTATCGTACACGTTCGTTTACCCAAGCGGCGCAGGAGTTAGATTTAACTCAGTCTTCCGTGAGTAATGCCATTGGCCGATTGAGATCATGGGTAGGAGAGTCGCTGTTTACTCGGGTTGGGCGTGGAATTGAACCAACCGCAGTAGCTCGAGAGATGTATCGCAAGTTTGAGCAACCCATGGCCGATATCGAAACCGTATTACTTGGGTTTGAGCATTTTGATCCCCGCTCAAGCCAGCGGCGCTTTTATGTATATGCCAATGAGTCGGTTATTGAAACGCTGCAAGCAGGTGTGCAAGCTTTATTGTTGGATGCGGATATCGAAGTGATTTTTCGTGAGTCGCCGCCACAGGAGGCTGAGTTATATCGTGATATCTTGCTTGAGCGGGTTGCGGTGGCGATCGATATTAAACCCGCTCAGCAAACTTTGCTCTCAAGCAAATTACTCTTTACTGAAAGTTTAGTCTGTATTGCCAGTAAGCAGCATCCTCGTATTCATGGAGCCATTACTCATCAACAGTATTTTGAGGAGAAACACGTATTTTTAAATTTGCGGCGTTTTAATTTGACGGCGGGGGATTTGTTTACTGAAGGCGTGTTACCAAGGCGCAGGATGTACAGTGAACAGTCCTCTCTATTAAGTATGTTTGCAACCGTAGGTAAAAGTGAGGCGATAGGTATCGCCCCTTTACGTTATGCCAGTCAATACGCTGAAATGTTTGGCCTACAAATACTACCTATGCCACTAAAAACAAGACCAATTGATTTATATATGGTGTGGAGCAGTAAATATACCCAAAACCCGAGTCATCAATGGTTACGAAGCTTATTACTTAGTGCCAGTACCATGACAACAAATGAAAAAGCGCTGGTTCAGGCTCGTAGCGAGTGAATCAGCGCTTTTTGCGTGTTTATCTTATTGTTGTAAGAAGGTATCTATTACTGTCTGGCTAACCTGTGGCTTTCACCCGGATGCTCAAAGTCACTGCGGTAGGGGTTAATGTCTAAGCCGCCACGACGGGTGTAGCGGGCGTATACAGTTAACTTAGCACAGTGACAGTAATGTTTTAGGTCGACAAAAATTCGCTCGACACATTGTTCGTGAAACTCATTATGTTGGCGGAACGAAATCAAATAGCGCAGTAATTTTTCGCGATCGATTTTTGGCCCTTGATAACGGATCATCACACTGCCCCAATCGGGTTGAGAGGTAATTAAGCAGTTTGATTTCAATAGATTAGAATTGAGTGTCTCAGCGACAATCTGTTTTTCATCTGTGCTGTTTTCAAGATAATCAGGATTAAAATCATAATCACTGACTTCAATATCCAGATCGTCAATGCAAGTGCCTGGCAGTTCGACGACACGTTGAATTCCAAAACTTTTAGGCTCAATAATCTTAACGTTAACATCGCCTTGGGCACATTCACTTAGATCTTTAACTAAGGTTTTTTGCACCGCATCGAGATTGTCGAACTTGGTTTGATTAAAACTGTTTAAATACAGTTTGAAGGATTTTGACTCGATCAGATTTTGGCTTGCATGACTTAGCTGAATGTCGGCGATAGCCACCATAGGTTTACCCTTGGCATTTAGCCAAGACAGCTCATAGGCCGTCCAGATATCGGCTCCGTGGAAAGGTAAACTCTCCGCAGTCAGGTTGATAGCGTTACGGTTAAGTGAGCGAGGAACCCCTTGCAGCAGCGATGCATCATACTCGGCTTGGTAATCAGTAGCTTTACCTAAAGTTAAGCTCGCAAGTTCTTTTGCATCACTATAGGGATCGTGATTCTGTGTCATCAATACTGTTTCCATGTCAAAATAGGCGCACATTATACCCGAAATTGGATTGTGCTTAAGTGTCTTGTCTGCCTGCTCTCGATAAATTTTTGCAAAACTATCATCAGTCTTACCTATCAACTTTAGGCGAATTACCGCGATATTACCCGCGAGGTGAGCCATCTTTGTGCATTCAAGGAGAGTTTGATGAATCATCCGATGAGGCGGTGAGCTGGTTACCTGTTAAACGTGAACAAGTAGGCAGCTTTGCGAATGTTGAGCATGCACTTGAACTTAAATTATGGTCTGATATCAATTACTTCTATGGTGAGTATTTTGCGGCGCCCGTGCTATTTGATTCACCATGGGGCACAGGAGAATTACTACAGGTATGGAACGAGGTGGATTTTGACGCGTTGCAGCAAAATATTATCGGTCACTTAATGATGAAGCAAAAACTTAAGCAACCGCCCACCTGGTTTATTGGTTTGCTTGATGAGGGCGATAAGATGCTAACGGTGGATAATGCCGATGGTAGTGTATGGGTGGAAATCCCCGGCGAGCTTCCCTCTACCCAATTGGCGCCGAGTTTAGCGGCGTTTATTGAGGCGTTATCGCCACGTATCGCGCCGCCCGTGAAACATGAAGAATTGCCTATGCCAGCGCTCGAGCATCCTGGGATTTTTGCCAGCTTTAAACGTATGTGGCACAACCTGATTGGTAAGCGTTAAGCGCGTTGAAATGCAGCAAGGCCTAAAGATAGTAAACTCGACATGCATATCTAGCCTGTCGAGTTTACGCTTCAATAAGGCAAGGCTATTGATGATCCCAAGACAAGTTAGACACTATGCGGCAAGGTTCGCAGCGAAAGTGGAACATATCTAATAGCGGTTCATCGAGTTTCCAGTCGTGGCTGCCACAACGCGGGCAGAGGCGTGCCAGCTCAGATTGCAGATCCTGCCCTCCGACGCGATACAAATAATAGTAAGTGGGAATTTTAGTAAGGTATTCGATTCGGCCACGTAAGTCCCAACCTCGTCTAAATAAATCACTGTTTGGGCTCGATAATTCTTCTAGCGCTGCAAACTCTGCCTTAGTGGCGGCCGCCATTTGTAACTCATCACAGGCTTGCCACTCGGTTTGCCAGCGGATAACTCGCTTATGATCGCCATTAAAGGTCGCAGGGATTTGATACAGCGGAATAGGCAATAAGTTATCACCACTACGCAGGGGGGAACACATATGCACATAGCTAGTGTAGAGCAACTGCCAGCTGGGTGGCTCAGTGTTACTGACCTCAGAATTAATATCCTGACCGATAAACTTTTCACGTGGCGCCAGTAGTTTAGCCTCGGTTAATTCCGCCAGCGCTTTTTTCACCCAAGGGCTGTGGTAACGATGGGCCAAACTGTTTTTTTCCGGCGTGAGTAGACGTACTCGAAATTCGCCCTCATTAAAGGCTACGGCAAATTCGCGGCCGAGGATTTGACCATTAGCGCGATAGGCTTCGAGTAATTGATTGATGGCACGTTCTGCCGCACTGATGGTTGTATCGGCAAAGCATTCAAAGCGCAATTCGGTGACAAACATTAAGCGGATTTTCCTTGGGATTCGAGTTGACTGACACGTTGTTTCAGCTCGATAAGTTCATTTCTGAGTTGCATGATCTCGTTGTTTTTTAACGCGAGGGCCTGTTCAATGCCTTGTTGCAACTGGGCTAACT
>NZ_JTLE01000094.1:2376164-2398404 GCF_000798835.1 Shewanella sp. ZOR0012
GGCTGGCTTTTTTGCCGCGTTATCGTCCGTTTATGTAGAATAACTACACAGCACGGACTTTGCCTTGCATAAAAGCCAGCCACATTGCTGCAAAAATAACCCTGAAACGTCAACACGCCCTAGTACTACTCAGCACTTTCCTAAATACAATTCCCTAAACTCGGTGCCAGTGAATCTATCCATTGACGAATTAATTCAACGCCTTCTTGGTGCTCAAGATTGCGACCGATAGGCGGCATGCGATCTTTCGGTTCAGAGAGCGTTTGGCGATACAGCAAAATCGAATGTTCAGCATTGCCGGGGACAATATCGTAATCAAGTCCTTTCGCACCGCCATCCCATCCCGGAGGCTGCTTGCAGATCCCATATTGATAACTGGTGTGATCGATATAAAAACCGAGGCGTAATCCAGAGATACTGGCAAAGCCTTTAGCGCTATGGCAGTGGGCGCAGTTTACATCTAAATAGCCCTTAGCGCGGGCGGTTAAATCGGCTTGATGGTTGTCAATTGCATAGGTTTTGGCCACTTGGCTTAACTCGGGTAACTGCTCAAGCTTGCCTTGTTTGGCCCACAGGCTGAGTTGATTGACGCTTTGTCCTTGGTCGACGATGTCGCGATTCAATAAGTGGGCTTTAAGGCCAATCGGAATGATTTGGCTGCTGTTATCTTGGTTGGTTTGGTGACAAATTTTGCACTCGGCGCGGCTCGGTATGTTGTAATCGAAGCTTTGGCTTTGGCCTTGGTTAATCAGGGTATGATGCACGCTTGCGCCGGCGGTAAGCAGCTTTGCCTCACCTTGTTGCCATTGATAAACCAGACTCGTCCAACCTTGAGGGCGTTTTATCAATAGCCGCGTTTCGATTAGCGTTTCGTTGGCTATGCCTGTGATAGCCGTATCCTGTGGCAGAGCAAAGGTTTTAACCAGCACGGCGCCAGTTGGAAACTCAAATGCCTCCTGCGCTTGGTACTGTATGCTGCTGCCCGCGGGTAAATAGATAAAGCGGTATTTGCTGGCATAGTTAGAAAACAGCTGCGTAGCGAGCTGATAGCTAAACCCCGGAGCTTGTGGTTGTATGGTTGGGTTTGTCGGGTCGATAAAGAGACCATATTGACTTAACACTGGGCAGTCTTCTGCCATCAAGGCGGGCCAGTTAACTTGCCCTGAAGTATTAACACAAAGGCTAGTTGGTATCGTTGGATTGGTTGGGGTCGTGGGCGGCGGTGTTTGGCCGCTATCGCTGCTTTGGCTGTCACTACCGCCGCAGGCTGTGAGCAGCACAGTGATAATCAACACCAACGAAAGTGTTTGGCGATTTTTCATGGATTATCAGCTCGTTAAGATGTCATTAGAAAATAAGAAGGCCTCGAGTTGGCCTTCAATGTCAGGGGTCGCTCTGTCTTGAAGTGGTAAGCAAGTGGGTGATTGCAAGCATGCTTTCACCCACTGTTACGTTAACGCTAGCGTGAGCAGCTTGCTGCGGGTAGACGTTTAATCCATTCGCTGATCAACGCTACGCCTTCATCATGGGCTAAGCTTCGGCCAATTTCAGGCATACGATCGCCCGGAGTCGTGCTTTGCATTCTAAAGTGCAGGATGGACTCAGCGGCATTGCCTGGGACTATATCGAAACCTAAGTTTCCACCGCCATAGGCAACCGGTGATTTACAGGTGCCATGGGAGAAACCTGCATCATCGCTGTAGCCACGCCAGTACTCGAGTTTTAGGCCAGTATTAGAGGCGTTGCCCTCGGGTCTATGGCAATGGGCGCAGTTGATGTCGAGATAACCCTTAGCCGTTTGCATTAATGCGGTATCGCTTAAGCTTGCGACGGTCGCTTCGTCACCATCGTGGTAGGCGGGCACTTGTGGCACTTGGCTTAGGTTGGGCAATCCTTGCAAAATACCAAGGCTTTCCCATTTCAGCAGTTGGTTCATACTGCCATCTTGATAGCTGAAATTGCGGTTCAAATGGCGCGCCTTAGGACCAATAGGCACAAACACGGCGTTGCTATTGTTATCAGCTTTAAACTGGTGACACTGCTTACATTGGTTCATGCTCGGAACCATGTAGTTAAAGGTCAGACTTTCCCCTTTATGGCTCAACGTTTGACTGCTAATCGCTCCCGCTTTCGCCAACGTGGCATCGGTTTTATCTGCATTCCACACATAGGGCAGTGCGCTCCAGCCCGTTGGACGATGGATGAGTAAGCGGGTTTCAATCAAGCTCTCGTTGCTAATACCGCGCTTACTGGTATCGCTTGGCAAGGCAAAGGATTTGACGATAACGCTCCCCACAGGGAAATCAAACGCTTCTTTTTCGGAGTAACTGGCTTTTTGTCCCGAAGGTAAATACACAAAGCGATATTTACTGGCGTAGTCAGTAAAGAGCTGCGTGTTGAGATCGTAAGGGACACCACCTGAATTCGGGCCTGTGGTGGGGTTTTTGGCATCACTAAACAGGTTGTAATCCGACAGTTTAGGACAGTTTGCTTTCAGCAGTGCATCCCAACTAACATTTGAGCCAGTCGCTTTACACAGACTTTGATCGCCATCGCCGACTAAACCCCCTTCGCCTTCACCGATAGTACCACCGCCACCGACCAATACGCCGCCATCACAACCTGCGGTATTATCGTCAACCCCGCAGCCAAATACTTGGCCCGCGAAGGTGACGGTATGCACAGGCAGACTCACTTGAGTACATTTCAGCAGGTTGTTCTGGGTTTTCTCGTATTGCACATCGGCGATGCTGATATCCGTATTGCTGTTGGCATAGAGCCGGCCATAGGATACGTTGCCGTTATCACTGGCGCAGACGTTATCGCTACCGTCAGTGGCAAAGGGCGTCTCTTTCAAACCGAGGTAAGCGGCGGTGCCGTTATTGGCAAGCATTTCCCCTAAGCCGTCGTAGAGTACGCCGGGTAACGTGCCATGATTTATGATATAGGCTCGAATAATATCTTGAATTAAATAACCTTTTGGCTTGCTACCATAATCGGTAATTACGTTGTCGTGTAAATAAATATTACGTGGTACAGGACGCCAACCATCCTCAATCGCTTGACCAGGTTGACCATAGTTGCCGACAAAGGAGGTCATATCGGGTTCTGCAATAAAAAAGCTACTCACAGTCACTCCTAGGGTGTCGTGACGGGTAATTTGGTTATTGAAAATTTCCACATCTGCGGTGGATAAAATGATCACTCCAGTGCCTGGCGGCACAATATGCACACCTGCGGGGTTAGCAGAAGCATTGGCGAAGTTCGGCGTGTTGTTGTCATACACTTTGTTGTTGAAAATCCGTACGCTAGAGCCGTATCTGTGGTTATTGATCGGCAAGTCGAACACT
This sequence comes from Shewanella sp. ZOR0012, assembly GCF_000798835.1. Lineage (NCBI taxonomy): Bacteria > Pseudomonadati > Pseudomonadota > Gammaproteobacteria > Alteromonadales > Shewanellaceae > Shewanella > Shewanella sp. ZOR0012. The sequence goes on from NZ_JTLE01000094.1 coordinate 2,379,515, forward strand.
AAAATCCCACCCGTATTACCCATCGCTTCGTTGTTATACACGTCGGCATATTTGGAGTTTTCGATTTCAATCCCCGCCACGTTTTCTTTGGCGATATTGCGACGCACCACAATATATTGGGACTGCCCAACATAAATCCCCGCATCGGCACTGCCGCGAACATAACTGTCTTCAATCAGAATGTTTTCACATTCAACCGGATACAAACCATAGGCACCATTATCTTTATCGAGTTCGCCTTCCCATACTGCACCAACGCGGCGCAGGATAATGCCGTTAGTGTTTTTAAGTTTGATACCATTGTTTTTTGCCTCATTAACCGACAGATCTTGAATGGTAATGTTGAGAGCGTTTTGGACGAAAATCCCATCTCCCGAGTTCGCTTGGGCGAAATTAAGGATAGTGTCCTTCATCCCGTAGCCCATGATAGTGACGTTTTTGGCATAACTGCCATCCCCATCTACATCGCCATCGAATAGCAAAGTTGAGTCGATATTAAAGGTTCCTTTAGGAAGCACGATCACTGCACCACTTTGCGCGTTAATTAAGGCTTCTTGAATACGCATCGTGAGGTTATCGCCAGCGGGGATTTTGATTGCACCTTCGGGAAAGGTGGGTCCAGTTTCAGGTGGCTGCACCACGGGTGGCGTTACCACTGGGGCGGGATCATCGTCAGAAAAACAACCTGTTAGATTGAATGCCATTAATAGAGCTATGCCTGTAGGCATTAGCCAATTCGCCTTACGATTGGGGTTGCTCGGCAAAAAATGACGCTGTTTGGCTGTCGATTCTTTGCCTGAGAGTGAGTGGATTGTCTTGTTGAACATAGGTGCTCCTGCTTTTGTTATAATTTCGTTAACAGGATGCGCTCGGAGCTGAAAAAGGCAATGTGAAATATGGCCAAAATCATGCCGTGTACAGTGAAGGATAGGACATGCAACCTATTCATTTTTTTAGAATGGTTAAGCCAAAAAAGCTGACCACTTAATGGCTGTTTTAAACTATTCGGGTGATATTTAAGCCAGATTAGAACAAAGTGTTTACAAGATGAATAAAACATCATGAAGCGAATGATTAATTAGATTGCCTCTCCAAAATCACTATGTTAAAAATCGTTCGATTAAATAGGATTGAATAATAAAATAAAGTTAATTTTATTTTAATGTCCTATCAATACTTATTGTTGATTTTATTTGCAGATTAAACAGCGCTTGGAGAGTAAAATGGGTAGGCGGATCCGTGTGATTATTAGTTTGATAATATTCACAGTCTCGTTGTTTCTGCTATATAACTTAGAGCAGGATTATCAGTTAAATGATATTTTTTTAGAGATTAAACAATTTGCACCATCAAAAATTTTATTAGCGGTTTTATTGACGTTGGTCAGTTATCTACTATTAACATTATATGATTATCTTGCCATTAGAGAACTAAAATCGCCCTTAAGTTATCAACAGGTAGCTCCTGTTTCATTCCTGGCATTTACCTTCTCTAATACGATAGGTTTTTCATTATTGACCGGCACATCTATACGCTACAAATTTTATTCTGAATTAGGTTTGAGTGGCAATAATATTACCCAGGTTGTACTCGCTTGCTCAGTGACATTTTTCCTTGGACTTTTCTTTATCTGCGGACTTGCTCTGATTAGTTTTCCTGCAGAGCAACTTTCCGACTTACCGTTGCCAACTTGGTTTTTCTCTCTTAATCGAGTGATTGGTATCTTGATGTTGCTGGGTGTCATTAGCTATTTTGTATTTAGCCTGATCTGGAAAAGGTCTATTCATTTTCGTGGGTTCGAATTGGCACCACCGATTTTTTCCTTATCTCTAAAGCAGTTTCTAGTATCGAGTATTGATTGGATCGTTGTGGGGACATTATTTTACTCTCTACTACCTGAGGTGGATGGATTAAGTTATTTACAGGTCCTTAGCATCTTTTTTGTAGCTAATGCAATCGGGGTGCTTGCCCATGTGCCTGGAGGGATTGGCGTATTTGAAACGGTAGTTACTGTTACCTTATCGCAATATTTACCTGCCGAACAAATTTTAAGTTCAGTGATTATTTATCGATTAATGTATTACATAGTGCCATTTGTTTTAGCGCTGATGTATTTTGTGGCAACCTTAGTATTAACTAATAAGGATAAGTTTTCTAAGTTAAATGTTAATTTACAGATTGTCAGGCAATTATTGCCACCATTATTAAGCATTAGTGTTTTTGGCGTTGGCTTAGTGTTGTTGCTATCGGTTGTTAACCCTTCCATTATTCATAAATATCATTGGCTAGGTGAGATAGTGCCGCTACCAATTGTGGAACTATCAAGTTTGATATTGAGTGCGAGTGCTATTTTACTCTTGCTATTATCACACGGTCTATTTAAACGTTATCAAAAAGCGTTTGAGTTAACGCAAAAACTCTTATTGGTAGCCATGGTGTTTATTGTACTAAAGGGCGCTCAGTGGCAGATATCCCTCGCACTTGGTCTTATCTATTTATTAATGCTGCCCTGCGAGCAGGTTTTTTATCGCCAAGGTTCTATTGTGGGAATTAAATATTCTTTTGGTTGGGCCTTATCGCTGGCGGCGGCATTATTTTTGATGATGTGGGTGCTATTTTTTGCCTATCAGGATGTGGATTACGATCATTCACTTTGGTTTACTTTTTCTCAAGATAGCCATGTGTCCCGTGCATTGCGGGGTGGGGCGGTTGCCCTAGTGATCTTGTTGATTTTTGCATTTCGCTACGTGTTAGCGATGAGAAGACCGCAAACCCGTCTATTGGATGAGCATACTTTAAGCTGCGCTATGGATATCGTCGCTAACGCTCCAAGTAGCCACGGATTTCTTGCTTTAGTTCAAGATAAGTCATTGTTATTTAATGAAGATAACGATGCATTTTTAATGTATGCTCGCGCAGGACATTGCTGGGTTGTGATGGGCGATCCGATTGGAAATCCAGATAAATTTGATGATTTACTCTGGCAGTTTAGGGAGTTATGCGATGCTTACGATGGTTGGCCAGTATTTTATCAAGTCACGCAAAAGTATTTACCCCACTTTTTAGAACAAGGGTTGAGCCTATATAAACTCGGCGAGGAGGCCATAGTGCCCTTGGCGGAATTTGATTTACAGTCGAGTAAGTATCGTAGCTTGCGTCAAAGTCATGCGAAGGCTTTAAGGGAAGGGTTACGGTTTAAAATTATCGAGGCCAGTGAAGTGAAGGCCCTATTGCCAACGTTAGAGGTTATTTCTTCGAGCTGGCTTAAGGCGAAGCAAGGTCGAGAAAAGGGATTTTCAGTTGGGTATTTTTCTGCTGCTTACCTGTGCGCCACGCCGATGGCCTTAGTGTATTTAAACGACGAGCTTGTAGCTTTTTCCAATGTGTGGGCCAGTGCGGCCAAAATAGAGTTTTCGGTTGATTTGATGCGCTATGAGCCTAGTTTATCGGGCAGTAATATTATGGATTTTTTGTTTACAGAACTCTTGCTATGGGGCAAACAGCAAGGATATCAGCTGTTCAATCTTGGCATGGCGCCCATGTCTGGATTGACTGATAGAGCCTTGGTGCCATTTTGGACTAAGCTTGCCAAAACGGTTTATAAGAAGGGGAATAAATTTTACAACTTTCAGGGGCTTAGAAGGTATAAGGATAAGTTTAATCCAAGGTGGGAGGCTAAGTATTTGATTTGTTATGGTGGGCTCTCTTTACCTGTAGTGGTGGGCAGTCTGGTGACCTTAACGAGTCGTGGTACAACTGGCGTATTTAAAAAGTAGGTGCGAGATGACGAAATCCTTAATCAAGCTACTGAGCGTTTTACTTTTATGTTCCACTGCTAACGTCTTTGCTGATGAGTTTGCCGATAATTTGGGGCTGACCCTATTGCCTGTCGAATCATCAACTCAGGTAAAAGCTGCGTCATCCCATGCCAAACCACCGTTGGTGATTTTTTTGAGTGGTGATGGTGGCTGGGCAACACTTGATAAAGCCGTAGGGGGCATTTTGCAGCAGCAGGGCTGGCCTGTCGTCGGCTGGAGCTCGCTGAAATATTATTGGAAACAAAAAGATCCTAAAGAGGTCACCCAAGATACCTTAGCGATTATTGATAAGTACCAGGCGGAATTTGGCACGCAAAAAGTGATTTTGATTGGTTATTCCTTCGGGGCCGAAGTGATTCCCTTCGTGTTAAATGATATGCCCGCTCAATATCGGCAGAATGTCTTGGGTGCTGTGCTGCTTTCTCCTTCACAATCCTCGGATTTTGAAATCCATGTGAGTGAGATTGTCACCTCGGATAACCAATCGGCTCGTTACTTAACCTTACCCGAAGTCAACAAACAAACCACTGTGCCTATGCTTTGTCTCTATGGTAAAGAGGACGATGCGCCGCTGCATTTATGCCCAGAGGTCAAGCAGCCCAATGTCACTGTGATGGAATTAAGCGGTGGCCACAGTTTTGATGACGATTACGATAAAGTGGTCAAGTTGATAAAAGGTTGGCTGAAGTCAAGTTAGAGGGCTTTAGTGCATGGCATCGTATAAGCCTAATGCTTTGCAATTATAGATAAAAAGGGCGCAGATGCGCCCTTTGTTTTAGGTCGTGCTACAGCGAATAACTAGAGTTGGTAGCTAATGTGCTGATGGAAGCGCACCACGAGATCTTCACGCTCAGGATCTAGCCCAATCTCGGCGGCAAAGGTTTTCAATGCGGCTTCAACGTTATTCATAAAACGGCCATAGCCTGAGTCATCACAGTCCTTCGCACCCGCGACAATAGTAAAATGCGCGGCTTCGACTAAGTTATCAGCATCCCAGCGGCGAATTACTTGCTGCTCAGTTGCGTTCGGGTCAAAACCAATCATCTGCACTTCGGCCTTGCTGTCGAGTTTTTCAAACTTACTGTTACGCACTAAGGGAGTTAAGCCGTTGGCGATCATAGCCAAGCGCGTTAATTGCTTATTGGTAGCCGCCTTGATGAAATTATCCTCAAGGTGTTGATATAACGGGCTAAAGTCAGTTGCTGACTCTGGTAGTAAACCTTGTTTGAGTTTGCGACTCAGCGGCAGGCTGACGGTGACATAGGTGAGTGAGCTGACATTTTCCGGCAGGTCACATTTTCTGGCTTTGTATCTTGGTGCAATGGCTCTGAGTTTATAGCCGTAGGTTTCTTTATTACCTTTTGATTTGGCGAATAAATCATAGGATAAATGCTGGTGGTCGCGGATCTTTACCTTAAGATCTTTAATCGGCAGCTTAGGCATTAATTCGTTTAATAGCTCCCGTACACGGGTATGGAAATTAGCTGAGTTGCTGCGGATTTCATCGCCAGTCGCTAAGAAAACAATACGCAGTTTGCGGGCGCGGTAGTTGTCCGCAGTGAACAGATTTTGTGCCTCGTGATAGGCGGGATTGTAAAAAAACAGAATTTGTTCAGCGGTTTGGAAACAATACGCTTCGGTATGGTAACGCACGACTGGCAGTTTATCGTTAGTGATCACATGGACGTTACGGAGATCGTGTTGTTCTGCCAAGTTAAAAATAATGCGGCTTAAGGTTTGATAACAGCTATGGTAATCGGGGTATTGCGCCAGTAATTCATCCGTGACTTTAATTTCGGCGGTGATGTACTGATTGGTACGAGCTTCCTTGGGTATGTACACTTTTTGCTGATGGCTAAGGGACATATTGACTCCTTGTTGGGTTAACCATTTGCTAACACGAATTTTACTGTTTATCTCAGGCGTTAATGTTGCGTTGGAGCATGTTTTTATCGCTTAAATACTAGTTTACATCAGCAAGCTGTTTATTAGCTTAAAATTGCAGCGATTTTATTGAGTTAAGGCTTTTTCAATCCAAGGTTGCATCCAAGTGGCAATCTTCTCTTGGGCCTTTTCATTGGGATGAATACCGTCTCTTTGCATCAACTCTGGATGGGGAGCGACCTCCTGCATAAAGAAGGGGATAAGGTCAATATCCTCATCTTTTGCAATCTCTTGATACACTTGGGTGAACTTTTGGCTATAGCGAGGGCCATAGTTAGGCGGTACCATGATTTCGGTCAGTAGCACTTTAGCACCGCTATTTTGGGCTAGGGTAATGATTTGGGTTAGGTTATTTTTGAGTTGCGTCGGGGGGAATCCACGTAGACCATCGTTACCACCGAGTTCGACTACTACCAAATCGGGGGCAACGGAATCGAGCAGCGCAGGCAAACGACGCAAACCGCCCGCTGTCGTTTCACCGCTCACCGAACCGTTGGTAAATTCATGCTCGGGTAAGTTTTTTTGCAGCAGCGCCACCCAGCCTACTTGTTCCGACATGCCATAGCTGGCACCTAAGCTATCGCCGAGGATCAACACTTTCGCCGCCTGAACTGGCGTGGTTATAAATAGACTTAACAGGATGCAGGCGCTCACGGCCTTTGCCATAGGCTTGCATCTTAGCAATTGACGCAAGAACGATTTGTATAAGAAGGATCCTATGTCTAACGTCGTTTCAAAAAATAGTGCCATTAATGTGGTTAACCTCGAAAAATCGGTGACTACTCAGGAAGGTTCGCTCACTATCCTCAAGGGCATTAACTTAGATGTCAAGCAGGGCGAAAGTGTTGCGATATTAGGACCCTCCGGCTCGGGTAAATCGACGCTACTTGGCTTACTCGCCGCGCTCGACACCCCAACGGCGGGGGAGATTTGGCTCGATGGCCAGGCCCTATCACCGCTCAATGAAGAACAGAAAGCCGCGCTGCGTAAGCAAAAAGTGAGCTTTATTTTTCAATCTTTTATGTTAGTTGATACCTTAACCGCCCTTGAAAATGTGATGCTACCGGCCGAGCTTGCCGGAGTTAAAAATGCCAAGGAGAAGGCCGAGGCCATGCTGGGGCGCGTGGGGTTATCCCACCGTTTGACCCATTTACCTAAACAGTTATCCGGCGGTGAGCAGCAAAGGGTGGCCATTGCCCGCGCCTTTATTTGTGAACCTAAAGTGCTATTTGCCGACGAGCCAACCGGCAATTTGGACAGTGTTAACGGCCATAAAATTGCCGATATGTTGTTTGAGCTGAACCAAGAAAGCTACACCACGCTCATCCTAGTCACCCATGACTTACAACTGGCGAAGCGTTGCCAAAGGCAACTGGTTATGGACAACGGCCACTTGCAGGAAGAGTTGGATTCGGCCCAATCGCACAATGTGAATGACAACCTTGAATTAAGCGCCAAGGAGGCCTAACCCATGGAGCTTAATTTGGCATGGCGCCTGTTTAAGCGCGAGTTGCAACAGGGGCAGTTGTTATTGATTATCCTCGCCATTACCTTGGCGGTGCTGTCGGTTAGCGGTCTTGCGCGGGTCAGTGAGCGTTTGCAAGTTGCTATCAACGGACAAGCGACTCAGTTTATCGCCGCCGATCGTATTATCGACTCTCCCGTTCAAATTGACGCCAGCATTCTGGCCAAGGCCGAGGAGCTTGGCCTTAAGCATGTCACCAATATGCAATTTAATTCCATGGTGTATGCGGGGGATAAGTTTCAGTTAGTCACAGTGCGTGCGGTTGAGTCCGGTTATCCACTTAAGGGAGACATCGAACTTAAAGCGGTCAATGGCCAAGATGTAAAAGCCCAAGACTTGCCCCACGCCGATGAGGTGTGGTTCGAGAGTCGCTTAGGGGGACTCTTGGGATACCCGCAAACACTGGAATTAGGCAACAGTGAGTTTCGTTTAAGTCAAGAAATCAGCCGCTTACCCGATGCGGGTTTTAATCCGTTTGCTTCTTCCCCCGTGGTATTAATGCGGATAGAAGATGTCGCCAAGACTGGGGTTATCCAACCCGGCAGCCGAGTGACGTATCTGTATCAATTTGCCGGTGAAGAAAGCGCCTTAAGCGCCTTTGAAAATAGCGTTAAACCGCTGCTGAATAATTCCCAGCGCTGGGTCGATGTGCAGTCTGGCGATTCACCGATAGCGGGCGCGGTGAAGCGGGCGGAGCGTTTTTTACTGCTGGCAAGCTTGCTCGGTATTGCCCTTGCTTGCGCCGCGATAGGGATTGCCGCCCAACGTTACTGCCAACGTCATTATGATGTGGTGGCTATGCTTAAAACTTTTGGCGCCTCATCAACGCAAATTCGTCGACTATTCGGCATTCATTTACTGCTCGTGACGCTGTTTGGTATTGTGCTGGGGTTAATCGGCGGGGCACTGCTGGATTTAGGCATTAATCAACTGTTGCCCCCTGAAATCGCTGCCTATTCGCCGCCATTGACGCGGCCGCTACTGCTTGGGATCAGCACTGGGCTTATCAGCGCCTTTATGTTTTCGGCCTATCCTTTAATGCGTCTGCTGGCGATTCCGCCACTGCGAGTCTTACAAAGGCAACTCGAAGGCTTGCAGCTCGGCATGTGGCTGCATTTACTCTTAAGTTTAGGGGCGATGGCCCTGTTGGGATATCTGTATTCCCAAAGCTGGGCGCTGACACTGACGGTAGTCGCAGCAGTGCTGCTACTCGGCGTATTGCTCAGTATTTTAGGTTTTGTGATGATCCGCCTTGGCCACAGTGTCGGCATGAAAACCACCAATCCATTGCAACTGGCACTTGCGGGGTTACGCCGCCGTGCGCGGCAAAATGCGGTGCAACTTGTGGGCTTTAGTGCGGCTTTGGTATTGTTACTGACGATTTTGGCGCTTAGACAGGATTTACTCAACGAGTGGCAAAAACAGCTGCCCGAGAATGCACCTAACTATTTCTTGGTCAATATCGCCCCCGATGATGCTAAACCATTAAACGACTTTATGGCACAAAAGGGCATTGCAGCCACGGATATCTACCCCGTCATTCGTGGCCGGCTGACACAAATTAATGGTGAGACCTTGATCTCTAACGAGCAGGCCGAGGCCGGAGAGAAGGGGCGAGTAGGGATTTCCCGCGAGCTTAATCTCACTTGGCGCAATAGCTTGCCTGCCAACAACGAGTTGATTGAAGGGCATTTTAATCAAGTTGCTGATGAGGTGTCGGTGGAATCCGGTGTTGCCGAGCGTTTAGGGCTAAAACTGGGTGATACGCTGACCTATATGATTGATAACCAAGAGCTAAGGGTTAAGGTCGCCAGTATTCGTGCCGTGCACTGGGAAACATTACAGCCAAACTTCTTTATGATCTTCACCCAAGAAGCGTTGGCGCCCTTTGCCTATACCTCGATGGCAAGCTTCTACCTCGACGACAAAAATGCGGATTTGCAAGGGAGTGGCGCACCGAAGAACACCGTGATCCTCGAACTTATTCAGCAGTTCCCAACCGTGTCGATTATCGATGTTGGCGCCATGGTGGGGCAATTGCGGCAGATCATTGAGCAGGTGTCACTGTCGCTGACGTTAGTCTTGATCCTCGTCTTACTAGCGAGTTCCTTAGTGCTTATCGCCCAAACCGAGGCGGGAATGGCGACGCGCCAGCGTGAACTCGCGGTGCTGCGTACCTTTGGCGCCTCGGGCTGGTTACTGCGTAGTGCCACTGGGCTTGAATTTGCCTTACTGGGGGGCATAGCTGGGGTGCTTGCAGTGATAGTGGCGGAATTTGCGCTGTATCTGTTAAAGACCCAAGTGTTTGAGCTCAACGTGTATATGCACTGGCCCTGGTGGGGGATTGCCCCTGTCTGCGGCGCCTTATTGGTCGCGCTGCTGGGTGTATGGCGCTGCCGCCAATTACTCAATCAATCCTGCGCTGAATTATTAAAAGTGGGCACTTAAGATGAGGTCAGTTTGGAGCTGAGGCAAACGCTGTAACACCCCATTTGTAAAATGAAAAGCACTGGCATAAACCAGTGCTTTTTTATTGGCGGTGAAATCGTTTCTATCATTGGATGACAACGATGATGACTTTACCGTTCATTTCATTACAAAGCCTTGTAGGGTTACATTATAAAACTGAGGTAGCCCTGCAATACAATCAAATTGACGATATCGATAAAGAAGGCGCCGACAATCGGTACCACCATAAAGGCCTGAGGAGAAGGGCCAGTGCGCGATACCAGTGCGCCCATGTTCATCACTGCGGTTGGGGTGGCGCCCATACCAAAGCCACAGTGACCGCCAGTGATCACTGCTGCATCGTAATTGCTGCCCATCACTTTAAAGGTTACAAAATAGGCGAACAGCGCCAGCACGACGGTTTGCACCAACAGGATAATCAGTAGTGGGATCGCTAGATCTAAAATTTCCCACAACTTGAGATTCATCAATGCCATAGAGAGGAATAACGACAGTGCCACTGTGCCTATCACATCGATACTCTCAGTATGCGGTTTATAACCGCGGGTGACTTCGGTGATGTTGGCGATGATAACGCCAAGAAACAGGGCATAGACAAAGTCTGGCATCTTGAGCCAATTCAGCTGATATTCGCTGACAAACACAGTAAACCATTTTGCCCCCGCAACGCAGATCAGCAGTACAAACAGGGTTTCGATGATTGTCTTGGCGGTGACTTGGTCCTCTTCGAGCTGATCATAGGTCACCAGTTGTGGATGCGTGGCGTGGTGCTTACGGCCCATGCCGTAACTAGATATCAGATTGTGCTTGCCAATGAGACGCTGCGCGACAGGGCCGCCGATAATACCGCCCATGACCAAGCCAAAGGTGGCCGCCGCCATGGCAAGTTCTAAGGTGTTGATGCCGTAGTTTTCGGCAAAGGTTTGTGACCAAGCAACACCTGTTCCATGGCCGCCAGAGAGGGTAATCGAGCCTGCGATAAGGCCTAAGATAGGGTCTAAACCAAGGAGGCTCGCGAGACTCACGCCAACCGCATTTTGGATGATGATATACACCGAGGCCACGCCGAGAAAGATAAACACTTTCTTGCCGCCACTAAGCAGTAGCTTATAGTTAGCCGATAAACCTATGGTGCTGAAAAACATCAGCATTAAGGTATTTTGCATGGGTAAACTAAAGATGAGAGTGATGTCTTGGAAATGTAAAAAGGCAACGACTGCGGCGATGACCAGTCCACCTACGATAGGCTCTGGAATATTGTATTGTTTAAAAACACGCACATGGCGATTGATGGAATGGCCAATAAACAGCACGAAGATAGCAATTAAGAACGACTCGAGTTCGCCAATTGTGTAAGTGGTGTGCATGATAGTTCCTTACAAATGGTTTGTGTGGGAATACCGCTAGACTCAAGGTGAGTTAGGGTGACCCATCTCATTGTTTAGCTCTCGCTAATGCTAAGTGTTAAACGCGCGATCTAAGGACCGATTCTTGTCAATCCCCAAGGTTGGAGAAGAAATACTAAGCGCGAATATGAACCGTATTGGTATAGTTGATCAGCATCGCCACCGAGTGGGCGAGTACTGAAGATAATGGTCTTGCTTGGGGCGTTAACTGTGCTTCAGTGCGGGTGCTAACACGACAATATCGATAAGCAAGAGGCGAAAGTGTAACAGAAAAACGGGTTGATGTCGCTAAATAGTCTTTAGAATCATTGTGTTGTATTTATGTTTTGATGCTGTTGCCAAATCGGTCTAATCAGCCTTGTTGCACTAGGCTGATAAACAAATTCTATACTGGGTTTTTTATCTCTGATTTCTAAGTCATTCTTCAGTATCATATTAACGCTTGCCGATTGGCTTGATAACATTTTATTACCAAGCCAGTTACGGGGTATGAATGACGCCATATAACAGATTAACTTGTGAGTAGGTCTTTAAGTGCTGGCTCAAGTTGAGCAAAACGGAAACTAAAGCCTGCGTCGAGCGCATGTTTGGGGAGAACAAATTGGCCTTCGATCAGCAGATCCGCCATTTCACCCATTGCGAGTCGTAAAACTGGTGCAGGTGCTGTCATAAAGGCTGGACGGTTTAATACTCTACCAAGAGTTTTAGAAAATTCAGCATTACTGACAGGATGGGGGGCTGTGGCATTAAATATGCCTTGGCAAGTTTCATTACAAAGTAGAAAGTCGATCAGGGCCACCATATCGTGGATGTGTATCCAACTCATCCCTTGACGGCCATGACCTATCGGCCCGCCAAGACCGAGTTTGAAGGGCGGTAACATTTTTGCCAGCGCACCGCCATGCCCAAGCACAATCCCCGTACGGAGGATACAAACGCGGGTTTTGCTCGTCGCTTTAAGTGCCAATCGCTCCCATTCTTTACAAATGTCATGGCTAAATTCAGGGTGGGGCACTGCGTGCTCATCAAGGGGAACCGCGCCTTGGCGGCCGTAAAAACCAATGGCTGAGCCACTTATCATTACCTGTGGTGGATTGCTACTTTGCAAAATCAGTTGGCTAAGCCTTGCAGTAATATTCCAGCGACTATCGCAGATGCGCTGTTTTTGCTGAGCAGTCCAACGTTTCGCCACTATCGGTTCGCCAGCAAGATTTATAACGGCATCGATATGATTTAAATCATCAATTTCGTCTAGTGAACTAAGATATTGATGCTGAGGGCCTAATAATTGCCGACTATTGGCAGGATGGCGAGTCAGCAATAACAGTTGGTGATGGTTGGCTAAATGGGCCACTAATTGCTGACCAATAAACCCACTTGCTCCCGTTATCAAAATCTTCATCGTCAAATCCTTAGGTGAGGGTGGCTATCTTTTATTTCAAACCTTATAAGCAATATACGGCAACGGACAAGTGGGGATCACTTTATTGATTTTTTTGGTAACACAGTTCCATCGATACCGAATCAGCAAAGCGCAAGGCATGGGGCTTATCGATTTCGACACTGGCAAATTCAACCCAAGGATGCTCGCTGGCAATGGCTAAGGTTTGGCTGGTAAGGTTTTCAAGTAGTGAGAAGCGATTGTTTTCAATCAACTCAATGATCTTTTTTGTGATAGTACGATAATTAAGCGCATCATCGACATTATCACTGTTGCGAGCTTTGGCGGCGCAGTAATGGATAACGACATTAATGATTACATCCTGCCTATTTTGGATTTCATCTTCTTTTATGCCGATAAAAGTGCGTAGTCTTAAGTTTTTAATGCGTATAATCGCGGTTTCTGGTTTCATAATAACAATCTAGTATCTAATGCTTAGGTGATTGAGTTTGAGACATTTCTTAGGCTAGCCTAACAACTTTATCGAAGATCAAGAAGGATTTTTACTCCATGACACGATCCAATTCGCCGACTGCCGCCTATAAAGGTTTTGCAGTTATGGCTTTTGTAGTGATTATTTTGGCAGGGATAAAGGCCGCCAGCCCGATTGTTGTTCCCTTTGTTTTATCCTGTTTTATTGCGGTGATTTGTAATCCAGCGATTGTCTTGATGACTAAATATCGGTTGCCTAAATGGCTTGCCGTGATCCTGCTAATGGGGTTTATCGTGTTGATGGGCTTGTGGCTCGCCTCTTTAGTGGGCAGCTCAATCAATGAGTTTTCTAAGCAGTTGCCCCAATATCGCGATCAGCTGGTGGAGCAGTTTTCTTGGGTGCTACATAAGTTACAGGCACTCAATATTCAAATCTCTAAGGAGCAAGTCTTAGCCTATTTTGACCCTGGCATGGCGCTATCTATGACCACCAATATGTTGTCGGGTGTGGGTAATGTGATGGCGAATTTGTTCCTTATCATCCTGACCATCGTCTTTATGCTATTTGAAGCGCAGTCTTTACCGAAAAAACTGCACTTGGCCTTGGATGATCCGGATATGCGCCTGCAACAGATTGACCGTTTTCTGCAATCGGTAAATCAATATATGGTGATTAAAACCCTCGTTAGTTTAGCGACGGGCTTGATAGTCGGTATTGGACTGGCCTTTATCGGTGTGGATTACGCGCTGCTTTGGGCGGTTATCGCCTTTTTATTCAACTATATTCCCAATATCGGTTCAATTATTGCTGCAATTCCTGCTGTATTGCTGGCCTTTATCCAATTAGGCCCTGCCGCAGCAGGCGGAACCGCGCTGCTTTACATCGGCGCGAATATGGTGATGGGCAATGTGGTCGAGCCTAAATTTATGGGCCGCGGTCTCGGGCTTTCCACTTTAGTGGTATTTCTATCGTTAATTTTTTGGGGCTGGTTGTTGGGTTCTGTTGGCATGTTGTTGTCGGTTCCCTTAACCATGGTGGTTAAAATTGCCCTTGAATCCAGTAAGAGTGGTAGCTGGTTAGCCATTTTATTGTCCGATGATGTGGATGATAAACTGGTGAGCCAATCGACAAGCACTACTCCGGTTTCTGAACCTGTCGATACTCATTCAACTGATAAGAAGTAGTAGATAATGCAAGGTTTTATAGATGCACTGGCGACAATAAAAGTCAGTGAAGATGCCACGCGCTTATTCCACGGCCGCGGTGGACATTATCCAGGTTGCGAGCATCTTTGCTTAGACTGGTTCGCGCCCGTATTGTTATTGACCAGTTTTTCGGCCCTTGAGGCAGCTGAGCTCGCCCTTTGCCAACAGGCCATTACGGCACGTTGGCAAGTGATACAACCCAATCAGCCATTAAATTTGGTGTATCAATACCGCAGTGGTGGCGAAACCTTTAGTCAATTACTGGCGGGTGACGTGCCAGAGCCTCATATCGTGACTGAAAATGGTGCGAGGTTTCAGGTACATTTACTGCGTGGTCAAAACCACGGTTTGTTCCTCGACATGGCCAATGGCCGTGAATGGGTGAGAGCCAATGCACGCCACAAGAAAGTGCTGAATTTGTTTGCTTACACCTGTGGATTCTCGGTGGCAGCACTGCAGGGCGGCGCCGATGAAGTGGTGAATATGGACATGAGTAAGGGGGCTCTTGCGATAGGTAAGCAGAATCATCTGCTGAATGGCTTTACCGCTGGCGCGCGTTTTTTAGGGCACGATATTTTTAAATCGTGGGGTAAATTGCGTAAGTTAGGCCCCTATGACATCGTGGTTGCTGATCCGCCGAGTAATCAAAAGGGCAGTTTTGTAGCAACTAAGGATTATGTGCGTTTGCTCAGGCATTTACCCGAGTTGTTAGCCGATAATGCTGAAGTCTTGCTTTGCTTAAATGCGCCAGAGCTTGACACTCAATTTTTGCGTCAGCAGGTTGAGGAGGCGGCTCCTGAGCTTGAATACCTTGAACGTTTACCTAACCCTGCATCCTTTGCAGACATCTCTGAGGAGAAATCATTAAAGGTGCTGCGGTATCGTTTAAAAGCGTAAACTACAGTAGTCATCAGGGTTAAGTGGCCTTGATGACTACTTTTATAGCATCCATATTACCTTTCTACGCAATTGCTCCCAGTTTGCACTCATCTTCTTATATGCTTTATTTATCAACCACAATTCTTTAGCACATCATCCTACACCGGCTGAAAGTCTTTCATGGTTTAATACTGCTTTTTGGCATTTTAGATGATAAAGCACCGATTTCATCTTTAAGTTGGAAACAAAACTGAAAGTTTTCTGTAATTGTTGATTTTGCTTTGGTATACTCAGCGCCACGGAAATTCCCTTTCCTCATGGGCAAAATGTCTGCATAGAACGACATGCCTTTGCGACCTTACAAAATCGAGCAGGAGTTGTTATGGAAGTTCATGAATACGAAAACGCTTACTACCAAGTTAAAGACGATGTGATGACGTCTTTACCTGCGCAGAACGAAGAAGAAGCGGTCTAAGTTCTGTAAGCCATTCGCTTACAGGACAATTCTGAGTCTGAAGTAACAAATACAAGCACATGAAAATAGCAACCTTAGGGTTGCTATTTTTTTATCTGAGTTCGGATATTCGTTTGATGCGTTATCAACCTATTAGCCATTGACCTTACGTTTTTCAGGCATAATCTCAACGATAATCCACTTACCGCTTATTTTATGCAGGCGAATTGTTCTGTCATCAATCCAAGGTTGTCCACCTTTTAGACCTTTCATCTTAACGACTACTAAGACGTCTTTAGTAAATTTACGGAAGAAGTCGATATCGATGTCATCAATTTCCATTTCGACATTAGTCATAGACAGGCTAAGCACATTACGTTGTACTGCGGCAGCGATATAGTAGTGGGTGAGTACCTCTTTGAGCTGCTCATTGACATACAGCTTGGCTTTTTCGACATCTCGGTCAACATAAATGGCGCTAAAAAAGCCTAGGCTGACTTCTTCGGGCGTGAGCACGTGTTGTTCTTTGTCTGTGGGTTCGCCACAGCCAAACAAAAACAGTAATGAAAGGAAAAATAAGGTTCTCATGGCTTTTAGTTATAGGAATTTGTCACGAGTATCGCGATTTTAGCGGCTATGTTCAAGTTTTGTAATAATGGGCATCTTTGGCGAGAATGTCTTGACTCCTGTCTAATGGTTGTGGCATACCTTAAAGGATTCGCTTTTTAGGTTATCCACAGAATCTGTGGAAAAGTATGTTGAAGACTAGATGGATGCTTTTTAAGTGCCTGATACTATAACGCTTTATTTGCTGGTTAAAAAGTGACGCCTTTCTGTTAAGCCTTATTTCTGGCCTTTCCTTGTGGATATTTTTATAAAACTTTCCAGTCTATTCACAGCATTTGTTTTTCATCAGCAACATTTTTACCGTATTTTGGCTTTAATTTAAGCGTTTAATGCTGTCTATTTTGCGACCATTTGCCTCTGGAAATAAAAAAGCACTGAACAAGTCAGTGCTTTTAGGTTGAGCGTGTTGTTAGCTCAATTTACGATTTTTTAGCATCGTTTTGTGACGCTTGAATTGCCGTGAGGGCGATAGTGTAGACAATGTCATCCACTAACGCACCGCGGGATAAGTCGTTCACAGGTTTACGCATGCCTTGTAGCATTGGGCCAATACTGATCAGGTCAGCACTACGTTGTACAGCCTTGTAGGTAGTGTTACCCGTGTTGAGATCGGGGAACACAAACACAGTGGCTTGACCTGCTACAGGGCTGTTAGGTGCCTTAGAGCGAGCCACGTTTGGCATAACGGCCGCATCGTATTGCAGTGGACCGTCAATAACCAGATCAGGACGTTTTTCTTTGGCGATACGAGTGGCTTCACGCACTTTATCCACATCTGAACCAGTACCTGAGTTACCCGTTGAGTAGCTGATCATCGCTACTCTAGGCTCGATACCGAAGGCTTTAGCAGATTCTGCCGATTGAATCGCGATATCGGCCAGTTGTTCAGCATTAGGATCGGGGTTAATCGCGCAGTCACCGTAAACCAGCACTTGATCTGGCATCAACATAAAGAAGATGGAAGAAACAAGGCTCGAGCCTGGGGCTGTTTTGATCAATTGTAGTGGTGGACGGATGGTGTTGGCGGTGGTGTTAACCGCGCCAGAGACAATGCCATCGACTTCGTCTTGTGCCAGCATCATAGTGCCTAGCACCATGTTGTCTTCTAACTGCTCTTTGGCAACGACTTCGGTTAAGCCTTTACTACGGCGTAGATCCAACATTGGCTCTACATAGCGATCACGTACTTCATCGGGGTCGACAATAACAACGCCTTCACCTAGCACGACATCTTGCTGCGCCGCTATACGCAGAATTTCATCTTTTTTACCTAATAGCACGCAACGCGCGATACCACGTTCAGCACAAATGGCCGCGGCTTTGATCGTACGAGGTTCATCACCTTCAGGCAGCACCACGGTTTTGTGGGCGGCACGGGCAAGCTCGGTTAGCTTGTAACGGAACGCTGGTGGTGACAGGCGATGTTCCCGCGGAGAGTTTTTCGTGACGCTCTCAATCCACGTTTGGTCGATATGGCTAGCGACATATTCCTGCACTAAGTCGATACGAACGGCATCATCCACTGGCACTTCATGGTCGAAGCGTTGGATATTTAATGAGGTTTGCCAAGTATTGGTATCAATCAGGAAAACCGGTAAACCTGTCTCAAAAGCTTGTTCACAGAGTTTAAGGATCTCTGGCTCAGGCTCGTAGCTGCCAGTCAGTAGCAGGGCACCAATCTTTACGCCGTTCATGGCGGCAAGACACGCAGATACGATCACATCGGAGCGATCGCCAGAAGTCACCAGTAAGGAGTCTGTCTTAATATGGTTGACCATATTAGGCAAGCTGCGAGCACAGAAGGTGACTTTACGTAGACGGCGAATATTCATCTCACCGGCATTAAGAATCCGTGCGCGTAAGTGTTTAGCTAAATCAGAGGCGCGTGGTGCGACTAAGTCTAGGTTGTAAGGCACGCTACCTAAAATGCGCAGTGGGCTCTTACCCGGCAGTTGGAACATGATAGAGGCATCAGAGCGTTGTACACCTTGATGATCAAACACTTCTGATAAGTCAGGGCGTGCACGACCTTCATCGTCCACCGGTGCACCAATCTTGTTGATCACGGCACCGATCAGACGTTTGTTGTTTTTGCCACCCCAAGAGTTGTAGGCAATTTCGAGGCGATTCATTAACCCTGTTGGAGTATCACTGCCAGGAGTGGCAATGAAAATCACGTCAGCATCCATAGCTTTAGCGATAGCGTAGTTAACGTCATCGGCAAAGGGATGGTTGCGGGTAGGTACCAGACCTTCAACAATCAGGGTTTCGGTGTTGCTGGCGCATTCTGCGGCGCGGGCAATGATTTGCTCCATCAGCACATCGGTTTGATCGGCGCGGATCAACGCTTCAGCATGGGCCATATCGAAGGGCTCTAACGGATTAACCGTTGGTGATTTGCTTAAAATCGTGGTTGAGCGTTCTGGACCGTTATCATTCGGACGAAGCTGTGAAATAGGCTTAAAGAATTGGACTTTTACCCCGTGGCGCTCTAAGGCGCGCACCATACCAAGGCTTAAGGAGGTCAGGCCGACTCCTGTACCTATGGGGATTAACATAATATTTCGAGACATAAAAACCTCTAAGTTCGATGGTTTTTGGCAGAGTAGTCTCTGCGGATTTGCTTGTGTTTGTTTAGTTGTAGGTCACTAATAATAAAGCCGTTTGACGACGCAAACGGCTTAATGAG
>NZ_JTLE01000094.1:2398414-2413824 GCF_000798835.1 Shewanella sp. ZOR0012
CTGCCAAGGGATTTAAAATGACACTTATACTTGCTGGTCATAGTTCAGGTGGATTTGAAGAGGGGATTTATTTTGCCGCAGACTCTCATATCACACAGAACAATCATGTCCTAGTGAAGGGCTTTAAAAAAGTAATTGAGATTCCAATTCGAGTTAAGGGGTTAAATTTCTGTGGTGAGTGGTTTAATGGTTATCTAGGCAATAGGTATGAAGGCGCTTGTAGTGTTGCGTTTGCAGGAAGCTCTTTAGTTGCTCAGCATTTGATCAACTCAATGAGGAATCATTTAACAGGATTATTTCCTACTTATTACAATGGTAGCTATCAAATAGTTATGTCATGTGAAGCTAATAAGCACTTAAGACAAACTAATTATGACGAATCTATGTTTTTAGATAGTCATTTAGACACAATTTTAACCGCCGAGTATGTATCTCAAGTAATCTGCCATTCTATTGAAGCGGTATTAAATAAAGCTAGAGAACATGGCTCTATGAGTAGGTTGTTTACAGCTTATCAGGCTGAGTTTATTTTAGGTGTTCAATGCCCTCAAACCAGAGAGTACTTTTTATATCAGTATGAAATTGTCCCTGACCAAGAGTTAGGAGCAAGGGTTGAAACCACTAAAGTTGATCAAAACGAACTAGCAGTAATTGGTGCAAAAAAATTTAAAGGCGGTGCACTTATAGAGTTAGCACAATGTAAAGGTGAAGAAAAAACCTCAGAGAGAATTTTTCGCTACCTTAATAGTGTCATTGAGAGTGAAACAAGTATTGGAAACAACGGAATAGGTAAACCAAGTGGTTTGTATAATTTACAAGGTAATATTCTGTCTAGAATTGGATTCGAGCGTTAAGCAGCTAACAAGCCAAGTCAATGGGACAATTTTAAGCTGGCTCCCGTCGCTTCGCTCCTATTTTTGCCAGCTTAAAAGTTGCCCCTGCTTGGGGCGTTATATAACAAGAGGCAGATTCAAGTGAGTAAAGCCCTGATCATCATTGGCTGTTTAGTTCTTTTATATGCTATCGCGGCCTTCGCGGTAGACTTCTTACCGGTTGAGACATTTCAATCATCGTCTGATGATACTTACTTAAAGGTCGTGTCTACGGCTGAGAATTCATTTGATTGGACGCAATTTAGGCTTCCCGCATTAGCAGTAGGGGCAATACTCGTTGCTATCGGCATGTTAGTCGGTGGTAAAAATTAGCATGTTATATAACAAGCGCAGTCACAAGCGGCCACTGCGTGGCCTGGACCTCAACCGCTGCGCGGGTTTCGGCCTGTGCTGCGAGCGTTAGGTATATGACGTGAGCTTCGAGAATTATTCAAATTTAAAGGTTCGTTATCATGTTTACGGAACCCTGTTTACTTGCTTAGCTATAGTGATTTCAAGCATACCAACGTATTACATTAGTAATTGGGTTGCCGATTTTTTAGGAGTGGACATGGACGCTCCCGGTACTCCAGGTGCAAGTTTGGACTCATTTGATTATTTACTCTTATCTATCATGTTCTTGGATTTTATTTTTAGTTTGTGTTTTGTAATTTATTTGATTTGCCTTTATAAAAAATGGTCTTTCAAGCAAGGAGTTAGCTTGTTAATTTTGGGTAAAAATATACCTAGTCATTGGTTTGACAAGCCGAATGATACCTAACAAGTTGCTTAATTTCGTTCCGACCACAAAAAGCCGTGGCCTCCACTGGACTGCCTACGCTGCGGCAGCCCATTAGCAAAGCGTTAGGCACTTAAATATGATGAAGAGTTTTAGATCGCGTCTTAGGCAATTGGTTTTTATTCCAATAATTGTCGCTGCATATCTATTGATTCTCCGGGGAACTATAGAATTTTTTCACCCTAAAGATGGCGGACTTCTTTATATTGTCGATTTTATTTTTGGTCGGGAAACAGCATTTTGGGCTGCTGCCTATGTTTCCTATCATTGTTATGGATTTTTAAGTCAATCCATATGGGGGGATCCGATTATATTTTATTCCTTGCTTAGTACCGTATTTATATTTTCTGTCTTTTTAACTAAAACAAAAATTGGCAAAAATGCCTAACAAACGCCAGCACACCGCGCCTGCGGCCGCTGGACTCGCAACAAGTTGCTCGCCGTTAAGGCGCGCGTTATGTGTGAATGACTATGGATTGGCATCAAATGGAAGTATTCAACGGTATCGATCTCAATGATTCTTTCGTTTTAGATTGGAGCTATGAGAATAACAGCTTGTACTTTGAGCTGGAGGCCAGCATCTGGCCAGAGTCCAAATATTATGCTGAGCCAAAGCTAAATGAATATACGTGTTACCGAAAAGCAATACTTCAATTCGTTAATACAGTTTCCGTTATTGGTTTAAAACCCAAGTCAGCCGTAATGTCATCAACTGATTCAGATGGGTCAATTGATTATGGCAACATTGATACATTGCAGGTGGTCGATGGTGGATTTGAGCTTACAGGTGATTTTGGAAATATAAAAATATTTGGCGGGGAGCTTCGATTTGAAATTCACACATAACAAGCCGCGTCATTTGCAGCCTTCGGCTGCAGCGACGCTCACAAGTTCGCGCGCATGCACGGGGCGTTAACCCATAGAAATTTTTATCCGAAATTCACCTGATACAGTCGACGTTCTGACACGCTTTAATGTCCCAAAACGAGTTGCCTGAGTATGAGACTTTATTACTCTTCCACAATTGCACCTTTATCGGCCAAAGGATACACTGCGCCTCCGCGGCATAATGGCACACCTTGTGTACTGCCTTTTAAAACGAGTTTGATTGAGAATTGGTTGCTATGGCTCTTGCCCCACACGCTGTACATCGCTTATATGAATATCGCAAATCCATTTCAACTAAGCCTTTTGGCGCTCGCGGCAAAAAACTCATCCGTTGTCCTTTGTGTTTGTTAGGTGCGCAATTTTGTACTTGTTCGCTGCGCAGGCAGTTAACCACTCAGGCGAGCTTTCTGCTGATCATGTATAACGACGAGGTCATCAAGCCAACCAATAGTGGCCGCTTAATTGCGGATCTGATCCCTGATACCTATGCGTTTCTGTGGTCGCGTACCGAGCCAGCAGCTGAGATGCTAGCACTGTTAAGCAACGAGCATTATCAGCCGTTTTTAGTGTTTCCCGCCCAATATGCTAACCCAGGCCAAACCGTATTAAGCCAAGTACCCATGGCTACGCTGGCGAACGGTAAACGCCCTTTATTGATTATGCTCGATGGCAGTTGGCGAGAAGCCATTAAAATGTTTCGTAAGAGCGCTTATCTGCAAGATTTACCTATCTTGTCTTTTGATCCTAATACGTTAGCGACTTACGCACTACGTAAGGGCAGTCACGATTTTCAATTGGGGACGGCAGAAGTTGCTTCACTGGCATTGGCTGCGATGGGTGAAGAGGCAAATGGTAAAGCATTAACCACATGGTTCGATCTGTTTGTCGAGTCATCATTACTTGGGCGCAACCGTCGCTGCCGTGAAGATATTCTACCGATCAGCGAGTTTACCGATGCCTTTGAAGCGGCTTATCGCGCTGCGACGTTGGAGTTGTGATTTATAGAAAATCCCCTCGAGTGAGGGGATTGATGTGCTTTATCTGATGCTTTAGTCGATAAATTAAACGGCGACTTCTTTGCCATCGAGTTTACGGATCACCACAGTGGCCGCGCGAGGGCGAAGCACGACACCTGTAGGCGTGACTTCAGCAGCGTTGTTTGAATAAGGCCAGTTTCCCGGATGCTGGATGTTGGCAAATACCGAGGTATAATCAGGGCTTATAGCAAAACCTGTGACTTCACAATCGTTGGGACCTACAAAAAAGCGTTTTAACTCCATTTGGTTATTGCTCGTTAAACTCGCTTGCTTATTGGCACTATCAAGCAGCGTCGAAGGGACAATCGCCAGCATTTGATCGTTCGTTTCTTCGGCGACTTCTTCAGCACCATTATCGGTTTGTACCCATAAGATCCCGCGTTTATCAAAGGCAAGGCCATCTGGGCTGGCAAATTGGTTTAGATCCGTTAAGCCAGATAAATTAGTCTCGGCATTACCATCACTTGGCGAGCCAAAGACAAAAATATCCCAGGTAAATTCAGTCTCTTTCTCAGCTTCATCCCAACGAATAATATGTCCAAAGTTATTTTTCAATCTTGGATTTGCGGGGTTGGCTTCGGTACGTTTCGAGTTATTTGTCAGTGTTAAATAGGCTGAACCTGTGAAAGGATCGACTGCGCACCACTCTGGACGATCCATCGGCGTTGCCCCTAGTAAATCTGCTGCTCCAGCGGTATTAAGAATAATCTCAGCCAGACTTGCAAAGGTGTCACCTAAGGTTTTGCCATCAGTCGTTTGGCTAGCTAAGGTCAACGGTAGCCAAGCACCAACGCCATTTTCATTAAACTTAGCCGCATATAATGTGCCTTCGTTCATATATTTATCGCCAACTTCAAGGCGATTGCTGCTGTTGGCATCTTGTGGGTCCCAAGGTGCTGCCGACACGAATTTATAGAGGTACTCAAAACGCGCATCATGACCAGAATAAAATACCACGGGTTTACCTTCGCTCAACTTACCAAAAGTACAACCTTCGTGACGGAAACGCCCTAAGGCAGTGCGCTTAATTGCGCGGGATGTGGGATTGTATGGATCTATTTCGACGATATAACCATGGCCATTGGCTTCATTGCGATAATCGTCCTGCGCGCTCGTTTCCTTTGGGGTCACATCAAAGCGGCTAAATTCATCAAGGCGTTCTTCATCTTGGCCGGCAAGATCATCCCAGCCATAACGACTGGAGGTTTTACTGATCCCAATGCGAATTTGATCTGGAGTGAGAGAGCCACGGTTAACAAAATATTCAGGCCAATTTTCCTCACATGTGAGGTAAGTGCCCCAAGGGGTATAACCATTACCACAGTTATTTAAAGTACCACGAGCTTGGCTACCATCGGGGGAGTATCGGGTTTCAAGCAGTGAAGAATAAGCTAGAGGACCGGCGATATCCATTACTGTCGCGCCGGTAAAACGGCGATTATGGCGATCGTTATAAATTACTTCCCATTGATTATTCGTGAATTTGATTCTAACCACTGACACTCCATGGGCATTAATTTCCTTGCGAACTTCATCGACAATGGTTCGTAATCCCGTTGTTGCATCGACCGTTGGACCATTGGGATGTAGGGCTATTTCATCAATATATTCATGGTTAATACACAATAAACCATCATCACCAGCGTCATTCAATGGGAAAAAATGCATTCCGTCATGGTGCATACCGACAGCGTTGGCTTGGTCATCTGCGGTATTACTGCCATCCGCTTTCCAAGGTGCAGCTTTAGAATTTAATGGTGTCCCCCAAGGTGCAAGGACTTGGGCGGTATACCCCTCAGGTACGACTACAGCATCTAAACGTGCGCCTTTGACTGAGGTAAAATTAAGCTTAGCGCTACTTTTGCTAGGTGGTAATGGTGGCACGGGATCAACTGGGGTGGGGGAGGAGGAATTGTCAGAACCACATCCCGTCAATCCTATACCTGCAAAGGCGGTCATGGCCCCTAGACCTAATCCACTTTTGACAAAATTACGACGAGATAAATGTTTATCCAACACTTGGTTAAAAGGTTCGTTATTACTTTTATTATAGCGTGTAGGATCAAAGGTAGCCTTGCTCATATTTTACTCCAGCTAGTACGGATAATTAATTTCGTGACTTAGCCTAAAGTACTTATATGACACCAAAACGGCATTTATATTACAGGAATACTGCAATGACTAACCATAAACATTTGCAAGACTTAACTTAAAAATATCTTAAATACAGTATTGTGAATTATGGACTAATAAAATGGTTAATCTTCTTTCGGTTTTAGATAATGGCGCAATGAACGCGGATCCGTATGACCAGTTCGTGCCATGATATATAGTGTATCCTTATTGTTTTCATGTAGTTGTGTTACGCATCCGCTGCGTAAACTATGTGCGCCGTAGTATTGAGCGGGTAATCCTGCTTTTACGCAATATTGTTTGATAATTCGATAAATATCGTCTCCATTTAAGAATCCACTATTTCGGTTAAATGTGGTATTGGACTTGTTATTATCTTTCACTTGATAAGGTCTTAAGGTTTTTCCATCACGAGAGATAGAGCGAAATAAATGCCCATCATTAATCTGACTTTCATGTAACCATGCTTTTACTGCATGATAAGCGGCGAAAGGTTCAGAATCAGGTAAATTTTTCCATTCTCTTAATCCTTGCTGATTACTTTTAGAAAATGGCAGGCGTACTTTTAATTTATCCCGCATAAAACTTAAATATTGCACCTTCAAATTCGCCAACTCAGAACGGCGAAATCCTCCTTGTAAACCGAGTTGAATAATAGCCTTATCCCTTGAACGCAGCAGAGGATGAGGTTGTTGCTCAACCGCTTGGAGCAGTAACTCTACTTCATCGTACATTATCGGTTGTTGATCATAATCTTGCACTCGGCGATTGTGATTACGACTCAAACCGCGCATGACTCGGAGCACCAGCGGGTGCTCAGTGGGTGACGGAAAACCCGCTTGTATGTGATAGTAACGAATCGCGGCTAACCGAGTGGTTAAGGTTTGCTTAGAAAGCTGCATCCCAGTGTCGGCCATTAGCAATTCTTTTTGATGACCAATAAAAGAAATAACGCTTCTTGGATCAGTCGGTAATGATTGTAATCTGTGTTCTAAGCAATATTGTGCAAATAGACTGAAGCTCGTTTGGTATACACGGCGAGTATTGCTGGATATTTCAAATTCAGTTTCGGCTGCTGCATTATAAAAGTCATTATGCACAGATTGGGGAAGTGCACTTTCTTCAAAAAATGCATTATCAGCTTGTGTAAGTTTCTTTGTTAAATGAGTGTTTACCCCTACGGGTTGCTGATTAACATCTATTGGATAAAATCGATTCGTTTTTGACATTAGAGCGATTTTCACTGCCGATAAAACTGGCGCAATTATACGTAAATCTTTGCTATTACTACCAGTGATAATCGTCATTATCACTGGTAGTCGAGTTATATGAGGTTAAAATGCACAAATAGGTTATAAATAAAACAGTTTAGAGAGGGCTAGGGCAAAATAGAGTGAAATTTATTTTTATATGAAAATTCAACCATCATTTACTGTGATTCACATTATTGCTTAAATATTATTCCATAAATGGTGTTGAACTTAGTGTTGGCGATAAAACACTCTACTTGATATTTAATGCTTGCCATAAAGTAGTAAGGATTAATTAAAATATTTAAATATGGTTACACCATTTTATTGATGATTAATGTTGACTAAATTTAAGACAGAATGATTGTTTGTGCTGAGCTGGTTAAAATTTAGTCTTTTAAAAACATAATATTAGCCATGATTACCAAGATGAACCTCCGCCTTAACCGTACAGCTTTTAAGCGAGAAGAAGGTTATAGCAAAAACGATCGATAAAATGGTGTAACCATTCTTTTATTTTATGGTGTTTATCGATATCATGGGCTTATCCGTTAACAACAGGTTTTGCATAAATGACGACAGCCTATTTTTGGGAATATCATCAAGAAGCACCAACCTCGGGGCGAAAATTACGGTTATTGGATAAAGCAGAATTAGTATTTGCCTTACCGTTAATTTATCGTATGGTTCATCCAGATGTGGTAGGGGAAAAGGCAGGATGGTTTAACTTATTGATGCATTCACCTACAAGTTATACTGAGTTAATCGCTAACATAAATATACTGGTTCAATTACGTAAGAAAAATCAAACCGTAGATGTTCAATTACAGCAAGTGAATCGAATGCTGAATCAATATTTTAGTGATTTAGGATGGCGCATGGTTCGCAAAGAACTTTCCCAGATAAAAAAGCGTCAGAAAAAGTCCCACATCGAAGTTAGCAAGGATATTATCTTACGCTTAAAGCGTTATATGGAACTTGAGCGTTTAGATAGTTTTGATCAAGCACTTGATACGTTATTATCAGAACATGCCGCTACTGTTTCTGCCGCAAATGAAGAAGAAACCTTTTAAATAATGTTCATATCAACCAACGGCTATGTTTACCATCTTCAATACGTGACTTTTTGGTTTAGTGACGTAAACTAAACTGAAGTTAACGATGACGCTGGCGTTAATCGCACAACGTTGGACAATGCTTCTAGCAGAAGTTTGTGACATAGGGAAATAATATGCCAAAAAAGCTATCAGTACTTTGCCGAGTTGAACCTGGTTGTCTCGGGCCCGATGGCCGCGAACATATTGAAGCTTTTTGTACCTTAGCACAGCAGGCCATGAAGCATTTTGCTGTTGATTTAGTGACGTGGACCTTAGTGCCTCGTTACGATAAAACCATGCCAGAAATGGAATACACGGTTGATCATAAAAATTTGTCACGTTCTCAAGTTTCCCAATACTTCAATACATTAGGTCAAGATCTCGATACATTTGAAGAGGTCTTTAACGATAAGCTCACCGCATTTATCAATTTATATTTAGCCAGAAAGTCATAGCGACAAGGTCTAATCGTTCTCAGCATTTCTTCAGTCGCAGACCCTGTCTATATGATAGGGTACAAGGATTTTTCAATGTCTTATTCAGCACCTCAGCCCGATGATGTATCAACCTTGATACCACTATTACAGCAACAATTTGGCTTTGCAGGATTTAGACAGGGTCAAGGTGAGGTTATCTCTCAGCTATTAGCTGGCCAGTCGAGCCTGGCGATTTTTCCTACTGGCTCAGGAAAATCGCTCTGCTATCAATTTACCGCGCTACAACTTCCCCATTTAACCTTAGTGGTTTCGCCATTGTTGGCTTTGATTAAAGATCAATTAAGTTTTTTACAACAGAAGGGCATTAAAGCGGCGAGTATTGATTCGACCTTAACACCAGAAATGACTCAACAGGTGATGCGTGAGGCTCGCTCAGGCGAGTTAAAATTGCTAATGGTTTCGGTGGAGCGATTTAAAAATGAGCGATTTAGGCAATTTATTCAATCAATTCCGATTTCTATGCTAGTTGTTGATGAAGCGCACTGTATCTCAGAATGGGGACATAACTTTCGCCCCGATTATTTAAAACTCCCCGATTATCGCCGCGAATTAGCGATTCCATTGGTGCTGTTACTCACGGCCACTGCAACACGTAAAGTAAAGCTTGATATGGCGGCGCGTTTTGATATTAAGCCACAACACATTGTTCAAACAGGCTTTTATCGTGCTAATCTCGACTTGACAGTACTACCTGTAGCAAGTCAGCACAAGCTGGCCGCACTACAACAGCAGTTACAACATGTTATCGGTGCAGGAATTGTCTATGTGACTTTGCAGCATACGGCAGAGGAGGTGGCCGCTGAACTTTGCCGTATGGGATTTGAAGCAAGCGCCTATCATGCTGGGTTTGAGGATGAGAAACGCCAGCAAATTCAGCAGGACTTTATGCAGGGCAATATCAACATCGTTGTTGCGACCATCGCCTTTGGAATGGGGATTGATAAAAGCAATATTCGTTTTGTGATCCACTATGACTTACCAAAATCTATTGAAAATTACTGCCAAGAAATTGGCCGCGCAGGGCGTGATGGACAACTTTCCCATTGCGTCACTTTAGCCAATTTGGATGGGATCAACACTGTCGAAAACTTTGTTTATGGCGATACGCCTGAACTGGCAAGTATTAAGGCTGTAATTAATAACATTCGCGAAGAAACCCACAATGGACGTTGGGAACTGCAACTTCATCAACTGTCAACTGTGAGTAATATTAGACAACTCCCTCTGAAAACGTTACTCGTGCAGCTTGAAATGCAAGGCATCATCAAACCACTTTATGCCTATTACGCCGATATTCGTTACCGTTTTATTGTGCCGCAAGAGCAATTTTTGCATCAGTTTTCACCCGAACGGCAGGCATTTTTAACTGATATTTTCGCCCACACCCAAATGAAGCGCATTTGGGGCAGTTTGGATTTTTCTTCACTGTATCAGGCTACGGGGGCTGAACGAACTCGAGTAATGGCTGCGTTAGAATATCTTGCGAGTCAGCAACTCATTGAATTAGAAACAAAGCAAGTCACCGATGTCTATCAAGTCGATGAACAAGGCTTAGTACAGGAAAACCGAGCAGAGCAGCTCTATCAATACTTTGCTGATAAAGAAGTAAAAGAAATTGCTCGCATTGCACAGTTAGTACGATTTTTTGAGCTAACAAGTTGCTTAAATTACAATTTAGCTCGCTATTTTGACGATAATGCAGCACCTCAATCCTGTGGTCATTGCAGTGTTTGTCGTGGCCGAGTGGCTAAATTGACCTATTCTGAAGAGCCAATATGGCCTGATGATACGCAAATTTGTGCCGATTTAAATGAGTTAAAACTCGCAGCAGAAGCCAAAGGCTTAGCACCTTTGTCCTTAGATACCCAATGCCAGTTTTTAGCAGGCCTGACTCAACCTATCTTGACTCGTTTGCAAGCTCGCAAACTCCAAGGCTTCGGACGTTTGGAAAAATGTAGATACGCCGATATCAAGCAAAAGCTTGAAAAAGCGGGTACTTAAGGGGTAATGATTGAAGGCATATATGCTATATGCCTTTCGTCATCAGATGCATTTAGCGGGTTTAGGTAATCCTGCGATTTTTGTCGCCTGTTTAGCCGGGCCAACGGGAAACAGCGTATAGAGGTATTTGGAATTGCCTTTATCTGGGCCTAAGGTTTGGCCAATGGCTTTAACTAAC
Organism: Shewanella sp. ZOR0012; assembly: GCF_000798835.1. Classification (NCBI taxonomy): domain Bacteria; kingdom Pseudomonadati; phylum Pseudomonadota; class Gammaproteobacteria; order Alteromonadales; family Shewanellaceae; genus Shewanella; species Shewanella sp. ZOR0012. The sequence goes on from NZ_JTLE01000094.1 coordinate 2,409,167, forward strand.
ACCCTAATCGCAGGGCTGGTTTTATATTCCAGATAAAAATCCCGAACAAAATTGACCACTTCCCAGTGAGCACTGGTCAGTTCAATTTGTTCTTCATGAGCGAGCAGCTGCGCCATATCCGGGTGCCAGTCGGCGATATTCTTCAAATAGCCTTGATGGTCGCGTTCAATTTCGACGCCGTTAAATATAAGCGGATTTACCACGTGATCACCTTATCGTGCTGTAGAGCTTGAGTGACAAACTCGTTGTAATCAATTTGACTAATGTTATTAAGACGTTCCGTTAAGCCGCGGGCGATAACATCGTCTTTCAGCACCATTACCTTAAAGGGTGATAGCGCCATGGCCCATTGGCGCAGTAATAATGCATTTACGCCATCACTCGAGAGTAAAATCGCATCCTCTTTGCAAGCATAACGCAGGCAAAGTTTGAGGGCATTGTCTCGGCTGGGCGAGGTTTGAATATGATGTAAAATCATTAGAATACTAAGACCTCATCGACAGCTTTTAAGTGAGCTGAAATCGCTTCATCGTTTAAGATTGTCACCGGAATCGACAGCAAACCATGGCTTAAGCCGTAGTCACCTAAAGATTGTTTGCAGGCGAACACCGATTCGATGTCGTACAGCGGGAGCGCTTTTAACGCCGCGAGGTAATCTTTACCACCGATAAGTTCGGGTTGTTGGTCTTTAAGCAGATGAAGCACGCCTTCATCGACAAACACTAAACTCACTTCTTGCTCAAAACTGGCGCTTAACAGGGCAAAGTCTAAGGCCTCGCGGCCTTTAGTGGTGCCATGGGGCGCGCTTCGGAACAATATACAGATTTTTTTCATAACATTTCCGAAGCTTAAAAGCAGATCAAACGATCGGCTGATTCAATTCCCGTGACCAGTTCACCCAGTCCACCCATAATAAAAGAACGTTCCACATTCCAGTGGCTTAGCCCGTTCTCTTGTGCCTCTTGCTGCGAGACTATGCCGCGCCGTAATGCCGCAGAAACACAGTTAACTAACGAGACTTGATGCTCGGCAGCCAGTTGTTTCCAGCCTTTAACCACATCATATTCATCGGATGCGGGTAAGTTAAAGTCCGTGGAGTTATACACGCCATCCTGATAGAAAAACACGCAGACAATCTCATGTCCGCTTTGCAGGGAGGCTTGGGTGAAACGTAGGGCATTCACACTTGCCGACGTGCCATAGGCTGGCCCGTTTACTTGGATAATAAATTTGCTCATCATAAAAAAAATGGCCCTAAAAGTAGGGCCATTTTAGCGTAAGTTTCCCGAAAAGGGGATTAATCATCGTTACCAATGCCAAGCAAATGCAAAATGGCAATAAACAGGTTTAAAAAGTCCAGATACAAGGAGATAGTGGCGCGGATATAGTTAGTCTCGCCACCATTTACGATACGGCTAGTATCGAACAGGATAAAGCCGGTCATTAACAGCGCAAGACCTGCGTTAATCGCCATAAAGGCCACACTATTACCCACGAAAATGTTAATCAGCGCAGCGGCGATCACCACAATCAATCCTGCGAACAAGAACCCACGTAGGAAAGAGAAATCTTTCTTCGTCGTTACCGCGTAGGCAGAGAGCGCAATAAAGATAACTGATGTTAAACCAAGAGCTTGCATGATAAGCTCAGAGCCATTCGTCATACCAGCATAGTGGTTAAGCATGTAACCTAATGAGGCGCCTTCCATACCAGTAAAGGCAAAAACCCAGAAGATGCCTGCCGCTGAATCGGCTTTTCGTAAGGTTACAAATAGCAGTACTAAACCGCCGATAGATAAACCGAGTGACATCAGAGGGCTGATGTTGAGCGCCATCGCTAAGCCTGCACACAATGCAGAAAAGGCGAGGGTCATGGCCAGTAACAGATAAGTGTTTTTAAGAAGTTTATTCACTTCTAAGGTGGATGCACTCGTTGAGTACAGGGTTTGCTGAGTCATATCTTTCTCCATTAGCTTTTGAATCCAAACTGATCATTTTGATTTTTAACGGGCACGAGAGTTCCCATTAATCTCGCAAATCCAGTAATCCTGTTTGCATAGTAACTAAAACAGCGCTTGGCTTAAAGGATTCACGCCACAAATAACAAGTTGTAAAGGCTGATTTTTCTGTGTTGTCTGATGATTCAGCCGTATTTCGTTACAACAGTGCAACACAAAGACTTTAAAACAAGCTTAATCCTGTGATCATACGGCAATATTACGCCAGCCATTCACGGTGTAATTTATCGGTATCGCCTAAATAATCTAGCACCCAGGCCAGGGCGGGCGACATCTTATCGGCGTTCCAAGCCAGACAGCAGGGGCTAGTCAGCTTAGGATTTTCAAGCTGTTTTTCGACCAAGGCGCCAGCTTTGATAAAGACGCTGGCCAAATGAACTGGCATATAGCCAATGCCGAGGCCCTCTCTAAAACAGTTAATCGCGCGGATCCAATCCGGCACCACGAGTCTGCGCTGATTCTCCAATAACCAGGTCATGCGTTTCGGAATTTCCCGCGAGGTATCTTCCAAACAGATGGAGGGGAAGGGGCGTAATTCATCGTCGGTTAAAGGTCGGTCAATATTGGCTAAGGGATGGTTTTTGCTCACCAAAAACGCCCATTGAATATCGCCCATGTCTTTATATTGGTATACGCCACCTACGGGAATGGCGGTGGTTGCACCAATGGCGATATCACTTCGACCGGTCGCAAGCGCCTCCCACACCCCGTTAAAGACCTCTATGCGGATGATAAGCTCAATATCGTGGAAATGACGGTAAAAGTCGGCGATTAATACGCTAATTCTGTCGGCGCGGACTATGTTATCTAAGGCGATAGACAGTGTGGGTTGCCAACCATTTGCCACACGTTGAGTGCCACGTTTCATCTCATCCATTTGAGTCAGCAAGTTTCTGGCTTGCTTAACAAAATGCTCTCCCGCAGGGGTTAAGGTCACGCTGCGGTGGTGGCGCTCAAATAACACAACACCGAGTTCTTCTTCGATTTGCTTAACGGCATAACTGACCGCTGAAGGGACCTTGTGCAGTCGATTGGCTGCCGCTGTAAAACTCCCCACCCGGGCCACGATATCAATGAGTTCTAACGCTTGTTCCGAGAGCATAGCTGACATCCATTGTGATGAAAATAATTGATAGCATCTGTCAAAAATAAACGTTTCCAATCAAATTAACAAGTATTTAGACTGCACGCCTTAAGTCTTTTGACATGATTATTTTATGAAAACATCTAGTAATATCTTTGTAAATATGAAGTTTTTTATATTCTTATTCTATTTGGCCTTGTTAAGCATGTTAGGCTTTATTGCCACAGACATGTATTTACCTGCTTTCAAAGCAATTGAAAGTTCGTTCAATTCTTCACCTTCACAAGTGGCGATTTCGCTCACCTGTTTCTTGGCTGGTTTAGCCTTAGGGCAGCTGATTTATGGCCCTTTGGTCAGTAAACTCGGCAAACGTTATGCCCTGATCCTCGGCCTTGGCATTTTTGCCGCGTCCAGTGTTGCAATTGCCAATAGCGACTCGATACTGATGTTGAACATCGCTCGATTCTTCCAAGCCATTGGCGCCTGTAGTGCTGGCGTTATTTGGCAAGCGATTGTGGTCGAACAGTATGATGCCGAAAAAGCTCAGGGGATCTTCAGCAATATTATGCCGTTAGTAGCATTGTCACCCGCATTAGCACCAATCCTTGGTGCTTATATTCTGAACGATTTTGGATGGCGTGCAATCTTTATCTCATTGTGTGTGATTGCCTTTTTATTGGTGCTGATGACCTTATACTTCGTGCCGAGCCATGCAGCGCATCAGGATGCTAAGCCAAGCGCAGTTTCCTACAAGCAGATTTTGAAAAATACCCGTTATTTAGGTAACGTAGTGATTTTTGGTGCGTGTTCAGGTGCGTTCTTTGCCTACTTGACGGTATGGCCGATTGTGATGGAGCAGCATGGCTATCAAGCAACCGAGATTGGCCTTAGCTTTATTCCGCAAACCATCATGTTTATTGTGGGCGGATACGCGAGTAAGTTATTGATAAAACGTATTGGTGCCGACCGTACACTCAACGTATTACTGGCAATGTTTGGACTCTGTGTTATCTCAATTGTATTTTTCACCTTATTAATGAAGATGGAAACTATTTTCCCACTGCTGATTTCGTTCTCGATACTTGCAGCGGCGAACGGGGCGATTTATCCCATCGTCGTGAACAGCGCCTTGCAACAATTTACCCAAAATGCGGCTAAAGCGGCAGGATTACAGAACTTTTTGCAAATCACTATCGCCTTTGGCGCCTCAAGCTTAGTCGCGCTCTGGGCAAGCTCAGGAGAAGTTGCCATAGGTTGGGCCATTTTGAGCTGTTCATTAGTGGTGATCTTGGGTTACCTGTTAAAAACCGAACAAACATGGGCCGATTTTGCCAAACACTTTACTGCGCCGGATCCAGCTCGCCTTGGGATCAATGTGGATAAGAAGCAAAATCAAGCAGATTGAATGTAATACGAGCAGTTAGCGCAAAATTATCAGTTAGTGCTTTACAGTCAGTAAACTAACTTATATTATGCGCATCGTTCGGAGGGGTGGCAGAGTGGTTTAATGCACCGGTCTTGAAAACCGGCGTGGGTTTATAGCCCACCCAGGGTTCA
>NZ_JTLE01000094.1:2413834-2422791 GCF_000798835.1 Shewanella sp. ZOR0012
CGTGATGAGCGAAACCTATCTCAAGCAGATTAAAGAAGAAGCGCTGCAGCAAAACATTACCACTATCCGTAACCGTGTGAACGAGTTAGGGGTAGCTGAGCCTGTGGTTCAACGCCAAGGTGCTGAGCGTATTATCGTTGAGCTGCCTGGTGTACAAGACACTGCCCGCGCCAAGGAAATCTTAGGTGCAACTGCATCGATTGAATTCCACATGGTAGACGATAAGGCCGACCCGAATGCGGCGCAATCTGGCCGTGTACCTGCGGGTTCTGAGGTGTATCAACGCCGTGAAGGCGGTCAAGTGGTACTGAAGAAGGAAGTGATGCTAACGGGTGATCATATCACTGGCGCACAACCAAGTTTTGACCAATACAGCCGTCCACAGGTGAGCATCAACCTCGATGCCAAAGGCGGTACCATTTTCTCTAACGTGACTAAGGACAATATCGGTAAACCGATGGCGACCTTGTTCATCGAATATAAAGACAGCGGTGAGCGTAACGCCGATGGCAGCGTAAAAATGCTGAAAATCCAAGAAGTGATTTCTGTGGCGACCATTCAAGCGCGTTTAGGCCGTAACTTTGTGATCACCGGCTTAAGCCATGGTGAAGCACAAAACCTCGCACTGCTGCTGCGTGCTGGTGCCCTGATTGCGCCCGTATCGATTGTAGAAGAACGTACTATCGGTCCAAGCCTAGGTGCAGAAAACATCGAAAGCGGTGTGCAAGCCATGATTTGGGGTATGGCAGTCGTACTTATCTTTATGCTGGTTTACTACCGCAGTTTCGGCTTGATTGCCAACTTAGCCTTAACCGCAAACTTAGTGATGGTGGTTGGGGTGATGTCTATGATCCCTGGCGCCGTATTAACCCTGCCTGGTATTGCGGGTATGGTGTTAACTGTGGGTATGGCGGTTGACGGTAACGTACTGATTTACGAGCGTATCCGTGAAGAGTTACGTGCAGGTCGCAGCGTGCAGCAGGCGATTCACGAAGGTTACGGTAACGCCTTCTCTACCATCGCCGACGCTAACATTACTACCTTCCTGACAGCGCTGATCCTGTTCGCCGTTGGTACGGGCGCGATCAAAGGCTTCGCGGTAACCCTGATGATCGGTATTGCGACATCAATGTTTACCGCTATCGTGGGTACCCGCGCAATCGTGAACGCGATTTGGGGCGGTAAGCGCGTGAAGACGTTGTCTATCTAAGGGGAAGCGATAATGTTAGAAATTTTATCTTTAAAACGTACGGTTAACTTCCTCCGTCATGCGCTGCCCATCAGTATTATGTCGGCCATTTTGGTATTGGGTTCGCTTGTTTCTCTGGCGACTAAGGGGATCAACTGGGGCTTAGACTTTACTGGCGGTACTGTGGTTGAGATGGAGTTCACTCAACCTGTTGATTTGAACGTGTTGCGAACAAAACTGTCATCGCCTGAATTAGATGGCGCGATTGTGCAAAACTTTGGTTCAAGTCGCGACGTGTTAGTTCGTCTGTCGGTGAAAGAAGGCGTGAGCAGCGATGCTCAGGTTAAATCTGTGATGACAGCTGCTCAGCAAGTGGATGCAGGCGTTCAACAAAAACGGGTTGAATTCGTCGGTCCTCAGGTGGGTAAAGAACTGGCTGAGCAGGGCGGTTTAGCCGTGTTAGTTGCACTAATCTGTATCATGATCTACGTGTCGTTTCGTTTCGAATGGCGTTTGGCTGCGGGTTCAGTCGCGGCATTGGCCCATGACGTGATTGTGACCTTAGGGGTGTTTTCAGTATTTCAACTGGAGTTTGACCTAACAGTATTAGCTGGTGTGTTAACGGTAGTCGGTTACTCACTGAACGATACCATCGTGGTATTTGACCGTATCCGTGAAAACTTCCTCAAGATGCGTAAGAGCGATCCTGAAGAAGTCGTGAACGTTTCAATTACCCAAACCATGAGCCGTACCATTATCACGACGGGTACGACGCTGGTGACAGTTGTTGCGCTGTTCCTGAAGGGCGGCACCATGATCCATGGCTTTGCGACCGCACTGTTACTGGGTATTTTCGTTGGTACTTACTCTTCTATCTATGTGGCGAGTTTCTTAGCGATCAAACTCGGCATTTGCCGTGAGCATATGATGCCAGTTGAGATAGAGAAAGAAGGTGCAGATCAACCACCGATGATGCCGTAAATTGGTCTCAAATTAATCTATTTTAGATACCAATATTGTTGATAAAAATGCCACTTTTAAAGTGGCATTTTTTTCGCCATGATTACTCACTTTCGATAATCTGCTATCAAACTCACAACTTTATAGTGACTAATGCTGTAAAACGTAAATGTTAAATTGATTAACAACTGGCGTAAAAAACAGCACTCGACAGGCTCAGTTATTTCACTGTAGGATGTCGACTGCCGCTATTTTTAAAAGATAAATGCAGTAGGAAGTCGCATGGAAGAACGTAAAACATTAATTGCTGGTGGAAACCTATTACAGGCCCATACATGGAAGGGATTATTAGAAGCCTGCGGTATTCATGTGGAGTTGCGTGGAGAGGCCTTGTTGGGTGGCGTCGGTGAGTTACCAGCTGCTCTTCACAATGTTGAGCTATGGGTTCGAGAGTCGCAGTTGGCTAACGCACAAGCGCAATTAAGCGGCTTGGATGTGGTTAGTCCCCAATGGCAATGTGTACAGTGCCATGAGATGAATGAGGGCAGCTTCGAATTGTGTTGGCATTGTAGTGCTGAGCGTAGCGAGAGCCATAATTAATTTACTCATCAATCCATCTATCGTCGGGATCCATATTCCCGACTATCATTGCATATTTTTATTTAGATAAAAATTTTCTAACTTATTCATATTATTAAGTATTTATTGTTGAGTATCGTGTTAATCTACGCTGACTTATCATTTAGTTAGTACGATAAGATATGCCTGCATTATTCTGTCAGATAATGCGCTTATTCATAATGTTGAGTTAACGCTGTTTATAATCAGAGCCTTGATTTTTATATAGACCAAAACAGATGTTAACCCTGTGCATGAAAATAATTGAAGTTTGTTTTTACTCAATATTTATTAGGCTTATACGATGCAATATTTCCCGTTATTTATTGATACCGTTAATCTGAATGTGCTGCTTGTTGGGGCAGGGGATGTAGCGAGTCGTAAACTTGCCTTGCTGACGCGTACCGAAGCGAATATCCATGTTATTGCGCCAGAGGTAAATTCTGAGGTGCAAGCCTATGCTGATAAGGGACGGATATTATTGTCACAACGATCAGTCGTGCAGGCTGATATTCAAAATTACGATCTTATTTATCTCGCAACGGCCAACGATAAACTCAATAGTGAATTAGCGACCTTAGCCACAGAGCGTGGCATTTGGGTCAATGCCGTAGACAATCCCGCTTTTTGCCGTTTTATTACGCCGTCCATCGTGGATAGAGGGCGCCTTGTTGTGGCAATCAGTACCGCAGGGGCCGCACCTGTGTTTGCCCGTACGATCCGAGCGAGATTAGAAACCAGTCTACCGCAATCCTTGAAACCGCTATTTGACTTTGTGGCCGACAAACGTCTCGAAGTACAACAACGCCTCACCAGAACCGCGACACGTCGATTATTTTGGGAACGTTTTTTCGATACCAATGGTGATAGGTTTGATGCACGTACGCTAGAGCATTACCAAAATGCTTTTAACCATATCGTCAGCCGTGGAGAAATCCTGTTATTGGATGAGGCCACCCCCGTCGAGTTATTGCCGCTGGTGGCCATGCCGTTACTGCAACGCCTTGACTGGATTTATAGCCAAGAGACCTTAACGGATGAATTATCAGAATTCGTTCGCCGTGATGCTAACCGCGGCGGATTACTCGCTCTGAGCGAAATAACTCACGAATATGAGCAGGGCACAAGAATGCTGATTGTTGCCGATACTCAGAAAATTAATCAGCTAAAGGCCCACTTTCCTGTCGCGAAGCATTTACGCCCAGGTGCGATTTAGTCTTCTTTATCGTAGTTTGTTTGAGCTGACGGCGAGTCTTAGGTAGACTCGCCGTTATTTTTTATCATTAAGCTTAGGATGTACTATGGCGCTTAAAGCGACCGTGTTTAAGGTCAATCTTCAGATCGCTGATATGGACCGGGGATATTATCAAGATCATCAACTGACATTGGCTCAGCATCCTTCGGAAACCGATGGTCGCATGATGGTACGTTTGCTGGCTTTTATCCTCAATGCTTCCGAGACCTTAAGCTTTACTAAGGGATTGTGTGTGGATGACGAACCCGAACTATGGGATAAGAGTCTCTCAGGGGAAGTCAACCTGTGGATCGAGTTTGGCCAAGCCGATGAGAAGTGGCTGCGTAAGGCGAGCGGCCGCGCGAAAGCGGTGCAGCTGTTTACCTACGGCGGACGTAGTGTTCCAATTTGGTGGAAACAGAATCAAGCAGCATTAGAGCGCTATAAAAATTTGAAAGTATGGAATATTGCCGAAGAGTCAGTGACGGCGATGGAGGCGTTAGTGAGCCGCACTATGTCGCTGCAAGCGTCTATCAGTGAAGGGCAAGTCTGGTTATCGGATAATGAGCATAGTCTGCTTATCGAACCAGAGATGCTTAAGGATTATCAATAATAAAAGAGCCTGCGATTGCAGGCTCTTGTGTTAATTCGCTGTGATTATTGGAATTTCAATTCCCAGCTATCGATATAGCCTACGTCACCACGGCCGCTATCTACTGCTTTAAGTTTCCACACACCGCTTGACTCAACGCCAGTCATATCCACTGTGTAGCTCTTGTTGATATTGTCAGTGCCAGAACCTGTTCTATTGTGCAATGTTGAAGTTTGACCACTTGGGCTGATCAATTGCACTTTTAAGTCACCAATGTAAGGGTGAACAATATTCACCACGGCAGTCACAGTGCCTGAGTTACCCGTGCGAGTAACTGTGATTGGGCTCGTGATACCAGTGGTCTTGTTATCAGGAATATTGTAGTTATCGGTGTTGGTGTAGCTTGCTGGCGTGGTAGGAGTACCACCACCGCTTTGGGCTGTGTAGCTTGCGGTTAACGATACACCGCTAAAGGCTGAATAGCCTTTTACCATCGCGTAGTAAGTACCAGATTGAACGTTGCTGATTGGGCAAGATTCACTGTTACCACCTTTGTATGGACGGCAATCGTAGTTTGAGGTCGTTGGCGCTGCGCCGTACTGTACGTACAGATCCGCATCACCCGTGCCACCGTTCATCACAAAGCCTAAGTTAGTTGCACCCTGTGGCACTTCAAAAGAGAAATGCAGTTCTTCACTGGCGGCGCCGCTTAGACCTGTTTTTGGCACACCGTTCACTAACACGCTGTCAGTTGGTGTAGGGTCAACCGGATCCGTAGGACCATTACAGGACGCATCTAAGAAGGTTTTCGCTGCAACGGCATTGACCAGACCATAACCATAGTAATCATCACGGCCAGCTGTGCCTAAGTCTTCAGCAGTTTGCTTGAGTGCGTTACGCACCTGAGCAGCGCTACATTCTGGGTGATAGCTCCACACTAAGGTTGCCACGCCTGAAACATGTGGAGTCGCCATCGATGTACCGTTGTAGTACTCGTAGTCTTTATTACCTTGGTTGCTTACGGTAACGGTTGCGCCTAACTGGTTACGCAGTGCTAGACCGGTTGCACGGTCAACAGACACCGACACCATGTTGATTTCGCTGTTAGCATCGACCAAGAAGGGGTTTTGTAGTCCAGGTAAGGCAGTGTTACTGTACACGATAACAGCGCTAGCGCCCGCATTCTTACAGGCTTTTACCGCATTGATTTCTGGATAAGAAGTGCCTTGGTTACCCACTCGCTCAACTAGACAGACTTTGTTGGTCATATTGCCGCAGTTGAAGGTTGAGCCGCTAACCGTACATTCGGCTAAGGTTGCGGTTGCCGTGCCATTGTATGGATTGGGGGCATAGTTAGTGCCTGATGGCGTAAAGCGATTGTGTGGCACAACGCCGGAGTTAAAGTATGACTGACCACCGATAGTAATATCGGCTAAACGTCCTTCACCGCGTGTAACTGTAGAGAGAATGGCTTCACCAGGACCCGAGATCTCGACTTGGTTGGTGTATTGCGAGAAGGCTGAGTGGTCCTTGTGATTATCAACAGACGCTACTGACATTACCGCATCGTACGAAGCGGGGTAGCTATGGGTATTGTTACCATCGTTACCCGCGGCTGCAATCAAGAGTACACCGTTATTGTAGTGGGCGGCTAAGGCATTGCGCTCGGTTGTACTTGAGCCTGCGCCACCTAAACTCATGGTGACCACATTGGCGCCATTATTCACGCAGGTATCGACCGCAGATACGAGTGAAGATGAGTAACCCCAGCCAGCTTCATTAAATACTTTAATCACATGGATATTGGCATTTTGATTTGGCATCACGCCAATCACGCCGTCGTTGTTGGCGATCGCCGCGATAGTACCAGCAACGTGGGTACCATGGGCATTGTTATTGCCAGGTTCAAACCAATTACCTGTGCCGGAGTTATTGGTGCCTGTGACATTGTTACCGCTTAAGTCGCTGTGACCACGGTCATAACCTGAGTCGATAATACAGATGGTGCGGTTACCCGCTTGGCTATCGCTTAATTGGGTCGCACCCACAAAGGTTTGCCCCCAAGGGGTTGTTTCACTTAAAAAGCGGCGTGGCATGTCTTCTTCCACATATTCCACATCGGCGCGGGCTCTTAATGCCTTAATGCCATTGTTATCCAGCTTAACTGAGTAGCTGTTACTGCGGCCAATACGCTTCATTTCTTTGGCTTGCGCCCTGTTCAGCACACTGTGCTGGGCGCTAATTTCAGCCACTTGAGGCTGGTAGTTCATGGTGGTGGGCAATTGGTCGCTGACTTGAGCACTATCGACAGACATCAGAGCGGGGGCATCGGCATTTTTAAATTTAACGATATAGCGCTTAGGCAAAGGAGAGGTCTGTGCTTGCATCGCCGCGTTGAAACCCGGTACGTCGGGGGCAGCATGAACACTTGCTGAAATTGCAATAGCTAAGCTGGATAAACTCAGGGCTATCTTAGTGGTTCGATTGATTGTCATGTTTTTCTTCCATGTTCAATTTAGAGTTAATCATTATTATTTTGTGCTTTTAAAGAATAACTACGACTCAGATGCTACTCGGTTAGTGAATTTATCTTCCGTGTAAGTATTTGTAAATTAAATGTTGATGGTATGGCGGTTGGTAAAATTGACTGAGGTAATAAGCGAATTTATTGAATAAATAATCAGTTGTTACAACTTGTAACGAATGTGTTGGCACTATTTATGTTTATTTATGTGGAAAAGGTGAATAAGTAAAAGTGAATTCTAGCGGCTTTAACAGCGAATAATGGGCTGAGGTAGTTGTATAAATTATTGAAATTTAAATTTATAATTTTTTGGAATTAAAATGTGAGAAATCTGTAGTGTTTTTCGGTGTTTGATATTGAGTTTAATTCAAGTGATTGATTATGCAATTTTATTGAGTTAATGCGTCGGCAGTTTGGCATTTGCCAATTTATTGGCTTTTATGCATGAGCGCAACAGGATAATCGACTAGTGAGTGGTGGGTGAGATACATGAATCTCGGCAGAAATATAAAAAAGCGCCAACAGGCGCTTTTCCATCGTGAATCGAAACAGCAAGTTACTCTGTTTTAGGCTGAGCGTCGGCTAAGGTCTGATAACCGCCACCGTTATAGGTTTGAGTGTAACCCGCCGCGACTAAGGCTTCGGTCGCGATACTGCTGCGTCGACCGCTGCGGCAATACAACACCACTGGCGCATCTTTGGCGATACCGCGTTTAGCGAATTCTGCGGCGACTTGCTCAAAGGGAATATTAACCGCATTGGCTAAATGGCCCGCGGCAAATTCCTCAGGGGTGCGAACATCAAGCACCATGGCCCCAGCAGCGATTTTCTCCCATGCTACTTGAGGCTGTTGATCTGCCGCATTTGCTGCATGAGGTACTATGGAGAGTGACAAAAGACTCAATAGGGCTACTCCAAGTAATTTTTTACTGCCAAACAGTAACTTGTTAAACACTGACTTTCTCCTTTGCAAATCTGCATTAACGTTGTTTAGCGATTTCAGCTTCAGATTTGATGCCGAGTTTGCGTAATACCATTGCCGCTGGGCAAAAACCCGTGAAAGCGCTTTGGAATAGGTTAGCGCCTACGAAGGCGGTTAACCACAAAAAGTTATGGTGAACAAAAGCGGTTAATACCAAAGACAGTAACACCATAAATCCGGCAAAGGCCATAATGCTGCGTTCGAGTGACATAGCTTGCTCCTAGAGGCAGCACGATGGCTGCCTATTGTGGGTTAATCAGCTGTTTGAGTTAAGTTTATGCGATTTTTCATCGCCGCGTAGTAAAGCACAGGGATCACGATTAGGGTCAGTAAGGTCGAGATAAAGATCCCGAAAATCAGACTGATCGCAAGCCCATTGAAAATCGGATCATCCAAAATAAACAGGGCGCCAATCATGGCCGCCAAAGCGGTCAGCATAATCGGTTTGGCTCGCACCGCACCCGAGTGGATCACTGCGCGCTCAAAGGGTACACCTGAGGCGGTTTCCTGATTGATAAAATCCACTAATAATATCGAGTTACGGACAATAATCCCCGCTAAGGCAATCATGCCAATCATCGAGGTGGCGGTAAATTGCGCACCAAGCAGGGCATGGCCCGGCATCACTCCAATCACCGTCAGTGGGATGGGCGCCATAATGATAAGCGGCACGAGATAGGATCTAAATTGGGCGACGACCAATAAGTAAATTGCAATCATGCCCACGGCATAGGCGATACCCATATCTCTAAAAGTTTCATAGGTGATCTTCCATTCCCCGTCCCAAAGTACGGCGACAGAGTCTAAGCCTGTTGGTTGGTGGATATAATGCTGATCGAAACCTAAGCCACCATCGCC
>NZ_JTLE01000094.1:2422801-2427310 GCF_000798835.1 Shewanella sp. ZOR0012
CTCTCGATTGCAATTATTACTCGAACACGCTCAAACAAATACTCAAGGGCTTGCTGATTTTATTGGTTTTTTGGCTGACAAGAATGATATTAACGATTCTGATAAGCTGCAAAAAGTCTTAACTAATCGCCTCGAGCGTAACCCCGATTTTTATGGTTCTGCCGTTGCCTTTAAACCGGGCACTTTTCTCAATAAAAAACTTTTTTCTCCCTATGTATACCGCAGTGGTAATAGTTTCCATTATTTAGATATTGGCGCCGAGGGGTACGATTATACCGATGGGACTTGGGATTGGTGGACGCAAGCCATCAATAAAGTCGAAGGTTATTGGTCAAAAGCCTATTTCGACGAGGGTGCTGGTAATACTTTAATGATTACTTATGCGGTTCCTTTTGGAGTGCAGCCGAATTATTTTGGGGTTACAACCGTTGATTTGGCTTTAGATAGATTACCTGAGCAACTAGGGATAGCCCCTAATCGGCTGATGATATTAGATGAGCAGGGTCGGCTTATCTTTCATGGTGATAAAGAAAAGGTTTTAGCCACATCAGTCTCGGAATGGCTGGATAAAGGAAATCACAAAAATAATGCCTTTGGCGCTTTGCTGGAAGATGGGATGACTGGGCAAGCCAGTTTTGTTGATGATACTGGTACAGTTTATCTTGCCAGCATTGCAGAAGTGGCAAAGTTAAAATGGCACGTGGTTGTTATGGTGCCACAACAGGAGTTATTTACCTCGCTACTGGACGATATTTCCTCAGTTGTCCTCAACTTAAGTTTATTAACCTTACTGCTGTTATTGACCTGCTATATCGCCGCTAAACGGTTAACTCGTCCACTGGAAACCCTTGAATCCGGTATTTTGGCTTTCGGTCAAGGTAAAACACAGCAGTTGGTTATCCCTAAAGGGGCGATTAGCGAGATAGTGACCTTAAGTGAAACCTTTAACAAAATGGCAGATCTGCTTGCTCAGCGTGAGCAAGCTATTTTAGATTCCCGCGGTAACCGCTTCGCTCGCTTGATCGACGGTATGAGCGATAAATCCTTTTATTGCTCACTTGATCCTGACGGACAACTTGCACAGGTCAGTGAAGGGGTGACCAAAGTATTGGGCATACCGCCCGAATTACTTAAGCGCAAATATCAAAGATTGTTTTCGGCCAACCCCCTTAATGAGAAAAACTGGGAATACACCGATCTGGCACTCAAAGGGCAGAACGTCCCTTCACATCAAGTTGAACTCATCGATTCAAAAGGTCAGTCAAGGCGGCTCGATGTTTTTATGCAGCCTTTAGTGTCAGATACTGGCGAGTTAATGTCAGTGGAGATGCTATTTACCGATGTGACAGAGCAATTTTCCGCCGCTGCTTGGTCTAGCGCGGTACTTGAGGCCGCACCTGAGGCCATGCTGATTGTCGATCAGAGTGGCCAAATAGTATTTAGCAATAGTCGCTGTCAGCAGCTGTTTGGTTATGACGCAAAAGCTATGTTGGGATTACAAATTGAAGCTTTGCTACCCGAAGATTTAAGGAGTCCCCATGCCAAAGAAAGATTACAGTTTCTACGTGAGGGGCGTGATAGGCCGATGGCAAATGCACGCCATGTGCGGGCGCTTAAGTCTGATGGGGATGAGTTTGTTGCCGAAATCGCCTTAAGTATTTTACCGAGTGATTTTGATGGTCGTCGCCAAGTGGCCGCATCGATCCGTGATATGACCCAAAAAATAGCGGTTGAACAAAAAATCCGTGATAGTGAAGTTCGCTTCCGTGGTTTGGTGACCAATATTCCAGGGGCTGTCTACCGCACTCGCATCGGCGAGGAGTGGGTGATGGAATATGTCAGTGACAATATTGCCGATATTACCGGTTATGCCGCGAGCCAGTTTATTGAGAATCGTCAACGTAGCTTTGCTTCATTGATTTTGGAGGAAGATCGCGAGCTGTGTCATCAGCATATTGATAGAGCCCTCGCGCAGCAGGAAACCTTTGAGGTGGAATATCGTATTCGCCACCGTGACGGCAGCATCCGTTGGGTGCATGAAAAGGGCAAGGCGAGTTATACCGAAGAGGGTTTTCCCCTATGGTTTGACGGCAGTATTGACGATATAACCAAGAGTAAGTTAGCCATCGTCGAGCTTGAAGCCTCAAGGTTGCAATTAACCAATATCACTGAGTCTATTCCTTGTACTGTGTATCAATTGCGCTGGGTTTCTCCTAGCGATCGCCGTTTTACCTTCCTTTCTGGCGCAGCATTTCACATGTTGGGCTTACACCGCGAAGATTTACTCAGTAACTTTAATATTATTGCTGAGCGGATTTTTGATGAGGAACGACCAGAAGTTATACGCGCGCTCGAGGGAATGAGTGACGATAAATTAAGCTGGATCCGCGAGTTCCGCTATCGTCATCCTAATGGTGGCATTCGCTGGATGGAAGCCGGAGCCAGTGGTCATTATGCCGATGATGGCGCCATTATCTGGAATGGCTATGTGATGGATGTGACTGAACGCAAGTCTATTGAAGAAGAACTTGCGGTCAGTGAGGCGCACTTTAAGGCCTTATTTGATGGGGCAACCATTGGTATCGTGAATGTCGATATCAAAGGACTTATCCTCGATTGTAATGATCAATTCTGTGAGGATATGGGGCTGAGCCGTAATGAATTACGTAGTACGCCTATTTTTGATGTCTTGAGTGCACAGGATAAAGAAGTTGCAAAAGCGCAGTTTAAGGAACTTGTAGAAGGTAAAGTTGATCACTATCGAGGGGAAAGAAGCTTTATTCGTCCCTCCGGTGAGCATTTATGGATGACAGTCAACGTTTCAAGCTTATTGGACAGCCAGAACCAATTTGAGTCAGCTGTGGTAAGCATGGTCGATATGACTGAGTTAAAACTGCTTTCAGAACAATTGCTTGTTGCCAAGGAAGAGGCTGATGCCGCCAGTAAGGCAAAAGGCGACTTCCTCGCGAATATGTCCCATGAAATCCGCACGCCAATGAATGCCATTATCGGGATGTCGCAACTTTGCTTACAGACCGATCTAGACAAAAAACAGAAAAATTATCTCGAAAAAATTGAGCGCGCATCGCAATCTTTATTATCAATCATTAACGATATCCTTGATTTTTCTAAGATTGAAGCTGGCAAGCTTGATATCGAAAATGTGCCTTTTCAACTCGATACCATGCTTGAAGATTTGAGCGATATCTTCTCCGAAAGGGCGGCTCAAAAGCAGATTGAATTGCTGTTTGCTGTCGCACCCAATGTTCCACGTTATCTGCTTGGCGATCCGTTGCGGTTGGGGCAAGTGCTGATCAACCTAATGAATAATGCGATCAAATTTACCGAAAGAGGAGAGGTATTACTGTCCCTCAGCTTGGTCGAGCAGCAAAACGATGATGTCATATTACGTTGTAGTGTGCGTGACAGTGGCATTGGGTTAACCCATGAACAACAAGCCAAACTGTTTAAGTCGTTTACGCAAGCAGACACGTCTACTACCCGTAAATATGGTGGTACAGGATTAGGGCTGGCGATTTGTAAACAACTGGTTGAATTAATGGGGGGAAGTATCGGGGTCGAAAGCCAGCAAGGCCATGGCAGTACTTTCTTTTTTACCGTCAAATTGCGCATCTCCAGTGGACAAAAGCTCATCGTAGGTCAAGAGCTTGAAGGTATGCCAGTATTAGTTGCCGACGACAATGCCACCGCAAGGGACATTATGCGAACCACTCTAGAGAGCATGGGCTTTCAAGTGGATACCGTGCGTTCTGGCGACGAGGCGGTGATGCGGTGCAGTCAGCAGGATTATGCAGTGGCATTGATTGATTGGAAAATGCCACATCTTGATGGGCTCGAAACCGCAAAACAAATCCTGCAACGGGCAAAAAAAGCGCCGCGGATCTTGATGGTATCAGCCCATGCGAATCAAGATTTCTTGACCCAAATCGAGCAACTTGGGTTAGCGGGCTACATCAGCAAACCTATCAGCGCATCAAGATTGCTTGATGGCATTATGAACGCACTTGGTCGCGCAGGGTTCCTACCCGTCAGGCGCTATCAAGACAGTATTGCGCCTGAGTTATTATTGCCCCTTAAAGGTAAGCGTATTCTGTTAGTCGAAGATAACGAAATGAACCTTGAGGTGGCGACCGAATTTTTAGAGCAAGTGGGGATTATTTTATCCATTGCCACCAACGGCCAAATTGCGTTGGATAAGTTAGCTCAGCAGAGCTTTGATTTGGTATTGATGGATTGTCAAATGCCAGTGATGGATGGTTATCAGGCAACAAAAGCACTGAGACAAAGGCCCGAGTTAGCACAATTACCTGTGATAGCAATGACCGCCAATGCCATGGCTGGCGACAAGGAAATGTGTTTAAGAGCGGGAATGAATGATCATATCGCCAAGCCGATAGAGGTTAACTTACTGTATCAAACCCTCCTAAAATATTTAGGTGCACCGTTACCGCCTCAAGAGCTTATTAATGATTCACCCAAGCCTGTGAA
>NZ_JTLE01000094.1:2427320-2506923 GCF_000798835.1 Shewanella sp. ZOR0012
CCCGTACGCTCAATAAAGAAATTGATTTAGTGTTGGTCGGTGAAGAAACTGACCTTGATAAAAACTTGGTTGAGGCGCTTGCGGATCCTTTAGTGCACTTGGTTCGTAACTCGGTCGACCATGGTATTGAAATGCCAAATGACCGTGAAGCCTCTGGTAAACCCAGAACGGGGACGATTACTCTATCGGCAAGCCAAGAGGGTGACCATATTCTGCTAAAAATCGAAGATGATGGCGCAGGTATGGATCCCGAAAAGTTAAAACAAATTGCCATTAAACGTGGCGTGCTGGATGAAGATTCCGCTGCGCGTATGACGGACAATGAAGCTTATAACTTGATCTTTGCCCCAGGCTTTTCGACTAAGGTCGAGATTTCAGATATCTCTGGTCGTGGCGTGGGGATGGACGTGGTTAAAACCCGTATCACCCAACTCAACGGTACTGTGCATATTGACTCGATGAAAGGCAAAGGCACCATACTTGAGATTAAAGTGCCGTTAACCTTGGCAATTATGCCAACGCTTATGGTTGATGTTGCGAAACAAGTTTTTGCATTACCTTTATCCAGTGTTAATGAGATTTTTCATCTCGATCTTACCAAAACCAACATTGTTGACGGACAACTCACTGTCATCGTTCGCAACAAGGCCGTGCCGCTCTTCTATCTAGAGCATTGGTTGCATAGAAATAAAACTACCTTCAAACATGGTGACAAGAAACATGGTCATGTTGTGATAGTGCAGTTAGGTATGATGCAGATCGGTTTTGTTGTGGATGCATTGATTGGCCAAGAAGAGGTGGTGATTAAGCCACTGGGAGCCTTGTTGCACGGTACGCCAGGTATGGCTGGGGCAACGATTACATCCGATGGTGGTATTGCGCTCATTTTGGATGTTCCTGGGTTATTAAAGCATTATGCGAAAAATAAAAGTTAGTTCCCAAGTTAAGGAATGGAATGGCCATTAAAGTATTAGTCGTTGATGACTCAAGCTTTTTTAGACGACGTGTTAGTGAAATAGTCAATCAAGATCCTGAACTGGAAGTGATCGCGACGGCTGCTAACGGGGCTGAAGCGGTGAAGATGGCTGCTGAGCTTAATCCCCAAGTAATCACTATGGACATTGAAATGCCTGTCATGGACGGTATCACCGCCGTCCGTGAAATCATGGCAAAGTGTCCAACCCCGATTCTGATGTTTTCATCATTAACCCATGATGGCGCTAAGGCCACCTTAGACGCCCTAGATGCGGGTGCGTTAGATTTTTTACCTAAACGTTTTGAAGATATCGCGACCAATAAAGATGAAGCGATTTTGTTATTGCAGCAAAGAGTCAAGGCTCTTGGTCGTCGTCGAATTTTCCGTCCAGTGGCGCGTCCTAGCGTTGCCCCAATTACCCCAAGACCAAGCTCTGGCTCGGTATTAGGGAATGTGGCCACTCCTGTTCAAAGTGCACCTGCGCCAGTGCGCACGTCATCTGTATCGTCTATTCGTGCTAGTGGTAAGCAATACAAATTATTGTTAATTGGTACGTCGACGGGGGGGCCTGTCGCCTTACAGAAAATTTTGACTCAGTTTCCAGCAAATTATCCGCACCCTATTTTGCTGATCCAACACATGCCAGCCGCTTTTACCCCAGCATTTGCAAATCGTTTAAATGGTTTATGTAAAATCGAGGTAAAAGAAGCGGCAAATGGCGATATTTTGCGTCCAGGTTGTGCGTATCTAGCGCCAGGTGGAATGCAGATGATGGTAGAGCGTACAGGCGTCACAGGCCGAATAAAAGTGCTCGCTGGTAGTGCTGAAATGAATTATAAGCCTTGTGTCGATATCACTTTTGCTTCAGCCTCAAAAGCCTACGGTGGAGATGTGCTTGCTGTAGTGTTAACTGGAATGGGAGCTGACGGCCGAGAAGGAGCACGCATGCTTAAAGCTGCCGGTGCGACCATTTGGGCGCAGGATGAAGCGAGTTGCGTCGTTTATGGTATGCCTCAAGCAGTGGCCAGTGCGGGTATTGCCACTCAATCCATTTCATTGGAGCACATGGCTGAGTCGATTTTAAAAGAGTCTGCACGTGGCTAGCAGCAAGTCACAGATAAGCACAAATATTGTGCTTATTATGGTGCTAATGATGATGACGATCGTTTGTCTTGGTGCCTTAAGTTTCGATTATCATCGAAAAAACATAAAATTGCTTGCTGATGTTAAACGCTTAGCATCGACCCAAGTCGTGCTCATGGTGCCTGATGAGCAAGCTAAGGTCATTGCTGATTGGCTTGCCACACACCCAGAACAAACTAAGGCTATGCTAAAAATGGTGGCGCCTGGTGAACATAATGCAGTGACTCTTGGGCCTGAAATGCCAGCGGCGGATGGTAATAATATTCCGCCTTTACTTGAAAAAGTGCCTGAGATGGATAAACAACAGTTATCCTCTCAGTCACCTGCTGAATCATCAGTCTCTTTGCGTTTGCAAAATGAAGCAGCATTGACAACAGAGGTTCGACAGGAGTCGACTCAAGTTCCTGTGGTGATTTCGGAAAATGCCGACGGTGTTAAGGTGATAAGTCTGCCTAACGGTGGCATAAGAGTCACGACAAGGGAAGAAGAGTAACGTGGTGGGCCGCGATCATTCCACTTATAAATGGCACAGAATCAACATTTAAGAGGTCAGTGCTTTGAAAGTCTGGACCATAGCGAATCAAAAAGGTGGGGTCGGTAAAACCACTTCGGTAGCAAGTTTAGCGGGAGCACTCGCTAAACGGGGTAAGCGCGTCTTGATGATTGATACCGATCCTCATGCTTCACTCGGTTACTACCTTGGGGTTGACTCAGAAGAGGTGCCCGGTTCTCTTTTTGATGTATTTGTTGCGCACAATCATCTTACAAAAGAGCTGGTTAAATCGCATATCGTACCAACTTTGGTGGATGGTTTAGATTTATTACCGTCGACTATGGCGCTAGCAACACTGGATAGAGCTTTAGGCCATCAAGAAGGCATGGGACTTGTCTTACGTAATTTGCTTGCCCTTGTTGCTGATGAATATGATGTTGCCATCGTCGACTGCCCGCCTGTCTTAGGTGTGCTGATGGTGAATGCGTTAGCCGCAAGCCAACATATTGTCATTCCTGTGCAAACAGAGTTCTTAGCGATTAAAGGGCTTGAGCGCATGGTCAAAACTATGGAAATCATGGGGCGGTCAAAGAAGACTCGTTACAGTTATACCGTAGTCCCAACCATGTTTGATAAGCGTACTAAGGCATCTCCCGCTGCGTTGCAGGTGTTGAGTGAACAGTATGGTGAGAGTCTATGGCGTGATGTTATTCCTGTAGATACTAAGTTTAGAGACGCAAGTTTAGCGCATTTACCCGCCTCCCATTATGCAAGCGGTTGTCGTGGTGTAAAGGCCTATGAAAGATTATTAGATTTTCTTTTAGCTGGGGAGTTTGGCCATGTCAAAATCGGTTGATGAAACTGTTTTTGATTTTTTTGAATTATTATTGCACGAAGACGATAGTGCCTTTGGTGCTTCCCCAATTAAATCTCAAGAAAATATTGCGACCGCTTTTGATAGCAGTAAAAAAATGGAAACTCAGCAGCTCAATAATGCCATTTTGGCAGAGCATGAGCGGTCTAAAGCGGATGTTAAAGCTACTCTAGAGCCTGAAGTACAACCTATTCGGGCAAAAAGCATTGTTACTGTCTCCTCTAAGGAAAGTGCTGAGCCGTTAGTGAATAAACAGTCGCTAGAACGACTGCTTGCGCCAGTCCTAAAAGCGGAAGCTACAGTTGTTGATAAGCCAACGGAGGTTATCGAGCAACCTTTACCAGCACCTAAGCAACCTGTAGTAATAACGGTAGCTGATGTCGATGAGACTGCGAATGTTGCGCCGACGCAAGTCGATAACTTATCGACTGTGCCCGACACTCAAGTCGGCTTTGCGCCTCCAAGTGTGACAAAAGATCTGCAAGAAGTACTCGATGATGAGTTTCAAGTACTATTCTTTAAGGTAGCTGGGTTGACGTTAGCGGTTCCATTAGTCAGTCTCGGTGGTATCGTCAAAGTAGAACGGATTAATCATATTATTGGCCGTCCTTCTTGGTTCCTTGGTGTACAAACTCATCGAGAAGAACAGTTAAATCTAGTGGATACCTGTGCGTGGGTTATGCCAGAAAAATATACAGATAAACTGGCGCAATCGGTAAATTATCAATATCTTGTATTATTAGAGGGCAGTAATTGGGGATT
The DNA here is from genome assembly GCF_000798835.1 of Shewanella sp. ZOR0012. NCBI lineage: Bacteria > Pseudomonadati > Pseudomonadota > Gammaproteobacteria > Alteromonadales > Shewanellaceae > Shewanella > Shewanella sp. ZOR0012. The sequence continues at coordinate 2,431,569 of NZ_JTLE01000094.1, forward strand.
AGCTTGTGAGTCCCTGCTTAATGCAGTAAAAATTACCAAATCGCAAGTAAATTGGCGCAGCAAAGCAGGGAAACGTCCTTGGCTAGCTGGTGTGGTTAAAGAACAAATGTGTGGCATTTTGCACGTACAAGCCTTAGTTGAAATGCTTGATGCGGGTTTAGGCTGTCAGGACTCCATTGGTTGAGGTAAACATGAAAGATACAAGAAATGTCGCAGCCGTGGCTGCAAGTAAAGATGATGCAGTATTGCAGTGGGTTACCTTTAAGTTAGACAACGAAACTTATGGTATTAATGTCATGCAAGTGCAAGAAGTGCTGCGTTACACTGAAATTGCTCCCGTACCTGGTGCACCACACTATGTTTTAGGGATTATCAATTTACGCGGTAATGTGGTTACTGTTATTGATACCCGCTCACGTTTTGGGTTGCAATCAGCAGAAGTGGATGATTCGACACGTATCGTGATCATTGAAGCAGAAAAGCAAGTCATTGGTATTTTGGTTGATAGTGTTGCTGAAGTCGTTTACTTACGCCGCTCTGAAATTGATAACGCGCCTAACGTTGGTACAGAAGAGAGTGCGAAGTTTATTCAAGGCGTCAGTAATCGTGATAATGAGCTGTTGATCTTAGTTGATTTAGACAAACTATTATCCGATGAAGAGTGGGCTGAGTTAAATCAACTCTAAATATTCATCGGAGGCGGCAGATAGTGTCTATCTGCCGCTTTGCTTTTTGTTATGCGAACGATTCATTTGGCTTTAATTTACTCTTTTAGAATGCCACTTTATGAGTCGGTGCTGATTTCAGCTGATTGTGATGCGTAGGGATGATGAATGGGCGATGAATTTTTAATCGCAGCCTTAGTTTATGTGATTGCGTGTTTAGGTTTAGTTCTTTACCTTCAGAAACAATTAAGTAAGTTGCGCAGTAAAGTTGAAGCGTTAACCGTATTAGTGAAAGAGGGCGATCGTCAGCGCGAGGGCTTTAAGCGTGAAATGCAGGAGCTTCGAAGCGGTACCATTGGTATGGGACGTCGTGTGATTGAGCTTGAAAAACGCTTACATCAACAATCTGAACGCATTGAAGAATCTACTCAACAGGATCCCCAAGCAAAGCTTTATACGCGTGCGATGAAGATGGTGGCCCTCGGAGCTGGTGTAGATGAGCTAATCAAAGAGTGTGAATTGCCTAAAGCTGAGGCTGAGTTGTTAATTCGTTTACACCGTAAATAGATGAGCAATTTAGGACGCACTTCGTGATTCTCGACCACAGCAAAGTGCTGTTCTAGAACGCCACGTTGTGGCTCTAGGAGCTAGCCACTTTTGCTTTAAGCCTTATCAACAATCTTCTTATGCATATTGTTCCATTGTTCTGGGAATTTTCCGTCCAACATATACACAAATGCGATTAATTCGGCGATGAGCAGATACAGCTCTCTTGGAATTTCTTCGCCTAATTCAAGCAATCGAAGAAAGTTACTCAGGTGCGGATCTTGGTGAATATAAACGCCTGAGGCCTTTGCTAGAGCGATAATTTCGTCAGCGATTAGCCCTTCACCCGATGCGACTACTTTAGGCGCATGTTTTCCGTCATAACTCAAGGCAACAGCTTGCTGGGTTTTATATTCTTCCGCCATAGATAGACTCTTTAATTATGCTCTTGTTTTCACAAGAAAATGATCACCAGGCAGCAATGTTGCTGGAACTGGTGCTAATTGGGTGGATAATTCACCCGGTGTAAATCCTAATTGCGATAGTTTTTGTCCTAGTGGAGCCAGAAAGTTATCTACTCGGCGAAGTAATGACTGACTGTCACCTTTGAACTGAATATCTAGTACTTGTTGGTGAAAACGTGCCGATATCAGTAATGGACCCTGGGCGAGATTAAACTTCAATTGTAAATGCCAGCCTTTATGATGTTGCTGTTCATCGCTATCGGCTTCTCGCTCGAATTTACCTTCTAATTGTTCATGACGTTGATTAATCCCATAGGGAAGGGCAAAAAACCACACTAAATTGCCATTATTTTCACTACTTGCTTGTTGATAAAGCTGTAGGCTTGAAGCTAGTTGTACCATGCTTTCTAAGCCGCCAGCTTTGCTAAATTGTCCTAGCTGATGGTTAGATAATCCGATTTTAGTTTGGAGTTGCTCTAAGTAATCAGCCAACTTAGCACTCATTTTACTATTGGCATTATTTGCCCTAAACCCCAATAACAACTGAAACAATGAGCTAATGGCTCCCGCATTGAATAGCATTGAGGCTTGACCGAGCTGCGGCGTTGCTAAATTTAAGGTTGCGAGACCAAGGATGCTGTCTTTTAGTTCGTTTGGATCGCTTAATTGGCCTAAAGGATGTGGGCCTAGATGAGGCAAATGTTTTAACAGCTCGGCAGCTAAGTTTGTGCTAGCTCGAGAGACCATCTGCTCGATGGGGAGAGCACCGGCCTTGGTAAAGGCTTTTTGAAGCACTTGATTAACATTGATATTGGCTTCGTTGAGTTTATTTTGTTTGTCTGCACCTAACGAGTCTGATGGGGTTTTAAGATTTAGCTGAGTTTCATTACTGGACAAATTTTTGGTCATCGCTAACTCATTAGCGGGGACCTGTGGTTTAGTCTGTAAGCTGCTAAAGTCCGATTTTGCATGTTGACTTTGCAAAGTATTTGACACCGTTACGGTATTTTTTACATCCGATGCGCTTGCATCTTTAGTCAGTGCCTTAGGTTCAGGAATAGCTGTTTTGGGATCAATTTGTTGATTGGTAGTTTGTCCTGTCGTCAGCTTTGCTTCAGTAGTGGATTGTAAATTGACGCTAATAGCAATCTTGGATGCTGAGTTTTTTACGGATGTCACTTCATCCGCAATAGAACCCGTTTGAGTCTGGGATATTTTTATGTCGGAAATTGATCCACCTTGGGTGCTAGACGTATTGACTTTTGCAGCATTGCTATCCGTTTGGGGGACTAAGCCCTCAAGTTTCCGTAAAAAACTCGCAATAATCTGAACGGGTTCCATTTTGCTTATCACAACATGACTCGCTTGCTTATCAATAATGGGAAGCTGAGTTTCATTTATCGGAGCGCCAATTTGGATTTCGAGTTTGCTCAGTATTGGGGTCAACACTAAAATAGGTTTCCCTTGTAAAAGGGTAATTTTTGCTTGATATTCACCCGCATTAAGTCGTGTTCCTGGATCCTGTGGCACAACAGTTCCATTCGTAAATTGGAATTCTTTTGCAGTAACAATGACATTAGGGAGGGGGTAGCCCTGTGGGCGGGCAGAGAGAGCGTATAATTTTGTCTCTGAAATCCCATTTTGTTGTGCAAGTAATGTGATCGCTTCTGGGAGCTTAAGGTTGACTGTCGAACCCAAGGCAATCAGTTGCGAGGTTTGTGTCATAGCACTCGATTCAGTGGGGCTATTCACGACTTGATTGACTAAAAATTGACTAGCAATAATTAATGCTTGGCGCTGCTGAGCATTAACGAGCTTTAAATTATATTCTGTACCGTTTAGAATAATACTATCGCCTTCAGGAGATAGTTGGACTTCAGCGGGAATAGGACGCGCATTGGTGCTCAGGGCAGTGTTCCGAGTCCCTGAAGTGATTAATGGTGCGTTGGTAATCTGACTAAGTGGAATCGACCCCATACTAAACCTTTGTTGGAATAACTCGCGGTGCGTTATTTAAAAAATTAACAATTGACCAAACTGTTTTGCCAAGTATGCTTATGCGCTTTGTAAAGTCAGTGGCATTTTGTCTGTCATACTTAGTATACGACTCGGATGACTAATCTTTTATCGTCACTTGTTGATGGTCACTTTAACGAAAACTCGTGAACTCGGCAGTACATTTATTTAAGAGAGCAATATGAAGTTGAAATGGATAGGGGTACTTTTAGGCTTTGCATTACTGCCCAAGGTTTATGGCGCAGAGGTAGCCGTACCCGATAACACTCCAAAGGACGGGGCTTCAGCTGTAAAAATTACTTACGAAGATCCAAGAGATCCCTTTGAAGGGTTCAACCGCGCCATGTGGGACTTTAACTATCTGTTTCTCGATAGGTACCTATACCGGCCCGTTGCACATGGTTATAACGATTATATCCCGTTGCCTGCTAAAACAGGGATTAATAACTTTGTGCAAAACTTGGAAGAACCCAGCAGCGTGGTAAACAACTTATTGCAAGGCAAATGGGGTTGGGCGGCGAATGCGGGTGGTCGTTTTACGGTTAACACGACGATAGGGTTACTAGGCGTTATTGATGTGGCTGATATGATGGGAATGCCACGTAAGCAGGACGAGTTTAACGAAGTGTTGGGCTATTACGGTGTACCTAATGGTCCCTATTTTATGGCACCCTTTGCTGGTCCATATGTTGTTCGTGAACTCGCATCAGATTGGGTTGATGGTCTATACTTTCCACTATCTGAACTCACAGTGTGGCAATCCGTGGTTAAATGGGGCCTTAAAAGCTTACATGCTAGAGCCTCGGCAATTGACCAGGAAAGACTTGTTGATAATGCGCTCGATCCCTATGCCTTCGTGAAAGATGCGTACTTACAACACATGGACTATAAGGTCTATGATGGCAATGTTCCTCAAAAACAAGAAGATGATGAGTTACTCGACCAGTACATGCAGGAACTTGAGTAAGCTCATGCGCTAACTTGGCTGCAGGCATGAATATGCAGCCAAGCCAATGCCGTATAAATGATTCTTCCCATGTCATCATTGAATGATTGCTGTTGCAGTAAACGTTACGCGGGAATCTTTATGGCGTTAAATGGTGTTTCAATTCTGTGGGTTGAAGATGACCCAGTATTCAGGCAAATCGTTGCTACCTTTCTAAATGGTCGAGGTGCACAGGTAGTGCAGGCTGGCGATGGAGAGCAGGGGCTGATTCATTTCAAGCAACAACGTTTCGATATCATACTTGCCGATTTGAGTATGCCAAAGCTTGGTGGCTTAGATATGCTTAAGGAAATGAGCAGATTAGAGCCATTAGTGCCTTCTATTGTTATTTCAGGTAACAATGTTATGGCGGATGTTGTCGAGGCGCTGCGCATCGGTGCGAGTGATTATTTGGTTAAACCTGTTGCCGATCTCTTTATTATCGAGCAAGCCATTCAACAAGGGCTGCAGCGAAATCACCCCGATGATATTACTCAGGCAGACTTTGATGCTTTATCTCACCAAGAGTTGAATGATAATTTAGCCTTATTAGAACAAAGTGTTGAAGCGGCCAAACAAGTTCAGCAGCAACTTTTCCCAGCCTCAAATATCAGTTATCCCGCCGCCAAAGTTGATTACAGCTTATTTAAAAGCAGTGATATCAGTAGCTACTTTATTGACTCAACAATGGTGGGCAGTGATCATTTGATCATATATATGGCTCACCTCTATCCCGAAGACAATCGCGCGGCGTTTGCTTGTGTTTTGCTACGCAGTTTTGTCAACCAAAAGCTGAAAAGTTATCGAAGTGGTCAGAGTAAAACCATTATCGAGCCGTTCAATATGCTGAGCTACTTGAATGAGCGTTTGGTAAAGTCCGGTTTGGATATCACCGTAGATATTGTTTATGTCGCAATCGAACTAACTCGTTATCGAGCCGCCATTGCCCTAGCAGGCAAGGGACTGAGGTGCTATTTACGTAATGACAAAGGCTTAAGTCCATTGGCTATTTCAGAAAGTTTACCGCTAGGGGTATTAGATTGGGGTAAACCGAGTGTTCAGTTTCGAACGATTCTGCCGCAGGAGCAACTTTGTATCGCAACCAATGAGCCTGAACATAAGCAGCAGTTATTAGATAATCAATTTAAAGGATTAGTCTACAATTCAAACTTGCCTGCGGGTGGTTTTATTCAATTAAGTTTATAAGAAGATAAGATGCTAGGACGCAGCCAAAAGCGCTGCTAGAACGCCATTGCGTGGCTCGAGAAGCTAGACTCTAGCACCTAGAACTTAGCACCTAGTACCCATGTTCTAATTTGTCAGAGTGCGAAACATCCCATCTCTAATCTCAACGTGCTTTGGGAGCAAAGCAATAAAAAACGCTGCATTTCTGCAGCGTTTTTATCGAATATTGAATTATTCAGGATGGTAGAAGCGTTCTATCTGGGCGAAGCCCAGTCTACTTTTTCTCGCAGCGAAGCACCCTAGAGCAGTGCATTTGGCTGCGTCCTAGCTTCTAGCTGCGTTATCTTTTAATGGCTTCGTGTTCAGCGGTTACTGCAATTTCATCTTCTAATGCTTCGGCTTCATTGTGATGCTTGCTTTCCGCACCGTGCATCCAATCGACTAATTTGTCAGCCATAAAGTATAAGATCACACCAGAAAGTGCTGCGGTAATCGCAATACCCGAGAAGATAGCCATTGCATTGGCAAGTTGTTCTTCTTTTTCGCCGCCATGGCCAATAAAGGAACCCACCACACCACCAATTTTGTTAGCAGCAGCCACAAAGAGGAACCAAGAACCCATCATTAACGAAGCGATGCGAAGTGGAGCTAACTTAGTGACCATAGATAAACCAATAGGCGACAAGCAAAGTTCACCCATGGTATGGAAGAAATAAGCGCCAACCAACCACCACATGCTTGATTTAGCTGTAGCATCACCGCCCATTTCGACAACGGCACCGATCATAAATAAGAAGCCAACGGCTAACAGCACTAAGCCTAAAGCAAACTTAATCGGGGAGTTCGGTTCGTTCTTACCTAAACGTACCCAAATCGAAGCAACAACAGGAGCAAAAATAACGATAAACATTGCGTTTAAGGATTGGAACCAAGTGGTTGGTACTTCCCATGTGCCGATCATGCGGTCGGTAAAGTCGTTAGTGAACAAGTTCATCAGGCCGCCAGCTTGCTCGAAGCCAGCCCAGAAAATAATGGTAAATAAACCCATCACCATGATGACTTTAATACGGTCACGTTCAACCTTCGTCAGTGGTTCTTTACGGACTTCTCCTTTTTCTGCTGCCTTTTGCTTTTCAAGCTTAGCAGCAGGAGTTCTACCGATATCACCAAGTAACTTTTGTGCAAACACAAGCTGGATAATTAACGACAGGATCATACCGATACCTGCGCAGATAAAACCAGCTTGGAAATTACCATCATAAGCGGCAACTACTGAGCCTACGATAATACCTGAGAGGAAAGCACCAACGTTGATCCCCATATAGAAAATGGTGAAAGCACCGTCACGGCGGTGATCTCCTTCTTGGTACAGATCGCCCACCATAGTAGAAATATTTGGTTTAAACAGGCCGTTACCTAAGATTAACGTGCCTAAGCCGACGTAGAATACTTCGGTTTCCATCCCTGGTACCCACGCATGGGGCGTACCTAAAATAAATTGACCAGCCGCCATTAAAGTACCGCCAATCATAATGGCGCGGCGTTGGCCTAGAAAGGTATCTGCTAACCAACCACCTAGAAGTGGGGTCAAATAAACAAGCCCAGTGAAGGTGCCATATAACGAAATGGCATCGGCTTGGCTCCAACCTAAACCGTGTCCACCTTCGCTTTGCACTTTATCAACTAAGTACAGTACCAAAATGGCACGCATTGCATAATAACTAAAACGTTCCCAGAGTTCTGTTGTAAACAGTAGGAACAGACCTTTGGGATGGCCAAGCATTGTCCCTTGTGGTTTTGCTACGCTCATGAAGTTTCCACCTTAAGCTCGTGATTGCCTGTGGCGCCCCTGAAACAGGATGATGTCACCACAGAAAAATGATTGTTGCTCTTCTCATTTATCTTGAGTCAATTCGATATTTAGCTCTAGCTTAAAAGCATGAGTAAATTGTTGAATTGCTGAGATTTAAGTATGAGTTATTGTTACGTTCTTATAATAAAAGTAATATTTTAAGCGTTAATTAGGATATTTTCGCTAAAATTCCCACCTTATATACCCTTTAAAAGTCACTAAAGTCAATTTTGACTTGCTAACTGGTGAGATTATCTGCAACTCGCCACCAAATATCGATTTATGTTGATTTTCCTAATATATCGGCACTTTGTTTAGATACCGAACAGCAAGGGTTTTAAGGCAAAAAACTGCTTCCATCCGTCTTGACAACTTTGTTATGATTGCGACCCGTGAATGGACGTCACTTAACATAGGGTAGTGAGATTAATCGATGAAGGCATGGTACCTTTTGTACTGTAAACCTCGTAGTGAAGCGAGGGCACAACAAAATTTAGCTCTTCAAAATTTAGAGACATATTTACCAATGGTCTCTGAAGAAAAATCTCAACGCGGTCAGAAGCGGATCTGTCGTGTGCCTTTATTCCCAAATTATTTGTTTATCAATTTTGACCCAAGCCAAACTAGCGTTAAGCAGGTCCACTCTACTCGCGGTGTGAGTCGTATTGTCAATTGTCAGGAAAGAATGACACCCATTGATGACCGAGTCATTCACGCCATTCGCATGAAAGAATTAACGCCTTCCCAATCTGTTTTAGACACTCCGTTAGAGCTAAAGACAGGGGAGAAAATTCGTTTTAAAGACGGCCCGTTTGCAGACTTAGAAGCTATTTTTCAAGAGAAATGCCCAAACAAACGTTGCCACGTTTTATTTAATATTATGGGACAGATCAATATGTTAACTGTGCCAGAACAGTCCGTAGAACGAGTGTGAGTTGTGAACTATTTTACTATGTTGATTAAGACTTTAGCTTAGAGTTGTGTAAGACATTTGCCATAGGTTGACTTATTTCATTTCAAGTAATATAGAGCTTGAAATTAAAAATATATAATTTTCAGTGTGTTATATTTGTTTGTGCATTGAGGTGGTATCAGAAAACTAAATCTGCACCATTAAAAGTTAAACATAATTTGTGTGCATGTTTTTTGAGCAAACGACGTAGTGGTTTGGCTGTACAATTTTTGCGGCTGATCTAAGTTGTGTGCAACAAAAGTTTTACTTGTTTTTTACGCTGTGGCATATGAGGCTCGCGGGCTTAAATTGCCAGCAGGGCTTAGGTCTTTTGAAGATGTTAGCCAAACTAAAGATGGTTAACTGATAAGTTTGGAATTCAGAAAGCCAACAATTAAAACAGCAAGCAACAAATGCTAAGATTTTGAAAAATTAGAATATTCGCAGCGCGAAGGGCAATATAGAGGCCGCAATCTATGGGCGGTAGCGTGCCTGAAAGGCATCGAATGAAATGAATAGTTTCATTCGTTAAGCGGACGCCGCAAATAATTGTCTGGAACAATTATTAACAGCGTTAGCTGAACCGAAGGATGAAGTGCTCGATGCACTGAATAAGGCCTCTGGCCGCCACGCGATAGAAGTGTCAGGAACACTTCAAAATTGCTTTAGCAAGCCCGCAGGGTGGAGTATATGGACATACGGAATAATCGGTAGCGTGTCTGAAAAAAAGAAGGACGTTGCTTCGCAACTGCGAGGACGAAGCAAAAAAGCGCTGCTCTAGGACGCCACTACGGTGGCGCTAGAATCTAGAAGGAGCGTAGCGACGCTCTGCTTTATTATTGTTTTTCATCTTTAAACCCAATCGGAGATATCTGGTGTTACAACAACTTAAAAAATACATCAAGGCGGCCCCTCGAGTCGCGATATTCGCAAGCATGAGTGCTGCAATATTGATGGGCGCTCAGGCGCAAGCCGTTACGCCCTCTCCGCAGATGATTGAACAATTCAAACAATTACCCAAAGCAGAACAACAGCGCTTAGCGAGACAGTACGGAATTGATCCCAGTATGATTTCCGGTAGTCAAGCTCAGCCGCAGATAGCAAATCCGCAGGTTGTTTCTGAGCGTGACATGCAATCTGAGCGCATCAATACGGCAAGTGATAAGAAAGAAAAAGCGGAATTAGATTTTTCTGCGGATTCTTCCAACCTTAATCTACGTCGCTTTGGCTATGAAATGTTTGCAGGTGAGCCTAGCACCTTTGCGCCAGTATCTGATGTGCCAGTCCCTGGGGAATATCTTGTCGGTCCAGGCGATAACATCAAAGTACAGCTTTATGGGAAAGAGAATAAAGAATACGACTTAGTAATTAATCGCGAAGGAGTCATTCAATTCCCCGAATTAGGGCCCATTCCTGTAAATGGGTTAACGTTCACTGAGTTAAGAGAAACGCTGGGACAGCGTATTCAACAACAAATGATTGGTATTGAGTCCAATATCACCATGGGGGAATTGCGCTCTATTCGTATTTTTGTAGCGGGTGATGCTTACAAACCTGGTTCATATACGGTTTCTAGTTTATCGACTATCACCCAAGCGTTATTTGTTGCTGGAGGTGTTAACGAAATTGGCTCATTACGGAATGTACAACTTAAACGTAATGGCAAACTTGTCGGTACATTAGACTTATATGATCTGCTGTTAAAAGGGGATGCATCGGGCGACCTGCGTTTACGTTCTGGAGATGTCGTCTTTATTCCTTCAATTGGTGGCCTTGTTAGCGTCTCAGGTGAAGTAAGACGTCCAGCTATTTATGAGTTAAAAAATAACGAAACCATGGCGGATGTTATCGCCATGGCAGCGGGTTTAAATCCTGGCGCCTATCCAAAAAGCAGTTCAGTTGAGCGTTACAACAGTAAATCGCTAAAAACAGTTATCAATGTCGACCTTACTAGCGAACAGGGCAAAATGACGTTAGCCAAAGCGGGTGATGTTATTCGTGTTAAAAACGCTTCTGAACAGTTTGAAAGCGCCGTGACCGTAGTCGGTGCTGTCGTACGTCCTGGTAAATATCAATGGTTTTCCGGACAAAAAATCAGTGATGTTTTTCCCTCAATTTGGGGGGATTTAGCCATTTCTGCTGATTTAGATTATGCCTTAGTGGTTCGTGAAGTGAACCAATATGGTGATATTGAAGTTCGTCAGTTTTCACCGGGTAAAGCTATTAATGACAAAAATAGTGACCAAGATATCGCTTTAAATCCCCGTGATAAAATCATTATTTTTAATTTTTCTGACGATGTACAAAATCGTTTCGAGCTGAATAAATTAGTTAAACAGCGCGTAGAGAAGGTAACCTCTTTAAACACGAATTCTCTGATTAGTTCTGATTTATTCAAAGCAGGGTTTGTTCAGCTTGATAAAAGTAGATTAACTCAGCGTTCGCAGTTGGCTGGAGTGGTTGTTACTGATAAAACTGAGTCAGAAGATGTGGCTGTGGTCAAAGGTGTCGTCAACAAAATGTTGGCAAACTTATTTGATGATACAGAGTTACTCAAACTCAGTAATCAAATGGCTCGCCAAGAATTACTCTATCCGGTCATGGTTAAGCTTAATAACCAGGGCCGAGCAGGATCTGGGATTCAGGTTGTCGGGATTGATGGTCAGGTACGTTTACCCGGTCTGTACCCATTAACCGCAGGCGCAAGAGTCAATGATTTAGTTGTTGCTGCTGGTGGCTTGAAAGAAGGTGCTTACACAACCAGAGCCGAATTAACATCAACGGTAGTTGATAATTCAGGTTCTAAAACTGAGCATAAAAATATTGACCTTGCTTTAGCACTGCAAAATAACTCAAGTGCCAATTTATTGTTATCTGGCAGAGATATTCTTACTGTGATGACAACGCCAGATTGGCAAGAGACCAAAGTGGTTGAGGTCAGAGGCGAGGTTAAATTCCCTGGCCGTTACAATATTCGCCGTGGTGAAACCTTAAGTGACTTAATCACCCGTGTGGGTGGCTTTACCGAATATGCGGCATTACCTTCCGCAGTCTTTGTACGTGAGTCTGTGCGCCAACAAGAGCAGATTGAAATCAAAAAGCTGGCGGACCAACTGCGTCGTGATATAGCTACCCGCGGCATTTCAAAGGATGGCACGGTAGTTAATTATGCTGATGCACAGTTAATGCTAACCGACCTTGAAAATATTAAAGCGGTTGGTCGTTTAGTTGTGGATTTACCTGCAATTTCGCTCGGTATTACACAGGCGGATTTACAGTTGGAAGATGCCGACATTTTATATGTCCCTTCAACTAAACAAACAATTGCTGTGATGGGTGAAGTCCAACATCCTGCCACTCATAGATTTAAAGAAGGTTTAACAATCGACCAGTACCTAGCTATGTCTGGTGGTGCGAGAGAACGTGCTGATGAGGGAAGAACCTATGTTATTCAAGCTAATGGTTCAGTATTAATTCCATCACGTTCAAGCTGGTTCAGTGGCGGTGATCAATTGCAACCTGGTGATACTGTGATTGTTCCACTAGACACTGAATATAAAGATAACCTGACGCTTTGGTCACAAGTAACTGGCATTATCTATAACACTGCAGTTGCTATCTCAGCCATCTCTGGGCTGTAGAAATAATAAGCTAGAAAGGCATTCTGCCTCTAATTTGCTTATAGCTCGCCCTAGGTTCAGTACTTAGGGCATATACCCTAGAATCTGAAGAACCAATGAACACACAAATTACTCAAAATCCAAATATACATCAATCCGATGCCAGATTTCCTCAAGTGCAAGATGACGAAATTGATCTCCGTGAGCTTTTTGCTGTCATTTGGCGTGGCAAATGGATTATTTTGGCTATTACTGCTTTATTTGCCGTTGGTGCAGTGGTCTTTGCCATAAAGCAACCGAATATCTATAAATCTGAAGCCTTACTGGCCCCCGCATCTGAAGAACAAGGTGGTGGTTTAAGTGCGTTAGCTTCTCAGTTTGGTGGTCTAGCTAGCCTTGCTGGCGTGAATCTGGGTAGCAAAGGCGGTACAGATAAAACCGAATTGGCAATTGAGGTATTAAAGTCTCGCCAATTTACCAGCGAGTTTATTCAAAAGCATAATATCCTTGCCGATTTAATGGCGGCAGAAAAATGGGATAGAGATGCGGATAAAATTATCTACGACCCTGAGCTATATAACGAGCAAACCAATACTTGGGTGCGCGAAGTGAAAGCGCCATTTAAACCTGAGCCATCAATGCAAGAAGCCTATAAAGCCTTTAGCAAAATGATTGTTGTCAATAAAGCCAAAGATACAGGAATGGTGACTTTATCGGTTGAGCATTTATCCCCAACAGTTGCGGAGCAATGGGTCACTTGGTTAATTCAAGATATTAATAAAGTAATGAAGGAGCGTGATGTTGCTGAAGCGCACCGCAGTACTGAGTTTTTAAATAAACAAATCGCTTTAACCAATGTCGCAGATATCAAAACCGTTCTTTATAAGTTGATTGAAGAACAAGCAAAAACCATTATGTTTGCCGAAGTGCGTGATGAATACGTTTTCAAAACCATTGACCCCGCATTAGCGCCTGAAGAAAAGGCTAAGCCAAAACGTGCATTAATTTGTGTATTAGGCACCATACTTGGTGGCATGTTGGGTATGATGCTCGTATTGGTAAGACATTTTGTAAGAAAAGAAGATAACCTAGAATCCAGAATTTAGAAATTGTGCGGGAGCGCACTATTATCCTTCTTACTTAAATAAGCGAATTATTTTAATTTTTTCGAGGTCTTTTGTTGTGAAAATCCTTGTAACTGGCGGCGCCGGTTTTATTGGCTCAGCAGTCGTTCGTCATATCATCAGCAACACTCACGATAGCGTAATTAACCTTGATAAACTGACCTATGCAGGCAACCTAGAATCACTTAGCAGGGTTGCGAATAATGTTCGCTACGCATTTGAAAAAGTAGACATTTGTGACCGAGTTGAATTAGATAGAGTATTTGCTAAGTATCAACCCGATGCCGTTATGCATTTGGCGGCAGAGTCCCATGTTGATCGTTCAATTACTGGCCCGGCTGATTTTATCCAAACCAATATAGTCGGGACTTACACTTTACTTGAAGCCGCCCGCCAATATTGGAACTCGCTTGATGCTGAGCGTAAAGCTGTATTCCGTTTCCATCATATCTCCACCGATGAAGTATATGGCGATTTACTGCATCCAGATGAAGTGGCGGCAGACTCTGAACTGCCTTTATTCACCGAAAGCACACCTTATGCGCCTAGCAGCCCTTATTCAGCCTCTAAAGCTTCGAGCGATCACCTTGTACGAGCATGGTTACGTACCTATGGTTTACCTACGATTGTAACCAATTGCTCCAATAACTATGGTCCTTATCACTTCCCTGAAAAGTTGATTCCATTGGTCATCTTAAATGCACTCGAAGGTAAGCCATTACCTATTTATGGTAAGGGCGATCAGATCCGTGATTGGCTATATGTCGAAGACCATGCTCGCGCACTCTATAAAGTAGTTACTGAGGGCAAAATTGGAGAAACCTACAATATTGGTGGTCATAACGAAAAGCGGAACTTAGAAGTAGTACAAACTATTTGCAGCATCTTAGATTCATTAGTGCCCCAAAACACACCTTATTCTGAGCAAATTACCTATGTCGCTGATAGACCAGGCCATGATCGCCGTTATGCTATTGATGCAAGCAAAATGAATGCAGAGCTTGATTGGCAGCCACAAGAGACTTTTGAAACGGGTCTACGCAAAACCGTCGAGTGGTATTTAGCTAACCAAGAATGGTGTAAGCATGTTCAAGATGGTACTTATCAGCGTGAGCGTTTAGGCATTTAATCCTTTAAACAATTTTGTTTTAATACCCTTATTTTTCTTTAAATCTAGGGCCTATTTATCTTGGAGCTTATTTTTTAATGAAAGGAATTATTCTCGCTGGTGGCTCTGGCACTCGTTTATATCCCATTACTAAAGGCGTATCTAAGCAATTATTGCCTGTCTACGATAAGCCAATGATTTACTATCCTATTTCTGTACTTATGCTGTCAGGTATCCGAGATATTCTAATTATTACTACACCAGAGGACCAATCTTCATTTCAGCGCCTACTTGGTGACGGTAGTGAATTTGGTATCAGTTTGCAATATGCAGTTCAAGCAACACCTGATGGCCTAGCGCAAGCCTTTATTATTGGTGAAGAGTTTATTGGCAATGATAATGTGTGTTTAGCACTTGGAGACAATATCTTCTGGGGCCAAGGTTTTTCACCAATACTTAAAAAAGCCGCCGCTAGACAAACTGGTGCATCTGTATTTGGTTATCAAGTTAAAGATCCTGAGCGTTTTGGTGTGGTGGAATTTGATCAAGATCTAAAAGCTATTTCGATTGAAGAAAAACCCCTAAAACCTAAATCTAATTTTGCGGTTACAGGACTGTATTTTTACGATAACCGAGTTGTTAATATCGCTAAAAATGTCAAACCCTCAGAACGCGGTGAGTTAGAAATTACCAGTATTAATCAAGCCTATCTTGAAATGGGTGAGTTAAATGTTGAGCTGCTAGGTCGTGGTTTTGCTTGGTTAGATACTGGCACCTATGAGAGTCTGTTAGAAGCAGCATCATTTGTAGAAACAATCGAAAAAAGACAGGGCTATAAGATAGCTTGCTTAGAGGAAATTGCATGGCGCAATCATTGGCTAAGTAATGAACAAATACTCAAGGTTGCAAATGAAATGTCCAAGAATAGTTATGGACAATATCTAAGTTCATTACTCGAATGAAGGAGTTAATGGTGAGCTTAATTAAATTAATTGAGTTTAAAAATCTTGGTGATGAAAGAGGGAATTTAGTTTCATTTGAAGGTAATAAAAATATCCCTTTTGAAATAAAACGTGTTTATTGTATTTATGCCACTAAACAGAATGTGGTTAGAGGCTTGCATGCCCATAAAAAACTTAAACAGGTTGCAATAGCTTTAAAGGGTAGCTGTAAGTTCGTATTGGATGACGGCTTAAAACGTGAAGAGATTCTTTTAGACATACCTACACATGGCCTATTAATTGACTCATGCACATGGCGAGAAATGCATGATTTTTCGGATGACTGTGTATTGATGGTTTTAGCAAGCGATATATATGATGAAGATGATTACATTCGTGATTATCAAAATTTCTTACAGGAAATTAAAAAATGTTAAAAAAAATTATTTTAGATAAATTTAATGAAGCTTTGGCTCAAACAAATGCAAATAAGTCATATGATAATTTAAGTGATGACACCATTTTACTAGAGACAGAACTTGATTCACTAGGTTTTGCAATTTTGGTCGCTCTGTTGGAAGAGGAACTAGATTACGATCCATTTCAGTTGATGGAAGATGCTGTGTATCCTCAAACTTTTGGCGAATTCGTAGCTATTTATGAAAAATACTCAAAGTAAAAATCAAGAGACACTTTTAGATTTTCTAAAGCGAGTACCGGCTCATAGAACGTGTATTGTTAATAATCGGGAAAGTGTTACCTATTCTGAAATGCTAGCTATTTCTAATAACTTCTTAGATAAATACTCAGCTTATAAGAATAGTAATATTGCTGTTAAATTTGGTTCTCGTGAGCTTGCTGCTAAGTTTTTACCCTCTATATCTTATCTAGCAAATAATTTATTAATTCTACCTGATGGATTGGATACAGTTACAGAACAAGAATTTTTTTTGAAGGTAAGTGTAAATTATTATTTTAACTTTAGTGAGTCAAATGTTGAAGTTAAAATAATATCAGAACATCTATCAGATAGTTTTGAACGTAGATGGATACTTGCAACATCAGGCACTACAGGTATGCCAAAGTTAGTTTCTTATGAACTTGAGCGTCTTACTGGAACTGCTAAAACTGATGTGGAAAAAGGTGGCGAATATAACTGGGCACTCGTTTATGATATTAATCGGTTTGCTGGTTTACAAGTGTATTTTCAATCAATACGTTCTGGTTCTAAATTAACCATTCTAGAATCTAATTATAGCATACCTGAGATTATAGATTTACTAATTTCTACAAATGTAAATTGTTTGTCTGCTACACCCTCTTTTTATCGAAAGCTACTTATGGATCCTAGAAGTCATTCTATTAATTTAAAAAGGATTACGTTAGGTGGTGAAATTGCTGATCAAACAATTTTAAATACATTAAAAACTACCTATCACGAGGCTAAAATAACCCATATTTATGCTTCAACAGAGGCTGGTGTTGGGTTTAGTGTTAATGACCTGAGAGAAGGATTTCCTATTTCATTCTTGGATAAGCCATCATGTGAATCTCATTTTCAACCAAATATAAAGTTGAAAGATGGTGTGCTATGGATCAAATCTAAGAATTCATCTAATACGACTATAAGCGGTGTTTTGCAAATCGATGATGACGGATACATAAATACTGGAGATTTAGTTTCGATTGTTGATGATAGAGTTATATTCATGGGACGCGAAAGTGGTACGATCAATGTTGGAGGTAATAAGGTTTTACCAGAAGAAATTGAAAGGATCATTTTAAAACACGATGCAGTATCTGAATGTCATGCATTTGGTAAAAAAAATTCAATGATGGGTATGTTAGTTGCGTGCAATATAGTTCTTAAGGAATCTTTTAACGACCATAGTCAACTTAAGAAAGACATACAGTCTTTTTGCTATTCACAATTAGAACCATTTAAGGTTCCAGCTTTGATTAAATTTGTTGATCAAATTGAGAAAAATTCTGTTGGAAAAATCATGAGAGGTAAAGCTTCATGAGAGTAGTTATAGTAACAGGTTCAAGTAAGGGATTAGGACTAGCGATTTCAAAAAAGCTTCTTGAAAGTAATTACAAAGTAGTTGGAATTAGCCGCACAGAAGGCGATTTTCATCAATTGAGAGTTGCTTATCCTGAGCATGCTTTTTTTTATGAGTACGATTTTTCTGAGACTGAAGGTATCTCAAATTTAGTCAAAAAAATATTAAAAGATCATGGGCGACCTTACGGCTTAATAAACAATGCAGCTATTGGTCATGATGGTGTTTTAGCGACAATGCATGAAAAAGATATTAGTCAACTAATTATTACTAATATTATGTCACCTATTTTGCTAACAAAATATGTAAGTCGTGCCATGTTATTAAATCAGTGTGGTCGAATTGTAAATGTTGGTTCGATTATTGGAAGCACTGGTTTTAACGGATTAAGTGTTTATGGGGCATCTAAGTCAGCCTTATCCGGCTTTACAAAATCCCTCTCAAGGGAAGTTGGAAAAGCGAATATCACCGTAAATACTCTAGCTCCTGGTTATATGGAGACTGCAATGACAGCAGGTCTTCAAGGTGAGAAATTGCAGTCAATTAAAAGAAGAAGTCCACTTGGGCGTCTAGCAAATGTTGACGATGCCGCAGCTGCCGCTGTTTTTTTACTCTCTGATGGTGCAAGCTCTATAACAGGGACAACTATTACAGTTGATGCGGGGAGTACTGCTTAATGTCGGTATTGATTCACCCTTCAGCGATTATTTCACCTTTAGCAACTTTAGAAGATAACGTTGAGATTGGACCTTTTACGGTGATACATGAAAATGTGTATTTAAGTTCAGGCTGTCGCATTGGTGCCTATTGTGAATTAGGTCTTCCTTCTCCATTAGCAGCAGAGAAAGAATTAAAGTTTGGTAAAAATTGCAATATTAGAAGTCATAATGTCTTCTATTCTGGCTCTAAAATAGGGAACTCTCTTAATACTGGTCATTATGTTAGTGTTAGAGAAAATAGTATAATAGGTGATGGATGCCAGTTGGGGAATCGTTCCGATGTACAAGGTGATTGTGTAATTGGAAATTATACTAAATGCCATGCTGATGTGCATATTGGTAAAATGTCAAGAATTGGTAACTATGTTTGGCTCTTTCCTGAAGTGCTACTGACTAATGATCCTACACCTCCAAGTACCGATCTTATTGGTGTAACTATTGATGATTTTGCAGTCTTAGCTGCAAAAGTTCTCGTGCTTCCTGGAGTTAGTATTGGTAAAGATTGTGTAGTAGCCGCAGGTTCTGTTGTTAAAGAAAATATTCCTGAGGGCAAATTAGCGAGCGGAAATCCAATAAAAATAATCTGTGATTCTAAAATTTTACGAATGCACAATAATCCTAAGTTAAAGGCATATCCATGGCGTAATCGATTTCATAGAGGTTATCCAGAGGAGGTCGTTGAAACTTGGTTGAATGACGTTAAAGAGAAATAACATGATAGTTCCTTTTTTAGATTTACAAAAAATTAATCAACAATATCAATCTGAATTAAAAGAAGCTTGTAGCAGAGTGATCGATTCAGGTTGGTATATTATGGGTAATGAACTTGCTCAATTTGAAGCTGAATTTGCATCTTATTGTGGAACAAAGCATTCTCTTGGTGTTGCGAATGGGTTGGATGCTTTAATCTTAGTCATCCGAGCATGGAAGGAGTTGGGTAAACTACAAGCCGGTGACGAAGTGATTGTTCAGGCCAATACTTATATAGCATCTGTGTTAGCGATTACAGAGAATGATTTAGTACCAGTATTAGTTGAACCAAACCCTACTACCTATAATCTTGACCCACAAATTGTTCGCGACGCTATCACAGACAAAACAAAGTTAATTTTGCCAGTACATTTATATGGTCAACTTTCACCAATGCCTGAAATTATGGCTATTGCAAAAGAGTTTGGTTTATTAGTTTTAGAGGATTGTGCTCAAGCTCATGGTGCTGAAATAAATGGTAAACGAGCTGGTAATTGGGGCGATGCAGCTGGTTTTAGCTTTTATCCTGGAAAAAACTTAGGAGCCCTTGGTGATGCTGGAGCTATAACTACAAACGATGATCAATTAGCACAAACCATTAAGGCGCTTCGAAATTATGGATCCCATAAGAAGTATGAAAACCTATATCAGGGGGTAAATAGTCGTTTAGATGAAATCCAAGCTGCTATGTTGCGCGTCAAGTTACGCCATTTAGAGGCCGAAACAGCCCGCCGTCAGCATATTGCTCAGACTTATCGCACCAATATCAGCAACTCACTCATTACTCTTCCACAAGTGAATGAAGAACTTGCTCACGTTTGGCATTTGTTTGTGGTGCGCTGTGATAACCGCGAAGACTTGCAGCAGCATTTGTCTGATATGGGAATTCAAACTTTAATTCATTACCCCATTCCGCCACATAAACAGCAGGCTTATGGTCGTCATTATGCTGATTTACAACTACCACTAACTGAATTAATTCATCAGCAAGTGCTCTCTATCCCGTTAGATCCAACCATGAACGATGAAAACATAGTTAAAGTTATTTCAGCTATGAATGAGTTTGTTCGATGAAGCGTTTACTCAAAGTCACCGCTATGACAGGGTTACTAACCTTGTTAAAAATGGCGATGGGGTTTGTAATTGCTAAAGTGGTGGCTATTTATACTGGTCCAACTGGTTTGGCTATGTTGGGGCAAGTGCAAAGCCTTGTAGGCAGCTTAAACGGAATAATAAATGCGCCAGCAGGAAGCGGTGTAGTACGTTATACCGCAGAAAATAAAGCACATGGTTTTGATGCTTGCGCACCCTGGTGGCGCGCGTCTTTGCAGTGGATATTGATTATCTCGGTCATAGCAATTCCATTGGGGGTGTTATTAGCCAAACCCATAGCTGCTGGCCTATTCCAAGATAAAGAACTTGCCTGGATTGTAGTAGCGACGGTCTGTCTGTTGCCATTAGCAGCTATAGGCACGTTGTTTAATTCGGTTATTAATGGTCAGGAGTTGTATCGCCGTTATGTGGGGTTGGGCATGCTAACTGTGTTGATCTCAAGTGGCATGATGCTGGTAATGATTGGCCTCTATAATATTCAAGGTGCATTATTAGCGGCCTCAGTGCAAGCTGCCTTAATTGGCTTGGTGATGCTATTTGCCAACATTCGCCAGCCTTGGTTTAAGCTGCGTTATTGGTGGGGCGCGGTAGACCCAAAAGCGCGTAAACAAATCGGCGGTTATATGCTTATGGCCAGCGCCAGTGCATTGACGGTGCCCGTTTCATTAATTTTGGTACGTAATATTTTAATTGATCAAGTGGGTTGGGATGGTGCTGGACAATGGCAAGCTGTGTGGAAAATTTCTGAAGTATATCTGGGTATAATAACAATTGCTTTAGGTACATATTTTCTTCCGAGATTGTCGAAAATCGAATGTAGTAAACTTATTTTATTAGAATTAAATAAAACGGCTATAACAGTTATTCCAATTGTGATTGCTATAGCATCAATTATTTTTCTTTTGCGTGACACAATTGTTTTGATTTTATTTACTAATTCTTTTTATGAAGCAAGAAATTTATTTGCAATTCAATTGTTGGGTGATATTTTAAAAATTTCTAGTTGGGTCTATGCATATCCTCTATTATCTAGAGGTGTCGTTAAATTGTTTGTTTTTATTGAGTTTTCATTCTCGCTGATGTTTGTTTGCCTAGTTTTCTTTTTTGTGAAATTTTATGGCCTTCAAGGCGCCACAATCGCATATGCCTTGAATTACTTATTGTGTCTAATTTTTGTATTATTTAAATTAAGGCGTATTGTTAAATGATTGGTAATTTGAAAAATAAAGTTAGCAAAATAAAAGAATCCAATTTAATACTATATTGTTTCATTAAGCGAATATGGTTTAGGCCATACTTTTTAGGTTTTGATTTTATTTGTTGTTATTTTTATTCTCTTTATTTGTCTTGGAAGATTTTTGGGTTTTCATTTTTTCCTAGAGTTTTTTTCTCAAACGAAACTTTTAGAGTTATCGTAAATAAAAGTGGTTCGGCAATCATCCAAAGCAACTCAAAAATTGCATTAGTTTTTGAGTCTTTTATCCATGGGGTTAATAGAACTGTAATTCAAATAGGAAACAATGCTAAACTAGAGATCTCGAATACGTTTCAAATAGGCGACGGTTGTAAAATTATCGTATCTGACGATGCGCAATTGATGCTAAAAGGATGTCTAAATGGCGAGTCATCTGGTGTAACATGTGATTCGTTAATTATGTGTAGTAAAAATATTGAAATAGGCGGAGGGACTATAATTTCATGGGGATGCTACTTAAGTGATTCTTCAAATCATTATGTAAATGGGAGAATAATTAAAGATTCAATTATTATTGGTAATAATGTATGGGTAAGTGATAGTTGTACTATTGGACCTGGGACTGTTATCGGCGATGGCTGTATCATTGGTTCTAAATCATACGTTAAAGGGACATTTGGGTGCCGCTCACTACTAGTTGGTTGTCCTGCTAAAATTAAAAGAACTAATATAGATTGGTCTCGTTAGTAATTATGAATTTTTTCGTTTTCCTAAAATTAAAACTCAATTGTTGTACTTCATTTTATGACTCAAATTCGATGTTGTTGAGTTTTTAAACTTGAAATTTCTTTAATAATATTTTCTAATCACTAGAATTTACTTCAAAATATCTCAATATGAATGACTCACCACTAGTTAGTATCTTGATGTTAGTTTATAATCAAGAACAGTATATTCGCGATGCTTTGCAATCTATTGTTACACAAAAATATAAAAATTTCGAAGTAATCATTTCTGACGATTGTTCAATCGATAGTTCGGTCTCGATTATTAAGGATTTTATAGCAACCCATAACATTGGTTGTACTATTACATTAAATTTAAATAAAGAAAATTTAGGGATTTCTAAAAATTTCGAAACGGGTGTAGCATTGTGTCGTGGACAATATATCTGCTTAGCTGCCGGAGATGATATTTCTGCCGATAATAGATTGTCATCATCTATGACTTCATTTATAGATAATCCGGATCTTGCAGCAGTGTTTTCAAATCTTAAAATAATAGATGAGTCAGGTTCTTTAAAACATGATTATTTTCAAGAGAAACCAATTTATAGTCGTAATTTGTCAGACGTCATAGCAGGAAGACCAATTTGGTCAATCGGTGCTTCTTTATGCTTTAAGAGAGATTTGTTGGACAAGTTTTCAGGGTTTATACCCGGTACATATCAAGAAGATGGTGTCTTGGCATACAGAGCTTTGTTGATTGGTAGTTTCGAATTTATAGCTGAGCCTTTAGTGTATTATCGTGTTCATTCTAATAATGCATCACAAAATATATCTTTAGAAAAAAAGGTTTTCTTTAAATCTCAAGAGTTATATCTAATAAGAAATGCGATTAAAGATACTAATGAGTTCATGAGTCTTAATGAAGATAAAGAGAAGATATTAGCGGTATTACGTTATAGATATTTTAGGCTGAAAATATTGAATCATTTTCTATCAATAAATGCGTTTGCAAAGTTAGCTTTTATTACATCAAATATCTTGAGAAAGATGGCCTTCAGAAGATAAGATAATGATAGTTTTACGAGCTACTATTTTATTCTACATTTTTTATGGAGCATTACTTTTTGCTGCTCCGTTAAAAAATCAATATATGGACCTCTTACCAGGTTATATTTTTTCATGTTTTATTTTTATTCCTATTTTTTTAGGTGTTGCATCTGTTCAACTAATCATAAAAAAAACGGGGAGTAATAAAGAAATTGTTAATGATCGTAATCATGTTGTTTTACCAGATTCCAGATTGAACTTATTAATGATATTTTGCTTTTTAAGCATTCCAGCATCCTTATATGCAACCAATTTTTATACGGGACTTAATCCTGTTGAATTATTTCTAAAAGTTTTTTTGGAATCTAAGTCATCTTATAATGATTATCAGTCATATTTTCAAGAAAATAATTTAGGCGCATTTTCTATTTCTAAATTACCAGCCATTCTTTCTAATACCTTCGTCAAACTACTTGTAATAGTAAATTTTTATATCTTATATATGAAAGGCAGTTTTTTTACTCGTAAAAGATTTAAGCTCTCTTTGTTTTTGTCTTTAGTTTCATTTATTTACTTTTCAATGGCTAGGGGAACTTCATTTGAGTTTTTCGAGTTGATAGCATTAAATCTTTTTCTGATATTGTATAGTTCTAATATGACTATAAAAAAATTTGCTTTTTCTAAAAAATTTTTAAAATTAATTGTTTTTTCTATTCTTTGTCTTTTGGTTTATTCTTTTAATATATCCATGCGGTATTCAGGGAGCTATGTTCCTGGCTGTCACTCAGCAATTTTTTGTTATCAGGAAAATAACATGTTACCAGATGGTATCGCACTTATACTTTTTAAAATAAGTGGCTATTTTGTTTTTGGTTTTTATTATCTCTCTCAATTTATTAATTACGTAGTTTATGAGTCTGCTGATTATTTAGTTTTTCTTTTTACATCGATGGCAGTTTTGGATTCTCAAGTCACATCTAGGTTCTTGTGTGAATCTCATTTTGATTGTCAGGCTATGTGGTCTCCCTCTCTAGAAACATGGTCTATTGATTATGGTTTTTTGACAACAATCTTGTTTGTTTACTTTTTTGTTCTGTTAGCGACATTAACTTATAGCGCTAGACATATAGTTGGTTATTTTTCGGTTTTTGTTATTAATTACATGCTTTTTTTACAATTCATAGCCTTCCCAGTCGGTAATTTTGTTGGTGCTTCTTCAGCAACAAAATTGATTTTAGCGGGTTCAATTTTATTTGTTTTGTCAAAGTTAATTTTTCATTTGCTCTTACGAGTTAAAAATAATGTTAGATAGGTGGTCACTTTGAGCTTATTGGTTATCAGTAATAACAAGTTTTCTACAGTTAGAAATAACGGTAAGACATTAGCTTCTTTTTTCGAAAAAACTGAGCTCGCCAATCTATATCAACTTAGTCTTCACAATGATGTGTTTGATATTGATATAGGTTCACATGCTCTTACTATTACACCTGCGGGACTAAGTTTTGGTTCTGATTCTGATGATATTAATTTTAAGGACTCTCTTTCAAGTTGCAGTGTAAACGAAAGTTATAATAAAAGAACTGCATTAGATGTCCAGGGTAAGGGAGGGTTTAGGAATATTTTAAAGCCAATAGTTAATTTGTTCTCAAATTTTAAAAAACGAAATTTTTTCAATCTTATTTGTCGCGATATTATATATTTACCGTCTTTAGTCGTATCGTTTTATCGAGTTGCTTCTTTTGTTAGAGAGAGAAATATACAAAAGGTTTTTTTTGTATATCCTGATTTTTTATTTTTTCAATATTTCGTTATTTTTTTGGTTAGAGCGACCAACGTTAAGTTAACTATTTACTTTACTGATGATTATCTTCTTGATTTCAATCCTACAGATTCTATCATTCGCACGAGAGGTGGTTATGCTACCTTGCTTAATGGAAATATAAAGAAATTGTTTAAGCTAAATCCTCGGGTTTTCGTCATAAGTCAGAAAATGTCTGATGTTTACTCGAATGTGTTTGGCGTTAAATCACAGGTTTTGATAAATTCAAACTCTTTATTAAAAAATGACTCTGAAGTTACAGAGGATTGTATAGTCAAATCGAAAAAAATATGCATAAGTTACTTTGGTTCTCTTCACAGTGGTAGAAATGAATCGCTCATAAAGTTTTCTGATTTAGTTGTTAAATACGTTAGGCGTACAGGTGTTGACGTTGTTATTAATGTCTATACATCTGATAAGGTTAATATCTGCTCGGGTGATTTCCCTCCTTTGGTTCACTTCGCTCAACCGTGTATTGGTGAGTCTTATCTTAAGAAAGTTGAAGATTCAGATTATTTACTGTTTATGGAAGGGTTTAGTAAAGAGGATATAAAGTCAACTTGGTTGTCTTGCTCTACTAAAATCCCTGAATACCTCTCGTCTAAAAAACCAATAATTGCATTTGGTCACCCTCAGAATGGCTCAATGGATTTGCTAATAAGTAATGAATTAGGTATTTATTTAAATGATAATGACATAGGTGATCATTTTAATGAAGAACTGGTTTACAGTATAACTGATTCAGCTTTTAAATATTATATAGAAAATTTTTCAAAAGAAATTATGATGCAGAGGTTAAGTTATGAATGATTATAAAAATAAAGTTTTATTGATTACTGGTGGTACCGGTTCTTTTGGTAATGCAGTCTTAAATCGTTTCTTAGATACTGATATTTCTGAAATAAGAATTTTTTCTCGTGATGAGAAAAAACAAGACGACATGCGCAAAAAATATAATAGCTCAAAGTTGAAGTTTTATATTGGTGATGTGCGCGATTATCAATCCATTTTAAATGCCACCCGTGGTGTGGACTATATCTATCATGCTGCTGCGCTTAAGCAGGTGCCTTCATGTGAATTTCACCCAATGGAAGCTGTAAAGACTAATGTGTTAGGTACTGAAAATGTGCTTGAAGCAGCGATTCAAAACCAAGTTAAGCGCATTGTGTGCTTAAGCACCGATAAAGCAGTTTATCCAATTAATGCTATGGGCATTTCCAAAGCGATGATGGAAAAAGTTATTGTAGCTAAGTCTCGTAACGTCGATCCTAATAAAACTGTTATTTCAGCTACGCGTTACGGTAATGTAATGGCTTCGCGTGGTTCTGTTATACCATTATTCTTACGACAAATTATTAATGATCAGCCACTTACTGTAACTGATCCTAATATGACTCGTTTTATGATGACCTTAAATGATGCCGTTGATTTGGTTTTACATGCCTTTGAACACGGTTCTAATGGCGATATTTTTGTGCAAAAAGCGCCTGCAGCCACAATCGACGTATTAGTTAAGGCGTTGCTGCAAATTACTGGTAAATCAGGGCACCAAGTAAATATTATTGGGACTCGTCATGGTGAGAAGCTTTATGAAGCATTGTGCAGCCGTGAAGAGATGTTCGTTGCTGAAGATCAGGGTGGCTATTACCGTATCCCCTCAGACAACCGTGATCTGAACTACTCAAAGTATAATGAGGAAGGAGAGAAAGACTTGTCAGTGATTGAGGATTACAATTCTCACAATACTGAGCGATTGGATGTTGAAGGAATGGTGAAATTGCTGCATAAACTCGATTTTATCCGTGATATTGAAGCGGGTAGTTTGGTTGTTCCTGAGGGGGTTTAAATGAAAATCGTCGTTACTGGTGCACAAGGTTTTATTGGTAAAAATCTTTGTGTAATGCTGCACGAAAATGGCTATGAAGATATCGTCGAAGTTGACCGTGAAACATCCGAAGAACTACTCGCTAAATATCTCTATGACGCTGATTTTGTCTATCATTTAGCTGGTATCAATCGTCCAAAAGATGATGAAGAGTTTCAACAGGGTAATGCGGAACTCACGCGTTTTATTGTTGAACAACTTACTCTGAGTGGGAAAAATGCCCCTTTAATGTTAAGTTCCTCAAGTCAGGCAACACTAGATAATCCTTATGGTAAAAGTAAACTGCTAGCGGAACAAGCGGCCGAGCAATATAGCATTACTACTGGCGCTGCTTACTATATTTATCGGTTTCCTAATGTGTTCGGTAAGTGGTGCAAGCCTAACTATAACTCGTTTGTGGCAACTTTTTGCTATAACACGCTGAATGGTTTAGATATCACTATTAACGATCCATTAGCACCTGTGACTTTAGTTTATATTGATGATGTTTGTGCTAACTTAATTTCATTACTAGAAGGTAGCTCAAAGAGCGGACATAAGAGCGTATCACCGGAATATCCAACCACAGTTGGTGAAGTTGCTGACTTATTGCGTGCTTTTAAAGCAAGCCGAGACAATCTCGTAACTGAAAATGTCGGAACGGGGTTGACTCGAGCACTTTACTCTACTTACCTAAGCTATATGTCGCCTGAACAATTTAGTTATGCTATTCCGAGTTATGGTGATGAGCGCGGTGTTTTTAGTGAAATGCTAAAAACTAAAGTAGCTGGTCAGTTTTCCTTCTTTACAGCTCATCCAGGAATTACCCGCGGCGGCCATTATCACCACTCTAAGAATGAGAAGTTTTTGGTGTTAAAAGGTAAAGCGCTATTTAAGTTTGAACATATTTGTAGTGGTGAACGTTACGAGCTGCAAACTGATAGTAGCTCTCCTCGAATAGTTGAGACTGTACCTGGTTGGTCACATGACATCACCAATATTGGTGATGAAGAAATGATTGTTATGCTTTGGGCAAATGAGATTTTTGATCGTGAAGCACCAGATACATTTGCACGCCCACTTTAGTCCTGCAGTTTTTATATGAATATTGGCAGAAAGTAGAATGAAAAAATTAAAAGTTATGTCAGTCGTGGGCACGCGCCCAGAGATTATTCGTTTATCCCGCGTATTGGCTAAATTAGATGAACACTGTGAACATATTTTGGTTCACACAGGTCAAAACTACGATTTTGAGCTCAATGAAGTATTTTTTAATGATTTGGGTGTGCGTAAACCTGATTATTTTTTGAATGCTGCGGGTAAAAATGCTGCAGAAACTATTGGCCAAGTGATCATTAAAGTTGACCAAGTATTAGAAGAAGTTCAGCCCGAAGCCATGTTGGTACTGGGTGATACCAACTCTTGCCTTTCAGCTATACCTGCGAAACGCCGTAAAGTGCCGATTTTCCATATGGAAGCGGGGAACCGTTGCTTTGATCAGCGCGTTCCTGAAGAGACGAATCGCCGTATTGTCGATCATACTGCCGATATCAATCTTACTTACAGTACCATTGCCCGTGATTACTTATTGGCAGAGGGTATACCTGCAGATCGTGTGATTAAAACCGGTAGCCCCATGTTTGAAGTGCTCAACCACTACATGCCTCAAATAGATAGCTCAGATGTACTGGAACGCTTGAGTTTAGAGCAAGGCAAATTCTTTGTGGTAAGTGCTCACCGTGAAGAAAACGTCGATTCGCCTAAACAATTAGCCAAGTTAGCTGAGACTTTAAATACCGTTGCTGCGCACTATAATCTACCTGTTATTGTGTCAACCCATCCACGTACACGTAACCGTATTGAGGCTCAGGGAATTCAGTTTCATCCGAACATTCAATTATTAAAACCACTCGGTTTTCATGATTACAATCATTTGCAAAAAAATGCTAAAGCCGTGCTTTCTGACAGTGGTACGATTAATGAGGAATCGTCCATCATGAACTTCCCAGCGCTTAATCTGCGTGAAGCTCATGAGCGTCCAGAGGGAATGGAAGAGGCTTCAGTAATGATGGTTGGCCTTGCGGTTGAACGTGTCATGCAAGGATTAGCTGTTTTAGAAACACAGCACTCTGGTGATTTGCGTGATTTACGTCTGGTCTCTGATTACAGCATGCCCAATGTCGCTGATAAAGTTGTGCGAATTATTCATAGTTATCGTGATTATGTAATGCGAACGGTGTGGAAGCAGTATTAATGATTGAAGAATGTAGGAGAGTTTTCTCCTACATATTTTATTTGCAATATTAATAAGATAATAGCATTTTGAAAATATTAATTGTTACACAATGGTTTGACCCTGAGCCAACTTTCAAAGGCTTACTTTTTGCAAAAAAACTCGTTGAGTATGGTCATCAAGTTGAGGTTATTACAGGTTTTCCTAATTATCCTGGTGGTAAAGTATATGATGGTTATAAGATCAAAGCCTATCAAAAAGAGCTAATTGATGGCGTTGTAGTACATCGTGTGCCGTTGTATCCAAGCCATGATGGCTCAGCATTTAAACGAATTTTGAATTATGTTTCTTTTGCTGCAAGCTCTCTTCTGTGTGGCTTGTTTAAAGTCATTAAACCTGATGTGATTTATAGTTATCATCCACCACTGACTACCTCGCTCAGCGCTCTTTTTATTGGCATGTTTAGACGAGTGCCCTTTATTACTGATATTCAAGATTTGTGGCCGGATACTTTAGCGGCAACTGGAATGCTGACAAACCCCAAAGCGCTGTCTATTGTCGAGAAGGTTTGTCAGTTTGTTTATCACCGTGCGGCGAAGATCGTTGTGTTATCACCAGGTTTTAAAGCGCGATTGGTAGCTAAGGGTATTGCAGATTCAAAAATAGAGTTAATTTATAATTGGTGTGATGAAAGTGCATTGATGAATTCTCGTTCAACGCAGTTATCACTCCCAACCAATGATAAATTAAATATTGTATTCGCTGGCAACTTGGGTTTTGCGCAAGGGTTACCTGCCATCGTCGAGGCTGCTCATTTACTTAGTCAGCGCAATGTTAGCGCTAATTTGGTGTTGATTGGTGATGGAGTGGCAAAAGCAGCAGCACAACAACAAGTTGCTGAACTGCAACTGGATAACATCTATTTTTTACCAAGAGTCCCCATGCAAGAGGTTGGTACTTTACTAAAAGCCGCTGATGCACTTTTAGTTCATTTGACTGATGATGAACTTTTTTCAATTACTATTCCATCCCGTACTCAAGCCTATTTAGCTGTCGGCAAGCCAATTGTTATGGGAGTTGATGGCGATGCAGCGCAATTGATAAAAGCTGCCCAAGCAGGGGTAAGCTGTAAAGCCAATTCAGCTGAATCATTAGCTAATGCGGTTGAGCAAATGGTTACATTGAATGCTGATGAACGTCAGCAAATGGCAAATAATGCACATGATTTTTATCATAAACACTTATCGTTAGCGCATGGGGTTAAAAAATTCGTCGCCGTCTTTGAGGAGGTAAAGTGAAACGTTTATTCGATATAGTAGTCTCCTTTTGTGCGCTATTATTGTTGTCCCCCATCATCGCCATAGTGGCATGGAAAATACGTAAAAACCTTGGCTCGCCAGTGCTGTTTCGCCAGACTCGCCCTGGCTTGCATGGTAAGCCATTTGAAATGGTAAAGTTTCGCACTATGAAAGATGCAACTGATGTGCAGGGCAACAGTTTGCCAGATGCTGAGCGAA
Source organism: Shewanella sp. ZOR0012 (assembly GCF_000798835.1). NCBI lineage: Bacteria > Pseudomonadati > Pseudomonadota > Gammaproteobacteria > Alteromonadales > Shewanellaceae > Shewanella > Shewanella sp. ZOR0012. The sequence continues at coordinate 2,462,075 of NZ_JTLE01000094.1, forward strand.
TGACGCCGTTTGGTAATAAATTGCGCAGCAGTAGTTTGGATGAGTTACCAGAACTTTGGAATGTATTAAAAGGCGAGATGAGCTTAGTTGGTCCGCGACCACTATTAATGCAATATTTACCACTTTATAGCCCAGAGCAAGCTCGACGCCATGAGGTGCGCCCCGGTGTCACTGGTTGGGCACAGATAAATGGTCGCAATGCGATTAGTTGGGAAGATAAATTCAAACTCGATGTGTGGTATGTGGATAATCGCTCTTTTGGGCTTGATATTAAAATATTACTGTCAACGGTAAAAAAGGTATTTGTTAAAGAGGGTATTTCTGCTGATGGTCATGTAACTATTGCACCGTTTACTGGGAATGAGCAGCAAGACAAGGTGAATGAAGGCTATATCCATGAGTAAACGCTCGCTTGGGCCATGCGCGATTCTCGGTGCCAGCGGTCATGGTAAGGTGATTGCTGAAATCGCTGAGCTAAATGGTTTTTCAGAGATCCACTTTTATGATGATCGCTGGCCTGAGCTTGCACAAGTCGAACACTGGCCGGTGTTAGGTGACAGCGATGCTTTGCTTAAGCAAGTGGCTCACTATGCAAATGTGGTCGTTGCAATAGGCCATAACGCCATTCGGTTAGAAAAATACAATCAACTATTTGCCCAAGGTGCGCACTGTTTGCCTTTGATTCACCCAAGCGCGATCATCAGTCGTCACGCTCATCTTGAGTGTGGCACGGTGGTAATGGCTGGAGCGGTGATTAATCCATTTAGCTGTATTGGCAAAGCCTGTATCATCAACACTGCCGCAACAGTGGATCATGATTGTGTGATTGCCGATGGTGTTCACATTAGCCCTGGGGCAAATCTTGCCGGAGGTGTTTCTGTGGGAGAGACGAGTTGGCTTGGAGTTGGCGTAAATATCAAGCAACTTATCAACATTGGTATAAATGCTGTTGTTGGTGCGGGGGCAACAGTAATAAATAACGTTTTAGATAATCAGACTGTGGTGGGTGTACCCGCCAAACCAATTTGTCGTAAGGAATGATGATTGTGTTAAATACCCCATTTTCCCCTTGGCCAAGCTTTACTCAAGAAGAGGCTGATGCAGTTAGTCGCGTGTTGTTGTCGAATAAAGTTAACTATTGGACTGGCAATGAATGTCGCGAATTTGAAAAAGAGTTTGCTGAGTGGGCTGGTACTGAATATGCCATTGCTTTAAGTAATGGTACGTTAGCACTTGATGTCGCTCTTAAAGCTCTCGGTGTAGGTATTGGTGATGATGTGATTGTTACGCCACGTACCTTCTTGGCTTCAGCTTCAACAGTCGTTACCGCTGGTGCAAATCCTGTATTTGCTGATGTTGATATTAATAGTCAAAATATCACTGCTGAGACGATAGAAGCTGTTTTGACGCCAAATACCAAGGCAGTGATTGTGGTTCATTTGGCTGGTATGCCAGCAGATATGGACCCGATTATGGCGCTTGCTAAGAAGCATGGCTTCGCTGTAATTGAAGATTGTGCCCAAGCACATGGGGCGAAGTACAAGGGCCGAAGTGTAGGTTCCATAGGTCATATTGGGGCTTGGAGTTTCTGTCAAGATAAGATCATGACCACCGGCGGTGAAGGTGGCATGGTGACCACCAATGATAAAGCCCTGTGGCAAGTTATGTGGTCGTATAAAGACCACGGTAAAAGCTTCGACTCTGTTTATCATAAGCAACATCCACCAGGATTCCGCTGGGTACATGATTCTTTTGGAACAAATTGGCGTATGCTTGAAATGCAAGCTGTAATCGGCAGAATTCAGCTCAGGCGTATGGCAGATTGGACTGCTGCACGTATTGCAAATGCTGCTAAACTTGATGCCGTTGCTCGTTTGTATTCAGTGCTTCGAGTTGTTGATGTCCCTAGTGATATTGTTCATGCAGAGTACAAGCATTACTTTTTTGTAAATCAAGAAAATTTAGCTCCTGATTGGAGCCGAGATAGAATTGTTGATGAAATTGTTGCCTTAGGTGTGCCTTGTTACCATGGTAGCTGTTCCGAAGTTTATCTTGAGAAAGCCTTTGATAATACTTCATGGCGTCCTCAAGAACGTTTAGCGAATGCTAGGTTGCTTGGTGAAACCAGCATAATGATGTTAGTTCATCCTACGTTAACATTGGATGAGATGTCTAAAGCTTGCAATGTGTTATCCTCGGTACTTGCGAAAGCGTCTTTTCGCTAAGTCTAATCGCCGTTAAGTCAAACTCAGTTTGGCTTAACGGATTTTTGGTTGTTAATATGAAGTTTTTCTACAAAATGGAGCAAAAGATGGATTTTTTGCAGTTTTTATTCTCATTAAAGCGGCCACATAAACGTTTAGTCAGCGTGGCGATTGACTCAGTGTTTTTGCTTTTTGCCTTTTGGTTTGCGTTACTCGTTCGCTTGGACTCTGTTGATGTATTGTTTAAATCTCAGTATTGGGGATTGATTGCGTTAACTATCCCTATCAGTATTGCTGGGTTTGTGAGGCTAGGGCTTTATCGCGCAGTGCTGCGTTATATCGGCTCGCAAGCGTTTACTGCAATCGTAGCTGGTGTCGGTATTTCTACCATAGCTCTTGTTTTACTAGCCTATTATGGCGGGGTGGACTTACCTCGCACTGTGCCATTTATCTATGCTGCTTTTGCTCTCGTGTTTGTGGGCGGCGCGCGTGCGCTTATGCGTTCATTAGTCGGAGCAGGTATTAACCGCCGTGGAGAGCCGGTTATTATCTACGGTGCGGGCGTAAGCGGACGGCAAACGGCGATTGCACTTGCACAAAGTCATGAATACCATCCTGTTGCTTTTGTCGATGATGACGAAAGTTTGCACAACACATCGATTCAAGGTTTGCATGTTTATTCTTCTAATCAACTCAGTAAGCTTATAAAACAGCGACCTACAACTCGTGTGTTGCTGGCAATGCCGAGTGCATCGCGTTCACGTCGTCAGGAAATTATTAATCAGCTTGAGCCGCTCACTGTTAAGGTGATGACCTTGCCTGCCATGGCGGATTTAGTGAGTGGTGATAAGTTATTTAGTGATGTGAAAGAAGTTGAAATCGAAGATCTATTGGGGCGTGATTCTGTTGCGCCAAGACAGCATTTATTGACGGCAAATATTAAAAACAAAGTTGTTATGGTTACAGGTGCTGGTGGTTCTATCGGCTCAGAGTTATGCCGCCAGATTTTAAAACAGCAGCCTAAGCAATTAGTTTTATTCGAGTTATCGGAGTTCGCACTTTATTCGATTGACCGTGAACTTTCTGCGACTGCTAATGAGCTTGGTATTGATGTTGAAATTGTCCCTATCATGGGTTCTGTTCAGCGTGAAAACCGTGTGCAAGCGGTAATGCAGGCGTTTAAAGTGCAAACGGTTTACCATGCTGCAGCTTATAAGCATGTGCCTTTAGTTGAGCATAATGTGGTTGAAGGTGTGCGCAATAACGTATTTGGTACTTTATATACCGCAAGAGCGGCTATTGCGGCAAAAGTAGAAACCTTTGTGTTGGTCTCTACCGATAAAGCTGTGCGCCCTACAAATGTGATGGGTACAACTAAACGTATGGCTGAACTGGCATTGCAAGCATTGGCAAAAGAGAATCATCAAACGCGTTTTTGTATGGTGCGATTTGGTAATGTTCTGGGGTCTTCAGGTTCTGTTGTGCCATTGTTCCGTAAGCAGATTGCTAATGGTGGCCCAGTTACTGTTACTCACCCTGAAATTACTCGTTTCTTTATGACTATTCCCGAAGCCTCTCAGCTAGTTATTCAGGCGGGTGCCATGGGCAAAGGCGGCGATGTATTTGTGCTTGATATGGGGAAATCAGTAAAAATCGTTGATCTTGCGACAAAAATGATCCGCTTAAGCGGTTATGACGTTAAGGATGAAGCGAATCCCAATGGTGATATTGCGATTGAATTTACCGGCCTGCGCCCCGGTGAAAAACTGTATGAAGAGTTACTGATTGGCGATGATGTAACTGGTACAGACCATGAGCGGATTATGACAGCGAATGAAATTTATCTGCCATGGTCCGAATTAGAGTTAATTCTTAATCGTTTAGACAAAGCATGCCATGAGTTCAACCATGAGGCGATTCGTGAGATTTTACTTGCGGCACCCACTGGTTTTGCCCCAACTGATGGTATTTGTGATCTAGTTTGGCAGCAAAGGAAATTATTTAAACCAGCTGATACAAAACCGAAAGTGGTAACGTTAGTTTCTTGATTCAATGTCTTATGTCGTTTAGATGTTGCAAAGTTAAATCTTTTTTAAAAGCCAAATCCCCATGGATTTGGCTTTTTTGTGTTTTAGCGTTTTTAAGGATTTTGTATGTCTAGGAAGTATTTTGGTACTGATGGTGTGCGTGGCAAAGTAGGAACATTCCCAATTACGCCTGATTTTGCGATGAAGCTAGGCTGGGCGGCAGGTACTGTGCTGGCATCAACTGGCACGAAAGAAGTGTTGATTGGTAAAGATACCCGCATTAGTGGTTATATGTTGGAATCGGGTATGGAAGCTGGTTTTTCAGCCGCTGGTGTCAATGTGGCATTAATTGGCCCCATGCCAACGCCCGCGGTAGCGTATTTAGCTTCAACTTTTAGGGCCGATGCTGGCGTGGTTATCAGTGCTTCCCATAATCCTTTTTATGATAACGGTATTAAGTTTTTTTCAAACACAGGCAGCAAGCTGAATGATGCACAAGAGCTTGAAATTGAAGCGCTATTAGAACAAGCGCTTGAGTATAATGCGTTGCAATGTGTCGCTTCTGAAAAACTGGGCAAAGTGCGCCGCATTGATGATGCTGCTGGTCGTTATATTGAGTTTTGTAAAGGCACCTTCCCGAATCATTTAAGCTTGGCGGGACTAAAGATTGTCGTCGATAGCGCCCATGGCGCGGCCTACCATATTGCACCCAATGTGTATCGCGAGTTAGGGGCCGAGGTGATTAGCATTAATGACAAACCCAACGGCGTGAACATTAACGATCATTGTGGCGCAACACATTTAGATAGCTTGCAATCTGCGGTGATGATCCTCGAAGCGGATTTAGGTATTGCGCTTGATGGTGATGCTGACCGAGTCATGTTTGTTGACCATAATGGCCATGTAGTTGATGGCGATGAGATTTTGTTTATATTGGCTCAAGCAGCATATCAAAAAGGTGAAATGCAGGGCGGGGTGGTTGGTACGCTCATGTCAAATCTCGGATTAGAACTGGCACTCAAACAAATGGATATTCCTTTTATGCGGGCTAAGGTTGGCGACCGTTATGTGGTTGAACAGCTCAAACAAACGGGTTGGCAACTGGGCGGCGAAGGCTCTGGGCATATTTTGAGTTTACAGCATGCTTCAACTGGCGATGGCATTGTGGCATCTTTGCAGGTTCTCAAAGCCATTCTAGAGTCGGGTAAACGTTTAGCCGATCTAAAAGTTGGCATGACTAAGTTGCCACAAGTGCTTATCAATGTGCGATTAAATTCTGGCTGCCCTGACAGTATTTTGGCTAAAGACAGTGTTAAACAGGCAGTGCTAACCTCTGAGGAAGTTTTAGGGGATAAGGGGCGAGTATTATTGCGTAAATCGGGTACCGAACCCTTAATTCGAGTGATGGTTGAGTCAACGGACATTGCCTTGACCCAACAACAAGCTGAATATATCGCTCAGGCAGTCAAAGCGGCATAAGCGAGGAGATAGAATCTAGGGCGTTGCTTCGCAACTGATAGGACGGCCTACGGCTTCTAGAACGCCACCTCGTGGCTCTAGAACCTAGATCTTTTTATGCATTCTATAACGATGCGCAGCACCTGGCTTTGTTTATGGTTTAGTGGATGCTGGTTGTCTGCTTTGGTTTGCTTAATTGTTGATTGTCCCTTGTTTGAACGGTTTGCTTCGGGAGTTATTACTTCTAAGAGCCGTATTTCTGGCGATTGTGCTGTTGAATTTTGGACTTGTGGGTATTGCACCATGTCGTAACGCTTAAGTTGGATCATTTGATCTTGATAAACTAAGCACATTGGTTCAAGGCAAAGTAGCCATTGTTGCAACTCATCGCTGTATAGATTTTGTGTTTGATAAACATTATCGGCATGGCTGGTTTCATAGGACGTAAGGTTTAACGAGCCATTCAACTCCAGCCGCTCAATATGCGCGCGATACTTGCCGCGTTTGATCATCACATTAAAGTCGATAATTTGTTTATCTAAGAGTTGGCTTTCAATCTTAGTTTCGCCGCTAAAACAAAATGCAGGTTGGTTTGGGCGGAGTACTAACTCGCTTGATTTAGCCGCATTGTTAGACATCATCAGCTTTACGCCTTCGCCTTCCAAGATACACAACTGTCTATCGATGCCAGGAAATGGTGAGAAGGGACCGTTGCTCGAAATGGTGGCAATGCTGATCCTATAATCAAAGTTAGTTAGGTCAGCATCCTTTGGCGATATTAACAGTTGTTTAGTACTACCGCCGCCGTTTTTCCATAAACTCGATTCACAGTCTTGATAGCGGATAATTTGGATATCTGGGTTCATGTCTTAGTAACTCTTTTAATTTTGAGTAACCAACGATGTGAGAATCTAGGACGCTGACAAGCTTGCTCTAGAATCGCTGCGTTCTAGCTGGGTGGAGCACTCAACTTCTCACCGTCACGCTGCAAAGCTCTTGTCTACATCCCTTTCTTTTTCAATATATAGTGCTCAGCCAGTTCGCCGCTGATCCTGTTGCCTTCGTTATCTAGCATAAATAGCTGGTTTTCACCCACGAGGTATTTACTGCCATCGGATAAAGTAATTTTTGAGCCCTTGCCATCCCAGTCAAATTTTCCTGCCACCTTGAAGATGCTCTCATCTTTGCCCAAATAAATACTTTTTAATTCAAAGCTGTTATCTGCCAGTAGCGTTAGCGTGGTTTGAATACCTTCGCAACTCGCACAGGGTAAAACACCTTCATACATGCCTGGCCAATCGAGTGCATTTTGGCTGGTATCGCCAACGGGGATGGTCTTTTGAGTTTCTGTATTGGCTGTGGAGTTTTGATCTGTTGCATGTTGCGGATCGCTGCAAGCAGTTGCCATGATTGCGACTAAGGCGATAGTAAAGAGTGGACGTTGCATATTCATCTCAAGCCTCTGATTTATTGATATTAGGGATGATAACCGCCATCTACAATGGCACCAAACTTATTTACTATGCTAAGGGGTCATATTAAAGGCCTTAAGGCTATGCTCGATATGGCATTTGGGAGCTTAATTTCAGCGGCGCTTACGGCTTCATTGCTATAGTGTTAAATCCGATAATATGCCGCGATCGCAGTTGAACTGGGAGAGCTAGAAGAGCCGAAATGCTATTCTGTAGAGTAATGACCTAGTGAGTTTGCAGATAGAATCTATACTAAAGACTGTCACTTTAAGGTTAGTACTTAAGACTCTTGCATAAGCAGTGGCCACTGAAGCTATTGTCAGATTTCAATGTCTGGTGAAGCCACGCGGAGAACTCCATCATTATGACGCGGATGTTAGATAGGATTTTATTTGACGTGAGTCGCTCTTCAATTATTGATGGTGGCGATTTAGCTGAGGCATCGCAACTCATTGTTGCTTCAGTGTGCCAAGGCTTAAACATCAGCCGTGCCAGTATTTGGTTATGGACTGAAGATCATCAAAGTATGCACTGCTTTTACCTGCTCGATAATATGCAAAGACAAGAAGCTTTTGTCTTAACGCGTGCTGATTATCCTTATTATTTCAGTTTGTTAGATAATGAAAGAGCGATAGTGGCTAATCAGGCTCAAACCGATAGAGCAACCCATGAGTTTGTAAAGGTTTACTTAGTGCCTAATGGTATTACCTCCATATTAGATAGCCCTATCCGTCATCGCGGTAAGATGGTGGGCATTATTTGTTCTGAACATCAAGGTGAGCCAAGAGAATGGACCCGCGATGAAAAAGCCTTTGCTTCCGCCTTGGCCGATTTATTTGGTCGGGCAATGAGTGCAAGGGAAATTTTAGATTATCAGCAGCAATTAAAAGCCATTAATGCGGATTTGGAAGCGCAAGTTGAATTAAGAACTCAAGAATTGGAAACCGCATTGGCGGATTTACGTTCGACACAACATCACTTAATTGAAAATGAAAAAATGGCGGCCTTAGGGAGTTTAGTGGCAGGGGTTGCCCATGAGGTCAATACGCCTTTGGGGATTGCTGTGACCTCAGTAACTCATTGTTTAGATGAGGTCGCATTGTTAAAAAGTACATTTGAGCAAAATGAACTCGACGAAGATAAGTTTTTAAACTTTATCAATACGATGCAAGATGGTTTGGGACTGATAGAGCGAAATTTGGCGCGAGCAGCGGAGTTAGTCCACAACTTTAAGCGGACCGCTGCGGATCAGTCGGTACTTGAACGTGAGCGATTTAATTTAAAGACTTATCTTTTCCAGATTTTTAGCTCATTAAGGCCATTAATGCGTAAGAAGAATATTACCTTAACCGTTGACCTTGATGACCAAATTTTCATCGAGTCTTACCCTGGGGCAATCGCGCAAATTTTTACCAATCTAGTTGCTAATAGCTTTCGGCATGGGTTTCCTGACAATTTTGCTGGTGATAAGCAAATTACTATCCGAGTTGAACAGCAAGGCGCGAATGTTTGCATGAGTTATCAAGATAATGGTGTCGGTATGACTGATGAGGTCAAGATGAAAGCCTTTGAGCCTTTTTTTACCACCGCTCGTAAAGATGGCGGCACAGGCTTAGGAATGTCAATTATCTACAATTTGGTTACCCAAAAGCTCCATGGCAGCATTACGCTGACCTCTTCGCCGAACCAAGGCGTAAAAGTCGACATACAACTTCCTGAGAAATGAAGCGGAATCTAGAACCCGCATAGCAACGTTCTGCATTTTCTAGTGAGCCGTTTCGCCCTGCGTTTAATTTGTATTTGTATGCTACTATCTGCGCCTCGATTCAATTCACTAATCCTTGATGTATCAATGAGAAAAGGTATTTTGAATGTTGGATTTAATGGTCGGTAAGGTCATTTATTGCCGCTATTGAGAAACGACAGGGCTTGAAAGTGAATTGCCCGGAGGAAGCGGCATTCCATTGTGGCTGGATTAATGCCTCGCAGCTAGCTGCCTTAGCTCAACCTTTACTTAAAAGTGGCTATGGTGAGTATCTTTTAGGTTTATTAAATAAACAGGTGTTTAATGAAGTGCGTTGAAACCGAGCTGGCTGAAGTACTAGTCTTTGAACCTATGGTATTTGGCGATGAGCGTGGCTTTTTTATGGAAACCTTTCGGCAAGCGTATTTTACTGAGTGCTTGCTGAGTCGCGGATTTGAAGCGCCAGCGTTAGTGCAAGATAACTATAGTCGCTCGCAGCAGCATGTATTGCGTGGATTGCATTACCAGCAACAATATCCGCAGGGCAAATTAGTCCGAGTGTGTGCTGGCAGTATTTTTGATGTTGCCGTCGATATTCGGCCACAATCCGCGACCTATGGCAAATGGGTTGGCAGGATTCTTTCTGCCGATAACCATTTGCAAATGTGGATCCCCCCAGGGTTTGCCCACGGGTTTTATGTGTTAAGTGAGTATGCAGATGTGTTGTATCGTTGTAGCGATTATTATGCGCCGGATGATGAATATGTACTTGCTTGGAATAGTGCCGAGTTTACGATTGAGTGGCCACTGTTAAACAACACACCCATTCTTTCCGCAAGAGATGCCAATGCCGCCGTTAGCGTTTAGACGCTAACGGCGGTTTCGGTTATTTTACAGGCTTATTTTCAGTGCTGGGGCGAGTGAACCAAGGTGAGCGAGCATCAGTATTATCAAAGAGGTAATACTTACGGCCGACCATTTGACCACCATCGCGGGTGAGCGGCATCCAACTGATTGTCGCCCGGCTATGAGTTGATTTAATCGTCATTAAATCAAATGGGATCGAGATGTAGAAGCCTTTGGTAAAGCTGCCTTCACCATATTCCTCAGAAGAAAGGTTTGTCTTAGTCGCAAAGGCGCCAACAATCACACCGCTATCAAATTGTTTGGAGAAATCAATCGTTACCCCTTTATCTTCAGTCAGATATTGACCAGCACTGATCCTCAATAAAGTATTGGGGAACCAGTCGGGTTGATAATAGACGGTTGCATTACCTGTGGCTGTCCCAGTTTGTGCTCGGTATGAACGACCTGTAATTGGGTCATATTGATGCTCATCTTCAAAGAAGCCAAACATGCTATCGGGATCGCGCTGCTTAACATAATTCACATCAACACCAAAAGCCCATTGGCTATTCAGTGGTCGGTAGAGGAACTCTGTCCCTACACCGCCATACATCATTTCTAAATAGCCGCCATAGGCTTGGTAGGAGATATTATCCGTTAAATTATCCATCCAGGTCAGTTGTAGGCTATTCACCCTTAGTGGGTTATCATGAACATATTGACGGATAAGTGTGCGAACACGTTTTAGATCGTTAGTATCTGGTGGTACTTCATATAAAAATTTATCGTAGTTATCGTAAATATTCAGATAAAGGGAACCTGAAAAATCAAAATTATCGGTAAAGCGATAATTTGCACTGCCTGTGACCCCAATATTGAACATATAAAAACCTTCAGAGCCTCCGAAGGATTGAGCCATGGTGGGCGAAACATCGAAGCTAAGCTTATCTAACCAATCTTTATCAGCGTTATTGACTTGTTCTCCCTGTGGTAAGCTGGGAACACTCACAACACTGGCATCAGTGATTTTAGCATTCAAATAGCCATAACTTACCACTTGGGCAAATTTTTGCGCATCGATCCGGGTTTCGGTTATCGGTTGGCTATAACGGGTTTCAATCAACCTATACTCTTTGATACGAGTTGCATCAGTGCTATTAGCGAGTATGGTTGCCGCTCTTTGATGTGCTTCATTTCTATCACGGAATTTGGTTTGTTCACCGACGACAGTAATGCTGTCTTTATCCAGATAAATTTTGGCGTTTGCGTACCCTGCGATGGTTTGTAAGTCTTGAGCCACCTTATTCCAATCTACTAGGGTATTCGCAACCGTCTGACTGGAAGCGTTTACAGGCTCTAGATTTGCTACTTCGGTATTTTGCTCTTCTGATTTATTTGTTGCGGAAGTATCAACACCAACAGTCACTTGTTCGACTGTTGGTGTGTTTACTGGCGCGGAGGACTCTGTCTGTGAAAGAGTTAATGGCGCAGCCGGAAGCGGCTTATATTTAGCGGCAGCAGGATCGGTTTTAATCTGCGATAAGGTATTAAAATTAGTTTGTAGACTAAAACCAAGCGTCCAAGTATTACCGCGCTCATAACTTAAATGCAGATCACCCCAGTTGCCAAACCGATAGAGTAGTCCATAGTTAAATTTGCTGTCCTGAGGCATAGCAATATTACCTTGAACCACAGGGAAGTCTGATTGATAGTCATTGCCATCATATTCGACTTTTAAACGTAGTGGCTCCCAAGGCGTTTGGTATTCAACACCACCAAAAAGCGCGGCACAGCCTTTAAACCAACGTTGATAATCAACAGTTCCTCCCGAGCCTCCAAAAGAGGTATCTCTATCACAGTTGTAATTAAGATCTTTTTTATCTGAGGTGAGATTACCGCTATTGCCAATATAGCCCCAGCCAATGCCGAGGGTAAAATCCAATGGGCCGACTCGTTTTGTTGCGGCAATAAACTCACCATCAAATAAGCCTGTGCCGCCAAAGTCCCGCACCCCAATCGAGGTTTCTGGCAGCCAGTTACTTTCTTCAAGTAGACGTACTTTAAAATCAATTCCTTTATCTGTGTATTTAGTGCTTCCGCTAAAGCTCGGATCATCGCTATAAAGTAAATCCTGTACTTGGGTATAGCGGATTGTTGTTTCAAACCAAGGGAATAATTGTACTGAGGCGGTGAAGTGTTGGTATTCGTCGTTATAACTTGTGGCAAAGTTAAACTCACCTTCTGGTGCCATGCGGCCAGTCGGCATTTGCATTAGACCAACGCCACCAAAATCTGACTGTGAAGGTAAGAGTGTTGGATAAGAAAATTCATCGGCGCTAACATGTAATAACGGTAGCAGTGCTAATGACAGCGCAGATAAACGCCCGAACGTATGCAAAGTGGGAGTTGACTTTTTCATTACAGAGCCCGATTTTTGAGTAATTCAATAATATTGTTATTTAATTCGGCATGGTCATCAAACAGCGCCGTGAACTCCACAAAGAGTATTGCTCCAGGGGCGATATCCTGAGCCTGATGATTCCAATAGGCGATAGGCTGTTTTATCGCATTGCCATCGGGTTGAATAATCCACACAAAGCTATCTTCAGCATTATCGAGTAAACCCGCATGCTTTAGGTAATCTTTACTGCTGGCCCGCGATTGCCATGCTTGTTCACCCGTTTGTGCGACCGCGCCAACGACAGTGACCGTAGTTGGTCGTGGTGGTAGCACCAGTAAAAAATCACCATCGATAACCGGATTATAAGCGTCGGTAATCCGGACTACGTCGAGATCTAACGGCTGATTAACTCGCTGGCCTAGTTTGATGTTGCGTAAAAACTGGGCAAATTTGGCCAGTTTAGCAATATATTGACTATTATCGACCTGCTCTCCCATGTTGGCTAATTGTTGCAATACTTGCTGACGAGTGGCCTCTAATGCTGCAGTATTTTTTATATCTAAAAGTGCCGCACCTAGCCAATAAATTGAGACTGGCTCATTTTTTATCGTTTGATTATAAAGGGGAAGTTGTGTTAACCCATCTTGTACCGCTTGTCCTACTCGAATAGCTGCGGGATAGGTAATGTGTAGCTGCGGCGTGTGAGACGCTGAGGTACTGACAGAAAGTTGGGTATTGGCTTCTACGGATTGCAAAAACACTGAACTTACTAGTAGCGCCAACGGGGTAATATAGGATCTCATTATGGCTCCACTAAGCAGCAAAAGGCTTCAGTAAGGTGATATCAATAAACGGCAGATTGGGCGCAATTTTCTGATGGCTTTTAATAACGTTGCCTGTTTGTGGATCTAGCCAAAACTCATTTTGATATTGGATATTGAGTGCATCCACAGAGACGTGTTCACTAAAATGCAAAGCTTGTGTAGGAGCGCCATTGATTAGAATATTTTCGTCACCAATCAATTCAAATTCTGATGTTGCTCGGTAGCCATAATGATAACCAGGTTGCCAATCGAGGGTTCGAGCCCAAGTTTTGGGGGTGGAGCTTAAGTGTAATCCTAATAACAGTGGATCTGGCTCATCACTTTCAACAGCACTTAAATTACCAGTGAGCAAATTATGGGTTTTGACTAGGCGGCCGTTAACTGTCACTAACATGCCCTTATCTGCTGATAACCACTTAAGTTCGAGTGCTGCGGGTGAGTTTTTTACTGAAGATAGGCTGATTTTAGGCTCTGCAAAGGCTAAAACCACAAATGCCTGGGCCGTATCTTCCATTTTTACATAGATGCTGGCATAAGGATTAGCCGATACTTGCTCAGGGGAGAGAACCACATCGTCACTCCCAAAAAAGGCGAGCTTTGCGGTATCGTTTAGTGCGCTAATTCGTTGGCTACAGCCCGATAAGCCTAGACATACTGTCGAAACAGCAATAAAGGAAAAGATTTTTTTATATATACGCATCCGAGTTGCTTATTCTCAATAGTAAGTTGTTAACCAATGTAAATATATGATGGCGTGATTTCAAGCTAGATTAAGTACACATTTTGTTTACAAAAAGCCTAAAAAAAACAACCGCCAATAAGGCGGTTGTTTAAATACACTGACTAAAAGATTAGTTAGTGCCAGTAGTTGTGCCAGTACCAGTACCAGTACCAGTACCAGTTGCTGCTGGGCTACCATCAGAACTGTTAGCTGCAACTAAAACACCAGTTACAACTGCACCAGCTGCAATACCACCAGCAACGATAGCACCAGTAGCGCCACCAACACCAGTACCACCAGTTGCTACACCAGTTGTGTTAGCGTTAGCAGCAACTGAACCTAACATTGAAATAGCAGCAATAAGTGCTAATGAAGTTTTTTTCATCGTGATTCCCTTTTAGAAAAAATTAACCTAATTTTTAGCTAATCTAGTACAGCATGATAGGTGATTCAACTTAAATGATCAATGTTAAATCTATTCCGTCACTCAGACTTTAGACTGATTTACAGCTTAGCTGCTACTGAATAATCCTTAATTTTGAATGAGTTTCGCACATTGTGGTTAAGGAATTATGTCATCGTTTAATTTATAACACGTCAAGATGCGGGCTTCAATTCGATTTTACTCAGCCTTTTTATTGTGAGTCATCGCATTAGGCTAAATTGAAAAATGCTTTCAATTCGTCAAGGTGCGCCATACCGTCTTGATAACCTAAATCGATCAATGCGCTGGTATAGGATTTTTCAAACAAGAGATAAGACACAATACTTGAGTCAGACTGCCTATCGATACCAAAAAATCCCAGTAAGGTTTTAATTGCCCAGGGCATATCGTCATAGAAGCGGGCGGCGATTTTACTTAAATCTTCGCTGGGTTTTATCACTAAGGTTTTTATGGGGTGTAATGCTAGTTGCGCACGGCTTTCTTCTGGAATAAGGGAAAGCGTATGATTTATGCGCTCTAGGCGCTCTAAATCGCTATTTAAGGTATCAGAAAAGATAGTATCCAGCAGATGACCCGCGATGGTCGCTGTCTTCGGATGATATTCTAGCTCCATCGGAAAATGCTTATGGGGACTGTCTAGGTTTATCACCAATAGCTTATTAGCCCCCAAATGGATTGGACTTGAAAGCGGCGCGAGCTGGTGGACTGAGCCGTCACCATAATAAGCTTGATTAAGTTTAATTGACGGGAACACCATGGGAATGGCTGAGCTTGCTAACAAGTGCTCGGTATTTAACATCCGCCGCTCACCGCTGCGTCTGGCGCGGGTCCAGTTTTCAATATCCCGTGCCGCTTGAAAAAACGTCACCGAACGCGAGTTGTTATAGCAGGAGGTATCGATACTCAGAGCGGTTAAAGCGCCGTTGCGGATATTGCGATCAATTCTTTTAAAATCGATAAGTTCATTCAATAAGTGCCGTAAAGGTTCATTATCGAGCAGGCTGCCAGCATCTGTATTGACCTTATCGTCCTGTAAGCCTTTTAGGGCCATTTTTGAGAGGTGCTTTAACACGCCAGGAAGAGTGGCTCGGTACACTTTTCTAGTTTCAAAATGACGCCATACCCATTCGAGTTTTTTGACACCTAAATGAAAACATGAGGCATGGGTGGCGATTGAAGTACCATTAATGGCTCCAGCGGAAGTGCCACATATGATTTTGAAGGGAATGCCATGGTTGCGAGGATAAAGCTGGACCAGTGCTTTTAACACTCCCACTTGATAGGCGGCACGAGCGCCACCGCCACCGAGAACTAATGCTGTTGATGTTGGCAATCTTCAGACTCTTGAATTGTTATTATGAGTTTATTAAAGCAATCACTACTCTAAAAAAGCAAGTCGGAGCAGTTAGTTGGATGAAGTTTATTTAGTGCTGGTAGAAAAGCGAACCGCTGGTGATAGGCTGAAGTGTCAAACTTAAATGATTACTTGAGAAGATAGATATAAAAACGCACTTAAGTCGGACTTAAGTGCGTTTATGTTTTTAGAGGTTAATGGCTTGCCATTAGCTCAAACTGGCTGAATGCGCATTCAGCGCAAAAGACAGGGCTTAAGCTTGCAGATTCTTTAAGAAATCGACGATTTGGTCAAATGGCACATCTTGCTTTTCACCAGTGCGGCGGTTTTTGTATTCGAATACGCCTGCATCGATATTGCGATCACCAATCACCACAGTGTGAGGAATACCAATCAGCTCCATATCGGCGAACATCACGCCTGGACGCTCTTTACGGTCATCCAACAGGACATCGATACCCGCAGCACTTAAGTCTTTGTATAACTGCTCGGCGATATCGGTGACGCGGTGCGACTTGTGCATATTCATTGGCAGAATGCCCACACTAAATGGTGCAATCGCTTCTGGCCATACAATGCCACGGTCATCAAAGTTTTGCTCAATCGCAGCAGCAACGATTCGGCTTACGCCAACACCGTAACAACCCATCAGCAGCACTTGTGACTTACCGTTCTCATCAAGAACAGTCGCGTTCATGGATTTAGAGTAGTTAGTACCGAGTTGGAAGATATGACCTACTTCGATACCACGAGCCATAGCGTAAGTACCTAAACCATCAGGTGTTGGTTCACCTTCAACCACGTTACGGATGTCGGCTGCTTGTGCCAGTGGCAGATCGCGCTCCCAGTTGATACCAAAGTAGTGTTTATCATCCACGTTTGCGCCGGCAGCAAAATCGCTCATCACGCTTACGCTATGGTCGATGATGATCGGCATATTCAGGCCGACAGGGCCTAATGAGCCTGGACCTGCGCCAATGGCGTCACGGATCAGGGCTTCTGGGGCAAATTCTAATGGTGATGCCACTAAATCTAATTTATCTGCTTTGATTTCATTTAGCTCGTGGTCACCACGTACAATCAGCGCAACCAGTGGCGCCGCTTCAGTCGCACCCTTAACAATCAAGGTTTTCACTGTTTTAGTGATATCTAAACCGAATTGCTCAACTAACTCGGCAATGGTTTTCGCATTTGGGGTATCGACTAAACGTAATGCTTCAGTCGCCGCGCCGCGCGTTTCGGTTGGCATTGGTGATTCGGCTTTCTCGATGTTAGCGGCATAATCGCTACCCGTAGAGTAGGCGATTAAGTCTTCACCGCTTTGCGCTAATACATGGAACTCGTGTGACATGCTGCCACCGATAGAACCCGTGTCCGCTAAAACCGGACGGAAGGCTAAGTCCATACGCGACAGAATGTTGCTATAGGCTTGATACATCGCCTCATAGGTTTCATTCATGGTATCCACATCAAGATGGAAAGAATACGCATCTTTCATCAGGAACTCGCGAGAACGCATCACGCCAAAACGTGGGCGAACTTCGTCGCGGAATTTAGTTTGAATTTGATAAAGATTCAGCGGTAATTGTTTGTAAGAGCTGACTTCTTTGCGGATTAAGTCGGTGATCACTTCTTCGTGGGTTGGTCCCAGAACGAAGTCACGGCTATGACGGTCTTTAAAACGCAGTAGTTCAGGACCAAACTTGTCCCAGCGACCCGTTTCTACCCATAAATCAGCCGGTTGCACCATAGGCATTAGGATTTCAATCGCGCCCGCTTTGTTCATTTCTTCACGAACAATCGCTTCGACTTTACGTAATACACGCAGGCCCGTGGGCAGATAGCTGTATAGGCCTGAAGCGTTACGGCGGATCATACCCGCACGTAGCATTAATTGATGGCTGATGACTTCTGCATTCGCAGGTGTTTCTTTTTGAGTAGAAAGTAGGTATTTGCTAACGCGCATTACCGATGTCCAAATTTGAGTTGAATGGGCGCCATTTTATCACCTGCTTTGATGATGTCACCTATGGATTTAGGTTAAATTCAACTAGCTGGGAGACAAATAGCATTTTTGATGCTGGATAACGGATAAAGCAAAGATAAGCACTACGCCGTTAGGGGGCGACTTCGTCATTGCTCGTATCTAGATTCTCGTCGCCGCTTACTTATTTCGCCGATCGCCAATCACCCGTGCAGGATTACCGGCGACGATAGCCCATGCGGGGACATCTTTGGTGACAATACAGCCCATGCCAATCACCGCATGGTCGCCAATGGTGACACCATCAACTATCCCGGCCTGTGCGCCAATCCAGACATCTTTACCTATCACGACTCCTTTAGAGTGGGAGGCTTGTTGATAAATGGGCGTATCGGGCGCCATGCCATGATTAAAGGCGTAGATAGTCACATGGTTAGCAATGCGAGTTTGGGAGCCAATTTGAATCCCCACTCGACCGCCATCGAAGGAGCAGCCATGATTGATGGCAACTTCATTACCAAGGGTGATAGGGCCATGTAAAAAACATTCGGCGGCAATCATGCAGTGATTACCTATCTTGATATCGCGATTGGGCTCGGCAAATAACTGTGCCTCGGGAGCGATAAAACAGTTATCACCAATGGTGACGGTTTCGAGGGCGCAAAGGTTGGTTTGAATTTCATCCTGCCAAGGTTTAGCCCAGACTAAGTGTTTTTCTTTGAGTGAAAAATACAGCCAGGGCATCCAAGACAGACGCTTTTTGTGTTGGCTCTGATAATCAGGCAATGCGGTTGTGTTTAGCGTCTGCATTTAGCCACATTTCCCCGGTTTGAGTTCGAGCACTTGAATATATTCCCGATCATCCTCATCAACCGCCATCCGCCAAAAGATATCCAAATCATACAAAGCCACTTGATATAGCTTGGGATCATCCTTGGCTTTTTTATAGGCAGGGCGAGGGTCTTGTCCGAGTACGCCGCGGATAAGTTCGGCCAAATCAGTATAAGCGTCCTGTTTGCTGTAGGTGTTAATCTGCGTTGCCGCGAGCTCGGAAAACACCACGCTAATCAGCTTAGGCGCTTCTTGAGCGATACCGCCGACGGCACCTTCAATCGAATCTGAGAAGGGAATATAGGGCTTAATATCGATAATGGGCGTGCCATCGACAAGATCCATACCTGAAATCTCCAGGCATACTTTGCCTTTACGTTGCACCACTCGGTGGAGTTTTACCACGGATTGGCCAATGCCGTTTGGGCGAAACGTCGAGCGGGTTGCGAATACACCGAGTTTTTCATTACCACCTAAACGCGGTGGGCGAACTGTGGTTTTCCAGCCTTGGGCGAGATTTTCATGGAAACAAAACAGCAGCCAAAGGTGCGAATATTGCTCGATACCGCGCACGGCGTCG
Source organism: Shewanella sp. ZOR0012 (assembly GCF_000798835.1). Taxonomy (NCBI): domain Bacteria; kingdom Pseudomonadati; phylum Pseudomonadota; class Gammaproteobacteria; order Alteromonadales; family Shewanellaceae; genus Shewanella; species Shewanella sp. ZOR0012. The sequence goes on from NZ_JTLE01000094.1 coordinate 2,480,966, forward strand.
AGATGATTGATATGGCCTTCCAGCTCAACATAACCGCGTGCCTCCACCAAACCAGGTTGCCTTGGAATGCCAAATTTTTGTTTATAGGGGGTACGGCAGGTGGCCACAGCGGTAATTTGGTTGGTAAATGTCATGCAAAAAACACCTAAAGGAAGGAGCAACAACCCAAACTCTGATGGCTTAGGTTGTAAAGTACAACAAGAATGGCGTGCAGTATACACGCGATGAACTAGTCGGCGGTGGCCATTTTAATCGCTTGACCGACACATAACGCCCGGCTGATACAGCCTTGCGCAGCTTCTTCCATCATCACACATTGTTTGATGATGATACCGTTAGCACCTTTATCAGCCGCAGCGCGGCGGGCTTCGGTTCTGGCTTCGCTTAAGGATGCTGGCACGCCATTTACATCCGCTTGGCAAGATTCTCCTTGCACTAAGCCTTTCAACTCGTAGTGGCCTTTAGGCAAACTATCACCTTCAAATAGCGTAACATCGCCTGCCTTGAAGTAGTCACTAATCGCCTCACCGTCTAAATTGCTATTAAAACTGTAGTCGCTGGCACAGGCGCTAAGCAGGAGCACTAATGCACTTGAGAGGATGATTTTCATGGTTTGACCTGAGATTAAGGGTAAAGAAGCGCAGTCCCATGGACTGCGCGGTGCTGTGCGATTTATCTCAGTAAATTCTATCGCTTAAGATACTTTTGATAAAGCTGCTGGTGGCGATTATTCAGATCTATTTGTCTTCCTTCAATCCAGATCGCATCAATTTTGTTGCTCATGGGGTCGAGGATATCTCCGTCACTCAGCACAACGCTGCCCTGATAGCCTACTTCGATAGCGCCTAAATCGTTAATCCCTAACAGCTTTGCAGCATCTAACGTGACAGATTTCAACGCTTGCTCTGCCGTAACGCCATAAGCTGCGCTGTAACCTGCGGCATAGGGTAGGTTACGACTGTTCCAATCCGATGAAAAGCCAAGCGCATAGGGAATGCCGGCATTTGCTAGCAACGAAGGGATTTTAAACGGCAAATCCACGGGTTCATCTTTACGTTTAGGCAGGCTTAAAGTGTGCGGATAAATCACACTGGCATTCACTTCCCTTAAACTTGAAGCTAATCGCCACGCGTCATAACCGCCGACAATGACCAATTTAAATTGATATTTTTTAGTCAGTGCAATTACTTGCTCGATTTGGTTAACACTGTCTGCGTGGGCAAATAGCGTCGCTTTACCTTGGTACAGTGGCAACATGGCCTGCCAACGCAGATTAGGCTTGTGGTCGGCATCCGGTGTATTTTGGCTCAAAAAGTAGCGGTAACCATCTTCAAAGGCAGTGATGAGTTGATTGATTGCCTGCTGATTTTTTTCAATCGCTTTGGCTTTTCCTTTTTCATCCTCTGGCATGCGTTTTATCTGTGGCCAGTAAACATGAAATTGGCCTTCACTGGGGTGCAATGCATCTTCAATGGTCCACGCATCGAGATCGACGACCACCGATTGGCCCGCGAGTCCGTCACCACTAGGGACGATTTGTGCGTGAGTGATGCCATTATAGCGAATGGTTGGCAGCAGCTCCGAATCCGGGTTGTAAGCCGTTGCTGCACTAATTTGCGGGTTAAAGTCACCGACTTCAGCGTTATCTACGGTCGGGCGAACCATCTCGATTTCCACTAAGCCAAGACTGGTATCCAGTGCAATAAGGCCTGGATATAAGTGTTTACCCGTGGCATCGATAACCTGTGCTTTACCATCAGCCCCGTTGACGTGTAACTGTGGTCCTAGCGCACTGATTTTGCCGTTTTCAATCAAGACATCGGTATTGGTTAAAACCCCTTGGCTGACCGTATGCACAGTGGCGTTTTTAATCAACACACCGTGAGTTTGTTTAGGCGTAGGGATGAGATCATGTGCCTGCACGGACAAGGTGATGGCCAGTGTCGACAGCAGCAAGGTCGTGGGTAAGTGCTTCATTATTTTGCTCCCTGATGATGTTGGCCCCAAGCCTGATAATGGGTATCGCAGTGCCATTGTGGCTCGTTAAGCGGTGTAACTTTTTCACCCGCCTTAGCGTTATCATCACTACTGAGAATTTTTTGGATAAGAGCGGCACGCTCAGCCACCACTTGCTGCTGGGCAAGCTGGTCTTGGTCGCGATCGAAGTAGCGTTTGCCTTCAACCCAAGCCTGGGTCACTTTGGCATAAATCGACAGCGGCTCGGCGTTCCAAAGCACAATATCGGCCATTTTGCCTGGGGTGAGTGAGCCAACATACTCATCGACTCTGAGCTGTTTCGCTGGGTTGATGGTCACCATATTCCAGGCATCTTCCTTTGACATACCGCAATACATCATTGACTTAGCTGCTTCTTGGTTGAGTCTGCGCTGCATTTCGTAGTCATCGGAATTGATACTCGTCAGCACACCTTGTTTTTGCATTAGGCACGCGTTTTGCGGGATCGCATCATAGACTTCGAATTTATAGGCCCACCAATCAGCAAAGGTCGAGGCGCCCGCACCATGGGCAGCCAGTTCACTGGCAACCTTGTAACCTTCAAGCACATGGGTAAAGGTTTGCACTTTAAAGTGGTAGGCTTCGGCTAAGCGCAGGAACATTAAGATTTCCGACTGTACATAAGAGTGAATATGCACATCGCGCTGTTGCTTAAGCACTTCGGCCACCGCCTGCAAGCGATAACTTGGGCGCGGTGCGAGGGTTTTCTTCTTCTCACTGCTGCGTAAATCATCATAATCCTTCAGCGCATTCTCATAGGCGAGTGCTGCATCGAAGGTTTCTTCAAATAAGGCTTTTACCCCCATGCGCGTCTGCGGGAAGCGCTGCACAAACTTTTCGCCCCAGTTACTCTGTTTAACGTTTTCGCCAAGGGCGAATTTGATACTGGCAGGTGCATTGGCAAACTTTAGCTGTTCTGCGCTTTCTCCCCACTTCATTTTTATTAACTGGGATTGGCCACCAATAGGATTAGCGCTGCCATGGAGTAATTGTGCGCTGGTCACGCCGCCCGCGAGTGCGCGATAGATGGAGACGTCTTCAGGATTAATCACATCGCCAATCCGCACTTCAGAGGTGACTGCGTCTGTGCCTTCGTTGGTGCCGCCGTTGATGGCAATATGGGAATGCTCATCGACAATACCCGCTGTTAAGTGCTTGCCCGTTGCATCGAGGACTTGATATCCAGAAGGCGTGTTGAGTTGCTGGCCGATTTTTTCAATCTTGCCATTGGCCATTAGCAGATCCGCATGTTCCAAGATACCTTGTTTATCTGAGGTCCACAGGGTGGCATTTTTAATATGGAGTTTCTCTGCTTTGGGCGCCTCACTTAAACCATAGGCGACGTTAGGGTAGGTAAGTTGACTCACTAAAGTTTGCGATGCATCGGCTTTAGGCGTGCTTACTTGCTCCGTCTTTGGCGGAGGCGTAAGGGTAATACCAGCAACATTGATGCTACGACTTTGGGCGTCGACCATCCGGCCTTGAATGCCGTCTTTGGCAAACCAGAGGGTAAAACGGCTGATCCCATGAATGCCCGCATCAGTTAAATTGACGTTAAAGCTGACGCGGCCATCGTTTTCAAGCTTGAGCTTGGTGAGTGGAATACTCTTCTCGCCACTGCTCAGATTTCCTTGCAAAGTGGTTTTGCCTGCTTTGTCTGCTTCTTCAAGGCTCAAATCTAAAGTTAAATTATTCAACGTCAGCTGATAGTCACCCAACATCTTGGCTTGTGAAAGTGAGCGGATGGCTTGTTCTTGTCCCTGTAGCCAGACACTGTAAATCTGTCCGTCTTTAAAAATATTGCCCTTAGTAATGACAAAGTCCGCCATATAGCCCGGGGCAAGTTTTCCGGTCAAGTCAGCGGTTCCTGCCATTTCAGCAGCTTGAGTGGTGAGGGCCGCGAGGGCTTTATCTTCGCTGAGTCCTTGCGCAATCGCTTGACGAAGGCGTGGCCAAAACGCCTCGGTCTTAATGCCAAATTGGGTAAACGCAAAGGGGATACCTGCATTTGCTACTGCGGCAGGGTTTGTGGGCGCGCGCTCCCATTGTCTGAGTTCTGCAAGGGAGACTTCGCGATCGGCATCATCGGTACCCACATCGGGTGCTTGTGGGTAATTAAGAGGGAGAATTAAAGGATAATTCAGAGCCTTTAATTCGTTGATCCGAGCATATTCTTGGCCACTTGCGAGTAAGTTGGCGGGCTGCTTATGTTCTTTGAGTAGGTTCGCTGCACGCAACAAATCGTTCAGATTTTTTGTTTCAAATACGATTGGTTTCTCGGCTAAGTTATCTAAACGTTCGAAGGCAATATTAAATTCAATTTGAGGTGTAGCTGAACTATTAACCGATTTGTGCTTATTTTGGTTATACCAGTTAGCATCAGCAAAGGTCTGTCTGATAAGCGCGATGCTACCCATGAGGGAATTGGGGTAGTCTTGTTCTGACGTACCTTTATCGAAGGCCATAAAAGGTTGGCTGCGCGCCCGATAAATTACCTCGTTGGCAGTTTTGTCCGCGAGTGAAAGACTGACACCCGTGCCTCGGAAAATACCATCGAGTTTACTACTTTGTACACTGGTAAAGCCGTTATTGATCCAATCTCGTGCGCGTTCTTTATTGGGGTAAATGTAATTAAACCATTCTTTTTCAGCGTGAATTGCACCATTTTCAGCATTCCCACCAATACGCTTAATATCATATACCGGACGAGTGAGCTGCAATTTGGGATATTCAAACTCGATAGCATAATCGGTAAAAGGATCGATAAAACCGGGATAAATAGTATAACCACTGAGATCGACTTTTAGTGCCGCCGCGGGGATATCACCTTGGTCAATAATGGCTTTGATCCGATTGTTTTCAACTAATAATGTGGCATTTGAGAGTCGTTTCCCCGGTGCAAGAATTAATTCTGCATTGGTCAATGCAGTTAACTTATTGACGGGAGTGATGGGATTGGCCTCGGCAAAAATGGGTTGAGATACAAAACTACTTATTATGCCGCAGCTTATTATTATCTTATTGTTTATCTGCATTTTTTATTCACTTAGACGGAGGGTGAATAAAGAGTAACCTAAAGTAGATGTAAATACTAAAGATGAATTGTAACGCAATTTAAGCATTTACTTGAATGACAATGGGCGGGGTGGGATAGGCATAAAAAAGCTCGCAGGGCGCGAGCTTTTTTATGCTACTCAATGATAATAGCGAATGGCTATTGTCATTACCATTACAGTATTGGATTAGATTAAGAAATCATCCATAGAACGGCCTTTATTGACTTCGTTCTTAAATACTGTTGGCATACGGCCTTGACCTGTCCACTGGATCACTTCGCCATCAACTTCAATTTGGTATTTCGCTGGACGAGGAGCGCGTTTCTTGCTCGAGGCTTTAACTGCAACACCACCTAAATCGTCGATTGATAAACCAACGGCTTCCATTTGTTGACGGATTTCTTCAATTTTTGCATTACGAGCAGCAATAGCTTGCTGTTCTTCTGCTTCCATTGACTCACGCTCAACTAAAATTTTATCTAGTTTAGCCGCTAAATCACGCAGTTCTTCAACGCTAAGATCTTTTACCGCAGCTTTAAAACGACGACCGTGAGTTAATATCTCTAAAAATTCGCTCATATCTATTTTCGTCCCACTCTATTTTTATTACAGGATAATGGTGAACAACAGCTAAATGATAGAAACTAATATTGCTCGAATCAAATAAAATTATGCAATAAACAAAAATTAAATATTATTTAATTTTTGAACTTTTTATATATGGCAAATAAGTGTTCAAAAATGTGGCCAATACGACAGTCTTAAAAATGCAAACAAGCGTTTGACTTTGGTTGACGTTAACGTTAACAGGACGTAAAGTGGCTCTATCCTGCATTGGTGATCACCAATGTTTTGTCCATGTACATGAAAGTGTAGGAAGGAAGCCCTATGAAAGTATTGGTGCCTGTTAAGCGCGTAGTTGATGCCAATGTGAAGGTCAGGGTAAAAGCTGACAACACCAGCGTTGATACCGCAAACCTCAAAATGGCGTTGAACCCTTTTTGTGAAATTGCAGTAGAAGAAGCGGTTCGTTTAAAAGAAGCGGGCAGTGCTACTGAAGTAGTGGTCGTGAGCATCGGCAATAAAGCCGTTCAAGAACAATTGCGTACCGCATTAGCATTAGGTGCTGATCGCGCGATTCACATTGATACTGAAGAAGAGTTAGCACCAGTATCAATTGCCAAATTACTTAAAGCCGTACAAGAAAAAGAACAAGCGCAATTAGTGCTGTTTGGTAAGCAATCCATTGATGGTGATAATAACCAAACGGGCCAAATGTTTGCTGCATTAACGGATATGCCGCAAGCGACCTTTGCTTCAGCAATTAAAGTTGAAGGTAATTCACTTCAAGTTGCTCGTGAGATAGATGGTGGTATGCAAACCTTAAATCTACCATTGCCAGCTGTGGTGACTGCGGATTTACGTTTGAATGAGCCACGTTATGCCTCATTACCTAATATCATGAAAGCCAAACGTAAGCCATTAGATGTGCTGACGGTAGCTGATTTAGGTGTGACGCTCAAAGCGCATCAAACGGTGATCAAGGTAACGCTGCCTGCTGAACGTAAGGCCGGTATTATGGTTGCGTCGGTAGCAGAGCTGGTTGAAAAGTTAAAGAATGAAGCGAAGGTGATCTAAATGGCCATTTTAGTATTAGCAGAACACGATAATGCGGCGCTGAAATTGGATACCGCTAAAGTTGTCACCGCAGCTCGTGCGATCGGCGGTGATGTACATGTATTGGTGGTGGGCCATCAATGTGGTGCAGTGGTGCAAGCTGCTCAAGCTCTACAAGGTGTCGCGCAAGTATTAGTCGCCGATAACAGTGCTTATGAAGCGCATTTAGCCGAAAACGTGGCTAAATTGCTGGTGGACTTAGCACCAAACTACAGCCATATTCTCGCAGCGGCATCGAGTGCGGGTAAAGACACGTTACCGCGTGTGGCAGCACTTTTAGATGTGGCGCAAATTTCGGAAGTGATTGGCGTGGTGAGTAGCGATACCTTTGTTCGCCCGATTTATGCGGGTAACGCGTTAGCGACAGTTCAAAGCCATGACGCTATCAAAGTGATGACAGTGCGTGCCAGTGCGTTCGATGCGGTGACACAGGGTAATAATGCTGCTGTGACTACCTTGGATAAAGTGTTTGAAGCCAAAGCTCAGTTTGTGTCTCAAGCGCTGACAGTTTCAGCACGTCCAGAGTTAGGAAATGCTGGCATTATCGTATCTGGTGGCCGTGGCATGGGCAGCGGTGAAAACTTCGGCATGTTAGAGCAACTGGCTGATAAGCTTGGTGCCGCAGTAGGTGCTTCGCGTGCGGCGGTTGACGCAGGCTTTGTTCCGAATGACTTGCAAGTCGGTCAAACCGGTAAAATTGTCGCACCTAATCTCTATATTGCAGTCGGTATTTCAGGCGCGATCCAACATTTAGCGGGAATGAAAGACGCTAAGGTGATTGTGGCTATCAACAAAGACCCTGAAGCGCCTATCTTCCAAGTTGCCGATTATGGCCTCGAAGCTGACCTGTTCGAAGCCGTTCCGCAGTTGATTGCAAGCTTGAGTTGATTTTATTTGTGAGCTAAGTCAAAGTAAGCGGCTTCGCGGTGGTAACTGCTTAGCCGCTTATGTTTTTATGAGCCTCACGCCCATGTATGGGCGTTCTTAGAAGTAGAGGCGCACCAAATATCAGTAGTGATCAGTAGGGTGATTCCGTTGATCGTTCACGAAAGGATTTGGTGCCGAAGTAGTTTGATTTATCACGATCAACTGCTGGGGTTGTGTCTAATAGGTACAACACTGCCATAGTATTTCCAGATACGGATATTAGGAATAGTTACTATGGAGCGCTACTGATAGGACAGGTGATCTTGGGTATCTATTGCCTTTTCCCACCAGTTCAGTCGCCCTCCATTCGTATTTTGACGAAGAAATAATCAATGACTGTAGTTAGTTATGCCGATTCGGCGCTTTCTTTGCTCCCGCCTGTGGTTGCAATTGTATTGGCGATTTTTACTCGCCGAGTGCTTCTTTCCCTCGGTTTAGGAATTGTGATTGGAGTATTATTGCTCAATCAATTTTCTCCTGTGGCCAGCGGTGAGTTTTTATTTAACAGTGTAAAAGGACTTTTTTGGTCGGAAGATGGCGTAAATTCTTGGAATTTATACATTCTCGGTTTCTTGATTGTATTGGGGATGATCACCGCTCTAATTACTGTGAGTGGTAGTGCTCGGGCATTTGCTGATTGGGCAAGGTTACATATTCGTAATAAGCGCGATGCGAAATTACTGACCATGTTTTTAGGCTGTGTTGTTTTTATTGACGATTATTTCAATAGCTTAGTCGTTGGGTCTGTCGCAAGGCCTGTTACCGACCGTTACCATATTTCCCGCGCTAAGTTAGCTTATTTATTAGATTCTACCGCAGCACCAGTTTGTGTCATTTCACCGGTATCAAGTTGGGGCGCTTATATTATTGCGTTAATTGGCGGAATATTAACAGCACATGGTTTTGCGGACTCTGGTCATTTGAGTGTATTTATTCAAATGATCCCTATGAATTTCTATGCAATTTTCTCTTTATTATTACTGCTTTGTGTGGCGTTTATGGGCTTAGATGTTGGCCCTATGCGTGAACATGAATTAAATGCCATGCGCGGTAATTTATACGATGAGACTAAAGGTTTACCGCCAGGTGCTAATGCTGATTTACCCGAAGCTGAAACAGGTAAAATCCTCGGGTTATTCCTACCTATCACAGTACTGGTATTTGCGACCCTGTATTTTATGATCGATAGCGGTGCTCAAGTATTAGCTAAAGAAGGCATTGAATTTAATATTATTTCTGCTTTCGAGAAAACCGATGTGAGTTCATCACTGTTCTTTGGTGCCCTGATTGGTTTAGCGGTTGCGCTGGTACTTAACTTAGTGCAAGGCGTTGAAAAATCAATGGTATTAAAAGGTGTAGTGCAGGGCGCTCGCTCTATGTTGCCTGCGATTTACATCTTGTTATTTGCTTGGACCATTGCAGGTGTGATCGGCCAGCTTGAAACCGGTAAGTTTATGGCTAGCCTAGCCACTGGGAATATTCCCTTTGCTTTCTTACCTGCATTAATGTTTGTGTTAGCGGGCCTGACTGCATTCTCTACAGGAACCAGTTGGGGTACGTTCGGGATTATGCTGCCGATTGCCGCCGATATGGCGATGGGCAGTCACACAGCCATGATGTTACCTATGCTGGCTTCGGTATTAGCGGGGGCGGTATTTGGTGATCATTGTTCACCGATTTCTGATACCACTATTTTGTCGTCGACGGGGGCCAGTTGCCATCATATCGACCACGTAGTGACGCAGCTTCCCTACGCCGTAATCGTTGCGCTGATCAGCATGATCGGCTACGTAGTGCTTGGCTTAACTGAATCGGTCAATGCAGGATTAGTGACTTGTAGCATATTGTTTGTATTGACGATTTTTGGTTTGCACATTAAATCCAAAAGTACGGCTTTATAAGTCCGTGATTTAACTTCGCTCTTATATTGAGAATGTAAAACAAATCAGCCAGCAACTATGCTGGCTGATTTTTATCTACTCAGTATCTAAAATTACTGAGTCTGATTGAGCCCACGGCGGTTGAGTAAACCTTCAGTGGTAGGCTCTTGGCCGCGGAAGTTCTTGTAAGCTTCCATTGGCGCAATACTGTTGCCCACTTCGCGAATGGTCTTACGGTATTTCATGCCGATCTCACGATTTAGGCCGCCTTGGGTTTGCACATAGGCAAAGGCGTCAGCCGCTAAAATTTCACTCCACATATACGCGTAGTAACTTGCTGAGTAACCACCTGGGAAGGCGTGGGCAAAGTAAGTTGACTTATAACGTGGTGGTACGGCGGTGATATTTAAGCCGTGCTTTTTCAGCGCATTAGCCTCAAAGGTCGCTACATCTTGCAATGGTGCATCAGGGCTTAATGAGTGCCATTCCATATCCACTAGCGCCGCAGCCATATATTCTAACGTATCGAAGCCTTGGTTAAAGCTGCCTGATTTTAATAGTTTTTGCAGTAACTCATCAGGGATAGGCTTGCCTGTTTCGTAGTGCTTGGCGTAGTTGGCTAACACTTTAGGGTGGGCCGCCCAATCTTCTTCGAAAGTCGATGGAAATTCCACAAAGTCACGGGATACCGAAGTCCCAGAAAGACTTGGGTAAGTCACTTTGGAGAACATACCGTGGGTACCGTGGCCCATTTCGTGGAACATCGTGGTGACTTCGTTATAGCTGACGAAGGTAGGTTGGCCTTCAGGCGCCTTTTTAATGTTCATCACGTTAACTACGACAGGCTTAGTACCTTCGAGGAAGGATTGCCCTACAAACGAGCTCATCCATGCGCCACCGCGTTTACCTTCACGGGCAAAGTAATCAGCATAGAAAATCGCCATGCTTGAGCCATCGGCATCAAACATTTCATAGGCTTTCACATCTGGGTGGTATACAGGCAAATCTGGACGTGGTTTTAACGTCACGCCATACAACTCTTTAAGCGTATAGAACACGCCGTCTTCGAGGACGCGGTTAAATTCGAAGTAGGGACGAATGCTATTGGCATCAAGAGCGTATTTTTCTTGGCGGACTTTCTCTGCGTAAAACTCCCAGTCCCATGGTGCGAGTTCAAACTTGCCACCGGTCTTATTGATCATCGCTTGGATATCGGCCGCTTCTTTCTCTGTGTTGGCAACTACGGCTGGCACCATAGAGCCAAACATGCTGTAAACCGCTTCTGGCGTTTTTGCCATTTGCGGTGCAAGGCGATAGCTAGCCCAGTTCTCATAACCTAAGAGAGCCGCGCGCTCGGCACGTAATTGGGCTAAGCGAGACACTAAAGATGCGGTCTCGTTTTCACCCGTTAAGCCACGGTTTGCCGAGGCTTCCCAAATGCGCTGGCGCAGTTCACGGTTCTCTAAAGAGGCGAGTATTGGCTGGCGAGTAGTGTTGGTGATATTGATTAAGTACTTACCTTCATGGCCTGCTGCCTTGGCATCGTTTGCTGCCGAGGTGATTTCGCTGTCACTTAGGCCCGCCAGTTGTTCTTTGCTATCGACAACAATAGCGATTTCTTTTGTTAGGCGCAGTAAACGTTGGGAAAACTCATTGGTCAGCGTCGATTGCTCTTCGTTTAAGGCACGGATCTTCACTTTTTGCTCATCGGTCAGCTTAGCGCCAGCCATGATAAAGCGCTGGTGATACACCTCAACCAAACGTACCGCTTCAGGCGTTAAACCTAAGTTATTGCGGTCGTTATAGATGGCTTCAATACGAGCGAATAGCGCAGGATTAAGGTTGATGTTATCCGAGTGAGCAGCCATTTTGGGGGCCATTTCACCTTGGATTTTACGCAGGGCTGGATTGCTGTTCGAACCTGCGAGGTTGTAAAACACGCTCGATGCACGGTTGAGCAGGGCGCCACTTTTTTCCATGGCGACAATTGTGTTATCAAAGGTTGGCGCAGCAGGATTGTTAGCAATCGCTAAAATTTCTTGATACTGCTCTTTAATACCTTGTTCTAAAGCGGGCTGAAAATGCTCGTCTTTAATAACGCTGAAATCAGGTGCTTGATATTGCAGTGTACTGGCTTGGAATAAGGGGTTTTGGGTTTGTACTGCGGTGACATTTGCAGCTTTTGTATCTTGAGTGCTACAGCCTGCGAGTGCTCCGGTCATCAGTGTGGCGCCAATGGCGATGGCAATAAAACTTTTACGCATAGTTGAGTGATTTCCTTAGAATTGTAGTTTTTGTGACTCTAGCGTTACTAACTTAAATAGGACTGAAAACCTATGGGATGAAGTTGTAAGTAAAAGTAAACAAAAAAAGCGCCCCAAGGTTACAGGGCGCTTTGAACTATTTTCTTGCAGGGAAAATAGCGGGACGATTAACTATTTACGGGTGAAGTTGTGGTATTTGTCGATACCTGAGCTGCTACCTGTGTTATGGCAAACAGCACATGCTTCTCCTGTTGGTTGTTTGAACCAATCACCTACTGCAGGAACGCTGATCTCGCCACCATTGCTAGCCATGTGAGCTTTGACTGCATCGCCTGTGTGGCAAGCATAGCAGTTAGCGGTGACAGGGCTGGTCATTTTGTTACCAGGTTCAAGGATGTATTGGTTTGGTATTTTGTTTAAATCAATCGCGGTTTCGTGACAGGCAACACAGCTTGTGACTGGGTTGATTGCACCTGCACCGTTAGCGGTTTTCGCTTGAGTGCCATCGGCCTTCATCTCACCGACATTCGCACCGTTGCCCCAGTGCCAGCTGTGCACCATTGGACCAAAACCAGCACCCAGAGTGGCCGAAGTCCGTGCCATACCGTTATCATGGCAAGCTACGCAAGCCTTACCGCCTTCGTCAAATGCGCCATTTTTGTGGAATGCGGTGGCATCATTGTGACAAGTAGTACAGCTGTTATCACTGACTACGGTGCGACGTTCAAAGGCGGATACTTTGGTTGCAGTCGCAGGATCGACTACATCAGAGTATGCGGTGAACGAGACCCCCATTGAGCCGTCATAGCCATTGGCTCTGAGGCTGCCATTGCTTTGATAGCGTTGGTTACCGTCGTACTCCATCCAACCTGCGGTGCTGAAGGTCACACGTGCAGAGTAGACATAGTTGGCGTTTACAGGGCTGATATCGGTCAGCAGATGACAGATATTTTTAGTACCATCAGCATTGTAGCCATAGTAATAGTTAGTACGGTTACCTGGGCGACCGACTAAGCTATTTTTTTCGTAGGAATGCAGATAAGCACCTGCGTAAACAATCGGTTTCTTAGCATCAAATACCAGCGGATTTGAGTAGTTGAAGTTATCTTTAATGCTAAAGATATTACCGTCAGTATCTTTTACTGTCAGAGTGGTACACCAGCCTGGTGCGGTAACGGCAGAAGCTGCACCAGTTGGCGCATAATGATCTGTTTTTGTTGAAATATCATCAACTTTAACAGGGGTAGATAATTCAAGTTTATACTTAGCACGTAATGCTTGGCGCTCAGTAATACCTGTTTTACCTTCATGCATCGGACGGACATCGGCACCATTACTTGGCACAATCGCGCCTGGTACACCACCAGTATTGTGACAGTCAATACAGCCTGGGCCTGAAACACTAATATTGGTTGGAGCTTCAACGTGGCAAGAACTACAGTTCATCACGCTGAAATCTTTAGTAAATTTCTGGTGATTAATGTGGCCAATCTTAGACAGTGTGTTGGTTGCATAACCGCCGATAGAGAAACCTTCGGCATTTTTTGCTGCAAAGCTAACTGAGCCGTGACAGACTAAACAGCCTTCAACGAAGGTGACTTCGCTGTCCATACCGGTTGCTACATAACTAGCGTGACGACGTGGGCTTGTTGAATAGTCTACGTGACAGGAATAGCAACTATCGGTCGTGGTTGAATGAGTTCCCTCTGGCTTGTTCACCACCAGCGGTGCTGAGCGAGCAATGCCAGTTTCAGCATTACCGCCGACTCTGAGCCATACAATACCTTCGGTACCAGCGTTAACACCTTTCATTGGGGCTTTAAAGCTATAGTGACCATCGCCTAATGAAGTGAGCAAAGCGCCCTCAGTTGCTTGAGTCGCAGCGCCACCGATATTGACGTTATCTTTGACAGGATTGCCACTTGCGTCGGTTTTGTCGGCTTCATTTCTATTATTGATAAAGCCTTTATCGGTTAATGCTGCAACTTTGGCTTCAGCATTTTTCAGTCCATTGATTAAGTTGCCATTTTCGTCAGTGATCTTAAATTCATAGGTGATATTGCCTTCACCAAAGCTATAGTTCAGTACTTTTACATTGGTGACTGTTGAACTCGTGACTGGTGGTGGAACCCAAGGTTCACCCGGTGTTCCCGGTGTGCCAGGTGTCCCCGGAGTGCCTGGCGCGCCATCTACACCATCTTTACCATCACTGCCGCAACCTACGAGAGCACCGGTAAGTGCTAAGGCGACAACGTATGCCAGTTTTTTAGAGGTGAATATTCTCATCATAATCTCCATTAATCCAATACGCATTTAAAGGCACGGATTGCAGCACTAACGTTTGCAGGGGAGATTAGTGCTTTGAACCGCTGATTTCATTTGCAAGCATCGAATACTTTTATTTTTTAAATTGAGTACTTTTGGTCTCGGATGAAATATTACTGTTATTGATATGTTTGTTTTTTGAACCAAACCGCATTTAGGACTATAACTTTGGAGGTAGATCGCATTTCTAAACTTTTGTTAATGTGATTTTTCTTAATTAAAACAATATTTAAGGTTAGATTAAGGTTGTTGTAACAATTGCGCTTTTATGGCTTTATCTGTTTCCATATGTTGAGCGTTGAACAGAAATACGAACAATGATTTTCAAAGTTGATTGACCATGAAATCACTAAAATATCCATTCTAGATATTTAGATTGAGATTTCAGTATAAAAGCTGAGAAAGGCCTAGTGTGCTAGGGTCAAGCGCAATGCTAAACTAAGCGGCATAAACTCTGGTGACAGAGATATGATCAATCAGTTTGAAAAAGGGATTCATTTTGGCGCAATTGTACTTTTACTATTCAGCAATGAATGCGGGTAAATCTACCTCTTTATTACAATCTTCCTATAACTACCGTGAGCGCGGTATGAATACGTTAGTGATGACGGCTTCTATCGATGATCGATACGGTAAGGGCAAAGTAGCTTCGCGGATTGGTATTGAGACCGAGGCGCAGGTTTTTAGCCGTGATGACAACTTGATTGAAATGATTACCGCTGCCCATCAAGTGAATCATCTGAGTTGTGTGTTGGTAGACGAATGCCAGTTTTTAACTAAAGAACAAGTCAAACAACTTACATATATTGTTGATAATATAGATATCCCTGTATTGTGCTATGGATTGAGGACTGACTTTCAAGGTGAGCTTTTTAGTGGTAGTCATTATTTATTAGCTTGGGCAGATAAATTAATTGAGCTAAAAACCATTTGTCACTGTGGTCGCAAAGCGAATATGGTGGTGCGGCTAGATGGTGAAGGAAAAGTCATGCGCGAAGGTGAGCAGGTCGCAATTGGCGGTAATGAAAGTTACGAATCGGTATGCCGTAAACATTTTCGTGAGTTTATTTGGGATTAACCTAAGCTCGGTTAGCACTTAACCAAAATATAAGAATTTTTGTGCTAACCACTTTGAGGCTTGCTGCCAAGTCATTAAAATATGGTGAGATATAACACATATAATCCATCATCCAAGAGCAGTTAGATCTTGTTCGAGCAAGGTAATAAGAATGTATCGCGGCGATACACTCAGATAAGCATAAGTGTGAGTTTTGCCGTTGTACTTCATGTTGATGTATTAAGCATAAGTTGGGAAAAATCCCACGTAGAAAGGATGTGTTAAGTGATTTTTTGGAGCCGTTTTGCCTAATTCTACGCAAGAAATGCAATTTGAAAACTATCGTCCTCGTCCGCCACAACCCGAGCCTAAGGCAAAGCGTGAGCGTAAGCCTAGATCTAAAGGGCGTGCTTGGTTTCTATTATTTATTCTTGTTTTTTGTTTAGCGATTTTGATTGGTCAGGAGGTCAAAACCTCTTATTACCAGTCTAAGTATATTCACCAATACGCTAAAACTCTGACCTATGAGCTGAAAAACGAGCCTACTCAGTCGATTATCTATCCAAGTTATGGCCCCTTCGATGAGCGTCATGGCTACAGTAAGTTGCCACAATATATTGATCGCTTATTGCAACGTAATTTCCAAGTGACACAGCAGGTTGAGTTTTCTCCTGCGTTGCAGGAATACGCCCAGATAGGCTTTTTCCCGCCTTACCATGAGAAAGCACAATCGGGTTTGACTTTGCTTGACTGTCGCAATACCGATCTCTACGAGTTCACTTATCCAAAACGTGTGTATCAGGATGACGATAAAATCCCGAATGAAATCGTCAATACTTTGCTGTTTATTGAAAACCGCGAGTTGTGGACCACAGAGCCAAAACTAAATCCGGTGATTGATTGGCCACGTTTTATTGTGGCGGGGATGAGCCAAATCGCTGAAATGGTGGGGATGAATGTCTCAACAGCGGGTGGCAGTACACTGGCGACGCAAATTGAGAAGTTCCGCCATTCTTCTCAGGGATTAACTTTAAGTATCAAGGATAAATTGCTACAAATAGCCTCAGCAACAGTGCGAGTGTACCAACAGGGAGAAATCACTGAACCTGCCCGTAAACGTATCATCCAAGATTACTTAAACACAGTGCCTTTATCCTCAGCCCCTAACCACGGTGAAGTGCATGGCATAGGTGACGGCCTATGGGCTTGGTTTGGTACAGATTTCGATACAGCAAACCAGCTGTTGTCTTCACCCCAAATTAAAGCTAATACAGCCAAACGTGGCCAAGTATTTCGCCAGGTGGTAGCACTGATGATTGCTCAGCGTCGTCCTTCCTATTACCTATTACAGGGACATGAAGATTTAGAGAATCTAGTTGATAGCCATATCCGTTTACTCGGCCAATATTATCTGATCGACCGTAAACTCAGGGATGCCGCACTAGGACAAAAATTACAGTTTAAAGTCGCTAAACCTCAGCGTAATATCCAATCGGGCGCAGACAAGGGCGTTAACACTATCCGTATTCGTACCGCGGGTATGTTGAATGTCGGCTTATATGATTTGGACCGACTCGATTTAACCGTGAATAGTAGTCTACACAGTGAGTTACAACAGCAAGTAAGTAACTACTTACGCAGCCTTGGGCAAACTTCAACGGCTGAAAAAGTCGGACTTTTAGGTGAGCGTTTACTCGAACCTAGCCAACTGCAAAACGTACTCTACAGTTTTACGCTGTATGAAAAAACCGCCACGGCCAATCGTGTACGGGTACAAACAGACAGTACTGACCAACCTTTCGATATTAACGAAGGTAGTAAGTTGGAGCTCGGATCGACGGCAAAGCTTAGGGTGCTCGCGACTTACCTTGAGATCATTGCTGAAATTCACGATAAGTATTCGAAAAAACACGGCATTGAGTTGGAGTCGATTGTGATTGAACCTCGCGATCATCTCACGCGCTGGGCGATTGACTATTTGATTGTCAATCCCGATAGGCGCCTTGATCGTATGCTCGATGCTGCGCTGCAACGGGAATATTCCGCCTCACCTAATGAGCAGTTCTTCACCGGCGGTGGTTTGCATGTATTTAATAACTTTAAGAAAACAGAAGATCTTAAGGTTCCGACCATGTATCAAGCGTTGCAGGACTCAATTAATTTGCCCTTTGTTCGTTTGATGCGTGACATTGTCAACTACAGCAGCAGCATGCAAAACGAAGGCAATATGGCGCGCTTACTGCGCAATGATAAGGATCCTCGCCGAGAGGAATATCTGCGGGTATTTGCTGATCGTGAAGGCAATACCTTCGTGACTAAGTTCTACCGTAAATATAAGAAAGTGGCACCCAATGAGCGTTTAGAACTGTTTTTCGATGGTCAAACCCAAGCTGAACAACAACTCACTGCGACTTATCGTTATTTGCAGCCTAATGAGTCTATCGCCGCCTTTAAGGCCTTTTTACAGGTGCGGCTACCACAAAATAGTTACACCGATAAGCGCATCAAAGAGCTATATAACAAGTACGGCCCCGAAAAATATAACCTCCCAGATCAAGGTTATATCGCGCGGGTGCATCCGCTTGAACTCTGGGTACTCGATTATTTGAATCAACATCCTGAAGCTAACCTCAACGATGTGAAAGAGGCCAGTAAAGATGAGCGTCAGGAAGTCTATCGCTGGCTGTTTAGAACTCGGCACAAAAACGCAAGGGATGTGCGAGTACAAGTAATGCTGGAGGTCGAAGCTTTCCTTGATATTCATCAGCGTTGGGCGCGTTTAGGCTATCCCTTTGAATCTATGGTGCCTTCTTTAGGTTCGGCGCTCGGTAGCTCGGGCGACAGACCTGCTGCTTTAGCGGAATTAATGGGGATTATTCAAAACGATGGTTATCGTTTACCGACGGTGCGGATTAATCAATTGCACTTTGCTGAAGGTACGCCCTATGAAGTACGGCTCGAAAACCAAAATACCCAAGGCGAACGAGTGATGCGTCATGAAGTCGCCCAGGCGTTAAAGGCGGCGTTGGCAAATGTCGTTCAAAACGGCACTGCACGACGTCTTAAGGGCATCTTTACCGATGATAACGGCGAGATGCTGGCCATTGGCGGTAAAACGGGTACGGGCGATAACCGTATTGTGACCCAGATGCAGCAGGGCCGAAAAGTCGCTACCACAGCGATGAACCGTACTGCGACTTTTGTGTTTTACTTAGGTGATAACTACTTCGGCACCTTAACTGCCTTTGTACCGGGCAGTAAGTCCGATGATTTTAGTTTTACCTCGGCGCTGCCATTACAAGTGATGAAAGGGATGATGCCTATTCTTGCGCCTTATGTGAAATCATCAAAAGGCATGTGCGTGCGGGATGAGTAATGACTCACTTTTGCAATATGCGTTTTTGAAACATTAGCATTGTAATCCGAGTTTGAAGTTCCTTAGATAAAGCAAACCCCGCAGCCGTGAACCGGTTTGCGGGGTTTTTATTGGCACCGACAAGCTTATTCGTCGGCGTTGATATATTGCTTGCGGTCTAAATCGTACTTACGCATCTTGTCGTACAAGGTTTTGCGGGGCAGTTCGAGTTGTTCCATGGTTTGCTTAATACTGCCCTTGTTATGACTTAAGGCCTCTTCAATCAAGACACGCTCAAAAAACTCAACCCGTTGCAGTAAGGACATACTGGTATGCAGACTCGGTGCATTACCTAAACTGCCAGCGAAGGCGGCTTCACCACCGAGTAACACATAACGCTCAGCGAGGTTTCTAAGTTCGCGCACATTACCCGGCCAATCGTGGGAGGTAAGGATGGCATTTTGCTCGGCATTGAGGGCAATCAAGGCCTTGTGGTAGCGCGCTGATGCCATACGAGCAAAATGTAAGAACAATAAAGGGATATCTTCGCGGCGATCCCTGAGTGGTGGAATTGGCACAGTCACCAGATTCAAGCGATAAAGCAAGTCTTGGCGGAATTCCCCTGTGTCACATAGGGACTTTAAATCCACTTTAGTGGCGGCAATCACCCGAATGTCCAAATGAATGCTTTTATTGGAGCCTAGGCGTTCGACCTTGCGATCTTCGAGCACCCGCAGCAGTTTGACTTGTAACGACAGCGGTGTACTTTCGATTTCATCTAAAAAGAGTGTGCCGCCATTAGCGTACTCAAACTTACCTATCCGTAGCTTATCGACGCCGGTAAACGCGCCGGCTTCGGCACCAAAGAGTTCGCTCTCAATTAAATTTTCAGGAATAGCGCCGCAGTTAATAGCGACAAAGTTGGCTTGATTGCGACTACTGTGGTCATGCAGATAGCGGGCGACCAATTCTTTACCCGTGCCAGTTTCACCTTCAATAAGCACATCTGCGGGGGTGTCGATAACTTGGTCGATAATATGGCGCATACGCAAAATGCCGACGCTGTGGCCTAATATTCTCGGCCCTGGCACGTTATGGCTTTCTAACTCTTTCTTTAACTTGCGGTTTTCGAGGGTGAGGCTGCGTTTATCCAAGGCACGTTTCACCACATCTAACATATGCTCGTTGTTAAAGGGTTTTTCGAGAAAATCGTAGGCACCTTGCTTTAACGCATTGACTGCCATAGCTATATCGCCAAAGCCAGTGAGTAGCACGACGGGTAAATCGGGATCTTGCTGGCGAATTTGCTGCATTAGGCTGATGCCATCGAGTTGCGGCATATTCACATCTGAAATCACCACACCTGTCCAGTCTCTATCAAGGAGTTTAGCAATGCCTTTAGGATCGGTGGTGGCGAAGGCTTTGATGCCTTCAAGCTCAAACAGTTGTACTAGGACTGTGCCAATATGGGGCTCATCGTCGATGATCAGTACGCTATAGTCTTGAATTGAATTGGGAAGACTCATGATGACTGGCGTTCCTCAGCTAAATAAATCGGTAAAATAATGTGGAAAATGGCGCCGCCGTCCTCGGCATTGGCAACATTAATCTGCCCCTGCATAGACTCAATAATGCGCTGGGAAATGGATAAACCTAGGCCAAGTCCTGTACGCTCGCTAGTGGTAAAATAAGGCTCAAAAATTTTCTCCATTTGGCTTTCGCGTACTCCAGGGCCTGAATCTTGAATACTGATACAGAACTTGTTCTGACAGTTTACCCTAATACTCAGTGTACGTTTTGGAGATTGCTGCATGGCAACTATCGCATTGCTGATAATATTGACAAACACTTGCTGCAAGCGCACTTTGTCGCCCCAAACCTGATATTGGCCTTCAGGTAGCAATACATCGAGTTCAACCCCTTGTTTGTCGATTTCGGGCTGCACTATGGTCAGAGCTTGTTTTATACAGCCCTTAAGATCGGTGGCACTATCCGCACCTTTGCTCTTACGGGTAAAGCTTTTAAATTGCCCAACAATATCGGCTAAGCGGTCGGTCAGCTCAATAATAATTTTCAGGTTATCCAGTGCCTTATCTTGCATATTGCGGGCAAGGAAAGTTTGAGTATTTTGCGCGTAGCTGCGAAGGGCCGCTAAGGGCTGATTAAGCTCATGATTGATACTGGCGGATAAACTACCAATCACGGTCAGCTTAGCGGCTTGGATCAGTTCATCTTGGGTATCTTTTAGACGATCATTTGCCTGCTGCAGATCTTGGGTACGCTCCTCGACCCGTTGCTCTAACAAACTTTGTGCTAATTGCATACGCTGCAAGTTACGGCGCCGCTCGCTGCTAAAGAGTAAACCTAAGGCAAGCAGCAAGTAGATAGATGCCGATAGCAGCATCAGTGCGGGTAAAGAGTCATGTAGCGGTTTTAATGGTGCAAGAATATGTACTCGCCAACCCGCTTTAGTCATCAAATGGTGGGTATCCATATATTGCGCTTGATTATTGCCTTGGCGGATTTGGTAGATATGGCCGCTGCTGAGGCTATTTTCTTGATATTGCGGTTTTATTAATAGTTCACCTATCGGGCGTTCGGCGTAACGCTTTGAGGCATTTAAGGCATATTGTTTGGCCTGAGTCAGTGGTGTGAGTGAGGTTAAGCGCCATTCATCCACACTTGAAATAAACACGATATCGTCGGGATCGCTGATTAAAAATTGGTATTGGCCAGCCATTGCAATACTGGTGCTTTGCTGTTCAATATCGGCGATATCCACTTTCACAATAATGGCACCCAGAATGCCTTTTCCGCCTTGCTGATAAATAGGATAAGAAAAGTAAAAACCGCGTTTATCCGAGCTAGTGCCCACCGCATAGTAGCGGCCTAAATTGCCCGAAATCGCATCGGTGTAATAGGGTCTGAAGGAGTAGTCTTTGCCGATAAATGAAAATGGCTGTTGCCAGTTGCTGGCTGCGACTGCAATGCCGAGGGCATCGATAAGATAAATATCAGACGCCTCTGTCACATGCTGAATTTCCTCTAAATACAGGTTGAGCTCTTGCACCTTCTTGGCATTTTGTTGATCGTTGAGCACATTGGCGAGCATGGGATTGGTTGAGAGTACATGAGGGATGCTTTCATAACGTGACAGGGCGCCATCTAAGAAGCTGACTAGCTCTTTGAGTTGTTTCTCAGATTGTTGTTGGATGTCTATTTTTCCCTGATAAAAATGCACCCAGTACGTTAATTTTAAGATGGCAAACAAACCCGCAAGTAGCACTATGGTCATGAATAGACGTTTTTTGGCTTTAGGCGTCATGGGCAACATAGCAGGCGATCCTGATCCACACTGAATAAAACAAAGCGAGCCTGAGTAGGCTCGCTTAAAAACTATCTAGAATCAAGGAATAATCTTTATTCCTGAAGATTAATATCCATTAAGCTTATCCAGTAATTCTGGCAAGAATAGCGAGATTTGTGGCACGTAGGTGATCAGCGCCAGGAAGGCCAACATCAGTGCTAACCATGGCAGTACGGATTGGATCACCCAACCAATGCTGCGGCCAGTGATCCCCGCAGTCACAAAAAGGTTAAGCCCAACAGGCGGCGTTAGCATACCAATCTCCATGTTGACCACCATAATGATGCCTAAGTGGATAGGATCAATACCGAGTTGAGTGGCAATCGGAAATAGAATTGGTGCCATAATTAACACGATCGCTGATGGCTCCATAAAGTTACCCGCCGCTAACAGCAGTAAGTTAACAATGATTAAGAAGCCCCAAGCGGGTAGCCCCATCCCCACAATATACTCGGCAATAATATGCGGGATACGTTCAGTGGTGAGCACGTGTGCAAACAACATGGCGTTGGCAATAATAAACAGCAGCATGATGCTGACCTTGGCACCATCACGCACCACATGGCGAATTTCTTTGTCGATTGGGGTTTTTATCAGCCCCAGCACCATATGACCTAAGTTACGAGCGATCGCGCTTGGGATGGCTTCATTAGGGTTACGCCATGCAACATTTTTCAATGGACCAATATCACGATATCCAAATACCGCAATAAGGTAAGCATACATACAGGCCACGGCAGAGGCTTCAGTTGGGCTGGCTACACCACCGTAGATTGAACCTAACACGATAAAGATCAGCGCCAGACCGCCTAAGGCTTTGGCACTGGAAATTCCCAGTTGCTTAAAGCCAGGGAAGGGACGTGATGGCAGATTCTTAAAACGGGCGACGATATAAATCACTATCATCAGTAGGAAACCCATCATTAAGCCTGGGATTAAACCCGCCATGAACATTTTAGCCGCAGAGACTTCTGTCGCCGCTGCATATACTAGCATCACGATTGAAGGTGGGATCAAAATCCCTAAAGTGCCAGAGGTGGTAATTACCCCTGAAGCAAATTTTTCGGGATAACCTGCTTTTACCATGCCAACGATAACAATTGAGCCAATCGCGGCTACTGTCGCTGGGGAAGAACCTGAAACCGCGGCAAATAACATACAGGCCATCACAGAGGCCATGGCTAAACCGCCACGGATATGGCCGATACTATCCATTGCAAAGTCGATGATCCGCCTTGCCACACCACCGGTTGATAAGAAAGCCGAGGACAGAATAAAGAAAGGGATCGCCAGCAGGGTATAGTGCTCTGACGATGACTCATAAAGTTTTAATGCCACAGAGGCGAGGGAATCGTTGGAAAAGAATAAAATCGTCAGCATGCTCGAGAAACCTAACGCAATTGCGATAGGCATACCTAAAAACATACAGACGAGTAGGGCAGTAAAGAGGGTCGCAATGGCCATTACTTCGCTTCCTTATTGTCTGTTTCTTGTTGTGCGTGCTGAGCAGCTTCATCAATTAAATGCATGCTTTCTTTCGCTTCATCGGCAAATTGGAACCCAGAGACTTGGTTGCGCAGGATAGCGATAAACAGTTCTAAGAAACGCCAAGTCAACATGCTAAAACCAATCAATAGAATGCTTTGGGATAACCAAATTGGCACAGCGCCGTCTTCAATATCAATTTTTAATGTGTTCCAAGCAAAGTCAGGATCTAAGCTGTTTAACAAAAACTTAGGGAAATGAATATCTTCCATCGGAACGCCAATTTGGTACATCTGCGACAGATATTGCCAGCTACCTTTTAGAAATAGTCCGCAATAAGCCAAGCAAATCAATGCTGTCACTAGAGATGTGAGCTTTTTAGCTTTAGGTGGTAGATTTTTTACAAACGCATCAACACCGATGTGAGCGCCGACTTTCACCCCATAGGACATACCAAAGAGTACAAACCAACCACACAGGGTTAAGGTGAGTTCTTGGATCCATAAGAAACCGGTATTGAAGAAAAATCGTGCCACTACCTCTGTAAACACTAAGAGTGTCATTAAGGTGATCAAGAGATTGAGCACCCCTTCTTCAAAGTAACCAAAAATTCGCGATATCACAGCTGTACTCCCCTCGCTTAAATACCGCTTAACCTCAAAATGAGATTAAGCGGCTTATTTCATTATTATTTATTTGCAGCAACAGCGGCTTCAATCACATCTTTACCGACTTGGTCTTCAAACTTAGCCCATACTGGTTTCATCACATCAACCCATTGTTGACGTTCTGCTGGGGTTAAGGTCACCAATTGAGAACGTTTTGAATCAAGGATTAATTGCTTGTCTTCGTTATCTTTTTCTGCAGCGATCTTGTTACCTAAAGCGATAGATTCGTCTAATGCTTCTTTGATCACTTTACGTTTATCCGCAGGTAAGCTTTTCCAGAAGGCATCAGAGGTCACGACCATGTAATCCAATACGCCATGGTTACTTTCTGTAATATGGCTTTGAACTTCATAGAATTTTTGTGAGTAAGTGTTAGACCAAGTGTTTTCTTGACCGTCGATTGCGCGGGTTTGTAGCAGGGTGAACACTTCAGAGAATGGTTTTTTCACGGGGATAGCGCCAACTGCATCAAACTGTGCGGCTAATACGTCAGATGCCATTACACGGAATTTTAAGCCTTTAGCATCGGAAGGTTGCTTGAGTGGTGCGTTAGCAGAAAACTGCTTCATACCATTGTGTAAATAGCCTAAACCCACAATCCCTTTGCGGCTCATTGAGTTGAGTAGTGCTTGACCAGCTTCACCCTGTTGGAAACGGTTTACTGCATCCATGTCATTGAACAGGAAAGGCAAGTCGAAAACTTGTAAGCGTTTGGTGTAACGTTCAAATTTTGAGAGTGAAGGTGCTACAAATTGCACATCGTTTAGCAATAGTGCTGCTAACTCGTTGTTATCCCCAAATAACTGTGAGTTAGGAAATACACTGACCTTGTATTCACCCGGTAAACGTTGCTCAACGAGTTCTTTAAACTTCAGTGCCATTTGGCCTTTGGGCGTATTTTCTGCCACAACGTGCGAAAACTTAATTTCAATCGGTTCTGCAAATACGTTAAAGCTGGTTGCGAATACGGAGGCAACGGCGAGCATTTTGACTAAGGTTTTGAGTGGACGGGTCAATCCAGTTTGTTGATTCAATGTCATTTTGAGTTCCTTTTTCTGTTGTTAGGATTTGTCCTCAGCCTTGGTTAGTTTGTTACCAAGTGTGAGTAGGAATACAGCCTTGATTTCCCTGAGGTCTGTCTTAATAAAGGCAAATACCACGCCAACTTACGATGCACTCTGTAAGTGTTTGGTTAATAAAGTGTAGTTCATTTGACGCTTGTCACACTTTTAGTTTTGTGGGTGAGATCTCGCTCACGTTGATTTTCGCTATGGGTGGAAATCCACCCAAACTGCATTTTGTGGGATATGAACAGAGGTTTTTAGCTTGATGATTAACTGAGCAAAATAAGTTGCTTTTAGATCAAAAGCTGTTTGAAAAATGACTGTGAAGCAGGGGATAGCTGAGATGGCGAAGAGGAAGCAATGCGGGAGTCAGCCATGATCTTCGCCAATTCGTTTGAGGATTTCATCGCTTGGGAGCAGCTCTAAATGTCCATGTTCATCGAAGTACCAGCCAGTAATAAAGCCTTTTTGGCGCATGCTGACGAGATTTTGCATGACTTCACGGGCTTCTTTGAGAGCGGTTTGCTCATCACAGGCATGGGTATGTTTTAGATACGCTGCAATATTGCTGAGGGATGCAGATTGACTGACGCTGGCCATAGTATTGAGCTCCAAATATGCCTAAGGCAACAATCAGCAGCGTTTAATTGGATTGAATATCGGGTAACAGACTCAGTTAAGCAGATGCTGATTAAGATCAAGCATAGTTGAGTTGAGCTAGGGGTAAAGTTTTTGGGGGAATTATGGTGGTCGCTACTGGGATCGAACCAGTGACCCCCTCCTTGTAAGGGAGGTGCTCTCCCGGCTGAGCTAAGCG
>NZ_JTLE01000094.1:2506933-2514297 GCF_000798835.1 Shewanella sp. ZOR0012
TTAATCACATTGCGGTTATATCAAGCCAATGTGTTGATTTACGCCAATCTTTCGGTTTCAAAAATAAAAAAGTCAGTTTAAAAACTGACTTTTTTATCTGACTAATACTCGCATAAGCTTCGTATTAAAAGTTACCGCCTTCTGAAGGCGTACCTGATTTTTCAGATTGAATGCGTTGATAGATTTCTTCACGGTGAACAGAAACCTCTTTCGGTGCATTCACACCGATACGCACTTGATTGCCTTTTACCCCTAGCACTGTAACTGTGACTTCATCACCAATCATCAGTGTTTCGCCAACACGACGAGTCAAAATCAGCATTCGATAGCTCCTTTATGTCTTAATTCAGCTTACACACGGCACTCATCCGGTAGATGGGCTTATTATAGGGTCAGCTGAGTACAAATTAATAGTATTCAATACTCAAACAGTTATTTAATTACACCTTATTTAGCTCGAATGCGTGATGCAACGCTCGAACTGCCTTGTGTAAGTCCCTTTCATCGATCACAGTTGACAATTTACTCTCCGATGTCGAAAGTAACTTAGCATGGATTGTTTCGTTACCCAATACATCTAACATCTTAGTCAATAATCCAACTTTTGCCTGTAAACCTTTGCCAACTAAGGACACTTTTGCACGTTGACGCTCAACATTCAATTGGCCTAGATCAAGACTTTCACTTAAAACTTCAAGCTCATGCAATAAAACATCCACTTTCGTCTCGGCCAACATAAAGCTGACAGACTCCGCTGGTGACATTTCATTCAATTTCAAAGGAGTAATAAACTCAACGTCTATCTCAAGTCGAGCCAAACAAGCTAATAAGGCTTGATAACGCTCACTGCTGGTAAATAACCCTTCAATGGTCAAGGTTGCTAAGGCCTTATTGATCGCAATTCCTTGTACGGATGCGGGCATCGCAAGCTCAGACTCATCACCAAATTGAATTAATGTGCCCTGACCAGCTTCAAAACTCGACAACACCCGCAGCGGTACTTTAAACCGTTGCGCATATTCGACCGAGTCAGGATGAAGCACCTTAGCACCGAGCTTAGCCATTTCGAGCATGACATCAAAACCAATCACATCGAGACGTCTAGCACTGCTGTCGATATTAGGGTCTGTCGTAAAAACGCCTGGGACATCGGTAAATATTTGACACTCATCGGCTCTTAGCGCCGCCGCTAGCGCCACAGCCGTCGTATCCGAACCACCACGACCTAAAGTGGTGACATCGCCATTAGGATCGATCCCTTGAAATCCTGCCACAATAGGCACGATGCCTTGTTCCAGCAAGGAGGTTAAGTACTCCGTATCAACACTTTCAATACTCGCCCGACCAAATTGGCTATTTGTATGGATTTGCACTTGATCGCCTGTCAGGGATCTTGCTTTGATACCACGGCGTTGCAACGCCATAGCCATTAACGCAATACTGATTTGCTCACCCGTAGAGACCAGCATATCGAGTTCCCGCGCACTTGCGCGGGGATCGATTTGCGCCGCTAGCGCAAATAGCCTATTTGTCTCACCTGCCATAGCAGAAAGGACCAATACTTGCTGCTCACCACTGTGAGCGGACTTTGCAATCTGCTCAGCAACTACTTCGATGCGTTCAATCGAACCCACCGAGGTGCCGCCAAACTTCTTCACAAAAAGCTTGCTACCACTAAGCTTTCGTTTTTCGAGCACAGCAACCTCTTAAGCTAAACGCTCAGTAATCCAAGGTAATACTTGAGATAGAGCCGCATCCAGATTTTCTGGTTGGCTACCACCCGCTTGAGCCATATCTGGACGACCACCGCCTTTACCGCCGACTTGCGCAGCGACCATAGCCACCAGTTCGCCAGCTTTAACTTTACCAACTAAGTCGTTACTGACCCCCGCGATAAGGTTCACTTTGCCTTCTTGGGCTACACCTAGCAGAATAACCGCAGATTTAAGCTTTTGTTTTAGCTCATCCTGAAGGCCGCGAAGTGCACCCGCCTCAACGCCTTCCAGCTTCTTAATCAGCACGTTAACGCCATTAACCACAACCGCATCACCCGCTAAATCCGCACTCGCTGCCGCAGCTAACTTATCTTTCAGTTGCTGCATGTCTTTTTCAAGCTGTTTCATTTTATCCAGCTGGGCTTTAAGCTTGGTCACAACGGATTGAGTATCGCCTTTCAGTAGTGCTGCCGCTTCTTCAAGTTGTGCCTGTTGCTGTGCCACATAGGCCATCGCTGCCGCGCCAGTTACCGCTTCGATACGGCGAACGCCCGCAGCGATACCGCCTTCAGAGGTAATTTTGAACAGACCAATGTCACCGGTACGACCAACGTGAGTACCACCACACAGTTCGATAGAGAAATCGCCCATAGTGACAACACGCACTTGTGCATCGTACTTCTCACCAAAGAGCGCCATAGCGCCTTTTTCTTTCGCTTCATCAATCGCCATTTCAGCGACTTTCAGCTCATGGTTACGGCGAATTTGGGTGTTGACTAACTCTTCAACCTGTTTCAATTCAGCTGGTTTGACCGCTTCGAAATGAGAGAAGTCGAAACGTAAACGCTCAGGGTCAACTAACGAACCTTTTTGAGTAACGTGAGTGCCCAACACTTGACGCAGCGCAGCATGTAATAAGTGAGTCACAGAGTGGTTTAACTGGGTGCGGTGACGCAGTTTCTTATCCACTTTTGCTTCAAGTACTTGGCCAACGCTTAAGCTGCCAGCCGTTAACGTACCTTTGTGACCTGAAGCTTGACCAAACTTTTGCGTATCGCTAACAGCGAACTCAATACCTTGAGCTACTAATACGCCCTTGTCACCGACTTGACCGCCCGATTCTGCATAGAATGGCGTCACATCGAGCACGACTACGGCATCATCACCCGCATTGATTGCAGAAACTGACTCACCGTTTAGGTAAAGTGCTGTGACTTTGGCATTGCCTGTGAGTTCTGTGTAACCACAGAATGCGGTTTCAGCATCAATTTTCAATGCAGCATTGTAATCGGCGCCGAAGTTACCCGCGGCTTGCGCGCGGCTACGTTGTTCTGCCATTGCCACTTCGAAACCTGCTTCATCGACGATAATGTTGCGCTCACGGCATACGTCGGCGGTTAAATCCACTGGGAAGCCATAGGTATCGTACAGTTTAAAGACAGTGTCACCGTCTAAGGTGTCGCCCTGCAATTCGTTTAACGCGCTATCCAGAATGCCTAAACCACGCTCAAGCGTACGGGCAAACTGTTCTTCTTCCGCTTTAAGGGCTTTTTCAACAATCACTTGAGTATCGGCTAAACCTTTAGCGGCATCGCCCATCACTTCGATTAGCGTCGGAACTAACTTGTAGAAGAAGGCTTCAGTTGCCCCTAACTTGTTACCATGACGCACAGCACGGCGAATAATACGGCGCAGTACATAACCACGACCTTCGTTCGATGGCATTACACCATCTGCAACTAAGAAGGCGCATGAACGAATATGGTCGGCAATCACACGCAGTGACTTGTTAGATAAGTCTGTCACGCCGATGATTTCGGCTGCTTTGGCGATCAAGGCGCGGAAAATATCGATTTCGTAGTTTGAATGAACCCCCTGCATAATTGCAGCGATACGCTCAATCCCCATACCAGTATCGACTGAAGGTTTTGGCAGCGGCAACATCTCACCAGAGGCTTGGCGATTGTATTGCATGAATACGATGTTCCAAATTTCGATGAAACGGTCGCCATCTTCTTCTGGGCTACCAGGACGTCCACCCCAAATGTGGTCGCCGTGATCATAGAAAATTTCGGTACAAGGGCCACAAGGACCAGTATCGCCCATTTGCCAGAAGTTATCTGAAGCGTATGGCGCGCCCTTGTTATCGCCGATGCGAATGATGTTTTCAGCAGCAACACCAATCTTTTTATTCCAAATTTCAAAGGCTTCATCATCTGTTTGATAAACAGTTACACACAGACGCTCCTTTGGTAGCTTCAATACTTCAGTCAGGAAGGTCCAACCAAAACGAATCGCATCTTCTTTGAAGTAATCACCAAAGCTGAAATTACCCAGCATTTCGAAGAAAGTATGGTGACGCGCGGTGTAACCAACGTTATCTAAATCGTTGTGTTTACCACCCGCACGGACGCAGCGTTGGGCAGTGGTCGCACGTGTATAGCTACGTTTGTCCATGCCAAGAAACACGTCCTTGAACTGGTTCATACCGGCGTTGGTGAATAAAAGCGTGGGATCGTTGCCTGGTACAAGAGAACTACTGTCCACAACTTGGTGACCATTGCTGCGGAAAAATTCGAGGAAAGCACTTCTAAGCGCTGCTGTCGTTTGATACATGAAATCGTCCTGAATTGGGTAAGCATGACCAGCTACACCATAAGGTAGCCGTATTTCTATTTGCCCAGCATTATAAGCAGACTGAAGAAAGACGACCAGCCTTGAATAGCGATATCGCGCTTCGGAGTCTAATATTTTCGATGAGTTTTCATCTAATACAGGGCTTATCACAACAACCCAAGGTGAAAGTGGTGAAAAAGGACTAATTCTGTGAGGGAGATGAACTGAGTTAAGAATGATAAGCACAAACTTACCAGGGCAAGTTTATATGATTACATTAGGGCGTGTTGACGTTTCAGGGTTATTTTTGCAGCAGTTTGGCTGGCTTTTATGCAAGGCAAAGTCCGTGCAGTGTAGTTATTCTACATAAACGGACGATAACGCGGCAGAAAAGCCAGCCAAATACTGCCCGAAGGGTTCGTCTGGCAAGCCCTTGCTCTTACTTTCTGCCATAAGAGCCGCTCGTCATTTGAGTAAACTACACATCATTCCTCGTTTCGCGAGCACGAACTTGCCAGAACGAACAAAATGTAATCTCGAAACGTCTACACGCCCTAGTCATCATTATCTTCCAAAGGATCATAATCTAAGGCATAGGTGACTTGTTCGTAATTAAAGCCTTGGCTCAGTAAAAACCGTACTCGTTTGGCTTTTTCTTTTGCGATTTGCTCGCGGGATAGTGAGCCTTTTACTTCAAGCACTTTAGGGACCGTATACTTTTTGATGGCTTTCGCTTTTGCCAACTCAAACCAATCATGCTCATTTGCAGATAAGGCAGCTTCGATACAATCTTTAGTAAGCCCCTTTTGAGCAATAGCTTGACGAATGCGTATTGGTCCATGACCACGGGCAATGTGGCTTCGAACGAGAAGCTCGGCATAGCGCTTATCATTGATAAATCCTGACGCTTCACAATCATCAAGCACAGGATCGATATCAGCGACCTCAAAGCCTTTTTCGAGCAGTTTTGTGCGGATTTCTTGGCGGGAATAATCGCGGCGCGCTAACAGCGCGACCGCAATTTGACGGGCAGACTGGCTCAGAATACTTCGCCTGTTTCTAAATCAATATTCCCCTCGATATTATCATCATCGGATGCTGATGATGCCAGTGCACTTGGGTTACTCAATAATAACTCACGCAATGTCTTATCGATTTCAGCGGCAATGGCTGGGTTTTCAGTCAAATATTTACCCGCATTGGCACGGCCTTGACCAATTTTATCGCCCTTGTAGCTATACCAAGCACCAGCTTTCTCAATCAGTTTATGGGCTACCCCTAAATCGACTAACTCGCCAGTACGGTTGATACCTTGACCGTAAAGGATTTGAAACTCAGCTTGCTTAAATGGTGCAGCCACTTTGTTTTTAACGACTTTGACACGAGTCTCGTTACCAACCACTTCGTCGCCTTCTTTGATAGCACCAGTACGGCGAATATCTAAACGAACAGAAGCATAGAATTTCAGAGCATTACCACCCGTTGTGGTTTCTGGGTTACCAAACATCACACCAATCTTCATACGAATTTGGTTGATGAAAATTAACAATGTGTTCGATTGCTTGAGGTTACCCGCTAACTTACGCATCGCTTGGCTCATCATACGCGCCGCTAAGCCCATGTGTGAGTCACCGATTTCGCCCTCAATTTCTGCCTTGGGTGTTAATGCAGCGACTGAGTCAACGATGATCACATCTACCGCGCCAGAACGGGTTAACGCATCACAGATCTCAAGAGCTTGTTCACCGGTATCGGGTTGTGAACACAATAAGTTATCAATATCTACACCTAACTTTTTCGCGTAGATAGGATCGAGAGCGTGCTCCGCATCGATAAAGGCACAGGTTTTACCTTCGCGCTGAGCAGCTGCAATCACTTCTAATGTCAGAGTTGTTTTACCTGATGATTCAGGGCCATAAATCTCAACAATACGGCCCATTGGTAGGCCGCCCGCACCGAGGGCAACGTCAAGGGAAAGAGAACCAGTAGAAATGGTCTCAACATCCATAGAGCGGTCTTCGCCCAGCTTCATGATGGAGCCTTTACCAAATTGCTTCTCAATTTGGCTCAATACCGCAGCAAGTGCTTTCTCTTTGTTTGGATCGACCTTCATTCCTGTTCCCTCATCTAGACAGCATCAGTACTGTCAAAAGTGATATTCAATTTAATAAAGCGGGTGATCAAAAAGCGAGGCTCTTTGTCGTAATCTGCTGACTAGTATACTGTACAATCATACAGTATCAATACCTGTGAATGAATTATTTTTATACCTGAAAATTTTCCCGTTTAGACAAGCTTTTACCCACCCATCCTGCAGATTTATCAAGATATCAGTGAATATCCACGCTTTGAGGATCAATTTTCTGTAAATTGTTGCTAAGATTGGCGCCAATTGATTTTAGACAGTAATAGTGCAAATCAACTGATTTTATCTCCCATTACTGTATGACTTTATTCCCTATTTCAGGGCCGGCATAGCGGACGATAACGATTTAATGAATCCTATAGATACCGATGATTTAGAAAAACATACCCCGATGATGCGTCAATATTTGACCATGAAAGCAGAGCATCACGACATGCTGCTGTTTTATCGTATGGGTGACTTCTATGAACTCTTCTATGATGACGCCAAACGAGCCTCTGAATTATTGGGCATTTCCCTTACGGCCCGAGGCAAAAGTGGTGGCGACCCGATCCCGATGGCGGGTATCCCTTACCATGCAGTTGAAGGCTATCTCGCAAAATTGGTTCAAATTGGCCAATCGGTTGCGATTTGCGAACAGATTGGCGATCCTGCCACCTCAAAAGGTCCGGTTGAGCGCAAAGTCGTACGCATTGTCACCCCAGGAACCTTAACCGATGAAGCGCTATTGCAGGAGCGGCAAGACAATCTGTTGGCCGCGGTTTATCAAGGCAAAGTGGGCTTTGGCTATGCGACTCTAGATGTGTCTTCTGGCCGTTTCGTGATTGCCGAATTAGAGACGAAGGAGTCCCTCGAAGCCGAGTTGCAACGTACGAATCCGGTCGAAA
>NZ_JTLE01000094.1:2514307-2521665 GCF_000798835.1 Shewanella sp. ZOR0012
TCCGTTTAAAAATCCGCCCCGAGGCGGAAGCATTAGGTTTAACCTTATCCGATTTAGCACGCCAAGTCCGTTACGGCTTCTACGGTTATGAAGCACAACGTATTTTACGTAATAAAGAAGAAATCAAAGTCATGGTTCGCTATCCCTTAGAACAGCGCCGTACCGTTGGCTATCTGGAGAATATGTTGATCCGAACGCCGCAAGGTAAGTCGGTACCTTTCTCCACCGTTGCTGAAGTCGAAAAGGGTGAATCTTATGCATCTATTACCCGTGTCGATGGTAAACGAGCAATAACCATTAACGCTAACGCGAATAAAAACAAGGTTGAACCTTCTAAAGTCGTTAATGAAATCCAGAAAGATTACTTGCCGCAACTTCAGGCAAAATATCCTAAGATTCAAACGGCTCTCGATGGTGGCAGTTTGGATGAACAGAATGCCATGGTCGGATTGATACAAGGTTTCTTCTTTGCACTGTTTACCATCTATGCCTTGATGGCTGTGCCGCTTAAATCCTACAGCCAGCCACTGATCATTATGTCAGTGATCCCTTTTGGGATTATCGGCGCCCTGTTTGGGCATTTGATCCAAGGACTTGCCATGAGTGTGTTGAGTCTTTGTGGTATCGTTGCACTTGCAGGGGTCGTGGTGAACGATTCGCTGATCTTAGTTGACTTTGTTAACCGAGCTCGTGAACAAGGTCAATCGGTGAGGCAAGCAGCGGTCGATTCAGGATGTTATCGTTTTAGGGCGATTATCTTGACCTCATTGACCACCTTTGTCGGTCTAGTGCCTATTATTCTTGAGCGCAGCTTACAGGCGCAGATAGTGATCCCCATGGCGACCTCACTCGCCTTCGGTATTCTATTCTCAACTGTGGTGACCTTAATCCTAGTGCCGCTACTGTATATCATACTTGATGATGCAAAGCGCGTTGGTAGCCGCTTCTACCATTGGTGGTGGCGTCCGAAAAAAACGCAGGACACTCCATTGCATATCAACGAGAGCCACAGTATCTCCTTGGATGCCATACATGAGTCAGACTATAAGCGGGATTAGTTATCGTCTGTAATCTATGCGAATCCCATAAAAAGAGAGCTTAGGCTCTCTTTTGCTTTTGCAGTGCGCCATCCTAAAACGCGTAGTGCGATCTAAGTGGCAGTTATCCCTATGGGCATTGGTTACACTCACCTTAAGTTATCGCTTAGACCCAAATAAAGTCGTTGTATGCCAAACTCACACACTGCTAGAGCCAAACCTGAACCGCTCATCGCCACTGAGACCTTAGCCAATGGCCATACTACCGCAGAAGTCTGTACCAATGAGACCTGCGCAACCGAAACCTTGGTCTACGACATTCGTAAAAGCCGTTATCTAAACATCACTGGCCGCTGTACTCTGCGTTGTGTCTTTTGTCCGAAACACAATGGCAGCAAGCAAATCCATGAATATCAATTAGCACTAACCCACCAGCCCAAACCGGAGGAAATTATCCCGCTGTTAGGCAATGTGGAAGACTTTGAGGAATATGTGTTTTGTGGCTATGGCGAGCCGACCATGAATCTTCCAACGCTGCTTGCCGTCGCCAAGGAAATTAAACGTCGTGGCGGTCGAGTTAGGGTCAATACCGATGGATTGGGTAATCTTGTGCATCGACGTAACATCCTGCCCGAACTGGCTGAATGTGTTGATGGCTTATCTATCTCACTCAATGCCGATAATGAGGCGGCCTATAACCAACATTGCCGACCTAAACTTGCAGACTCCTATGCCGCGGTAAATGCCTTTATCGCCCTCGCACCCCACTATATTGAGCGAGTGCAAGTCTCAGCGATTGAAGGATTAGATGGAGTAGATATCGACCTTTGCCGTGAGCAAGTGCTCGCAACTGGCTGCGAGTTTAAACACAGAGTACTCGGCACACTCGGCTAGCAAGCTCCTTGACTCTCCACTAGATTGAATCTCTTGCTCGGGATAACGCCATCACCGAGCAACTTGCCACTGTCGTAACATTTCATTCGTGTTAACATAGCCAAATTAACAGATCATCAACTCAAAATCGGCCCATGCTGAAGAACAAACCAAGCCTACATCCACTCGCACCATTACTTTCATTGACCCAAGGGCTGCATTGGT
The DNA here is from genome assembly GCF_000798835.1 of Shewanella sp. ZOR0012. Taxonomy (NCBI): domain Bacteria; kingdom Pseudomonadati; phylum Pseudomonadota; class Gammaproteobacteria; order Alteromonadales; family Shewanellaceae; genus Shewanella; species Shewanella sp. ZOR0012. The sequence continues at coordinate 2,516,443 of NZ_JTLE01000094.1, forward strand.
CTCACCAACGCCTGTTGGCTGTTGCGAGTCAGTTATCGATGCTTGTGATAGGTATGATAATTTTAACTAATTTAATCATTACCTTAGGTGAGCGTAGGTTACAGGAAGAATGGGCAACTCAAAGATATAGCGAATTACAAACGATAGGCACGCTGATCACAGATAAGGTTGCCTTTCAGCAGTTTCGCACTCAGTTGTTCGCCAAGGATGAACTACTCAATCAATATCTTAAAAATCCAACTCCTGCAGCAGAGCAAAAATTACAGGCAAGTTGGCAAGAACTCGTTGAGCATATTCCCGAACTACTAGGGATTGCCCTCTTCGACCCTCAGGGAAATTATAAATTTGCAACACCGGCTAACTTTAGTCAGGATGCACTTCCCGCAGCCCTTCTTGGCTCTAGCCGTAATTTAGGTGGAAAAGAAGTGTTCACTTCACCTTTAGAGTTTGTGCCACTCAATGGCATGCTCGAACCCTACATGTATCAAATGACCTGGTTAGAAAAACCCGATCAAAGCTCTTTAGGTTATCTCGTTACCTACAATTCAATGGTACAGATGTTAGAGGCAATAAAACCTGCTTTCTCAAGCAATAAATCCCCCATGTTAGTACTAGATACCCAAGGATTACTCTATGCAGGGGTGAGCGATCTTGCACCGTTAACCCATATTCCAGATACCTTAGGCGCGAGTTTACGCCAAAGTTATCCGGCACTATGGCGCGAAATGTCGATGAGCAACTTTGGCCAGTTTCACGGTGAAGACGCGACGTTTGTTTACCTTAAAGTTGAACTCACTAACCAACCCGAGCTGCGCCGGGAATATTTTTTACTCTCTTATATCCGTAACGACGATATTGCCTCAAAGTTTTCGCAGTGGCAGAACATCGTTATCGTCGCATCTTTAGTTCTGACGTTACTGGCCGCTTGGGTCATTCTACTTAGCCACATGTATCGGTTACAGTATCGCTCACGCCAATACAGCATTGACGTTGCAAACTCACTGTTTAACAGTGAAATAGGCTTTATATTAGCCAATGAACAGGCGCGCATTATCAGTGCCAACCCTAAAGCGGCCGAAGCGACTCGAGTTCCCCAAGATGAACTAACCGATCGAAGTCTGCAACGTGCCTTAAATCTCGATGATCTAACGCACACGCAAATCCTCGAACAAGTGCACCGATTGGGTGAATGGTCTGGTCACTTGTCGCTCGACAATGAAGCGGGTTCAACACTAAGAGTCAACGTACGACATGCCCCGCGATTAGGGCGAGGTTTACCCCATATGTTGATCACGCTTGAAGATATCAGCGCCATTATTAACAGTCAGAACCAAGCATTCTTAAGTGAGCTGCTGTGTGATACCACGGTGGCGACGGCACTGACGGATGCCAATGGTAAGTTGATAAAAATTAACCCCGTATTTGATCAGCTCATGCAACTCAACGGCGATCTGAATCATGATTTAGCGTCATTGCTGTCTAACGATTTAGGTAATCAATGGCAACGGATCACTGCCCAAATCAGCATGCAAGGCCAATGGCAAGGCCAGATCCTTTGCTCACCCAATCTACGTCACTCCAATTGTTTACAGGCCACCCTCAAGGGGCATGTCGCGACTGACGGTGAGATTGATTACATCATCTGTACCTTAGAACAAGCTATCGATGGCCAACGTGGCGCAGAACCCCGCAGTTTTGTGCCACATCGCAGCACGATTTTGCAGCACCTGTCAGATTTAGAACGCTATTTTGCTTCACTTTCGCCCCAAAGCCGCAACCACTCGAGTCTACTCGTGATGGACATTAATCCAGAGGGATTACTGAGCCACATGAGCGATATCGATCAACTCGAAAATCGCCAGCAAGAAGTGGAAATTCAGCTATTACTTGAAATACCAACCCACTACCAAATACTCCATTGGCAACTGGGTAAGCTGTTGTTATTACTTCCAGATACCGATGCAACAGCGGCACATCACTTTGCCCTTAATACCATAGAAAAGCTTAATAGCAACGGTTTAGGTGAAGGGATCAGCATCGGCATAGCTAGCTATCAAGAAGGACAAAGTCTGGAGCAATACCTCAGCAATGCCGAGGTTGCACTCAAACGGGCAAAACAGAATAACGACCAGAATATCGGCCAGGCTTTTACTCGCCAGCCGTCTTAACGGGCGGATTAAAAGAATCTGGCAGTTGGCTTTGGGTGATTTCGATAATCGCAGAGCGGTTCATCGTGATTTTATAGCGAGCATATTCCGGCTCTTCACGGCCATCACGTAGCACTAAAATCAGATTAACCTGGTAACGACGCTCGACCGACTCATGGCTGATTTTGCCCTCAAGCTCCTTGTAAATCTTGGCTTTACCCCGCTCTAAGTAGCGGGCAAACGGCACAAAACTAAAGTTGACTTGCTCTTGAATTGTTGAATAGCCGGCCTGAAACTCGCCTTGGTTTACCCGAGTCGCAATTTTGTAATGGAGGATCTCGGCATCGACTTTGTTCTGGCTATGTCGGTGTTTTAGGATTTCGTTTACCTTTTCGGGTAAATCCTGTGGCCGCATAAACTCCAACCACACCAATTGTTTAGCAATAACAGCCTGGCTAGTGGTATCCCTTAAGATACGGCTCCACCGCGGCCGACCACGCTGGATAAAGCGCCAAAGAGCATTACGCACATCGTCCTTAAAGATTTCCCTAAATCCGTATATCACCGCTAAGGTCAATACGAGGGCAATAGTAAAACCGCTAAAAACGCCCTGTGCCTCAATAATCAGCGCCGACACCACCAACATCACTAATGCCGTGGCAAGCCCCGTTGTGAACTTTTTAAGGCCGATCCCCAGCGGTTTTAACTCTTCTTTAAGTACGACCCCTTGCTGAATCAAACGCCGTAATAACAGCATCTTATTCGAAATTCGATTAGGATCTTGTTTTGTCTGTGCCGAGTTATAGTTATTGGCATCACGATAGGCTGATTCATTCCGACAAAGAGTCAGCACTCGCTCTTGAATGTCGGAAAAGTCGCTGGTACGGGTAGCGTGGGCTAATACTTTTAGCAGTTGCTGCTCACAAAACCAAGACAGATAGTTATCCGCATTTTCAAAATAGGATTTCCATTTAGCATCGCCTGGTTCATTACGGCGAAACTTTTTCAGCAATTGGGTTATCTGTTCACACAACTCATCGAGCGCGAGATAAAAATGCTCAACATCAGCAATCCGATTGAGTTCTTTGACATCGTTTTCAACCGCTACCGCAAATTGGTAGGCAAACAAGTTTAAGTACAGCCTAAACTCTTCCACAGTGCGACGATTCATACTGGCGAAACGGCCTTGTACGAGCGGTAAATGCAAACCTTCGGAATAGTAAGAACGGCGGCCAACAATGGCGCTATGATAATATTCTTCTTCGTTTAAGGTGTGCGCACCTATGCCCATTTCCTTAGGTAAAAAGAAATAGAGGTCAAGCTGACGATTATCGCCCTTTTCCATCTGGTGGCTGAACTTAATCGACAGGGATTCTTCTTGTTTGACACGTATCTTAAACACAAAAACCTTAATGATTGGAGCCAAAGAGTCAGCATTAACACCATCGAAAATACAATCTAAACCGAAAGCGCGCTAAATTCACTGATTAAATTCGGCTATTGACGATTCGACAACCACAAACCGTATTACTGGGCTGAAACAATACCACGGCGTAGTCTTGGTCTGGGTCACTATCAAGCACCTCAATGCTAAGGTTATGTCTGCCTGACTCACTAAAATGTAAGCTACTTATATAAGACAGATACTTCATATGCTCTGGCCAATGTTTTTTATCGACCTCCTCAGATTCTGTCTTGGTCTTAACCGACACGTTGTAGGCCATACGATTGAGTTCCATATTTTGCACTTCGCCCTGCATCAGAATGGTGCCTGCACTGGAGCCATCGAGGTTAAAATATCGATAATTAATCTGTGCATTGCCCGCAGAGATCAGTACATCGACTAAAAGATAGTATTTACCATCTTCAACCCGTTGAGCATGACGGTCAAAAAGTTCGGAGCTGCAATTGAGGATCACTGCCTTATTTGAGACTGATTGCAGATAAATCACCCCGCAAGCCACAATCAGCGCAGTGAGAATCGTGAGATTTATCGTCCACTTTAGCCACTTAGCCACAGATCCCAATCTCCTGTAGCCACTGTGCATCAATAAACTCTTTAGGGCGTCTAAAATCACTTATCTTTAAGTTTCGAATAACGGACTGCCCGAGCTTATGGCCGCGCAAAGTAATGTTAAGCACTTGTTTATCATGTGAAAGAGAGGAATAAACCTCGGACCAATCACTCTGTCCGCAGCGGCTTAGTCCCTGACCCAATCGATCGCCTAACTCAAACAATATGGTATTGTTCGTTTTAGAATTAGCGTAAAGGTGCAAGCGAATATGTTGTCCTGATGCCAAAGGAAGTTCTGTCGATAACAAGGGTTCAGTCGGCACACTATGATCAATTCGGCTAAGATAAAAACCCGAAATCGCCAGCATAAAACCAAAAACCAGTAGCGCACTCCACCAAGGTAGTGACTGTAATCGAGGATAATGAAAGCTTTTTAACCGCTGCCCTTGGGTATTGTGTAGCAAATAACCTTGGCCTTTGACGGTTTCAATCAGCCCTTCATACTGCGGACCAAGAAAAGAGCGGATCATAAATACTGCGCGAGCGAGTGAAGTATCTGTTAGCGGTGGGTGCTCACCATCACCAGTCTTAAGCTCATGCTTTGAGACCAGTTTACCTTGATGTTCAACCAATAAGGTCAACACCTGTAACTCAGCACGAGGAAGGTGCCAAGATTCATTCCGAGCTTGTTCGACGAGCAAACCACGCTCTTTGTCAAACCAACAGCTCCCCACTTGCATAAAGAAAACCCCAAGCCTATAAAATCATGGAATTAAGTCTATGCAAGGCTTCTAATGATTACTGTGATCCTGTTAACCCAAGGCGGCAAATAATTACATTTCGTGAGATAAGCCGCAGGTTGGGTGTATAAAATAAAAATCTGCTTTAGTTCACAGATGTAAATGGTATTTGCAAACAATAGCGTTGGCTGATAAATGCTTACAAATTTACATAAATATCACAAATAATGTGTGTCAGCACAAATTACAATCTAAAAAAGCGAATTATTACCCAAAATTCAACCTTATAAAGCAATTAAAAATTCAACGACACCTTCTTCAC
>NZ_JTLE01000094.1:2521675-2550485 GCF_000798835.1 Shewanella sp. ZOR0012
TTGTGTTATCAACTCCTCTATAGAATGCGATACCGCGCCGCAGTGCGACTTGGCGAATCGAATCGTATCGCCCAAAAACTCTTACCGTGGACAGCGAAAGCATGATATGACGGGATAGCATGACATCACTCATTAAAAAGGCTGCATCGCAGCCTTTATTATTTTGTTAGCACCTTAAAACGGATCATATATAACTGTTCAAGGCCGGGATAAATCTCGGCAATCACCTGGTGCAGTTCGGGTAAGGTCATATTTTCTTGTTGGGCGTGCAGTGTTGTGAGTCCAGACAATGTTATTGGCATTACCTTCAACACTTGGATGTCACAAAACCAACGATGAGTTTCAAAGGTAGACACTGGGAGGATTTGCCCTTGTATCACATGGGATTCAGCCTCATTTCGCAACGTAATCGTTTTCTTCCCCATCAAAATATCGTGCTCAAAGCGTTCAAAAAAAGTAATCTCAGTCAACAAAGTTAATCCCTCTATTTATCCCGTCACAAATACAGATAGCACGCACAAAATACAGCAAAACATGGTCAGTTTGCGCCATTTAAGTTAGAATTCGACCTCAATTGAGCCATTGGCCTCATATTCCTGCGCTTAGCGGGTGCGAACGACATTAGAGACTTTATGAACAAGAAACAAAAGATCATCAAAAAAATTGCGAAACGTGCTAAAGCCAGACTGAATAAAGTCGATCCAGCCACCATTGGCGCACCCGCAAAATCTGGCTATATCTCTAAGGCAGAACGCGCCAAGATCGCAGCACTTGCTGCGGCTGCAGAAGTAGAATCAGCAGCAAGTGAGCCACAAGAGGCAACAACTGAGCAATAATATTGTTTAATAAAAACAAATTTATGCGCTAATAAGACCAATAAGTAATGCCACACCAGACTGTGGCATTTTTATTTTAAATAGTCAGTTATACATTAACGCTTAGCATTATCCTGTTGCTCTATAAAGGGTATAACAGGCTCCATTTCTTGCTCTTCCGTCAATTGTGCCATCTGCGCGCAGGAGGATGAAAGAGGGCTAGTTGCACTCGGTAGATTCTGTGCCACCTCATTCGTCATCAATTCGTCCACATCGGCTGCTAAGCCAGCAACACCATGCCCGGTTGATGTCAACGCAACCTTGTCGACTAAGCGATAGGCAACCCAAACCCCTAAAATACCAAAAAGAATTGAGCCTATGACTTGGCCAATAAGTACCCCATAAACCCCGCCCCACTGCGCGCCCATATACACAAAGGGAACGGTACCTAAAGTCGCCTTGCCCACATTAAATAAGGTGGAATATTTGGCCTTACCCAAATTATTAAAGGAGGCGTTTGCGACAAATAAAATCCCAGAGAAGATAAAAAACACCGCAATATAGCTGCAGAAAAATTCAATAAGTGCCGCACTATCGCCCTTCATATCAAACAAACTGACGATCTGCGCTTTAAGTAAAAACAAAAGTAACGACATCACCACCACATACAAGGTACAAAATTGAATCGCCTTCGTTAAACTTTCGCGCACCCGGTCGAATCGTCCTGCTCCAAAGTTTTGCCCAACTATAGGCCCAATAGCGCCGGATAAGGCAAAAATCATCCCAAAAGTGACAGGCACTAACCTGCCGAGTACCGCCCAACCGGCAACATAAGCATCACCAAAATCCGCAATTGCCCGGGTCACAAACGCATTACCAATTGGTGTGGCAATGTTGGTCAGTATGGCTGGTCCTGCAATGGCGAAAATCGGTTTAAGATCGGCTTTAAAATAGTGAAGATTAAACCTGCCAAGGAGTTGATGTTTGACCACAACACCACGCCCCGCGATGATAAATACCGCAATACGAGCCAATACAGATGCCAGTGCAGCCCCTTCAATCCCCATCGCAAACAGGAAAATAAAAATAGGATCCAGCACAGCATTCACGCCGCCACCCGCTAAGGTCGACATCATCGAAAGTTTTGCATCTCCCACGGCACGCAGCGCACCGCCAAGGGCCATTGCGAGACAGATGAACGGCAGCGACGGCACCAAAATATACAGATAACTCTCTGCAAGCTCGGCAGTATGACCGCTGGCCCCCACAAGCGTGACTAACTCAGGAATAAAAGTCGTGACCACAATGCTGACCAACACACTAATGATCGTGGTCACCACCGCACTGTTAAGTAATAGGCGTTTCGCTAATTCGATATCCTTAGCGCCGATAGAGCGAGACACCAAGGCCCCGAGCGCAATGGAGAGACCTATGCCAATTGATGTGGTAAAAAATGAAATACTGCCCGCATAACCTACAGCCGCGGCTAATTCATGTTCGCCCAATAAGCTTAAGAAAAATATATCCAGTAAATCGACTACAAATAACGCAGAAATCCCCACCGCAGCGGTTGAACTCATCACGAGAATATGGCGAAGAATTGAACCTTCAACAAACTTAGCTTGGGTCATGGGGTTGTTTTACCTTATTAATTGCAAAAGCAAAGGCCAACACTGAATTGTTGGCCTTTGCTTTTATAGTCATCTATGGGTATTTAGGTCAAGCACTAAAGCAGCTTATGCCGCAATTGGGCTCATCTTCGTTTGGTGGTAACGCAGACGACTGATTGACAATGCAATTAACGCAAGCAGCGTTAACGACCCCATCACCACCCCTTGCCATTCGGCTTTATGCCAAAATAGCATCAAGTAAGGTCCACCCAAAGCGGCGCCTAAGTAATAGCAACACAGATACAGCGAGGTGGCCTTGGCGCGATCGCGGCTTGCACGCATCGCCACAAAAGAGTTGCAACAACTGTGGGTTAAGAAGAATCCACATGCCGTCATCAAAAAGCCCATGCAAATGGTGGCTGTGGTATCAAACAGGGTCAATAAACTGCCCAACAGCATCAAACACCAAGACCATTGATATAACTTGTGCTGACCAAATTTTGCCAGCCACTTAGCGGTAAAATAGGAGGCCACAGTACCACTGGAGTAACACAAAAAAATCAAGGTCGCTTGAAAGCGGCTCCACTCGTAGGGCGCGGCCATCAAATGCAGTTGAATAAAGCTAAATTGATTCACCATCATCATAAAAGTGATCCCACCGATGGCATAGGCTAACCGCATTTGTGGATCGGTTAGATGGTGACTAAAGCCGTAAAAATCTTGAAGTAACCGAGCCCGTTTTGAGACTGAAGGCGCCGAGGTTTGCCCGCCAGATATCGCCTTAGCATCCGCGCCAGATGGCAATAAAAAACTGGTCAAGGCAACACCTGCGAGGGTCACTAAAAACAGCAGCCACATGGACTCCTGCCAAGATAAAAACTGCGACATCAACCCGCCCAGCAGACGCCCAACAATCCCGCCGATACTATTGGCCATAATGTAAATGCCCGCGGCTTTGAGCATAGTGCTTGGCGAGAGTTGCTCCTTAAAATAAGCCATGGCAATGGCAGGCACCGCAGCGAGCAATACGCCTTGTAAAAAACGCACATACACAAGCGCATTAAAGTCCCCAGCCCAAATCAGCAGCAGGTTCGACAATGCCAATAACCAAAGACTCACCACAATCGGCGTATGCCGGCCAATTCTGTCGGACACAACCGCATAAATTAACAGCGAAAACGCCAATGAAAAACTGGTCACAGAGAGAATGAGCGTAGCCTGCGATCCCGATACGGCAAAATGCTCAGCGATCAGCGGTAACATGCCCTGCATCAAATACAGATTGATATATACCACCACGGAAGCTACACACAGTGCCCACATCAGTCGGGTATCACGTTGTTTATTGTCGATAATAGTGTCTAACACGGCTTGCACTTTTAGCCTCGATAACGCCTCACTCTAAGAATAGACAAAGGTTAGCACTGGGCATAACATAACAATAATAGATAATTTATATCGACATTATTGATTTTTGTTATGGGAAATCTTTGATAACTGACATGGTTATCGCAAATTGTCGCGCGTAAGCGTGCATCACAAGCAAAAGGCTCACACTATGGATATACGCCAACTTAAACACTTAGATGCACTTGCAAATACTGGCAGTTTTACCGCCGCGGCCAAGAAGCTCAATATGGCGCAGCCTGCCCTAAGCCAAAGCATTAAACGGCTCGAACTATCTCTTGGCGTCACCCTGATCAACCGCACCAGCAATAAAAATGACAAGCACCTCGCGCTCACCGCCGAAGGCTTAGTGCTGCATCAACATGCCACGTTAATCCTAAAACAAATCAAGCAGGCCGAAGCGCAAATCCGCGCCATGGCGAATTTGACCTCAGGGGAAGTGCGGATTGCGGTGCCGGGTATGTTGGGCTCCTTCTATCTGCCCTCACGCCTTATGGCGTTTCGCCATCAATATCCCGAGTTAAAGCTGTCACTATTCGAAGGCGGTACCCGTGACGCACTGCGGATGTTACAACAGGAAGAAGTGGATATTGCTATCATTACTGCCCAAGATCTGCAGAGTGATTTTGATAGCCAATTACTGATCCGTGAGCAGATGGTGATCGCCATGGGCGCCGAGCATCCACTTGCCGAGCATTCTGCCGTGAGCTTAAACGACTTCTTTGACCATGAACTGGTGATGTTCAAAACCGGCTATTTTCACCGCGAGTGGATCCTCTCTCAGGCAAAAGACTTGGGTAAAAAGCCCAATATTGCCTTTGAGACCAATCTGATTAACTTGATCAAACAGATTGTGTCGCAGGGATTTGGTATCACCAGCGTGCTCGAAATGGCCATCAGTCCAAAAGACGATATTCTCGCCAAACCCTTTGATCCGCCAGTGTTTTTAAACCTGCATATCGCCTGGAAAAAACAGCGCCCCGTCAGCCAAGCCGACCGCGCCTTTGTGGAATTTTTAATGAAAAATCGATAATAAACAGGCAATAAAAAAGGGCCGATAATCTCGGCCCTCATCAGGGTTAACCCTTAAACATGCTAAGGTTAACCGGTTTCAGCTCGAACCACTTAGCGCAGTTTACGGCGACCAAAGGCAAATGGCAGCAGTAATAAACTTAACCAGCCAAAAGCACCACCGTCATCCTTCTTCGGCGGAGTATCGGTAATAGAGACAGATACTAAGCTCGAATCGCTATTGCCGTGGTTATCGGATACCGTCAGTTGGAATGATACGGTTTGTGCCGCGCCATTCACACTTGGCGCCACTAAGTTTAATTTGGCCGCTGCGGGGTCAAAATTAAAGCTTGCGCCACCTAACTGAGTCCACTTGTAGGTCAGCGGATCATTATTCGCATCCGATGATTTGCTGGCATCGATAAACAGCGGCTTGCCTTCTTGTACTGACGTTGGCGCTTCCACCTTGGCCACAGGCGCCACTTCAGCAACATCAAACTGATAGCGCTGAGTCAAGGTTTCTGACGACGCATTGTTGACCTTGTTCGACAGGCTTAACTCATTATCAACCCCCGCCTTACGTGGAACCAGCTCAAAGCTGATGTCTTTCGCTTCAGCGCCCGATGGCATCTCGATCGTCCAAGTGATCTTATTGCCATCTTGCTTACCGTCATGGCTGATGTTAGCCACTTCATGGCCTTCAGGCAGCATAGCTTCTAAGTTATAAACACGTGTTACTTGGGTTTTATTGGCTTCGATACGGGTTTTCATCATCTTAGCCACGCCCGGTGTTAACTGACCGCTCAGCGTATTGCCCAGAGGCGACAGCACATCATCACCGACACGTTCAAAGACGACGGGGAGCTTCACTGGTGCTACTTTGTCATCGCCAGTGGTGAGGGTCAGCATAGCTAAACCTTCATCACCGACTTTAAGCGCATCCTTCCACGTCAGCTTAACGTCAAAGTCATTGGTATCGCCAGAAAGCGTCGCAGTGAGGTTATCCTCAGCCGTGTCATAGAGGGTCAATTGTTTTAAACCAAACACGTCATCGGCCGTCGCTGATGAAGCGCTGTAGTTTTGCACAATCACATAGTAAGTGCCTTTAACAGGATTATTGAGTAAGACACTTTCCTCTGAACCATCTCTGGCTGATGAGCCCGCTCGCGCAAGTTTGCTGCCATCGTTTTTATCGAGTAGCACATACATATCGAGATCGGGCGATGTGGTGTAGCTAATTGAGGTTCGGAAATACAGTGCATTTTCATTAACGTCAAACTTAAACACTTTGACGCCATCTTCAAGATCATCTGTATATGAAGCATTATTCGAGTCTTGCTTCACGCTTGACTCAATGATTTGGCTTAGCTTGAGGCCCGTCACTTCGGCACCAACGCTAGCAAAATCCACCGCCTTCAAGCCTTCAAGAGTGATCTCATCCGCATTACGAGTCGCTTGAATGCTTACCAAGTTTGGCAGGTTACGCTTACCAATCTTAGCCGCAATCGGCATAGTCGCCGTAGGGAAGTTAGCTGACTCGAGCACTAAGTTGCCAAAGCCCCAATCTGCACCCACTTGCGTTACATCGGCGGTGACAGTAATGATTTGGCTCGCACCTTTTTTCAGGGTAAAGCTTTCAGGCGATACCGTTAGTGCCAGCTTATCGGTCACCGCTTGGCCCTTCGCCGTCCAGCTACCATCTTGGGTTGCGGTTACGGTACGGGTCCAAGTACAGGTATTGACACAACGAGAATCAGCCATACTAGGCACGTTGAGCTTACGAGGATCGCCGTTCAATAAGGGATTTGCAATTTCATAGTTCAGTGCGCTTTCATCCATCACTAAACCGGCTTTAGCGGCTAAATCCACGCGAATACGGCCAGCGCCCACGTCAAACGGATCGGCAACGGTTTTAGCATCGGCTTTTTTCATCGCCTGAGCGGTCGTTGCAGTCAGCATTAATGCGGAGCGGATATTGTCCGGCGTCCAATCTTTATGCAGCGACTTTAACAGTGCGCCAGCACCCGCAACATGGGGACTTGCCATTGAAGTGCCCGACATGAGGGTAAAGTCGGCAGGATTTGTGCCCGATTTATCGTGACCAAATTGTTGATCAGAATAAGCAGCGTAAATATCCGAACCAGGCGCGGCCACCGAAGGCACAATCACATCATTGGTCGCATTTGGGCCAATCAGTGAGCCAGCCGATAACACATCGGCCTCACGGCTAATCGCTTGCGGTGTCGGGGTTAAAGTTAACTCTACAGCAGGATTGGCGGCCATGGCCTCGATTAAGGCAACGCCATCGGTATTACCAATAAATACCGCTGGTATATTTAATGTCTCGAGCGAAGCCATTTTTAAACGATCATTGCCTTCGCCATCTCGGTTATAGACGATCACCGCTTTAGCACCCGCAGCTAATGCACCCGATACTTTAGTTGTAAAATCGCATGTTCCCCGTTTAATGACCGCTATTTTGTCTTTAAAGGCATCGGCGGGGAAGACTTTACAACCTTCCACATTGGTCGCATCGACAGAGCCAGCAAACACTGGAAGTCCTTTAACCACTTCGGTTTGCACAGGGCCAGAGCCAGGGGTGAATTCAAATGTCTTACCATTAAATTCCAGCTCACGTACCACTTCACGATTGTGAGTCGAGTTAGCCACCGAGGTATACCATGGGGCATTTTTAGGAGTCGAATAAGGTGATTGGGTGATTGCGGCACTGGTTGCGGTTGCTGGGCGCGTATTCCCTGCTGCAACGGCAGCAAAAATACCCGCATTACGCGCCGCTAAAAAACCCTGTTCAGTGGCACTATTCCATGGATTACCACCGCCACTGATGGAGAAGTTGATCACATCCACGCCATCTTTAATCGCATCATCTATGGCTTTAAGAATCGGTACAGTCGGGCAACCAGAATACTTGTCACCCGCATCCCCAGGTCTACAGATTTGATATGCAATAATGTTTGCATGGGGAGCCACACCAGAGATTTGCGCAAACTTTAAGCCAGTTGCGATACCATCACCTTCTAGCTTACCAACTTCCCCATCAACATAAGGCACATCAAGCAAGATATTCCCTGCCGCGGTGCTGGCCACGTGCGAGCCATGGCCACCGTAGTCTTCACCATTTTTAGCGGGAGGCGTCGCACCAAAAATCTTTTCGTCGTCATAGATATCGGTGATTTCAGGGTAACTACGCACACCAATCAGCTTATCGTTACACATGCTGGCAAAATCGATTTTACAATCACCAATATAAATCCCTTGGCCTAAGGGGTTTGTATGGTCATAACCATCCCCGCCAATATCGGCAAACGAGGCATGATCAGAGTTAATCCCTGAGTCGATAATCGCCACAACCACGCCCTCACCCATTGCCTTGGTGCCAGTAGCACTACCGTCCCACACCTTTGGGGAGCCAATCAGTGCCTGACTCACATCGGTCTCAAGCTGCTCAATACGCTCACGTTCGATATAAATCACCTCAGGTAGTTCAGCCATTTTTATCGCTTGCGCCTGCGTCATACGCACAGCGATACCATTGAGTGCATATTGGTAGGTGGTTAATGGCTCTAGCTGTGTACCAATCGCTGCGCTGGCACTCGTCAAAAAGCGCTCTTGCTTAACCTTAAGGAAACTAACGTAGTTTTTCACCTCAGGAGCCGCGGCGTTAAGTTTAACATTGCCAGTCTTTCCAGTGCCTTTTGCCTGTGAGGTCGACTGTATATGTTGTGGGCTAGTTGCTTTAAAGCCAGGAATCTCCCCTTGATAATTCGCGACAGCACTGTCACGTAAGCGAACAATATAAGTATGCTCACCTTCGGCAAATTCTGGTTCAGGAATAAATTTTACATCTTGGTTATTAACTGCGGTTAATCTGCCTCGAGTTGAGTCATTTGATAATTCGGCTGGAATATCTAACTGTATTGTTTCACCCGTTGGAGATAATACTGTCTGTGCATTTGCTGCAGATGACAGCAGTGCCATAGACACTGCTAGTGCAATTTTTGTTTTCATTGTCGCTTCCTTCGCTATATCGATTTATTTCTATAAAGTTCAATTTTTAATATTTATTCAGTACAGGAATCGATTAAATTTCTGTTACCAATAGAACTTCAGCTCAGCGTTTTAACACGGAGTGATACATATTGAAACACCTTATTAACGGAACAATTACCCATAAAAACAGTTAATAAGCATGCCATACTCAATAAAAAATCGATTTTTAAAACATAAGCGAATGGTAAACTGTTTACTTAAACAAAAGGAATTTTAGCAACTACTTAAAAATAAAAGACAAGTTATCTATCGCCATTAAGTAGCATAGAGAATCAAGAGAGAATTAACGGTTTCTCATTCTGATTAAAAGATAAGAAAACAACTTAAATTTATAGATGAAATAATTTCAAATAGCTAAAAATCACATATGATAAACGCAATAAATAATCGCATTATGCCATCAACGTTACCGAATACCCCTACACCAAACAAGATGAATGATATTAAGCTCGAGATAGGAAATAAAAAATAATCGCGATTTACCAAACAAAAAGCCCTTACGAAAAGGGCTTTTTGAAATAACACATGCTTTACTGATTAATCATCACCGCCTTCATCAATACTTCAGTGGTGTATTTACCATTATTAATCACGGGGAAACGATCATAGGTTTGGAAAATCACCTTGTCCTGGTACTTGATCATAGCCACTACGCCATAATTAATACGTTTATCGATTGATTGCGCGGGTAATAAGAACTTAAATGGCACAGGCGCTCGGGCGATATTAAAGCTTTTTTGAGCAATAATGGCCCCCGGAGTATTCAAATCGATTATGGCAATAGTAATTTCACTGCCTTGTGGCAAGATAATTTTCTCTAAATAACCCGCCGCACCATTGATGATAATGGGAGGTTCAGGTTGTACCGTTACGCAACCAGTCATCGTCAATGAGCTTAAACAGAATAGAATAAATATTTTTAATTTCAGTAACATACTAGCTTCCTTTTACCATACGGATCAGCCCCTCTTGGGTCGTCGATGCGACAAGCTCGCCCTGCTGATTAAAAAATTGTCCTCGGACATACCCACGCCCACCACTGGCATTTGGGCTATCGATACTATAGAGCAACCATTCTCCCATATTAATGGGTCGGTGGAACCACATCGCATGATCTATGGTTGCCATGCGGATGCCCGGGGTTAAAAACGACACGCCATGGGGCTGAGCCGCCGTGACTAAAAAATTAAAGTCGGAGGCATAGGCTAGTAAATATTCATGGATATGACTATCTGTTGGCATTGCACCATTCGCCCTTAACCACACATAGCGATATGGCTCGGTTTCTTTAGGTGCGAAGGGATGCAGAGGGTTGACTAAGCGCATCTCAATTGGCGCGTCTTCCATAAACTTTTCAAGGATCCTTGCTGGGACTTTATCCCTTAAGGTCATAGCCAACTCATTTTGATTTAATAAACCTTCAGGGCCAGGCACCTGCGGCATCTGTGCTTGATGTTCAAAACCCACCTCGGGTTCTTGGAAGGAACAGGTCATATGAAAAATCGGCCGTCCCTTTTGTATTGCACTCACCCGCCTAGCACTAAAGCTGCCCCCATCGCGCATATTTTCAACTTCATACACTATGGGTAACTTCTCATCTCCTGCGCGTAAAAAATAAGAGTGAAGCGAATGCACTTGGCGCTCAGCTGGTACGGTTTGCTTAGCCGCGCTCAAGGCCTGTCCCATGACTTGCCCACCAAACACATGCCCAAATCCTAGGTCTTGACTTTGACCGCGAAACAGCCCGATTTCGATTTGCTCAAGGGATAATAATGATAAGAGATCGTCTAATACCTGACTCATGGGATCCTACGGAAAATTAGCAATGAATACCCAAGGGTAACCCAGTTCGACTAGGGCTGACCAGTAGGGAGTCACTTGGCATGGTGTTTGTTAACGATTTAACAAAACGCACGCCGAACTACTCAATTTTTATATGATGCTCAAGAGCGCTCTGCTTTGACCAAGCCAACACTTTATCCTCACCACAGGAATGTAAATTAACCGGAAAGGCATTGTGAAGTTCTGACCAATATTTCACGAGTTTATCGGGCGTACATTGTCCCTCACTAAAGTAAATAGACTGAAACTCAGCGAATCTGCCGTGGCTGACACTGCCAGCGCCCGCCAATAAATGCTGACCATTAGGGGCCTTTTGACTCACTAAAAACGCCACGGTCGCAGTCAGCGTATCAAAGCAAAATAGCGGTTGAATCGCAGGAGCTAAATGCTTTCGAGTCATAGCCGTTAATGCCTGAGGGCATAAGCTATTGATATAAATGTTATATTGCTCGCCCTCTATCGATAGGCTGTTTACCATTCCCACTAAAGCCATCTTGGCGGCACTGAATGCGACTTGGTGTAAATCACCAAAGAGTGCCGAAACCCCCGTTGTCATCAAAATGCGGCCATAACCCTGTGCTTTCATCGCTGGCCATATTGCTTGAGTCAGATAAAAACTGCCATTAACATCAACGTCAAACTGCCGCTGCCACTCAGCTTGTTGAATATGCTCAAAAGGACGAGCACCATAAACACCGGCATTATTGATTAATATATCCACGCCCTGCCAACATTGAAGCAAGCTATTCACCATAGTCTGAACATCCATCTGTTGACTGACATCCACCTCAAAGCAAAGGCACTCGGCCCCGAGTTTTAAAATCGTCTCATGGGTTTGGCGCAATTCATCATTGCTATAGTCAGCATCAGGGTGTTTTTGGCGTTTAGAGGACACCTTAGGTTGGTCGACAAGCACCACTTTGGCGCCCCGCTCTGCCAACATAATGGCATAGGCTCTCCCAAGCCCTGCGCCAGCTCCGGTGATCAACGCCACTTGGTTATCGAAACGCATCCTATCGAATCCTTATCATTGACATAAAGGTGACGTGCTCATTCTCCGGCAGCTAAGCCCGATGACTTGCCTTACACTCAAGGCTCTATCAGCGTTAAGTTACTGGCTTTACCAATGACATATGGGTAAACGGCATAAACTATAAAAGCACAGACAATGTGGATTTTCTTTGACATTGGCGGCAAATCTTTTCCCTAACCGCGAAACATCTGTGCGCCAATTCAAACTCTATTACATGCGTGTATTAGATAGTACTCACTTTAGGGTAATTTCTTGTTATGCTATGGCGCTGTTCACTACTCATTCCTTTTTAGATAACGACTAGACATCATGAATCCTTGGATTTTAGCCATCAGACCTCGCACCTTACCCGCGGCAATCGGTCCCCTGTTAATTGGTAATATTCTAGCGCTGCACCTTGAGCGTTTCAGTTGGTTAATTGCCGTGACATCGATGTTGTGCGCGATTTTATTGCAGATCGCTGTCAACCTCGCCAATGACTATTTTGATTTTAAAAATGGTATCGATACTGCCGAACGTATTGGCCCAGTTCGCGTGACGCAAAGCGGGATGATCCCAGCCTATAAAGTACGTAATGCGATGATCTTCTGCTTATTACTCGCGTTAACAGTAGGTTCCTATTTGATTTGGCACGGTGGTTGGCCAATAGCGATTTTAGCGGCGGCGGCGATTTTAGGCGCCCTCGGCTACAGCGGCGGTCCTTATCCTTTAGCCTCACACGGGCTAGGCGAAGTTGCCGCCTTTGTGTTTTTTGGCTTAGTGGCTGTGGTCGGCAGTTATTATTTGCAGGCAGGTGATACTAATTTGAATGCGTGGCTACTTGGCTGTGCGATTGGCTTATTTAACGCCGCCATTATGTTAGTTAACAACACCCGCGATATTCGCACCGACACCCAAGCGGGCAAACATACCCTAGCCGTGAGGATTGGCGAGGCACAGGCCAAAGTCTTGTATCAAGCCTTAATTTACTTACCCTTTGGTTTAGTGATCGCGGGATTCTTACTGGGCATTCTGCCTGGATTACCGGTATTGTTGGCGGGTTTATCTCTGCTTATCGCCCGTAAACTCAGTAGCGATTTCTATGCTGTATCGGGTGAGGCGCTTAATCCACTATTGGGACGCACAGCAAAACTTACTATGATTTTCAGTACCCTATTCAGTGTGGGACTGGTGTTTACCGCTTAAGCTGGAATACCAACATCTCAGAGTTGTCCCCATTACTGAGTAAGAGCCAGCCACCAATTGGCTAGATTAAAATAGACAAGGCTAAAAATACAAAAAGGTTCGTCATGATGCGCCAAACGCACAACATGATGAACCTTTTGCTTTTAGGGACAAATTAAGACCAGAGATAAGCCGAGATTGCCGTGTTAAATAACACGCCACTAAATTGATGCGTGGCTTTTGGCGTCTGTAAATGCGCCGCCCCAAAACACACATGTAAAGGAATTAAATGCTCTTCCCTTGGGTGACTAAAACGCGCCTCTGGCGCTGATTGCCAATCGATTAATTGTGCCTTGGCGTGGTTATCGCCTGATGTCACTACATCGGTTAACCAAGTATCAAACGCTTGGCTGCGAGGCAACACCTTAGGATCGCCAGAGAAAAACGCGCGCATATTGTGAAACGACATGCCAGACCCCACAATCAGCACCCCTTGG
Source organism: Shewanella sp. ZOR0012 (assembly GCF_000798835.1). Taxonomy (NCBI): domain Bacteria; kingdom Pseudomonadati; phylum Pseudomonadota; class Gammaproteobacteria; order Alteromonadales; family Shewanellaceae; genus Shewanella; species Shewanella sp. ZOR0012. Next base: position 2,535,126 of record NZ_JTLE01000094.1, read on the forward strand.
GTACGTAATGATGCCAATGCTTCACCGATAGCAATATGGGCACTCGGGTCCAAATGCTGCACTAAGGACATTTGCACCACAGGAATGTTGGCCTCAGGATACATCAACTTAAGTGGCACAAAGGTGCCGTGATCGAAGGCGCGTTGATTATCTAGCCAAACCTCAATGCCGCTTGCCTTAAGTAAACTGGCAATGGTTTCGGCAAGCTGCGGCTCACCGGGTGCAGGATAAGAAAGCGTATAAGCCTCAGGGGGAAAACCATAGTAATCGAACAGCATACTAGGATGAGAATGGCTCGACAGTGTCACCTGCGCCTCTTCCCAGTGGGCGGTAACTAAAACAATCGCCTTGGGCGTGGGAATAGTCTCTGCCACCTTGGATAAATATGACCGTAATTCCCGATGATTTGCATCATTGAGTAATGGTAAAGGCCCGCCACCATGGGGAACAAACAGCACTGGCATTTGAGCCGAGTTCGCGTACGTCATAGTAAATGTCTCTTGATTAAACCGTGAGTTGTCACTTGTAAATTAAAACTTGTCTGCGCGGTGGCCAAAATCAGAAAACCGCTTTTATGTCCACCAGCTGACGTTGAAAACGCACTAATCTATCGACGGTTTCATCTAACTTGATGATTAAAAAAAGCAAGGCAGATAATAACAATGCGGGTAGCGCGTTAAGGGTAGCTTCAAAATTAAAGTGGTAATAAATGGCTCCCATCATCACCGACAGTAATGCTGTTGCCGACAGGACTCGAGATTCACGCCAGCCAATGCCAATGGCACCCAGCACTTCAATCACACCGATAAAGTAGCCAAAACCCGTTGGTAAATTCATCACGCTAAAGGGCGCATGGAAAAACGGCACGCTGAGTAACTTACCCATGCCCGAGAATAAAAACACTATGCTCATGGCGAGCGTTACCAAAGCCGCCGCACGATTTAAGGTATTGGCACAGACAAAGAGTTTTTGAGGGTCAGTCTCGGCCGCGGTTTTGTTTTCACTTTTGGCAAAACATAATTGATTGATAGACATAACGACCTCATTGCTCATCACTTTTAGACCTAATTCCGTATAAACTCTTACTAAACAACCTGAGCTCGGGATAAGTAGAGCCGCTGAATAGGCATCTTTTCGGGCCTCTCTGCGTTGCTCTGTCTAACCATAGCTCGCTATGGCATACGACTGAGCGCCTTGATATGCGCAAAAATCTGCGCATTCAGTCAGAAAAAAGATTCCTCTTTTCAAAAAATCATTTATAGCATTGATTTTGTTTGTTAAATTTAGACTTTTTCGACACTCATTATCCCGAGTTCAGGTTAAACAGTACTCTAAACACAAAGTAGTGGGCTCGTATTTTGTGCCCACTACTGTCATATGGCGAGATTATGCGCCCACAAAAAATAAATAAATATGGAATAATATCTAACATCTTCTAAAATAATTCTTTATTTGTTTAAGGGTATTGCCATGACCTTAGAACAACTGCTGATGTTCAATACCGTCGCCCTCGCTGGCTCACTAAAGGCCGCCAGTGACAAACTCCATAAGACTCAGCCTGCGATCAGTCAGAGCATTAAACAATTGGAATCCCAGCTAGATGTAGTGCTGTTCGACCGCCAAGGTTATCGGTTAGCACTGACCCAAGAGGGACGAAAGCTATTGCAATACGCCCAGCGCGTACTGAATGAAGCGCAGGAAATGCGCCAAGTGGCCAAGCATTTAGCCAAAGGTAACGAGGCCAGTATCACCTTAGCCTTTGAGGCCTCCTTTAATCTTGTTCGAATCTTGCCGATGTTAGAGCGCACACAAAATGAGTTTCCACATACACAAATTATTCTTAAACAAGAGTATTTAACTGGGGCACTTGAAGCCCTAAATCAAGGCAAAGCCGATATTGCGATTTCAGCTGGCGGTATTGAGCTGCTTCGCTCAAGCCATTATGAGCTTGGTTATTTATTTTCAGGGAGTTTATTGGATGTTGCTTCCCCCCGTTTACTGAGCCGTTATCCCCACCTAAGTCATGTAAGGCAATTGGTGAACGAGTACCAAATTGTGATCCAAGATACTGGCACTGGCACCGCCAATATCGAATTTGGGGTGCAAGCTGGGCAGCGCCGTTGGTATGTGAATGATTTTTATACGAAGAAAATGCTTATTCAAGGAGGGATGGGATGGGGAAAACTTCCCTATTATATGGTCGAAGAAGCCATCGCAGAAGGAAGCTTACAACAGCTTGAACTACAAGAAAGACAAAACCTGATCCAACTCGATTATTATGTGATGCGGCCGCCCCACTCGCCACTAGGCCCTGTGGCACAGGCGCTATGGGACAATTTAGTGCAACTAGCCATTAAGCCAAGCTGATAATTAACCTCTTTTGATATCACACTATCTGTATATGTAATCTGTATATGTAATCTGAATATGACATTCGTTAATCAGTCATATTTTGAAGGCTGGCTGCCTTGATAGAAGCTAACAGTTCAGCCTAAAGGAGCACTTAAATAAATGCGCGTGACACTCTCATACGGTTTTCATCATGCTTATTCAGTAAAAGCCTATTGTTGTTTTATCGCGTAATTTGCAGCCGCGATGACGCAATTTGCTTCACATATTACTCAGTCATGCAATCCAACAAGCAATTAACTCAGCGCCGATAATAAATAATTGACCAAAAATCAAACTGCTCGCCTTTAGCGGCGCACCAATCCGGAAACGACTCAGCCACAGTATGAGTGGAATACTCCTCCCAGCAATTTATCATTGACTGGTAATAATCATGCCTGTTTTGCAGCCTTGATTTACTCTCCTGCGTTTGTAATCGCTCGATTAATGTGTGTGCTGACGCTAGTGAGTCTTTTGCTCGCACTATATCGCCCAACAATACAGATTCAGATAAATGGTGGGTCTGAAAATCGACACTGCTTAAATGGGCCAACGCAACTTGAGTAAGACAAATTTCATCGTTAGGCTCAAGCGCCAACGCCCTTTCATAGGAGGCGATATCCTCACCAATATAGCCTAACCATTTGTGGGGAATGGGATTATTGGGCTCATCTACTGCCCATTGGGTTAGCACACCTTTAAGCAGTACAATAAGGGGATAAGCGAGTAACTGGTGTGTTTCACGCTGCCAATAACCTAAGGATGATAGTTCTTCAGCTATTTGCCTTTGTTTAGTCAAGGATTGGCTCTTACAGTGCGACACAAATGTATTCACTGTCGCAATCGCTTGCTTCTTTAGTCCTTGCTCTTTTTGCAGACAATATTGGCCAAAAAGTTCATACCCCTTCAGAGCCGAATACTGAGTCCCTATCGACTTTAATCCTTCAAAGTTATCGCTATTCCAGTAGTTCATATTGAGACTTGAGTTGGTGAAACCTTCGGGCTGAACAATGCAACCACTCGTATGGAAAAGTACATGGAATAATGCAAACATGGTCCATGGTAATCATGCGCTAAAGCCGAGTGAAGCACGGCCCCAAGGCATAGAAGCAGATTGTAATCTGTAAACCCATCGTGAACCAAATAGTTTAGCGCTAAGTGGTTATATTATTGGTCGTTTTACGATAAAGCCTCTGATGTTAATAGGCTCATATTAATAATTGACTCATAATAAAGGGCCTTGCGGCCCTTTATTCACCTTTTAGCTTCGCTAAATGGCTTACTGAATTTCTTGCTTGGCGAGTGCGCGATCTAACTTAGCACGCTCCACTTCAGGCGAGGCTTTAACCGCTTGAATTAAGCCAATTAAATCAGTACCTTCTTCGGCGGCAAGCAGCAATAAGTTATTGTCATTCTGCCAATCAACTTTTAAACCGTGAGTCTTAGCAAAATCATCGGCTGATACACCTGGTTTTAGTTTAACCACTAACTTTCCGGTCATTTCGGCAAAGGGTTTACCCGATTGAGTCACTACTTTCTGCCCTTTAACCAATTGCTTAGCCTGTTTAATCCCAGTCTCAGTTTTAACAAAGTAGGGTGTATCTAAACCGAGAAACTCGGCACGGCTCACTTGAACACCTTTAGACTCAGCTTGAGGTTCAGTGAGTTCGATCTTGTCATGTGCCATTGCTTGAACTGACAGTGAAAGTGCAACAGCTACTAATGATAAATTTAACGCTTTCATTGGTTACTCCTTAAGATGCAGACTTGGCGGCATGGCCATGGAAACGAATTGACCAACCTTTCAGTTTGCCATCGGCTTCGTTAGGGATTGAGATATAGCCTTGATCGTATTTAACAAATCGATAGCTACCGCTATTCACATCAATCAGCTTGATTGTCCATTCACCTTTTGATGATTCGCCATAGAAAGCATTTGATAACATAGGTGTTGCATCATAGCCTTTAACAAGATCATCCGGATCATTCTTATCCATCACCCCTTGATAAACTAAACCGTTATAAGGTGTCATCAACACACTCTTAGTACCTGCTGGCGAAATCAGCTCTACCGCTAAATCCGGTAGACGCAGGTGATCGGCAGTCAGCTCAATTTGCACGGCTTCAATCACTAAATCGTCAGCGACTACTTGGGTATCCGTCACGCCATTAATATCGGCATCGGGAATCGCTTTGGTGAGCGCTGCGCTTGCTTGCCATTCGGTTACGACATAGTCACCTAAGTCCTGTGCATAGGATTTGGCGAGCTTAACGGCTTCAGTTAAATTCACTCGACCAAAACCATAGAGGTTATGGAATGAAAAACCCGCCGCGTTTTGTAACCAACTAGGAATAGCCGTATACACTGGCGCACCTTCCCCCTCACCAATGGTCACGGTTTTAGGCGCAATATCCGCATCAACTTTGGTAGCGGTCTTCGCCAAAATATAGCGAATATCACGCCAAGTGAGATCTGGATTAGCACTCATAATGACAGCGACAGCTCCCGAAGTGTTAGGTGCCGCAGACGAGGTACCGTTCATTGTCGATGTGTAATCACAATTGGGGTTTAACGGGTTTAAACCACCGTGGAATGGCGTGCTTGGTCTATCTTCTGCGATTGCAGAACCCTTCACACATCCCATAAAGTCGGTAGTAACTATCGCAGGATCATTATCACCATACTCACCACCAGGTGCTGTGACAAAAATATTCGAGCCCACGGATGAATAGCTAGAAAGTTTACCCTTAGCATTAATTGCACTAACAACTAAGTTATAAACGTTAGCATTGTCAGAGGACATGTTGGAATTATGGAAAGGTAAGCCGTGGTTAGCGGGATTTTCCGTCGTTGCCGTGAAGTAATCTCCCGGTAACCAGAAAGTACGGAAACGATAGTAGTCATACCCATTACCCGCAGACTTAACGAAAATACTGCCTTTGCCATCGAAGCTTTGCGTTGCAATATCTTGATAAACTTCGGTTTCATCCTCATCAAACCCATGAGGGAATGGCACGCTGTAACCATAGCTTTGGTTAAAAACGCGTGCACTATCGCTATAGGCACTGGCACCGTGGGATTTAGCAAAGTTTTCAAATGTTTGTACGTTTGTCACTTTACCCGTTGGATCTTCATCTAAAAAGTTAAAGCCAATTAATTTTGCCTTAGGTGCCACACCGCGACCACCAATACCGTTCCAACCTTCTGCCGCAATAATCCCTCCTACTGCTGTACCATGAGCTGCTGTAGCAGACCCAGAGAAAGGTGTTGGATCAACAGTACCTGTAATTAAATTGTATGAACCACCATTTACAGTGTTATTTGTTAGATCTGGATGAGCAATTTCTAAGCCGCTATCGACCACCGCGACAATCACGCCTTGTCCCATAGCATTATCTGAAATTGCACCGCTCACATTCATATCTTCACCGGCAACACCGCGGTTAGCCGCAAAAGCATTCTGCCCAGTGTTTTTTAAATGCCATTGGTAGGTAAAGAGTGGATCGCCATGCTTAATATTGATTGTCAGATTGGCTTCAGCCTGTAATTGGCCATCGGACACTTTGAACCGAACCACCTCAGTCCCTTCATTGGCATCAGATGCATAGGTAAATTCACCCGTGCTTTTATTGACTAGCGTAAAGGTGCCGAGTTTGAGATCGGCAGGGTCCACTAAAGAATAAGTTAAACCACCTTCGGCATCCGTCCCCTCAAGTTTTCCAGTAAAAAGAATCGACTGTGACACATCAACAGTCATATCCGCTGTGGTCGGGGCAGTATTCACTTTTGGCACAGGTGCCGGAGTCTTCTTATCATCGCTCCCACAGCCAGCCAATAAGGCCGCCGTGATGCTTAATGCAACAATGGACATACGCATAATAGACATTCCTTCTTCTCATTACTTATTACAACTTAATTTGGCGTGATAATGTTGATTAAGATTATTCCGCATTAAGTTCTGTTATTTTAGTTATACCCTATGATCTCTTATAAAATACAAGCATCAAATGGGAAGCAAAGATTTAACACAAAGGAAATAATTATGAAAACAAATATAAACAGAATGAAAGACTGAATAGGTTTATTCGATTATTTTATCAGCAGATGAAATTAAGAACAGATAAAGACTGACAATAAATAATACATCAAAAAACATATTAAAAACAAAAAGATGATGACTTTATGTGTTTTTTTGAAATTACAAAACAACAAACTGTTTAAATTACATAAATTTTTACATTTTGAATCTTCAAATTCTTTAAAAATATTAAAATAGCAAAATAAACCCGCCCCTAAATATAGAATGACAAACGGTTAAACCGTCATATTATTAACATTTATAAAACAAGTTTGAGTTATTAAACAGATACGACCAATAAAAAAGCCCCTATTTCTAGGGGCTATTCAAATTATTTTATCTAGAGTTTAATTAAAACTCTGTTTGTGGCACTCCAATCTAAATGGTATTTCTCACCGGCTGGCTTATCTAAACGTTCAAAAGTATGGGCGCCAAAAAAGTCCCGTTGTCCTTGGAGCAAATTAGCTGGCAAGGTCTCACTGCGATAACTGTCGTAATAGGCCAGTGCAGAGCTAATGCAAGGCACAGGGATCCCTTGCATAACCGCCGCCGCCACAGCACTGCGCCACGCTGTTTGTTTTTCTGATAAGGTAGTTGCAAAGGTGTCTGCCATTAACAAACAACTTAAGTCAGCATCCGCTTGATAAGCTTGGGTTATCGATTGCAAGAAGGTGGCACGAATAATACAACCCGCACGCCAGATTTTCGCGATCTCAGCAAAATCGAGTTGCCATTGTTGCTCCTGCGCCGTCATCGCCATCAGTTGAAAACCTTGAGCGTAGCAACAGACCTTAGCGCAATAGAGCGCACTCTCTAAAGCATCGATTAAGACGGCTTTTTGGTTTTCATCCATCGCAGGAGATAAGGGGCCAGCAAGCTTTTTACTGAGCTCAACACGAAGGGATTTTTGGGTGCTCACCGCGCGCGCATAAACCGCTTCGGCAATGGTGGGAGCCGGACAACCAATTTGTAAACTGCTCACCGCAGTCCAAAGGCCAGTGCCCTTCTGCCCTGCTTTATCGAGGATCATCTCAACTAACGGTTTACCCGTTAGCGGATCCGCCTGTTTGAGCACCTCGGCGCTGATCCCCATCAGATAACTGTTTAAACTGCCCTTATTCCAGCGTTCAAACACCTCACCTACCTGTGCTGCGCTCATGCCTAAGCCATCGTGCATTAATTGATAGGCTTCGCAAATCAGCTGCATATCGGCGTATTCAATGCCGTTATGCACCATTTTCACATAATGCCCAGCACCCGCAGGCCCAATATAGGTCGTGCAAGGTTCGCCTTCGGTCACCGGATTTCCCGGCTCAAAACGCTCAATCGGCAGCCCAGTTTTAGGGTCAACCTTAGCGGCAATAGCCTTCCAAATCGGCGCAACATGTTGCCATGCGCCAAGATCGCCGCTTGGCATTAATGAAGGCCCAAAACGCGCACCAACCTCACCGCCCGAAACGGCTGAGCTGAAGAAAATAAATTTGCCTTGGTAACGCTTTTCGCGTTCAACGGTGTCAGTCCAAAGACTGTTGCCCGTATCGATTACGATGTCGTCCGCTTCGATACCAGCAGAAATCAGGGCATGGCATACCCCATCCACAGGTGCACCCGCAGGGACAGATAGCACGAGAATACGGGGATGAGTGAGGCTGGCTAACATTTCTGAAAGATTAGCACAGCCTGTAATACGCAGATCCTGTCCTACACGTTCTTGTTTTTCTTGTTGTAAAACCCCGTTGACTTTAACAGGATCGAGATCGAAGGCACTGACGCGATATTGATTGTCGGCGATGTTTAGCGCAAGGTTTTTACCCATTACGCCAAGGCCTATCACGCCAATGTCATTAAGATTGCTGTGGTTTTGCATTATATAATTCCCACGGGTCACAGAGGTTAGAAATAACCAATTTGGAGCAGTAATTATATCGGCCTTTGTAACTTAATTACCAGAGAGAAGAGACGATGCATACGATTGGCAAACTCGATTGCAAATCAAGATGCGTTGTTTTTTCAGGAGAATATTCCCAAATCTCATAAACATCTTTACCAATCGTATACATCTTGGGCAAGTTCTTCCTTGGGGAAGTAAATTGATTAATGAGCGAGTTTTAAGCCGAGTACGCCAAGCAAAATGAGGATTAAGCTGGCGATTTTCAGCAAGCTCACTCCCTCGCCTAAGAGAATAATGCCCGCAATTGCCGTGCCCATGGCACCTATGCCAACCCACACCCCATAAGCCGTGCCTATCGGCAATTGCTTAACGGCGAGGCCCAGTAGCAACACACTGAACGCCATGGAGAGCAAAGTAAACACACTCGGCCACAAGCGAGTAAAACCATCGGTGTATTTGAGTCCGATGGCCCAACCAATTTCAAAAAGTCCAGCAAGTATTAACAGTAACCAGCTCATAGAGAACTCCCATACGGGGTCGTCCCCAAATTGATATCGGCGTATTTAGGGTCGTCCCTAAGCCGTTGTGAAATGTTAATGGGTCAAAAGCAATAAGGATAATGAATGTCCGCAGTACCGCTTAAGATCCGGCGCCTTAATAGTGCACTGTCGATGCAAAGCTCTATTAAGAATGCTGGCTAGACTACCAAAATGTGACGAATAAGGGCAAGTGCTCTAAGCATTTGTCTAAATCTAAATAAGAAAGCGATAATCTAAAAAGACTATCGCTTGCTCTTTTGTTTGACGATCTTAACTTTTTAAGTCGTTAACTTGAGCCGCTCACTCTAGCCCACTAAAGCATCGGCATAGCCCATGCGGGTTAAGGTCGTACGGACTAAATCGAGGGTCTGCGGATCTTCAATGGTCGCTGGCGCCGTATATTGCTGATTATCAGCAATTTTACGCATAGTGCCGCGCAGGATTTTACCCGAGCGGGTTTTCGGCAGCTTTTGAATCGCGCTCACCAACCTAAAGGACGCAACGGGACCAATTTCTTGGCGAACGAGGGCAATTAACTGCTTATGCAGCTCCTCATCCGTAATAGTCACGCCCTTTTTAAGTACCACTAAGCCTAATGGCACTTGGCCCTTTAATTTGTCATCAACACCGATCACGGCGGCTTCGGCCACATCGGGATGCTGGCACAGCACCTCTTCAAACCGCCCAGTAGAGAGACGATGACCCGCAACGTTAATGATGTCATCGATGCGGCTCATAATGTAGAGATAACCCTCTTCATCCATGTAGCCCGCATCCCCCGTAAGGTAATAGCCTGGGTACATAGATAAGTAACTGTCTTGATAACGTTTGTTGTTTTGCCAGAGCGTTGTGAGCGTGCCCGGTGGCAAGGGTAATTTTATCACCACATTGCCAGAGACATTCGGCGCCACTTTAACCCCTAGCTCATCGACGACATCAACTTCGTATCCAGGCACGGGTCGCCCCGGTGAGCCGGCTTTAACGGCAATCGGCGCCACCCCCATTAGATTTGCGGCTACTGGCCAACCTGTTTCAGTTTGCCACCAATGATCGATAACCGGTTTATGTAACTTGTCTTCAGCCCAATGCAGGGTGTCGGGATCGCAGCGCTCCCCAGCCAAAAAGACATTCTTCAAGCAGCTTAAATCGACACCTTGAATAAATTCGCCGTCGGGATCTTCACGCTTAATAGCGCGAATCGCCGTGGGCGCGGTGAAAAAGCTTTTAACTTGATACTTGGCAATCGTACGCCAAAAGGCGCCGGGGTCGGGTGTGCCAACGGGTTTGCCTTCATATAACAGCGTGGTCGCCCCCACGAGTAACGGACCATAAACAATATAGGAATGACCAACAACCCAACCTACATCCGATGCCGCCCAAAACACATCGCCTTGATGAATATCATAAATATTGGCCATCGACCAAGCTAATGCGACCGCATGACCACCATTGTCGCGCACCACCCCTTTAGGTTGGCCTGTAGTGCCAGAGGTATAGAGCACATATAAAGGATCGGTGGCATTTACCGTGACGCAGTCAACGCTTTCGCATCCTTTAAGCGCGGTCTGCCAATCGGCGTCTCGACCAGTTTGCATCTGCGCTTCATATTGAGGGCGGTTTAAAATCAAGCAATGCTCAACCTTGTGCACCGCTTCATTTAATGCTTTATCTAGTAAGGGCTTATAGGGCACCACCCCTGAAGGTTCAATCCCGCAGGAGGCAGACATTACCAGCTTAGGTTTGGCATCATTGATACGGGTGGCAAGTTCATTGGCCGCAAAGCCACCAAATACCACCGAATGAATGGCGCCAATGCGCGCGCAGGCAAGCATGGCATAGGCCGTTTCGGGTACCATCGGCATGTAAATAACCACCCGATCACCCTTTGTCACCCCCATAGTACGCAAATACCCTGCAAGCCTTGCTACCTGAGCCTGCAGTTCGTGATAGGTAATACTGTATTCGGTTTCGGTTACTGGGCTAACGTAATGAATCGCAATCTGCTCACCACGTCCCGCTAACACATGTCGGTCTATCGCGTTATAACACGTGTTTAACTCACCATCGCTAAACCAATGGTAAAATGGTGCCTCGCTTTCATCTAATATTTGTTTGCTTGGCGTAACCCAATCTAAGGCCTTGGCTGCTTGTTGCCAAAATGCCTGTTTGTTCGCAATAGATGTCTGATGTAATTGTTGTCCAACATCTGTCATAAGGCCTCCCATCATGACACTCATCCGTGTCAACACAGATGAAACTCTCCCCTTCCTTCCGAGGTTGATTATGACCTGCCACGCATTATTCCCCCATTAGACTAAGGGATATACTGGGGTTAAAAAATAAATCCGAAGAGATAGACCATCTAACACTTGCCGTGTAGAAGACTTCCACATAATCTTATGTCTTTAATGGATTTTTCACGGAAAGAAATACTCATTATGCGCCGCTTAAGCCAAGTCAAACTCGGTCTACTCCTATTCATCAATCTCGTCAGTACGGCTTGTTTTGCTTCGACACAACAACTTGAAGCATTACTCGAACCCCTGTCTATCGGTGAGCGGGCTAACGTAGATAACACTCAGATCATCAGCGCTAAGTTACTCTCACGGGTCTATCAAGTGCGCCAATATCAAGCGCTCTGGGAGGATAAAGACTATGCGGGCACGCTACTCGATGTAATTAAAAGTGCCGATGAAGAGGGTCTTGCGAAGGAAGATTACCACTATCCCAAGTTGGTTGAACTTTACCAACAACTGAGTGCATCAAATTGGCAAGATGAGTATCGCAGTAGTGTATTTGAAGTGCTGCTAACCGATGGCATTATTACCTATACTATTCATTTACTTAATGGCAAAGTCAATCCCAGTATGCTCGGCAAAACCTGGAACTATGATGAAGCCCATCTGGATTTTGATACCACATTAAAACAGCTTGAAGAACACATTAAAGCGCACACTGTGGCCGAGGCGATTACAGGCTTAGCGCCTAAGATTGCGCCATATCACCAGCTTAAACAGTATCTTGCCCAGTACAAAGACTTGGCAGCTCGCTATCCCTTTACCACGATTCCTTATACGGAAGTCATTAAACCCGGCAGCACTTCACCCTCGGTACCAGGCATTGCCACACGGCTAAAAGAGTTAGGTTACTTAGCAGCAAGCTCGCCAGCGGAGAATAGCGCCGCCGTGAACGAGCCATTAACTTATGACAGCACGCTTGAAGCTGCGGTACGTCAATTTCAAACTGACCACAGCCTTAAGGCCGATGGGGTGATAGGCGCAGGCACAATGGCGGCGTTAAATGTTCCCTATACACAAAGGGTCGAGCAGATCCGCATTAACCTCGAGCGTGCCCGCTGGCTATCAGCCAACTTGCCGGCAAACTATCTGCTGGTTAATTTGGCTGGCTATGAATTATTACTATTTAAAGACAATAACTTAAACTGGCGTACCGACATTATCATCGGCAAAATCGACGCAAAGACGCCATTGTTTAAATCCAAATTAAAATATGTGGTTGTGAATCCCACTTGGACCGTGCCCCGCAGTATCTCCACGGAGATCATTAACCACTTACGTAAAGATCCCGATTATCTGCAAAAAAAGCACTTTAAAGTCGTTGAAGCCTCGGGCACGCCCGTCGATGCTCGCGGCATCGATTGGCACAGTATGACCCGCAAAAACTTTCCCTACTGGTTTGTGCAGGGGCCAGGGGAAGATAACTCCCTTGGTTTAGTTAAATTTATCTTCCCAAACCAATATTCAATTTATCTGCATGATACGCCATCGAAAAATCTATTCGAGCAAACCAATAGAGCCTTCAGTCACGGTTGTATTCGAGTAAAAGATCCCCTCGTGCTCGCCGATAAACTGCTGAGCGCCAATGCGAATTGGTCCAGCGAAACACTCAATCGCAAACTTGCAGAGGGAAAAACAGAAAACCTGTTTTTAGATCAGCCCTTAGATATTTTGATTATGTATTGGACCGTGACCATCAAAAACGGAAAAATTAAATTTTACAATGATATATACACACGTGACCCGGTACTTATCGAAGCATTAAATCGCCCAACCTATGAGGGTGTGTTAGCCGATGATGGCTTGCTAAATACGTTGGAATAACGGCTTACACGCCTGCCTTAACGCCACCACTTAATAAGTTCCCTTCCCCCGTGGAGCCTTAAGGCAATATGGGGGGACTCACCTAAAAAAACACTTGTTTGAGTTCAAGCTAACGTAATATTTATCAACATGTTAAACAACATAGCTTGAGCCAAGTGGCAACAAGAATTGACAAAAAAAATCGACTAACCACACCACAATCTTTACCTTTACGTAAACTTCATATATCTTGCATAAAAATGATTAACTAAGGTGCCTGAATGAGCGCAACTAACACGCCACAAACGACTTATTCGATCAGTGATCTCTCCAAAGAGTTTGATATCACGACCCGAAGCATTCGTTTCTACGAAGACCAAGGTTTACTAAAACCTAAACGTCGCGGTCAAACTCGTATTTACAGTCTTAAGGACAGGGTTCGACTCAAACTAATACTGCGCGGCAAGCGCCTTGGATTCTCTCTGGCAGAAACCCGTCGCCTGTTCGAACTTTACGATGCCGACAAGAGCAGCACTACTCAGCTCAATACTATGCTTGCCCTAGTGGAAGAAAAGAAATCTGCCCTACAGCAGCAAATGGACGACATTAAAGTGGTCCTGATGGAGCTAAATTCAGCCGAGCAGCAATGCCGCCTCGCCCTAGAAGAAAGCAAGGCTAAGGCCTAATGCCTTCGAACTTGCGAGCATAACATTAACGAGCACCTCAGTTGGTACGACCGCGTGACAGGGATACATCACGCAAAGCAAGACAGATTTAAAGACTCAAGCACCTAATAATCATAAAAATATAAATTAGAACATCAGAAAGGACACAAGCAATGAACTCACTCTACACCAGTCTTAATTTTGGCCTAGGCGAAGATGTCGATATGCTGCGCGATGCGGTGCAGGATTTTGCCGCGAATGAAATCGCACCGATTGCTGCGAAAGTGGATCACGACAATGCCTTTCCCAATGAACTTTGGCCCGTGCTCGGTGGGATGGGGCTTTTAGGTGTCACTGTGCCTGAGGAATACGGCGGTGCAAATATGGGCTATCTTGCCCACGTGGTCGCCATGGAAGAGATTTCCCGCGCCTCGGCCTCTATCGGCTTAAGTTACGGTGCCCACTCTAACCTGTGCGTAAACCAAATTAACCGTAACGGTAATGCTGCACAAAAAGCCAAATATTTACCCAAACTGGTGAGCGGTGAGCATATCGGCGCACTGGCGATGAGTGAGCCTAATGCCGGCTCAGATGTGGTTTCAATGAAGCTGCACGCCCGTAAAGAAGGCGACCGCTATATCCTCAATGGCAACAAAATGTGGATCACCAACGGTCCCGATGCCAATACCTATGTGATTTATGCAAAAACCGACTTAACCAAAGGCGCCCACGGCATCACCGCCTTTATCGTTGAGCGCGGTTTTAAAGGTTTCAGCCAAGCGCAAAAACTCGACAAATTAGGCATGCGCGGTTCAAACACCTGCGAACTGGTGTTTGAAGATGTCGAAGTGCCAGAGGAAAACATTCTCGGCGGCCTCAACAATGGCGTTAAAGTGCTGATGAGCGGCTTAGATTACGAGCGCGTCGTGCTCTCAGGCGGCCCGCTTGGGATCATGAACGCCTGTATGGACATCGTCGTGCCTTATATCCACGAGCGTGAGCAATTTGGTAAATCCATCGGTGAATTCCAATTAGTACAAGGCAAATTAGCCGATATGTACACCGGCATGAACGCCGCTAAAGCCTATGTCTACAGCGTGGCGAAATCCTGCGATCGCGGTGAAACCACCCGCAAAGACGCCGCAGGCGCCATTCTTTACAGCGCGGAGCTGGCCACCAAAATGGCACTGGATGCCATTCAATTGCTTGGCGGTAACGGTTACGTCAACGAGTACGCGACTGGCCGCTTACTGCGCGATGCCAAACTCTATGAGATTGGCGCCGGCACCTCAGAAATTCGCCGTATGCTGATTGGCCGCGAGCTCTTTAACGAATCGAAATAAGCAGCCAAGGGCGAATGGTGCATGACGAGCTTTAGCCTTTCATGCCCCTCGCCCACAGAGCCAACTGATACTGAGTTACCGCTTTATAAGGACAATCAACGTGACGCAATTAAGCAGTCGTATCAACGCCCGTAGCGATGAATTTAAAGCCAAATCCGACGATATGGCCGCCCTCGTGGCCGATCTCAAAACCAAACTCGCCAAAATTGAACTCGGTGGCGGCCCCGTTGCCCTAGAGCGCCATTTGGCCCGCGGTAAACTCCTTCCTCGTCAACGGGTTGAGAAACTCCTCGACGCAGGTTCGCCCTTTTTAGAATTGTCGCAATTTGCGGCATTTGAAGTCTATGACGAAGAA
>NZ_JTLE01000094.1:2550495-2564577 GCF_000798835.1 Shewanella sp. ZOR0012
GCTAAACTTTCGGCATCACGGAATTTAATCTCGATACCTTGCGCATTGTTGCGAATGCCAGCGTAACGGATTTTTTCTTCACGTAATTGTGAACGGAAATCGGCCACTTTGGCCTCTTCCATCTTGCGGATGGCTTCGCCCATGTCCACTTCCATTAAGAAGTGCACACCACCGCGAAGGTCCAGACCGAGTTTCATTGGGCTACCGCCCATGGACTCGAGCCACTGCGGCGTCGCAGGGGCAAGGTTAAGTGCCACGGTAAACTTATCGCCTAAATCTTCGGCGATGGTTTCCTTGGCCAGCAACTGCTGATCCGCGTTTTGCACGCGAACCAACAATTGGCCTTTTTCAAGCTCAGAACGTTTTACCGCAATGCCCTTACTGGCTAACAGCTCGTTCACTCTGGCTTGGGTAGATGCCGTGACTTCAGCACCTCGAGTCGCCACTACTTGCACCGCATGATCTTCACCGAACAGGTTAGGTACGGCATAGAAACAACCTATGGCGATGACGAGCACCACCATAATGTTTTTCCACATTGGGTATTTATTTAACACGCCTGAGCCCTCTTGGCTTACAACGACTGGATAGAGCCCTTAGGCAATACAGCTGCAATGTAATCTTTTTTAATTGTAATTTGAGTCGTGTCGTTCAAGCTCAGTAACACGTAGTCATTTTCATCGCTGATCTTTGCAATCTTGCCTAAGATACCGCCGCTGGTCAGGACTTCGTCGCCCTTGCTTAAAGATGACATCAGGTTCTTGTGCTCTTTAACACGCTTAGATTGCGGACGGAAAATCATGAAATAGAAAATCAGACCGAAAATCACCAGCATGAAAATCAATTCCATGGTGCCGCCACCCTGTGGAGCGCCTGCTGCATTTGCATATGCATTTGAAATGAACATAGTTTTCTCTTCTTATTAGCAAAAAATCAATCGACTAACTCTGGTACTTCACGACCTTGACTGGTATAGAAGTCCTTTACAAAGGCGTCTAATGTACCCGTCTCAATCGCCCCGCGCAAACCTTCCATTAACATTTGATAGTATCTCAAGTTGTGAATGGTGTTTAAACGCGCACCCAGAATCTCATTACAACGATCTAAATGGTAAAGGTATGCCCGTGAATAGTTTTTACAGGTATAACAATCACACTTAGGATCGAGCGGTGATGTGTCATCACGATGACGCGCATTGCGGATCTTGATCACACCTTCACTGGTAAACAGATGACCGTTACGGGCGTTACGGGTTGGCATCACACAGTCAAACATGTCGATACCACGACGCACACCTTCAACTAAATCCTCTGGCTTACCGACCCCCATCAGATAGCGTGGTTTGTCCGCAGGAATTTGTGGGCAGATATGCTCAAGAATGCGGTGCATATCTTCCTTAGGCTCACCTACGGCCAAACCACCGACGGCATAACCGTCGAAACCAATGTCGACTAGGCCTTTTAAGCTCTCGTCGCGTAAATCTTCATAAACACTGCCTTGGATGATCCCGAATAATGAATTGGGGTTTTCCAGACGGTCGAACTCGTCGCGTGAACGCTTAGCCCAACGCAGTGACATCTGCATTGACTTGCGCGCTTCATCTTCAGTTGCCGGATACGGAGTACACTCGTCAAAAATCATTACCACATCACTGCCCAATGCATGTTGAATTTGCATTGATTTTTCAGGATCTAAGAAGATTTTCTCGCCGTTGATTGGCGAACGGAAATGCACACCTTCTTCGGTAATTTTACGAATGTCACCCAAACTGAATACTTGGAAACCGCCCGAATCGGTCAGAATAGGACGCTGCCAGTTCATAAAATCGTGCAAGTCACCATGCTTACGCATGATTTCTTCGCCGGGACGTAACCACAGGTGGAAAGTGTTACCGAGCAGAATATCCGCACCAGTAGCACGCACTTCTTCAGGCGTCATGCCTTTTACCGTACCGTAAGTACCAACAGGCATAAAGGCTGGGGTTTCCACCGTGCCGCGTTCAAAAATCAAGCGACCACGGCGCGCACGGCCGTCGGTAGTGTCAAGTTCAAATTTCATCATTCACCTCGCCAGATAAACAGTCTGACTACATTTTTAATGGCAAGCGCCATTTTGATTAACAATAGAGATAGGGACAGTTCAAAAAGGTTCAACCTTTGGCTGAAAAAAATACCCGCCCAAACTCAATGTGGGCGGCTATTTTAAAACAAAATCTTGGTCTAGTGAGCTTTTTTCGTCACAAACATGGCATCGCCATAGCTAAAGAAGCGATATTTTTGCGTGATTGCGTGTTGATACGCCGCCATAACATGATCAAAACCGGCAAAGGCACTAACCAACATGATGAGCGTCGATTCCGGCAGGTGAAAGTTAGTGATCATGGCATCGACGATTTGGAACTGATACCCAGGGTAGATAAAGATATCGGTATCGCCGCTAAAAGCGGTTAACTCACCTTCACTTGCACGGGCCGCACTCTCCAGTGAACGTACAGACGTCGTGCCCACAGCAACCACACGCTTGCCTGCCGCTTTCGTTTGGGCAATTAAATCCACCACATCCTGCGGCACATTGGCCCACTCGGAATGCATTTTGTGCTCGAGCACATTATCGACGCGCACAGGTTGGAAGGTGCCGGCACCGACATGCAGAGTCACAAAGGCGATATTTACGCCCTTGGCTTTTAATGCCTCAAGCATGACATCATCAAAGTGTAGACCCGCCGTAGGCGCGGCAACCGCACCGGGGTTCTGGTTATACACGGTTTGATAGCGCTCTTTATCGGCATCCTCATCGGGACGGTCGATATAAGGTGGCAATGGCATATGCCCTACTGCTTCGAGCACTTCTAAAATTGTGAGATCGGATAAGAGTTCGAGTTCAAATAAGGCGTCATGGCGAGCAGCCATCTTCATCTCATAACCGCCGTCGAGATGAATAATGCTATCTACTTTCGGGGATTTAGAGCTGCGCACATGGGCGAGGATACGTTTATCATCGAGCATACGCTCAACTAAAATCTCGAGTTTGCCACCACTGGCCTTTTGGCCAAATAAACGTGCTGGGATCACCCGGGTATTGTTAAATACCATTAAATCGCCGGGATTAATCATCTCCAGCAAATCGGTAAACTGTTTATCGGCGAGCGTGCCAGTATTGCCATCTAAGGTTAACAGACGTGACGCCGTACGTTGCGCCATGGGATAACGAGCGATAAGTTCGTCGGGAAGATCGAAAGAAAAGTCTGTTACGCGCATGCAAAGGCCTCTAGATAGCTTAGAACGGCGGCTAGTCTATGGTTAGAGGCCAATAAGATCAAGATTACTTGTTCACGATATCCATATCGGTCACTGCATCCTGCTCATTGAGCGTATTTGAGCTCAATGCGTCATCCACATCATATTTAGCCCGAGTGCGAGCAAAATGATCGATGCTGAAACTATGTTGCTCATAGGGAATATCAACCAGCATTTTTTTACGTTTGGGACGCTCGTCTTTACCAAGCATTTTGATGAACCAGTTCCACATCGTCCATGATCCTTAACAGGTTAGTTGATTAGCGCATTTTCTGTCTTTAGCATCAGCATTTACACTCCTGTTAGAAATGCTGAATCTAGCACTACCTTACAAAAGCACACGATTTTTGCCTATTTGCACTTTCCTCAGCGCGCCTGCCCATGATAACGTGAACCAACGCGATTAACCAAGCACAAAAAATGAACATTCTTACACACTTACATCTGGCTGATATCAGTAAAACCCACCTTGGTGCCAATCTAGCAGGCAATTTTATTACCGCGTCGATAGACAATGCCCCACAAGCACTACGCCAAGGACTGTGGTTAAACCATGAAATCAATCAGCTCTGTGCGACCCATGAGTTGACTCAAGAACTCATCGCATTGTTTCCTAAACAGTTAACAAGTATAGCAGCAGATTTGATGTTCATCAGTTTCGATTATTATTTAGCCTTCTACTGGGAAGAATATCATCATCTGTCACTGCCTGATTTTAGCCAAAAAGCCTATAGTGAACTGGCAGAATTTGCCGCGCAAAGCGATGTGTATCACCCTCAGCTATGCCTAGACATTATCGCCGATATGCGCCGTCAAGATTGGTTAAACGGCTACGCCACACCTAAGGGCATTCAACAGGCATTAACCCAAAGGGCCAAAGGTCATCCGCACAGTGCCTTATTTAACGGTGCGGATAAAATTTTAGCCCAAATGCAGATTGAGACAGAAACCGCCTTTCGTACCTTCTACCCCCAGTTGATGGCCTATACCCGTATTTGGAGCCGTAAAACTCCGAGTGACTATTTACCCGAATAATCCCGAGGAGACCATCTCAGTGATAAGAGCAAGCTCAAGGGAGCAATCACCTCATCCAAAGGGATGGAAACAAAAACTGCAAAGCCCTCGATTTTGGCTAAAGCAGCTTAGGGATTTAACCATTATGGCGCTACTGCTCTATGGGGTAAGCCTCTATTTACAACGGGATATGGTCACAGGCAAAGCGCCAGTATTAAGCGGTATTACCATTGATGGCGGCAAGTTTGCACTTAATACAGCCCAAACTGAGCCAACATTAGTCTATTTCTGGGGAACCTGGTGCCCAGTATGCCGCGTAACATCGCCGATGGTTGAGACCATCAGCCAAAATCATCGGGTGATTTCAGTCGCCGTTGCTTCAGGTAGTGATAGTGAGATTCAAACCTTTATGGATGAACATCAATATCACTTTCCGGTACTTAATGATGATAGTGGAACGCAGAGTGCTCTCTGGGGCGCGATGGCATTTCCAGCCATTTATGTTATCGATACGCAAGGAAATATTCGTTACGTTACCTCAGGAGTAACGTCTACCTGGGGGATGAAGTTTAGATTATGGTTAGCGCAGTTTTAATGCCCCATGACATTGTTGAGAATATACTGCTTAGTAACTGATATTTTGCTAGTATGGCCACGCAAAAGATGAGGATACGATGCAGATATTTGATTACCAGCCCCCTTCAGTCCCTTGGTTAGATCTTCGCTATCAAGATAGAGATGTGATCGTTATTAATAAACCTACGGGCTTATTGTCTAATCCCGGCAGAGCCGCACATACCTTCGATTGTGCCCTCACTCGGCTGCAACGTCTTTATCCTGAAACGATTCTGGTGCACAGACTCGACTGCGCCACCTCAGGAATTATGGTTTTTGCGCGCAATAAAAAAGCCGAATCCCACTTAAAAACCCAGTTTCAAGATCGACAAAGTGAGAAAGTGTATATTGCTGAGGTCATGGGACTGGTCGAGCTGGATGCAGGTATAATTGATTTAGCTATCGCCCCCGACCCCGAGCATCCACCCTATCAAAAGACCCAAGCGGCGGGGACGGCTGGCGCGAAAAGTGCTCTTACCCATTACCGAGTGCTTGAAAGACGCGAAAACAGCACCTTAGTGGAATTAACCCCAGAAACGGGCCGAACCCACCAGCTTAGGGTACATATGCTCGCCCTTGGGCATCCCATTTTAGGGGATGAATTTTATGGTAATGCTGAGGTGATCAAGGCCAGACCGAGGCTGTGTCTCCATGCCCAAAGCTTGAGCTTTACCCATCCGTATTCGGGTAAAAGGATGCATTTTTTCAGTCAGCATCCTTTCAATGAATAATCGGCAAAAATACAAGAGGTCGCGTTAAGCGACCTCTGTTTTAACCAAACCTGACCATCCCGCTACACAGGGATAAGCTTGAGAGGGAATATTATTCGCCCAACTCAGTTGCCATTAAAAAATCACAACCGTTTTAAGCAACACGCTGATTAAAATCAATATCCGCAACTAATTTATCTACTTGAAAATAACTGCCCTGTTCGTTGCAAAATTGCAGTTGCATATTAGGCGTTACCATAAAATACTCACCGAAGAAATTACCGCCCACATCTTCTACTTTTTTGCCCTGTGGCGTATCAGTTAAATTGACTTCATCTAAGCTATGGCAGCCATCACTGAACCAAGTTTCTAAATAATATTTATCCGCTTCTTTATAGAGGGTAATTTTGTCACCTAGCAGTGGACGCTCATCTAACCAACGACCAATAATTTCACGATTTTGCATATCTGTCTCCCGCCAATGTAGGCGACGGCGTTTTTCAATCCCAGACATCCTGATATCCTTATGCAATACCCACTCACCTAAAGTGAACGTCAGTTGTGGTAGTACATTAAGCATAGAACCCATTTACCGCTTTACTCCCCCGAGTCGCAAATTACGTCAAACTCATCAAAAAATGTAATTTTTTGGTTAAATTTAATTTGCTAAACATTTAAAAACTAAAAGATAATTTAGCTTGATTAATTAATGGGCAGTGTAGCTTAATTAGAAAATAAAAACGCGATCTTTATCACTATTTACCTATCGCTAAAGTAAAGATAAATAACCTGTTGCAATACGGTTTATTTAATTACGTATGAATGAGCTTGTTACATCTTTTAATGTCCACTTACAGTGAGATTCTGATATAACAAGATGGATTAAAATCGCCCTACAAATAAACAACAATAAAGCAGGAAGCCTATGCACAATATTCATCGCCGCCATTTTCTGAAAGCCGCTGGCGCGGTCACTGCCGGCCTTGTTACGGCCAATATTGCCCTCGATGCTACCGCCAGTAACGTTGCCCCGAAACCCAGTCGCGGGAAATCAGTTATTGGACTCATTGCCCCTAAAATGGAGGTGGTTAGAGTTGGTTTTATCGGTGTGGGAGAGCGTGGATTTAGCCATGTCGAACAGTTTTGTCACTTAGACGGCGTGGAGCTAAAAGCCATTTGCGATACGCACCAAGCGGTTATTGATAGAGCGGTTGAGCATATCGTTAAACAAAAACGGCCAAAACCTGCGATCTATACCGGCAATGATCTGAGCTATCGCGAGCTATTAAACCGTGATGACATCGATATTGTGATTATTTCCACTCCGTGGGAATGGCATGCTCCAATGGCTATCGACACTATGGAAAGTGGTAAACACGCCTTTGTTGAAGTACCACTCGCCCTCACAGTCGAAGAGTGCTGGCAAATCATCGATACCGCCGAGCGTACCCAGAAAAACTGCATGATGATGGAAAACGTCAATTACGGCCGTGAAGAACTGATGGTGCTTAACATGGTACGCCAAGGCTTATTTGGCGAATTACTCCACGGCGAAGCCGCTTATATCCATGAACTGCGCTGGCAAATGAAAGAAATTGATCATAAAACCGGCTCATGGCGTACTTATTGGCATACTAAACGCAATGGTAATTTATATCCCACTCACGGTTTAGGGCCTATTTCCCAGTATATGAATATCAACCGTGGTGACAGATTCGATTACCTGACTTCCATGAGTTCGCCAGCTTTAGGTCGTGCTTTATATGCTAAGCGAGAATTTCCGGCCGATCATGAACGTAATCAGCTCAAATACATTAATGGCGATATGAGCACTAGCCTGATTAAAACCGTGAAAGGCAGAACCATTATGGTTCAACACGATACCACCACCCCAAGACCCTACAGTCGCCATAATCTAATCCAAGGCACTAACGGTGTGTTTGCTGGCTTCCCTAATCGTATCGCAATCGAAAATGGGGGGTTTGGTCAGAGTTACCACGAATGGGATATGGACATGCAAAAGTGGTATGACAAATACGATCACCCACTGTGGCAACGTATTGGTAAAGAAGCCGAAATCAACGGCGGTCACGGTGGCATGGATTTTGTGATGCTTTGGCGAATGATCTATTGCCTACGTAACGGCGAGGCACTCGATCAGGATGTCTATGATGGTGCGGCTTGGTCTGTGGTCAATATTTTAAGTGAACAATCACTCAATAATCGCAGTAACTCAGTAAACTTTCCCGACTTTACCCGCGGTGCATGGGAACATGCTAAGCCCCTAGGGATTGTGGGAGCCTAAATCGCGCTGAGTTGAGCGTGTAACAGTAGATTAAGGGGACAAGCATTAGCTTATCCCCTTATGACTCAATAACAGCCTATTGATTTAATTTTTAATGCAAAATCAC
The DNA here is from genome assembly GCF_000798835.1 of Shewanella sp. ZOR0012. Lineage (NCBI taxonomy): Bacteria > Pseudomonadati > Pseudomonadota > Gammaproteobacteria > Alteromonadales > Shewanellaceae > Shewanella > Shewanella sp. ZOR0012. Next base: position 2,558,542 of record NZ_JTLE01000094.1, read on the forward strand.
CACTTTGCTGCGCACCAATCACTAGCCCAATACTTGTGAGACGGCTCAAATCAATCTCAGCACGCTCAATCGGCTTGCCACGGCACTGGGGATGAAACGCCGTAAAGGGGATTTCAATACGTTGCCAGTGAATAATACTGCCACCATTAACGCCAAAAGACTGATGCTTAGCATCAGGCATCGGTGCTTGATAAACCGTACTCTGCGGCGTGTCGGCATCTTTGAGATTCACTTTGTAGTGCTTGCTTCTATCACGGTCGAGTTCGAGATAAATCCCAGTGAATTCACTCACATTTTTGGGTTCAAACTCACAGCGCACCGAGGCAAACCCGCCACCATTGGCGAGTGACACATGGCCGCTAAACATCCCATAGCCTAACGGAGAGATGGTGAGCTTACTGCGTGACAAACCGCCCATCACAGTATCATTAACGCCATACCAAGACTTTGCCGCATTTAACTCTTTAAAATCGAAAAGGATCATAACTACTCCCATAAAAAAAGCAGCCACCGAAGTGACTGCTCCTATGATACTTTCTTCTACACTAACAACAGCACACTTTATCCAAGTTTAGCTTTGTTTTCAGCGGCTTCACAAGCAGCAGCGGTAAAAATCACGTCCGTAGAGCTATTCAGTGCCGTTTCGGCTGCATCTTGGATCACGCCGATAATAAAACCAACAGCAACCACTTGCATCGCCACATCGTTAGAAATGCCAAACAAGCTACAAGCAAGCGGAATAAGCAATAACGAACCACCCGCCACACCAGATGCACCACAGGCAGAAATCGCAGCTACCACGCTAAGCAGCAAGGCAGTCAGCAGATCAACTTGAATCCCCAAAGTATGTGCCGCTGCTAAAGTCAGTACGGTAATCGTAATCGCAGCGCCGCCCATATTGATGGTTGCCCCTAACGGGATAGAGACTGAATAAGTATCTTCGTGCAGATTTAACTTTTCACACAATGCCATATTCACTGGAATATTGGCCGCACTTGAGCGGGTGAAAAATGCCGTCACACCACTCTCACGCAGACAGCGGATCACAAGTGGATAGGGATTACGTTTGATTTTAACGTAAACAATCAGCGGGTTAATAATTAAGGCGATAATAGCCATCGCACCGAGCAATACGGCTAATAACTGAGCGTAGCCCGCAATTGCCGCAAAACCGGTTTCAGCAAATGTGGCAGCAACTAGACCGAAAATACCAATAGGCGCTAACCGAATGATAAAATGCACCATTTGCGAAATACCATGGCTCACATCCGCAAACACTTGTTTGGTTGAATCACTCGAATGATGTAAGGCTAAGCCAAGACCCACACCCCAAGCCAAAATACCAATATAGTTCCCCGTCATCAGGGCATTCACGGGGTTATCAACCAGTTTAAACAACAGGGTGTTAATCACCTCACCAATTCCCTGTGGCGGACTGGTGCCTTCAACACCCGCAACTAACACCAGATTAGTCGGGAACATCATACTTAAAATCACAGCGGTTAATGCAGCAGCAAAGGTACCCAATAAGTACAACACCACGATTGGGCGCATATTCGTTTGAGTATTTTTCTTTTGATTCGCAATGGAGGATGCCACGAGAATAAAGACTAGAATAGGCGCTATCGCTTTTAATGCACCAACAAATAAACTACCTAAAAAAGCGACTTGTTTGGCCCATTCATGTGAAAAACTGGCTAAAGCGACACCAGCGATAATCCCGACGAGAATTTGCAGCACCAAACTGCTATTAGCCAACTTGGCTAAAAAAGATGATTCTTGTTTCATTACTTAACCTATCGTTATTATATTTCGGCTGAGTTTCCCCATCCCACACCTTCAAAATTGAGGCCAATAAGGTTTTATAGGATGTGATGGAACTTGTCTAGCTTTGCAGGGAAATAAGCGAATTAAATTACCCAGTCCCTGCAAAACCCTTACAAAAATCCAACACGCTCTAATTTGACCGCTTAGCCGCTAAATCAGCCCCCCGTAGCATGGCTTCCACAAGCTCATGGGCATCAAACTTAGTCAGCGCCTCATTTGCCCCTACTTGATGGGCTTGGCTGACGCTGATTTCGCTGGACAACGAGGTATGGAGAATAATATAAGCATTAGCCAACAGTGGATTATCTCGGACTTCAAATGCCAGTTCATAGCCATCGAGCCCCGGCATTTCGATGTCACTAACTAAAATATCAATCGGGTGACGCTCAGCAGCCGCCTGCTCCATAATAGAGAGCGCTTCTCTTCCATCAGGGGTCACGAAATAGGGAATATTAATACTATCGAGCGCATCGGAAAGTTGCTTGCGGGCCACCTTAGAATCATCGACCAACAGAATCCGCATGGGTTTTAACTTCTCCCGCTGCACATCCGTTAGGATTGCTCGATTGGCCTCAGGTGCATCGGGGAACACCTTAGACAGTAACAGCTCCACGTCAAGTAACTGCACTAACTGGTTATCGTAGCGCGTCACCCCAGTTAAAAAGGCATTTCTCCCTAAATTTGCCGATGGCGCTTCAATGTCACGCCAATTGCACTCAATAATCTTATCAATGGCGCGCACTAAAAAGCCGATAATCATGCGCTGGCAATCAGTAATGATGATATAGCAATGTTTACGTTCGTCATCACTGATTGGCCGATAACCAATGGCAGCCGCCATATCCACGACCGGGATGGTATGACCACGAATGGTCGCGGCACCCATGATTGTCGGATGAGATTGAGGAATTTTACTCAGCGGCGTGTAAGGCACTAATTCACGAATTTTGAGCGTGCCTAAGGCAAATACCTGATGTTGAGATAACCGAAAAAGGAGTAGCCCTTGTGACTGATTTGCCTTACTTTTCATGATAAAACTAAGCGCTCACTCAAATTAAACTGCCAGTATATTAACCTTAACATGCCTTAAAAGTGATGACTAAGGTCAAATGTGATCAAATCAGCCAATTACTTTATCTTTGGAACAATCTTCCCTTCTCAAGGACTAATCCTGCAAAGCATAGAGCACATCGAAGGCAAACTGATCCCACCCCTCAGCGCTAAAAGCAATGTCGCGAATGCTGCGCACTTGGCTAACGGCATGCAACGGCGCAGCACCATTAACCATGAGGTAATAAGCCATAATGAGCCCGGTACGATCTTTTCCCGAACGGCAATGGATTAACACGGGTAAATCATCGGCTTCACATTGTTGAATAAAGGCTAGCGCTCTAGGTAATTGGGCGACACAAATGGCGATATCCCCTTCCTGTGGCGGCACGTTTCTGGAAAACGGGATACATTCATAACGCAAACCATGGTGCTGAAAACTACCGGGCTCGCAGCCTTCTCCGCCATTAACGGATAACACGGCGCGGATCCCCGATGCTTTAAGCTCTGCTAAATCCCAAGGGTCCTTATTAGGGCCACTGCGGCCCGCGATTTTACCTTCAACTAACCAAAATAAATGCTGCATACTGCCTCTACCAAACCAATTCGAAACAACCTGAAGATATGCTAAGCATAACTCACACCTGAGGAATTAAGACTTTTTACCCCAAAACTCAACATTCGCCACGGGTAACTGTTTACGCTTTTTCTTGCCAGAGCCTTCGGGCTTGGCCTGAGGTTTTTCCTGCGCTAACACATCCAGCGGTATTTCAGCATTGGCTTCAAATCCGGGGATTTGTTCACGCACTAGTTTGATTTTGTTTTTCTTTTCAATCACACCAAAGTGGTGATATTCCTCATGGGAAATTAAAGTCACCGCGAGGCCCGCCTCGCCCGCACGACCGCTACGACCAATACGGTGCATATAATCGGCTGGACTTCTTGGTAAATCAAAGTTAATCACGACGGGGAGTTTATCAATATCAATACCACGGGCTGCGATATCAGTCGCAATTAGCACACTAATGTCACCATTTTTAAACCCATCAAGGACGCGAGTCCGCGCACCTTGAGCTTTATCGCCATGGAAGACTTCGGCGCTAATTCCCCGTTTTGACAACTTTTGCGCGAGGTGGTTACAGGTATTTTTAGCACTGACAAAAATTAACGCCTGTGACCATTGATGCTGTTTAATCAAATGGGCCAATAACGCTGTTTTTTGCTCGCGGTTAACGGTTATCACACGCTGCACAATGGTGCTTTCTTGCTCACTTTGCAGATGAAACTCAAGCGGTTGATGGAGTAATTGGGTCGTTAGCGCGCGCACTTCTTCGGGGAATGTCGCCGAAAACAGTAAGGTTTGTTTTTTGGCAGGGAGCGCCTCAAGCACTTGATTTAATTCATCAGTAAACCCAAGGCTTAACATGCGGTCCGCTTCATCCAGCACTAAGGCCGAGACGCGATTTAACTTAAGCGCATTGCTGGCTAATAAATCCAGTAAACGCCCAGGAGTTGCGACCAACACATCGGCGCCAGCGCGTAAGCTTTGCATTTGCAGATTGACAGACACACCACCAAAGGCCGCGACTATCTTAAGTTGGCCATTGAAGTGGGATGCATAGGATAAAAAGCTGTCGGCGACTTGTTGCGCCAATTCGCGGGTAGGTACGAGCACCAAACACCGCACTTGGCCTGCTGACTTATCAGCACTTTTTGCTTCACTCAATCGCTGCAATAACGGCACTGCAAAAGCAGCGGTTTTTCCAGAACCTGTATTCGCCCCTGCTAACACGTCCTGTCCACTGAGTACGGCAGGAATGGTAGCCGCTTGTATCGGAGTGGGAAAAACATAACCCAGCTCAGAGAGTCGATTAAATAAGGGGGCAATAATGCCAAGTTCGGCAAAGCTGGCAACGGCGGAAGAAGCTTGGGTCATAAAAAATTACATGGCTCATCAATAACAAATATGACCGCTATTCTAACGTAAAATGCGCGCCCTTGCTTGTCGATTCCAGCATTAACAGTTGCTGTTTCATCGTAAGTCCATAGGCATAACCCGTTAATTGACCATTTTTACCAATGATACGGTGACAGGGCACAATAATCGCGATGGGGTTGGCACCATTAGCCGCGCCAACTGCCCGAACGGCTTTGGGTTTTGCGATACGCTGGGCGATCTCGCCATAACTGCAACTCTGGCCATAACCGACCTGCACCAAGGCCTGCCACACCTGCTGCTGAAATTCGGTTCCTTTGGGCGCTAAGCTTAAGTGGAACTGGGTTAGCTTACCGCGAAAATAATCCAGAAGCTGCGCCTTTGCCTGATCAATATGACTTTTAGCCCGCACCAGTTCGTCATCACTTGCGACCTTTAGGGGGATCTCGGTACGACTCGACCCGACGACCGTTAAATGGCTCAATCCGTAGGCATTGGCATTAAGTTGTAGTACTCCCACAGGGGTACTTAAAATATCGACAGCGCAGGGCTGATAATCTTTGGCCGTTGGGGCGCTAATCAGTTGCGATAAATTCGGGCTCATAGTGGTTCTCGTCAACGGCTTTAGTACAGTGTTTTCGTACTGTGTTTCAAATAGTGGCTCTCATATAGAGCCTCGGTACTGAATCAATAAACATGGCCTGAAATGTCCTATGCATTGGACCACAGCAGGAAGGTCAAATAACTCCCCCAAGGGGCGATATCTGCACTTATCCGCTCAACAATCGCTGAATAATCCAGTTGTTTTTGCGCTTCAGTATCTAACCCTGTCTGCTCACCCATCGTCGCCAGTAATTGCTTTTTCACAATTAAATCCGTGTGCAGGAAGATATTTGGATCGCCAAGCCCACGTAATTTGGCATAGGCAATGGTCCAGGGGCCAATGCCTTTTACCCTAATCCACTCATCGGCTGTGGCTTCTGGGTGTTCACAGATAAACGCAGCAAGCGCATTGAGCGCCAGTTTGCGCGCGCCAGGCATTTTAAGCTCATCGAGGCATGCATGACGGATCAGCTGCGGTGTAGGGAACAAGCGATACTCTTGCCCGTTTAAGCTAAAACGTTCGCCATAGGCTTCGACCAATAAATTGAGTAACTTAGTGGCCTGCACTACGCTCACCTGCTGACCTAAAACGGCTCGGAAACCCGCCTCAAATAAAGATC
>NZ_JTLE01000094.1:2564587-2583378 GCF_000798835.1 Shewanella sp. ZOR0012
GCAGTGTGATTGCCTTTGAAAACCAAGTGCTTTACGGTTTGACCGTGGTGCATCGCCGCCGCGTACAATACGGGCCGATTAATCCTGTTGAAGCGCGGGAGATCTTTATCCGTAGCGCGCTCGCCGAAGGGCAGTTACAGACCAAAGAAGCCTTTTTTATCGCTAACCAAAAGTTATTGGAGGATGTCGAAGCGCTCGAGCACAAGTCCCGTCGCCGCGATATTTTGGTCGATGAACAAGTGTTGATGGACTTTTATGAGCCGCGTATCCCCGAAGGCATCTATAACGCGCCTAAGTTCTTTAGCTGGTGGAAAGAAGCGCGCCGAACTCAGCCCGATTTACTCGATTTTAATAAGTCGCTATTGATGCAGCGCAGTGCCGATCACATATCGGCGCTCGATTTCCCCGATACTTGGCACAAGGGCAATATCCGCTTGCAACTGAGTTATCACTTTGATCCTGCGGCGAGTGATGATGGCGTTTCTGTGCATATTCCAGTGGCGCTACTCAATCAAATCGATGATACGGATTTCGATTGGCTCGTGGCGGGGATGCGTGAGGAGAAATGCGTCGCCCTGATTAAGTCTTTGCCTAAGGGACTAAGACGTAACTTTGTGCCTGCGCCCGATTATGCCCGAGCCTGCGTACAGGCGATGCAGCCCTTTAGCGCCAGTTTACTCGACGCCATGTGCAAACAGCTGCTGCGTATGAGTGGCACGCGCGTCAATCCCGAAGATTTTGATGTTTCGCAGATGCCAGTGCATTTACAAATGAATTTTAAGATTGAGGACGATAAGGGCAAGTTAGTGGCACAGGGGCGGGTGCTTGATACCCTCAAAGCGGAATTACAGGGCGTGGTCGCGAAGGCGATTCGTCAGGTGGCGGATAAGGGCATTGAGAAAGAAGCGCTCACCGAATGGTCATTTGGTGACTTACCTAAGCAATTTGAGCAGCGTAAGGGTAACTATCAAGTGCGGGCATTCCCCGCCTTGATTGACAATAAAGATTCAGTTGCCATCAAATTATTTGATGATGAATTTGAGGCAGAGGCGGCGCACCGTCAAGGCCTACGTCGCTTGTTGTTACTCAACATTCCATCGCCGGTAAAACACCTGCAACAGGCACTGCCCAACAAGGCCAAACTGGCGATGTATTTCAATCCATTTGGCCAAGTGCAAATTCTGATTGATGACATTATTGCCGCAGCCGTGCAGCAGTTGCTTGATGAAAAGGCGCTGGATGTGCGCGATGCCGTCCAGTTTGATGCGGCCAAGGATTGGGTGCGCCAAGAGCTGAATCCAACTGCAGAGCAAATCGCCCTAAAAGTGGAGCAGATTTTGACGCTCTACCAAGGCATTAAAAAGCGGACTAAGGGTAAAATCAGCTTAGATATCGCTTTTGCGATGAGTGATATTCAAAGCCAATTGGACCAATTAGTCTTTAAGGGGTTTGTTGAGGCCTGCGGTTGGAAGCGTTTAGCCGATGTGGCGCGTTACTTAAAGGCGATTGAAATCCGCATCGATAAATTACCTGTAGACCCGACCCGTGACCGCTTGCATATGCAGAGTATCACGAAAGTGCAAGAGGCTTTAGCGGCTCAACTTGCTAAGGTGCCACGCTCACAGCCCGTGCCTGCGGCATTGATTGAAGCCCGTTGGATGATTGAAGAGTACCGGGTGTCTTGCTTTGCCCAAGCGCTGGGAACGGCTTATCCCATCTCGGAAAAGCGGATCTTAAACCATATCCTGCTGAGTTAATGATGTTGATACATAACTGACTGAAACTGTAGATTCAGTCAGTTATGCATAATGCATCATCTTTAGCATTAACAGCCGAACCTTAGGGTTCGGCTTTTTTATTGCTCATTTTCACCTAACTATAATTAGCCGCGATCAGCATGTTGTTGCAGGCGTGATTGTTTGCTATGGGCTATCACAGGCTAACCCCAAAGGGCAAAGTAGGTAGCGAATGAATGGCCCCTAATGGCTTTTAATTGATAAACAGTTAGCTAATACAGCTATATCTTGAGCGAGTTAACGATTTGACGAAGATGTTAAGCCAATTTCGCTGCAGATAATCGGTAATTTGTGCCTTCCTTTACCATCCCCTAATACTCCTTAAGGAATATTTTGTTTAAATCTTGTGCGGTTTAGTTGCCTAACGCCTATCTCTTTTCCATGCTTTAGCAATTGGTTAATAAAAAAACATAACTAATCAACCTGTTTACAATCTGAAAAAACGCTCAAAAACCATGATCTAATTAAATCTATCGCCAAATTGATGATCTGGATCAAGCATCAAAGGGTTTACCGATTTTGAGGTATACAGTTTGTTAACACCTTAACGCTATGATCAATTGGTGGATCAAAGATGCAATAGAGATACCTATAAATCCTGTAGTGATCAGAGTAATCCATCACAGGAATGAACCTCTTGGAGGACGCATGAGTGCTAACAGCGCAGCAGAAAAATCCTTAGAACTGAAAATTTTTATCTTTTTAACCGTATTTCTCGCCCCCCTCTTATCCGTGTTGTTGGTGAGTGGATTGGGATTTGCCATATGGTTTAGCCAGATCTTTACCGGCCCACCTGGGGCTGGTTGAGTCAATACAAAATAATAACAACAGAATTAAAGCGGAGTGTCGGATGAGCAAAGAGCTGCATATCACAAGTCTCGTGGTGCAAGTCATGCCAAATAAGATGGCGGATGTTAGGCAACACATTATGGCGATTGAGAATGCCGAACTCTCTGTCAATAACGAAGTAAAACTCGTCGTTGTACTTGAAGGTAACTCCCAACGTGCCTTAATGGACGGTATCGAACAGATTAATGCCATTCCTGGCGTCTTGTCCGCCACTATGGTTTACCACCAGAGTGAACAGCTCGAAGAGGGTGAAGAATGAACATGAATAGACGTGACTTTATTAAAGCCAATGCGGTGATTGCAGCAGCGAGCGCCGCAGGCTTAGCGCTGCCGGCATCAGCCAGCAATTTAATTACTAGCTCAGAGCAAACCAAATTAGAGTGGAACAAAGCGCCTTGCCGTTTCTGTGGTACGGGCTGCTCTGTGATTGTTGCGACACGTGATGGCAAAGTGGTTGCGACCCACGGCGATGCAAACAGCGAAGTGAACCGCGGCCTTAACTGTATTAAAGGTTACTTCCTGTCGAAAATTATGTATGGCAGCGATCGTTTGACCACGCCAATGCTCAGAATGACCGATGGCAAGTACGACAAGCACGGTGAATTTACTCCCATTAGCTGGGACAGCGCGTTTGATATCATGGCGCAAAAATGGAAAGAAACCCTCAAAGCTAAAGGTCCTACCGCAGTTGGAATGTTTGGCTCGGGCCAGTGGACCGTCTGGGAAGGCTATGCCGCGGTTAAACTAATGAAGGCGGGCTTTGGCTCTAACAACATTGATCCGAATGCGCGTCACTGTATGGCGTCAGCCGTGGTCGGCTTTATGCGTACCTTCGGTATCGATGAGCCTATGGGCTGTTACGATGATATGGAAGCGGCCGATGCCTTTGTGCTGTGGGGCTCCAACATGGCTGAAATGCACCCGATCCTATGGACTCGAGTGACTGACCGCCGTTTAAGCGCATCCCATGTGAAGGTTGCGGTACTCTCGACGTTTGAGCATCGCTCCTTCGACTTGGCGGATTTACCGATTGTATTTACGCCGCAAACTGACTTAGCCATCCTGAACTTTATCGCCAACTACATCATTCAAAACGATAAAGTAAACTGGGACTTTGTGAAGAAGCACGTTAACTTCCGCCAAGGTACCACGGATATCGGCTATGGTTTACGTGCAACCCATCCGCTGGAGCAGAAAGCCAAAAACGTGAAAACGGCAGGGGATTCGACTCCGATTGATTTCGATACCTTTAAGGCCTTTGTCGCCGAATATACGGTGGAGAAGGTCAGTAAGATGTCGGGTGTGCCTGAGGCTAAACTTATCGAATTGGCCAAACTCTATGCCGATCCCGATACCAAGGTCACCTCGTTCTGGACCATGGGCTTTAACCAACATACCCGTGGTGTGTGGTGTAACAACCTGATTTATAACATCCACTTACTGACAGGTAAGATTTCGACTCCCGGTAACAGCCCGTTCTCGTTAACTGGCCAACCTTCTGCCTGTGGTACGGCTCGCGAAGTGGGAACCTTCTCCCACCGTTTACCCGCGGATATGGTGGTAACTAACCCTGAGCATCGAAAACACGCCGAAGAAATTTGGAAAATCCCCAGCGGTATTATTCCACCAAAACCTGGGTATCACGCTGTAGAACAAAACCGCCGCTTAAAAGATGGCGACTTGAACTGCTACTGGGTACAAGTGAACAACAATATGCAGGCTGGCCCGAACATCAATGAGGAAGGCTTACCTGGCTATCGCAATCCTGCCAACTTTATTGTGGTGTCCGATGCGTATCCCACAGTGACGACCCAAGCTGCGGACTTAATTCTGCCAACTGCGATGTGGGTTGAGAAAGAGGGTGCCTATGGTAATGCTGAGCGTCGCACCCAATTCTGGCATCAAATGGTGCAGGCGCCGGGCGAATCACACTCAGATCTGTGGCAGTTGATGGAGTTTTCTAAACGCTTCACCACCGACGAAGTCTGGCCGAAGGAAGTCTTAGCCGCAAACCCGCAATTTAAAGGCAAAACCCTCTTTGAAGTGCTGTACCAAAACGGCAATGTCGATAAGTTCCCGTTGGCAGATACTGATCCTAAGTATCTGAACAATGAAGCTAAACATTTCGGCTTCTATGTTCAAAAAGGGTTGTTTGAAGAATATGCCACCTTTGGTCGTGGTCATGGTCACGATTTGGCCCCGTTTGATGCTTATCACGAAGCCCATGGCCTTCGCTGGCCAGTTGTTAATGGCAAAGAAACCCAATGGCGTTTCCGTGAGGGAACGGATCCCTATGTTAAACCGGGTAAAGGCTTTGAGTTTTATGGACATCCTGATGGCCGTGCGGTGATTTTTGCGCTGCCCTATGAGCCACCAGCAGAGTCTCCTGATGAAGAGTTCGATATTTGGTTATCCACGGGTCGTGTACTTGAACACTGGCATTCGGGCTCGATGACCCAACGTGTGCCTGAGCTTTACCGTGCCTTCCCCGATGCAGTGTGTTTTATGCATCCAGAAGATGCCAAAAAACGTGGCTTACGCCGTGGTGATGAAGTTCGAGTCGTGTCTCGCCGTGGTGAAATCAAAACCCGTGTCGAAACCCGTGGTCGTAACAAGCCGCCAGTGGGTCTGGTATTTGTACCTTGGTTTGATGCCAGTCAGCTCATTAATAAAGTCACCTTGGATGCGACAGATCCACTGTCGAAACAAACCGACTTTAAGAAATGCGCCGTGAAAATCGTCAAGGTATAAGGAGTACAGGATGAAAACATTCAAATTAGCTTCAGCATTTAGTGCGCTTGTCTTTTCAGCCCTGATGATGACAAGTGTGACTGCAGCCAGTATTCCTGAGGATAAGATCGATACCTTACGTCAGGCGCCGATTAACGTTGAGCCAACACCGCCCGCGATGCAGGCGGTGCTGAATAAAGATATCAAAGAGGTGCGTAACTACCCAATGCAGCCACCCGTGATCCCGCATAAGATCGATGGCTATCAGCTCGATCTTAAGGTCAATAAATGTATGGCGTGCCATGCAAGACAACGCACTGGAGATTCGCAAGCACCCATGGTGAGCGTGACCCATTATATGGATAGGGATAACAACTTTTTAGCTGAGCTTTCACCAAGGCGTTATTTCTGTACTCAGTGCCATGTGCCGCAACTGGATGCCAAATTACTGGTCGAGAACGACTTTGTGGATATGGATCATCTGATTAAAGCGAACACTGAGCAGAAAAAACACTAGGAGTCAGCATGTTAGATAAACTTAAAAAGATCTGGCAAGTGCTCAATCGTCCGAGTGTGCACTACAGTTTAGGGTTTCTAACCTTAGGTGGCTTTGTGGCAGGGGTGATCTTTTGGGGGGGCTTTAACACTGCGCTTGAAGCCACGAACAGAGAAGCCTTTTGTATTGGTTGCCATGAAATGGAAAATAACGTCTACCAAGAGTTACAGTCGACTATCCATTTCACTAACCGTAGTGGGGTGCGTGCAACTTGCCCTGACTGCCATGTGCCACACAACTGGACCGATAAAATTGCCCGTAAGATGCAGGCATCGAAAGAAGTGTGGGGTAAAGTGTTTGGTACCATCAATACCCGCGAAAAGTTTGAGAGTAAACGTCGCGAGCTGGCTGAACATGAATGGGCAAGGTTAAAGGCAAATGACTCGCTCGAGTGTCGAAATTGCCATAACTTTACCTATATGGACTTTACTAGGCAGTCACCACGCGCCGCGCAGATGCACTCCACATCGCTGGCCAGTGGTGAGAAGACCTGTATTGATTGCCACAAAGGTATTGCCCATCATCTTCCCGATATGGCGGGCGTTGAAGGTTTCTAATCGCGTGTAATATTTCATCTCCAGTCAAAGGCCAAGTGCTCTCCACACTTGGCCTTTTATTTTTAGATTGCAATCTATGATTTATCTATCTGAAAAATATATACTATTCAGCATTAAAGATAACGACAATGAGTTATGATGAACAATACCAAATGGCGTGAATGCATTAGTCTTTTAGCGTCACACTGTGTTTACCTACAATTACGGCTGGTAGGCGAGGCTGATTTTCCATTGGATTATGAAGTATCAAATGAAGTGATATCTCAAATACAGGCAAAAGACTGCGTATTTGTAAGACGGGTGATTGACTATAAGTCCATCGCGGCTATACGGATTGTTAAAATACATTTACCGCCTTCAGCTAAACAGATGGATATGATGAGTAAACTCAAACAAGAATTATCACGCTTAGGCCAATTACCTATTACCGAAAATACTGAATTTATCACTATTAATGGATATTAGGTCGATTAGCTGTTTGAGGTGCTGCTGTTTTTGCTTAGGTTAATGCTGCGAATGTGACCACTGGCAGTGTCAGCAAACTACCAGCGGTATGATTAACGGAGAAAAGGGGATTAGCTAAGGTATGGATCTTAAATGGACTGCTAATTAACACTGGATTAATTGTTAAAGTTGCACCGTAAAAATAGGATCTTTGCCCGCAGTGACACTCCCCTGAGCTTTGTCTAAATACTTCACATCTTCCATATTGGCAAGCACCACGGGCGTGAGTAAGCTGTCTACTTGGTCTTTAAGATACTCGATATCAAATGACAAAATCGGATCGCCTACTTTGACCTCTTGACCTTCTTCGGCTAAACGACTAAAACCACGCCCTCTTAGCTCGACAGTGCCAACACCAAAGTGAACAAATAGTTCTAATCCTTGAGGTGATTCAATACTAAAGGCATGATTAGTTTCGAATATTTTACCGATAGTACCATCAATAGGTGCAACAATCGTGTCGCCCTTAGGCGCGATAGCAATGCCATCACCGACAATTTTTTCTGCAAAAACGACATCGGGGACTTTTTCAATCGCGACTATTTCCCCATTGACGGGGGCGTAGACCATAATGCCACCAGCAAGTTGTGGCTGTCCTGATACCAATCGCCTTATGCGGCTTAAAAATCCCATAATGTGGTGCCCCTTTGCTTGTTTTTGTTGTTCTGTGTTGGTCTGTAAAGCAGCATAACCAATTAAATGTACTATTTACAGTTTGTTATACACTGTTGCAGATCTGAAATTCTATTTTGCTGCATCGCAGTGTGCGCTAACGCAGAAAATTTCGCCAGTTCACCTTGGCAAATGGCTGCTTTCACCTCTAGTAATGAGCTTAAGTTAACGCTGAGTTCATCCAGCCCCATTCCCACGAGTAGCGGAGCGATGTGTGGCGAGCTGGCTAATTCACCACAGAGTGATACTGTGACCTCGGCTGCCTTGGCTTGAATGATTGTCATGTTTATCAAGCTTAAAATCGCAGGTGAGAGGGAAGGATAATCCCGTGTCAGTTGTGGGTTGGTGCGGTCTGCTGCCATGGCATATTGCGTTAAATCATTGGTGCCTATGCTGACAAAATCCAGCCTTGGTAGCATAGAGGCTAAATTCAACACCGCCGCGGGCGTTTCTACCACTATGCCATAACTCAGTTCACCATAGCCTTTTTCTTCGTCTTCGAGGGCATCCTGGCATTCGGCGATAAGCGTAAATATCTCATCCAACTCTTCGACTTGATTGACCATAGGAAACATTAAGCGAATTGGACCGTGATTTGCTGCCCGTAAAATGGCACGAAGTTGGGTCTTAAATAATTCTGGGTGCGCTAAGGTGTATCTCACCCCACGTTGTCCTAAGGCGGGATTATCTTCTATGTCTTGGCATAAACAGGGGAGTTCTTTATCGGCGCCAATATCTAAGGTTCTGATCGTAAAAGTTTTACCACCTAGAGCATGCAGTGCCTCACAGTAAAGATTGTACTGGGCTTTTTCATCCGGCAGGGTGCTGGTATGCATTAACATAAATTCAGTGCGGAATAAGCCTATTCCATCGGCCCCTTCATCTTTGACATGGGTGATCTCATTCAAATTGCCGACGTTTGCCAGCAGGCGAACCTGATGTCCGTCCTGTGTTTGAGCCGGAACATCGCGATAAGCTTGAAGTGCCTGACGTCTTGCTTGTTCATGGTGCAGGGTCACGGTTAAACGAGCTTGTTGCTCAGGCTCCGGATTGACATAAAGCGCTCCACTTATTGCATCGAGCACTAATGGGGTGCCATTAGGGATGAGCTCTGCATCGAACTGACAACTTAAAATAGCGGGTATACCTGCTGCACGGGCCAAAATAGCGGTATGACTGGTGAGTCCACCGGTTTTAAGCACAATACCGCTGATGTGCTCTTTAGGGAGCAAGGCAAATTCTGCTGGGGTGAGATCCTGTGCTAGCAGTATCGTCGGTTCACTCAGGTGAGTTAAACCTTGGTCCAAACGGCCATTAATCGCAGTGACTATGCGCTGGCCAAGGCATCGAACATCTTGGGCACGATTGGCTAAATAGGGATCGTCTAGGGACTCGAGTTCATTGGCTTGATGGGCAAATATTCGCTCAACAGCCACACTGGCGGAAAGTTGTAAGGTGCGAATGGCTTCTTTGACTTGTTCTATCAGTTCTTCATCATCAAGGAGTAATAAATCGGCTTCAATCAGTTGGTAGTTTTCGCTGTCAGGATCGAGCTTAGTTTGGCTAAGACTGAGCTGTTGTTTCAGTGTTTGTAACGCCTTAAGAAACTTACTTTGTTGCTGCGGGATCCTAGAGAGCGGAATTGGGCGATAGTCGAGGTGGTTTTCGCAATGATTAAGGTGTAAAGCCTTACCGAAGGCTATACCCGATGACACAATAATCCCCGTTATCGACATAGTCATTCCTAATGATGTTGGGCGGTTCGCTAACTTAAGGTGATTAACAAGGCCGAGACTTTTTCGACGGCTTCCTGCGCCTGCTCTCCCTCGGCGAAAACCCTGACAGTGACACCATGGTATAAACCTAATGTTTGTAGCTTAAATAAGCTCTTAGCACTGGCTTGCTTGCCGTTACATTCAACCAAAACGTCGCAATCGAAGGTCTTTGCTTCTTTCACCAATAGTGCCGCAGGGCGGGTATGAATACCATGTTTTGCGGTGATAGTGACAGATTTTTCGTACATAGTGGTTTAACTCTTTATGGATATTATGGCGCTTCGTTCGACTCTATAATCTTATAACCGGCCTTTTTTAAGGCAGCAATGGCGCCTTGGAGGCAATTTTTCTTCACGAGAATATAGTCAGTATCAAAGGTTGAAAGGGCGAAAATACTGATTTGCACATCGGCTAAGGTGCTGGCAATTTTCGATAAAATACCCGTTAATGAAAATCCTAGAGGGCCTAACACTTCTAGACAGCTCCAGTTAGTTTCTTGCTCTAAGCTATCAAGCGCAAGCTCACTAGGCACAACCAAGGTCAAACCTTCTTCTGTTTTGCAGATAAAATACACTTCTTCAGCAAAAACTTCGGTAGGAATTTGCGCCTTAGGGCTAAAACTGTGAATGGTATATTGCCGGGTATGTACGGCTAAGGTCATACGCATAGGCGGTTCTCCTTTGGCGAGGTGAATGCAAGTTAGGAGTTTACCTTATAACATGGATTCCTGTTTAAAGGACATGGTTCTCACCTTCATCCTCAATCCGCCTGCATTTCGTATGCTAGGGTTGGTTGTGTCGTTTCATTAACTAATGTTAAAGGAAGAGAGGACGTTTTTATACGTCCTCTTGTTTGCTATTGAAAACATTCGCTAGGTTAGATTTTAAATTGCCCTAAGGTATGGGACATATCCTGGCTAATATCCTGTAATGATTGTGCTGCTCGGCTATTACTGTCATTGGCTTTTACTGACACTTCGGTTAGCTCTGAAATATTACAGATATTACGGTTAATTTCCTCTGTCACGAGGGATTGCTCTTCTGTCGCACTCGCTAACTGAGTGTTCATATCGCTGATGTGGGCAATTAGCCCCAGAATTGCGGCCATGGCTTGCCCAGCCTCTTGAGCCTTAGCTTGCAATTCTTCTGATTGATGTTGTGTTTGGCTATTGCTTTGCATCACAGAGCCCACACCGGTTTGAATTTCTGAGATAATTTTTTGGATCTCATTGGTCGAGTCTTGGGTGCGATTGGCTAAGGCTCTTACTTCATCTGCGACAACGGCAAATCCTCGGCCATGACTACCCGCACGAGCAGCTTCAATGGCGGCATTAAGTGCCAACAAATTGGTTTGTTCAGCAATGCCCCGAATCACATCCAAAATACTGCCAATTTGACCAGAGGCTTGTCCCAATTTTTGAGTGATTGCTGCTGATGCTTTAAGCTCTTGGACCAACTTCTCGGTATCGCGCACCGTATTGTCAATCACAGCTTTACTTTGCTGTGCCTGATTTTTCACACTGGTGGCGGCATCTGCGGCCTGCTGGGTATTGCTCGCCATCTCATGGGTTGTAGACAGCATTTGATTAACTGCCGTTGCTACGCTACCGGTTTCACGGTGGATATGTTCCGCACTTTGGTTCGACTCCTCAACGGCAAGCATTAACTGTTTAGCATCGTTGTCGAGCGATTTTCCCAGGGGTTGCAAATGTCCCACCATATCGCCAATTTTTTGGGCGAAAAGGTTAAAGGCTTGGGCGAGATGAGCAACTTCATCTTTGCCTTGAGTGCTTAAACGCTGGCTTAAGTCGCCTTCGCCTTGAGCGATATCTTCAAGGGCTTCAATAGCATCATTCAATGGTGAGGTAATCGAATGATTAAGAACAAGGAAAAATGCAAAAATAGGTACAGAAATCAAAAACATGATAATCAGATAGTCGATCATCACATTATATAGACTCTCTTTTACGTCACTGAGATAAGCCCCTGTGATCACAGTCCAGCCCCATTGTGGGTAGTAGCGGGCTTCGGCCAATTTGTCTTCAACAATTTTTGAAACAGGATTAGCAATCGGATATTCCAGCATGGCTTTGTCATGTTGCCGAGCTTGAGACAGCATCGTAGTCAGCGGATTAGTGCCATCGGGGAGTGTGAAATTTTGTGCAGAGGTACCGATTAGGCTGGCATTTTCACCATGGGCTAGGATTTGGTTGTTGTCATCAATCAGAATAAAGTAACCAACCCCGGCATAACGGGTTTGGTTAATGAGGTTCGCAGCAGCTTTTTGAGCCTCTTGCTCGCTCATTTTTCCGTTAACAGCATCTTGGCGATAAACGTCTATCACACTGAGGATACTGCCAAGTTGACCATCGATTTGTAACCATTTTTGTTCGATCAAATTACTGTATTGTTCTTTAATCGAAAAACTTGCAAAACAAACAGTTCCAATGGCCGCCATCACTAACATCATCATTAGACGTTTTAAAATGGTGAATTGGCGCAAAAAAGTGATCATCTGGAGTCCTCGGGCGCAAAAATAATGTTCAACAATATACCTGCGAATGTTTTTTAATAGAATATTAGCGGGTTAAATTTCATATAAACTGGTAAACAATATGGGGTTTCTTTGATCTTAAGCAGGATCTTTGCAGGCCTTCTCCTGAGTGCTGATTTTATGGCTTATTTTGAGGATATTTCATCAGTCTAATCGCATGTGATGAAGTATTTATTAAATTCAATAACTTACCATTTATTAACAAATTCAATCATGATAACTATATCTAATTAGTTGTTTTAATTTTGATTTTTTACCGTTTTACGCGCAAGATTAATCAACTGTTATGTTTGAGAATCAATTATGACTACAAATACGATTGTGACTTCTGACGATATATTGTTGAAGTTATGCCACTCTGTTGCCCATGTATTATCGAGTACCAGCGCAAGCCATGTGAGCCATGCTGGTATGGTACAAAGTATTACCCGTACCCGCTTAAAACCCGACTTAGGATGTTTTTCGATTTTTGATGGGGGATTTTCAGGGCTTGTTGTTATTAACTTTTCCGCTGCTGCGGCTATCGAAATCTACCGTCGCTATATGCTCAATATGGGCATGCCTGAAGAGGAATTAGCCTTTTCCCATACTTCTGATGAAGTGGGTAATGTGATGGGGGAGTTAATGAACCAAATTTTAGGTGACTTTATTAATAAAGTCTCTAAGGAATTACAAACTTCCATCAGCCAAAGTCAGCCAAAAATGTTAACGATAAACAAAGAGTTGACTATCTCTATTGATGCAAACTTGGATGATGCTGTAGCAAGGCGAGTGTCCTTTAAAACCGAAAATAATCACATTTTCTACCTTGAATTTGCGATGGATAAGACCGAATTTATCAAACTGGATGAGTTTGAATATGATGAGGAGTTTGACCCTGATAGCTTACTCGAACAGCACGGCGTGAGTGGGACGCAAGCTTCAAATGTTGAAAGCACTCCTTGGAGCCGAATGGCGGACAAGCCCGCGATAAGTCAACATCATACCAATGTGGACGCCGATGATTTACTCGATGAATTAGGGATTTAACTTCTATCTGGTTAAGAGAAAATAAATGCGACTCAGCTAATTATTAGTGAATGCAAAGCTGTGAATAGCGTTAGCGGTTTTTTTGAAGCATTTATTTTCTCTAGTCTGTGTTTTTAGTCACACAATCATAAGCCGCATTATCGTGGTTAAGCACCCAGCGTTAAGGTGTGCGGTTAAGTTAGTTTAGCTTTCAATAGGTTAAAGCAGATTAACTCGGTTAACTTGTTAGACAGTTGTAAACCCTTCGGCTATACAAGTCATTAGAACTGTTTTAGTATCCCCCAAAATAATAATTATGGTGACCTCCGTTATGGCATCGAAAGCGACCTCAATTGATATTGCTTATCGTGCTGGTGTATCCCAGTCTACGGTTTCCCGAGCCCTCAGAAATAGCCCGCTTGTCAACTTAGAGACCCGTCAGCGGATCCAAGCAATTGCAAAGGAACTTAACTACAAGGTTGATAAAAACGCCAGTAATTTGCGTACCCAAAATAGTCATACTCTGGCGCTGTTATTGTGTGAAGACCCGACTAATGATGATTCCCTTATCAACCCATTTTTTCTGTCGATGTTAGGCTCAATAACACGGGCAACTGCGCAACAGGGGTATGATTTACTCGTTTCATTTCAACAGCTTTCTAGCGATTGGCATGCCGACTACGAAGACAGTAATAAAGCTGATGGCATTATTTTGCTGGGCTACGGCGATTATATGGATTACGAGCAGAAGCTTGAAAAGTTACTCGCTCAGCATACTCATTTTGTGATTTGGGGCGCCGAGCATAACAATAAATCCGTATTATCCATTGGTTGTGATAATCACCAAGGTGGCCTGATAGCCACTGAACATTTGATTTCCCTTGGCCGTAGCGCTTTTGCCTTCTTAGGTGACGCCTCTAGTCATAGCCCAGAATTTAGGGACAGATATTTAGGTCATGTCAAAGCCTTACAAACCGCAGGATTACCAGTGGTGGCTGAGCGGCAAATTTCAGCCATTAGCACCGAAAGTGCTGGTTATGATGCGGCGATGGCATTAATAGAAAAAAGGCTTACGTTTGATGCGATTTTTGCCGCTAGTGATTTGATTGCTATTGGTGCCATTCGCGCCTTAAAAGAGAAGGGGATATTAGTGCCAGAGCAAGTGGCTGTGGTGGGCTATGATGATATTCCTGTGGCAAGTTTTGCTAATCCACCACTGACGACCATCAAACAAAATACTCAGTTAGCGGGTGAGATTTTAGTCGAGAGTTTGCTCAAGCTTATTCGCGGTCAGGCGGTAGGCCCTCAATTGATCCCAACCACCTTAGTCGTTCGCAGTTCCTGCGGGATTGACCACGCATTGCTAGGCTAAGCTGTCTCTGTATTGATTTACGCGATTAAGCCAAGTGTTTGCTAGCACTTGGCTTTTTATGACAAGTTTGGCTGGTGTATGGTGTAAAACTGGTCAACGCTGAGTGGATTAACCTCTGGCATATTGACGCAGAAATTTAGGCACCTCAGCTTTACTCTTGCTCATCACTTTTTGCATTAGACTGAAGGGTGGTTCGGCTATTGCAAAGTCCCGTTTCAGATCCGCTAACATTCGTAGCCATAAGTGTCCCGTCATTTCCGCATCAGCAAGCGCGCGGTGAAAAGTCCCCTCGGTCGGCAGTTGTTTATAGCGTACTAACGTTGCCAGTTGATGATTAATCGCCTCTGGGTACAAGCGCCTTGCCAACAGCAGAGAACAGCCAAACTGGCCGGAATATTGGTGACCAATTTGAGCAAATTCAGCATCAAGAAACCGCTGATCGAATGCGGCATTATGGGCAACCAAATGGTGCTTGCCGATAAACTTGGCAAATCGTGACATTACCTCGGCGCAGGGCGCTGCACGAGACAGCATTTGATTGCTGATCCCGGTGTAATCTTCAATAAAGGTGTTTATCCGAAAACCTGGATTCATTAATTCTGAAAAACGCGCAGTGATTTGGCCCTGTTCAATCAATACCGCCCCAATCTCAATAGCTCGAGCACCTTGACTGGGCGAAAGACCCGAGGTTTCAAAATCGAGGACCACAAGGGTATTAGCGGGCGAGTGGGCGGGTGTTTTAGGCATAAAAGTGACTACTTATTGGTATGGCAATGTTTGTAATATGCGTTTGTTGCATGGCCTATTTCACAGTTGGTGGCATATTAGACTAAACAAAAGTGGCTATCCATCAGATTGTCAAATTGCGATGCAATTTTTACTGGCATAAAGGGCGCGATAAGCGCATTTAGCACATCATTAACCCTTGTATAATAGGATGCTGCATTGATGGACGTCGACTTATACTCATGTTGATTTTATTCAAGAAAAGAGAAGCAAGTTCGCATCTGTGTATCTAAATCAACATGTAACCACTGAGTGGTAACGCTTCACGAATAGACCTGCTGCTAAGGGTTATTATCGACGATGTTATTAACGGCTTGGCTATGACGTCATTACTTGATGACTTGGGTTTAGAAACATTCAACACGCCCTAGCAACTTCGCATAAAAATACTGGTGAACATTAAGATTGCTGCTATTACTTTATAGGTAATGTATAGGACAAATGTGACACTAACCTGCTAGCTCGACTTGGTCACCCCATGAGGTGTGTATGAAAGGAATTATTTTTAATGTGCTTGAAGATATGGTCGTGGCTCAGTGCGGTATGTCAGTGTGGAACGATTTGTTGGAAAAACATGCTCCTAAGGATCGCGTGTATGTGTCTGCCAAAAGTTATGCTGAGTCAGAGTTATTTAGCATTGTTCAGGACGTGGCTCAGCGGCTTAATATGCCAATACAGGACGTAGTCAAAGCATTTGGCCAGTTTCTGTTTAATGGACTGGCCTCACGCCACGCTAGTGTTGTTGAACATTTTGAAGATTTTACTTCGTTAGTGATGGGGATCCACGATGTGATCCATTTAGAAGTCAATAAGCTCTACCATGAACCCTCATTGCCGAATATTACTGGCCAGCACTTGTCAGAGAATCAAATTGCGTTAAGGTACTCATCCCCCCGCCGACTGTGTTTTTGTGCTGAAGGATTGCTGTTTGGTGCCGCAGAGCATTTTAAACAAAAGATCCAGATCACCCACGATACTTGCATGCATACTGGCGCCGATCATTGTATGTTAATCATCGAGTTACAAAATGACTGACAGCGAAAATCCTTACTACGCAGCCTATCTGCGGGAAAAAAGGGCAAGGCAAGAGGTGGAGCAGTTGCTCGAAGACAGTACCCGCCAACTCTATGAGAAAAATCTGTTGTTACAGCAACAAATCGATCTGATTAAGCAGCAACAACAATCAATTATTCAGCAGGAGAAATTAGCATCACTTGGCACAGTGGCTGCTGGGGTTGCCCATGAGATTAATAATCCACTTGCATATATCCTTTCAAATGTCAGGAGTTTAACCAGCTATGCTCAGGACTTATTGGCGAGTATTGAGCTGGGCAATAAACAACAGATTGATCAGGCTCAGCTACAGTTTATTAAGGAAGATTTGCCTGAGCTGGCAAGCGATACTTGCCAAGGTTTAATGCGTATCAAAGATATTGTTAACCATTTACTCTTTTTTGCTCGAACAGATTCAACGGGGAAGTCTTACATTCAATTAGCCGATGCCCTAGAGTTTACCCTTAAATTATTGCGACCAATGCTTAATAATGTTTTGATAAAAAATGAGATTTCGCATGTGCCTATGGTTTTATTTAATGTTGGCGAACTCAATCAGGTATTAATGAACATTATTGTGAATGCTTATCAGGCCTGTAGTGTGGTCGATGATAGATCTGCTGCAATAGAGCTTTACCTCTCCCAATCCGATACAAACATATGCTTAAGGGTCGTTGATAACGGCTGCGGTATGGATGAGTATACCCTCACAAGAATGTTTGATGCCTTTTATACCACTAAACCCGTTGGGACTGGGACCGGAGTGGGAATGTCTATTGTGCTTCAAATTTTGCGTCAGCACGATTGTACGATTGACGTCGCATCTGAGTTAGGCAAGGGAACTGAGGTAAAAATATATTTTCCAATCGATCCACAAGCGGTTTCAATGTCGTCTAGCGCTAAAATCTAAATAGGGTAGTTTGCTTCGAGATTGATCTTCAGTCCTAATTGATAGGCGTGATCTTGCATAAGAGATGTCATCAACTCGGTATCACGCAACTGAGATAATAAGAGTGGCCGGGCTTCCCATCTTGGTGCATGGCCAGCATCATTCAAATGAGCAAGGTACACACGTTTCGGGCTCTGATGCAGGGCAAAAAAACGCATGTTACAGCGTTCTGCAATTGATAAATAAGGCTCAAAATCAAGCTCATACACTTGCATTGCCTCAAATTCAGACCAACGAATATAGCGTGTGCTTTCATAGTATTGCGCGGGTAACTGCGCCTCAGGCTTGATGCTATCAAATAAATTGATGACATCTTGCATCTGTTGCAGTTTTATCATTGTTTGTTCCATCAACTCCTTGCTCCTTTTTTTGCTATTTTTATTTATTAATCAATTTGTTAAATGTTAAATGTTAATTGATTATCGACTTATCGCGCCAGAGTCTATCCGCTAAACCTGAGGCGCGCTGGGTAGCTTGCAAGCTAGCACGCTCGAAGACTTGCTGTGTACCTAAACAGCTAAAGTGTTGTTTTGCACGGGTAATAGCAGTGTAAATCAGCTCTTTGGTGAGCAATTGCCACTGAACGAGACTAGGATTTGGCGGGAGCACTAGGGCGACTCGATTAAATTCACTGCCCTGACTTTTATGTACCGTCATGGCGTAACAGGTTTCGTGGCTAGGTAGCCTTGCGGGTAGCACTTTAAGCAGTTTGCCATCGGCTTTGATAAAGTGGGCCATCAGTCGGTCAGCTCTCTCTTCATCCTGCAAAATCAAACCAATATCGCCGTTAAACAGACCTAAGTTATAGTCGTTGCTTTGGATGATAATCGGGCGCCCGAGGTAAAATTCCTGCTGCGGCTGAATAAGTTTAGCCTGTGCTAACGCCTTCGTTACCGCAAGATTAATCCCTTCGACACCATAATCGCCGGTTCGCATGGCGCACAAAATGCGATATTGATTAAATTTGGCAATCGCCTCCATGGCGCTTGGCGGGCAAAATGGCTCACTCGTGTGTATTGTGGTGGCGTGCGTTGGTTGTAATAGGCGCAAATAGTCACCGTATTGCTCACAGGCCTGTGCAAGTAGCGCTTTAAGTCCGGTATTACTGCTAGGTTCACTGATTTTTGCTTGAGTTTGGCTGTGATCTACGCTGTGTTCTAGCCAGGTTAATTCGGCCAGCCCTCTTTGCCATACCGCTAAAATGCCCGCGTGATCGGCACGGTTGACTGCGCTGGCCAGCAAGCCAATCCCCGCATCGCCTCTAAATCGATGGCTGTGGGTTAACATACACAGGCTATCGCCAATTTTAGGCTCAGCGTGGATAAAGGGGGTTAAATTAAAGCCCGTGAGCGCGGTTAATTGTTCGGCCTGTGCTTGGCTATAACGCATTTTCCATTCGGTATGTTGAGTCGAGGCTTGCTTAAGTCCGGCGCAAATATCGGCAAGTACGGCGCCTGCCTCAACTGAAGCGAGTTGGTCCTGATCCCCTAGCAATATTAAGCCTGCGTGTTCCGGCAATGCGCTAAGCAGCTTGTACATCATAGGTAAATCGACCATGGAGGCTTCATCCACAATCAAAAGATCGAGCCGTAATGGGTTGCCTTGATGATGGCGAAAATGCGCTGAGTTGG
>NZ_JTLE01000094.1:2583388-2592760 GCF_000798835.1 Shewanella sp. ZOR0012
GATGCGATCCAAGTCTTTTACAGGACTCTTTTTATTATATGCCATTTATTTAACCTTGCTTTATCACTAAAACAACATTTTATTCTACGTATGTCTAAAGTTCAGCAGCATAAACTGCGTCGCCGATACTATACTAGATATCCCTGAATTAATCACGTTCAGGTCACGATAAAATAACAATTATGCCCATTAAAAGTGGGTTTTTCAGGCAATTGAGGCTCAAAAATGATTATTGGTGTACCAAAGGAAATTAAAAACCACGAGTATCGTGTCGGTATGGTTCCTTCAAGCGTTCGCGAATTGACAATCAAAGGTCATGAAGTGTTTGTAGAAACGAATGCCGGCACGGGAATTGGTTTTACTGATCAGGATTATATTGATGCAGGCGCAAAAATATTAGCAACTGCTGCTGAAGTCTTTGCTAAAGCAGAGATGATTGTAAAGGTAAAAGAGCCTCAAGCAGTTGAACGCGCCATGCTGCGTCATGACCAGATTTTATTCACTTATCTGCATTTAGCACCGGATTTACCACAAACTGAAGATTTAATTAAAAGTGGTGCCGTATGTATCGCTTACGAAACTGTGACCGATGACCGTGGTGGCTTACCGCTGTTAGCCCCGATGTCAGAAGTGGCTGGCCGCATGTCTATCCAAGCGGGTGCGATGGCGCTGGAAAAATCTTCTGGTGGTCGTGGTATGTTATTAGGTGGTGTACCCGGTGTTGAGCCAGCTAAAGTTGTGATCATTGGCGGCGGCATGGTCGGTACTAATGCAGCGCAAATGGCTGTCGGTATGGGCGCGGATGTAGTTGTGCTTGATCGTAGCATCGATGCACTACGTCGCTTAAACATGCAATTTGGTTCTGCAGTTAAAGCGGTTTACTCGACTGCCGATGCGATTGAGCGCCATGTATTAGAAGCTGATTTAGTCATTGGTGGCGTATTAATTCCTGGTGCTGCGGCACCTAAACTGGTGACACGTAGCATGATTTCTCGTATGAAACCAGGCAGTGCTATCGTAGACGTTGCTATCGACCAAGGCGGTTGCGTGGAAACCTCCCATGCAACGACTCACCAAGATCCAACTTATATCGTTGATGATGTTGTGCACTACTGTGTAGCGAACATGCCAGGCGCTGTAGCCCGCACATCAACCTTCGCTCTGAATAACGCAACTCTGCCTTATATTCTTAAGTTAGCTAACTTAGGTTATAAAGCCGCCCTGTTACAAGACAAGCACTTACTGAACGGTTTGAACGTAATGCACGGCAAACTGGTTTGTAAAGAAGTGGCTCAAGCATTAAACCTTGAGTACACAGCGCCAGCAAGTTTATTAGCCTAATCATATGAGAGCCTAGGTTCACACGGATCTACTCTGCTTTGTTCGGCCTCACTCTGTTGAGGCCGATTTTTTATGCAGATCACAAATATCTTCACTCACGCGGGTTTTAAGCCAGAGCCTTAGTAAACTCAGGCTGACAATTTGCCTTAGGATTCGATTAGCATAATCTAAAAGAATCACCAAACATCGCTTTACCCCTACAGGTAAATTCCCTACAATCCATGCAATTTGCTAAAAGCACGGAGAGAAAAATGAGCCAAGTCAGACATAGTAACCTATTGATTTTAGGTTCAGGTCCCGCAGGATACACAGCCGCAGTTTATGCTGCGCGCGCAAACTTAAAGCCTGTGATGATCACAGGTATGCAGCAAGGTGGTCAGTTAACGACCACGACTGAAGTTGAAAACTGGCCAGGTGATGCAGAAGACTTAACGGGTCCAGCATTAATGGAACGTATGCAAAAGCATGCGGAAAAATTTGATACTGAAATTCTGTTCGATCATATTAATGAAGTGACGCTAACTGAGCGCCCTTTCCGTTTAAAAGGCGATAACGGCGAATATACCTGTGATGCGCTAATCATCGCCACTGGCGCCTCTGCCCGTTACCTAGGACTTGAGTCTGAAGAAGCGTTCAAAGGACGCGGCGTATCGGCCTGTGCAACCTGTGATGGTTTCTTCTATCGTAATCAAAAAGTTGCAGTGATTGGTGGTGGTAACACAGCCGTTGAAGAAGCACTATACCTAAGCAATATCGCCGCCGAAGTGCACTTAATTCACCGTCGCGACACCTTCCGCTCAGAAAAAATTCTTATCGACCGTTTAATGGATAAAGTCGCCAACGGCAACATTATCCTGCATCTCGACCAAACCATGGAAGAAGTGGTTGGTGATGCAATGGGTGTAACAGGTCTAAAAATGAAGAGCACCAAAGACGGTTCTATCACTGATCTAGCCGTTGCCGGTGTGTTCGTGGCCATTGGTCACAGCCCAAACACAGGGATTTTCGAAGGCCAATTAGAGATGAACAACGGCTATTTGAAGGTGCAGAGTGGTCTCCAAGGTAACGCCACGCAAACCAGTATAGAAGGTGTGTTTGCCGCAGGAGATGTGATGGATCAACATTACCGTCAAGCGATTACCTCTGCGGGTACAGGTTGTATGGCAGCATTAGATGCCGAGCGTTACTTAGACGCGAAGAAATAATCTACTGTAGGTCTTATCTAGACTCAAATAATAGCAGGCATAGGTTAACTACCTTAGCCTGCTATTTTTTATCTGCATGTTGTGGCTAAAAACAGCAACAAAAAAAGGGACCAAATGGTCCCCTCTTAAGTGCGACAAACTAATTGCTTAGTTTAACGCTTCTTTTGCTTTTTCAACTAAAGTTGCGAATACAACTTTGTCGAATACAGCGATGTCAGCCAAAATCTTACGATCGATTTCGATAGACGCCTTTTTCAGACCGTTGATGAAACGGCTGTAAGACAGACCATTTTGACGAGCTGCAGCATTAATACGTGCAATCCACAGTTGGCGGAATTGACGTTTTTTCTGACGACGGTCACGGTAAGCATATTGACCAGCTTTAGTTACTGCTTGAACAGCAACGCGGTAAGTACGGCTACGAGCGCCATAATAACCTTTAGCTAATTTTAAAACTTTCTTGTGACGAGCACGTGCGGTTACACCACGCTTAACTCTTGGCATTTTCTAATCTCCTAAATTAAGCGTATGGTAATTGACGCGCGATTGCTGGAACGTCAACTTTGGCAACTAAACACTTGTTACGTAAGTGACGCTTACGCTTAGTGCTCTTTTTGGTCAGAATGTGACGTAAATGGGCTTGCTTGCGCTTGAAACCATTAGCGGTTTTCTTAAAACGCTTCGCTACACCTCTGTCGGTTTTCATTTTAGGCATTACTAAAACTCCGCATTGGGATGTTAAATAAAAAGCAAGGCGAGCGAAGGCATATAGCCTTCGCTACTTTTATAGGTTGCCCTACTTATTTCTTTTTAGGCGCTAGCACCATGATGGCTTGTCGGCCTTCCATTTTCGGGAAAGATTCAACAACCGCATACTCATCCAAATCAGTCTTAATACGGTTCAAAAGATCCATACCAAGATTTTGGTGGGCCATTTCGCGACCTCGGAAACGCAGCGTAATTTTCGCTTTGTCCCCGTCTTCCAGAAAACGTATCAGGTTGCGTAGTTTTACCTGATAGTCGTTTTCGTCAGTTCCAGGACGGAATTTAATTTCCTTAACCTGAACCTGCTTTTGCTTCTTCTTTTGTTCCTTGGCTGACTTAGCCTTATCAAACAGGAACTTACCGTAGTCCATAATGCGACATACTGGAGGTTCAGCATTTGGACTAATTTCAACTAGGTCTACACCTGCTTCATCTGCCAAATTCTGAGCATCTCTGATGCTCACCACACCAATAGCTTCACCATCAATGCCGGTTAAGCGTACTTCTGGTACACCTGTGATTTCTTCATTGATTCTATTAGGGGCCAGCTGACGCCCTGCTGTTTTCTTGATCTTTATGACCTATTCCTCCAACAATTTGAGACTACGGAGCGAAATCTGTTGATGGATTTTAGCGGCGAAATCTTCAATTCGCATCTTACCTAAATCAACGCCATCACGAGTACGCACCGCGACTTCCTTATTTTCCATCTCTTGATCGCCAACGACCAATAAATAAGGGACACGCCTTAAGGTGTGTTCGCGTATTTTAAAGCCTATTTTCTCATTCCTCAAGTCAAATGAGGCACGAATACCTTGTTCTTTGAAGAATTTGACCACTTCTTCAACATAATCAGCCTGTTTGTCGGTGATATTCATCACGACAACTTGCATTGGCGCTAACCATGTTGGGAACCGACCAGCATATTCTTCAATTAGAATACCTAAGAAACGCTCCAACGAACCTAAAATTGCACGATGGATCATCACAGGCGTTTGACGGCTATTATCTTCCGCCACATAAGTTGCACCTAAACGGCTTGGTAATGCGTAGTCAAGTTGCACTGTTCCGCACTGCCATGCACGGTCTAAACAGTCGTGCAGTGTGAACTCAATCTTAGGACCGTAGAAGGCACCTTCACCCGGTAAAATAGTGAATTCAATATTATTAGCACGTAAGGCTTGTTTCAACGCTTCTTCAGCTCTATCCCACATCGCATCGTCACCGATACGTTTTTCTGGGCGAGTTGATAGTTTTACCACGATGTTTTCAAAACCGAAGGTAGAGTAAGTATCGTATACCATTTGGATACAAGAGCTGACTTCCGCTTGAACTTGCTCTTCAGTACAGAAAATATGGGCGTCGTCTTGAGTAAAACCACGTACGCGCATCAGGCCGTGCAGTGAACCAGAAGGCTCATTACGGTGACAGCAACCAAATTCTGCCATACGCAATGGCAAGTCACGGTAAGATTTCAAACCTTGGTTGAAAATCTGTACGTGGCCAGGGCAGTTCATTGGCTTAACCGCATATTCACGGTTTTCACTGCTGGTGGTGAACATGGCTTCTGAGTACTTATCCCAATGACCAGAACGCTCCCACAGTACGCGGTCCATCATGAGTGGACCTTTCACTTCTTGGTAAGTGTATTGATTTAACTTGCGACGAATGAATCTTTCTAACTCGAGGAAGATACTCCAACCGTCGTTATGCCAGAACACCATGCCGGGTGCTTCTTCTTGCATATGGTAAAGATCGAGCTGCTTACCAATCTTGCGGTGGTCACGTTTAGCCGCTTCTTCGAGACGAGTTAAATAGGTACTCAGGGCTTTTTTGTCAGCCCATGCAGTACCGTAAATACGTTGCAGCATCTTATTTTCAGAGTTACCGCGCCAGTAGGCGCCGGCAATGCTCATCAATTTAAAATGCTGGCAAAAACGCATGTTTGGCACGTGAGGACCACGGCACATGTCGGTGTATTCTTCGTGATGATACAGAGCAGGTGTCGCATCTTTGCTAATGTTTTCATCCAGAATCGCAATCTTATATTCTTCACCGCGAGCGGCGAAGGTATCACGGGCTTCTTGCCAGCTTACAACGCGTTTCACTACGTCATAGTTGGTTTTTGCCAGTTCAAGCATACGTTTTTCGAGGGCTTCGATATCTTCTTGAGTCAGCTTATGCTCAAGATCGATGTCGTAGTAGAAGCCGTTATCGATCACAGGACCGATCGCCATCTTGGTTTGTGGCCATAATTGCTTGATTGCATGGCCTAATAAATGCGCACAAGAATGGCGAAGGATTTCAATACCTTCTTCGTCTTTAGCGGTAATAATAGAAAGTTCAGCATCGATTTCGATAAGATCGCAAGCGTCTTTGAGTTCGCCATTCACGCGACCAGCGATACAGGCTTTCGCAAGACCAGGGCCAATATCAGCGGCAACATCGAGAGTCGATACGGGATGTGCAAACTCGCGTTTGCTACCATCAGGAAGTGTAATTACAGGCATGAAATATCCTTGTCCAGTGGTGACCCACACGTAGGGCCACATGGTGATTAAGTAAAAAGAGTAATGCTCGCGAGGTTAAGACAGTACAGGAGTCTTAGCCGCCTTGCGTAGCAGGCAGTTATTCTACGGGATCGTCTTTAATACACGCAAGTTAAATGGCCCGATTGCTGGGGTTAGCGCCCAAATCGATGCATTTATTAAAACCAATCCGCGAAGTTTGCCGTTAATTCATCATATTGCAGTCAATCGTTCATGTGGCAGTCATCTAACGCCCCTACGCTATGCGCGTTAAATGACCGCGGGATTCTTTGTTATTTGCCATAACAAATGCCGTTGCCGTCACATCGCTGTAAATAATGAAGCAAAAGTAGTTGGTATGTTCACGAGTATCCTATTAACGGTTGCACTTAACCAAGTCGCCCAGAACCCAATCTCTGTTAACCCCATACCAAAAATACAATCTGAGCCGATAGTGGTTCAAAGCCAAACTGTAGTACATGTACAATTCGACACCATTGGCTTACAGGCCGATATCCATGCCGAGCTTTTGCTACAGATAGAACGACTATCGCAGGCCATTAGTGACAATATAGAGGAAGGCATATTACCGACGGCGCCTGTCGAACTGATGACTGTAAAGGATTGAGTTAACTTAACTGGTGCACATGCTTGACGGTTCTTACGCTAGAAAATTTTAGTGAAAAAAGTACCAAGCGCTGAGCTGAATGGAAAAATCTAGTTAATGAGATTTTGATATCGACTTTATCTAAGCTGCCACGGCACATTCTTGTATACTCAAACAAAGCCAGTGTGAAGGCTTAGCGACAAATGTCATCCCTTCGTTAGCGAGGAGTTGCGCCATGAGGATCATGAATAAAGTCATTGCCTGCCCCCACTGCGGACACCATCAACATATTAGTATTGATGCCAGCAGCGGCGATCAGGATTATTACGATGACTGCCGAATTTGTTGTAACCCCATCCACCTGCGTTTACATGTGGATGATGCCCGCCGAACCATAGAGTTATATATTGACTCGGACGACGAGCAAATTTATTAGGCATGTTGATTAAGATTGGTTGCTAAAACGTTTAGCCAGCACACGCTCAACTGTGTCGACGATGGCTTGGGTTTGGCTATCAATTTCGATATTTAACTCATCACCAACCTGACATTGGCCTAAATTGGTCAATTTAAGAGTTTCTGGGATCAAGTGCAGCATAAAAGTACTCTCGGTCACCTCGCCAACGGTAAGGCTGCAACCATTGACCCCAACAAAGCCTTTATAGAGAATATAATTCATCCATTTAGGCTCTACGCTTAAGGTCAGATCATAATGCTGCTCGGTGTGACTAATGTGACTGACTTTTGCCTTGGTATGAATGTGTCCAGATAGGATATGGCCGCCGATTTCGCTTCCAAAAGTCAGAGAGCGTTCAATGTTAACGCGCTGCCCAACGGATAAATTTGCCAAGTTAGTCAATCTTAAGGTCTCTTCCACTACGTCGAAAAATACCCTATCATCAACAACCTGAGTCACCGTCAGACATACCCCGTTATTTGCCACACTTGCTCCAATCGCAAGTCCCTCATGCAAATCAGGTTTAAACGCTACCTCAAGGGTATTGAGGCCATCTTTCTTATGTATTGCAACCACCTCACAGGTGGCTTGAACTATACCAGTAAACATTTTTTGCTCGCTTATTCGTTAAAGGCTGTATTTATGAATCATTCAGGCTTTCAGGCCAAACGCTTAATTCAACTCGCACTTCCAGTGTTGATCGCCCAAGTGACACAAACCATGATGGGGTTTATCGACACTGTAATGGCGGGTCGCGTCAGTGCGGTCGATATGGCCGCAGTTGCCGTGGGAACCAGTCTTTGGTTGCCCGCAATTCTATTTGTACAAGGGCTACTGATGGCGTTTACGCCATTATTTGCCCATCACAATGGCGCAAATAATCAGAAAGCCATTCAACCTTTGGCGTTTCAAGGCGCCTACTTAGCCTTAATTGGTGGCCTTGGCGTAATGGCGTTTCTCGCATCCGCGCCACTCGTGCTCAGCCATATGAATTTAGAGCCCCAATTGTACAACTTAACCATAGGATATATCGACGGTATTTTATGGGGCGCGCCCGCATTTGTGCTCTATCAAGTATTGCGTGGTTGCAGTGAGGGGATTTCTTATACCTTACCTACCATGATCATCGGTTTTGTGGGGCTCGCCGTAAATATTCCAGCAAACTATATCTTTATTTATGGTCACTTCGGCGTGCCTGCCATGGGCGGCGCTGGCTGCGGTGTCGCAACTGCATTGGTATTTTGGGCCATGTTGATCGCCATGACGATTTATATGCAGTTTCATAAGAAATTTGCCGCATTGGCACCCTTTAGCCAATTCCATCGCCCCGATTTTACCACCATGAAGAAGATGACCAAGCTCGGCATGCCAATCGCGATGGCGTTATTTTTTGAAGTAAGTCTGTTTGCGATTATCGCCCTGCTGCTGGCGCCATTAGGCGCAACTGTGGTGGCAAGTCATCAGATAGCGTTGAACTTCTCCGCTATTGTATTTATGTTGCCACTGTCGATTGGTATTGCCGTCTCGATTCGTATTGGCTACTACCTTGGCCGCGATCGTGCAGATATTTCTGCCGTGGTGGCTAAAGTCGGATTGTGGTTGGCACTATCGTTGGCCTTATCGACGGCAATCTTAACGGTGATATTCCGCTTTCAAATCGCCGAGTTATATAACAGCGATCCTGAAGTGGTGGTACTTGCGGGCAGTTTGATGTTGATGGCCGCGCTATATCAACTATCTGACTCAGTCCAAGTGGTTGCCGCTGGTGCACTACGTGGATATAAGGATACCCGCAGTGCATTTTATATTACGCTGTTTTCCTATTGGGGAATCGGCATGACCTTAGGTTATACCTTGGCGTATACCGACTTTATCGTACCCGCCATGGGCGCCCATGGCTTTTGGGCAGGATTGATTGCAGGTCTCACCTCTGCGGCGCTGCTGTTTTTTATCCGTCTACGTTATATTCAAAAGCATGGCGTACATTTAAGTCTGATTGAAGGCGACAGCGTGCACCATTGACATAGGACATAATTCACTGAATCAACGGCGAGCATTAGCTCGCCGTTTTGTTTAATTTCTTTTAATTTTGCAACCTTTGAAGCCTAACTTGCCGTTTTATCAGTAACTTTGCTGAAACACTGGGCAAGTTGCACAGCAATTCACCATTTGACAATAAAATTCGTTTTTTTGCTTGCCAGCCTTTCGCTATCCCCCTAATATAGCGCTCGTTCGAAAGCGAGATGCGTTTAGCGGTTTCGATATAAGTAATACGATGCACCCGTAGCTCAGTTGGTTAGAGCACTACCTTGACATGGTAGGGGTCGGTGGTTCGAGTCCACTCGGGTGTACCACTCTTTTCACAGAGTCTAAAAAGTGAAATTCAAACAGTGCACCCGTAGCTCAGTTGGTTAGAGCACTACCTTGACATGGTAGGGGTCGGTGGTTCGAGTCCACTCGGGTGTACCA
>NZ_JTLE01000094.1:2592770-2603534 GCF_000798835.1 Shewanella sp. ZOR0012
CCAGTGCTTAATAAGAAAGGAAAACCAAGTAATTACATACAAATTAACTGGGACACATCCATTAACTTTAATGATTTTACCAATGATTTCATCACGACATGCCTCCGTGTATGTGGTAACCAAAATCCGCTTGCCTGAAGTGGCTGCCTTTAATGCTTCGCTTACCACAAAGGTGCTTTTACCCGCTCCAGCAGAGGCGATGATGACTTTGTTCATTCGATTGCATCCAGTATGTACTGCGGATACTGGATGCTGAGCGCCGCAGTATTCTTATGATTAAAGAGCTTCAATGCGCAATCTGTTTTATTCGCTCGCATGTAAATGCGTAACTCATCATCAGAAGCATGTGTAGTCCCTAAAACGGTATTAAGTTTTTCTCTACTGTTGGCCTTCAGCAATTTAGGCTCAAGCGTATTGTAATTGTATGTTTTTGTACCCACCATCAGCTTACCGGTATCAACAACCGGGTCAAAACAGATATCAATGTGTGGTTTTTTATTCGCATCTAAATAGGCGCTGTATTTTTTCTGGATTGCGGCAATATCACCATCATTGTCCGTTACGACGCAGGTAGGTTTGTCGATAATCGCAGCAATTTCCAGAAATCTCAGAAACGAAATTCCCACGGAAATTACTTCTATCCCGTCCTCAATGGGCAGTCTTTCTTGGTTTGCATCCATGTAGGCTTTTTGAACCACAAGTTCGTCAGAATCGCCTTCAACCAGAATAGCTTTCTTACACAGAACCATTCGAAGCGTGTCGTAGCCCGCAATCTTTTCGAAAAACTCTTTTGTGTCTTGTGTTAACGAATCCAACTTCGTCGTCTTGCGGTTCGAGAGAAAAATCAGATCACCAAGACCGAGTTTGTTCGCAACGAAACTACTGTGAGTCGTAATGATGATTTGTTTACCTTTACAGTTGTCTTTTATGGTCTTGATGAGCAGATTAAGCTTGGTGTGTGACAGGTTATTCTCAGGCTCTTCAATCAGAATCACATTCGATTCTTTTGCTTTATTGTGCGAGAGCGCCAAATTTGTCTTCACAATACTTTGCTCGCCCTTTCCTATGTAGTTAAACGGAACATCATCTAGGCAGGTAATAAGACTTGATTCCCATGCTTTTTGAGAGGAAAGTTCAACCGAGATAGTGACCTTTTTACTGGTGATCTTGCTAGCACTGATAATTTTCTTATTGATGATTTCGATGGATTCGTCTGATATGAAGGCTTCTTTCATTTTACGGTGCGACTGAGAAACACTAATGACCTCATCGTCCGTCAGCAGGTCCTTGATTATTCTGCTTATGTAAACATCTGATCCATTATTACCTCTTACTGAGGATGAATCGATAAATGCAGACTTGAGGGGGATGCTGCGTGACGAGAGTGCGTCTCTGCTGAAGCTTTTCCACTCAATATCGTAATACTCGATAGGCAACGTTCTAATATCACCTGCTTTCAAGAGAGCTTCATAGGCAGCATTATAGTCCTCGTTAAACTTGATTTTAAACATAACTCCCACTGAGGAGGACTTCAGGCTGTTCCCATCTCCCTCTAGGAAAACCGTGTCAGGCGTCTTTTGAAAGTGAAGTTCAACAAATAGTTCTGGTGGCGGCAGTTTGGCTGCGGTTGCAAGGCTGACTAGATATTCCTTCACTAACTGATCATTAAAGAGATATTGGCTGATGTTGTTCTTTACAGGTTTCCCCGCATACAACCCCGTCAAACCTAAGTTGATAGCCTCAAGGATGGTACTTTTCCCCGCTTCATTGTCGCCTACGATAATATTAACTGACTCATTGAACTCGATGCAGAATCGGTCTTTGAAGCCCTTAAAACCCTCAATAATTAACTTTGTAATAACCATGAACAACTCCATTGCATGTTATGTAACAATGCACATCGATACCAATGTGACTACCAATTAATTCTCTGTTGGATTGAAGTTATGTCAGGGTCGTATGTATTTCGACCATAACTTCGTATGACTGCATTTACTTTTATCGCTTCGCCAATGACTTCCCTGATTTTTTCAACTGCCTCGTCAGAGGCAATTACAAGCCATCCATTTGAACAAATATCATCCATTTTAGGTGGTTGTCGAGAAATAGGACCATCTTTCCAATAAATGCTCTCAACCATTACCTCCCCTTTCTTATTGATCCAGCGGAACACTCCTTCATCAGAAACAGACCAACCCAGGAACAAAGCAATAGATGGATTTAGTGCTAACCACTCAACGCCTCCATGATCGATGTATGCATCTGTTCCATAAATTACCAGTGATGGTTCTCTGGTAGCAGTAATTTCAGGGTAATCAATTGCAGACCAATGCATCATGCTTGGGAAGAAAGTATAAGGTGAGATAACTTCTACATCGTCATTCCATTCAGGATGACAGACTGTAGACATACGAACCTCCGTCGGTAAATCCCAGTCTAACCAGCTCCAGGTTGTAAGTTCACCAATAATTTGTTTTCCAGTGTCTATACGATCAACAAATTGTGTAATACCTTTTTCAATATTTCCCAACCATTCATCGTGCTTGTGAGATATATCTCGATCTTTTGCTTTCGGAACAACAATACAATCAGGTCTAATAGCGGGCTCAAGCTCCAATAACATCTCATCACTACGTTTGAAAATATCTCGCAGAAGATCAACTCCTTGAGGAGGTATTCGCCCTGCATCTAATAACTCGCATACCACATAAGAGAGTGCTAGCTTTGCCACTTTTGGTCTCAGACGATGATAGGTCAGCTTGAGCCCAACACCTTCCAACCAGTCCCTATAAATTTCCTCAGCCTGCTTATTCCATTCGTTCTCTGGAATCAAAGTTTTCATAAACTCACAAAATCTGTAGGCTAAATTCTCAAACGGTACGTTTGACATATCAGCCACAAGCTTCGCTTCAGTCATCAAAGGCCTAAGCAACTCAATCGGGTCATCAACATCAGGAAGTGTTTCTCCTGGACGGATTGCTGAAAAAGGAATAGCTTCCTTTTTATTACTTATTTCTGGTAATTCCAATTCGTATATCAAAGGTAACTTTGAGCGTTCATGTGGAGGTAATCTACCTTCGATTTCTAGCCTACTAGACAAATCCAAGGCAATCATCCTCACACTAAAGTCTTCAGATGCACAGAGTGAAGATATTTCCTGCTCAAATTGAAGAACACCCCCTTTGAAATCATTTGCCAAGCTACTTAACAAAGACACTACTTTTACCTGCGTAAACCCAATTTTATCTATTCTATCAGCTACTTGACTAAGAATTTCTGGCCGATTTGCTTCAATTTTAGCCAAATCAACTATTGCCTGATGAGCCATAACCCCTAATTCAGGAATAGCCACATCAAGCATATCGAATGCAAATTCAATGAGTAAACTAGTATCCTTCTTCTCGCCAATTTCATCTAAGAGTACCGGTGGTTTCTCAGTCCCTTGTTCAAAAGCGTCTAGCTGGTATACATGTTCTTTGATTTCCTTCCAAATGGGCAGGACATCTTTATCCTCAAAGAGGATATCGACCATTTCTGGTAAGTTCGAAATTAAACTGCTTGGATTCCTATATTCACCAATGTAATCATCAACGAAACTAGCGAACGCTTTAGAGCGCCACTGTTTAGCATCAATTTCAACAAGGGCTCTAAATATCGACAGCCTAGAACCCCCATCCCAATTCAAATCCCAACCTTTAGCATCTGAGTTATCAAATAAACCTTCTAATAAACTGTTCGCTTTATCCACTTCACCATGTGAAGACAATGCGCCAGCAATACAAGAAACAACATTATTATCATGCTTAACTGGCTTTAAAAGCTTATAGAGTTCCTCTAATTGAGGGACATTCATACCTTTTAAAAAAGGTTGAATTAAGTTCATCCAGCGGAAATATTCAACGGATTTTACAGTTCGAAGAAGCTGAAAAAGGCTTTCAGAAGAATTTACTTTAAGTTGAGCCTCTTCTTCTGTAAGTTTTTCCCCTGTATTTAGTGTCAGAGAAGGTTCATGAGTAACATGCTTTTCCTGGGTGGTAGAAATCGCCATTGAGGCATAAAAACTATTGTCCAACCCCGCATCCCTGACGCCAAGCGCTACCCCTTCTAACCACGAGTAACGATTTGAAGGCAATAAGTGTATATTAATAGCTGCAATAAGCTTTTCTATCTCATCCGTCACCCCATCATCAGAGGATTGACAAGTCCGAGATACTAATTTTTTAGGCAGTTCAGAAGGATTATACTCTTCGAAAGGGATCAGCAACTTTCTCGTCATCACTGATATTTCTTTCAACGGCGGACTAGAGCCATCAAGCATTCCAGACAGCAACCCTGTTAGGCCCGGAGCATAATCAAGTCCTTTATGATCGAATAACCACCTCAAGAGCTTTAAACCATATCCCGGATTCCAACGTGTAGTCATAGTGATGAGATCAAGTCCTGCTTCCTGCGTACCACGACCATTTCCCGACTGTTCCAAATCTACTAACGCCAAAGAAAAT
This sequence comes from Shewanella sp. ZOR0012, assembly GCF_000798835.1. Taxonomy (NCBI): domain Bacteria; kingdom Pseudomonadati; phylum Pseudomonadota; class Gammaproteobacteria; order Alteromonadales; family Shewanellaceae; genus Shewanella; species Shewanella sp. ZOR0012. The sequence goes on from NZ_JTLE01000094.1 coordinate 2,597,273, forward strand.
CGACATATTTCATCGTAGGCTAAATCAGGATATTGACTGATCAGCTTACCTAACCACGATACCCAGTGGGAAAATTGCCTGTCTTTCCTATGATATATTCCAAAAGAACACTTGAAGATTTTTGGTAACAGGCTAGCCGCTCGATCTGGTTTACCAATCTTTGACCACACTATAGAAAGTTCATAGTACTCAGATATTTTAGAGTGAATGTTGTCAAAATCGGGGATCTCTTTTTCGATTTGATCCAGTAAGTCAACTAAACCATCCCTGCTATATCCTTCCTTATACAAAGTGAAAGCAATCTCTCTGCGCCAGCCAGTCGGCCAATACCGTTTATCCCAATCTTTTATAAACGCATCGGCTAAAGCCAAAATACAATCATGTCCATGCTGAGCAGCAGCCCTTATTGCGAAGTTAAAGTAATCAACAGCGGCTGATTCGAACTCATACCACCCAATCCAATCCCTTGTTTGATCATAAGGCTTTCGTAACAATTCAAATGATGGCTTTATCTCCTGAACAATAAAACTTGGTAGCAGCTTCTCTCCAGCCCAACCCCGTCCCCAAATGCTTGAAAACCTCACTAAAGCACGTTCAAATAAGACGTTTCCTGTATACTTTTTTTCGCTTTCATTTGGAACCACCTTAACAGGATCAACACCTTGTCCCAGGGCTGCTCGTAGTCTGTTAAGACGAATTCTATCTGCGAATGGACTTAGGTTCTTCCATTGGCCATGAACACCATATTTATACAGTTTTGGCTGTTCAAAATTTTCAAACCATTCTTTAGCTTTTTCTACACTTCCATTGGTTCTGTAATCCAGTTCAGCAACCAACAACTTTTCTGAAAAATCCAAGTCATTATTTTCAGACCAGTCAATAACAGCCTTGAATGTGGTGTCTATCAAAGCCAATGGATATTGCTTAGTGCATATGGAGATACATAAAGCTATAAAACTATCAAAGTATTGCTCTTTTTCTGATAAGAAATAGAAAAGCTCCGTTACTTTTTCTTCGTCTTTTGTTTCATAAACACCATTGACCAACCGTCTCATTAAGCGAGCATGCAGGGCTTCATCATTCCCACTCGATGCACCCACAACATCAATTTCATACTTTGTTTGGTGTATAGTTGAGACAAGGTCGCCTAGCGGCATGAAATAATGAGCCACATCAACCCATCGTTTCAAATCTTCAGTTCCACTGCGATGCGGAACAACAGCATCCCCACCCGACAAGTAACTTAGCGGCTCAGCAGATTCAAAGACCCTTTTAGCTTCATTAAAGAATTTGTTCTCAGCTAGAACTTTTGAAAATTTGAGTGCTTCTGAATCACTTACCCTTAGCAGCTCACCATCGAATATGTAGCTAAGCGCTGAACTTACCCCTTCCGATGAAAATAAGAGCTCAAGTACATCAACCTCATTAAGGGCGTCTCTTCGCTCTCTAAGCTCACTTTCAATTAAGAGACATCTCACTACGGCAAGCGGATCATTCAGCTCCTTCGCAGACAATAGAACAGCGTCAATATCATCAGTCAAACTCGAAGCATTCCGAAGATTAAAAAACTGTTCTCTAAAGTAACCTTGAGTCCCTGTATCAATTACAGCTTTCATCTGCCGAGCATTAAAAAGATGGTAAACAGCCTCCCATCGCATTGGATCATTATGCTTAGACGATTGAATACAGTGTTCAGCTAACAACTTGTGATATTCAACACTCTTTGAATCATCTAGATTACCAAATAGGTTTCGGCTCGTTTTATCTAAAATAAACTGTCGAAAACTGTTATGAAAAAAACGCCAACTTACATGACTATCCTTCTTGAAATAGTGGGATGCGCTTGAAATAAAAGCGCGAATAGTTGAATGATCAGACCATTTTTCAAGCACTTGAGTATTTATTGGCACTCTCAATCTTGACAATAACGCAAGCAAGTCAACAAGCTTCTGATTACTTTCTATTTGTCGCCAATAAACTGAGTAGCTTTGCTCAATATGCCCTTGGTAAAGAGGAAAATCATCAATAGCTTCATCATAATCCCTACCCGATCCGCCAGTAATAAATTGCAGCAAATAAACCAAAGATAGTGGGTGTCCCAATGACTTTTCGAAAATTTTCTTCTTATTACCATCTGTTAGTTCGGAACAACCAGGCCATTTGTTTATGGCTGCATAGACATTTGCCCGAGTCAAAGGCGATATGACAATAGTTCGACTTTCATGCCTGACATGCTCCTTTATCGTGTCAGAGAGATCGTTCAACTCCAGTGTTTGACTACCTAGAACAAACACCACTCCATCAGGCACGGTGTTAGGAGAGGGCAAATCTGACAACAAACTCTGTAGAGGGTTTTGCTCTCGTTGAATATGGTCTAACCCATCGACCATGATGACGGTAGTTACGCCATCATTTTTCCATTTCTCATGGGCTTGCTGAAGCTGCTCTCCTAACAGAGATAGGTATTCTTCTCTTGAGCCTGGCTGCCCAGAACTTTCACCACGAAAGCCATGATTTTTTAGCGACAAGGTGATGTCATGAAGAAAAGTAGTCGCTTCACCACGCCCTTGATAAGTGCTATCGGGAACATATGCGTAGTATCTAACTAATTTATATCCTGCTTTATACTTCAAAGTATGAGTAAGCGTTGTTGACTTTCCCGAGCCAGGAGTTCCAAGCAATGCGACATACCCCTGCTTGGTGTGTGATAAAACATCAGATATAGAACTGACTGTGTCCTCAATTTCTTGATAGGTTCGATCTATAGGAAATTCGTGAACAAACTTATGCTTAAACCTATGACTCCACGCCATCCGATCTAACATATCATCTTTGGACAGCTCAATAATTCGACGTTCACCTCCCGCCATTTTCGTTAGGAGGTTATATATTTTTTCAATATCTTCCTGTTTTCTTGCTTGCCCTTGATTGGTTATAGGGATATCAGCTGGTCGCTTATAGTTAAATTCAAGCTCACAACAACGAATAAAATTCAAAAATTGGTCATCATTAAAATTTGACCGTCTCTGTAGATCCAACAGTGCTTCTTTCCAGCATACGGCTACTTTATCAAGGCCAGTTTCACACCATCTTCTATCAAACCAACATTCTTTTAAGAAAGATTGAAAGTGAGCATGTTGAGGGGGGGTATCGCCTAAAGGAATCTTTGCGGTAGGGTTTGAGCTCGGTACCAATTTGTGAAGCAGATGAACTTTTACAGTTCTTTCTTTATAATTTTCATTTAAGTGTTTCCATCCTTCAGCAAGCTGCCTGAAAAGGCTAAGCTTTTCATATCCCTGCTTTGTAGAGCTATCTCTTACAAAGTCTGCATAACTAATTGATTCAACGTATTCCGCCCATTTCACCTGATACGCATCAAGCTTACCAGTAGTCGCTATAAGTATGTCATCCAAGTTTCCTGCATCTGGGTCGGCCACTCGAAACCACTCGAGACTTCCATCAAGCAAAGCTTCATAAATTAGGCCTGCTGCTATTTCATACTGCGGTACATACCCCAGCATTGCAGTGCGTTCACCGTCACCTGAATTAGTATTCGACACTCTTACATGCTCCTTAAAAAGACGATGCCACGCTTCCTTTTAGATATTTAAGAAAAATATACTTATCGTTTATTAGTAGTCGGAGGGGGACTGAATCGTCACTGTTTCCGTCGCCACTTTGTCGTATTACTCAAATTTGATCAACATTAGGCAAGTGATGTTCAACTCAAATCGCGTTGCTAACTTTGAATGGGGCAAAATTAGCACTTTATCATAGGCAAACAGTCCCATTTGGTTGTGTACTGCGGGCTAAGCAGTTCTCGCCGCATAGACCACTTTTGTTCGATTCCCTGTGCGGCCAAGAACAGCGTATCGCGGCCATACCTTAAGTTAATGCCATCAAGCGTTTGCATCAAAGCAGGATTAGCTTTTGGCGCATTAAATAAGTCGAATTGCTGATGCTTGTCACAAACGAGGTTGATGAGCCCAACTCCGATCTTGTAGTAGCGCACACCTTCTCTGAATAATTTTGGTGCAGCCGCTGACACTGCCTGCGTCATTTCGACCGTGCTATTTGTCGCACATGGGAAATGGATAACCGTTTTATAGCTAATAGGTTGATCATCAAACGGCGAATTACTGGCGAACAGTAGCATTGACTTGCAACTAGAGCCCTGTGCCCTAGCCTTTGCTGCGGCAATGCCAACATGCTTACTTAATGCCTGCAGTAAAGAGTTAAAATCGGTTATCCGCTCACCAACTGAACGAGTTGAAAATATCTGCTGTTTATCGGCTCTTGCCTTATCCCATTGTTTGCACTCGATGCCATTTAGCTCACGAACCGTACGCTCTATTTCAATGCTAAATTGCTTACGAGCAAGCCCTACAGGAATCTGTGATAGGTCATGGGCTGTTTTAATGTTCATCAACTCGAGTTTTTTACTAATACGACGACCAATACCCCAAACATCACCGACACACAGCTGCTTGAGGATTGCAATTCGTTCTGCTTCATTCTCAATTAAACAGACACCGTCATAACCTGGTAATTTCTTTGCGGCATGGTTAGCCACTTTTGCTAGGGTAAGAGTGGGCCCAATACCAACACAAACTGGCAAACGAGCCTCTTGCCACACTGACCTGCGGATTTGCATACCTTGCTCTTTCAAGCATTTGATTGCTGGATAGCAGTGCTTAAAAGAGAGGAATGATTCATCAATCGAATACACATGCTGTTCTGGCGCAAAGCGACCAATGATCTCCATCATCTTTGAAGATAAATCAGCATAAAGCTCATAGTTACTCGAACACGCTATAACGCCAAGCTTTGCACATTGCTCTTTAACTTGGAAATAAGGCGCAAATTTAGGAATGCCAGCCTCTTTTGCCTGGCGGTTAGCCGCCACAATACAGCCATCATTATTACTTAAAACAATTATCGGCTTACCGCGCAAATCCGGTCTGAAAACTTGCTCAGCAGAGCAATAAAACGAGTTTGCATCCACTAAGGCGTACATAGTCTTTTGCTCAGCAATGGTGATTTTAAATGCATCCTAATAGAGCGGATAACGACGCCTTCTATTCGAAAATTATCATAATCATGGATAGCAACCGCTTGATATTGCTCATTTGATGACAACAGCATCTTATGAGTTTTATCAAGGATCTTGCAGACAAACTCATTATTTAACTGAGCGACCACAACCGCACCATTCTCCGCTTTTATATGTCGATCAACGATAAGCAAATCGCCATCAAAAATGCCTTCTCCCTGCATTGAGTCTCCTTGCGCCATGGCAATAAATGTTGAACTCGGATGCAACACCAATAGCTCATCTAGGTCGAGTCCTAGCTGCCGGTATTCTTCTGCAGGGCTTTCAAAGCCACTAATGCCTGCTTGAGCAGGCACCGGAATAATGGGATAAACACACATAGCGCCACCAATACTGTATATAAACACAGTAATTATAGCGATCGCTATGCTGTTATCAAATATTTGATGCGATAGTTATCAGTAAAGTGATTTGCAGGTGATGAAGATATCGTGAAACCTAACCAGCCTTTTGCCCTACGACAATCAAACTGTCTGTATATGAGTAACCATATGCAAATGGATATGCATCTTTACCCAACAATGATGAGTAAACATCGGAGTGGTACTTCCCTGAAGTGATTGGCACAATCTCTTTAAGAATATATCCAGCATTTGTTAGCTCAGTTAGAGCCTGCTCCAAATCACTAGATAAACGCTCACTATCGACTTCACAGTCAGAATATTGAGTGATTTTGGCCAGTTCCGCGACGATGACTTTCTTGTTTGTCCAAGGGTCGTTTATCTGCGCATTTTTATCTAAGTCTTTATAAACAGGATGACTCTGTTCTGGCCCCATTTTTTTGAAAAATGCTTTTACGTGTAAAACCTTATGTTCCATAGATACGCCCTTCCAATACGGCTACAATCAATAAATTTGATCTAACCAACCTAGTTAACAGCATGCTGGTACTCAATATCAATCAAAATTGATTCGTGCACTATGAATGAATTGATATAGGTACTTTTTCTGAATGTTGAAGCAATGGCTCAAGCTCAATGGCATAGGAACGGTGCCAGAAGTCGAGATCAGATGGTGCAATTAATAGCGGCATTCGATTATGATATTGGCTACATTGTGTTGTTGGCGATGTGTGTACTGGTCAACCCAAACTGGACACTTTTACTTGAGAATTCTCAAACTCTACAGGTGACAGATCGTCATTAGCAG
>NZ_JTLE01000094.1:2603544-2630086 GCF_000798835.1 Shewanella sp. ZOR0012
AACAAAACCTGCCGAATGGACAAATAACCAACAAATCTTCAAGTATTGGGTGGATATGCTGCTATTTTTCTCACTTCGGCTGGTAAGTTTGGCATATGTAGAAAGGATGTGCAGGAAATTCTATAGATCGAATAGCCTTAAGAAAGGGCGCTTTAAAACTTTTACATATATAGATGAGTATGTCCGGTGCAGAGAAACGGTTCAAGAATAGGGAATGGCGACTCTTGAACCGTAGAACTAACATGGCATAAAAGATTGAGAATGTAGGAACTGTCGGACTAAGGATTATCCGTAGAACTTTTTGAACCCTTGGTGCCCTCTGCTGTTTCTTGTTCCTTTTCATGCTCTCCATCACCCACAATATGGGCTACTTTTAGCTTTCTCACGGTACGAATAGTGATCACAGGCCCCGAGATGGCGTAGAGATAAAAACCAATGCAGAGAATTAAAGCAGGCTGAACCGAAACCACAACAAATACGCCCACAACGAATAGAATGGCGATAAAGTTCACTTTGCCGCGCCAGTCAATCTCCTTGAAAGAGTGATAACGGAAATTACTCACCATTAATAAGCCCGTGATTGCAGTGATCAATCCGGCAATCCAACTGATATTTTTGCCATCAAGATTATATTGATTCCCAAGCCAAATGCTGCCAGCAATAACCGCAGCGGCAGCAGGACTTGCTAAACCTTGGAAGTATCGTTTATCCGCAACACCGACTTGAGTATTAAATCGAGCAAGCCTTAATGCAGCACCTGCGCAATAGATAAACGCCGCCAACCAACCGACTTTGCCTAAATCCGCTAAGGCCCAATTATAGGCGAGTAATGCTGGAGCCATGCCAAAGGACACCATGTCCGCCATACTGTCGTATTCGGCACCAAAGTCACTTTGAGTATTCGTCAACCTTGCCACTCGTCCGTCAAGACCGTCACAGATCATAGCTACAAAAATCGCGATCGCAGCGGCTTCAAAGTTGGCATTCATTGAGGCAATCACAGCATAGAAACCGGAAAACAAGCCTGCGGTCGTGAATAAATTAGGCAGTAAATAGATACCTTTATTCTTTACTGTTTGATTAGAAGAATTTTGCATACACTTATAAAGCTATGAACTGGAATGAAAGTAGGCTTCAAGATAGCATATTTTACTATCATGTCGATGGTGCCCTTAGGGATGATGTTTATGTTAACGAAAACAAATTTGAACGCGGTATTTTTAGGTTTTGTATGTCTAGTGCTATTTACACCTTCCGTGTTTGCGGGTGTCATTTACACTTGGGTTGATGAAAATGGTGTCACCCATTACAGCCAACAACCACCGACTCAGGAACAACAAGCGCAGCAGCTGAATAGCAATGATCTTGAACCGAGTAAAATTGGCTATATAGCTCCCATTAAAAAGGAAGCGCCTCCTGAAATGTCTGAGTCCGAAAAATCGGCGGCTTTAATTAAAGAGAAAGATGCCAAGCAAGCAGAAGCAATTTGTGAAAACGCTAAACATAATTTAGATGTGTTAACGACCCATACAAAACTCACCCGCCAAGAAGACGGTAATAAAGAACCTGTCGCGATGACAGAAGAAGAGCGCCAAGCAGCCATTACAGAGAATCAACAGCGGATCAAACTATTTTGCAATAAAAAATAACGCCCAGAGTTTGTAATAGGCGCCACTAAAAATCTTGATGGCAATGCCACACTATTACTAACCGCTATTTTATCTGTAACCGATATAGGCAAAAAAAAACCGAAGTCCAAGACTTCGGTTTTTTGTTTAAGTTAAGCAGCATTATGCACGGCAAAGATTGTCGTAAATTATTGCTCGAATACCAGCTCACGACCAGCGCAACTGACCTTGATAGGTTTGCCGGGCAGTAACTCGCCACGCAGTAATTTTTGCGCTAATGGATTTTCCATCTCTTGCTGCAAGGCTCGTTTCAGAGGTCTTGCACCATAGACTGGATCGAAACCAATTTCGGCAATCAATGATAATGCCTCGTCGGTGATCTCCAGCGTATAGTCTTTCTCTGCCAAACGCTTACGCAATGAAGCAATTTGGATAGAAGCAATATGCTTGATATTTTCTGCATCCAAGGGATGGAATACCACAGACTCATCGATCCGGTTTAAAAACTCGGGTCTAAAGCTATGGGTCACCACATTCATCACCGCGCTCTTCATTTCGCTATAACTTAAGTGACCGAATCCTTCTTGGATAATGTCAGAGCCTAAGTTTGAGGTCATGATGATCACCGTATTTCTAAAGTCGACGGTACGGCCTTGACCATCGGTTAAGCGGCCATCATCCAGCACCTGCAGCAAGATGTTGAACACGTCTGGGTGCGCCTTCTCCACCTCATCGAGCAGAATCACTGAATAAGGCTTACGGCGAACCGCTTCAGTTAAATAACCGCCCTCTTCATAGCCAACATATCCAGGAGGAGCACCAACCAAACGTGAAACAGCATGTTTTTCCATAAACTCTGACATGTCGATGCGCACTAAGGCCGATTCTGTATCGAATAGGAACTTAGCTAACGACTTACACAACTCGGTTTTACCCACACCAGTTGGTCCTAAGAACAGGAACGAACCAATCGGACGGTTAGGATCGGCAAGCCCTGCGCGGCTACGACGAATCGCATTAGCGACCGCATCCACAGCTTCGTTTTGGCCAATCACGCGCTCATGCAGTGCCACTTCCATTTGTAACAGTTTTTCACGCTCGCCTTCAAGCATCTTAGAAACCGGAATACCCGTCGCCTTTGATAACACTTCGGCGATTTCTAAGTCAGTAACTTTATTGCGCAGCAGTGTCATATCCTGCATTTCAGCTTGCGATGCCAAGTCCAATTGCTTTTCAAGCTCTGGAATACGGCCATATTGCAGCTCGGACATACGCGTTAAATCACCGGCGCGGCGCGCGACTTCTAAATCCATCCGCGCTTGCTCAAGGTCGGCTTTAATATGCTGAGTACCTGCCAACGCCGCTTTTTCGGTGCGCCAGATTTCATTAAGCTCCGACGCCTTAGCCTCAACTTCATGCAACTCGACACGTAAATGTTCGAGTCGACGACGGCTCGCCTCATCGTTTTCTTTGGCCAATGCCTGCTCTTCCAGTTTCAACTGGATAGCACGACGCTCCAATCTGTCGAGGGATTCAGGCTTGGAATCCATCTGCATACGGATGCTCGATGCCGCCTCGTCAATTAAGTCGATGGCTTTATCGGGTAATTTACGGTCCGACACATAACGGTGTGACATGGTCGCCGCCGCTACGATCGCCGGATCGGTAATTTCCACATGGTGATGCAGCTCATAACGCTCTTTCAAGCCACGCAAAATCGCGATGGTGTCTTCAACACTTGGCTCATCCACTAATACTTTTTGGAAACGACGCTCAAGGGCAGCATCTTTTTCAATATATTGGCGATACTCGTCAAGAGTCGTCGCCCCAACGCAGTGGAGATCACCACGGGCCAAAGCAGGCTTTAACATGTTACCCGCGTCCATAGCGCCATCGCCTTTACCCGCGCCCACCATTGTGTGCAACTCGTCGATAAAGAGGATCACTTGGCCCTCTTCCTGCGCCAGCTCGTTAAGCACGGCTTTTAAACGCTCTTCAAACTCACCACGATATTTAGCGCCAGCAATCAATGCGCCCATATCTAAGGATAAAACACGTTTATTTTTAATCCCTTCAGGGACTTCACCGTTCACAATGCGCTGAGCAAGACCTTCAACAATCGCGGTTTTACCCACGCCAGGCTCACCAATCAGCACTGGGTTGTTTTTGCTACGACGTTGCAGTACTTGAATGGTGCGGCGGATTTCATCGTCACGGCCAATGACAGGATCGAGTTTGCCCTGCTCGGCACGTTCAGTAAGATCAACGGTAAACTTTTTCAGCGCTTGGCGTTGGTCTTCCGCATTAGGATCATCCACATTCTGACCACCACGCATTTGCTCAATGGTTTGTTCCATTAGCTCTTTGGTCGCGCCGGATTTTTTGAGGCATTGTGCTAGCGCATCGCTGCCCTCAAGCGCGGCAAGAACGAACAACTCACTGGAGATATATTTGTCTTTGCGCTTTTGCGCCAACTTGTCGCACAGGTTTAATAAACGAATTAACCCTTGGGATAATTGTACATCGCCGCCAGTGCCTTCGACCTGCGGTAGACGTTCAAGCTCTTGGCTCAAGAGCGAGCGCAGCGCACTCACCCGAATACCTGCTTGGGTTAATAAGGGATGGATAGAACCAGAATCCTGGTTGAGCAGCGCCATCATCAAATGTAGCGGTTCGATAAACTGATGATCACGCCCAAGTGCTAACGACTGGGCATCTGAGATGGCAAGCTGAAATTTATTAGTCATACGATCGAGTCGCATACAGCCTCCTAAAACTCACAAATAAGGTACAGCATTTTGTTAGTTAAAAGATGGGGGCTATTTGACCAATTTCAAGCTAGATGGCTAGAAATAAATACAAATTATAGGGGAATAAACTTAAGACTTAAGCCAGATCAAGGAAGCCATACGACCAGTGATTTTATCGCGGCGATAGGAGAAATAATCCTGGTTCAATACAGTGCAAATATCAGCGCTGTAGATCTGTGTAATACCCAGTTGCTTTAAGCGTAATTTGGCTAATCCGATAATATCGGCGATGTATTTATCGCCTCGCGCAATAAAACAACTTTCCGCATTAGGATCTTTTGCCATAAAGGCGGCACGCACTTCGGCGCCAACTTCAAAAGCGCTAGGGCCAATCGCGGGTCCTAAATAGGCAATCAGCTCACTCGGTTTAGAGGCAAACTTAGCCACACTTGCCTCAATCACCCCATCACACAGTCCGCGCCAACCAGCATGGGCAGCAGCAACTTCAGTCCCTAGTTGATTACACAAAAGCACCGGCAAGCAATCAGCGGTCATCACTACGCAAACCCGTGCAGCGAGGTCAGTATAGCTGGCATCAGCGACCAAAGGTGGCGTATTTTGCAATGCCACACACTCTGATTGAGCGTCTTGAGTAAGATTAATTGGGACGATATCGGCCAAATCAATCACTCGAGTACCATGGACTTGCTCCAACCACACAGGCTCAGTCGCAAGCTGTAACTGCTGTGCTAGTAAGCCACGATTAACCAATACTTGCTGCGGTATGTCACCCACGTGCAACCCTAAATTCAGGCTATCGTAGGGGGCAAGACTCACGCCGCCATGGCGATCTGTCATTGCAATTGCCACATTGTCAGGTACTGGCCAATCGTGGTTCAACATCAGTTAGTACTCAATCGGGTGTTCTAAAGTGTCTTGACGCAGTGCTTTAGTCAAAATCACCATATCTTCTGGGATCGGCGCAGTCCAGCTCATGATTTCACAGGTCACAGGATGCGCTAATTCCAATCGCACCGCGTGCAGTGCTTGGCGTTTAAAGTTCTTCAAAATCTCGAAAAACTCAGGACTTGCTGCTTTCGGTGGTTTTGGACGGCCACCATATACAGGATCACCCACCAACACATGGCCGATATACGCCATATGCACACGAATTTGGTGAGTACGTCCAGACTCTAAACGTAATCTTAAACGGGTATGATTACGGAATTTTTCCGCCACACGATAATGGGTCACCGCGGGTTTACCCGAATGATGCACCGCCATATGGGTACGTTTTGTCGGATGACGGCCAATCGGCTCATCGACAGTGCCACCCGCCGTCATAGTACCGAGGACAATCGCCTCGTACTCACGGGTGATTTCTCGGGCTTGCAATGCGGCCACTAAATGGGTTTGGGCTTCAACCGTTTTGGCCACCACCATCAAACCTGTGGTGTCTTTATCCAAACGGTGCACAATACCCGCACGTGGCACGTGCTCAATATTAGGGCAATGGTGCAGCAATGCGTTCATCAAAGTACCGTCGGCATTACCTGCACCAGGATGCACCACTAAGCCAGCTTGTTTATTGATGACTAAAATATCATCATCTTCATAGACAATATCCAGCTCAATTGCTTGCGCAGCCGCATGCACTTCTTCTTCGAGCGTGGCGTTAATTTCGATTTGCTGCAGCTCAAAAACTTTTTCGCGCGGCTTGTTTACCATTACGCCATCAACATAGACTGCATCAGATAGGATCCATTCCTTGATGCGCGTGCGCGAGTAATCAGGGAACAACTCAGCCAGTGCTTGATCCAATCTCAAACCAGTTTGTGTTGCCGAAATCTCGCTTTTTAGATTAATCTCTTGTGTCATAGGAACCGTATCCCCATTTTGGGGTCAAAAAATGTGTGCTATCTGTTACAATCGAATGCTTTCTATTTTATCGTGAAATGGAAAAATTCTTAACTACAACTTATAAAGAATTGAATTCAAGTATGTATAAATTCTCCAAAGGCTTAACCTTAGTCCTATTTTCACTAGCGTTATCAGCCTGTAGTAGCAGTCCTGAAGATAACGATATTGCCGCCAAAACCTCACCTGACGAGCTTTATTCTCAGGCAAGAACCTCCATGGAGCTTGGCAATTACTCTAAAGCTGTCCGTTCATTGGAGGCGCTAGACTCTCGCTTCCCGTTTGGACCACATAAAACTCAGGTTCAATTGGATCTGATTTATGCTTATTACAAAATGGACGATGTTGCCTCTGGCATTGCTAACATTGACAGATTCATCCGTCTCAACCCAACGCACCCCAATATCGACTATGTCTACTATATGCGAGGACTCGTCAATATGCAGGCGGATAGCTATCTTTTCCACGATATGTTGAATATCGATAGAACCGATCGTGATCCGAAAAATGCCCAAGATGCCTTTAAGGATTTTGACCGTCTAATCAAAACCTACCCCAACAGCAAATATGCCGCTGATGCACAAAAACGCATGTTATCGCTAAAAAACCGTTTAGCAAGATACTCCATTCAAGTTGCTGAATACTATATCAAAATGAACGCTTGGAGTGCTGCGGCTGTTCGTGCACAATCAGTGTTAGAAACATATCCCGGCACTCCGTCAACTGAGCGAGCACTGGAGATTATGGCAGAAGCTTATGGTGAGTTAGGTCAGAACCAACTGAAGCAAAACGTGCTAATGGTAATGCAAGCTAACTTCCCAAACAATGAAATATTATCTAACTAAATAGAAATGCCCCTTTTAAAGGGGCATTTTTTCGTCTTCTACGGACATTTTTAACGTTTATCCCCTTTAAGTGGCACTGAGTATTTTCTCTTGTCATTCCCGCTAGGACTCAATAAATACTCGATTCGAGTAAAACTTACCCAACCGCATCACTTTTTACATTATTTAGTAAAAATCAGTTGACTCAAAAGCCGAAAAGCCTTTAAATTGCGCCCGTCGCCCGAATAGCTCAGTCGGTAGAGCAGAGGATTGAAAATCCTCGTGTCCCTGGTTCGATTCCGGGTTCGGGCACCATCTTTAAGTTGGTTGCCTTAGCGACCAGTGTTAAAGGATTGCAATTAAAGTACAGTGCAGGTGTGGTGGAATTGGTAGACACGCCAGCTTCAGGTGCTGGTGCCCTTACGGGCGTGGAGGTTCAAGTCCTCTCACCTGTACCAAATTGCGATTCAACTTAATTCGACAACCTGTCGAATACCAATGCAGATGTGGTGGAATTGGTAGACACGCCAGCTTCAGGTGCTGGTGCCCTTGCGGGCGTGGAGGTTCAAGTCCTCTCATCTGTACCAACATAAAGACCTCGCTAAGCGAGGTTTTTTGTTTCTGCAATTTTATTTCCTTAAATCACCAACCTCATTTGGCATATTTGCTATAACTATTCATACAGACTCATCATGGACTGCTCGAGCTCTGCCTAAAAGCCTCCCTGAATATACTGAGGAAATCCATATGAATGGTCTTCAAATAAAACAAAAAATGTTTATTGGCATTCTCGTGCCGCTCCTAATGCTAGTAACCATTGGTTTTATCGCCATTTATATGATGGGAAAAATCGAATATGGCGTCGAGCGTATCTATAACGACAGAGTGGTTCCTTTAGACGATCTTAAGGTTATCGCTGATAAATATGCCGTTGATGTAATTGACGCGATCAATAAAGCCAATGCTGGCGGATTTAGCGCTTCGCAAGCGGCTAATGCGCTTGAAAATGCCAGCAAAACGATCAATCAGTACTGGCCCAAATACCTTGCAACTGAACTTACCCAAGAAGAATCTCGACTTGCACAACAAGCTGAACAGTTATTTTCACCAGCTAATCAACAAGTTGAGCTACTCATTTCATATCTTAGGGGGGGGAATGGCGATGTAGCTTACCAACTGAATGACAAAATATTACCGCTTTACCAAGCAATCGATCCGATAAGTGGCAAAATATCAGAACTTATCGCACTACAAATCAAAATTGCAGGTCAGGAAAGAGCTACCGCTAACGAGATTTATCACTCATCGATTGCCATCTTTGCCACTCTTGCAGGGCTTGCAATGCTGATCAGTATTTTGATTGGACTTTGGGTTAATCGCAGTGTGATGAATCCCATCAATGATATTGTGCGCAATTTAAAAACGATCCGCCAAGACTCCGATCTCACAGTTAAATTCCGTACTTTTAATGATGATGAACTCGGACTTATTTCGACTAGCCTCACTCAAGTTATTGAACATTTGAGAGGGATTTTGCACTCCATCGCTGAAGCAGCAAATACGGTTAATAGCTCCGCGACCGAGCTAAGTAGTTTTACTCAAGAAACCAATAAACGCATGCAACAGCAACAAGCTGAAACTGAACAAACTGCAACAGCAATGAATGAAATGACGGCGACTGTGGCAGAGGTCGCGCAGAGTACTTCAGCCGCTGCGGATTCGGCAAAGGATGCGGATACTTATGCGGCGAATGGTAACCGTATCGTTATTGACTCAATTAGCAGCATGTCTCAACTTTCAGAACAAATTCAAAAAACGGCGCAAGTCATTGGCTTTTTATCCAATGAAAGCCAAAGTATTGGTCGAGTTTTAGATGTGATAAAGAGTATTGCCGAACAAACCAACCTATTGGCATTAAACGCTGCGATCGAAGCTGCTCGCGCAGGCGAGCAGGGTCGAGGTTTTGCCGTTGTCGCCGATGAAGTCAGAACGCTAGCTCAACGAACTCAAAAGTCCACCCAAGAAATTGAAGCGATGATCGCAACGCTACAAAAAGGGGTTAAAGAAGCAGTTAATGCAATGGAAGTTGGTATCAAACAAGTCGATGATGCCAATAATAAAGCCAATGAAGCAGGTCAGGCCTTAAAAGAAATTGTAGCTTCAGTAGATAACATTGCTGAGCTCAACGCCCATATTGCGACTGCAGCTGAAGAGCAAAGTAGTGTGGCCGAAAGTATTAACCGTAGCATTATTGCGATCAGTGATATTACCGATGACTCGACTCGCTCAGCACATGAGCTCAGCGAGTCTGTTATAAACCTAACCAAACTGGCTAGCAGCATGCGTAATCAAGTCAGTGCATTCAGGCTCTAACACATTTTCACTGGCACAGCCGTAGCCGTGCTGTGCCAGACTAATGTTATCCTTACGTGTTTGTTACAGCGTCCTTCAAACAATCGTATGCCGAGGTGTATTGACGTTTCAGGATTATTTTTGCAACCCTTTGGTTCACGATCTATGCAAGATAAAGTCCCCGCAGTATCGCTATTTTACTTAACCTAATGAGCGAGCCAGAACGAAATTTAATCTCAAAACGTCAACATACTCTTAGGGATTATGTTTTTAAGTGCATATCAGCGCTTTATGCACCATCTCGAGTTACTTCATTTTTGAATGATAGATAGAGGCGACTTCTTGTGCAGTCAACATCCGGCTATCACCAGGGCTTAAGTGTTTATCTAGGATAATCTCACCAATGGAAAGGCGGTGTAATCCCACCACTGGATTACGGAAACGACCAAACATCCGCTTGATTTGATGGTACTTCCCTTCCCTTAAAGTAACCTCTGCAATATGAGTGTCGAGGATAGTCAACTTTGCAGGCTGTGTGGTGATATCTTCAAAGCCAAAATACATGCCCTGCGCGAATGCCGCGACATAGTCCTCACTCAAGGGATTGGCTAAAGTCACTCGATACACTTTATCCACTTTTTGCTCGGGTGACATTAACGCCTCGGACCAACGACTATCATTGGTCAGTAACAATAAACCCGATGAGTTTAAATCTAACCGCCCAGCAATATGCAGCTCATGGCGAGCTTCGCAATCGAGTAAATCAATCACAGTGCGGTGCTCCTTGTCTTTGGTCGCACTCACTACCCCAACGGGCTTGTGCAACATCAAGTACACGGGCTGGTTGGCCTGTAAGACTTGCCCATCAAACACAATGTGGGAAAATTCATCCACCAGCAGATCGAGCGCTTTCGCAGGCGTGCCATCCACATATACTCGCTCCGCCAGCAAGAGTTCTCGCACGGCTTTACGGTGAATTTGTAACTTAACAGCTAGGTATCTATCGAGACGACCGCGTTTTGATTGCATCACACCATCCTGCTCTAAGATAAAGGCGCAATGCGATAGGCACAGCGACGAGCGCCGTCGATGATATGCTCTTCACGGCTTACAGTAGCAATATCGGCAAATAACTGCTGGAATTGTTGTAGTTCGGAGCGACAAAAATTTTGGCATTTCGTCGCTGCGCTGCAAATTGGACAATGATTCTCAAGTAACCAGAACACCCCATCCGCTTGTTCCTGCGTCGCCATATAGCCTTCGAGGGTACGTAACTCCACCAATTTAGTTAAACGGCTGGTAATATCCGTCATACCTTGCAACGCGCTGCGATACTGCTGCATGGCCGTTTGCTCCCTATGCTCAATCAGTTTATCCAACCCCTGATCACCAAATATCATTTTTACGGAATCAATCAATTGCAAACTAAGCTCACTGTGGCGATCGGCAAAGTGGGTTCTACTCTGCTCCGTTAATCCCCAATACCGGGTTGGGCGTCCGCGGCCTTCAACTCTGTCTTCAATATCGACATCACCCGCCTCTTCTAAGGCTTGCAAATGCTGGCGAACGCCCATAGTGGTCAACGCAAGCTCTTCCGCTAGGGTCTTAGCCGTTAACGGGCCATGCAATTTGAGTAATTGAATAATCTTATCAGTAGTTTTCATATGCGCTCTCCGCTCTTCGCCTCGGATTATCCCTCAATCGCCCACCTTTTAACAGAATAAATAAAGTTTTTTATTTATTTTATCCTTTACATGATTAAATAAAGCAATTACCTTATAAATAATTTATAAATAAATAGGTTTACATAATGAACTTACTCATCATCAGCACCAGCCAAAGAGCCCACTCCCAAAGCGCTAAAGTCGCGAGATACATAGCCGAGACCAGTTTTTTATCGCCCCATAGTGTCGGTTACGACGCTATCCATCACTTAGAACTTTGCCAGTTCAACCTGCCCTTTTGGGACGGTGAAGAAGACAACAAGGGCGAACATTGGCCTGAGATAGAGCAAAGAGTCGATGCTGCGGATGCCCTCGTTTTGATTACGCCCGAATGGGGTGGAATGGCATCGCCACTGCTTAAAAACTTCCTACTGATGTGTAGCCGTCAGGAAACTGCCCATAAGCCAGTGTTGCTGATTTCAGTTTGCAGCGGCATTAGCGGTGCTTATCCCATTGTGGAAGTCAAAATGAATGCACTCAAAAACAATAAATTAGTGCCGATTCCCGACTATTTGATCATCCGTAATGTCGAGAATGTACTCAACGCTACGCCCCAAGGTACGCGGGATATCGACCTCAGGGAAAGAGTGCAATATAGCCTGTTTATGTTGCATCAATACGCCCAAGCCTTAGCGCCGATACGCCAACGCCATATTCATCAACCCTACCCCAAGCAGCAGGAATACTGCTACGGTATGTAAGCAGCTTGGATGTGAATCACACTGACTAAAATCATTACAAGGAACGCATTATGATCCACTTAGAACACATCAACCTAGTCGTCGACGATATCCCTAAAGCACTCACGTTTTATCAAGCCGCCTTCCCCCATTGGCGTGTCCGTGGCGGAGATAAAGGGACTTGGTACGGCAAGCCGCGCAATTGGATTCATTTTGGCGATGATTATCAATACATTGCCTTTAGCGATAACGGTGAAGGGGAAAACCGCGACTTAACGGGTCATCAAATTGGCTTAGCCCATTTTGCTTTTGTCGTCAGTGATTTAGATGCAATCATCACCAGACTGACTCAAACAGGCTTTCCGATAGCAAAAGAGGGCATGGAAGATCCCTATCGCCGTAATATTTACTTTTTTGATGCCCATGGCTTTGAAGTCGAGTTTGTTGAGTATCTGAGTGATATTCCCGCAGAGCGAAACCGCTATTAAGCCATTCGCAAACTATGGTGCAGGAACGGGCGCAGGTACGATAACAGGGTATTTTGCGCCGTATCGCTACTGCGGACTTATCCCAAAAATCGTTACTTTACGCAGCTAACCCGCTAAACTAATGCGCTATCCAGCTTTAGATAATTAAACTTTTGATTAGTAAATAAGACATGACCACACCCTATTGTTATTCCACAACTTACATCTTAGATAAAGCGCATTTTGACGAGTGTTATACCCAGTCCGTCAAACCCGATCCCACTCTCAAACCTTACTATAAAGCCATAGGTTTCGGGCTCATTGGCATTGCGCTGATTTTTGCGGATGTCAGCCTCTATCTGGCCTATTTCTTTGTTGGGCTCGGGGTGATTGAAGCATTAAATGTAAAATACAACAAAGCGTGGTGGTTGATGCGGCAAATGATGAGCAAAGCCGCCAATAATGAAGTCACCCTTATCGTTGATGAGCAAGGTATCCACACAAAATCACAATATGTAAACGCTCAAATTCTCTGGACGGATATTTATCGTATTGTGCAAACGGATAAAGGATTCCTAATCACCCATAAAACAGGGACCAGCTATATCTCTAACCGTAGTCTAGATAATGCCTGTATTGCATTTATCCAAACCAAAATCTGATGTTGTAAGTTTTAATATTACTGACCCGTCAAAAATGCAAAAGGCTGAATGATTCAGCCTTTTGCATAAACTAAGAACTCAGTTAGACCTTAGCTTTAAGCTCGCCTATCGGTAAAATAGTGCGGCCATATTCATTATTAAGCACTTGCGCCATGGCAAAGTAAATTGCACTCGCACCACAGATAATCCCTTCAAAACCCGCGATGGTGCCAATAAGCGCACTGCCAGTAAAATCTCTCGCCGCCAGAAGGAAAAATAGAATCGTCAACGAAGCAAACACAAACTGCTTAGCCCTTGGATAACGTAGCGATCCCACAAACATAAAGGCTGTAAAAATTCCCCAAAGGGTTAAGTACCATCCCATAAAATAGGTTGGGCTCGCCGCAACCCCAGCATTTGGCATTAAAATAAGCCCAACTAAGGTCAACCAGAATAAGCCGTAAGAGGTAAAGGCGGTTGTACCAAAGGTATCACCACGCATAAAGCACATAATGCCCACGATAATTTGACCCAGTCCGCCATAGAAAATCCCCATAGCTAAGATCATCGAGTCAATCGGAAAGTACCCTGCATTATGAATGTTTAGCAGGATAGTCGTCATACCAAAGCCCATTAAACCTAATGGAGCCGGATTCGCCAGTTTTGTCGACACAGAAAGTCCCCAAAATGATAAGTAAATTTCAGTACAATAATTTGCACTTATAGTTCGATAAAAAGCGGCGAAGTTTAGATAACAACAAAGAAGATCACAATCTAAATCTTATAATCATAACAAATAAACAAATTTATCATTAAAATCATAAAGATAAGAAATTAATAAATAAAAAAACCTACAGACTAAAAATTAATCTCTTAAGATTCAAATATCTATAAAACATGGGTAAAAATAGTGCGCTAAATCTTATTTATAGGGCAATTTTGCTATAGTTCAAACTTTCTATACTCCCATCAACAAATGCACTCTCTAGCAATCCGTAAAAACCATCAAAAAGATTAACTTCATCTCATAAATAGACCAAAGTTGAGATAAGTCTATTTTTAAACATATTAATTACAAATATGCCGCTCAGGATGATGAAACTTAAGGGTGGTAAAAACGTCATAGTAAAATAAGCTCAGCTTGGTAGTGGAAAATCAGGGGGATTCGCGCGGTTTACGACGGATGAGATCGGCATTTTTGACTGGCTTAGGCATTTAAGCCTGCCCATAAAACAACCATGATAATTCGACAAAAAATAGCTTACAAAATGAGTGAAAAATTATTTATATCTAAAAAATAATAGCAATGATAAATTGCTATCTGTTGACGCAGCGGCATGATGGGAAACCAGTTAGGCTGTTGTTAACTATCAATAACTAAAGGAAATAAAATGAAAACGTTATCAGCTGTTATCACCCTGTCGGCGCTAATCAGTTTTGCTAGCTTTGCCGATGAATCAACACTTCCTCCTGCACCTGCAAATGATATCGCTCAACTGACCGAAGTATGCCAACAGATGGCATCTGAAGATCAGATTGAAAATGCCGAGCTTAAACAATATGTCCTCGACTGCGTGAATGACCAGCTAACAGAAATGGGCTATCAGACACTAAAAGAACTCAACTGATCGGTTTTACTTCCTTTAGCTCCAGGCTGTAATCAGGTTTCATCGAGTCTTACGAATGCCATTCCGACAATGAATGGCATTTTATTTGCTGCACCAACCCAAATTAGTAACACTAGCGCCCAAAAAGCAAAACAGTATAAATACAACACACCAACGTCGACAAAAGCGCTAAGCAAGTGCATTTTATGCTTTTATGATGTCTTTCAATTGATTACGAGATCTACATATATGCTATTTGTATGATATCTGTATCATTTTGCATCCCTTCAGGTGAAAGCACTGTGGAATTAAGCATAAAATGCTAATCTGTTGCCCATTACCGACTGTCATTAAATCCGAACGCATATCATGTATCGAACATTATTAATCTTACTCACCGCGCTTAGCCTACCTTCTATTGGAATGGCCAAAGAACCGTGCGTCACTAAAGATGAATGTATTGAAATGCGCAACTGGGATTTAGGCGTGGCGGTCGGTTGGGGACAAAAAACCAACCCTCTTAGGGATTTTGATGATATTCCGGTCTTTTTTATCCCAACTGTAGCTTACTATGGTGATCATTGGTTTTTTGATAACGGTAACTTAGGCTATAGCTTAGTTGAGCAGCAATATTTCAGCGTCAACTTAGTGACCAGCTATAGCATGGATAGAGCTTATTTCTATCGCTGGGACCCTTCGAATATCTTTTTGGAGCGAAGTTCACAGGATGGGGCGAGAATGCTCTCGACCAAGACAGTTCTCAGCAGTGAACCCGAACCCGTGTTTAATTCCTTAGAATCGCGTAACTTTACGTTATTAGGTGGCGCTGAAGCATTTATTTATACCCCATTAGGCGTAGTTAGGTTAGCCTACACCCATGATATGTTTGATGTGCATCAAGGCGCTGAAGCGCAAATTAAATGGACCTATGGTTGGCATTTAACCCGCTGGGTAATGGATATGTCACTCGTATTTGATTGGAAAAGTACCAACGTCGTCGACTATTACTATGGTGTACGCCCGAGTGAAAATGATTATTGGAGCAAACATTACCATGCTGATGCTGGCTGGAATAAAGGGGTCGAAATGACAGCCCGTTATATCTTAACTGATAACTGGGATATGCTCTTTGCGTTCCGCTACACACAAATTGCAGATGAAATAGCCGCCAGTCCCTTGCTCAATCAAGACTATAGCAGCACTTATTTTATTGGCGCAGCGTATAGGTTTTAACAAGAGTGACGCCCCTTCATATTAGGATGCTATGCATATTCGGTCTAAGCGTTAGCTTAATGGGACCGACCCATGCACTTGCCGCTCCAAATGAAGAGTCAAAATTAAAACTGACCCCTGAAATCTGTATCACGGGGGATGAAAACCAAGCCTGTGAAATCCGTGTAGACTTGCAGTGGCAACTCGCTAAAAATGAGCTGGTTTGTATCTTATCTGACAACAATGCCTATCCTAAATGGTGCAGCGAATCGCTAGAACAACATGAAATAACATTGAATGTCAGTACGCTAAACGATATTCACTTTGTTCTGGTCAGTAAGGATACCAACCAAACACTGGCTGGAGCCAAATTAAAAATCACGTCGACCTCGCAGCCTCAGGTGCGCAGACGTTACCGTAACCCTTGGAGTTTATTTTAATGACGAATCCACAATCACCCCACAGAGTGTTATTGGTTGAAGATGATGTCCGTCTTGCGAATTTAATCGTAGATTATTTGAAATCCCACGGCATGCACGTTGAAGTAGAGCGTCGTGGCGACACAGTGTTAACCCGCTTAATCAACTATAAGCCTGATATCATCCTGCTAGACATTATGTTGCCAGGAATTGATGGCCTTAGCCTGTGCGAAAAGTTACCCGATTACTTTGCCGGCCCGATCCTGTTGATGAGTGCCTTAGGCTCAAGCGAAGATCAGATCAAAGGACTAGAACTCGGTGCAGACGACTACGTGGTTAAACCCGTTGATCCTGCCCTGCTGGTTGCCCGTATCAACAACCTATTACGCCGCCAAAACCAACCGCCTCAGGCCGAATCCCATTGCCTGACTTTTGGTAAACTCAGTATCGATCCCCATACCCATGCAATTCGACTCGACAACAAAGAAGTCGACCTCACCAGCCATGAGTTTGAACTCCTGTGGTTACTGGCATCACAGGCAGGACAAGTACTGAGTCGTCAATATATCTATCAATTACTGCTCAATATTGATTTTGATGGTAAAGACAGAAAAATTGATGTGCGGATCTCAAGACTTCGCAAAAAGCTCAACGACAATATTGAGACCCCCTTCAGAATCAAAACCGTTTGGGGACAAGGCTATCTCTTCGCCCCTGAGGCCTGGAACAACTAAGAACTCCCGTGAAACGTCTCTTTATCAGCTTATATTTACTGCTGAGTCTCAGTTTTCTGGGCATAGGCTGGACACTGGACAGCCTATGGAAGAAAAATGTAGATGAAAATAATCCCTTAGATGCTCCTCTGGTTGCATTTGCCCAGCTGTTGACTCAGCTTCCAGAGGAGAGTCGCCACGATTACTTAGAAGCACTCACAATCGATAATCAGCTGCCGTTAAATCTACTCAGTCCAGATCAAATTGCACTGGCGAAAGATCAAGTTCTGACGCCCAATCATGTAGTCACCACCACAACCAGTGAGGGCGAACAATTCCAGTTTATACAGGTAGGTGAACAAGTATTAATGGCGGGTCCTATTGAGATAGACCCCAGAGCCGATCTGCGTAATTTATTCACTCTGTTTTTCTATTTGTCACTCGCACTCGTCGCTTTGATTTGGGTTGGACCACTCTCGCGGGACTTAAGCATATTGCGTAAGGCCACAAAGGATTTTGGCGAAGCCAAATGGGACACTCGCATCAATCTCTCGAACCGCTCTCAGGTAAAACCCTTAGCCAATACCTTTAATGAAATGGCGCGACATATCAGCGCATTGATTGAAAACCAAAAACATTTGTCCAATGCGGTTTCCCACGAGATTCGCACGCCCCTTGCGCGACTTAAATTCGCCCTTGCCTTAATGCCCATGTACTGCCAAGCTGACTCTGACGAACAAAAGCGTCAGGATTTTCTCAATGAAATGCAGCTCGACATTAAGGAAATGGAAAACCTACTGCAAGAATTACTCACCTACGCCAGTTTAGAATCCCAGCGTGAAATGCCTCTAGATGAATACGATCTTATCACCTTGATTAATCAATCCATTAAACGTTTAAGTGCATTGAGTGAAACCCCAATAACCTTGCATACAGATATAGAGACCCTGCCCTTATTTGGCGAACCAGCATTGATTGAGCGAGCACTGCAAAATCTACTGACCAATGCACAGCGTTTTGCTCGCCATCAAATCTTGATTGAAGTCAGCCAAACCCAGCAACGGGTAACACTAAGTGTGAGTAATGATGGAGAGCCTATCCCTGAGGTGGATTTACCTAAAGTGTTCGAGCCCTTTTACCGCAGCCAATCGGTGCAAAATGGCAATAAGGGTCATGGTTTAGGTTTAGCGATTATCAAACGGATCATGCAGCGTCATCAGGGTGAGGTCAATGTCACCAGCCATCCAGCCCAGACGCGTTTCACCTTAAGCTGGCCGAAAAAGCGGCAAATTTAGCGCCTCTAGTTTGTATCATCTTATCAAAAAGGCTCATTGAGATTATTCGTCGAGAGCAAGATCGCCTAAATCTAACTCTGCAGCGGTCTGTGGCGCAAAATCAAGCTGTGGATTAAGCGCCGCTCTCTCCTGCTCAAGCGCTTGCTGACGCGCCTTATACAAGGCCAGCTCCCGCCGACGTTTCCGTTGATGACATAAACGGATCACATCATGTTTTTCGGCATCGGTAAAATGCAACCAATTAAACCGCTCATCACGACTGCGCAGGCAACCTTTACAATAGCCCCGCGCATCGGTTTGGCACACACCGATACAAGGGCTAGGAATATCGAAAAAGGCTAACTGTTCCATGATCTTGGGCTACTCTGCCAGTTTAAGTACGTAAAATGTGTGACCTTCTATACTTAACAAAAATCAAACACTTTTCACTAAATTACTTGCAGTCTTACTGTTAATCAAGGCACATTGAATACTGTTCGTACAATTTGGAGTGCAATGATGAGATACAAATACATCGCCAGTTTGTTCATCGCCACGGTCTTTTTAAGTGCTTGCAGCACTAAGCCGAAAAACGATTACGATCTCAATTATAACTTTAAGGCATTGCAGAGTTTCTCGCAGCTTGCTCCACAGCCCAACGACGATCCGCTCAGTGCCCAGCGTATTCAAACCGAAATCACCCAGCAATTAAGCCAAAAAGGCTTTACCGAAAATGCTTCTTCCCCCGATTTTAAAGTCGCCTATGGCTTACTGACCCAAGACAAGCCTAAAGACTCAGGTCTATCTATAGGCTTAGGCACGGGCAGTTTTGGCCGTTCTGGCGGCATTGGCATAGGCACCAGCGTTGGCGTGCCTCTTGGCAGTGACACAGCAAAAATTCAAACCATTCAAATTGATATTATCGATGCTAAAACCAATAAGCTGATTTGGCGCGGTACCGATAGTTTCGATTTTGATGCGGGCGGCGATAAAAAAGCCCAAGACACTGCTAAGGCGGTAAGTCGGATTTTGGCGCAATTTCCACCGCAGCCATAATCATTGGGCCATGATGATTTAAGCGATGCTTGAAACTATGAGAGCTTAAGCAATAAGTGATAAAAATGGGCGATACACGCCCATTTTTATTGCAGAAGAAATCCCAAATGCGAGGATCAGTGGATAAAACGCGGCTTAAGAAAATAGCCCAGATGATAGATAACGGTCGCCCCTATCGCACACAATCGCAACCACAACGGCCCCCGGATTCTGCCTCGCTATCTCAAGTGCCGCAAATACCGCGCCGCCAGAACTCACGCCAGCACAAATCCCCTCTTCTCGCGCTAAGGCTCGTGCCATGGTTTTGGCATCTTGCTCTTCTATATCCATCACGGCATCGACACGGGCGGCATCAAAAATACCCGGTAAATATTCTTGCGGCCAGCGGCGAATCCCTGGTATCGAACTGCCATCAGCGGGTTGTAGCCCGACAATGGTGATATCGGGGTTGCGGCTTTTTAGGTATTTCGACACACCCATAATGGTACCCGTGGTACCCATGCTGGAAACAAAGTGAGTGATCTTGCCTTCGCTCTGCTGCCAAATCTCTGGACCAGTTGTGAGAAAATGCGCATTCGCGTTATCTTGATTATTGAACTGATCCAGCACCTTACCTTTACCTTGTGCCTGAAGATCTAAAGCTAAATCCCGCGCGGTTTCCATATTGTCCACCAGCAGCAGCTCGGCACCATACGCCTGCATGGCATCTTTACGTTCTTGGGTCGAATTCGACGGCATAATCAGGATCATCTTGTAGCCTTTAATCGCTGCGGCCATCGCTAAGGCGATTCCTGTATTGCCACTGGTGGCTTCAATCAAGGTATCACCTGGGGCGATTTCCTGGCGAAGCTCCGCTTGGTTAATCATATTCAGTGCAGCACGATCCTTTACCGAGCCAGCGGGATTATTGCCCTCTAGCTTTAACAGTACCGTAGAGCTCCCGCAATCCAACCGTTGCAGACGAACTAGCGGCGTTTGCCCGATACAGGCTTCAATAGTCATAAAGTCAGACACAGGGTTTATCCTTTATTTGATAAAAGCGACTCGCATAGGGATATTTTAAGGGGCTTAGCCACAACAAACACGATGAATATCACCTATGGCATACAATTAATTGCTCATAGTTATTCAAAAAAGTTCTATTTACCTAGCTTTTTATAAGTAAAAACTTCAATTACTCTATCTCTATACCCTGACACAGTTGCCAGATTAAGGAGCACAAAATGCCAGTAAAATTCACTAAGGCCCTGCTAGGAACCCTATTACTGGGCGCTTCCCTCAATGCCGCAGCCGCCGATCAGACCTTACTTAATTCCTCTTACGATATCTCACGGGAATTATTTAGTGCCTATAACCCAGTATTTGCTAAACATTGGCAAGAAAAAACCGGTAAAACGGTTGAAATCAAACAGTCTCATGCAGGTTCTTCAGCGCAGGCTCGCTCGATTCTGCAAGGCTTACCCGCGGATGTGGTGACTTTTAACCAAGTCACCGATGTGCAAATTCTGCATGACCGCGGCAAGTTGATCCCAGAAAACTGGCAACAACTGCTGCCTAATGCCAGCTCACCTTACTACTCTACCATCGCGTTTTTAGTGCGTAAGGGCAATCCAAAGCAAATCAGCGACTGGAATGATTTAGCCAAAGATGACGTTAAGTTGGTGTTCCCGAACCCAAAAACCTCAGGTAATGCGCGTTACACCTACTTAGCAGCCTTAGGTTATGCCCAGAAAAACTATGGAAAAGATAATCAAGCCTCATTAGATGAGTTTTTGAAGAAGTTCCTCGGTAACGTTGCCGTATTTGATACGGGCGGCCGTGGTGCAACCACGTCGTTTGTTGAACGTGGCATCGGCGATGTGTTGATCACCTTCGAATCTGAAGTTAACAATATTCGTCAGCAATATGGCGCCGATGATTACCAAGTTGTCGTGCCTAAAACTTCGATTCTGGCAGAATTCCCCGTTGCCGTAGTAGAGAAAAATGCCAAGCGTAACGGCACGCAAGAATTAGCGACCGAGTATTTAAACTATCTTTACAGCGAAGAATCACAACGTTTGTTAGCCGGATTTAACTACCGCGTTCACAACGAGAAAGTGGTTGCCGAATTTACCAAACAGTTCCCTGCGGTTGAGTTAATGACCGTTGAGCAAATCATTGGTAACTGGGACAACGCGATGAAGACCCAATTTGCCAATGGCGCTAAACTGGATCAGTTATTAAAGCGTTGATCATCCGCTTGGGTACCTAAGTCATCAAACCTACAACCCGGGCAATGTCCCGGGTTTTGTGGTTATATCGCAATAAAGATAAACATCAGCAGTCTTTATCGCGATTGAGCAATAACGTGCTAATGGCATAATAATATTGGATTAACTCCATTAACCTTATCGGGTGGTTATTCAGTGATATTTAATAATGGGCGCTTACGCCACAAGCGGGTTTTGCCGGGGTTTAGTATCAGCCTAGGTGTGTCTTTGCTGTTTGTCAGCTTGATTCTTTTACTCCCCACCACAGGCCTGATTATGCAAACCAGCCAGATGAGCTGGGCCGAGTATTGGGGCGTGATTACCGATCCCCGCGTACTAGCAAGCTACAAAGTCACTATATTGTCGGCACTGGCCGCCTCTCTATTTAACTGTCTTTTCGGGCTATTACTCGCTTGGGTATTGGTTCGTTATGAGTTTCCAGGTAAACGCCTCCTCGACGCCTTAGTCGATTTACCCTTTGCCTTACCCACAGCCGTCGCGGGTATTACCTTAGCCACTCTCTATGCTGAAAATGGTCAGATTGGTAGCCTATTGGCCGAAATTGGCATCAAAGTGGCCTACACGCCATTGGGGATTGTGGTCGCGATGATCTTCACCAGCATTCCCTTCGTGGTACGCACCGTCCAGCCCGTATTGGAAGAGTTATCCAACGATGAAGAAGAAGCTGGCATGACCTTAGGCGCAACCGATAGCGCGGTGTTTTGGCGGGTGATTTTGCCCTCACTGTGGCCAGCTTTAATGGTTGGCACGGCACTGTCTTTTACCCGCAGTCTTGGAGAATTTGGCGCGGTGATTTTTATCGCCGGTAATATGCCCTACATCAGTGAAATCACCTCATTGATGATCTTTGTTCGCTTACAGGAGTTTGATTTTGCTGGCGCAAGTGCCATTGCATCTATCGTGCTGATAACATCTTTACTGCTGTTACTGCTGATTAACCTGTGGCAAGCGCGTTATTTACGCCGTATTCACGGCCGATAAGGAGCCACCATGAACTCATTTAAACCTTTAAGAGTCGGTGAAGCGCCCCTTATCAAATGGAGCCTAATCACCCTAGCAGTCTTCTTGGCCATGGTGTTATTACTGCTGCCGTTAGTCAGTATTTTCCAGCAAGCCTTTGTCGGTGGCTGGGAGCGTTATATCGAGCATCTGAGCCAACCCGACTCACTCCACGCCATTGGGTTGACCCTTATGGTCGCGGCGCTCACCGTGCCGATAAACTTAGTGTTTGGTGTCATGCTCGCTTGGAGCGTGACACGCTTTGAGTTTCCAGGGCGTAAGTTACTCATTACCTTGATTGATATCCCCTTTGCCGTATCGCCCGTGGTCGCAGGCTTACTCTATCTACTACTTTACGGCAACAGCGGCTGGCTTGGCGCTTGGCTGTTTGAGCACGATTTACAGATCATGTTTGCTTGGCCGGGCATTTTATTAGTCACCATTTTCGTGACTTGCCCCTTTGTTGCCCGAGAATTAATCCCCTTGATGCAGCAACAGGGTGCATCGGAGGAAGAAGCAGCGGTCATCCTTGGCGCCTCATGGTGGCAACTGTTTCGCCGCGTGACTCTGCCCAATATCAAGTGGGCACTGATTTATGGGGTGATCCTCACCAACGCTAGGGCCGTGGGTGAATTTGGTGCCGTTGCCGTGGTATCTGGCAATATCCGTGGTGAAACCAACACCTTACCTTTGCATGTGCAATTACTTTACGAAGATTATCAGGCCGAAGCCGCCTTCGCGAGCGCGTCACTGCTTGCCTTGATCGCCCTATTTACCTTACTGCTAAAAGCCTTAGTAGAGTGGCGCCAACAACGCAGCTTATCCGCCAATGACAACCAAGAGCAGAGCCAATCATTATGAGTATTCGTTTAACTAATATTTCCAAAAAATTTGGCCAATTTCAGGCGCTCTCGCCGCTAAATCTGGATATTCAAGAAGGCGAGATGATAGGTCTTCTCGGCCCTTCCGGCTCGGGTAAAACCACCCTATTGCGGATTATTGCTGGCCTTGAGGGCGCAGATAGCGGCCAAATCCATTTCGGTAATCGCGATGTGACCCAAGTGCATGTGCGCGACCGCAGAGTTGGGTTTGTTTTCCAAAACTATGCCCTGTTCCGCCATATGACGGTCGCCGATAACGTCGCCTTTGGACTCGAAGTCATTCCGAAAAAACAGCGCCCGTCAAAGGCCGAAATCCAAAAGCGCGTCAGCCATTTACTCGAAATGGTGCAACTTGGCCATCTAGCACAGCGTTACCCTGAGCAGCTCTCGGGCGGACAAAAACAGCGTATCGCCTTGGCCCGCGCCTTAGCGACTCAGCCCGAAGTACTGTTACTCGATGAGCCCTTTGGCGCCCTCGATGCCAAGGTGCGTAAAGAGTTGCGCCGCTGGCTACGCAGCCTTCACGATGAGCTGAAATTCACTAGCGTGTTTGTAACCCATGATCAGGACGAAGCCTTAGAGCTTTCCGATAGAGTAGTGGTAATGAGCAACGGCCATATTGAGCAGGTCAATACCCCTATTGAGTTGTATGCCCAACCCAATAGCCGCTTTGTGTTTGATTTCTTAGGTAACGTCAATCGGTTTGAGGCAAGCTGGCAACAGAATCGTTGGACCAATGGTGACGCCTTCTTAGTGCCTCCTGAGCAAGCGCCACTGCAACAAAACGGCGCGCTCTATGTGCGTAGCCATGAGCTGGCACTGGCGGATAAACCCAATAGCCAAGCCCATATTCCTTTTACCATAGTGGCGATAACACCGGTTGGCGCAGAAGTGCGTGTCGAACTGGCACCTATCGGCTGGCAGAGTGAAGAACTGTGGGAAGCCACCTTTACCCACCACCATCTGCAAGAATTGGGGCTGCAAAAAGGCAGTGTGGTCTACGCCACCCCAAGAACGGGTTATTTCTTTGCTGAACAAGGTGATGGTTCGCCTATCCGTCAAAGCTGGCCCTTCCTGCCGCCGGGCAGCTTAGTCTTCGATATTTAATCGCAGCCAGCATTCACCTACTGCATACAACAAAAAGCGCTGACAGTCTTGTCAGCGCTTTTTGTTAACTCTAGAACAGCTTAAAACCAAATCCAAGCAAAGTGGTTAGATTCCCCCCTACTAGTGACCATCGAAGAACAAGTAGTTTAACCAGCCCTGCATCCGTAGCAGCACTTTGCGCATCACAGCGACATGGTGAAAATGTTCGCTATACACAGCCACTTGTCCCGCTACTCCAGCTGGGAATTGACGGCGTATCGCATCGTCTTCAATATCGATTAATACGATAACCCGCCCTGTTTGGAATAGCTGATTGGAAGATTGCAGCGTGCCATTCATCTGGATCTCACCCTCTGCCATCGCAGGGAGTACCTTAGCGACTTTGCCCTTAAACACTTGTCCAGGCGCCGCATCTAATACCACTTCGGCCTCATCGCCCTCCTGTAAACGCAGCAGCGAATTTTGCCAGAATGCACCGGCAAAATACCGCTGTTCATCGGGGATAAAACTCATCACCGGCCGTAAAGGTAAGGGAACCGCCATCGCCCCTGGACGCAGCGCCATTTGGGTGACAATACCATCGGCGGGCGCCCGCACAACAGTTTGCTCGAGATTATACAGTGCGCTTTCAAGATCACCCTGTAGTCCGGCAACTTTAGAATTAACCCCATCCACATTGGACTCATAGGCAAGACGTGCACGTAACTCTTCCGCTCGCGCCGCAGTAAGTTGTGCTTCAGAGGCTAAATACAATTGTTGTTTATTGTCTAATTCCAGCGCAGTAAAAGGCGAGTTCGCCCCACCTTTACGATGGCCTTGTTCATAACGGTCATAGGCTGACTTATTGCGATCTCTATCTGCGGCAACTCTCGCCACATTTGCCTTAGCGGTTTCCAATGCAGCCTCAAGTTGTGGCACCTCTTGCTCCGCTGCTAACAACGCTGCTTTTTTAGTTTTAACAACAGCTTCATAGGGCGTTGGATCGATGCGAAACAGCACATCCCCATGTTTAATCGGCGTATTAGGTTTGACATCAACAGAAGTCACTATGCCTTTGACAGCAGGCGTAATGGGAATAGTCACATAGTATTCCCGCGCAAAACGTGAATAGGGATGGTTGTAGTTCATTATCAGCAACAGCGCCCCTATAAGAATCACGCCTCCTAATACGGCGGTTGGCACTGTCCATTTGTTCATCGGGATCTTAAAGACTTTAAAAATCACAATACAAAAGGAGGCATAGGTTAATATCAATAGTAAATCCATGTTATACCTCGGCTTTTGGGCTTACGACAGTGGAAGTTGCAGCAATGGTCTCAACGCTTGCTGCTGCCGGAGTGGGAATAGGCGCCGATTCAAGTTGCTCAAGCTTTGCCTGTAAGGCCATGACTGTTTCCCTTAGCGCTTTAACATCATCCTCCAATGCCTGCTCGCGCTTCATCACAGTGCTAAATCCCCAGCCTCGGTCCTCTCGATACAAGGTCGCCCAAATCCATAAAAAAGGCCAAATTGCATGTAACGTGAATAAACTTACCCAGCCCGCAATATGCAATGCATCCTGCTGGGGATGATTGCGCTTTTTCGCAATTTCATAAGGGATATCGTGAATGGCAATCACGCCATAAAAAATCACCACAACGACAAAAAACAAAATACCTAAGGCAAAATAATCCAGAAACATGCTCAGCTCCCACTCCCTTCCCATTCCTTATTTCGGTAAAACATCCTTTACCAAAATCGCTCTTTGCCACACAGTGTCTTTCAATTTGAGACACCATATAGTTCTACACCAGAATGACAAATTCGCAACAAAACCATCCAAATAGCTTGATCAAAAACACAATGGTTTATTGCGATGCGACAAATGGCATCCAAGGAAAGGCGGCCAGTGTCGATAAATTGCTATCGCTAAGATATGAATTATGGCTTGCCAAATACGGCAAGCGACGAGACTGGGATAGCTCAAAAACCTAGGCCTTTATGTCTTGTATCGAAATGAGGCTAGCGAGAGTGGGCAACGC
>NZ_JTLE01000094.1:2630096-2642213 GCF_000798835.1 Shewanella sp. ZOR0012
CTTATTATTTACTAATGAGTTTAATTGAATCTTCGGCGATAACCCACTCTTCGTTGGTTGGGATGACCATAGCGACAGTACTGTTGTCGGCGGTGATAATGCCTTTTTTACCGAAGCGTGCCGCTTTGTTGCGCTCGCTATCAACATGGAAATTAAAGATTTGCAGCATGTTGAGCACTTTCTCGCGGATAATATCGGAGTTTTCGCCGATACCGCCAGTAAAGACTACGGCATCTAAACGACCAAGTGGAACAGTATAAGAAGCAATGTATTTCGCTAGACGGTAGCAGAAAATCTCCAGTGCTAAGGTTGCACCTTTATGGCCATCGGCATAACCTTCTTCGATGCCACGGCAGTCGTTAGTCAGTTCAGAAATCCCCAGCAGACCACTTTGCTTGTTCATCAGGTTGTTGACTTCTTCCAGCGTGTAACCGAGTTGGTGTACTAAGTGGTAGATGATCGATGGGTCGAGATCGCCACAGCGTGTGCCCATGACTAAGCCTTCAAGCGGCGTCAGTCCCATTGAGGTATCAACGCTCTTGCCGCCTTTAACCGCCGTCACAGAGGCACCGTTACCTAAGTGCGCGCAGATCACATTGGTTTCTTCTAAAGGCTTGTTCAACACTTTAGCGGCTTCACGGCTGACAAACAGGTGGCTAGTGCCGTGCATACCATAACGGCGGATACCGTGCTCACGGTACAATTTGTATGGCAGGGCGTAGATGAAAGCGCGCTCTGGCATGCTTTGGTGGAACGCAGTATCAAAAACAGCCACTTGTGGCAGTTTAGGGAAAGACGCAATGGCGGCGCGAATGCCGATAAGGTGCGCAGGGTTATGCAGCGGTGCTAGAGATGAACACTCTTCAATACCTTTGATCACATGCTCGTCGATGATCACAGAGCGGGTGAACTTTTCTCCACCGTGTACGATACGGTGACCTACGGCTTGAATTTGTGCGGCTAATTTAGGTTGACCCGCGAGGATTTTATTGACGATAAATTCAACGGCTTCACGGTGAGCGGTGAATGCACCTAAAGAGGACTCATGTTTTTCACCGTTGATTTTCCATTTAATGCGCGAGTCTTCTAAGCCAAAACACTCGGCGAGGCCAGAGATCTGATCGTCACCTGTTTGCGCGTCAATGACGGCAAATTTGAGTGAGGAGCTACCGCAATTGAGTACTAAAACCAGTTTATTAGACATGTGTAAACCTTTTGCCATTGTGTTTAAGTTAACGATTCAAAATCTTGGGAACACGCGAGTAATTTGCCATCACAGTCTTGGGGCGAAGTGCCAGATTGTGCTATGGTAAAAGCAGTATTCCTCTGTAGTAGGTGTCTAAAATTGAGTCTCAATATTCTCAAAACCTTAGGTGACGGTCGTCGTTATATGAAGACGTGGCCTATGGTTAGACAACTGGGTTTGTATTTTCCTGAGTATCGGGTGGTACGCGCCACTCAGCTTGCCATTCTGGTGATGCCAGTATTGGCAATTTTAGCGAGTGTGAGTCAGCTCTATACCTATGGTTGGGGATTTTTACCCCAAGCACTCACTATCGCGTTGTTTTTTATCAGCCTGCCATTGCAGGGCTTGTTATGGCTAGGCTGGCGTGCGCGCCATCCATTACCGTTATCGCTGTTCGACTGGAGTAATCAGTTGAGTGCGAAATTGTCTGCCATGGGCATTCATTGCCAATCCTTGGGCGCTAAGGCGTGTTACCTTGATATGGCGCTCATCTTAAAAATAGCCTTTGAGCGCTTAGATGCCAGTTATTGGGAGGAGCTTTAAGCCTCCCTTGACGCTTAATATGCCGCGTTAATCCCCTGTGAGCTAAACACGGCTTTAATTTTTTCCATGGTTTCGCGACTAGGTGGTGCGACACCATCAAGTTGATAGCTTTCTCCCATCGCTTCCCACTTGTGTTTACCAAGCTCGTGGTAGGGTAGGAGTTCTACTTTTTCAATATTCTTCATGGGTTTGATAAATTCGGCCAGTTGTAATGCCGAGGCTTCATCATCAGTAAATCCACCCACGACCACATAACGTATCCAAGTTGGCTGATTGCGTTTGGCGAGGTACTCGGCAAATTGCAGCGTTCTGTGGTTGCTAACCTTGGTCAGTTCAATGTGTTTATCGTCATTCATCTGTTTGATATCGAGCAAAACCAGATCGGTATTATCGAGTAGCTCATCAATCACTGGTGTGTACTTACGCACAAAGCCATTAGTATCTAAACAGGTATGAATGCCTTCTTTTTTACAGGCTTTAAAGAGTTCGGCGACAAACTCCGCTTGTAATATGGCTTCGCCGCCGCTAGCGGTGACGCCGCCGTTGCTGGCATCGAGGAAGGGGCGGTAGCTAATGATTTGGCTCATTAACTCGTCGACTTGTACTTCCTTACCTCCATCGAGATCCCAAGTATCACGGTTGTGGCAATATTGGCAGCGCATTAAACAGCCCTGCATAAAGGTGATAAACCGTATGCCTGGACCATCCACTGTGCCAAAGGATTCCACTGAGTGGATCCGACCGGTAACTGCCATTGTGACTCCTGTTGAAATAAGTGAGGCTGTAGCACATTGTACTACAGCCTTACCTAATTTAGCTTACAGACCTTTTGTGAACGTACGCGTGATCACATCTTGTTGCTGTTCTGGAGTCAGTGAGTTGAAGCGAACTGCATAACCAGAAACACGAATGGTCAGTTGTGGATACTTGTCTGGGTTGACAACCGCATCCTCGAGCATTTCACGGTTCATCACGTTCACGTTCAAGTGTTGACCGCCTTCGTGTCCTTCGTTGTGGGCAAAATATCCGTCCATCAACGCTGCTAAGTTGGTACGACGACCATCTTCATCTTTACCTAGAGCATTAGGTACGATAGAGAAGGTGTAAGAGATACCGTCCTGAGCGTGGGCGAAAGGCAGTTTAGCCACTGAGGTTAACGAGGCGATTGCGCCTTTTTCATCACGGCCATGCATTGGGTTTGCACCCGGTGCAAATGGCGCACCTGAACGACGACCGTCTGGTGTGTTACCGGTTTTCTTACCATAAACCACGTTCGAGGTGATGGTCAGAATTGACTGAGTTGGGATCGCGTTGCGGTACATTTTACGGTCGCGAATTTTCGCCATAAAACGTTCAACTAAGTCACAGGCGATATCGTCAACACGTGGGTCGTTGTTACCAAATTTTGGATAGTCACCACTGATCTCAAAGTCAACGGCAATGCCATTTTCATCACGCACAGGTTTAACTTGAGCGTACTTGATGGCTGACAGTGAGTCGGCTGCGATTGAAAGCCCTGCGATACCACAGGCCATTGTGCGACGTACATCTCTGTCGTGCAGCGCCATTAGCGCAGCTTCGTAGGAGTACTTGTCGTGCATGTAGTGAATGGCGTTCAGTGCTGTGACATATTGCGTTGCTAACCAATCCATTAAACCGTCTAAGCGATTCATCACATCATCAAAGTTCAGCACTTCGTCAGTGATTGGGTCGGCTTTTGGCGCGATTTGGATTTTCAGTTTTTCGTCAACGCCACCGTTAATTGCGTACAACATGGTTTTGGCGAGGTTTGCACGGGCACCGAAGAACTGCATGTGTTTACCCACAACCATTGGGCTCACGCAGCAAGCGATCGCATAATCGTCAGATTGGAAATCTGGACGCATTAAGTCATCGTTTTCGTACTGAATTGAGCTGGTGTCGATAGACACTTTTGCGCAGTACTTTTTAAAGCCAACAGGCAGTTTTTCAGACCAGAGCACAGTGATATTTGGCTCAGGGCTTGGGCCCATGGTGTATAGCGTGTTCAAGAAGCGGAAGCTTGATTTGGTCACCAGTGTACGGCCATCTAAGCCCATACCGCCGATAGATTCGGTTGCCCAAATAGGGTCACCTGAGAATAACTCATCGTATTCTGGAGTACGTAGGAAGCGCACCATACGCAGTTTCATCACGAAATGGTCAATCATTTCTTGAGCTTGTTGCTCAGTGATAACACCGTTTTTCAGATCGCGTTCGATATAGATATCCAGGAACGTTGAAGTACGGCCTAAAGACATCGCTGCGCCGTTTTGGCTCTTAACCGCAGCTAAGTAACCGAAGTAAGTCCATTGGATAGCTTCTTTAGCATTGGTTGCTGGGCGAGAAATATCGAAACCGTATTTTGCGGCCATTTTCTTCATTTGGCCCAGTGCGCGGTGCTGCTCGGCAATTTCTTCACGCAGTTGGATAACGTTAGATAAATCTTCGCCGGCTTCAAACTGGGCTTGCAGTGAGCTGAACTGGGCAAATTTATCCTTCATTAAGAAGTCGATACCGTAAAGTGCAACACGGCGATAGTCACCGATGATACGGCCACGGCCATAGGCGTCGGGTAAACCGGTTAATACACCGGATTTACGACACGCCATGATTTCTGGGGTGTAGACGTCGAATACGCCTTGGTTGTGGGTTTTACGCAGTTCTGAGTAGATGTATTTAACATCTTCATCTAGTACGCGATCGTAGGCGGCGCATGAGCTTTCCACCATACGAATACCACCGTTAGGCAACATAGCGCGTTTGAGCGGCGCATCAGTTTGTAAACCAACAATAGTTTCTAAATCTTTATTGATATAACCCGCGTCATGGGAAGTGATGGTTGAGACCATCTTAGTATCGAAATCTACTGGCGCGTGGGTGCGGTTTTCTTGCTTGATGCCTTCCATCACTTTGTCCCACAACTTGGTTGTGGCTTCGGTGGCACCGGCTAGGAATGACTCGTCACCTTCATAGGGAGCATAGTTTTGTTGAATAAAGTCACGTACATTGACTTCAGATTTCCAATCGCCAGGGGTAAAACCTTCCCATGCGTTGGCAAACAGTTCAGTTTTGTCGGTCATCGTACTAATACCTTTTGGTTGAGATAAAGGTCATTGGCGCTCATGGGGTAAGCCATGTTGAGTATAGGCCAATTGCTATTTCCTGATTAAAGCTCCCTTCAAGATGACGCCCTATGATGGGAACTGGAACTTGGGGATGTTTATCGCGCCAAGTGTCTGTCTATTGATACCCGATAAGATGACAAATATACGTTTAACGTGGATTATCGGCTATCGATAACTCTTTTTATAAATTGGTAAGACCAATTATCCATAAGCATATTAACATAGCTCTTACTGTCTCGCATCTTAAACGGGCGAGTTTGTCCTCTGTTAATCTTAAATTTGCTAGCGAGGTAGCATTTTTTTAGCACAATAAGGATTAAAACACGCTTTTGTTGGCCCATTGCGGGCTGAAGCTATCGCTTATTTAACAGACTGTCGCGCTTTTAACCGGCGAAAGCTATCACCGTATCGATTGATTTTTAATGGTTACGATTTAATCTCCAATTGGCAGGTAAAGCTGCGATGAAAAAGGCCTGATTATACGGAATGCTTGGCGGTGCTAAAGCATTTAAAGTTGTGGAGGTTGATGCGGAATATTGTTGTGTTGGGCTTCGAATACTGTGATTTCTTGTTGAGCCGCTATTTAAAAGATTACAGCACTTAGTCAACAAGCTGCCATCTCAGTGAAGGATACTCATGCTTCACTCACTCTGTATAAGGTTAAATCTGCTTAATCTAGTCAGTGAATAATGCTTAGATGGGCGGTGATAAATTGGCAAAATGCAAACAG
Source organism: Shewanella sp. ZOR0012 (assembly GCF_000798835.1). NCBI lineage: Bacteria > Pseudomonadati > Pseudomonadota > Gammaproteobacteria > Alteromonadales > Shewanellaceae > Shewanella > Shewanella sp. ZOR0012. The sequence continues at coordinate 2,635,762 of NZ_JTLE01000094.1, forward strand.
AATTGGTATGACCAATTAACCTTTTGTGTTTGCCTCTTCAAAAATTTTACATTTTACCTGTGAATAACATCACGCTTTGGCAAACTCTGCTTCACGGCGAACACGATTTGTATGTTACAAAGCGTGACTTTAGTGAGTCATCATTTAAGCAAGTCTTAATGTAAATTTTGATTGGTTTGATCTGCGCCTCGGCGCTGTAGGAGAGACCTATGTTGCAAGTTCGCGTTTGTTTATCGGGTTTGGGAGTACGGTTATGAAAGACTCACATGCTAACGCTCCACAGACATCATCAAATGGCTATGAGCCTGTGCAGGTTTCTTCGCATTTTAGTTGTTATCACCAAGCCGAAATCTATGGCAAAAGTAAAGTGGTTAAGGCGCCTTGGCAATCCTTTGGTTTAGCTGTGTTTGCGGGAGCCTTTATTGCTTTAGCCTTTGTGTTTTACCTGACCGTCACCACGGGCGCGGACGATAGTGCATGGGGCTTAGTACGTCTTGTGGGCGGTATCGCCTTTAGCTTAGGGTTAATTTTGGTCGTGATTTGCGGCGGCGAGTTGTTCACTAGTTCAGTCTTAAGCAGTGTGGCTTGGGCGCAAAAACAAGTGACTACCAGTGAGTTACTCAAATGCTGGACGCGAGTTTACCTAGGCAACTTTGTCGGCGCCATGTTGATGGTCGGCTTGATTATGGCGGCGGGTTTATATGAGCTTGATGGCGGAAATTGGGGACTAAATGCTTTAAAGGTTTCACAACATAAGCTGCACCATACATGGATTCAAGCATTTAGCTTAGGTATTTTATGTAATATGCTGGTATGTCTTGGTATTTGGATGACCTTCGCCAGCCGAGAATCGCTAACCAAAGCCATTTTATTGGTCCTACCTGTAGCCATGTTTGTTAGTAGCGGTTTTGAGCACAGCATTGCAAACCTGTTTATGGTGCCGTTTGGGATAACAATTCAAGCTGTGGCAAGTCCTGAGTTTTTTGCTTCCTTAGGTATTACCCAAGAACAATTTGCCGATTTAACCGTAACAAATTTTGTATTCAATAACTTAATTCCTGTGACCTTAGGCAACATCGTCGGCGGCGGCGTGATTGTTGGCCTCGGCTATTGGTGGATTGAGCAAGGACAACTTGCCTTACCCGATCCACAAAAATCCCATCAGGCTCATTTTTTCGCGTCACCATTGCACACTGAAAAGGCGAAAAATAGCCAAGAGACTAAGTCATTAAGGGACTAAGTAATTAAGAGAAAGTAATCAAGAGAAAGTAATCAAGAGAGTAAGTCACTTAGGTTTATGAGTCTCTCTTTGAGTGATATTTGCCTTAGGCTCATAAAAAATGCCCAGTTTTACTGGGCATTTTTTTGTTTTTTCACCGCAAAGGCTTTTTTATGTAGATTACTTGTTTGTGATAGATGTGACCATTTTGCATATTCATGCAAGTGAATGAAGATTTTATATACTGATTTAAAGCGCTTTAGTTTATAGTGCGGCCTTTTCCGTTTGACATAAAATGGCGCATCTATGACGACTCCACCTTCGACGAATCAGCCAACAGAGGCAGCTCAGACTGCTCCGGCATCATCCGCTTCACACACTCCCTCACCATTTCAAATGCCCGATACCTTAGTGATCATCTTTTTTGTGGCATTGCTTGCGGGATTAATGACTTACTTTATCCCCATCGGGTCGTTTCAAACCCAAGAGGTGCATTATCTGGCTGATGGCGTCGATAAAGCGCGGACGGTGGTCGACCCTACTTCTTTTGCCTATCAATTGGATGCTGCAGGCGAGCCTAAATTGCAACCTGTGGCATTGTTTAAAGGCGAGGGCGGGGTTGGCTTTTTTAACTTCGCCTTTGAGGGCCTAACTTCAGGGTCTAAATGGGGCAGTGCGATTGGCGTGATCATGTTTATGCTGGTGATTGGCGGCTCTTTTGGGGTGGTGATGGCCACAGGCACCATAGATAACGGCATCTTAAAGTTAATCGATAAAACCCGTGGCAATGAAAAGTTGTTCATTCCGGTGATATTTACGCTGTTTTCCCTTGGTGGCGCCGTGTTTGGCATGGGAGAAGAAGCCATAGCTTTTGCCATTATCATCTGCCCATTAATGATCCGTTTGGGCTATGACGGCATCACCACTGTGATGGTGACCTATGTGGCGACTCAAATTGGTTTTGCCAGTTCTTGGATGAATCCCTTCAGTGTGGCGATTGCCCAGGGTATTGCGGGAATACCGGTTCTTTCAGGCAGTGAGTTTCGCTTTCCTATGTGGCTTGGATTCACCTTGATCGGGATTGTTTTTACCATGCGTTACGCCCATCGCATTCAGCAGCAACCCAGTTTATCCCATAGTTTTCAGTCCGATGCTTATTTTCGAGAGCATCATGCCAATACGACATTAGAGAGTCGCTTTAATCTTGGCGATATACTGGTTTTAGCATTGTTAGTGCTCACTATGGTATGGGTGATTTGGGGCGTAGTGGTAAAAGCTTGGTTTATCCCTGAGATTGCCAGTCAGTTTTTTACCATGGGTATGGTAGCTGGCGTCATTGGCTGTGTGTTTAAACTTAATGGATTGACGCTTAACAAGGTGGCGCAGAGTTTTAAGGACGGCGCTAAAACCATGTTAGAGCCTGCTCTTTTAGTGGGATGTGCCTCGGGGATTTTACTGCTCCTTGGCGGCGGTGCACCGACTGAACCGAGTGTGTTAAATACGGTACTTAACAGTGCTGGCGGGGTGATTGGCCATCTACCTGATGCGCTCTCGGCGTGGTTTATGTTGCTGTTTCAATCTGTATTCAACTTTTTTGTGACTTCAGGGTCAGGGCAGGCTGCCTTGACTATGCCACTGATGGCACCTCTTTCTGACATCGTTGGTGTGACGCGCCAAGTGGCGGTATTGGCTTTCCAATTAGGTGACGGGCTGACCAATATTATTGTGCCTACTTCAGCGTCTTTGATGGCCACTCTTGGCGTATGCCGCGTCGATTGGGGTAATTGGCTGAAATTTGTATGGCGCTTTATGTTGCTGCTGATGCTGGTCTCAAGCGTAATGGTGATTGGCGCGCATTATCTTGGATTTAACTAGGTGCGAGAATTTAGCTAGGCGCAAGGGGTAACCTGAAGCAGCGGGGTAAATAGGAGCTAAGGTTTGACTCAGTCATATTGGTTAAACAGCAGATAAAAAAACGGCATCCGAGGATGCCGTTTTTGTTGTGGTTTTCTATCTTCCTAAAGGGAAATTAGAATTTCACTTTGTATCCTGCAAATACGACACGACCTAAGATGTTATGAGTATCTGTATCGTATCCTGGGTAGCCTAAGCTGTAGTTAACAGTCGGCATTGCATCAAACAGGTTACGAGCACCTACAGTGACTTTACCGTAGCTGTCGAAGTCGTAGTTCAGTGTCAGATCCCACGTGGTGAAAGATGAGAAGTCTTGTTTATTCGTGCCAACTTCTTGTTGCTGTGGCGTTTCACCATCGTAAGAATCAATGTACTTAGCAATCAAAGATGCAGAGAAGTCATCAATTGCATAGCTAAATGTCGTATTGAAGCGTAGTGGCGGATAACCTTTAGTACCTAACACATCATAACGTTTAGCAATTGGGCTTGCTTGTTCGGTGTATTCCAGGGCATAAGTACCTTCAACTGCAAACTTAAATGTACCAATTTCCCCTAAATCGAAGTTTGACGTGAAAGATACGTCAAGACCCGAAGTTTGTACGCCGTCCATGTTGATGTTGCCTGCACCAATCTCATCGATAGTGCCATCAGCTTTACGTTTAACATAGATGTATTTAGGGTCATAGGCACCTAAGCCACCAATTGCTTCTAAGTCAACGATAGTTTGTGCACCGATGTAGCTTACTTGATCAGTGATTTCAATGTTGTAGTAATCAACAACAAAATCGATATTCTCAGTAATATTCCACACTGCGCCGAAAGCGTATTGAGCAGATTTCTCTGGATCTAGGTCTTTATTACCTGAACTCTTACGCAGATATTGGTTATCTTCACAAGCAGGATTACCGTTTTGTTGATCAGGTGGTAGACTTTGGCACAGAGTAGTATCTGTGACTCTGTCGTAACTGGTTGCTGGTTTGCCTAACAGGTCATCTAGTGACGGTGCTCTAAAGCCTTGGCCATAGGATGCACGTAGCACTAAGTTATCTAAGGCTTCGTAACGTACGTTTACAGAGCTAGAAAGCTGACCAACATCTGGTAAGCTATATTGGTCGTAACGGCTTGCGAGCTTCACGTTCAAGTGATCTAAAACTGGTAACTCTAACTCAACGAATGCCGCTTTGTAGCTTCTATCGCCAGCAGAATCACCACCATAAGTCCCTAATACGTTACCTGCTGCTTGTTGAGCGTCACGGGAATCTTTGTATTCAATTTTTTGGTATTCCATACCAACAGCATAACCTAAGTCACCGCCAGGTAAGGAAATTGGAGCAAGTGCCGCCCATGACAATCCGGTGCCGGTTGTATTTGAGGTTGCTTTACGAGTAGCTGTGTGTAAGAAAGTATCTAAAGTGGCTTGAGTTGCGTTGCCACCTTCAACGAATGGGTTATACAAACCTTTATCAACCGCTTCTTGCAGCTTATCTTCGAAGACATAAGAGTCAGTTTCAATGTTTACAATTTGATCTGAGTATTGAACGTACCAGCTCAGAGAGCCTGCATCTAACTCAAGGTTTAAACCTGTTACTATGTCAACTACATTTGAGTCGAATTCCGTTGAACGGTCTGCTACGCCTTTCAAGCGATGATAAGCTTGAACTTCTGACGCATTAGCTGTGCCGAATGTTGGGTTTAATGGGTTATCGGCTGCTATGTATAGGTTAGGAGTCCACAGCGCAGTAGAAGACGTGATGGATTTATCACGCATTACGATAGCTTGACCAAACCACTCTAATTCATCAGTAATACGGTAAGTCATATTAGAGAATACAGAGTCTTTTGTTTGATCTGGGAGATAGTCAGTACCGTCAAACTGGTTAAAACCACAAGCTGAACCGTCTTTGGTGGTTACAATGCGATCGGCTGGACAATCTTTACCTGGAACCTGTAAGCCGGTATAGACAGGTGTGCCGAATGTGCCATCTGCGCCTTTCACTGGACGAGATTCAACTGGACGATATGTGCCTTCTGGCGCATACAAGCCGCTACGGCCGTATTTCTTATCCCAGTTAGCGGTTAAGTGAGGACGTTGGCCACCTTGCAGTGGATCAAATTGCTTGTGTTCGATGATTACTAAGCTGCTGCTTTTATCACTGGTATTACCAAAAGTGATAGAAGCCGACTTTTCATCTCTTCCGCCTTGAGTTGGGCTACCAAATTTGGCATCAAATGCTAAACCGTCGAAAGTCTTCTTAAGGATGATGTTGATTACACCACCGATAGCATCTGAACCATAAATTGCTGATGCACCGTCACGTAAAATTTCAATACGTTCAATTGCATCCATTGGAATTAAATTGAGGTTAGTGGCATCACCACCAAATGTAGCAGATGGCGCAATACGGCGACCGTTGATCAAGGTTAGCGTACGGTTTGAGCCTAAACCACGCATACCTGAGCTAGCATGGTTACTTGCAGAACTACCTGCATCGCTAATGAAGCTACCGGCAGTGTTAAATGGCATTTGTGCTAAAACAGCAGAAACATCGCTTAAACCTGTTTTTGCAATATCTTCAGCAGATAAAACTGTTACTGGTAACGCTGATTCCATATCCGTTCTTTGGATACGTGAACCTGTTACTTCAATGCGTTCTACCTTAGCGTTATCTCCTTCTTCAGCGTAAACAGCCATACTAGATAAAGCAGCTGTTGTAGCACCACCAATTAACGCAAAGCGAACCGCTTTGGCCAATGTTGAATTAGCGCGCATATCATTCTCCCTTAACACTTGTTATTTGTTTAGTTGTTATTTTAATTAAATACGGAACGTTATAGGAAATAAGTGCCTATTTAATTAGGCTTCAGATATAACCACAAGAAAATAACAAGTGCAACAGTTGATATTGATGTTGGTTACGATGTGTAAAGGTGTTTTGTTGCAAAAATGTTTGTCTTAAGTTGTTTTTTATTGGTTTATTACTGGCTTAGGGTGCGTTTAATCTTTTTTGCTAATGAAAACATGGCTTTTGTTTGTTTTTGTTTGTTAATTTGTTTTTTATTTGTAAAAATTGAAAGCATTTGTAATAAAAAAATAATCATACTTTTTCAGTATGTGTAGATTTAAATTTAAGCAATATTAAATATACAGATTTTTATGCGGTATTTTGGAGTCTTTAATATTGAAAATATCTTAACGAAAGGATTTAAGAATGGTTTTATAAAGCTGTTATAGCCTTTATTAAATTTTTGAGAGTTCTTTTTACTTTGTCAGTCTAAAGTTTTGTGAGTGAATTGATGGTGTGGATTTTAACTTGAAAAG
>NZ_JTLE01000094.1:2642223-2655256 GCF_000798835.1 Shewanella sp. ZOR0012
GGTTCGGCGAGGGCGCGGCATACAAACCTCCTTGTTCAATGCTTAACCAAAGCATAGTAGGAGGTTTACTACCGCGCGATTAAGGCTGGGTGTCCAATTTCGATCCAATTTCGGAAGTCGGGAAGCTCTCAGGGATGAGTTTATGGCGTGTCACAGGGGAAACAATAACAATTCATCCTGCACACCTAGCGATAATACAATCTAGCTTTAGGCAAAAGTAAGTTAAATCAAACTGCCTATTCTCATTACATCCAGATCTAAATCTTGATTGGTTAACACCCGGCAAATTCCACCCTGCTGTCATCTGCATGTCACTTAAGCTTCATCATTCAGTCAAAGCCCGTCACTAATCTCTAAGGCAGTCAACAGCCGCATAGGGTGAATATGAGATGACTGGAGCTAATTACAGGGGACTTGATCGCGCGCTTATCGACGCACTTAAGACTCCCCGCAATTCTTCCCGTAACACTCCTTCCAACTCTTCCGACAATGCTCCATCCAGTGTTAACGCCACTTCCTTCTCAACCCCACATATTTCCAACGCCAGCAATGCCGCAAATAATCAAACCATCACAGTTAACGCCCTCTGGTTATCGGATATCCATCTCGGTTGTAAGGATTGCAAAGCCGACTATCTGTTAAGCCTATTAAATACCGTGCGTTGTCAGCACTTGTATCTGGTCGGCGACATTGTGGATTTATGGGCGCTCAAATGCCGCCTGCACTGGCCCGAGAGCCACAATAAGGTATTGCAAAAGCTGATTGAACTGGCACAAAACGGCACTCAGGTGATGTACCTGCCGGGTAACCACGATGAGCTAATCAAGCCCTATGCCGAACTGACGCTGCTGAATATCAAAATTGCTCGTCAACATATTCATCAGGGGATTGGCGGCCACAAACTATTAATGCTGCATGGCGATCAGTTCGATGCAGATGTTTGCGTTGGCCGCTTCTACGCTATCTTGGGCGATCACCTCTACGACTTACTGCTGTTTCTCAACCGCAACCTCCATCGCCTGCGAGAGCGTTTAGGCTACCCGTATTGGTCTCTCGCCAGCTATATCAAATCCCGCGTTGGCAAGGCGCAGACGGCTATCGCCCGTTTTCGCCAGGCCGTAGTGAATTATGCGCAGCACTATAATGTGGACGGCGTGATCTGCGGCCATATCCACCAGCCAGAGTTATCGGTTCACGCTCGAGATAACCAATACAGCACGCCGGATAAGCGCCAGATAATCTATGCCAATGATGGCGACTGGGTCGAAAACTGCAGCCTGATCACCGAAACCTTAAACGGGGAATTACAACTCTGCCGCTGGAATGAGCAAAGCGTAAACCTCGATATTCTGAGCAGTATTGTGCTGGCGCAAACGCCGCCCAAAGCACCTGTTAACGCCCCAAAACCTATTCCACAAACGGCCACACACAGCCCCAAACAAGCAGAAATCCAACCAAGGGATGTCGCCTAATCATGAACCCATTAACACCTCATACCCCAAACGCTGATTCATTAAGCTCTAACACATTAAACGCCAAAGCATTAACGCAGAACACAGCAAGCGGAGCAGTAGCCATGCCACTGCCCGCCTTAAAAGCCAGTTCGATGATCTTTACCGTCGATAATGTGGTGGAGCAAAACCTGCCCGCCCTCAAGGACAAACCTTGGTTAGCCAAGCCGACTAAGGCCATGCTACGTTACCTGTTGAATGAAAAACAATGTAACGACATAGCCAATCAATTTGCCTATCTCCAAGGGGTCGATTTTGTCGAGCAAGTGCTCGCAAGTTTCGATTTTAGCTTTACCGTGCCCGCCAACGAGGTCGAAAATATTCCCTGCGAGGGCCGCGTGGTGATCTTCGCCAATCATCCGATTGGCTCCCTCGATGCCCTCGCCCTGATTAAACTCGTCAGCGAAATCCGCCCCGATATCAAGGTTGTGGCGAACGAGCTCCTGATGGCGCTCGAACCTTTGCATTCGATCCTGCTGCCAGTGCGTAATATGACGGGCGGCACACCGAAACAGCACCTCGAAAAAATCCATCAGCATCTGCGCAATGAAGGCGCGGTACTGATTTTCCCGTCGGGAGAAGTCTCTCGCCTGCGTCCGAGCGGCGTGCGCGATACCCAGTGGCACTCGGGCTTTTTAAAGATGGCGATTTCCTGTAATGCACCGCTGCTGCCAATCTTTTTGGATGCCAAAAATTCTGCCACCTTCTACGGCGCCTCGATGATTTACAAACCCTTAGCCACACTGCTACTGGTCAAGGAGATGTTTAAACAGGCCAAACGTAATATGCCAATTCGTATCGGCGAGCTTATTCCGAATGAAGCCGTGCGCTCGATGGATTTCCCGCTAAAGACCAAGATAAAACTGCTTAAAAATCATCTGTATCGCATCGGTAAAGATAAAGACCCGCTGTTTATTACCCAAAGCGCCATCGCCCACCCTGAGTCGCGCCGAGAGTTGCAGGCCGCGCTACAACAATGTGAACTCCTCGGTGAAACCCAAGATAACAAGCTGATTTATTTGTATCAGCATCAGGACAGCAACCCCATCATGCGCGAAATTGGCCGCCTGCGGGAAATTGCCTTTCGCGCCGTCGGCGAAGGCACGGGCAAGCGCCGCGATATCGATAAATACGATTCCTACTACCAACATCTGGTGCTGTGGGATAAAGAACAGTTTGAAATTGTCGGCGCCTATCGTTTCGCCAGCGGCGAGCAAGTGCTAAATCGCTACGGCGACAACGCCCTCTACAGCCAATCCCTGTTCCAATATGCCGACGGCTTTATGCCCTACGTCAAACAAGGCTTAGAACTTGGCCGCAGTTTTGTGCAGCCCAAATATTGGGGCAAACGCAGTCTCGACTACCTCTGGTTTGGCATTGGCGCCTTCCTCGCTAAACACCCTGAATACCGCTACCTGTTTGGCCCAGTCTCCATCAGCAATCAACTGCCTGGGAGCGCGCGGGAGATGCTAGTGCATTTCTACTCCAAGGAGTTTGCGCCAGCAGAGCAGCTCGCGGTATCCATGTCGCCCTTTGGACTATCCAAGCAGCGCAAATTGCAGTTGGATGAAATCTATTCGGGCGAGGATTACCAAAGCCACTTTAAGCAGCTAAAACAAATGCTGGCGAGTATGGGCGCCGCGGTGCCAACCCTGTACAAGCAGTATGGCGAGCTATGTAAGCAGGATGGGGTGAAGTTTCTCGCCTTTGGTATCGATGCCGATTTTGGCGACTGTGTCGATGGCTTAGTCTTGGTCGATACCCATAAACTGAAAGGGAAAAAGTACCAACGTTATATCGGCGCCCATTTACCCGAAGACTTACGCAATCCTTTGATGGCTGAAGATGGATCCGACGAGCAGGATTAAGCATAATCCTGTTTAAGGTATTGGCTAAATAAACATCGGTCTGTTATAAGTATCTGTAATACAGTGCATTAAGGATACATATCCTTGTAAGGGTTTATCATGCCGATCATTATCGCCGATATTATGCGTACCCGAGTCGTCACAGTCGAAATGGACGATCGTTTAACCGTGGCGAAGGAGATTTTCGAGCAGGCAAACTTCCACCATCTGCTGGTGGTGGATGAATATAAACTCGAAGGCGTACTGTCGGAGCGCGACTTGCTGCGTGCTATCAGTCCGAATCTGGGCAGCAGCGCCGAAACCTCGAAAGATCTCGAAACCCTACAAAAACGCGTCCATCAGGTGATGACCCGTAATCCGGAGACCGTTGCGCCCCATGTGTCGCTCGATGTAGCCAGCCGTACCTTGCTGGAACACAATATTGGCTGTTTGCCAGTACTCGATAATGGCGATCTGGTCGGGATTGTGACTTGGAAGGATTTACTGCGAGCCTATTGTGAACACAATGAGGTGAATGAAAGCGAGTGCTAACGGCACTCGCTTTCGACTTTATAGAGTAACCTAGATTGCCCAGCCACCCATATAAAAGGCCACCAGGCCCAGTGTAATGGCGAGCACGCCTAACTTAAGCTGACGGATTTCACCGCTAAAAATACGGCCAACCACTAAGGTCACAAAGCCGAGCATAATACCGGTCACAATGTTACAGCTGAGGATGATGAACACGGCGCAGGTTAAGCCCGCCATCGCATCGACCTTGTCGTTAAAGTCCAGCTTAGTCACATTGCTGAGCATCAATAGCCCCACATACATCAGCGCTGGCGCCGTCGCATAGGCAGGCACCAAATAGCTGAGCGGCGCTAAAAACACCATCAGCAGGAATAATCCGCCCACTATGGTCGCGGTTAAGCCCGTCTTACCGCCCGCCGCCGTACCCGCCGCCGATTCGATATATACGGCCGCAGGAGCGCCACCAACGATACCCGCAAACATGCTGCTGACAGAATCTGACGTTAATGCCTTGCCACCGCCGACGATATTATCGTCTTTATCCAGCAGATTGGCTTGCCCCGCAACCGCGCGGATGGTGCCCGTGGCATCAAAAATCGCCGTCATCACCAGCGCCAGCACAATCGGTAATACCACAGGATTCAAGGCGCCCATAATATCCATTTGACCAATCAGCGAGTGCTCAGAGGTAAAATCAGGCACGGCGAAGAAGCCTTGGAATGTCACGCTTGGATCAAACACTAAACCGAACAGGGACAGGCCGATAATCACCAATAAAATCCCGCCGGGTACGCCGCGACGCTCTAAACCAATAGTGGCCGCTAAGCCCAGCACGGTGGCGATAACGGGCAGGCTGTTAATGTCGCCTAACTTCACTGGCAGACCCGCGTCATTGGCCACAATCAACTGCACACTGTTAGTGGCAATTAAGAGTAAAAACAAGCCAATACCTATACCTGTACCATGGGCAATCCCCTTGGGTAGGTTAGCCAGCACCCATTGACGCACGCCCGTGACACTCACGACGGTAAAAATCACCCCCATCCAAAAGATGGCGCCTAAGGTGACAGGGATACTCATGCCCTGACCTAACACCAAGCCGAAGGCGGTAAAGGCGGTGAGTGAAATCGCACAACCAATGGCCATGGGCAGATTCGCCCAGAGTCCCATCAGCAGCGAGCCAAAGGAGGCAATTAAACAGGTAGCGACGAACACGGCACCGGGGTCGAATCCGGCTTTACCTAACATATTGGGTACCACAATCACTGAGTACACCATAGCGAGGAAGGTGGTTAACCCTGCAATCACTTCTTGGCGAACTGTGCTACCACGTTGTTGAATTGAAAAAAAACGGTTCAGAAATGAACCAGAGGGTACGGCTGTTGAACTCAATTGCTCAGACATATCTTGTTATACCTTGTGATCTCTTAAAATAGGGTCGATACCAATTGGCTTTACCATTGGCGACGCCGGCTGCGGCAGATTAGAGCCCCAAATCCAATGACTTGGGTGAGAGATCCACATCATTCTCCTACATCGGGAAAAATCCATGATCTGCAAGCAGTGACGCTTTGCCCAGTTAAAATCACTTTAACCATGCAAACGCAGCCTTTGTTGGCCGCGGATAATACTGTAAACGCCGCCAGATAGCTAAGACCTCGCCTGCACTTCAGTAAATAATTAGCCAAAAAAGTCAAAATCAGTGTTTAAAAAAACACCTAAACTGCATATCAAACTGCCGATAGCGATCACAGAAATAAGATTAACGCTCTGTCAGTAAAACAAAAAATGATGAGACTTTTAAAATTTTCATAATTTTTCATATATTGTCAAAGCCCATTCATCCCAGCAGGCAAGTCCATTCACATCTCCCCTTTATAGTGCTCCCATCAAAAATCGCTTTCGAACGGAGCTCTTCCCAATGACAAAGCCCACCATGCAAACATCGGATAAGTCCTCACGCAGCAATGAGTTAAAGGCGCTGGGATTCATCATTTTCATACTCTTTCCCGCACTGACTATCGCGGGGATCAGTCTCTACGGTTTCATCATTTGGATGATCCAAGCCTTCGGCGGCGTTGTCGGCCACTAATTCACTGATACTTTGAGGACGCTATTATGAAGTGGTTAACCAACCTCTGGCGCACACTAAACAAACCCACAAAAGCTCTCACCTTAGGCGCTGTCAGCATCAGTGCTTTTATCATGGGCATCATCTTCTGGGGCGGATTTAACACCGCACTGGAAGCCACCAACACCGAAGCCTTCTGTATCAGCTGCCACAGTATGGAAAGTAAGCCCTACCAAGAGTTGCAGGAAACTGTGCATTGGTCGAATCACTCAGGCGTGCGCGCCACCTGCCCTGACTGCCACGTGCCCCACAACTGGAGCCGTAAGATTGCCCGTAAGATGGAAGCTTCCCACGATGTCTGGGGCTGGTTATTCAATACGGTCAACACCCCAGAAAAATTTGAAGCTAAACGTCTCGAAATGGCGAGCCGCGAATGGAAACGTTTCGATCGAGACAATTCACTGGCCTGTAAAAACTGCCACAACTACAACTCGATGAAGTGGGAAAGCATGTCACCACTGGCGCAAAAACAAATGAAACGCGCCGCCGAAATCGACCAAAGCTGTATCGATTGCCACAAAGGCATTGCTCACCATCTACCTGAAATGGGCACGGCCCGTGCACCTGAACTCATCGCCGAAGTCGGCGCTGGCGTCAGCTCAGTCGAAACCAACCAAACCTACTACAGTGCCCTAACTAAGCCTCTGTTCTTTAGTGAAAAAGGTGATGTTGAAGCAGGTACCTTAAACGTCGCCACTAAAGTCAAAGTGCTCGAAACTAAAGGTAAGCGCATCAAAATTGCTATCGATGGCTGGCGTAAGAAAATCGGCGCAGGCCGCGTGATCTACATGGACTTTGGCGTAAACATTCTGTCGGCGCAGTTAAGCAAAGATGCAGCAGAAACCGAAGGTGTTATCCAAACCTTTGAAGAGAAAGAAGACTCAATGACAGGCCTGAAATGGCAACGGGTTGAAGCCCAAATCTGGACCGATAAAGATTACCTGCTCACCGAGCTGCAACCACTCTGGGGCTATGCCCGCGATACCTTCCGCTCAAACTGTAGTGTGTGCCATACCCAGCCAGATGAAGCGCATTTCGATGCCAATACCTGGCCAGGCATGTTCCAAGGCATGTTGGCCTTCGTGAACATGGACCAAGACACTCAAGCGCTGGTGCAGAAATATCTGCAGGAACATTCGTCAACCTTCGTGAAAAAAGAGCACTAATTCGGGAGTAATACCATGAACAGAAGAGACTTTTTAAAAGGCTTAGCCTCAACCTCTTTCGTTGCTTTAGGTGGCAGCTCAGTGTTAGCGCCCTTAAATGCGCTGGCCAGCACAGGCTTAAATGAAGACGAATGGCTGACCACAGGCTCACACTTTGGCGCCTTTAAAATCAAACGTAAAAACGGTGTAATTGCCGAGGTCAAAGCCTTCGATTTAGATAAATATCCAACGGATATGATTAACGGTATCCGCGGTATGGTCTATAACCCATCCCGCGTGCGTTACCCTATGGTTCGCTTAGACTTTTTACTGAAAGGCCATAAGAGCAATACCCAGCAACGGGGGGATTTCCGCTTCGTTCGCGTGACCTGGGATAAAGCATTAAAGCTGTTTAAACACTCACTCGATGAAATCCAAACCCAATACGGTCCATCGGGCTTACACGCAGGACAAACAGGTTGGCGCGCAACCGGGCAACTGCATTCCAGCACCAGCCATATGCAGCGCGCGGTGGGGATGCACGGCAACTATGTGAAGAAAATCGGAGACTACTCCACCGGTGCTGGCCAAACCATTCTGCCATATGTATTAGGCTCAACCGAAGTGTATGCCCAAGGCACCTCTTGGCCGCTGATCTTAGAAAACAGCAACACTATCGTGCTCTGGTCAAACGATCCTTACAAAAACCTGCAAGTGGGTTGGAACGCTGAAACCCATGAGGCCTTCGCTTACCTCGCGCAGTTAAAAGAGAAGGTCAAACAGGGCAAGATCCGCGTAATAAGTATCGACCCTGTGGTGACTAAAACCCAGGCTTACCTTGGCTGTGAACAGTTGTATGTCAACCCACAGACTGACGTGACGCTGATGCTGGCCATCGCCCATGAGATGATCACCCAAAAGCTTTACGATGAAAAATTCATCCAAGGCTACAGCTTAGGCTTCGAAGAGTTTGTGCCTTACGTGATGGGCACTAAAGATGGTATCGCCAAAACTCCAGAGTGGGCAGCGCCTATCTGTGGGGTTGAGCCACACATCATCCGCGATCTGGCGAAAACCTTAGTCAAGGGTCGCACCCAAATCATGATGGGTTGGTGTATTCAGCGCCAACAACACGGGGAGCAACCTTACTGGATGGCCGCAGTACTCGCGACCATGATAGGTCAAATCGGCTTACCCGGCGGCGGCATCAGCTATGGTCACCACTACTCCAGTATTGGTGTGCCTGCAACAAATGCAGCGGCGCCCGGCGCCTTCCCACGCAACTTAGACGAGAACCAAAAACCCCTGTTCGACAGCACTGACTTTAAAGGCGCGAGCAGCACGATTCCCGTCGCCCGTTGGATTGATGCGATCCTCGAACCCGGCAAAACCATTGATGCCAACGGTTCGAAAGTAGTGTATCCCGATATTAAGATGATGATTTTCTCGGGTAATAACCCATGGAACCACCATCAAGACCGTAACCGCATGAAGCAAGCCTTCCAAAAGCTTGAATGCGTGGTCACTATCGATGTGAACTGGACGGCGACTTGCCGCTTCTCCGACATAGTGCTACCCGCCTGCACCACCTATGAGCGCAACGATATCGACGTATACGGCGCCTATGCTAACCGCGGTATTTTGGCGATGCAGAAGATGGTCGAGCCGCTGTTTCAAAGTTTGTCAGACTTTGAAATCTTCACTCGTTTTGCCGCGCTGATGGGTAAAGAGAAAGAATACACCCGCAATATGAGCGAAATGGAGTGGATAGAAACCCTCTATAACGAGTGTAAAGCCGCGAACGCGGGTAAGTATGAGATGCCAGATTTTGCCACCTTCTGGAAGCAAGGTTATGTGCACTTTGGCGATGGCGAGCTGTGGACACGCCACGCCGACTTTAGAAACGATCCTGAAATCAATCCACTAGGCACGCCTTCTGGCTTGATTGAAATCTTCAGCCGTAAGATTGAACAGTTCGGTTATGACGACTGCCAAGGCCATCCCATTTGGATGGAAAAAGCCGAGCGTAGCCATGGTGGCCCAGGTTCGGACAAATATCCTATGTGGCTACAATCTTGCCATCCGGATAAACGTCTGCACTCGCAAATGTGTGAGTCGAAGGAATACCGCGAAACCTATACAGTCAACGGCCGCGAACCCATCTATATCAGCCCTGAGGATGCCAAAGCGCGTGGTATTAAAGATGGCGATATAGTGCGCGTTTTTAACGACCGTGGCCAACTGTTAGCGGGCGCAGTGGTATCGGATCGCTTCCCTAAAGGCGTAGTGCGAATTCATGAAGGCGCATGGTATGGTCCAGTGGGTAAAGATGGCAGCGTCGAAGGCGGCGCCGAAATCGGTGCCCTGTGTAGCTATGGCGACCCGAATACTCTGACCTTAGACATTGGCACCTCGAAGTTGGCGCAAGCCTGCTCAGCCTATACTTGTCTGGTCGAGTTTGAGAAATACCAAGGCAAAGTCCCTAAGGTCAGCTCCTTCGATGGTCCTATCGAAGTCGAAATCTAACCGAGCCCACAATGCGATACGCCTAGTCAACTAGGCGCATTCCACTGTTAATCTTGAGGAATATGCAATGAGCAACATCGATATCAATCATGCCAGAGCCTTAGTGTATCAGCTGCTGTCTTCTCTGTTTGCCCGTGAAATTGATGAGCAGCGCCTTAAGCAACTCACCAGTGAGCAAGCGCAGCAATTCTGGACACAACTGGGTTATGCGTCTGAGCTTAGTGCGCCAGTCGTCAGCATACAGAAGGTGCTGAATGGCTTAACGAGCGATGAGGCCTTGCTCGCACTTGCCGCCGATTATTGCGGTTTATTCCTTGTAGGCACAAAGCACAGCGCGTCGCCCTATGCCAGCCTGTACTTGAGCTCCGAGGAAGAACCCTTGCTATTTGGGCAGCAGCATCAACAAATGAGCGAGTTTTTACACCAGAGCAAACTGCAAGTGCAGAGTCACTTCCCTGAACCTGCCGATCACTTAGCCGTGATCCTCGCCTATATGGGACACTTAGCTTGCCACAGTGAAGATGCTGCCCAGTTAAATTTCCTCGATGCTTGCATCGACTCTTGGTTAGCTAAGTTTGTGGTAAAAGTTGTTGAGTGCGATAGCAAGCACTGCAATGGCTTTTACAGTGCTCTTGCCACGCTGACATTGGCTTGGGTCAAGCAAGATAAACTGCTATTGGAACAGACAATCAACTCATCAGTAGAACAAGTCTTAAGCTAATTGTTTTTTGATGCGGTTGAACGAAAGCGGCTCCTACTCTTGGGAGCCGCTTTTTTATGTATTTCGTTGAGCGTTGATACTTAAGCACTATTCCACTGTGACTAACCATTGTTCGAATGCCGTCATCGATGCCAGCCAGCAGGTTCTCAGTTCATTGGCCGACTGTATTTCAAGCTTTTGGGCGTCTGTGGTTTTAAGCTGCTTTTCCCATACCTGACAACACTGAGTCAGTGCTTTTAGTCCCATGCTGGCACTACTGCCCTTAAGCGCGTGCAATAGTTTTGCACCCTCGCTGAAATCCGCCACAGAGCTTAGCGCCGAGAGTCGCTCAATTTGCTCGGCACTGGACGTTCGATAGAGCGCCAACATATCGCTCAATGTTTTCACACCTAACACCTCGAGATCTTGCTGTAACTGATTAAGATCTAATAAGGTTTTAGCCGATTGAGCCAATGACTCCGAAGATGCGAAGGTTAAGGAAGGACTCGCTGGCAACGCAGGACTCTCACTCCCCGAAGAAGATGGCACACACGCTGGCAACGAAGCAACGCCCAGCCATTCTGTCAGGGTTTGCAGGCTCAAGGGTTTGGCTAACACAGTATCAAACCCCGCCTCCCGATAGAGGCTAAGATCCTCCGTCTGCATCTGCGCGGTAAAGGCGGCAAACTTAATACTCTCATTAACACTCTCATTAACAATGTCATTTGTCAGTAATGCCTTTAGCTGTGGTAATAATGCTAGCCCAGAACCATCACTCAGTTGAATATCGAGCATCACGGCATCGAATGCCTTATCGCCACTCACATGCGTCAGCGCCTGCTGACAACTGATGGCCAAGCTGGAACTGTGGCCTAAATGCGCCAAAAACCCTTGCGCGACCATGGCATTGACCTTGTTGTCTTCGATCACTAACACCCGCAGGGGATTAACCCGTTTTTGCACCTGAGTTTGCGTATCGAATGCCTTATCACACTGGGAAAAACTCAGCTCAAAACCAAACTCGCTGCCCTTACCTGGCTCACTCTTGACCCAAATTCCTGGCCCCTGTGCATCCATCAGTTCAACTAACTGTTTGCAAATGGCAAGCCCCAAACCAGTCCCACGGCTGCGCCCCTGATTAGGCAATACGCAGTAAGGCATAAATAATTGCTCGCGCACCTCGGGCGCAATCCCCACGCCGGTATCTGCCACCACAAAAGCGAGTTTATCGCCCCGCACGCTGACATTCAGACTCACGCCGCCTTCGGGGGTGAATTTAATGCCGTTACCAATCAAGTTAAACAGTACCTGCCTCAGCTTAGGGCCATCAATCTGGATACACGCGGGTAACTGGGGACGATTAAGTCTTAGACTCAATCCCGCCAAATTGGCGCCCGCTACCATAATTGCCAGCACTTCATCGAGCAGTGCGTTGATATCCGTAGGCCTAGGCTCATTGGTTAAATTGCCCTGCTCGAGGCGGGAGAAATCGAGAATATCGCTCAGCACGGTTTGCAGCAGCGTTCCGCTGTATTGCGACAGCGCGAGCATCTGTTGCTGCGCGGGCGGTAACTGACTATGGCCGAGCAAGGTAAGCGTCCCGAGTAAGCCGTTGAGTGGGGTGCGAATCTCATGGCTCATGGTCGCTAGGAATTGGGATTTTGCCTGACTCGCCTCCTCGGCAACGATTCTTGCCTTAGCATGGCCTTTGGCCTCCGCATCAAGGCGCAGGTTGGCTTCGGCCAATTCCTGTGTGCGCGTGGCCACGGTTTGTTCAAGGGCCTTTTTATGCTCGGTCAGCTCATCGGCGACCAGACGTAAATCCGCCTGCAATTTCAGGTTGTGGGCTGTTTTTCGCTTAAATGCCTCGATGGCATTGGCCATGGCGGTCAACTCATCGTCGCCGTGGGCATCGAGGCTCACATTGGTGTCCCCTAAACTTAAGCGCGACATAGCCTCGGTCGCCTGATTTAACCTCAAGGCAATGCCGCGATAGATCACCCGATAAACCACGACTGCTATGATAACCAACATTAATATGCCCGTGCCCCACAACCCCAAGCGGGCGTAAGACAACTGCATTAAATAATCACTACGCGCCAACTCCGCCCGCTGTTGCTGTTGATTAAGCGCACTATCCACCAGCGTATTGAGGCTATAGAGTTTTTCCGCTAACTCCTGCTGCTGCCGCTGTTGCCGCTGCAAACTTTGACTCAGTTCTCGCTGTAATTTAATAATTTTGGGGGTATGGAGAAGAACAGCCAGTTCCGCCTTTAGCGCATTGAGCCTGCCGGGATCGCGGATAAGCTCAGATACTGTGGTGAGCGCCATTAAATCGATACCCACCTCTGCCGCTGGCACCTCTGTGGTTGCCAGCTCGATAGCCGTCCCTTGTTTTGGATGATTTGGATGATTTGAATGATTCTGCGCCATGGGGTGAGATGATGCAGTGCTGGCAAAGGTTGCCAATAAACGGGGAACACTCAATTGCAGTTCGGACTGTAATTCGGATGCTTCAAATAACTGACTGAGCAGCGCAATTTGATGCACTAACTTGAGCGCGCGATTGAGCTGTTCTTGGATATCGAGCTCACGTTCAATCACATCATCAAGCAGTTGCCCACTGCGTTTATTCCCCGCCA
>NZ_JTLE01000094.1:2655266-2679023 GCF_000798835.1 Shewanella sp. ZOR0012
TTCTTATCCTGAGATGAGGTTACTTGGGTATTGGCAACAATTGACAGCCATTTATCCCAGCGTTTTGCAAGACATGGCGTTTACGCTCAGCATCACGCTTACGTTCGTAAGGACCTAAAATTACCTTGTACCACGTACCTGAGGTGCCTTCAATCTGTCTTACCTGCGCTTCTAATCCTTGGAAGGCAATCACAGCTTTCATCTGATTCGCCTGCGACTCTTGGCGGAACGAGGCACACTGTAATTGATATTGCTGGGGTGCTCGGGTTGCTACAACGTCGGGAATATCTACTTCGACGTGCTTGTTTTCAAGCTCATCCAGATAGGTCCATTCTTCCTTCGGTTTTGGCGGCAAGGCATTAGGATCTTTCTTCGGCGCTTCAACTACAGGTTGTTCTTCTACCGGAGCGACGACGGCGACCTCTTGGCGTTCAGTCTCTTTCACTTTTGGTGTAAGGAGCGCTGCAGGTTCTTTTGGCTTCACTTCTTTTTCGGTTTTGACCTCAACAGGCACTTCCTGCTTAGCTGTGTCTTTAATGCTCCACAGAAAATACCCAAAACTGCCTACTGCGACAAAGGCAAACAGGATCAGAGGAATAGGAAGCTTACGGCGAGGAGGGGCCTTTTTAGCCGCAGGCTTCGCTCGTGTCGCGCGAATGGGGCGCGGTTTTGCGCCCGATTGCGGTCTTCTGTTGGCATAGTCACGATTGCTCATGGCTTACATCCGTTCTAGGGTTTCGATACCTAGTAGATTTAGGCCTTTTTGCAGTGTGCTTGCAGTCAGTTGTGATAACAGTAAACGGCTGTGTTTTTGCTCGTCGTTATCGGCTGCAAGCACTGGGCAGGCCTCATAGAAGCTAGAGAAAGCCCCTGCTAATTCATAGAGGTAACCGCAGAGCACATGTGGTTGTCCCTTGTCGATAACACGGCTTAGGATTTCACCAAACTGCGCCAATTTGTTGCCTAAATCTTTCTCTTTTTCGTGGTCGAGTACGATTTTCGCTTGGCTTAAGTCAACATCAGTTGCACGCTTAAAGATGCCAGCTACGCGGGTGTATGCGTATAACAGGTAAGGTGCAGTATTACCTTCAAAGCTCAGCATTTGCTCGAAGCTGAAGATGTAATCGCTGGTGCGGTTTTTCGACAGATCAGCATATTTCACTGCGCTGATCCCGACGACGCGGGCAATCTCAGCAAGTGTCGCTTCATCCATATCTGGATTTTTACTGCGAACTAATTCCAGCGCGCGGGTGTTGGCTTCGTCGAGCAGATCGACCAATTTCACCACGCCACCAGTACGAGTCTTGAATGGACGACCATCTTCGCCATTCATGGTGCCAAAGCCTAAGTGCTCGAGTGACATATCATCACGAACAAACTTGGCCAGTTTGGCAAGACTAAACACTTGCTGGAAGTGCAGTGCTTGGCGTAAATCAACAAAGTACAGCACGCGGTCGGCTTTGAGTACACTTGAGCGGTAACGCATCGCGGCTAAGTCGGTTGTGGCGTACAGGTAGCCACCATCGGCTTTTTGAATGATAACCGGCAATGGCTCGCCTTCTTTAGTGCGAAATTCTTCTTGGAATACCACTTTGGCGCCGTTGCTTTCGGTCAATAAACCTTTGGCGGCTAAATCGTTAACGACTTGCTCTAAATCGGCGTTGTAGGCGCTTTCACCGTGGACATCGGCGCGGGTTAAACTCACGCCTAAACGCTCGTATACGTCGTGGCAGTGGCTTAGCGAAATATCGTTAAATTCGCGCCACAGTTTGTTGCAGTACTCGTCACCGGATTGCAGTGCAACCACGAGCTGACGGGCGCGGGTAGCAAATTCGGCAGACTCGTCAAAACGCAGTTTGGCGGCGCGGTAGAAGGTTTCCAGATCCGATAACTCTAATTGGGCTTGCTCGCCATTGGCTGCACGTAATTCTTCCATGTAAGCCAGCAACATACCAAATTGGGTGCCCCAGTCGCCCACGTGGTTTTGACGGATGACTTTGTGACCTAAAAACTCGAGGGTGCGAACCACGCTATCGCCAATGATGGTTGAACGCAGGTGACCCACGTGCATCTCTTTGGCGAGGTTTGGTGAGGAATAATCCACCACAACAGTTTGTGGTGTGGGTAATTTGATCCCTAAATGCGCATCGCCAATCGCGGCTTGTAATTGGTTAGCCAGTGCGCTGTCATCGATGAAGAAGTTGATAAAACCAGGACCTGCGATTTCAACTTTTGCCACATAAGCGGAGGCGGGAAGGTTGTCGATGATCAACTGCGCTAATTCGCGCGGATTTTTACCCGCCGCTTTGGTTAGCATCATGGCTAAGTTGGTCGCCAAATCGCCATGGCTCTTATCCTTGGTTCGATCTACTTGAATTCGGGCCTCAAAATCCTCAGGTAAAATACCTTGTTGTTTAAAGGATTCGATAGTTTGTTCAAGTAATGATTGGATATGTGATTTCATGGATTAATTAGCTACTAACTTTAAGAGTGAATACAGGGAATAACCGCGTATTTTAGCCGTTTGTGGTGGCTAATTGCTATCTTCCCGATGATTTTTTATCAAATTATTGAATCACAACAGATCCTGCGGATCCCTATCTAAGCTCCAGCGGCAGCGTTTGGCTTCGGGCAGTTGTTCGACAAGCGGATAAATCCGCTCAAACTCCTGCTGCAACCTATGTCTGTGCTTGGCCTGAAACATCAACTGGCGGCGGAACTTACCGGCCTTTCGATCGAGTGGCGCGGGCATTGGGCCGATAATCTCAAACTCTTTATCTTGGGGCAGCAAGGATGCAAACGCATTAAGAAAATTGTCAGCATCTAAGGCAGAATGTGCCTCGGCGCGCACCAGTACCATATGCCAAGCGGGTGGTAAGAGCGCCATTTGCCGTTCTTTTAATTGGCTGCGGGCAAACTCACCATAACCGCGGTGGAGTAAATCCCTAAGGATCGGGTTATCGCTCTGGTGGGTTTGCAGCAATACAGTGCCGGGTTTGTTGGCCCGTCCAGCGCGGCCAGCGACTTGGGTATAGAGCTGGCCGAAGCGCTCTGGCGCCCTAAAATCGGCGCTAAATAGCGCGCCATCGACATCGAGTAAGCCCACTAAGGTGACATCTGGAAAGTGGTGACCCTTGGCCAGCATTTGGGTGCCGACGAGGATCTTATACTCGCCCTTATGAATCGCACTTAAATGGTTTTCAAGTGAACCTTTAAGGCGAGTGGTATCGCGATCGATACGCACCACGGGATATTTTGGAAACTCCAATTGCAGTGCTTCGGCGAGCTGCTCGGTACCAATACCCTGTCCCATCAACATGGTACTGCCGCAATTGTGACACTGCCTTGGAATGGCATATTGGTTACCGCAGTGGTGGCAACGGATCTCGCCCAAGGATTGATGCACAGTAAAAAATGCATCGCAGCGGTCGCATTCATGTAAGTGCCCACACTCGTGGCACAGCAGTGCTGGCGAAAAGCCGCGGCGGTTCAAAAACAGTAATACTTGATTTCCGGCATCCAAATGGCTGCGGATTTCATTGATCAGTGGCGCCGACATGCCCGCTTTGAGTGGCAGGTTTTTAATATCGATGATGCCTTGGCGTACTTTTTTAGCATTGCCAGCTCGTTCACCGAGTTGCAGATGATGATAACGACCACTGAGCGCATTTTGCAGGCTTTCTAATGACGGCGTTGCTGAGCCTAAAACCACAGGGATCGATTCTAAATGCCCGCGCATCACTGCTAAGTCGCGGGCGTGATAACCAACGCCTTCTTGCTGTTTAAAGCTACTGTCGTGTTCTTCGTCGAGGATGATGACGCCAGGAAATGCCATCGGTGTAAACAACGCGGAGCGAGTGCCAATAATAATGGCCGCTTGGCCGCAACGGGCTTGACGCCAGGCTTCGAGGCGCTGATTGTCGGTTAGACCCGAGTGCAGTACGGCAACATTCACCCGAAAACGGCGCTTAAAGCGATTGATGGTTTGTGGTGTGAGGCCAATTTCAGGTACAAGAATAAGTGCTTGCTTACCTTGCTTCAGGATATGTTCGAGCAAGGCTAAATAGACTTCGGTTTTACCCGAACCTGTAATGCCTTCGAGCAGAGTACAGTGGTATCCTTGCTGCTGCGTTAATACCGTCACGGCGACTGCTTGCTCTTTATTTAGCCTGTGGGGCGTTTCATCGAGTTCGAGTTGGCAGCGCCAATCGAGGTTGAGCTCGGCGAGTTTTTCGTGGCGGGCAATCCAGCCTTTCTCTTCTAAGGTTTTGAGCGCGGTCTTATTCAGCTCTAAGCTGATGACTTCTTCCTGTGTGAGACTGGTTTGCTTTAAATGTTCGAGTAATTTTTTTTGAGCGGGCGCGCGTTTTAAGGTTTCTGGCGCAATATTGCTGCCCAGCTCTGTGATTTGCCAGTACTGGATTTTTTGTGGCGCTGCATCTAGGCCCTTGCGCAGTGCTACAGGTAAGGCTTGGGTGAGCATTTGGCCTTGGCTGCAAAAGTAGTATCTTGCCGCCCATAGGGTTAATTTATAAAGCGATTCTGGCAATAAGGGCGCGTCATCAATAAACTCTATGATGGATTTGAGTTGTGCTGGCGCCAGATCGCAATTGTCGGTAATGGCGGTAACGAGACCAATAAGTTGCTGCCGCCCAAAGGGGACTTTGACCCGAACGCCAATTTGTGGTTTGGCATGGGGGCTATCATCGCTTTGCTCTTTTGTCTTTACGCGATATGTAAAGTTTTGCCGCATAGGCACAGGTAACGCAACTTCAACAAACAGTGACATATGCTGGGCGAGTCTAAAAGGGAAATGAGGTTTAGTGTACTCAGCGCAGCGAGTTAGGGCTAGTCTTTATCAGGGAGTGTCTAGGGATGGTTGGGAGTATGTATGAGTAACGTATTAAAGTTACTAGGATTGTTAGCCTTAAGCTATAGTTTTTCCAGCTTAGCTCAAGTGTCTCATGTTAGTTTTAATGGACCTATGTTTGAGCTAGGGTCCCACCCTAAGATGCGTGTTAATGTGGTCACTGATGATCAGGATATGACGCGTTTGGAGTTTGTATTGCGTCAGTCAACGCGAGAAGAAAAGTTGATGGCGCTGCCAGTGAATCGTTTTATGTTGTTACTGTTCGGGTTGGAGAATGTGACAGATCCTAAAGCGCGATTGTTAGTTCGCGAATATCGAGTCGATCGTTGGTATGAGGTGAAAAACCTGCCACTGTTTGAGAATGCAGGCTCAGGTGAATCATCTACATTGCTAGCAAAGACAACGGTTGTTAAGCCGATAAAAGCCTCAAAGACTGAAGCTAATTCGCTGATTGCAAATGATAAAGCCACAGCTGTTAAATCAACCAAGAATGCGACCGAGGTTAATCTCGTGACCGCTGAAACAGAAGTGGCACCTATTGTTGTTGCCGCCGCTAGTGAATCGGCAGTGGTGCCTCGCTCCAGCGGATTTACCTTCCCAGGGGATAAGCTTGATGCAGAGGTATCAAAGCTGCAGGTCTCTACAACAGATAAACCAACTGCCACAGCACAGTCAACGCCAGATGTGAATACTCGTGGATCTGATAAGGTTGAATCGAGTAATGTGCCCGAAACTCAAACACAAAAATCTATGCCAGAAGCGGCATCATCAGCCGACAATAGCGTCGCGATTTCAGTCAGCTCGGGGCAGTGTACTCTGGATTATCATAACGAAACCCTATGGCGTATTTCCAATCGCTATGCTGTTGAGTGGCAAGTGAGTGTGTATGGCGCGATGTTGGCAATTCATGATGCGAATCCCAAGGCATTTTCTAAGAACCGCATTAACGCTTTAAAGAAAGACGCGACTTTGTATTGTCCATCAACCGAAATACTCGCCCGCTATCCCGATGCAAAGGCTGCGAAGGCAAGTTTTGAGGATCGGGAAGCAGGGAAATAGAAGCAGATTAATAATTGTTAGCAAGCATCGATTATTGAGAAAATGCGCAGATAATCTACTTGTATCCACTTGGGTGATACTGTAATATCCTGCGCCCTAACATATCGTTATTAACTGCATGTGGTGTCCGACTTCGGGTTGGAAGAGCGACATGGCCTTACTTGAGGTAACCCAAATGAAACCAGGTATCCACCCAGAATACGCAGAAATCACTGCAAACTGTACTTGTGGCAACGTAATTAAAGTGAACTCTACTGTAGGTAAAGACCTGCACTTAGACGTTTGTGGTGCATGTCACCCATTCTACACTGGTACACAAAAAGTTGTTGATACAGGCGGTCGTATCGACAAATTCAACAAGCGTTTCGGTATGCTTGGCAAGAAATAATTGCGTTCGCAATGTTTCTAAAAAAGGCGCCTTTGGCGCCTTTTTGCATTTCATATCTCCGCTGGCACGTAATCGGTACTTTTTTACCTTTCTGGTACGACTTCAATTAAAAAATCGTCATTATCGCTTTCTGCATGTTTCCATTGCGATAAATCGACTTATTTATAGCAATAAACTATAAGATAACAGCTGTTAGCTATCTTTATTGTAATTTAGTCAACATTTTTGGCTTTTTACGGTCTTTTTGCCATTGTTTTACTATGTATTTTCGTTGGTTTTCTACAAGTTTAAACGGGTAATCGTCCTTTATTGGGGCACATAAGATAATAAAACGTAGCTTAGAATGGTTGTTCGCTGGTAAAGGCGAAATTTCTCAAGATTTTATTTAAAATGTGACCTAATTGGCGTATCTTACCGCGACCTGCCACACTGTTTAAATCACCCACAAATGAGGTGATCTTGAGTCGGTCGGCCTTACTTCCATACTTATAAATGTCGCATTTCAGGATGTTAAAATGTCAGATATTCGTCAACAAGCACTCGATTATCATGAATTCCCCGTTCCCGGTAAAACTGCAGTATGCCTCACTAAACCCGCTGAAACGAGCCACGATCTCGCACTAGCCTACAGTCCTGGTGTGGCCGAGCCTGTCCGTGAAATTGCCGCTAATCCTGAAAATGCATATCGCTATACAAACAAAGGTAATACTGTAGCCGTTATCTCTAACGGTACTGCGATTTTAGGTTTAGGTAACCTAGGCCCATTGGCTTCAAAACCGGTGATGGAAGGTAAGGCGCTACTGTTTAAACACTTTGCCAATATCGACTCAACCGATATCGAAGTGACTCACAACACACCTGAAGAGTTTATTAACACAGTAGCGGCTATTGCAGGCACCTTTGGTGGGATTAACCTTGAAGATATTAAAGCGCCAGAGTGCTTTGTTATCGAACGTGAGTTAATTGCACGTTGTAATGTGCCCGTGTTTCACGATGACCAACATGGTACGGCAATCGTAACTGCTGCTGGCATGATTAACGCCTTAGAAATCCAAGGTAAACTGATTAGCGATGCGATCTTTGTGTGTATGGGGGCAGGTGCTGCTGCCATTGCCTGTATGACCATGTTAGTAAAATGTGGTGCCAACCGTGCCAACATCTACATGCTAGACACTAAAGGTGTTATCCATTCGGGGCGTACTGATCTGAATGAATATAAAGCCTTATTTGCGAATGAGACTGACAAGCGTACCTTGCAAGATGTGATTAAAGGCGCCGACGTTTTCTTAGGTTTATCTGGTCCTAATGTGATTGGTGCTGAAGAAGTGGCCATGATGGCGGATAAACCGGTGATTTTTGCTTGCTCAAACCCTGATCCTGAGATCAAGCCAGAGCTTGCCCATGCTACTCGTAGCGATCTGATTATGGGTACTGGCCGCAGCGATTATCCAAACCAAGTGAATAACGTGCTGTGTTTCCCGTTTATTTTCCGCGGCGCATTAGATGTACGCGCATCTTGTATTAACGATGAGATGAAGATTGCCGCAGTGCATGCTATTGCCGAATTAGCGAAAGAAGCGGTACCTGCAAGTGTCCTTAAAGCGTATCCAAAGGTGAGCTCATTAAGTTTTGGCTCTGAATATGTGTTGCCAAAACCCATGGACCCACGTTTATTGCCTCGTGTGGCACGCGCTGTGGCAAAGGCGGCTATTGATTCGGGTGTTGCGGCAATTACCACTTTGCCCAAATATGCGGATTAAGCAACTGTACGGTTAATGAAAAAGAGGCTAATAGCCTCTTTTTTGTTTTAGCCTTGGATGATATTTCTGCAATTGACGCTATTTTTAGCGTCTTTGAAAATAAATCCTAGGTTGCCTTTTAGCTTATGCTACTGAATAATCTTGAGTAGCATTTGTTTAACTCATGTTAAGAGTGCGCCGATAATTATAATAATTCTGCAGGATAGCGGATCGATGAAATTCACTCGAATGTTAACTACAAAATTAACCAGCTTTTGGTTGATGTCTTTGGCCGCTATCGCCTTTGTATTTTTACTCAGCGCCATGATGAGCTTTGTGCAGTTGACCTATAAGTTTCAGCAGCAGAAAGTGGCAGAGCTTGAAACCTTGCTGATAGAGCATTACCACACTCAGCCAGATTGGGAGTTAGAATCTTGGCTGCCTCCCATGTTGCTCGCCTTTAACACCGTCGAATTTCGTTTAACCATGAACAACGAAGTGCTATTTGCCTATCAAGGTAATGTGCAAACTCAAAATCCCATGGTGTATACCCATTTGCTTGATCCTCAGTCGGGCCTCAGTATGACATTGAGTTTGCCGCAACCCTTCGACCATTACAGTGTCAGTTGGTATGAGCTGCTCATTTTGGGCGTTGGCTTGCTGGCGGTTATCGCGCTGGTGCGTTTCGGGCATATATGGCTATCACAACAGTTGGATGGGATTGAGGAACTTGCACAGCGTAGTCGGTTGATTTTACAAGGTAAACATGAGCAAGCTCTCGCTACGCCCGGTAATGGCAAGCCAAGGTTAATCAATCGAGCACTGACTAAGCTGCTTGAAGAGTTGCAGGATGCTCACAAAGAGCGCGGTCGTTTCGATAAATTTATTCGTTCCAATACTTTTTTAGATGCACAAACCCGTATTGGTAATCGGTTGTTTTTAAATAACCGTCTTGATGCCTTGAGCCACGACCAAGGCATGGTCGCTCATGGGGTGATTTATCTGCTAGAAATGGATGACCTCGATTTTATACAACAGGCAAAAGGGGAGGGTGCTGTTAAAGATCTACTCCATGCGACGGTCAATGGCATTAACTCCATTTTGCAAAGTTTACCCAATAGCATATTTGCGCGACGTACCCACAATCAATTTGCGATTGTAGTGCCCCATGTTTCCTTGATTGAAGCCGACCAGCTTGCGAGCAAATTACTGAAAGTCTGTTTGAGCCAACCTTTGCCCGATGGCGTTGACAATCGGGATAACTTTTATCATTTAGGCTGCGCTTACTTTACGGCGGGGGATAATGTTAATCAGCTGCTCGATGAAGCCGATATGGCGTTACGTGCAGCCCAATTACAAGGTAACAGTAATTGGTTTATGTATGATAAAGGTGCGATTGATGAAGAGTTTGCAAAGGGCTCGGTGCGTTGGCGCAGCTTCTTGGAGAATGCTTTAGTTCAGCGGCGTTTTTATCCCTTCAGTCAGCCAATTATGGATTCCGATGGGGGAGAGCACCATAAAGAGATCTTTACACGGGCGAGGGATAATCAAGGAGCATTAGTGCGGGCGACGTTGTTTATCCCTATGGCTAATAAATGTGGTTTGATGCCGCAAATTGAGCGGCAAATGATTGAACGTGTGTTGGTTTTGCTTGGGCAAGAACAGCATAAAGGCCAAGTCTACAGTGTGAATCTTAGCCTAGATACTTTGATGAGTCGCGCCTTTACGCATTGGCTTAAAACCACCTTGCTTGAATATCGCCATTTGACGCCTCAACTGATTTTTGAGGTATCTGAGGACATAGTGGTCCAGCATCAAGATAAACTGCGGCCTAAACTCGATATGATCAGTAAGATGGGGGCTCGCCTCTGTGTTGACCATGTTGGGCAACAGGTTGTTGGCACTTACTATATCCGAGAGTGTCATTTCGACATGATTAAATTGCACCGTTCTATCGTGCGACATATTCATTTGCGCCCTGAAAATCAATTGTTTATTCGCAGTTTAATCGGTGGTTTATATCGTACTGAAGTGCAAGTGAGTGCTGAAGGCGTTGAAGTATTTGAAGAATGGCAAACCCTACAAATCCTTGGGGTGGGGATGGCTCAGGGCATGTATTTTAGCGATCCCGTAGAGTTGCAATAGGCCTTATTTCTCTCTCTGGGTGATGTGATCCCTGTGGAATTATAGGGCCGAATTGTAGGATTTCTCTATAAAATTCACTGATTAGCGGCTAAACTAGCTTGTGCCAAAATTATGACGCTGGATATAACAGCTTTCACATTTCAAATGCAGTGAGCTTATATCCTCCTCGTGGTTTAGAAATAGTGCTATTTGCAGGCTTATCACTCAAGCTTTAACTTTATCGGAAGACAGGCATTTTATGGATAAAGGACTTTTTGCTCGGTTGGCCTTTTGGCAAGCCAAACAGGCCAGCATCACACTGGGGGTGTATGTTTGTGCCGATAAGCTTTGGGTCTACGCACCTGCCACAGACCGTCAGGATGAACAGTGGCTTTCTTTTGAGCTACAACAAGATCAATGGCAAAGTGCCTTCGCTGAACTTGCCAGCGCTTTTCCCCACAGCGCATTGCAAATCGTGCTTGGTAGTGGCCGCTACCAATTACTCGTCGCCGATAAACCAAATGTCGATAGTCAAGAATTATCCCAAGCCTTGATTTGGTCTATTAAAGATATGGTCACGATTCCTGTGCCGCAAATCCATTTAGATTATTTTGAGTCGCCCCTACCCAGTAATAAGCTCAATGTTGTCGTGGTCGATAAAGACAAATTGACGAATATGGTTCAAGCCATCAATGAGCAAGGGCTCACTATTTTAGGCATCAGTATTGAAGAACTCGCGATGACTAATCTGTTTATGGATGATAATCAGGCAAGATTGGTGGTTAGTCATCATCCAGGGCAGGAGTTGTTGCTTACTGTGGTTAAACAGGGGCAACTATACATGCAGCGCCGCGTGCGCGGCTTTAGTCAATTAGATAAGGCTGAAGTGGATGAGCTTAATTATGGATTGGCAGATAACTTAAGCCTAGAAATTCAGCGCTCTATGGATTACTTTGAGAGTCAACTGCGCCAGTCTCCCGTTAACTCAATTGAATTATTTGCCGATGGCGCGGTAGATGCCTTAGCTAAGTTGGTTTCGGCTAACTTTAATCAAGCCGTTAATGTGGTGAATAACACCTCCGTTGGCGCAAAAATGGCGGGATTAGCCTTCAGTGAACTTTCACGGGGTGCCGAGTGATAAAATCGAGAGTTAACCTATATTCTGCAGCGCTCTTACCGCCAAAGCAGAGCTTAACCTTCGCGACATTAATGAGTTACACCGCGGGCTTATTACTCGTCTGCGGTGCAGTCGCTGGCTTTAGCTATTGGCAATTAACTGAGTCTGTACAGGCGTTAAGCCAAGCGTCAGCGCTAAAACAGCAGTACGACCAACAAAAAGCCGATCTCGAAACGCAAATTGCCAACCGTAAACCCGACCCTGATTTAGTCGCTCGGGTCACACTTGAGTCACAGCAGTTGGAGTTAAAGCAATTGTTGTTGGGCGAACTGGCGCTGCGTTCATCCCTCACTAGCCGAGGTTTTGCACCTGTGCTGAAGGACTTAGCCATGGTGTCCGATGCGAGCGTTTGGCTGAATCATATTGTGATTAACGAACAACACTTTATGTTTGAAGGTTTTGCCGACCATCCACAGAACATCCCGCTTTGGATAAGCAAGTTAAAAACGACCCAAACCTTAAAAGGGCAGGCGTTTTCTTCCATGACAATGGATCGCGGCGAGGATAAACCTTTGGCGTTCACGCTGACTAGCGAGACACCTGAGGAGAACGCACGATGAAAACACAATTTAATCAATTAGCGCAAAAGTTTGATGCGCTGAGCCAGCGGGAGCGAGGATTAATAGCACTCGCCGTTTTAGTGCTGCTCGGTATGCTGGCATATATGCCAATCGAATCCCTGTGGAAACAACAGCATTCAACCACGCAGCAATTAGAAGCACTAGAGCAGGAAAATAGCGTGTCGTTGCAACAGATTGATTTATATCAGCAGCGATTAGCGATGGATCCCAATCAGGACTATCGTCAGCGTTTAAATCTACTACAGCAACAAAATCAACAGATTGATGCTCAGCTTAACGAGCAGATGGTTGATATGGTGCCCGCCGATTATATGCCAGAGCTGCTGGGTAATCTGCTCGGGCAAGTGCAAGGGATTAAATTACTGAAGTTTACCTCTATTGCGCCTGTTCCATTACTCGCCGTGGGTGATGAGAAAAAGTTGAATCTCTATAGCCATGGGATCCGCATGAGTTTAGAAGGGGATTATTTCTCCGTGTTGCGTTTTGTTGAAGCGGTAGAGGCCATGCCTGACAAACTTTACTGGAAACGACTCGACTATAAAGTGGGCGATTACCCGAAGGGGAAAATCGACATTGAACTTTATACCTTGAGTATTAATAAGGACTTTATCAGTGTTGCTCAATAAGCCTTATATTTTCATTGCATTACTGGGTATTTCAGCACAAGTGTCGGCTGAAAGCTTACGGGACCCTACTTTGCCCGGCAAAGGCTATTCGGGCGCAGGCGCAGTGAGCCAAAATCAGCATCAAGCCTTAATACTCAATAGCATCGTCAGCTCAGGCAATACGGCTTACGCTGTGATTAATAATAAAATTGTGTCCGTGGGTGATAGCATCCAAGGGGTCAAAGTGGTGCGCATTACTCCCTCGTCGGTATCTCTTTCTGACGGACGGAAATTAGCAGTATTTCAAGCAATAATAGAGAGATAGGGAATAACACTCAGATGACAGCCATTAAATACTTCACACCTCTACTCTCACTTTGCCTTATGGCTTGCCAAACAACGGATAGGCCGCAACCTACGGCATCAAAAGAAGCGCTTTCCGCCTCGATGCAGACCGCGAGCCAGCCAACGCCGCCCCCGCCAGCCACTATGCCAGATGCGGTGCAGCGCGAGCTGAATGCCAATACTTTAATGGGGGGCTTAACTGCTCCCATGGAGACTGAGCGTCGTATCGATGTCTCTGCCCATGATGTGGATGCGAGGGTGTTTTTCCCTAGTCTCGTGCAGGGCACCCCCTTTAGTGTGGCGGTACACCCTGATGTGCAGGGTACCATTTCACTGTCGCTAAAAGGGGTGACACTGAGTGAAGCCATTCAAGTGGTGGAAGATATTTATGGTTATGAAGTCAGCCGTGAAGGACGTATTTTGCGGGTATTCCCTGCAGGGATGCGTACTGAGACTTTCCCGTTAAATTACTTATACATGGAACGTGATGGCCTGTCGTTAACCTCGGTAAGTTCGGGCCGAATTTCCGACAATAACAACTCAAATAACAATAGCGGCAATAGTAACTCGAATAACGGCAACTCTGGTGGAAATAATAGCAATAGCAATTCGAGCAACGGCAGTAATGCTAGCAGTAACAGCAGCGATAGCACCAATGGCACCTTTATTCGCTCGCGCACCAAAACCGATTTTTGGGGTGAGTTAAAAGAAACCTTAACCGCCATTGTGGGTGACACGGGCGGTGGCCGCCAAGTGGTGGTGACCCCGCAGGCGGGATTAGTGACTATTCGTGCTTATCCAAATGAGCTACGCCAAGTGCGTGCATTTTTAAGTTCGGCCGAGAGCCATTTACAGCGCCAAGTGATCCTCGAAGCGAAGATCCTCGAAGTGACCTTATCGGACGGTTATCAGCAGGGTATTCAGTGGGATAATGTGCTGGGTCATGTAGGCAACACCAATATTAATTTTGGGACATCAGCGGGTACTGGCTTAAGTGATAAAATCACCTCCTCTCTTGGAGGCGTGACATCGCTGAGCATCAAAGGCTCAGATTTTAATACCATGATAAGCCTGCTCGATACCCAAGGTGATGTGGACGTATTATCCAGCCCAAGGGTGACGGCATCTAACAACCAAAAAGCGGTGATTAAAGTCGGTACCGATGAGTATTTTGTTACCGATGTTTCATCTACCACGGTTGCCGGCACGACACCAGTTACTACACCTCAGGTGGAATTGACTCCATTTTTCTCAGGCATCGCGCTGGATGTCACTCCGCAAATCGATAAAGATGGCAACGTATTACTGCATGTTCACCCATCGGTTATTGATGTAAAAGAACAAACGAAGGACATCAAAGTCAGCAATGAATCCTTAGAATTACCTTTGGCACAAAGTGAAATCCGCGAGTCTGATACAGTCATCCGCGCGGCCTCCGGCGATGTGGTGGTGATTGGCGGACTGATGAAGAGTGAAAATACCGAGGTGGTGTCTCAAGTGCCACTGCTTGGTGATATTCCGTTTGTGGGCGAACTGTTTAAAAACCGTAGCAAGCAGAAAAAGAAAACCGAGTTAATTATTATGCTTAAGCCTACCGTGGTGGGTAATGATACTTGGAAAACCGAGTTAGAGCGCTCTAAGGCGTTACTCGACCGTTGGTATCCAGAAAATAAGTAATTTTTCATGTACTTGAAGCACTTTGGGCTGGGTCAGACACCCTTTTCGTTAACCCCTAATACCGGATTTTTTTTCGGGCTATCCCCGCACGTAGAGGCGCTGCAAGTGCTGCAGACCGCCCTACAAACCGGGGAAGGTTTTATTAAAGTCACGGGGGAAGTGGGGACGGGTAAAACCCTAATCTGTCGCAAGTTGATTAACGAACTCCCGCAGGGATTCCACTGTGCCTATCTTCCTAATCCTTATTTAACTCCCGCTGAGCTGCGCTGGGCGGTCGCCAATGAGCTTGGCCTTAAATATACCGCGGAGATTGATCAGCAACAGTTGACTGGGCTTATTCAGCAGCAGTTGCTCGCCTTAAGTGCCCATGGTCATGCCATTGTGTTAGTGCTTGATGAAGCGCAGGCGTTGCCCGATGAAAGTCTCGAAGCCCTGCGACTGTTCACTAATCTTGAAACTGAAAGTCGTAAGCTATTGCAGGTGGTGTTATTTGGTCAGCCCGAGTTGGATGAAAGATTAAAACGCCAAGCCTTTAGGCAATTAAGACAACGTATAACTTTTAGTTACAATCTACGGCCGTTAACCTTGGATGAAACCGATGCCTATATCCGTTACCGATTAGCGGTGGCAGGGCATGCGGGGCAAGCGCTGTTTAGCCCAAAGATCACCCGCAAGATAGCTCAGGCGTCCCGTGGGATCCCTAGATTGATCAATATATTAGCCCATAAATCCCTTATGCTAAGTTTTGGTGAGGGTGCAACGCAGGTGCGGATGTCCCATTTGAAAGGCGCCATTTGCGATACCGAAGATGCCAGCCCGACTAGAGTACAAAAGTGGTCGACCTATTTCGCTATCGCTTTTATGGTATTTGCTGTTGCACTGTTGGCATTGCTGCTATCGGGGATTAATTTCCTGCAGTGGTGGGGAGATGGCGCATGAGCGTGATCAACAAGATGCTGCAGGATTTGGACAAGCGCCAGCAGGGGCATTCGCTGAGTAATATCACGGTGAATCAAGCCCAGTACCTAGGGCGGACAAGCTCGTCACGTAAATGGTTAGTGATTTGTTTGCTATCTGTCTTAGTGGGAGGCTTATCTATGTATGCCTTTCAAGCGAGTTACAGGTCGCAACAAACGACGATCATTCCTTCGAATACTGTTGCAACTCCATCTACTCATCAACTTGAGTCATCGACCCAATCAAGTGTGCCCATAGAGACAACAACGAATACAGCCTCTATCGCGACAACGACTGAAATTGGGCAAACCAAGCCGCCGCAGTCGACGAGCACTCAAGCCAGCGATAAGCTTGATATCAGTGTTGCCCAGCCAAATCCTACTGACAAAGCGACACTTCAGGCGACTTCTCAAAGTGTGCCTGTGCAGGCTAAAGAGTCTTCCGCATCTGTTTCTGCAGTCAATCCGCCTTCGGCAAATGTTGTGCAGGCTCAAGCGAGTGATACTCATCGCCCTATCGATAGCGCTAAAGTTCACCAAACGGAGCCAAATGCAACTGTCTCCAATCAAACTGCGCAAGTCGATCTTGAACCAAGCCAAGCTAGAGCCAACCAACAGGCAGAGTTTACAAGTGTTCAACCCAAGGCGGCTGGTCAAATGGCGGTCAAGGAAGTAAAGCTTTCACCGAGCCAATTAGCACAAAAACAGGTGGCACTGGCGAGCGATGCTGAAAAACAAGGTCAGTTGCTCAAAGCTATGGGCTACTATGATAAGGCGCTTAAGCTAGATCCGAGCTTGCATGAGGCGCGCAAACAACTCGCGGCACTACATTATGGCCAAGGCGAGCTAGCACAAGCGGCTGAAGTGCTCAGTCAAGGTCGATTACTGTATCCGCAAGAGTATGAATTTTATTTACTATTAGCAAGGATACAACACGCAATGGGTGATACTGACTCGGCCTTAGCGAGTCTTGCACAAATCCCTGATCGCCATGTATTAGCAAGGCAAAAGTGGTTAGCTCAGACGGATTTAGCCCAAAAACAAGGCCAGTTTACGTTAGTAGAACAGGCGTACCGCCAGTTATTACAGCAGGAGCCACAGCAGGCGAAATGGTGGATGGGATTGGCCTATGCCCTAGACTCACAGCAACAATTCGCTCAAGCCAGCCAAGCCTATCGCACAGCATTAAGCTATTCCGGCTTATCAACTCAGGCCACGGCTTTTATTGAACAACGCTTACTACAACTAGGAGATAGCCAATGAAACCCAGATTAAAGATGCGTTTGGGCGATCTGTTAGTTCAAGAATCCATTATTACCGAAGAGCAGTTGCAGCAGGCTTTGGCCGATCAACGCAATACTGGCCATAAACTCGGCCGAACATTGATCGATCTACGTTCGATTACCGAAACTCAACTACTGCAATTTTTGTCGCAGCAACTCAACCTGCCCTTACTCGATATCAGTAAACGTTCGATCCCCTCTGAGGTGGTCAATCTGATCCCTGAAGTACAAGCACGGCGTTTTCGTGCCCTAGCGGTAGAAGATAGGGGCGATAGTGTACTGGTTGCTATGAGCGACCCTGCTGATTTACAGGCGCTTGATCACTTAGAAACCATCATCGCGCCTAAAAAGCTCAGTGTCGCGGTCGCGCCTGAGCAGCAGTTACTGCAAGCCTTCGATAACCTCTATCGCCGCACCGACCAGATCGCACAAATTGCTGGCAAGCTAGAAGAGGAATACGCCGCCGATAAAATGTTTGATTTGGCAAGCTTAACTTCGAGCGACAGTGATAATGAAACCACAGTCGTTAAGCTACTTCAGTCTATTTTTGAAGATGCGGTGCAAATGCGTGCCTCGGATATTCATATCGAACCTGGGGAAAAGGTGCTGCGGATCCGTCAGCGGATCGATGGTCAGTTACATGAGACCATACTGAATGAGGTTAATATCGCCGCAGCCTTGGTTCTGCGTCTTAAGCTCATGGCGGGCCTCGATATTTCTGAAAAACGTCTGCCGCAGGACGGGCGTTTCCATATGGAAATTAAAGGCCACAAAATTGATGTGCGGATGTCGACCATGCCGATTTACCACGGTGAATCCGTGGTAATGCGTTTGCTCGATCAATCCGCAGGGCTGTTGACCTTAAACGAAACGGGTATGCCGCCGCATATTTTGGCGCGTATTCGTAAGCAGATTAAACGTCCGCACGGCATGTTACTGGTAACTGGCCCTACGGGTAGCGGTAAAACCACCACCTTGTATGGCATCTTAAGTGAGCTCAATACCGCGGATCGCAAGATTATCACGGTAGAAGATCCGGTCGAATACCAACTGCCACGGATCAACCAAGTCCAAGTAAACCATAAGATTGGACTGGATTTTTCGAACGTACTGCGTACCACATTACGTCAAGACCCAGACATTATCATGGTCGGGGAGATGCGCGACCAAGAAACCGTTGAAATTGGCCTGAGGGGCGCACTTACGGGTCACTTTGTGTTATCCACTTTGCACACCAATGATGCGGTGACCAGCGCGCTACGTTTACTCGATATGGGCGCCGCCAGTTATTTAGTCGCCAGTGCCTTAAGGGTGATTATTGCCCAGCGATTAGTGCGCCGTGTGTGCCATAACTGCGGCGTAGAATATCAGCCTACTGCGCAGGAGAAAGCGTGGTTAAATAGCGTAAGCCGTCAAGATTTTACCCATGCGAATTTCCGTATTGGCACGGGTTGTCAGAGCTGTAATGGCAGTGGTTATCGTGGCCGTATCGGTATTTTTGAAATCCTCGAACTGGATGAAAAAATGATTGATGCCATGCGCACTGGCAATCCGCAGGATTTTGCCCGCGCAGCATTACAAAGCCCGAACTTTACCCCGTTAGCCGAATCGGCATTGCAATATTTAAGTGAGGGTATGACGACCATTGAAGAGGTGGCTAAGCTGGTAGAGGATGTGAGTGAATCTCAAGTGCCACTCTCACGGGATATTATTAGTCAGCAAGGCGTCGAGGCCTAATTATGCCGGTTTATCAATACCGTGGACGCAGTGGGCAAGGTCAAGCCGTAACGGGTCAGCTCGATGCCGCCTCTGAAAGTGCAGCGGCCGATATGCTGTTATCCCGCGGCATTATTCCTTTGGAAGTTAAAGCGGCAAAGGTGACGAAGTCATTTTCACTGACGCAGCTCTTTGGTAGTAAAGTCGGCTTAGATGAACTGCAAATTTTTACCCGGCAAATGTATTCACTCACGCGCTCGGGGATCCCAATTCTGCGAGCCATTGCGGGATTATCCGAAACTGCCCATTCTCAACGGATGAAAGATGCACTGAATGATATTTCTGAGCAGCTTACCGCGGGTCGCCCGTTGTCATCTGCCATGAACCAACATCCTGATGTGTTTGATTCACTGTTTGTTTCTATGGTGCATGTGGGGGAGAACACAGGTAAGTTGGAGGATGCCTTTATTCAGCTCTCGGGCTATATCGAGCGTGAGCAGGAAACTCGCCGCCGGATTAAGGCCGCAATGCGTTATCCGATCTTTGTATTGATTGCGATTGGCTTGGCGATGGTGATCTTAAATATCATGGTGATCCCAAAATTTGCCGAAATGTTTTCCCGTTTCGGTGCCGATTTGCCTTGGGCGACCAAGGTGCTGATTGGCACCTCTAACTTATTTGTTAACTATTGGCCTTTGATGTTGGTGATGTTGCTTGGCGCCATCATTGGGATCCGTTATTGGCACCATACGGAAAAAGGTGAAAAACAATGGGATAAGTGGAAATTACATATTCCCGCAGTGGGTTCGATTATTGAGCGTTCGACCCTTGCCCGTTATTGCCGCAGTTTTTCGATGATGTTAAGCGCGGGCGTGCCGATGACACAGGCGCTGAGCCTTGTGGCGGATGCGGTGGATAACGCCTATATGCACGACAAAATTGTTGGTATGCGCCGCGGCATCGAGTCCGGCGAATCTATGCTGAGGGTATCGAATCAGAGCAAGTTATTTACACCATTGGTGTTGCAAATGGTCGCAGTAGGAGAAGAAACCGGGCAGATTGATCAGTTATTGAATGATGCTGCCGATTTCTACGAAGGGGAGGTCGACTATGACCTTAAAAATCTTACCGCCAAATTAGAACCTATCTTAATTGGTATTGTGGCCGTTATTGTATTGATATTAGCCTTGGGGATTTATCTGCCCATGTGGGATATGCTCAATGTGGTCAAAGGTGGTAAGTAATGCTTTATGCTATCAGGATCAAATAGATGCAGAGCCAACAGAAGGCTGACAGCGATCTATTACGGGTTTATGGGCGGCTTATTAGCCTTTGCCTGATCTTGATAATCTTAGCCGTGATTGGGGTTAAGTATTTTTCCACCATGCCACAGCTTGCCGCCCGTACAGTGGAATTAGAGCATACGCGTTTCTTAAATGTATTAGCCATGGTGCGCTCCCAATGGTTATCCCTTGGCAAACCGCCACAAATGCGACTAGATTGGGAAGTATTAAATGAGCAAAGTGCCAAAAATGGTCAAACGCTGGTGATGATGAATTCACTGGGCTGGCCGCAGCCAAATACGCTTGATGACCAAGGTTGTCAGGCACTATGGCAACAATTGATGGGGCAAGAGCTAGCGGAAAATACCTTAATGGGTGCCTATTTTAGTAAGGATAATAGCTGCCGTTATCGCTCACAAAATGGGGATAGTATTGGCTATCAACTAAACTCTGGCAGGGTCATTTTTTTGACGAACTCCTAAAATATTGTTAAGTAACGGGCTTTTATAAACTGATTTAGCTGTTAGAATGGACTTTCATCAAGTAGGGGGAACTAATGAAGACTAAACAAAATGGTTTTTCATTGATTGAACTGGTCATAGTGATCGTCATTTTGGGTCTGTTAGCGGCAACGGCAATCCCACGTTTTTTAAACGTCACCGATGATGCTGAAGATGCCAGTGTGGACGGTGTGGCGGGTGGTTTATCTACAGCCGTGAGTTTTGTGCGTTCACAATGGGAAGTCGATGGTCGCCAAAATAGCAGTGTGATCTTAGATGGTACTTCTGTTTCACTCGACCCACGTTTTGGTTATCCAACGGGTACCTCTGGTACCGATGCAACGGCGATGACGGATGCAAGCTGTCAACAGGTATTCAATACGGTATTGCAAAGTGCGCCACGTAATGTGCTCTATTCGCAAGATGCGCGAAATCAACGTTATACAGTACGTGTGATTGATGGTGCGGGTGGCAGTACTAATTCAATTGCGGGTACAACCGTGAGTGGTTTGGATTTGTGTGTTTATCATCAAGTGGCCTCTCTGGTGTTAAACCAAAATACAGGTGTGCCAACTCCAGCACCAGATTTATCAACCACTGGCGCTAAAGGCGTGGTTTATAATCCAGGTACAGGCAAAGTACTAAGTTTCACTCAAACACCATTTACGCCTTAATTTAATGTTTTAACTGGTTTATCTTTTAATTAGTTTTAGTTAATTGGTTCTCAAAAAAGGGTAGTTTTATATGAAAAGACAACAAGGTTTTACCTTAATCGAATTAGTCGTAGTGATCATTATCTTAGGTATTCTTGCTGTCACAGCAGCACCTAAGTTTATTAATCTGCAAGGCGATGCGCGAGTGTCTGCGCTGAATGGTCTGAAAGCCTCAATCCAAGGAGCGAATACTTTAGTCTATTCAAAAGCAGCATTAGCTGGTTTAGAAAAAAAAGCACCAGCCACAACAAACGGACCAACTGTAGAGATCGCTACTGGTGTAGAAGTGAATCTTGCTTATGGATACATGACAGCAGAGCTTGAGAATTTCCAAAATGCACTAGATGTTAGTATCAGCGAAGGCACCACACCAACCAGCGCTACAACTGATTGGGTTGTTGATACAACTACATCAGGTAAAGCTAAGTTCTGGCAGGCAGGTGCTCCTGCCGAGTGTTTTATTACTTACGAAGCCGCAACAGATACTACAGCACCTAAAATTTCAAATGCGCCAGATGCTTCTAAGTGTTAATACGCGCTTCTGGAAAAGGCCTGCCTAGCAGGCCTTTTTTTTAGGCCAACAATCTATTAGTTTATTGATTGTAATAAAATGAATTTGCTAATTATTTCTTTTATTTAGGTGAAATATTTGCCTTACGAATTAAGTTGGCAGAAACTGAACCTAGAACCTAGAACCTAGAACCTAGAACCTAGAACCTAGAACCTAGAACCTAGAACCTAGAACCTAGAACCTAGAACCTAGCATCACGGTAAAGCGGACAATGCGTAGATTTTCCACCGGCAGACAGTTTGGGTTTACCTTAGTTGAACTTGTGACCACTATTATCCTAATTGGGATTCTATCGGTGACGGTATTGCCGCGCTTATTTAGCCAGTCATCCTATAGCGCCTTTAGTCTGCGCAATGAATTTATGGCCGAGCTGCGCCAGGTTCAGCAAAAAGCCTTGAATAATACCGATAGATGTTACCGCGTAGTCGTTTCAGCGACAGGCTATCAAGTGAGTCAGTTTGCCAGTCGCGATAGCACTGGTTGTACGGGCACGCCTTTATCTCCTAACCCTTTATCCAGCCAAGCTTTTCAAGGTGGCGCGCAGTTAGTGCTTATCAGTAACAATGCCAAGAGCTTTTATCTTGATTTTGATATCAATGGTCGAGCGTCGCTTGCGTGTAATGGGCCATGTATAAATGTAATTGCCAATGACA
Source organism: Shewanella sp. ZOR0012 (assembly GCF_000798835.1). Taxonomy (NCBI): domain Bacteria; kingdom Pseudomonadati; phylum Pseudomonadota; class Gammaproteobacteria; order Alteromonadales; family Shewanellaceae; genus Shewanella; species Shewanella sp. ZOR0012. The sequence continues at coordinate 2,677,507 of NZ_JTLE01000094.1, forward strand.
CTGTGGCAATTAATATCTCCAGCGAGGGCTATATTTATGCGAACTAATCCTCGGCTGTTTTCGATAAGTACATCAATAAAAGCATCCTCAAAAGCTAAACCACAACAAGGGTTTACTTTAATCGAATTAGTGGTTGGCATGTTAGTCATTGCCATCGCTATCGTAATGCTTAGTAGCATGTTATTTCCGCAGGCGGATCGCGCTGCCAAGACTTTACACCGAGTAAAAAGTGCCGAGCTTGCCCATTCGGTAATGAATGAGATTTGGGGCAAACGTTATGATCAAAATACCAATGCCAATGGCGGAGTGCCGGCTTGCGGGAGTCCATTAGGCAGTAGTTGCTCGGCCAACTTGGGGCCCGAAGCGGGAGAGGGACGCAACGATTTTAACGATGTGGATGACTATCACGGCTTAACTCAAAACGCCACTATGCTCAATTCCAGCCAAACTTACGCAGAGGCCTATCCCAACTATCAATTAAGTGTCACAGTCGCCTTTGGGCCTGCGCCTAATACCAAGTTAGTGACCATTAATGTCACCACGCCAGATAACGAAGTGATCACTTACAATTTGGTAAGGAGCAATTACTAATGTGCTCTTTATCAATGAAGCGTAAGCATTTATGCGCACAGGGTTTTACCTTAGTTGAAATGGTCACTGTGATCCTGATCTTAGGCATTCTGGTGGTTGGGGTGAGTAGTTTTATTATTTTTGGCACGCGAATTTTTGTTGAGTCGAGTTCGGTCGACCAAGTGCTAAGCCAGAGCCGTTTTGCTGTGGAGCGTATGACCCGCGAGCTGCGTAGCGCAGTGCCTAATAGTGTGCGACTCAATGGTAATGGCTTAACCTATCAGTGCGTTGAGTTTGTCCCTATTGAGGCGAGTACCACCTATTTAGCAATGCCGATTACGCCGAGTACAGCAGCGCTAACGGGCACTGTGATTTTAGATAATCTGACCAGTATGATTGCAGCGAACCAATATGTGTGGATTTATCCTTTAACCGATAGCGATGTATATAACAGCGCGAGACAAAAACGCGCACAGATTAACACCGTTAGCAGCGCCGCAAACCAAGTGACCTTAACCTTTACGGCCAATACGAGGTTTGCCGAAGCCTCTCCGCGGCAGCGGATCTATTTTGCTTCAGCACCTGTGAGTTATTGCTTTGAGAAAGTCTCATCGACCAATGAGTTAGCCTTAATGCGTTATACTGGCTATGGGGTGAATGCCAGCCAGCCAACACCTTCGGATATGAGTTCGGGCGTGCTTATGGCACAGAGCGTGGCTAATGTGTTGAGTAATAACGCCGATTTACCGCTGATTTTAACGCCGTCGAGCCTCGTTAATAATGCGATGGTGCATCTACAACCACGATTTAATGTCAACGGCGAGACATTTCAATATCGACATCAAGTGCAGGTGATTAATGTCCCCTAACTTAGTTAGCCTCTCGCGTTCAGAGTATTGTCAGTCTTCGGCTCGGCGCCAAGGTGGCAGCGCCTTGGTCATCGGTAT
>NZ_JTLE01000094.1:2679033-2722847 GCF_000798835.1 Shewanella sp. ZOR0012
AATACATTGATGTGTTGGTAGGCCATATTTACACGATCTAAATAGGCTGGAGCCCTAGGCTACAGCGTGCCATGTGCTAAACCATGGCAGGCTTATGCACCGATTCATTAACCTGTCATTTTCAACGGTGAAGCTTAAGAGAAACTTAGCTATTGTCCGGAATAAAATTTATATAATCATGTTGAAAATAGAGGTTTTTTTATTTTATATAAATGATAGGCTAGTAAAAAGTGTGCGCAATAGCACACTTTTTATCGCGTTAATGGAGACGAGATAATGGGCAATGATGATCTTTCAGCGTGTTTAAATGGTGAATATGTCGTTCTAGAGCCTCTGTCGTTATCCCATGTGGCGGCACTTAGCTTAGCGGTCACTGATGGTGAACTGTGGCGTTTATGGTTTACCAGTGTGCCTGAGCCGAGTGAGATGAAAGCTTATGTAATGAAAGCCTTAGCTGAAAAATCCCGTGGGGAAAGTTTTCCCTTTGCGGTGCGAGACAAAGTTTCTGGTGAGATTGTGGGTTGTACGCGCATTTGCCATTGGGAGAGTGAGCATCGCCATTTAGAGATTGGTTACACTTGGTATGCTAAGCGCGCCCAGCGCACAGGTATTAATACCGAGGCTAAATTGCTACTACTCACCTTTGCCTTTGAAACCCTTGAGGCCATTGCGGTGGAGTTTAGAACCCATTGGCACAATCAAGCTTCGCGCCAAGCCATCGCTCGTTTAGGAGCCAAGCAAGATGGGGTTTTACGGAATAATAAAATTCTTAAGGATGGCACCATTCGGGACACTGTGGTTTATTCCATTATTGATTCTGAGTGGGCGACGGTGAAACATCATTTAATCTTTCGCTTACAACAGCGACTGGTAGTGTAAGGAATGATGCGTATCGCGCATATCTAATATGAGTAGATATAGCTTGATAAGACGTCAATATGGATATGGACTTAAGGTTGGTTAAGCCGATGGCAAATAGAATCATTCAAGCTAATGAGTCCCACAGTCATGATATTGCTCCTTTATTTAATGAGTATCGGCAGTTTTATGGCTGTAAGGATGATGTAGAGGCCGGTGAGCTGTTTATCCGAACTCGTTTGCATGAAGGGTCATCGGTGATTTTTTTTGCGCGCTCACCTCAAGGCTTAGGCTTGGGTTTTGTGCAGTTATATCCCAGTTTTTCATCCCTTAATTTAGCGCCGATTTTTATTCTGAATGATGTATTTGTCACGCAGCATGCGCGATGTGTCGGGCTAGGTCGGGCGCTGGTACAACGGGCAGCAGACTATGCTCGTAGCCAAGGAGCGCGTTATTTAGTGCTCGAAACCCAAAAAGAGAATTTACGTGCTCAAGGGCTTTATGAAGCACTTGGGTTTGTGCGCGATCAACAATTTGTAACCTATGAACTTGAGCTAAATCCTTAGCTTAAGTCGCTTACTCTTAATTACTAATAAAAAGGACTATATCAATGTTAAAAGCTTTTGCTATTGCAGGTCTTATGCTGACGATGAGCCACAGCGTGTTTGCGGATGAAGCACAACAGGCTTTGGCTAAAGAAGCCATAGAATGTGCAGCCTATTATCAAATTAGCTCTGAAGCGATTGGCGCCATGAATGCTCCACAAATGCAAGCGGTGGGTGAACGCTTAAAAGCGTCTAAAGTTGAAGCCGAAAATCTGGCGAAGAAATACCAGTCAGAAGCCGAGGTCACTCAAGCGGTTGCCGATGCCAAAGCTCGTCAAATACAAAGCTTGGGTGGCTCTAGTAATCTCGGGGTATTGATGGGGAAATATAAAGAAGAGTGTAAAAACTTACTGGCTGATCCTCAAAAGCGTCTCGATTACTGGACAATGGCAACCATGTAACGTGGTTACTATGACTGACGTAAAAACCACCTTCGGGTGGTTTTTAGCATGCATTGCGATAAGGAGCGAAGAGGTCGAGCATCCACTCGATAAATGCTTGCACTTTTAACGGCAAGCTTGGGGATTTAGGTGTGAGTAGGTAATAAACGTATGGGCTGGTAAACGGTGCATGAAAGGGGATGACTAAACTGCCATTAGCTAATTGTTCTTCAATAAAAAAGCGTGGGATCAGCGCCGCGCCCATGCCACTGGCAGCTGCCTGACTCAACATGTAAAAATGCTCCACGCCAAAGGTTTGTTCTTGCGTGAGTGTTAAGCCTACCTTTTCAGCCCAATAATCCCAAAGTTCTGGGCGAGTGGTGTGTTTGAGTAAGGTGACATGATTAATATCCTCAATACATTTCAGTTTTGGGGCCAATGACGGCGCGCAAACTAAGCACAGATCTTCATCCATGAGTTTGATGTAATTCACTCCCTTGGGCAGCTTGGTACTACTGCGGATCGCGATGTCGTAGCGCCCTTGGCTGAAGTCAACGGCAAAGTCACCTATCGAGAGATCCACATATAAATGTGGATAACGCGACTTAAATTGCTCCATACGAGGGATTAACCAGTTGATGGTTAAACTTGGTAATACATTGATGGCTAAGGTTTGTGGCCGAGAACCTTGGCTACGCAAATCGGCGGTGGCGCTCGATAGGGTTTGCAGCGCCGCTTGTACATGGGGGAAGTAACGCTTGGCTTCGTCTGTGAGTTCGACTTTTTTATGTAGCCTAACAAAGAGGGCGAAACCTAAAAAATCTTCTAATACCCTGATTTGTTTACTGATTGCGCCATGGGTGACGTGCAGTTCTTTGCTCGCCAGCGTCATACTCTGTAAGCGGGCAGCAGACTCGAATGCCCGTAATGCATTGAGCGGTGGCAAGCTAGTAAACATATTCATATCCAAATCAAAGTGTTTAACAAACGGTTTAGTGTGAGCTTTGCTCACGCTAGCGCGACAATAACTCCTTTGCATTTATAAGGCAAACGCAGTCTAATGCGAAGCCTTAGCTCCTATAACTCAATTATAAAAATCATGGAATTTGAATTAACTCTACAAGTTGCAGCATTACTGTTTGGCGTGGCGATGGTGGCGGGCTTTATCGACTCTATTGCTGGAGGTGGGGGATTACTGACCATTCCTGCGTTAATGTGGGTTGGGTTACCGCCAGCGGTCGCTCTTGGCACTAACAAGTTACAGGCCTGCGGTGGCAGCTTTTTTGCGAGCTTGTACTTTGTTCGTAAGGGATTGGTTGATCTCAAAACTGTCAAACTCGCGCTGTTTTGTGCCTTTATCGGCGCGGCGTTAGGTACAGTGTTGGTGCAGTTAGTGGATACCAAAATCCTTGAGTTAGTATTGCCGTTTTTAATCCTCGCTATTGGTTGCTACTTCTTGTTCTCGAAAAAGATTTCGGAAGATGATCGCCACCAAGTCTTAACCCCTACCGCCTTTGCTTTTACTGCCGCGTTAGGTGTGGGCTTGTATGATGGCTTTTTTGGTCCGGGGACTGGCAGCTTTTTTGCGTTGGCGTTTGTTACCCTTGCGGGTTTTGGCCTCGCCAAAGCGACGGCTCACGCAAAGGTGTTGAATTTTTCGACCAATATTGCCTCGCTGATTTTTTTCGCCCTTGGCGGAAAAGTCATTTGGTTACTCGGCTTAGTGATGTTAGCGGGCCAAGCCATTGGTGCAACCTTGGGATCACGTTTAGTGGTCACTAAGGGCACAAAGATCATTAAGCCCTTAGTAGTGACCATGTCGCTGGCCATGAGTGTGAAATTGCTCGCCAGCCAATACCAACTGTTTTTATGATGATTTTGGTACGGATCAACTTTCTTCAAGCTGAGCACTGACCTTATTTGCGCTAATGGTGATCTGTTAGCGCAGTCTTCGACCTCTTTGCTGTAAATCTCTCCACTCCCATTGTATTGACTATACTCAGCGGCATTTTTTAGGATAACCTAGCATTTTTTAAAGTGTTTTTAGGGTTTATTGGCGAGTCATTGGGCGAGATTATCCGACAAGCAGCTTTGACAAATAACTTAACGACAAGCATTCCGCGCCATAGCGTTGGCTTAGCATCCATTAAGGTTTAGCAATAATGCGATTTATTCACACCTCAGACTGGCATATTGGCCGTCAGTTACATAATCAATCATTACTGGATGATCAGGCCTATGTACTTGATCAAATTGTTGCATTGGCGCAGCAGCACAGTGTTGATGCGGTGATTATTGCGGGGGATATTTACGATAGATCGATTCCACCCGCCAGTGCCGTCGCTTTGCTTAATGATGTGCTTAATCGCCTTGTTAACCAATTGGGTATACAAGTACTGATGATTGCTGGTAATCACGATGGCCATGAGCGTTTGGGATTTGCTGCTAAACAAATGGCTGCCAGTGGTTTACATATTATTGGGCCGCTACAGGCCGAATTAGTGCCTACTCGTTTAACCAGTGCCAGTGGCGACGCTTACTTTTATCCGCTGCCTTACGCTGAACCTGCTACCGTGCGCCAAGTTTTTGAAACCGATGCCAAAGGCCTTAGCGTATCGAGCCATGAAGAGGCGATGGCGTTATTGCTAGAACAGGTCCGCTCCCATGATAGCCAAGGTTTACCTAAAGTGGTGGTGAGTCATTGCTTTTTGGATGGTGGCAGCGAGTCTGAATCCGAACGGCCATTAAGTATCGGCGGCGCGGATAAAATTTCCCCACGGCTGTTTAGTGACTTTGACTATGTCGCCCTAGGGCATTTACATGGTCCGCAATACAAAGGCTGCGAGCAGGTGCGCTACTCAGGCTCAATCCTAAAATATTCCTTTAGTGAGCAACACCAGCATAAGTCTGTCACCTTAGTGGATATCGCTGCGCAATCTCCCGCTCAAATCCAACTCTTACCCTTAACTGCGTTACGTGATGTGCGGATAATTGAAGGTGAATTGGCACATTTATTAGCAGTAGGGAAAACCGATGCCAAGCGTGAGGATTATTTAATGGTGCGTCTGCTCGATAAACACGCCATTTTAGATGCCATGGGCAAACTGCGCAGTGTTTATCCCAATGTGTTGCATTTAGAACGCACCGGATTGATGGCGGGCGATCAGGCGGTGGTGCTCAATCGAGATCATATAAAAAAAGGTGAAATGGCCATGTTCCGTGACTTTTTTGCCCAAGTCTCGGGGGATGAATTAACGCCGGCGCAGCAGGCGGTAATGGAGGATATCCTAACCCAGCTTCATCGAGACGAACTTGAACGCAGCGAAACACATCGTGACGTAAAAGAGGAGCAGGCAGAATGAAGCCACTACAACTTTCCATGTCGGCTTTTGGCCCGTTCGCTTCGACTCAGGCCATTGATTTTTCTGAACTTGGTGATAATCCGTTATTTTTGATCAACGGGCCAACTGGCGCGGGTAAAACGACTCTGCTCGATGGTATCTGCTTTGCGTTGTATGGAAAAACCACCGGCAATGAGCGTGAAGGCAGCCAAATGCGCTGCGATATGGCCGATGATAATCTGCTTACTGAGGTGACCTTTAGTTTTAAATTGGGTAACACTGCTTATCGTATTCGCCGAGTGCCCGAACAGGACAGACTCAAAAAGAATGGCGAGGGTTCGACAGTCCAAAAGAGCGAGGCGCAGCTGTTTAAGATCGCTCCCGATGGTACTGAAACCCTATTAGTCGCCAGTAAAGTCTCAGAGGCAACGGCTGAAATTGAAGCGTTAACGGGCTTAGACGTAGAACAATTTCGTCAGGTTATGGTGCTGCCACAAGGGAAGTTTCGTGAATTACTCATGGCTGACTCCAAGGCGCGTGAGCAAATTTTTAGTCAATTATTTCAAACCCATATCTATAAACGTATTGAAGATATCTTAAAGGCGAAGGCGGCCGATATCCGCGGCTTGGTTAAAGAGCAGCGTGCGCGTCGCGATGGCATTCTACAAACCGCGGAGCTAGCGAGTGACGACGAGCTTGCCGCTGAATTTAGTCGAATAGAACCCGAATTGGCGGCCGCTATCGCCGCGAAAGAACGTAGCACGGCGGCGCATCTACAGGCGTTAAAACAGCATGACAGTGCGCAGCAACGGTTTGCTGAATTTACTCGTTTAAGTGAATTAGAATCCCAAGCCACTTTGCTTCATGAACAGCAAGCAGATATTGCAGCGCAAACGGCTCGCCTGAATGTGGCAAAGCAAGCGCAGCGTCTTAAGCCCTTATTGGATAATGCGTTATCGAGGGAGCAGGAAGCGACAATTGCTAATGATCAGCGCAGCCATGCCCAAATGGCTCTCGATACGGCAAAGCTTGCGCTTGCCAAAGCTGAGATCGAAGCGCAGGAACTTATTCCCCTTGAACAACAGCTGCGCGATTTTGAACAACAACATAATCAACTCAGCACGTTAGTACCGCAGTTGGCAGAATTTTCTAGCCTTGAACAAGCTTTATCGCAGGCAAAAGAGATACTGCAACAAACCAAAGAGCAGGGGCAAGAGACTAAGACGGCGCTTGTAAGCTTAGTTGATCAGCGCAGCACCTATGAAAATCAATTGCCAGCATTACAACAGCAAAGTGAGCGTCAACTCGCGACCGCACAAGCCTTGCAGCAACAGCGCCACTTACTTGAGTTGTTCAAACTATGGCAACAAATCTGCGCCAAAGTTGCACAAACCGAAGAGGCGCTTGTACAAGCAGGATTACAAGGAAAGACGCTGAGCGCGCAGCATCAGGCAGCGCTAAGTGACTATAAGTCTTTACAGCTCAGTTGGTTTCAAGGCCAAGCGGCCATTTTAGCGAGGGAGCTCAAACTCGAAGAACCCTGCCCAGTTTGCGGCAGTATCGAGCATCCTCATCCTGCAACCAGTCATGATCATTTACCAACGGACGCACAGCTGCAAGCTGCGCAGGATGCCGAGGTGAATGCACTCGAACAGCTCAGCAAAGCGAGGGCAGAGTATCGGGGGCTACAAAAACAGTTAGAAGCACAGCAGTCGCAGGCAAATGAACTGGCCTCCTCGCTGGGGGATACGGTTGAGTCCCCACTTGAATCGCATGTCCATCGGCTTGAGGAATTAACACACCAAGCAAAACAAGCTGAAGTCGCCACCCAAGCATTGCAGAGGTTACAGCAGCAAATCAAAGCGTTGCAGCAGCAAGAGTTAGTATTGACGCAACAATTAGAGCTTGAGCGTGAGCGGTATCATCAACAAGAAGGTGAAGTGGCGCGTCTATCCGGTCAATTAGCGGAAAAAGCGCTTCGGATCCCTGACGAATACCGCTCGCTTACTGCGTTAAATCAAGCGATTAATAATAATCAACGGCAGCTTGAGAACACTCGTGAGCAGATTCATGCTCTTAGAAACTCACTAAAGCAGGCATCTGAGCATTGTGTAGCTGCGCAAACGGCGCTAGAGGCTGCGATACAACGCTGCCATAGCGCAGATGAGCAGCAGGCTGTGGCCGATGGTGACCTTAACTCACAACTGCATTTAGCGGGGTTTACTGATAGGGACGCATTAAGGGCGGCATTGTTAGCCGATGAGCAAATTCAAGCGTTGGGCGAGCGTATTGAAACCTATCATCGACAGTGCGCCTTAAATCAATCACAGCTTGATCAGCTAAGAACTGAGCTTAGTGATGTCAGCGTGCCCGACCTTGATGCCCTAGAAGCCATGCTCGCAGAAAAGCACCAACAACTTAATCTCGCTGAAGCTACATGGAGCCAACTTAATACGCGGTTCTCTTTGCTTAAACAAACTCAAACACAGCTCAGTATTGTCGATCAAAAAGCGAAAGCCCTTGAGGATGAATACGCCATTATTGGCACCTTGGCCGATGTGGCCAATGGCAATACCGGCAACAAGATTTCTCTGCAACGTTTTGTATTAAGCGTATTACTCGATGATGTTTTACTCGCAGCAACTCAGAGATTACACCTGATGAGTAAAGGCCGTTATCGATTACTGCGTAAAGAAGACAGAGCGAAGGGAAATAAGGCATCAGGGCTTGAGCTTGAAGTCGAAGATGCTTACACCGCAAAAGTGCGTCCCGTGGCGACATTAAGTGGTGGGGAGAGTTTTATGGCAGCTTTATCTATGGCGCTGGGTTTATCAGACGTGGTGCAAGCCTACGCCGGTGGGATAAAACTTGATACGTTATTTATCGACGAAGGTTTTGGCAGCCTAGATCAGGACTCCCTTGAACTTGCCATCCGTACCTTAATGGATTTGCAATCTGCGGGTAGGATGATCGGCGTGATATCTCATGTTTCTGAGATGAAAGAGCAGATAAACACTCGAATAGATCTGTTGAAAACCTCCCATGGGAGCGAAATCAAGATGATTTTGCCTTAGTGTCAGTTAAAGGGATTAATTGTTTATTTAACTTATTGTTTTAATTGTGATTGAAGACGTTATTTTGTGCTATTTAACATCTGGATACAGAACGCGCAATCGATTTAAAGTGCCAACTGACGCATGTTTTTGGGAAATAGTGCTGTTAAAGTGCAAAATAGCGTTTGTCATAATCGGTTTTTTGGGATAAGTTGGGAAAATTCGGGCTTCCCTAGGCGGGACTGGTTCAAAAATATAACGCAAAAACGATAACAAAAGGTGAAAGCGTTGCAGACAGGCAAACCCAATTTGGCTAATTTTCCGCAAATTCGTTTGCAGAATTTATCTTCAGCCCATAAAAATATTCTCCTCGTAGGTGGTTTATTGATCGGTGCGGCGATGTTAATGCCGAATGCTAATCATGTCGTACCCACAGCACAACGAATTCCCGTAGCTCTCGACATTGAAACTGTTTTACCGCAAGTTTCTGAGCCTGTTGATTCTACCACTGTTATTGACAATACCCCTGATTTTGAGCGTGTTATTGCCTCCGGTGATACTCTAAGCGCTTTATTCTCTAAGGCGGGTGTTGACCAGCTAACGATGTATAAAGTACTAGAGGCCGATTTAAATATTTTGGCACTCGATACTTTATTACCTGGGAACCGGATTCAGTTTTGGCTCGATAATGATGGCCAACTGCAAAAGTTGGAGCTTTATTTTAACGCCGCACGCCAAGTCGTATTTACTCGTTATGAAGATGGTAGCTTCAACGTTGAAGAAATTAACGTTGAAGGCGTTTGGCAAAACCGCATTATTACTGGTGATATTAAAGGCTCATTTTACGTATCGGCTCAAAAAATGGGCTTAGCGGCAGCTGATATTCAGCGGATTGAAGATTTACTCAAAGAAAAAGTGAATTTTGCACGGGATTTACATGCAGGAGATAAATTTTCTGTTTTGGTAAATGATCAATATGTTGAAGGTGAAGCAACCGGTAGCAGCCAAATATTAGGCGTTAGCATTAAAACTGGGCGTTCAGAAATCAGTGCCTTTCAGCATACTGATGGCAGTTATTATGATGCAAAAGGGCGCAGTTTAGTGCGTGCTTTCCAGCGTATTCCATTGGCTAAACAGCCTCGCATGAGTTCACGTTTTAACCCTGCTCGTAAACATCCGATCACTGGCCGTATTTCCCCCCATAATGGTACCGATTTTTCTGTCCCTATTGGTACTAAGGTTATAGCGCCTGGTGATGGCGTGGTGAGTTTAGTAACGGATCACCAATTTGCCGGTAAATATATTGTGATTGAACATGGTGGTAAATATAGCACCCGTTATTTACACCTTTCAAAGGCATTAGTGCGTAAAGGCCAGAGAGTAACACGTGGCCAAGTGATTGCTTTATCTGGTAATACTGGGCGTTCAACTGGTCCGCATTTACATTATGAATTCCATGTAAACGGTAAACCCGTCGATCCAATGAAAGCCGATATTCCTATGGCGAGCCAATTAGCAAACCAAGAATTGCGTAGCTTTACGAATATGGTCAATAGTCGTCAGTCGTTGATGAATTTAGGTTAATTCCTTTTCGTTTGTCCCGTTCTGAGTATAAAAACGCCGATGAATACTGATTCATCGGCGTTTTTATTTCTATTGAATGTGCCTCAGCAACTAAATGATTTTAGTCGTATATTTGTCAGGCTTTTTGTTGGGTTTGTTGTTTGGCTGCATATGCTTGGATAAGACTGCTTGCTTAAATTTGATTAAATTTCGCCCTTGTTATCGGTATTTAAAATAGTAAATCGAGCCTCTTTAGGCTTTAGTGAGCGTACAGGTATTGATTGAATGACGTGTGAATAGCGAAGATAGCTAGCAGAAAATATCTAACCACTCTTACTTTGAGATATCTTCAAATTTATTTAATCAAGATCGATAAACAATATTAACTTGCCTGGCGTTTCTGCATCGCTTTTAACGCACATTTACATAGACGCCCCTTTAATGCAGGACATCCTCCACAGGGAGACTTTTTATAAGGACGAAGTGCAAAGCTTCGCTCCGTCGGTAAGGGGGAAATGCGTTTGATGGCTGCAAAGGATAAAAATTGTGCATCATTTGCGGCATTAAAATGCGCTTTGGCTAATTTTAATTGCTGCTTACGTGCGGCTTTATCAAGATCTTGAATGTGTTGTTTGGCAATATACTCAGCCAATAATTGATTTAAGTGCTTGCGTTGTGCTTTTTTACTTTTGCCCGCTGTCGTCTGTTTTATTGGTTCCGCTGAGAAAGATGATTTTGCAGCATAGTTAACTGATGCCGCATTGGATAATGTTGCCTGTTGCTTTTGCAGTTTCTTGGCTTGTTTCTTACACCATTTTTCTAGCTTTCTACCAATATTTTGCGTTTTCATACAGCCTAAGTACGTGACAGATAATACATGATCATTCTAAATGAAAACTATTATCAGTCAACTCTTGGGGCAATAAAAATAAGTACTCAAACTGAGTCTATTGAGTGCGCGATATAAGGGGATTGATTGGCATCAATACAGGTCAGCAGTAAGCGCAGATCAAATTCAAATTGGTGGTAATCTGGTTCCATATAAGTACACAGATTATAAAAAGCTTTATTGTGATCCTTCTCTTTTAGGTGGGCGAGTTCGTGCACCACTACCATTCGTAACAAAGGTTCAGGTACACGTTTTAAGCGAGAAGAGATACGAATTTCATTCTTCGCTTTGATTTTGTTACCTTGCACTCTAGAGACGTAGGAATGTAAGCCAAGTGCATGATGACTCATGCTAATTTTGTCATCAAAGATCACTTTCGATAGGGGAGAGGATTGGCGTAAAAACTGATTTTTTATCCCTTGGGTATAGTCGTAAAGGGCTTTATCACTGCGGATATGATGAATGTGCGGATGACGGCGAAGCAATACTTCCCCAAGCTTGCCACTTTGTAAAAGCTGTTCAACTTGGCGTTGGATATCTAGGCTATAACCACTGACATATTTTAGGTTTTGCATGATTCTTGCGATATCTAAGTGGCTTGGCGCTAAGTGATAGCGCCAAGCAAGAGCACTTAAGCTTTACCAAAAATATGGCGATTTTGCTGAGCGTAGGCAGCCTCAAAGGCGGGTTGTTGGAAGCGTTTCAGATCTAAGCTATCAAAGTCTACCTGAGGTGGATTGCGCTTATTTTGTTCCTTGATCGCCACTGGAGATAGCAAGGTTACAGGCAGCTCGCCTAATTGAATTGCGGCTTCGAGTTTGAAGCTAGTAGCAGAACCAGCCAGTTTGCCTTTTTGCTCACGCTCAATAATTACAATTTCATCGATCTTATAATCTTCCATCAACTTATGGAAAGCAAAGTGAAACTCACGAATTGCCTCCGTCGATGCCGACTGTGCAATGCTAAAAGACACTTTACGGCAGCTGGGTACGTTGAAGGTTTCACCTTCGTAACTGAGCAGACTGATGATGGCTTCGCCACCTTTTAATTCAACACCACAAATTCGCATGTTACACCTTTAACTATTTCAAATTACTTATGTATCGCCGGAAAAATCGCTCCAGCGAGTCACTCATTTTGAGCGCTCAAGTTTCACGGACTTGAGCTATCTTTTGCGTTATTTTTAGATCTCGTCGTCATTATCTTGTAGCAGTTGTGCCGCAGGTTTTTTGCGCATTGGCGCATCACCGACATCAATACTCGTGATAAAGCGTTTATCACGGGATGGCGCTGCTTTAACAAGGTGCGACTTAGGTTTAGATTTGGCTTTGGTGTTTGCCTTTACCACACCTTTAGTCGCGACGGACTTTGGCTTATCTTTTAAACCACTAAATTTAGCTTCAAGCCCTTTAATTACACTGATTTCGAAGGTTTTTCTTAAAAAAAGTTGTACTTTTTTAAAGTTATCCCAATCCTTAGGACCAACTAAGGAGATTGCGTCACCTTTGGCGCCCGCGCGGCCAGTGCGGCCAATGCGATGAACATATTCTTCGGCAAATTTGGGCATATCGAAGTTAATGACTAAGGATACATTCAGTAAGTCTAAACCACGGGATGCCACATCTGTGGTCACCAATATTTGCTGCTGACCACGGGCAAATTGGTCCATGATCTGGTTACGTGCCGTTTGTTTTAACTCGCCACTTAAGGCGGCGGTTGCAAAACCTTGAGCCGAGAGCTTAGCGGCTAACCGCTCTGTATCGGCACGGGTGGCGGTAAAAATAATCACTTGCTTGTGCGATTCATCCGTCAGTAAACGACTGAGTAGGGCTTCTTTATGATCTAAATGATCACACAGATAAATTCGCTGCGAAATATCCTGATGTTCACTGTGGGCCGTGCCTATTGCCACATGTAATGGATTTTTAAGTAATGCCGCCGCAATCTCATTGATTTCACTATGATCTAAGGTTGCTGAAAACATTAAGGTCTGACGACGTTTATGATCGGCCGCCTCGTTGATAGCTTTTAACTGTGGCGCAAAGCCTAAATCCAACATACGGTCGGCTTCGTCCAAAACTAACAACTCTAATCCATTGAGGAATAAGTTTTTTTGTTCTAAGTGATCAGCGATTCGCCCTGGTGTTGCAACAATAAAATGCGGCTCTTTTGCCAGCGCTTTAGCCTGATCGTTAAAGTTTTCACCGCCCAATACACTAATCGCTTTATATTGGGTATTGGCCACCAATAAGCGTAACTGACTGTACACCTGATGGGCTAATTCGCGGGTCGGTAATAAAATTAATACTCTAGGGTCGCGCTTACTGAGGGCGCGGGTGGAGATAACCCTTTGCAATGCGGGCAGCAAAAATGCCAAGGTCTTACCTGACCCAGTCTTTGATGATGCCATTAAATCTTTACCTGCCAATGCGATAGGTAATGCTTGTTCCTGGATGGCGGTTGGGGTTGCAATCCCCATATGCTTTAAGCTTTGTAACAGACGCTGGTCCAGAGAAAAATCAGTAAACTGCAAAGGTATATCCCCTAAATCTGAGTGAGGGCAGATTATAGCGCTAAATCACTATGGTCAGCTATCTTGATTGGGCATAATCTTGCGTAATCATCTAAATAGCCACTTATTTGCTTGGCTTGTGTCACGCTCGATATTTGCCCCGAGTGCTATGTTTAGCCAAATTGGCTATGAACTTACAGGATATCAAGCGACGATGTGTTTACTCTCTGCCCTTGAGTATGGCAAGGGAATAAGGCCGAGCGTAAACCATATAAATGTATCTAATGACTGGCTAGCATAACGGTTTATGTTGTCTAATGATTGACAACACTTTGGCTGGAATTTAGCTTTTTCACGTCATAGCGCTTCTTTAAATCATCGATTTATTAAGGGAATTTATTATGAGTAAGGGGACAACTCCGACGATCGGTATTGCCTTAGGCAGTGGTGCAGCCAAAGGTTGGGCGCATATTGGCGTACTCAATGGGCTCGCCGCGATGGGAATTAAACCCGATAAGGTCGCTGGATGCTCAATCGGCGCCCTTGTTGGCGCTGCTTATGCTCATAATCATTTAGCGGAACTTGAAGAGTGGGTGCGCAGCTTCTCTAGTTGGGATGTGTTGGGACTGATGGATATTCGTTGGCGTAAAGGTGGGCTAATTGGCGGCGAAAAAGTATTCGATGTGCTGCAATCGCGGATTGGTGATATCAATATCGAGGATTTAGAGCGTCCCTTTGCGGCCATTGCTACGGATCTGTATTCAGGTCAGGAAATCTGGTTTCGCCATGGTGATTTACGCCAAGCCGTACGGGCCTCTTGCTCTATGCCTGGGATATTAGCGCCTGTCCGTCAAGGTGAGCGTTGGTTGGTGGATGGTGCAGTTGTTAATCCTGTCCCCGTTTCGGTGAGCCGTGCTATGGGGGTAGATATTGTCATTGCCGTTGATTTACAAGGTTTTCATACCGGTCGATTACAAGTTTTACCCGTTAATATGACCAGCCATCGGGCATCTAAAGATGAAACCCAAATGCCCGCGCGCCAAGAAACGGGTTTTATGGATTTATTCGCCCGCGGGCGAGAATATGTCGGTAGCTTAACCGATAAGTTTTCCCTAGGGACTAAATCTAATCCCGGTATGATTGCGGTGATGTCCCAGTCGATGAGTATTTTAGAGCAGCGGCATAAACGGGCGCGTTTAATGGGTGACCCTCCCGATATCTGTGTTGTACCCGAAGTCGCGAATATCGGCACCATGGAGTTCCACCGAGCAGCTGAAGCCATTGCAGCAGGTGAAGCTGCCGTGGCAAAAGTGGCACATTTAATTGAAGCTGCGATCTGGAAAGGCTAAAAATGTCAGGATGAATTTATCTGTTAATTACGATGTGACACTACTTACTGCTTGATTGGCTTAGTTTTTGCTTTAACACCATTAATCAGTATTAGACGCCGAATTATTGACGATGAATTCTCTTTTAAATGCCCTTAATCTAAATCGTAGCAGTGCTGCTGAAGCTTATGGCCTGAATAGCAAAAAGACGGAGACAGGTAAAACTGAATCGAGTACGGAGTCAAACTCCTCTGCCAAAGAACCCCCTAAGGTTGATACTAAACCGAGTGAGGAGATAGCGCTGTCACCACGGGCACTGCGAGCACAAAAAATTCAGGCCATGTCGAAAGACTTTTTTGCTGATGGCAAATTTAGCGTGGCTGAGATACCCGCTTTAGTCTCGCGGTTACAAAAAGACGGTATTCTTTCCGATGCACAGGTAGAACGGCTCTCGCAAAACGGCATTAGTTTGCCAAGCCAAAGTACCAATAAGCAGTCTTTGCAGGATTTTATCGATGATGAGCTAAAGTCTTTGGCTGAAAAATCGCCAAATAGCCCGATGATCAACACGTTAGTAGATGCTAAAAATGTGTTAAAAAACATGGATGATGCCCAGTCGCCAGTGCTAGCACAAAAGGCGACTAAAGTGTTTGGTCAATTAACGGATTATTTGAATAGCAACCCCACCATGAGCGATAGTCAAAAACAGTTATGGCAGGGACTTAAATCAACGATGCAGGTGGCTTCATCCATGGGGATGCAGCAATCGGCGTTGGGACAATTGAGCAGTTATCTTGCCTTAGCTAAGCGCTAGTCTTATTTACAATATTCTTTCAAAAACAATAGACTTTGGCTTCTGGGTCAAAGTCTTTTGTCATTATTAGCGCCATTTCCTGTGTCTACTATCTTGCTTTAGCATCAAGGTCAAGGCCTAAAACTGAGATCATTGGGTTTGGCAGCAGTTCTTATTTGTTCTTTTTATCCATCCGATAAATCATGATCTGGATCATGGAATTTTAGGTGTCGATGCCGCTTAATTGCCTACATATTGTGTTGATAGATTATTTAATCACTATATATAGTGTTAATTTTAATCGGGATGGAGAGGAATTAAACAATGCCAGTCGTGATCAAGCGGGATGGTTGCCGCACACCTTTTGATGAAACAAGGATAAGAGATGCAGTGGTCGCTGCTGCAAACTCGGTTGGGATAGAGGACGCAGATTATGCCGCGACGGTAGCCGCTTGTGTGAGAGAACGAGTGGCGAATATGGCAGAAGTTGAAATCCACCATCTACAGGATGCAGTTGAAAACCTATTGATGGAAGGCCCTTATAAATCATTGGCACGGGTCTACATTGAATATCGTCACGACAGAGACATTTGCCGCGATGCTACCAGTAAGCTCAATCTTGAAATCCGTGGTTTAGTCGAGCAGAGCAATGCCGCACTGTTAAATGAAAACGCCAATAAAGACTCTAAAGTGATCCCAACTCAACGGGATCTGCTGGCGGGCATCGTGGCTAAACATTATGCCAAGAGCCATATTCTGCCTAAGGATGTGGTGGCTGCGCACGAAATCGGTGAGATCCACTATCACGATCTTGATTACTCGCCCTTTTTCCCGATGTTTAACTGTATGTTGATTGATTTGGCGGGCATGTTGACCCATGGCTTTAAGATGGGCAATGCCGAAATTGAGACCCCAAAATCGATCTCTACCGCTACGGCTGTGACGGCGCAAATTATTGCCCAAGTGGCAAGCCATATCTATGGCGGCACCACGATTAATCGTATTGATGAAGTGTTAGCGCCTTTTGTGGCCAAGAGTTATGACAAACATTATCAAGTGGCACTGAATTGGCAGATTAAAGATGCTAAAGCCTATGCCACTGCTCAGACTGAAAAAGAATGCCACGATGCTTTCCAATCCCTTGAATATGAGGTGAATACCTTACATACCGCTAATGGACAAACCCCGTTTGTGACCTTTGGTTTCGGTCTAGGTACTTCGTGGGAGTCGCGTTTAATTCAACAATCGATGCTGAAAGTACGCATGGCGGGGTTAGGTAAAAATCGTAAAACAGCGGTGTTCCCTAAATTGGTGTTTGCCATCCGTGATGGTATTAACCACAAAGTCGGCGATTGCAATTACGATGTAAAACAAATGGCCCTTAAATGCGCCAGTATGCGCATGTATCCAGATATTTTGAACTATGAGCAAGTGGAAAAAGTGACGGGTTCGTTTAAAACCCCTATGGGTTGCCGCAGCTTTTTAGGTTCCTATAAAGAAAATGGTGAACTCGTCCATGAAGGGCGCAATAACCTTGGTGTTGTTAGCTTAAACTTGCCACGTGTTGCGCTAGAAGCGAATGGCGATGAGGCTGAGTTCTACCGTATTCTGGATGTGCGGCTATTACTTGCCCGCCGTGCATTAGATACGCGTATCGAACGGTTAAACGGAGTGAAAGCCAGAGTTGCGCCGATTTTGTATATGGAAGGTGCCTGTGGCGTGCGCTTGCGTGCCGATGATGATATCGCCCAAATCTTTAAAAATGGTCGGGCATCGATTTCATTAGGTTATATCGGTTTACATGAAACCATTAATGCGCTCTATGGCACTGAAACCCATGTGTTTGATGATGCTAAGCTTCGTGAAAAAGCGGTGGCGATTGTTGCGCATCTTAAAGCGGCTACCGACGCATGGAAGGCCGAAACGGGTTATGGATTCAGCCTTTATAGCACCCCAAGTGAGAGTCTCTGCAGTCGTTTTTGTAAGCTCGATGCGCGCCAGTTTGGTGTGGTTGCGGGGGTAACCGATAAGGGCTATTACACCAATAGCTTCCATTTAGATGTGGAAAAGCACGTGAATCCTTACGATAAAATCGATTTTGAGCAGCCATATCCCGCCATCGCCAATGGTGGTTTTATTTGCTACGGCGAATATCCTAATATGCAGCACAATATCGAAGCGCTCGAAAATGTCTGGGATTACAGCTATAGCCGTGTACCTTACTACGGTACTAACACGCCGATTGACGAATGTTATGATTGTGGTTTTACCGGCGAATTTAGCTGTACTAGTAAAGGATTTACTTGCCCTAAATGCGGCAACCATGAGCCAAGTCGAGTGTCTGTTACGCGCCGTGTGTGTGGTTACTTAGGTAGTCCCGATGCCAGACCGTTCAACCATGGTAAGCAAGAAGAAGTGAAGCGTAGGATCAAACACTTGTAACATTTTTGCCTTATTGTGTTTGTTACACTGATATCAGCACAGTCGCTTAGCATGGGACTGTGCTTTGATTTTTTAGCCAGTCTGGCGCTCCTTGTATTTCGTATTGGACTTATACAATGAACTATCAGCAATATTATCCCGTTGATGTGGTCAACGGCCCAGGCACTCGGGCCACCTTATTTGTTTCAGGCTGTGAGCACCAATGCCGTGGTTGCTATAATCAAAGTACTTGGGATGTGCGCTCTGGCCATTTATTTGATAAGGCAATGGAAGATAATATCATCGCCGATTTGCAGGATACGCGAATCGTTCGCCGTGGCTTATCACTCTCTGGCGGCGATCCACTTTTACCCGCCAATCTTGAGGGGATTTTGGCGCTTGTTAAGCGCGTCAAAGCTGAATGTCCCGGTAAAGATATTTGGCTGTGGACGGGCTATGTATGGAATGAATTGAGCGATAAACAGCGTGCGGTGCTGGAATATGTAGATGTGCTGGTGGATGGCAAATTTGAGCAAAATCTTGCAGATCCGAGCCTTCCATATCGAGGTAGCAGTAATCAGGTGATCCGTTTCTTATAAAAGCGGTAACGAGGATCGCTAACTTGCTGTTATAATCCCACACCTTGACACAGTGACCCAGACAAACAGGCCAAAGATTAGGTCAATATCGGTCGGGACTCACTAAAGTAATTTAAGGTAACATAATGAATTTAAAGCAAGAACTGCAGCAGCTAAACGATAAGTTAGATAAGTTTCGTCGTAAACTGGCGGCGGCAGAGCAACGTGGCGATGTTGTCATCGTGGCGCAGTTTAAACGCGAGATTGAGGCTGTTACTAAGCAAATCAATAGCGTAAAAACGCAGCAGTCGCGTTTATTACAAAAGCAAGGGGTGGATATTCAGCACTTGCCATTTCACCGCGCCCTCACCAAAGCCGAGCAAGCCGATATGGGTCAACTGAAAAAGTCAGTAAAAGGCTTAGTTGTTGTGCACCCAATGACTGCTTTAGGGCGCGAAATGGGCTTGACTGAAGTAACAGGTTTTGCACCAGCAAAATTTTAAGCTACATTGCTAAGTTATTCAATAAGTTGCAAAATAGAACACTTATCTATTTTGCAGCGCCTTGGCTCGACATATTACCCATTGAGCTAAATGAGTCACGCAGTTAATAGCTTAGTTTTGTAGTTGATTAAATTACTAAAGTATTTCGTGATTGCTGAAAACACTTTAGAATAGGTGCGCCGTAGGCTAAGTACCTAATCATTGTTTTGTTTATGGATGTTCCTTCCGTCTCATGGAATGAGAGTTGTCGTTAAGGTTAAGTCATGTCGATAAAATATGTCGCGACGTCAAAATTACCCACTCCCTGGGGCGTTTTTGCCATGCACGGTTTTGAAGATACCGAAACCGGTAAAGAGCATGTTGCCCTCACATTTGGCACCCTAAGTAGCGATGCTCCTGTTTTAGGCCGTATTCACTCTGAGTGTCTCACGGGCGATGCCTTATTCAGCTTACGCTGTGACTGTGGATTCCAGCTGCAAACCGCGATGCAAAACATTGCCGAGACCGGCAGTGGGTTTATCTTATATTTGCGTCAGGAAGGTCGTGGTATTGGTCTGCTAAATAAGATCCGCGCCTATGAGTTGCAGGATAAAGGCGCCAATACGGTTGAGGCGAATGAACAGTTAGGTTTCCCTGCGGACATGCGTAAATACGATATGATCCAGCCTATGCTTGAGCAGATTGGCGTAAAGCATGTACGCTTAATGACCAATAACCCTCGCAAAGTCAAAGCGATGAAAGAAATCGGCATCGAAGTGGTTGAGCGCGTACCCTTACAAGTCGGTAAAAATCGCTATAATGAGGCTTACTTAAAGACTAAGTCCACTGAGCTTGGGCATATGATGTCTGAGTATCATTTTACGGATGAACAGTAGTTCTTAGTGCAATAAATTTACCGATTAGGCTGCAAATTAGGATCTGTTTGCGTAAATTGAATATCATTTTTAGTCGGTTTATCGTCAACCTCTGCTCCATTTCGGCGCTATCAATGGGGATTGTTTTCCCGCTGTTGGCGTCGACAGAGCCTGTTTCAAACTCCAGTCACCCGCAAGATTTTGCTGCATTTGCCCCCCAATCTTCCCAAGCGTTTTCGAAGATTAGCCCTGAAACGCCGATTGATGGGAAAAATAATCCTAACTCTGTTTATGCCTTTGGCAGCTACCTTGGCACAGGGGTATATCGAGCTGCTGAGCAAAATGCCACCGTCGTTAGTATTCCGTTAAACTTTGATTTTTTGAAGGATGATAGTAGTCAGACTTGGCTGCGTTTACCCTTATCCTTCGGTTTTTTTGACTACTTAGCTAAAGACATCACCGACGGCGAATTGCCATCGTCAGTTGGCACCATGACGATAACGCCCGGCATTGAGCACCATTGGCAGGCAACGGCAAATACGCGGATGGAAGCTTATTTGGATGTGGGCTTTGGGACAAATTTTGAGACCGATGCGAATGTGGCGATTTTAGCCTCAGGTGTAAGTACCTTGTATGATTTTAGTCTCGCGGGTGAAGACAGCGTCTGGGTATCGAGGTTAAGGTTTGCGGGCTATAGTGAACGGGTAGGAAAATTAACCGACCAATTTGCGGTATTGCAAACCGGGGTGGATATTGGCCTTTCGCCGCGCTGGCAATGGTTGAATATCCAAATGCAACCTAGATTATTTGCGGTTGGTTATTGGTACTTCAACGAGCTGGATTTTAGCCAAGATACTGAAGATGAAACCATAGTCTCTGGAAGCTATGAGTTTGGTGCCACACTGGCATTTTCTAAGCCTTTGGGCGGCGATCTCCTCGGCATAGATAGAATTGGCATCAGTTATCGAACTGGTGACGGGTTAAATATTTGGCGTTTATTGTTTAGTTTCCCAATCTAGTTTACAGCTACCAAGATTGAAAATGATTCTGTACTCAGCTTAGCCTGCGTTTTTTTGTGCATCGCGCATTTTCTGGTCCATTAACACGGCAATTTGGTTACCGAGTTGCATAATTTGTTCCTGCAATAGCTTACGTTGCTGAGCTGCGGCCTCGGAATCATCCCCTTCCAGTTTCGTGAGCATCTCCTGCAAAGCTTTGATTTGCTCTTTCAGACGCTTAATTTGTTCGTCGATGATAGATTTGGGTTCTTCATTCTCAGCACTTTCCGTCTGTTGCCGTTTTTCCGCGGTTTGACCTCTGAGAGAAGCGCCTACTTCGGTAGCGAGAGCTTGTCTTCCGGCATTGGATATATTGACCGTTTCTTGCGTGCCGGTCTCTGCCGACGAATTCTCAGAAGCTGAGCTAGCTGTTGGCGTAGTGGTGATATAAGCGCTGGAAACAGATTTGAAGGCGCTGCTATTTGCGGTCGTGTTTAATCCATTAATGTTCACGATAGGCTCCATAAGTACCTGAAGGTTATTTATCGAATTATCGGCCTTGAGATAAAAAACTTAAGTGCTAAGCATCCTATTTGATACAAAAGGCGTATCTAGGATAGGTTAGGGGATTAATGGTTAAGGTCGTTCACTTTTTGACTGATAAGGATATGAAAGATATGGCTCGTAAACTACAAATAACATGCGCTGCATTTTTGGCTTTGAGTGGAATAAGTGTGCCTGCGATGGCTAAAAATATTTTAGATAAACTGACCGTTGCAGAAGGCTTTAACCTGAGCTTATTTGCAGATAATGTTGACAATGCGCGCGAAATTGCCGTATCCGAAAAAGGCATTGTCTATGCGGGCTCGATGAAGGCCGGGAATGTTTATGCCCTTATCGACCGTAACCAGGACGGTGTTGCCGATGAGAAAATTCTGGTTGCCTCGGGACTAAAGCTACCATCAGGTGTGGTGATCAAAGATGGCGATCTGTATGTCTCCGAAGTGGAGCGCATCATTCGCTTCAAGGATATTGATAACCACTTAAACTCACCAACATTTGAGGTGGTCTTTGATGGGTTTCCAACTGAAACCCACCATGGCTGGAAAGTACTAGGGGTTTCACCGACTGGCGAGTTAATCATTCCTGTAGGCGTGCCTTGTAATGTGTGCGCGGAGAATGAACGCTATGGACGTATTTTCTCGCTCAATCTCGAGACTAAAAAATTAACCACCATTGCCCAAGGGGTTCGTAATTCCGTCGGGTTTGATTTTCAGCCTGGCACTCAAACCCTTTGGTTTAGCGATAATGGCCGCGACATGATGGGCGATGATATTCCTCCCTGCGAAATCAATAAGGTCAGTTACTTGGGTGAACATTTTGGCTTCCCCTATGTGCATGCAGGTACAATTCTTGACCCTGAGTTTGGCCAAGGTAAAGATCCTACCAAGTACACCGCTCCTGCGCTCTCCTTAGGGGCTCACGTGGCGCCACTAGGCATTCATTTTTATCTTGGTAAACAGTTCCCTAGCGGCTATCAACAGCAGTTGTTTGTCGCTGAACATGGTTCATGGAATCGCACTAAGAAAGCGGGTTATAAAGTGGCCGTGGCGACGATAGAGCAAGGCAAGGTGGTCAAATACACTCCATTTTTAACTGGCTTTATGCAGGGCGAGCAAACCTTTGGTCGCCCAGTGGCCTTTGCTGAATTGGCCGATGGCAGTTTACTCGTGTCGGATGATTATGCAGGGGCAATCTATCGCGTCACTTATCCGCAGACAAAGTAGCCAATAGGTGAAGTCTTAAACGCTTATTCTTAGCCGTTGGCTTGATTAGCAGGGGACTCTTGCCAATCATGGTTGCCCACCGAAGGATATTGGATTGGCGCTAATCTAGCTGATAGACAGATTAAAAAATAATGCGCGGGATAATTGAAATTGAATTAATTATTCCGCGCATTTTTGTCTGTTCTTGTGAGTATGCGTTTGAATATTCACACGAAATTTAGTCGCGCTTGCCCCAGATATGGCTATTAATCTGGCCATCTGTTGCGGCTATTGATGTAGCCGTACTTGCCTGAGCTGGTTTCTGTGCTGGTTTTGCAGGTTTTTTGGCCGATGTCTTCGCTGGTGCATTGGATGTTTTCGCGGCGGGCAACGGCAGTTTATTGGTTTTTAAATATAAATATTCTACTTTTTCCCGTGCCCAATCGGTTTTTCTTAAAAATCGTAGACTCGATTTGATACTCGGATCTTCGGTAAAACAGCGGATCTTGATGCGAGCTCCGAGTTCTTCCCAGCCATAGTGCTCAACGAGTTGTGTGACTATGGTTTCCAGTTTGATGCCGTGTAATGGGTTATTTTCTTGAGTCATTTTGTATAAATTACCGTGAACAATAATCGGATTATACCAGTATTATACCGATTGACTAAAATCATAGATAAAAAAACGGGCACTCATCAGTGCCCGTTTGCTTTGTATATCAATATTGTTGGAAATTAAGCTTCATCGGGTAATTCGCTGTCGCTATCAACTTCACCTTTACCTTTGGTTTTCACAATCAGTAAGCCTGTGATGACTAGCGTTGAAACAGTCCCTGCGATGGTGGATAAGGTCATCGGTAAGCCTGCACCTAAAGTTGCAGAGTTAAGTAGGAAGGTGATAACTACTGTGGTCATAAACATGGCTGGAATGGTGGTGATCCAGTGCAGTTTATTGTGACGCAGTAGGTAAGCTGAGGCCGTCCAGAGCATTAATACAGCTGTCGCTTGGTTAGCCACACCGAAGTAGCGCCAGATCACGCCGAAGTCGACTTGAGTCAGTAAGCCACCAATCACAAACAATGGAATAGCTAACACTAAACGTTTAGGTAAAGCCACCTGCGGCATGTTAAAGAATTCAGCCAAAATCAGACGAGCAGAGCGGAAAGCCGTATCGCCTGAAGTAATTGGCAGAATGATCACACCAAGGATTGCCATAAAGCCACCCACTGCGCCTAACAGACCAGTTGATGCTTCGTATACAACGTTTGCAGGGTTACCCGCCATGCCTGTGCTTAATCCTTCAACACCGTGGAAGTAAGACAGTGCAATCGCACACCAGAGTAGGGCGATGATACCTTCACCGATCATGGCACCAAAGAACACAAAACGACCGTTCTTTTCGTTTTCAACGCAACGTGCCATCAGTGGTGATTGCGTGGCGTGGAAGCCTGAAATCGCACCACAAGCGATGGTGATAAACAGCGCAGGCCATAATGGCATATCTTTAGGGTTTAAATTTTGGAAGAAGTCGCCCGCTTGCACATTGGGCAGTAGCGTATGTTCGCTTGATAACATGATCGCAAAGGCTAAACCAAATGACATGAAGAACAACAGCGCGCCAAAGAAAGGATATAAACGGCCGATAATTTTATCGACGGGTACCACAGTGGCAATCAGGTAGTAAACGAAGATAATCGCAACAAAAATGCTAACATCCCAACCCGTTAGTTTGCCTAACAGGCCTGCTGGCGCAGAGATAAACACCACACCTACGAGCAATAATAGAATGATGGCAAACACATTCATAAAGTGCTTGGCACTTTTGCCTAAATACTTACCGGCAAGGTTTGGTACAGATTGCCCACCATTACGGACCGACAACATACCGGAGAAGTAATCGTGCACCGCTCCTCCGAAGATACAGCCGATCACAATCCACAACATCGCTGAAGGACCGTAGAGCGCCCCGAGGATTGGACCGAAGATTGGACCCACACCCGCGATATTCAATAATTGGATTAAGTACACTTTGCCTTTCGACATAGGCACATAGTCCACACCGTCGGTTTGGGTAAAAGCCGGTGTCTGACGTTTTTCGTTGATACCAAATACCTTTTCGACAAAGGTACCGTAGATAAAGTAGCCGCCGATCAATAGACCGACACAGAGTAGGAACCACATCATTTTAGTTATCTCCCCATTTTGAGTTGTGCAGAGTGTAAACAAGTTGTTTACATAAAACAGGGGTAACTGGGTGAGAGGTCGATAATGCTGACTCAGCGGCAATAGAATGGGGCGAGCGGTTGTATGAGGATGTCATTCATAAGTATTAACCGCCTCCAGCGGCTTAGATACGCGCATTAGTGGTTAACAATGGGGCTATTGGAAGCCGAACAATTGCTTAAGACTTTTTAAATAACGGCGAGAAACGGGCACTTTGTCGCCAAGCAGAGTCGTGACTTCGGCGCCAGTATCGAGCAGCTCTATTTCGGCAATGGCTTTGGGTGAAATCAGATATTGGCGATGGCAACGCACTAGCGGTGTTTTTTCTTCCAGCACTTTAAGGGTAAGTTGGGTATGGACTTTGCCCTTGGTACAGGCGACATGAATACCGCTTAAATCACTAAAAACATACTCAACATCTTGAATGGGGATCACTTTTAATTTACTACCGCTGTAACAGGGTAGGTGCTCGAGGCATCGAGGCGCGATCAGATTCACGGCTTGCGGAGTGAGGTCCTTACGAACACGTTTTAGGGTTTGGCTGAGTCGATCGGCATCTATTGGCTTAAGTAAATAATCAAAGGCATGATTATCAAAGGCTTTGACGGCAAATTCATCAAATGCAGTGACAAACACGATTTTAGGTAAGGTGTCGGGATCGAGCATAGCAATCAGTTCCATGCCTGAAATACGTGGCATTTGGATGTCGAGAAAAACTAATTGAGGCTTTTCTTTGGCAATGGTTTGCAATGCTTCTATGGCGTTGCTGCATTGGCCAATAATCTCAATGTCGGCTTCTTGGCCGAGCAAATCCGCAAGTTCCTCGCGGGCAAACAATTCATCATCGACAATCAAACAAGTGATCACGTGCTAGTTTCCGTCTGTTCTATGGGTAAGCGGATGGTCACCTTGGTGTATTCATCCGGTTTGCATTCAACTTGGATGCCATACTGTTCGCCAAACAGATTTTGTATCCGTTTATGAACTAAATTCATCCCCAATCCCTCAGAATCGATTGAGGGTTGATAAAGGCCGGCGTTATCTGTCACCTCAAGGGCTAATATATGGTCATCCATGCGTCCTGTGACCTTGATTTGTCCTTGCTCAATCATATGGGAGGTGCCATGTTTTACCGCATTCTCAATGATGGGTTGTAGGGTAAATGCAGGCACTTTACAGTGGTAAAGTGATTCAGGTATAGCAATGTTGACCTGTAATTTATCAATAAATCTCGCTTTCTCAATAGTGAGATAAGACGCTATGTGATCGAGCTCATCCCCGAGTGTCACTAAACCCGTTGTACGTTTTAAATTGATCCGCAAAAATTGTGACAACTGCTGCAACAGTTGCTTCGACATATCGGGATCGCGCTTAATAATCGCACTGATGGTATTGAGAGCGTTGAATAAAAAGTGTGGATTCACTTGAGCTTGCAGTAATTTTAATTCCGCTTGGGTGAGCAGGTTTTGCTGCTGTTCAAAACGGCCGTAGAGGATCTGGTTCGACAATAGCCGAGCAATCCCTTCCCCTAAGGTGCGATTAATGTTCAAAAATAGTTTATTTTTTGGCTCGTATAACTTGATGGTGCCAATGACTTCGGTGTCGCTGCGAAGTGGGATCACAAGGCTCGAACCGAGTTTACACTGGCTCGAAATCGAGCAGGAATAGGGCATCTCCACCCCATCGGCGAACATCACCTTGTTTTGGTTTATGGCCTCAAGGGTGATTTTTGAGGAAATCGGTGTTCCAGGGATATGATGGTCGGCACCAATACCGATAAAGGCCAAAAGTTTTTCTCTGTCCGTAATGGCAACAGCACCCACATTGGTTTCTTCAATGACAATTTGCGCGACCTTGCCGCTGCTTTCTTCGTTAAACCCCTTAGAAAGCAGCCCAACACTGCGCTCGGCAATTTTAAGCGCCTTGGTTGAGAAACTAGAGGAGAGCTTGTCAAACATGGTTTTTTGGTCGCGGATCATGCTCATAAACAGCGCTGCGCCAATGGAATTAACCAACAGCATAGGCGGAGCTATCTGCCGCACTAATTCCCATGCGGCATCAAACGGGCGTGCAATCAGCAAAATAATGCTCATTTGCATCATTTCGGCGTAAAAGGTCACCAAACAGACTAAGAGCGGATTGTAGATAAGTTCACTCTTACCCGCGCGGCGTAGGTAAAAACTGATCATTCCCGCGGAGAGTCCTTCGAGAGTGGTTGAAATCGCGCAGGCTAAATCGGTAAAGCCACCCATGCTGTAGCGGTGTAAACCGCCAGTGAATCCGACTAAAAATCCGGTGACAGGACCGCCGAGTAAACCGCCTAGCACGGCACCCATGGCGCGAGTATTGGCAATGGCCCCTGAAGTTTGCTCACCAAAATAGGTCGCCATGATACAAAAGCTAGAAAAAACCAGATAAATAAATATTTTATGAGGTAGGCGCGGTGATGTTTCTGCAAACAGTTTAAAAAGAGGTGTTTTACTGACTAAATAAACAATCACTAAATAAAGTGACATCTGTTGGGTCAGTAGCAAGATCAAGGACATAGTGGCTCACTTTATCGTCACAGCGGTCAGCGCAGTTATTGACATTGGCAGTATGTGCGCGAGATCAGGGTTAAAATTCAACAGTTCGGTTATAAAGCCTAATCTTATTTGCATCTTTTGGAGAGACTATGTCCGATTCTGTTCACGGTCATGACGTTATGGCGCTGATGGTAGCGCAAGCTCATCCCGTTTTAAAGCCTCAGTTTATTGCTCTGATGACTGAAACTTTTGGTGAAGCAGCGCGTTATCACACTTGTAGTGCCGAAAACCTTACTGCGGAGGAGTTAATTTTTTTGTTGTTGAGTAAAGGGAAAATGGCAGAATCAGCGCAAGGGCTCGCCCTTGTTGCTGGGCGGCAGTGTCATCATTCTCATCATTAAGTATGGCTAATCTGGTCTATGAGCCGCGCAATAGCTTGGGGTCATAGGCCATAACTTGCTGTTAAAGAAAGGGTGATCAGCGGATTGGTTTACCTTGATGCTCATGAAGATTAATGCTCATCCTGCTTACTTTTATTTACCACTTCAAGCTGTTCTGCAATCGTTTTTTGACAGAATTCATCAATCAAGATCCGCAATAAGCGTGATTTGGCTATTTTAGTTCCTTTAGCGAGCCCATCTAATTGGGTAATACTGGTTTCCGTTAAGGTAAAGGTGGCATGGCGATAAATTTTGGCTGACTTTTTATCTAAGCCTTTTGGCTCTGCGGGAGGCACCGCTAAAATACTCGCTTTACCTAAAGCATAGTTATTGGCATCTTCGATAAAATCCTCAATAGAAACCGTTTTGATAACTTGTTTTGGTTTCTTGCGTTTAAGATCAGTTAAGCTCATAACTATTTTCTGGTGGTAAGGTGAACAGCTCATCCACTATGGCGCGGATCTCGTCGGCCGCTTTCCCATCTGGCTCAATTTCCA
This sequence comes from Shewanella sp. ZOR0012, assembly GCF_000798835.1. Lineage (NCBI taxonomy): Bacteria > Pseudomonadati > Pseudomonadota > Gammaproteobacteria > Alteromonadales > Shewanellaceae > Shewanella > Shewanella sp. ZOR0012. The sequence goes on from NZ_JTLE01000094.1 coordinate 2,707,158, forward strand.
TTACGGACGATCCTTTTTCCTCACTGTCATCGTAGATATTTCGGCAAAAAGTCACCGAATTGAGTACGCGTAATCCAAAGGATTGGACTACTTCTTTGGCCTCTAAAATACGCTTTACTTGGGTGGGCAAAGCGGGACATTGGGTTAGCACAATGGTTGCCACCATTTTGGGATTAACCATCTTACAGGTGCTGAGCATATCTTCCATATGGGGTAAGGTTTTAAGATCGCGACGTTTGGGTCTAAGTGGGATAACTACGTAAGTGGCCACCGACATGGCGGCGCGCATAGCAAGGTTATCTTGACCGCCACAGTCAACAATGACGTAGTCGAAGCGTTCATTAAGACTGAGCAGATCGTTACGTATTTTGCCGTAGAGCTGAATACAATTGATTGCTGGGAGGCTAGGGTCGTTGTTTCGAGCTTGGATCCAATCGGATGTTGTACGTTGGGGATCGCAGTCTACCATTAGTACATTGGCGGCAAATTTTTGCTTTATATAAACCGCAAGATTTTGCGCGAGGCAACTCTTGCCACTGCCACCTTTCTCTCCACCCACCAGCAATATCATAGCAATGTCCTTTGTACGAATAGTTCAACTAATTCAGTGTAGAACAGCTCAATCGACCCTGCGTAGCTAGATTGAAATTAAAGCAATTGCATCGCGACATGATAACTTTGATCATGACGTTTAGAGCAGCGGCAAACTTGGCCTTTTACGCTATTTTGTCGGGATGTTTCTGGATTGAATGTCACGTTAACTAATTCACCGAGTTCAAATGGGTTTTTATAATCAAACAGAATGCCTCTGCGGGCTAAATCGATACATACGCCTTCGTCCGTATGTTCAACGCCATTCTTATCAGTCCAATGCAAGAGCACGCGTTCAGCTTCCATATCTACTCGAAGTGAGCTGCGTTTTTCTTCAAATCCAACTGGATGTTCACCCATAACTCAATTGTCCCGTAAATAATTGATCTCAGTAAAACTAGCATAATTGCTTTTTGGCAGAATACCAATCTGAAAGCGAGGGATTTGGAAGGATTTTGCAGGTAAAGAATGGCGCCATTGAGCTTGGTTGGCAATGGCGCCCAGTAGTAATTAGTTATCGTATTCTTGATTTTTAGGATAGGGCATTTTTAATTGGCCCCAACGGATCACGATGACCGTTGCCGCAAGGATCAAGGTTGAAAGCGAAATTGCGGCGATCCGCCAGTCATCCATACTCTTCATATCTAAGATCAAATAACGTGCAAGGGCAACAATGGCAATATACAGCGGCATGCGCACGGGCAATTTTCCCGATTCTGCATAATTAGCAACCATGGCCAGTACTTCGAGATAAATAAACAATAACAACAGATCGGCAAGGGCGACTGCGCCGACATTAAATACATGGACAATTTCTTGACCAATAGCAACCACAGTCGCTATTGCTATGATGATTAAGACGAGATGCTCAACTGCTTTTAAGCCTTTGGCACCATATTGACGATAAAATGGCATGGGTACTCCCTACTCAATATTTTTGTAAATAGTAACAGTAAAAATACTTTAGGTAGGGAAAAGAGACGCGATTCTCTGTGACTCAATTCACAAGATAGTAATTGGTTGTCTGCTAAAGGCATCGCGCCATGAGTTTTCTCAAGTCACCTTGCTTAGCCTGGCCGCCCATCGGCTCTGACGCGACAAAGCATTGGTGCGTAGTAGTAACAGAAACACCCAAAAGCCAGCATCCAACAAATAATGGCTGCGAGCATTAATTCAATAAACCATGCACTGGGTAAACCCGCTAAGACACGGAACTCTGTAGCCAGTAACATTAACCCAAAAGCCAGTGTCATTGGCCTAGCGGGTTTTAGTTGTCTGCCGGTATGGCCTAGCGATACCCTCGACATCATTGCGAGGATCATGCCGCCAAGTCCTCCAACAGTAATGGCATGCATTCCTACGGAAAGTGGTAGTCCTGTAGCAATCAGTATCAAACCAATGGGAATACATAAGTAACTTAAATGCAGTGACCATAACAGCGGCACAGACCAACTTGCCAGCCATCCCCAACGAGACCAACGTAGTAACAATACCAGACCCGCTATACCAGCCAGAGCGCGCGTCAGTAATATTATCTGCGGTAAAAAGAGACTCGCAACAAGCGCTAATAGGCTAGCAAAACTTAACCATTCCAGTACGGGAATGGGGGAGTGTCTTTGCCATTGGGTGGCGCGCTCAGTAAAGAATGGGATCACTCTACCACCAAGCAGAGCAACAATTACCCCAACAAGGATGACTGCTGCATAAAGACCATTATTAGCCCACTGTAATTGATTAGTTATTAAACCGTAATAGCTAAATCCATTAAAAAGCGTGAGTAAACTGAGAATAGGGATAAACACAAAGTTACGCCATTGGCGTACTTTAACCACAGATATTGATAATGCAATTGCGGTTAAGGGTAAAAACATCAAGTCGATGATCATGATCGCCACAAACGGAATATCTAGCGGCAATATAAATAAAAGCCTTGGTAGTAACCAGACCGTAAATAGCCCTATAAGGGGTAAGCCTTTCAACCCAGGTTGCCCTGTCCAGTTTTGTACTGCGGTGAGTAAAAAACCTGCGACGACGGCACAGGCAAACCCAAAAATCATCTCATGACCATGCCACCATAAAGGATTGATGTTGTTAGGAAGTAATGGCAGACCGGAAAGAAATCCTCCCCAGATCCCTAAACTTAATAGACTAAATAGACTCGCAAATAAGAAGAAAGGTCTAAAACCTAAGCGGAAAAGCGGTATTTTAGGTTGTAAATGTGCAGGTTCATCAATATTCAACATAATGACAGCGTAGTAGTGAAACACGAAAAGTATTTTAAGCTGCAAATTAAATGAATGTATATATCTACTTATGAGTAGCTTGTAAGTAAGTGTCCGGGTGAAGGGATAAAGATAGTCTTATCGTCGTGGTTTAATCTATTGATAAGGTAAGAATAAATTACAATAGAGGACGTAAAGGAAATACAGAGATGCAAACACTAAAAAGGTGTTAATGCTTAACTTGTTCAATTAGGAAAGTTAATTTCTCTAACATAAAACAAGTTAAGCCATTGTGTCTGCAAGTCGCAATTATTTGGTCTTACGCTTTTGCCACTTAAACATGATCGAGTATTTCCAGAGGTTACTGATCATTAAATATCCTACAGTAGAAAACACGATCCCTAATACTAGGCAACCTAGTAGGAATGCTGGCCCAATTGTGGCTAATGAGGCTTCTATCCATTGCCAGCTTGCCTCAAAGGCAAATTCCTGCGGTGCGTGGCCCAGAATTTTTGCACCTAATAAATAAGCCCCATAAAACATAACTGGCATCGTAAGTGGATTGGTGATCCAGACTAAAGCGACGGAAACGGGAATATTGACATTAAAAAGGATTGCAAAGGCCGCGGCGACCACCATCTGAAAAGGCATTGGGATCCAAGCGACAAACAAGCCTATGGCAAAGGCCCCCGGCGCAGAGCGTCGATTAAGCGCCCAAAGATTAGGATTGTGTAATAAGCGACCGAAAATGCGTAGGTGTTTGTGCTCACGCAGGGTTTCAGGCTTAGGCATAAATCTTTTTATTAATTTTTTTGGCATAGGCTGAAATTGCTGTCTTAACTTAATTCACTATGAATGGATTCATGTTTGGCTTTAGTGCCACCTTACTGTCAGCGATGTTATGGCCTTCGCTGCCGCCAATTACTTATCTACCCTACTTTTGCTTTGGGGCTCTCATCTTATTCAAAAAAGCACCTAGCTTATCTGGCACACTCTTTGCGATGTTCTGGCTAACAGGATTTTGCTTAGTGTTATCTCGGCAGGATCTTCCTTTATCCCAACAGCCTATACAGGTGAGGGGCGAAATCATATCACTAGTTAGTCAAAACAGCGACTGGGTTAGCTTCGATATTGTTGTCGATAAACCAAATTTAATCTTTGGGCCAACGGCTAAGTTGCGTTTAACCTGGCAATCCGAGGCGACACTGCAAGTTGGGCAAGTTTGGGATTTCACTTTTATGCCTAAAAGTATATCCAGTGTTCTCAATCAAGGAGGATATAACGAACAAAAGCAATTGATTAGTCAGCATATTGTCGGTAAAGGCCGCGTTATGCATGCAAGGCTTCAAGCTGAGCGTTTTTCGTTAAGACATCACTTAATCACACGACTTGCTCCAAAGTTATCTGCGTTAACACAGGGGGATATTCTGCTGGCGTTAATCCTCGGGGATAAACAACTTATCTCGCAAACTAAGTGGCAGGCGTTAAGGCAAACGGGCACGGGCCATCTGGTGGCGATATCGGGATTACATTTATCGGTGATCACCGCTTGGGTCTATGCTTGCGCTTTGTTTTTTCTTACGCGTTTGGCGCCGCATCCAAGTCGACGAAATATAGTTATTGCGCTCATTTTAGCAGGAGTGAGTGCTCTATTTTATAGCTATTTAGCCGGTTTTGCCGTGTCAACACAGCGTGCGTTAGTGATGATTTTATTGGTTATGCTGTTGAGTTTATTAAGACGCTACTCAAGCGCATGGGACCGTTTGCTGTTTGCCTTATTTGTGGTGTTACTCATTGATCCTCTCGCTTGTTTGAGTGCTGGATTTTGGCTTTCTTTTTGTGCTTTGGCGATTATTTTATATACCTTAGAAAGTGCCAAATTTACACAGTCTGTTGATAGTAAAACAACTTTTTTAGCCAAGTCGCGAGTCAGAGTCATACAGTTTTGGTCAATACAATGGCGCTTAAGCCTGATATTGGGACTGCTGCAAGCCATCTTTTTTGGTGGTGTGAGTATCCATAGTTTGTGGATGAATATGCTGGTGGTGCCTTGGTTTAGTCTTATCGTCATTCCGCTATCGATGCTGGCTTTTATCATCTGGTGGTTAGGTACGTTTTTAGGGCAATCGTGGCTGGGATTATTCAATTTGGCGGATTTAGGACTATTTCCCTACGGCAAGTTACTTGAACTCAGCGTCGATTTACCCGCCCATTGGCATGTGGTTTCCGAGACATTATTAGCAGGCGGCCTGTGCGCACTTTTTGCGTTGATTCTGTGGCGATATGTTCCTCATCGGCGCCAATATTGGCACTGGCATTTATTGATAGGGTTACTGTTTCTTCCTCTGGCATTGTCTGTTTTTCAGCGCATTACAGCATCGAAAACCACTCAGTGGACGCTACATTTACTTGATGTCGGGCAAGGATTAGCCGTGGTGGTTGAAAAGGATGATAGGGCACTTATCTATGATACGGGCGCCGCATTTGGCGATGATTTTAGCTACAGTGACCGTGTGATTATCCCTTTTCTTAATACTCGAGGATTAACTGATATCGATTTTATTGTGATCAGCCACGGCGATAACGACCATGCTGGAGGCGCTCAAGTACTGGCAAAAGCGTATCCTCAGGCAAAATGGATTACTGATGTTGACCACTTAAATGCTCAGCCTTGTTTGCCACAACAGATTGATTGGCAACAACTTACCTTACGCTTTATTTCCCCACAAACCCAGGCGGGTGGCAATAATGCTTCTTGTGTGCTGCGGATTGATGATGGTCAGCAAAGTCTATTACTGAGCGGTGATATTGAAAAGGAAACAGAGAGTATATTGATTGAGCGAGTGCAAGCGGGCTTTAAACTTAAAAGTCAGGTGCTTATTGCTCCACACCATGGAAGCCGCACCTCATCTACGCTGGCATTTATTGAAAGGGTGGCACCGGAGTTAGTACTTTTTCCAGCGGGGTTGAATAATCGTTATGGCTTTCCTAAAGCCGATGTCGTTGCCCGCTACCAAGCTTTGCAGATAAACCACTTAACCACCGGGATTGAAGGACAAATTAGCGTTACTTTTGAACAAGGGCGACTCGACGTAAAAACCTATCGGCAAGATTTAGCTCCATTTTGGTATAACCGCTTGTTTAGATTTGGTGACTTGATTAATCCAGAGTAGAATGAGCACTTTGCCATAATTTAGTGTTACCAATGACAGCATATCCTAAAGACGAAATGTGGACCGTATTCAAGCGATTACTGGCCTATCTCAAACCGATGAAGGGCATGTTTTTGCTTTCAGTTGCTGGCCTTATTGTGTATGGGCTTGTCGATGCGGCTTTTATTTCTTTTATTGGCCCTTTTATCGATAAAGGGTTTTCCAGCAGTACACCAGCGATAAGTAACGGTATTGCACTCCCCACGAACCAAGGCTTTCATGCCGATAACCAAGTGCTATTAATGGCGCCTATCGTGGTTATTTTAATGTTCTCCCTGCGCGGCTTTGCAAACTTCGTATCCACCTACGGCATTTCTTATATGAGCGCTAGGTTAATTATGGATATGCGCCAGCAAGTGTTTCAACATTATCTAAGTTTACCAGTGAGTTACATGGATAAGGAAAACACGGGCAATTTAATTTCAAAAGTGACCTTCGATACCGAGCAAATTGCCCGTGCATCTGGCAGTGCCTTGATTTCGATTGTTCGTGACGGTGTGACCGTTATCGGTATGCTGGGATTGATGTTTTATAACTCTTGGAAGCTTTCTCTGTGTATTTTAGTGATTGGTCCGATTATGGGATTAGTGATGACTATTGTGAGTCGCCGCTTCCGTAAGGTGTCGAAACAAATCCAAACGGCGATGGGGGATGTCAGTGCCGCAACGGAGCAGATGATCAAAGGTCATAAAAACGTACTGGCCTTTGGTGGACAAGAAACAGAAACGGCTCGCTTTGCCAAAATTAATGACAGAAACCGTCATCAAAATATGAAGCTTGCGATCGCACAGGCTATCAGCCAGCCGCTTATCATGGTGATTGGCTCTTTTGCCTTGGCCTTTGTGCTGTATGCGGCGAGCCTAGATAGCATGAAAGCCGATTTGACCGCGGGTACCTTTGCGACGATTCTTGGGGCGATGATGGCCATGCTGCAACCCATCAAAAACCTCACGCGTGTGAATGCCGAATTTCAACGTGGTATTGCAGCGTGCACCACAGTATTTGAACTGTTAGACACTTTGCCAGAATCGGATACTGGTACTTATACCGTTACTCGTGCTAAGGGCAACTTACGTTTCGATAATGTTTCTTTTAGTTACGAAGGCCAGGAGCGCCGCGCTTTAGATAAAATTGACTTTGAAGTGTCCCAAGGGCAAACCTTAGCCTTAGTCGGGCGCTCTGGGTCGGGGAAATCGACGATTGCAAGCTTGGTGACTCGTTTTTACACCGGACTAGCGTCTGGCGATATTCTGCTTGATGATGTGAGTATTTATGATTATTCATTGAAATCATTACGTAGCCAAGTGGCTTTGGTATCGCAGCAAGTGACACTGTTTAACGATACTATTGCCAATAATATCGCCTATGCCTATCCGGGCGAAGTCACCCGCGAGCAGATTATTCAGGCGGCGACTTTAGCTCATGCAATGGAATTTATTGAGCAATTACCCGATGGCTTAGATACCCAAGTCGGTGAAAACGGCGTGCTATTGTCAGGCGGTCAGAGACAACGGATTGCGATTGCGCGGGCAATGTTACGTGATGCACCAGTGCTCATTCTGGATGAAGCGACATCGGCCCTTGATACTGAATCTGAGAAAGCGATTCAGCAGGGATTAGACAATTTACGCCAAAACCGCACCTCGGTTGTGATTGCTCACCGTTTATCAACGATTGAAAGTGCTGATCAAATTTTAGTGGTCGATCAAGGTCGCATCGTTGAGCGTGGTACCCACAAATCGCTACTCGAACTTGGCGGTATGTATGCCAAGTTATACCAAATGCAGTTTGGTAGCTAAATGCAGGCGTTAGTTAATAAAATTTGGTATCAAGGCCACCCATTACGGTGGCTCTTACTGCCTTTTTCTGCGTTGTTTGCGCTTATTACCACAATTCGCCGTGGTTTATTTCGTTTAGGGATTAAATCACAAACCACACTGCCAGTCCCCGTGATCGTGGTGGGCAATATTACCGTTGGCGGTAGTGGTAAAACCCCCACTGTCATCTATTTGATTGAACTGCTGCGTCAACAGGGGTTTAATCCGGGTGTGATCAGCCGTGGTTATGGCGCGCATATCCAAGGGGTAAAAGTCGTTAGCGTAAAGGATGCTGCAACTGATGTGGGCGATGAGCCAGCTATGATTGTGGCGCGTACTGGTGTGCCTATGGTGGTGGGCCCTAAACGTGTTGATACCGCAAGAACCTTGCTGGCGCAGTTTGCCGTGGATGTCATTATCTGTGACGATGGCTTGCAACATTACGCCCTCGGCCGTGATATTGAGTTGGTGGTGATTGATGGAAAGCGCGGTTTAGGGAATCGTCATTTGCTTCCAGCAGGCCCACTACGGGAAGGTGCTTGGCGTCTTAATCAAGTGGATTTTGTGGTGGTCAATAGTGGACCCGCGCAGGCGAATCAATATGAGATGCAGCTGAGTCCAAGTGCGGTGTTGCCGGTAAATCCTAAGGCTGAGGCCGTGTTTGACCCGACGCAGCCCGTGGTGGCAATGGCGGGTATTGGTCATCCGGCGCGTTTTTTTGAAACCTTAACGCAGCAAGGTTTTCAACTCGCGTTATCCCATGGTTTTGATGACCACCAAGCCTACGATAAACACGTGTTATGCGAGCTTGCAGCATCTCGCCCCTTGATGATGACTGAAAAAGATGCGGTTAAATGTCGCGATTTTGCACAAGAAAACTGGTGGTATTTGGCTGTCGATGCCAAGCTATCGCCACAATTTGATCAACAGTTGCTGAGCCGATTACGCTCTGTGGCTGCAGCTAAAAAAGGAAAATCCCATGGCGTTTGATAAAAAACTGTTAGATATCGTTGCTTGTCCAGTATGTAAAGGAAAGTTGGAGTACGATAAGGCGGCGCAGCAATTGATTTGTAAAGCGGACAAATTAGCTTATCCCATTACCGATGGCATCCCAGTGTTATTGGAAAATCGTGCCTTACCGTTAAATGAAGCAGTTTGATTTTTAGGCATAAAACTCAGCGTTATTGCACTTAACGGTTTGAGCAAGTCGTGTACTTGCGACACCGCCGTGCATAAGTGTAGAGAACAGGGCGATCATCTCGCCCTTTTCATGACTTAAAAGCGCACAAACTTTTGTTTATCTTCCTCAGTGGCGCCTTCTTTACATTCACCACGTATTTCTCCCCGTCCTGATTCTATTATTCGGCTCAACTCAAAGTAACCTTCGCGGCAGTAACCTGTCATTTCTAAGGTTTTCTCGAGTCCCAATTCAACTTGTCTGCCCCAGATATCGAGTGCATCCGCTTGTTGTTGGTATAAACGACGCTGCTCGCGGGGATCTTGCGCGACTTGACGCATACGTTCTTCGTGGGGGAAGGGGCGTTCGGTGACATCTCTTGGTGAGTATTCCTCCGCAAAACCTGCCTGATAGGTAAAGAGTTTAAGGCCATCTGCGCGGATATCAGTGGTGAGTTTGTCTTTAAATTTACCTGCAAATTCAGAGGGGTCTATCGGAGCGCTGCTGCAAGCGAGTAATGTTAAGCAGCTCAATAATGTCAGGCTTATCGATCTCAATGGCATATCAAGGATTACTCTTAGATGATTTACTTAGCGAAGAATACCTTAATATGTCGCTCAATATCATGCAATTATCGGTTTTATTCGCGATATACTGGTAAAGAAGTTTATTCGCCCGAATAAGTTGGTTAATCACCCTATACCGATACAACTTGAATCTGCTCTGAAACTTGTCGCGATAGGTTGAATGGGCATCTACTCCGGAGCCTTACTGATGCTGGATTTTTGGGCCAAGCGATTTGCTGAAATAGACTGGAATATCAGCCCATTACAGGGGGTAAGCCTGCTACTGCTGGGACTTTGGATTTATGCTATTTGGCCTAAGGAAGAGTTACTGCAGGTTGTTAAGGATAAAGGCTTGCAATGGCGGTTGTTGTTAACGCTGATTGCGGTAAATACCTTATGGCTCCTCAATGCCAGTATTCAAGTCGGAATTCATTTACATTTTCTAGGGATAGTCACTTGTCTATTGATGTTTGGTTGGCGCTTAGCGACGGTTGCCTTACTCCTCCCAAGTGCGTTTTTCAGCATATTTGTCCTAAAGCAGCCTGGTGAGTTTGGTGCATTTGGCTTGTTTGCAATAGCCCTCCCGTTATTCTGTGCGTTTATGCTTTACAGCCGCAGTTACCATTTATTTCCTAAGCATCTTTTTGTGTTTATTTTTGTTGGCGCCTTTATTAATGCAGGATTATCGACGGTTTTTCATCAATTTAGTTGGGCATTTTGGCTTTGGTTGTCGGCGGATTATGACTGGAGCATGTTAGTTGATAACTATCTGATGTTAATCCCGTTATTAGCCTTTCCTGAGGCGTTGCTCAACGGCATGGCGGTGACGCTGTTGGTGGTGTATCAACCCCAATGGTTGTTTGATTATTCTGACCGTGAGTACTTGTGGCGTAAATGAAAAGCGCGCCGTGGGGCGCGCATTGTTGTGCTAGGCAAAACGTTGTTCTAAGTAGCTGATGATATCCTTAGATTCATATAGCCATTGCACTTGACCATTGTCTTCAATCCGTAAACAGGGCACTTGTTGCTTGCCACCTTGGGCGATGAGCTCATCTTTATGTGGGGATTTTTTTGCATCCAAGGTTTGGATATTTAGCCCTTGACGGCGCATGGCTCGGCGCACTTTTACGCAGAAAGGACAAGCATTGTACTGATATAGCGCCAGTGCTTGAGTTTGCGCATCGATTTTTTGTTGTTCTGCTGATGGGCGTTTGAGTTTCTTTGGGGCGAACACAAAGTTAAGCAACAAAATGATCCGGCCTAAAATCCAGCGAATAATGAACATAACTACCTCGAGTAAAAGTGTTTTAGCGCGCCGCAATATTGGCTGTGCGAAAGGGGATAGACGCGCGGAATGTGATTCCGCTCGCATAAAGCCGCAGAGTTTAACCTAATGGATGTTTTAGGCCAAGTAATAGAACGAGGGGGCGCTACCTTAATCAACCAATAAAAATGCCCAGTGAATACTGGGCATTTGATTCTCTATGGTCTTGTACAACGCGTTATTTAGCTTCGATGCTCATATTCACTTGGGCAGCATCTTGATTGAGGGTGACGCGACTTTCGAGTAGGAAAATGCGTTCAGGTGCGATGCCCTTGCTATCAACAAGGTAGGCCTTGACTGATTTCGCTCTCTCCTGCGCTAAATCTCCCAACCTGTCTTGACCGACCGTTTGCGCTTTTAGCGAAAGGTTATAAAGCGCGATATGCCATCGGGTGGTCAGTTCCTCTTTACTCAGTGGTGCATCTTTGGTTTCAGCAATAATATTGTCTTTCACATCATCAGGATTGGCCTTAACTTCCTGCTCATAGAGTTTGAGAAGGGCATCGGCTAGAGGTCCTTGAGTCGGAAACTGACTCGGGCTGAGATCTGCCGGCAATTCCGTCAGTTGAATATTCGCTAAGGCAGCCAGCTTGCGTTTCATCATACGCTCGCTAATTGCTTGGCTATCGTTTATTGCATCGACACTGCCCTCAAGACTGAGCTGTAGCATGGGTCTATCCTCTAATCCTTTGGCGAGCTTATCTAGGCTTTCTTGCTCACGGGAAGTGAGGGTAAATTGCCCGGGATTAAAGGGGATTTTATCTAAGGTATCATCAGCGCCAATGAGACCTGCAAGGAAAGAGAAGGGGGCTGTGACGGCTTTAGTAATCACATTGGTAATGGCTGTCATGATGATGCTGCCAACACTAAAGCTGGGTGAGTCTAGATCGCCAGAGACTTCCATTCCTAGGTCAATTACGCCATGGCGATCCTGCAATAATGCAATCGCTAACGTTACGGGTAAACTGGTGGCTAAATCACTGTTACTGCGTTTCCCCAGTTTGAGTTGATTAATCACTAGGTGGTTGCTGCCCTTGAGTTGGTTTTGCTCAAGTTTGTAGTTAAGTGCTAACGACAATTGCCCTTTATCAATGTAATAGCCCGCATAGGTGCCAGAGTATGGGTTTACTGACGTCAGCTCAACACTCTTAAAAACCAGGTCTAAATCAAGATAAGGTTTATCTAACAAGGGATTAATATCCCCCTTTAATGTCACTGGTGCATAGCGGTCAATTTTGCCTTTAATATCGACTGATGCCTTAGTACCCGGCTTGGAGGATAGGTGACTGATATAACCTTCTAGCTGCTCGATGCCTGAGGCAAAGTTAGGTGTTAGCGAATTATCGGCAAAAAATGCTGATCCTTGGTTAAAGCTAATTTTTTGAATATCTAAGCTTAACTCGGGCTTCTTAGCTGCGGTTTGGGATGGTGCAACTGTATTGGTGCTGATTTCGGCTTGAATGCCAGTTTGCGCCATTTGTCCAGTGACTTTAGGCTCGGCAATGGCTTGCTGTTCAATAATCAGATTGCTGATATTGGTTGTACGATCCTTCGCGATAACAACCTTGGCATAAGGTTGCTCAAAACTTAAATGATCAATCTTGATTTGATTCTGTTGCTGGTCAAAATCGAGCTGATTAATATGCATTTTTTGCCATTTCACCAATGGCGCTTTGCGGATGCTGTCGAGGATATTCAAATCATCCAGCTCAACGTTACCTTGATAAATGGCTTTGCCTTTGCCATCGGCATGAACCTCGCCATCGCTACTGAATAGGCCGCTTTTTAGCTGCATATTGACATAGGGCTCAAGGTAAGGTTGAAATTGGGCTAAGGCCAACTGCTCCACTTTGAGGTTAGCGCTGATGGCTTGCCCAAGGACATCGACTTGCCCCTTGGAGGTAAAATGGCCTTTATCGTTTAGTCCAAAGGAGAGTTGGTATTCAATCGGGGCTTTTAAATCGCTCACTATGGTTTCAGTCGCAAAATCTAATGGATAGATTCGCCATTGCTGCGCCGTTTTGCTGAGTTTGTGCTCCTCAAGCTGAATATCATAGTTTTCGACATTCAGTCCGCCCAGTGTCACTAACCAGGCATCTTGCTGTTCAGTAACACTCTTATCCGAGGTTGCTTGTGAAGGCGATGCGGCTGACGTGTTCGTTTCAGCTGACGCTTCTGCTGTTTGCGCTTCTGCAGGCGAGTTTGGCGTTGCGGTATCAGTGCTGGCAGCCATAGATTTTGGCATTAATAGTTGAACTAAATCAATATCTTGTTCATCTAGCTTAGCCTTAAGACTTAAGCCTTCAGTGTGGATTTGCTTAATATTGACCCGCTGCTTGGCCAGATTAGCGCTGATCCCATCTACAGCCAGTAGTGGTAAGGTGATAACCGATTGGTCACCATTGAGCAAATTCACTTTTTCAACAATCACTTGTCCACGTTCGGCAGTGAGTTGTAATTCACCTTGCTCGGGTAAATCGACTTGGTAATGGGCGTTAATACTAAGCTCACCTGTCCCCAGTTTGACATTGAATTGATCGGCAACAAATTGCCAGAGCGGCACAAGTTTGAGTTTGGCAAGCTGTACATCCCCGACGAGCTTAAAGGGAAACAGCTGAAATTGTCCGGCAAGGCTCACTTCACCTGCGTGGGCATCCTGCAACTGGGCGACAAATTGGTTATGCACGATAGTCGTAGTGGCATTTGTCGCCGATGTTGCTGGAGTAGTATTCGCCGTAGTTGTTGCTGGAACGGCATTGTTTGTCACCGCATCTTTGGTTGATGACGTCTTAGCTACGCTAGCAGGATTAGGTAACATCAGGTATTCAGTATCTAATTGACTGAGTTTGAAGTTGATATTGGGGTAATCAATTTGCGCCTTGGTTATCTTGTCATCAAATTTGAACTTGGCTGCACTGACGGTTAACTCACCTAAGATGATGCGCAAAGGACGTGCTTGTTCAGCACTCGTGTCTGGTTTGCTGGCGGTTTTAGCTTGGTTGAGGGTGGTAACGATGTCGTCAAAGTTAAACTGAGTTGCCCCATGAGTTTGAAACCGTTGGATATGAGCAAAGGGCGTTTGCAACTGAATATGATCAATCACTAAGGCTCGATTGAATATAGACTGCCAAAAATGCACCTCAAATTGGAGCTGTGCTAATCCGGCAAAATCCCGATTATCTTTCTCCTTAACGGCGAGCTGGCCGATATTGACGCGGTAGTTAAAAGGATTGATATGCATACCCTGTAAACTGACCGGACGCCCTAATAGCTGTGAAAGCTTCTCTGGGGCGAAGGCGACGATAGCCTTGGGGAGTATTAATCCGAGGGCGATAAGGTAACTTAAGTAGGTAATGGTTAAATAGACGAGAACTCGTTGGTATCGGGGGCGACTAAAAAACGCGAGTTTTAACCGTGATAGTTGAGTTAGCATAGTCAGATTAATGCTCCAATACGCACGCTGGCGCGAAATCTATCAATAAATGTGGTTATTCTAGCGAATAATGCTTACCTCTGCATGATTTTTTTGGTGTTTTGTCAATTAAATCTGAGTGTTACCGTATGGCAACCAATGTGAGTCAGAATGTATGTTAACTCATAACCCTCGCTTTACGAGGGTAACATGTTGTGTCTCCAGTGGGCATTTTATGACCGCTAAGCTTTTTAATACGAATAGCTTAGTTTAAGTGGTGAGATAACTTATCGCGGCGATGACGGCGCCTTGTGGATCTTTTATCCAACAAAAGCGACCCACTTTCGGAATATCTTCTGGACCAAACAGAATATCGCCACCAAGTTTTTTAGCGTTAATCGCGACCAAGTCGACATCGGCGACCGTGACATAACCTGTCCAGTGCGAAGGTAGCGTCGGGAGCTGATTATCAGTGATACCGCCGATACCTACACCTTGGTTTTCAATCAAGTGGTACTGACCATGGGGCATCTTGACCGTTCTAAATTGCCAGCCAAATACTTCACCATAAAAGCGCATGGCCTCTTCAGTGTTGTGGGTTGTGAGTTCATGCCAGCCTAAGGCACCAGCGGTATTAAATGCAGAGTCCATAAGCGCGTCCTTTATGTTATTGAGCCTTGTGGCGAGGCTATTAGTATTTTGAGTGTAGACGATGCTTTTCAATAATTCCTAAGCAGATCCAGAAATGTGACATTATTTCTGCTGTAAATCATTAAACTAAGTTAATGTTAATTAATGAAATAACAAAAATCTGTTTATCGAGTTTGTCTTGATGTTGTGCTTCTGCTGCTCCGCTGAGTATTTGCTGAGTTTGCGCTCTGTTTTGCGGCTGATTGGTGGTGTTAGTATTGTTTTACAGCATTAGACCTTACTCCCCTTCGCTTGCTAAACTAGCGCCATTTGCAATCGATGAAATTGCGTAATAGGGGGGATTAACGATTGAATAAGAGTTTAGTGACCAATGTGTTGGCAGCCATTTGTGTGATCTTGGGATACGTACTGAGCTTACCCATTCTATTTAATGTTGGGTTGTTTGCATTATCTGGTGCGATAACCAACTGGCTTGCGGTGTATATGTTGTTTGAAAAAGTCCCTGGTTTGTATGGTTCTGGTGTGGTGCCTTCGCGGTTTGAAGAATTTAAACTCGGCATTGCTCATCTGATGATGAAACAGTTTTTTACCGCTGAAAACATTGATCGTTTTTTGTCTGAAAAAGAAGGTATAAGCCAAATCGATTTGGCGCCTGTGATTGAGAAAGTAGACTTAGCACCGTCTTTCGATGCCTTAGTCAATACTGTGGCACAATCTT
>NZ_JTLE01000094.1:2722857-2749168 GCF_000798835.1 Shewanella sp. ZOR0012
TGCCGCAGGTGATTGCGGCGGTGGATATTCCGGTGATTGCTGCAGGTGGCATTGTCGATGTAGCCACAGTGCGCGCTGCCATGACGATGGGCGCTTCGGCCGTGCAAGTGGGGACGACCTATTTGCTCTGCCCTGAGTGCAATACCAGTGCAATCCATCGTGAGGCGTTGCAAAGTGATGCCGCGCAACATACGGCGCTGACTAATTTATTTTCTGGTCGACCCGCTCGCGGCATAGTAAACCGTTTTATGGCCGAAATGGGGCCGATGAATGCGGCTGTACCGGATTTCCCCTTGGCATCCTCAGCGGTTGCAGGCTTAAGGACAGCGGCGGAGCGACAAGGATTTGGCGATTTTAGCCCGCTGTGGTGCGGGCAAAATGCCAGTGGTTGCCGAATGATTCCCGCAGCCGAACTGACACGGCAATTGGCTTTAGGCTTTGGGTTTAATGTTTGAAATCCTATAAATAGTTACAGGTGCAAAGCCTGCATCCATTGTTAATTCCAATGCTCAAGGCCGCGCCATAAGGATTTTCAGCCATTTGGCCTTCGAGACATTCGAATACCTTTGGGGATGCAAGCACCACTGATACACTACTCACGCTTTTGTTAAATGTCGTTGCCCATGGAAAGCACTGCGCAATAAACTGGCTAACAGAATGGGGAACACCCAAAGGCTGGTTGTTGCTTGGCACTCTGCCGAGTTTTCCACCTTGTTGTTGGATTCTATTGTGGGAGTATGTGGATGGCACAGATTATCAGTAATGCTGCGGTGGGTCGTACCCTATTGATTTTATTGCTGTGTGCTGGTGTTTTCTTTTTTATCGATTTTTTAGTTCCCGCCTTGGCCGCCCTGATCGTCTGCTTCTCCAGTTGGCCGCTGTATCAAAAATTATTGGTTAAATGCGGTGGTCGCTCGGCGCTGTCTGCCACTATCGCGTTAGTTTTGATTATTGTCGGGCTAATTACACCGCTGATATTTGTTTTTTCCTATGCTTTACAAGAGATTAGGATATGGGCTGAATGGTTGGTGTATGCTAACCAGCATGGCGCGCCCGTTCCCCTTTGGATTAAGGATTTACCTTGGGTTGGTGCGTGGTTTACCCAGCAATGGCAACAGTTTATTGGGGAACCCCATGAACTGGGCAAGATAGTCAGTGCAATTAGCGGACAAAATTTGACAGGCATTTCCCGTTGGGTGCTGCAATTGGGCTGGAATACTTTAGGCTTGCTGCTGACCTTGTTGTTTATGCTGATCACCTTGTTTTTCTTATATAAAGATGGCGCGTCGGTGGCGAAGCAGATTGATATTGTCGGTGAGCGTATTCTACCCGCTCGCTGGTATCGCTTTTCCCGCGTGGTGCCCGCGACGGTGAGTTCAACCGTTATCGGCATGACGCTTATCGCCATCGGTGAGGGCATAGTGCTGGGGATTGCCTACTGGATTGCTGGCGTGCCTTCAGCTGTGGCCTTTGGGGTGTTGACTGCTTTTATGGCCTTAGTGCCAGGCGGCGCGCCAACCATGTTTACCCTGATCTCACTGTATTTAGTCGGCACTGGCGATATGACGGCAGGGGTCGGCTTATTCCTCTGGGGCAGTATCGAGCTGTTTATCGTCGATAAAACCCTGCGCCCTAATCTGGTTGGTGGGCCTATTAAGCTGCCTTTCTTACCGACTTTTTTCGGCTTGATTGGTGGAGTGAAAACCATGGGCTTTGTGGGTCTGTTTGTCGGCCCCGTGTTGATGGCGCTGTTAGTCGCTATCTGGCGCGAATGGTTAAGGGATGACCCTGATAGTTCGGTTGTAACTGAATCCCTTGAATCACCGCAGGAACAAGGCCATTCAAATTAAGGATGAGTGAGTGCTTGTTTGCGCTCCTCGGTATAAAACCACCAAGGTTGAGGAGCGTCGCCCGCCATAAAGCGGGTAATCGAAATAAACACATCGAGCATACAGGGATCGTGTCTTTGCCCCGTTTTGTCACACAGGGTTTGATACATTTCATAGGGATTTCTCCCAAGCAATTGCACTGGCGTCTCTATGCCGAGCAGACGTAGATCCGCCGCGCTCGCTTTACCAATATTCGGTAAATCCGTTAATTTTTTTACTTGGGTTCTGACAACCTTTGCTGGATTCATTCTTTATCCCTAACCAACTGAAATACTCCATCTTTAAGTATAGATTGTTGCGGTTTTCTGCTCGTTATCCGGCATGATCTTGAGAGCTGAAGGTGAGCTTATGTATAAAATCTAGCTAGTTTGCCGCCTTTCCCTTCCTTGGTAAAGGCGGCAAAAGTTTAGAGCTTACTGATATCGACGTTCAAGCTGTCTAAGTGTTTTAGAATTTCAGGATTCACATTGGTGTCGACACGCCCACCTAAATGCTCAGCAAAAAACTGTTCGGTGGCGACAATCGAGGCTAGCTTGTTGGCACGTTTACTAAAGCCATGTCCTTCGTCTTTTGCCAGTACGTACTTAACGGGTAAAGACTTTTGATACATCTTCTTGGCGATATTATCCGACTCAATTTGCGTGACGCGTGGATCGTTTGCCCCTTGGATCAGCATCAATGGCGCCTTGATATTATCGACATAGTTAATTGGTGAGCGATTTTCCATATCTTGCTTCTGCTCGGCAATTTGCGGGTCGCCAACCGACTCAAACCATTGGCCTAAATAGGGACGCCAGTAGTCGGGGAAGGAATTCATCAGTGTCACTAGGCTCGATGGCCCTACATAGGCGATCACAGCATGGTACAAGTCAGGTGTAAAAGTCGCGCCAGACAGTGCCGCATAACCACCGTAGGAGGCGCCGAAGATCCCTAAACGCTGTTTATCGGCAATACCCTGTTCGACTAGGTAATTGGCACCATCGGTGAGATCGTGCTGCATGCTGCCAATCCCCCAGTTACGGTTGCCTAAGTTTAAGAACTTCTTACCGAAACCCGTCGAGGCACGGAAGTTAGGTTGTAATACCGCATAACCACGGTTGGCATAGAACTGGGCAATAGCGTGGAAGTAGCCTGAGTCGAGCGTCCAAAAATCCCGTGCCCAAGGGCCGCCATGGGGCAGGATAATGGTCGGTAGCTGAGTCTGTTTGCCTTTCGGTAGCGTTAAATACGCTTGGATTTTTACGCCATCCCGCGCGGTATACACAATCGATTGGCGTGGCGAGAGTTGATCAGCTGGAATGCTGGCCGGAATATCCACTAACAGGTGGATATCCCCCGTGGTGGCATTGTATTGATAGTCAGCGCCTGCGGCTCGGTCGCTGGCGACATGAATTTGCCACAGATGGGTTTTCTCGTTCATCTCGCCAATCGTGATTTCAACATCTTGATTAAAATGACGATTAATCACATCCCAATGACGAGCAAACTCGGCATTTAAGGGATAAACCCGTAAGCGTCCACCATAGTAACCAACCGCTAAGGGCTCACCTGCGTCGCTAAACTGTACCCCAAAGACGTCGGCCTCGTTATCGGGATCCTTGTGAATGGTTTCATATTTACCCGTCATCAGATCGACTTTCAGCAATTCCTGCTTATCGCGATCGCCGATATTGGCGCTGATATAGGCGAGTTTTTGGGCATCATTCACTTTAAGAATATCGATGCTCTCACCCTTGGCACTTTGAATGATCTTGCGCCACTTACCGTCGATCAGCACATACAAGGCATTGGTGTTATCGAGATTACTGCTGCTGGCAATCACAGGTTGACCCTGCTTGTTAAACCTCACCTGAGTAAAGCTCTGCTCGTTCTTCAGGATAGGGGCTAACTTGCCGTCGTTGATATTGAGCAGATAAATATCCATGCGGCTCGAATCGTCGTGGTTGGCTTGAACAACCAACAAATCGGGATTGTCTTTTACCTGCTCGAGCACGCTATATTGCACATCGTCCTTATGTGTTAAGCGCTGCTCTTTGGCGGTGATCTTGCCGGCTTTTTCCTCAAAACTCAGCTTATAAATTTGCGTATTTTCGTTACCGCCTTTGTCCTTCATAAAGAATAAGTCATTACCCTTGGCGGACCATTCGAAGGCGCGGATGGGTTCTACCGATTTGGTCAGTGGTGTGGCACTGGCAAGGTCGGCCTTATCGGCCATCAGGAAGATATTGCTGGCTCCTTGGTACTCCTTCACAAAGGCAAGCCACTTGCCATCGTCGGATATTTTTAGATGGCGAATGCTTTGCTCATTGAAGAAGTTTTCGATAGGAATGAGCGGCGCCTCGGTTTGCTGCGTCGCGGTAACTTGAGGTTGCTCGTTGCGAACATCCGCCGTAGTGCAACCCGTCAGCAGCAGTGCGGCGGCAATGGCAGCACTGCATAACTGACTCGTAAAAGGAAATTTTTGCATTGTCGTAACCTTAGTTTAGGAAAATTGACATTATGCTAATACGAAAATTAATTATCGTAAAACAATAAAATTATATTTCTTTGTAATATTTTTTGTCGAAGGATTATACTGGTGTTCGTTCGCTATGAACGGCTTGGGATGATGTTTGGGTGAGTGGATGAATCAAAATTTTAAAAAATTAATAAAAATCAGTGGCTTTTGTCGCTGGCTGGTGCTCTTGTCTGCTGTGGCGATTATCGCCCATCTGCTTTATAGCTATTGGGCCTATGATGAGATCCGCTTCAATACCAGTAATTCCCAGTTCCTCGAACTGTGGAACTTGCCGAACGCTAACCGAAACCTGTTGCTCGCCATGCTAACCCCTTTATTTATATCATTTTTAGTCGGTGTTTATTGGCTACAACGGCTCTTATCCTGCTATCAACGGGGGTTATTTTTCAGTGATGAGAGTATGAAATGTTACTTGTGGCTCGTATGGCTGAAAGCCGCCGCTTTAGTGTTTGAAATGCTACAAAACTTAGGCATAGGCTATTATCATCAGTCATTTTTTGAGGATGGTCGCATCGAATTAGTGCTTGATTTTGGCAATATCACCACGATTTTATTGATGTTGCTTATCGTGTATTTGCTTAAAGCCGCCCGCGATTATGAGGCGGAAAACAAAGAGTTTGTTTGATCTTGAATATTATCGTTAATTTAGACGTCATGATGGCGATGCGAAAGGTGAGTTCTAAAGAGCTTGCCAAAGCAGTGGGCATTACCGAGGCGAACTTGTCCTTGCTTAAGCGGGGCAAAGTCAAAGGGGTGCGTTTTGATACCTTGGCGAGTATCTGTGAATACTTAGCCTGTCAGCCGGGGGATATTTTGGAATACCGAAAGGATGCTGAGCAAGATACGTCGGACTAAGAGAAGATGCCTAGGCTGCATGCTGTGCAGCCTAGGTTTGCGGTTTTACGCTTTTACTAACTGAGTTAAATCCGCTGGGCGGTAATAAACGGATTTCAGTACCTTGCCTTGGCGCACGACTTTACCGGCCATTTCTACATCTTTAGCGCATTTGGCGATGATAAATTCGCCCTTTTTACTGCCGACGATGTCAACGCCTTGCTCGGCATAAAAAGCAATGGTTTCGGCTAGCTCTTGCTCGTTGCGGCACACTTTGCTCATATTGCTCGAATGGACTTCGTCCCAGCAGGCGATAAAGTCAATTTCACGGTTTTTGGCGACACACAGCAGCAAGTCGATAAGGTAGCTGATTTCTAATTTGTCATGCATGTGCTCGGCGCCTAAGTGCACTAAACGCCCCATCAATACATACACTGAATCGACAATGGCATCGGCTTGTTCGATACGGCTATCGGCTTCGGCAAGTTCAGTTAACTCTTCAATAATCAGCGAAGTATGTAAGGTGTCAGCCTTATCATCCAATGAGCTGGCATCGTTGACTGCGAGGTCGAAGGTACTGCGAAACTCACTGATATCACGATACAAGTGGTCATAAATAGGTTGAGTTAAACAGCTGAGTTTCATCGGAGTGCCTTAGATTTTATCAATAGGTTTTACAAATAGATTGGTGAAATCGATTTATGGATAACTGCGGCAATTCTAAAGAAAGGTGGCGCAGAATACAAAGTGTGCTGGCCTTGAAGTAAAAAATACCCGCTGCCAAATCGGGGAGCAGCGGGTTTCGGCAAAGATTAGGGTGGACACCGAATGGAGATTTGATTAACAGGCACGGACTAAGTCACTAAAGACCTCGTCATTGACCGCTGGGTTAACGGCTTATTGTGCGTATTTTGCGATCAGCTTATCCAAATAAGGGGCAACCTCTTTGTCAGACCAATCTAAATAGCCACGAACAAAGCCAACAAGATTACCTTTTGCATCAAATAAATAAGTCGCAGGAACCACATTGGCAGGAATGATCTGCTCGATATTTTTGTTGGGGTCGAGCCAAGTGCTGTATTGATTAAAACCATGCTGATTAAGAAACGGGCGTACTTCTTTTATCTCTTCATCAATTGAAATTGGCACAATAGCGATTTTTTTATCGGCAAATTGCTGTTGTAGTTTTTGCAGCTCGGGGATTTCCCTTAAACAAGGGACACACCAGGTTGCCCAGAGGTTTACTAGCGTAAGCTTACCTTGATGTTGTTTGAGGCTTTGTGCTTGCCCAGCTTCATCCATAAAAGGCACTTCGGGTATCCCGCGGGCATGTTGCATCTCAATAAAACCCGTCATGACTCGTGGTTTTGGAATTGCTTCGCCAGTGTCATAGAGTTTGTTTTGCAGAGAATGGGCCTGCACGACGCAGCTCAGCAGCAATGAAGTGCAAAGGAGGGTGAGCTTGGCTGTGGATGATTTCATGGGTTTATCCTTATATTCAAACTGAGCGAGTCGCGTTGTTAGCGGAAGGTGACTTGCGTTTTATCAGGGTAAGACCTAAGCCTAACCCTATGATTAATAACGCCAGTGGGCCTAGCCAAAGCGCCAGTGTTGAGGGTTTTAATTCTGGCTGATAACGGATTTTTTCACCGTAGCGCTGCACCATAAAATCGAGGATCTCATCCCGTTTATAGCCTTGTTCAAGCAGCGAAAAAATTTGCCCCTTGAGCTCATGGGCGATAGGTGCCTGTGACTCGAATAAGGTTTGGTTGGTCGCCATTGGGCAACGCAGTACTTTGCTGATCGCTATTGCCTGTTGCTGATAGGATGTGCCCATATCCGAGCTTTCCTGTGCCGTCGCGAGAAAGGTTGTCCCGCCAAAACAGAGGATGAGTGACAACAACCAAAACAATAAACTCAAATAGGGGGAGCGAAATAATGGATTCATGGGGTTACAGTCTCCCTAGCTGAGGGGTGCCTGCTGCCCTCAGTGCTTCTGTGTGTTCGACATGGCGAACTTGTCTGACGGGCCACGCAGCGATTGCTCCTGCGAGCATCATCAACATGGCGCCTAGCCAAATCCAAGTCGCCAATGGTTTATAGCTAATGCGGATCAGGTACTCAGTGTCGCTCAGTTGCAGTCCCATTGAGACGTAAATATCGCGCCAAAAACCGTGGTCGATGCCCGCGTGGGACATTTCCATACCATTGCTTTTAAAGGTTTGTCTTTGTGGTTGGATATAGCCCAGTACTCGATCGTCCTGCTTGGCATCGCGTACACTGATATTGGCTTGAATAGCAGTAAAACTTTGGCTCTCAACTTGCTCGGTACTCTCATACACCAGCACATAATTCGCTAACGGTTTACCCTGGCCTGGCCCCATTCGTAGCAGGGCTTCCTGTTCGAAAAAAGACACCGATGTTGCGCCGATAATCGTCACTACAACCCCGAAGTGTCCGAGCATCATGGCGACCCTTGCGCGCTTTGATGCTGACGGCTGGATTGGTCGTGCTGTGGGTAAGCGTTCTGGGGCGCCGCGTGGTGGCTTGAGTATCATCTTTAGACTCAAACCAAGGCATAACAATAAAAATAACGCGCTGGCACTGCCAAGAACGAGGAATAATGCGCCATCGCCTTTAGCTTGATAACCCAGCACTGTTGCAATAATGGCAATGGCTACAGTGGGGACAGCCAATACCTTGAGTGGTTTGTGGGTGGATTGCCCCCAATTGAGTAGCGGGGCGAGGCCCATTAAGACGACAGCGATAAAGGTCAATGGGACAAAAATCGCATTAAAATAAGGTGCGCCCACCGACAAAGTACCTAGGTTTAACAGCTCATATATCAGGGGATAAAAGGTGCCAAGTAGTACGGAAAAAGCCGCGACTACCAGCACTATCACCCCAAGCAGTAAAAAGGTCTCTTTGCTTAATAGCGCATGGGTGACTTCTCGTCTCAGTGCGGGGGCTTTTATCGCAAAAATAAATAGGGCCGCACCAACAAAAAGCACTAATAAACATAGGATTGACATACCTCTGGTTGGGTCAGCAGCAAAGGCATGTACCGATTGCACGATACCGGAACGCACCAAAAAGCTGCCTAACAAACTGAGGGAGAATGCTAATAAACATAAAAACAGTGTGGTAAGGGTAAAGCCCTGTGTTTTTCGGGTGAGCACTAAAGAATGCACCAACGCGGTTGCGACCAGCCAAGGAATAAATGACGCGTTTTCAACGGGATCCCAAAACCACCAACCGCCCCAGCCCAGTTCGTTATAAGCCCACCAAGAACCAAAGGCATTGCCCCCTGTGAGGAAAATCCACGCCAATAGCACCCAAGGGCGCATGTATTCGAGGTGGCGAGTCGGTAACTTTCCTCCCAGTAACGATGCCAGTGCTGCGGCAAAGCAAACCGTTAGCCCGACATATCCCAAAAACAGCATAGGTGGATGCAGTATTAAGCCTATGTCCTGCAATATGGGGTTAAGGTCGCGCCCTTCGACTGGAATATTTGGTAGCAAGCGGGCAAAGGGATTGGAGGTAAAGAGTAAAAACAAATTAAAGCCGAGGATCACTAAGGCCAAAATTGCGAGGACTCGGCCAAAGTAAGCCTTATCAGCCTGTAAACTGGCACTATCGAGATTAACCTTATTCGTTGCTTGGCGCCAATTGATCACTGCGCCCCACAGGGCAATGGCGAACACCCAAAATAACATTGAGCCTTCATGGCTGCCCCACACGGCCGCAATTTTATAGCCCACAGCGAGTTGACTATTAGAATGGTTGGCAACATAGGCGACTGAAAAATCATCGCTAATAAAGCTAAATATTAAGCTACACAGTGCGGCAAATAAGGTAATAAATAGTGCGTAAAATAATTTATTGCCAAAGTGGATTAGGTAAACGTTATTCCGATAGCTACCAATTAAATGATTCGTTGCCGACAATAATGCAAAAACAGTGCTCATGATTAGCAATATGTGCCCTATTTCTGGAATCATATTTATCATTGATATTTCCTGCATGGCATTAGTTATCGATTTACATTAATACTGAAATTAATGAGAGGTTACTTTTTAGCGGTTAATCGGTACAGACTTATTTGTTTTTATCTAGGTAAGTTAGATGTGAAGTCTTTACCCATTCCACGATTGGCTTGCAGGGTAACTGAGTTTTAACGGAAGGAATGTGATCTGTCTCGGTATTAAAATCGTCATTTGTGGCTTTGGTTCTTTTTGAAAAATCAAAGCTGTTTTTAGGTTTTTTTAGATGTAAAAAAACAGATTTAAAATCTAAAAAATCACTAATAAAATTTTATCAAGTTTATGATTTGTTTGTATTTTTTGATTTTTAGCTCTATTGATTTCTGAATCAAAATTTAATGTGCTCTAGCGCAGATTTTTTGCTTTTTCTCTCATTCATTATGCCGTCACTGGTCAATTGTTTATGTCGTTCAGTGAACAGTTAGGTTCAGTGGAAAATATAAAACTAATGATAAATTAGGAGTGAATGATGAAGCGATGGAAAACCAAAACAGCCTTAGGCGTGCTGTTTTGTTTAGGTTCTGCCGTAAGCGCTACCACAATCGCATCCGATGCTAAATCGGATGGTAAAGTGGTCCCTGGTGTGGGTAATAAACAACAAACTCACTATACTCAAGATATCTTGGCTAACCCCAATTTAAATGAAAATTTAATGGAGAAATCCCGTGGTGTTAAAACACTGCAGGATTATATTGTTCAAGAGCAAGAATTGTTTGATTTTCTATTTGAAAATCACCCAGTTTTTAAATATGACGCAGAAGGTCGTTTAAAAGGCACTTATAAAGTCAGTGACCGTGGTGAAGAATATTTACACGGTGGTGACAGTGTTGCTTACAGTAAACACAGTAAAGAAGTGAACTCAACCGATGGCACCGCTGTACGTTATAGCTCTTATAACGATGGTCAGCGTCCAAAAGCACTGCAATACCGTTTAGGGGCAAAATCGATTTTAGATTTCCCTAACAAGTTTGTGGGCCCAGAAAAATGCGGTGAGTGTCATGGGCCGCAATACGAAAAATGGAGACGTTCACGTCACTCTAAGACGATTCGCTTCCCTGGCGAACATCCAGAAGTCGATAACGACCTGAAAAAAACCATGTATACCACCAAAGATACCACGATTCTGCCATCGGGTATTACGCCAGACGCTATCTACGCGACTGTGGGTACGCCACGTACTAAATATGGTTTTATCGACGCCTACCTAGTGCGCGGTACTTACCATGTGAAAGACGGTCTGTTGAAAGATGGCACTGGTACTATGGTCGCTGGTGGTAACCAATTCTCCCGCGGTTGGGCTGAGTGGTTAACTCCTGAAATGGCTGCAAAAATTAACAAAGCTATTCCAAGTTTCCCCGTCAAAATGGAAGATTTTGGTACCAGCGGTTCACACCAATGGGGCATGAGCTCATACGGTGCTAAGTATGAGAAGGAATTCCTATTCCAACCTGCTAGCTCCTATTGCGAAATGTGCCATAGCTTCAAGTTTGACTTCCAAACGAAAGATGAATTCTTTGCTGCTTTAGGTAACCCGAAAGAGCTGCAAAAACACACGATTTCTAAAGGGATTACCTGTGAAGAGTGTCATGGCGCAGGCGGCCACTTAGACGGCGGTATTGGTGGCGGTATGCCATCTAACTGTGAACGTTGTCACCAACGCTTCAACTTTGTTGAAGAGTTAGCTGAAACGCCACAGGGTAAAGAGAAACTGGAATATGCCTTCAACGTGAAGATGAAATCTTCTTGCCCATCTTGCGGTACTGAAGGTTCACAAATGTTTGCCTCTGCTCACTATGACAAAGGTATGCGTTGTTCAACCTGTCACGATCCTCACGAAGTGACCGATGGTGATTGGAAGTCAGGCATTACTAAACCAAAAATCATCAAAGAGTGTACTGAGTGTCATACGGCTCAAGCCGAGATTGCTAAGAACACTAACACCCACAGCAACCAAACTTGTCAAAGCTGTCACATGCCAAACATGGGAAGCTGTGAAAACTTCACTGCGATCCAATTCCCTGATATGGCGGGCTTCGACAACGTTCGTAAGTCACACATGTGGAAGATTGATGTCGATCCACTGCGTAAGACCCTTAACCCACCAGAAGGTAAGTCTCGCGATGCGACGACCAAAGGTTGGACTGTGGCGAAAGATGAAAACGGCTACAACTACCTCGACTTGATGTGGACCTGTGCCCGTACTTCGGCTTCAGACCACGATGTAGTGGAAAACAAAGGTTGTCACAGCCAGTTCCAATCTGAACTTGAAGTGGGTCTGCACTTTGAAGACCAGATGGAAATCTACGGTGAAGTTCAAAAGTGGCAAAAACCAGTTAAAGAAACTTTTGCCCAAGTAGAACAAGCCCTTGCCCGTATCGACAAGCTGTTAGAAGTCACCAAGCTGTCGGTAGAAGACAAGACGCAAGTGCTGATGTTGACCGACAAAGCCCAAGATGTTGTTCGCCTGATCAAGGCTGACGGCTCATGGGGTGCGCACGGCCCAACTTACTCACTGAAACGTCTCGATGCAGCCTTAACCTATGTCACTCAAGCCCAAGCCATTATCGATGGTAAAGGTCTGAGCGCACAGAAAATCTAGTTCGACTCGAGTCTAACTTGTCCCCGGCACATCCGTGCCGGGGAATATACGAGGCCAAATAATGAATAACGTGATCCGACAAAGCCTGATAGGCGGCTTAATGGCACTGAGCTTGGGTGGCATCAGCCTTCCAGCCATTGCAGGGGGCGGTTCTGATATTTCTGAAGCACCCTATAACGAAATTCAGTTGAATCCTATTTCCATGCGGGAAGCAGAGACCTTAGTCGGTAAGCAAGGGGTTTATTTTTTCGACGTAAACACGCTGGAAATCTGGGCGGAAGGTTTTATCCCCGGGGCGGTTTTTTTCAATGTTCAAAATTGGAGAGAGTTACTTCCAAAGAATAAAGATGCGGTGATGGTGTTTTATTGCGCTAACCGCCTTTGTACCGCCAGCAACATGGCTGCACGGGAAACCATGAAGCTAGGTTACACCGGTGTACGCCATATGGCCGATGGTATTTTCGGTTGGCGCATGTCTGGAAGAACAACAGAAAAACCCTAGTAATCAAATAAATATATTAATCGGTTATGGGCAATGTCCATACGTTTTCGGCTAACGCACCAAGCCCTAGGGCTAAATTGTAGAGAACATAAAATGAAAACATCTATGCCAACGTCTTTTATCCCAAAAACCATCACAGTGGCGACCTGCGCCGCACTGTTTGTGTCTATGGCGAGCTTTGCCGCCCCAAGCCTTAAAACCGATGCAGATAAAGCGTCTTACAGTATCGGTGCCTCTGTCGGTAACTACATTTCTGGCCAGGTTTATAACCAAGTGGAACTGGGCGCAGAAGTGAATGTGGACTTAGTGGTTCAAGGTTTTGTGGACGCGCTGAAAAAACAACAGCAATTAACCGATGAAGAAGTGGTGACGTATCTCAATCAACGCGCCGAAGAATTAAATCAAGTGAGAAAAGCCAACGCTGAAAAATTAGCTGCTGAAAATACCAAGGCGGGTGAAGCCTTTCTTGCTGAAAACAAAAAGAAAGCTGGCGTGATTGTGACTGAATCTGGCCTGCAATATGAAGTGTTAACCCAAGGTACCGGTAACAAACCTAATCCTGAGGACGTGGTCACCGTTGAATACGTTGGCAAGCTTATCGATGGTACTGAATTTGAAAATACCGTTGGCCGCAAAGACCCTACGCGTTTTGCCTTAATGACGGTAATCCCTGGTTGGGAAGAAGGCTTAAAACTGATGCCAATGGGCTCTAAATACCGCTTTGTTATCCCAGCAAACTTAGCCTATGGCAATGAATTTGTGGGTGAAATTCCACCGCAATCTACCTTGATCTTTGAAATCGAACTGAAAAATATCGAAAAGCCAAGTGAGAAAAAAGAAGCCCGCATGATGGGCATGATGCCTGCTCACTAAGAGCAAACATCGGGGACTGAGCGTTCAGTTTTGTACGCTCAGTCATGAGCTTGGAGCGGCAAGCAAAGAGGTTAGGTATGGCAAGTTTAGGGTTCACCATCGCACTCCTATTAAGCGGATTTGTTGCTTGGATATTTTGGCAACACGCACGCTTAAATCAACAGCAAACCGTTGCGGGGCTGCCTTTAGTCTCCTCTGGGTTGCCAGTGCTGTGCAGTGGTGTATTGCTTGCTATGACGCTCGCTATCTACAGCCAAACGGGGCGTTATCAGGATTGGGATAAGGGCATAGTCAATGAACATATTGACTACTTAGTGGCAGCCGACATTACCAAAGCCGTTCGCCTAGTTGACGATCAACCACAAAACCCGCTGGCATTGATGTCACTTGCCCAGGCCTATAGCGCGGGTGGTTTATATAGCGATGCGGTGCAGACCTTGGACAAGTTGCTTGCGTTGGTGGGAGAGGATGCCGAGGTGCTCGGCGCTAAAGCGAATGCACTCTATTACCGCGATGGTCGCCAAATGACGCCGCAAACCCAAGCGCTGATTGCACAGATCTTGGCGTTTGCGCCCTTTGAGCCGCAGACCCGCATGTTACAGGCCACCGATGCGTATCTTCATGGGCGTTACCAAGAGGCGATAGACCATTGGCAGGCACTACTGTCACAGCCAACGGCAGAGATTAATTGTGAGGCCATTTTAAACGCCATTGGCAAGGCTCAAAGCAAATTGAATGAAAGTGGATATTAATCAAGTCGCTAGCCATTTTCAGGCATGTAGGAACGATAACGATATAAATAAAAACGTCGGTATAAAACCGATAGATGGAGGATGTTGTGAGTGAAAATATAGAGAGACGGAGGTTCCTTAAAAGCGCTGGCATGTGCTCTTTGATGTTAACACCTTTAGCGGGTTGTTCGGTCAAAGAAGATGCTGACAGCGCCCATAAGTCCCATTACGTCATGGTGTTTGACCAAAATAAATGTGTCGGTTGTGGTGATTGTAAAACCGCCTGTAACCAAGCAAACAACTTACCCGCGGGTGTTTCTCGGGTGATCCTTGAGCAGCAAAGTGGTCGTGTTGAAGGTCAAGCCTGCCCTCACTGCGGCAAGATGAGTTGCGACTGTGAGCGTAAGTTTGTGCGGGTTTCCTGCCAGCAGTGTAAAAACGCCCCCTGTGTCACGGTTTGTCCAACGGGCGCGGCGCACCGCGACGCGAAAACGGGCATCGTGACTATGGATGCGAGCAAATGTGCGGGTTGTAAGTACTGTATTGGTGCTTGCCCTTACAACGCTCGTTACATCAACAAAGAGACGGATGTGGCTGATAACTGTGACTTCTGTTTGCATAGCAAGCTGTCTAAGGGCGAGCTACCGGCATGCGTGCAGAGTTGTAAGTACGACGCGCTGATCTTTGGTGATGCCAATGATCCTCAGTCCTATGTCAGTAAGTTATTGGCGGTAAAAGACTCAGTGCGGATTAAGCCGCAGTTTGGTACTGAGCCGAGCTTACGTTACATACCAATCGTCAAACTGGGAGTGTAAATATGGATACCAGTATGGAATTTACCCTCGGCTTATCCCAAGGCGTTGCTTGGCCTTGGCCGATTGCAGTGTATTTATTTTTTGCGGGGATTTCGGGCGGGGCGTTAACCATTGCGCTGGCGCTGCGTTTTTACCTAGGCCAGGTTGAAAATACCGCCTTCTTAAAAGCCGCGACCTTGCTGTCCTTTGTGACCATTAGCTTAGGGATGTTATGTCTGGTACTCGACTTGACTAACCCCTTATTCTTCTGGCGAATTTTGGTGTTTTATAACTTAAATTCTGTGATGTCGATTGGTGTTATTGCGCTGTCGGTGTATATCCCGTTAGTGGCAGTGGTAGCACTTTTAGCCCTCGAAAAAGAGCTGATGGCCATCCCACAATTGAAGTTTTTAGCGCCGATTATTGCCAAGTTAAAAGGCTTTAGACGCCCAATGGAAGCGCTCGCGTTAGTGCTGGCGTTATCTGTATGTGCTTACACAGGCTTCTTGATTTCTGCGCTGATCCGCTTCCCGCTGATCAACACCTCGGTACTCCCTGCGCTGTTTATTGCCTCGGGTCTATCCGCGGGTGGCGCTTCAGCCAAAATGCTGGCGGTGTGGTTATTTAAAGAGCCCTTGCACAGCGGCGAAATGAAGATTCTGCACGGCGCTGAGTGGCCGATTATGTTCGCCGAAGCCATGTTTATTTTCATGATCGCGACAGCACTATTAACGGGTAATGCCGGTGGTCAATTTGCTTTTGCCGCCTTCCATGAAGGTGTGTGGGCAAGCGTATTTTGGATTGGTGTTGTGGGTATCGGCTTTGCCGCGCCACTGCTACTGAACTTTGCGACGGGTAAACATTTTAGCCATTCGGCCAAAGCGTTTTATATGTCGGGAATGTGTGCGGTAGTAGGGATGATGTGTCTACGACTCTTTATCCTGTTAGCGGGCCAAAACTACGCGATTTAACGATGTACTAAGGCCTCGGCCTTTGATGAACCATTTTTTTATCAACCCTCGTCGCAAGAGGTCTGTCCCTGCAAGGTGCCTTGGCGAGGCGTTGATATTTTTCAAAGGATTAACAGCATGAAAAAGTTCTTTGGGTTGTTACTACTCGCTCCTTTGTTATTAGGCTGCAATAAGAGCGAAGCGACCGATCACCAACACAAAGCCGAGATGATCCACGAGCATGATCGTTGCCACCTATGCGGTATGGTGATCACTAAATACCCTGGACCAAAGGGTCAAGTACACCTTAAGGCCGAGAAGATGGTGCCTAAGTTTTGCTCTAGCCGCGATATGTTTAACTTTGCCTTACAGCCTGAAAATAAAAGACAAATTGCTTACATGATGGTGCATGACGCCGCGACAACCGATTGGGAACAGCCTGATGATGGCGCCTTTATCGATGCCGCCAGCGCATTTTATGTTTACGGCACCAGTAAAAAAGCCGTGATGGGGCCAGCAGTCGCACCTTTTAGCACTAAAGCCGCCGCCGAAGCCTTTGCAAAGGAATACGGTGGACGCGTATTAACCTTTGAAGATATCACTCTCGAATTACTCGCTGGCGATAAGTAGGCGATTGATCATGCTGCGTTTATTGCTCCTCTGTTGGCTCTGCACCTTATCCTTTATCGGTGTGACGCAGGAGTTAAGGGTTAAAGATACTGCCTCTTTAACCCACGCATTGGCGCAGGCGCAGGACGGTGACACACTCGTACTTGATACCGCAGTGTATGAAGGTAATTTCAGTGTCACCCGCTCCATTCATATTAAGGCCGAAGCGGGCGCGACCCTCGATGCCCTACGCCAAGGCAGCGCCCTCACCATTACTGCACCCAAAGTGATTGTCGAAGGACTCAATATCCGCCATTGGGGGCGGGATCTTTATTATCACGATGCAGGCATTTTATTGCAGCCCGGGGCAGACGAGGTGCTTATCAAGGGCAATCGTCTTGTCGGGGATGGCTTTGGGATTTATGGCGAGCAACTTGCTGCGCCGCGTATTCTTGAAAATAGCATCAGTGGCAATGGCGCTATCTATGTATTAGACCGAGGCGATGGGATTTTCCTTAAGCATGTGACCGCGCCCGATGTGCAACAAAATCATGTTATCTTTGTCCGCGATGGGATATATCTCGAGTCGGTGACGGACAGCAACATTCACCATAATCAATTCGCTAAGCTTCAATACGGCATCCACTACATGTATACCCGAGGTGATGAAGCCTCAAACAATCAAGCGATTAGCGTCGACGGCGGCTACGCATTGATGAATTCACAACAAATCTACCTGCACCATAATCGCGTCAGCCAAGCGCGGGACTTTGGCATTCTGCTCAATATCACCAACGACTCTCATATTCAGGCGAATATCGCTACAGACGTGAAGCATCCCCAAGGTTCGGTAGAACTCGGTAACGAAGGCAAGGGCATTTTTATCTACGCCGCGCAGAATAATCGCATTCAAGATAATGAATTTAGTCACAGTGATACTGGGATCAGCATGGCGATGGGCGGTGAAGCAAACCGCCTTTGGCATAATCGTATTTTAGCCAATCAGACCCAAGTTAAGTACGTCGGCGAGGCGCAGCTGGAGTGGAGTTATCAGGGGCAGGGCAATTACTGGTCTGAATACCGCGGCTGGGATGCTAATGGCGACGGAGTGGGGGATGTTACCCACAGACCTAACGACAATTTAGACAAGCTATTTTGGCTCTATCCCGAGGCGAAACTACTGATGGAAAGCCCGGTGGTATTGCTGCTGCGTTGGGTAGAGCGGCAGTTTCAGCCAACGAGTGACAGCGGTGTGAGTGATAGTTTCCCCTTAATGCGACTGACCACAGAGGGAGATGGAATATGAGCCATTTTACCAACAACGCCATCAATCCACAGGCGCTGACATTAATGACAAAGCAAACTGCCGCCCAAGGGCAAGTGGCTGTTAAGGCCGTTGGATTGAGCAAGCGGTATGCCGAATTTGAAGCGGTAAAAGATCTTAATTTTGAGGTGGTTACAGGCCAAACCTTAGCGCTGCTAGGCCATAATGGTGCCGGTAAATCTACGCTGATCAAAATGATTTTAGGCTTGGTATCCCCAAGCGCGGGCCAGTTATTTGTGCAGGGGCAAGAGGTACAAGCCAAGCGGGTCAATGCGAGTTTATCTTTAGGCTATTTGCCTGAAAATGTAAGCTTTTATGACAATATGACGGCGCATGAACTCTTAAGCTACTTTGCCAAGCTTAAGGGGGTTGAACCTGTGCGAGTCAACCTTTTACTGGAAGAGTTTGGTCTGATGGCGGCTAAGGATAAACGGCTGCGCACCTTTTCCAAGGGAATGCGCCAACGTTTAGGCTTAGCGCAGGCGGTGCTGGCCGACCCTAAAGTGTTGCTGCTGGATGAACCGACTGTCGGGCTCGACCCTCTGGCATCGGCCTTTTTGTATCAAAAAATGGCGCAACTTAAGGCCCAAGGCTGCGCGATCATTATCAGTACCCACGAGTTAGGTTTAGTGCAAGATCAAATGGATAGCGCGCTGATTTTAGGCCAAGGCCAGATGCTTGCCTCGGGGAATTTGCATAGTCTTAGGGCTGCAACCTCGCTACCCAGCCTGATTGAATTGCATCACTTTACGCCGCTGCAATATCAGCAGTTGCTAAGCCAAGCGTTGTTCGCCTCACTGTTAGAACCCTCAGCCTCAGACCGAGTGTGCTTAAGGGTGCCTGATGCGCTAAAAGCCAAGGTGATACAGCAATTACACTCCCTGAAGATCCATGAGTTTTCTATTGTGCCGCCGAGTTTACAGGATATTTTCCATTGTTATATGGCGAATCTTCAGCCCCAGAGCGCGTCCAGTTGCAACACCTTTGCTGGTACAGAAAACCTTAATTCGGAGTTAGTGGCATGAGCCAAATCTGTCAGTTAGATCAACAGCAAGGCTTGTCGAGTTTTCGTCCTCCTATGGCGCTGACATTGATTCAAGCCGTTGCGGTAAAAGAATTTAAAGACAATCTGCGTAACCGTTGGTTATGGCTTATGGCGGGTATGTTATTGATTCTTTCGCTGTGTGTGAGTTTTATGAGCAGCGCAGTATCGGGCAGTTTAGTGGTATTTGAGAGCGCGCAAATTTTTTCTGGTTTAGTCACGCTCGCGGTGTTTATTTTACCTTTGGGTGCCATTTTACTTAGCTACGATAGCTTTGTTGGTGAGCGGGAATCGGGCACCTTGCTGTTGTTGCTGACTTACCCCTTAGCCCGTTGGCATTTGGTTTGTGGCAAATTACTCGGCCACGCCTATGTGATGGCCACTGCCTGTTTATTGGGATTTGGCTTAACGGCCTTGTTGCTGCTTGTCCTTGGAGCCGAACACGCACGGCTGGCCTTAGTGATTGGCTTTATTCATCTGATGGGTAGCGGAATTTTATTGTCCTTAGTGTTTGTACTCTTAGGTTACTGCGTGAGCCTATGTGTGCGGGAAAAAGCCAAAGCCTTAGGTGTATTACTGCTGCTCTGGTTTGTGTTGGTGTTGGTCTACGATTTGGTACTATTAACAGCCCTCGTCAGTATGGCTGAAGTACTCAATCGTCAACTATTTAACCTATTGATTTTAATCAATCCTACCGATCTTTTCCGGGCTTTAAACTTACTCGCAAACCCTGCCGATACCTTATCGGCAAAGAGTACTCTCGCCCTAATTTCCCAAACGGGTATGGGCTTGCCCTTAATGTATGGTGTATTTGTGGGCTGGTTGACTGTTTTGCTACTGGTTTGTTGCGTTATTTTTAATCGCCAAGAAGTTTAGATACCCCTGCATTAGTTTAAATTTACGCTTAAAAAACAATAGGTAAACTGAGTGTAGAGTCACAGTATTTTATGTTGTTAAAAGGTAAAATAAGCCATCTTGATTTGGTAGCCACAAGTCACGGTTGCTCTCGGGTGAAACTGAGTTTCACTGTGTTTGCCCGTTGTTAGCGCAATCATAGTCTATTGTTTTGGCTTAGTTTTGGGCGCTTAACATGCATAAAATTACTTCATACCTCATGCTAGATGAACAGGCCAAGCTGCTGGTTGACCATGTTCATGGAACCGAGATCGGCCTGACTTTTTCAGAAGCCGCCGTACTCGTGTTGCTGCTGTCATCGCCGAATGCCATTTTTACCAAGGAAGAATTGCTACAAGTAGGCTGGCCAGATCGCGTGGTCGCACCAACCTCTTTGACTCAATGCATCAGCACATTACGTAAAAAATTAGAGCCTTATACCGAGGTACAGCTCAAAACTGTGGCACGCCGCGGTTATCAATTGCATGTCTCAGAACAGTCCCATGTAAAAATGTTGGCGATTAACGATGCCGATGCTATCCGCGATGCGATTGTTGGTGTCTCTGCTTGGACTAAGGTTGCTGGTATCGTCATGCTGGGGATGATCCTCACCTTGATCTGGTACTGGAGCGATCACCATGCTGTGGTGAAGCATGTCGCGAAATGGAATGCCGATAAATATATCAGCCTGAATATTGGTGGCACCTTAGGTACGGCGCAGGTGTTGTATATCGATGATGAAGAGCATTTACACCCCTCATGGTGGCAAAAACATTTAGCCCCAGAAGGCAATCATATCGATGGCTTACCTTATTTCAGTGCCTTTGCGTCAACGGATGGTAAAAACTATTCGATGGCAATATGCCCTGCGTTAGATGCCAAGGATTGTACTGGCAAAGGCATCATCAATATCACTTCGATTGATGCTAAACCCGCTGGCCTGAGTATGGCGGAATTTATTCCACTTAGTAAAAAGATGGAAGAGCGGATCCGCTACAACCGCGTAGTCTTACCTGTTGATGATAAAGGGGTTGGGGAGCTACTGGAGCATAACTACCATGCGGATATTTATTTTCCGGTGGCTGGTGAGTTACTGGTTCGCACGGATCTCAGCATGTCGCTGGTGTACGAGGGGCAAAGCCGAGGCAAGTTTTACTCCACCTCATGCATTACCGATCAGGACTGTTTAACCACACCGATTAAGTACACCATTCGGGGCGATTTTGAGCAATATCAAACCCAGATAGGTGATCTCAATGTGGATGTTTTTCATGTCAAAGTATCACAAAAAGAGCTGACCAAACCCGATGAGGTGAGCCACTCGGCCATGCAGTTTTACCGCGCGATTCGTAAGCACGATATTCGCGATGAAGATCTGTTCTATTATCGGGTTTATCAAAATAAGGACACAGCCGTTTGGATAGTCCCGCAAATGGGGCAACTGCTGGCGTGGACTCAGTACACCCAAGTCAAACTCTAACTTCGCATGTT
Source organism: Shewanella sp. ZOR0012 (assembly GCF_000798835.1). Classification (NCBI taxonomy): domain Bacteria; kingdom Pseudomonadati; phylum Pseudomonadota; class Gammaproteobacteria; order Alteromonadales; family Shewanellaceae; genus Shewanella; species Shewanella sp. ZOR0012. The sequence goes on from NZ_JTLE01000094.1 coordinate 2,743,951, forward strand.
ATTAAAACAGCCGATAGTCATCGGCTGTTTTGTTTTGGGCTCGCCGCTCAAAAGCCTGTATTAAAGACTTTGCATTAACTTTCTATCATAAAGTGTGAGTTTCTTTTACATCCCACCATATCGCCAGTTACACTGCCTGACCATGCTAGCAAGCATCTAGATTAGCCAAAATACCAAAAATACAAGAATAACAACGGAAGGAGTCTCTTATGTCGGACCGCCTGATCCCCGCCTTATTACTGTCAACAACAGTACTGACGGGATTAACTGCCTGTGGTGATAACACCAATCAAACCGTCGCCAGCGACAATACAGCAAAAGTACAAACCAGTGCAGCGCCTGCTGCTAGCCAACCCGCCATGCCAATTGGCATTAACCTCGCGGCCATGTCACCCAAGGTTAAACCCGGTGATGACTTTTATACCTACGCCAATGGCGAATGGATGAAAACCACAGAGATCCCCGCCGATCGCTCAAGCACGGGCGCCTTTTTAGTGGCTTTCCAAGAGACGGAAAAGCATAAGACCAGCCTGATTGCCGACTTAGTCAAGGCCGAACACCCCGCTGGCAGCGATGATGCGCGCATTGCCGATTTCTACAAGGCGTACACTAACACCGCGGCAATCGATGCGGCGGGCATGAAGCCAATGGAAGCCGATTTAGCCCGTTATCAAGCCATTGCGGATAAACAGGCTTTATCGGCGGCGCTTGGTGCTAACCTGCGCGCCGATGTGGACCCGCTCAATGCCACCGACTTTTTCACTGAAAACCTCTTCGGTATTTTCGTCACCCAAGGTTTGGCGACACCGGGTGAAGTACTGCCTTACCTGCTGCAAGGCGGTTTAGGTTTACCCGAGCGCGAATACTATCTGTCGGACGATCCTAAAATGGTCGAGATCCGCACCGCTTACCGCGCTTATATCGAAACCCTGTTGACCGATGCGGGCATCAGCGATGCTGCTAGCCGTGCAGATCGTATTTTTGCTCTCGAACACAAGATCGCTAGCGCCCACGCCAGCCGTGAAGACAGTGAAGATTTCACTAAGGCATCGGGTGTGTGGAGCCGCTCCGACTTTGACGCTAAAGCCCCTGGCATCGACTGGACAGCCTTTTTGGATGCCGCCCAGCTTGGCAAGCAAGATAGATTTGCCGCTTACCACGCCAGTGCCATTACTGGGCTGTCGGCGTTGGTGGCCTCTGAGCCGTTGGATGCGTGGAAAGACTGGCTGGTGTTCCACCATATCAACAGCCACGCCGATGTATTGCCATCGGCTATCGATAACGCTTCTTTTGCCTTTAACGGCACTAAACTGTCGGGCACACCCGAGCAGCGCAGCCGCGATAAACGCGCATTGAGTGCCTTGGATGAGTACCTTGGTGATGCCGTGGGCCGCGCCTACGCCGAGCATTATTTCCCGGCCTCGGCCAAGGCCGAAGTTAGCACTATGGTGGATAACATCGTCAGTGCCTTTGGTAAGCGGGTCGAAAAACTCGAGTGGATGGACCCTTCAACCAAGCAGGAAGCCTTAGCTAAGGTCGCGACCATCGCCGTTGGCGTGGGTTACCCTGATAAATGGCGCAATTACGATGCCTATGCCGTATCGCCAACCAATGCCTACGCCAATGCCATCAATGGTGAGAAGGTGGAATATGCCCATCAACTCGCCAAAATCGGCAAACCTATGGATAAAGGTGAATGGTGGATGACGCCGCAAGTCGTCAACGCAGTAAACTTGCCAGTGCAAAACGCGCTTAACTTCCCCGCGGGGATTTTACAGCCGCCATTCTTCGATGCGAAGGCCGATGCCGCCTATAACTATGGCGCGATTGGCGCTGTGATTGGCCATGAGATCAGCCATAGCTTCGATAATAATGGTGCCGCCTTCGACTCGACGGGCGCAATGCGTAACTGGTGGACGCCAGCGGACTTTGCTCAGTTTGCCAAACAAGGTGAGGCACTGGCGAAACAGTTTGATGCCTATGCGCCATTCCCAGATTTGCATGTAAACGGCAAGCTGACCTTAGGTGAAAACATTGCCGACGTGGCGGGCTTAGCGGCCGCACTCGATGCTTACCATGCTTCACTTAATGGCAAACCCGCGCCGGTTATCGATGGCTTTACCGGCGACCAACGCTTCTTTATCGGCTTCGCCCAGACTTGGGCAACCAAGATGCGTGACGAAGCTTTGCGTGCCCGCGTGGCGACCGATGGTCATGCCCCTGGCATGTACCGCGCGCTGACCGTGCGTAACTTAGATGCCTGGTACACCGCATTCGATGTGAAGCCCGGCGATAAGCTGTACTTAGCGCCAGAGGATCGTGTGAAGATCTGGTAAGTTCATCGTCTTAAACAGCATCAACTAACGGGAACATATTGTTCCCCTTATACTTTGCGCTATTCAGCTATTAGAATATTTAGCGGTTCGCCGAAGTCCTGTAAGATGATGCTTTAGTATTTACATTGTGATTAAGGGATGAGGCATGAGTGTAGAAAACCGCTATTTTTACGAGCCGAGTAAGGGACATGGGTTATCGCACGATCCCTTAAATGCCATTATTGCCCCCAGGCCCATAGGTTGGATCTCCTCCCGCAATGCACAGGGACAACGCAACCTTGCGCCCTATAGTTTTTTCAATTGTTTCAACTACAAACCACCTATCATCGGTTTTGCCAGCACGGGCTGGAAGGACAGTGTTGCTAATATCGTCGACACCGGCGAATTTGTGTGGAATCTCACTACCCGCAACCTCGCCGAGAAAATGAATCAAACTTCCGCCATGTTGCCCCGCGGGGAGGACGAGTTTGCCTTTGCCGGACTTACCCCAAAGGCTGGCACTATCGTTCAAGCCGAGCTGGTGGCCGAAAGCCCAGTGAATTTTGAGTGTAAGCTTTCTCAATGTATTCAATTAACTGCCGCCAATGGCGACAAGATTGATACTTGGTTAGTCTTAGGTGAAGTGGTTGCCGTGCATATCGCCAAGCATTTACTCGATAGTGACGGCGTGTATCAAACCGCCCTCGCCGAACCCGTGCTGCGGGCTGGCGGCCCATCCGCCTACTATGGGATTTCGGAAGCGTTACGGTTTGATTTACATAGACCACAAGTGTAGGTGGTGGTACTCAAACTTCGTTTGAGTTTTTAAAGCAAAATCAAAGTCGTGGGGCTTCATCCCCAGATTTTTTATAAAGAATCGACCAAGGAGGACTGCTCGTCCTGTCCTCCTTGCTATTGTTTTCACAAGCAGCCAAGAGGCTCCTAACGGAGTTGAAAGCCCCTTGGGCATTAAGCGGTCAGACGCTTGTCCCTGATTGACTGACGCTCTCTCGGTATCTGATAGGCAGGATGCCTGAATGTCGTGAAGTGCATGGTCAATGATGTTCCATACATCATTCTGACACTTCCCATTTCCCTATGGGGCCGACTATGTCTCGCTCACGCAACCAACGCAAATGCCCTGCGGCAACTCCGAGGGGAGGGTGAACTCCTGTAACTTCTTTGTTGCCTTGTAGGTCATCCGTTACTTCTTATCTCCTCCTTAGATCGAATCCTGTAATTCATCTCTTGAACGTAAGCAGAGAGCATATTATGTTTTTGATTTAAAATGGCTGGCCTGATTTTTTGTCAACGTAATAGAGGCGTATTAGCGAGCATAATGAAATATTTTTTGAATTCAAAATCTCTAGCTTTGATCGTGCTAGTTAGTCTTGCGATGTGGGGATATTTTGGTTTTTTAAGCTATATTGGAGACCCTCGTTTAGCGGATTCGAGCTTAGATAGCTCGGAAATGAATAAATTAGAAATATTACTCAACACAATATCATTGTTATCGCTATTTTATTTATGGGGTTGTTCAGTCATCCACTGCTTCAAAAATACAAGTAAATTTTTAGGTATAGTCATCGCATTTGTATGGCCACTGATTTATTTTTACGTGCTGTACATTTTGGGCTCTAATTGGCACAAGTGCTTTGCTCGCTAGCAACTATTATTACTTATACAATTTGCGAAATGCCGCAGGTACTGGTCCTGCTGTATTTAAAACAACCCTACTGCGAAAAACGGTATATCTGCAATCTTCTTTAGTGAAATGTTGTATTGGGTGTTTTTTCATATGAAAGATGTTGTGTTAGCGCTATGGCACATACCTAGTTTACAGATAAATGCTTGCGCGACTTTCTAATCGCTAAAATCTACGTTATTACTATTCTATCAGTAAGATAAAGTGCTGAACCCGTTTGATAAAGTGAGTTCTGTTGTCACTGTTTGAGTCGTCGTTACGGGCTGCCTTGTCGTGTCCACTGTGGAAGGCTGTTGGTTGGAATATTACTTAGGAGAAGGCCCGCTTATCGTGGTGTTCATCCTAAAAACAAATTATTAATCAGTGCAGGAGCAAATATGAAAAAAGTGGTAATGATTGCCATGGCGACGGTCTTACTGGGGATGGGTGGATGCTCGGTAAAGGAAAGGGCGATGAGTGGGTTTCAAGTTGTGCCCTTTGATGCGTTCAAAACGAGTGAAACTAATCCCAATCAGCGTATTTATAAGGAGCAGGGTGTAGATCTGCGCCAGTACAATCAAGTGTTGCTCGATCCATTACAATTTATTCGTCAAGAGAATGGCCAGTGGTATCTATTAACGGCTAATGAGCAGAATGAGATTGGCCGTTATTATCATACTAAGTTTAAAAATGAATTGACGAAAAATGGAGTCAAGATTGCGACTGAGTCGGGCCCAGGCGTGATTAGAGTTCAGGCAGCGGTGACAAATTTCGATTTAACTCGACCAGAGCTTAAATTACGCGATTTATTACCGGCGAAGATTGCCATTGATGTGACAAAAGAGGCAATAGGTATGGAGCCTTACTTGCTCAAGGTTGGCAGCATGTCGCAATTGCTTGACTCACAAAGCGGTAAGTTATTAGTACGAGTTTTAGATGCTCGCGAGAGTGAAGACACTACCCAAAAAGATACCCCAATTAGTGCAAGCGAGCTGGAAAAGATGATCGACCAGTGGGCAGCCAGTCGCGCTAAACAGTTAGCTGACAACTTGGGCAAATAAGCACAAAAATCTGTTTAAGGTTGGCTAAAATACTTAGCCTTTACGCATCCGGTTATAAAACAAAACCCCAGTGAAAACTGGGGTTTATTGTTTGAGTCTATATTGGCAGGTTAACCTGCCAAGCTAATCAATCAATGCGTTATTTGATAAACGCGAAG
>NZ_JTLE01000094.1:2749178-2778365 GCF_000798835.1 Shewanella sp. ZOR0012
AGCGAAAAAAACGGCATTGAAGGCCGACTCGGATGCCAATGGCGATACTGAAGCGACTGTCAATGCGAATCAGCCAGTAGCAGAAACGGCTACGAGCACAGAGGCGGATGACAAAAAAGCTAAAGTCGCTGCTGCCGTCGCCCGCGCAAAAGCCAAAAAGGCAGCCGCACAGCAGGCAGAGTCGACTGATGTTGTCGAGATTGAGCCCAAGCTAGCAGCAGACGCTAAGCCCGAGTCAGGCTCTGACGTTGAATCACGCAATGAATTAGGCTCAGCCGCTGAACGAAGCGCGCCGCTTAGCCCTGAAGATGAGAAAAAGGCCAAGGTCGCTGCTGCGGTTGCTCGCGCGAAAGCCAAAAAAACCGCCGCTCAGCAGGCTGAATCGAGTGATATGGCCGAAGTTCAGCCCGAGTTAGTCGCAGACGCTAAGCAAAAGTCAGGCTCTGACGTTGAATCACGCAATGAATTAGGCTCAGCCCGAAGCGCGCCGCTTAGCCCTGAAGATGAGAAAAAGGCCAAGGTCGCGGCTGCCGTTGCCCGCGCGAAAGCCAAAAAAGCCGCCGCACAGCAAGCGGATTCGAGTGAGGTTGCCGAGGTTCAGCGCGAGTTAGTAACAGAGGCTAAGCCAGAGTCAACCAATGAGTCAGGCGATGAATCAGACTCAACCACCGAACCAAGCGCACAACTCAGTCCTGATGATGAGAAAAAGGCCAAGGTCGCTGCTGAGATTGCTCGCGCGAAAGCCAAAAAAGCAGCCAGAGAAGCGGATGCGCTCAGTGACTCAAATGAATAGCACTGCGGATTTTAACCTCAGTGCTTTAAAAATGATTAGCTTAAAAATCAGTGACTCAAGATTAGATAAAAGGGATCACAATGGCGTTTAAAATAGCCTCATCACCCCATGTTACCCGTAACTTGCATACATCAACGGTTATGCAAAGGGTTATTTTATGCTTGTTACCCGGCCTTGTGGTGCAATGCGCCTTTTTCGGCTGGGGCACACTTATTCAAGTGTTACTGGCGATTATCGTGGCCCTAAGCTGTGAGGCTGCGGTGATGAAACTGCGTAACCGCAGCATCAAAGCGAGCTTAAGCGATAACAGCGCCATGCTCACGGCGATCTTAATCGGGGTTGCGATCCCGCCGCTAGCACCTTGGTGGATGATCGTGATGGGCACCGCCTTTGCGATTGTTATTGTTAAGCACCTCTATGGCGGCTTAGGCCATAACCTGTTTAACCCTGCCATGGCTGCCTATGTGTTGCTACTGGTGTCGTTTCCACTACAGATGACCAGCTGGATTGCGCCAAGTACCGTTGCACTCAATACCCCAAGTGTTATCGATAGCTTGCAACTTATCTTCAATCTCGGTGCCCATGGTGGGATGGATCAATTCCGTTTAGGAATTGATGGTATCAGTATGGCAACGCCGCTCGATACCCTCAAAACCGATTTGTCACTAGGGCTCACCACCACTGAAAGTATGACCAAAAGCATATTCGATGGCGGCACAGGCGTAGGTTGGTTTTGGGTCAATTTGGCGTATCTCGCTGGCGGGTTAGTGCTGCTTAAATTAAAAGCCATTCGTTGGCACATCAGTACTGGCGTCTTGGCAGGATTATTTGTGGCCTCGAGCATCGGCTTTTTACTGTCGCCCGATATGCAGGCAAGCCCGCTGTTCCATTTATTCTCGGGTGCGACCATGCTCGCCGCCTTCTTTATTGCGACCGATCCTGTCACCGCCGCCACCAGCCCACGCGGCCGTTTGATTTTCGGTGCTTTAATCGGTGTCTTGGTATATATCATCCGTACCCAAGGCGGTTATCCCGACGCATTTGCTTTTGCTGTATTGCTCGCCAACCTGTGCGCGCCATTTATTGACTATTATGTGCGTCCGCGTGCCTATGGCCACTCAGCGGGCTAGACCTGTGAAATAGAGAATCAAGCGAGCTTGAACAAAGACTCTTGAGGAAAAAAATTGAATAACCCAATGATTAAAAATGGTCTGCTACTTGCCCTATTTGCCCTGCTCTGCACCGGCTTAGTGGCTGTGGTTAATCAACAGACCTTTGATGAAATAAAGCTGCAACAGCAGAAAGAACTGATGGGCATCTTACATCAACTGATCCCAGATGAACTCCATGACAATGAGCTGACCGCGCAGTGCACGTTACTGCAAAATAAAGAGGCGCTCGGCACTGAAGATGCCTTGCCTGCGTATATTGCCACCGCAGCGGGTAAACCCGTTGCTATCGCCTTAGAAGCCATCGCTCCCGATGGTTACAACGGTAATATTAAGCTGATTGTAGGTATCAACACCCAAGGTGAAGTATTAGGCGTTCGTACGCTTTCCCACCAAGAAACGCCCGGGCTTGGGGATAAAATCGAGTTACGTAAATCCGATTGGGTCACCAAATTTGTCGGTAAAGTGCTTACATCTGAAGATGATAAGCAGTGGCAGGTGCAAAAAGACGGCGGCGATTTCGACCAATTCACTGGCGCGACAATTACGCCACGCGCCTATGTGAAAGCCGTTAAACGCGCCGTGTGGTACTTTACTCAGCATCAAACAGAAATTTTCAGCCAACCACTGAATTGTGAGGCCAAGCATGACTAATTATCGTGAAATTGCGTGGCAAGGACTGTGGAAAAATAACCCAGGGTTAGTGCAACTGCTGGGGCTTTGCCCACTGTTAGCCGTAACCGCAACCCTCACCAACGCCCTTGGCCTAGGTATCGCAACAATGCTGGTGCTGATTGGCTCAAACGTTTTAGTCTCGTTAGTGCGCGACTATGTGCCGAAGGAAATCCGTATCCCCGTGTTTGTGATGATCATTGCGGCGCTGGTGACAGCGGTGCAACTGTTAGTCAATGCCTACGCCTATGGGTTGTATATGTCGTTAGGGATCTTCCTACCGCTGATTGTGACCAACTGCATTATCATTGGCCGCGCCGAAGCATTTGCTTCCCGTAATAATGCTTTTAGCTCGGCCTTCGATGGCTTGATGATGGGACTAGGCTTTACCTTAGTATTAGCCGTGCTTGGGGCTACGCGGGAAATTCTTGGCCAAGGCACGCTATTTGATGGCGCCGACCAGCTGCTCGGCCCATGGGCAAAGGCTTTAACCATTCAAGTATGGCAAGTCGATACCCCTTTCTTGCTCGCTATGTTGCCGCCTGGTGCCTTTATCGTAATGGGCCTACTTATCGCCCTGAAAAATATTGTCGATAAAAAGCTTAAAGAGCTCCAACCACAAGCAGCAGCGCAGCCGAGTGTGACACGGGCGCGGATCACCAAAGTGAGTTAAGCCTCATTGAGATAACAGCTTAAGTAGTGGGTTTAACGTTCAACCCACTTCTTACAAGGATCACTATGAATCAACAAAAACGCATCCAAATCCTCACCCGCCTACGTGAAAACAATCCCAAACCCCAAACTGAGCTGAATTTCTCCAGTCCCTTTGAATTACTGGTGGCGGTGACCTTGTCGGCACAAGCAACTGATGTGAGCGTGAATAAGGCGACCGATAAACTGTTTCCGGTGGCCAATACCGCCCACAGCATTTATGCCTTAGGCGTGGAAGGATTAAAGGAATATATCAAGACGATTGGCCTGTATAACAACAAGGCTATCAATGTGATTAAAACCTGTGAGATCTTGATTGAAAAATACAATGGCGAAGTCCCAGAGGACAGAGAGGCGCTAGAGTCGCTTCCTGGTGTCGGCCGCAAAACCGCCAACGTGGTGCTCAATACCGCCTTTGGCTGGCCAACCATCGCCGTCGACACCCATATCTTTCGCCTCGCAAACCGCACTAAATTCGCCCCCGGTAAAAACGTGGTCGAAGTCGAGGAGCGTATGTTAAAGGTTGTTCCCGCAGAATTTAAAGTCGATGTGCATCACTGGTTTATTCTGCATGGCCGCTATACCTGTCTAGCTCGCAAACCGCGCTGTGGCAGCTGTATAATTGAGGATCTTTGCGAATTTAAAGAAAAGGTCTACCCCGAAGAATAAGGGCGCCATATGGTTGTCGTTAAGCGCTTTAACTAACGGAAAGAACAAGTAACAAGTGCTTTTAGGCTAGAGAATACTTTCAGGTTCGAGAATATTTTGCTGAAAGCCCTTTTGTTATTCGCGCTGTTGTTAGCACCGTTCTTAGCACTTTGATGCAGATTAATCATTTTGCTTGAGCGGCTTTTTGCTGCAATAGGGCTAGCAATTCTTCATATTTTGGCCCTTGGCCAAACTGAGGTAGCGCGACCGCAAAGACCACCAGCGCAAAGGCAATATAAATCGCGTACGGGTGACTCCAAAATCCTGCCAGCAACGTGAACGTACCTAAGATAAGCAAAATAATCCCCCCCATCCGCACCCGCTGCGCCATTTGCACTTTTTGTGTAGCGGCCGCGATTAGCGCGAGTTCTGTTTCAGTAAATTCCATATCACATCCTATGCAGTAAAACCTAACCGATAAAAATAACCCTCAGGCACAGTTTGCACCTGAGGGCGGTTTTACTACAAACAATTTTATAGCGTTATTACTGAATTAACACCGCCTCGGGCACGGGCCATTGGCTAACCAACCATTCGCCCTGCCAATTTTGAATCGACACCCACAAGCTGTCCGTTGCCGCTAACTTAGCGCCCGTAATCGCATGCACATGCTGGCCATGTTTGCTGCCATGTAACACCCCATTTTCACCTTTTTGTAGGGCTTCTAATGGCAGTGCCACTGGGCCGATATTGGCATAAGCTTGACGAATATGGGCCACATCTCCCTGTTCAAAGATCAACATAAAATCTTTAACGTAATCACCATGGTGTTTATAGGGCGACTTTAAATCTAACGGCATAGGCGCAATCTTAAACTCCCCCAGTTGCTGACTCGGCCAAGCGGGTGGAAAACTCGGGCTAAGCGACTGATAGAGGAACACTAAGGGTAAGATTAAAATCAAGCCACTGAGCTTGTATTTATGCTTTAACCAAAATACTGATTTTGCCATTAGCGAGCCTCCCCAATCATATCTGCAGCCAAATCTGTGGTTTCGGCCTGTTTAAAGGCGCGAACATGGCGCAATCCCCACATCATAAAACCAGTGATTGACATCCCAGAAAGCACCAGACCAAAAAAGAACCAAATCAATTTAGTCCAAATCCCTCCCAAGGTACCGTAATGCAGCGGATCAGCAATATGCATTAAGGTTTGCATGCCTGTCATGGTTTCTGGCGAGCTGACACTGGCGATTTCGCCGGTCCATGGATTAATGCTCAGATTATAGGAATATTGATCATAAAAAATATGATCGCCGCTGCCGCTTAAATGATACATATCCCGTTGATGCTCTGGCAGCATCACATAACTTGGTTGAAAATCGGGGAAGCGCTGTTTGGCTAAACTTAAGGCCTCGGTAAAAGAGACATTGGCGCTTGGCACTTTTGAATCGCCAGCCTGTACTAGCGGCACTTGCTCGGCAGCAATCAATGGTGCATAGGGCTCGATATCAATATCCGCATGCCAGAAGATAGCTTGGACTAAATACCAAAGCCCAGTGAGGCTCATAATCGCGATAAACCAAATCGACCAAACACCCGATAACTTATGCAGATCCGACAACAAGGTCTTCTTTCCTTGCGTTAGACGTAATTTAGGCGCAAAAAAGCTGCGCCAAAAGCGTTTGTACACAATGAGCCCAGTCAATAATGAGACAAGCATCAAGAGCGCCATAGAGCACACTAGGTAATACCCCAAGCTATAACCGCCCTGCCAAGGAAACAACAGCCAACCATGTAATGAACGCATAAAGCCGATAAAAGTGATGCCTTCGTTGATCTGCTGGATCTCACCCGTATATTGATTCACATAGGCGATAGCATAAGGCTTATCGGCATCGGTAAAAGTAATGGCATTGACTATATAAGGCTCAAAGCTCATTGCTCCCATGACTTGTGCATTTGGATAGGCCTTTTCCACCACCAGCATTAATTCATCAACGGGTTTCGCGGGTAGCTCATTCGGATTGGTCGCACGGGCTGCGGGGTTAGTCAGCCAAGTCAGTTCATGACTAAGTACTGCAACCGTGCCCGTTAAGCAGATGAAACTGAATAAAATCCAGATGGGCAATGATACCCAGCCGTGTAACATAAACCAGAAGCGATTACTTATTTTCGCCATGGGGAGTTGTTCCTACCTCTTTTAAAATCCTGTTAGTGTAAAGCTAATACGAATTATTATCAATACGGCATATGGGTAATCTACTATATTTACAAGATCAGTCACACATTTAAGGACGACCAGCCTCTGGATATTCAACTCAAGCAGCGCACAGGATGGATGAAGTAAGATAGGTTTAAATGAAAATGTTTATAGCATGCTGCTGATTACCACCGATTCAAATCGACATATATTCCTTAGCCTGTCGAAGGCGCGTCTAGATGAAACTCTGGAGCAATTGGTATAGGTTTCTTGCTGAGATACCTGTGTTTATGATGATTAGTGAGTAAGTAATACTGATAAACAAAACAGTGTAACGTACTGTTATTATAAAATTTTATTAATTATTTTACCGATAGCTTGTAGGCAATAATTCTTTAGTCAGCACAGAAGATCCAGTACACTAGCACTCTTTGCTTTATAGAGTCCTTGCGAGTATGCCCTATTCACACCCCTTAGCCGATGCGCCTCAGCCACATACGCATATGCACCGTCAATTGGCTAAGCCGCAACCTAGGATTTCCCTCAAAGCACTTGCCGAGCAACTCAAGCTTGAGCAAGCCACCATCATTGGCAATGCGTCAGGGGAATGGCAACCTGCCGCGAAAGGTCTCACCTTTATTTTTAATGGTACGCAATGTCCGCAGCATTTCACGCCCCATGGTCATGTGGTTACGATTGCCAATGGTGGCTTTGCCGAATCGCAATATGCTTTTGAAGTACAAGGTCATCACCAAGGTGTGCAACTGGCGAAAGCATTAACCCAAGTCGCCACCGATCTCACTGCAACTCTCGGTTGCTGGCCATCATCGGGCTTAACGGCGATCGTTCTTATGATGACCTTGGCACAACAACTACAAGTTCAGCGCATGTCGCTACTGCCCAGCTTACGGCGCAGTGTTGAACTGCCCGAGACGATCCATCTCCCCTGCATGGTTCATAACTGGTTAGGGGAAAGAAGAATCGCTAAAACCCTACTCTGTGAGCGCTTAGACTGGGCTGAATTTACGCTGAAACCTTGGGAGCAAACAACTGAGGCAACACTCCAAATAAACTTTATCAGTGAAAGTGAAGATCCCTTTATCAAACTAGATTTATTGAGACAATATCGCCTCATTGAGTGTGTAAATGAGGATACCAAGCAAGGAGTTCGGCAGCATTTAGCCGAGTTAGCACATACACCAAGCGCTATTTGGTTGCAGTGTGCGGATAAAGCTAAACTCATCGCATGTGAGTCGCTGTTTTTTAATCATCAGCCCGAAACACAGCTCAGCCCTTGGTATTTAATGGATTACCGCGCCTCACAATGGCTCGATGCCATTCGCCACCAACTTGCCTACTGCCAGCAGCAACTCGCCGATTAACACTGATCGCTTATCCTACTTTCCCTAACGCTATGCCTAATGGCTCAAAGTAGGCTATCAAGGCATTAAAGATACGTTGTCTATGTGATTCATCGGGATAAGCTCCTTCCTTTGCCTGCGCAGAGTAACGTGTGCCAGACACCAAATATGGATTTTGGATCCCTTGATAGGATTCGATACACGCTTCAAAGGCCCGAGCCATCATTTCGGTGGGTTTAGCAAAATACTGCGCACCATAACGCTTATCTAATGCTATTGCACGGCGTACATAATCGCTCGGCGCTAGATTGTCCTCAGAGAGTAATGTCACTCGAAAAATTTCTGCTAAACGATGATTTAACGGATGATCAATGAGCGGCAGATCAGCAAGCCAGAGATCACTGGCGCACTTAAAACGTCCCGTGGTTCGCGAAAACGCCTTAGGCGCCACATAATGGTCAAACGCATGCCAAAACTCATGGGCCAAGGCGCCAGCGCCGGCATTTTTTGCTAATGCCAGCTCTCTAGCCGCGGGAGCATAATGGGCCTGCACACCCATTTGCCCGCCATGACCAAAGGCAAGACTTAAGGTTTGCCTTAGCCCTAAGGTTAAGGGCGGTAAATGCAGGATAAAGGCAAGGTCTGCCAGCGAATCAAACACTAAATTAGCTGCAATTAAGGATTCTTCCCGCGTAACCCAACGCCCTACGCGCACATGACTAAAGCCAAAGGTTTGTTTCACGTCGAGAAAAGCCATTTGCTCCCCAAAGCGATAATCGGGGCCATGACGGTGGTATTGCTGATGGATTAGCACAATCCGTTAGAATCGTCGGTTAAGTATGTATAAAGGCCATTCTATGTGAAAGCCGAATGCATTTATAGTGTTCCAGTAGCTATCCTATACTGGCGTAATTGCCGCTAATTTGCTCAAAAATACTTCTAAACTAAAGGGCTTTTGGATAAAGACCACATCGGGGAATCGCCCAAGTGCTGGGATCTCATCACTATCATTGGCTGAGAGCAGAAAATACTGACATTCCCAAGTACTATCATCTATCTCAATGATAAGCTGGCGCATTTGTTGGATTAACACTAATCCGTCAGTCTCCTTTAACCGATAATCGACAATCACCAATCGTGGCCGCAGCGTTTTAAATAGCCTTAACGCCGATTCAGCCTGATCTGTACAGTGGATTTGGGCAAAATGGGACTCGAGAGCTCCACGGCAAATCTCAAGATTAAACAGATTATCATCCACCAATAGTAATGGTTGCTGGGTATAACGGTGTATTGGCTCCTGCTTCTGGTGATAAAACTGACACGGAAAGTGCATTAATACCGTGGTTCCTCGTCCTTGCTGACTGCGTATCCGTAATTTACCGCCAATCTGCTCCAATAATCGCTTACAGGTATAAAGCCCAAGCCCTATTCCCGAAATACCATAGGAGCTGGACAGTGATTGATAAATAAAGGGACTATCTAACGCCCGCTTTGCCTGCATAGGCATACCTTCACCAAAATCACGGATCAACACCCTCAACATAGGCGAAGCTGAAGCTTGATTAAATGAAGGATGTAAATCCATATAACAGTGTACCTGCTCACCAGTACTGTATTTAAAAGCATTACTAATAATATTGGTGACAAGTTGGAATAGCTTAGTGCCATCAAGCTTAAGCAAGTCAGGTAACGTATCACTCACCGACACAGTGAGGGTTTTACCCGAAGTAGTATTGAAAGCTTGATAGTATTCTTGAATGCGACCAACATATTCTCTAAGGTTAATCGCATGCTGATCTAATGTGAGTATTCCAACTTCAGCCTTACTGTAATTTAATGTGTTTTCAGCAACGGAATAAAGCAAATTTGCTGACCAGATCATTTTATCGACAATATGGCTTAGCTCCTGTCTTGATGTGCCCTGCTGCGCTGGCTCGGATGGTATTGAAAGAGTTTTCTTGAGCATCCGGCTATAACCAAGCAACGCATTTATTGGCGTGCGGATCTCATGATTAATACTGGCCATTACCGCTAATTTCGAACGATTTTCACATTCAATGCGCTCAATAAGCTGTTGATGTTTCGCTTTAAAAAACCATAGTAGCGAAAATGCTAGCCCAAGAAGCGCAATTGATAGGATTATAACGAAAAGCTCAATCACTTCCGCTCGAGGTACCTGATAATAAACCTGTAAATTGAAACGGGTCTGATATTCGTTCAATGTAATAAACTGACGATCTGAATAGGCAAATAAGCGCCAAATCCCCGTTGCAGCAGGGATATCACAGAAAGCGCTTCGTAAAATTGAATGCTCGAACTGATACGTAATGCATACATCTTGCTCTTGATCGATACGCGTCAAAATCCTTTTTTGGGAAATGGCATAAATCAAATAAGGCATCTGAGGTTCATCAATCTTAACGGTCAAAAGGGTATAATTGATTAGTCTGGCGTGTAAACTCCCGTTGCCCATCATACTTAATGCTAATGGTTTAAGTTCTGGTAAGATGGATGGATCAGAAATATACGCCAGTTCGAGTTCAGGGGTTAATGTGAAGGCAACGGCAGATTTGATCTTCAACAAATCCTTAGCAAATACTTCAAATTCTTTTGTGGTCACCGCAGCGGAAGCATTAAAAAACGATCGCAATGCGTCTAACATAATACGGTGTTGTAAAAACATATCTTGGGATGATGAAAATACTGCCTGAGCTTTTTTTTGATAAACCGCTTTAAATTCATTAATTGAATGGGCAAGTGTTAAGCAAATAATAATCAGCGTAATAAATAACCCGGTAAGCAAGTACATGCTTGAAGTATATTTACTCCCCATTATCTTGCTCCTTTACGGCATTTAACAACAATTGGATCTGGGTGTTAAAAGCCGATACTGAAGCCAAATTTGAAACACACAACGTCTCATCCAAGGCGAGATAACTCGTCATCCCCAAAAACTCATGCCTAAGGTCAGAAAAACATTCTTCAGCGTTGAGTGACATAAGTTGCAGACTCATGCGTTCAAGCTCTATGAGTAAAGCTCGCCTTAACACTTGTTGCTGCGGCTGTTGATATTGCGCCAAAAAAACAGACAGCGCTTGCTTCACTTGGTGTTCAAGCCCATGATTATTCATGTATTAAACACTCACTTTGATAATGGCCTATCCAGTTAATAAGGTAACGACCTTCAATGGGTGGACTATACAAATATCCCTGTGCCACATCACAACCTAAGGCTGTCAAAATAGCGGCAATAGCGGCAGTTTCTACGCCTTCGGCAACCACTTTTACGTGCATCTTTTGCGCTAGGGCAATGGTCGACTCAACAATTAAATAATGTTGATGATTGATATCCATATCGGAGACAAAACTTTTATCAATTTTTATTTCTTTAAAAGGAATAGCATCAAGACGATCATAGGTCGAATAGCTTTTACCAAAATCATCCAGTGAAATATCAATATTATTAATAATGAGTCGGGCAATTGAATTAAGAACTCGATCTTGATTAATGATTTCCTGTGATTCAGTTAACTCTAAAATTAAGTGAATCCCCGTATGAGCACGACTAGACTCGATAATGTATTCAATTAACTCCTCACAGGTGAGATCATCTGCCGTAATATTGATTGATAATGAAAATGGGGTGAGTAGAGGCTGGCGTAGCCAACACTGCAACGCCTGAGAAATCACCATCCGCGAAAAAATACTGTTTAATCCCTGTTGATTGATTAAAGGCAAAAATACATCGGGATAAATATAACCATGGTGGCGATCACATAAACGAGACAACACCTCAAAACCAGTAATTTCTTGGGTTTTTAAATTAATCTTTGGCTGGTAACAGAGGATCAACTGTTCATCCTTAAGTAACTGTTGAACGTTGATATTTGCATGTCGGTGACCTCGATGACGATGCGTAGTTGACTCAGGCACATCTTCGGTGTCGTTCGTAAGCAATGGCATTAAGATATCACTGGCATTGACAGGCTTTGCAAACACACCCAATAGGTTTAACCTGAGTGTATGAATAATACAGTCTACCAATTCAAGAGTTCGTTTATCGGAAGAACTGATCACGGCAATCGGAATTGACATCCACCGAGGCTCTGTCGCCAACATATTGATGACAGCAATACCATCGCCCTGCTCCATCTTCAAATCGATAATGATTAGATCGAGTGATACATTTAACCCCATAATTAAATCAATCCCTTGATTGCCATTACTGGCTTCATAAATATTAATTTCATTTTCGGCTAAACATTTATTGATATCCGCCTTGAGCGTTTCTCGGATAAATTTTTGATCATCAATAATGAGTATATTCATATATTGGTCTCTAGCTGCATAAAGAAAATAGGATCGATTGTCTGAGACTTAGCCGAAGGAATAACCGATAATTTCAGCAAATTTCGATTAGCCATGACTTCGGTCCTACTGGCAAAAAAGGA
This sequence comes from Shewanella sp. ZOR0012, assembly GCF_000798835.1. Classification (NCBI taxonomy): domain Bacteria; kingdom Pseudomonadati; phylum Pseudomonadota; class Gammaproteobacteria; order Alteromonadales; family Shewanellaceae; genus Shewanella; species Shewanella sp. ZOR0012. Next base: position 2,761,184 of record NZ_JTLE01000094.1, read on the forward strand.
ATAATTCTTTATAGATCTATGATTGTTTTCTAAGGTTCTAATTTTAAAAATAGGTAACTTGAATTGGGAAAGCTTCCTTTTTAAGGATTCATCACAGATGCTGAAACTTAAGTACTTTATCGAACGACATAAAGCCATTTCATTCAGGTAGACAGACATCATATAGTTTTCAATATGAGGTGTGACACCAAAAGAAGAAAACACCATTAAGGTATCGGGGCTAGACTGACTGTTATGGCTAATAACCTCAAACAAATCCACTTCATCATTCATAAATTCGAGCGCGACCTTAGCGTGCGTGCGGCAAAACAAACAATGCCCAACAATCTGCTCACCAAAACTAAATGCAACAACGAGCGATAATCCCAAAAAAAAGGGTTGCGATAATTGGCAATTATTCAAACAAAGCCGGGGGTTACTCTCATACACCAAGCTCAACTGTAGTAAAGTCATAAAGTTATCATGATGGTTATCAATAAATTCGACACGATAAGGTTTATTACGATAATAAGGATGTTCGCTACGTTCGACACTCGAATCAAATAAATTAATCGAGGCGAGTCCTTCACTAACAAAACTTTTATCCTGCCGATAAATATCAAATAATTCTGAACCAAAAATTTCTACAATTTCTGCCTGTTTTGCTAGCGATGGAATATTGACTCCTCGCTCCCAACGGCTAATCGTAATCGCATCTAAAGCATCAAATAAACAACTTTTTTCCCTGAGTAAACAACATAAATCCTCCTGTGAAAGTTGATTTTCAGTGCGTGTGTGTTTTAAGAAATTGGAGAATGTCTGTGCACTTGTTTTGCTTTGATAGGAGATAGGTGTACAAATCATAGCGTGTTCCATCAGTCTTTTTTATTTTCTCAAGCAGCTCCATATATGTCTCAAGGTCAACATCATCTATTGGTTCTGGATACCTTAGGGTATAGATAATCCAGATACGTTGCTGTTCTTCCACAAAATAGAGACCAGTGATTTTCTCTTCTTGCATCACTTATACCTTTATAGATTTAGCCATATAACCATATTTTTGCTACGGTAATAGCAGTATAAGTGTCATCTTTTAAATAAGACCATGGCACTATTACAGTGTGTCATGGGAAAAAGTGTCTAGTGATCCATGCGGTAATATCTATTCGAACAAGCTATATTACTGACGATACAAATAGATACAGAAATCAAACATAGAATTGCAATGTTTTATTACCATTCAGTTAAATATCGGCCTCGAAGAAAATAAAGGCGCAATCGCTAACACCAGTATTTCGATAAGCAGACAACAGCGGCAACTCATGCCGACTAACGAGACTAATTATCGAATTAAGGGGACATGGCAGTGAGGAAGGCACTGAAACCCTAAGCGGTTTTTTATTCTGAAATTTGCATAAATAAAAGGCTAATCTCGGGAATTTCGCTAAAGGATATGCACATTAATGAATAGTAATTCAAAATAACCTGTGCGATTGGTGAGCAAAACCCCGCGTTAGAGGGTAAACGAGGCGAACCCATAGTGGAAATAAGCAGTAATTAACCACTCCAAGGTTTAGATGGATAGTGCTAATCACGGGCATCACTCAAGGATTAAGGCGCTTCCGTAGATGCCCTTCCCGCGCGGAGCCAAGAGACACAGCGTGCTTATTAAACGGGCTTCATCGGCAAAGTTTATTATCTTTAAGGATTTGTTTGTAACTCGCATATTGTGCTTGAAATCGCTATACTGCGCGGCCAAATTATCTTGGCCAAGACTTTGCTGACATAAGCATGATTGTTGCAACGGCGTTTGTCAGCAACGCAGCCGGTTTAAGCCTTTTATTAAGACGTAACTCCTAGGACATCCCCTTGATCTCTACCGCAAATATCACCATGCAATTCGGCCCTGAGCCATTATTTGAAAATATCTCGGCAAAATTTGGCAACGGCAACCGTTATGGTTTGATTGGCGCTAACGGCTGCGGCAAATCGACTTTTATGAAGATCTTAAGTGGCGCCCTCGCCCCGACATCGGGTAACGTGTCCATAACCCCAGGCCTAAAAGTCGGCACCCTAAGCCAAGATCAATTCGCCTTTGAGCAATACACGGTTATCGATGCGGTGATCATGGGTGATACCCAACTGTGGAAAATCAAGCAAGAGCGTGACGCCATTTACGCCAAGCCAGACATGAGCGAAGAAGATGGCATGCGCGTGGGCGACTTGGAGAGTGAGTTTGCCGAGATGGACGGTTACAGCGCCGAGAGCCGCGCGGGCGAAATCCTCATTGAAGCCGGTATCGAAGAGTCTTTCCACTACGGTCCTATGTCTCAGGTTGCGCCTGGTTGGAAACTGCGGGTGTTATTAGCCCAAGCACTGTTTGCTAACCCTGATATCTTGCTACTCGACGAACCGACCAACAACTTAGATATTCATACCATTAGTTGGCTTGAAACTGAGCTGAATAAACGCAAATGTACCATGATCATCATCTCCCACGATAGGCATTTCCTTAATGCAGTGTGTACCCATATGGCGGATATCGATTACGGCGAACTGCGTATTTATCCCGGCAACTATGACTACTTTTTAGCGCAATCGGCATTGTTGCGTGAACAACTCTTAGCTGGCAACGCCAAAAAGAGCGCCGAGATTGAAGAATTACAGGACTTTGTTAACCGCTTTGGTGCCAACGCTTCTAAGGCAAAACAAGCCAGCTCGCGCGCCAAACGCATGGACAAAATTAAACTGGATGAAGTGAAATCCTCCAGCCGAATTACCCCATCGATTCGTTTCGCTGCTGGCAAGAAAATGCATCGTCAAGCCTTAGTGCTGGAAAATCTTGGCCATGGTTTTGATGGCGAAAACTTATTCGAAGGCGGTGATTTAATTCTCGAAGCTGGCGCAAAACTGGCAATTATTGGCGAGAACGGTGTGGGTAAAACCACCCTATTACGCTGTTTAGTCAATGAATTAATCCATAATGAAGGCACGATTAAGTGGTCCGAAAATGCCGCTATCGGCTATTGCCCACAGGACAGTACCAGCGATTTCGATAATGACTTGACTATTATTGAATGGATGGACCAATGGCGCCAACCCAAACATAACGATTTGATGGTACGCGCCATGTTAGGTCGTTTGCTGTTTACCGAAGATGATGCTAATAAAAAGGCTAAAAACTGCTCCGGTGGAGAGAAAAACCGTTTAATTTTCGGTAAGTTAATGATGCAAGATATCAACGTCATCATTATGGACGAACCGACTAACCATATGGATATGGAAGCAATTGAAGCGCTCAATAATGCCCTCAAAGATTTTGAAGGCACGCTGATTTTTGTCAGCCATGACCGCGAGTTTGTTTCTTCGTTAGCGACTCGCATTATTGATATTCGTGATAGAAAATTGGTGAACTTTCAAGGGACGTTTGATGAGTATCTGGCAAACCTTGCCAGTGCGTAGCCCTGCGGGTACTAGGTACTAAGCCTTTTTAAAGGCTTTATCCTTTGCCAATAAAATTGCCCAATAAAAAAAGACGCTTCACTCTACTCGAGATAAGCGTCTTTTTTATATCACCCTTTTTATATCACCCAATGACTGACGACCTCATTCCGTCTTCGCTTCCACCAAAGCCGCAAGTTGCAGTAGTGACTCTTGCCAGCCTAAATAACACATCTCCTCAGGAATAATCGCAGGGATCCCCTCCTGTACTATCTGCAAACGGGTACCACAGGCTACCTCGGCAAGTTCAATTGTCACCTGCATCACCCCGGGTAGATTAGCATCATCAAATTGGTCGCTATGGCGGATAAGTTTATTAGGGATTAGCTCGGTATAAGTCACCTTAAAAGAATGACTGTACCCGGTCACAAATTGGGTAAAGCTCATGGAATACCCTGCACCGACAGCCAACTCAAACTCATGAATTGCCCCGACAAAGCCATAAGGTGGTAACCAACGTTCTAACGCCGCTTTATCGGTAAATGCTTTGTAGACTAACGCCGCTGGTGCACGCAACACCCGATGTAATCTCACTGTACCTGTGTTATCCGACATATCCCTATCCTTCCAATTGTTTATGGGTTAATGGTGTTCTTAAAGATAGCGCAATAATCCATTCATTATCACCTTAGCGAGAATCTAACTCTAATATCAACTTGTGATGGTTGGTTCAACGCGACGATGCTTAAACTGCTTTAAGTGTAATGACTTAGCATCAGAGTTCGACTGCTGCTTGGCGATATCGAGCCGTTCTGCAGCGCGAGAAAATTCTAGATGTGTGTTTTGAGAAGTTTCACTCGTTTGTACTTTATATTGAGCGATAAAACTCAAAAGTCCCGACTCATTTACCACATTTTTAGGCAATGGGGTTTTAAAGCTCACCTCATCACTAAAAACGACTACAGAATGGAGCCCCTCGACTAACCCTAAGCAATGGGCAACCGCTAAACAATGTTTATAATTTTGATGGAGCGGATTTTTAAAGCGAGTTTGTTTAGTAAAAATTTTCTGCGTCCACTGCGCTTGCTTCTCTCCCCCAAATATCCAGCCAGAGTAATTTTTAACTTCAAGAACAAAAACACCAAAATGAGTCAATAAGACTAAATCAACCTCTGTCAAAGAGGGCGTGCCTTCACTCAACTCATCCATGGGTAAAATTAGATTACGATAAAGTCGGTAGTCCTCATCTTTTAGTCCTTGCTTGAGTAAGTTAGCGACTCGCTTTTCACCCTGTTGGCCTAACCTTACGGCTCGGTATCGTCTTAGCGATGGACGAAATAACCATATGGCTACAGTCAACACAATCATAAACACTGGGATACTCACAAGAATAGATAGCGCCTCGAGTATTGAGGAAATAGGTGAGATCGCGCTTGGAGTGGGCGTATGTTTAGGTGTTATCTCGGTAGGGATCACATTGGATTTCTGCTCCGGCGTATCATGGCGAGCAGTGAATTGCGTTTTAGGCTGGTTAGTTAGGGATTTTATGCCATTGGCTACGGGTTGCTGACAACGCTCATCGAATCTTGCTTTGAGCTCCTGATAACGCGGCGTGGTTGGATGCCAATCTTGCATCTCACTTTGGATAAGGATACAGATGGCTTCAGAATCTTGTTTCTCTAATGCTTTTAGCGAGAATGGATAAATACCAACGACACTGGCCGTTACAGCCAACAATATACAAAACTTGGCGTTGTGCCTGATATTCTTTACGCATCCCTTCACGTTGAAATCACTCCTGTTACCATTGCTAACGCTTATAAATTAATTGATCTTACTTATTATTTTCTAATTTCATAGGTTATTTCCACTAAGCGCTATCAAAGTATCACTTCAGCTAAAAATAGGTAGCTTTAAGGTTTAAATGTTATTAACACTGTATTTCTGCCGCATTTTTTCTCCATTGGTTTACACTCATAAGGTACCCAACAAAACACAACTAAATGAATTGGGTTAATTAATCCTTAAGGGGTATTGCATACGCAGCACCGGTGCACCAGTTTATTCTGTAAATCCTTATCATGGTGATGGTTTTATGAGTCTTGAAGAATCCTTAGAACAACTCAAACGTCAGTACTTACATGCTTTGCCTGATAAAAAGAAACAAATCATTACGTTATGGATCTCACTACGGAAAAACTGGCAAGGACATATGCTGTCAGCCGTTTATCGCGAAGTGCATAATTTAAAAGGTTCCTGTGAAACCTTTGGCTTAATCGAGACCAAAGATCTAGTCGATAAGCTTAAGCTTCAATTGAAACATCTTCTCGATACCCCAGCACCAACGCTAAATGTGATCAAAGGCCTAGATACGCTTTTCCACCAGTTACTGCAAAATAATCAGCATTGTCAGCCTGCGGCCCCCGTGGTTGAGGCGCAAATGCAACAAAGCCCCTATAAACCCTCAAAGTCTCGCCATGAATACTGTATTGCCATCATCGAAGATGACAGTAATGTGGGCTTAATGATCACAAAACAACTACACGAGTTTGGTTTTAATGTGCAACATTTCTTAAATTTTACCGACTTTCTCAAGGTGCAATACTCAAGTCCATTCGATTTAATTTTATTAGATCTTATCTTGCCCGATTATACCGAAGAGGCACTATTCGAAGCTGCCACCGAATTTGAGAAAAATAATACTCGGGTATTTGTATTATCTTCTCGTGGCGATTTTGATATGCGTTTATTAGCGATTCGTGCCAATGTCAGCGAGTATTTTGTTAAACCGGCCGAAACAACATTGTTGGTTCGTAAAATTCATCAATGGCTCAAAATGTCCGATAAGCCTCCCCTTAAAGTGCTGTTAGTGGATGATCAGCAATCGATGGTGGATTATTTTTCGAGCTTGTTACGTAGCCATGGGTTAATGGTTAGAGGCATGACCAAACCCGAGCACGTCATGCCAACCCTGGAGCAATTTGAACCGGATTTATTTATCTTTGATCTCTATATGCCGGAGGTAAATGGCTTAGAACTGGCAAGAATGATCCGTCAGCTCGATAAATATACTTCAAGCCCTATTTTAGTGTTGAGCTCAGATGACACCATGCAAAATAAAGTCAGCATTATTCAGGCGGGATCCGATGATCTTATCTCTAAACAAACAGCCCCCAGCCTCTTTGTTACCCAAGTGATTTCCCGCGCGCAACGTGGCCATGATATACGCAGTTCTGCCAGCCGAGACAGTTTAACGGGCTTATTGAATCATACCCAAATCCTTGTTGCGGCTCGTCATAGTTTCAGCTTAGCCAAACGAGCAAACTCTTGCGTATGTATCGCGATGCTGGATCTAGATCACTTTAAGCAAGTGAATGATACTTATGGCCATTCAGGTGGTGATAAGGTTCTATTAGCTTTTTCGCACCTGTTACAACAGTCCCTACGCCCTGCGGATTTTATGGGGCGTTATGGCGGTGAGGAGTTTATGCTGGTCATACCTGACATGCCCGCACCGCTGGCGATTGCCAAAATTAATGCCATTCGTGAAAGCTTTAGCCATATTGTGTTTGTTGAAGAAGGCGCCGAATTTAAAGTCACATTGAGTAGTGGTTTGGCATTTTCAACCGAATGTCATCAGTTTCAAGAGTGTTTATTATTAGCGGATAAAAACTTGTATGAAGCCAAACGAAGCGGACGAAATTGTATTATCAATACCTTAGTTTAATGTATTGCCTAAGGTAAAAATCAGTATGACCTAGTCTCGTTTTAATGATGCCAAATACTGGAGCAGTTTATCCCCTAATTGAGGCAATTCTACTATATGATGAATCGCACCGCGTTTGATCGCCTCTTTAGGCATACCAAATACCACACAACTCTGCTCTCCTTGGGCAAAGGTTTTGCCACCTTGCTTATCTATCGCTTCCATCCCATCGGCCCCATCTTTACCCATACCAGTTAGGATCACAGCTGTCGCATTCGCGCCTGCATATTGAGCCACTGAATGGAATAACACGTCCACTGATGGCCTATGCCCGCTGACTTTGTCACCTTGGCTAAGCTTTGCTTTAAAACTCCCACCAACTTTGATGATTTCTAAGTGCTGATCCCCTGGTGCAATGTAGGCATAACAAGGTAATAACCGCTCCCCTTCCTCAGCTTGCTTTACATTAAGGCGAGTGAGTTTGTTTAGTCGTTCTGCAAAAGTACGGGTAAATCCAGCAGGCATATGTTGCGTAATCACGATTGGCGGCATAACCGCAGGAAATTGTTGTAAAAGATGCAAAATAGCCTCGGTCCCGCCAGTGGAAGCTCCAATAGCCACTAACTGGGTATTAACAGTACGTTGATTTAAGGCAGATTTTAAACTGGGTTTCAGCGTTATGGTCGGTGCAGGCAGGCTTTGCAACTTTGCCTTTGCCGCAGACTTAATTTTTTCGAGGATTAAATCCTGATATTCATTAAATCCCTGAGGTGAATCCAGCTTAGGCTTAGGAATAAAATCCACAGCTCCCAGAGCTAGTGCATTGAATGTCGCATCTGCGCCCTCTTCGGTTAAGGCAGAAATCATCACGACAGCTGTTGGTCTTGCCTTCATTAATCGATCTAAAAACGTGAGTCCATCAACCTTTGGCATTTCAATATCTAAGGTAATCACATCTGGCCGAAATTGATTCACCATATCCTTGGCCATATAGGCATCGACAGCCATGCCAACGAGACACAACTCAGGATCGGACTCGACCATCCTGCCCAACAGACTGCGGATTAAGGCTGAATCGTCTACCACTAATACCTTTATTGCCATCTGCTATTCACCAAAGAGTTCCACATCCCCACCACTCGGAAGATTTTTAATCCGTAAGCGGTATTCACTTTCCCTATCCATAATAGTGCTATTATGCATCGTCTTGATTTTTCTAACTTTAACTAATCCTGTTTCCGGGAAGAAGTACACTTTACGCGGGTAAATATCGAGTAAGTCCGCAGCGATGACGGGTATTTGCTCTATCTGCAAGTAATCCAACACAAATTCAGCATTACGCTCGCCAATATTGTGTAATGTTAATCCTGATAGCATGTTGCCACCACCAAACACCTTCGCTTCAATGAACTGCCGTCTTGCACCTAATTTCAATAAATCATTGATCAGCAACTCCATCGCATAGACACCATAACGCGCTGATTCAGCTAAAATACCATTTCCATGATTATCGCAACTGGGCAATAAAAAGTGATTCATGCCACCAATTTTCCGTTCGAGATCATATAAGCAAACGGCAATACACGACCCTAATACAGTCACAATTAAGTTACCCTCCCGAGTGGCATAATATTCACCCGGCATAATTTTCACGGCTTCACAATCAAACAAGTGATCAAAATACCGATTTGGCCCTAGGGCAGGATATTCAATATTCGGTCTTAGCACTCGTTTTTCCCTTTACGGCCTGATAAGTAGTTTGTCCTACAGGGGTGAGGATCTGTGGAAACATATTGAAATTTTCAGAATGTCCCGCGATATATAACCCCTCTTCCGTTAGTGACAGCACCATATGTTTTAAAATGGCTTCTTGAGTTGCTTTATCGAAATAAATCATTACATTTCGGCAAAAAATAATATCGACGGGGGTTTTAATCGACCAAAAAGAATCAACTAAGTTGATTCGAGTAAACTGCAACATTTGCTTTAATTCCGGGATCACACGGACTTGACCGAGTTTCGCCCCTTTACCCCGCTGAAAAAATAACGTTTTACGCTCATCGCTCACCGTCTCAATACGCTCTATCGGATAAATCCCCGTCTGCGCTTTTTTTAAGACGGCACTGTCAATATCTGACGCTATTATCTCAATCGGCGTATTAAATCGACCAAAATGCTCAGCGACGACCATAGCTATCGAATAAGGTTCTTCACCCGTGCTACTTGCAGCACACCAGATCCGTTTTGTGTGTGGATGAGTCTGTAAATAGCGTTTTAACACCTCAAAATGATGCGGCTCACGAAAGAACGCGGTTTGATTAGTCGTGAGTGCATTAATAAATTCCTGGTGTTCGCATTCATTCGCTTGTAAATACTCTAAATAAGCCGTAAATCCCGACAATTTCAGTACCCTAATTCGCCTCACTAATCGGCTATACACCATAGCGTCTTTACTGTCGGCTAATTTTATACCAGCGAACCGATACAGCAGGGTCTTCACCGCCTTAAAGTGAGCCAATGTAAACACATATTCCTTACCTAGCGGTCTGAGATCACTCAATCAAAAGTCTTCCCATTCATCTTGATCGACTTTATTTAACCTAGGCTTAGGCGTCATTGCTTTAGGTTTCGTGGACACTCGTGCTAATGAGGGGGTTTTAGTCGCTATTTTTTTAAGCTCAGAGGTGCGGCCAATTACGCTTGTTTCCTCATCGACTTTGAAATTTGCAACACTATCAGCTAGTTGCTGCGCCTGAGATTGCATACTTTCAGCTGCCGCAGCGGCTTCTTCGACTAACGCCGCATTTTGCTGCGTCATTTCATCCATTTGCACAACGGCTTTGCCTATTTCATCGATCCCAATCGCTTGCTCATTAGAGGCGGAGGCTATTTCCGCCATAATGTCGTTCACTCGTTTGATTGCAATGACAATTTCCTTCATGGTATCGCCGGATTTTCCGACGAGGCTATTGCCGCTCTCAATTTTACTGACCGAGTCAGAGATTAATGCCTTAATGTCTTTCGCTGCATTTGCAGAACGTTGAGCCAAGCTTCGCACTTCTGAGGCCACGACCGCAAACCCCCGCCCCTGCTCACCGGCTCTGGCTGCCTCGACCGCAGCATTGAGCGCCAATATATTGGTTTGAAAGGCAATACCATCGATCACGCCAATAATATCGGCAATTTTGCGCGCGGATTCGTTGATTGACGCCATGGTTTGCACGACTTGCTGGATAAGCTCTCCCCCATCTTCAGCCACATCGGCAGCTTTTGAAGCTAAGGCATTGGCTTGGCTGGCATTATCAGCATTTAATTTTACAGTTCCCGTTAACTCTTCCATGCTGGCGGAAGTTTCTTCGAGACTCGAGGCTTGCTCCTCTGTTCGACTGGACAGATCGGCATTGCCTTGAGCGATTTCAGTAGATGCGGTATTGATGGTATCAGCTGCTTTTTGAATATCTCTTATCATGTAAGAGAGCTTTTCAGCGGTTTGGTTTGAATAGTTTTTTAAATCATTAAAGGTGCCTTCATACTCGTTATAAATCCTCGTGGTCAAATCCCCTTCAGCCATGGCCATTAGCACACGAGCAACATCTTGTAATCCTCTATCAGAGGTTTCAATCAAAGCATTGAGGCTATTCGCTAACATTAAGAAAAAACCCTGCTTACTTTGACTATCAACACGTTGGGTAAAGTCTCCCGCAGCGGCTGCCCCAACGATCCGAGCAATTTCTTGTTCAACTTGTACTTCTTCAGTACGGTCGAGCCACTCAACAACTGTGCCTAACCGTTCACCTGACTTTGCAATAATCGGGCTTGCCGTTAGACGGAAATGACAACTCGCCACTTTGATCTGCGACTCATATTTACGATCGAGCTTGTCAAGCAGACTCGCTTGATGCGCCGGATTACGGTGGAAGATATCCATAGAACTACCGATGATCTTATCCACGGCGAAATGGGGTAAAACCTGGCGAATTTCACTTTCAGAGCGGCGTAACATGGCTTCAACTGAACGGTTCATATAAATAATGGTTCGATTGGCATCGGCGATCATCACATTGGTGCTTGTGTTATTGAGCGCTTCTAATATGCGTTGGGTTGCCCGTTCAGCTTCAATACTTTCAGTGCGGTCAATCCACTCAACACCAGTCCCTAAATGCTTATTATCACGGGAAATAATAGGTGTCAGTATCAATTTAAAGGTACGCTTACCAATGCTGATTTGTGCCGTATGTGGTTGTGTTAATCTTTCTAGCATATTGCGCTGATGAGCGGGATTAACATGGAAGATATCGATATTACTGCCAACGATCTTGGCAACGGAAAACTGGGGTAACTGTTTACGGATATCAGCCTCAGCCTCTGACAGCATATTCAGTACGGCTTTATTGGCGTAAATGATATTGCGCTCACTATCGGCAATCATGAAATTATTACCACTGTTATCGAGCAATTGGAAATAACGTTGGCGCTCTTCATCTCGACGTTGGCGCTCTTCGGTATTACCGAAAATATCTAAGATACCCATAGTGTTTACTCCTGCTCAGAAAGACTGTTTGTATCCATTAGCCCCAACTCATCACTGCTGATAAGAGCTTGAATATTGACCAAAATAATCATTTTTTCTTCAACGGTTGCGAGACCTTTGAGATAGCGACTATCAAAGGCAGCGCCAAATTGCGGGGCGGGTAAAATAGCTTCACTCGCCAGTTTAATGACATCTGAAACAGCATCGACCACGATGCCGACAATTCGGTCACAAACATTGAGCATAATCACTATCGTGAACTCATCATAAGTAGCTGTTCCGACATTAAATTTCATTCGTAAATCGACAATCGGTACGATATCACCACGCAGGTTAAGCACTCCTTTAATAAAACTGGGCGCATTGGCAATTTTTGTGACAGGCTCGTAACCTCTTATTTCTTTTACCGACATAATGTCCAATGCATAGTGTTCTTCACCCAGCACAAAACTTAAAAACTCTACTTCATCATGGGCACTAAATTCCGGTTTAGGGCCGAGCAATGTGCGACTTTCCATTAGCATGTCCTCAGTTAATGCTTAATATGCTGGGCCAGTGATTCCACATCGAGAATTAAAGCGACACTACCATCTCCCATGATGGTGGCTCCAGACACGCCAGGGATCCGACGATAATGTTTTTCAAGACTTTTAATCACAACCTGCTGCTGACCAACCAATGCATCAACAAACAATCCAAAACGTTTATTGTTGCTTTCAAGGAGCACCACAATGCCCTCTTCGGGACGCTTGGCAAACGGATCGATTTCCATCAATTGATGCAGGTTTAATAGGGGTAAATATTCTTCCCTGACTCGGATTAAACGCTCGTGAGCGAAGGACGTTAGCTGCTCATTATGGGGTTGTATTGATTCGATAATATGGACAAGCGGTAAAATATAGATTTGATTCCCCACACTCACACTCATCCCATCAACAATGGCTAAGGTCAGTGGCAATTGAATTTCAAAGGTAGCCCCATGACCCGCCACGGAATCGATATCGATTCGTCCGCCTAGTGCTTCAATATTTCGACGAACAACATCCATCCCGACACCACGGCCAGAAACATCAGTAATTTCCTTGGCGGTCGAAAATCCGGCGGTAAAAATCAGTTGCCAAATCAGTTTATCCGGCATGTTATCCGCAACTGGCATATTATTTTCTCGGGCTTTTTGTAAGATCCTCTCGCGATGTAATCCAGCACCATCATCGTGCACAGCAATGACAATACAGCCCCCCCGCTGACTTGCTTTAAGCGATAATTGGGCCGTTTCAGCTTTACCCAACGCACGCCTGACTTCTGGTTTTTCAATACCATGGTCTAAACTATTGCGTACTAGATGCGTGAGCGGATCGACCAGCTTTTCAATCATGCCCTTATCGATTTCCGTGTTGCCACCTTCGATCACGAGATTGACATTTTTGCCGAGTTGTTCTGATAAATCCCTGACTAATCGATGAAACCGGTTGAATACAAAGGAAACTGGCAACATTCGGACCGACATCACAGCCTCTTGCATCTCCCGCGTATTTCGCTCAAGTTCGACCAATGCAGTCTTAAGCCTTTCACCCAATTCACCCGACAGCTCATTACCAATGAGGGTCAACATTGACTGGGTAATAACCAATTCACCCGCAAGATTGACTAGGGTATCGATTTTGGAGGTTTCGACTCTTAATGTGGCATCTTGAGTGGTCGTGTTGACTTTTTTAGTCGCAACAGTTGTTTGTGGTGATGTGACCGCAGAAGCCACATGCTGATTTGATGCATTTGAAGTAACCAAATCTGTGGGTTCTGTTTTTTCGGTTTGCGTGACTTTGCCTGTATAACGAGGCACTTTAGCACCGGAATGATGACTAATAGGCTCTGCAATTGGCTCAATGATGGGATGTGCTGGATTAGTTTTAATCTGCACTAAAGCATCAATTTCACTGTCAATGCTTTCAGCTGTTAAAGACTCAAAGAAACCAAAACCTAAGTCATCGTCAGGCGCTGTACTAAGTTGCTGACTATTTGTGACCGTTTTGCTTAAATCATCAATACTAATTTCTTTCGCAATATACGCTTCATCAAAAAAACCAAAATCTTGATTTTCAATGGCTAAGGTTAATTTGACATCATCTTCAAAAAAACCAAAGCCGAGATCATTCTCGTCACAGGCCTTGGGTAAAACCGTTGCTGTGTGTGGCACTGCTGTTTGAATTGGCGAAGTGAACGTTTCGTTAGAATGGGTAATCGAAAAAGGCTCACCATTTAATGCTGCAATTAATTGATTTTTAGCAAATTCAACCTGTTGCCAATCAATTGGTGAATCTTCACGATACAAGCTAAGAATGTGGGATAGCGTGTCAACCGTCTTCAAAAGTAAATCAATGACCCCGGAAGATAACTCAAATGTACCCTTTCTCACTTTATCGAGTAGGTTTTCCATTACGTGAGTGACACTGGTGAGCGCCGTAAAGCCAAAAATACCACTGCCTCCCTTAATAGAGTGCGCCGCTCGAAAAATAGTATTTAACTCCTCGGGATCTGGCGACTGAAGATCGAGGGCAATAAGCAGTTGCTCCATGCTTTCAAGATGCTCATGGCTTTCTTCAAAAAAGACTTGATGAAACTCAGCCATATTAATGGACATATTGCCCCCGATACCTTCAACCCAGCACTTTGGCGGTTATTGCTAATAATTTTTGCGGGTCAAAAGGCTTAACCATCCATCCCGTTGCACCAACCGCTTTTCCTTGGGCTTTCATATCTTCTCCCGCTTCAGTGGTTAGCATTATGATTGGGGTTCGCATATATGCGGACATCCCTCGCAAAGATTTAATTAAGGTTAAACCATCCATTCTCGGCATATTTTGGTCAGTCAAAATAAAATCAAATCGCTGGCTACTACACAAATCGAGAGCCTCTTGGCCATCTTTAGCCAAAGTGACTAGATAGTTTGCTGATTTCAGCGTGGCTTCAACCATCTGTCGAATGGCAGCAGAATCATCAACAATTAATATTTTTTTACTCATGCCCTATTCCATAACCACTTTAGTGATATTACCGGGAGAAATTAATTCATAGTGTTTACATAATTTTTTCACCAGTGATAAGCCTCGTCCAGAAAGTTCAGGATAATTTGAAATCGATTTATCAAAACCAGTAAATCCTTTGCCACTATCAGACACAGTGATCAACAGTTCATACCTGTCATTCCACGTTATGCTCACTTTTACCCAATCATTTGAAGTAAGCCTATCTGCGCAGCCATCTCTTATACTATGGTACAATTCAAAGCCTTCAGGATCATTTTTTAGTCTAGAATCTAATTTTAGTACACCATGGTCGATAGCATTACTAAATAACTCGGCCACTACCGTAAATACTCTTTGACAAAAATATGTCGCAAAACCAAATGCTGATAAAAACTGGTTGAGCATACTCAAGTAATCCGCACTTAGTAGCATAGGTCCTGATATCTTGATATCCCAATCAAACTCTCCATTCTTATTTGATAATAAATGCCTAACATCTTGAGAACGATACCAGTCATGAAGACGCTGAAAATCAAGAGTGCAAACACTAATATCATCAACAATATGATTATCCAGAGAATTATTATCAAAATTTTCTTTAAAAAAATAAGGCAAGGAGTCTAACTTTTCATGAAACAGAGCATTAAGTCGCTCCATACCAAACTGAGAGTTATCAAATAATGGCTGTTCAATTAATCCATCGCTATATAGACATGCATATCCTTCGTGCGGCAAATCAATCTCAACAATGTCTGCAATAAATGTATTTGGCGGTAAAATTCCAAGCGCCATATTCGTTGACTTAAACACTTTATTTAGCCACGAATTATTATCTTGAGATTGATTATTATGTCTGAGGTGAAGAAAAACAGGCGGCATACCACCATTCCAAACATAAAGTTTATTACGAAATAAATCGGCTTCAAGAAGAATGCAGGCAACAAATCTATCATCTGGATTTTCGTAAAATAATTTTTCATTAAGCTCATAGATTAAGGTTACTAGTGAAAAGCACTTATAAACCATAGCTTTAAATGTACTTGCCACTCGCATGATAGGCATGGCAGCACTAAGACCGTGACCTGTTGAATCAGCTAGCATAATGAATAAATTACCGTTAGGTGAGACACTATTTAACAAAATATCGCCACTAAAATTCGCACTTGCTTGAGAAAATGACTTTATAAAGTCAAATTGGCTATTATCAACATTCACTAAATGCTCAAAAATATGACGAGCCAGTTGCTCTTCCCTTGCTTTTTCATAGAGCATTTTTTCGAGTTCAACACTTTGCTGCTTAACTTTTTCTTGCAATCTGATACGTGTTAATAAAATTTCAGCTTTATACCAAAACAATTCAACATTGATAGGTTTAACAACAAAATCCAATACCCCCATTTTAAAGCAATCTAAAAATGCCTGAGGTTCTTTCCTATCAGTTACAACGACAACTGGAATTTCCTTATTCAATTGACGAAGATTTTCTAGCAATGTCAACGCTGTACCATCGGACTGAAAGAAATTCACTAAAATCAAATCAATTCTGTTGATGGATATTTCAAAAAAAGCATCCTCAAGATTATCACAGATAATCACGTTATAACCTTTGCTATGAATAAAGTCACTGATAGACTGACTCACAACAGCATCATTATCGACAACCAATACAAAGTGATTAATTGCTGAGTGCTCTGACATAGCTAGGTTACTCGATGATATAAATTTTCTGCATGTTGGCGATGGTTAATATCTCCTCAGCTTGACCATGAGCTCCTTTTACTGATGTCGACATTCCCTTTTCTTGAGCTTTTCGATATAGCAGTACCATCATGCCTAACGCTGAACTATCAAGATATAACACTCGGCTAAAATCCAAAATAATATGATTAACGTCCTTAAGAGTTAAGATTTGTTGATAGTCTCGTGTAAAATTTTTGTGGTAATAAAAGTCAAATCGCTCTGGCAAGATAATGGTCTGAATGTTTGACATAATATAATATCCATTTAAAAGAGTTCGATTTCGCCACTCGTTATTTCATTCCTTGATACGGGATTATGTTTTTCATTTCGGTGCCGACTCATTTTTTCAGTCACGTCTTCACCGGTAATTCCAAACTCCTCATAAGACATAGCTGTGACTTGTTTGAGCGATTCTTTTAAATGATGTAATGCTTGATTGGTGTGTGACAAACTTTGAGAGGTTATATCACTAAATTGTAATCCCCTTATCGTATCTGAAATTGCTATTTCAAGTTCATGCGCAGATGAATCAATGCGCGCAATGACCTTAGAATCCTTTTCCGCCTTTACGATAATTTGTTTGAGTGCTGTATCAATATCTTTTTTTGCATCAATAATATAACTCATATCCTGTGCGGCAACTTTACTTACATGCTGGGTGAGTTGTTCAATCTGATTCTGAATAGATCTCAGTTGTTTTTGAATACTTTCACTAAATCCAGAACTGCGGTTAGACAATGCACGCACTTCATCCGCCACGAC
>NZ_JTLE01000094.1:2778375-2797240 GCF_000798835.1 Shewanella sp. ZOR0012
GCTATCAATATCACTGTCATTGCTAAGGACGTTACCGGTGGCAACGGAATCTTCATCTACGGTAATGCTGTCGTTAGCGAGCAAGGATGGGGAGTCTGTGGCAATTGACTGTTCGGGAGTGTCGGGTGCAAATGCGGCTAGTGTTTGTCCAGAAGTGCTATAACCTGATGTGGCGAGAGCTTCTGAACCATCACGCGCAAGGCTAACATAGCCAGAGTTACCATCACTGGCTGGTGCATTCCCTGCTGCGGTTTCAGGTAAATTTTTAGTTGGGTCTTCACCTGAAGCAATAAGATCTTGTAATGCTTGAATTTCATCAGGTGTGGCTTCACCTGTCACTGGGGCAACAACCGCAGCAGATGCTGGATTGACTTCTATTTCATTAGACAGCTTGGTGCCATCATCGAAAGTGATTTCATAAGTCGCGTTTTCGCCGATATGGAGAACTGCACCCTTTGGGAGTTGTTCGCCATCCTTAGCGGGTTGATTTGAACCATTAACCTCGACTTCGATTTGCCCTTTAACAAGTTTCAGCAAACCTTTCTTTGTTGTAATGATCGATCCCATAATTAGCTCCCAACAGCCAAAGTGTGTTAATCCGAAGATGCACAAATTCAACAAATACGCTGAATTGTGATACAAGTGGCTAAATTTTAGCTTGGTCGCGTGTGTAAGTCAATTTTTTGACGCGCCGGAATGGCTTGCTATAACTGGATTTTAAGGGGTGGAGTGCGAAAAAATGGCACTTACAAGTGACAGAACTAGATGTAGTATCTTAAAACGCAAAAGAAACTGCATTTAGTGTCTCTTAACTATCAAAACAAACATATTAATAACAAACTATTCTTAAGATCGGGTTTAATATTTTATAAATGATGTGCGGCAAGTATGTTCAAGGTTGAATGAGGAGGGACCGCAATCCGCCTAATGGATTGCGGTTGATAGAAGTTATAGGTTTACTGCCTGACGATAGCTTTGGTTAGCATGACCTTGTTCGCCAAGTTGCTCTTGAATACGTGCTAACGCCAGCCAAGAGTCTTTACTCGGAGCAAGACGACAAACATTCTGCCAGCGGATTTTGGCTTCTTTCATATCTCGGGTTTGTTGGTAGAGTAGCGCTAAACACCGTTGGTAATCAGCATTGTTCTCATGGGTGATTTCATGCTTGAGCAATTGTTTGCGGATCTCTTCGTCATGGGCGGTGACGAGCTGTGGGATCACTTCTAACAGTGCAGACTCTGGCGAGCTACGTAGCTTTTTCGAGAGTAATTTAAGCGCTTGGTCTTTACGATTGAAGCGGCACAAGCCCATGGCATAAATCGCTAAAAACTCAGACTGGTTACGTTCATCGCGTGAAAGCCATTGCCAGCATTGTTCTAGGGCTTCTTCCCCTTTTAGACTCGCCGCTTTTAATAGGGCGCAATGGGTTTCAACATTCAGCGTATTTAACTTTGCATCCTCTAAGATCTGGCGTTTCTTCAGTATTGGGAGCAATAGCTTAAGCGCTTCCCAATCTTCCTGGGCGCGATATAACTCGAGGGCGAGTTTCAGCACAGGGGCTTTACTCTTGCTAGTTGGGGCTAACTTATCTAGCTCGGCTCTGGCTAAGGCTAATTCACCTTGTTTGAGTAAATAACGGGTACGAGTGGTTGCTACCGCATTGGCCGTCATAGGCTGCGCTTCTGCGCGGGCAAGATATTGATCTCGCTCGGCAGTTTTATTTTGATGTTGAGCTGCACGTGCAGCGGCTAACAAATTTAATGCTGGCAGTTCACCGTTGTCGGCTCCTTTAATCATGGCGCGTTCTGCTGCAGGCCAATCTTCTTCGGCAATGGCAAGTGCGCCGATGAGGGTGTGTTTTTTGGCGGAGCGGCGACGCCAATGCTGCGGGATAAAACGGCTACGTAGCAGCAGATTAATCACAGTGATCACTAACCATTCCAGCACTTGGAATAGCGCATAAAACACGATTAACATGACGATGCCAAAAACTAAACTGGTCTCAAGCTGGTAATCACCCGCGGCAATATACACATAGCCAGTATTGCCAACAATCCAGGGGCTGATACACAGGCCTAAAAGTATAATACCAAGAAATATTAATGCCTTAATCATAGCTGCGGTTCCTCTGAAGAGGTGAGTTCACCATAGCTGGTTAACTGTAATAACAGCGGTTTAGCGGCAAAGGATTTTAGCGTAATAGGGTCAAGATCGAGTGTTGCCAACTTGTCGATTTCGGCAATGGCCTCGCTAGTTTGATGCGCTTGAACATCAAAATAGGTTTGGATCCACTGGCGCGCCATCATCAGTGATTGATGATAAGCGGCTCTATCATAGCGATAGAGTGCCAGTTGTGATTGCAGCAGTTTATGGCGGATATTCTCAACCAAATACCATTGTTGCTCTGGAGCAAGTAGGGCTGGCGCATCGGCGGTGCGATGACGAATAGTAATAAAATCTTGAGTCAACGCCTTCCAGGTTTTACTCAGATTACTTTGCCAATCGTTAAGATCGCCGGAAATGGTCGTATCTTCAGCCGTGCTTGCTTCAGCATCGGCACGATTTAGCGGCAATTTGTCAAGTTGGTCGATTAAGGCATCGAGTGCTAATACACCACCTTCAATATCCAAACTCTTAATATTGGTGGTCGCCGCAATATCCTTTGCCAATGCCTTACGGATTGGCAGTAATGCGGGGTTGTTCATCGCGGCAATAGTTTCATCTGCGGATTTTAATAAATCGGTTGCCGTACGTGGATCTTTTTCGAGCCAAAGCTTACGTCCAGCCATGTTTACTAGATATTCGGCTTCTGAGGCCATCCAGTGGGTTGGGCTGCGCTGGGCCAGTTTCTCTAGTCTGTCCTGTAACTGGTTTTGATCTGTGGCAAGCTTAGATAACTCTTGGAAGGTTTTTGCATCTGAGAGTTGTTGTTGCTCAAGTTGTGCAAGACGCTGATTTGGGACGAGTAAAGCCTGTTGCAACTGATCTTGCAGGGCTAGATTTTTCGTCTCTTGCAGTTGAAGCTGTTGCTGCAT
This sequence comes from Shewanella sp. ZOR0012, assembly GCF_000798835.1. NCBI lineage: Bacteria > Pseudomonadati > Pseudomonadota > Gammaproteobacteria > Alteromonadales > Shewanellaceae > Shewanella > Shewanella sp. ZOR0012. The sequence goes on from NZ_JTLE01000094.1 coordinate 2,781,411, forward strand.
TTGTTGATACAGCAAATAGCCACCACCTATGGTGCAAACGGTCAAGCCTAAGGCCAGTAGTACACCAAAACGAATAGCCCATGAGCTACGATTCACTTGCACCACTTGGCTCGCAGTTTGGGTCGATTCGGGTTTACTGGCTTGCGACTTAGTGTCGGCAGGTTTGACTTCTTGTTCTTCAGGCTTGCTCGCCTGTGACTCAGAAGCTTGGTTGTGTGGTGCAGCGTCATCGGTATTGACCGATGTGGCGAGAACTGGGATAGCCTGTGACTCTGGGCTTTGGGCGTCGTGCTTGTTGTTATCCATTTAACAGTCCTTAAAATCATGCTACTGCCGAAATTCGAGTAAAATCGGGCTAAATAGCACTTAGAGTTTAAGGGCGTTTAGCACGGCTTTGCTGTTGGCGGCATTGGCATTGGTGACTTGGGTTATACCAAAGGCATGAGCTTGAGCTTCTACTCGGTTACTGGGGACTATGATATGACATGAGCGCAGCCATGCAAATAACTCTTTTGGCACTAGATTAATCAGATTATCTAGTACTTCACCACTCGTCACGACAATAGTATCTATCCCTAAGTCTCGCCAGTGTTGGCTAACCGCTACGCCATCGAGTGGTGGGCAAGCGCGTTGATAGACTTCCCAATAGCGCAGCTTCGCGCCTCTGGCACTCAGTTGCTCAGCGAGGGCTTCACGACCACCGACACCACGAATGATAGTGATATGTTTGCCTTGGATATGTTGCAGTGCAGGCAATGTCAGCAAGCCTTCTGTTTGCTGACAATCATCCGGTGCTTCGAGAGCTTCAATTCCCTTCTCTTGTAGCGCTTCCCACGTAGCATGACCCACGGCGAAATAAGGTACGCTTGGCCAGTCTTTAACTTGGGCTGTATCGACTTTAAACGCAGCATCAGCAAAGCTGACTGCATTGGCGCTGATACAGATAACCATATCGACATGGGCTAGGGGATGCGAAGAGTCAGGCGGCAGAGGAGGCGTGGCCTCAACGCAGAGCAGTGGCGTCACGCAGTGTTCGATGCCTCTTTCATTCAAGGCATCGACCATTGACTGATTGCGCCCCTCGGGGCGCGTCAGTAAGACTTTCATCGTCTTAGGCTTTGGCGTAAACAGCGTCGAGGATGCTTTTAGCGCCTTTGCTCAGTAGTTCTTCAGCAAGGGCAATACCGAGTTGCGTCGCTTCGGTCTTTGGACCTGTGATCACGCCTTCGATGATTTCGCTACCATCTGGATTACCAACGAGGCCGCGCAGTGTCATCTCATCACCATCGATTTCGGCAAAGGCGCCAATAGGAACTTGGCAACCACCTTCGAGGCGAGTATTCATGGCGCGCTCGGCGATGACTCGGTAGCGCGTTTCTAAGTGTTCTAATGGTGCCAATAATGCTTTAACGCGCTCATCATTGGTACGGCATTCAATACCGACAGCACCTTGACCGTTTGCGGGTAAGGATTCTTCCGCAGAAATAAAGCTGGCAATACGCTCTGATAATTTCAGGCGAATTAAACCCGCCGCAGCCAGGATAATCGCATCGTATTCGCCGTTATCGAGTTTCGCGAGGCGAGTACCGACGTTGCCACGCAGATCTTTGATAATCAGGTCTGGGCGTGAGGCGCGCAGTTGGCACTGACGGCGTAGGCTTGAGGTGCCTACCGTGGCACCGAGTGGCAGCTCACTGATTGACTTATAAAGGTTAGACACAAAGGCATCGCGTGGATCTTCGCGTTCACAAATCACTTCCAGCCCTAAGCCCTCGGGGAAATCTACTGGCACGTCTTTCATGGAGTGTACGGCGATATCGGCTTGGTCTTCGAGCATGGCGACTTCGAGTTCTTTCACAAACAAGCCTTTACCACCAACTTTCGCTAATGGCGTGTCTAAGATAACATCGCCCTTAGTGCTCATTGGCAATAGCTCCACCACAATTCCTGGGTGAACGCGTTCTAATTCTGCTTTAACAAATTCAGCTTGCCACATGGCCAGCGGACTCTTGCGGGTAGCGATACGTATGCGGTTTTCAGACATGCCTAGTTTCCATCCGAGATCTTAGTTGCGCCAATGCTAACATTGGCTATTCGCGAATGTAAGGAAGCCGTATCGATTCTTTGAAGTCGGCGGTGTTCTAAATCGTATAAAAGTGTGATGGATATCTCATTTAGTTGCTCAGCTTTGCAAAAGTGTTAACATGAGCACACTTCTCAATTGTGCTTAAGTGTCGTGTTCTAGGATGGATCAGCAAGGCCAGTTTCCTGATATTGCAGAAAGACTTAATCAGGTTCGTATTGCACGGGCCTTAGCCTTGTTGTCTCCGTTGCAAAAGCATTTGTTCCGTTTGATCCCCTTTTTACTTCAACAGAATAGCGTTCAGTATCCGGGATACGTTGATCCTAATACGCCTTGCGGTATTTATGGTTACAAGGCGGGCTTAATAGAAGCCCAGGCTTGTGATGTGTTTAAGCTGCCTTTTATACCTAATGACATGGATTGTTATGCCTTCGAAGGGATATATGCCATGGGCAGTACAGCTAGCTTTGGTCAGAATGCAAAAAGTGATGTGGATGTGTGGCTAGTCCATCATGAGGATTTGTGTGATGACGACTTAGCCTTGGTTAAATTAAAAACGGAACGACTAACCGCTTGGTTTGCAGAGTATCAGTTTGAGGTGAATTTTTACTTGGTTCATCCACTGCAATTTTGTGGTGATATCTCACAGCGTACCGGTTGCCAGTCTTCTATGGCTCATGAGCACAGTGGCAGTACGCAGCATTGGCTGTTGCTTGAGGAGTTTTATCGCAGCCAAATTCGCTTGGCGGGTAAAACTATTGCATGGTGGCCTGATGCTAAGCTCAATCCTGAATTGCTATATCTTGGTAATGTGCACGAGTTACCGGCAAGCGAGTATTTTGGTGCCTCGCTTTGGCAGCTTTATAAAGGCTTAAATAAGCCGCATAAAGCGTTGATTAAAGTACTTTTGCTTGAGGCTTATGCCAGTGAATATCCCCATTCTCAGTTACTGTGTGACCGGCTTTGGCAAAAGACCTTAGCAGGGGATTTTTCTACTGCTAACGATGCTTATTACGCAATTTATGAGGCGATTGAAGCCTATTTATTAAAGCAGAATGATAGTCGTCGGCTGGAAATTGTGCGCCGCTGTTTTTATCTAAAATGTGGCGTGTTCTTAAGTGTGTCTGACCAAGGTAAAGATTGGCGCTATGCCAAAATGCAAAAGTTGGTGCAAGAGTGGCAGTGGCCCAACAGTTTAATTACTACCTTAGATGATTGTGAGCATTGGCATAGTGGCCAGCTCAATTGGTTTAATGAGCAACTTAATGAATTGCTGCTGGCGAGTTATCAAACCTTGCTGCGTTTCGCCTCCACCCATGAGTTAAACGAAGGACTCAGGATTGAAGAGTTGGGGATGCTCACTCGCAAACTACATACTTACTTTAGCCAAGATGAAGACCAAATCGCTAAGCTGAATTTGCTCTGGAGCCACTCGGTTGCTGAATCTGAAGTAACCATGGTGTCCAGTAACAAGGAAAATCAATATTACCTCTACCGCCAGGGGCCAAAGCCGCAGAATCTGTTAGGTGAATCTGCTATTTGCAAAGGGAAAAGCCCGTCAGCGCTGATGATTTGGGCTTGCTTAAATGGGGTATCGACGCCAGAAACCAAATGGTATGAGTTTGGCCAGAGTAAGATTAAATCCCGAAGGTTGACCGACGCTTCAAAACGATTACTTAATTTTATCGATCATGATTGGCGGGTCTCAAAGCTTGACCTATGTCAGCCTTGGCATTTTAGAAAACTCATTTTTATCTTAAACCTCGACTGTGATCCTACGATCCATTGGCAAGGGCAAGAGATGATGGTCGATGTCATGAATGCCAACGTGTTTTCATTGGGTCGTAAGCAGGAAAATATGCTCGGCGCCCTCGATGCTATTTGCCTTAATAGTTGGGGGGAGTGGCAGTGTCATCGTTTTGAGGGCGAAACCGCAGTATTGCAGGCACTCGCATTTGTCACACCAGGGCTAAGGCGAGCGACTCATCCCGTGGATATGGATGTGATTAGCTGTTCGCAAAAGCTCAGGCCACAACTTAAGTTAGCGGTGAAAAACTTGCTTAAACAAACGGTGCGACTCTGTCAACAGGTGCAACAATCGAGCACCTTAGTGCAGCCGCTGCAGATTAGTCATACCCGTTACGGGATCTTTTTTAATCCTTTGGGGATGGCCTATCAGGACTTGAGTGATGCCAAATCTTTTTATCAGCAACTTGCTCGTAGTCATTTAGTACAATTGCCTCGGCCAGAGTTGGGGGATGACCCTTTTTCGAGCATGCCGAAAATCATTCAAAACTTTGCCGCCAAGGGAGCGATCCAGTACTTTCTGCGGCAACGCACCGATAGCTTAGATGTGTTTATTCTCGATGAGGAAAATCAGCTGAGTCATTATGTGCAGTCTGGTTCAGATATGAGCGAATTGGTCAACAAAGTGAGTCATCACTATGTTTTTGATGAATTTTATGCATCAAAAGCACGGTTTAATATTCCGCAGTTTTTCCATTTAGTACGGGTGGCGGGTGAGCTAACCGTGATGCCCTTTGGGGTGGATATCAATAACGCCAATGTGGAGTTTTAAGCGGGAGCGACCTCCCGCTTAGGAATAAAGCCGCGGCTTAGGAGAGGCTGAGTTCGATACCGCTTTGGCGTAGAATCGAGTCCTGCACAAAGGGCATAAACTCGCCGCCATTACGACCATCAAGCCATTTTCCCTCTACATAGCCAAAGTGATAGCCACCGAAACGCGTTGCTACCCAAATTTCATGCAAAGGTTCCTGTTTGTTGATTACGATTTTCGAACCATCGACAAATTCTAGCTGTAACACGTTACCACTGGCATCAATATCCACATCGGCATCTTGTTCATCAATTGCGGTTTCGATAGCGGTCTCTATCGCTTGGAACATGTCATCGGCGAGCTGGTGAAATTCTGTATCTGTCATGGCCATGCATTTCTGTCCTTTGCTTTCGTCAAGATGGGTGCGATTATAAGATGATTAGTCACTAGATGCACAGATGTTGAGAAAAATGAGACTGTTTTTATTGTTATTGATTGGTAGCCTATTCATTACAGCCTGTGGTCAAAAGGGCCCCCTGTATAAATCCTCTCCAGTAGAGGCGACTCAGTCTAAAAAAAATAAGCCAGCTAAGCGTGATGCTACGCCTGTACAAGCCGCGGAGCCTCAAGCTGAAACTGAAAAAACACAATAATAATCAGCATAATTACTACAAAGCGCAGTAAGGAATCGGACATTGGATCACTTTCTCTACCAAGATAATACCCTGTACGCAGAAGGCTGTCGGGTCAATGATTTAGCCCAGCAGTATGGCACGCCACTGTATATCTATTCCCGTGCGACGCTCGAACGTCACTGGCATGCCTTTAATAATGCGGTGGCCGACCATCCACATTTAGTGTGTTACGCGGTGAAAGCCAACTCGAACTTAGCCGTACTGAACGTATTGGCTCGTTTAGGTAGTGGTTTTGATATTGTCTCGGGCGGCGAGTTAGCGCGGGTGATTGAAGCCGGTGGTGACCCTGCCAAAGTGGTGTTTTCTGGCGTGGGTAAAACCGTTGCCGAAATGGAGCAGGCATTAAATCTTGGTATCTACTGCTTTAACGTTGAATCGAGTGCTGAGCTTGAACAACTTAACGATGTTGCCGGCCGCTTAGGTAAAGTTGCTCCAGTGTCACTGCGGGTGAATCCCGATGTCGATGCCGGTACGCATCCTTATATTTCGACGGGTCTTAAAGAAAATAAATTCGGTATCGCCATGGATGAGGCCGAAGTTGTATTTGCTCGCGCCCATGCGCTGCCGCATTTGCAGGTAAAAGGGGTTGATTGCCATATCGGCTCACAGCTCACTGAAATTCAGCCGTTTCTCGATGCAATGGACAGAATGCTATCGCTCATTGACCGCCTAGCCGAGCAAGGGATAGTGATTGAGCACTTTGATGTGGGTGGCGGTTTAGGGGTGACCTATGATGATGAAACGCCACCGCATCCTGATGTGTACGCCGCTGCACTGCTCAAGCGTTTAGGTCATCGCAAGCTCAAACTGATTTTCGAACCGGGCCGTGCGATTGCTGCCAATGCGGGGATTTTTGTGACTGAGGTGCTGTACCTCAAAGAAAACAGTGACAAACGTTTTGCGATTGTTGATGGTGCCATGAACGACTTAATTCGGCCCGCACTCTATAGTGCATGGCAAAATATCATTCCGGTGAATCCACGGGATGAAGATACGCAAGTATTTGATATTGTAGGGCCAGTGTGCGAAACCGGTGACTTTTTAGGGAAGGACAGACAACTCGCGATTGCGGCGGGGGATTTACTGGTTGTGCGCTCAAGCGGTGCCTACGGTTTTGCCATGGCCTCAAACTATAACACCCGTCCGCGTGCGGCCGAGGTCATGGTGGATGGCAATAAGGCTTATTTGGTGCGTGAGCGAGAAAAATTAGCGCAGCTCTGGCAAGGTGAGCAGCTCCTGCCGTAAACTAGAAAATTATATTGATTCAGGCGCTTGGCTAGTTATGGCGGCGCCTAGGCTTAAAGGATAAGTATCTTGATCCAATTCACTAAGATGCACGGACTTGGCAACGATTTTATGGTGGTCGATGGTGTCACGCAGAACGTGTTCTTTTCGCCTGAGCAGATCCGCCGTTTAGCTGACCGTAACTTTGGCATCGGTTTCGACCAACTCTTGCTGGTTGAGCCACCCTATGATCCCGACCTCGACTTTCATTATCGCATCTTTAATGCCGACGGTGGTGAGGTCGAAAACTGCGGCAATGGCGCCCGTTGCTTTGCGCGGTTTGTCCGTAATAAGGGGCTGACGAATAAGAATAAAATTCGTGTAAGTACCTCTGCGGGTAAGATGACACTGCGCCTTGAGCGCGATGGTACTGTCACTGTGAATATGGGCGTGCCCGTGCTCGAACCTAGCCAAATCCCCTTTAAAGCCAAAAAGGCCGAAAAAACCTATCTGCTGCAAACGCCGCAACAAACCTTTTTGTGTGGTGCGGCCTCCATGGGCAATCCCCATTGCGTGCTCGATGTGGAAGATGTTACCAGCGCGAATGTCGCCGAAATCGGTGCGTTACTCACCAAGCATGAGCGATTCCCGCGCGGAGTAAACGTTGGTTTTATGCAGGTGGTGAACTCGGGTCATATCAAGCTTAGAGTTTACGAACGTGGTGCGGCTGAGACTTTAGCCTGCGGCACAGGTGCTTGTGCTGCCGTAGTAGTCGGACAAATTCAAGGTAAACTCGATCAACAAGTACAAGTGGATTTACCGGGCGGCAGCTTAACCATCAATTGGGAAGGTGAAGGCAAACCGCTGTGGATGACAGGCCCTGCGCAGCACGTTTATGATGGACAAATTCAGTTATGACCGAGCCTTTGATGCCGCAGACCAATCTTCCCTTTGATGAGTTGATTATTCGCGAATATCTACTCGATAATCCTGACTTTTTTAATCGGTATCCCGAGCTGTTATTGGCGATGCGTTTGCCCCATTTGGAGCGCGGTGCGATTTCCTTAGTCGAACGACGTCAAGAGTTGTTGCGCCTGCGGGTTGGGCAACTCGAAGAAGAAATCACCAGTTTACTGGCCATGGCTGCACGTAATGAAAAGATATTCCGATTTAATACTGAACTGTCTTTTAAGCTACTCAATTGCGTTAACTTAGAATCCCTTAAAGAAGTGCTGGCTGATAATTTAAAGGCGCAGTTTAATTTTACCCATGTGCGTCTTATCAGTGTGTTAGAGGCCGATATTGAGATGAAGGCGATTTGGGCGCAGCGTTTACGCAATAATTACTATTTTGGTCGTCTGACACAACAAGAGGCGAAACGCTTATTTGGCAGTGAGGTCGGCTCGGTGGCATTAGTTAAACTAGCTGATGATATTCCTGTCATTTTTGCAGTTGCCAGCCACGATGCCACCCATTTTCATCCCGATATGGACAATATGCTGCTCGAGCAACTTCGGCGATTGCTGGCACATATGCTCGCCAAACTTTAAGCCCCGATGAGGAGTCCAATATGAACTCGCCAGCTAATGATATGCCCGCGCGTTGTCACTCCTATTTACAGCAATTTGAAACCTATATGCAGTCTGAACGTCAGTTATCGGCGCATACGGTTCGCAATTATATGTACGAGTTGCAGCGGGGAAGCGAGTTACTGCCCGAAGGTGTTGACCTGCTCAATGTCGGGCGTGAGCATTGGCAACAAGTGCTTGCTAAGTTACACCGCAAGGGACTGAGTCCGCGCTCGCTGTCATTATGGTTATCGGCAGTAAAACAGTGGGGAGGGTTTTTACTGCGCGCAGGCGTGATAGAACTCAATCCTGCCAAGGGGCTGAGTGCGCCCAAGCAAGCTAAGCCTTTACCGAAAAATATCGATGTCGATTCCCTCACTCATTTGCTTGAGATTGAAGGCAATGATCCGCTAACACTGCGTGATAAAGCCATTATGGAGCTATGCTATTCCAGCGGGTTACGTTTAGCAGAACTCGCAGCGCTCGATTTATCCAGTGTGCAATATGATCAGCGTGAAGTGCGGGTATTAGGTAAGGGCAACAAGGAGCGTATCGTCCCCGTTGGTCGTTATGCTATTGATGCCTTAGGCGCTTGGCTTGAGTGCCGCAGGCAAATCCCCTGTGAAGATAACGCATTATTTGTCACCGAAAAGGGCAAGCGTTTATCCCATCGCAGCATTCAGGCGCGCATGAGCAAATGGGGGCAGGAACAGGCGCTTTCTATGCGGGTGCATCCCCATAAGCTGCGCCATTCTTTCGCCACACATATGCTGGAATCCAGTGCCGATTTACGGGCGGTGCAGGAATTATTAGGCCACGAAAACCTGTCTACCACGCAAATTTATACCAGTTTAGATTTCCAACACTTAGCTAAGGTGTATGATAACGCCCATCCTAGAGCGAAAAAACAACAGGATAAATAATGCGTTGTTATCTTAGACCCCAGAATATTCGTGCGATTAGCTTCGATCTCGACGATACCCTATACGATAACGAACCCCACATTCTCAATGCCGAAGCTGAGTTAATGCAGTTTTTGCATCAGGCTTACCCGCTGACTCAAGCTTGGCAACCGCAGCAATGGCGACTGCTCAAGTTGCAGTTGCTACAGCAAAATCCGGCCCTCGCCCATGACACCTCGGCGGCGCGAATTGCAACTCTGCATAAAGGCCTTTTACTGCTCGGTTATAGTGAGCCTGAGGCAAAACGTGGCGCGCAGGAAGGTTTAGCTTGTTTTTATTTTCATCGAAGCCATTTTCAGGTTTCAGACGACGTCTTGGCGCTGCTCACGCGTTTATCGGTCCATTTTAGGCTGATTGGCATCACTAATGGTAATGTGGACGCACAGCGTATCGGCTTAAGTAATGTGTTTGAATTTGTGCTGCATCCTGGCAGTGGTATACGGATGAAGCCTGCTAAAGATATGTTTTCACAGGCCTGTGAAAGGTTAGATATCGGCTTAGATCAACTGCTGCACGTTGGCGATAGTATGAATGCCGATGTTCGCGGTGCGCGTTTGGCGGGGTGTCAGTCGGTCTGGCTCAACCCAAGTTTTGGCCGCGTGGCATCGTTACCTATTGCAGCACTCTTACCCCATATGGAGATTGCCACTCTCGATTCATTACAGGAAATGTTATTGCCTTAAAAGAATAGCAGCCTATTTAAAGTGATAGGGATCAAGGATTGGCATATCGTTTTGCCGTAGAGTATTAGCATTTGTTTAACTCAGTTGTTACGCCCTCACTAACAAGGAACTGCTATGGTGCGTTTAAGTCTGTTGCTCCTCTTGAGTCTATCGTTTATAGCCCCTGCGTCGGCGCACGAAATCCACTCCGGTGGTGGTTTTATGGCGGGCTTTAATCATCCCGTTTTAGGTTTTGACCATCTCCTTGCCATGTTAAGTGTGGGCATGCTCAGTACGCAGCTCGGTGGTCGCGCGATTTGGACTGTGCCCTTAGCCTTTGTGTGTTTTATGTTGGTTGGTGGAATACTGGGGCTTTATGCCATTCCGGTGCCCTTTGTTGAAATTGGCATTGCTTTGTCAGTACTGTTGCTTGGGTTAGCGATTGCCTTTGACCGCCAGTTACCGCTCTTATTTGCGATGGCATTTGTCGGCGTGTTTGCGATTTTCCACGGTCATGCCCACGGCATGGAAATGCCTGAACTTGCCAGCCCAGTTCTTTACGCCTTTGGTTTCTTATTCGGTACTGCGGTTATCCATTTAGGTGGCGTTATGCTAGGTCTAGGCATGCAGCGCGTCACTGGGCAACGCAGCTTAATGCGCGTATCTGGCGTGGCAATTGCCGCCATGGGTGGCTATTTACTCGCTGGTTTTTAGAAAAAGCACTACCGCGCCTTTATCAGCTTATTGCAGTGATGGGCGCGGCGTAGCATTTGTGTAACCTGTCTCCGGCTGGCATGCATGTCGGCATCTCCAACCCGAAAATAAGTACCTGTATAAGCATCGGTGCCTATAAATACTGGCTTTAGGTGCTCTGGTGCGAGCGGGACACGAATCCTTATCAGCTTTTTATTCATAATTTCAATCAGCTGCACATCAGATATCGCTAAAATATTACAGCTTATCCGGCTAGGGTCATCGAGGATCTCCCAAAATTCCTGTAATACGGGTAGAGGATTAGGAATGCCTTCAATGGTGAAATGGCCACGATCTTCGCGTACCCCAAGAATAATCTCTCCGCCTAAGGTGTTGGCAAAGGAGCTATAGGTTGCCCAAATATCTTCAGGTAATTGACCTTGACCATCACGGCCTCTTGCGAGTTTAAATTCTACTTGGGCTGATTCGTGTAGAGAAGCAATATCATCGAGTGCGAATGTTGGGTATGTCATGGCGGCTTATCCTTGCAAGGCACACCACTTTTTGTAACACGCCAAAATCACAAAGGCCAGCAGTTGTGCTGACCTTGGTGGTTAATCAATCTTGTTTATTAGGCGAGTTGCAGCGCCTTAGGGAAGAGAATGTTGTTTTCTAAATGAATGTGCCTATGCAGGTCCGCCTCAAATTCTGCGAGCGTTGCATAACAAACCCGCCAAGTAGTACAGGCATATTCGGGAGGCGTAAAGTCGTTGGTTAACTCATGTAGCTTTTGTAAAATCAATCCTGCTTCTTCGTGCTCGTGTTGCATTGCATTGATAGGGTTACCTATATGACCAAAACAACCCTGCACTTGCTCGCCTTGACTCATCGCCCGAATCGCAGGAAAGAGGATATTTTCTTCCTTCATCAAATGCGGCATTAAATCTTCTATCAACGCACGAACCCAAGCTGCAAATGGAACAATTTCGGCATAATGCTCGCCATGGGCGCGTACCATCTTTTCTGAGTATTCCAGCAATAATGGTGCTTTAGCACGGACATATTGGTGGTGAGTACGCTCAATATAATCAATTAGTTGCTCAAGTGGTAGTTGATTAAGTTCATCTTCTTTAGCTCCTGAATTTGTCATGTACTCTAATGCGGCGACGACTTTATTTGGGTCGGCTTGCGCTCGCTCACAGGCACTGATCAGTGCTCGACCACCGCCACAGCAGAAATCGATACCAAATTGGCTAAACACATGGGCGCGGCGAAAATCCTCCGCGACCAACTCGCCAACTTTACGCTCAAGCCATGGCGATAAAGGGGCTGATGGTTGTTCAACGTGAGACGCTGACGAAAAGCTAGTTGATGACATTGCAACACTCCAAAGCACAAATAATTTACATGCATATTATTTGCAGCTTTATTGTGATGCAATAAATCCTGACTAATTTAGTCAGGATTTGCTGCGGCTGTCACATTAAATTGTCTGAATTATTCCCAAAGGAGTAGGGTGTAGAGGCTGATAAAGATAAGTCGACGTTTTATCTAATTAGTATTTTTTTGGAACTGTGTGGCGTATTGAATTTACCATTCTTTGCGTATCATCTAAGGCTCATCCAATATTAAGTATCTGATGATAAATGAAACTACAAAGGTGCTTTCAACGCCCTAAGAGTAGGGCATTAAAAGCAAATTGCTGAAGAAATGAGGAGGTTATTCCACGTTTTGGATCTGCTCGCGCATTTGTTCGATGAGCACTTTGAGCTCGACGGCGGCGGCGGTGATTTCGGTGCTGATGGATTTAGAGGCGAGGGTGTTCGATTCGCGGTTAAATTCTTGCATCATAAAATCTAAACGGCGACCTTCGCTGCCGCCTTTTTTGAGGATGCGGCGGGCTTCGTTAACATGGGCTTCGAGCCTGTCCATTTCCTCTGCCACATCTTGTTTTTGCGCTAATAAGATCATCTCCTGCTCGATGCGGGCGGGATCGAGTTCACCTTTGATTTCGGCGAGGCGATTGGTGAGTTTATCGCGCTGATATTCCATGACTTTAGGCATATGCTCGCGCACAACGGCGATTTGCTCGCTGACGCCGTCTAAACGGCTTAAGAGCATGTCTTTGATGGCTGCGCCTTCACGCCCACGGGCTTCAATGAATTGGTCGATAGCTAAGTCGAAGGCGGTCATTAAATCGGCACCAACCGCGTCCATATCCTGCTCAGCACTAGAAAGTACTCCTGGCCAGCGCAAAATATCGGTGAGGTTGACTTCGCCTTGTCCTGCTTCTTGTTTGAGCCAACTGGCGGCGTCGAGTAGCTGTTTGGCTAACCCTTGGTTTAATTTAAGTTCGTTATTGCTGTTATCGGCTAATTCGTAGCGTAAATTGACCTCGACTTTACCGCGGCTTAAGCGTTTACGCAGGCGGTCGCGCAAAACGGGCTCGAAGCTGCGGAATTGTTCTGGCAGACGTAGGTAAGTTTCGAGATAACGCTGGTTGACTGAGCGAATTTCCCAAGAGGCAGTGCCCCATTGTGCTTTGTGCTCAATGCGAGCGTAGGCTGTCATGCTTTGGATCATGGGTTGTCCTAGTGGTTTAATCGTCATAATGAGAGGCGATTATAGAGTCAATGGCTTTAGGATTAAAGGCATACCACTACTCGCGAGAAGGATTAGGTGTTTGTGTGACGAGTTTTCTAGAGAATCACCCTAAGCATGGCATCTAGAGGCACAAAACCCTATAATATGCAGCCAAAATCGGTCAATGACTCAGAATACAGGAATTTCGCATGCGTCCAAGTAACAGAACGCCAGCACAAACACGTCCCATCACTATCACTCGCCAATTTACGGCCCATGCCGAAGGTTCTGTGTTAGTCGAATTTGGCGAAACCAAAGTGCTTTGTACCGCCAGTTTTACTGAGGGTGTACCGCGTTTCCTTAAAGGTCAGGGCCAAGGCTGGGTGACGGCGGAATACGGCATGTTGCCACGCTCAACCCATAGTCGTATGGATCGTGAAGCCGCTCGTGGTAAGCAATCTGGTCGTACTCAAGAAATTCAACGTCTTATCGGCCGTGCGTTGCGTGCCTGTGTGGATATGAAAGCGCTGGGTGAAAACACCATCGTCATCGATTGTGACGTGATCCAAGCTGATGGCGGTACCCGTACAGCGTCAATCACTGGTGCTTGTGTCGCCTTAGTGGATGCGCTTAACTGGGCTCGTGGTAAAGGCATTATTAAATCTAACCCGCTTAAGTTCTTAATCGCTGCGGTCAGCGTGGGTATCTACAACGGTGAAGCGATAAGCGACCTAGAGTATGTTGAAGACAGCGCTGCTGAAACCGATATGAACGTGGTAATGACAGAAACCGGTAAGATTATCGAAATTCAAGGTACTGCCGAAGGTGAGCCGTTTACTCACGAAGAGTTGATTGAGCTGCTCGGATTAGCGAAGAACAGTATTCGCGAAATCGTCGATGTGCAGAAAGCCGCATTAAATTAATTGTTATTGATAAAAAGCCCCGTTATGGGGCTTTTTATTAAATCAATATTGCTATAACCCAATAAAAATAGAACGTTAAAGTCGTAAGGAGAGATTGTGAAACCCTATCAACGTGAGTTTATTGAATTTGCCCTAGAGCGTCAGGTACTGCGTTTCGGTGAGTTTACCCTTAAATCGGGCCGTATCAGTCCTTATTTCTTTAATGCTGGCCTATTCAATACTGGCCGTGATTTAGCCCGTTTAGGGCGTTTTTATGCGGCGGCGTTAGTGGATTCTGGCATAGAGTACGATCTGTTGTTTGGCCCTGCTTACAAAGGTATTCCGATTGCGACCACGACAGCGGTGGCTTTGTGCGAACATCACGATATCGATATACCTTACTGCTTTAACCGTAAAGAGAAAAAAGATCACGGTGAAGGCGGTAGCTTAGTCGGTAGCGAGCTTAAAGGTCGGGTGATGCTGGTGGATGATGTGATCACTGCGGGTACTGCGATCCGTGAGTCGATGGAAATCATCGAAGCTCATCAAGCGCAGCTCGCTGGCGTATTAATTGCGCTGGATAGACAAGAAAAGGGCAAGGGCGAATTGTCGGCCATCCAAGAGGTTGAGCGTGATTTTGGCTGCGGTATTGTGGCGATTATCAAGCTTGCGGATCTGATCCGCTATTTATCTGAAAAACCAGGTATGGAAGCGCAACTAGCAGCGGTAAGCCAGTACCGTGAGCAGTATGGCATCGAGGCCTAATAAGGCTTAAGCGTGTTATAAACCGCTAAAACAGAAACGCTGCGATCCTGTCGCAGCGTTTTTTATGCCTCGCACAAAGTAAGGTCTTACTTCGACTGGTGTAAAAACTCGGCGCGGGTCGCGGGGTTGGATTTAAAAATACCACCTAAGGCCGTAGTGGTGGTGGAGCTAGTGGAGTCCATCACGCCGCGGGATTTTACGCAGTAATGCACCGCATCCATTTTAACCGCAACATCTTTAGTTTCGAGCAAGGTCTGCAGCGCGACTAACACTTGCTGAGTCAAACGCTCTTGTACCTGAGGACGTTGGGCAAAGAAACGTACAATGCGGTTAATCTTTGATAAACCAATAATTTTTTTACGTGGAAGATACGCAATGGTTGCCGTGCCATCAATAGTGACAAGATGATGTTCACAGGTACTGGTCAGGCTAATATCCTGTACGCGCACCATTTCATCAAAGCCCATTTTGTTATCAATTACAGTGATCTTTGGGAAGTTCGCATAATCTAGACCGGAGAAGATTTCGTCGACATACATTTTGGCGATGCGGCGTGGGGTATCGGCAAGACTGTCATCAGAAAGATCCAGTGACATAAGCGTCAGAATTTCCTTCATATGGTGTTCAATCTTGTCCTTACGCTCTTCAGGAGTAAACACACTGGGGAGCATGGGGGTTTCAAGTCCGCGCTCTTGTAGGGCGGCCTGTACTTTTACTGCTGCTTCACTTAATGACATTTTTATCCTCCACTACTTCAGTAGCGGCTATCACTGAAAACCTAGCACTGGTCGCTGAATATCAGCAATCAGGCGCGCTAGGGTATAAATCGATTCGTTGTCACTTGGACAAGAACAAGGTGGGGCAGAATAGCGCGAATTGCGGATAATTCATACCAAAAAACGCTTACGCTGAAGATGAAAAAGCCGATAGTCCTTATCGATTATCGGCTCCTTGGGGCGCTAAAACATCATTATCTTGATGAAGATAGAAGGGCGTGTTGACGTTTCAGGGTTATTTTTGCAGCAATGTGGCTGGCTTTTATGCAAGGCAAAGTCCGAGCAGTGTAGTTATTCTACATAAACGGACGATAACGCGGCAGAAAAGCCAGCCAAATGCTGCCCGAAGGGTTCGTCTGG
>NZ_JTLE01000094.1:2797250-2823167 GCF_000798835.1 Shewanella sp. ZOR0012
TTTATTTCAAACTGCCTGTTTGTTGTAACATAGCAATCCCATATTCAAAACATCTAAATGTTATTAGATGATTACAATCAATCACTGTCTTAATTTTTAGGCAGTATTCTCCAAAATACTTGTATTTATGTTAAGTCTTTTTGCTTAGTCGTAGGTTTACCGTTAGCATACAGGGCGTCTATTTCTTTATTTAAGATCATAAGCTACCAATGCTTCGCAAACTTTCACTCGCCGTATTAATTCCTGTGTGTATGCTGACACTTTATTTAGTGTTAGTGACGGCTGAGTATTTTTATGAGAGTGAACTGGTGCGTAAGGAGTTAGCTGATCGTCAAGTGAGTCAGATAAAACAGCAGCTTTTGCGTATGCAGGCTGTCGTTCAGTCAGCACAGGCATTGCAAGATATTGAGCGGATTGAGCAGGAAGTGTCTCTAGCAACCTTAGATATGAATGTGATGGTTTATATCTTGCTGGATGCGAACAGTCGGATCCGTTTTGCTAATCATACTGTTTGGCGCGATAGCAATGCGATAGAAGTGATTGATGGATATGATGTGCTTAGACATCATGCCGTAGTGCAATCAGGTCAGGCAAGTATTTCGGTCAATCCAGAAAGGTTATCAATTCAAGCTTATTATCCAGTTGACGCCCAGTATCCTGGGGCCACAGAGCTGCTTTATCTTGAATCTGATCTAGCCCCTTTGGTCACGAGAGCATCAAGCGAGTTACAACAGCGATTTATGCGTGTGTGGGGGCTTGGGGCGTTGCTGCTTATTGGCTTTACCTGCGTGTTATATTATCTGCTAATACGTCCACTGAAGCTGTTATGCAAATCGGCACAACATGTCGGCACATCGGCATTTTCTACTCAAGTACCTTGGAGTGCGTCCGAGATTTTATCCCTGCAAACAAACCTACAATTGGTTCATGATCGGTTAGCGCGAGCGGTTAAACAGCTTAATGATAGTGAACAGCGTTGGTTATTTGCCGTTGAAGGGTCGCGCAATGGTATTTGGGATTGGGATCTTCGTACTGGCGAAGTGTTTCTCTCCGACCGCTGGAAAGAAATGATAGGTTATCAACCCGATGAACTGGAAGGGGTATTCCAGACATGGGAAACACGTTTGCATCCCGAGGATAGACGGGCTGTATTGCATTGCTTACAGGAATATGTGAGCGGAAAAACAAAAGAGTTTGAGAGTGTTCATCGCTTACAGCACCGCGAAGGGCATTATGTCTGGGTATTTGACCGTGGCATGTTAGTCGACTGGGACCATCTTGGTAGACCGACTCGGATGATAGGCATTCATGTCGATGTATCAGAGAGTGAGAGAAACCATGCTGCGATTGCGGAGTTAGTGAAGCAATCGGCAGGTGGTCATCGGATGCTTCCTGAAGTATTTATGGCGCAATTGTCACATTACCTGACTCAACGTAATAGTTCTGGCCAATGGGGAGCATTGTTATTCGTTAATGTCGATACCTTAGGCGTTAGCGAGGTATTATCATCCCACGAACTTGAGCGTTTACTGTCGCAGTTAAGTGCAAGGCTCTCGAGTTATTTTACAGAGAACATTGTCGTTGCTCATATTGAACTTGGTCATTTTGCTCTTTTAATTAAGGAGTTGGCCGTTGATGCTGAGATTGCAGGGCGTCGAGCATTAGCTTTGGCAACCGAGTTAAGACAAATTACGATTCGCCCTTTCCATTATGGAGAGTCTCATTTTAGTTTGAGTGCCAACGTGGGTATTTGTTTATTAGATCCCGTCGATACTCTCACTCCAGAACTCGTGGTTCAGCGTGCGCAACTCGCAATGAAGTGTGCTCTGTCGCTGGAGCATGAGGGATGCGCGTTCTATCATCCAGACTTAGCGTCTGCTGTTGATCCTGAATCGTCATTAATCAGTGCATTGCAACATGCGATTACTGACAATCAACTCTCTTTGATGTTCCAGCCTGTTGTTGATAGGCAAGGCAAAATTGTTTCTGCAGAGGTTTTATCTCGCTGGTATTTAACCAATGGTGAAATTGTGTCTGTAGCGCAGTTTATTCGCTTAGCTGAGCATAATGGATTAATCGCCGCGCTTGATTTAAATGTTGCCGATCGAGTTTGTCAGTTAGTCAAACAGTTTAAGCAACAAGGCATCATACTGCCGCGTATGACGTTGAATATAAGTACCTTATCTTTTTGCCAAGCTGATTTTGTAGATCAATTTATTACTTTAGTTCGTTCCTATGAGCTTGATGATAAGCAACTGGGGGTTGAACTTGCTGAGGGTATATTGCTTACTGCTAACGCTTTTGTTGAGCCACGTATCCGACAGTTAACAGAGGCTGGTATTGCGATTACATTAGATGACTTTGGTGCTGGCCAGTGCGCCTTAAGTTGCCTACACCACTACCCGCTTACAGAGGTTAAGTTAGATTTGCATTGTGCTGCAAGCTTGCTGGTTGATGCCAGTTGGAGCCAAGCGCTTATCCAATCGATACAATCTTTTAAACTGCCGATAGTGGCGAAAGGTGTCGAATCTGTACAGCAACAGCAGCTATTTACAGCCTTAGGATGTACGCACTTTCAAGGCTACAATATCGCTCGAGCCTTGAGTTTTAATGATTTTATACAGCTTGCTTGTCCACGTCCCTTGTTGCGTAGCGTTTAAAAAAGTCGAGTACGTAATTTAGTGCTTGATTGCGATAGCTATCTTTCTCCATAAAAATTTCATGGGCAGCACCTGCAATCACTTTTAGTTGGCAATTAGAACTCACCGCAAGATTTTGTGCGGCATTGTCGACAATTTTATCCTCGCCAGCTTGTAGGATCAGAATGGGTGTGCGGATATGTGCCGTGGCCAAGACACAGGCATCGGCCGCATCTAAGGATTCAGTCAACCAGCGGTTAGTCGGTGAGCCTAATTGCAGCTTTGGCGCTGCATCGTACAATTCTCGGTAAGCTTGATAACGGCTCTGGCAATGGGTGAGATCATTGCCTTTAAAGGGAGCCGCCTTATAGTTTTGCCCGCTGAGAACATAGTTAGGCTCTCCACCGTTGAGGCTAGTATCGAGCTTACTGGCTAACCAACGGACAAACCCTTTAGGCATAGGTAACTTAATACCATACATGGGGGCTGAGAATACCGCCGCGGTAAACACATCTGGATGTTGTTTGAGATACAAGGTGCCGATGGCGCCGCCCATGGAATGCCCGAGTAAGAACAGCGGCGAAGTGGCATGTTTTAGTACAACGCTTTGCATAAACAGGGCAAAGTCGTCGATATAGTCGTTGAACCGCCGCACATGGCCTTGATGGGGATTTGCCGTCATGCGGCTCGATAATCCCTGGCCGCGGTGATCAATGGCAAACACCGAATAGCCTTGCTGATACAAGTCAAATACCAATTCTTGATACTTTAAGTAGGACTCAACTCGGCCACTGCTGATAACTATGCTGGCATGGGCCTTGGGATGCTTGACCATCATATAGGCCAAGGTTAATCCATCGGGGGTTTTGAGTGTGTCTTGGGCAACGGTTTGCCAAAAGGCTTGCTGTTCAGAAGTATTTAAATCGTGTTCCGTTGAAAAAGCTACCTTGGAAAACTCTTCCCTTGGAAAGTTTAGGGGCGTTTGGCTCATACTCTGTCACACATCTCGGGCAAAAAGGTTTGCTAGAGTGTATCAGAGAACTGGGGCGGGCAGGAAAGGGAGCAGGAAAATACCCGCTCCCTTGGGATGAGCTTAAATCGCGGCTTTTTGCGCTTCGATAAAGTCGTTTATCTGTTGCTCCAGCACCGACATAGGTACAGAACCATTTTCTAATACCGCGTCGTGGAAGGCGCGAATATCAAATTTGTCGCCTAAGGCTTGCTCGGCTTTCGCGCGTAGGCGTTTAATGGTGAGCTCACCAATCTTGTAGGAGAGCGCTTGCCCTGGCCAGGTAATGTAGCGGTCAATCTCAGTGGTCACATTGTGGAGCGATAACGCCGTGTTGCTCGCCATAAACTCGATGGCTTGTTCTCGACTCCAACCTTGGGCGTGCATCCCCGTATCGACAACGAGGCGAGCGGCGCGCCACATCTCGTAAGTGAGACGTCCAAAGTTACTGTAAGGGTCTTGATAGAATCCCGCTTCTAAGCCTAAGTACTCGCTATACAATCCCCAACCTTCACCAAAGGCCGAAATGTAGCTATAGCGACGAAAATCAGGCAACGAGCTCAGTTCGGAGTTAAGTGAAATCTGCAGATGATGTCCGGGCACAGCTTCGTGTAGCGTTAGCGCTTCGAGTTCATAGAGCGGGCGCTTATCTAAGGCGTAGGTATTAACCCAGTAGTAACCCGGCTCGTCATCACGATTAGAGCCTGAATAACGGCCGGATGTGTATTTAGGGGCAATTTCGGCCGGCACTGGCGCGATACCGTAGGGTTTTCGCGGCAATTTACCAAAATATTTGGGCAACATGGCATCGGCTTTTTTGGCAATAAAGGCCGCCTCTTTCAGGAGCTGATCCGCACTGGTGGTATAAAACTGGGGATCGGTTCTTAAGAAATGTAAAAAGTCGGCAAAGCTGCCTTTAAAGCCAACAGACTTAATGACTTGCTCCATTTCCTGGCGGATACGCTTTACTTCTTTTAAACCGAGCTCGTGCACTTCGACCGAGGTCATATTTAAGGTCGTGTAGTAGCGAACGCGGTTCTCGTAGAAGGCATCACCATCGGGTAAGCTGTTGGCGGCAATATTTTCCCGAGTGTTGGGCATATACTCCTGAGTCATAAAATCATAAAAAGCCTGATAGGTCGGGATTACATTTTGTTCGACTAAGATTTTGCCTTCTTGGGTGAGCTGTGCTTTTTGCGCCTCGGTAAAGTGGCTTGGATATTGAGTAAATGGCTTGAAATAACTGCTTTTCTCTACCGGTAAGATGTAAGCACTAATGCTGTTTTCAAATCCCTTGAGCGTCGCCTTAGGCGGTGTAATACCTTCCTTTAAGCCTTGTTTTAACCAATGGGTTTGCTGGGCAAAATAGGTCGGTAGCGCCTTAAGCTTACCTAGGTAGTTTTGGTAATCCTCTAGGGTGTTGAATCGCCCTTGTGCAATGGAAGATATATAGGCGTGGAAGCCGCTCTCTGCGGTGATTGGCAGGTAGTAATCCTTGTATTTATAGAGATCAACCTCATTTTGGATCTGATCCTCGAGGATTTGGGCGTTGATTTTATCTTCTTTACTCAGCTTGCTGCGATTCAGTGCTTTCAATTGGGCCAGAATGGCAATTTGTCCTTGATTGAGCTTGGCTAAGGCTTCTGGTGACAGATCTTGTAGTTTACCCGCAGCACTTTTGTCCCCCATTCCATAGGCCATTTCTGGGCTGGCACTGAGTTGGAGTTGCCAACTTTGATCCACAATCGCTTGCAGTGCTGGTGCCATAGTTTTGGCTGGCGCCTGCGCTGTAGTGATGGTTGTCGGTGTATGTTCGATAGGAGTTTGAGCTGTGCTACAGGCAGTTAGGGCGCAAATCAGTAAGCTTGGGGTAAAGAGTTTATGCATGATTTATCTCGGATATTTTCGTTGTTATTGAAGTCATTATGCCTGAGGTTTACCCCAGATTCTTGTACGCATATTAAGCAGAATTGTGACTGAATGTGAATTTAAATCCTGCCCTTAGCTAAGTGCCACCAAAGAATGCGTGTTAAACTTAGTGTCCGCCCTAGACCAAATAACAAAAGCATTGGCTGGGTAGTTCACATAGGGGTTAATTATGATCAATACATCCATTCCATTGGTGGATTTGCATCGTCACTTAGATGGTAACGTGCGAGTGAACACCATTTGGGAACTCGGACACCAACATGGCATTGCTTTGCCTGCCGATTCTTTAGAGACTCTCGCGCCATTTGTACAAATTCAGGGGAAAGAAACCAGCTTAGTCGCCTTCTTGAAGAAGCTTGACTGGATGGTGGCAGTTCTCGCTGATTTAGATGCGGTAAAACGTGTCGCCTATGAAAACGTGGCCGATGCTGCGTTATCTGGCCTTGATTATGCGGAGCTGCGTTTTAGCCCATATTACATGGCGATGAACCATAAGCTACCGATTGAAGGTGTGGTTGAAGCGGTTATCGATGGGGTGAAAGCAGGCCTGAAAGATTACCAAGTTAAAATCAATCTTATCGGAATTATGTCGCGCTCTTTCGGCCAAGCCGCTTGTACTCAGGAGCTTGAAGGCTTACTCGCCCATAAACAACACTTAGTCGCGATGGATTTAGCCGGCGATGAGTTAGGTTTTCCTGGCGAGTTGTTTAACGAGCACTTTAAGCGAGTGCGAGACGCGGGCTTAGCCATTACCGCCCATGCGGGCGAAGCGGCGGGTTCACAAAGTATGTGGCAGGCGATTCAGGAGTTGGGTGCGACACGTATTGGCCATGGGGTGAATGCGATTCACGATCCTAAGCTGATGGAATACCTCGCTAAACACCGTATCGGTATCGAATCTTGCCCAACCAGCAACCTGCACACCTCGACAGTGTCTTCCTATGCTGGACATCCCTTCAGAACCTTTATGGATGCTGGTGTGTTGATAAGCCTGAACACCGATGATCCGGGTGTGAGTGCGATTGATATCAAGCATGAGTATCGCATTGCTAAGTCTGAACTGGGACTTAGCGATATTGAGCTGGCTCAGGTGCAACGCAACGGGGTGGAAATGGCGTTTTTATCCGAGAGTGAGCGCAAGGCGCTGTATGCGGCTAAAGCTTAAGTAAACTGCTCTATTTCCCAATAAAAAATCCGACATTCGAGTCGGATTTTTTTATTGGAAATGTGTCAGTGTTAGATCACACGGGAGAACTGTTGTTGACGCGCTTTTTGACGGTAGTAAAGGTCGAAGCACATACAGATATTGCGGATCAACAGGCGGCCTGTGGGGCTGATGGTGATCTTTCTGTCGGCGATTTCAACTAATTTATCGTCGATAAAGGTTTGCAGTAGTTTTAAGTCTTCGGCGAAGTATTCCTCAAACTTAATACCCAGTTTTTCGTCCATTTTCGCCATATCTAAATCGAAGTGGCAGATCAATTGTTTGATCACAACGCGGCGGATTTCGTCGTCACGGTTGAGGCTACAACCTTTCCACAGCGCATGGCCATCTTTGTCTATGGCTTCGTAGTAAGGACGAATGTCCTTCTGGTTTTGCGCATAACAATCGCCGATTTGGCTGATTGAAGATACGCCCAGACCAAGCAGGTCGCATTCTTCTTGGGTGGTATAACCCTGGAAGTTGCGGTGCAGTTTGCCTTCGCGTTGTAACTTAGCCAGCTCATCGTCAGGCTTAGCGAAGTGGTCCATGCCGATGTACTGATAACCCGCGCCGGTTAAGGTCTCGATTGTTTGATGCAACATCTCGAGTTTCTGTTTCGGCGAAGGTAAATGTTCATCTTTGATCTTACGCTGCGCGGCAAAACGCGCGGGTAAGTGGGCATAGTTGAATACAGATAGACGGTCGGGCGACAGGTCTAACACGCGCTGCATGGTGGCGGCGAATGTTTCGGGTGTCTGGTGTGGCAGACCGTAAATTAAGTCGATATTGGTTGAGACGAATCCCATGGCCTTGGCTTTGGCCATTAAATCGAAAATAAATTGCTCGTCCTGCTCGCGGTTAACTGCGACTTGTACTTCTTTATTGAAGTCCTGCACCCCGATAGAAATGCGGTTAAAACCCGCTTCTTTTAAGGTATCGAGCATTGAAAGCTCAATCTCACGCGGGTCAACTTCGATCGAGAACTCACCTTCAGCGGCAAAGTTAAAGTTAGCCTTGATTAAGTCGGTTAACTTCAGAATTTGCTCAGGATTTAAGAAGGTTGGCGTGCCGCCGCCCCAGTGCATTTGGGTGA
Organism: Shewanella sp. ZOR0012; assembly: GCF_000798835.1. Lineage (NCBI taxonomy): Bacteria > Pseudomonadati > Pseudomonadota > Gammaproteobacteria > Alteromonadales > Shewanellaceae > Shewanella > Shewanella sp. ZOR0012. Next base: position 2,805,125 of record NZ_JTLE01000094.1, read on the forward strand.
CTGTGTAGTGCTTAAATAGTGGAGCACGCTTAATAATTTCGAGGCTTAAATACTCAATGTATTGATCGGCCTTGTGGGCGTGGCGAGTGATGACTTTATTACAGCCACAGTAGTAGCAAAGTTTGGCGCAGAAGGGGATGTGAATATACAGCGACAGTTTGTCACTCTTACTGTTTTCAATCGCCGTTAACAGGTTTTGTTCAGTGAATGAATCATCGAACTCTAGCGCCGTTGGATAAGAAGTATAACGGGGACCGCTGTAGTTATATTTTTCGATCATCGACTGATCCCAGCTTATCTGAGTGGGCTGCTTCAAGGCGTGTCCTCCGAGGGTAAATTAGCAACAAACGAAGTATGCAAGGTTCTTAGGTAAATAACCTTGATCTAGGTTGTAAAAATGATGTCTGCCATTTTAGAAGTTACGCAATATCTATGAAAAAAGAGCGTGTGTCTGTCGTTTTTTGGAGGTTTTGTGCACAGGCTCACGGGAAGTCGCACTCTATGTGATGAACGGATTTAAATTGATCGCCTCGAAACCGATCCAAATTTGGCTTCGAGGCGGAGTAAGCGTTTTTAGTGCGGTGCTTTTAGCTGATAAGTCGACAACTTTTTAGCATCTTCGCTAATACCTTCGGCAAGCTCAGCTTCAGATTTCATTCGTGTAAAATCGAGTTTCATTCGATCTTGCTTTGGCAGAGCTTGGCGGGCTTCCATAATCGGATGATTTTTAATTAACTCAAAATGTTGGAAGAGTGCAGGAAACTCTGGTGCGACTCGCTCGCTGAGGGATAAAATCTCAAACAAACGCCCAATCCTGACCACGCCTTCGGAGATTTCACAGCGGTCTTCAATCATGGCTGTCGCAATATAGCGGATATCTTCGAGTACTTGTGCTCGTTTGGCATTAGCAGCCACTTCGCGCTCGGCAAAAAGCGCTTGTTGACGGTGTTTTTGTTGCTTGAGTTTGAGGAGTAAAAACGTGGCGTAGCTACTGAGGGCAACAATAATGATAAAACCAAGAACGATAAGAGTGGTAGACACGAGAACTCCTTGTTCAGAAAGCATAAAAACAAGACATAATCGTTTTGTTTTTATGCATATTCTAAGATTTAAAACTTATCTTGATAATCTTTTAGCAGTTCGGCACCGGATTCAAAGCGATCGAACAGGTCGTCATCTGAATCAGCTTTAGATTTCGCTGGCACTTCATCTTCTAGCTCATCACTAATACCCAGTTTAATCATCAGGGCTTCAATCTTATTCAGCTGCTGATCTAACCATTTTTGATCGGCATCATTTAAGTTGCGACCTTCTTCTAGCATATCGAGCAACTGATTTAGTCTTGGATCTTCTTCCAGCTTCAGTAATTTTTGCTCGTCAGTTAACTTTGGCTGCTTAACCTTTGGCGTGGCTGGCTTTTCTGTCGCGGTTGGCAACGTCAAAGCCACAGGTTTTTTACTGCCATGGCGAGGATCTTTGCTCTGTGCAGCCTTTTTCTGTGGTGCTTGAGCCTGGATCAGCGCTTCATTATGACGACTGCCAGACTTGTTACCCTTTTCTGCGCGCTTGCCTGTTACTTCAGCACGGTCCTGCTTTTTCACTCTTGGCTGTTGTTTGGGGCTATTCTCGCCGCCCTTGCGTGTTTTCTTGCTACGAGACATGATTTTCTCAATTATTTACATCGTATGGCCTAGCCGATACTGGATCGACTAAGTGCTAAATTCGGTCGGCTGTTATACCAGATTATGATGTTTTTTGCATCAAAACGAGGTCTTTCGCGGCAAATAATAGTTCAAAATCACTATTACTCGCTAGGTATTCAAAAGTTAGTCTTTGGTAAAAACTCACGTGAGTGAGATTGTTTTTATAATGCCACTTAGCAAAACCTTCTAAATCAATTAATAAAGGAGTACTAATTGCTAACCAGCCTCCTGGTTTAAGCAAGCGGGTCAGTAATCTCCATTCTTTGAAGGGATACTGAAAATGCTCAAATACTCGGTAGCAGCAAATAAAATCATACTCTTGCTTTAGAGGTTCATGGTCAGGAGCAAAGAAAGGGTCATATTGCTTGAAGGTGTGCCCCGCCGATTCAATGGTCGCCAGACTGGTTTGATCTAACACGCGTCCAAAATTTAAGCCCGTAAGGCTACCTTTTTGCTGCAGTTGTATTTGTGTCAGTAGCGGCAAAATAAATTGCGAGAGTTGGCGCTGTTTGGCGGCAATCCGCGAACGGCCATAGCGCTGTTTTTCTGCCGCAGGAGGAAGATGGCTATTTGCATCAGCAAAAGTGAGTCCGCATGTCTGGCAAATATAAAAACACCGTTTTTTGTCCTGTAGGAGCAACAGTGTTTGTGTGCTATGACAAAGGGGACATCTGCGCATTGAGTCAACTGATAAAAGATTAAGGCTTTGATTGTAACAATTATATTTGCAGAGTGCACTTTCTAGACAAAGTGCGTTTTGACTGAAAATCACAAAGAAAAAAGGCGGCAGTTAAACTGCCGCCTTACAAACAGTGCATTTTAGCACCCTATTCTGATTCCAAGTATCCGTACTTGCTATGCGACTTTCCCGGTCGGTATCCTTCTTTTTTTTACTGCTTTCCCTGCGTGTTTTTGTTAGCGGTCTTCCAGACTCTTAATTCTTTCCTGTCGCCATCCTGACCACAGTTTCCGTAGATGGTCTCAAGACACATCTTTTATAGCAGCGTCATCAATGACGTTAAATCAACCATCCTTGTTACTTGAAGTACCTTCCAGTGATAACAAGCTTCCAGCCAGTGCATCCAAAGCGATTAGCTTCCTTTGCTACAGTTTACATCATGTAAAACTGTGTCCTGATGGGGCAAGTTACCCTGAATGTAAGGCGTTTTGCTTTCGCAAATTGGCGTTATCGGCCGTCCCTTACAAAAATGTACTGACCTGGATTTCAAAGCGAAATCACTGCTCTTGTTATTATTAGAGAGTGGTCTTAGTTATATTGTTGTTATTGAGAGTCTTTATTCTTATATCTTGAATGTTAATTATACCGAAATCTGTAAGTTATTATTAATTTATTTGTACAAACAGATGGGTTTATCTCGGTACGGGGCTTATTAAACCCAAATCTGTGATCCATGTCAAGCATGAATCTTTATCAGTTTACGTTAACGTAAACTAGGCGGTGTAAAAAAAGGGTGACAACACACCCTTCTTTACATCGCTAAACCTTATTTCAGGCTAGCAAGATATTTAGATAGTGCATCGATATCACTGTCATTTAACTTCTTAGCGACATCTTGCATCATACCGTTTAGGTCGTTGTGACGACCTGCATCACGGAACTTAGTCAGTTGGATCTTGATATAGTTAGCGTGTTGACCGGCTAATGCTGGGAAACCAGCTGATTCAGCACCTTTACCATCTGGGCCGTGGCATGCCATACAAGCAGTGATGCCGCGTGACACATCGCCACCTTTGTAAAGTTTTGCACCTAGCTCAGGAACATCTTTCACCTCAGCAACTTGGATTGCTTGAGTAGAGAAATATGCAGTAATGTCGAGAATATCTTGATCACTAAGAGGCATTGCCATACCACTCATGATAGGATCCATACGACCATCTTTACCGCCAGATTGTGCCGCACTACGGAAATCATGTAGTTGCTTTTGGAGGTATGTGGCGTGTTGGCCCGCAAGCTTAGGGTACATATCGATCATGCTGTTACCGTCCATACCGTGACAGGCAGAACAGACGATAATTTTAGTTTTTCCCGCTTCAGCATTACCTTCAGCAATCGCAGGTGAAGATATGGCGGCAACTACAACAGACAGCGCAAGAGCTAACTTTTTCATGGCGTTCCAACTTCTGGTTAAGATTATTATCCTGAGCTTACTAGGGTGACCCGCAAGCGTGGTAAAATATGTTTAATGTGATCGGGGTAATATTTTACACGAAAACGTGGAAAAGTAAGCAATTCTTCATAAATTATGGTATTGCGCAGTAAATATATTGGAGTAAATAGTGACTGAATCTCATATAGATTTTCGCAGGGCGAAGTTTTTAATCAGTGCACCAGACATTGCACATTTGGATCAATATCTGCCTGGCGATGTCGGTGTTGAGATTGCTTTCGCTGGTCGCTCAAATGCTGGAAAATCGAGTGCGCTCAATGCATTAACTGAGCAAAAAAACTTGGCTCGCACCAGTAAAACGCCTGGACGCACTCAACTGATTAACGTATTTGAGCTTGATGCACAGCGTAGATTAGTCGATTTACCGGGTTATGGTTTTGCCCAAGTGCCATTAGCCATGAAGATTAAATGGCAACAATCTCTAGGCGAGTATTTACAGAAGCGTGCTTGTTTAAGTGGGGTTGTGGTTTTAATGGATATCCGTCATCCCCTAAAAGATCTAGATATGCAGATGATTGAATGGGCGGTTGCGAGTGAAATTCCGGTACTCGCATTACTGACTAAGTCCGATAAATTGGCGCAAAGTGCTAAGATGAAAACCGTAAACGAAGTGCGTAAAGCGCTGGTTGAATTTGGTGATTGGGTACAGGTTGAGCCTTTTTCTGCGCTCAAGGGCACGGGCAAACCTAAAGTGCTCAGTATCTTAAATGAATGGTGTCATCCGCAATGGTTGGCCGATGAGTTAGAAAACCAAGACGGCGCCGAGTAAGTCTTTTGCTTTATGGTCGGATGCCACAAGTGCATTCGGCCATCTTCTTCTGCGATATCCCGCTATATCCCCTTATAAAACAATTGGTTTTCAATTCTCAACCCTCAAGTTTCAGGCAAAAAAATAGCCGATAACAATAGTCACCGGCCAAAGTTTTAGCTCTTTTGGGGAGAAGCTAAATTCAACAAGACTCAAGCACCATCAAATTACCTTCAATGGTTCTCAATGACGACAGCATACATCGAATTTATCTTTTATTAAAGTAAATACTCTAAAATTTACTCGCCTTTAGTTAATGGCTTAATTTATGACTGGCATTCAAAATGCGTTTGAGAACACTAAACACTATTTGGGGTGATGGGTCATTGGCTGAAAAAAGCAAAAAAAAAGCCCCAGCAAACAAGTTGCTGGGGCGCCAGAATTTGGCTCGTCACTATAAGTGAAATAAAGGTCTGAAAGATAGAACATCTTAACCTCTGTACCCTACGCAGAGAATAATACGCTATTTATCTTTAAATGGAAAACAGTTTTTTTGAAAAAGTGATAATTGTGTGCGGTAGATCTCAAGTTTTAGGTGAAAAAATCAGCGATGTTTGATCTAAACTTTTCACAAAGAGTATCTAAACCACTGTTTTAGCTAAATAGACTGTATTTTTAGTACAGAATTGATCAATTCTTCAGGTTTAATGTTTTTACTCTATTTTGGGGATTGTTGTTGGTTGTATCCATCAGCGAACGATTGTTTAGGCTTGTGTGGAGTGTCTCGCGGATAGCAGGTTGTGCTTATGCCGGCGTTAAAGCAGCGAGAATTGAGGGGAGATTACATGTAGTGACTGAGAGCATTGTATAGTCAAATGCTGTTTCCCGCTCTTAAGGCGACTTAGCCCTTAAGGTTTTCGCCTACGTAAGTAACTTCTCGCCATGTTGTCCTCTGTGGCGTCGATTTTAGCGGTATATAAAAGTTGCACCAAATATAAAGGCCCATCCGATAATGGATGAGCCTTGTTTGGGTAAAACTCAATGTTAGAAGCTAAAGGCTTAATTTTGAATGCTAGTGGGCTTGATCCCAGTTATCACCAATGCCGGCTTCGGCTAGGAGTTCTACATCCAGATTGGCCGCTTTCGCCATGAGTTCACACACCTTGAGCTTGAGTTTTTCAGCTTTATCGGCATCGACTTCGAACACTAATTCGTCGTGCACTTGCATGATCATGGCGATTTCACCTTGGGTATCAGTTTTTATCCAATCGGCAATGCTGATCATGGCTTTTTTAATGATATCCGCGGCGGTGCCTTGCATTGGGGCGTTAATCGCGGCTCTTTCTGCTGCTTGGCGGCGCATTGCATTACGGTCGCGAATTTCGGGTAAATACAAACGGCGACCAAATAGCGTAGAGACATAGCCTAGCTCTGCTGCACTGGCTCGTGTTTCTTCCATATACCTTAATACGCCAGGATAGCGGGCGAAGTAAGTATCTATATAGGTTTGTGCCTCGTTGCGGGGGATGTCGAGCTGACGCGCCAATCCAAAGGCGGACATACCATAGATCAGGCCAAAGTTAACGGCTTTGGCGCGGCGACGCTGCTCCGAGGTTACGCTGTCAAAGTCGGTGCCAAATACTTCGGCGGCGGTGGCTCTGTGAATGTCTTTGCCTTCGGCGAAGGCTTTGAGCAAGCCTGCGTCTTGGGATAAATGCGCCATGATCCGCAATTCAATCTGCGAATAGTCGGCGGCTAAAATCTTACGTCCCTGCGGAGCAATAAAGGCTTGGCGAATACGACGACCTTCCTCGGTGCGGATAGGAATATTCTGTAGGTTTGGTTCGCTCGAGGATAAACGCCCCGTTGCGGCGTTGGCCTGATGGTAGCTTGTGTGTACTCGGCCCGTTTTAGCGTTCACCATTAAAGGTAACTTATCGGTATAAGTACTCTTTAACTTGGTCAGGCTGCGATGCTCAAGGATCACCTTAGGCAGAGGAAAATCTAATGCCAATTCGACCAGCACTTCTTCGGCGGTGGATGGTGCACCCTTAGGCGTCTTTTTGATAACCGGATAACCCAGCTTTTCAAAAAACAGCACTTGCAGTTGCTTTGGTGAACTTAAATTGAATTTTTCACCAGCAATATCATAAGCTTTAGTTTCTAACTCATCGATTTTACGGGCAAGTTCATCACTCTGTTGACCAAGCAACATACTATCGATAAACACACCTTGGCGTTCAATATCGGACAGAATTTGGATCAGCGGCAGTTCAATATCGGTAAAAACTGAGGCTAATTCAGCTTCTTTTTCGAGTCTTGGCCACAGGTGTTGATGTAGGCGTAGCGTAATATCGGCATCTTCCGCCGCATAGGGAGCAGCTGTTTCCAACGGAATTTGGTTAAAGGTTAGCTGTTTAGCACCTTTACCGGCGATATCTTCAAAGGCGATATTTTTATGGCCTAGGTATTTAAGCGCCAACCCATCCATATCATGGCGTGAGGCGATCGAGTTAAACACATAGGATTCGAGCATAGTGTCGAATACCACGCCTTGGAGTTTTATGCCTGCATTGGCTAATACGCTGATGTCATATTTCAGGTTTTGACCGACTTTTTTGATCTTGGCATCTTCGAGTAAGGGGCGCAGTTTTTCGAGTGCAGTCTGCTTATCTAATTGTTGAGGTGCGCCAACATAGTCGTGGGCTAAAGGCAGATAAGCGGCTTTTCCTGCTTCCACCGCGAAAGACATGCCAACAAGTTCCGCAACCATATAGTCGAGGCTGGTGGTCTCGGTATCCACGGCCATTAATGGCGCTTGTTTGAGTTTGGCAATCCACTCATCAAGCTGAGCTTCGGTCAGAATCGTATCGTATTGGGTTTCAATCGTGACGCTGGGCGCTGACTCTTCTTGGGTCTCTGTTGTTTCGGCTTTTGCTGCGACCGTCGCTGGCGCCTTATTATCTAAGACTTCGGCAAGCCAGCGTTTAAACTCCATCTCGCCGTAGCATTTGATCAGTTCGTCCCTGTCAGCAGGTTTGGCGGTGAGCTCATGCCAATCTTGTTCGAGTTCAACATCGGTTTTAATGGTGGCAAGCTCATAGGACAGCTTTAGCATGTCGGCATTGTCGATGATCTTCGCCGCCATGGTTTTTGCGCCCCTAAAGCCTAATTCGGTGACTTTTTCGGGCTCTGCAAGCAAATTGGCTACACTACCCGCCCCCGTGAGCATAGCTAATGCGGTTTTTTCGCCAACACCAGGTAAACCGGGAATGTTATCCGCCTTATCGCCCATCAGCGCTAAGAAATCGATAATTCTGTCTGGACCTACACCATATTTAGCCGCAACTTCTTCAGGGCCCATAATGGTATCTGTCATGGTGTTGATCAGCGTGATATTGTCATCAACCAGCTGCGCCATATCTTTATCGCCTGTACTGATGAGTACGGCGCGGTTTTCGCGGCTCGCTTGGCGAGCGATAGTGCCGATAACATCATCTGCCTCAACACCTGGGATAGAAATTAAGGGCAAGCCTAAGGCACGGATAATACGGTGCAGGGGTTCAATTTGTGAGCGCAGGTCATCCGGCATCGGTGGTCGATGCGCCTTGTATTCTTCATATAAGTCATTGCGGAAAGTTTTGCCTTTAGCGTCGAACACCACAGCGATATGACTAGGTTGATAACGGCTTAATAAGCTGCGAAGCATATTCACTACGCCATAAACTGCACCAGTAGCTTCGCCCTTTGAGTTTGTCAGGTGAGGAGGCGCATAATAGGCGCGATATAAATAAGAAGATCCATCCACAAGGACAAGTGGGTTATTGGCTATGGTCGGCATAAGTAATTTTCGTTTATCGATGACTTAGATGGCGCTAAGCATGCCACAGAAGTGGTATTTCAGCCATGGCAAATTGACCCTCAGCCTGTGGATAACTCTGTGAGTGAAAAAGTCAACTGTGAATAATGGCGATAATTACGGCTTGGTGCGATATTTTTAAGTTGTTGATTTTTATGTTTTTATAATATTTGTGTGAGTTCAATACTGTTTCTTGAAAAATCTTCCTGATTTGTGGATTTTTTATTGACTCCGTAAAATACCTAGAGGCTGGCTTAATTTTCACCGACCCTTAGATTCGACGAACTAAGTTAGCACGATTTTTAAGCAGATCAACCATTTTGTTTACAGTTTGTTAAAACCAAATGACATAAGAAGGATATTTATAATGAAAAAAATCGCAGTATTACTCAGTGGGTGCGGTGTTTTCGATGGAACAGAGATCCATGAATCGGTTTTAACGTTATTATCTCTATCGAAAGCCGGGGCTCAATATCAGTGTTTTGCTCCTGATATCAATCAGATGCATGTTGTTAATCACTTCACTGGCGAAGTAGACAAGTCGGCGACACGAAATGTGCTGGTTGAATCGGCGCGTATCGCCCGCGGCGAAGTAAAGGCAACGACCGAACTCGATATCAGCGACTTTGATGCGCTAGTTATCCCTGGTGGTTTTGGGGCGGCGAAAAATCTGTGTAACTTCGCCACTAATGGCAGTGAGTGTGAAGTGAATCCACTCGTTACTGATTTTATTAATGAATTTATTCTTGCGAAAAAGCCCGTCGGCTTTATTTGCATCGCACCTATGATGATCCCGCGTTTATATGGGCACGGTGCTAAGGGCACTATCGGTAATGATGTGGATACGGTGGCAGCCTTTAATCTGATGGGCGGCAATCATCAGGCGGCGACTGTGCATGATATCGTGGTGGATGAGGATAATAAGATTGTTAGTACGCCCGCTTATATGTTGGCGGGGAATATTGCTGAGGCACACTCTGGCATCGAGAAGCTGGTCGCCAAAGTGCTAGAACTGGCCAAGTAATTACGCCTAAACACAGCAGGGTAAACTCTAAGGCTTACCCTGCATTTGTATCTGAATATGGAAGAAATCGCGGTGAGTTAGCGAGTAGCTTTACTGCGACTATCAAGCCAGCCTTGGGCGAGACCTATCAATAGCCCACCAATATGGGCGCCATTCGCAACTGAAACACCTAAGAAATCCGTAAAGCCTAACACCAGCCAAATCAACATAAACCCCATGTAGGAGGGCGGTAAACCTATACCCGCCTCTGGTTTACGTCGCCCCATGACCCAAGTGTAACCGGCGACCGCATACACTACGCCTGACAGCCCGCCAAAGTTGGGACCACTAACATAGTATTGGACGATATTGGGCAAAGTACCCGCGACCAGTAGCAGGATTAACAGCGGTGCTGTGCCTATGCGAGTCTCGATTTTTCCACCCAAATACCACCACCAGAGCAAATTGAAGATGATATGCATGGCGGAAAAGTGCATCAGGCTTGGGGTAAACACGCGCCAGAATTCACTAAAACTGGTGTCAGACACTGCGCCAAAATAGGAGAGTGCTTGGTAAACGGGGCTGGCGAAGCCTAAATTCATCGCAGCATAAATCAGTACACAGAGGCCGAAGATGATAAGAGTAACTGGGCCTGCGCCTGTGATAAATTGGGTAAATAGCTGTAAAGAAGGAGCGCCATAGTCGAGCTTAGTATTGGTATCACCATGCTCCCACGAGGCTTGTAAGTATTTGTTATCGTAAGGATGAGCTATAAAGTGGGTAAATTCTTTACGGGCTTGCTCGGCATCCTGATCGCGGATAACCAGAATAGCGACTCCTTGCGGCAATGGCTGAATTTGGCAGTCTATCTGTTCACCTTTGAGGTAATCGACAAAGGCTTGCGCGGCTCTGCTGTTGGGGAGTCTGCCAATCTCTATCATGCATTGGCCTCATGCCAAGCGCTAAAGCCACCATCTAGGCTATAAACGTCATCAAACCCTTGCTCACACAGATATTGCGCGGCATTTTGGCTGCTGATGCCATGGTAGCAAACCACCACTAAAGGACTGTCCATATCCGCTTGGCTAATAAAGTGTGCCAGATTCTCGTTATTCAAATTAAATGCGCCATCAATGTGGCCGTTGTTAAAGCTATGACCATCGCGAATATCGACGATTTGCACTGGCTTTGACTCGGTCATTTGCACTAATTGATTCACGCTAAGGTGTTTAAAGGAAGACATAATAAAACCTGAAATAACTGAAAAGGGATAAGCGATGGGATAAGTGTGCAACATGGGGCTGCATGTGTACAGCCCCGTGATTGGCATAGCTAAGAGAATTAATCCCAGCTGAGGATGACTTTACCGGATTGGCCTGAGCCCATTGCGTCGAAGCCTTTTTGGAAATCATCAATCTTGTAGTGATGCGTGATGATAGGCGAAATATCTAAGCCAGATTGGATCAAGCTTGCCATCTTGTACCAGGTTTCGAACATTTCACGGCCGTAAATGCCTTTGATGACCAGACCCTTGAAGATCACTTTGCTCCAATCAATCGCCATTTCACCACCCGGAATACCGAGCATCGCGATTTTGCCGCCGTGGTTCATGGTATCTAACATGGCGTGGAAGGCAGAAGGTACGCCAGACATTTCTAGACCCACGTCAAACCCTTCGGTCATTCCGAGTTCTTTCATCACGTCTTTCAGGTTTTCCTGAGCCACGTTAACGGCACGGGTAGCACCCATTTTACGGGCCAACTCTAAGCGGTATTCGTTAACGTCGGTAATGACCACATGACGAGCGCCAACGTGGCGACATACGGCCGCAGCCATAATTCCGATAGGACCAGCGCCAGTGATTAACACGTCTTCGCCCACTAAGTCGAATGACAGCGCTGTGTGTACTGCGTTACCGAATGGATCAAAGATAGAGGCTAAATCGTCGCTGATATCATCGGGGATTTTGAAGGCGTTAAAGGCTGGGATCACCAAATATTCGGCAAATGAACCTTCGCGGTTTACACCCACACCTGAGGTGTTACGGCATAAATGGGTACGACCTGCGCGGCAGTTACGGCAGTGGCCGCAGGTGATATGGCCTTCGCCAGAAACTCGGTCACCAATTTTAAAGCCACGAACTTCTTGTCCGATATCAACCACTTCACCCACATATTCGTGACCTACCACCATAGGTACAGGAATGGTTTTTTGTGACCATTCGTCCCAGTTGTAGATGTGCATGTCGGTGCCACAAATGGCGGTCTTTTTAATCTTGATCAGCAGATCGTTATGGCCCATTTCAGGCTTAGGCGCATCGACTAACCAAATGCCTTTTTCGGCTTTTAACTTGCTTAGTGCTTTCATTTTGTAGGGTCCTAAATAATCGCCATTTCTTTAGCGATACGGGTAAAGGCTTCAATCGCTTTGTCGAGTTGCTCACGGGTGTGGGCCGCCGACATTTGAGTACGGATACGGGCTTGTCCCTTTGGTACCACAGGGAAGGAGAAGCCGATAACGTAAATATGTTCTGCTAATAAGCGGTTAGCGAAATCGCTCGCCAATTTGGCATCGCCAATCATCACTGGGATAATTGCGTGGTCTGCACCGCCTAAGGTAAAGCCTGCCGCTGACATTTTCTCGCGGAAGTAACGGCTGTTTTCCCATACCGCTTCACGCAGTGCTTGGCCCGATTTGAGCATCTCTAATACATGGATAGAGGCAGTTACAATCGAAGGCGCCAATGAGTTAGAGAATAGGTAAGGGCGAGAGCGTTGACGTAACCAGTCGATGACTTCTTTTTTACCTGAAGTGAAACCGCCCGATGCACCGCCTAAGGCTTTGCCTAAGGTGCCAGTGATAATATCGACGCGACCCATCACACCGCAGTGTTCGTGTGAACCACGGCCGTTTTGGCCAACAAAGCCCACGGCGTGTGAGTCGTCAACCATCACTAATGCACCGTATTTATCGGCTAGATCACACACGCCTTGCAGGTTGGCGATGACGCCGTCCATTGAGAATACGCCGTCGGTGGCGATCAAAATATTGCGCGCGCCAGCTGCTTTTGCGGCGATCAGTTGCGTCTCTAAATCCGCCATATCGTTGTTGGCGTAGCGGAAACGTTTGGCCTTACATAAACGCACGCCATCGATGATAGAGGCATGGTTTAAGGCGTCGGAAATAATCGCATCTTCGGCATCTAACAGGGTTTCGAACAGGCCTGCGTTGGCGTCGAAGCAAGAAGAGTACAGAATCGTGTCTTCCATGCCGAGGAACTCACTCAGGCTGGCTTCGAGTTGCTTGTGGATGTCTTGGGTACCGCAAATAAAACGGACCGACGCCATACCAAAGCCGTGGCTGTCTAAGCCTTGCTGTGCGGCTTTGATCAGTTCAGGATGATTAGCTAGGCCTAGATAGTTGTTGGCACAAAAGTTAACAACTTCTTGGTTATTTACTTGAATGGCTGTCTGTTGCGGTGAGGCAATAACACGCTCGCTTTTATATAAACCTTCGGCTTTGATATCCGCAAGCTGTTGATTAATCTGTGCGTAGAATGAGGTAGAGGCCACCTGATATCTCCTTAGTTAACTTTATTCTGATTCTGGGAGTTGCGGCATTCTAACGCTAAACCCTATCGGCCTACAGCCTTTTTTTCATGCAGGTTAGCTAGATAAATTAGTTTAGGGCTAAAGGGGTTGTTACATTATAAAAACTAATGTGCAACATGGTCGGCATGTATGTCGCATCACCGCCAACGGCATGAATTGAGCCCGCATTTAGCACGTTCAACCTGTTGAGTTTAGCGCTAAATGCGACGGCGTCGGACGATTAAAGCGAATCTTGGGTCGCTAACTCGTGGTAGTGCTGCTCTAAACGGCAGAAGGTCGCTTGGGAGGTTGGCGTGGCGTAGGCCTTAAAAATCATCAAAACCCGCAATACTCCTTCGTACAAAATGCCTTTAGTGATGGTGGACGTGCTCGACTGGGTAAGCTGATAACCAATCCAAAAACTCACAATCATCTTGATGGTGTCGGCAAGTGGGGTGATTTTATCGTTATCAATATTTAAAAAACCATCCTGCTTGAGTTTACCTAGCACGTGACTTGAACGGGTTAATACTTGCTGCTGGGCGTGCAAATATCGGCTTTTTAATTCTTCATCGCGGGCGAGGATATCGGCCAAATTGGCGTACATAAAACGGAATTGCCACAGGGTGTAAAACATCGCATCAAAATAGCCGATCAGCTGTTCTACGTTGACTTGCTCGCCCTCATAGGGCTGAAACCCTGATTCAAGGTGCGCCTCGTAGAGACTGAAGATCGACTGAATAATATCTTCCTTATTACGGAAGTGGTAATAAAGATTCCCGGGACTCATATTTAGGTGAGCGGCAATATGATTGGTGGTGATATTTCGTTCGCCATGCTCATTGAACAGCTCAAGGCTGGCGTAAATAATTTTGTCGCGGGTTTTCATATGTTTTCCAAGTGGCTAGTGAACGCTGCAAATTGACTAAAGAAGGCTAACCAACGACCGCTACACTGCTGGTAAATTATCCCTAATTTAAAACCCTATTGATTAAGCCCCAACGCACAAAAATTCAATAGGATTGGTATACGCAAACAACTTCGAGAGGCTTGAACTCGTATCTTGAGGTCGCTTGGGTATATTATGCTAACATTGCCGTTATCCAACAGGCAAAATCTCATCAGCACGATTTTATGAATCGATTTTTTTACAGTGTGTTGCTTTATCTTTTATCCCCTCTACTCATTGTCTATTTGGCTTTTAGAGCCATTAAAAGTCCAGACTATCGTGGCCGTTGGGACGAACGCTTCGGATTAGCCCAACTTAAACCGACGGATTTACTGATCCATTCGGTGTCGATGGGAGAAACGCTCGCGGCTATTCCCTTGATCCGTTTGATTATGCAAATGCACCCTGAGCTAAGCATTACGGTTACTACCACCAGTCCCACCGGCTCTGCCGAGGTACGCAAAGCCTTTGGTGATCAAGTGCAGCACTGCTATTTGCCCTTCGATTTGCCTTGGTGTGTGAGCCGTTTTCTGCGCCAGTTATCCCCTAAATGGTGCATCATAATGGAAACTGAGTTATGGCCGAATCTGTTGGCACTGGCGGCTAAGCGCGGCGTGCGCTTGATGCTCGCCAATGCTAGGCTGTCGGCTAAATCGGCGGCGCAGTATGCCAAGCGCTCGCAATTAAGTCGTCCCATGTTGCAACGCTTAGATGTGGTTGCGGTGCAGACCCAAGCCGAAGCGCAGCGGTTTATCGACCTTGGAGTGCCTGCTGACAGAGTGACTGTTTGTGGCAGTTTGAAGTTTGATTTGAGTATTACGCCCGAGCGCTTAACCTTAGCACGAGCGCTACGACAAACTTGGGGGCGTGAGACGGCACCCGTATGGGTAGCAGGTAGTGTCCACCCCGGTGAGTTTGATGCCATGTTAAGTGCCCATAAACGGTTGCTCGCTAAGTGGCCGGAGGCGCTGCTGATCATTGCGCCGCGTCACCCAGAGCAGTTTGCGGCGGTGGCGGATGTTGTCGCTAGCCAAGGTTTTGAATATGTGCGCCGCAGTGATGCTCGAGCTATAACTGCCACGACGCAGGTGCTGGTGGGCGATACCATGGGTGAACTATTAACCTTTTATGGCGCGGCCGATCAAGCCTTTGTGGGAGGTACTTTGATTGAAAATGGGGGCCATAATCCCCTCGAACCCGCGGCCATGGGCGTGCCAGTAATGGTAGGGCCAAACCATTGGGATTTTGCCCAAATTACCCAAATGTTGGCAGATGCGGGAGGCTTGCGGATTGTGAGTTCAGGGCAAGAGTTAGGTGATAATTTGATCCAGTATTTTGAGCAGCCGATTTTACGCCAACAAGCCGCTGAAGCAGGCCTTGCCGTGGTAGAAGCCAATCGTGGTGCTTTGCAGCGTCAGTTTGCTCTCGCCGAATCGTTACTCATGCACCAAACAGCCTAGTGCCACTGAGGTATTAGGCTTTTGGGATAATTGAATGATAACCCTCGAGCAATGCAGCCCAATTAGCGGGTGTAAAGGCAAGTGTTGGCTGCTTACCTTGTTCTTTATTGAAGGAGCGTAGCAGCCTTTCAAGGTTTGCCTTCTGCCATTGGGCATTGGGCGTTTTAAGTTCACCCCTATCAAAATCAATCAGATAGAAACGTTCTTGTACGCCATTCGTTTGCTGTGGTTGCCACAAAATGTTTTTTGCGTTTAAGTCGGCATGGTAAACGCCGCGGCGATGAAATTGGGCAATGGTGGCGCCAAGTGCTTGCCACTGCTCTGGAGCCATGGCGCCTTTCGTTAACTTAGCGACCAAGTCTTCGGCACCATCGACTCGTTCAATAATAATATCGGCACGGTAAAATAAGCCATCACGGACGATATTGGCGGCGATAGGTTTAGGCACGGCAAATTGTTCGCGGTAAAGCACATCGAGCAACCTTAATTCGCCCATGGCTCGAGTGTTTTCAAGGCCCGTAAAGAAGTAAGCATCTTTACTGAATTTCTCCATCATGCCGCCGCGCCAGTAATGCCGCAGTACCCAATGACGGTGCTCAAATGCTACAAACCAAGTGGTATAGCGGCCCTTGGATGAACCCACAACTGCGGCTTTTTCGCGCCAAAAATCGACCGAGAACCAAGCCGGCGTGATGTCCTCTGGCGTATCTTGGCAAAGTGCCATATAGCCATTGGCAGTATTTATGATTTTGATTTGTGCGTTCATGGGAGATTTGTTGACTTAAGCGTGGCACCTGCGGCCATTCTACATTAAGATCCCAAGCTTGCGCCAAATAACCTTAAGGGCTATTCGCTTGAGTTTAGATATTAACACCATGAATTCTCTCTGCCTGCTTAGGCTATCGGCTATCGGTGACGTCTGTCATGCCGTGGCGATGGTGCAGGCCATTCAGCGCCAATATCCCCAGCTCAAAATCACTTGGGTGATAGGCAAACTTGAATATCAGTTACTAAAGCACTTGCCCGGTATTGAGTTTGTTATTTTCGATAAATCCCAAGGCTGGCGTAGCTATTTTTATCTGTATAAGGCATTGAAAGGCCGTCGCTTTGATGTACTGCTGCATATGCAAGTGGCGCTGCGTGCAACCTTAGCGTCCCTCGCCATTTCGGCCAAAGTGCGGGTTGGTTTTGATCGTGCCCGCGCCAAAGAAGGCCAATGGCTAGTCACCAATTATCGGGTTGAACCTTTAGCTCAGCCCCATGTGCTCGAAGGATTTATGGGTTTTGCCAAGGCGATTGGCGTAAGTGATCTTACACCCCACTGGAATATTCCAGTGCCCAAGGCGGACACTGAGTTTGCCCAAAGCCAGATTGCCGAGGGTGAAAAGGTATTGATTATTTGCGCTGCGGCCAGCAAAGCTGAGCGTAATTGGTTGCCCGAGCGTTATGCCGCGGTAGCGCAGCATGCGATCAACAAAGGCTATCGGGTAATACTATGTGGCGGCCCCACCGCGCTCGAAAAAGCCTTAGCTGAACAGATTCTGCAGGCATGCCCGGCTAAAATTGATAATTTAGTCGGCAAAACCAGTTTGACTCAATTGCTTGCCCTGCTGAAACGCGCCAGTTTAGTGTTAGCGCCCGATACGGGCCCTGCCCATATGGCCGTCACACAAGGGACGCCTGTCATCGGTTTATATGCCCATTCCAATCCTGGCCGCACCGGACCGTACCTATCGCAGCAATATGTGGTGAGCGCCTATCCAGAGGCCATCGCCTCACAACAAGGCGGTGAGGTGAAATGGGGCACTCGCGCCAAGGGAGAACACCTAATGGCGCTCATTAGTGTTGAAGCTGTGATAGATAAATTTGAGTTGGTTGTAAGTGACACCCAAACCTCAGCATAACGGTATTTGGAAATAGGTTAATTATGGTAGCGCAAAAGGCCCCTAAGTTATTATTTATACCCGTCTCATCGGCCGAGGGTATCGGTGAGTATATGCGTTCGATGATTATTGCCGATGAGGTTAAGCGCAATTGGCCGCATGCTGATATCAAGTTTATTTTGAGTAAACATGCACCTTATGCTGCCCAGTGTCCTTATAACGCAGTGTTACTCGATGATACGCCGACGAAACAAGTCAAAGCCGTGAATCAAATCATCACTGAATACTTACCAGATATAGTGATCTTTGATGCATCGGGTCGTAAATCGCAATTAGCTCATGCACATAAACTGGGCGCAAAAGTGGTGTTCATTAGTCAGCATAAGCGCAAACGTAGCCGCGGCATGAAAATCGGCCGCGCATTGGTTACAGACTGCCACTGGGTGGTGCAACCTGAGTTTGTTATTGGACCGATAAGTGGATTAGAGCGCTTAAAGCTTAAGCTGATTAATAAACCCATTCCGTTGAATATTGGTCCTGTATTCACTCAGCCTGATGAAGCTTGCAAAGCGGGATTACTGGCACAATATCAACTGACAAAAAATGAGTTTGTATTATTTAATGCTGGCTCTGGTGGTCACAAAGTGAATGGTGAATTA
>NZ_JTLE01000094.1:2823177-2836072 GCF_000798835.1 Shewanella sp. ZOR0012
GGATGGACTCGCTGCGTGTCGATGAGCAAACATCATGGCTCGCCTCTCAGTCGGGCCCGAATTTAATTCACTTATCTGTTCTAATCCTGCCCTTCATTCAACGCATTTCTGGCTTTGAGTATTTTTACTAATTAAAAATCATATTCTTACAAAATAGGGGAGTGCGATAAGGGCGATGCCGATGGCGATAAGCAGCGCGAGATTGGTGACAAAATAAGGGTAAATCATCAGGGTGAGGCCGACGGCCAGAGGGATGGGGGCAGCTTGGCGCTTGCCGTAGGTGAAAAAGCCAAGACCAAAGAGGCCAAAGACTAAACTCCATAACAATAAAGCTGGATTATCAAACACCTTGAGTTCCTCAGTGATTAGCCTTGGTAAGCGCTGACCTGTTACTGTGTCATATTGGTCAAATGATGGTTTAGGACTGAGCCGCTGAATTGAGTCTACTGCTAAAACTCCCTTGGCGTAATTAAGCTTTATTCATCTTAATCGTTGTGTGAATCCGCTATTTTAGTGCGCTGTTTTATTTACATTTTAATACAGCGAGGATTCAGGTTATAGCTCATATAACTCTAAGGGTAAGCCGTCGGGATCGCTAAAAAAGGTGAACTTTTTGCCTGTGTATTCGTCAATGCGGACGGGTTCGACGGCGATATGATGTGCTGTGAGATGCTCGATCGCCGTTTCAATCGATGCGACGCGAAAGGCGAGATGCCTAAGGCCGCAGGCTTCGGGATAGCTAGAGCGTTTGGGAGGATTGTCGAAGGAAAACAACTCGATTCGACTCATATCCGGCAGTTGTAAATCGAGTTTATAGGACTGGCGATCTTCACGATAATGCTCTGCAAGCACGCTAAGGCCAAGAATAGTCACATAAAAATGTTTGGACTTTTGATAGTCACTGCAAATAATCGCTGCATGGTGAATGCCGAGTAACATGGCTTGCCTCTGTACTGTTTAACTGATGTTTAGGCTAGTGTGTTTTAAAAAAGCCAGAGTCACAACGGTGTGTGACTCTGGCGCTAACCTAAGATTTTTATCTTACTTCGCTAGCTGGCTAATGGGCGAGTTCAAATATCGCGGAGGACAGAGGTGCAAGTTGCAACTGAACTTGACCTTCACCTTGTTCGACGATTAACTGCGCCGTATGGTCTTCCAGTAAATCCTTAAGCGGATAGCTTGCATCGGTTAACTGCCATTGCGCAATCAGAGATTGGGGCAGTTTAAGTGAAAATAACTTGGCTTGGGTTTGACTAAAGTTACTGACAATAATCAGCTTTTGGCCTTTGCTATCGGCGGAATTAGCCTCAAAGCGGACAAAGGCAAAGGTTGCTTCATCATAACCCGTTGCGCTGCCATTGATTGCCTTATTATTGGCCTTATTGCTAGCCTTTGCAGCCGATACCGCGTTACGGTTGGCTGCATCTAGCGAGTAATATTGCCCCAAGAGCGCGGGCGCATTTTTCCCCGTGCTGAGGTTCAATAGTTTTTGATAGTAGGTGCGCAGCGCGGCTTCTGTTGTTGTCGATTGGCCGCCATCAAATTTACCTTGATTCATCCAGCGCTGATGGGCGGGAACACCCGCATAATCAAAAATACTGGTGCGCGAAGCATGGCCAAAGCCTAGGTTTTGCGTCGCCGCTTCTCCGACTTCTTGACCAAAATAAATCAAGGTGGGTGAGGTACTTAAGGTTGCTGACACCACCATTGCGGGCAGGGCGTAGCGGGGATCGACCGCATCCGTTGACGCATTACCACTTAAACTACCTAAAAAGGCGGCATTGGCGATGCGCTGCTCATCGTGATTTTCTAAAAAATGTAGCATATGCGAGTCGATATCTTGCACTTTAGCCTGATCCGCGGCGATCTGCGCGGTACTTTTTTGCCCTGCCATAATGGCTTTGAGGGTGTCGTAAAGATCGACCTTGTCGTAGAGGTTGTCCATTTTGCCGAGCTGAATATAGTCGCGATACAGCGCGGGGGTATAGACCTCAGCTAAGATAAAGGCTTCGGGATGACTATGTTTTATATGACTATTTAAATAGCTCCAAAATTCGACTGGCACCATTTCGGCCATATCGTAACGAAATCCATCGACTCCCATCGCTAACCAATACTGGGCAATTTGATTGAACTTAATCCAAGAGTTAGGTAATTCATGACTATGTTGCTGCCAAAAAGCATAGTGCTGCTCGGCGCCGAGCGTGGCATAGCGTGGCGGTAGTGCGGGGAAATCATGGCTGCCATCGGGTCGGACACCGTAATTGATTTTAACGGTTTCATACCAGTCGTTCATATCTGGCTTGGCAAGGCGTGAGCCATTGCCCGTCCATTTGGCGGGGATTTCCTTAAATTGACCATCACTTAGGGGATGCGATTCACCGCCTAACGGTTTGAGGCTCTCTGGTAAATCGGGCACTTGAAAGCCAGAGGATTGCTGCTTATCAATCACATAGTAAAAGTTATTATGCTTTGCATATGCAAGGGTTTGATTATCGTCTTCACCAAAATCGCGCACGTCATCTGGCTTAGTGATGGAATGATAATTACGCGCCACATGGTTGGGGACTATATCGATAATTACCTTTAAGCCTTGCTTGTGGGTGCGCTCGATAAGTGCTTGAAATTCCTGTAAACGCTTAGCGGGATCGACCGCTAAATCGGGGTTTACGTTGTAATAATCTTTAACCGCATAGGGCGAGCCAGCGCGGCCCTTAACCACATCGGGATCATCGTGACTAACACCAATCGCACTGTAATCGCCAATTAGAGCGTGGTGTGGTACACCCGTATACCACACATGGGTAACGCCTAAGTCTTTGATACTTTTGAGCGCTGTGTCATCAATATCATTAAATTTACCCACACCGTTTTCGCTAATCGTGCCCCAAGGTTTATTGGTGGTGTTTTTATTGCCATAGAGTCGGGTAAAAATTTGATAAACAACGGGTTTAAACTTGTTTGCTTGCTCAGCATTATGATCGGCTGGCAGGATTTCACCTTCGTCGGCATTTAGATTGGCAGGCACAGTTTTAGCCGCCACTGCATCTAACGCCGTTACTTGAGTGCTGATTGCTGGTGTGGTCATGGTGCAAAAGGTGCTAATGCTGCTGAGTGCCAGTATGCTAAATCCCTGTTGCCAGCGATAAGCGCGACGTTTGCTGCTGTTAGATAATATAAAATTCAACCTAGGTTCCTTTACTGACTTGGCGGCCAAACTGTGGTTTGGCCGCGCTGTTAGCTAAGTTTGCTATTGAGTATGGGTTATTGATGATTGAGTTCAAGCAGCATAACGCCAGCATTGGGCAGAACAAGTGATTGATTCAGCTTGAACTTATCCTCCGAGAAGACAGAAATAGCAGAGCTATTGCCTGCCAATACCTTGTTAAATCGGCTTAAATCGAGCGTTTGTGCTTGGTCATTCTTGTTGTAAATCACCATCACTTTATCTGCATCGGCTTGGTAGCAGGCATTGCCCGCGAGGGCATGTTTTGCAGCACACCGAAATTGCACATAAATGCCGTTTTGCGGCACAAAGTGCAGTAAATCGCCCGTTTGCAGCACGGCTGAATGCTTACGGTAATTGAGTAGGGTGAGCACAAACGCAAGTGCTTGCTGCTGTTTTGCATTTAGCCCTTTACCGCTAAAACCGTTGACTTTGCTATTGGTAAAGCCACCCGGAAAATCACTACGCACTACACCGTCGTGGCGATCTTTGGTCGGGCTGGTCATCAATACTTCGGTACCGTAAAACAGCTGTGGAATGCGTTTGGCCGTTAACACATAGGTGAGGGCCATTTGATACAGCGGCAGGTTTTCTTTAAGCAGACTATAAATCCGATTTGTGTCGTGGTTACCTTCAAAGAGGACTAACTGGCTTGGGTTCGCATATACCACATCGTTAGCTAACATCTCGTAAAGCTTGATAAAACCAGTATCCCAGCCTTCTGGCTCGTTCAGGCTTTCAAGCAGCTTTTCATAAAGTGGAAAATCCATCAGGCTCGGCAAATCTGAGGTATAGCCATCGGCATTGATTTTGCCTTTTTGCCAATAGGAGACGGTAATGGGATTGGCGGTCCATTCTTCTCCGACAATATTAAAATGCGGGTATTCCGCCATTAAGGCTTTTGACCATCGGGCTAAAAAGGCTTTATCGGCGTAGGAGTAAGTGTCTTCACGAATGCCCGAAAGCCCCGCGTATTCCACCCACCAAATGCTGTTTTGAATAAGGTAAGTCGCAAGCTTTGGATTGCGTTGATTAAGATCGGGCATCGAATCTACAAACCAACCGTCGACAAAATCCCGTTTATCCTGCATGTCGGCGTAGGGATCTTGCACTGTGGTGCGTCTATGACTGGTAAAGTTCGGGCTAGTAGAACTGGCCGCAGGAGCCGTTTGGGTGTCAGTGACATTGGTTTGCTGTGGGTAATTGAGCCAGTCACTGCTCGGTAAATCCTTTAGCCACCAATGATTTGAGCCAATATGGTTAAGCACAACGTCTTTAATTACGCCTAGGCCACGTTGTTTGGCCTCCGTGACTAACCTTTGGTAATCCTGATTGTTGCCAAAACGCGGGTCGACCCGATAAAGATTAGTAATGGCGTAACCATGATAGGAGTACTGGGCTTGGTTATTTTCAAGCAGTGGGTTTATCCACAGCTGAGTGACGCCCAGTTTGGCTAAGTAATCTAAGTGCCGGCGAATACCTTCGATATCGCCGCCATGGCGACCATCGGAATTTTCTGGCGCCGCATGCTCGAGCATATCGGCTTGATTATCATTGCTTGGGTTGCCATTGGCGAATCGGTCTGGGGTGATAAGGTAAATCACATCTTTATTGCTAAAACCTTGGCGCTCTCGGCTGCCATCTGCCCGCGCAGCTAAAGTGTAGGGCAGTTGGAAGAGCTGCTTGTCGCCAGCGAGAATGCGGATGTCAAAGGTCTGCGGTTTGGTTTGGCGCAAATCTAAATTGATAAACAAATAATGGGGATTATCCGTCTGCTCAATCCCTTCAAACACCACATCTTGGCCAGCTATCTCAACCTTAAGCAGCGTTGCATCCGCGGGTAGGGCGCTGCTGTGTAGCATTAATTGCAACTTAGGATTATGCATGCCCGCCCACCAAGAGAGCGGTTCGAGAGTTAAAGGAGCTGTTGAATTAACTTCACTAGCACTAAGATTGCCTGATAATAACGCTGTAGAATCGATTGTCCCTGCTTGAGTATTCCAACTGATTAAAAAGCTAATACTGAGTAGTAGATGTCGTCGTGTGAAGATCATAATTGTTCCTTATTCAGTGCCAAGTAAGTCAAGTATTTACACTTTTAGGCTTCTTTACTTGATGAGGCTTAAACTAGCTGTGCAAGATACTGTTCATGGGTTGGCATATTACTCACGGTGTTTTTGATTATCACTTTGATATTGCTTAAAAATTCAGTTAAAGCCTCAGGGGCGACTGTGTTTGCGAGTGGATTATAATCTGTAGGGATGATTCCCTGTCCTAACATCACTTGAACCCAAGCTGCTTCCGTAAAGAGTTCATCCTTGTGCCTAAAAATAGCGCCCGTTTCGCTAAAAAGGCTAATCTTCTGTTGCAAGCTTTCAGGTATCTGCATTTGCTGACAGGCGCTCCATAGCGTGTCGGTATCAGAGTCTGAACGTCGGTTGAGATAATAATGCAAGATAATAAAATCGCGGATTTGTTCGAATTCCAGTTGGGACTGCCGGTTAAACTCATCCACTGTTGCTTGGACTACACCTTGGTGGGGAAACAGTTTAGTTAAGCGAATGATGGCCGATTGCACTAAATGAATGCTTGTAGATTCAAGAGGTTCTAAAAAACCACTTGAGAGACCTATAGCAACACAATTATGTTGCCACTGTTTAAGCCTACGGCCAGGGATAAAGGATATTTTTTTCGGTTCAGCGAGAGGTTTACCTTCAAGTGTCGATAGTAGTTTTGCTTTCGCCTCTTCGTCTTTCATATAGCGGCTACTGTAAACAATGCCATTTCCTGTTCTATGTTGCAGCGGGATCCGCCATTGCCAACCCGCCTCATGGGCGATAGCACGAGTATAAGGTTTTATCTCGCAGGCCTTTTCGCTTGGGACAGCGTATGCACTGTCGCACAGTAACCAATCTTGGTAACTCTCATAGCCGACATTAAGTGTTTTTCCTATCAATAGGGCAGCAAAGCCTGAACAGTCAATAAAAAAGTCGCCTTGAACTGAGTTTCCAGAAACCAGCGTTAGGTTTGTAATATGTCCATTAGCGGCACAATTTACCGATTCAATTTTACCCTCAATGCGTTTTACTCCTGACTTTTCACTGTATTGTCGTAAAAGCCAAGCGTAGCGTGCGGCATCAAAATGGTAAGCGTGGGTGAGACCAGAGAGAGGCGAATGGGGAATTTGTTCAATAGATTGAAATTTATTGTTTAAGGCGGCTTGGTAATTAAGTGAATAATCCCAAAATGATGCCATCATCTCGGGTTGAGTACTGAGCCAGTACTGGTGAAACTGTGTATAGCCAATATCTTTTCCTATACTACCAAAAGCGTGCATATAGCTATCACCCTGTTTACCCCAGTGTTCAAATTGAATACCGAGTTTAAAGGTGGCATGGGTTGCTTGAATAAATTCGTTTTCCGGGATCCCAAGAACACTGTTGAATAACTGCAGTGGTGGAATAGTGGCTTCTCCAACACCAATGGTGCCTATATCTTCTGACTCTACGAGAGTAATGTTAAGGGTGTGTTTAAATAATTTCGCTAATAATGCGGCCGTCATCCAGCCCGAAGTGCCGCCACCTACAATGACAATATCTTTGATTTGACTCATGATCTAAGCCCTTTAGTTGATGTTTAAGGCTGATGACTAAATGGGAAATTACTGATAGTGGAACAATAAAGAGAAAAGCCTCTGCAATAGATTGCAGAGGCTTGGTACGTAAACTATTAGAACTTATAGTTAGCGCCTAACATAAAGTTACGGCCATAGTTTTGATAATCGCGAACTAAACGTTGATCCGAACCTGTGTATGATGTGAAAGGTTCATTGGTTAAGTTGTTGACTTGGAAAAGAATCGATAATCCATACAGTGATTCAATTCCACTTTCGCTAAAGTCATAACTCACTTGGGCATCAACTACTGTTTCGGCTTTAATGTTCACGTTTTCACGTTGCAAACTGATCTTAGTCACTTCACCAAGGAAGTCACTGCGGTAACGTGAGCTGATACGTGCTTCAAAGCCTGAATTTTCATAATAAACGGTTGCGTTTAAGGTTTTTTCAGACAAGCCTGGCAACGTTGTTGGTTCGCTTGTTGGTGTTTCTTTTACTTCACTGTCAGTGTATGAACCACTTAGCACTGTACCAAAGCCACTGAGTACATCGGCAAACATACCAAAGTCTAAGGAGACGGCGGCCTCAACCCCTTGAACGTAACCACCTTCACCATTTTGAGGTTGTGTGATTACCCCGATTGGATTACCTGGTACACCTGGGAATAGGGTGCTGAAGTCGAAATCGACTTTTTGATCGTAAACATAGTTCTCTAGGTCTTTATAAAACACTGCAACAGAGAAATAGCCTTGATCACTAAAGTAGTTTTCGTAACTTAAATCATACTGACGTGCTAACCAGGGACGAAGTTCTGGATTACCTGCGTTTCCTGTCCAGTTAACGCCATCATTTGGATTTTGGTTATAGCTGTAGTTCAGGTTGGCATTCATCTTGTCCATGCGTGAACGGGTTAATGTTCGCGCAGCTGCAAAACGCACCACTTGGTTTTCAGCTACTTCAAAGCTTAAGTTTAAGCTTGGCAGCCATTCTACGTAGGAGTCTCCCGCGGTACGCGGAGTTAAAATCACTTTGCCAGCTTCTACTGTGGCAACAGTACCATCTGATGATTGATCGGTATAAACCGCCTGTAAGCCAGCATTACCAGTGAATGGAATACCGAATACTTCAGACTCTAAATTTGCTAACACATAGCCTGTTGTGACTTCTTCCTGTACTGCCCAAGAGTTGGTCGCGCGGCTTAAATCCACATCGGCGACGTCGGTTTCTATATAGTTGCCGTCGTTATAGAAAGCTAAAGAGTCATAGCTGAGTACATCGCCCATGCCAAAGAAGGCGAGGGAAGTAGGATCAAGTAAGTACTGATCCGGTACTGTCATAGTGTAATCGGCAGAACCATCATAGCCTTTAAGGGTTAAATAGTAGCCCTTGTCAACTTTGGTTTTGTCACGATCAGTCCGGTTAACACCAAATTCAACACTACGAATTGCACCACCGTCGAGCACATATTCAGCACTGAGACGGAAAGATTTTAGTTCATCTTCAATTTCAGGTTTATTAATAAAACCGTCCTGAGTGTTGGCGCCAAGTGGACTACCCCAACCGAGAGGATCACCGAGTTTTATTACATTTTTATCTGCATAATCAAGGTTATGGTCGAAAACATATCCGCCTTTACCATTGTAGGCAAAGCTTAAGTCATCAACAGCACCAACACCTGTACCGCGACCAGTGCCTGAGTAGCTCTCCATACCAATGTCGGTACGATTTGCCTTAGAGAGTGACACGTCAGCTTCAAGGTTCCAACTATCATTGACGCTGAATTTGTTGTTCCAACCGAGGGATAAAGAGTCCGCGTCACGTTTGTTGACATCGTTACGTACAACCACTTCAGCGCCTTTGATTACACCTTCAGTCACCAGACCATCGACAGTCGTAGTGGCAACAACGCCGCCATTGGTGCCCCAAGCCGCAGGGATTTCAATACCACGCAAACGTTGGTCATCTACAAATTTTGAGTAATAGACATCCAATGTAGAATGGAATCGGTCGTTTGGTGCATACTCAACCACAGCCAGTAGGCCATCACGCTCTAATTCACTCGAGCGAACAAAGGGTTTTGCACCACCTAATACACTGTCACCATTAGCATTATCTGGATAACCCCATGCTTGCCAACGTTCTTCTTGGTTGGGAGACATCATGCGCGCATAACCAATGGCGACACCTAAGGTATCATCGGCAAATTGGTCAATATAAGAAATACTTCCGCGGTAACCTTTGTCGTCGGAGCCACTGTTGAGTGCGCCCAGATCGTTCATTTCACCGCGCACTGCTACCGCAATCGTTTGTTCACCATGTGAAAGAGGGCTAATGGTTTGCATATCAACGGTACCGCCAATAGCTTGTGCCATTACCGATGCATCTGGTGTTTTGTACACGACGACACGGTTAAGTAATTCGGATGGATATTGGTCAAACTCAACACTGCGGTTATCGTTAACTGAGGCTTGTTCACGACCATTGAGTGTTGCTGTGGTAAAATCGGGTCCCATTCCGCGAATCGAAATCACGTTTGCACGACCATCTAAACGTTGGGCTGAGACGCCTGGCAGACGGGCAAGAGATTCGGCAATACTCACATCAGGTAACTTACCAATATCTTCAGCAGAAATCGCTTCAACGATAGAAGAAGAAGACATTTTTAACGATTGGGATTCTTGCAAGCTACGGCGAATACCAGTCACCTGAATGACTTCTATATTTTCGTCTTTGGTTGCTGTCGATTGTGCAGTAGTATCATCTGCTGCGTAGGAGTGCATACTGGCGCCTGCAGCAACAAGTGCTAAGGTCAGCAAGCTGGGTTTAAATCGCATCATTTCTATCTTCCCCTTGAAGTCGCTTTTAACCGCTTATGTAGAGCGTTTTATCGTTATTACCGCATTGTTTTTGCGGCCTTTTTTGGTATTTCGGCGCTTAATTGACTGCATAAGTGCTGCGTTTATGACCAAATTGTTATGCAACGGTGAAGATACTACTCCCGCTAATCTTGGGGTCACAATATAGTGCATACGTATTCAATAGCTCATGCACCCGCTAAAACTGGGGTTATGGGGAAAAAAAGTCCAATTTTATCTCCAGCAAATTTAGTATAACACAATGTTAATAAAGGGTTATTTTGTTATTGGTTAGACAGGTCTGATGATAGTGCGCTTTGCATACGTATGCAGGTGTATTGAACCTTATTTCCTTCTTCACGTATGCTCGCTGTCACAAATACAAGCCGTAGCGCCTTTACTCCGCAGTAACATTGCTGTAACTGCCTGTTAGTGAGTTTTTGGGTTAGCTCGCTGAAGAATAAGGATAAAGGGGCATTATGAGTGAGTTAACCTGGTGGCGTGGCGCCGTAATTTATCAAGTCTATCCACGCAGCCTTTTAGATACCAATGGTGATGGCGTAGGCGATCTTCGCGGGATTATCACTAAGTTGGATTATATTGCCAGTCTAAACGTGGATGCCATTTGGATTTCCCCCTTCTTTAAATCCCCCATGGCTGACTTTGGTTACGATATCAGTGATTATCGCGAGGTCGATCCCTTATTCGGTTCGATGCAGGATTTCGATGAGCTGATTGAAAAAGCCCATCAACGCGGTATTAAAGTCATTATCGACCAAGTGTTAAGCCATACCTCGGATCAACATGCGTGGTTTATCGAGAGTCGTGAGAACCGTACCAATCCTAAGGCCGATTGGTATGTGTGGGCGGATCCGAAGGAAGATGGTACCGCACCCAATAATTGGCTAGCGATCTTTGGTGGTTGCGCTTGGGAGTGGGAACCGCGCAGGCAACAATATTATCTGCACAACTTTTTGCGCAGCCAACCCGACATAAACTTCCACAATCCTGAAGTACGTCAAGCCGTGTTAGATAATGTGGAGTTTTGGCTGAAGAAGGGCGTCGATGGTTTCCGCTTAGATGCCATTACCTTCTGTTATCACGATGAGCAGCTTCGTGATAATCCGGCAAAACCCAAGGATAAACGCCAAGGGCGGGGATTTAGTGAAGATAATCCCTATGCCTATCAGTACCATTATTACAATAACGATCGCCCACAAACGATTCAGTTTATTGAAGAATTACGCCAACTTATCAATCGTTATCCAGGCGCTGTGACCTTAGGTGAAGTTTCTGCTGAAGACTCACTCGCTGTAATGGCTGCCTATACCAAGGGCGAAGATCGCTTACACATGGCTTACAGTTTTGAGTTGCTGACCGATGACTACAGTGCCACTTATATTCGCCAAACGGTAGAAGCGCTGGAAGGCAGTATTGGCGATGGCTGGCCCTGCTGGGCAATCGGTAACCATGATGTGCAGCGGGTAGCGAGCCGTTGGGGGCGCGGTAAGCAAATACCCGATATGGTGAAAATGCTTAATGCGATGCTTTGTTCGCTGCGTGGCAGTGTCTGTAGTTATCAAGGGGAAGAGCTTGGCTTAACCGAAGCACCAATTGAATTCCACGAGTTACAAGACCCTTTCGGCAAAACCTTCTGGCCGATGTTTAAGGGGCGAGATGGTTGCCGTACTCCCATGCCATGGGAGCAACATGCAGATTTTGCAGGCTTTAGTCAAGTAACCCCTTGGTTACCAGTGACAAGCGAGCATCGAGCTCTGGCTGTTGATGTACAAGAAGCTGACCCCGCATCTATGTTACATGGCTATCGTCAGTTCCTTGCATGGCGCAAAGGTTATCCTATTTTGATTGAAGGGGAGATTGAGTTTCTCGATGCGCCAGAGCCGTTATTGGTGTTTGTGCGTAAACTTGGGGAACAGAAGCTATTGGTTTGCTTCAACCTATTAGACTCTGAGACTCAGTTGTCGCTAGCAGGGCTTAAGTTACAGCAAGAATTAACCGGACATGGTTTAAAAACCGCACACTTGCAGGGTGATAACTTGATATTTTCAGCCTATGCCAGCTTCTATGCACTATTGGTCTAGTTGGTTGTATAAGTTAGCGGTCTTCCAGCTATGGCCTCAAACAAGCAGTGACAACTCGATTGTTACTGCTTGTTGTTTTACGTAAACGCCTAAGGGACATACCCTTTAGATAATAAAAACATGATTAGAGAGCACAACTATGGCGTCATCTATTAACACCAGCAGCCACACGACCAGCGTCAGCGGATCGGATAATGGCAACTACCGTTTTGCGCTAGTATCACTGACTTCACTGTTTTTTATGTGGGGATTTATCACTTGTTTAAACGATATTCTGATCCCCCACCTAAAAGCTGTTTTTTCACTCAATTACACCCAAGCGATGTTGATCCAGTTTTGTTTCTTTGGGGCTTATTTCTTGGTGTCTATTCCAGCTGGCCAACTTGTTAAACGACTTGGCTACCAAAAAGGGATTGTCACAGGCTTAGTGATTGCCAGTATCGGCTGTGGCTTGTTTTATCCTGCCGCATCCCTTGCAACCTACGGTTTATTTCTCGGCGCACTTTTTGTGCTTGCCTCAGGCATCACCATTTTACAGGTGGCAGCCAACCCCTATGTCAACGCCCTTGGTAGCGCAGAAACTGCATCGAGCCGTTTAAACCTGACACAAGCTTTTAACTCACTTGGCACCACAGTTGCGCCGTTTTTTGGGTCTATTTTGATTTTATCGGTGGCGGCAACGGCGTCTTCTGAATTAGCGCAAGCCAATGCCGAGGCGGAAGTCGTTAAACTGCCTTACTTGTTGCTCGCCGCAGCTCTTGCCGTACTTGCCATCATTTTTGCTAAGTTAGATTTGCCGGTGATCCGTGAACATACTGAAACAACTGGTGGGGTTCAAACCCATTTAGGTAAAACCAGCGCACTACAAAGCACGCATTTAGTGCTGGGCGCAGTGGGGATTTTTGTCTATGTGGGCGCTGAGGTTTCTATCGGTAGCTTCTTAGTCAACTTCCTTGGTGAATCACACATAGTCGGTATGCCAGAAGAACAAGCGGCCCATTACATCGCCTATTACTGGGGCGGCGCGATGGTCGGACGTTTTATTGGCTCGGCTGTGATGCAAAAAATCCCCGCAGGCACAGTGCTTGCATTCAAT
>NZ_JTLE01000094.1:2836082-2862474 GCF_000798835.1 Shewanella sp. ZOR0012
AAGTGTATTGGGAAAACGGCGCGCAGATTATCCCGCCCCATGACTCAGGTATCGCCGCTAAGATTGAGCAGGCGGCAACCCAAGCAATTCCGTTTATGGATCAGGCTGATGCCATCAAGCACGGTAAATTGATTTGGCTTAATGACGATTATTACGAAACCTATCGCCGCGGCGTGATGCACGCTAATGTGCTGCAAAATCACACTGCGCCCGAAAAAGTCAGCCTTGCCTATACCGCTATGCATGGTGTGGGCGCTGAAATGGCTGAAACTGTGCTTAAGGATGCGGGTTTTACCCAAGTCTACTCGGTGGCGGCGCAGCGCGAACCCGATGGGGATTTCCCAACGGTTAATTTCCCGAATCCGGAAGAAAAGGGTGCGATGGATTTAGTCATTGCCGAAGCGAAAAAGCATGGTGCCATGCTTGCCTGCGCCAATGATCCCGATGCCGACAGATTTGCGGTAGCAGTACGTAAGGATGATGGCGAGTATCAAATGCTAACGGGTGACCAAGTGGGTGTGCTCTTTGGTCATTATCTGTTAAGCCATGCGAGCAAGGATCAACGTCTGGTGGGCACGACTATAGTGTCTTCTAGTTTGTTATCTAAAATCGCCAAAGGCTTTGGTGTTGAAAGCTATACCACGCTCACCGGTTTTAAGTGGCTGATGAATGTGGGGATTGCGCAGAGTCAGCCTGAAAATCAATTTCTGTTTGCCTACGAAGAGGCGCTGGGTTACACCGTCGGTAACATGGTGTGGGATAAGGACGGCCTGTCGGCCTTAGTCGCCTTCGCCCAATTAACCGCCGAGCTTGCCGCCAAAGGGCAAACTATTTGGGATAGACTCGAGCAGATATACCGCGAGCAGGGTTTCCATCTCAATGCTCAAGTTAGCATTGCCTTAAAACCCGATACTCCTAATATCGGCGCCTATCTGCGTGAACATCCGCCGCTGGCAATTGGTGAACATGCCGTGGTGTCGACCGATGATCTCAAGGCGTTAGAGCGCCGCTTTGCCGATGGCAAGGTTGAGAAAATCAATCTGCCCGCCAGTGATGTATTAACTTACCGCTTAGCCAATGGCGCGCGGGTGATAGTACGGCCATCGGGCACTGAGCCTAAAATCAAGTGTTACTACGAGGTGGTCGAGCCTATGACGGCGCAAGACACCTTGGCCACGGCGCAAGCGAGAGCGACTAAGGCGATGGAGGCGTTTATTTCAGCCCATCAGGCAAGCCTGCCTAAGTAATCCTGTTATCCTTCGTTAAATAAATTCACTTTCACTCAAAGGCTACTGACATGATGCTGTCAGTAGCCTTGTTTTATTCTTGTTGTCGTCCGCTGGTGATCCACATTTATAACGTGATGAATCATTGGCATTTTTCAACAAGGAGAAAGTGAAAATGTTATCAATTGCACCGTTAGTTTGGGGTGAAATTCCTGTCAGTGATATGGATCGTGCCATCGCTTTTTATCAACAACATTTCGGGGTTGAATTTAAGCGTGATGATATGGAAGACATGCAATACGCCACGATTGAAACAGAGGATGAAGGCGCACCAAGCATTGGCCTCGTTAAATGCAGCATGAGCAAACCGTCGATGGACGGTAGCACTGTATACTTGCATTTCAGCGCTCAATTGCAACCTTTAGTGGATAAACTCGTGGCCGCTAATGTGACTATGCTATTGCCTGTGACACCTATCAAGGATGGTGGTTGTGGCTATATCGCCCTGTTCGTGGATAGCGAAGGCAATAAGATCGGCCTCTGGTCGCAAAACCAGTAATTGAAACCTTGCGGAGTCGTGCTTTGGCACGACTTTTTGCTCTCTGTTTTACATTGATATTTATAAGATATTGTTGGCTATCGGCGTCTGGCTATGCACCTAAAACAATAGATATCAAATGACAGGCCTTAATTAATAACCTTAAGTGATGGTGAAAGTGAACACGACAATGGAACTGGTTTATTTGGCGGCTCAACCTATGCTTGGGCTAGGCACTCGCACCAACAATAGCGCAGAACTGGCGGGCGAAGGTGGCAAGATTGCAGCGCTATGGCAGGCTTTTTTTGAATCTTCACAGCTGACATCTATGCTCGATTCTCCCATGTATGGGGTTTACTACGACTATGAATCCGATATGACGGGAGACTATTCGGTTTTAGTGGGTAAAAGCGTTGAGTCTGTCAGCGAGACCGGCCCATTTACTGCGTTGCAGCTGCGAGAAGGAAACTACCTTAAGTTTAGCGCCGAGGGGGAAATGCCCCACTGCGTGGTTGACCTTTGGGGACAGATTTGGCAGTACTTTAGTGCGCCTGATTGTCCGCACCAGCGTGGTTACCAAACGGACTTTGAAGTCTATCTAAGTACTGATAAAGTCGAGATTTATATTGGGATTGTATAGTTTTAAACGATAAAAGCAGGCAGATGCACTATCGCTTGGGCGGGTAAGCTTTAGCGGTTAAGATCCCTAAACTTTCGCAGCGAAGCCAATTTGAGGTGTGATTACTGTCCATGCGCCGTGCCGACCGCCTATTTCAAATAGTGCAAATTCTTAAACATCGACGACTGACGACCGCCCAAGAGCTGGCGGATCGTTTAGAAGTCTCGACGCGCACGGTTTATCGCGATGTGCAGGATTTGTGTTTGAGCGGCATTCCCATTGAAGGGGAGGCGGGCGTGGGCTATCTCTTACGCCACGAAGTGAATGTGCCGCCACTGATGTTTAACGAGGCCGAATTAGAGGCGATTCAAGTCGGCATGCGCATGGTGCAAACATGGGGCGGCAAAGAGCTCGGCAGTGCGGCGCGCCAGGCGATGATAAAAGTGGAAGCCGTACTACCTAAGCGTTTGCAAGCCTATCAATCCTTGATGTTCTCGCCGGATTTTTATTTAGATTCCAACGAGTTTCAGTTTCTCGATCCGCTGCGTAATGCGGCCCAGCGCCGTGAGTACGTCAAACTCTTCTATCAAGATGTGAATAAAACCCTGACAGAGCGCGAAGTGCGGCCGCTCGCCATCTATTTTTGGCGCGGCACTTGGACCTTGCTGACCTGGTGCGAATTACGCCAAGATTTTCGCAACTTTCGGGTCGATCGTATCACAGGATTATTAAGGCTTAACTGCCATTTTGAACCGACGCCGGGACAGGAGTTAGAGGATTATATTTGCCTGATGGAAAGCCAGTCTTAACATTTGCGGTGATGGTGGTGTTGATAGAAAGCGATGGAATACCTCATTGAGTGAGGAAAGCATTGTTTATATCGTTAACCATTCAAAGGAACTATGGTTCTAACCCAATGGTTTTAGTCAATATTGACTAACTCAACGCTTTGATTTATAAGGTTGTTATAGATTTTCAATTTATGTTTAATGGCGTAAAAGCCATCTCAGCAGATCCAGCGTTTAGCATATATGTACAATGTGGTATTTGGATATTTTACCCTGCACGGCTTATAAGGGCATGTTTGCTTGGTTTGACTCACAAAACGCATAAATGTTGTGCTGTACATACCTACGAGATCTATCCTTTCTGCTAAAATTTAGCGGGAAGGATAGCTTTGATATAGCGTAATGAGCATATATGATGACATTTCAGCGTTTTAGTCTGTTCACTTTGCTGTTTTGTATTGGAATATGGACATATATACCAAACTCATATGCTGTTGATACTTTTATTATTAATCCTCCAGAATCAAATAATGACCATAGATACCAATATACTTATGATCTGTTGACATTAATTATTGAAGCAACAAACAATGATTTTGGTGTTGGAACAATACAGATTTCTGATGTTGTCATGAGTCGTAACCGTATTTTTAGAGGATTATTAGAAGGTAAAACAGTCAACGTTATTGCTGAAGCATCCAATTCTCAGTGGGATGAACAGTTAATTCCAATAAAAATTCCAATCCGGAAAGGTATTCAGGGTTTTAGAGTATTTATTATCAAGAAACAAAATTTACCCATTATGGCCAATATAAATACATTGGCACAGTTAATAGCGTTAGATACCGGTTCTGGTAGCCAATGGTCAAGTAAAGCGGCCATGCAAAATGCTGGATTTAACGTTATTGAAAGTATTCAATATGATAATTTGTTTAATATGTTATCTATGGGGAGATTTATTACTTTCGGACGAGGTGTTAATGAGGCTTTTCAAGAGGTTGAACAGTTTAAACAACAGTATCCCGATCTCGTTGTTGATGATAATATTTTACTGCATATACCACTTGCAACTTATTATTATGTTGCACCAAATCAGCCGCGTTTAGCCACAAGAATACAAGAGGGACTTAAACGAATAATTGCTAATGGAAAGTTTGATGAATTATTTTATCGGCGGCATTGCGAATTTTTGTTAAAAAGTAATATTAATCATAGACGAGTTTTTAAAATTAATAACCCACTCACTACTGAAGCAGAAATGACATCAATTGTTGGTAAGGACTTTTTGCTCGAACCAAGTAGTGATTTTTCGACGTTATGTGAGAAGTACCATTAATCCCATATTTAATGGGAATATTAAGTTTTTCATTATCAAAAAAGTTAAATAGTTGTTAGCTGATCTGTGTGTGCTATTGATGGTTTACTTTCTTTAAAGAGGATTGGATTCTGTAACCAGATTAATACTGTTAACTGTATAGTAGATAAAATTTTTTCTTTATCCTCATTGCTAGCTATTGCTGTTTTGTTGGAGCATCATTATGCTAATTTCTGTTGTATTTTCACTGATTTGCACTATGAAGTAGTTGCTAGAGGAAATGATACGTAAGATGTCGAGACAGTTGTTGAGCTCCTCGACGCTGCATTTGCAGTGATGTGTCGGTGAGCAACCAATCGATCCTCTTAAATAGCAGTGAACCTGGTCGTGTCTGTTGGGATATCAATAGCGATATTTAGGGGGGAATCGTTGTTACTACAATCATTGGCAATCGCTAATGAAGATGGTTAAACAGTAATCGTAAGTCGTATTAATGAAAAACGCTGCGGAGGCGCTATGTTGAAAATTAGTTCTAGCTTATTGATGTGTTTGGTGTTGTTTGCTTGTAGTTCTATGCCGAAAGATTGGTCTGGAATGTCCGCCGATGAAATATCTGCTTGGAAGTCGGCAGGTTTTAGTTCTGAAGTTGCTCAAAAGTGGCATCTTAGTGGATTTGATGCAGCGCAAGCGTCTGACTGGAACAAGGCTGGATTTAATCTAAAGGATGCGATGGCGTGGGGAGCACAGAAATTTGCCCCAGAAGAAGCTAAAAATTGGCGCGATTCAGGCTTTGACTTAGACGATGCTATTGAGAGTCGTAATAAAGGTTTGACCCCAATTAAACGTAATTAACCGCCTAAAATTACTGCAAATGGACGCATCATTTTGCGTCCATTTTTTAGCCCAATATCCTAATCAGGATGATTAATGATTACTTGTTTATCATTGGGTTCACGGGAGTTAAGCGCTAGCTATACTGCCAACAGTCATTCCTTTGATATCTGCAAAGGTTTCATCTTTTCACTTGTAACTCGTTTTGTGGGTCTCGCTTGCTTAATCTGCCAGCTGCAACTTAGTGAGTTCTGCGCCAGCGATAGCACTTAAGTGCTGAGTGATTTTCTCAATCGGCCAATCCCACCATGCAATAGCAACGAGCTTATCTATCACAGTTTGCTCGAATCTTAGCTTAATAATGGTGGCAGGATTACCACCCACAACAGCATAGGGCGGTACATCTTTGGTGACGACAGATTGGCTCGCGATAATCGCGCCATGGCCAATCTTCACCCCAGGCATGATTGTGGCATTATAACCAATCCAAACATCGTGACCGACACAGGTATCGCCCTTAAAAGGAAAGTCTTCTGGCTTAGGTGTTGCCTTCTCCCAGCCATTACCGAAGATATAAAAGGGATAAGTGGAAAAGCCAGACACTGAATGATTGGCGCCATTCATGATGAACTTAACGTCCCTTGCAATGGCACAAAATTTACCAATAATCAGTTTATCGCCAATAAAGTCAAAGTGATAAAGTACATTCGATTCGAAGCGCTCAGGCCCTGCCGGATCGTCATAATAGGTGTAATCGCCGACGATAATAGTGTCACGGCTAATAAAGTTCTTCAGAAACCCCACCTGAGGAAATCCTTTTAAGGGGGATTTGTCATTCGGGTTAGGTCCCTGTTGGGATGGGGAATGCGTCGGCATCTTTGCCTCCCTTATTATTTAATGGCTAAGAATTCAGTTAAGAGCATGAAAGCCGTCAAACCTCTGTTTAATGGTTTTACTCACAATAGGCCGCTTCCCTTGCCAATATGGCATGTTTACGGGTTTCACCCCAGCGATAGCCGCCAAGTTCACCACTTTGGCGTAGCACTCGATGGCAAGGGATAAGTAATGCCACCGGATTGGCACCAATCGCCGTACCGACGGCGCGTGAGGCCTTAGGCTTGCCAATGGCCTTGGCAATATCTCCGTAGGAGGCGACCTCTCCCTTAGGTAAATTCAGTAGGGCGCGCCACACGTTAAGTTGAAAATTAGTGCCTTTTACCCAGAGTGATAACGGGGCTGGCTCGCCTTGGTGTATAGCCTGAGTATTAGGTGCTGTTAAATTAACCTCTGCGGCACTCGAGCCCGCAAAGTACTGGCTAAAGAGGTGATCAATTAAGCTTGCTGTTTGCGCTGTGTCCTCATAAATGGTGGCCTGACTCCAGCTTTGCTTTAAACGTTTCAATGGCGATTGAATTTGCTGCATATCGACAAAATCAAACTGGCAAATGCCCCGGGCCGTTTGGGCGATAAAGGCCAAACCAAAGGGCGTGGAATGATAGCCATAGGCAATGCTGATCCCTAAGCCTTTTTGTCGATATTCGAAGGGGGTGACCGCCTCGAGTTGCACAAAATGATCGTATAAGCGCGAGCCACTGCTCAGGCCTAGCTCATAACTGGCACTCAAGGTCGAGTGAGACGGCTGCTGCAATAACTGTTTTGCCCGCTCAAGGGTTAAGGCCTGCAAGTAACGTTTGGGAGTGATCCCAGCCCAGCGACTAAAGAGCCGCTGGAAATGGAATTCACTTAAATGGACGTGCGCCGCAATCTCCGCCAGTGAGGGTTGATGACCCACATGCTGACGAATAAAGTCAATGGCACGCGCAATTCGCTCGTAATCTTGGGTCATCGTTATCCATTCCCTAGGTTTTACAGATGGACACACCACCATCGACCAATAAGGCTATCCCTGTGGTAAAACTGGCCGCATCGGAGGCGAGATATAGCGCCGATTGGGCGATTTCCGCGGGATCTGCGAGGCGCTTGAGGGCATGAAGATTCTTCACAAAGGCCATGGCCTCTGGAGTATTAGCAAACTCCCGCCCCATGGGGGTATCTGTGCCGCCTGGTAATAGCGCATTGACCCTAATGCCGCGTGCGCCGTATTCAACGGCCAAGGATTGGGTTAAGCCAATCATCCCCGCTTTACTCGCCGCATAGGCCGCCGTTTGCGGAAAGCCTATGGTATAGCCAACAAAGGAAGATGTAAAAATAATCGACCCTGCGCCACGTTTAAGCATTTGTGGTAATTGATATTTTGCCGCTAAAAATGCACTGGTAAGGTTGGTTGTTAGGGTGTTTTCCCATTCGGCACGGCTAAGCGCATCCGAATCTACGCCTAACTCACCATTAATACCGGCATTATTAAAGGCGATATCCAATCCACCATACTGCTCAACGGCAAGTGCCACTAAATCACTGGCATACACCTCGTCGGTCACATCGCCCGCCAGATAAACCGCTTCACCGCCTTGAGTGATGATCTCATCCACCAATGAGGCCAATATGGCGCCGCGACGCGCCCCCAGTACCAGTTTTGCGCCTTCACGGGCAAAAAGTTTTGCGGTGGCATAGCCAATCCCCGAACTTGCCCCAGTAATGATTGCGACCTTTCCCTGTAACACTGCCATAGATATGTCTCCATTGATTGCCTCGGCCAATATGCGCCGATAGAAACATAGTGAAGGGTTAGGGGATGCAACTCGACCCGAATCTTGCGCTTTTACACTTGGTTGCTAACGTCGTGAAAGTTGGGTGGATTATTACTGAGTTTTAGGCAACGCCAGCGGCATAAATCAGTAGCAAAGACAGCGGGACGGAAACAACACCGATTAAGCGAAATTGATTCTTAAACGCTTGGGCTGACCATAGGGCAAATTTACGATGTTTACTCGGCGGCGTGCATGCCAAGCCTATTCCCACACAGAGTAAGACAATGCCTATCGCCAAAAAGATCTGTGGAAATCGGGTATCGGCGCAATATTGGATAAAAATCAAACCCGCAATAATTCGGCTAACCACTTCAGCAATATGGAAGTAGGGCTGCTCGCTAAATGCAATGATACCGTTAGCGAAAGCCGCAGGCTTAAAGACCATTACAAGGCTAAAAAACAGCATCAATAGGCCAAAAGCCGCAATAAAATACATCGTCATTCCTTGTATTGGTTCTTATCTATTTGGCATGGGAAAGCGTGAGTGGCTGCGCTTTATCTACTTTAACTTGAGTCGTAATTGTTCTATTTGCCTATCGATAGACGCAACCTGTGTATCAGCTTGCTGCGCCACCGCCGACATTTCTTGTGCCAAGCTTTGCTCCCAAGTCGCACCCGCAAGATTGTTATTGGCGTAACTTCTATCGTTTCTCAGCTCGACAATACGTTTATCCCTTTGGTCGATAATGAGTTTTCGGTCGTTCTCTAGTTTAGTGATTTCACGGCTAATGCGTTGTTTATCAATAAAATCGGTTATTTCTTGTTTTTTATCCGAGTGAGTAACAGCGTTTGCATGGGCAATATCAGGGCCTTTAACGACGCTACCGACGCCGCTGAGATCTACGGGTTGGCTATTTTCATCACAGGGATCGGCCTGATATTTTCCATCGGCACATTGGTATACGGCGGCATTGGCCGAAAAAGGCAGGATAAGTGTCACTAGCAATAATGATTTTCTGTCCATAGAACACCCCATTGTTGATTTTGGCTAGATTACTCTGTCGTGGTGTAAAAACCAACAGCGAGGTCATGGGGTTTCACCCCACAGCCTAATGCCGTTAAGCCGTTGGTATGGCAGATGGTTTGTTATCAACAATTAAGGCATTTCAAGAAGTTAACAATGGGTGTCTTATTAAACAGTTGTGGAATCATTCTTCTTTAAATTATTTAAAAGCAAAGTCAAAGTCGTGGGGCTTCACCCCACACCCGACCAAGAGGGGATCAACAGCAATTCCCTCTTGCCTCTTTTTAACAAGAGTCCTTGCCGCCCCCAACGGAGTTGAAAGCCCCTTGTGCTCATTGACAAATTTGCTATCGCTTCCGAAGGATGCGCTTTACATCCATGTAAAGCGCCCAGTTCGGCAGTCCCTAGCTCTCGCTCATAAGCGCGAAAATCACCGATTTTCATTCGCCCCTGCACCTGCGAAAGCTAGCTCTGCATCTGATAGGCAGGATGCCTGAATGTTGTGAAGTGCAAGGATGCACGCGAACGACCATGCCGAGACTCACGCAATTTGTCTATTCGCCCTGCGGCAACTCCGAGGGGAGGTGAACTCCTTCCGCTTTTGTGTTGTTTGCAAGTCATGCAAAGCAAACCGAGTAATGCTTACAACCACTTTTAGAAATTTAACAATGGGTGTCTCGTTAAGCTTCGATACTTACAACCACTTTTAGCAATTTAACAACGGGTGTTTCATTAAGTTCTAAAAATGTTGAATTTGTGAGTCTAACATCATAAAAATGCTAGCAAAAAACAAGATGTTGACGTTATCATTGTGTTAGATGAGAACAACTTTGAGTTATTTATGCTTGAGCAAATTTCAAATTCCATTAAAGCTACTCTATATGACAGAGTATCAAGTCCGTTATCGAGTAGCTTTATAATTTCTTGGTGTTTATGGAACTATAAAATTTTAATTGTTTTATTCTCATCAATGAAGCCATATGAAAAATACAATGCAATTGATATTTTAGTCAGTACAACAGTTTTACAAACAAGTTTTTATGAGCCTCTTGGTTATTGGTTAACAAATGGAGTTGCTTTTCCTTTTCTGTCTGCATTGGCTTATATATACATATATCCAATACCTGCGAAGATTGTTTACAGACATCATTTAGAAGTTCAGGATGATTTAAAGAAAAAAAGGAATGAAATTGAAAACAACGAATTATTAACTCTTGATGACTCTTTGATTTTAAGGCAGGAAATTTTAGGTAAAGATAAGTATTACATTGAAGTTATTAACTCAAAAAATAAAGAGATAGAAAAGAACGATTCAGACATAAAGACATTACTATCAGATTTAAGTGATATCAGAGTCAAAAACAAAGAGTTGCTAGATAAAATGTTGGAGATTAATAATTTAATCCAACAAAAGGAAAGCGACTTTAAGACACTGGAAGAAAAATATAAGTTAGTTGAAAATGAAAACGATGAACTTAAAAATAATGTTAAGTCTCTTGGGTCAACTCTGAACGCATATAGAGATATGCAAGACTCAGAAGACAAAATAAAAATGCAGCATATCAAGTACAAAAAATTGCACTTCAAAAATCAGCTTTCATTTGAAATTTTTTCAACGATAGTTAAAAACGCAAATGAAAGAGGGGATGGTACAATAATGGAGCGTGAAATCTATAAGTATGTTGATGCTAATAAATGGAGTGCGATTGCTGTTGATGCAGCAATGAATTCGATAAAAGACAATGGGTTAATTAGAATTTTTCCAACATCCAAAACAATAAATTTAACAGACAAAGGCAAGGAAGTTGCAGTAAACTGCGGCTTAGCTTAACAGTTATTAGAGTCGTACCCGTTAACGAGTACGCTTTTCTCCCGCCTAAAATCCCCGTATACCTATAAGCGCACTTAGCCAACGCTGTGAAGCGTAGGCACGTAACCCACCGTGAGGCGCTTATAGTCTGCCGTGAGGCTGCGTATCCCAAGGGGGAAAACCATGCTTAACTTTTTTTACGATTTCTGTCGGTGTTATCTATGCCGCTAATCGCGTTATTTCTGTTCACCATTTGATTGGTTAAGGGGTGAAACATGCGCACAACAGTTAAACTCCCATCATTTTCAAACGTTGCCGCAGATTACACTGAAATTTGCTAAGCCGAATTCCATTGCGGACGTGACCTTCGATGATATGGATATCATCGCAGAGCCGCCATGGATGGCTTCACGGCGTGTCACGGAAGCAATGGAATTCGGCGTGTCCGTGACTAGCTCAGAAGTGCTTGGATCATCTTTCTATTCTTAACCTAACATTCCGCCATTCTAGTTCTACAAACAAAAACAGCCGCAAAATATTTGCGGCTATTTTTGATTAACATGCTGTATTTAAATGATATTTAAAGCTTACGCCAACT
This sequence comes from Shewanella sp. ZOR0012, assembly GCF_000798835.1. Taxonomy (NCBI): domain Bacteria; kingdom Pseudomonadati; phylum Pseudomonadota; class Gammaproteobacteria; order Alteromonadales; family Shewanellaceae; genus Shewanella; species Shewanella sp. ZOR0012. Next base: position 2,847,480 of record NZ_JTLE01000094.1, read on the forward strand.
CACTCGCTATTCATTGACCATAGCTAATAGCGCAGGTAAGAACTCGTTATCCAATGCGGCAATTTCGCCTTGCTCGATAAGCACTTGATTTAGAATCTCATGGCTAGTCAAGGGATTAGCTAATACCACGCGAAACACCACTGTGGGTTGTCTAAAGTAGCGTGCGGGTTGAATGCGGGTGCGCGAGACAAAGGATTTACCCTGTTCGCGCTGGTGTTTTTGAATAAATTGGGTCAGGCCATCGAGCAGCTCATTAAAGCGAGCGAGTTTGGTCCTATCGCCTTGTTCAATCGCCACTTGCATTGCCGCCTGCACATTCGCTGGCACATAACGATAGGTGAGCAGGCACAGCTCTGGCGCGGTGACTAGCTCAAAGTCTGGATGTGCGTCGATTTGCTCGGCAAAATAACGCGCTTTTTCAAGGCTGTTATTGATCAGGATTTCGTAACCATCGCGGCCAATAATCTGCAAACAGGCATGCACTAACATCGCCATGCCGGGGCGTGAGCCTTCAAGCGTTTGGCTGCCTAAATCCTTAGAGCCTCGGCGCAGAATATATTCGGCGTGGTGGGCAATCGCATGGGCAAACTCAGGGTTTTTAAATAACACCATGCCCGCGCCCATGGGGACATACATTTGCTTATGGGCATCGATCGTGACTGAATCTGCGAGTTCAATACCATCGAGCAAGTGACGGTATTTATTGGATAATAAGCTAGCGCCGCCCCAAGCCGCATCCACATGGAAGTGGCAGTTTAGCTCACTTGCTAAGGCGGCAAGTTCTCGCAGTGGGTCGATATTGCCCGTCTCGGTGGTGCCTGCCACCCCAACAATCGCCATGATTTTGATGCGTTTATTCGCCAGTTCGGCTGCGACTTCGTGCATTTTGGCAACGTCGACTTTGTTATTACCATCGGTTGGGATGCTGATGATATTGTCGCGACCGATACCGAGCAGATCGACGGCCTTACCTAAGGAGTAGTGGCCGCGCTCGGAGACCAGAATCGCTAAATCATCGAAGCCATAGTGGCGCAGCGCCTTGATTAAGCCTTCGCGGGTCACGCCTTTAAAGTCGCCATCGGCCTTGAGTAATTGGTTGCGGGCAATCCACAGGGCGGTGATGTTAGCCACAGTGCCGCCTGAGCAAAATGCGCCGAGGGAATGGTTGGCGCTGTGCATCCAATTACGATAAAAATCATCATTTTGAGCGTAAATCAAATGGTGCATCATGCCGAGCACTTGGCGCTCAAGCGGGGTAAAGGCTTTGGAGGTTTCGATTTTGACCAAGTTTTGATTCAGCCCCACCATCATCTTCGACAGTGGCAACACGAAATAGGGCAGTGCCGAGGTCATATGGCCGATAAAACTGGGCGCCGCTGTGTGCACCGAATGCGCCACCAAGTTTTGCATGATTTCGTCGGTGTAGTCGGAGACAAAACGCGGCTGGCTTGGAATTTCAAAGGCTTGAAAATCGGTTTCGATTTCGGAAAGCGGCTTTTCCAGTGCGGCAATGCTGTCACCCAAAAAACCGGCTAAGTCCTCGGAAAGCTTCTGCTCGATAATGCTTAAGGTGGATTCCGCATCTTCGGGCACAGTGAAAATCCGCATTAGACTTTCTTCAGATGCGATGGCTTGGCGAGGGAGTTTTTGGGTCATGGGGCTTGCCGTCTATTAATTCTTATAGTGAAACCGCAAAGGTGATTAAGAGTATAACCAAATACATGGCGCTTAAACCCGTTTACGGATTACCAAAAAGGGAGCTCACTTTACTGCAAGGCCTTTTAGGCATCAAGCAATAAAACACCGCCTAAGTCTGTGCTTGGGTTATAGAATAAACAAAGGCGCTATAAATAGCGCCTTGGGTGTGTGTTGTTGGTTATCTAAACATTGTCTGTACGCTAAGGTAAAGTTAACGCTTGCCCAGCATCAAGACGGCGCCAATATTACGGGCGGTATTGATTAGATTGGTTTTGGCATTCGCCAGCACATCGTCCAGCGGACTTAAGTGTGGAATGATGGGGAAAATCGCCGCCATACCTTGCTCGAGCACGGCATTGGCATTGTCGCCAAGGCAACCCGCAATCCCGATAGTCGGAATATTTTGCAGCTGCGCTTGCTTTAAGACGCCCATCGGGGTTTTGCCAAATATGGTCTGGCCATCGATTCGGCCTTCGCCTGTGATAACAAGATCCGCGCCGCGAATTTTGTCAGCCAGTCCTACTGTTTGCATCACAATCTCAACACCGGGTTTAAGCTCTGCGCCTAAAAAGGCCATTACGCCGAGCCCCATACCACCCGCCGCGCCCGCGCCAGCCTGGTTGCGGTGATCGGTTACACCACTTTGGGCGATCACATCGGCATAGTGACTCAGGGCCGAGTCTAAAATGCTCACCATCTCTGGCGTTGCGCCTTTTTGCGGGCCAAATATGGCCGAGGCACCACGCTCACCGCACAGGGGATTATCAACATCGCAGGCCACTTCAAAGGTACATTCCTTCAGCAGTGGGTGAGCGTGGCTTATATCGATACTGGCAAGCTGAGACAGCGCCGCGCCGCCCGCACTTAAGGTTTTACCTTGTTTATCCAGTAGTAAAATATCCAGCGCTTGGGCCATACCTGCGCCGCCATCATTGGTTGCGCTGCCGCCTAAGCCTAAAATAATGTGTTTTATCCCGCGATTGAGCGCATCACAAATCAGCTCGCCCGTACCATAACTGGTGGTGATCAGCGGGTTACGCTGATCCCTTGGTACATGGTGCAAACCCGAGGCGGAGGCCATTTCAATCACCGCAATCGTGCCTTTGGTTTGCTGGCCTAAAATGCCGTAATGGGCTTTGACTTTATGGCCGAGTGGCCCCATGACCTCTAAATTGACAATGCTGCCGCCAGTGGCATCGACCATCGATTGCACTGTGCCTTCGCCGCCATCGGCAACGGGGATTTTGACAATCTCACAGTCTGGGATCACTTGTGTTAAGCCTTGTTCGATTGCGTTAGCCACATCGAGTGCGCTTAAGCTCTCTTTAAAGGAATCGGGGGCAATAACTATCTTCATTCAAAATCCTACAGCTTTTTGGGCGCTTGGTTGCGTCCAAGGACAAGATAACAGCGGCTTAGAGCAGCACTAAGCTTAGTACATACACGGCCAGCATGGAGGTGACACCTTGGATAAGGGTCGCCATGGTTTGGGCTTTATAGGCTTGTTTGACGCTCATGCGGCTAAATTGAGTCACCACCCAGAAGAAGCTGTCGTTAGCGTGGGAGACTGTCATGGCGCCGGCACCAATTGCCATTACGGTTAACACGCGGCCCATTTCGCTGCCAAGACCGATATCGCCCAGCATTGGGGCGACTAAGGCTGAGGTTGCCACTAAGGCAACGGTGGATGAACCTTGAGCCGATTTTAATGCTGCGGCGACGATAAAGGGCATGAAAATCCCAACGCCGAGTGCTGATAATGAGCTGCCTAAAAAGTCACCAATAGGTGTGGCTTTTAACACGGCGCCGAAGGCTCCACCGGCACCGGTGATCAAAATAATCGGTGCTGCGGCGACTAAACCTTGGCTAATACGCTCGCTAAACTCGGCAATCTTGTTATCGCTTTTCAGTAACAGCAGTGACAGGAATAGACCGATAAGCAGGGCGTTAACGGGTTGACCAAGAAAGACTAATAGGCTGAATAGGCCTTCTTTGCCCAGTGGTGCAGACGGGAAGTTAGCGATAGAACCTAAACAAATTAAGAGGATAGGCACAAAAATCGGTGCAAATGCCTTTAATGGGCTAGGGAGTGTGCCGTAGCTTTGTTTTAAGGTTTCAAAATCAGCAGCTTGAGCTTTGAGTTCTTCCGCGCCTTCGCCATCGGGTTCAACCCCTGCAAAGCGGTTCGCCCATAGCATGCCCGCAAGTGCGGCAACGGCGGCAACAAATAAACCAACACCAATCACTAGGCCCAAGTTGGACTCTAAACCTAAGTTACCTGCTGCGGCGATAGGGCCAGGTGTAGGCGGTACAAAGGTGTGAGTAGCATAAAGACCTGTCGCTAACGCCACGCTCATGGACACGCTCGAAACCTTCATGCGGTTCGCCATGGATTGTTTAAGCGAGTTTAAGATCACGAAGCCTGAGTCACAAAACACCGGAATCGACACTAAGTAGCCGATAATCGACATAGTGAGTGTTGGGAAGCGTTTACCCAACACTTTAATCACCACATCTGCCATGGTAATGGCGGCGCCACTCTTTTCGAGGATGATGCCGATAATGGTTCCGAGCACGATCACCAGACCGATATAGCCGAGGATATTGCCAAAGCCAGTGGTGATGGTTTTAGCAATATCGCCACTCGGTAAACCATAGGCGAAGGCGCCAATAAAGGCGGCCAGAATTAAGGTTAAAAACGGATGGAGCTTAAATTTTGAGGTCGCGATAACAATAAATGCAATCACGCCGATGAGGATGAGCACTAAGTTCATAGATTGTCCCGTTCAGTCTTGGCTGAAGTTCTTAAGTGGTTCTGGCTGTTTTTGTAGGGCGCGGCGGTTATCTGATCCTAAGTTCAAATAAAGGCTGCTTTAAGGTCAGCCTATTATTGAATACTGCGAATTGAATAGCTTTGGTTAAACTGACGGAATTACGGCATAAACAGTCCATTATTTTGTGCGTGTGCACAAAATAATGCGTGTGACTTCGAATGTAATAGCAGAAATATTGTTGCGAGGGGTTGGTAAACCTGCGGTTTACCAACCTTAAAAGTGTAGCGTTTAATATCTTGAGTTATTGACGACGAATAAAAGACTCAACATAAGCCGCCGTTCTAGCATTAAGTATCGGATCGGCTGAGGGGGCAATGCCCTTAGGTAATAACAGTGGGTTAAAAATGCCTTTATCACACTGTTGCACTTGGGAGTCGCTATCGCGGTCCCCGTTAATCACCACTTGGCCGACCAGTAATCGCTTACGAGTCTCAGGCCAAATCACCGTTGGATTATTAATGTCATCACCCGATTCAGCCAGTTGAATATAGAGGTTCCATTGTGCTGGCTGGGTGTTTATACGCTGGAGTAATTCTGCCTTTAAAAAATCATCACCCAGATTAGCCAGTTCGCTGGCAGAAAGGGCTGCTGTACCGGCTACGGGTTCAAAAATCCATTTACCCGCAACGCTGTTATTTTGCTTGTCGGTAAACAAAAAGCTGTTTACGCCAAAGTAGCGACTATTGGCAAAGCTGGGGCTGGGTGGCAGTTGTTTTACATAGTCGAAAAAGGCTTTGGCGTCGGGCTTATTATCGATAAGCCATTGTTTACCTTCGGCGCCTTGTTTCACTTTGGTCTGAAAGGTAAAAAAATCATCCAGATTACTAGCAAAGAACACTGGCACATTGGTGGTGACAAAGTTCAGGTTTTCTTTATCGCCATCAATTTTGAGTGACATAAAGCGCCCAGGGGTTTTGTCGGAGATTTGAGGATTGGTGCCACCAAGGGAAAAACGAGCAGTAACCTTAATTTGGCTTTGATTAAAGAACGGAATTGATAGTGAATCTTGTAACTCTGGGTTGGGCGCAAAATAGCCCGAAGTACAAAATCCTTTAGTGTGATTACGCAGTTTCACTTTTTTGCCGGCTTCGCGACTCGCCGCATCCGGCGTGCCATTGACTGCATCAACCAGTTCGGGAATGGTTTTTTCAGCGGCGATTAATGTGGGTGAAGTTAGTGCTAAGCCTGTGATGATGCAGGCTTTGGCAAGTAAAGTCAGTTTGAATAGGGTCATTGTCATTCCTTCAATGGACTGTAACGAGCGTTCGAAATGTCGACGCGAGAGAGTTATCCAGAGATATAGGACAGGAGATACGGTATAAATCTTTCACCGAATGTATTGCTTACTCAATAGTGTAGTAATAGTGCAGTAAATGAGGTTAGCTTGAGACATGATTGCGATATCCATTGATTGCTTAAGCCACGAGAGTTAAATACTCAGTCGTTGAATTCGGTGGCTAAAGGAGCGTCTGGTTAAACAGAGGCCGCTACTTTGGGCTTGCAGAAGTATCAAGCAGTTGTCCCAGATACAGACTTAATAAGCCGTGTAAGGATTGAATATCAGTTTTGGTTAATTGCTGAATTTTATCTAGACGATATCTTAAGGTATTACGGTGGATAAACAGGGCATTGGCGCATTGCTGCGCATCACCAAAGTGGGTGATGTAGGCGGCTAAAGTTTTACGTAATTGGCCATTTTTATCGGCCTGCGTTAGTTGCTGATAGGGACTTGCTAGCGCTTGGCCGCGCCAGTCATGCTTGAGTCCTGAGAGCAGCACTTGTAAGGAATAATCCTCAAATAGGTATTTTGTGCCTTCAGGGTTGAGCTGTTTACCTAAGCTCAACGTTTCTTGCGCGGTTTGATAGGAGCGTGCAATCCCACCTTTTACGGGAAAAAAGTGTCCCAAGGCAATTTTAAAATTTAAGTCCATCTGCGCAGGTAATCGTTGCAATAACTTATCAATACGTTGGTTTTCAAGCTCGGGATCCCATTGTTTTCCATCTAGAAAAGCGGGTTTTAGGATCACCAGCTGTGACATGGAGGTCATAGCAATTAGGTTGCCGCGGTCGGGATTTTGCAGTAGATGCAATACTTGCTTGAGGGTTTCGCTGACTCTGGGATTGCGCTCATCACCACCGCTTAGCTCGTTATCTGTTGATGTGTTTACCTGCGATATCATTTTGTAGATGGCGGAGGGTTGTTTTTCACTCACTTCAATAATGGCGGCCACTCGTGGTAGCGTGATATCAATATCGAGCTGCTTGGCCCAGCGATGCAATTGCTCATCGTCATCGGTTTGTGCCTTGATAAGTTGCAGAATAAATTCTTCACGCTGGCGGTTTTCCCATTGCAATTTATCCTGTTGATTGGCTTGCTCGACAATCATCTCGGCGGTCATTTTTAGCAGCTCGCCGTAGTGGGTTAGTTCTGCCGGGTCGCCAGTAATGCCAATCACACCAATAATTTGCCCTTGGTAATGCAAAGGTAAGTTGATGCCGGGTTTTACGCCATGAAGACCGGAGGCGACTTCTTCGCTCAATTCCACATTGCGATTTTGCGCTATGGCTAATAATGCGCCTTCGTGGACTGAACCCATTCGTTTGGGATCGCCTGATCCTAAAATCACCCCCTGACCATTCATCACATTGATATTGTGTCCGATGATTTTCATCGTACGACTGACAATTTTTTTGGCTATGGCGGAATCGAGCAGATACATGGTCTGTGCCTATTTCAATTAAGCATTTAATAATGCCGCGATACGTGATCTTATCTTAGGTATAAGCACTCGTTCAAATTCGGGATGCTGTTTTAGCCAAAGGTTGTTTCGAGGGCTAGGGTGGGGCATGACCATCAATTGCGGCCAATACAAGGACCATTGCTCAATCGCTTGGGTTACTGTGACTTTTGGGGGCGACAATGGTGTCGATAACGTTAAGTCCGGTGAGGTTAACTCCCTGCATGCTGTACTAAGACGAGCCTTAACACGTGGCAGATGGTAATCAATTGCATATTGGCCAAGGACGAGCACTAACTCTACCTGTGGCATCAAGGCTAATAACTTTTCATGCCAAGTCGTGGCGCACTCTGGGCGCGGCGGCTTATCACCTTGCTTTTTACCGTTTCGTTCAATGGTTCCCGGAAAACAAAACCCCATCGGTACTATGGCGAACAGGGCGGGATCATAGAATTGTTCTCTGCTGACATTAAGCCAAGTGCGCAGACGCTCGCCACTGGCATCATCGAAGGGAATGCCCTTGTGGTGAGTTTTTACACCGGGGGCTTGGCCCGCAATTAAGATCCGTGCTTGGCTACTGGCTTGCAAGATAGGTTTTGCTGGCAGTGGAAGCTCGGCCTGACACAGTTGGCAGGCGCGAATTTGCTTGAGCAGTAAATTGAGTTCGGTTGAGCAAGCGGGCTCGATACTTGGGTGTGGGGCGGTTGTCATCGTTAAGCCCCTAGTTTGCTCAATAGATGATAGAGCCAATAACCAAAGAGTGCATATGAGGCGGCTAATACAAGATAACTCAATTGCTTAGCACCCAAGGATTTAGTGGGAGTTTTGGCATGAGAGGCTAAAGCAATATGGGCCAAGATGATGGCAAATAGAGCGCAGGGCGGCAGTAGATAACTGATGCCGAGAATCAATAAGGCGCCAAGACTCAGTAGCCAGCCCGCATGTTGATTGCTGGGCTGATTAAGTTGGCGTAACTGCAGCGGCAATAAAATCAGCCCAACGCCTACAATGATCATCCCAAGATTGAGTGCAAAGTCGCTCCAAGTGCGGTGTTCATAAAGGGTAAAGGTAAAAGCGAGCAGTGGTACTATCAGTGCGGTTAGTACGTGGCGTTTGGCAAAGATGGGATTACGATACTGACCCGCAAAAAAGAACAGTCCTTGCATTAAGCTATTGATCAGGGTAAATCCACCCAGACCGACGATGATAAATAAGCTTGCTGTGCCACCGCTGGAATCAAATGCCATGGCCGGGGTAGAGAACAAACTTAAGCCTATCAAGGCGGATACAGGCGATAAACGCCAAAAAGAACAAGTGAAGGACGACATCTGATATCCACTGAAAATTAACGGGCTGAATTAACATCCGCTAAAGTGCTTGTAAACTCAAGGAATACCTTATTTTGAGTGCGAGTTTTGCCCCAGATTCTGATCTTATTCAAGATTTTGTGGGTTGGAATAGCGAGATGTTGTAACAAAAGTGCGGTGAGTTTTTGTATAGTTTCGCGAGCACGAGCTTGCCAGAACGAATAATATTTACTCTCGAAACGTCAACACGCTCTCATAAAAAAGCCCGCAGAGCGGGCTTTTGACCATCAATAAACGCAGATTAGAGCTTGTAGCTCATGCTCAGCATTAGCATTTGTGCGGTGTAGTCATGGTTGTTAGTACCAAAACCTACGACGTTCCAAATGCCATCAACGGCGATATCATTTGCGGCGTCATTGTCCTTATAGTTCTCAACTTTGTAATCGAAGCGCAGCGCGAGTTTTTCGGTGGCTTGATATTGAGCATATAAGTTAATGTTATGTACTTTGGCAAAATAATCGCCATAGTCGCCAGTGATACCTTGTCTGACTTGAGTGTTACTGTCGGAGTTGGAATAGGTGTAATCCAGTCCTAGGCGTAACTTGTTCTCCAGCAGGTTGTTGTAGCTAATACCTGCACCGACCACATCTACTTTGTCTTCAATAAAGCCAGTCCATGTTGGGGTGCTGTAATTGTTGCTACCCGCCTGTTCAGACTCAATGATTTGGTAGTTGTAGAAGGCGGTTGCCAGTAAGTCAGCGGTGATCATATAGCTGATATTGGCATCATAACTGGTGTCTTTTGACTCAGTTAAGCCAATCACAGTATCGGTATAATCATCGAGCGCGTAACGGGCACCAACATCGATGGTCAGGCTTTCAAGCGGCGAATGGGTGATGCGCGCTTCGACTTGGGTTCTGTCACGGTCAGCCAGATTGTACTTACGTAACAGGCTGTTGGTTTCAGAAGAAGTCCATTCAGATGCTTGGTATTGTGAGCCGTCACGTTTTCCGTAACTGCCTTTTACCCACATGTCCCACATATCGAAGCTATTGACGCGTAAACGAGCCCAAACGGTATTTTCATCCGTGGTTTCACGGTCTTGATAATCACGTTGGTCACGTTTGAAGTCATAACCACCATCAAGTTTAATATCGCGGGTAATACGATAATCTGCCGCGACTTTAAAGCGTTGCGTACGATTATCATAAGGCGTGTTATAAGCCACCTTACCGTTGACATTGTTGATGCTGATCTGGGTCCATTCTTCAACTTGGGTATTATTGTCACGGTCGTAATAATCGTAACTACCTGTCAAGCGAAGATCTTTGCTGACTTTGCTAACGACTTTAAGGTTCATGCCCAATAGATCGACTTTTGCATCAACCGCATCACTTGTTAGCTGGCTGGAATAACGATAGTTATCCGTTACTAACGCCTGATCTTGGCTCATTTGTCCAGTAAGAATACGACCCGATAGGGCGTTACTGCCATCGTTGTACTGTCCCATCAATGACACTGTGTGTGCCTGATTATCGGGATCAAGCGCCAACGTACCTTGGGTTTGGGCACCAAAGGTAGGATTGAATGCACTATCAAAGTCCAATTGGTTGTATTCGTTTTTGAATATAGACCCATTGTAACTGAGCGCTGTGAACCAACGATCACCCTTGAGTTTGACACCCGCTTCAATGGTGTCAGTAGTGTAATCCACTGGCTCTGCTAACATCATCGATTGGTTGAAGAAGCTACCAGAGGCTTGTTTTAAGCCAGTTTTTTCTTCACGCATGTAGTTAACATAGGTGCTCCACAGGGATTCGCCTTGATATTCAAATCCCAATCCCGTGCGTTCACGTTTAAGTGATAATTCGAGGGCATTGAGGCTATCCATCAACAATGGCATTTGGCTGCTTGAACCAGCAGTTACCCAGTTATCCGGTAACGTCAGGTTATTGCCACCAATACCCGCGTAGGGCGATAGGGCGCTATTGCTGTCGTAGGTTGCAATTTGGCGATAGTTTACATTGACGTTGTACTGGCCTTGTTTGCCCGCATTCACATCTAAACGACCGCCATCCATACCGAGTTGATAAGCTTCAACACTGGCACGGTAACCTTTTTCACCTTTAAAGCTTAAATCGGCATCAAATTTGCCCGCAACTTCATTGGATGTCCCAAAGGCATTGGCGGAGCGAATATCCTCTTCACTGTTATAACCGACACCGACACCCACAGTGCCAGATGTGCCGGTTTCAACCACGCAGCCTTTGCAGCTCCATGCGGATAATTTCACTTTATCAGTATTGGCATTAGCAAGACCATAACCATCAGCGGCTACGGCAAAGCCAGTGTTGGCTAATAACGCTAGAGTGATCAAATTGAGTTTAAATTTCATTTTCTCGTCTCCTTAGCGCTGTAATAGCTTGCCAGATGGATGGTTAGAACCATGGACCTGACTATGGCAATTTAAGCAGCTTCTTCCACCCGTAAAGGCATTGTCACCGACATTAGAACCTAAACCAGTGTTACCTAAGTAAGCATTGCTGGCGTGACCATCGCTAGCATGACATTGCTGACACAGCTGCGGCGCGCGGGTTTTCAGCATGGCATCATTCACACTACCGTGAGGATTGTGGCAAGTGACACAATTCTCAGTGACGGGTGCATGCTCCCAAAGTTTTGGGCCGCGTTTCTCGGCATGACAGGAATAACAGGTATCATTAACACTAGGCTTGTTAAGATCGGAATCTGTCATGCTCCCATGGGGATTGTGGCAGTCGCTACAGGTCATTTGGGCCCATTTGAGTGGATGACTTGAGCGTTTATTCATATCCGCTTTTTGCTTAGTGTGGCAGCTAGTACAGACTTCCATCTCAGTGTTTTTAGATAACACAGGATCTTTAGCTACGTGTACTTGGTGACAAGAAGCACAAGCAACATCGGCGTTGTCATGGTGACCGCCATTCCAAGACATACGTTTATCATCTTGGTGACAGCTCATACATACGCTGTTTTGCTTATCGGCACTTAAGGTTGATTGCTTACCAAAAGTGATCATCGGCTCGTTGCCGCCTTTGTTGTGCTGACCCATTGGGCCGTGGCACGCCTCACATTGCAGGCCAGCCATGGGGCTTTTTGACGAATCAATCGCGCCGTGGACACCTTTGAAAAGGTCCATCACTTTTTCAGATTTTTTATGGCACATGATGCAAGAGTCTGCACCTTTAGGGGAGTAGTTGCCTTCGGCAAACTTCTTATCCAAGGTCGCTTCGACTTGCTCAGGGGTCATTTTTTCATCCCACTTCGACGCGTAAGCGTTTGGTGTGATGCATAAAGACATAACTGCTGACATTGCCATTGTAATGACAAATGCCGGCAGTAGATTTTTCATTTTGTGACTGTTCTTCATAATAGGCTTCCCAATTTGTCCCAACAAAATTCAAGAAAGGGGGAGCGAACTCCCCCTGCTTGGGCAAATTACATTTTCACTTGAGTGTGATCTGCAACTGTTGGGGTATGGCAGTAGAAACAGGTTTCTGACTGTGCCGCTTGGTTGGCTTGAGTATAATCACCGTTCACAATCGCACCCATATTTTCTAAGCCGTGGCCAATAGATTCTGGCGCGTGGCATGAAGTACAAGTTGCTGTGATTGGGGTGGTGTATTTACCTGCAGAAGTAGCCAATGCACCTTTCACTTTAAACGCATCTAAGTTGAAGTCGTTGTGGCACTGAGTACATTCTTTGATCACGCCTTGCTCACCGTGAACCACGTGTAGTTTCATTTCGAAACCACCTTTGTTAGCACCGTTTGCATAGGTACCATCTGGTGTGTGACAAGCAACACAAGCATCAACACCCACGATAGGCTTACCGTTTGCGTCTTTGGCATGTGATAGCTGCTCTGTCATCACAAAACCGGCATGTTGTTTGCCTTTGTGAATTTGAAACTCAGCAGAGTGGCAATTGGCACAGGCTGTCATGTTAACTGAATCAACGTGGCGAGTACTTGGCGCTTTACCTGACAAAGTTGCAAAGGCTAAATCCGCTTTCATGCCGGTATACTTTGTTACATCAACACCATCAAATGCTGAGTCCGCACAGTCTACAAATTTACCTTCACTAGAACACATTGACCAACCCACAAAGCTAAATGCTGTGTCGCTGTCTGCGCCGTTTTGGCCAAGTTTGAGGTCTTTAGTAGTGGTATAAACCAGTTTGCCAGCATCATTGATAGTAGCTTTTGGATCAAGAGCTCCATTTTTGATTGCAAAGATTGAATCTTTGCCGCTATAACCTAAGGTCACATTATTAGGGCCAACGTTGGTGATGATCTCTAGACGTTGCACTTTAGGTAGGATGGTTTTGATATCAACCGCTGCACCGCTTGCATCTACAACTTGAATACTAATAGTAGCTGCTTTAGTTTCGGTATTAATTGTCGAGCTAGCCTCAATACCGTACTTATTAATCAAGTTCTTAGTTGCGGTGGTTTTAGCTGTATGTAACTCGGCTGTCCAAGTGCTGTTATGGCAGGCGATACAGTTAGAGTTATCGAGTTGTTGAGAGTGGCCTTTACCCGCAGCAAAATCCACAGTGCTATGACAGCTTCCACAGGTTGCGGCAGTTGGAATACGTGACCAGTTGCCCCAATCAGGTGTTGCTTCATTTTCAGTGTGACAGCTTTGGCAGCTTTCTAATGAGCCTAAGGTCAGGTCTTTATGCTTGGCGTGAACTAGAGCATTAAACTCTTTACCTACGCCCACTTTGCCTGCGGTGTGGCACGTTGCGCAGTAGTTAACATCTGAATACGCACCACCATGTTTAACCTGTGCTAAGTCTTGGTGACAAGTATTACAGCTTTCAGTGGCAACGATTTTACGGCTATAACTAGGCTCGGCACCTGTGTCAGCGGTAAAGTCTACAAAAGCGTTGCTGTTAGGCACTAAGGTGCCATCTGGTAGTGGCGTATTGTAAGCGCGGATTAGCACACGTTGAGCCAACTGGTCGTTGTAGGTGATCTTAGCATTGGCAGTTAAGTTCATCTTGAAGGTATAGCTGTAGTGGCCGTTCTTCTTGTCAACAAAAGTACCTGGGCAAGTTGAAGCGAGATCACAGGTTTCATCACCAAAGTATTGCCACTGAGAGGCATTACCGGCACCTGTAGTGCCTTGAGGAAGTAATTGAGCTGCTGCAAAACGCATTTTTTGCAGACCCACGACCGGTAAATCGTCTTCGTTGGTGACAGTGAATTCAACACTAGGTACACCGTTAGTCACAACCGATTTGTTGAATGTAAAATTGAGCTTTTGAATAGCGGGAGCTGGCTCTCCACCAGGTTCACCGGGTTTACCATCGTTACCATCGCTACCACCACAGCCTGTTAAGGCCATAGTGACGGCACTTGCTGCAAGCAGCAGTGCGAATTTTGATTTTTTTGCGTTCATCATTTTTTTCCCTGCATAGGTTTGGCATTACTTAAGTGCTTGTCTTCTTCACCCGACAGATTCTTTGTCTGTGCTTTGGTCTTGAAGGCAACCTAAGTGGATGCTGGAAATAGAATTCCCCAAGGAAAGGCTAACCTAACATGCCTCTAAAATCTTCTAAGCCTTTGCTAATGTGTGACTTGGATCTTTCTATTTCTAAAGAGGTAGTTAAACCACAGGGGAAAAACAAATTTAGATCAAAAAAACGGCGGATTGTGAAGCTAAAATAAAAAAGAGAGAGGGGATACCTCTCTCTTTTTGTTCTTGCTCTCTATTGAGAGAATAACGTCGACTTAGTTACCGTGAGCTTCCATCAATTGTGATGGAGTATGGCAAGTCGCACAGCTTTCAGAGGCACGAGTTTGAACATCTGCTGCACTTGAGCCATTTAAGATACCGCCATTAGTCTCGATGTGCGATTTAGCAGCGTCAGACAGATATTTCTGGTGACAACTTAAGCATGCACCAGCATCGGAAGATACCCAAATTTCTGCACCGTTGTTGTTAATATCACCAAAGCGCCATGCACGTTCTGGTGATCTGCCTAAAGCAATACCTGTTACAACGTTTGATTTATCTGCAGTATGACATGTTGCACAATCGGTTTTTAGTACAGTACCAGATTGTACGCCTGCATATTTCAGATAATGTCCTTCACGCTCGTGCGCTTTCCAAGCAAAGCTGGTTGGTATCTTACCGCCTGGATAGGCCGCATCATTTTTCAGGGTTTTGTCCGATGTATGACAAGTTTGGCAGTTGACGCCATTGTCATAATGGTGGATTACTTGATTATGACAACCTTGACACTTAGCTGGGTCAATGATTTCACGGCGTACACCTGGTTTAGCACTTTGGTCAGCAGCTGTTCCGTTCCAAACAAAATGGAATGGAGCTTCTTTGATCATAACTTTACGTACATTGGGTGTAGAGCAAT
>NZ_JTLE01000094.1:2862484-2928435 GCF_000798835.1 Shewanella sp. ZOR0012
GCCCGGTGTATCGATAAACACGATTTGACGCGGACCATCGGTATGAATGCCCATGATGCGATGACGCGTCGTTTGCGGCTTTTTCGAGGTAATACTGATTTTTTGCCCGAGCAAACGGTTAAGCAATGTCGATTTACCTACGTTTGGGCGCCCAATAATGGCCACCATGCCACAGTAGGTTACATCATAGTGCACTGACGGCGCCGCAGCGCTCGCAGCATTCATCCTTGCCAGTAATTCATCTAAGCTCGGCTCATTGCTCGCATTGGCGGCATCGACTGCTGGCAAGTCTGTTTTTTTGGTCATTTCTTCAGTAACTCCAATACTTGAGCGGCGGCAATTTGCTCGGCTTTGCGGCGCGAACTCGCGACACCTATCACGCTTTGGCTCAAGTCATCTATACGACATTCAACGGTGAATGTTTGATCGTGGGCATCGCCTTCTATGTTGATTACTTGGTAATCGGGTAGCGGCTTCTTTAACCCTTGTAAATATTCTTGCAGTAAGGTTTTAGCGTCTTTTTGATTCACGCCGGGTTGGATCTCAGCCAAACGCTCGGCGTACCAATTAAGCAACAACTTACGGCACACTTCGAGGTCGGAATCTAAGTAAATTGCCCCGATAATCGCCTCGACCGCATCGGCCAGAATCGACTCACGCCTAAAACCACCACTCTTTAACTCGCCAGGGCCTAAAAATAAATAATCCCCGAGCTTAAATGCTTGAGCTATCAAGGTGAGCGTATCACCGCGAACTAAGGTGGCGCGCATCCGGCTCAAATCGCCCTCAGTCGCCTTAGGAAACTGATGATATAAGGCGTCTGAGATCACAATCGATAAAATTGAATCGCCTAAAAACTCTAAACGTTCATTGTGCTTATTTGCCGCACTTCTATGGGTCAACGCTTGGGTGAGAAGGTCAAGATTCTTGAACTCATAGCCCAATGTACGACACAAACGTGGCAAATTTTTAATCGGTTCCATACTAGTGAATTCCACCTACACGTTCAAAGCGCACACCGCTTGGTACCCAGGTTGGCAGGAAGTCGGCTTTTGAACGGTCAAACTCAAAACTGATCCAGATAGCCACCGCTTTACCGACAAGATTTTCTTCAGGCACAAAACCCCAGAAACGGCTGTCAGTACTGTTATCGCGGTTGTCACCCATTGCAAAGTAATGGCCTTCGGGAACAAGGAATTCACCCGCGGGTAAATCACCATCACGCTTGAAGTAACCCAGCATATCCGGACGACTTGGGTTGATTAAAATATCGTGAGCCACTTCACCGAGCTGTTCTTTATAGCGAAGTAAAGGCACACCATCTTGGCTGAAATCACCACGACTCACTTCAGTGCGCGCCACGAGTTCTGGCTCTGGGCACTGGGTTTGATCTGCGCCACAGGCTTTCTGGATCATTAACTGCTTGTTGCGGTAGATAATCCTATCACCCGGTAAGCCCACCACACGCTTGATATAGTCAATCTGAGGATTCTCAGGGTATTTAAAGACAATCACATCACCCCGTTTTGGCTCGCCCGTTTCAATCAGTTTAGTGCGCCAAACGGGGTCTTTTAGACCATAACTAAACTTTTCCACCAAAATAAAATCGCCCACTAACAGGGTTGGCATCATAGAACCCGACGGGATTTGGAATGGTTCATAAATAAACGAGCGCAGGATGAGCACAAAGGCAATCACCGGAAAGATGGAGTGCGCAGTCTCAACCACGGTAGACTCGCGAATAATATTATATTCGGCTTCCTCAGTTAAATTGGCCTGAGAAGCCTTGGCCAAGGCTAATCTTTCGCGGCGTTTGGGCGCAAATACCAGCACATCGACTAACCAGATCAGCCCTGAAATCAGGGTGACTAGCACTAAAATAATGGAAAAATAGGCTGCCATTGCTTATTGAACTCCTGCCTTGAAATGTAAAGATCCAAACTTAGCGAATATTGTGTTTCGACACGCGAACTTTAGTTAACTTACCGTATTTCTTAAAAAACACCACAAAACATACGATAAGCTAAATAAAGCGCCGCAAACTGCGGCGCAATAGTAGCTAAATTGTATTTATCGAGCGTTACTCGTTTAGCTTAAGTACCGCTAAGAATGCCTCCTGTGGCACCTCAACGTTACCGACTTGTTTCATCCGTTTCTTACCCTCTTTTTGTTTATTTAAGAGTTTCTTCTTACGAGAAACGTCACCACCATAACACTTAGCCGTTACGTCTTTACGTAACGCTTTTACGGTAGAACGGGCAATAATCTGGCTACCGACCGCGGCTTGAATCGCGATATCAAACATCTGCCGCGGAATAAGCTCTTTCATCTTCTCAACCAGCGCTAAACCACGGTGACGAATATTCGAACGGTGAATAATCATCGCCAGCGCATCCACACGGTCGCCGTTGATCAGAATATCTAAACGCACCATGTCCGCAGGATCGAAGCGAATAAAGTTGTACTCTAATGACGCATAACCACGGCTAGTTGATTTTAAGCGGTCAAAAAAGTCCATTACCACTTCCGCCATTGGCAGATGGTAAGTCACGGCCACTTGGTTACCATGGTAAACCATGTTCACTTGAGTACCGCGTTTTTCAATACACAGGGTAATCACGTTACCTAAGTATTCTTTGGGTACTAAAATGTTGGCTTCAACAATCGGCTCACGCATTTCTTCGATGTTGTTAATTGCAGGTAAATCTGCAGGGTTATCAACATAGATGGTTTCGCCACTAGTCATTAGCACTTCATAGACTACGGTAGGTGCGGTCGTGATCAGGTCAAGATCGTATTCGCGCTCTAACCGTTCTTGAATGATTTCCATGTGGAGCAGGCCTAAATAGCCAATACGGAAACCAAAGCCTAACGCAGATGAACTTTCAGGTTCAAAGAACAATGAGGCATCGTTCAGGCTGAGTTTGTTCAATGCATCACGGAAGTTTTCATATTCATCGGTAGAAATCGGGAATACCCCCGCATACACCTGAGGTTTAACTTTCTTAAAGCCGGGTAATGGCTTATCGGCACCATTTTTAGCCAGTGTTAAAGTATCACCGACTGGGGCACCGTGAATTTCTTTAATCCCTGCGATAACAAAACCAACTTCACCGGTTTTCAGCTCGGCTTTATCGGTTTGTTTTGGCGTGAAAATACCGACACGATCCGCAGTGTGGTTTTGTCCAGTAGACATCACCTTGAACTTATCGCCTTTCTTCAGCACGCCGTGTTTAATACGCACTAAAGAAACAACGCCTAAGTAACTGTCAAACCAAGAGTCAATAATAAGGGCTTGCAGCGGCGCATCTGGGTTGCCTTCTGGCGGCGGAATTTGCTCGACGATGACTTCTAATACATCATCAATACCCACACCGGTTTTTGCAGAACAACGCACAGCGTTCATCGCATCGATACCAACGATGTCTTCGATTTCGGCGGCAACGCGCTCAGGATCAGCCTGAGGTAAGTCGATTTTGTTCAGAATGGGCACGACGTCTAGATTCATATCCAGCGCGGTGTAACAGTTTGCCAACGTCTGAGCTTCAACGCCTTGGCCAGCATCAACCACGAGCAGAGCCCCCTCACAGGCGGCTAATGAACGAGATACTTCATAGGAAAAGTCAACGTGACCTGGGGTGTCAATAAAGTTGAGTTGGTACGTTTCGCCATTTTTGGCTTTATATTCCAACGTAACGCTCTGCGCCTTAATGGTAATACCGCGTTCACGCTCTAGATCCATAGAATCAAGAACTTGGGCATCCATTTCACGGTCGCTTAAACCGCCACAAACCTGAATAAGACGATCTGACAGCGTCGATTTACCATGGTCGATATGGGCAATAATTGAGAAGTTTCTAATGTGTTTCATTATGCTGCTATGACTAATACTGAAAAATGGATACGGTTCAAAGGTGGGAAATTGTACCTGATTGCGGATTCAATACCAATCAGATTCACTCATAGTTCTCTTTATGTCGAAAAATGCAGCCCACCGAGAGAGTTTACTGTTTGGATGAGATAGATAACAAGATGAAATTAAACGGGTAATTTATCTAAACTGATCCCTGCACCTAAATAAGCCAAAATGACAGGTTGCGAATCTACTTCAAGCTGTTTTGCCTTACGTTTTCCAATCAACCACGCAGTGATAGCACCTAAAGTTGCGAACCCTATCGCACTGAGATCAGAATTGATTTGAAATAGATCTGCAAAAAACTGCCCTGATAAGGCGCCCCCAAATAAGCCAAGCAGGGGCATCAAATAAACCAACGCCGCCGCTTTGAGGAGCACACTCTCAGGTAGTCCCAATTTCAGCAGTTCACCAACCTCGCAGGTACGTTCAGTCTGAATGGAGAATTGTTGTGTCTTTGCCGAAAAGGCCTGGGCAACCGCCGACGTACCGCAAGACTCGCTACTGCTGCAGCTTTTACAGGTACTTTTAAGCTCTACCTCAACGGTGAGCCAACCTTGATTATCGCAGGCGACAACCCGCGCCACTTCTTCCATCATAATAAGAGGCCTTATTCTAACATCAGACTTTTCGCGATACGGGCCAAGGTTTCTGTCGGCACTTTACCCACAGCCACCACTTCAGCATTACCCACTTTTTCAGACACCAAAGACAAGCCATTACGAGTCATTAACTCTTCGGGTAATGGCGTAGAGCCAGCCCGTGCGACATAGATGGAAATATTGGCTAAACCGTCTGTTAACGCAATATATTCAACCGCCTCGTGACTGCCAATTAAACGGTGGTGGTCACGCACCATCACACTAAATCCAGCTGGTAACCAAGAAAACTGCCAATTTTGTCCATCTTGGCGCTCAGCCTGATCAATAACCGCTGGCCATTCTTGCTTATAGGCTTCCTGCAGAATCGATGGTGGCTCCTTTAACTCTATAAGCTCAATCACCATCAGCTGTTCAAGTAATTGTTTATCTTGAGTCAACATGTCATATCTGAGTGGCAGATAAGTGTCCATATCCAGCCAAATTTGAAAACCATATCGGTATTCGTCATTAGGCAATAAACGAATCATTTGCCCAGGGCGCCCTGCAATACGAGTGCGGCCTCCCATCACAAATTGATAGCCGACTTCCAAATCACTCATTTGGGATGAGAAAGCTGCTGGCCATACACCCTGAATATGGTTTGAGAGGATACTGTAAGCGGGTTGATCGTGTTCAATAAAGGTGACTCGATTACCCACTCTGACCGCATTTTTTGGTGGGCCATTGAGGTACTCAAGAAACGCAACTTCTTGATTATTCACCTTACCGTGAAGATAAACCAAAGGCCGAATGTGATCGGCCTGAAGTTGTATAATCGATGCTTTGAACTCTTTCTCTTTTAAAGCTTGGCTCATTTTCTCAAGCCAGACTTTTGCAGGCATATCTTCCTGCGCCACTGCAGGAAATACCAAGGCCAATAAAGCCAACAGGATTAGACGCAAGCTAACTCCTTACTACTGATTGACAGGAACGGGAATAACCTCGCTATTGTCTTCTACAACGGCCCCCGTATTCAATCGTTGTTGTAACATATGATCCTGAATATACGTATTAATTCTACGACGTTGCTCATTCATTTGATCATTGGTGTAGCTCTGATTTTGTTGCACAGGCCCCGTCTGTAAGCTTACTGGGGAAGCACTACCGACTAAAGGACGAGTGATTAGCACAGGCGATGGCGACGTTGCATCATCGGCAGTTTGATTGAAGTTTTGCACACCGACAATGGCAAACATTGCCACGGTTGCAGCAATCGCATACTGACCAAACTGCTTAAATAGCGGCACGACTCGGCTACCCCGCCCATTAACAGCAATTTGCCCCGGAGCGACAGGAGTATTGACTTCAGGTGCTGTGACTTGAGGCGAGACAATGGCAGGCTCAAGATCAATTGCTGCTGCAATACTAGCACTAAGGTCGAATGCCATAGTCTGGGGTAATTCCCCCCGCATGGCATCACCTATCAAGTGATAGTTGCGCCATTTATTATGTGAATGCGTATCGGCAGCAAGCTCTGCCATCGTCTGCACATCTGTCTCTCCATCGACAGCGGCTGATACCCATTCTTGACCTAATTTATCCATTGTTCACCTGTCTAAATTTAAGGGTTTTCTTAAAATAGGAATTTACTCTTCCAGCAAAGGCTGGAGCTTTTTATCGATTGCTTCACGGGCACGAAAGATACGAGATCTTACTGTTCCTACAGGGCAATCCATGATGATGGCAATATCTTCGTAACTCATCCCATCAAGTTCACGCAATGAAATCGCCATACGTAATTCTTCAGGCAATGTTTCTAATGTTTCGAAAACCACTTTTTTGATTTCGTCCGATAACATTAGTCGCTCTGGGGAGGCAAACTCCTTTAGCGCATCACTGCCTTCGTAATATTCGGCATCCTCAGCATCCACATCATTTGCGGGCGCTCTACGCCCCTGAGACACGAGGTAATTCTTTGCCGTATTAACGGCTATGCGGTACAACCAGGTATAAAACGCGCTTTCTCCGCGAAAGTTTGGCAAAGCTCGATAAGCTTTGATAAACGCTTCCTGTGCAACATCAGTAACATCTGCTTGGTTACGCACATAGCGTGAAATCAAGCTAATCACTTTACTCTGATATTTAAGCACTAACAGGTTAAAAGCGTTTTTATCACCCCGTTGTACGCGCTCAACTAATTGTTGATCACTTATTTGTCCACTCATCCGAGCCGACTTCTCCCAAATCTAAAATGCTGATTTCTCAGTCGCTCGAATCATATTCACTTATGTAGACTCGCGTGCTTTGAAAAAGTTCTAAAAATTATACAAAAAAAGTAAGGTTAAAAGGAAAGTACCCATAATCGGTGAGTTGGTTTACCATAGATGGTACTCTCAGTCATAGCATGATACCCGATGAAACAAGTAGTTGAACACCAATCTGACATATTAGTCATAGGTAGCGGTGCCGCAGGTCTGACACTAGCTTTGCATCTTGCTGAAAAAGCAAACGTAATTCTGCTCTCAAAAGGCCCACTCTGTGAAGGGTCAACATACTACGCCCAGGGCGGTATCGCCTCTGTCTTCGATGAAAGTGACACGATTGAATCCCACGTGGCCGATACATTAGTCGCTGGTGCAGGTTTGTGCGATAAAGACGTAGTGACTTTTACCGCCGAAAATGCCAAGAGTGCAATGCAGTGGCTAATCGAATGTGGGGTCGCCTTCGATAAAGAAGAAGCCACGGGGAACAATGCTAAAGATGCCCCTTATCACCTTACGCGCGAAGGCGGCCATAGCCATAGACGCATTCTGCATGCTGCGGATGCGACAGGCAAAGAGGTACAGACTACGCTACAAGAACGTGCCCTCGCCCACCCTAATATTCAAGTTTTAGAGCGCTATAACGCCATCGACCTTATCACCACTCGCAAATTAAACCGCCCCGGTAATCGCGTTTTAGGTGCCTATGTGTGGAACCGTAATGCTGAGCAAGTGGAAACGATCAAGGCTAAATTTGTCGCCTTAGCCACGGGTGGTAGTTCCAAGGTTTACCAGTATACTTCCAATCCCGATGTCGCTAGCGGTGATGGTATTGCGATGGCTTGGCGTGCAGGGTGCCGCGTTGCCAATATGGAATTCAATCAATTTCATCCAACCTGTCTTTACCATGCCGACGCGCGCAATTTCCTGCTGACCGAAGCATTGCGCGGTGAAGGTGCTTATTTACGCCGCCCTGATGGCAGCCGCTTTATGCCAGACTTTGATGAACGAGCTGAGTTAGCACCTCGAGACATCGTTGCCCGCGCCATCGACTATGAGATGAAACGTCTCGGTGCAGATTGTGTGTATCTGGATATCAGCCATAAAGATGCTGACTTTGTGATGAAGCATTTCCCGACCATTTACAGTCGCTGCTTAGAACTCGGTATCGATATTACTAAGGACGCCATTCCAGTGGTTCCCGCTGCCCACTATACCTGCGGTGGCGTCATGACTGACCTGCATGGTCAAACCGATCTCAATGGTCTCTATGCCATTGGTGAAGTTGCTTATACTGGCTTACATGGCGCCAATCGCCTTGCCAGTAACTCACTGCTTGAGTGTCTCGTGTTTGCTCGTGCAGCCTCTGAAGATATTGAGAGCCAACTACACAAGATCCCATTACCTGGGCACATTCCGGCGTGGGACGAGAGTAAAGTTTCCAACTCGGATGAAGAAGTGGTTATTGCCCACAATTGGCACGAACTGCGTCTGTTTATGTGGGACTATGTGGGCATCGTTCGCTCGGATAAGCGTTTGGAGCGCGCGCTACGCCGCTGCTTGATGTTACAGCAAGAAATCCAAGAGTATTACAGCAACTTCAGAGTCAGTAATAACTTGCTTGAACTGCGTAACTTAGTGCAAGTGGCGGAACTGATTATCCGCTGCGCGATGGATCGAAAAGAAAGCCGTGGCCTGCACTACAATATTGATCATCCTGAAAAGTTAGATTCACCGCTACCGACCATTTTGCAACCTGAAAAATAAGCTTGTCGTTTAACTTAAGCAGGTGACGCGGGCTAAATCTTATCCCAGATTTAGCCCGCTTTGCTTTGATGAGAGCAAGTTTTCAAACCCGAGCACAGCGATTAGGGATTAGCGTTTGGACTCGATAGTTTATTTTTCGCTTTGAATAATAGACGGCACAGATGACGATAGTCATCATCGCTAAACATGTCAGCCCACAGGGGTAAAAGATGCAACTTATCGCCAGACTCATAGTAAACAAGGCAGATAAAAGGCGTTATCCAAGTTCGCGATAATACGCGAAAATCCTCGCCAGTAGATAACCGCCCATCCCCTTTGCCATTAAGTTCAAAACGGCAAGACCATGTCCTCAGCCGCCATAGCTGATAACTCAAAAAGCTCACCATCAATAGGGAAAATACCAACTGAAGCCCAAACCATAATGGGTGTTCAGACTGTGGCCAAATAAGTAAAGAACTACCGCAAACACAAACAAAAACGACCAACGACAATCGTTGGTCGAAGGAGGCTTTTACACTAAAACTATGGCGCCGCTCGTCCACGGACTTGTACTACCATACGGGCAAGCTCTGGATCTGGACATACTTCATGGCCCATAAACCATGCAAATAATTCAGGATCTTCACACTCGAGCAAACGAATAAACAAGGCTTTATCTTCATCTGACAAGTCCTGATAAACGTTTTCAACGAAAGGCTGGAACAACACGTCCAATTCGAGCATTCCGCGGCGACATGCCCAGCGGACCCGAGCAATATTCATTAACTCCAAGTTAATTTCTCCCAAAACAAAATTCGCCATAGTCTACCAGTTCAGTCAGTTGAGTGTCGATGCAAGTAGCGTGGAAACTCGGTTTAACACTGCTGTACTTGGGTATCTAATCCAGCAAATAAATCACTAAAATCAGTTTCTAACAGGCGCTTAACCGCTGGATGCTGGATCATCCGCTCGGCAAACATCACATGGTATTCTTCTTTCACATCGAGCGTTTCACCGAGTAAATGCATGCCGTGGGAAACCACTTCTTGCGGATAAACCGAAGGCGTTACAAAGATCCCACGTTTAAGGTAGCCAAAAGCCTTCATCATGGCCGCATCATCAAACTCGCCTAAAATACTCACGTTGAGATTTTGCTCATCAAACCAACGATACAATTGTTGCCCAAGCGATGTTCTACGACCGGGGATCAACAGCTGTCCTTGCTCTAAACAGGCGGGAAAATCGGCGCTGTAGGTTTCGGCAGAAAAAAAGCTCACACCACATTCACCCAGTTTTTTCGATAAAATCTCGGGATATTTAAGCGACTCACCCGCACAATCGGAGAGGATCATATCCAGTTTATGCTCGCGTAAACGGGACATTAAGCTTTCGTGAGTCGCTTCATAACAGGCAAGGTGCATTGAACCATCATTAGGCACAACCGAGAGCAACACTCGGCTTGATAATGCTTTCGATAACGCATCGGCAATTCCGACCTCAAATAGAATGGCATCATCTTTTTGATAGTTAAGTAAATCAAGCATCTCATAGCTTAAGGAAAACATCCTGTCGGCATAGCGAAAGACGAGCTCTCCAAGCTCTGTGGCCTCAAGGTTACGTCCAACACGTTTAAATAAACTGCCGTTTAGCCTATCTTCTAAGGCACGAATTTGACCGGTAATGGTTTGTGGAGTCAAATAAAGGGCTTCTGCCGCCTTAGCCACAGAGCCCTTCTTCTTGATCATCCAAAAGTAGTAGAGATGATTGTAATTGAGATGCAGCATCGCCAAAGAGCTTCCTATTAGGGATGCCACAGCCATTGATGCTGTGGCAAATCGGGTAGCAATGACTCAGCTTAACAATAATGAGTCAATACTTCTATTTTAAACGCTGGCAATCCAACAAGTTAACCACAATTCCTTGAAGCTGCTCTAAATCTGCGGCTGTGCCAGTGCTAACCGCTTCCGTTACCCCTGAAACGAGACTGTCACGGTCAGGAATACGACTAGCACAATAAGTACGGTTTGCCTCTTGGAAACGTTTACCACCGCGGTACTTTAATGCCCGAGACTCATAGCCATTGGTTTCAAGCCTTGCGCCTAATGCTTCAGGTTTAAACATCAATGCCCCATCAACGATTCCCTCAAGGTAGCTTTGACACGTTTGTGATGCGACATCCTTGTTACAGGCATCGATTTGCGTCGCCATGGCGCTTGAAGATAATGTAAACAGTGCTGCAATTCCTACCAATTTCATATTTATCATAGTTATACTCCTTTTTTAGGTAACACTTTTGATAACCAGAAATACCCAATTAAGGCAGCACAAATTGAGCCCATTAAGGTGCCTAGACGTGCTAAATCGCCGAACATAGGATCTGCCTGCTCAAATGCCAACGAAGCAATAAACATCGACATGGTAAAACCAATCCCACACATCGCCGCCACGGGTGCGATCTGTTTCCAACCGATACCATCAGGCAACTGTGCCAACTTAAGCTTGACAGCAACAAAGCTAAACAGCATCACCCCTATCGGTTTACCTAACATTAATCCCAACGCAATCCCTACTGGCACAGGGGAAATAAGCGTATCTAAGCTCATGTTTCCTAAAGCGACCCCAGCATTAGCAAAGGCAAATACAGGCAGAATTAGGAAGGTGCTCCATGGGTGTAAACTATGCTCTAAATGCTCAGAAGGCGAACTACCATCTTTTGCTCGAAGAGGAATACAGAAGGCAATAATGACACCCGCTAATGTGGCATGAACACCTGACTTGAGCACTGCAACCCACAGGATAAGCCCTAATACACCATAGGGTGCTAATGAAGTCACTCCTTTACGGTTTAAAGCAACTAAACCAACAATCGCAATACTGGCAATGATTAAACTAATGGTTGATAAATCGGTACTGTAGAAGAGGGCGATAATCACAATAACGCCTAAATCATCGATAATGGCTAATGCCAGCAGAAAGACCTTTAAAGCAACGGGTACGCGGCTACCTAGCAACGCCATGATCCCCAAAGCAAAAGCAATATCCGTCGCTGCAGGAATTGCCCAACCCGCTTGAGTGATAGGATCACCATAGTTAAATAAAAGATAAATTCCCGCAGGTACTAACATGCCACCAATGGCAGCAAAAGTTGGCAGAGAAGCCTGTGCCACACTCGATAATGCGCCTTCGAGTAGCTCGCGCTTAACTTCTAAACCAATCAGCAAGAAAAACAGCGCCATTAGACCGTCGTTAATCCACAGCAACAATGGCTTATGCAGATCGAGTGCACCGACACGCACCTGAACTTCAGTACCGAGAAAACCTTGATAGAGTCCCGCGAGGGGAGAATTGGCCATCAACATGGCAAAGGCAACGGCAATCAATAAAAGGATGCCGCCTGCAGACTCTTGGCTTAAAAAATTTCTAATCGCTTTTTCCATCTTGCACTCCCAAAAATCATAATAGATTGAGTGTAGACGAAGAAAATGAACAAGTATAATCGTTAGTTTCGACAAAACACCTCGGCTATTCCGAGGTGTTGGTCGATTAATTCGCCATTAAACGGCAACAGGCGCTTTGATATGTGGATGTGGATCGTAGTGGGTCAGTTCGAAGTCTTCGAATTGATAATCGAAAATAGAGGCAGGTTTACGCAAAATTGTCATGGTGGGTAAAGGTCTTGGCTCACGGGTCAACTGCAACGCAGTTTGCTCCATATGGTTGGAGTATAAATGTGTATCGCCCCCCGTCCAAACAAAGTCACCTAAGGCTAAATCACATTGTTGCGCAACCATCATCGTCAGCAACGCATAGCTGGCGATATTGAATGGTAAACCTAAAAATACATCACAACTGCGTTGGTACAACTGGCAGGATAATTTGCCGTCGGCGACATAAAACTGGAAAAACGCATGGCATGGTGCCAGTGCCATTTTATCCAGTTCGCCCACGTTCCATGCAGAGACAATCAAACGGCGCGAGTCGGGTTGCGATTTAATTTGCGCAATGACCTGCGAAATTTGATCGATAGCCTCACCACCTTGGGTCGGCCAACTGCGCCACTGTGCACCGTAAACAGGGCCTAAATCGCCGTTTTCATCGGCCCATTCGTCCCAAATACTGACCTTATTGTCACGCAGATAAGCAATATTGGTCTCCCCTTTCAGGAACCACAATAGCTCATGGATAATCGAGCGCATATGGCACTTCTTGGTGGTCACTAAGGGGAAGCCCTTACTCAAATCGAAACGCATTTGATAGCCAAACACCGAGCGAGTGCCTGTACCTGTACGGTCTGATTTATCCACACCTTCGGCTAAAATGTGTTTCATCAAGTCTAAATACTGCTGCATTACTGCTTACCCTCTGGACGAAGAATTAAATATAAACCGAAGAGGATCATCGGCAATGAGAGGATCTGCCCCATTGTCATAAAGCCCCAATAGAGGCCTAACTGTGCATCAGGTTGCCTTACCGTTTCGACAATCACGCGGAAAATACCGTAGCCTAGTAAGAACATACCCGATACTGCGCCGACTTTCTTAGTACGTTTACTGAACCAATAAAGGAGTAAGAATAATGCAACACCTTCAAGAGCAAATTGATAGAGCTGCGAGGGATGGCGTGGTTCTGGTCCACCGCTTGGGAACACCATAGCCCAAGGCACATCAGTCACGCGGCCCCACAACTCACCATTTATAAAGTTACCGATACGGCCGGCCCCAAGCCCAATAGGCACCACGGGTGCCACCATATCTGCCACGGCAAAGAAGGTACGCTTTTGCTTCCAAGTGATATAAATCATGGCGGTAATCACCCCAATCAAACCACCGTGAAAGGACATGCCGCCTTCTGAAATTTTAAATAAATACATTGGACTAGCGAGAAAATAATCAAAATGATAGAAGAGCACATAGCCAATACGACCGCCTAATATCACCCCTAGGAAGCCATAAAACAGTAAATCGGAAACCTGCTCTCTCGTCCATAAACCATTGGAACGGTCAGCCTGACGATTGAGTAACCACATCGCCGCCACAAAACCCACTAAGTAAGTAAATCCATACCAACGCAGTGCAGGTTCAAAGGTTTGTCCAAAAATATCAAAGGGACCAAACTTCACGATCACAGGATCGATATTGGGAAAATTCAATGCCATAACTTATCCATCAACAGCCTCAAATTGAGGGCTAAAAACTAAAAATCAGCTCAGAATTAATTTGAGACCGACACAAAGGAGTAAAAGTGCAAATATTTTTTTAAGGACTGGGGTGGGCCAAGTGCTTGCAGCCTTCACACCAACCGGAGCCATTAAAATTGAGGTTATGATTAAGCCAAATAACGCCGGTAAATAGATATAGCCTAAGGTACCATAGGGCAATTCAGGGGCATTCATGCCCGCAATAATATAGCCGAAACTGCCAGAAAGAGAGATTAAAAAGCCCATCGCAGCAGAAAACCCCACGGCTTGACGCATCTGTAAACCATAAAAAGTCAAAAATGGCACTATCAGTATACCGCCACCTATTCCTGTCAAACCGGCCAAAACCGCAATCAAAGCCGATACAACAAAAAGCACTACTGAATTAGGTAATTGGCGATTTGATTCGGCTTTTACGGGATAAGCCATTTGAATTGTCATTAAAATCACAAAGATGGCAAAACCTTTCTGTAAAGCATCAGCAGGAATACGCTCAGCAATAAAACCTGAAGCCAGCGCGCCTATAATCAGGCCCGGTAACATTGATTTGAACAATTCCCAAGGCACATTACCGCGCTTATGGTGGGCACGTGCCGATGAAATAGAGGTAAGAATAATGGCGGCTAGCGAAGTGGCAATCGCAATATGAGGTAGCTGCGTAGAGCTAATACCGACCGATGGCAAAATATAAAGCAATGCAGGCACGACAATCAAGCCGCCGCCGATACCTAATAATCCTGCCATAAAACCGACAAACGCACCTAACGCCAAGCAAATAAAGAACACCAACAACAAACTATCCACACGAATACCTACAGCGTGATTAAGTGAAGCCTTAGCTTAAAGCAAAAGGCACGATTAGTTAATTAAGAATTGTGGCTAATCCTTGCTGAGTAAAATATTCTTTAACCAGCTCACGCACTTGGAAACCGTTAGATAGGCTTAACGCCTGCGCGAGTAACTGTGCTAAATCATCACCAGAGACTCGGCGCAGCAGATAGTTAATTCGCGCTAAACTGCCTTGGTTCATACTCAATTGGTTGTATCCCATCGCCACAAGCAAGATCGCGCCCATGGGCTCGCCAGCCAACTCACCACAGATACTGATATCAAGATGATGATATTCACAATCTATTCTTGCCTGATGTAAGGCCCGCAAAATCCCCGGATGATAACTGTCAAATAATGAACTGACCCTCGGGTTATTGCGATCGACTGCGAGTAAATATTGGGTTAAATCGTTACTCCCAACTGACACAAAATCCACTCTCTTTGCCACTTCATCTAACTGATATAGCATTGCAGGCACTTCGAGCATTATGCCAATACGCGGCATTTCGATATTGCTGTTGACATCATTTTTGAGTTCAACATAGGCCTGCTCTAAGTAGGCTAACGCTTGATCGATTTCATCTAAATTACTGACCATGGGTAACAAAATGCTTAACTGCTTGCCTTCTGCGCCAGCCTGTAACATGGCCCTTAACTGCACAAGAAACAGCTCAGGGTGATCCAGTGATAGTCGAATACCACGCCAACCGAGGAAAGGATTGTCTTCTTTAATAGGGAAATACGGCAAAGGCTTATCGCCGCCAACGTCTAAGGTTCTCATTACTACAGGGCGACCCGAAGCCGCTGAGAGTACCTGTTGATAAACCTTTACCTGCTCGGATTCACTCGGAAAACGCTGCTGCAACATAAAGGGGATTTCAGTGCGATATAACCCAATACCATCTGCCCCTTCGGCAATTTCCGAGGCGACACCACTGAGTAATCCCGCATTGAGATAGAGTCTAATTCGCGTGCCATCAAGCATCACAGAAGGCAGCGCTAACTCCTGTGCGTATTGGCGCTGCAACGCTTTTTGCGCTGAGATAAGGCTGCGATATTCGCTAACAATAGCAGGCGATGGCGACACCATAAGCTGCCCACGGCTGGCATTGACGACTAACAGCTTTTGATCAATATCAGCGGAAAGCAACTGTTCAACGCCTGTAATCGCAGGTACACCAAGCGCCCGCGCTAAAATCGCCGCATGGGAGTTAACGCCACCGAGCTCGGTCACAATCCCAGCTAATTTTTGCCGAGGAAATTCAGCCAACATTGTAGCATCGGCTTCTTTCGTCACTAAAATTACAGGTTTATCAGGTTCATGCTCTAATCGCTCAGGCTCAATCAATTGCCTTAGCACCTTTTGCCCCAAATCGCGGATATCACTCGCCCGCTCCTTGAGATAAGGATCTTCCATCGCCAAAAACTGCTGAATATAACGCAACGAAACCCGGCTCACCGCCGATTCAGCCTCCCAGCCCTGCTGTACTTCACGGGTATATTCACCACCGAGGCTGGCATCATCGAGTAGTAACTGTAAGGCATTGAATATTGAGGCGACCTCCTCATCCTGTTCTCGGTCGAAACGCTGAGATAGCGCACCAATCGCCTCTTTACAACGCCCCATTGCCGCGACTAAACGGCTGGATTCAAGGGCAATGTCCTCGCAGCGCACATCGGGCTGTTCGAGGGAAATCTCCCCACCGAGCACTAACGCGTGTGCAATAGCGATCCCACTGGATGCAGATGTCCCTTGGAATAAAATCTGTTGATGGAGTGAACTGACCTGCGCCTTTTGTTTTAATCCTCGGATCGCCATCGCAAGCTGCGCAGCCAAGGTCATTAAAAAGGCTTCTTCGCCTTCGCTAAATTGCCGTGCACTAGCTTGCTGCACCACAATCACACCCACAACCGCTTTTTGATAAATAATAGGGACAGCTAAAAAGGCACGGTATTCTTCTTCTGCAACCTCGGGAAAGAGCTTAAAGCGTGGATGTAAACGTGCATCGGCTAAATTCACCGCCTCCTCACGCTCGGCAGCTAAGCCCACCAAGCCCTGAGTTAAAGGCATGCGCACTCGACCGACAGCGCTCTTTTCGAGACCATCGGTTGCGGATAAAACGAGTTCTTGCTGCTCTAGGATATAGACCGAGCAACATTGGGTTTCCATCGCAGCCTTGGTCGATGAAACTAGGACTTCTAATGCGGTTTCTAAGCTGTGGGCAGAAGCCACAGCTTGGGTAATATCCCTGAGCGTATTTAACACTGTTTTCAATCCTCTTTTGAAAATCAGCCCGTTGTCTTTTGTCTTACCCGCTTCCTCGGTATTTCCTGGGTTTGGAATGACAATGCCGTTACCGCAAATTCTTTCATGACCTTACGATAAACATCACGCTTAAATGAGACAACCTGCCGCACCGGATACCAATAACTTACCCAGCGCCAATCGTCAAACTCAGGGTGGCCTGAAGAACTTAAATTAATCGCACTATCTTGGCTTTTTAGTTGTAACAGAAACCACTTTTGCTTTTGGCCAATACACACAGGCTTACTGTCCTGTCTCACTAAGCGTTTAGGTAAACGGTATCTTAGCCAAGAGCGCGTCGAGGTTAATATAGTGACATGCTCGGGTTTTAAGCCAACTTCCTCATACAATTCACGGTACATTGCCTCTTCGGCCGATTCACCATCATCTACACCGCCCTGAGGAAACTGCCATGAGTGTTGTCCAAACCGTCTGGCCCACATGACTTGGCCATATCTGTTACAAATTATTATGCCCACATTTGCGCGAAAGCCGTCGCTATCAATCACATGGACTCCAAATAAGGATAAATTTTAATAAAGCGATTGTTTCACAAAGCCCGTCTCTCAGCAAACCTCTATTTTCAGCTTATCTTTGGATAAATAGTTTCAACTTACTACTTTATCAACAACTCATCGAATTAATTTAAGGGGATATCCACATTTTCTGTGGATATCTCTGTTTGAAACTAGGGTAAACTAGGTATATCGTTCAAAAAACAACAAATAGAATATACATCACAACGCATACCACATTAAAAAAATAACCTATAAATCATCAGGATAAACCTTAATAATTTACAAGATATCTATCCAAATACACAAACGCTCACTTTTTAACCTAAAATAAATTCTATTATTTAATTAGAGTAATCCTTAAATGTTATACACAGAGCACACCCAAAATTACCCACATCCCTATTTAAAAATGCCACTTACTACCATTGACTCAAAGATTTTATTCAGTTAAAGGCACACGCATTGTGAGTTATCCATAATATCTGTGGATAAATATGTGAGAAACGCAAGGGAAAGCCGAGAGTAACTTTGAACACTTTAACTGACACTTGCCTAAAATCAGATAAAAACAATAAAAATCATATTGTTAAATACAAAAAGTTAGCAATGCGTTTATTCTTATTTTAATGTTCATTTTTTGACCTTGGTTGCTAAGCAGTTATTTTCCAGTAAAATTCGCCTATGAAACCTATTATTCCCCCTCAAAATCTGAGCGAATTGCTCGAACGCGCTAATATGATGGCCGGCGTATCTTTGGCGCAAATTGCTACCCATCGCGGCATTCGTGTCCCCGACAATCTGAAACGCGATAAAGGTTGGGTGGGACAACTCATTGAAATGGAATTAGGTGCGATAGCAGGTTCGAAACCCGAACAAGATTTTCTTCACCTCGGAGTAGAGCTAAAAACTATCCCCATTGATCATCAGGGCAAACCACTTGAAACCACCTATGTGTGCGTTGCACCGCTGACCAATATTGAAGGATTAACTTGGCAAGACAGCTTAGTGTGTCACAAGTTACAACGAGTACTGTGGGTACCAGTAGAGGGGGAGCGACATATCCCTGTGGGTGAACGCAGAGTTGGCACACCAATACTGTGGCAGCCCGATCCACAAGAGCAAGCATTACTGCAACAGGATTGGGAAGAAATCATGGAGCTGATTGCTCTTGGTAAAGTCGAAAATCTCACCGCTAGGCACGGTGAAGTTCTCCAATTACGCCCTAAAGCCGCTAATAGTAAGGCATTGACTCAAAGTATTGCCGAGGATGGCAGCCTCAAAATGACCAATCCTCGCGGTTTTTATCTCAAGACCGCCTTTACAGCAATGATATTAAATAAAGTGTTTGGTTAAATTTTCGTAGCTATATAGCGTTGTATTGATCCAGATCACAAATATCACTGGCACTCTAGTGATGATTTTCTATAAACTACGGCATCCTGAAATATATGGCCGTATTCGGATACAAAACCCGTTGTGAGAACTCGTAGACAAGCGAAAAAACTTCTTTTTGCGATATTAGCTTGGGCGATAGCCATGGCTGCATTCGTGTTTTTTCGATATGCCCAATCACCAGAACTGCCGCAATGGGCTGTAGGTTCGGCTGATCTCGCGACACTCGCCGTCTATATGGGGATTATTTTTGGTAGCTTACACTGGATGTCCAATCTGATAGCTGATTTTAGCGCTATCAATCGCCTGCCTTATATCTTCTCAGTCATTTTTAAAGGATTGTTCCTGTTATTAGGTGCAACAACCTTAGCTTATATGACCCAATTTCTAAATATGTGGGCCATTGAAAATCACATGTCGACCCTTAGACAAATGCTTACGGCGCATATTCTCTATAGTCCCTCATTCCAAGCCTTAATTGTTTATTTAGTCGTTGTACGAGTGAGCTTAGCCTTTGTTGAGCAGATGGGGCTTTTAGTTGGGCCACGTATTTTACTCAATATTGGTTTAGGTAAATACCATAAGCCAAGATACGAACAGCGTTTATTTCTTTACTTAGATATGGTCGCCTCAACAACTCATGCTGAATCTCTTGGCGATTATCGCTTTAGTCGCCTAATCCAAGATAGTTTTAGCTTACTTTCAGATACTGTGAGTAATAACGAAGCTGAAATCTACCGCTATATGGGTGATGCCGTATTAATCCATTGGCCCTTAGAGGAAGGTGTTGTGCACGACCGCTGCATGAATATCTATTTTGAATTTAGCCAGCAATTAAATTGGCAGAGACGTTACTTTGAAGAACACTATGGTTTTGTGCCTAAATTTAAAGCGGCGGCTCACTGTGGGCAAGTCGTTGCTGCAGTTGTTGGTGTTCAAAAACAAGAAATTAGCTTCTTTAGTGATGTGCTAAATACGTTAGCGAGACTGCAGGATCAATGTAATCCCTTAGGACAGCGTATGTTGATCTCTGGCGCCTTAGCGGGACGACTCGATAATCCTAACAGTGAGTATCGTTTGACTAATCTGGGCCCAATTAAATTAAAAGGGAAACAACACTCGATTGAAGTGTTTGGTGTTTCCCCTTTATAAAACTCACCAAAAGCAAAAATACTCAGTGATTATGCGGTTTCGTTAGCTAACAATTTTTGGATCAATAAACCTAGCGTACGGAAAGTTAAAATTCGGCTGGTTGTTTGTCGCCATACTAAACCGATATCGCGATATGGCGCTTCACCTGGCGGAGTCATTACCACCAGATCGGTATCATTCAAAATCCCTGCATCAATCGCCATTTGCGGTAAGAACGTTGTGCCCAGTTTGCTATTTACCATTTGTACTAAGGTATGCAGACTCGTGGCAGCAAAAGGATTGACTTTAGCACTGTCACCCAACTGAC
Source organism: Shewanella sp. ZOR0012 (assembly GCF_000798835.1). Classification (NCBI taxonomy): domain Bacteria; kingdom Pseudomonadati; phylum Pseudomonadota; class Gammaproteobacteria; order Alteromonadales; family Shewanellaceae; genus Shewanella; species Shewanella sp. ZOR0012. The sequence continues at coordinate 2,882,688 of NZ_JTLE01000094.1, forward strand.
AAGCAGTAATAGCATGGCCAGTAATACAATGCTCACTCTGCAACAGAAAAATACTCTCATCAGGTAATGTCTGATAATCGATCGGCTGATGAATTCCCCCCACTAAATCTTTATGGATCACCATCTTAAAGGGATCGATTCCGACCTTCATGCTGTGGTAACCACTGGTATCAACCGGTAAAGCTAGAATAAGTAAATCCAACTCCCCTTTACCTAAGGCATCGAGTAAACGTTCCGTCGTGTCCTCTTTGAGTAACAAACTCATCTCAGGGTACGCCTGCTGACATTGTTTAACGACTCGGCTGAGTAGAAACGGCGCAATGGTAGGAATACAACCCAAGCGGATATCGCCTGTCATCGGTTCGCCTTGGTTTTTGACCAATTCAACTAAATCGTCGACATCCGTAAGGATTTTACGGGAACGCTGTACGACTTCTTCACCGATAGCGGTGAACATAAAAGACTTATGGTCACGTTCAATCAACTGATGACCAAGCTGCTCTTCAAGATTCTGAATGCCGCTTGACAGAGTCGATTGGCTGACAAAACACACCTTAGCGGCGCGATTAAAATTCTGCTCTTGATGAAGATTCACCAAGTAATATAGATTCTTAAGGCTAGGTAAATTTTTCATTTTATCGATTGCCACTACGGTTATGAATTAATAAATTTAATCAACTCTACCATAAGTTATCAACTAAAACGCGGCTAAATTACTCAATAGTGTGAGCAAAATCGATTTTCAATCAAGGTAAAACGCTTGAGGCGACTCAGAATAAAGGAGGGAAAAGCAAAAGAGGGGATAAAACGAGAAGGAAGAAGTTATCGAGGTGCAACCTTTACGCCGCACCTCGCAAACCAAACTAGGCTTTAGCCTGTAAGAATTGCTTTAATTGCTGCAGATCGGCACTCGCAAATTCAACAATTTGCGCGACCCAAGTTGCATGTTCAACTTCCCAACGCGCTTCTTCGCCATGCTGCAGTAATTGGGCAATTTGCTGAATACGTTTTAAGCCAACTGAACCCGCTGCACCTTTAAATTTGTGGGCCTCTGAACATAAAGTGTCCTTGTCAGCAGCTTCGTTAGCCTTTACTAGATTCCCAACATATTCAGGCATTAATTGCTCAAATAACACCACGCTCTTTAGCAAAGTACCGGCACCAATCGCGCTGCAATACTGTTCTAACGTATTGAGATCTAGAATTGTCTCTAATTCAACTGTGGCCATCTAGGCCTCCCTTAAGTAGTCCAATGCTTAAAACAAATTTATGACATGATACCCACTAAAATTGTCAGCGCAACTTATAGCAGCATTTGTGGTCAAAAGATGTTTTTATTAACAAAAAATCAACTATATCAAATACTATTAGCGATAAAAAATTACCAAATGAATCCATTCAGCAAATATGGACATTATGGTCGCGCTAATGCCGCCCCTTGTCCACCCTTACTCGCAAGATCCTCAACAATCGCCACTAAGCCATTCCAACGATAACCACACCAATCGGGTGCCAGCAGTATCGGTTTTTTCGCATAGGCGGTCACCCGATGAAAGATCACCTCTTTCGGTGTATGCCGAACTAGTTCGCCGACACAAGCCGCATACTCCTCAATACTGAGCAAAGGTAAGCGCCCTGTGCGCCAAGCTTTTGCCATAGTACTGCCCTCAACCACATGTAATGGATGAAGCTTTAAACCATCTACGCCCTGCGTCAGCACGGCCTGAAGGGTCGCCATGTAATCGAGACGAGTCTCACCGGGTAAACCTAATATAAGGTGAGTACACACCTTTAATCCTCGACTTCTCGCCCGCAAAACGGTATCGCAATAACAGGCAAAATCGTGCCCACGGTTAATCTTATGCAAAGTGCTATCATTGGCGGTTTGCAATCCAAGCTCCAACCAGACATCGATGCCCTTTTGCTGATAACTCGCTAATAAATCTAATACATTATCTGGCACACAGTCGGGACGAGTGCCAACACACAGGCCCACAATCTCACTGTCTTTGACCGCCTCATCGTATTTAGCCATCAGCACTTGATACTCATCATAAGTGCTCGTATAAGCCTGAAAATAAGCGATAAACTTATCCGCATTCAGCTTGGGTTTCGCCTCTTTATAACGGGCTTTCCCTTGTTCTAGCTGCTCACTGATGCTGAGCATTTCCGTTTGCTGATAACTAAAGGACGCCACGTTGCAAAAGGTACAACCACCACGTCCAAGCGTGCCATCACGGTTAGGACAAGTGAATTTGGCATCTATGGTGAGCTTGCGTAATCGCTCACCGTATTTAGCCTTACAAACAGCACCAAATGTGTTTACGTATGCATCGAGCCCCATTAGCTCGCCTGCCATATTTCATGTCGTTTCATTAAAAATAACCAAGATAAAATCACAAGAAAGAAGAAATAATGATGTGTAGATAGACGAAAAAACTCATGATAAACAAAGCGAGCACACTTTTCTTGGCGGTAAATCAAACTCTCATAATATTCACCATATCCAAGCTAAAAACCTGAGCCGCCCCTCACAGTGCCTTTACATTCTGTGATAGCACTCACAACCAAACAGAATAACAATTCACTTATTTCATATTTTTATACAAACACTGTATTTGCAATAAAAATCACTATTTCTAAATCAAAAACAATCAGCGCCAATGTTACATTTTAGTAACTTACAAGTTTTTCATTTTTTAAAATTCTTTTTATTCATAATGTTATACAGCATTTTGATCAGTTAACGTTAACGTCAAGCAATTGTGTTTTGTGTATGAAACATGAATTAATACCCATATTTTATGCAAAATTTTGGTTTGACCTTTAGTTAATCTCAGGATAATTTGGGTGGTTCGGGTGCATATCTATAGAAAGTCTTTACATTTCTCCCGAGTAGTAATTTCGTTGAGGTCAAGGGAGGTTTTTGTATGAGCTTATATCATCCCAGTTTTGAGCGGGACAATTGTGGGTTTGGCTTGATTGCACAAATGGATGGCGAAGCCAGTCATCGTATCGTGCGCACAGCTATCCATGGCCTTGATCGCATGAAACACCGTGGCGGTATCGCCTCTGATGGTCGAACTGGGGACGGCTGTGGTTTATTGATGCAGCTACCATTGCAATTCTTTGAGGCCGTAGCCGCAGAAAATGACTGGCACTTGAGCCGCAAATTCGCTGTAGGCATGTTGTTTTTAAGCCAAGATGAGGAATTAGCCGACCAAGCTAAATTCATCCTCGAACGCGAACTGGAGCGTGAAACATTAAGTATTGCTGGTTGGCGTAAAGTCCCTATCAATCCTGAGGTATTGGGTGAGATTGGTAAATCGAGCCTACCGCAAATCTATCAAGTGCTGATTAACGCCCCCATTGGTTGGCGTGAGAAAGACCTTGAGCGACGTCTCTACATGGCTCGCCGCCGTTTAGAGCAACAAATTACTGACGATAAAGACTTTTATGTCGCGAGTCTTTCAGGTCAAGTCATCGTCTACAAAGGCTTAATGATGCCTGCCGACCTGCCCGCATTCTATCCCGACCTTGCCGACATCCGTTTGAAAAGCTCCATTTGTCTATTCCATCAACGCTTTTCAACCAATACTTCACCTAAATGGCCACTCGCTCAGCCCTTTAGGTATCTTGCCCATAACGGCGAGATCAATACGATTACCGGTAACCGCCAATGGGCTCGCGCTCGAGCCTATAAGTTTAATTCGCCGCTGCTGCCTGACTTACAGCAGGCGGCACCCTTTGTGAATGAAACGGGTTCTGACTCCTCCTCCCTCGACAATATGCTCGAGATGCTGCTCTCTGGCGGGATGGACTTATACCGCGCCATGCGTTTGCTGATCCCGCCAGCATGGCAAAGTAACCCTGAGATGGATGACGAGCTAAAAGCCTTCTATGACTTTAACTCCATGCATATGGAGCCATGGGATGGTCCTGCGGGGATCGTAATGACCAACGGTCGCCACGCCGCTTGCGCGGTCGATCGTAACGGTCTGCGCCCATCTCGTTATGTGATCACCAAAGATCGTATCTTAACCCTCGCCTCAGAAGTCGGCATTTGGGACTACGCCGCCGATGAAGTGATTGAAAAAGGCCGTGTCGGCCCTGGCGAGCTGTTAGTGTTAGATACATTAAATGGCCGTCTATATCAGTCATTCGAAATCGATAACGATCTTAAGCGTCGCCACCCCTACAAAGAATGGATGGCGAAAAACAGTCGTACTTTAATTCCTGCCGAGCAGCTAACGACAGAGCAACATGGCGCCAGTGAATTAAGTCCTGAGCAACTACTGCAATACCAAAAGCAGTTTGGTTACACCCGCGAAGAGCTTGAACAAGTGATTTGGGTACTGGCAAAACAAGGCGAAGAAGCGACTGGCTCCATGGGCGATGATACGCCAATGGCCGTATTGTCGAAAAAGTCACGCTCGCTCTATGACTATTTCAGGCAAAAATTCGCTCAAGTCACTAACCCGCCTATCGATCCATTGCGTGAAAAGCACGTGATGTCTCTGGCGACCTGCATTGGCCGCGAACAAAACCTCTTCAACGAAACTACTGGCCATGCCTATCGAGTGATGTTCAACTCACCGATATTATTATTCAGTGATTTCAATCAACTACTCGGATTAGATAGCACTTACTATCGCGCCAATATCGTCGATTTAAACTACGATCCGAAGGAAGGCTTAGAACAGGCGATTCGCCGCATCACCTCGGAAGCCGAGCGTTTAGCCCGCAGTGGCACTACACTGCTGATTTTATCCGACCGTGCGATTGATAAATCGGCGCAGGTGATTCCAGCAGCCATGGCGGTGGGCGCGGTGCAACAAATGCTGGTGAGTAAGAGCCTGCGCTGCGATACCAACATCATTGTCGAGACCGCATCAGCGCGAGATCCGCACCACTTTGCAGTGCTACTCGGCTTTGGCGCCACGGCGATTTATCCCTATTTAGTGTATGAATCAATCTCAGATCTGGCGAAACGCCATCAATTGACAGACACCACGGCGCTGATGCTGAACTTCCGTTACGGCATCGAGAAGGGTCTACGTAAGATCATGTCGAAGATGGGGATCAGCACCGTCGGTTCCTACCGTTGTAGCCAGCAGTTTGAAGCCATTGGTATCGCCAGTGATGTGATTGAACTCTGCTTTAAAGGAGTGGTGAGTCGTATCGAAGGCGCAAGCTTTGAGGATATCGCCAACGATCAAGCGCTGCTGCATAAAGCCGCTTACCGCGCCCATGTGCCACTGCCACAAGGCGGTTTACTCAAATACGTGGATGGCGGTGAGTACCACTGCTTCAACCCTGATGTGGTCAACACATTGCAGGCATCCTTAATCGACAAAAATTTTGCGACCTATAAGAAGTTTGCCGAATTAGTCGATAACCGTCCAGTTGCCACCCTAAGGGATTTGATTGGCATTAAGGCTGACCAAGCTGCAATTGAACTGGATAAGGTCGAAGCTGCTAGCCACTTGTTCCCACGTTTTGACAGTGCGGCCATGAGTATCGGTGCCTTAAGCCCCGAGGCTCATGAAGCATTAGCCATTGCAATGAACCGTTTAGGTGGCCGCTCTAACTCGGGTGAAGGTGGTGAGGATGCTCGCCGCTTTAACACCGAACGTAACTCGGCGATTAAACAAATTGCCTCGGCACGTTTTGGCGTAACCGCCCATTACCTAGTCAACGCCGATGTGTTGCAGATTAAAGTCGCACAGGGCGCAAAACCCGGTGAAGGCGGACAACTGCCAGGCCATAAGGTGAGTGTGGAAATTGCAGGGCTGCGCCACGCGCGCCCAGGTGTAACCTTAATTTCACCACCACCGCACCATGATATTTACTCTATCGAAGACTTAGCCCAGCTGATTTTCGATTTAAAACAAATCAATACCAAGGCACTGATTTCAGTGAAATTAGTATCTGAACCCGGTGTTGGCACCATTGCGACTGGTGTAGCAAAAGCCTACGCCGATATGATCACTATTTCTGGCTACGATGGTGGCACGGGCGCAAGCCCTATCACCTCGGTGAAATACGCCGGCAGCCCATGGGAACTCGGCCTTGCCGAAGTGCATCAATCTCTGGTGGAAAATGGCCTGCGCCATAAGATCCGCTTGCAGGTCGATGGCGGCCTAAAAACCGGAACCGACGTCATCAAGGCAGCCTTACTCGGCGCCGAGAGCTTTGGCTTCGGAACTGTGCCTATGATTGCCTTAGGTTGTAAGTACCTGCGTATTTGCCACCTGAACAACTGCGCTACCGGTGTCGCAACTCAGGACAAGAAACTGCGCGATAACCACTACCACGGCTTACCAGAGCGAGTAATGACTTACTTTGAGTTTGTCGCCGAGGAAGTGCGCGAGTGGATGGCAACCCTAGGGGTCAGCAAGTTCGAAGACTTAGTGGGCCGTAGTGAGTGGCTACATACCTTAGAAGGCCAGACCGATAAGCAACGTGGACTCGATTTAGCGCCAATTCTGTATCAGCCTAAGGTCAAAGCCAACACCTCGCGCACTTGGCAGGAAACCAATCCACCAGCAGATTTAGGCTTGCTCAACCAGCATCTGCTCAACGAATGCCAGAGTGCGGTCGATAAGGGCGAGTGTTTCGATGCCGCTTACAGTATCAACAACACCGACCGCTCAGTGGGCGCACGCCTATCGGGTTATATCGCGACCACCCTTGGTGTTAAAGGCACTAAGGCACCGATAAAACTCAGCTTTAACGGCAGTGCCGGCCAAAGCTTTGGAGTATGGAACAGCCCAGGCCTCGAACTCAAGCTCTGCGGTGATGCCAACGACTATGTCGGTAAAGGCATGTCGGGCGGCAAGATTGTGATTTATCCACCGCTGGGTAGCCCATTCCAGAGCGAGCGCAGCGCGATTGTCGGTAACACTTGTCTATATGGCGCGACTGGCGGACGCTTCTTCGCCGCAGGTCAAGCGGGGGAACGCTTTGCGGTACGTAACTCGGGCGCCATCGCCGTAGTTGAAGGCTTAGGCGATAACGGCTGCGAATACATGACCAGCGGGATTGTGGTCGTGCTCGGCAAAACCGGGGTCAACTTCGGCGCGGGGATGACGGGCGGCTTTGCCTATGTTTTCGACCAATTTGGCCGCTTTAATCGCCGCGTCAATAGCGAACTGGTAGACACCCAAAAGCTCGAATCGGCTATTCATCAGCAACATTTAAAAGGCTTGATTGAGGAGCATGTGGCCGAGACTGGCAGTGAACACGCGAAGATGATCTTAAGCGACTTTGCCAACTGGTTAGATTGCTTTGTATTAGTGAAACCGAAAAATATCGCCGTTGCAGATCTGCTCAAATTAGAGCAATCGAGCCCGGAACTGGCAGTAAAAGCGGGGTAATAGCAGATGAGTAACGATTTTCAATTTATTGAAGTGGGTCGTAAAGACCCAACTAAACACCCTGCGGCAAAGCGTTCGACTCAGTTTATTGAGATTTATCAACCCTTTGCGCAAGCACAGGTGAGTGAACAGGCGGACCGTTGCCTCGATTGCGGTAACCCTTATTGTGAGTGGAAATGTCCGCTGCACAACTATATTCCCAATTGGCTGAAACTGGCACAACAGGGCCGAATTATGGAAGCAGCGGATTTAGTCCATGAGACCAATACCCTGCCCGAGATCTGCGGCCGCGTCTGCCCACAGGACAGACTCTGTGAAGGCGCTTGTACCCTAAACGCCGACTTTGGCGCCGTGACTATCGGTAATGTGGAGAAATACATTACCGATACCGCTATCGCCCAAGGCTGGCGTCCGGATATGAGTAAAGTCACGCCGCGCAAGGAAAAGGTCGCGATTGTGGGCGCAGGCCCTGCTGGTTTAGGCTGTGCCGATATTCTTGCCCGTAATGGGGTTAAGGCTGTGGTGTTTGATAAGTATCCCCAGATTGGTGGCCTGCTGACCTACGGTATTCCCGCCTTTAAACTGGATAAAGCCGTGATGGCAACTCGCCGCACTGTGTTAGAAGGCATGGGAATCGAGTTCAAGCTGGGCGTAACTGTCGGTAAAGACGTCGCCTTTAACCAACTGCTTGAGGAATACGATGCCGTCTTCCTCGGCATGGGCACCTACACCGCCATGAAAGCGGGCCTTGAGGGCGAAGATGCCCAAGGCGTGTACCAAGCCCTGCCCTACTTGATTGGCAATACCCATCATCTGATGGGCAGCAGTAATCCAGACACCCCATACCTCAACCTTGCCGGTAAGCGCGTGGTGGTCTTAGGTGGCGGTGATACGGCTATGGACTGTGTTCGCACCGCCGTGCGCCAAGGGGCCAGCAGTGTGATTTGTGCCTATCGCCGTGACGAAGCCAACATGCCGGGTTCACGCCGCGAGGTGCAAAACGCCCGTGAAGAGGGCGTGAACTTCCTGTTTAACCGTCAACCCGTGGCGATTAAAACCCAGGATGGCAAAGTAGTGGGCGTGGAATGCGTTGAAACCCAAATGGGTAAAGCCGATGCCAGCGGCCGTCAACGTGCCGAAGCGATTGAAGGCAGCGAGCAGTTACTCGACGCCGATGCGGTAATTATCGCCTTCGGTTTCCAACCTAGCCCTGCGCCTTGGTTTGCCGATTACGGCATTGAACTCGACCAATGGGGCCGAGTAAAAGCCAGTAAACAGGCCGATAATCCATTCCAAACCACCAATCCAAAGGTATTTGCTGGCGGCGATATGGTCCGTGGCTCGGATCTAGTTGTGACCGCAATTGCCGAAGGACGTGATGCCGCGCAAGGCATTCTTAACTACTTAGATTAATGGTTTTTTGTTGTACCGCTGTAGCTGTGAGTCTAGGACTCGTACCCACGAGTCCACCATTTGCTTGTGAATTTTGGCGCACCTTAGGGTGCGCATTTTTTTACCCATTCGCCGTTTAACATTATCCCAATCAAGCAATCGCAATCCCACAATAACGTCAAAGCATAACTGTGGTATATTAGCCGCCATTCTGTTATCCCACTCTTTTAGTGGCATCACACATTCAGTTGAATCAAAAGGGTCTCCCATGAAAATTGGTATTATTGGCGCAATGGAGCCAGAAGTTGCCCATCTTATTGCGGCTATGACAAACGCCTCTTCGCAAACGATTGCGGGTATTGAATTTATCGCTGGCACCTTAGCGGGCAAAGACGTTGTAGTGACGCGCTCTGGTATTGGTAAAGTCGCCGCTAGTATTGCCACCACGCTGCTGATTGAGAAATACGCCCCCGATGCAGTAATCAACACAGGTTCTGCGGGTGGTTTTGTCGATTCACTGTCGATTGGCGATATCGTGATTTCATCCGAAGTGCGCCACCACGATGTGGATGTCACCGCATTTGGTTACGAAATAGGCCAAATGGCGCAGCAACCCGCAGCCTTTATTCCAGCGCCATACTTAGTCGAAGCAGCCAATAAGGCCATCGCACAATTAGGCGAAGTGAAAGCGATTGAAGGCTTAATCTGTACTGGCGATAGCTTTATTTGCGATCCAGTACGTACCAAGACCATGTTGGAGCACTTCCCAACCATGGCGGCCTGTGAGATGGAAGGCGCGGCAATTGCTCAAGTGTGCCACCAATTTGGCGTGCCATTTGTGGTGATTCGCTCACTCTCTGACAACGCCAACAACGACTCCCCCGTCGACTTTGATTCTTACATTGTGAAGGCAGGCTACCATTCAGCATTGATGGTAATGTTGCTGCTTGAGCAATTAGATCCAAACTCAGTAAAGTAATTGACTAAAGCATGATTGCGGAAAGTACCTGATGCACAGTTCTTTTTATCAACAACTTGTCGAAATTGATGGCGCTTTGTTTGAGGGCTTCTTGGTACTTTTCTTTGCTTTATTACTGGCGCGTTTAGCGCCATTGCCAAGGGAAATGCAGCCACTGATTTGGTTTAGTCACTTAGCCAAACAGCTCGCCGCTAAAGTAAACCGCCCTGAGCGCTCACCAAGCCAGCAAGCAACGGCTGGCTTTTTGGCCATGCTGCTCTTAGTGTTCCCCTTTTGGGCGATTATTACCTTTTTGCTCGAGCTCGCGGCTTTCCCTTGGTTTTTTGAGTTTTTAGTACTCTATCTGTGTTTGAGTGATGCAGGCTTTAGCCAAGTCGCCGACGAAATCGCTAAGGCATTAAAACGCGAGGATAATGCCAGCGCAAAAAAGCTATTACAGCCGTGGGTTGTCCGTGATACGGATAACCTATCGGAAGTGGGCTTAACCAAAGCGACGATTGAAAAATTGGCTACAGCGCCAATTTACGGTACGGCTTCGACTATCTTCTTCTTTGCGATCGCGGGTGCGCCTATGGTGCTGGCGGTCAGAATGATTAAACAACTCGAGCTCAGCTGGCCACCTATACAACCTAAATATCAGCATTTTTGCAGTACTGTGAATATTATCTCAACGGTACTACTGGCAATACCCGCTTGGTTATGGAGCCTGTCTATTGCGATTCAGGGTGGCCCTAAAGCCTTGGCATTGCTGTTTCGCACCTCTAAAAATCATCCCGCCCTACGGGGTTATGTGATGAGTGTGTCCTTAGTGGCGAATATTTTACGGATTGAATTAGGCGGACCGCAGAAGTTTTCGGGGCAACGCATTGATGTAGCAAAGATAGTCTATGGCCCACAGCCGCACCATGAGAGTATTACCCCCGCAGTAAAACTCACCTCACGCGCCTGCGCAATTTGGTTTAGTTTTATCACGCTTCTTCCCTTCCTTTGGGCGGGTTTACGCTGGCTACAAACCCTGTGATATGATGCCTCTCATCTTAACATTAGGTTAAAGGCTGACTATCTTGTTCGAAAACATGCATGTCTCATTAACAACTCCTGCGTTGTTATTTCCGGCAATTTCTTTGCTATTACTTGCTTATACCAACCGATTCTTTGCACTGGCAGCATTGATCCGTCAGTTAAGTAACGGCGACAAACCCGTGCATCAGGATCAGATTAAAAACTTAAGTCAGCGGATCAGGATTATTCGCCGCATGCAGGAAGCTGGTGTATCGAGTTTTGCCCTGTGTGTGCTCTGTATGATTTTTATTTATATCGGTTTTAACAAGACTGGCTCCATCATCTTTGGTGCCAGCTTGTTACTCCTACTTTATTCACTGATTTTATCTGTCATTGAAATTCGTATTTCTGTGGATGCGCTGAATATCCATATCAAAGAGATGAGTAAATGAACCATTGGATTTACTTCTTCGATTTATGTGGCACGGCAGTATTTGCTCTGTCTGGCGCCTTAGCTGCAGGACGTCATCGCATGGACCCCTTTGGGGTGATAGTGCTTGCATCGGTCACAGCTGTAGGTGGTGGCAGTATCCGTGATGCGCTGATTGGCGCCACACCCGTGTTTTGGATCCGCGACCCGAACTACATCATAGTCATACTCGCCACTGTCCTAGCTTGTTTGCTGTTAGTACGCCGACCACGCAAGATGCCGGAGTATACGCTCCCCGTAGCTGATGCCTTAGGTTTAGCCCTGTTCACTGTGATTGGTGCAGAAAAAGCCCTCAATATGGGGCTAAGTGGCATGATTGCCGTCGTGATGGGCTTGATCACAGGCGTTGGAGGAGGCATTATTCGAGACTTACTGTGCCGACAAATCCCTATGGTGTTGCGCACAGAAATCTATGCCACGGCCTCAATTATCGGCGGTATTGGTTATACCGTAAGCTTAGCCTTGGGTATGGGCGAAAAAACGGCACTGTTTTTAGCCATGACCAGTGCATTAATGATCCGCCTATGCGCCATCAAATGGCATTTGTCGTTACCCGCCTTTGATCTCAAAACCAAGAGGGAATAGTTTGCGAATATTGTGTCTTTTAGTCTGCCTTATGTTTATTCCAGCGCTGTTTCCTGTGTCTGTACATGCAAACTCAGGGGAAATGCCTGCGGAACAACAGTTAGCCATCAAATATATGAACGCGCTCACTGAACACGACTATAAAACACTCGGCAAATTCTATAACCGCGATAGTATTTTCTTCGATAAAACTGCCAATCGTAAATACACGGGTGGTCGTTTTATTATCGACTTTTTCGAGCGCGCCCATGAGGGAGTGCTCGAATATGATTTTAATATCGAGCATATGTATAACGCGGGCTCATTAGTGGTGATGATTGGTAACTATCACTTTAAGGGGCCTGGGGAGCAATTTGGTAAGCCCGGCAAAATCATTGATGTCGCTATCCCTGGCGTGACTAGCCTTAAACTTGATATGCGCAACCATAGAGTCGCAGAGCATGTGGATCTGATTGACTATCAGACAATGTCAGACCAATTAGCGATGCAATAATCACAAAATTTCGCTTTGATTGAAACTTGAGCCCTAAAAATGAGTCGAAATCTACAATGAGTCATGCGACTGAACCATGGCGCTGAATGCCTAATTCGTTCGTTTAGTTTCAATGAGGTTTGTATGAAGTTTTTTGGACTGATTGCCCTGCTCGCCCTAAATGCTTTGATACTCGTGCCCAACGCACAAGCGCAGCAGCCGATTATTGTTTCCTATGCGGTGCAACCTGTAAGCCATTTCAATCAACAACTGCGTGTTGCCCAAGCACAACATCAAGCTTGGAGTGAAGATCCTAAAACCATAAGTAACCAATACGCGGGGCAAAAGTTCACCCTAGTTCGGACCCAGCCGACAAAGTATGGAATATTGACCTATCAAGTGAGTGAAATATCTAAACAACATCCACAAATGCTGTTGATTTTATCACTCAAAAAAGATGCCCAACGCTGGCAGGTCGATTCAGCTCAACTAGCTTGGAAGTGTCGTGATGGCCAGCATTTTGGCACCGACAGATGTAATATTGGTGAACATGAGGCCAGTACGGCACCTTAAGCCTGCATCTCACATGTAGCCAGCACCAGATAAAATGCAGATATAAAAAGAGCGCCCTTAGGCGCTCTTTTTACTACTTGGTAAGTACTTATTAACCGTAATAAGCACTTATTCACTGTACTCGAGTCGTGATATTCGATTCAAGCTAAACTCAGATTAGTTAAACCAGAGTCACTTTCGCAAACTTACGCTTACCGACTTGGAATACGGCAACCGTGCCAGCGCTTAAGGTCATACGGCTATCGTCAACCTTCTCACCATCCATCTTCACCGCGCCTTGCTTGATCATACGCATCGCATCGGAAGTCGAACCGACTAAGTCGGCATCTTTAAGTAAGTTAGCAATCGCTAAGCCTTCACCCGCCGCTAGTTCAACCTCTGGGATATCATCTGGGATAGCGCCCTTTTGGAAACGGTCAATAAAGGCTTGATGGGCACTTTCAGCAGCGGCTTCGTCGTGGAAGCGCGCGATGATTTCCTTCGCGAGCGCAATCTTGGTATCACGAGGGTTAGCACCGTTGGCGATATCTTGTTTGAACTGTTCAATCTCGGCCAAGGGACGGAATGACAGCAACTCAAAGTAGCGCCACATTAATTCGTCTGAAATCGACATGATCTTGCCGAACATTTCATTGGCGGGCTCACTCACACCAATGTAGTTGTGCGCCGATTTAGACATTTTCTTCACGCCATCTAAACCTTCAAGCAGTGGCATCATAATCACAGCTTGTGGTTTTTGGCCTTCGGCTTTCTGTAACTCACGACCCATTAATAGGTTGAACTTCTGGTCAGTCCCCCCTAATTCAACGTCGGCCTTGAGCGCTACAGAGTCATATCCTTGCAGTAGCGGATACATAAATTCGTGGATAGCGATTGATTGACCCGATGCATAACGCTTCTTAAAGTCATCACGTTCCATCATACGAGCAACAGTTTGCTGTGAGGCTAAACGAATCATCCCAGCCGCGCCTAATGGCTCTAACCAGCTCGAGTTGAACTCGATACGCGTTTTTGTAGGATCAAGGATTTTATAGACCTGCTCTTTATAGGTCTCGGCATTGGCTAACACTTGCTCACGAGTCAGTGGTGGACGAGTGCTGTTTTTACCACTTGGATCACCCACCATACCGGTAAAGTCACCAATTAAGAAAATGACCTCATGACCTAACTCTTGGAATAATCTTAACTTATTTAAAATTACTGTGTGTCCAAGATGGATATCCGGTGCAGTAGGATCTGCGCCTAACTTGATACGAAGTGGACGTCCTTCTTTGAGTTTTTCCAGCAGATCCGATTCGAGTAGGATCTCGTCGGTACCACGTCTAATTTCTGCTAATACTTGGTCTAAATCAGCCATCTCGGCGGGGACTCCTAAGGCCATAGTCATAAAATGAGGAGACTTATGTTACTTGTTAGCCACCACAATTGAAAGTGTGTACACTAACGGGATTATTCAAGCCTTAGGTTATCGGTATCGGCGTCAATGGGAAAGGTTATAACGTTATTTAAATTGTTGCCTAAAAAGCATCAAATTCTCCTCAGCATTCTTTCTGTTATCACAATGATAACCTTGCTCTTTCCATCTGAAGAAGCCCAAGCTTCAAGACAAACTCAAGGTATTGCAGATCATCAAGTCAACACCCGTTACGATGTGCCCTTAGCCTTTCGCTCACCAGAGCGTCCAGAAGGCATTGAAGGACAAACACAGGATGAGGCAAATCAAGCCACAGCCTTGTCTTCAGTAGACGCGTTAGCTGCGGGTAATCATTCAGCCCCCGAAACCCTAGAGAGCGCCCACCATAGGGATGTTGAGCATTTTAATGTTAAGAATGGCGATACTTTAGCCGCCGTTTTTGAGCGAGCAGGACTCACCAGCAAAGATGTATATGAAATCACTCAGTTACCGCTCGCCAAGCAGAATCTATTAAAAATCATTCCCGGCGAAGAAATTGTGATCTCTAAGGACGTCAATGGTGATTTAACCGAAGTGCGCTACCGTGTTGATGCGATATCAACCTTAGTGATCACTAAAGATCACGACAGGTATTTTGAAAAAATCACCGAAAAAGACATTGAAATTCGCACTCAATTCACCAGCGCGAAAATTAAGAGTAACTTCTGGAACGCTGCCGTAGATGCGGGCTTAAATGCTAACCAAATTATGCAACTCTCGACCGTGTTTGGCTGGGATATCGACTTTGCCTTAGATTTACGCGAGGGCGATAGCTTCGCCATTATCTATGAGCAAGAGTATGCCGAAGGCGAGTTTTTACGTAATGGCAATATCTTAGCTGCGGAGTTTATTAACCAAGATGAGCGCTACACTGCAGTGCGCTACACCGACGGTAACTACTATTCCGAAAATGGTACAAGTATGCGTAAGGCATTCTTACGCTCACCGGTTGACTTTAAATATGTCAGTTCAAACTTTAATCCTAGACGCCTGCATCCAGTGACAGGACAAGTTAAAGCTCATCGTGGTGTTGACTATGTTGCCGCAATTGGCACCCCCATTAAAGCGGCAGGCAATGGACGAGTTATCGAATCCGGCTACAATCAATTTAATGGTAACTATGTGTTCATTAAGCACAACGATACCTACACGACCAAGTATTTACATTTGACCAAGCGTAATGTCAGCAAAGGGGCTAGCGTTAAGCAGGGGCAAATTATTGGCACATTAGGCAAAACAGGACGCGTCACGGGTGCTCACCTACACTATGAATTTATCGTCAATGGGGTGCACCGCAATCCAAGAACAGTGGATTTGCCCAAGGCCGAATCAATCGCCCGTAAAGAAAAATCTCAATTCGATACTATCAGCAAACAGTTGATGGCAAGCATTTCACAGAACAAGCAAACCCAATTGGCGATGCAATAACGACGGATGGATCCCATCAAATGAACAAGGCTTATTATATTGGACTGATGTCAGGCACCAGTATGGATGGTGTCGATGCTGTGCTAGTAGACTTTGCGGGCGAACAGCCGCAGCTGATTGCAACGCATACCGAGGCGATCCCGAGCCATTTGCTCAAAGGATTACAACGCCTGTGTCTGCCAGGCAATGATGAAATCAACCGACTTGGCCGCCTAGACCGCAGTGTTGGCAAATTATTTGCTCTTGCAGTCAATAACTTGCTCGCCAAAGCCCTGATAGCCAAAGAAGACATCATAGCCATTGGTAGCCATGGCCAAACTGTGCGCCATATGCCAAATCTTGAGGTAGGTTTTACCCTGCAGATTGGCGATCCCAACACCATAGCAACCGAAACGGGCATAGATGTGATTGCCGATTTTCGCCGCAAAGACATCGCCTTAGGCGGCCAAGGCGCGCCATTAGTGCCCGCTTTTCACCAGCAAACCTTTGCCCAAGTCGGAAAAAAACGCATCATCCTCAATATTGGTGGTATTGCCAATATCACCTATCTGCCGGGTAATAGCGATGAAGTCTTAGGTTTTGATACTGGGCCGGGCAACACCTTAATTGATGCCTGGATTCAGCAAGTAAAGAATGAACCCTATGACAAAAATGGTACTTGGGCAGCATCGGGTAAAACCGATCAACAGCTACTCGCGCAATTGTTGTCGCACCCTTATTTCTCCCTTGCTTATCCAAAGAGTACTGGGCGAGAACTATTTAATCAGGCCTGGTTAGAGCAGCAATTATCGGCGTTTAATCAATTAGATGAAGAAGATATTCAATCGACACTGCTCGATTTAACCTGTCACAGTATTGCCCGCGACATCCTTAAACTCGCCCAAGCAGGGGAATTATTTGTCTGTGGTGGTGGCGCTTTCAATGGCGAGCTAATGCAGCGTTTAGCGGAGTTACTGCCGAATTATCATATCGATACCACCTCAGCACTCGGAGTCGATCCTAAATGGGCCGAAGGCATCGCCTTTGCATGGCTTGCGATGCGCCATCACTTAGGCCTACCAGCCAATCTACCCGCCGTCACTGGCGCCTCCCGCGAAGCCGTTTTGGGTGGACGTTTTAGCGCTAAGTAACATTAATGGACACAAATGCTCTCGAGTATTTGTGTCCTGATGATTCTCTTCTATCGACTAAATCACTTTTAATAAAGCCAATTCAAAAACACTGCCAACAACCAATATCTCCTCACATTAAAGTTATCTTTGTCTTTGATATTAATCTAAATACTTAAAACCCATCTATGCTTGATCACAGTTGTGTCATACAAACTTGCTAAAGTGGTTGTTAACTAAGCCGTAAACACGCAAAGCCAGGTTGTGATGGTCTACAGAGATCCGAACAATCTGCAGACATAACACTTCAATTAAGGGAATGGTTATTTATCTAGCTACACTTAACCAGCAAGATAAACAATGGTTTATGCAATGGCGTCAAAAAGCCATACCGACATAAATCGACTGAATAGGAAATCAATCAATGAATATGTCACAAAAAATGGCGGCAGAATTTTTGGGCACTTTGTGGCTGGTGCTCGGTGGCTGTGGCAGCGCAGTACTGGCAGCAGCTTTTCCTGAGGTGGGGATAGGCTTACTCGGAGTGTCACTCGCCTTTGGCTTAACCGTTCTCACTATGGCCTTCGCGATTGGTCATATCTCAGGTTGCCACCTCAACCCGGCGGTATCATTTGGACTCTGGGCTGGCGGACGTTTTCCAGCATCGGAACTGTTGCCTTATATCATTGCCCAAGTAGCGGGTGGTATTGTCGGTGCAGGCGTATTGTATTTAATCGCCTCAGGGCAAGAAGGTTTTAGTCTCGCGGCAGGTTTTGCTTCTAATGGCTTTGGTGAACATTCTCCAGGCGGCTATAGCATGATATCGGTAATGATCTGCGAAATTGTAATGACCTTATTTTTTCTACTCGTCATTTTAGGCTCAACCGATGAACGAGCGCCTAAAGGCTTTGCCCCGATCGCTATTGGTTTATGCTTAACCCTAATCCACCTTATCAGTATTCCTGTATCTAACACCTCAGTAAATCCTGCCCGCAGCACAGGCCCAGCGCTATTTGTTGGTGATTGGGCCGTCTCACAATTATGGCTATTTTGGGCAGCTCCGATCATTGGCGCCATTTTAGCGGGCGTTATCTACCGTTATTTCAACGCTGCCAAGTAATCCCTCTATGCCAACAGCGCTTTAGCTGCGCTGTTGTGCTTTTTCAAACTCCGCTCTAATGTTACCATCTTGGCAACTGGTGAGTTTTGCTGTGCCCACGTTTTTACTTTTGTGGCACGACAGGCTTCGCCCTATTCACGCATAAGAGATATTTTCATGAGCAAGACTGTTAAAACCTTTGCAGAAGCCGCTGGCATGACTCCAGAAGCGCGTTACGACTACCTTGTTGAACAAATCAAGCAACATAAAGTGTTATGGACACTTCAAGATCAAGATGGTTGCGTGATGCTAACCACTGAAGATGAAGACTGTATCCCAATGTGGCCAACCGAAGAAGCGGCTGAATCTTGGGCAGTCGATGATTGGAGCGACTGCCAAACCTTAGCGATTCCCTATGATGAATGGCATGAACGATGGGTACCAGGCATGGAAGATGACGATCTGTTCGTTGCCGTATTCCCTGTACAGGACGACTTAGGTGTGGTGATCCCACCCTATGAGTTAGATCAACGTTTAGTCACTAAACAAAGCCACTAATCCACAAGGGCAAACCACAATGTCGCTGAGCGAGCAAGAATCCTCTTTGGCAACGCAGGCTACGCCACCCTTGGCAAAAGCCCGTTTACCTAAACGCTTAATTGCTTTGCTGCTACTTTATGTCGCAGCATCGGTAAGCGGTTTAATCGCCAAACAAGGGGTACTTTTCTGCCTGTTAACCCTATTGATGGTGCTCGGGATTATAGGTCGCCAAAAGGCTGGGCTAATTATGCTAAGAGGTTATACCTTAGTGCAGTTAGCATTAGTGAGTATGCTACCAGTACTGTTGTACGATCCTGACAACCTCGTCGCAGGACCAACCACAGTGCACCTTGGCCAGTGGCAGGGAAAACTACCTGACTATGTGATTTTTACTGTGTTGATTGTCTTATCTTTATTGCAGGTTTGGATCGCATTCGATAAGGACGTTAAAGCTTGGTTTAAGCCCAAGTTAAACCTCAATATTATGAACTAACGGCCTATACCAACGCAGCTCAATAGATCATTACCAATAAAAAAGCCGTCTTCTCGACGGCTTTTTTATTTTCTATATCAGCTAACTACATTTGTAACACAAGCTTATACAGAGAAACTTGCACCACAGCCACAGGTGGTTGTGGCATTAGGGTTCTTCACAAAGAAACGCGAACCTTCGAGACCTGAAGTGTAATCCACTTCACCGCCAACGAGGTATTGTAAGCTCATGGGATCGACGACCAATTGGACGCCTTGTTTCTCAACAGTGAAGTCGCCTTCATTGACCTTTTCATCAAAGGTAAAGCCGTACTGAAATCCAGAACAACCACCGCCAGTAACATACACGCGTAGCTTAAGTGCAGGATTTTGCTCTTCTTCCAACAAGCCTTTTACCTTAGCGGCTGCCGCATCGGTAAATTTAATTGGCATTGTTGCGTCAGCTTGATCAGTCATTACTACCTCTTACATCAGTTTTCTGGGGCAAATTATCCGTTACCTGACTATTTTGTTCAAGTATTACCCGCGGTTCTTTTTCACCCTGTAATAATTCAGGGACACTATAGACATGTTCTGTCTGCGAATTTTTAGTCCAGCGGCTCGAAGGCACCACCACTTTCACTTTGACTTGCACCACATTAAAGCCAGCTGGCACAGTAACTTTGGTATCTATGACCTGAAAATAGCGAAAATCAAATTCAAGCTTAGAACCCGTGAGTTTGTTCACACTTAACTCAACAGATTTACCATCTTGCACACCAATAAGCGTGATTTCGGTGCGGCCTTGAATAGCCTGCTTACGTTTTTGCAGCTGAGTCAAAATCAGTTTGAAATTATATTCATCAACCAAGGCCCCTGGCGTCATTTCAAGGCCATGGATAGCCACACCTTCAGCGTTGTCATCTGGTGACATAATGCTGCGATAAAAGGCTAATTCGTGCTCTAGCTCTTTTTGTTTTTTCATCTGCTGTGCAAACATATCTTGCATTTGCGCATTGGCTTCGCGTTCGACAGATAGCTCTAAATTGCGGGTAGCGAGTTCCTGGGTTTGCAACTCAAGTTCAGCGGTAACACGTTGTAATTTACCCCCACCAATGTGCTTCACGACAGCTTCATCACTGTTTAATACAATAAAGCTCACCCAAGCGCCCAATAAAAATGCTACAAAAACTAATAGCAATAAATACTTGGTCGATGGACGATACTTTAAATCCATGACTTGCAGCCGGTCTAGCCAACGATGATAATTTGGCATTAGGTAACAGCCCCTTATATAAAATACAATCAACTCAAGAACGAGTTCGATACAATACAACTCAGGCCAATGCAGTGCAATTAACGATAAATAAAGCCGCGATTCAAGACGCTATCAGCACAGCTAAAAAGTACTTAACTAACGAGCTACGTGATCATTTATCCCAAGCCAAGATCAGTGCGCAGCTGTGCTTACTGGCCTTGTTATTCGCCATCTTCGCCTCCTGCGTGATCCTGTTGTTTCGACTCTTACTCCTGTGGGCAAACCATTACACCCAAATCGAGACGCAGGATTTTACGGGTAACATCACCGACTGGCGAGCATTGTTGCCACTTTTTGGCGCCTTGTTGATCTGGATTGTCGCCAAACTCGGCTCCAAACGTTACAAGCGCATGGGGATTGCCTATGTATTACATAGGGTTAAATTGCACTATGGCAAAATCCCCTTGCAATCTGCCGCAGGGCAATTTTTTCAGGCCTTGTTTGCCTTAGGGACTAATTTTTCGGTGGGCCGTGAAGGCCCCGCCATTCACCTTGGCGCCGTAAGTGCCAGTGTTCTAGCCGAAAAATTTAATCTTCCCGACAATAGTGTGCGAATTATGTGCGCCAGCGGCATTGCAGCAGGGATTGCCGCCACCTTTAACGCCCCACTAGCGGCAGTGATTTTTGTACTCGAAGTGATCGTGCGCGAGTACAAAGTGCATTACTTCTTCCCGATTATGCTATCCGCCATTTGCGGCGCGGTTTCCAGCCAGCTGGTGTTTGGCAATGTGCATGAGTTTGACCGCATTCAGGTGATCCATATTCCATTGGATCACTATCCGATTTTAGCCCTTGGCGGTATTGCACTAGGCTGCGCCGCCGCCTTCTTCAATTACGCGCTCCTTAAAGTCACTGCTACGGGGCAAAACTGGCCACTGATTTATCGGCTCTTGCTGGCGGGCGGTATCACCACCCTGATTGGCTTAATCTTGCCGCAGGCGCTGGGCACTGGAGATTTAGCGATCAGTGAAGCCATTAGCGAGCATCCCAGTTTATTGCTGTTAATCGCCCTGCTTGCCGCAAAGATTATTGCGACGATTGCGGCTATAGGGCTTGGGATCCCGGGCGGATTGATTGGCCCGCTCTACGGCATCGGCGCCTTAATCGGTGCCATCTTAGCCTTAGTCAGTGCGATGTTATTCCCTTCGATTGCGCCTTACGTTGGCCTCTATACAGTGATTGGCATGACAGCCATGATGGGGGTATGCCTCAGTGCGCCGCTGGCGGCATTAGTCGCCCTGCTCGAAATGACCAACGATGCCAGTATTATTCTGCCCGCGATGTTTGTCACAGCTCCCGCATTTTTGATTGCCTATCAAGGTTTTAAAACTAACTCTATCTTCTTCAAGCAGTTAGAAATTATGGGCTTAGGCTATAAAGTGGCCCCAGTGAATTTGGCGCTACAGAAAAAAGGCGTGCGCGCCCTGATGGATAAGCGCTTCGTTATCGTCAACAACAACGATGAGCTACTGCTCGAGGTGTTAAAACGCGCCGAAGGTCGCCCTGTGTTAGTACGTAATGCCGATGGGGTCATCGAAATGCTCAGCCTTGAGATGCAATCCTTTGATGACAACATCACCCTCTCACGCCATCCCATGCAGGGACTAAGTGATACCAAAACCTTAGATGAGGTCTATTCAATGCTGTCACCCAAGCGCAGCGGTGAAGTCTTTATCTATCAAGACACACCAGATAACGTGGTAGGGGTGATTAGTTGGTCGAACCTACAGCAAGAAATTCGCTCAGGCCAAGTCTAAGCCAAATCACAGACTAAACAGTCAACCAAGAGTGGATTGGATTCACAAAATCCTGTTGTTTCACGGTAAAAATACATTACAGAGGCAAGGGTGCTATTTCGCTGCCTTGGTGCATCTGTTACAATCGCGCCTCAGCCACCCTACATAACATTAGGGCTACGAGCGCAATATCTGCACTTGAACGCCCCCTAGCAATTGGAAAACAGGCTGATGAACCAGTTCGAAGGATCCCACATCCTCTCCGTAAACCAGTTAGATCTTGATTCAATCCAAACTATTTTTAATGTCGCCCACCGCATGATGCCCTATGCACTTCGTGAGAAGCGCACAAAAGTGCTCGAAGGCGCCATTTTAGGTAACCTGTTTTTCGAGCCAAGTACCCGTACCCGCGTCAGTTTTGGCTGTGCCTTTAACTTACTCGGCGGCCATGTGCGTGAAACCACTGGTATGGCCTCTTCGTCCTTATCTAAGGGTGAATCCCTGTACGATACCGCCCGCGTACTCTCAACCTATTCCGATGTGATTGCGATGCGCCACCCTGACTCATACTCTGTCAAAGAGTTTGCCGAAGGTAGCCGCGTCCCCGTAATCAATGGCGGTGATGGTTCGAACGAGCACCCAACCCAAGCATTGCTCGATTTGTTTACCATTCAAAAAGAGTTAGGTCATGCTGGCCGAGGTATCGATGGCATGCATATCGCTATGGTCGGTGATTTAAAGTTTGGCCGCACCGTGCATTCATTGTCGCGCTTGCTGTGCATGTATAAGAACATCAGCTTCACACTGATTTCACCAGCTGAATTAGCTATGCCTGATTATGTGATCTCAGACATTGAAAATGCTGGCCATAGCATCAAAATAACAGACCAGCTTGAAGGCCATTTAGATAAAGCAGATATTCTTTATCTGACCCGCATTCAAGAAGAGCGCTTCCCATCCCAGGAAGAAGCAAACAAATACCGCGGTAAATTCCGTTTGAATCGCAGTATTTACACCCAACATTGCAAATCTAACACAGTGATCATGCACCCGCTGCCACGGGATTCGCGTGCGCAAGCTAATGAGTTAGATAATGATTTAAACAGCCATCCTAATCTCGCTATCTTCAGACAGGCGGACAATGGACTGTTAATTCGTATGGCACTGTTTGCATTGACACTCGGGGTTGACACACAACTCGAAAAATATGAGTGTCCCGTTAATTGGTATTCACGTAAAGCCGATCGCTAATCGGCTACATACTTTAAGGACTTAACATGACCCGTTCCGAAGCGCTATTTGAACAGGCTAAAAAAACCATCCCCGGCGGTGTTAACTCTCCGGTTCGTGCATTTAACGGTGTAGGTGGCTCACCCCTGTTTATTGAAAAAGCTGATGGCGCTTATATTTACGATGCCGATGGTAAAGCTTATATCGACTATGTAGGCTCTTGGGGTCCGATGATCCTCGGCCACAACCATCCGAAGATCCGTGAAGCCGTATTGGCTGCGGTACATAATGGTCTGTCTTTTGGCGCGCCAACTGAGCTTGAAGTGCAAATGGCTGAGAAAGTGATCGCCATGGTACCTTCTATCGAGCAAGTCCGTATGGTGAGCTCAGGTACTGAAGCGACCATGAGTGCAATTCGCTTAGCGCGCGGTTTTACTAATCGTGACAAGATCTTAAAATTTGAAGGCTGTTACCACGGCCACGCCGATTGCCTATTAGTGAAAGCAGGTTCCGGTGCATTAACCTTAGGCCAACCCAGCTCTCCTGGTATTCCTGAAGATTTCGCAAAGCACACCTTAACTGCTGTGTATAACGATCTGGATTCTGTTCGTTCGCTGTTCGAGCAATATCCAACTGAGATTTCTTGCATCATCATCGAGCCCGTTGCTGGCAACATGAACTGCATTCCACCTATCCCAGGCTTCCTCGAAGGTCTGCGTAGCCTGTGTGATGAGTTTGGTGCGCTGCTGATTATCGACGAAGTGATGACAGGTTTCCGTGTATCAAGAAGTGGCGCTCAAGGTCACTATGGCGTTAAACCAGACTTAACCACACTCGGTAAAGTCATCGGTGGCGGTATGCCTGTAGGTGCATTTGGTGGCCGTAAAGATGTGATGCAGTTTATCGCACCAACTGGCCCTGTATACCAAGCAGGCACGCTTTCAGGTAACCCTATTGCGATGTCAGCGGGTCTAGCACAAATGGAAGCTCTGTGTGAAGAAGGTCTGTACGAAGCGCTGAGCGCTAAAACCAAGCGCATCGCCGAAGGCTTTAAAGCGGCGGCTGATAAGCACGGCATCCCAATGGCGATCAACTATGTTGGCGGTATGTTCGGCTTCTTCTTTACTGAGCAAGAGCAGATCACTCGCTTCGACCAGGTGACTAAGTGCAATATTGAGCACTTCCGCACTTTCTACCATGGCATGTTAGATGAAGGCGTTTACTTAGCACCGAGTGCTTATGAAGCTGGCTTCCTGTCGATGGCCCATGGCGAAGAAGAATTGCGCCTCACGCTTGAAGCGGCTGATCGCGTATTAGCTCGCATGAAAGCGGCAATGTAAGCGAGCGCTTAAAATATCAAGGGACGCATTAGCGTCCCTTTTTCTTACTTAGCTTTTGAAAGTAATATTGTGCAAATCTTAGCCCAATCAATAGCTATCGGACTTTTTTGAACCTAAGGCCGACTTAAAGATAATCGCTGCGACTAAGGCTTGTAGAGTTAACGTGATGTGATCAATCACTAAGCTAGGATTGTGGAATATACCCAAAGCAAGTAATTGTTTACCACTGTAGATCAGCCAAACCAAAGAGCCTAAGAGTAAGAGACTCCGGAGTACAAAGTTCATTTTGCATCATCCTCAAAATACAACATCCAGTGTCCTAACGATAAAAGAGGCACAAGATACCGCTCACTTTCTGTTCGGTCAATATTTCGACGTGGCCATATCTGTGACTCACTCAGCACATTCCGTACAATTGTCGGTAATAAACTCAAATCCAGCATCTAATTTGAACCATTGAATTTTCAATCAGAATTTTCTCTCTAAAGAAAAATTAATTGCAGGATCGATAAAATAACGGCTTAGACTTTAATCGTAGATCTTACTTTACACTCAATAACCAACCCAAAATAAACAACATAAAAAACCAACAAAAAACCACAAGACAGTATTTAAAACTAAAAACACACCCAAACAACTGAGATACACATCACAAAGCAACGCAAAACTGAGTTACAGCTAACAGTTGCGTTATTCGCGCCATTATGTTCTGATCCGCACGCGTTAACACGGCAAACTTAATTAAGCCTTGATAATGCCACTCAATAGCTCGCCTTTGGCCTGCCACGACATTAAAACAGCAGTTGGAATTGCAGTTATGCTATATACCTTTCTGATCATACTGGCACTGCTTGCATTGCTCAGTATTATTTTTGAAGAAGTAACCCACCTTAATAAAGCAAAAACCACCTTATTCTTTGGCTGTATTTCATGGGTAGCACTATTCATGGCTGCTGGAGATCCTAGCCATGAGAAGTTAGTTGCTCATCAACTCAATGAAAACTTGCTTGAAATTGCCACCTTGTGGCTATTTTTAATGTCGACCATGACCTTTGTGGCCTATCTTAACGCCAAAGGTATGATTCAAATCATGGTGCAGAAGCTCTTTCCACAAAAGGTTTCTGTTCGGTTATTGATGATACAAGTCGCATTATTCTCGCTAATTCTGTCCGCCTTTTGTGATAACGTCACCGCTACATTGGTTTCTTTGGGCTTATTAACCACCTTCAAACTCGATAAACAGATGCGTCGCAGAATGGCGGTGTTGATTATTTTCGCAGTGAACTCAGGTGGTGTAGCATTGATCACTGGTGACGTCACCACGCTGATGATCTTCCTCGCGGGTCACGTACATATCTCCGAACTGTTAATGCTATTCATCCCATCAGCCGTGAGTGTCGTTTTACTGGCAACGCTCTTTTCGCTAAAAGCTGAAGGTATCGTCTCAACAACCCCAATTAAACATAGTTATCAAACGGTTGATCTACTGATTGCCCTCGTGTTCTTCTGCACGATTTTAATGACCATGTTACTCAACATTTTGTTTGGCATCCCTCCAGTACTGACCTTCTTAACCGGTCTGTCCATCATGTTCCTGATTGGTCATACAACGCGCAGCGATAAAGAAGAAATCAAGATCCTTGAATATATCCGCCAAGTTGAATATGACACTTTGTTATTCTTCTTAGGGATTTTATTGCTAGTTGGCATGCTTAAAGAAATCGGCACCTTAGATATGCTGACCGAGGCCTATGCCCTATTTAATCCAAATATCTCAAACTTTGTCACAGGCATGGGTTCAGCTCTTATCGATAACGTGCCACTCACTGCTGCCCTATTAAAAGCAGAACCTGTACTCAACACTCCAGAATGGTTAGGCTTAACCTACAGTGTGGGCGTAGGTGGTTCATTGTTAGTGATTGGTTCGGCTGCGGGTATCGTCGCCATGAGCAAAGTAAAAGAGCTCACTTTTGTAAGCTACTTGAAATATGTACCTGCACTATTCCTATGCTACTGTGTTGGCTATGGCTTAACTTTATTCCTCGCATATAACTTCTTTGCTTAATTTAAAACGATAAACAAAAGGCGCCAACAGGCGCCTTTTGTCTTAAGAGAATGCCTTACATCGCCGGAACCCTAAACTGTGTTCCTTGAATGTCTAAAACGACATCCCGCGGACGAATGGCAATGATCTTCAACTTACCACCAATCATATCGCCTTCCTGTAACTCGGCACCGTCAACGTTTAACCAACGTTGACTCGCATCCGTGGAATAAACATGGGCAACAATATTAAATTCCGGTACTTGTAGTTGTAATCCCGCTGGCAGTTGCCCGTATTTAGGAATATCGCCATTTTCCGTTTTAGGGATAGGATCAAGCTTAGGCTCTGTCACAGGCGTTTTAGCCGCTTTGACATATTCCACCTCTTTCAGTGCATCTTGGAAGGTCGCGACCAATTCATCATCTTGACGACTCTGCGCCGTATCCAAGCCAACATCCGTCGCCGCAGCATTAACTTGTTGACGCAGCGCCTCAAGTGTTGCTAACCCTTGACGATTAGCATTCGCCCCCAACATTATTGGTTCAGGATCGGCAAACTCTTGCGCCAGCTCCCCATTTTCGGCAGATGATGGCTGGGCGCGAGTTGTTTCATCTAAGGCCGCTGACGTCGCAAGATAGTCATCATAACTAGGATCAGCATTTGAGGAAGTATTTGTAGCGACAACCTGTGACGAATCTACGCTCGGATAAGCTTGGGCGCTTAAAGGCACATCATTTAATACCTGCTCCCTGGGCAAAGCGACCTTCCCAGCTAATCGAAATCCTGCGGCGTTCCCCTGAATAACAGTATCTTCCTGCGTGGCAACTGTAGTGGCTGCACTTACTGGGTCATTTAAGGATGCGGTCCGGTTAGCCTGACTCGTTGAGACAAAGCTATCAGAACCTGTATTTGAAGCATGCTGAGTTATCACTGTGCCCGTTTGAAGATCACTTCTATTATCATCATTAGCCTTCAAGGGCATCATTGAATTGACCTGTTGCCAATGCGCAACGCCCCATGCCACACCGATACCAAGAGTAATCGCAACGGCAAGCAGCGACAATTTTGCAGCAGGGAAAGAAGCCTTGCGTGGCGCAGGATAACTTGCCCTCGGCGTTAGTACCGCATCGGGTAAAGGTGAAGCTTGCTGTTGTTTATTACGGGTTACCGCGTCGAGTAAAATGGACATTAACTCTGGGCTCCATTATCGGTTAGGCGCGGCCCTTGATCACTTAAGTACAAATTCAGTCTCACTAACGTTTGATTGCCTGCAATACCGTCAGCCTTCAACCCATGTTGGCTTTGAAAGGCTTTAAGATCATTCTCCAACTTAAGATCAAATTGGCTGACTCGGCGTGAAGGTCGTTTAGCCACATGGGCAAGCGCATTCTCCAGCCACTGTAATTGCCCAGGGCTCGATTTTTGGCTAATTTCCAGCATAGGTAAATTGGGGGCCTGCCAGAGAATTTCAAAGGTGCCACTAAAGTGTTGATTGAACCAAGCTCTATCAACCCAAAGCTGCTGCTCGCCCAATTGCATCAATAGCTGATCACCATCAACTGCAATGACAGCACCATAAAAATCTTGTTGATTATCATCCACTAAATATACAACGGCAGGATAATTTAGCCGCGTAATCGACATCCAATTTCCCTGCTGTTGATAACATGACAGCCCCTGCTCCCGTGCTGACTGACAGGCAGTGAGGCCTTTAAATGGGACTTTGCCCCACACATTAAAAAGACCTGCAAAGGCGGTATCAATACTTCGACTTTGTTTGATAGCCTCCTGTAATACCCGCAGACTTGGATCAGCCGCCACAACAGTATTTTGCACTTGAGTGAGTGCTGGTACAGTATTATTTACTGGCGTTTGGCTTTGCTGAACAGAATTGTCAGCTACAACTGTTTGTTTGGCGTGGGTCACAGGCTCGGTCGTCACATTGGCAACCGCGAGTTTATCCGTAAACAACCAATAGGATACTCCAAAAGCTAATACCAATGCGGCGGCGATAGCACTTGGCCACAGATACTTATGCTGCTGTGGTTCTTCCTCCCCTAATACTTCAGCAGCCGCTTGTCTCACCATATGGTGATCAATGGGCACCTTAGATTGAGCATACCCAGCCATAAGGGCTCGCTCGCACAATAAGTTGATGAGACGAGGAATACCACCACTGTATTTATGCAGTACCTTAATGGCTTTTCGCGTAAATAAAGGTTCAAAACGACCAGCAACCTGCAAACGATGCAATACGTAAAGGGCAATTTCATCTTCATTTAGCGGCAATAAATGATAACGAGCAGTGATCCGCTGGGCTAATTGCCGCAGTTCTTGTCGTTTGAGTAGCAGCTGCAGTTCAGGTTGGCCAATCAAAATGACTTGCAGCAGCTTTTTCGTATCGGTCTCGAGATTGGTGAGCAACCTTAATTGCTCTAATACTTCGGCACGCAGATGCTGCGCCTCATCGATGATGAGAACGGTATTGCGGCCTTTCTCATGATTGGCCAGTAAGAAACGACTCAGATGGTCAGTGAGCTGTTTAAGGGTTGGGTTTTCACCATAGCTAATCTTCAATTCATCACAGAGTGTAGCGAGTAATTCCAACTCCGTCAGCGAAGGATTTAAGATAAACGCCGTATCGGTATGATCGGGTAATTGCCCAAGCAAACAACGAGATACTGTTGTCTTCCCTGTGCCGACCTCTCCCGTTAGTAACACAAAGCCACCCGTCTCACCCAACCCATAGGTTAAATGGGCTAAGGCTTCTCTGTGTCTGTCACTCAAGAATAAATAATGTGGATTGGGTGCAATCGAAAAAGGGTTATCACTGAGTCCATAAAAGGCCTTGTACATACCACCAATCATCCTAAGCTAAAAATAACGCCCCACGTTAAAACGTCCAAAGGATATTGTCAAAGCATCAGCAACATGGATGTGACATTCTAATAAATATCTACACTCTAGTTCGCCTTGCAATGGCATCATCATGATAAGCTATGCCTATGGCACACTCGCTAGAATAATCCTGTGAAAATTTACTTAGTTGGCGGCGCTGTACGAGACAGCCTGCTAAACCTTCCAATAAAAGATAAAGATTATATGGTTGTCGGCGCTACTCCTGAGCAAATGCAGCAATTGGGCTATCGCCAAGTAGGTAAAGACTTCCCGGTCTTTTTACACCCTAAAACCCAGCAAGAATATGCGTTAGCGCGTACGGAGCGTAAAGTGGGTTTGGGTTATGGTGGTTTTAGCTGTTATGCCAGTCCCGATGTTACCCTAGAGCAAGATTTGCTAAGACGCGATCTCACCATTAACGCGATTGCCCAAGATGAAGAAGGCAATTTGTATGATCCCTATAATGGTGTCGCGGACATACAGGCACGGCAACTGCGGCATGTGTCAACAGCCTTTGCAGAAGATCCTTTAAGGGTGTTACGAGTGGCACGCTTTGCCGCACGTTTTCATAGTTTAGGTTTCAAGATTGCCAAAGAAACCATGTCCTTGATGCAGCATATGAGCCAAACCGAGGAGTTAACGGCGCTTACGCCTGAGCGCGTTTGGCAAGAAGTCGATAAAAGTCTCGGCGGCCCCAATACAGAGATTTTTTTCCAAGTGCTGCGTCAATGTGGTGCATTGAAAATCCTATTCCCCGAAATTGATGCACTTTTTGGCATCCCACAACCGGAAAAGTGGCACCCTGAGATAGATACAGGTCTGCACACTCTGATGGTGTTAACACAGGCAACATTACTGACTCAAGACAAAGCGGTACGCTTTGCAGCCTTAGTGCACGATCTGGGTAAGGCATTAAGCCCCAAAGAACACTGGCCTAAACACCATGGCCATGGACAAAAAGGATTACCCGTCATTAAAAAACTGTGTGAACGGTTACGAGTCCCTAACGAGTATCGCGACCTCGCTCTATTGGTTAGTGATCAGCACCAAAACGTGCACCAAGCATTTGAATTAAGAGCCGAGACAATTGTTAAAGTCTTCGATAAAGCCGATTTTTGGCGTAAACCAGAACGACTAAATCAACTCTTATTGGCTTGTATCGCCGATATGCGAGGACGCACAGGCTTCGAGCATCAAGCCTACCCGCAAAGTGACTACCTTAATGCGTGTTTTTTAGCCGCTAATAATGTGGATATAAAAGCCATCATCGCAGCAGGATTTCAGGGAGGACAGATAAAACAAGCGCTCAATTTGAGGCGGATTGATAACGTCGAGCAAGTAAAACTCAACTGGCCACACCAACAAGCCAAACTGACGCCATAAAATTGTAATTTTTTTGTAAACACATAAACACTTTCTAGTAAATGGGACACCATTTTTCGATGAGCAATGACGATATAACCGGGAAAAAACGCTTTTAAAAAAAAATTTATATGTCTATAGTGGTTAAACGCATTAATATTCGTAGCAAATTAAAATAGCTATGTCATAATTAGGCAGTTTCGATTACCAAGTGACGAAACATTCAAATCCAACCTATTTTAAGGGATTTTTTACAATGAACAAAAAAGTACTGATGATTGCTGGTTTAGCAATGACTGCCCTACTAGGTGGTTGTGCAAACACTACTGCTCTGGAAGAAAGCGTTGCAACTCTGGGCAACAAAGTTGATCAATTGTCAGCTGATGTTGGCTCTCTGAAATCAGAGCAAAGCAAACTGTCTGCAGACGTTAAAGATGCTAAAGCAGCAGCTATGGACGCACAAGCAGAAGCTAAACGTGCTAACGACCGTCTAGACAACGTTGCTTCTCGTTACAAGAAGTAATGATAGGTAATTAACCTGTAATTCATCAGGTTAAGATCAAAGGCTTGAGAGAGATGAAAGCGAATAGCACATCGATCCAAGCCTTTTTTTATGGTTGATTGTTAGCTTTCACAAGCTAATTCCGCAATAAGCCAAGTTGTGTTACTCAGCCGAAATTTAGCTAATGCTTATTAGCTTCACAAACCAAACTCTCAGCTTGACATCAAGATAAACTCTTATCGAAAGAAAACGACTTTCCAGTATTAATCATTCTTAAACTGGTATATCCATCGTAAAATCGATTTTTCACTTTTCATAATCCTCTCCCCTGTTCTCACTAAAAACATTATTTTTATTAAATCTCTTAACGGGTATTTTAATGAAAGTACAACAGCGCAAACTCAAGCAATTTGCGAGACAAAAGCAGTTAAGAGGTTATATCTGTAATGAACGACGGCTGAATAAATAAAAACTTCAAGGCATGCAGTCCTAGATTAACATGAAAGCAACATAAAAGCTCGATTATTATCATGCACTTGCATTATTCACTCTACAGAAGCATCAAGTAATAGAATACCTAAGCTTATGAATAGGTTAAAAAACATCCAATACGATTATTTATTTTAGCGAGTTAAGATCTGATTAAAGACTTTTGCGCTAAGACTAAAATAAAGTCAATTTCTAGATTATTGAATACTTGAGTCCGAATAAGGTGTTTGACTTTATCCGATGCACGCCACGCATAAGGTGTCATATCAAGCAATACCAAAACTTGTTCACCTGTTATCGATAAACTAAATTGCACTCGCTGCTGCTCTTTTACGATTAACCCAGTAGGTAAATTTATTTGGACTGATTTTTCAATGAGTTCTGGATAAATGAGCGTCTTGAGTTGCCATAAATGCCGAGCACCTGGGATCACCTGCAACATAAGCCCTTGCTCTTTAAGCACGCGGACACATTCTTTTCCCTTCAACGGTTTATCGACAACAGTAATAAAATCGAAGCAATTATCTGCAAAGGGTAACGCTTTGGATGTACTGAGATAGAGCGATGCTGGCGTTTGCGCTTTAGCTGCAGCAAAAATAGTATTTTCTGCATCCGAAACGCCACTGTAGTGGACGTTCATCCCATTTGTCAGCCTTGACAGCAACGAAGATAACGCACGTAAATAAAAGCCCTCAGCACACTCGTAGTCCAACAAACAATCATCAGCCTGTAAATGCGCAGCAATCATCTCACCCATTTTGTCGATTAAAGGCGTAAAAATCCCCGACTCGAGTAAGAACCGTTTAGCTCTGACCTGTTGACGACTATCCCCCGTCGGCTTTTGACGAGCAGGCTTGGTGAACACCCAATATCCAGCTTCATTCTTATCAAAATGGTGCTTATTCGCACAATAAAAACCTTGGGACGCCTGATGTTGCATCAGTGGCAAACTACAGGTAGGACATTGATATTGAAGGCTCATAAACAACTCCAAATACGAAAATTCATGCCTAAAAACACAAAAATCGGGTACTTGACCCGATTTTTTGGCAAAAGAGCGAGTGCATTATAAGAAGATAAATCCACACAACACAGCACCAAGGGCAAGACGATAAATAACGAAAGGCGTCATACCCATGCGGCTAATGATTTTCAAGAAATAATGTATACACAGATAAGCCGCAGCGAAAGAAATCACAGTGCCTAGTGTAAGCGCTTGATAGTCAATGGGAAGCGGGCTTTCAGCCAAATCTTTACCCACTAAAATAGCCGCGCCTAAGCTGACAGGTACAGACATCAAAAACGAGAAACGCGCAGCAGCATCGCGGCTAAGACCTAACATCAGCGCGGCGGTCATCGTCGCACCTGAGCGAGATGTCCCCGGGATTAACGCCAGCGCCTGAGCAAAACCAATTAATAATGCCTTGCGCCACCCCGTTTGATAAACCGTCAAATCACGGCGTGACATCTTATCCGCCCACCAAAGCAGCAAACCAAAGACCACTGTTGTCACTGCAATAACGCCGGCATTGCGTAAATGGGTTTCGATAAAGTCTTTGGCCATAAAACCAAAAAATACAGCAGGTAAAGTAGCAAGAATAATCCACCATGCCAGTTTGCTATCGTCAGAATGCTGACCTTTAACCATGCTGGCAATCCACGCCTTAAACATAGCCCAAAGTTCATGCCTAAAATAAATCACTACGGCAAACAATGAACCTGTATTCACGGCAACATCGAAGGATAACCCTTGATCTTCCCAGCCTAAAAGCTGTGCAGGTAGGATAAGGTGCGCCGAACTTGAAATGGGGAGGAACTCTGTTAATCCTTGAATTAACGCTAAAATAATTACCTGAAACGTATCCATGACAATCCTATCAATCAATTAAAAAGTCAGTCCAAAAGGCCATTCAAAGGCCACCGGCCACAGCTTTTGTGACGTTTTATCATATTCATCCCACATTGCGGCATAGGTTTTTAGCTGCAATGGGTGAATCAAATTGGGGGCGATTTCCGCTAAAGGCCAAAGCACAAAAGCATTACTGACAATTTCGGCGCGGGGCAGTACCACTGGGGTCTGACAAACGACATCATCGTAAAGCAATAGGTCAATATCTAAGGTTCTTGGACTAAACTTTTTGGCCCCCACCAACCGGCCGTGATTTTGCTCGATTTGCTTAAACTGCGCAACTACCTCAGCAATATTCAGACTCGTTTGTGCACAGACCACCATGTTTAAAAAGTTGGTACCATTAAATCCAACCGCTTCACTCTCGTACATTGAGGAGAGTTGCAGCGGGCCAAAGTATTCCCGTAAGGACAGCAAGCCCGCCTTAAGGTAGCGAGTGGGTTCTATATTACTACCTAAACTAATGTATATACGTGCCATACGAATGTCCGAACCGTCCAAACCGAAAACCCGAATCTAAAGATTCAATTAACGTGAGCGCTCAATCTCAACCCCAACAGAAGCGGCTGAAGGGACAGCACCTGGCTTCATCACCACCACTTTTACCCAACTCACCTTAAACTCGGTCAGCAAACACTGGGCAACCCGCTCGGCAACCGTCTCAATCAACTCAATGGGCTTTTCGGTAATGAGCTGAGTCAGGCGATTCGATACCGTCTCATAGCAGAGCGCGTATTGATAATCGTCTGTTACCGCTGCGGCCTTATTATCCCAAGCTATATCCAGATCTAAAAATAAGCTTTGGTGAATTTTCTTTTCCCATTCATAGACGCCAATCACAGTATCAATACGTAATTGTCGAATAAGCACTTTATCCATATTAATTCCTACTCACTCATGCCAATGAGGTCTGATAAGCTAAACGCCATAGAGTCTGTATAATCCACCGTTCAATTGAACGACTAATTTACTTTCTACTCGGGCCAATCCGAAGTAGGATAACGCCCAAAAGGATTTGTTCGTTCAGAAACTATCGCAACCTGATAAGTTGCGTAATCGCCATCGCTTATGACTGAATGCTTGCCAAGTGGCCGTTAAATTGTGGCGCGATAATACCTTAAGACGTGTAAGGAAACCAATGTGAGTCAATTAACACTGACACTTTTGATGATTGTGGCCGCCTATTTAGCCGGTTCTGTCTCAAGTGCTGTGCTAGTGTGTAGGATAAGAGGCCTTCCCGACCCAAGAACGCAGGGTTCGGGCAACCCCGGAGCAACCAATGTGCTGCGCATTGGCGGCGCAAGTTCGGCTGCCATGGTGTTATTTTTCGACATGCTGAAGGGTGCTCTGCCAACGTATCTTGCCTATTTAATGGGAATTGACGCTATTTCCCTCGGCCTTATCGCAATCGCCGCCTGTCTTGGCCATATCTATCCGATCTTTTTTGGTTTTAAAGGTGGCAAAGGCGTTGCAACAGCCTTTGGAGCCATGGCGCCAATTGGTGATGACTTGGCCATTTGTTTGATGGCATCTTGGGTCGTCTTAGTCTTGATTAGCCGCTACTCTTCCCTTGCTGCCATTATTACCGCATTGCTCGCCCCACTTTATACTTGGTGGCTTGACGATAGGTTCACCATTCCAGTTGCGATGCTCTCGACCCTGATAATCATTCGCCATAAAGAGAACATTCAGCGACTTCTCAAAGGGGAAGAATCTAAGGTATCACGTAAAAAGCGTCCTCCTCCGCCCTAAGCCATTTGAGCATTATCATACATAAATAAAAACAGTGCTTAATGCACTGTTTTTATTTAGATTAACTCGCAGAATATCAAGTAACAGGCGGCAAGGTATCGAGCGGCCATCGCGGTTGACCTTTTACTGCTAAGTCTTCCTGCTGCCCTGCCTTCAAACGCTGTAATCCAGCAAAGGCGATCATGGCGCCATTATCAGTACAAAATTCACCACGAGGATAATAAACGCGACCACCAATAGAGGTCATCATCTCAGCCAAGGTTTCGCGTAAGCGGGTGTTGGCACTCACGCCACCGGCAATCACTAAACGGTTATAACCGGTCTGTTTTAAGGCGCGGCGACATTTAATCGCTAAGGTATCTACAACCGCTTCTTCAAAAGCTCGGGCGATGTTGGCGCGGGTTTGCTCATCATCAGGTTCAGCGGCAATGGTATTGGCGGTAAAGGTTTTAAGGCCGGAGAAACTAAAATCAAGCCCAGGCCTATCTGTCATTGGACGCGGGAACTGATAACCAGCAGGCTCGCCTTTGGCGGCAAGTTTGGCAAGCCGTGGCCCCCCAGGATAATCCAGCCCCATCAACTTGGCCGTTTTATCGAAGGCTTCACCGGCGGCGTCATCCACCGACTCACCTAAGACTTCATAAAGGCCGATACCATC
The DNA here is from genome assembly GCF_000798835.1 of Shewanella sp. ZOR0012. Taxonomy (NCBI): domain Bacteria; kingdom Pseudomonadati; phylum Pseudomonadota; class Gammaproteobacteria; order Alteromonadales; family Shewanellaceae; genus Shewanella; species Shewanella sp. ZOR0012. The sequence goes on from NZ_JTLE01000094.1 coordinate 2,918,898, forward strand.
GACTTTGACCAACATGGAATGACCGCCTGACACCAACAGTGCAACAAAAGGAAACTCCGGAGCATCTTCCTCAAGCATAGGTGCCAGTAAATGCCCTTCCATATGATGAACACCGATGGCGGGCTTGTTCCATGCAAAGGCTAGCGAGCGACCAACACAGGCGCCCACTAATAAAGCCCCAATTAATCCAGGGCCTTTGGTATAAGCGATACCGTCGATGTCGGCAATGTCGGTATTGGCGTTTTTCAACGCTTGGCGGATCAGCGGGACAATTTTGCGCACATGGTCGCGGGAGGCCAGTTCAGGCACCACGCCACCATAATCCGCATGCAACTTAACCTGACTATATAACGCATGGGAAAGTAACCCCAGCTTATCGTCATAAACGGCAATACCTGTCTCGTCACAGGATGTCTCAATACCTAGAACCCGCATGGTGCCTCAAATCAAAACGTTTAAAGGGCGCTAATTCTACCTGTATGATGACAATTACTCCAGCCGACAATCACGTTATTCACCCCCCAAACCAAGCTGAAATGATTAGGGCTTTACAAGCCTAGTGGTCTCGGTATAAAATTCCGCACCATTTTAAATACACTTGGTTCAAGTCATTGAACCAGACAACCTACACCTAAGGGGTGATGGCGTATGCCAATTATTAAAGTACGTGAAAACGAACCATTCGACGTAGCTCTGCGTCGTTTCAAGCGCTCTTGTGAAAAAGCTGGTATTTTAGCCGACGTGCGTGCTCGTGAATTCTACGAGAAGCCAACTACTGCTCGTAAGCGCGCAAAAGCAGCTGCAGTTAAACGTTTAGCTAAAAAGCTTTCTCGCGAAAACGCACGTCGCGTACGTTTATACTAATCTCTTATGAGCCTAATTGATCAGCTAAAAGACCATATGAAACAGGCCATGATCGCCAAAGAGAAGGCGAGATTGAGCACTATTCGTATGGCACTTGCAGCCATCAAACAGATTGAAGTGGATACCCGCGAAACTCTGAATGATGAGCAGGTTATAGCTGTCTTAACCAAAATGGTGAAACAACGTCGCGATTCGATTGCTCAATATGAAGCAGCGGGTCGTAGCGAGTTGGCCGCAGCAGAAGCAGAAGAGATTCAAGTTATTGAAGCTTTCCTGCCTACTCCCCTCTCTGAGGCGGAAATTGCCGCGTTCATCGATGCTGCTATTGCTGAAATAGGCGCATCCTCCATGGCGGATATGGGCAAAGTAATGGGAGCATTAAAACCTAAAGTTCAAGGACGTGCAGACATGGGCGCTATCGGCGCTATGATCCGTGCAAAATTGCAATAATTAGCGTTTCAATGTATGAACAAGCCGTGCCTATGCGCGGCTTGTTTGTTTAAATTCGCGCAAGGCGAGATTTTAAGCACTCAATGGCAATACCTCGTGATTTTATCAATGAGCTAATCGCTCGCACCGACATCGTCGAACTTATCGACCGCAAGGTGCCCTTGAAAAAGGCGGGTAAAAACTACTCGGCCTGTTGTCCTTTTCATAGTGAAAAATCACCTTCGTTTACCGTTAGCCGCGATAAACAGTTTTATCATTGTTTTGGCTGCGGCGCCCACGGCAATGCCATCGATTTTGTGATGGAGTACGACAGACTCGATTTTATCGATGCTATTGAAGATCTTGCCGGACAACTGGGCTTAGAAGTGCCCAGAGAACAAGGCACGGGTAAACGCCAAGACGATGGCCTAAGCCGTGATCTCTACCAATTAATGGAAGAAGCGAGTCGCTTTTTTCAAACCCAGTTAAGACAACACCAAGACAAGCAAAAAGTCATCGACTACCTCGCTTATCGCGGATTATCCGATGATATTGTTGAGCATTTTGGGATTGGTTTTGCACCCGACGGTTGGGATGGGTTATTAAGCCGCTACCGACACAGTCAAGATGCACAGGATAAACTCCTGACCGCAGGCATGCTGATCAGCAATGACAGCGGTAAAAGATACGATAGATTCCGTGACCGCCTGATGTTTCCCATTCGCGACCGCCGTGGTCGTGTGATTGGATTTGGTGGCAGAGTATTGGGAGATGGCACACCCAAGTACTTGAATTCTCCAGAAACGCCCATATTTCATAAGGGCAATGAACTCTACGGCCTATACGAGCTAAAGCAACGTCATCGTGATCCAGACAAAATACTGATTGTCGAAGGCTATATGGACGTCGTTGCCCTAGCCCAATATGGTGTCGATTATGCGGTTGCATCGCTTGGCACCTCGACGACAGCTGAACAATTTCAATTGTTGCTGCGTAGTGCTAAAGAAGTCATTTGCTGCTACGACGGCGATAGAGCCGGTAATGAGGCCGCCTGGCGCGCCTTAGAAACTGCCTTGCCCCTGTTAAAACCCGGGGATAAAGTACGTTTTATGTTTTTATCGCAATCTGAAGATCCAGATTCAATGGTTCGCAAGATTGGTAAAGACGCATTCGAGCAACTGATGGACAGTGCTATCAGCCTGCCCGAATTTTTGTTTGATACATTAACGACGAAATACGGTACCGATAAAGGTAATTTAGCCAAACAAGCCTTTGGCCTAATTGAAAAAATTCAAGACACTGTGCTGCAAAACCTCCTACTTGAGAGCTTAGCTCATAAGTTAGGAATGAACAGCTCAGACGATATGAAGAAAAAACTGGGTTTTAGTGTCAAACAAACTAAGCCCACAGCATCAACGGGACTCAAAGGACGCGGTACACCATTGCGACTTGCCATCGCCTTGTTAGTACAGCATCCCGAGCTGGGACTGGGGTTATCTCCGCAACCAGCATTAAACCATCTGCAAATGCCAGGCATCGACTTGCTGCCATTGCTGTTGGCGTTAACTCGAGAGCATAAGTTAAACAGCGCACAACTACTTGAGCAATTCAGAGACAGCCCCCACAGCGGGACGCTGCATAAATTAGCCCAATGGGACCATCAAGTGGCGGAAGAAAACTTGCTCGAAAAGTTTAAACAGACCCTGGTTTGGTTGAACAATCAATATATTGAACAACGATATCAGGAATTGAGTCTAAAACAGACCCATACTAAGGAAGAAAAGATCCAGCTGCAGAAGCTGATCTCAGTCATGAAAGGACTAAACTGAGGCAAAAATGTCCTCATTCAGTATCCCAGTGACTAGCACAGGTAAGTGCACATGGCTATAATTGACGATTTGCGCGGCACTTAGCACGAGCTAACTGTCCGTCGTTGTAACAGTTTCCCAACTTGGATGATATCTATGGATCATACTCCGCAGTCGCAACTCAAGCTGTTGCTTGCCAAAGGTAAAGAGCAAGGTTACTTAACCTATGCAGAAGTGAACGATCACTTACCTGCAGACATGGTCGATTCTGACCAGATCGAAGATATTATCCAGATGATAAATGACATGGGCATTCGGGTATTCGAAGAGGCTCCCGATGCCGATGACATGATGATGTCGGAAGACAACACAGACGAAGATGCAGCAGAAGAAGCAGCCGCCGCCCTTGCCACGGTAGAAAGTGAGCTTGGCCGCACCACGGATCCTGTGCGTATGTACATGCGCGAAATGGGTACCGTTGAACTGCTGACCCGTGAAGGCGAAATCGTTATCGCCAAACGCATCGAAGAAGGCATTAACACAGTTCAAAGCTCAGTAGCCGAATACCCACAAGCGATCGCCATGATCCTTGAGCAATACGACCAGTATGAAGCCGATGAACTGCGCCTGTCTGATATTATCTCTGGATTTGTTAACCCTGACGAAGAAGACTTAGGCCCAACCGCTACTCACATCGGTTCTGAATTATCAGAAGAAGATCTTGAAGATGAAGATGATGAGGAAGACGAGGAAGACGAAGACGGTGATGCCGACGGCGATGATGATGGTAATAAAGGTCCCGATCCTGAAGAGGCTCGTGAACGCTTTAGCCAGTTAAGAACCGCCTACGAAAACGCGCTCAAAATCATCGAAGCCAAAGGCCGTGAACATCCAGAATCGATCAAAGCACTGTTTGAGATCGGTGAGATTTTTAAAGAGTTCCGTCTAGTACCTAAGCAATTTGACCGCTTAGTGAAAAGTATGCGTTCGATGATGGACCGTGTTCGCGTGCAAGAGCGTCTCCTGATGAAGCTTTGCGTCGAACAAGCTAAAATGCCAAAGAAAAACTTTGTTAAGTTCTTCACTGGTAACGAAACCAATCTCGATTGGTTTAATGCAGAAAAAACCTCAAACAAACCTTATGCCGAAGGCTTAAGAATGGTTGAGGATGACGTGCAGCGCTGCCGTAGCAAACTGGCCGCCATCGAAGAAGAAACAGGCTTAGTTATTGCCGCGATTAAAGATATTAACCGCCGCATGTCAATCGGTGAGGCTAAAGCTCGCCGTGCGAAGAAAGAAATGGTTGAGGCAAACTTACGTCTAGTAATTTCTATCGCTAAGAAATACACCAACCGCGGTCTGCAATTCTTGGACTTAATCCAAGAAGGTAACATCGGTCTGATGAAGGCTGTTGATAAATTTGAATATCGCCGTGGTTACAAATTCTCGACCTATGCGACTTGGTGGATCCGTCAGGCAATCACCCGCTCAATCGCGGACCAAGCCCGTACGATCCGTATTCCAGTACACATGATCGAAACCATCAACAAGCTGAACCGTATCTCTCGCCAAATGCTACAGGAAATGGGCCGCGAACCCTCACCTGAAGAATTGGCAGAGCGAATGATGATGCCGGAAGACAAAATCCGTAAGGTACTGAAAATCGCTAAAGAACCGATCTCCATGGAAACCCCAATCGGTGACGATGAAGATTCGCATTTAGGCGATTTTATCGAGGATACCACCCTCGAATTACCTCTGGACAGCGCCACCAGCGAAAGCTTGAAGAGCGCTACCCATGAGGTATTAGCAGGCCTAACAGCCCGTGAAGCCAAAGTACTGCGCATGCGTTTTGGTATCGACATGAACACCGACCACACGCTAGAAGAAGTGGGCAAACAATTTGACGTAACCCGTGAACGTATCCGTCAAATTGAAGCAAAAGCGCTGCGTAAACTGCGTCACCCTTCACGCTCAGAAATCTTAAAGTCCTTCTTAGACGAATAGATAGACGAATAGATAAGTGTCAAATATTAAGCCTAAGCCCCGCACTGCGGGGCTTTTTTTCGCCATCATTCAGTTAACGAGTAACAAACCAGCACAATATACAGCTCAACCCTCTTTCAAAATCAGAAAGTTAAATTACCTTGACCATGAATCGCACGGCAAAAAACCTTTGCAGAAACAACTGTTGATTAACAGATAACCAATTGAATCAATTCGGTGAATTTCATCGAAAAACACGGGTGACAAGCGCAAACAAGCTTAGTATACTGCCACTCGCTTTAGGTGATGACGATTGCCTTTAGTAGGCCCCTTAGCTCAGTTGGTTAGAGCACACGACTCATAATCGTTAGGTCCACGGTTCAAGTCCGTGAGGGGCCACCACCAAATTCAACAAAAAAGCCCATTTAATAATGGGCTTTTTTGTTTCTGCAATCTGTCGACACTCACTCATACCAACGCGACTCATTCCCGATAACTAACTCAAACGCGATTTCGATTTGTCCCTTTAGGTAATGGCCCAATTAAAGCAAAAACAAAGGCGCTAACTGATAACCACGTTAGCGCCTTGATAAGGTTAGAAAGCCTGTCAGACCTTAAATAGCAGGAGGCTGACCATCTGGTTAGGTTTTTAACTTACCTAATTGCTGATGTTGTTGTTTCACCAGCTCGGCGAGAACGACGCTGCTTTGCTGTGCTTCGCCTGCAAGACGAGCGAGTTCAGAGGCTGAGTCGGATATGCCAGTAATATTTCGATTAACCTCTTCAGTAACGGCACTTTGCTCCTCTGCCGCCGCAGCAATATGGGTCACTTGCGCTGAAATCTCCTCAATCTGGCTAACCATAGAATTAAGGGAGGTAAGCGCTTGCTCCGTTTGCGAAACGGCCATTTGTGCACGCTCAGCACCTTTATCAATAATCCCCGATGCACTAAGAACCTCTTTTTGGAGCGCATCAATCAGCACGCTAATATCGTCGGTGGAGCTTTGGGTTTTGGAGGCAAGTGCCCTTACTTCATCGGCCACCACCGCAAAACCCCGTCCTTGCTCACCTGCGCGAGCAGCCTCAATAGCCGCATTTAAGGCGAGTAAGTTTGTTTGCGCGGCAATGGAGCTAATCACTTCGAGGATACGGCTAATATTAGTGCTACTTTCAGCCACTTTACTGACGGCGACTTTAGCCTGCATAGACTCTTGCGACATAGTAGTCACATAATCCATCGCTTTAGTCAGACTCTCTTCACTGAGACGCACATTGCGTGACATAGCCTCCGTTTCGGCAGCGGTTTGTTCAGAAGCTTTGGCAACCTCAAGGGCTGTAGCACTCATTTCATTAACCGCAGTCACAACACTCTCAATCTCACCATATTGACGATGTACGCTATCGCGGGTTAATTCTGCAATTTTTGCAGAGGATAAACTTTCCTCCTGTGTCCGCCCTGCCAACGCTTTAAGCTCGGAGATTAAATCCTTAAGTTTATTGATAAAGGAATTAAATCCTTTACCCAGAGCGATAAGTTCTGCGTGTGAATCGACTTCAATCGATTGAGTTAAATCGCCATCGGCACTGGCTAAATTTTCAACGCGTCCCTGAATGACTTTGAGCGGTGCAATCACGCTGCGGATCACTATGCTGATGGTAACAACCGCTAAAATGGAAACCGCTAGGCCAACAATCAATAAGATGCTGCCAAGTGATGTTGCCATTTCGTCCATTTTTTCATTTAGTTGAATCGAACTCTTGAGTGCCATTGATTTAGGGACTTGAATCGCAAGTGACCACTCTGCGTTGGCAAGGGGAATATTAATCGGATAGGCAACGATAATTTCATCGTCATTTGCCATGTAACCGCCATTTTTATGCAATCCAACAATTTGTGTTGCCAATTTGGGGTCAATAGACTCGGCTAATGGACGCGCCTTTTTACTGTAGTGGCTTGCGGCAACCACTAAACCACGGGTACTGAGCAAAGTCACTTTAGCTTGGCCGTCATAAAGGCTTTTAGACAGTTTATCAATTAACACTTGGAATACTGGTAGGTTGAGATCCACCCCAACCACACCAATAAATTGTTTATGCTTAAGTACAGGAACCGTTAACGACGTCATTAACGCTGTATTGCCAGGGGTGATTTCGTAGAGATAAGGTTCCATTAAACAAGGCTTTAAGGTCTCCTTTGCACATAAAAACCATTCAGCATCTCGTATACCAAATTCGTTGAGAGTTGTTTTATATTTTTCCGATGAATCATCAACTTGGTTATGTTCAACTGTGCCATCATCATTGCGAGTGTAATACACCTCCAATGCTCCAGATGAAGCAACACTATGGCTGACATTAACATTTAAAAATTCACTGTCGAGTCCATCATACCCATTAGCTTCGAACTGGGCATACATTGACGAGATTTGCGTATTTTTCTTTAACACAGCAGCCACAGCGAGTTCTAAACGATCACGCTTGAGTGGCAATTCTTCTGACGTGCTTTCAAGTATGCCTGAAAAGGAATAAGGGATCCGGTAAGCTTCGTTGATAAAACCTGCGACCATTTCGCCATATTCGCCCGCTCGCGCTTCAAGCTTATCGTGGGTCTCCTTTTGCAATGTTTCTTGAACCTGATAGGAAAGTTCAGCATTTTGATCCGAGAGGGTCCACCATAGACTGATGGAGAGAATAGCCACTATTGAGAGAAATAAGGCGGAAGTGATCCACAACAACTTAGTACTGATGGACAAATGCTTCATCGAGTAAACTCCAAATATAAGGTCAAGAGCCTAATTATTTTGATCTAGTTCATTTTTATTTTTGCTGACTAATTTAAAAAATAGCACTCTGCGTCGGGATTACCAGTCTTTAAGATAGTGAATTGTTAACTATAAGTAAAACTTTTCACCGACAGATTTAGGGCCAATTGCGACCTTTATCCCAATAGGTGGCAATTTGATATTTATCCCAAATCGATGAACGCAAATATGACCAAACTCACAAACCACAAAGATTAGCGAGCCACACTTTTTTACAAAAATTAATTCCAGATTAAAAACACCCATTTCATTTGTAACAAAGTCTATTCTTTGGCGTTGTGGCATTGGTTTGCGCAGGCTATCGCCTTATACTCTTGGCCTTAAACACAAAACAACAATAACGGAAGCAAGCTTTATGACTCTTGGTACCAATCAGGTAAGCAAGACACATTCGTTTATGACTGTGTCACTTATCGAATTATGGGAACGTTTTGGTTATTACGGCATGCAAGCGCTGATCGTGTACTTTATGGTGCAGCGTCTTGGCTTTGATGACTCCCGTGCAAACTTAGTTTGGAGTGCCTGTGCGGCGCTGATTTACGTGTCGCCAGCCATAGGTGGTTGGGTTGGGGATAAAATTCTCGGCACCAAACGCACTATGTTGCTCGGTGCGGGGATTTTATCTGTCGGCTATGCCCTGATGACAGTGCCGACCGAAAACACTTGGTTTATGTTCTCCGCTCTTGGGGTGATTGTGGTCGGTAACGGCCTATTTAAACCCAATGCCGGTAACTTAGTCCGTAAGATTTACGAAGGTGATGACTCTAAGATCGACAGCGCCTTTACCATCTACTACATGGCGGTAAACGTAGGTTCGACTTTCTCTATGCTGTTAACGCCTTGGATTAAGGACTATGTTAACGCGCAATATGGTAACGAATTTGGCTGGCATGCCGCTTTTGCCGTGTGCTGTGTGGGCCTAATCGTCGGCTTAGGTAACTATGCCCTGATGTATAAGAGCCTCGCCAACTATGGTTCAGAGCCTGATACTCGCCCCGTCAACAAAAAGAATCTTGCGATCGTATTGATATTAGCGGCACTTTCCGTTGTTGCTTCGGCCATCATTCTTGAATATGAAGATGTTGCCCGAGTATTCGTGTATGCCGCGGGTGTGGCAGTATTAGGGATTTTCTTCCACTTAATTCGTACCAGTGAGCCAAGTGAGCGTGCAGGCCTTATCGCAGCGCTTATCCTCACAGTGCAAACCGTCTTCTTCTTTATCTTCTATCAACAAATGTCGACTTCACTGGCCCTGTTTGCACTGCGTAACGTCGATTGGGATTTCCAAGTCTTTGGTACCCATTTATGGACTTGGTCTCCTGCACAGTTCCAAGCACTGAACCCAATCTGGATCATGGTGTTAAGCCCTGTTTTGGCTTGGAGTTATTCATGGGCTGGCCGCAATAATAAGGACTTTTCGATTGCCGCTAAGTTTGCCTTAGGTTTTGCGGTTGTCGCGATTGGCTTCTTTATCTATGGATTTGCAGGCCAATTTGCCGTTGAGGGTAAAACCTCTTCTTGGGTAATGATCTGGGGTTATGCCTCTTACTCACTCGGCGAACTGCTGGTGAGTGGTCTTGGTTTAGCCATGATCGCCCGCTACGTACCGGCTCGTATGGGCGGCTTTAT
>NZ_JTLE01000094.1:2928445-2946301 GCF_000798835.1 Shewanella sp. ZOR0012
AGCTGAAACAAGTCATTGGCAATAATAAGTGTAAAATTACGTCGGTTCAGCCTAAATATATACGAGCAGACAAGCCTACTTCAATGACTAACCAAATACGCTTGCACTCTTTATCGGTTGCTCATTTTGCTTATCTACATAGGGTACCCAAAATGGTAGTTTAATCACAAAATATGGGTTGCTCCTAATGCAAGCATGCCCGTTTTGCGTGTTTTAGCGTAAACTAAAACGTCACCAGTCAACACTCTAAAACTCTATGAATAAAAAAATCCTGTTAACCCTCGCACTGACTTTAGCTTTAGCGTGGGGCATTTTTCATTTTAAAGCGCAACTTGGATTACTCATTTTGCCACTTTTTATTGGCTTGGTTTTATTTGTTACCCTAAGGTTGTATCGTCTGATGGAAAAAGATGATGGCAGTCATGACCGCTAATTAAGAGAGTAAACATACAACAGACATGGAAACGTTCTCCCCATTATTCAATTTACAGCGTTCGGCAGGCATATTGCTAACGGTAGTAGCAACAGCCCTATTACCACATCAGCTGTGGGCTACGACTGCAGATATTCAACATGCGATCTTGAGTCAACAAATTAATGATATTGCACCACGTCACTCGCAAATTGCGCTGCTGGCACTGGATATGGCGAACAGTAAACAGCTTTATAGCCAGCAAGCTGATACCTTGTTTATCCCCGCAAGCACACAAAAGGTCCTTACTGCCGTCACAGCATTGGCCAACCTTGGGGCCGATTTTCGTTATGTGACGGAGCTATGGAGCGATGCCCCCATTCGCCAAGGCCATATTGCGGGAAGTGTCTATCTGCGCTTTAGTGGCGATCCTACCCTCACTCAAGACGATCTTAAGGCCTTGTTTGCCCACCTACAAAAACAGGGTATCAACAGTATTGACGGGCATCTTTATCTTATCGGTGATAAACAAGAGCAATTACAAGCTCCTGGCTGGGTGTGGGACGACCTCGGCATTTGTTTTGCGGCGCCGGTTTCGAGTTACATCATCAATCAAAACTGTGTTTATGGGCAATTCGTTCCAAGCTCGAGCAAGCATTCCTCTGAGGTCAAATTAAGGGTATCTAGTTTTGGGGTAAAGGTCAGCAGTGACGCGATATTCTCTCCCAAAGCTAGCCATGATTTTTGTCAGCTCGATTTAGTGCGACTTGGGCAAAATCAATATCACCTTCGGGGATGTTATCCGGGCAGTGAGGCTATTCCCCTCGCTATTGCAATAACCGATCCTGAAAAATTCGCTATGGATACGTTAACGGCCACACTCAAGGGGGAAATGTCGCTCTCGGGTAAAGTTAAAATTGGCAACGCAATACCTGCAAAGGCAAAACTTATCGCCAGTCACAGTAGTGCGCCTTTGCCGGAGTTGTTAAAGACTATGTTGCTTAAGTCGGATAATCTGATCGCCGACAGCCTGTTTAAGTTAGTCGGACAACACTATTACAAAACCCAAGGAAATTTTACCAATGGTGCGGCGGCCATGCGCCATATCCTTAGCGATTTGGGAGTAGATTTAACCCACGCCAATATCGTCGATGGTTCAGGGCTTTCTCGTTATAACTTATTGAGCGCAAGGCAATTAGCCAATGTGCTTACTCTAATTTATCAAGATGCCCGCTTTCACAGCCTGATTGATAGTTTGCCCGAAGCGGGAGTCAGCGGTACGCTAAAATATCGACTGGGTTACACTCAACCACCGCTCAAAAACCGTGTTTTTGCCAAGACAGGTTCAATGCAAGGGGTTGCCAATTTAGCTGGTTTTATTCGAATACCACAGCGGGATATCTTATTTGTGGTGCTTGAGAATGGCATTAGTCCTGAAACGAAAAAACAACGCACGCCTGCGTTTAGCGCTGACTTTTTGACTCGTCTTATAACTACGGTTGAGCAACAGGCACAAACAAACCAAACATCGACTAAAGAACTCAACACGGTTAAATTAATTGACTGATGAAACTAAAAAGCACTGATAAATCAGTGCTTTTCACATCATTGATCTCACCAATCCAAACTTAGAATAATTCTGCTGGCATTGCCATAGTACTGGCATCACCCGCACGCACTTGCGCTAAATGATAATCGGCCTTAGGCAATAACTTATCAAAATAGAATTTAGCGAGGTAAGCTTTTTGCTCGGCAAAGTTTTTATCCTCGGCGCTAGGGACCTTATCCAACATGGCTAGCCAATAAAAACCATATAAGCTGTAACCAAAGGCATCTAAAAAGTCGACTGCACAAGCATTGATTAACGCAGGTTGAGTCAGTTTTTGCTCATTGATCGATTCAGCCACATGGACTAAAGCATCTAAACGAGCACAAACGGCGGCAACTTTTACGCCGTCGACCTGTGTAAATTCACGCATTTGTGCTTTTAATTCGGCCACAAACTCTTTTAGCGTTGCCAAATTGTCACCAGTGACTTTTCGACCAAGGAAGTCAATGGCTTGAATACCATTTGTGCCTTCATAGATTTGCGCAATGCGGGTATCACGTACCAATTGCTCAATGCCTGTTTCACGAATATAACCATGTCCACCAAAGACTTGCTGCGCCATGATAGTCGCGTCTAAACCACGGTCAGTTAAAAACGCTTTAGCAACGGGTGTTAATAAACCCACGTAGCGGGCAGCTTTAGCTTTAATCTCATCTTGGGCATATTTCGCCAAATCGAGCTGTTTGCCGGTAAATATGGATAAGGCACGTCCCGCTTCTGTCATCGCGCGGATTGTCAGTAGCATACGGCGCACATCGCCATGGACGATAATAGGATCAGAATCGCTCCCCGTGGGTGAGCCACCGGCTGCAACGCCTTGATTGCGCTCTTTAGCATAATCGGCGGCCATTTGATATGCGGCTTGTGCGCTGCCAAGCCCTTGAATACCAATAGCTAAACGTTCGTAGTTCATCATGGTGAACATACAAACCAAGCCACGATTAGGCTGGCCAATCAGATAACCCTTTGCTTCATCAAAATTCATCACGCAGGTTGCCGACCCCTTAAGGCCCATTTTGTGCTCGATTGACCCCACACTAACACCATTAGCCTCACCTAAGCTGCCATCATCATTAACCGTGATTTTGGGTACGAGGAACAGTGAAATACCTTTGCTTTCTGGTAATTTTGCCAGCACTAAGTGAATGACGTTTTCAGTTAGATCGTGATCGCCACCAGTAATAAAAATTTTGCTGCCACTGATCGCATAACTGCCATCCTCCAATGGAATTGCGCGAGTGCGAATATTACGCAGATCAGAGCCAGCTTGTGGCTCTGTCATATCCATCGCTCCAGCCCATTCACCAGAATATAACTTGGGTAAATAAGCTTGTTTTAATGCTTCGCTACCGTGGGCATTGATACACAAAGCAGCTCCCGCGGTTAATGAGCCATAAAGTGTAAACGCGTTGCAGGCACTGTAGGCCATTTCATCCACTAATACACCAAGCATTTTGGGCATGCCCATACCACCAAACTCAGGCTCACCACATAGGCCTACCCAACCACCTTCAGAATATTGCTTATATACGGCTTTATACCCCTCAGGGGTAATCACACCATTATCTTGGTGTAAAACGCCTTGCTCATCACCAGCACGGTTTAGCGGATGGATTAATTCAGCACTGATTTTTGCCGCTTCTTCAAGGATTGCATTGGCCGTATCCATATCAACCATTTCTGCAATCTCAGGTAATTGTGACCACGTATTTGGGGCATCAAAAACCTGTTCCAGTAAGAAACGCATATCTGCTAACGGGGCTTGGTAAGGATTCATTGGGAGACTCTTAAACGTAGGATTTAAACAGTTGTTTTAATTTATACCAGTTCTATACAGAAAACAATCTCATTACAAATTCACTTTGATGCTAAGCACTAATCTACGCAACATAACAGAGTGAAGAACAGGCAATAAAAAACCCTTAAGTGACCTTAAGGGTTATAGTGTAGCGAGAAGTAAACTAGGTTGTCGTCGGCTTAGCTCACGATTAACGTATTGATTACCACATTAAATCGTCAGGGATCGCATAATCAGCATAAGGGTCATCTTCGACTTCTACGGCCTTACCCGCATCCTGTTGCCACAAATAGCCGCACCATTGTGGCACCAATAGATTCACACGTTCGGCAAGCTTGTGGGGGACGAGGTAGCTCTTATCTTCGTATCGAACAATCCCTAATTGGCCTTTAAGCAATTCGGATTGAATTTTCTCATCGATATAGACAGAGTAAATTTTATTGTCGAGCGTATAGTTGAATTTGATCTCGGCATGACTTGGGATCTTGATAGCAAATTGCGTGAATTCACTCACTAATCCTCGCACTTGTCCTCGGGCCGTTGCCTCTGCAAAGCGTTGTTCATTGAGGGCTTTGTCTTTTTCAGCTTGTAAGCGTTTTTGCTCGGCAATCTCAAGTTTTAACGCGCTTGAGACATCGTCAACCCGAGCCTTTTTATCGCGACGCTTTTGCGTTTTTACATCACGCACTTTTTGTTTACTGGCAAGTCCAGCTTTCAGTAGCTGCTCTTGTAATGCATTCGCCATGGATTTTCACCCGATTTTCTATTAAATAAATGAGTTATAACTATTTAGTTACTGCCCTTTGCTTGCTAATTCACCTAAGGCAGTCATCGCGATACTGGCACCGCCCAGTGACCAACCTCCATCGACGGGAAGTACAACACCCGTGATATAGGATGCCAGCTCAGAGCCTAAAAATAATGCTGCGTTGGCAATATCTTGCCCTTCCCCATTACGTTTTAACGGTACCGATTGTGCCACTTGTTGCTGTAGTGCAGCGCTCGGCGCTAAACGATTAAAGCCTTCGGTGCCTGTAATTGGGCCTGGAATAATGGAGTTAATTCGAATGCCTTCACAGCCCCATTCAATAGCTAAGGTTCGCGTCAGCATGTCAACCCCCGCTTTTGCCGCACAAACATGGGCCTGCATTGGCATCGCAATCGATGCCTGTGGCGCAGAAATTTGAATAATATTCCCCTGTGGGCGACGCAGTAAAGGATAAGCTGTTTTCAGTACTTGGAAACTGCCCAATAAATCAATATCCATTACGGCTTTAAAACCATTCGCCGAAAGCTTAGCGGCAGTTGCTGGGAAATTGCCCGCAGCGCCGCTCACCAATACATCAATAAAACCAAATTCTGAGGCGATGGTTTCAAAGCCCAGTTCTACTGCGGCTAAATCCCTGACATCAAAACTCACCCCAAGATGGATCCCATCTGGATTCGCCTGTTTGAGCTGTAACACCGCAGCATCGACTTTATCTTTGCTTCGACTCGCCACCGCCACATTAGCTCCCGCATGGGCAAACGCAATGGCAATTGCGAGGTTTATACCACTGGTACCACCGGCAACGACAACATTCTTACCCTGATAATTAAACATCGTAGTATTGAGCATGGACGTTCTCCGTGAACAGTTAAAGTTTGTCGCGAATACGAACCTTAACAGCTAAATAGTGTACTGTTCAGTATACTAAAGCAAAGATTGGTGAATCGCCTGCAGCGCAGCCAGAGGATCTGTCGCCTTAGTGACCGGACGACCAATCACTAAATAATCAGAACCGGCAGCAAGCGCCTCAGGCGGCGTCATCACACGGTGTTGGTCGCCAACCTCACTACCCACAGGACGAATACCAGGTGTAATAAGTTTAAAGTCTTGGCCTAATAAAGATTTAAGCACACTCGCTTCTTGGGCTGAACAGACAACACCATCAAGTCCGGCCTGTTTAGTCAATTTAGCTAAACGCTGAACATGCTCAAATGCTGGCACATCAATGCCGATGAGCTTCAGATCGTCATCGCTCATAGAGGTTAATACCGTCACAGCAATCAGCATTGGCGCCTCTTTACCGTAAGGCAGCAAAGCCTTTCTCGCCGCTTCCATCATCGCTAAGCCGCCACTGGCATGGACATTCGTCATCCACACACCAAGTTCCGCTGCAGCAGCAACCGCTTTCGCAACCGTATTAGGGATATCGTGAAATTTTAAGTCGAGGAAAAGATCGAAGCCACGGTCATGGATATCTTTAACTAACTGCGGGCCGAACAGGGTAAACATTTCTTTGCCAACTTTAAGGCGGCACATGTTGGGATCGAGTTGATCTATCAATTGTAAAGCGTGGTTTTTATTATCGTAATCAAGCGCTACGAGGATAGGTTTAGTCGTCATCATCTCTCCAACAGGGTTACACTAACTAGATATTTTAAAAAGTTATTCACCGTCCAAGCCTCTGATCCGTTTAATGGTGCCCCACTTTTTGCAAGAAGGACAATGCCAATATAGTGTATGGGATGGGAAACCACATTCTTTACAGCGGTAGCTTGGCCGGAATTTAATTTGTTGCTCAACAAGTTGCTCAAGCATCGTCAAACTTTGTTTAGCTTGCCCTTCTTCTGCTTGGCGTAGATGCATTTGCATTAAGTGCTGAAAACCCTTCATGGTCGGATGGCGATAAAGCGCATCGAGCACCATGTTTTCAGCAGCTTTAATCTCATCAAGGCTTATCATATGTTGGGCAAGCGCCACCACTACGGATGCGCCAGCACCTTCAGCCATAGCGCCAGCTAATAACTCTTGATAGCCCTCTTTATCTTGAGTATCGCGATATACTTCTTTAGCCGTCGGCAGTGCATCAGCAAAAAGCTCAATATCGGCCTTTTTTAATGCTATCAGCATGGCTTTACACTGACTGTAATCCTTCGCATCGAGAAATTTCTTGGCAAGAGTCAATAAGGCTCGGCCACATTTGGGATCTTGTTTTAAGGCTTGTTGCAGTAGCTTGACCTTCTCAGCATCATCACTGGTTTCATCGGCAAGTTGGCAATAAAAATGCGCTGTTATCGGTTTGAGTACGAGTTGACGTTTACGGCTTAAACGTTTGGTGATATCGATGGCTTTTTGCCATTCCTTTATCACTTGGTAAATCGCAATCAGCTGAGTTTCAGACTCTTCACTGTGGTCATCTTGACTCACCAAATTCAGAAAAATTTCTTCAGCACGGTCGTAAAATCCCGCGGCAAGATAGTCTTTGCCCAGCTCCATCATGGCGATATCGCGCTGCTCATTGGTGAGCGTAGGACGGGCAATTAAGTTTTGATGGATACGAATCGAGCGGTCAACCTCACCACGCTTACGGAATAAGGAACCGAGGGAGAGATGGGTGTCGATGGTTTCATCGTCTACATCGAGCATACTGATGAACAAGTCGACCGCTTTGTCCGACTCGTTAGACAATAAGTAATTTAAGCCGGTGAAATAATCACGACTTAATTGTTTACGCTGATTGCTCTGATTTTGCCTTATGCTCCGCCGCCCCATATACCAACCGTAACCGGCAGCAATAGGAAGCAACAGGAAGAGGATCTCAAGCATATTAGGCGTCTACACCTTGAGGTTTTTTAGCAGTTTGAACCGTTAATTTCTTTTTCGTTGCCGCTAAAGCCAATTTAAGTTTCACAATATAATAGCTCGCTACCAGCCAACTAAGCATAAAGCCTGCAAAGAAAACAATCGCTAACACAACGGGTAAACGGTACTCCCCTTGTGCCACAAAGTAGCTGATTGTCACGACTTGTTCATTACGTGCGCCAAAAATCAAAGCCACTATAAATAACAGTGCCACTAGGACTGTCGCTACAAAAGATTTCACGTCGCACTCCCTTAAACGCCTTTCAATTTTCTGATTATCCAAGAAATTTACTGAGCTGACCAGCTTTGCCTTACATTAGATATAAAAAAGCCCCCTTGCGGAGGCTTTTTGCAATGCGGTCAATTAAACATTGACAGCGTCAACGCGTTCGCGCAGTTCTTTGCCTGGCTTAAAGTGCGGGACGTATTTGCCTTCCAATTCGACGGATGAACCCGTCTTTGGATTGCGGCCAGTACGCGGCGCACGATAATGAAGCGAGAAACTACCAAAGCCACGGATCTCAATACGATCACCGCTTTCTAATGTTGATGCCATTTGCTCCAACATCTCTTTGATTGCGCCTTCTACCTCTTTCGCCGACAGCTGCGACTGCCTGGTGGCGAGTTTTTCGATCAGTTCGGATTTTGTCATCCTAGCTATCCCCTATTATCAAGCCAAACACAGTCACCTAATGGGGAGAAAATCTCCCCATACAACAGGCGATTATTTGCGAGCTGCTTTAAACGCTTCAGCCATTGCATTACTAATAACAGCGTCTTCTTGTTTATTCAAGGTCGCCATTACTTCTTTTTCTTCAGCTTCGTCTTTCGCTTTGATTGACAGGCTGATAGAACGGTTCTTACGGTCAACACCCATGAACTTAGCTTCGATTGCGTCACCTACTGAGTAAACAGTAGATGCATCTTCGATGCGCTCACGGCTGATGTCAGCTACACGGATGTAACCTTCAACAGTGTCAGCCAGTTCAACAGTCACACCTTTAGCATCAACAGCAGAAACAGTACCGTGTACGATAGTACCTTTCTTCTTGTCAGCTAAGTAAGCGTTGAATGGGTCGTCTTCAGTTTGTTTAACACCTAAGCTGATACGCTCACGCTCTGGGTCAACAGACAGAACCACTGCGTGGATTTCGTCGCCTTTCTTGTACTCAGATACTGCGTCTTCGCCAGTGCCGTTCCAAGAAATGTCAGACAAGTGAACTAAACCATCGATACCGCCGTCAAGACCGATGAAGATACCGAAGTCAGTGATTGACTTGATCTTACCAGAAACCTTGTCGCCTTTGTTGTAACGAGTTGCGAAGTCATCCCATGGGTTGGTCTTACATTGCTTCAGACCTAGAGAAATACGACGACGCTCTTCATCGATGTCCAGAACCAGAACTTCAACTTCATCACCTAAGTTAACCACTTTAGATGGGTGGATGTTCTTGTTAGTCCAATCCATTTCAGAAACGTGAACTAAACCTTCAACGCCTTCTTCGATTTCAACGAAACAACCGTAGTCAGTCAGGTTAGTTACGCGACCAGTTAACTTAGTGTTTTCTGGGTAGCGCTTGCTGATTTCTAACCATGGATCTTCGCCAAGTTGTTTCAGACCTAGAGACACACGAGTGCGCTCACGATCGTACTTCAGTACTTTAACGTTGATTTCGTCACCAACGTTGACGATTTCAGATGGGTGCTTAACGCGTTTCCATGCCATATCAGTGATATGTAACAGACCGTCAACGCCACCTAAATCTACGAATGCACCGTAGTCAGTCAGGTTCTTAACGATACCTTTAACTGCTTGACCTTCTTGCAGGTTTTCTAACAGTGCATCACGCTCAGCGCTGCTTTCTGATTCGATAACTGCACGACGAGAAACAACAACGTTGTTACGCTTCTGGTCTAGTTTGATAACTTTGAATTCTAATTCTTTGTACTCTAAGTGAGCGGTGTCGCGAACTGGGCGCACGTCAACTAGAGAACCTGGTAAGAAGGCACGGATACCGTTTAATTCAACAGTGAAACCGCCTTTCACTTTACCATTGATGATACCGATTACAGTTTCAGCATCTTCGTAAGCTTTTTCCAGAACGATCCAAGCTTCGTGACGTTTCGCTTTTTCGCGAGACAGTTGAGTCTCACCGAAGCCGTCTTCAACAGAGTCAAGAGCTACGTCAACTTCATCACCAACAGCGATTTCTAAAACACCTTGAGCGTTTTTGAATTGTTCAGCTGGGATTGGGCTTTCAGACTTCAGACCTGCATCAACCAGAACCATACCGTTTTCGATAGCAACTACAGTACCACGAACGATAGAGCCTGGACGGAATTCCAGAGTTTGAAGGGATTGTTCAAATAGATCAGCAAAAGATTCAGTCATGTTTAAGTTACTTTAATGTAATAAACCACAGTCAATCCTAGACGTGGAGTCAGTCAAATTATCCGTATCATCCTTAATACGAATACCTACCCGAGCAATAATTTTAGTTAGTGCTGGATAATTTTTGCTTGATAAAGTTGAGCGCAAGCTCCAGTACTTCATCAATACCTTTATCGCTTGTATCGATAACGAGCGCATCCTCGGCTGGGACCAATGGTGCCACAGGACGATTCATATCGCGGTCATCACGTTCGATAATTTCAGCTAAAAGGCGCTCGATATTAACATCGAAGCCCTTGTCCTGCAACTGATTATAGCGTCTTTGAGCCCGCTCTTGTGCAGATGCCGTTAAATATAATTTAGCCGATGCTGTTGGGAAAACTACCGTCCCCATATCGCGGCCATCGGCGATCAATCCCGGTGCCGTTCTAAAGGCTCGTTGGCGACGCAATAAGGCTTCCCTAACACGGGGAAACGCCGCCACTTTAGAGGCAGCATTTGAACATTCTTGGGTACGTATCGCTGTGGTGACGTCTTCACCTTCTAAGATCACTTGAACGGGGTCTTTCTCATTGCCCGTTAAAAATTTCACATCGAGGTGTGAAGCTAGCAAGGTGATGGACTCTTCATTTTCCAATTCTACGTCGTGATGAATGGCAGCTAGTGCAAGTACTCGATAAATTGCACCACTATCAAGCAGTTGCCAACCTAGATGCTTAGCCAATAATTGGCTAATTGTCCCTTTACCAGCACCACTTGGGCCGTCGATTGTGACTACAGGAGCCCGTTCAGACATACATTCCTCCGCAAAAAATAATCATCATCCGTGAGTTCATAAGTAGAGCCCCGAAAATGAGCGCGCCGCATTGTACAATAATATACAAATAAAATCCGTGGATTTTTTATGAAGTTTAGAAGCCGCTCAAATGCGGCTTCTTTTGTTTGATATGGTCAGAAGTCAATCTGTTAGCTGAAAACGTTAGGCCTTCAGACTGGCAAATTGAGCAAAATAGTCAGGGAAGGTTTTCGAGGTGCAGTCAGGATCGTTAATAGTGATCCCGCAATCGGCAAAGGCCAGCATGGAGAAGCACATGGCCATGCGGTGATCGTTATAAGTGTCAATCTCTGCGGTATTCAGTACTGCTGGCGGCGTGATTTGAATATAATCATGTCCCTCTTCGACTAACGCGCCGACTTTACGCAGCTCAGTTGCCATCGCCGCCAAACGGTCGGTCTCTTTAATGCGCCAGTTATAAATATTGCGAATGGTGGTCGTGCCCTTAGCAAACAAGGCGGCGGTAGCAATGGTCATCGCCGCATCGGGAATATGATTCATGTCTAAATCAACCGCAGTTAACGGCGCGCCACGGGCAATAATATAATCATCGCCCCACTCAATATCAGCGCCCATTTTTTCCAGCACATCGGCAAATTTCACATCGCCTTGAATGCTTAAACGGCCAACACCAGTGACTTTCACCTCACCGCCTTTGATGGCACCCGCCGCTAAAAAGTAAGATGCGGAAGAGGCATCCCCTTCTACTAACACTTTACCCGGTGACACATACTGCTGCCCGGCGGGGATTTCAAAGCGGGCATAGTCATGGTTAATCACCTGAACGCCAAACTGCGCCATCAAGGCTAAGGTAATGTCGATATAAGGTTTTGAAACCAGTTCTCCTTTGACATGAATATTCACACTGCCCTTAGCGAGGGGGGTAACCATTAACAGCGCCGTTAAGAATTGGCTAGACAGATCGCCAGCAATTTCTACATCGCCACCGTTAAGCCCGGTTGCATTGATGGTCAGAGGCGGAAACCCTTCATTCTTAAGGTACACAATATTCGCGCCCAATTGTTTTAGGGCATCGACCAAGTCACCAATGGGACGCTCTTCCATGCGGGGCTCGCCGGTTAAGGTAAATTCGCCACGCCCTAAGGTCAGC
This sequence comes from Shewanella sp. ZOR0012, assembly GCF_000798835.1. Classification (NCBI taxonomy): domain Bacteria; kingdom Pseudomonadati; phylum Pseudomonadota; class Gammaproteobacteria; order Alteromonadales; family Shewanellaceae; genus Shewanella; species Shewanella sp. ZOR0012. The sequence goes on from NZ_JTLE01000094.1 coordinate 2,940,231, forward strand.
GCAGCGCACAATGGGCGCATAGCCGTGCCCGCATTGCCTAGAAACAGCGTTTGCGCAGTATCCGCCGAGATAGCACCACCTAAACCAATAAGCTCGCAGACAGTATTATTTTGCGATAAGCGGTATTCAACTCCCAACTGCTTTAAAGACGCCAACATATGACGAATATCATCGGAGTCGAGCAAATTGGTTAGCGTGGTGGTGCCTTTGGCTAAGGTCGCCAATAATAATGCGCGGTTAGAAATGCTTTTTGAGCCCGGAATGTTGATCTCACCGCGGACTTGCACAACAGGTTCAAGACGTAATTGCTTCATGAATAAATCTTCTTTCTCTTTGGGCGTGATTGATGTCATCACGCGAACTGAATAGGCTAATGGCAACTTCACGCTACAGAACGTCAAGTTTACGTTACTAATAAAAGGAGATTGGGGACCTTGTTGGTGCTTCGTCGTTATAAAATTACCGATAGTGACGCAGGATTCAACCGTTTTTTACTAAAAAATGGCTTTTGAAACCGGAAATTTACTCAAGTCAGCCTAAAAATAACAAAAATACTAAATATAATGGGTGAAATTGTGATCTAAACGGTTTTTCGGCAGGCTTTTTTGCCAGACTAATTGGTCTCTAAACACCATTTTTACTTTAAAGTTTTCATCTATTCACGTTATCCTAGGTTTCAATCGATAAATCACGCACATCCTATGTGATTCATGCTGTCGCTTAATAACTAGAAAGGTAGATGGAGCTATGTTTAACTCACTCATCGCAATGCCTGCGGATCCGATCCTCGGCTTGTTGACCCAGTACCGCGAAGACACACATCCACAGAAAGTAGACTTAGGTGTCGGTGTTTATAAAGACCCCGCGGGAAACACCCCCATTCTCAATTGTGTAAAAAAAGCCGAGAAATTTCGTTTAGAAACGGAGACGACAAAGGTCTATATCGGTCCAACCGGCTCGCCTCAGTTTAATACCCTGATGACAGAGTTAGCCTTTGGCAGTGATCATAGCGCGATTATCGCTAACCGTATTCGTACTGTTTCAACGCCTGGCGGTACGGGTGCTCTGCGTGTTGCGGGTGACTTTATTAAGCGCTGCAATCCGAATGCGGTATTGTGGGTAAGCGATCCTACATGGGCTAACCATACCGGTTTATTCGAAGCTGCTGGGATCACAGTTAAAACTTATCCCTATTATGACTACGATAGTAAATCATTGAAATTTGGTGAGATGCTTGCTGCATTATCGCAAGTGAGTCCTGATGATGTAGTGTTATTTCACGCCTGCTGCCATAACCCAAGTGGGATGGATTTGACCACTGAGCAATGGGACAAAGTGGTTGCCCTCACCAAGGAGCAAGGTTTTACCCCGCTTATCGACATGGCCTACCAAGGTTTTGGCGATGGTGTTGATATTGATGCCTACGGCGTGCGTAAAATGGCTGCAGCCGTTGATAATATGATCCTGTGTAGTTCATGCTCGAAAAACTTCGGTCTGTACCGTGAGCGTATTGGTTCCTGCTCTGTGATTGCCAAAGATGCCAATACCGCCAATATCACGCAATCTGTACTGCTTTATGTGGTTCGCAGCCTCTACTCCATGCCGCCAGCCCACGGCGCGGCGATTGTTGAGACGATTTTAGGATCAAAAGAATTAACTCAAGAATGGCTTGATGAGCTCAAAGTGATGCGCGATCGCATCAATGGTAACCGCGCGATTTTAGTTGAAAAACTCAAAGCCAATGGCGTTGAGCGCGATTTTAGCTTTATCGCTCGCCAAAAAGGCATGTTTTCCTTCCTTGGAGTTAATCCTGAGCAAGTGGCGCGTCTACAGAAAGAATTTAGCATTTATATGGTAGGGTCAAGCCGCATTAGCATAGCAGGCATTAGCGAAGACAATGTGGATTACTTAGCTAAGTCGATTGCCAAAGTGCTTTAAATACAAGTGCTTTAAATACAAGCGATTTAGTACTTTTTAACCATCTAGTTACTCTGCTGTATTCTCTATCTAGGATGCAGCAGAGTTATCTATCGCTTGTAAATATTACACTCGTCTATTTAGTTTGGATTGACGAGTCTTCCTTTTTCGTTCCCCCTAAAAAACCTCATAAGCCACGTCATCCTCACCCTTTAAGCATTTATTTTCAATCGTAAAACCCTATTTGAATGATGTTGACTCCACGGTCTTATCACAATAAACCGCACGTTGTGATCTCAATCGGCGGATTTCCATTTTATCAATCGGGGCTACGGTAATTTTCACTTTTTAAAGCCAGAGCCACTGAGTAGATTAATCGTCATTATTGAACTTGTGGGTATTCCGCCATGTTATTACAAGATAAATTAATACAAATCGTCACGAGCCCGCAGCTTTCACCTAAGCAAAAATCTAACTATTTAGCGTTGGAGGCTGAGGCAAGTTTGCCCTATATGCCGATATCGACTGAGGTTAACGCGGCAATGAATGACGGCGTGATCTGCGATATGTTTGAAGGCCATGCACCGTTTAAACCGCGTTATGTATTGCCAGATTATGCCCGTTATCTTCAGCAAGGCTCAGAATATTTAGAGCTTTCACCTGCACAGGATTTAGATGAAGCCCTCAATGCCTTAACGATTCTGTATCACCATGTGCCATCGGTGACCAATATCCCCGTGTATTTAGGTCAGTTGGACGACATTTTGATGCCTTTCGTGGAAGGAATGGATGCGGATGTCCTTTATCGTAAACTAAAGCTGTTCTGGATAATGCTCGACAGAACCCTGCCCGACGCCTTTATGCACGTTAATATTGGCCCAACAGACAACATTGTTTGCCGTACCCTACTGCGCATTGATGCCGAGCTCAAACAAGTTGCCCCCAATTTGACCTTTATGTATGACCCCGCCGTCACGCCGGATGAATTATTGCAGATTGCGGCCACCAATATTTGTCAGTGCAGTAAACCGCATATCGCCAACTATCCTCTGCATGCCAGTGTATTTGACAAGCGCGGCTTTGGTATTGTGAGTTGCTACAATGCCTTACCATTAGCAGGCGGCGCTAATACCTTGGTTAGACTCAATCTGAAAGAAGTGGCATTAAAAGCCACATCAATCAATGACTTTTTTGAGCGTGTTTTGCCCTATTACTGCTCACTCACCTTCGAACTTATCGAGGCGCGCTCAGCATTTTTACATCAAGAGTCGCACTTCTTTGATAGCTTTTTAGTTAAAGAACAATTGATTGATGAATCGCGCTTTGCACCCATGTTTGGTATTTATGGTATGGCTGAAGCGGTGAATATTCTGCAAGCTCTGATGACAAGTGAGACAGACAAATCATCTGAATCAAACAAACCCACAGGCTATGGGCATAGCATGGATGCAAACCAACTTGGCTACCGTATTTCTGCCGCCCTCGATACCATAGTAAAATCCACGCCCGTCACCTATGGCTATCATGGACGAGCGCTGCTGCATTCACAGGGCGGTATTAGTCTCGATAAGGACGTGACACCCGGCGTTCGTATTCCCTATGGCACGGAACCCAATCCCATCGCCCATATTCAAGCCCTCGCACAGCATCACCAGTATTATACGGCGGGGATCAGCGATATTTTGACCATAGATGAAACCGTCAAATCAAATCCTCAAGCTATGTTCCAGCTGTGTAAAGCGGCGCTGGAGTTAGGCTTTAGGGAATTTACCGCCAATGTGGCCTCTAACGATTTAATGCGTGTCACTGGCTATATGGTAAAACGCTCTGATATTGAAGCATTTAAACAATGCGGTTCGCGCCTTAATACCACGGGTTTAGGAGCAGAAGCCGCACAGAATACCGGCATATTACAACGCCAAGCACGCGTAATTGCCCATGAGCATTCTCCCTGTGTCGTTAACTAAACCAGCCATAAATAAGCAGGCAATAGTTAGTCAGCTATTGCCGTTTTCCTGCGTCGACGGGCCTGGCAGCAGGCTCGTATTATTCCTGCAAGGCTGTAATTATCAATGTAAAAACTGCCATAACCCACATACCATAGGCTTATGCGATGGCTGTGGCGATTGCATCGCCACCTGCCCTGACAAGGCGCTGACGTTGATAACCGCTAACAATAAACATCAGATCCATTGGGATAAAGATCGTTGTAGCCAGTGCGATACTTGTCTTGCTGTGTGTCCAAAACAAGCTAATCCTAAAGTCACCCGATACACTGTTGAAGAGATCTTGGCGATTATCCACCATCAGCGTCATTTTATTAATGGCATTACGGTGAGCGGCGGTGAAGCAAGTCTACAACTGCCATATATTATTGAATTATTTAAAGCGATTAAGGCCTCAACGTCGTTATCACAGTTAACCTGTATGCTCGATACCAATGGCAGTTTGAGCCTCACAGGCTGGCATAAACTGCTGCCCTTTTTAGACGGCGCTATGGTGGATCTTAAAGCGTGGCAAAAAGAGACCCATAGATACATTACCGGGCGAGATAACCATGCGGTGTTCAAATCGATTGAACTCTTAGCGCAGCAGCAAAAACTGTATGAAGTAAGATTGCTGCATATTCCGGGTATTACGGATTTTGAGCAGGAAATAGACGCGCTATCTTGCTATTTACTGACACTTGGTGCCGATACGCGGGTGAAATTAAACGCCTTTCACCACCATGGCGTGGTTGATGAGGCGTTAACTTGGCCAAGTTGCACTCAAACCGATATTGAAGCCTTAGCAGCCTCCCTTGCCCAGCGAGGCTTAACAAATATCGTCTTACCGTCCATCTACCTTTAATGGCTACAAAGCAGGATCTGCTCGTACAGCCAGCGTAGTGCGGGATCCTTCATACTTTGTTTATGCCAAACGAGGCTATAAGCCACTTTTCCATATTCGATGGGTAACGATTTGACGGTTAAACCTTTGGCTTGGCTGGCGATAGATGCCCAGCGGCGCGAGCAGGTAAACAGCAGCTCACTGTGGTGACACATTAACGCCGCGCTGCCAAAGTCTGGCACCGAAATAGGTACCGCACGTTTTTGAGATTGCTGAGCGAGTAAAATATCAAAATAAGGTGTACTCAGATCCGTATCTGTGATGCCTATATGGCTGAAGCTGAGATAATCATCAAAGCTGATATGCGATTGTTTGGCCAAGGGATGGGATGAGTTCATTAAGCAAATCATTTCATCGCTGAACAAGGTTTCCCACACGAGATCATCTTGCGAAGGATTAGGCTGACTCAAATCATGGGGTAACAGTACAAAATCTAACGAGCCATTAATGAGTCCATCAAAACCGATATTGTCTTTGCTGTAAATATCGAGATGAATATGGGGCGCCAAACTCAAAATATGGGCGCTAAGTTTGGCGGCCAGCAGTTCAAAGGTGCTTTCACGCATTGCAAGCGAAAAACGGCCCTCATAGTTTATTGGGGTAAACGCATCTTGACTCATGATCTGATTCATATCATTGATCATTTGTTGCACGCTTGGGCCTAATCGTTTGGCTAAAGGTGTTGCAACCAGTGAATTACCATTACGGTAAAACAGTTCATCATTCAAACTGTCTCGAAGTTGACTTAAGGTTTTACTGACAGATGAAGGGCTTAAGCATAAGCGCTCAGCGCTGGCGGTAACGCTCAGAGTATCGAGCATCACGTGTAAAGTGATTAAGTGCTTCATACTAATGCGCGAAAGCTTGGCTAAATCCATCAGTGGTTTCCTGGTAATTTATCTTATGGTAAAAATCAAAATATCAACTTTTAATCATGATAAACAATAAGATAAAACTTACCCAATAGATTACTAAGTATATTGTTCTGTTATGCGTGCCGGCTCACAGGCTTGCTCGGAACAAGTGCCATTGCCGCAAGCTTTAACCAAATCCAGCCAACAAAAAAGCGAATGCATATGTGCATTCGCTTTTGCGTATAACAGCTTAAAACTTATGTGCCTTGGGCGAGCGCGGACTACATCTTGTGATGTTTCGCTGCAAACTCATTCATAAATGTCACCAGCGCGGCAACACCTTCCAGTGGCATTGCATTGTATAGGCTTGCACGCATACCACCGACGATTCGGTGCCCTTTTAAAGCCACT
>NZ_JTLE01000094.1:2946311-2954732 GCF_000798835.1 Shewanella sp. ZOR0012
CATTCTACTCAAATGACGAGCGGCTCTTATGACAGAAAGTAAGAGCAAGGGTTTGCCAGACGAACCCTTCGGGCAGCATTTGTCTGACTTTTCTGCGGCGTTATCGTCCGTTTATGTAGAATAACTACACTGCACGGACTTTGCCTTGCATAAAATCCAGCCAAATTGCTGCAAAAACAACCCTGAAACGTCAACACGCCCTAGAGATTGCGCTGCATGCGCGCCACAAACATTCCATCAGTGTTGGCTTCGAAGGGCCACACGGTCAACATTTCTGTTTGTTCGCCGGTAAAGGGGTGGCGGATCGGCACTAGGTTGAACTCGGGATGTTGTTGTAAAAAGGCGGAAACTACTTGCTCATTTTCAACCGGTGAGAGTGAGCAAGTGGCGTAGACTAAGCTTCCGCCCCGTTTTACCGCCTTACTGCTGCGGCTTAATATATCCAGTTGCAGTGCTGCTTTATCTGTGACGGCATCGAGGCTGTCGAGCCAGCGCATATCAGGGTTACGGCGCCACGTGCCCGTGCAGCTACAGGGTGCGTCGACTAATACCCCGTCAAAATGGTTGGCGTCGACCGGCAGTGCATCACTGCGCCAGCGAGCAATGCTGATGCCGCCAAACTTTGCCCGTTGGGCGCGTTTGCTGAGTTCTTCTAAGGCGTGGGCGCGAATATCCGACGAGACTATGCTGCCCAAAAATGGATTGTGCTTAGCCGTGGCCGTTTGCATCAGTGCGCGCAATTGCAGGGTTTTTCCACCTGCGCCGCTGCAGGCATCCCACCAATGTTGCCAAGGCTCTGGTGCACAAATTTGACCTATCACTTGCGAAGCTAAATCCTGGATCTCAATTTTGCCCTCTTTATAGAGTGATATTTCATTGAGATTCATGCTCTTAGTGCCAAGATTTATGGCATCTTCAAAATAGGGGCTGAGACTCGCATCAATCTCTAGCGCTTGTAGTTGCTTAACAGCTATTTGGCTGTTGATTCCCTGTGCACGTCCCCAAATCGGTGGCCGGCTAGACATGGCTTCGATGAGATTTGGGCGCAGCTCTGGGGCAATTGGGCAGACCTGCCAAAACCATTCAGGCAATAAATCCGCGAATTCGAAGGACACTTCGGGAAATTGGCGCCGTACTAGTGCCAATTTATCTGTTAAGCTATTAACGCTAAGGGATTGAAGCTGTTGATAATCAACCGGCGATTGGGCGAGCTCATGCCAGGCTTGGGCGATATCTTGCCATGGATGGGCTTCGATTAGGGCGCTCGCGCTGAGCATGGCAAAAAATTGTGGCGCCTGTTGATGATCGGCCGTGGCTTTAAACCAGCCCCACCAACGGAACAGGCTAAATAAGGATTCGCGGATGACTTTGCGATCCTTCGAGCCGTGCTTTTTATGTTCCCTAAAGTAGTTCGCGAGCACTCGGTCGGCGGGTTGCTTGGTATTTAAAATCTCATCGAACAATAACTTAATGGTATTGGCATAGCTCATCGCGCGTTTTTGCGCGGGCGTTTGCGGTTCGATATTAAATGCAGAGTGAATAGTGGTAGATGATAAGCCGTTTGGATTGCCCATAAAGTTAGCCTGAAAAGTGGCTCGACCGAGTGATGTCCATCCAATGTGATGAATATGGCCAAGCAAATCAATAAGTGGCGCAGAGTGTAGCAGTTTTGCGCATCGCTAGCAGTAAAAAAGCCCCAATGCAGAGTTGGGGCTTGATGGGGAAAACGAATGCGCGAGAGGATAGGATGACCTACTTAGTCACCATCTTCTGGATTTGTTTAGCACGCTCTTCGTCACTCAAGACCGAAGGCGGAGGTGTGACTATGCCTTTTTGACAGGCGGGGCGCAGGGCTAACTCATCTAACCAACGTTGTAAGTGAGTGAGTCCTTCCATGTTGATGCCGCTCCATTCATGGATGCGCACCCATGGCCAAGTCGCGATATCGGCAATGGTGTACTCATCACCGGCCAGATACTGATGCTTGGCTAACTGGGTGTTCATTACTTCAAACAAACGTCGACCTTCTTTTTGGTAACGTTCAATAGCCGCGGGGATTTTTTCGGGGAAGTAACGATAAAACACGTTAGCTTGACCCATCATTGGGCCGACACCGCTCATTTGGAACATGAGCCATTGAATGACCTGTGAGCGTTTTTTAGGATCGGCAGGCAAAAACTTACCGGTTTTTTCCGCCAAATACAGAAGAATTGCGCCGGACTCGAACACCACAAAGTCCTCGTTATCTCGGTCGATAATGGCTGGAATACGGCCATTAGGGTTAATGGCGAGAAACTCAGGCTGCTTCTGTTCGTTAGTATTGAAATCTAACTTATGCACTCGATAGTCGAGACCCATTTCTTCGAGCGCGATGGAAATTTTAAAACCGTTCGGGGTCGCGGCGGTATATAAATCAATCATAGTTATCCCTTAAGTCTTAACTGGTTAATGCTTAACTTGGGTGCCCAATAGGGCATCGCTGCTAGTTTTTTGGGGTAAGCGACACTATCGCAGGGCGCTGGGCCACTGTCGCAAACCATGCCTGAATGTGGGGCAAGGTGTCATCCACTAGAATATCTAAGTTTTTAATAAAGCTAATAAAAACGTATGCAGAAATATCGGCAATCGTAAAGTTATCGCTCGCCACATAGCTTGATTTGGCTAATTGTTGGTCTAAGGTCGGCAGGAAGTCAATGACCCGTTGGCGTGATTCTGCGCCCCAGGCTTCGACGCAATTTTCCCTGTCTTTGTAAATACCCGTCAGGTTTCTAAAGGCTTGAAAGCCGACCATCAACCCTTGTAGCTCGATGATGCGCTGCCACATTTCGACTTGGGCACGCTCTAGCGGGCTGTTGCCAAATAAGGACGTTTCACTGGGATAGATTTCTTCTAAATAGCGGCAAATAGCCACGGATTCACATAGGTAGCTACCATCGTCGAGTTCGAGCAGTGGAATGCGTCCGTTTAAGCTTTTGGCTTTAAATTCAGGGCTGAGATTTTCACCGCCGCGAATATCAACATTCACACGTGGGATATCGATGCCTTTTTCGGCGAGGAAAATACTCACGCGTCTTGCGCTTGGCGTAGGGGCTAATTCATAAAGCTTCATGCTCTTTCCTTCTGTTAATCTTTAAGTTTGGCTAAATAGAGCTTTAACGGAACGATCGGTTAGGATAAAATTTACGCCATATCTAAACGGTCAGTCAAGAATGTTTTGCCATATAGCACTCCGTTTAATACAGGCATCAATCTAGGTTTGAACCATGGCACGTAGTTGTAATTTTGATAGACAAGAAAAGCTCATTCAGGCGATGGAGTTATTTTGGCAGAAGGGATTTGCCGAGACATCGATTGCCGATCTGGTCGAACACTTAGGGATTAATCGCTTCAGCTTGTATAACAGTTTTGGTGATAAACAGAGTTTATATCGTGAATGTTTACGTTTTTATCTCGACCATTATTCCTTTGGGGCGAAGGAGAAAATCCTGCATGCACAGGCGGGATTAAATGAGATCTTGACCTATTTAGCGCGATTTGTGGCCTTGCAGCGCGAGCAAGAGTACGGCTGCTTTATGCAGAATGCGGTGATGGAAAAATGCCTCGACGATGACTGCGTGCAGCAGGAGTGCCAGCGTTTATTTGCCCAGTTACAGACTAACTTTACCGATGTTTTACGCTACAGTCAGCGACAGGGGGAGTTGTCTCAATCGGTTCAGCCTGAGTCACTCGCTGCATTTTTAGTACTTCAATTACAAGGAATTAGAGTGTTAGGTAAGGCGAAGGAATACACCCTGTTGGATAATGCATTTAAGGTATTAAGCGAATATCTTAAGAGTCTCGCGCTGACGCCACTTAAGCCCGTCGATGTGAAATAGGGCGTAGATTAAACCGATAAGCATGAGGCCAAGCGCATGCTTGGCCTCGTGAACAGCAAAACTGATGCAACCACTTATACAGAAACTTAAAAGTCCAACTCGAGGGCAAAGCACAAGTAGGCCATTAATTGGCTACAGTGGGCGAATTGTTCGGCGCAGTAGCGGGCGGCATCGGCTTGGCAGAGCCTTTCAAAGGGTATGGGTTTTAGCGCGATAAAGTCCTTACGTTTGAGCTCGGTTAGCATGGGGTGGTGTTTATCGAATCCTTTTGGCGGGCGCGTCAAGCTATCACCATCCATCATAAATCCATGGTCTATTAAGGTTTGCAGCGCCTTTTTGTAACCATTGGGATTTTCATCAATACAAGTCCGAATCGCATTGAGCGCCTTCGACTCGGGGTGCCAAATACCCGCGGCAATAAAACATCCATCCTCGGCAATGTGTAAATACAGCCCTGGTGCATGCACATCTTTACCCTGAAAATGCCGAAATTGGATCCCCACATTAGTTTTGTAGGGTGTCTTATCGTTGCTAAAACGGCTATCGCGCTGCGGGCGCATTAAGCTGCCACCGACTTTTTTGGCTACCGCGGTCAATCTTGGTGAAATCGCAATAATATGAGGCTGAATTTGTTCGATAAAACGCAGTGCGGGCGTTCTGACGTTATCTTCATATTCATCCTGATGAGCTTTAAACCAGTCGCGGGAATTATTGAGCGAAAGCCGTTTGAGAAAATCCAAGCTGGCAGCGGTAAATGCCAACTCGGTTTGAGGTTGTGCGGTGAGCTTAGTCATATCCATAAAACCTTTGAGGTGCTTGAGACTGAGATTCCGACTGTTAGTCAAAACAGGTTAGTGCGAGTTGAACAAATGCGCGTGGATATTGCAAATTCTTCGAGCATTTCTCTGTAGTGACTATCAAGTTGCGATTTACATGTAAAGCTAGGTGAGAATTATTCTCATCTTTAGCTTTGATGCCTATAATGCCGCCCTATTTTTTACACTATGTAACAGGGGATGGGGAGATGGGATATCAACCTAAGAGCAGGATAGCGAAAATAATGATGGGTTGTGCGGGTTTGACGGTATTGCCTGCGTTGCCACTCAATGCCAAGGAAGTATTAGGAGCGCCTAAGGTCGAGCCAATTGAGATATTACAAGTACATGGCCAGCAATACCGCCGAGCGACCACTATGACTAAGCCGGGCGAGGCGATCATCTCGATGGAGCAAATTGAAGAGATGCAAGCGACCACATTTGCTGAAGTTATCGATGATATGGCCGGTGCCCATGTTGATGGTGGTACTCGCAGTGGCGGCGAGCGCATTAACGTATGGGGATTTGGCGAAACCGAAGATTTCAACATTTATGTCGATAACGCCCCCGTGGGATTTGAGCAGTATCGCTATGGGTCGTTCTTCTTAGATCCCGATTTAATCAAGCGAGTCGAAGTGATTAAAGGGGCCCACGATGTCCGCTCAGGTAACGGCGGCTTTGGCGGCTCCATGTATGTTGTGACTAAATCTGCTGATGATTTTTTAAATTACAATCAAAACCTTGGCGCCCGAGTCAAAGCCAGTTACGCCAGTAATAACGACGCCAAAAGCTACACGGGAACGGTTTATGGACGAGCGAATCAACAACTTTCAGGTTTATTGCATGTCACCCGCCGTGATGCGGGGGATGTGACGCTCGCCAATGGTGAAGCATTTGAATACTCTGGTTATGAGCAAAATAATTACCTTGGCAAACTGGATTATGAGCAAGGTGACCATCAACTCATGTTGAGCCTGACCCATTATCTCGACGAAGGCCGAAAGCCTTGGGCCAATCGCCGCGGTCCTATGCCCGCGATTTCTGATTATAACATCCGTAAATATGGCTCCTATGAACTGGCGCTCTATGCCACCACGGCCTACAACACCTATGAAGACAATACCTGGTCGGCGAATTATCGCTATTCCCCAAGTAATCCTTTAATTGATACCCAAATTGTGGTTTCCCATTCTGCCAATGCACGCCATTGGGTCAGGCCGCCAATCGCGTGGGAAAAGATGACAGTCTCCGTCGGCAACTTCGGCCATGAATCTTGGTTGGATTACAAGCGTGACTACATTGACATCAACAACTTAAGTATTGTTGGTAATCATGAAATCACCACTGGATTGCAGTTCCGCAGTCTCGATAGGGATTCAATGGTCTTTAACAAAAGTTATGAGAAAAATCCCGAGAAAAACTACGGTTGGTACACTCCTTACTATCAGCCCGAAGGGCGTCAGGATACCTATGCAGTCTATTTGCGCGATGCGATTAGTGTGACGGATGAGCTGACCATCACTCCTTCGCTACGGTATGACTTTATCTACAGCATTGGTCGCCCCAACATTGCCCCCGATTACAACGATATCGAGGCAGGGCACGACTACAGTTCGACTCACCATTCGGGCTTTTCACCGCGATTGGGTATCGACTACCAGTTAACAGCGAATACTCGAGTGAATTTCGATTACGCCTACAGCTTACAGGCGCCAGTGGTCGATGAAATCTATGCAGTGCAATACGCCAAGGCGAGCATTACTGGCACGAGTCGAGATATCGATGTGGAGCGTCTGCACGCCTTTAAACTGGGCTTAATGACGCAGCAAACGAGTCTTTTTGCCGCCCAAGATACGCTTTCAACCCAAGTGACCCTCTTTGCCAACTTGGGACGGGACGATATTGCTCAGCGCCGCGGTGCAAAGTCCGACCCAAATCAAGCGATTCAAAGTGGTTACACAAATCTCGACGGTTATGACATCTACGGCGCCGATCTCGAGTCCCAATATCGTTATCAGGATTTCTTCAGTGACTTAGCCGTTTCTTGGTTAGAGGGGGAGCACAGGGGATCGCTCAGAGATAGTCAAGGCGAGGACGAATACCTTGCCAACATTGCGCCGCTGGATATTCGCCTGCGTGTGGGTATGTATATTACTGATGACATTTCAGTTGCTTGGCAAGGTACGTGGTACGATGCGCAGGATAATGTGCCTCAGAGTGATATCTTTAACGCTGAGTCTCCAAGTGATAATTACTTCTTACAAAATATATATTTAGCCTACGAGCCTCAAGAAACACTGAAAGGGCTCAGCGTGCGCTTAATGGCAAAAAATCTGACGAACCAGCAAGTGACACCATTTCTGTCGGATGGCATCCCCGCGCCGGGGCGAGATATCAGACTCAGTTTAGCTTATGAATTTTAAGGATTAAATGGCAATTCCAAGGGTGAAGAAATAGATAACTCATATAAAAAATAGGGTTATCTTGCCTTCCCCCCTGCCGTGAAAAGCCAATTTATGGCATAATCCACGTTTTATTACGCATGTAGACAGAAAAAATGACTGAAAATGAATTGCTAACTCGCTGTGGCGGCAAATGTGAACTCTGCGCAAGTGACGTCGAACTCTCTATTTATGACTTACCGGCTTCCGATGGTCATGAAAACGAGATTATGATTTGTGAAAATTGCAGCAGCCAAATCGCAGCGCCGGATACTATGGACATGAACCACTGGCGTTGTCTGAACGACAGCATGTGGAGCCAAGTCCCTGCGGTTCAAGTGATGTCATATCGCATGCTAAAACGCTTAAGCGGTGAAAGCTGGGCGCAGGATCTGCTCGATATGTTGTATCTTGAAGATGATTTACGCGCTTGGGGTGATGCCGAAGCCGCTGCCGCCAGTGATGATACGCCACCGACTTTAGACAGCAACGGTGCCGTGCTTAACGCCGGAGATACCGTGGTCATCATTAAAGATCTTAACGTCAAAGGTACCAGCTTTGTGGCAAAACGTGGCACCGCAGTACGCAATATTTCGTTGACCAACAATCCAGAGCATATCGAAGGTCGTGTGAATGGTACTCGCATTGTGATCCTGACCTGTTTTGTGAAAAAGTCTTAAGTCATTTCGCTTAAACTTGCTTGAACGTAAAACCGCCCAATTTGCATAAATTGGGCGGTTTTTTTATGCAGAATTTACTCTTATCTACCCACTAAAAGTAGCCACATATACAAATCATTAAATTAGGCGATAAAATGGTTAGTATGTGAAGAATCTTTATATAGAGATAAACCTATGGCAAACGACTCGCAACTACTCGACGCAAAGCAAATGTCGGCTTCAGTTGAAGATGGATTAGATAAAATCCTCGGCCAGTGGCGGGCTGAAGGGGTAACAGAGGATTTAGTCCCCATGGCGGTGTTAGGGCGCATCGCAAGGCTGACCAAATATATGGAAAACGCTATCGCCTTATGCCACGGCGAATTTGGCTTAGGTCAGGGGGAGTTTGATGTGCTCGCGACACTCAGACGCTCAGGTAAGCCTTATACTTTATCGCCTTCGCAGCTGTATCAAAGCATGATGTTAAGTTCAGGCGCTATGACCAGTCGTTTAGACCGGCTGGAAAATAAAGGCTTGATTGCCCGTGAGCACTGTAAGGAAGATCGCCGCGCCGTGCATGTTTCGCTCACTTCGGCAGGTAAAGCACTGATTGAGGCTGCGCTCCCCAAAC
>NZ_JTLE01000094.1:2954742-2960810 GCF_000798835.1 Shewanella sp. ZOR0012
AGCGAACACCGCGGGCAGCTACGGCAGCTTCACGCTGGCGGCCGATGGCCATTGGACCTACACGCTCGATAACAGTCTCCCAGCAGTTCAGGCCCTTGGCCAGAACGCCACGCTGACCGACAGCCTGACCGTGCAGTCGGTGGACGGCACGACCCACACCGTCACCGTCACCATCAACGGCCATGATGATGGCGCCGTGATTGCGGGGGTCGATAGCGGCGCGGTTACTGAAGACGCCAACCTGACGGCAGGCCAGCTCAAAACCCGTGGACAACTGACAATCACCGACCCGGATGCAGGTCAGGACCACTTCACCGCACAAACCCATGTGGCGGGCAGTTATGGCAGCTTCAGCATCGACGCCGACGGTCAGTGGCGCTACAGCGCTGACAACAGCCAAACCGCTATCCAGCAACTCAAAGCCGGTGCCACGCTCACCGACAGCTTCACCGTTACCAGCGCCGATGGCACCAATCATACCGTCACCGTGACCCTCACTGGCAGCAATGACGCACCAGTGCTCACTGCGCAAAGCCAATCCGTGATGGAAGACGGCAGCCGCCTCAGCGGTCAGATGGTCGCCACCGATGTGGATCAGGGCGACACCTTGCACTTCAGCATTGGCACCCGCGTCGCGGGCTTCACCCTGAACGCCGATGGCAGCTACAACTTTGACCCGAGCAATGCGGCCTACCAACATCTGGCCGCTGGCCAGACCCAGACACTGGCAATTCCCGTCACAGTGACCGACAGCGCTGGGGCCAGCAGCACTCAGAACCTGACGATTACGCTCACCGGCACCAACGACGGCGCAACCCTCACCGATCACGGCACGCCCGGCCAGATCAAGGAAGATCTGCACACCGCCATCGAAGGCCATCTCAGCGTGCGCGATGTGGACAGTGGCGAAGGCCTCTTCCCAGCCCAGCAAGGCGCGGGCCTGAGCGGTTACGGCAGCTTTGTTCTGACCCCGCAGGCCAACGGCCAGGCCTATTGGCGCTACAGCGTCGACAACAGCAAGACTGAGATCCAGCAGCTTGGCGAAGGCCAGCTCCTGCACGACAGCTTCACCGTACATAGCGCCGACGGCACGACTCACACGATTACCGTCGATATCGTCGGCACAAACGACGCGCCAGTGCTTACCGCGCAGCGCCAATCGGTCAGCGAAGATGGCACCCAACTCAGCGGGCAGATGGTGGCTACGGATGTGGATACGGGTGACAGCCAAACCTTTAGCACCACCGCCCAGACGGCTGGCTTTACGCTCAACGCCGATGGCAGCTACAGCTTCGATCCATCCAATGCGGCTTATCAACATCTGCCCGCTGGCCAGACTGAGACGCTCTCGATCCCCATCACAGTCACCGACAACGCTAGCGCAACTAGCACTGCGAATTTGACGATTACACTCACAGGCAGCAACGATGGCGCAATCATTAGCGGCACAGATGCCGGTACGGTCACCGAAGACACCCAGCTCACAACTGGTGGCCAACTCACGGTCACCGACATCGACGACCAGGAGTCGGCCTTCACGGCGCAGGCCAAGACCGCGGGCATCTACGGCAGCTTCACGCTGGCAGCCGATGGCCACTGGACCTATACGCTGGACAACAAGAACAGTGCGGTTCAGGCCCTTGGCCAGAACGCCACGCTGACCGACAGCCTGACCGTGCAGTCGGTGGACGGCACGACACACAAAGTCACCGTCACCATCAACGGCCATGATGACGGCGCCATGATTGCGGGGGTTGATAGCGGCGCAGTCACTGAAGACAGTAACGTGACGACTGGAAAAATCAGCACATCTGGACAACTGACAATCAGCGATCCGGACGCGGGCCAGGACCACTTCACCGCACTACCCCATGTGGCGGGCAGTTATGGCATGTTCAGCCTCGACGCCGATGGTCAATGGCGCTACAGCGCCGACAACAGTCAGAGCGCGGTTCAGCAACTCAAGGCAGGCGAAACCCTGACCGACAGTATCACAGTCCAATCAGTGGGCGGTACGACACACACAGTGACAATCACCTTGACTGGCAGCAACGATGCGCCGGTACTTACCGCGCAAAGCCAATCCATCACAGAAGATGGCTCCAAGCTCTCGGGCCAGATGGTGGCTACGGATGTGGATATCGGCGACAGCCAAACCTTTAGCACCACCGCCCAGACTGCTGGCTTTACGCTAAACGCCGATGGCAGCTACAGCTTTGACCCAACTGATGCGGCTTATCAACACTTGGCTGCTGGCCAGACGCAGACGCTGACCATTCCGGTCAGCGTGACCGACAGTGCGGGGGCGACCGCCACCCAGCAGTTGGTTATCACCGTCACAGGCAGCAACGATGGCGCCGTCATCAGCGGCACAGATACTGGCGCGGTCACCGAAGACACCCAGCTCACAACCAGTGGCCAACTCACGGTCACCGATATCGACGACCAGGAGTCAGCCTTCACGGCACAGGTCAAAACCGCGGGCAGCTACGGTAGCTTCACGCTGGCGGCCGATGGCCACTGGACCTACACGCTGGACAACAAGAACAGTGCAGTCCAGGCCCTTGGCCAGAACGCCACGCTGACCGACAGCCTTACCGTGCAGTCGGTGGACGGCACAACCCACACCATCACCGTCACCATCAACGGCCATGATGACGGCGCAGTGATTGCTGGCGTGGACAGCGGCGCAGTCACTGAAGACAGTAACGTGACTACTGGAAAAATCACCACGTCTGGACAACTGACGATCAGCGATCCGGACGCGGGCCAGGACCACTTCACCGCACAAACCCATGTGGCGGGCAGTTATGGCACGTTCAGCCTCGATCAAGCAGGACACTGGACTTACGTCAGCGATAACAACCAAAGTGCCATTCAGCAGCTCAAGGCGGGCGAAACCCTCACCGACAGCCTTACCGTCCAATCAGTGGGCGGTACGACCCACACAGTGACCATCACCTTGACTGGCAGCAACGACGCACCAGTACTTACCGCGCAAAGCCAATCGGTCACCGAAGATGGCGCCAAACTCACCGGGCAGATGGTGGCCACGGATGTGGATACCGGTGACACACTCTCCTTCAGTCTAGCCAATGGGGTCGATGGCTTCACGCTCAACACCGACGGCAGCTACAGCTTCGATCCGTCCAATGCGGCCTACCAGCACCTGACCCAGGGCCAGACCCAGAACCTGACGATTCCGGTCACCGTGACCGACAGCGCGGGCGCGACCAGCACACAGAACCTGA
Organism: Shewanella sp. ZOR0012; assembly: GCF_000798835.1. NCBI lineage: Bacteria > Pseudomonadati > Pseudomonadota > Gammaproteobacteria > Alteromonadales > Shewanellaceae > Shewanella > Shewanella sp. ZOR0012. Next base: position 2,957,994 of record NZ_JTLE01000094.1, read on the forward strand.
CGCTCAACCTGACCGGCAGCAATGACGGCGCGGTGATTGGCGGTGACATTAGCGCCGCGACCACGGAGGACTCAACACAGGCGACCAGAGGCCGACTGACCATCACGGATGCCGATGACGGCGAAGCGCACTTCGTGGCGCAAAGCAATACCGCCGGTACTTATGGCAGCTTCACGCTGCTGGACAATGGCCAGTGGAGCTATCAGCTCGACAACAGCAAGCACGAGGTACAAGCGCTCAAGGACGGCCAGCAGGTGACAGACACCTTCACCGTGACCAGCGCCGATGGCGGCCTGCATCAGGTGACCGTCACGATTACCGGCAAGAACGATGCCGCGGTCATCACCGGGGAGGATCACCAGACCCTGACCGAAGACCAGAACGTCAGCGGCGGCCAGCTCATCGCCCAAGGCCTGCTGCACGCCAGCACGCCGGACGCCGGTGGCGACCAGTTCACGCCCCTCTCAGACCTGGCCGGCAAGTTCGGCCATCTCTCGCTGGGTGCGGATGGCCATTGGGTCTACAAAGCCGACAACAACAGCCCCGCCGTGCAGGCCTTGGGCGCGGGACAGAGCGCCACCGAGAGCTTCACCGTGCACAGCGTCGACGGTACGGCCCACACCCTGAGCCTGAGCATCCAGGGCGCCGACGAGATCCAGCACGACCTTTTGTCCAGCATCGTCAGCACGCTCAAGAGCAACGTGTTCCTGTTCAAACAGATCGGCAACGCGATCGACGCCAAGGATGCGGGCAGTCTGGGCAACGTGGTTCTCAGCTTCTACGGCGGCAACCCCCACGTGGTGGATGCGGATGGCCATGTACTGGCCAGTGGCAGCAACCAGGGCATGTTCGGCTACGACATCGGCCTCGGTCAGGTGGTGGACTTGCTGAAGAGCCATCCGGGTGCGCGGCTGGTGCTGGACGGGCCGGTGGGCGGCTCCGGTGCCTTCTACTTGCACGACAGCGGTGACCAGGGGCAGCTGCACTACGCCGGCAATGTGCGCTACAACGTGCACAACAACACCTTGGGCAGTGTGCCCATCGACGGCCTGCCCACCCCCTTGAGCGCAGCGGGAGCCGTGCCCGATGTCAGCGACGCGCTGACCATCTCGGTCACCGACATCCGCGTCGATCACGCCGGCCAGCTGCAGACCAGCGGCCAGCTCGGCATCAGCGACGCCGATGCCGGCGAGAGCCACTTCAACGCGCAGCAGGAGGTGGCCGGCACCTATGGCAGCTTCAGCATCGATGCCAGCGGCCACTGGGTCTACAGCGTGGACAACGGCCAGTCGGCGGTGCAGAACCTGCAGGCCGGCGCCCAACTGACCGACAGCTTCCTGGTGACCAGTGCCGATGGCACCAGCCATGTGGTTTCGGTGGCGGTCTACGGCAAGAACGACGCCCCGGTGCTGTTCGCGCAAACCCAGTCGGTGAGTGAAGACGGCGCCCTGCTCAGCGGCCAGATGCAGGCCAGCGACGCGGATGCGGGCGACACCCTGAGCTTCCACATCGACCAGCCGGTGGCCGGCCTCACCCTGAACGCCGACGGCAGCTACAGCTTCGACCCGTCCAACGCGGCCTACCAGCACCTGGCCGCCGGCCGGACCGAGACGCTGACCATCCCGGTCACCGTGACTGACGGCGCCGGGGCCAGCAGCACTCAGAACCTGACGATTACGCTCACCGGCACCAACGACGGCGCCACCATCACTGACCACGGCACGCCCGGCCAGCTCAAGGAAGACCAGCACACCGCCATCGAAGGCCACCTCAGCGTGGGCGATGTGGACAGCGGCGAAGGCCTCTTCCCGGCCCAGCAGGGCGCGGGCCTGAGCGGCTACGGCAGCTTTACCCTGACCCCGCAGGCCAACGGCCAGGCCTATTGGCGCTACAGCGTCGACAACAGCAAGACTGAGATCCAGCGGCTTGGCGAAGGCCAGCTCCTGCACGACAGCTTCACCGTACATAGCGCCGACGGCACCACTCACACGATTTCCGTCGATATCGTCGGCACGAACGATGTGCCAGTACTCACCGCGCAAAGCCAATCGGTAACCGAAGATGGCTCGTTGCTCACGGGCCAGATGGTTGCTACCGATGTGGATACTGGTGACACACTTACCTTCAGTCTCGCCAATGCGGTCGATGGCTTTACGCTCAACGCCGATGGCAGCTACAGCTTCGAGCCAATTGACGCGGCCTACCAACATCTGGCTCAAGGCCTGACTGAGACACTGACCATTCCGGTCAGCGTGACCGACAGTGCAGGCGCAACCGCCACCCAGCAGCTGGTTATCACTGTCAGCGGCAGCAACGATGGCGCCGTCATCAGCGGCACGGATGCCGGTGCGGTCACCGAAGACACCCAGCTCACCACGGCGGGCCAGCTCACCGTCACCGACATCGATGATCAGGAAGCCGCCTTCACGGCGCAGACGAAGGCCGCTGGCAGCTATGGCAGCTTCACGCTCGCGGCGGACGGCCACTGGACCTACACGCTGGACAACACCAACCCGACTGTTCAAGCGCTCTCACAGACCGGCACACTGACCGACAGCCTCACTGTTCAGTCGGTCGACGGCACCACTCACCAGATCACCGTTACCATCAACGGCCATGATGATGGCGCAGTGATTGCGGGAGTGGACAGCGGCACCGTCACTGAAGACGCCAACCTGACGGCAGACCAGCTCGAAACCCATGGAAAACTGACAATCACCGACCCGGATACGGGCCAGGACCACTTCACCGCACAAACCAATGTGGCGGGCAGTTACGGCACGTTCAGCCTCGACGCCGACGGCCAGTGGCACTACA
>NZ_JTLE01000094.1:2960820-3063832 GCF_000798835.1 Shewanella sp. ZOR0012
TGTCTTTGATGTAGCAAAAAGTTGGAAGCATAACTCAAAAAGAAAGCACCAATATTACCGTTTAGGTTGATAGTACTATAAGCTCATCAGCTCTAAAAAAGAGAGGTAATAAAGTTGCATACTAAAACCATCGTCATTATGCTCGACTAACGAGCTAATATCGGTGGTTTTTTATGGCTTCACGATTAAATGGCTGTTCAGAGCAGCAATTTGCCAAGTGGATAAAGGAAGGTTGAGGTGGTGGCCAGCATGCAGACTACAAACCTTGGTTAACAATTAGGGATTTCCCTTCTTGAGGGTGAATTCACCGTGTATTTGTCCACAAATAGCAAAGAACTCATCACCATTTTTCAGATATAGAACTTTCGGTATTTCTGATACTGGAGTCACGCTGAGAAGTCACCCAAATCCGTGAGCTGCGTATTTCGATGATTAGGATTTCACCCGCTGGTTTTCATCATTATTTTGTTTTTAAAAGATTTTTCTATTTTCCATTCTCTTTTTGAGGATTTTTGTAGGAAATAGAATTTACATACCAGGTATGCTCACCTAATGGTGTACTGACCACAACTTCGTCATCTACTTCTTTTTTCAGCAAAGCACGAGCCATTGGCGCATCGATCGAAATATAGTCATTTCTACCATAGATCTCGTCAGGGCCAACTATACGGAAGTTCTTTGTATCACCCGCATCATTTTCGATTTGTACCCAAGCACCAAAAAATATTTTTCCATCTTGTTGGGGGGAATATTCGACAACCTTCACAGCTTCAATGCGTTTTCTCAGATAACGCACACGCGAATCAATTTGTCTAAGTAATCTCTTGTTTTCCTTGTAATCAGCATTCTCTGAGCGATCACCAAGACTCGCTGCCCAAGTCACTTTCTTCGTTATTTCAGGTCTGTACTCACGCCAGAGGTAATTAAGTTCTTTATTGAGTTTCTCGAACCCTTCTCGGGTAATTAGGTTGGTTTTCAACGGTGTATTCCTAGTCCTTGTTTACAAATACTGTAATGCTTTTTTAATCGCATCTAAGGTTGCAACAGGGAAAAATGTCTCTTGTTTATCGACGGTTAATATACTTCCATTTGGGCCTAGCTCCAATCGTTGTCGGCGCAAAAACTCCGATGAGATTAGGTGCTCTAAAGCATCACGTTCCAAGTTGGTGAGTTTAGCGGTTGTTGATGCGGATGAATCGCCGTCAAATATCTCAATAACTTGATCGATTGGTGCGATTTCTTCTGCTAATTTTTCCGCTGCAATTTTCTGAGAATAGAGGATGTTAGCTTGAAGTTTTACAACAGGATCTTTTAGTTCATCAATCCATGCGTAGCGTTTACTTTTGCTTGTTGTTGTGTTCGATTTTTCAGATTTTTCTATGGTTTTTACGAAGCTAGCAATAAGTGTTCTATATGGTTCTCCTGTTTTATTGCGAATGCTCTGAGCTGCTGGGACTCCACGGCCCTTTCCAAGCCGTGCAATAGTAGAATAGCCAAATTCGCTTAGCCCTCTTTCTTGCTGTTCAATGCAAATTTGATAAATAGCATCTAGTGAACTCTGAATGCGTGAAGAGACCGTCTTCTTTAGTTGTTCAAGTACTATTTGAGGGGAGATTTCTGACATATTAATTTACCAACTTTAGAGGGGTAGATTTTGCGAATAACTCTTTGATATCACGTGTCGATAACGCATCGGTCTCTGTGAAGTCGTTTAACCCTAGACTGCCATTAATAAGCTTATCGATCTTTTCCCAGCTTTGCAGTCTTGTGAGCATTAGTTGAGTCATTTGATTGCCAACAGCTAGTTGTTGCTCTTCACTAAGGAACACAAACTGTGGGTTCAACCCATTTTGAATCAATACTTTATCGAGAGCCTGACTGCGTCTGGTTACGGCTAATTCGTCGCTACAGCTATGATAGAGTTCGGCATTTTCACATACTTCAGATAGCTGCTGGAAACCACTGACATCATCCAGCTTAATATTTATTTCAAACTCATGAGGTACGATCAAATGCAGCTTGGAACTGTTTCGAGGCTTTTCTTGGTTGATAACGTTTTTGCAGCTAATCAGGTGTTTATGGATGGAATTCATATCAGACATATATAAGTCCATTTTCTTCGCTCTAGTCTCTATCTCGGAATTTAGTTTCCGTCTTTCGGCTTGGAGTTGTCCTTTCTCCTTTTCGAGTTTATCCAATTGCTCATTGTGGGATTTTTGTTGATAGATTTCATGTGAGATCACATCGATTTGGGTTACAGTTTGACTTAGCTCGCCTTCTAACTTTGCGTAGCGATGTGATTGAGTATTAACAGCTAAGCTTATTTCATTAAACAGTGCCGCTAGTCCCATCATAAAGGCTGGTCCAGTAACAAAGAATCTGCATTGAATGCAATTTTGCTCCCCTAGGTACCCCGCATTGACTGGGTGGTAGATATTCGCTTTCATTGCCACTGGAGCCCCGCCTTCGCTACAAAAAGCGCCACCAACAGGGCACATGCCAAAATCTTTAAATAGATAGCTTGAAGCTGGCCGAACATTATCTATGGTTTGCAGAAATTCTTGGCTATTTGCTACCAACTGGCTTTTACACTGCTCAATTCGTTGAGCCTCTATGAAACTTCTTAATGTATCTGTGCTTTTGCTTAATGCTTGCTTTTCTCCGACCTCTAGTCGTTCTCGAATATTTGCGCCTGTTTTGCCACTTTTTATGTAGTAGATAGACATGATAATAGACGAGTGCCCGACTAGCTTCATAATCACTTCTAGTGGCATGCCGAATTCATAAGCATAAGCATTGATCAGGCTTACTCGCATGGAATGAGGCGTATATTGCGACTTAAAGCGTGAAATAGGGATACTCTGTAATTGTTGTAGTTGTTTGTAGCTCTCTTTATAGTTTTGTCCGTTATAGGTTGCGGAATCCAACTGCTCTCCTGATGAGGAAAATAGTGCTGCTGCCAGCCTTGTTGCTAAGCGTCCACCAAATGTACCTGGTTCGTTTTCTTGAAAGTCTCGAAAGAGGAAACAGTTAATACCTTTTTGTTTTCTTTGGATCTCATTTAAGTTAGTTCGGGTGCAATCAAGCCATTTTGTCGGTGCTACGATAGGGTTGTATTTTTCTTGCCATTTTCTTAACTTTATCAGCCAGTAAGCTAACTCCAGTGGCATAAATGGGATGGCATAACCTTCGCCGTTGAAGTTAGTCTTATTTGAAGTGTAGTAAACACCAAAGTCATTATCTTTTGTTTTGCTGACCATGCTTTGACGTGTGGTGAGACCCGCTAAATGACTTAAGTTCTCTTGCCATACGACAGTACCATTTTGAATGTCAGGCATCTCTGTATCTGCTTCACCTGAGTCGCAATAAATTATTTGCCTTCCCCTAGCTGGTAACTGCATTAATGCATAGGTATAGGACCAATAAATAGGCAACCATAGGAACGTTTTTTCACCTTCAACTTTAGTAACACAGTCAGGATCTGAGGGGTCAATGGGGAATGAATCATCGATAAGAATCCAGTCAGCAGAGAACTTATGAAGGTGATGCAGTTCTGAGTAGCTAGTCTGGTTGAGCATTGAGTTCGGAGGTAGGATCCATTCTCTGGCGTCTTTTACGAATTGATAGGGTAGGGCTAGTTTGTTCGTCTCATTGATTGATACTGGTATTTGCTCACCATCGAAATTGACATGTGAAAAAGGATTTTTGGCTCCTTTTATACGAGATATCTCTCCCGTATCTTCATCTTCAATCGTTAGAAAATTAACAATTATCCAGTTTAAATATTCATTGATTGAAAAAAGCCACTTCTTTTTACGTGTAATAGGAACTTTTTCAAACAATTTGAGCATTGGTTGAATGTTGGTTTTTCCTCTGATTAAGTATTCCAGTGGTGAAGTGTCAAGGTTATTAGGCTCAATATATTCTCGAACAAACTCACAAAGATCTTTTGCTTTGGTGTCCCCCCCCTTTGCAGATTTTAAAAATTCGGTTATCGAGTTGGCCCATCCTTTCCACTGTGGCTCAAAATACTTGACTTGATATGGTCTTGTAGTGCCGAAGAAGTCAAATGTATTTGTCCACCCTTTTCCTCTGTATAACTCAATCGGGGATGCAGGAATATGGGGATCATTTAGCTTTACGCGCATTTTTTTATAATCTGCCAGAGTACGACATTTTTGCTCTATAACTATCGAGCGCAGTTTTTCATATGGGTATGGACGAGGGATATCTAACAGATCGAACCAATCTATCCAATTTGTAAATTTTCTATTTGGGTTTACAGGTAATTGTTTGTATTGTTTTTGTGTTTGTCGGTAATGTCGAGAATCTTTTATGCCAAGAGTTCTGCATGCTTTTTTTAAACATTCTATGCACGTTATTTTTTTAGGTAAGAGAAATGTTGGCCACCCTGTCCAATCTTGAGCATAAACCCTATTGGGAGTAGCAGGTAGAAGTGGATCTTCACTATAACGCAGGTTGTACTCTTGCTGTGTAATGATGCTCAATTTCTGTGTAGCTTGCTGAGCATCAGCGAGATTGGAGTAAAATCTCTTTCTTTCACCTAAGAAGTTCTGCCAATTTTGCCATTGATGAACATAGTAATTATGTGGATTAGATGGCAACCTAGGGTCTTCACGATAACGTTGTTTATAGTCTAATTGTGTATTTATTCCTAGATTTCGTGTGGCATCTTGAGCCTCGATTAAGGTGGGATATAAGCATTTTTTTTCCTGACCTAGGAATCTTGACCAGTTTTTCCAGTCTTGTTTATAGATGTTACTTGGGGTTGCTGGTAAGAGAGGATCTTCCTTGTACCGTTGATAATATTCACATGATTTAGTGATGCCTAACATTAACGTAGCTTTCTGTGCTTCGGCGTAAGTGAGGTAGTATTTTTTTTCCTTTATGCCAAGAAATGCCTTCACGTTTTGCCAATCTTGGCTGTAGAAGTTATCGGGGGAAGAGGGTAAGCGTGGGTCTTCATGGTAGCGCTTGTTATATTCAGCTCGGGTATGTATGTCGAGCAGTTGTGCGGCTTTTTGAGCTTCGATATAAGATGGATAGAAATTTTTTCTCTTTTTGCCCAGAAATGCTGGCCAGTTTTTCCAGTCTTGCTTATAGGTTTGATTAGGGCAAGCGGGTAAACGTGGATCTTTACTGTGGCGCAGTGTGTATTCTTGCTGTGTGGATATGCCTAATTTTTTTGTGGCTTCTTGTGCGTCAGTAAGGGTTGGATAGAAGTTTTTCACTTCCTTTCCCAGAAATTTTAGCCAGTTTTTCCATTCATTCTTGTAGGCGATATGAGGGCAAGAGGGTAAACGTTGATCTTCACGGTAACGTCGTGCATATTCTGGCTGTGTGGAGATACCTAATATCTGTATGGCGTGCATGGCTTCAAGAATTGTAGCGTAGAAATTTTTTGCTTCCATACCGAGAAATGTTGGCCAGTTTTGCCAGTCTTGCTTATATATATGGTGAGGGCAAGAGGGTAAGAGCGGATCTTCCTTGTAACGTAGCTTGTATTCTGACCATTTAGCAATCCCCAATGCTTGTGCGGCTTTTTGAGCCTCAGTTAGAGTCTGATAATGGATTTTCACTTCCTTCCCTAAAAATGCTGGCCAGCTTTTCCATTCGCTGTTATAGACATTATGTGGGCCGGAAGGAAGGCGTGGGTCTTCCCGATAACGATCTTGATAATTCGTTACACTGGTGATGGTCAATACCTCTACTGCCCGTTGGGCCTCAGCTAAAGTGGGATAGAAGTTTTTTCTCATAATCCAAGCTCTCTCGCCTTGTCTCTAATTTCTTTGTCTTGTGGTTTTATATAGACAAGACAACTATCGGGACTTTTATGATGCATCGCTTTTTGTATTTCTAATTGGTTGAAGCCTGATGTTGCTAGTCGATAACCATAGGAATGCCTGTGAGAGTGTTGGCTGGTGCCGAGATGTTTCCCTGATACAAGACCAACCCGCTCCACAGCCCGCTTGTGTTTTTGAATGAAGTTTTTCTTTGACTCTGGCTCACCTTTTGAGTTGGTAAAAAGATATGGATGAGCTCCATCAACTCTTACAGCTAGGTATTGCTGCAGTAACCAAGTGAACTCACTTGCTTTGCTATTAGGAAATAACATTACATCAAATGATAGGTTTCGATTTGTTAGCAGAGGTTGCTTCCAGCCGGAATACAGCTTATGGGATCGTTTGTATTCATTACGTGGCTTTTGATGAAAGCGACAGTTTAAGTAGTCTCTGCGATTTGAAAACCCTGGTTCAGGACTTACACCATCACTAGGATGAAAAACCGAAACTATTGCAGATCCATTTTTAGTATCAATAGCAATGTCACTTGTATAGATATGAAAACATTCAGATAATCTTAATCCGCCATAATGCATCAGCATCACAATTAACAGGCTCCCGAAATCCATGTAGCCGGTTCGGGTATTGAGAAAACCATATTGTAAGAAACGTTCGAAATGTTTTTCTGGGAAACGATGTACTGATTCAATCGCCAGTAAATGATTCAAGGGGCCTTGAATGTTGCGCACCACAGAGGATTGATGTTTTGATGGATTGCTAAGATGGTTTAAGAAACAGTTTGACTGACGTTTATAGTAAGCGCACCAGCGCATTCTCTCTTCAGCTGTAGTGGCTTTTCTTAATGGATTTAAATTGGGTAGCTCATGACCATGAAGTTCATCTAGATAGTCGCAATAGAAGTTGATGTGGCCAAGTAGTACGTTAACATCTTCAACCCTTCTTGATTGCCAGTACAAACCAGATTGGTCATCGTTTGAGTTATCTATAGAACCAAAGCAAAGGGTATCGACAAAAGAGCGAAGCATCTCCGTGGCCGAAGTAGAAGTATTTACATGGGCATTAATAAATTTCAGTAGTAGTTCTATTGCAAATACATTTCGTTCAATCCAAGATTGAGATCTGTGACGTTTTGAATAGAGGAATCTAAGATACGATACAAGGAGACCCTTTTCAGTAAAAATTGCCGGAAGAGTAACCATTAAAGCTGACTGATTCGCTTTATAGTTTACATGCCTCTTTAGAACGTAAGCCAAAACACCTTCCCCGACAGTTATAGTAATTAAGTATATAGTTAATGGTTCTTATTATGTCAAAGGTAACTAAGTAAGCTAATAAATTGGTTGTCATTACTGTTTTTTATTTACTTTAGTATGTGTACTAGAGTGGTACTAATACACTTATAATAAAAGGCTTTTGCGTCAAATAGATAGCCGTGTTCGCTATTTGGTTAAGCGCCTCGAAGAGCTCAAAATTGTCGACTATTCTCCCCAGCAGGAAGGCAAAATTTACTTTGGTGCTTGGTTTGAGCTTGAAAACGACGCGGGTGAGCGCGTGCGTTATCGGATTGTCGGTAAAGATGAGCTCGATACTAAACTGGGTTATATCACTATTGATTCCCCCATGGCACGGGCGCTTATCGGCAAACAAGTTGATGATGAAGTGGTGGTGCAAACGCCCTCTGGCCCAAAGACATGGTATATCAACGAAATCCGTTATACGCCGTTCGACACCTTGCTTAACTCGGCGCTCGCGGACGAGGGGGAATAAACCTCCCGAGATCAAACTCTCGGCGATTTTCAGCGGCAAATCGCTCGCATCATATGAAACAACGACTGCGCCTGTGGTATCTTGGGCGCAATTAGGATTAATCAAACCGTTAGGCACGATACTTTATTTATGCAGACTATTGCCCAAATTATTGCTCAGGAACTCAATGTTCGTGAGCATCAAGTCACTGCCACCATAGATTTGCTCGACAATGGTGCCACTGTTCCCTTCGTCGCCCGTTATCGTAAAGAGGCGACTGGTGGTTTAGACGACACCCAGTTACGTACGCTGTACAGCCGTTTAGGTTATTTGCGTGAGTTAAATGACAGACGTCAGGTGATTTTATCCAGCATTCAAGCACAGGGTAAATTAACGCCTGAGCTGCAACGGGAAATCGAAGGCGCCGATAGTAAAACGCGTCTCGAGGATCTGTATCTTCCCTTCAAACCTAAGCGCCGCACTAAGGGCCAAATTGCCATTGAAGCGGGATTAGAGCCGCTGGTCGAAACCTTGTTAGCGGATCGCAATGCCGATATTGAAGCATTGGCTGCGGGTTATCTGAATCTAGAAGCGGGTTTTGCCGACACCAAAGCGGTGCTGGAAGGCGCCCGTTATATCCTAATGGAGCGCTACGCCGAAGATGCGGAATTACTGCGTAAAGTTCGTGAACATTTAAGCCAAAACAGTGTGTTAGAGAGCCGTGTTATCGCCGGCAAAGAAAAGGACGGCGCGAAGTTTCGTGATTATTTCGAGCACAACGAACCTTTGGCCAAAGTGCCATCTCACCGCGCTTTAGCGATGCTCCGTGGCCGTAATGAAGGCTTCCTGTCATTATCGATGAATGCCGATCCCGGTGCAGAGGCCGGTCAAGGCAGTTATTGCGAAGTCATCATTAGTGACCATTTAGGTTTAAAGCTGGGCGATAGCAGTGTGGATCAGTGGCTCAAAACGGTCGTTACTGCCACATGGCGAATTAAAATTGCCCTGCAAATGGAAACCGAGTTTATCTCGCAAATGCGTGAGCGCGCCGAAGCGGAAGCCATTAACGTATTTGCCCGTAACTTGGGTGATTTGCTGATGGCCGCGCCAGCGGGCGCCAAGGCAACCATGGGCCTAGACCCAGGTCTACGTACTGGCGTTAAAGTCGCCGTGGTGGATAACACGGGTAAGTTGGTGGCACACACCACGATTTTCCCCCATGCACCACAGAATTTATGGGACAAGTCGATTCGTACCCTGGCCAACTTAGTGCAAATGCATAAGGTAGAGTTAATTGCGATTGGTAACGGCACCGCCTCCCGTGAAACCGATAAATTAGCGGCTGAGTTGATCGCCAGCCTCAAGGATAGCCAACCACAGCTGACCAAAGTGATGGTGAGCGAAGCGGGCGCCTCGGTGTATTCCGCATCAGAGCTGGCGGCGCTGGAATTCCCTGAGCTAGACGTTTCGATTCGCGGTGCGGTCTCAATTGCCCGTCGTTTACAGGACCCATTAGCGGAACTGGTGAAGATTGAGCCGAAGTCTATTGGCGTTGGTCAATATCAACACGATGTGAGTCAAAGCCAGCTTTCTAGCTCGCTCGAGGCCGTGGTCGAGGATTGCGTAAACGGTGTGGGCGTGGACTTAAACATGGCATCTGTGCCTTTGCTATCGCAAGTTGCAGGTTTAAATAAAACCTTGGCCAAAAACGTGGTGGATTACCGCGATGCCAACGGCGCCTTCAAAAATCGTAAAGAACTGTTAAAAGTACCGCGTTTAGGCCCTAAAGCCTTTGAGCAAGCCGCAGGCTTTTTACGTATTCGTGACGGCGATAATCCATTAGATATGTCAGCGGTTCACCCCGAAGCCTATTCGCTGGTCGAAACGATTGCCAAGACCAAACAAGTCGATGTGGCCAGCCTTATCGGCAATTCAGAATTATTACGCAACATCAAACCGCAGGAGTTTACGACTCCTGAGTTTGGTCTGCCGACAGTGACCGACATCCTTAGCGAGCTAGATAAACCTGGCCGCGACCCCCGTGGCGAGTTTAAAACCGCTAAGTTTAAAGATGGGGTTGAAGAGCTTAAGGATCTGAAACCTGAGATGATCCTTGAAGGCGTTGTCACCAACGTGACTAACTTTGGTGCCTTTGTGGATATCGGCGTGCACCAAGATGGTTTAGTGCATATCTCGTCATTAACCGACAAATTTATTACCGATCCCCATACCGTGGTCAAAGCGGGTGATGTGGTAAAAGTGAAGGTGATGGAAGTGGATGTGGAGCGCCGCCGAATTGGCCTGAGTATGCGTCTGGATGAGGCGATTGATCAGAGTAAGTCGCAAACTCGCACGCCAGTGCAGGGTAAGCATCAGGGTAACAAGCCGAATCAGCACAAAGCGTCACAACACAAATCATCACAACCTCAGTCTGGGCGGTCAGCACCCAAGCCAGCCCCTGTCAATGCGGCGATGGGCAATGCCTTTGCTGATGCTTTCGCTAAACTGAAAAAGTAAGTCATCTCGATGCGACTCGGGCATTAGCATGTGCCCGAGTCGACATTTTTTACCCCTCAATCACAAAATTGTTGCATGTTTGCTACGACAGGTAATATAAAGGCGGCAATTTAATGCAACCTTAAGCCAGATCGGTTGTCATATAGCAACTTCTGGTAATTTTTCAAATTGACACTCCAAAGCTGAGTGTGCGTTTAATGTTTTTGGGGTAATACATGCAGTCAGGTTTATCTGCTGGTGGACGCAAGGGCGCCCACGGGCCCTTTCGCGTCATTCTTATTTTCAGTCTGTTAGTACTGGCTATTGCTACCGCTAGCCGAATCGGTTTAGGCCTGTGGCAGGGCGAACGTGTAGCCGCTGTTGACGGTTGGTCGCATTTGTTGCTGCAAGGTATTCGTGTCGATATTGCAACCCTATGTTGGTTATGGGGTGTGGCTGCTTTAGGTACGGCGATATTTTCGGGCGATCATTTGATTGGCCGAGCATGGCAATGGATTCTGCGTTTATGGCTAACCATAGGCCTCTGGACTATCTTATTCCTCGAAGTGTCGACGCCCGCCTTTATTGAGGAATATGGCATTCGCCCTAATCGTTTGTATGTGGAGTATTTGATTTATCCCAAAGAAGTGCTGTCGATGCTGTGGGCGGGACGCAAGCTTGAGCTGATTTTTTCTGTGGTGCTGAGTATCGCAACCCTATGGGGCGGCTGGGTATTGAGCGGTAAGTTGTGTAAAAACCTGCGTTTCCCCCGTTGGTATTGGCGCCCGGTGTTAGCCGTGCTGGTTATCATTTTGACCCTATTGGGTGCGCGTTCAACCTTAGGTCATAGACCGATTAACCCTGCGATGGTGGCATTTGCCGATGATCCATTAGTAAACTCCTTAGTGATTAACTCCGCTTATTCTTTAGTATTTGCGATCAAACAAATGGGCAGTGAGGAAGATGCTTCTAAGGTGTATGGCTCCTTGGACAAAGATGAGATTATCAAGGTCATTAGGCAGGAGAGCGGTCGCCCTGAGAGTGCGTTTACCTCAAATGAACTTCCCTCTCTGAGCTTTAACCAAGCCAGTTATACCGGAAAGCCTAAAAATTTAGTGATCCTGCTGCAAGAAAGTCTGGGAGCCCGTTTTGTGGGGAGTTTAGGTGGTTTGCCGTTAACGCCAAATATCGATGCCCTCTCACAGGAAGGCTGGTATTTCGATAATCTCTACGCCACTGGCACACGCTCTGTGCGCGGAATTGAAGCTGTTACGACTGGTTTTACCCCTACGCCAGCCCGTGCGGTGGTGAAATTAGGCAAGAGCCAGACGGGTTTCTTCAGTATCGCTGAATTGTTAAAAAATCACGGCTATACCACCCAATTTATCTATGGTGGTGAGAGCCATTTTGACAATATGCGTAGCTTCTTCCTCGGGAATGGTTTTAGCGACATTATCGATCAGAAGGATTATAAATCTCCTGCGTTTGTCGGCTCTTGGGGTGCTTCTGATGAAGATTTAATGCGTAAGGCAAATAGTGAGTTTGAGCGTCTGCATAGCGAAGGTAAACCGTTCTTTAGTTTAGTGTTTAGCTCGAGTAACCACGATCCATTCGAATTTCCCGATGGCCGTATTGAGCTGTATGAGCAACCAAAACAAACCCGTAATAACGCGGCAAAATATGCCGATTATGCGATTGGTGAGTTCTTTAAGCTGGCCAAAAATGCCGACTACTGGAAGGACACCGTCTTTATTGTGGTAGCTGACCATGACAGTCGAGTCGGTGGTGCGGATCTGGTGCCAGTATCGCGTTTCCGTATTCCTGGGTTAATCCTTGGGGATAATGTTGCACCAAAACGCGATCACCGTATCGTGAGTCAAATCGACTTACCGCCAACCTTGTTATCTTTGATTGGTATTTCAGACTCTTACCCTATGTTAGGGCGTGACTTAACTCAGGTCAGCGATGATTGGCCTGGACGTGCACTGATGCAATACGACAAAAATTTTGCGTTGATGGAAGGCAAGGATGTGGTGATCCTGCAGCCAGAGAAAGCGGCGCAAGGTTTCCAATATGATGAAAAAACTGAGCACTTAACGCCTTATGCGCCAGCGGCGCAGGCGCTGGAGAAAAAGGCCTTAAGTTGGGCTCTGTGGGGCAGCCTAGCCTACCAGCAAGAGCTGTATCGCTCGGGTAACTTGAGCAAATAACCGCATAAAAAATGCCGCTTAATCAGCGGCATTTTTATTTCTACACGCCATAACCCATCAAATCCATGACGACATGGCGGGCTCGGCCTCTGGTTGAGTCTGTTGCGCATAATATTGGCTAATACGTTGCCCAACTTGTTGATAAAACTGAGGTGACTCCCCTTGTATAGGTTGACGAGCGGCGCTGGTATTGGTTTTTGCATTAGTATTTGTTGGCGGAGTATTGTTTTGGCCAACCTTTAAGCGAATATCCTTGCGTTGCAAGGCCGCAGGACCTCGGACTGGCACCCTAAGCGTTTTAGGAAGTGCGCGATCAGCAGCCACAACTGGAGCTTGTTTTTCTTGCTGTTGTTGACTCTGTTGCTGCGAGGATTGCTGTTGCTGCTGCTTTTGTTGAACTTGTTGCTGATTTTGCTCAAGTAATCGAGCCTGTTGCTGAGCTTGGTCAGCAGTACGTTCATTTTGCGGGTTAAAGGCGCGTTCTTCATGGCCTTTAGTCGCAGCCTGAGGTGGGATTACCACTGGTTTTAGCTGATTGTCGACCCGAGCCGAGTCCGTCGCGACATTCGTGGTCGCTAGCGGAACTTGGGGGTAGTTACTGACAAGCAGCATGAAAAATTCCTTGTAGCCTTAATGGTTAAATACTAGCCACTAATTGCACAAAGATAAAGCATTAGTCCTTGAATTGTGCCAACCAAGGTAAGAGTGCTTGTAAGAATTCTTGCCTATGTGACACGAATGGCGCGTGGGATGCTTTGGCGAGCATCACATCGGTGATGTGGCTTGCTGTTGGCATTTTAGGTTGGACGCGTTTGGGCACGAGTCCATCAAGCCTGCCCCAAATCCGTAGCCAAGGTTGGCTGATGCTCGATAACTGCGGTCTCAGATCAACTTGATTCAGCATATCAAGGCCTTGAGTTAATGCCGCAGCATCGGGAAGTGGGCGAGCTAAGACTAAATCCCGTAGCTGTTTGATATCGTCTTTGGCAGTTTCACTGCCCATGGCCTGAATTGCTAAGAAGCGCTCAATGGTTTTAGGTAAGTTTTGCCCAAGCTGCTCGCCAAACATACTGAGCACTTGTGGCGGAATACCGGGCCATGCTTCTGCTTCCCTTGCCATAAAACAGGGGGAAGAGGCGATAGTGACTAGTCCTTTAATCCGCAATGGATAGCGAATGGCAGCTTGAGTTGCCACTAAACCGCCCAGCGACCAGCCAGCCCAAATTGCATTGGCGGGTAAGCTACTGATTAACGCATCGACCCAAGCAGATAAATCGCCCGCTATCGGTTGGCTTAAGCCAAAACCCGGCAGATCGACATAGTGCACTCTATACTCAGACAGTTGCTCATGCAGCGGCGTAAACACGGCGCTATTAACCCCCCAACCGTGGATCATCACCAGATCTGGCCCTTGGCCAATGGTTTCGATATGCAGTTGGGGATGATGAGTAGACGTTGTAGCGTTCACTAAAATACCTCAAATAGGATGTTGTATGTCGGGTGATAGCAAATGGATTTGGTCGCAACAGGGGGCGAAGCTATTACGCTTAGTCTCGCATTGGGGGCATCGTTGCTTGGCTGGCAGTTTACCTAACCGCTGCTTACTGTGCCACCAATCCCTAAATTCAACGGAAGCAGGATTTTGCCAGGTATGCCTGCAAACTGGCTTGTATCACTGCCCCATTTGCTTAGGTTGCGGCAAATCCATGCAACTTGAGCTGGAATATTGTGGTCAATGCCAAAAGCATCAGCCGCGAAAAGTCATCGCTCCTTGTAGTTATCATCAAGGCTTTGGCCCTTGGATAGCCGCTATCAAATATCAGGGACAACTTGCCGCCTTACCCTTATTGTGCCAAGCCTTAGTGACGCGCGTTGGTCAGCTTGAACAGCAAGGATTAACCACTCTACCCCAGGCCATAGTACCAGTTCCTTTACACCCCAACCGATTAAGGCAACGCGGATTTAATCAAGCTTGGCTCATCGCACATGAATTATCGAAGCAGCTCTCGCTCCCTCTGATCAGTGACGGATTGGTTCGGTTGCAAGATACCCGCCCACAAGCTGGACTCAATGGCGCGCAGCGGCGACGAAATCTACAGGATGCCTTTGAGTTAAATGCCGATTTTGCCTATCAACGGATTGCGTTAGTGGATGATGTGGTGACGACAGGCACGACGGTTGCGGAAATCGCCCGTTTATTTGAAGCGCGATACGTGCATGTTCAAATATGGTGTCTTGCACGAGCCGAAGCGCCAGGCTTGTTGGAGGCAATCGACTTATAGTTAGCAAAGATCGTTGCAGTTTAGCGTTACGAACGTCAAAACTATGTCAAAAAAACGGGATGTAAAAAATAACTTTTAGTTTTGAGATCAAATGTAAGTATATGTATCTATAAGTTTTGTTTGTTGCTTGTATTGAGATACCTTCTAATCATATTTTGTTTGGGGGTATTTATGGACGCTAAACGGGCGCTATCAAATGCCAATACGGCATCGACATTACAAGACGTTATTCAGGCGATAAGTACTGCTTTGAAACCGCACGGTTTTAGTGGATTCTGGTTTCAAGGGGTCGCACATTGTGCGTATGAAAACTATCACTTTCCAAAAGAAACCAACCTGTTCTCGCAAGCCTCGCTGCGTAAACCCACTGCCAGCGTAGCTTCATCCCCAAAAGTTGCCCAATTGCAGCGTTTTTATTTAAGTCAGATTGCCGCTAGTGACTTTAATTTTGGTTTTTCGTTAGATACATCAAAATCTTATATGTATCGTTTGTCGTGTGAGAAAAGTGACAAGGTCCGCCGACTTTTCAATAAACACCATATTCAAACCGTATTAAGTTGGCCCGTTGGATGCCATAGCAATAGACATTGGGTGGGTCGCTTTATCCTGCTGAGTCATCTGGATGATTCGGATATCCAATTAACGGATTTGAGCGCGACCTTAAAGGATGCCCAAAACAAGCTATTTGAATGTAATAAGTCATTGTTTAATCCGTTTCTTCAAAGTTCTCTACTGAAAGATAATGCGAGAGATATCTTAGTTATGGTCGCAAACGGCCTGCAGAATGATGAAATTTCAATCCAGCTCCCGATAAGTATTAGGGGAGTTGAATACCATATGGAATCAATGCGTAGGAAGTTTGGGGCGACGAATCGAGCAAACTTAATTCATCTCGCCCATCAATATGAGTTGATCTAAATATGTTGGTATTACTGGTTGAAGACAATCGGCTGCTCTCTAACAACATCATCCAATATCTTGAATTGAGTGGCATAGAGTGTGATTACGCGTTCAACCTAGCGCAAGCCGAAATATTGATCAGCCAGCAGCAGTTTGACGCCATTATTCTCGATCTTAATTTACCGGATGGTGATGGCATTGAGGCGTGTGAACGCTGGAAAGCACAGTGTATTCCCTCACCAGTAATCATGTTAACTGCACGTAGTAGTCTGAATGATCGCTTGAGTGGTTTTGCTGTTGGCGCGGACGATTATTTAGTCAAACCCTTTGCGATGGAGGAGCTGGTCGCGCGGCTAAAGGTGGTTGCCCAGCGCCGTCCCGCGCCCCAAAGGTTGACTATTGGTGACCTAGAAATCGATTTTGCAAACCACATGGTGTATCGGCAAGGGCAACTGTTGGTTTTGTCTAAAACCGGATGGCAGATCCTGGCTTTATTAGCGCGTCGTAGTCCAGAAACAGTGAGTAGAGAAGAGATTGAGCGAATGCTTTGGCCCGACTGTGCACCAGATAGTGACAGCTTGCGCAGCCATATTCATCTTTTGCGCCGAGTGATCGATCGCCCCTTTGAGCGGCAAATATTACATACAATTCGTGGCGTTGGCTTAAGCCTTAGGGATGACATCAATGCAAGCGCCTAAATTTAGCCTTAAGCGTAGCTATCAAGTGTGGGGAGTGATTTTTCTATTAATAACCTTAGGCGTGAATAGTTTTATCCCGCTTTGCATGATGTGTGCAGGTATGATTTCTATGCATGAAGTCACAATGCATAATGCAGGGCAAGCAGCCGAAGCATTACTGAAGGTGGCGCAGCCAACTCAGCAACCATTACAGCATCAGCCGATTTTAAAAACCGATAACTTAACCGTCTATTCTCATTGGCTAGATATTCCGCCACACATTCGTGAGTTAAGTCACAATGAAGTCTTAACAGATGCGAGCAAAATTCGCTATGAGCATGCAGAAGGCCCCATTGTTAACGCGCTGAGTGTGTACTACACCCAAGCTGGCCAGCCGCTCTACGTTTGGCTGCAGTTTAGTGTTACCCATGACTTGCAATTTGCCCCTAAAAACATGACGGCCATTTTGCTGCTAGTGCTGATAACCTTCTGTGCCAGTGCAAGCTTAGCGTTTTATATGCAAAGCAAAGTGATTACGCCTGTGCATCAAATTAGCCATGCGATTAAGCAGCATGACTGGGAAGCCGGAGGCAAACTGAGTTTGCCGCAACAAGAATATGCTGAATTAAAAGCTATTGTTGATGCTTTAGATAACTCGATTTTACAGCTTCAAGAGGCTCAGCAACGCGAACTTAATTTTTTACGCTTTGCTAGCCATGAGTTAAGAACGCCAGTTGCCATATGCCAATCTTCATTCGAAATCCTCGCATTACAACAAGGTGAGCTTACAGGGCCAACGCTGTATGCTTCCCAAGCGACCAATCAAATGAAGTCACTCATTGAAACCTTACTGTGGTTGACTAATAAAGAGTGTTCCAGCTTAGAAAAGGAAAACGTCGCGTTATCGCCTTTACTTGCCAGTATTATCGAGGAGCAGCAACGGGTTCATGGTCATGAGCAAAAAATTCAATTATTTTCTGACGATAC
The DNA here is from genome assembly GCF_000798835.1 of Shewanella sp. ZOR0012. Lineage (NCBI taxonomy): Bacteria > Pseudomonadati > Pseudomonadota > Gammaproteobacteria > Alteromonadales > Shewanellaceae > Shewanella > Shewanella sp. ZOR0012. The sequence continues at coordinate 2,977,944 of NZ_JTLE01000094.1, forward strand.
TTGTTTGCCCGTTCAACTTCATCCGCTAAAAATAATATTAAGCAATTTATTAAGGAATAGTATTGAACATGGTGGGGTGGATATTAGCATTACTCAAGATGGTTATTATGTAGAAATAACTAATTCCTATAATAGTAATGGTCGCCATGGATTTGGTTTAGGGCTTTTACTGGTGAAGCGCCTCGCAAATCAACTGGGTTGGATTTTTACTAGCTCATCTAAAAATAATTTATTTACCGCTAGATTAGAAATGTCTAACAATTAAATAATTGGAGTTGTAATTTTACTGCATAAAACCACACACTTTTAAAATGCAAAAGCACTGTCGTGCTTAGATCACATAGTCATCATATTATTCGTAGTAACGTTATTATATAAGGTTTACTGGTTGGCAGGTATTTAAAAATACTTCCTAGAATACATGGTTGAGAGGGTTCTATGTGTAAAAAAAGTGTGGCATCTATTTTAGTTAGTACAATAGTATTTAGTGGTTCAGTATGTGCTGATGTGAATAAAACTAGCGTGGATTTAGGTTATAAGTTTTATACCAGTGACGCAAAACATGATAACCCAGGTGTTTTTAATCAGCCTTTTGTAAAGTTGAATCATTTGGGAATTGCTGATTGGGGGACTTACTTTGCTAATCTTAAGCTCGAAAATCCTGCTGAAATCGCGGAAAATCAGAAGCATCTTGATGGCAAAACTACCATTAAGTCATTATTGATACTTGAAAATAAGCTCGGAGAATCGCAGTTCAACTTTTGGACTCAGAACTTTATCTCTGCGAGTGAAACGCTAGTTGAAGATAATCTTTATTTAGGTGTTACCCATAATGCGAAAATTCAAAATCTATCACTCAACTATGGGGTCGGTTTAAATTATACCATAGGTAGCTTTTCCCCTACCTCTGAGAAGTTTAACGACCTGTCAGGTTATGCAGTAGTTTTAAATGCAAAGTATCCGTTTGAATTACTAGGGTTTAAACATAGCTTAAGTTTTAATTATGAGGCGCAAATTGATAGAGATAAAGCGCATCAAGCATTATTTTCATATGACAGCTATGGCCATCAGATAATCACAACGTTACAAACAAGCCTCACTGATTCAATTTTTTCAAAAATATATGTCACTCATTATGATAGCTGGGGATCACAATATAATGATGGAATTGAATACGGTGTGTCTGTTGGTTATCAGTTTTAACGGTTTGTCAAATAGATTGAATTTTTAATAAGTAGAATCTCATTTAATTTGGTGTTGTTCTATTTTTCATCAAAAATAATAAGGGAATTGTAATGCAATATAAAAAATCCATTATTGGTATTGCTGTCACTGCAACAGTAATTATTGCTGGCTGTCAAGTGACCCATCAAATAGTAAAAAGCCAGGGAACCGCTCAAGGTAAGCATGGCGAAGTGCAGGTCGAAACCACATTTAAAGACGGACATATTGTTGCGATTGATGTACTCAAGCAAAAGGAAAATAAAGTCCTTGCTGGCGCCGTATTTAAAGATGTTAAACAGGCAATTATTGATAATAACTCTATCGAGGTTGACGGTATTGCTGGCGCCACCGTAACGTCTAAAGCGCTTAAAGAAGCCGTGGGGAAAAGTATTGAAGCCGCGGGAGTTACTCTTGTTGCAACGGCTTCTGCTAAGAAAAGTGAGGCGTTAACTCCTGCAGAATATACCTATGATGTGGTGATTATTGGCTCGGGTGGAGCAGGTTTTAGCGCGGGTTTAGAGGCGAAAGCTGCGGGTCGCTCCGCTGTTATTATTGAAAAAATGCCAATTATTGGCGGTAACTCATTGATCTCTGGTGCTGAGATGAATGTGGCCGGTAGTTGGGTGCAAAAAAATATGGGGATTACCGATAGCAAAGAGCTGTTTATCAGCGACACGCTAAAAGGTGGCGATTTCAAAGGTGATCCAGAAATGGTTAAAACCATGGTCGATAATGCCGTCGGTGCAGCAGAATGGCTAAGGGACTACGTCAAAGTAGAATTCTACGCAGATCAATTATTTCAGTTTGGTGGACACAGCGTTAAACGGGCATTAATCCCTAAAGGTCACACTGGGGCTGAGGTCATTAGTAAGTTTTCGATTAAAGCTGATGAAGTCAGTTTACCGATCCATACCAATACTAAGGCTGAAAAGTTAATCCAAGATCAAACGGGTCGCATTGTGGGTGTAGAAGCGACACATAATGGCAAAACCATCACTTACCATGCTAAACGCGGTGTTGTGATTGCGACGGGTGGCTTCTCCTCTAATATGGAGATGCGTAAGAAATACAATCCAGAACTCGACGAGCGCTATGGTAGTACAGGCCATGCGGGCGGCACTGGTGATGGCATTGTAATGGCTGAGAAAATTCACGCAGCGGCTAAAAACATGGGATATATCCAGTCATATCCTATTTGTAGCCCAACCTCGGGCGCGATTGCCTTGATTGCAGACTCTCGTTTTTTTGGTGCGGTGCTAATCAACCAGAAGGGTGAGCGTTTTGTTGAGGAATTGGAGCGCCGAGATGTGATTTCACAGGCCATTCTAGCCCAGCCTGGCCGCTATACTTATGTGCTTTGGAATCAAGATATTGAAAACGTTGCCCATACAGTTGAAATGCATCAAGGTGAACTGAAGGAATTCACCAAAGACGGGCTAATGTACAAGGTCGATACCCTAGAAGAAGCCGCTAAAGTCTTTAATATTCCTGAAGATAAGCTGTTATCAACGATTAAAGACGTTAATCACTATGCCGCAACAGGAAAGGATGAGGCCTTTAATCATCGCTCAGGATTAGTCGATTTAAGTAAAGGACCTTATTGGATTTTAAAAGCGACACCTTCTGTGCACCATACGATGGGCGGCCTTGTGGTTGATACACGTACTCGTGTACTGGATGAACAAGGAAAGGTGATCCCGGGCTTGTTTGCTGCGGGTGAAGTGACGGGTTTAACCCACGGAACCAATCGTCTCGGTGGTAATGCTTATACAGATATCATTGTTTTTGGCCGTATCGCGGGACAAGAAGCTGCAAAATAATTTGTCTTTTATAGGATCTTTTTAGCGACTCAATTGAGTCGCTTTTCTTTTTATTAATGCTTGTTTACTCATGCATAATGCTGATGTTTAAGTGTTATTTATAAATTGCTAAATAAGGCTTGAATCGTGATCACTATGGCAAAAATCCATAAACTTGCGCCCAAGGGGACTACAAAGCGCGAGTGACTAGGAGTATCATACGGCTAATTCTTACTAAAACACTCAGGTATCCCCTGACGGAGCTGGTTTCCATGATTACGATTTCCGATGCGGCTCAAGCCCATTTTGTAAAGTTGTTAGCAGATCAACCTGAAGGCACTCATATTCGTGTATTTGTGATAAGCCCAGGTACCGCACAAGCTGAGTGTGGCGTGTCTTACTGTCCACCTGATGCCGTTGAGAGCGATGATATTGAATTAGCATTCAATGGCTTTAGCGCTATGGTAGACGAAAAGAGTGCACCTTTCTTAGAAGAAGCCTCAATTGACTTTGTGACCGATCAATTAGGTTCGCAATTAACCCTTAAAGCGCCAAACGCGAAAATGCGTAAAGTTGCGGGTGATGCGCCTTTAGTGGAGCGTATCGAATACGTGATCCAATCAGAAATCAACCCACAATTAGCAAGCCATGGCGGCAACATTATGTTGGTGGAGATCACCAAAGAAGGCGTTGCAGTATTGCAGTTCGGCGGCGGTTGTAATGGTTGTTCGCAAGTGGATATCACCTTAAAGGATGGTATCGAAAAACAACTGTTAGATATGTTCCCAGGTGAATTAACGGGTGTGCGTGACGTAACCGATCACCAACACGGTGAGCATTCTTACGCTTAAGCTTTTGAGTTGAGCTAAATATAAAAAACGCGACCTTGAGTCGCGTTTTTTATATTTGGCTTTGATGCTACAACTGAGTTTTTAGGTTATCTGCTAAAAACTTATCCAGCGCCTTAAAGGTGGTTAATCTGTGGTCATTGTTACTCAAATAATGGTCACCATTTTCAAGCTCAATATATTCGACGTTTTTCTTACGAGATTTTAGCTCGTCAAACATTTCGCGGCTGTGTTGTACCTTGACCACTCGGTCCTTATCGCCATGCAGTAGTAATACTGGGATGGTGATCTTATCGGCTTTGCTGATGGGCGAGCGTTCATAGAGGACGTTAAAGTCATCGCCAATTTGTTCTTTGACGACTTCATAATTGGTAAAACGGCGACTGGATTTTACTAGGTAAGCTACGTCTGTCACCCCAGCAACACTGACTGCGCAGCGATACAGTTCGGGTGTCATTGCTGCGCCCATGAGTGCTGCATAACCACCATAACTCGCGCCGACAATACAGATACGTTGCGGATCGCTAATCCCTTGATTGATTAGGTAACGCGTGCCATCTTCCACATCGTTTTGCATTTCGAGCCCCCAGCTTTTTAGGCCGGCTTTCATAAACTCATAGCCATAGCCTGCTGAACCCCGAAAGTTCATTCTGAATACTGCGTAGCCACGGTTGGCAAAAAACTGTGCCCAATAATCGAAGTCATTACTGTCGTAACTAATGGGGCCGCCGTGGGGGAAGATAATGGTTGGCAGTTGCTTGGCTTCGAGGCCCTTTGGCACTGTCAGGTAAGCATCGATTTTGAGTTTATCCCGCGCTTCGTAGCTTAAGTATTGCGTGTCGGCGAGTTGCTCGCTGCTGAGCTTGCTATATCTCTCAGCAATCGGAAACAGCGCCTTCTCATCCCTATCGCCAAAGTAATAGGTGCCGGGCTGAGTCGAGCTGGTGGAGTAGACGATATAGCGGCGTTCATTGGCGCTAAATTGGGTGATGTAGTTGTGAGCATTGGGTAATACCGCTTTCAGCCCATTTTGTAGGCCCGCATATTCAGGATCCCAAAAAGTATACTCTTCGCCATCACCCTCACTGATCCCAATAACTTTTTTCTTTAATTCTGAATAGATGAGATCGCCTTCGACATCGGTATTTTCGTTGGCGTACACCAGCTCCTTGGTGAGCTTAGGATCGGTTAAATTCACCTTAAAGATAGCTTCAAATCCTTGGTGATAGGCGCGTACGTACAGAATATTCGGGTCGGCATCAAACCCCAGTGGCCAGACACTCTCTTCAGAGAAAGCTTTAAAGCTCCAAAGCAAGCGAGACTCTGCTTTTTGTTCGGGCTGTTCGTAGATGCGGTATTCAGTATCATCGTTATAGATGGAAATTCGGACCTTGTGCTGCCTGTCGGTAACCCAGCCGATGATATTACGCTTAGCATTTTGAATGTAGGAGGACTTTCCCTGTGACAGATTGACTTTGAGTACGCTGTCTTCCCCTACATTTTGGCCCATGCCATCAAGGGATAGCAGAATATGTTCCGAGTCATCTGGCATCATATCAATAATTTGCCCTTGATGTTGGGGGATCCAACTGAGTCGATCGATAACACTAGGAGCAAGTACACTCGAAGTCTTTCGAGTGGTTAAATCGTACTTAACTAGGCGGGTTTCGGTTGTTGGTGTTCCATAACGATTTGCTGGAAACTGAGCTTTTATTAACAATGTAGTATTGTTTGCCCACCTTAACGACAGCATTACAAATTTTTGGTTATCAGTATGAACTGCAACGTCTTTTTCACCCGTTTCTAAATCGAGAATGCTGACAACGGTTCCCTTGAGTTTAGGTTGTTCGACACGAACAATGGAGGCAATTTTTTTACCATCGGGTGACAATTGCACAGAGCTGACATCGGGAATACTAGCAAAAGCCTCGACGGGAAGTTGTGGTACCGTTTGGGCAAGCAGTGGCAGGCTTAGCCACAGGAGCAGTAGAGGTAAAATCCTTTTCATTTTATATCACATTTATATTACAAAAGTTGTGCGTATATTAATCGGTCAAACCTAAGTAAGCTACTGTCTTTACTGAGTTAACTAACAATAAATGTCTTACTAAAGCGATAATGTGCTGCAAGGGTCAGGCTACGCGTTAACATAAAGGCTGTCATGGCCGCCCACAGAGCATGGTTAGCCTGCTCAGAAGGCAATAGCGATTGTAGTAAATACCATGTCGGAAAGAAGGCGCCAAATGTCGCGATAATCATGCTATTACGCATCACTTTACCCTGCGCCGCACCGATATAAACTCCATCGAATAGGTAAGAGCTAAAAGACCAAAGCGGTAGCAATACCAACCAAATCAGATAAGTCTGTGCTGTGGTTCTGACCTTATCAATACTGGTCAACAGTTCGATAATATGGCTTCCCCAAAGGCTAAAGATCAGTGTAAACCCAACTGCTGTGATGGCAGACCAACACCAGGCCAGCACCACGGCTTCATGCAATTGCTGCGCGCGTTTTTGACCATAGGCTTTGCCCACTTCCGCCTCGGCATAATAGGCGATGCCATCGAGGGCGTAGGAGATTAATAGCAGTAAATTTAATAACACTGCATTGGCTGCGACGGTATTGTCCCCAAGACCTGCACCGTGAAAGGTCATAAAGGCGAAGGCAGCTTGCAGGCATAGACTGCGGATAAAAATATCGCTATTGAGTTTGAGCAGTTTGCCGTAACCGGCAAACGTCAGATGGACACGCAATTGGTCAAATTTAAATTGAGATGACAGCTCAAGCTGTTGTAATACCATGTAGAGTGCAACGCTAAAGGCGGTGATATCGGCACATACTGAAGCGAGTGCTGCGCCTTTTACACCCCAGCCGAATCCCATTACAAACAGTACATCGAGGATAATATTGGCTAAGTTGGCGAGGATAAGCTGCCACATCGCCGCCTTGGGTTGTTGCCGGCCAAGGAGCCAGCCGAGCATAACTAAATTGAGTAGGGCGAATGGCGTCGACCAAACGCGGACTTGAAAATATTCTCGGCAATAACGCTCCACTTCCATACTCGCCTCGGAGAGGCCGAGCGCTAAATTCAATATCGGGAGCTGCAATAGGATCACCGCGATACCCAGTCCAGTCGCCAGCATCGCGCCTTGAACCAGCAATTTTAATTGGCTCGCGGTATCGTTTGCGCCATAGGCCTGTGCGACTAAGCCTGTGGTAGCCATTCGTAAAAAGCCTAATAACCAAATGATTAATGTGATAATCGTTGACCCGAGTGCGACGCCCCCTAAATAATAGGCGTCACTCAAATGCCCTATCACAGCGGTATCCACTAATCCCAATAACGGAACCGTGATATTGGAGAGGATCATCGGCAGTGCAAGCGCGAACAGTTGGCGATTTTTGGTGCCATTAAACAGCAGCGCGAGTGCGGTAGATTTTGCAGTAGTCATTGATATTGGAGGTATTCACATTATGGTTAAACGTGCGTTATTGGCACTCTTCGGGTTGATGACTTTTTCGGCCAATGCCGTGGTCATTTTACAGTATCACCATGTGTCAGAAACCACGCCGGCGGCGACGAGCGTCACGCCTGCACAATTTCGTGAGCAAATGCAGTTCTTGGCTAATGATGGCTTTAAGGTGATTCCGTTATCGCAGGTGGTCGAAGCGATAAAAAACAAACAAGATTTACCCGTCAAAACGGTGGCGATTACTTTCGATGATGGTTATCACAGCATTGCGACCACAGCGCATCCCATCCTAAAGGAATTTGGTTTTCCCTACACCTTATTTGTGGCAATTGAGCCTATTAAACAAAAGTTTACCGAGATGATGACTTGGGAGCAGCTCATCACGCTCTCCAAGGAAGGGGCCGATATTGCTAACCACAGCTGGGCCCATGAGCATTTGATCCGCAGGCTGGACAATGAATCTCAAAGCCAATGGTTGGCGCGAATTAAGGCCAATATTCAGGACACCGAAAATGCGATTCGCGAGGCGACTGGGCAGAATTTTAAAATGCTGGCCTATCCCTATGGCGAATACAATCAGGCGATTCAAGATATGTTGACCGAAAATGGCTTCGTTGCCTTTGGCCAGCAGTCTGGTGCGGCAGGCCCTTATTCGCCACTCACGGCATTGCCGCGCTTCCCTGTGGCGGGGCAATATGCGGATTTAAAGAGCCTAAAAGCCAAGTTATACAGTCTCAATATGCCAGTGCTTGAGCAAACACCTAGCGATCCTGAGCTTAAGGGCGGAAATTGGCGCCCCGAGCTTAAGGTGAAGCTCGATATGAGCGATATTTCGGCCAAGCAAGTGATGTGTTATATCCAAGGGCAAGGCGCTAAAACACCTACTTGGTTAAGTGAAAACGAGTTTAGCATTCAAGCCGATTTAGCCTTGCCAGCTGGCCGCTCGCGCTACAACTGTACGGCACCAAGTAAGACGCGCAATGGTTTTTACTGGTTTTCTCAGCCTTGGGTGAGACCGAAAGACGACGGTTCTTGGGTCAAAGAATAGTCTCATCTGCGATGGCTATTTAGGTTTATAGCTGTTGACGATTTTATCGAAGTCGCTGATTAAGGCCTCGTTTAGAATCTGAGGTGCTTTACCTAAGGTGACTGCGGGTTTAAACACCGCTACCCGCGTGCCTTGAGGGGAAACCAGCACATAGCCCGCACTATGATCGACCTGATAATTTTCTCCTTCACCTACCATAGCATAGGTGAGTCCTAGGCTGCGGGTGAGGGGGAATATTTGGGTTTGCTCACCCGTCACCGCCTTAAACTCAGGATTAAAGAAATTCACGTAAGTGAGGAGTTTATCTGGGGTGTCCCGCTTCGGATCCACGGATAAAAACACGATTTGAATGGGCGCAATTTTTTTCAGCTCAGGATAGGCGGCGGCGAGTTTGTTTAAGGTAGTTGGGCAGATATCGGGGCAGTAAGTAAAACCAATAAAAAATAGGCTCCATTGGTCTTTCAAATTCGCATTGGTAAAGGGTTGTTGCTGTTGATCGATAAGCTCAAAGGGCGCTAGCTCGAAGGCCTCTGGAAACAAAAAACCACTCTCTAACTCAACGGGCTTAGGTGGATTGAACTTCACTGCAAATAGTCCGCCCAATCCTATTAATAGAATCGCTATCACTAAGATCTTGTTGGAGATTCTTTGTTGCATATTTTGTCCTCAGGCCATGCCCGTCCTATGCCCATCGAGCGTTGCACATTACGCCCAAAGATAGTGGTCGAGCAGTAATGCCATAAATAACAACATTAAATGATAAATCGAGAAGCGAAACACTTGCATCGCCAGTCCTTCACGATCCTGATACTTTAATTGCCACGCCTTATAGATAAATCCAGTGCTGAGCAAGCTTGAGCACACAAAGTAGAGCGGTCCACTCATCCCGACTAATACGGGCAATAGACAAGCTATCGCCAGCAAAATCGTATAGAGCAAGATACAGGTCTTAGTAAATTCTACCCCATGGGTCACGGGCAGCATGGGAATATCTACTTTGGCATATTCTGCGCGTCTGTGAATCGCCAGCGCCCAAAAATGCGGCGGCGTCCACAGGAATATGATGATGACGAGCAATAGTGCATGACCATGGAATTGATTTGTCACTGCCGTCCAGCCCAACAAGGGTGGCATCGCGCCCGCTAAACCGCCAATCACAATATTTTGCGGGGTGGCCCGTTTTAAATAGGTGGTATAAACCAAGGCATAACCAATCAAGCTGGCAAAGGTGAGCCAAGCGGTGAGCGGGTTAGTGAAAACATAGAGGATCACAAAACCTAAACTGCCTAAGAGTGCTGCGAACAGCAGTGCCCTCGTCGCCGAGACCCGTCCTTTGGGGAGTGGGCGATTGTAAGTGCGTGCCATCATGCCGTCGATTCGCCTATCTATCAGGTGGTTTAAGGCTGCGGCTGACCCCGCCATCATGGCGATACCTAAAAGTCCTGCGACCAAAGGTTGTACGGGTAATATCGTTGGCATTGCCAAGCACATGCCGACTAAGACGGTGAGTAGCATTAAAGCCACCACCTTAGGTTTGGTCATCTCGAAATAGGCACGCCAAGCCACATTAACACTAGGGTGACTACTGATTGAGAGCGGTTTTGCCATGGTTAAACCCTCGATGTTGAAGATGGCTTATGCCAAAGAAAATAGTTAATTGCGACTAGGGCGAGTAGCAATAATGCCGCGCCGCCATTGTGGGAAACGGCAATCCCCAGTGGTAAATGCATCACCACGTTTGAAATCCCTAAACTGACCTGCAGTATCACTAAGGCGACCAACAATAGGCTTAGAGCCTTGAGCTGAGTGCTGAAAAATAATTGATAGGCGAGCAACAACAATAGGCTGGCGGTAATAATGGCGCCAACGCGGTGGGCGATATGAATGGTCATGCGGGCATGGTAATCCAATACGCCAAATTCAAAGCTTGGGTGTTGCCCTTGGAAAGGGGAAAACGCATCGGCAATAGCGAGGTTGTCCATCCAATTACCTTCACAAATCGGTAAAGCTGTGCAGGCGAGGGCCGCATAGTTGGAGGAGGTCCAAGCGCCGAGCATGATTTGGCCGATAAGCACCAGCAGACTCAACAGCGCCAGTTTCGGCAAGTGTTTACTCTGGCCAATGAATTTAAGGCTCGTGCCAATCCGCGAACCATGGGAGCCATTAAATCCTGCATCCGCAACACGCTGACTGTGAATATCAGCGGTTTCGAAAATTCGCTTGGGTCGTGTTCGCAGATACAGCAATAGCAAGAGCGAGAGTAAACTAAAGCCGCCAATTAAATGGGACATCACGACAATCGGCATTAGTTTCATCGTCACAGTCCACATCCCCAACGCTGCCTGAAATATGATGAGTAACACTATGGCCAAAGGTAGTTTTTTGGGAGCTTCGGATGTTTTTAGGCAGAGAATAAAAACCAGTAAGACGAGGATGCCCAAGGCGCCCGCAATATACCTGTGGATCATCTCGAGCCAAGCTTTTTCGGGATGGATATCGTGGTCGGGAAATAGGGTTTGGGCATGGGAGATCTCATGGTCGTGGGTGGGCACTTTGATATGGCCGTAGCACCCTGGCCAATCTGGGCAGCCAAGTCCTGCGTCCGAGAGCCGAGTGTAAGCCCCCATTAAAATTACTAACAGGGTAAAGACTATGGTGACGCGGAGGAGCCAAGTCAGTTGCATTAGTCTACCCTCGATAGTTTCAATAACTTACGGAGATCCGCGACCAAGGCCTTACCCTGAGCTAAATGTGCCGCCTTGCCTTGCACTTGGGGGTAACGCAGCACGAGTGCGCCGAGTGGATCGACAATAATCAGCTGTTGTTGGTCAAGCCATTGACTGAGGCTTTGGCTGGCGGGCTGAGTGTTGAAGTTAAAGCTGGTTAATGCGTTTAAGTCACTGTCTGGATTCACAAGAATAAGCGGTTCGACGCGAGCCTGATCTGGCCCTAAGGCGGTATGACTCTGACGCAGGATATACAAGCGTTCGCGGCAAGCTTCATCGCACTTTGCGGGCAATAAATACAGCAGTTGCCATTCCTTAGGCTGAGGATTGTTAAGGCCAAGACTGGTATAGCTGGTTTCTGGGCTGATGAGCTCACCGTAGTTGGTGGAGCCGCCTTGATACCAATGCATGCTCAGCACTAACTTAGCGATGACCACAGGCGCGATAAAGGCCAGTAGTAATAACCCCAATGCGCGGTATTTGGCTGTTTGTTGGGAGTCCATATTTGCTCCTCTTATTGTCCCTAATGCTTTGTTTTATTGTTTTTTATTAACATCTTGCTGATATCTGTCACTCGGTCTTAGTCGCTTCCTTATCGGCTTGATGTCGTTGTCGTGATTTTTTGAGGTATTTCATTGCTTGCCAACCCATCAGCCCCGCAAACACTGTTGCCATGGCAAACCATTGCAACGCATAACCCCAATGTTTTTCGGCAGAGAGGGGGAAAGGCTGCCAAGGGTGAGGCAAGGTCTGCGCTGGTTGTAATTGGGGTAAGACATCGGGTTGTAACACCGCGGGTAGGATGGGATGTCCTAACATTTGTGCCATCTCGGGTAGATTGAGATTTTGAAACCGAATCCGTTCGCCTTGTTCCGTGGTGAAGGGTTCTGCCAATAAATGATGGCTCAAGGGATTAATCTGTTTTTGATAGAGGCGGCCTGTAAGAGCCAGTTCACCGACTATGGGGCTGACTTCGGGCAAGGCATCTCGGTGGGATTTCGCGGCGATAAAGCCTAGTTCGAGTAACAACCAAGGCTGCTCGGCATTACTTGCCTGATTTGCTGACGTTATTTGCAGTAATTGAAAGGCGAGATAGCCCACTTGCCCTTGATAGACCTGATTGTCGAGCAACCAGATTTGTGGATTCGCGGGTTTTGCTTGAACTTCTAAGCGGTAGCCCGTGACGCTGCCTTTAGCCAATTCAGCGATGAGCTGTTCAGGATTGAGTGTGGCAGCGGATTGTCTGGCCTCCATTTGTGCTAACAGTTCGGTTTTTTCAACTGCCCTATCCATTTGCCACAAACCCAGCTTGACCAAAACCACGAATACCACCACAGTCAATATCAGTAGTAACGACACTCCCCTATGCAACCAAATAAATCTTGGTAACCAAATCAATTTGGCGAGCAAAACATAAGGATAGCGTATGAACATCCCGCTCATTTTTAAGTGTGTTTTAGTACTGCTGTTGCTGTTTATCATTTTTAACCTAGGCAGAGCCTTAATTATTATGGTTAAAGGTGACGACCAAACCGCTGAACACCCGGTGCCAATGAGCCGCTATTTGGGCCGTAGGGTGATGTTTTCTGTACTGGTTATCCTGCTCTTGCTGGTGGCTTTAGGGACTGGACTGCTTGGTCTCAATCCCACGCCTTAAGTTTTCAACTTATTGTTTCAACGAATATTTAAAGCACATAAACAAAGACGAACAGGCAGAGCCAAACCACATCGACAAAGTGCCAGTACCAACTGCCTGCTTGGAAGGCAAAATGTTTATCCGCACTAAAGTGGCCTTTTAACACTCTGAAAAACAAGACTAATAGAAAGATAGTGCCCAAGGTGACATGCATGCCGTGGAAACCCGTCAGCAGGAAAAAGGTGTTGCCATACACGCCCGAGGTGAGCGTTAGCCCCATCTCATGGTAGGCATGGCTGTATTCCTCTGCCTGCAAAGCAAGGAAGCTAATTCCGAGCAAAATCGTGAGTCCCAACCAGAGGGTGATGGCCGAACGCTTACCCTTTTCTAAGCTGGTATGGGCAAAATGCAGCGTGACAGAGGAGGTTAGCAGCACAATGGTGTTGACCAGCGGTAGTCCATTCCATGGCATGGCTTCGGTTTTGGTGCCATCTGGTGTGGTGACGAGTGGCCAAACGGCCTCGAAGTGTGGCCACAGGACTTCGTGGGTCATGGCATTGTTGGACGCGCCGCCGAGCCAAGGTACTGCGACCATGCGGGCGTAAAATAAGGCGCCGAAGAAGGCGGCAAAGAACATCACCTCGGAGAAGATAAACCAGCTCATGCCTTGGCGAAACGATCTGTCCATTTGATGGGAGTAAAGGCCCGTCATCGATTCCTGAATAACGGTTCTAAACCAGCCTATCAGCATAAACAGGATGACGGCTATGCCTGCTAGTAGAATATAGCCGCCACCGGAAGCGCCAGATTTGAGTTGATGAACAAAATGTCCTGCCCCAAAGGCAATTAAAAACAAGCCGATAGCACCAACAATCGGCCAAGCACTCTGGGCGGGGACGTAGTAAGTCTCATGTTTAGTGGTCATTTTGCAGCTCCTTGCTCTATGGCAGACGCTAACTGCTTGTCGGTAATGTCGTAGAGGGTATAAGAGAGGGTTAAAGTGTGGATTGACTCGGGTAATTGAGGATCCACGAAGAAGATCAACGGCAGCTCGGCGCGACTCGCGGCGGCTAAGTGTTGTTGGTTAAAACAAAAACATTCGGTTTTATTGAAATAAGCTGCGCCTTGGCCGGGCGAAATTGAAGGAATCGCCTGGCCCACAATTGCTCTATTCGAGACATTTTGCGCCAAAAATGCCGTGTGAATGAGTTCTCCTGGATGCACTTCGAGCCGTTTCGTTTGTGGCTCAAATTTCCACGGCATGCCCGTCTGCACCTGCGAGATAAACTCCACCGTTACCACCCGGTTCTTATCCACAGTGATCGCCTGATAACTGCTGGCAGTATTAGAGGTTTTGCCATTAATACCCAGTTTTTCGCACAGCACATCGTAGAGCGGCACTAAGGCGAACCCAAAGCCAAACATCGCAAGGCAGCCCAGCACCAACAGGCTAATGAGCTCACGGTTGGACTTGATGTTTTGCTGATGGGGTTGGCCTTGCATGTTATTTCACCTCGGGTGGCGTGGTGAAAGAGTGATAGGGCGCTGGGCTTGGTAGGGTCCACTCTAAGCCTTCGCTGCCTTCCCAAGGTTTGGCGGGCGCCTTTTCACCGCCCCGAATGCACTTAATTACCAGCACGAGGAAGATCAGCTGTGATAGGCCAAAGGCAAAACCCCCAATCGACACGATTTGATTTACATCGGCAAATTGAATCGAGTAATCGGGAATTCGCCTTGGCATACCCGCAAGACCTAAGAAATGCATCGGGAAAAATAACACATTGACCGAAATCACCGAACACCAAAAATGCCACTGGCCGAGCTTTTCGCTGTACATATACCCGGTCCATTTTGGTAGCCAGTAATAGGCCGCTGCCATGATGGAGAAAATCGCACCCGTGACCAACACGTAGTGGAAGTGAGCCACCACAAAGTAAGTATCGTGGTATTGGAAGTCGGCTGGCGTGATGGCGAGCATCAGGCCAGAGAAGCCGCCAATAGTGAACAGAATAATAAAGGCCACCGCGAACAGCATTGGGGTTTCAAAACTCAGTGAGCCGCGCCACATGGTCGCTACCCAGTTAAACACTTTTACCCCTGTCGGCACGGCAATCAGCATAGTGCAGTACATAAAAAACAGCTCGGCAAACACAGGCATACCGGTGGTGAACATATGGTGCGCCCACACGAGGAAGGACAAAATCGCAATACTCGCCGTGGCATACACCATGGATGCATAGCCGAATAATGGTTTACGGCTGAAAGCAGGAACTATGGCAGAGATAATGCCGAAGGAAGGCAAAATCATGATGTAGACTTCGGGGTGACCGAAGAACCAGAAGATATGCTGGAACATCACAGGATCGCCGCCGCCTGCCGCCTCGAAGAAGCTAGTACCGAAAAACTTATCGGTTAACACCATAGTGACGGCACCAGCGAGTACGGGCATAACGGCGATCAGCAAGAAGGCGGTAATCAGCCAGGTCCATACGAACAGTGGTAACTTCATCCACGTCATGCCGGGAGCGCGCAGGTTGACTATGGTTACGATCACGTTGATGGCACCCATGATCGAACTTATCCCCATGATATGGATCGAGAATACAAATAATGCTGTGCTGTCGGGGCTATAAGTGGTCGAGAGTGGTGCGTAGAAGGTCCAACCAAAGTTAGGGCCGCCGCCTTCCATAAACAATGAACTCAACAATATTGCAAAGGCGAAGGGCAGGATCCAAAAACTCCAGTTGTTCATACGTGGAAGCGCCATATCAGGCGCACCAATCATCATCGGGATCAGCCAGTTAGCTAGTCCGGTAAAGGCTGGCATCACTGCGCCGAATACCATGATTAGCCCATGCACTGTGGTCATTTGGTTGAAGAAGTTAGGCTCAACGAGTTGTAATCCGGGCTGAAAGAGTTCGGCGCGGATCACCATGGCCATCGCACCACCGGTTAAAAACATTATGAAACTAAACCATAGGTACAGGGTGCCAATGTCCTTGTGGTTAGTGGTGAGTAACCAGCGCATGATGCCTTTAGATGCACCGTGATGGTGTTCATCATGGGCGGCAATTTGATCTTGAGTCAGTGTGCTCATCTTAATCCCCTACTGTCCATGGCGTGCAATATCAGCGGGTTGCACTGTATCGCCGGTATTGTTGCCCCACGCATTGCGCTCATAGGTAATGATGGCAGCAAGTTGTTGTGGTGTGAGTTGGTTGCCAAATGCCTGCATCGCCGTGCCCGGTTTACCGTGCATCACTATATCGATGTGATTGGCGACTGGGCCTGTTGCAATAACGCTACCAGCAAGGGCGGGGAAGGCGGGAGGCATACCTGCACCCGTTAGCTGGTGGCAGGCGGCGCAAACTGTGGCATAGGTCTTTTCTCCTTCGGCCATCAGTTCATCATGGCTAAGCGTGGGAAGACTCGCGGGGTCGACACTGGCGATGGGCTCTGTCGCCGCTTTGGGCGCATCGGTGGTTGAGGGGGGCGGAGTCGTTGTTACTGGTTCGCTATTGGTGCCACCGGATTTATGGGCATCAACGTCTTTGGCTTGCACCGCATCCCCAGTGTTATTGCCCCACGCATTACGCTCATAGGTAATCACTGCGGCAATTTCTTGGGGCGTTAATTGTTTACTGAAGGCTTGCATGGCCGTACCCGTTTTACCATTGAGCACGATTTCAAGATGACCGCTCAGTGGCCCAGTAGCGATGGGGCTGCCTTTGAGATGTGGGAATACGCCTTTGAGACCTTCGCCATTAGGTTGATGGCAGGCTGCGCAGTGACCAAGGTAAACTTGCTCACCTTGAGTCATCAGCTCTTCTTTACTCAGTGTTTGTGATAAGGCGGCTTGTGCGGCTTGCGCTGCGGCATTGGCAGCTTGTTTTTGTTCTGCAACCCAAGCATCGAACTCGGCTTCGGGCAGTGCCTGAACCACTATCGGCATAAATCCATGATCTTTGCCGCAAAGTTCGGCACATTGACCACGGTAAATGCCGGGTTTATCGATACGGGTCCACGCCTCGTTGATAAACCCTGGGTTAGCATCTTTTTTCACTGCAAAATCTGGTACCCACCATGAATGGATAACATCTTCAGAAGTCATCAGAAAGCGGATTTTTCTATTTACAGGCAGGACAAGGGGCTTATCGACCTCGAGTAAGTAGTGCTCTCCCTTGGCCTCACTACCTTCGATTTGAGGTCTTGGTGTGGCGAGAATACTGTAAAACTCAATATCTTGATCGAAATAGCTGTAATGCCACTTCCATTGCGATCCTGTGACTTTTACCGTGAGATCGGCATTGCTGGGGTCTTCCATGGCAATCAGAGTTTTAGTTGCCGGAATCGCCATTAAGATCAGAATGATAAAGGGAATTATCGTCCAAGCGATCTCAACTTTTGTACTCTCATGGAAGTGTGACGCGACCGCGCCCTTGGATTTTCTGTGGTTGATCATGGCATAAATCATAACGCCAAAAACCACTAAGCCTATCGCGCAGCAGATATACAGAATCGTCATGTGCAGGTGGTATACCTTGCCACTGATTTCTGTTACGCCAGGCGTCATATTGAACCGCATGTCTGCTGCGGCCAACGGTGGGGCGAATAGCACCACGAGTAAACAATACAACCATTGCTTCACAAGACTTCTCCTCTGCTAATTGCAAATAGCAACTACAAAGAAGAGCAACACAGTAAGTCTCAACTCTATGCAAACTCTTCAGTTCCCAAAAAAGTGTTTCTGACTTCAACGTGCGTTGGCGGCTTACTTTTGATCAAGTATTGTTACTGCTGGTATTAGCCACACTGGCACATACTGCTGAATAAACCCATTATTCTCAATTTTTGTGGGCGAGCGATATTCGAAAATAACGCGATATTTCTGCCTAAACAGGCGATATATCATGTGCGCCTAAATCAAACATACTTGCTGTTTAAAAATTGATCAAGATCACTTCTTTTTCTAATTGTCTGAAAAATTGCCAAAAAAAAGCCTCACATTCACAGGTGAGGCGGCTTTCAAGGCTAAATACGGTGTGAAAAATTTTTAATGAACAGAGCTGAAAAATGCGGGTTGAGTAAATTTAGCCGATTGTGTGAGATTGGTGCTAGAAGGTTGGTCATTCGTTGAACCTTCAAGCACGATACCCATTGCACGTGCGCTCTTTGCTACAATTTGTAGGCGACGATTATCGCGAGTATCTAGGGCGTTAATCCAAGTAATCACTGCGCTAGATGTGCCACTGGTTAAGGCTTTTTCCATCGCCCAAAGGGTTTCGACCTCATCTTTTGCGTGAACCAATAGTACGCGATCCATACGCACACCTGCGTTTGCTAATAGCTGCTTGTAGCCAATACTAGGTGGGTTGATGAGCACTATCCATCTTCCCTGTTGGCTCAGTTGGGCAAGTTGTTTGCTCAGCTGTGTCAGCTCTTGGCGCCCTTGGCTCTGAGTTGGCATAGTGACTATTGATGTATGCTGCCAGTCGGTCTCTGTATCTCGAACCGTATCGAGCCATAAACCGGGGTGACGCGGGGCATTACCTAATAGTTTGTTCATAGCCAATCTCCATTGCGGATCACCCCTACGGCGAGCCCTTCAATTGTTAGACTTTGGAAACTCAAATCGACTTTAATCGGTGAATAGTCTTCATTCTCGGCATGTAGGTAGACTAAATTACCTTTTTTTTCAAAGCGTTTTACGGTTACATCATCATCAACGCGAGCAACAACAACTTGTCCATTGCGCGCTTGTTGTACTTTATGAACGGCAAGCAGGTCACCCTCAAGGATGCCGATATTCTTCATACTGTCGCCTTTTACGCGCAGCAGGAAATCGGCAGCAGGGTGGAACATGCTGGGGTCGACTTGGTAATACTGTTCGACATGCTCTTGGGCGAGAATAGGTTCACCCGCTGCCACTTGGCCAATCAGTGGCAAGCCTGTTTCGCGGTTATCTTCTTCCTCTACAGGGAGACGGATCCCGCGGGAAGTACCAGGCATGATCTCGATGCAGCCTTTTTTCGCCAATGCCTTAAGGTGTTCTTCTGCGGCATTTGCACTTTTAAAACCCAAACGGGTGGCAATTTCGGCCCGAGTGGGTGGCATGCCAGTCTCGGCAATATTACGTTTAATCAGCTCTAAAATTTCGGCTTGGCGTGGCGTCAACGGTCTCATGGTCTTTCCTGTTTTTCTATACAGTTACTGTTAGTATATACAGTATTATTGGTAGTGCAAGTATTAACCACTTTTAACTTGGTCAGCTAGATCTGCAAATAACCGTAATCGTCATCTATGGGGTGAATGCCATTTGCACGGTATCAATAAATGGTGTCGCCTAAAGTGCGTTACTAAGTCATTAAAATCAGCCGCTGAATCCTGCATCTTTAGGTTGTTTGGGTATATTCTCTAGAATCTGGTATTCTATGGGGCTAATGAACGTACTTACATTGCATAAGAATAATGCCTAAACAAGACTCTCTTTGGTTGAAATCATTACGTTGGATCCAAAAGCACTTAGTGCACACTATTGTTGTGCCACAGGATCCCTTTGCCGATCTGAATCTGGATGCCTCCAGACCGCTTGCTTATGTAATGAAAACAGAATCCCTGAGTGATATTGCTGCGTTAAGCGAGATCACCACGAAACTTGGTTTGCCAAGCCCTTACGAGCCGCTGGTGGTGAATGGCGTTGTGGCGCCACGGGTGGTATGCCTTGAAGGTCGTAAGCCTTTATTTGGTGAACGCGCCAGTAATGAGCCATTCCTCGAATGTTTTATGCGTTTGTTGGCCGTCCATAAGGAAAAGCCAGAGTTAGATATCCAGCTGGTGCCTGTGAGTCTGTATTGGGGTCGTACTCCGGGTAAAGAAGACGACACCATGAAGGCGGCAGTGCTTGAGCGCGAGAACCCTACTTGGTTACGCAAGTGTTTGATGATCTTATTCTTAGGTCGTCATAACTTTGTGCAATTTTCTAATGCGGTATCGCTGCGTTACATGGCCGACGAACATGGTACCGATATGGGCATTGCCCATAAATTGGCTCGAGTAGCGAGAGTGCATTTCCGTCGCCAACGTAAGGTGATGACGGGGCCTGTGTTGCCTAATCGTCAGGCGTTATTCCATTCCTTGCTGAAATCTGAATCCTTACGTAAGGCGATTCAGGAAGAAGCCGCGAGCAAGAAGATTTCTGAAACCCAAGCGCGTGAAACGGCAATTGAATATCTTGATGAAATTGCAGCAAATTATTCCGATAGTCTCGTACGTATTGCTGAGCGCTTTTTAACGTGGTTATGGAACAAGCTCTACAGCGGTATTAACATCAAAGGTGCTGAGCATATTCGGCAGTTACACCACGATGGTCATGAGATTGTGTATGTGCCCTGCCATCGCAGCCATATGGATTACCTGCTGTTATCTTACATTCTGTATTACCAAGGTATGGTGCCACCGCATATTGCTGCGGGTATCAACCTAAACTTCTGGCCTGCGGGGCCGCTGTTCCGCCGTGGCGGGGCTTTCTTTATTCGCCGTAGTTTTAACGGCAACAAACTCTATACGGCCGTGTTCCGTGAATACCTCGATCAGCTGTTTGCTAAGGGATATTCGGTTGAGTATTTCTCTGAAGGTGGCCGTTCTCGTACCGGTCGTCTATTGGCGCCGAAAACGGGCATGATCGCTATGACGATCAACAGTGTGTTGCGTGGTATCGAACGCCCAGTCACCTTAGTGCCTGTGTATTTAGGCTACGATCACGTGATGGAAGTGGCGACCTATCACAAAGAGCTAAGCGGTAAGAAAAAACAGAAAGAATCTGTATGGCAAGTCTTTGGTGCTATTCGTAAATTAGGTAATTTTGGCCAAGGTTATGTCAACTTTGGTGAGCCGATTACATTGCAAAATTTCTTGAATGAAACGGCACCTAACTGGCGCAGTGAAGTGGCTGATGATCCTGAGCAAAAACCGACTTGGTTAACCCCAGCGGTGAACGTGTTAGCAAATCGGGTGATGACGCGGATTAACGACGCCGCTGCCGCCAGCTCTATTACCTTGACCAGTTTAGTGTTGTTGGCGTCGGAGCAAAATGCCTTAGAGCGTTGTTTGCTCGAGCGTCAGTTAGATTTATACCTGACCCTGCTTAAGCGTGTGCCTTACACGTCGTTTACGTCGGTTGCCGAAGGTGATGGTAAGCACTTAGTACAACAAGGATTAGAGCTGAACAAGTTCTCCATCAACGCCGATCCTTTGGGTGAGATAGTGTCAATTGATGAAAAACAAGCGACGTCAATGACATACTATCGCAATAATATCATTCACTTATTTATTATTCCGTCATTAATTGCCAGCTGTTTAATCAATAATAAACAGATTTCAAGAGCGCAAATCCTTGGGATAGTGAACGACTTTTATCCGTTATTGAAGGCGGAGTTGTTTATGGGGATCAAAGATCTCCCAAGCTACGTGAATCAAGTGCTCGAGCTGTTTATTGAGCAAGGTCTAGTGCAGGAAAGCGATATGTTGTCGGTTGTGACCGAGCACACCAGCCAAATGTTATTGTTGGCTGGCAGCGTTAGTGAGACCTTGCAACGCTATGCCATTATCTTCAATCTGCTGGCCCACAGACCTAAGATGGAGCGTTCGGATCTCGAGTCTGAAAGCCATCTGCTTGCCCAACGTTTAGGGGCGCTGCATGGCATTACCGCACCAGAATTTTACGATAAGAAACTCTATAACACCTTGAGTGTTAAGCTAAAAGAGTTGGGTTATTTCTCTGGTAAGGAAGATAAATCTGATGTTGAGCGCATTCGCGATCAAGCTAATAGCTTACTCAGAGCCTCTGTAAGGCAGACGATTGTCGCCAGCGTGACCGCGGAGCATATCGCTTAATGGCTAACCATATGAATGCGGCGAAGAATAAGCCGGTGGGCAAGTCTTTGCTTGGTGGTGCCATGATTATTGCCGGTACCACAGTCGGGGCGGGGATGTTTTCTTTGCCTGTCGTGGGCGCTGGCATGTGGTTTGGTTACTCGGTACTGATGTTACTCGGTATTTGGTTTTGCATGTTGATGTCGGGACTGTTACTGCTCGAAACCAACCTGCATTTCGAGCCGGGAGCGAGTTTCGATACCCTGACCAAGGAAACTTTAGGCCAGTTTTGGCGCATCGTGAATGGGGTGTCCATTGCCTTCGTGCTCTACATCTTAACCTACGCCTACATCAGTGGCGGTGGCTCGATTGTTAACCATAGCCTCCAAGGTATGGGGATTGAGCTGCCTCAAAGTGTCGCCGGATTAGTATTTGCTGTCGTGCTCGCCTGTATCGTGTTGATCAGTACCAAGGCGGTGGATCGTATTACGACCATTATGCTCGGCGGGATGATCATCACTTTCTTCCTCGCGATTGGTAATTTGCTGATCGAAATCGATGTGACTAAGTTGCTCGAACCGGATGGAAAGCAAAGCTTTATGCCTTATCTGTGGGCGGCCTTGCCATTTGGTCTAGCCAGTTTTGGTTACCATGGAAATGTGCCGAGTTTGGTGAAGTATTATGGCAAAGATTCATCGACCATTTTCAAAGCCATTTTTGTCGGGACTTTTATCGCGCTGATCATTTATGCCTGCTGGTTAGTCGCCACTATGGGCAATATTCCCCGCAGCCAGTTTAGTGAGATTATTGCCCAGGGTGGCAATATGGGCGTGTTAGTCGGCGCCCTGTCAAAGGTAATGGAAAGCAGCTGGTTAAACAGCATGTTAACCCTGTTTGCTAATTTAGCTGTGGCGTCTTCTTTCCTCGGTGTGACTTTAGGTTTATTCGATTATTTGGCCGATTTATTCGGATTCGACGATACGCGCTCTGGCCGGATGAAAACGGCGATTGTCACCTTTGTGCCGCCCACCATATTTGGTTTGCTGTTTCCCGATGGCTTTTTAATTGCCATTGGATTTGCAGCCTTAGCGGCAACCGTGTGGGCTGTTATTGTGCCAGCGCTGATGGCCTACAAGTCGAGACAACTCTTCCCTAACCATCAAGGTTTTAGGGTCTTTGGTGGCACACCGTTAATTATCCTTGTGGTGTTGTTTGGTGTCGTGACGGGTGCTTGTCATCTACTCGCGATGGCGAATTTATTACCGCAGTTCTCCTAAGTATTTCGCTCGCAAATCAAGCCCTCAAATTGAGGGCTTTTTCTTTGTATTCATCTTTTTACCGCCAAAACTGGACAGTTGCATAAACTCCAGCTTAACTCGAACACATTATCTGTTTGATTGGAGTCTGCAATGAGGATTACTCAGTACGCACAGGGACAGGCCTGTTGGGTCGAATTGGCGAGCCATGACTGGCAGGGTGCACAGGGGTTTTACCATGCGCTGTTTGGTTGGAATGCGGTGGAAATGGCAATTCCTAATGGTCATTTCTCGCTGTTCAATCTGGAGGGGGACGATTTAGGGGCCATGTATCAAATCCCTGAGTCGGAACCACAGATCCCTAGCCATTGGCGGATTTATTTTGCGGTTAAGGATATCGAAGCGACGGTTGCCGCCATCTTGGCTGCGGGTGGGCAATTGCACATGGGACCGCATGTGGTGGGTGATGCGGGCGTGATGGCGCAGGTGAGCGATCCCGAAGGAGCACGCTTTGCCCTGTGGCAAGCTAAAAACCACTCGGGCTCACGTCGCCAAGGTGAAGAAAATACCCTGTGTTGGGTGGAGCTGGCTTGCCGTGAACCTAGCGCCGAAGCCAGTTTTTACACTCAAGTGTTTCCTTGGACCGCGCTCCCCAGTCATGTGCCCGGCATCGATTACACCGAGTGGCAAATTGACGGTCAGTCTATGGGGGGCATGATGAAAATGATGCCGGAATGGGGCGAGATCCCCGCCCATTGGATGCCTTATTTTGTGGTGGCGGATTGTGATGCTTTTGCCGCTAAGGCGCAGGGGCTGGGCGCACAGCTATGCGTGCCGCCAAGCGATATCCCTGATGTGGGACGTTTTGCGGTGATTGCTGACGCCCAAGGTGCTACTTTCGCGGTAATACACCTATCCCAAAATGAAAACCAATAAGTTAACCTGAGCAGGGATAAGTAGCGCCGCTGAATAGGCATCTTTTGGGCCTCTCTGTGTTGCTCTGTCTAACCATAGCTCGCTATGGCATACGACAGAGCGCCTTGATATGCACAAAAATCTGCGCATTCAGTCATGAGAAATTGTATTTTAAAAACAATAGTTTATGGTGTTATCTTGGTTTGTTAAATTTAGATTTTTTCGACACTCGTTACCCCAAGTTCAGGTTAAGTTAGTTTGGTTTGTCGATAGAGAGTGGGTCTGGGCAGTTAGTCTTTTTCGCCTTCGGTGCTTTAGCAAGTAGGCTCGGAATTGAGTCTGATAGCTTGATCTCTTGTGGAAGATTAATCCGGATTTCGCTTAAGAGTCCCTTGGCGCAATCAAGCGTGATCTTAGTGTGTGCACCTTTACCGAAGCTAGTATCAAAGCTTTGATTCAACTCTTGTTGTGTGACTTTTTTACCAATTCTTTCATGGATAAATTGTTGTACCCATGTCGAGGCATTGACTTCCTGCGTCAGCTGAGTCGCCAGTAAAAAATAGTCATTGGGGTCTTGATTACGACAGGTACCGTGCTTCCACCATTCATGGCGTTCTAAACAGGTGCCGTAGCGAGCACTAGGCATCACTTCTTCCAGATTCTTTTGCACAGAGGCATTGAGTGGTACTTCAGGATAATCGCAAAAGTCACTCGGTTGTTGTTTTACGCTGCTGCAAAAGCCGTAACGAGTGCCACATTGCTGGCGATTAGGCCAGAGGCCATGCAGGCTAAAGTGTTGCCATTGAGGCGCATCACTGGTTTGGCTTAAGGCGCGGCATTCTGCTTTACGACTGCCATAGAGTTCACAAAAGGTGCTTTGCCAACTTAAGGCGAGCACATGGGAGTCGTAGTTATCCTCGATTTGACACACATGGCCTTGGCGTTTCTCTGGCGTACCTCGTTCTTTTAGGCTTTCACGATTGATGGCTTTGATATCAGAGGCTGTAGTGGTTTGCGCATGCTCTTTGGTTGAGTTTGGCTGATAAGTCTCTGCCGCTGCTACATTGGTATTGTATTGTCCACAATCACCTTTAATCCAGCGTAACGGTGAACTGATGGCATTGGTGCGGACGCGAATCCAGTCAGGATTGACGCTGTTTCCTAAAATCTCCGTAACGGGATAACGCTCCCCGATATTGCTCTGCCAATCATCGGGATTGGTTTGTTTATTTTTAGACTGAAACAACTCACAGCGTTTATTGGCCACAAATTCCCCTGTGGCGGGGGCGGCATATGCGGGTGCTGCTGACATGATTAGTGCAGAGCATAAACTGAACGAAGCGAGTAAAACATGTAATCTTTTTTTAAGGAAAAGTCTTTGTGGCCATATTTGGCTGATGATTAAACAAGATGGCTTAGTCATGTGATGGCATCCTTTCTACAGCAGTGAGTCGAGTCAATTCAATTCTGTGGTGCGCTGCGTTAATGGTACATATAAGCGTTGTAAACTGAGAGGCTTATTTTATGGATCGTAAACATCAGTGTCATTAGGGTGTCATGCATTCGACTTATATTCGGGTTTTATTGCTAAAACTTTTGAATATAAAGAGGTTATTCATGCATAAGGTCATAAATTTCAATGTTGTTTTATTATCGTCTCTAGTAGTGCTATCTGGTTGTAATTCTGACTCTGATAAGACTGATCCTACACCCATTGAGCCCAGTGGGCGTTGGCTAAAAGGTGATTTACACGTTCACACTGCGGTTTCGCAGGATGCTCGTGAAACCCAGTCTGATATTCTGAAATGGGCCTTTGGTGACTTCGGTTTAGACTATGTTTCATTATCAAATCATATGCGTAACAACAGTCAAGATAATGATGATAACGACGTCGGTGGATTACTATTTTACGATGCGTTAACTCAGTATGAAATTCCCGGTTTAAAGAAGAACATGCCTAACTATGAGGGCAAGATTGCTTATTCAAGTTTTGAGTGGGATATGCCAACCCATGAGCACTTTAACATTGGTATTTTAGGTGATGAAGCCAAAGTTCTGTCTGCGGTTAAGACCTTTGAGTACAGATTTAGTAGTAAAAATGATATTACGAACTTTGATCCCAAAGATGTTGCTGCATGGACGGCTGCGGGGGATACCCGTCAAAATAAGACTCATGAGGATGCTATTGCTGCTTTGAAGTGGTTAGAGACTCATTATCCAGACAGCAGCTACGGGATGCTGAATCATCCTCGTCGTTATTTATCCAGTTATACGATTCAAGATGTTAGAGAGCTGAACGATGTTGCTCCGAATGTTTTCTTTATGGTTGAAGGTCTTGTCGGTGGCCAGTTCAGTGGTAATCGTGGTGACTATGGTGAGCGTAGTAGTGGAGTGTACGGCGGCGTCGATCCGGTTGTTGCTGAGGTCGGTGGCTGGTGGGATGCATTATTGGGTGAAGGTCGTCGAATTTGGAACATGGGTAACTCGGATATTCACTTCAAAACACGTACTCCCTACGCCAGTAGTTATTATCCCGGTGAATATGCGAAAAGTTACACTTGGGTCGATGGCAAAGATACTACAGCGCTTTTGAAGGGATTACGCTCGGGCAATAGCTTTTCTGTGTTTGGTGATTTGATCGATGCCTTGGATTTTAAGCTTGAAAATGGCAATAAGAATAGTGTCACCATGGGACAAACTTTAGTGGCTAAACCTGGCGATAAGTTAACACTCACTATTCGCTTTAAAAGTCCGGCGTTGAATAATAAAGAGTCCGATATAGGTAATGAAATTTATGCTGGAATTAACCCTGGTGTAAACCATATAGACTTGATTGCGGGTAACGTGGGTCAGCGTGCTGAGCCTGGGACCGCGGCCTACAGAAAAGAAACAAACGATTCAACCTTAGTCGTTAAAACCTTTACTCGTGCCGACTGGCATAAAGATGCCGATGGCTACTACAGTATGAGTTACAGTTTTATCGCGGATCGGCATCAATATTTCCGTCTGCGTGGGACTAATTTAGATTATAACCAAGCTAATTTGACGGAAAGAGGCAATCCTTTGAAGTCAGCTGTGATTAATCAAGCTGAAGATGAATCGGTACAGTCTTGGTATAACAAGATTAATGATCGTAACTATAACGACCTGTGGTTCTATTCTAACCCTGTGTTTGTTAACACGGTTCAATAAGCCCTTTTAAATGCGGTTGAATAAAAATCCCCCAGACTATTATGGTTTGGGGGATTTTTTATACCTGTACTATCAGTGAACTGCGTCTTGCTTTAATTTACGCGAGTAAATGAGAAGATACAGTGCCGGCAGTACAAACAACGACAGTATTGGTGCTGTCACCATTCCACCGACCATTGGGGCGGCGATTTTTTGCATCACATCGTTACCCGAACCTGCGCCCCACATAATGGGGAGTAGGCCGAAGAAGATGGTGGCAACTGTCATCGCTTTAGGACGTATCCGCATGACCGCACCTTCTATCAAGGCTTCTTTTAAGTCTTCAACGCTGTGGTAAAGGTTTTTCTCCTGTCGATGTTTGATGGCGTTATTTAAATAGACCAACATAATCACCCCAAATTCTGCTGCTACCCCAGCAAGGGCAATCATACCAACAGCGACGGCAACAGAGATGTTGTAATCCAGTAGATACAATAGCCAAGTGCTGCCGACTAAGGCAAAGGGTAGACTCAGCATGATCATGCTCGCTTGCATGGTAGAGCCAAAGGTCATCATCAGTAGGATAAAGATGACTCCTAATGCCATTGGGATGACTTGCTTTAGTTTGGCATCGACCCGTTGCATATACTCATACTGGCCCGCAAAGCTGTAGCTATAACGGGGCGGCATTTTGAGTTCGGCATTTAAAGCTTGCTTCGCGGTGTTAATGTATTCCCCAATAGAAGTGCCCTCAATATCGATAAATACCCAGGAGATTAAGCGCCCGTTTTCGCTGGTGAGCATTGGTGCACCATCGGTTATTTCGATATCGGCTAAATTGCGAAGTGGTAAGTAATTTCCCGATTTAGTGATCACAGGTAATTCACGCAGTTTCTCGATATTGTCACGCAGCTCTCTTGGATAGCGCAGGTTAATAGGGTAACGCTCAGCACCTTGTACGGACTCTCCAATATCCATACCACCAATGGCGTAACGCACTACATCCTGAATATCTTGTAATGACATACCATAACGAGCGGCAACATCCAGTTTTGGCGTGATGTCGATGTAGCGTCCACCACCACTCCGTTCTGCATAGGCTGATTTAGTGTGTGGGACCTTGCTTAAGATAGCTTCAATTTTGGTGCCTAGGGCTTGCAGCTCATTGACATCTGCACCGGTAATTTTAATGCCCACGGGGGTTTTAATGCCCGTTGATAGCATATCGATACGTGTCTTAATTGGTTGTACCCAAGCGTTTGTGAGGCCCGGCACTTTTACCGTCTGCTGTAACTGATTAATGATGCCATCTAAGGTCATGCCTTCACGCCATTCGTTGTGGGGTTTTAGCATGATTGTGGTTTCGAGCATGGTGAGTGGCGCAGGATCTGTCGCCGTTTCGGCCCGCCCCACCTTACCAAATACGCGAGCGACTTCAGGGACGGTTTTAATCAAACGATCCGTCTGTTGTAGCACTTCGGCGGCTTTGCTGGCGCTAATGCCTGGCAATGCCGTTGGCATATAGAGTAAATCGCCTTCTTCGAGCGCAGGCATAAACTCGCTGCCCATACGAGTCATGGGATACCAAGCACTGGCCAGTGCCATTAAAGCAATTAGTAGGGTTACTTTTGGAAACTTCAACACCAGTTTCAACGACGGTTGATACAGGGCAATTAGCACTCGGCTGATGGGATTACTGCGCTCGCTAGGAATTTTTCCACGAATAAAGTAACCCATCAGAATTGGCACTAGCGTAATGGATAATAATGCCGCTGCCGCCATGGCAAAGGTTTTAGTGTAAGCCAGTGGCGCAAATAAGCGTCCTTCCTGCGCTTCTAGCGCAAATACGGGTACAAAACTTAAGGTGATAATAATCAGTGAGAAAAACAGTGCAGGACCCACTTCGATAGAAGCTGCGCTAACAATTTCCCAGTGTTCTTTAACCGACGGTTCGCGTTGATGTTCGGTTTTAAAGTGCTCTAAATGTTTGTGCAGGTTTTCGATCATGACGATCGCACCATCCACTACTGCACCGATGGCAATAGCGATGCCACCAAGACTCATAATATTGGCATTCACCCCCATTTTATTCATTACGATAAAGGCAATAAGAATCGACAGCGGTAAAGTAATCACCGCGACCAATGTTGAGCGTGCATGCAGTAAAAATAATAGGCAAACCAAGCCCACTACCAACATTTCTTCAATGACTTTGCTGAATAGGTTGTCGACAGACTTTTGAATTAATTGAGAGCGGTCATAGGTTGGAATGATTTCCACCCCTTCAGGCAGACCTGTTTTTAACTCTTCCAATTTAGCTTTAACCGCATCGATAGTGGAAAGCGCGTTTTCACCGTACCGCATCACCACAATGCCGCCCACGACTTCGCCTTCGCCATCAAGCTCGGCAATACCGCGGCGAGCAGCGGGGCCTTTGCGCACGGTAGCGACATCTTTGAGTAGTAAAGCTGTTCCGGAAGGGCTAGTAATCCCTAATGGGATTTCACGAAAATCAGCTAATGTTTGACGATAACCCTTGGCGCGCACCATATATTCGGCTTCGGCCATTTCGACCACCGAACCACCAGCTTCGCTATTGGCTCTTTCTATCGCCTCTTTGACGCTGGCGATATCGAGTTTATAGATCGCCATATTGTCTGGCTCGAGCACGATCTGATAGGTCTGCTCCATACCGCCGACGGTTGCGACTTCGGAGACACCGGCAACACTTTGTAGCTCAAGTTTGAGATACCAATCCTGTAGGCTTTTAAGTTGCGAGAGATCTAAGTTGCCGGAGCGGTCGACCAGCGCGTACTCAAACACCCAGCCCACGCCAGAGGCATCGGGGCCGAGTGAGGGTTGTACCCCTTTAGGTAAGCGACTGCTGATCTGGCTTAAATACTCCAACACCCGTGAACGCGCCCAATAGATGTCGGTGCCATCTTCGAAGATCACATACACATAAGAGTCACCAAACATCGAGAAACCCCGCACGGTTTTTGCACCGGGTACGGCTAACATGGCGGTCGATAATGGGTAAGTCACTTGTTCTTCAACCAGTTTTGGTGCTTGCCCTGGATAAGGGGTCTTAATGATCACCTGCACGTCGGATAAATCCGGCAGGGCATCGAGTGGCGTTTTACGCAACTCCTGCACGCCCCAGACAGTAACCATGATGGCGATAATTAACACCATAAGTCTTTGTCTGATCGAGGACTCGATAATATATTTCAACATAATGCGCTCCTAGTGCTGATGACCGCTGCTTAAACGCATTAGGCTGCCCTTGAGGCTGGCCTCGGAGTCGAGCAGGAATTGCCCTGAGGTGACGACACGTTCACCTTCGCTTAGGCCCGAGACTATCTCGGCCTTGCCTTGGCTCATCATGCCTACAGTGACAGTTTTTGCGATAAAGCTGTCATCGGCTTGTTTCACTATTACGCGATTTTCTTTACCCGTTTGGATGAGCGCTTCCTGTGGGATCACGAGTACATCCTTATTTGGGCCGCCAAAGAGCGAAACCTTAGCGAGTGTCTTGGGTCTTAAAGATACATCGGTATTATTTAGTACCACGCGCACTCTCAAACTACGGGTAACAGGGTCTAGCTCGGGATAGATATAGTCAACTGTGCCTTCAATACCGTTGATATTCATCGCGGGCACAGAGACTTCGGCTTTTTGCCCAACCTTAATCCAGCTTTGTTCATTTTCAAACACATCGGCGATGACCCATACCTTAGAAAGATCGACCAATGACATGACTTCAGTAGAAGGCTCAATATACATACCGTCACGGATGGAGAGTGTTTCGACAACACCTTCCTGTTGCGCGTAAAACGGTACTCGATATTGGGTTTGGCGTGAGCTGGCTAATTGTTTGATTTGTTGTTCGTTAAACCCTAAGAACGACAGCCTTAAGCCTGCCCTGCGAACCAGATCTTGGTATCTTTGGCTACCGGAGGTTTTCGCTGTATCTAAGGCGAGCAGATAATCATCCTGAGCATTGACTAAATCGGGTGAGTAGATCTCATAAAGTAGCTGCCCCTTTTTGACGGTATCCCCCATGGATTTAACCATTAGCTTTTCAACCCAGCCAGTAACGCGGGCATGAATATGGCTGATCTGGCTCTCGTCATAGTCTATTTGACCCACGGTTTCGACAAACTTCCATAGGGTATCGCGCTCAACGTTGGCGACTTTAAGGGCAAGTGCTTGTTGCATTCCGCCAGAGACATTAATGTTAATTTCCTGCGTATTACCGCCTGTTTCGACCTTCTCTAAATTCATCCCACAAATAGGGCAAGTACCTGGGAAATCACTAATGATGTGGGCATGCATTGGGCACACATACTTAATCGTTGCGCCAGAATTTTGATTTTTGACTAAGTTATTGGCTTTAGGCGTTGGGGTATCAAACACTTGAGCCGCGTTGGCGTTTTGTGTATGTGCTTGATGTTCCTCATGTTGTGCAGTATTGCTTGTTTCTTCCTTCTCAACGAGGAACATATTGCACTTAGGGCAGCGGCCGGGTTCATGGCTTTCTACTTCAGGGTGCATAGGGCAAGTATATGTTTTGACTTGATTGGCGCTATTGCTGTTATGCTGATGCCCCGCCTCTGATTGAGCCGCAGGATCAACAAGCTGAGCCTGGGTTAACCAAGGAGTGCCCAGCAGAAGGCTACTGAGTATCAATACAGCCTTAGTGCACGGTTTTTTTACTTTGTAAAATTGGTTCATATGCCTCATCTCCAGCCTAGCTTAGTGGTGCGCGTGATCTTTGTGCATTGCACCGTCAGCCATTTTTTCTGTCGTCGCTTTAGGCTCTAAATTCATGCCACATTTAGGGCAAGTATCACCTTTGTTACCTGTAACTTCGGGATGCATTGGGCAAACATAGGCTACAGCTTGTTCCTGTGGCGCGGCATTGTTGTGGTGATGCTCATGGGGTGTTGCTGTAGCAAACACACTGGTGCTGGTCATTAAAAATGCAACTAAGGCAAGATTAGTTAAGGTTTTCATATTATTCACTCCATCGGGTTTTAGGGCCGAATATGAGTGCAAAAACGTGATTGAGCTTATTTCTTGAGTGCATACTCAAAATTGATGCCATGGGTAGCATCGTGCACAGTCAACGTTTTAGCTTTACTCTGGGTGCTTGATAAGAGGGCACCACAATAAACGGCAAAATAAATAGTTAGCTTGGTTCGCCCTGAAAAAAGGGCACAATGAGGCTAGGACTAGGCTATCGGTGGCTTGAAGGCCGACGATAAAGAGATAGAGTGGAAATGAGGCATAGGAGTGGCCATAGGGGTATCACTCAGACTCACACTGGGCCAAAGATGTGGACTGAAAAGCGTACCAGCAACTGAGATCGTCAAGCAATGTCCACAATCGTTAAGACAGGACGTGGTGCCATTACAACAATGCTGTTTTGCGCCGGGAAGCATTTGATCGTTACAGCAATTTGTATTGGCCATTGCACTGGCGTCAGCGTGGTGCTCGGTGTTCATTTGCATCATTGCCGCGTGATCCATTCCTTGGTTGGAAAGGCTATGAACCATAGCGCCCATTTCCATTGAGCGCATCACCATAGCGTGTCCATTAGACACAACACCTTGCCCGACCAATGCGAGTAAAGTGAATATGACTAATAAATAACGACTAAGTGTTTGATGCATAATAATTCCAGATAATGAACGCTTGGATTCTAGCACAGAGGCATTATGCTGCAATGCGTTAACTCACATTTTAGTTAATGCCTCCGCTCATCGCTCCTAAGGTTGGATTATCTAGCGACCTGATTTCGCAAGATCTCTGCCATTAACTGACTGTGATTTTGCAAGACGAGTGGCAGTGGTGTGGCACCATCTACACTGAGCTGTATACGAGGGTTATTGATAAAACGTTTGGCATCAGCCTCGCTAGTTAATGTTGGAGTGCTGATCTGGTAATTCGACTGCGGTGCAACATCTAGGGTAAAGAATAGAGGCTCAGACTTCACCCAAGTGCCACTATCATCGGCGCGATAACTGAATAGATCTTGATATTTTACTTCAATTAGCACTTTACCTTCAGGTAGTTGTACTGGTTTAAAGGATTTAGTTGCTTGGCCATTAATGCTGACCACATTGAGTGTATCAGTGCCTTTCAAGGTCGCAGCACTCGCCGTCATGCTGATAGCAATAGTACTGATGACGAATGTAACGCCAACGAAAATTTTACTAAATAAGGTCGTTTTCATAATAAACTCCAAAATTTGCGTGTTCGCGTGAGCGCCAAATCGTGGTGGCAGCTTCGCGAGCGATTGAATCGATTTAATGATTAAGATCGGTTACAGCAAATCGGAGTTGGGTGGTGGTGTGGTCAACCCAAGGTCGGCGGTTTGAATCGCCCAGCTTTTGTTCGTAATACGATTACTAGCATGACTCATCAACGCGAGTTGTGGTTGTGATGTTGAGAGGTAAAGCTGTGCAACGCAATGAGTTTTGCAATGGTTGGTAAGAGAGTCTTGGCAATGCAACATGCATTCGTCTGGGGGACAATCGGGCATAGTGCAATTTATTTTGCCATCAACCATTTGCATGCTGGATATATCGTGAAAGTCATTCATCGCTGAAGTTGGCATAGCATTCACCATCGCCGACTGAGCGATAAGTGAAAATAACAGTGCTATGGTGATCCAAAACTTAGCCATAAAAAAACCGTTGCCAATGTACCTATCCTTAAAGACCAACAAATTGCATAAAAAGTTTCATTTTGAGTTTAGTTTTAGGCGTCAGGCTTTTATAGCAAAGGTTAAATGTCGTCTTGATCACATTTTTGTATTCTAAAAATGATTTCATTGCCTTAGCTTCTTAAGGTAGTACTTAATCATTTGTCGCTTAGCATAATGATGAATGTATTAGTGAGAGTTGAAGTACCCTAATGCTCTGCTAAGCTGGTTTTAGCGAGTCGTATTATTCAGAGTTAGAGCTAAGTCTCATTTTGCGCTTTTAAGTTTACATTAATCGGCATTTTAGGCTTGAAATCAAATTTCTAATAAATGAAAAAATATAAAATAGTCTTATAAAAACTAATTTTGACCATATTTTCGGAGATAGAGTGATGAACTGGCGTGCACTATTTAAACCCAGCGCGAAATATTCCATCCTAGCGCTACTGGTTGTTGGTATCGTTATTGGTGTTGTGGGCTACTTTGCAACCCAACAAACCTTACATGCGACGAGTGAAGACGCATTTTGTATGAGCTGCCATAGCAACCACTCATTGAAAAATGAAGTGTTAGCTTCTGCCCATGGCGGTGGCCGTGCTGGTGTGACCGTACAATGTCAAGACTGCCACTTACCACATGCTCCAGTGGATTACTTGATCAAGAAAATCATCGTATCTAAGGACTTATACGGTTTCTTAACTATCGATGGTTTTAACACTCAAGCTTGGCTAGACGAAAACCGCAAAGAGCAAGCTGACAAAGCTTTAGCTTACTTCCGTGGTAATGACTCTGCTAACTGTCAACATTGCCATACTCGTATTTATGAAAATCAACCTGAAACAATGAAGCCAATGGCTGTGAGAATGCACACCAACAACTTCAAGAAAGATCCTGAAGCAAGAAAGACCTGCGTGGACTGCCACAAAGGTGTTGCTCACCCCTATCCAAAAGGATAAGGTTTAGCGCTTCAATAGCTTGATATTCAAATAAAAAGCCCTCTTCGAGGGCTTTTTGCTTTCTCGTCTTATAAGTCTTGGCTATTGATTAATGCCACTCTGCGGGACAAGGCGCTTAGCGAAATTTGATGCACCATTTGCGTGGGAGCTGTGCAGGCATCGGCAATCACTTGCACTGAATAGGCTTGTGCCGCGGGTGATAGCGCTGTATGGGTCACGCAGTTTTGAGTCATGATACCGCATAAGAGTAAATGCTTGATTTGCATATCTTGGAGTAAGTTGGCTAGCTCTGTGCCATCGAAACTGTCGGCAAATTGTTTTACCACAATTGGAGCATTGGGTAGCTCAGCTAAAAGCGCTGGATGGATTTCAACTCCTTGAGTGTGTGAGTTAAAAAAGGGGGCGTCACCCTGAGCAGTATCGGCGATATGCTGCACGAGAATAATCGGTATTGCCTGTTGCTGGGCACATTGCACTGAGTGCAAGGTGCGCGCTAATGCCTCATCGACTTGCCATTGTGGGTAAGCCCCATGGGGAAAGTAGTCATTTTGCACATCAATAATCACTAAGGCGCTGTTCGCTGGGATCTGGTTTAAGCTCGACATATTTTTCTCCTGTTCGTTTCTCTTGCAAAAGATGTCTTCGAAGGAGAGTTTGCGGTAGATTCATTGCCATTAAGAGTGGCAGAAATGACATCTATGGTGCTTAAATTGACAAACTTTGCCGAGCCATCCCCATTAAAAGTGGCGATATTAGCCATACCCGGTTGCTTAACTTCAGCCGTATTTGGCTTAGAAGAGATGTTGCTGGTGGCTAATAAGCTGATGTTAGCTGACGAAAATAAATCCCTAAGCTCAAGCAGTTTTGCAGTGACTCGATTATCCCTAGAGGAGATGAATCTCGAAGAGTGCTATCAATTAGTGATTATCCCGCCGAGCATCGAGACTGAGCTTTACTTCAATGCAGCGCCTTCATTGCGATTATGGTTACAGCAGCAACATGCCCGAGGAGCTATTCTCTGTTCTGCCTGTGCGGGAGCATTTGTGCTGGCCGCAGCGGGTTTACTCAATGGCCGCAAGGCGACAACCCATTGGGGATTAGTGGAAACGTTTGAAACCCAATATCCACAGGTGAAACTCGAGATCGAAAAAATAATGGTTAACGAGGGCGATATCATCACGGCTGCTGGCATGATGTCCTGGCTCGACTTGGGGCTAGAGTTAGTCGCGCAGTTTTGCCATGTGAAAGTCATGCGCCAACTGGGTAAGTACCTTGTTATCGATACCGGTGGGCGTGAACAGCGTTATTACCAACAGTTTTTACCTAAACGAGATCATGGGGATGCTGTGATCTTGGGTCTGCAAAATCGCCTACAAACCGACTATGGTGAGCCGATGAATGTTGCGGTTTTGGCGCAGCAGTGCTGTATGGGCGAGCGAACTTTTTTGCGACGTTTTGTGAAAGCGACAGGGCATAAGCCTAATGAATACCTACAAAAACTCAGGATCCAAAAGGCCTGCGACTTACTCGAAAATAGTCCACTGAGTTTCGAGACCATAGCGCATCAAGTTGGCTATGAGGATGTGAGCGCCTGTCGCAAAGCGTTTACTCGTATTACCGGTTTAACACCGAGTGCCTTTCGACAAAGGTTTAGTGCGCTTACGCCTGCGCTAACACCTGTCGACGATAGCTCAATAAACTAAATACGCCGAAGATAAACACTTGCAGATAATCTTGTTTGCGCAGCGTCAGCAGATTTTTAAACAGCATATGGAAGATGGCAACCTGGAAGCAATGCATCAAGCAAGTAATGCCGAGCAAGATATTGAGAATAATGCCGATATTGCCAGCAAAAGGCATAACAAGGTTATAAGCCATCATCAGCCACGCTATTAGGGTGATGGCTTTGCCCATATTGATCAGTAACGACATGCTATTCCTTGGTGTTAGCCGGAGAGTCTTCGGCTTGGTATTGATATAAGCGATAGCTAACTTGCCCTGCGGTTTTGTCTTTGAGCGGTTGCCAAGTCGCAGGGACTGCCATGTGAGTTAATTCCGACTCAACCTCCACATAAATGAGCGCGCCATCATTAAGCCAACCTTGGCTGTCCAACAGTTGAATGGTTTTTTCTGCTAAGCCTTTGCGGAAAGGCGGATCGATAAACACCACATCAAACCCTTGCTCGCAGCCATTTTGCAGCACGACTAAAGTATCGGCGTTGAGTACCTCGGCATTGTCGCACTTGAGGGTATTGAGATTCGCTTTAAGTTGCATGGCAGCTGGACGTTGCAACTCGATAATCTTGGCGTAACTGGCATAGCGTGAGAGGGACTCAAGCGCCAAGGCGCCGCTGCCACCAAAGCAGTCGAGCACCCTTGCGTGGGCAATATCATTGGCAAGCCAGTTAAAGAGGGTTTCGCGGACTCTATCTGTGGTCGGCCGCAGGCCGTCTAAATCATGGATGGGCAGTTTGCGCGAACGCCATTGTCCTGCAATGATCCGCACTTGGCCGCTACCGGCTTTCTTATTGGCCGTTTGACTCTTGGTCACTTGCTTGTTGTTTGCACGATTATTAGCCAAAGTGCCCCCGTGATTTTGCCTGAAGAAAGAAAGTGGTAGACTATGCCACCTTTATAAAGGCCACTATTTTATATCAAACTCCTAGTAAAAGGTGAGAAGGCTGATAGAGCAGAACTAATTGCCGACTTTTTGGGCGTAATTGCCGCGGTAATCTGGTATAACGGCAGGGTCTTATTTTAAATTCAACACTGAAGTAGAGCGCTGGAATTACACATGGCAAAGAAAGGTTTTTTCTCCTGGTTTCGTAAAGATAAATCACAAGATGAGGTTGTCGAGCAAACCCCAGTCTCTACTCCATCGCAA
The DNA here is from genome assembly GCF_000798835.1 of Shewanella sp. ZOR0012. Lineage (NCBI taxonomy): Bacteria > Pseudomonadati > Pseudomonadota > Gammaproteobacteria > Alteromonadales > Shewanellaceae > Shewanella > Shewanella sp. ZOR0012. The sequence goes on from NZ_JTLE01000094.1 coordinate 3,015,464, forward strand.
ACCGAGCAAGCCGAAGCATTAGCAAAGCAGCAAGCTGAAGAAGCCCGTCTCGCGGCTGAAAAGGCGGCCGCCGAACAGGCTCTAGCCGACAAATTAGCGGCCGAAAAAGCAGAAGCGGAAAGAGTTGCAGCAGAACAAGCTGCAAAAGCTCAAGCAGAAGCAGAAGCAGAAGCCCAGCGTGTTGCCGAAGAGCAAGCTGCACGTATAGCCGAACAACAGGCCGCCGAAGCCGCGCATTTAGCGGCGGAGCAAGCTCTAGCAGAGCAGTTAGCCGCTGAACAAGCGCAAGCGGAAAGAGTTGCAGCAGAACAAGCGGCAAAAGCTCAAGCAGAAGCGGAAGCCCAGCGCATTGCCGAAGAGCAAGCTGCGCGTTTAGCCGAACAACAAGCGACCGAAGCCGCGCGCTTAGCAGCGGAGCAAGCGCAGGCAGAGCAGTTAGCCGCTGAACAAGCACAAGCCGAAAGAGTTGCCGAAGAACAGGCCGCTGAAGCCCAAGCAGAAGCAGAGCGAATTGCCGCTGCACAGGTCCAAGCTGAACAACCCCTTGAGCAACAACCCGAACCCCAGGCCAAACCCGCCAAAGAAAGCTTCTTCGCGCGTCTAAAACGCGGCTTAATGCGTACTAGCGAAAATATTGGTAGCGGTTTCATCGGCCTATTTCGTGGCAAAAAAATCGATGATGAACTGTTTGAGGAACTGGAAGAACAGTTATTGATCGCCGACGTAGGTGTAGAAACCACTTCTCGCTTGATTAACAGCCTGACGGAACACGCGTCTCGCAAGCAATTAAAGGATGCCGAAGCCCTATACGATCTGCTGCGTGATGAAATGCAAAAGACACTCGATCCTGTGGCAATCCCATTAGTGCCTGAAAATGCTAACGGCCCCTATGTGATTCTTATGGTCGGTGTTAACGGTGTGGGTAAAACCACCACGATTGGCAAACTGGCAAAGCAATACCAGCGCCAAGGTAAGTCTGTGATGTTAGCGGCGGGCGATACCTTCCGCGCAGCAGCTGTGGAGCAATTACAAGTTTGGGGCCAACGCAATAATATCCCTGTGATAGCCCAACATACCGGCGCCGACAGTGCCTCGGTACTTTTTGATGCGCTGCAAGCGGCTAAAGCCCGAAAAATTGATGTATTAATTGCTGATACAGCGGGTCGCTTACAAAACAAGTCGCATCTGATGGAAGAGTTAAAGAAAGTAGTACGAGTGATGAAGAAACTCGACCCAGAAGCGCCACACGAAGTGATGCTGACCTTAGATGCGAGCACTGGCCAAAATGCGATTAGCCAGGCGCAGCTATTCCAAGAAGCCGTTGGCGTTACCGGCATGACCATCAGCAAGCTCGACGGTACCGCCAAGGGCGGCGTGGTGTTTGCGATTGCCGACAAGTTTAAAATCCCGCTACGTTATATTGGCGTGGGTGAGCAAATTGATGATTTGCGTACCTTTAATTCTAAAGAATTTATTGATGCCTTGTTCACTCAAGAGAAAGCGGATAGCTAATTTATGATTGATTTTCAGCAGGTCAGTAAGATTTATCCTGGTGGCCAAATGGCGCTGGAGGAAGTGAATTTTCATCTACAAAAAGGTGAAATGGCATTCTTAACCGGCCATTCGGGTGCGGGTAAGAGTACCCTGTTGAAATTAATCACAGTGATCGAGCGCGCCACCACTGGCCGTGTGGCGATTAATGGCCACGATATTGCCAAAATCAGCCCCAAACACGTGCCCTATTTGCGTCGCAATATTGGGATGATTTTCCAAAACCATCATCTATTGATGGACAGAAGCGTATTCGACAATGTTGCCTTACCATTAGTGATTGAAGGTTTCTCCCATGGCGAGATCCGCAAACGGGTCGCTGGCGCATTGGATATGGTGGGTTTATATGGCAAAGAGCGCCATAACCCCATCATGTTATCCGGTGGTGAGCAGCAACGTGTCGGTATCGCCCGCGCGATCGTTAATAAACCGCCACTATTGCTGGCCGACGAACCGACGGGCAACTTGGACCCTAAATTGTCGATGGATATTTTGCGCCTATTCGAAACCTTTAACGATGCAGGCACGAGCGTGCTCATTGCCACCCACGATCTGGGACTGATCGCGCGGATGAAATACCGCACTTTTACCTTGAAGCAAGGGCGTATGCTCGGTGCCCAGGAATTACATCATGGACACGCGACTGCTCGAGGTAATGCGCTATGAGTGATAACGCCAAATTAACGCGCAGTAAGTTGCCCATTTCAGGGCGCATCGTGATGTTTTTTATTCGTCATGTGCAGCAAGCCATGGCGAGTATGGGCGAGTTATGGCGCAGTCCCGTTTCTTCTTTGATGACGATGGCTGTGCTTGGGGTGAGCTTAAGCTTGCCCGCAGCATTGCAAGTGCTAGTTAAAAATGCCGAGACTATTACCACTTCTTGGAATAGCGCGGCGGAGATTTCACTTTTTATCGATGAAAATCGCAGCGAGCAGACTATTCAAAGTTTGTTAACGCGTATCCGCGCTTATCCCGAGGTAGAAAAGGTACAGTATATCGACCGCAATCAAGCGCTTGAGGAGTTTCAGCGTCTATCTGGATTTGGTGAAGCGTTAGCCTATCTTGATAAAAATCCGCTTCCCGCGGTAATTACCGTGACACCAACCCAGCGCTATTCCACGCCAGTGGGAGCTCGCGAATTATTGACTAAGCTTGAGCGCGAGCCTGAAATCAGTTTTGGTCGCTTAGATATTGAATGGTTAGAGCGGCTACAGGCTGTGGTGCGTTTACTCGAACGCACGGTAATGGCGATTGCGGCGTTACTCGTCTTGGCGGTGGTATTAGTGATAGGTAACACGATTCGCTTAGCCATTATGAATCGCCGTAGTGAAATAGAAGTGATGAAGTTAGTCGGGGCAACTGAGGCATTTATTCAACGTCCCTTCCTTTATACCGGTATTTGGTACGGAGTGATTGGCGGTGTATTAGCTTGGCTTATCATTAACTTGTTGGTTTGGTATCTCGATTCTGCCCTAGCCGAATTGCTCGGTTTGTATGGTAGTCAGCTAGAGATGAAGTCTCTGACCTTTACCGAACTGCTACAATTAGTGGGCTTGGCTTCTTTTTTAGGTTGGCTAGGTTCTTATCTTTCGGTAAGGCAACATTTAAGAACGATTGAACCTTCTTAATGATCAATCGCTTATAGTTTAAATACCTTGATAAATATGGCTGGCGATGAACTTTTGTTCACTTGCAATGTCTATTCAACGGGGTTAAAAGTAACACCCCAGACGAGCGAAGGTTGACATACTCTGTCAATTAGCCGATAGTTCGTCAGCTCATCCTTAGGGTGTTTTGAGTGAAACCACAGGATGAAATCGACTTATATTTGATAAGTAGCAAGAAAGTAGGAGCGCGAATGACCTTTCAAACGCAATCAATGGCACTAACAGTCCCTCAGGGCAGCAGTAGTTTAGAAGCTTATATCCATTCAGTGACTAGCATGACAATGTTAGACGCTGAGACTGAGTATGAGTTAGCCAAGCGTTTGCAGGAAACGGGTGATCTGCAAGCAGCGAAGCAACTGATTATGTCGCACTTACGTTTTGTGGTGCATGTTGCTAAGGGCTACTCAGGTTACGGTCTGCCGCAGGCGGATTTGATCCAAGAAGGCAACATCGGTCTGATGAAAGCGGTTAAGCGTTTCGATCCCGATGTAGGCGTCCGTCTAGTGTCTTTTGCTGTGCACTGGATTAAAGCTGAAATTCACGAATATGTGCTGAAAAACTGGCGCATTGTTAAAGTCGCTACCACCAAAGCGCAACGCAAGTTGTTCTTTAATATCCGTAAAGCGAAAACTCGCCTCGGTTGGTTTAGCGATGATGAAGTCGCAATGGTCGCAGAAAACTTAGGTGTCTCTAAGGCCGATGTGACAGAGATGGAATCACGTATGGCGGCGCAGGATCCTGCGTTTGATCTGAGCAGTGATAACGATGATGAGCAGGATTTTGCCCCAGTGCAATATCTTGAAGATCATTCATCGGATTTAGCCGAAAACATCGAAAACGATAACTGGGAATCTAATGCCCAAGGTCGTTTATTGTCGGCCATCAAAACCTTAGACGAGCGTAGCCAGCATATTCTGCGTGCCCGTTGGTTAGACGATGATAAAACTACCCTTCAGGAATTGGCAGAAACCTATCAAGTGTCAGCTGAGCGTATTCGCCAGTTAGAGAAAAACGCCATGAATAAGCTTAAGGCTTGTATGGAAGCCTAATTAAGCTACGTTTTCTTTCTAGACAACAAAAAAACCTGCTTCGGCAGGTTTTTTTGTGGCCGAAATCATCAAGACTTGGATTGGATGCTGGCAATCAACGGTTGCCGATTCACTTTTAAGCCTGTTTGCGCGGCATTTTCTGGCCAAGGGTAATAGCGGCGTGGTCTTTTAAAGCGGGCGATTTTGTCGGCGAGAAAGACTTCAAGCTCGGCCTCTATCGCACTCATCTCTTGGCTGGTGTGGCTGCGGCTTATATCGCTGCTGATAGTCTTAGCGTGGAAAATGTCACCGCGAATAATAGCCGCGGGGAGCTGGCCGAAGAGGGGATCGGGCTGAGGGAAGACGATTGCCTCATCTATTAGCGGATGAAGTTTGAGTGCCGCTTCAATCTCTTCTGGTTGAATGTTTTCGCCGCCGCTAATAAACATATTATCGACGCGGCCAAGGATCTTAAGATTGCCGTTAGCATCCCATTCGCCTCTGTCCTTGGTATAAAACCAACCGTCGGCATCAAGTGGCTTTTCTATTCCCTTATCAGTGAGATAGCCCATAAATAAGCATTCGCCCCTAACCCAAATCACCCCATCAACAATCTTAAGCTCACGCCTTGGGAGTAATTTACCGCTGCTACCATCGCTCAGCGCGGGGCCAGTGGTGATTTGCGAGCCCATTTCCGTCATACCGTAGCTAGTAAAGCTGGCAATATGGCGCTGTTCGAGTTGCTTAAGTAAATCGATAGAAACTGCACCGCCACCGAGTAGCAGGGCTTTAATACTGTGGAGCGAGGCCTGTTTGTCAGTGAGCAAATTGACTAACTGGGTCGGTACGAGGGACATATGGGTTAACGCATCGCGCTCGATTTGTACCTGTAGCGGGAGCGCGAGATCTGGCAGCACCACAGTCGCCGCGACTAGGGCGCAGCGGTTGAGTATTGCAAGGCCGCCAATATGAAACAGCGGTAATGATAATAACCAAGCATCACCAGCTACCAGCGGGATCAGGCTGCGGGCGCCCTCGGCATTGGCAATGTGATTCGCAAGATTGTGCACGGCCGCCTTGGGAAAACCGCTGGAGCCAGAGGTTAAAATCACATTGCTCGGGCGATAAATATCAAAGGCTGTCGCGGCTAGGTCGGCGCTAGGAGCCGCATCGAGGCTAAAATCCAGCGTGAGTTGATGACTGCCTGACAAGTCCAGCGCCGCTTCGCTCCAATAGAAAGGGATTTGGTGGCTATCGATAAGCCCTTGAACTTGCGCCAGCGGAAAACGCGGCGAGATAGGAAAGAAGATGGCACCAATATCCACACAGGCCCAATACAGGCAAATCATCTCTAGATTATTACGACTGATACACGCCAGTGATTGCCCTTGGCCAACGCCGATGCGCGTGAGCTGCTCACCCAAGCCCAGCACCATTTGGCTTAAGCTCGCGTAGCTGATGTCTTGTCCATTGCACTTAACCGCCGTTTGTGTGGGTGATATGAGTGTGGCGCTATGTAATGGCGAAATACGTTGCTGTGAAATAGATTGGGATGAAGCCAATGTTTTAGATTCGGACATTAGCAATTAATCCTGCTGCGTACTGGCGACAAGTTTAAGGCATTTAAGCGTAAGAGTTTGGGGCTTGCCGCTTGGTACGATTAAGTCTTGGCTAAAGGCGGCTAACGTATCGAGCCCAGGAATTTCATCGGGCGTCAGTATGGCGGCTAAATGGGCCAAATCATTGATACCTAAGCTGGCCTCAAGGCTGGAACTTAAGATACAGCGCACGCCATGGCTGTTCGCCTCGTCGATAAGGCGCTGAAGTTTTTCAATACTGCCCAGTAGCATGGGTTTGATGACTAATGCCGTTAATCCCTCATGCATCACAAATTGATAATCTGGGTCATTGAGGGATTCATCTAGGGCATAGGGCAGGGGAATGGCGCGATACAGAGTGTGATTATCCTGCGGCTTTTGGCAAGGTTCTTCAATATATTCAATGCTATCTAGTGGCAAGCAAGCGGCAAAGTCGAGGGCCTGTTCCAAACTAAATCCACGATTAGCATCTAAGCGCAGCTTGAGTTCCGGTCTTTGGCTTAAGATGCCATAAATCAAACTTAACTCATCTTCCATGGAGGTTTGTGCAACCTTCACTTTAACTGAGTGCACACTGCTATCGAGCTTGGCGATTTTAGCTATCAACTCGGCTTTGGGCGCATCTGTTGGCTGATAAATCAACGGCACAGTGGTGGTCACTGGGCGCACCGTATCGAGTTTTCCGCTGATTTTGGCATGTAGCAGACTTAAGCCAAAGGCAATGGATGGATAGGGACTCGCTTCGGCTTGCTCGAGCAAGCAATCAATAGATTGGTTTTGCAGCTTGGGTAATAGCGCCACTAAGGCCTGTTGAACCTCATCGAGGCTTTCACGGCTAAAGCCTAATAATGGCTGTTGGTCGATATCGAACCCTGAGAGTGGCGCGATTTCAACATGGGATTCCCTCTGCTTGCTTTTTGCCGCGGCGCCGTTTGTTGCGTAGATGTCGCTAGCTTCACCTTCAGCAGTGGCCTTGGCTTGCAACACCAAGCCATCTCTGTGGTCAATGCGTTGTTTACCCACGGGCAAAAAGCGGTCTAAGGGTAGGCGATATAAATACAAGCTAAGTGAAGTTAAGATCATATTTTCCTTAACGCTTTATCGATTTAAAGGCGGTCTTTTTGCGTGGTTCTTTAAGGCAAGCGCTCGCCGATTAAGCTTTTTATACAGGCCAGTAATCCCGCAGGATTGGCTTGATGTATGTTATGTCCGGCATCGTCAATTTGATGCAAGACGATAGGTTGTTGTGCTTGCCAGTCCTTTACTATTGCGGTGAATTTAGCATCCTGGCTGCCGGCAAAAAAATGGCATTCGCAAGCAAGGCTTGCAGGTAGATCCCAAAGTGAAGCTTGGCGGGCAAGTGAGGTCGCCAAAAAGATTTGCTTGAGTATGTGTTTGGGATGTTGGTCGAGCTGCGCCACGCGCTTTACTATCAAGGCATTGCGCGCATTGTCTGGCATATCGGCAAACACGGCCTGTTGATACCAAAGCTGTAAAAAATCCACGCTACTCAAGCTTTGCAGCCGTTTGGCCCACAGGTTGTCGCTCTTGCTGCGCGCGGCTTGTTCTTCGGTATTTGTCAGCCCAGGATGACAGGATTCTAGCCACAAACTCAACACACGCTGCGGATAAGCCTGGGCAAGATGTAAGGCAATCCGGCCACCGAGGGAATACCCATAGAGGTAAAACGCTTCAATGCCGAGGCGATCGAGGCGGCTGATAATGTCTTGGACACAAAAGTCGAAGCCATCAGTGAGCGTCGATGCGATTTCTGGTTGATTGTCGCCGTGGCCGGGTAAATCGAGGCAGATGCAGTGAAAATGTTGGCTGAGTTTAGGGATCAGCGGTAGCCAATCGGCCTTCGATCCTAAAAAACCATGGATCAGGACCAAGTTTGGCTGTGCTGTCTCTCCATAACGGGCCACGGTCGGCATTAGCTTTGTTTCACCCATAAATTCAGCGCGGCGATCTGCTCGCTGGCTTGGTGTTGGCTAACGGTGACTTCGATGACAGAAGCACCCTGATAATCCAGCGCTTCATTATAGCTATTTTGGAAGTCGGCTAAGTTCTCCACTTGGTTATAAGGAAGATTAAACATAGCGGCGGCATAACCAAATTCCAGACCATGGCTTAACCGATAGTAATCACTGCGCAGTTCCTCATTGGGTACGGGCAAGAGATTAAAGATATTACCGCCATCGTTGTTGAGGATAATGATCACCAGAGGACTGGTTAAATTGCGGGCGATGGCAAAGGAGTTGAGATCATGCAACTGGGATAAATCCCCAATAATCAAGCTGGTCGGTTTACCTTGGTGCGCTGCAATACCGCAGGCGGTGGCCAGTAAGCCATCGATCCCCGAGGCGCCGCGATTAGTGTAAGTGGTGGCAGTACAGCAGCTCACTGGCGCGTACATATCGTACAAACGTACCGGCAGGCTATTGCCGATAAACAATTGCTGCTCCAGCGGTCGCGTATTGGCAATCGCGCGGATAACCTGAGCTTCACCAAACTCACCTTGATCAATATTGCGCACGAATAAACTATGCAATTCATCGTTGTAGCTAACTAAGGTATTAGCCCAATTCGCCGATGAAGAGCGATACCAGTTAAGCGATGCAAATTGGGCTGCGTTGGCGTGCCAAATGTGTTTAGCGTTATGGCTTGGGTCGAGCCTGTCCTGCTGCGGCAGTACTTGCCAGTAACTGTGCCAGTTTTGTTCGGCAAGGTAAGCAATCAAACGCTTAGACAATAAGCGTCCACCAAACACCAGTACGCGGTCTGCCTCTTGTAACAGATTGCGCGCCTTGGGATGTTGCAGTAGTTGGTCAATATTACCAATCGCCGCCGGATGTTGTCGCAGTTGGGACTGAGCATCGGTTAGTAACGGCCAGCCAATTTTTTGAGATAGCGCAATGAGTTGCTGTGGATCTTGCTCTGGCGTGAGCGTACCCGCGATGATGACGCCCTTACCATGGACGAAACGCATAATGGCATCTTCGCTCGGGCTGCTTAATTGTTCACGCTTACCATAAAGAGTGTAAGGACGTGCTTGTTGCAGCCATGTTTGCAGCGGCTTGAGGTATGGCGATTCGCTATCGAGAATTGTGGCAGTTAATTCATTCGGATATAGCGGCTCACGGTACATACAGTTGATATGCACAGGGCGTGTTTGATTGGCCACGGCCTCATCAAGCGTGGTGAGCAACATCTGCGGTGCAATGTGCGCATCCGGTGTGGGGAGATTCACCTGCTGGGCATAATGGGCAAAAATGGCTGGTTGCACTATGGCTTGGTTGGCGCCACAACCGAGTAATTCTGGCGGTCTGTCACCACTGAGGACAATTAAAGGCACATGGGTGAGCCAAGCTTCGACTATTGCAGGATAAAGATTAGCGACGGCCGTGCCAGAGGTGGTAATAATCGCCACTGGCGCAGAGCTGGCTTTGGCTAATCCAAGCGCCATAAACCCTAAGCCGCGCTCATCGAAATGCAAATGACGTTTCAGCTTGGTTTGCTGGGCTGCTGCAAGAGTTAACGGGGTTGAGCGTGAGCCTGGTGCCATGCAGACATGCTGCACACCAAGACGTGCTAATTCTTCCAGAATCAGTGCGCCCCACATGAGATTAAGTGTGGCTGTGTTTTCGGTTCGCATAGCAAGATCGATCAGGATAAAGATAGGCTTAGTGTAACGTGTTTGACGATTAAGATGTATGCCCGTCTTAACAAAACTTGGGACGACACGGAGGAGCGGTGAGGTGGAGCCTAAGCTAAGGCACAATATGCCTATCACCTCGAATAATAAGATGAAAACGTGTTAAGTATTTATCGCTAAATAATGCTATCAACAATTTTCTTTATTTGTTCACTGAGCCACGCCAGCTCTTCGCTAGCGCGATTGGGCTGATTCTTTTGCACCAAGAAGATCGTCGGAGCTTCGGTGTCGGCGTATAAACGTTCTGCCTCAAGTTGTGATAATTGACAGGTATGCAGTTCGGGTATTTCTGCCACCATTTCATAAACCACTCGGTAGGGTAATAAAGAAATAGTTTGGCTCTCTCCTAAATATTCAAACAAACTAGAAATACTGGTAATGGTAATTTCAGTATTGAGTTTTATACCATTTTTTATACAGAATTCTTGATATGGGCTAAGGCGAGTACTGGGATTACCGAGATCAGTATTGACATAGGGATACTCTGCAATCGTCTCTAAGGTAATTTCTCGCTTAAAAATGGGATGATTTCGGCTAGCAATAAGATACACCTTACCCATACGTTGCAGTGTTGTGGTTTGTAACTTGTCTCCATAGGCTGCGACATCTGCGGTACTCTTATTGCAACAAATACCGAGGGTGGTATCACCATTGATGATGTCCTGCGTGGTATGCAGTGACCAAGGGGTAATATTGATATGGATAGATTTTTGCTCTTCTTTGATAGCTTGCATTAAGGCTTTAGGGAAGGCATAGGCAATAAGGCCTGGGGCGGCAATCTCAACATGTGTTTTAACATGATTGACATTGGCTGCTCGTACCTTTTGAAACTTCTCTGTACATTCAATGGTTTGTTTCGCTATCGGGTATAAGTGCGTGACAAATTCATTGGGGAATAAGCCATATTTCTTACGGATAAAAAGCTCATCACCAAATACTTCTCGGAGGTTTTTAAGGCTACGACTTATTTTGGGGGCTGGGATATCTAATGCCTTTGATACATAGGTTGCAGACTTGTTCTCATATAATGAAACAAGTATTTTTAAACTCAGAATATCGAGGCCATCCATGTTACTAATATGCATTTTTTATATTCCTTAATATTGAGTAAATACTTTAAAGAACACCTAATTATGGTGTTATTAATTTAATTTAATGTGAAATCCATCCCAAGTTTTGCACCTTAAATTTATCTATATGTAACAATAGGTTTAGAATTTGATTTTTTATATTTCAAAAAATATTATTAAACTAATTTGAAATTTTAATTTTTGATATTCAGTTACGCCAATTTCATTTTTTAATTAACTATTATCAATATGTGCATTTTAGATTTACGCTATACAGTAATGTGTCCTGTATCCTAACTTGTTGTTTATGTTTAATTTTGAATTTAAACATGTGATCCAGATCAAAAAAATAAATCCCGTCTGCAATAATACTGAAGGTGCTTTAAAGGAGAAAACAAAAATATAATTGTGTTATTGGAGGCGTATATGAATACTTCAGTCATTCTCAGCTATGCGTTTATGTACTTCGTACTATTCGTAGCGGTGCCATTTGTGTTTGTAATGTTTGTCATGACTTGCATTAAGTTTTTTAGGGCGGATCCCGAGGAGGCTGCACATCATGAAATGAAACTCAAACCAGTGTTATTTGATGAAGATAGTTTCAACTTTTTTAAATCACTAAAAACTGTCGTTGAAGGCAAATACGATGTCTGCTGCAATGTTCCACTCGACACTGTATTTGACATGGACCAGCACGATGCTGATTTAAACCATGAATGCCGTCTCGACTATGTGTTGATTGACCATGATTCTTCAGAAGTCAAAATGGTGATCAGCGACGCCGGTAAGCAAATCAATTCACCCATGAAAAAGCTATTCAGCAAATTCAATATTGGTTTTATTGAAATGAATCAGCATAAACAGTGGGATGCAACAAGTCTCAAGCAAGCGCTAGCCGTTTGACCACGCTCGTCGGGTTCGGAGTTCTCCGAACCCTGACTTCCTCTTTGTTTCCCAATGAATTGATATGAGGGCTCGCTATGTCTACACGACAATGGCTGTGGTCATTACGCTTGGGTGCAATGGCATTGCTGCTCAGTTTTTCCGCAACAAGTGCTGAACCCGCGAAGCAAATTAATAGTGATGCTTGCATGAAGTGTCATAAGCGTAATGGTCAAATGTTAGGGCATCACGGCCAGGATGCCATGAAAATGACCTGTTCAAGCTGTCATGGTGAAAAAGGTGATCATCCCAAAAAACCAAATGATTTAGTGGTTTTTGGATTAAATGAGGCATCCGAAGCTGCTGTGCAATTAAAGGTGTGCCAAAAATGCCATATGCCAGCCAAACTCAGCTCCCAAGAGTGGACGCATAATGTGCATGCCCAAAAAGTGGCCTGTGCCGCTTGCCATAAATTACATAGCCCAACCGATCCTATGGCAGAGATGACGCCTAAGGTTCGCAGTGAGCTGTGCCGTACTTGCCATACAGGCCAGCAGGAGTAAGGTTATGGAAAATTCAAAAAGAAGATTTCTCAAAGGAGCATGCGCCTTATTGGCAGGGGCATCGGGTAGCACATTACTGGCTACTGTGAATGCCTCCAATGAGGCTAAAGCCGAACCTAGTGTGAAATACGCACTGATCCACGATGAAACTAAGTGTATTGGCTGTCGAGCTTGCGAAGTTGCCTGCCGTGAAACCAACCAAGTGCCCGAGGGTGTTGCCCGATTAAAAATAGAGCAAACTGGACCCTATGGGGAATATCCGAACCAGTTTTATCACTTCAGTCGTAAGTCTTGCCAGCATTGTGAAGACGCGCCCTGCGTCAATGTTTGCCCAACGGGTGCCGCCTTTATCGATAAAGAGACTGGCATTGTGGCGGTAGATGCTTGGAAGTGTGTGGGTTGCCAATATTGCATTGCAGCCTGCCCATACAAAATTCGTTTTATTAATCCTGTTACCCACGCTGCGGACAAATGCGATTTTTGCCGTGAGACAAACCTCGCCCAAGGTAAACAACCTGCCTGTGTAGCGGCCTGCCCGACTAAGGCATTGGTCTTTGGCAACTTAAAAGATCCCACTTCTCAGGTGGTACAAGTGCTAAAGGCTAACCCAACCCAAAGGGCTAAGGTCGACCTCGGCACTCGGCCAAAACTGTTCCGCATTGTGGCTAAATCAGGGGAGGTGGCAATATGAGCGCCCTACATTTTGATACGCTAGTGTGGCATTGGCCAATTGCAATTTACCTGTTTTTAGCGGGGGCATCTGCTGGCGCCATGTTCTTTGCGGTGTTACTCAAGCATTTTGTGTTGAAACATAATGCGTACCAGTCTGGCTTTGTGCAGGCAGCCTGTATTGTGGCGCCCGTGGCAGTGATGGCGGGTCTAGGCATCTTGGTATTGGACTTAACTAAGCCTTTCGATTTTTGGAAGATATTAGTCTTCTACAATCCTAAGTCTGTGATGTCGATGGGTGTGTTGATCCTGCTCATCTACCAAGTCTTTATGTTTATGTGGATTGGTTTGTTATTCCGTAAACCCATTGATGCATGGTGTGAGAGTCGCTTTCCCATAGTGCTGAAGTTGACAGCTTGGCTTAGCCGCTTCGAAGCCACGATTACCGGTTTATTGGTGATCTTTTCCCTCGCGCTGGGGGCTTATACTGGCTTTTTACTCTCGGCTTTACCCGGCTATCCGATGTTGAAAAACCCCGTATTGCCACTGCTGTTTTTGGCTTCGGGACTCTCATCCGGCGCGGCATTTTCTCTGCTGGGTGGGGTGTTGCTTAATGCTAATCCTAACGCCAAGGAAGTTCACTTTATCCATAAGGTTGAAATCCCATTGATTTTGGTGGAGATAGTGCTGATTTTTACCTTCTTTATGGGCTTAGTGTTGTCAGGCGGTCAAAGCAAATTTGCGGCTTTCAATGCGATAGGTTATGGCTTCTGGGGATGGGTTTTCTGGATTGGCATTGTTGGGATCGGATTATCTGGCCCCTTGGCAATGAACCTGTTTATGACAGCCACGTCAAAGCGTAAGTGGGCCTATGTAGCAGGCACCGCATGCTTAAGTCTGATTGGTGTGCTACTGCTGCGTAACTTTATTCTCTACACGGGGCAAATGACGGTCGTTTGATTGAGCATGGTTGGCTCAATGTTATAGATAAGAAGGAATTACGGTGAATGGCGAAGCGGTGTCTAAGGAAGCACCGTGAGCTAACTCCCTTTAATAACGCTGGCTGAAGTGATTAAAGGTGCGTTGTCTTGTCGCGATTTGCTGTCACAGGGAGGTTATTGGGAAGGGAAGCCATATTTGATATTTAGGTATTGTTTGCCCTGCCTCCACAAGGGCCTCGCCACCTTTATTCCTTAGGGGTGGCGTTTCTTGTTTGGGGCAAGCAAGATTACTCGCCAGTATTATTAATCCACTCGCTCATCACCACATGGGTTTTAATCTTGATGATATCGGTGTGAGTATCGATATATTCGCGGATTTCATGCAGACGACGCATTGATGGGGCATGGACATACACCAGCAAATCCATATCACCGGAAATACCACGGCAGGTAATTACTTCGGGGATTGCATGGAACACGTGTACCACATCGGCGCAGCGGGGACATTTATGTTGGATTTCGAAGTAGGCCGACACTCCCTCTTTTTGCGATTCGCTCAGCAATACTTGATAGCCACGGATCACGCCACCTAGCTCTAGTTTTTTTATCCGCTCGGCAACCGCGCTTCGGGAAAGGTTGACCTGCTCTGCAATACTGGAAACACTTTGGCGAGCATTTTGGCGCAAACAATTGATGATGGCGGTATCAAACTTATCCAACGTAGACTCCGATAAAAATGGGTATAACAAGTGAGGCGGCCTAAAAGTACAACTCAGTATAAGGCCTTGAGTTACACCGTCATTTTGCCTGAAATAGTGCTTTTTACCGTCATTGTGCTGGCGTTTACCACTAAGAACACCGAAATTGACGGCAGATTGCGGCGTAAAATCTCACTATACTGACGGCTTCAAAACCATTGAATGTTAACAGATGAACTCACATAGCGGAACTATAGGACGTTGGCAAGGCGCAGGCTTGATGGCCACCACTTTGCTGGGCACTGGGGTGTTTATTCTCCCACAAATGACAATCGACAAAGCCCATGCTGGCGCACTTATCGCGTGGTCACTCCTGACCTTAGCCATTATTCCAGTGGCATTGATTTTTGGTCGACTGGCGAGCGTCTTTCCCCATGCTGCGGGTCCCGCATATTTTGTCGAAAAGGCCTTTGGTCGAACCGCTGGCCGTACTATTGGGCTGATTTTTTTGCTGGTGGTGCCCATGGGGGCGCCGGCTGCGATTTTGATGACCTTCCAATTTGTTAATGCACTCATCCCCTTGGATGGCTGGTACAAGGTGGGCGCTGAGGTATTAGTGATTTTCGGCTTATTCCTGCTCAATCTGCGTGGCATTCAAGTCTCGGCCAAACTGCAATTTGGCTTAACCCTTTGTATTGTGGCGATTGTGGTGCTGTTATTCGGGGCGAGCAGTGTGCAACCTGGGCACTTAACCTCATTAGCAAGCTATGGCACGCCAGAAATCCCCACCATTATGATTGCCGCAGGTATCGCCTTTTGGAGCTTCTTGGGGATTGAGGCCATGACTCACCTCGCCGATGATTTCCGCCGTCCACAACAGGATATGATCCCAGCGATGATGATGGGCACTGTGCTGGTGGGCATTATTTATGTGGCCTGTACCTTGATTTTACTGTTAGTGCCGACCGATAAAAGCGTGGCCATGATCGGTGTGTTCGATACGCTCTTAGGGGGATACGGTGCGCAAGTGATTGGTGTGTTGGGAATTGCCAGTGGCCTTGCCACAGTAAACGTCTATGCCGCCAGCGCCGCGCGTCTTGTATGGAGTTTTAGTTGCGAAGGTATTTTACCGCGCTGCTTTGCGGTTAAGAATCGTCATGGTGTGCCGATCCGTGCCTTGGCGGCCTTACTTGGCGTGATGGCGAGTGTGATAGTGCTGACTCACATCACGGGTCAGGAACTCGAACATCTTATTGCCTGGAGTAACGGGGTGTTCGTCGTGATCTACTTAATGGCGATGTTAGCTGCTGCTAAATTATTGCCCCGTCGCAACTTACCTTTAGTGGTATTAGGTTGTGGCTTCTGCTTAGCGTTAGGTATCGCGCTTGGGGCAAGCATGGCCTATGTATTTGCGTTAATCCTATTTGTTGCCCCATTCTTGTGGTGGCAAAAGAGCCATATTAGTCGTAAGCGGGCCTTGGCGGTTAACAAGGTTACTTAATCCCGATGTCATTCAAATAACTACAGATCAGCACGCAAGGTTTTAAGCGTGCTGATCTGCGAGTCTTAAATCTGTTGATCCAGTTTAAAATCGAGTTGTACTTGTTGATTTAATTGGGGTACGGCTTTGCCCGCATCAAACTTAGGTTTGTATTTCCAGTTTTGCACTGCTGAAAGCGCTGCCTTATCAAACACTCGCTTCGGGTTAGCATCGAGCACGCGCACATTGCTGACCGTACCATCCGCAGTAATATCAAAGCCTACGACCACATAACCTTCCTTGCCATTTTGTGCGGCTTCAATCGGATAACGAGGAGACACTTGCACCACGGGTAAGGCCTCAGCGGTGATAGTCGATTGGTTAAAGAATGTCGTTTGGGTTGGCATTTCTGGGGTAAAAGTCTGGGGGCTAAATTCGACCACTTCAGCACTTTCGCCCGGCGTTGTGACTCGCTCCCTTGTTGGGATGGGTTTTGGCGGTTCGGGTTGGCGACTTTCCTTCGGAGGAATGGGTGTTCGCTCGCTCATCAAAATATTGATTTGCGGCGCATCTGACGTTTGTCCGCTCAATGGCTGTGGATTATGGATAAGTTGTGCCATAAACACGAACAAACCTAAGGTGATCAGTGCGCTAACGATAATAATCCCGGTGCGATTAACAAGTGCATTTTGGCCCATAGTGCTTCCTTACAATTGATGAACAATATTTAATCTATAACATCCATTGCTTATTATTTGAAATATTTATTTACAAATAAGGTTAATTATTGAGCAGGTCTAATATATTTACCTATAACGCAAAGCGAGAATTGCTGTGATTTTTGCTGTGTTGCAGAGGCATTCTTATGATTGGCGGGCTGAATTTTCACTAAGATTGCGATTGCTGAATACTGACTGAAAAGCTGCACATTCGACTCATAAGTGTTCATAAGCTTAAGAGCGAGGCGAGATTTTGTGTTCTATATTTTGATCATTCATCTAGAAGGAGAATAAATATGGATTCTGCTGCGCTACTGAGTCGAGTTGATGAGTTGCCCCGTTTACCTAAAGCAATCAGTGAACTGCTTGATGTCGTTAACGACGACAACGCTACAGTAAAAAATATTGCGACTAAGGTGTCTCATGATCCCCTGATCAGTGCCAAGGTACTCAGATTAGCTAACTGCGCCTATTACGGCCACAGTCGCGAGGTGGGCAGTATTGATGAAGCCGTAGTGCGCCTTGGAATGCAAACCTTGCGTACCTTAGTATTAGCATCTGCCGTGATGGGGGCGGTGCCTAAATGCAATGGTGTTGATTTAGCCCAGTTTTGGGGACAAACCTTCGAAATTGCACTCTACAATCAAGAGATGGCCAAACGGTGCGGCGTTCAGCCCGACGAGGCTTTTACCTGCGGCATCCTTCACCGTATTGGTGATTTATTGATTGCGGCAATTTCCCCTGAAGATGCTGAAAAAATTAACGAAGCTGTCGCACAGGGTAAAGATAAGCATGCTTTTGAGCGAGAACTCCTCGGTTATGATTCCCCCGATATTGGTGCTTTGTTGGCTCAAAATTGGAAATTTACCCCTGCATTGGTGCAAGGCATTCTTTACCAAGATCATCCTAAGGATTCGAATCCATTTTCTAAATTGGCAGCTTTGTTGTGTTTATCCCACAAAGTATTAGCGGACTGGGACACTATTGAGGATGACGATAAAACCAGTTGGCTATCGCAGCTTGCGACTAAAAAAGGCTTAAAAATGGAAATGGGTGGGCTTCGGTCTAAGTTAACGGAGCTAAGAGGTGTCGGTTTTGAAATTGGTAAGGCGCTTGCCTAAGCCAGCTGGAACAGGAAACGGCAATCTACAACCTTGATTCAAAAGCATGAATGGCAGTACTGCGATTCATGCTTTTTTATGGCTTGCTTTTAGCGTGCCACTTGGGCTTCGATGGCCTGATTACGCATCTGAATAAGCTCGCTGTGTTTGAGATACAGCAAATCAGCAGTACGGCGAATGATTTGATCTTCGTACTGGGAGAGTTGTCCATCGGCATAGGCTAATTGCCACATGGCTAGTAATAATTGCTGTTTTTGCTCCAAGCTAAATTCGGCATTAATGGTATTGGTAAACTCAAATAATGAGGTGGCATTACCTTGGGCTTTTTTGGCTTCTTCAATTAAATCATTAGCATCCTGCGCCGACATCGATAGGGTCTCTGTCAGAAGCTTAGGCAATAGTGCTCTTTCTTCTGCGGCGAGGGTTTCATCGGCATATACCACTTCGAGCAACATGCTCGCCGCCGCTAATTTTAGCTGGTGGGCTTTCTCCTCTGGAGAGATGGCGTGGGTATGGGATTGAAGGAATCGTTTCAGCTTCGCAATCATAAAGTGGCACTGCTCTGGCAAGAAGGAATAACTAGATAGAGTGATTTTTCACGTTAAAGTTCACCCTAAGCATAGGCTTAGGGTGGGGCGACATTTATAGCAGAGTATTTAAACCCTTCATCAGCAGATCTGAGCTGCCTTCGGCGCCATTTGTCTCAAGATAAGACTTGGCAATATTGATCATTGGCATGGCTAATTCTTTAGAAATACCCAGTTTTTCAAAGGCATCTAACACCATTGCGCTACCTTGCAGAGAAGAGCCAATATTGCCAGCCTTAGACAACAGGCCAGAAACGCCTGAGTTCGCATCAAGTTTAGGTGCTGCGGCTAATAGGCTGTCGGCATTAGGGATACTGGCAGCTAGTTTGGTGTAATCATTCGAACCTAGACTCGATTGTGCTAGACCTAACAGACTACCTAAACCGCCTTCGGCTTGGGTTTGGTTCAGTCCGAGTTGCGACATCACGCTGCCAACTAATGCGTTGGATTGGGTGACGCTACCAGTGGCCACTTTCTCTGTTTTTGCTGGTGTTCCTGCAAGGTTATCTAACCAGCCAGCACTGGTGGGTGTGGCTAAAAGTGTGGCGCTAATCAGAATAGAGAGTGTGAAAGTGTGTTTCATAGAGTGGCATCCTTTGACTGTTTGCGCGCAATAAAGTGGACAGTGTAACGGCTTTGAGACTTTTGTTGCAGCCCTTTTCTGTGATTTACGGTTCACTCAGGTGATTTGTGTTGTGCATTGGGGCGGGATTTTGGGTATCCTTAGCGACAATTCACGGTGTTAATTTACTTCAATTATTTTGGAAAGGCGCATGTCACTATCCGCAATTTTGACCGAAGCTTATAACTTTTTCCGTAATCATCTCACTCAGCTTGCCATGCTGACGGTGCCACTGTTATTAGTGCAGGTTGGTATTCAGCTATGGCTTGGCACAGAGATGAGCAAAGTTGATCTGGAAAACCCGCAGTTTGGCGCATCACACATGATCGCTATGATGCTCCTTCTGCTGCTCTTCTCGGTATTGATTGCGGCGTTAACGCTGTTTTTAGAACTGAGATCCCAAGGGCATAATCCATCGGCTGGTATGGTACTGAAAGCCAGCTTACCCTTTGTGCCACCTTTACTCTTGGCTGGCGTATTCTCTGGACTGGCCATTTTAGCGCCAGTGATGCTATTTGCAGCGTTTGGCCCTATGTGGTTAGTGGGACTCGTTATTAGCTTTTATCTGTTTGCTCGCCTAGCCTATGTGAACTTTATGGTGGTAGTTGAGCGTTTAACACCGCTGGAAGCGATTAAGGCAAGCTTTAGCTTTAGTGGGCCGATTGTGTTAAAAACCATTGCGTTATTGATGCTTTACTTACCGCTTTCTGTGGTTGGTAGCCAGCTTTCTGCAGCGGCATCTTTTGGTGGCTTGCCTGTGCAATTGCTCGCGGATACCTTTATGGCGTTTATTGGGTTATTCGTAAACTTGGCATTGTTCCGTTTGTATATGGTGTCTAAAAAGCCAACTGCGGAATAATATCAACTGAGCACATTCAATTTGAGGTAAGGATTTATGGGGACTGAGGCTGAGTTACTGGATAGTGAATTTATCCAAGGGTTTTCGGCCTCGCTTCTTGATGATTACCTCAATGCTAAAAACTATGTGCAGGATGTGCCTACTCAGTCATTACTGCATATTCGCAGTTTTACCCATAGGCTGACTGACTTGCTAGGGCAGAGTAAAGCGGTGTCCTTTGCTAGCCCCAATCTCTATGATCGTATTGAGCTGTTAAATCAAAAACGGCTGATCGATGTGAAGACCACCAGAGCGTTGCATCGCCTGCGCGCTGATGGTAACCGTGGCGCTCACCCTGAAAAATATCATCTTACCCAAGAGCAGTTACTCGCCTTAGCCCAAAAAGCCATTAAAGATGTACTCGCTTTAGTCGAGCATCTGTATCCGAAGGTGGTTGGCTGCGAGGCGCCTGCATACCGCTTTCAAGCCAGCGATGCGATAACGGTTAAAGATCTCTGTTACCGCGCGGTGATGGAGGATGATCCCAATGCGCAGTATCTTGTGGGGATCTCTTTTAAAACCAAAGCATTAATGCTTAAGGAGCAGGAGCTTGCCCTCGTCGATCAGTACTATGGTACTGAAGACGATAGCCCAGTAGTAAAAGCTGTCGCACAAAAAGCCAGTGATACTTTTGCTAAGGCTGCCTACTGGTTTGCCCTTGCAGCCCCAACCCATATGCAAGCCCTCTATGAGCATGGAGTGAGTTTAATCCATGGCTATCAGGGAGAGGCCGATGCCATTAAAGGCGAGGCTGCGATAGCTACTGCGGCTGAGGCTGGCGTGGTCAATGCGATGGCGCTGCTTGGCTATTTCTACCTAGTGGGCAGTGAGTCATTTAAGCCGGATTTAGCCCAAGCGAAACACTTTTTACAGCTGGCGGCCGAAGGCGAGCAAACCGAAGCCATGGCGAATTTAGGCGTGCTTTACTATCAAACCAAGGATTTACTGCAAGCCTATCATTTTATAAGTAAAGCGGCGCAGGCGGGTTATCCTCATGCCCAATATCATTTGGCCTTAATGCTCGCCAATGGCGATGGTTGTCAGCGAGATCCTATCGCGAGTGAGTATTGGATGGCCGAAGCGGCAGAGCAAGGTCAGCTCGATGCCATGCTTACCCGTGCGCAACATATGCTAAATGATGAAAGTGGCTTGGGTGGCGATGTGAGCCAAGCTGAGCGCTATCTGCGTGAGGTCATTAAATATGGTCACAGTGTGCCTGCCATGATTGAGCTGAGTATGGCATTGGCCGACGGCATTTTGGGGCGCATTGATGTGGTGGGTTCTGCGGCGCTGCTAAATCTAGCGCGCCGTCATGCCAATAGCAAAGAGGCTGAGATCATCGAGCCTCTTTGGCAATCGCTTGTTTTACAAATCGATACTGTACTGAAGATCACTCAAGATCCCGGTGAAATTCATACCCTTAATCGCGCCAAGGATCTGCTAAGCGCTTAGGGCTACTCTTCCTCTTTTTGATGTTCAAAGATACGACCTCGGTACTGAGTTGCATGGGGTTCACGCACAACATTCGCGGTTTGATTAAACGTTGACGTTTGGCTAGTCGCCTCGCTCGCTTGTGCCTGCGCTCGGCGCGCTTGCTCACGATTAAACTTACTCAATTGGCGCGCTACATAAATACGACTAAATAGCACTAAGCAGCCTAGAGCAATTGCGCCAAATAAAAGCACAAAAGGTAATAAAAACAGAGATAAACAGATTAGACTGACACTGATTGCCATCGCTAACCAAGCCCGTGCTCCTGAAATGCGTGGCTGAAATGGGCTCTGTTGAAATTGTTGATAAATCATAAGAACTCCTAATCAAAATGGGTGAGGCTGAAGGTGAGTCGCCCAGTATTTGATAACGGGCTTGGCCAAATTGCTATGTTAGAGAAGCCTCTTTCCCCAATGTTATGGACGTTCAGTGTGCAATAAATAAACGGATTGGGTCACGTTAATTTGGGTTAATTTACGTTCTTTTACGTCCATGACTTTAGTTTGTTGGTGGCTTGTGGTTGATGTGAACTTTGGGTTGTTATTTGGTGTTTCTCAGGTTTTAATTGGTTATCTTTATGTTTTTGCTTAATTATTTATTAATTTGGTGACGAGTGATTCTTTGTTTGCGCTGTAACATGTGCGAAAATTTAGCCGAATTTTTGATTGGTTTTGGCTAACACTGTAAATTTATTACAGTAAGTGCCAGCCAGTCTTACCACTTCTTCCTTCAAAGCTGTAAAACCGTAGATACCAACATGAACTCATACTCGCTTAAACAAAAGATCCTGATTTCGGTCGTGATTGCGCTTTCCCTCGTGATTGGCTTGCTGTCGTGGCAAAGTTATTCCAGTCAAAAGTCATTGTTGTTGCAAAATAGTTTGGAGCAGGTGCAGCGACTGGGTGATCAACAGGCTGAGCGCATTCAAGAGTGGTTAGCTGGGCGTCAGGATATCGTAGGGGCGTTAGCCGTTAAAGTTGAAGGTGACAGTTTAAACGCATTGCAGCAGGCGCAAGCTTCTGGGCGATTCCAACTCACTTACTACGGTACGCAAGCGGGGCAGATGCTGGACTCCGATCCAAGCATAGACCGTACGGGTTACGATCCGAGAGCGCGCCCTTGGTATAAACAAGCGATAAATGAGCGCGGTCTTATTCTCACCAAACCTTATGTTGACGTAGCTTACAATGTGTTAGTGGTCACTATGGCACAGGCGGTTTCACAAGGTGTGGTTGGGGGCGACCTGTCGATTGCGAGTTTGGTTGAAAGTGTCAATCGCATGACCTTACCAGCCAATGGTCATGCAATCATGCTGCACAAAGATGGTACTGTCATCGCTTACAAAGATGCCTCTAAGGCGATGAAACCCGTTAGCGATATCGACAACGACCTTAATCATAATTTACCCCAGCAGAGCCGTCAGGCCAGCACATGGCTGCCAATGTATTTCGAAAACGAAGGCCGCGATAAGTTAGTTTGGGGTGTCGATATTCCCAATACCGATTGGGAATTAGTGATAGTACTGGACAAAGAGACGCTTGAGGCGCCATTAACTAATTTACTGCTGACCCAATTGGGGCTGTCGGCCGTGATGCTATTACTGAGCGTATTGGCCATTTCTTGGTTGGTGAATCTATTGCTAGGTCCGCTTGGGCGTGTATCGCAGGCGCTCGCGCGTATTGCCGATGGTAATGGCGATTTAACCCAACGTATTGAGGTTGATACGCAAGATGAAGTGGGCGTACTGGCCGACAGCTTTAATCGATTTGTCGGCAGTCAGCATCAGCTCATCAGCCATATTCGTCAGTTGGCCAGTGAACTGGATGCGGACGCAGAGCGTAGCCTCAAAACTAACCATATTGCCGTGGCCGAATTACAGCGCCAGCAACAAGAAGTTGCCATGGTCGCGACCGCAGTAACCGAAATGGCAAGTGCTACTAATGAAATTGCCGCGAATGCGGAAAATACCGCTACAGCTGCGCAGCAATCAGCAGCGAGCAGCTTCCAAGGGAAAGAGTTAGTTAATAAGACCCGCAGTTCGATTAATTCTTTAGCGGATGAAGTCACTCAAGCAACTGAGGTCATTGAAGATTTAAGTCGTCACGCTCAGTCGATTTCTAGCATTTTAGCGACAATTCAAGGGATTGCTGAGCAGACTAACCTGTTAGCCCTCAATGCGGCGATTGAGGCTGCCCGTGCGGGTGAGCAGGGCCGTGGCTTTGCTGTGGTGGCCGATGAAGTGCGGGTGTTATCACGCCGAACACAAGATTCGACCCAAGAAGTACATGCGACCATTGAAACTCTGCAACGTACAACGACGAAGGCGGTGAGTTTGATGGAAAGCAGCCAAGTGTTAGCGGGTCATAGTGTTGAAGACGCTAATGCCGCAGCGAAGGCACTGGAGGAGATTACTCAAGCCGTACATGTGATTTCGGACATGGCAGGCCAAATTGCGACCGCGGCTGAAGAGCAAACCCAAGTAACGGGTGAAATCACTCAAAATACGGTGGCCATTAAGGATGTGACCGACGAAATTACCGAAGCAGCGAAGTCGGATCTGACCCAAGCTCAGGCATTAAAGGCGCGTGCTAATGATCTCAATGCGCAGGTCGCGACGTTTATTCTGTAAGTTTGCTTGAATAAAACAGCCCAGAATACGTCAGTGTTCTGGGCTGTTTATTACTCACTCAATTAACCCTGCGGCAGCATCAGCTTTTCGACACTCTGGCAGATAGTGTCGCGCATCCATTTATGGCCTTGATCTTCATCATTACGTTGATGCCACAGTAACACATAGGCCATTGGCATAAACTCAAAGGGTAAAGGCAACAGCTTTAATGGATAGAGTTTACAGGCATGTAGGGCAAAGCTAGAAGGTAAGGTAAAAATCAAATCACTGTGGGCGCAAACACTCGCCGCGCCATAAAAATCTGGCACAGTGGTGCTAATTTTGCGCCTGTGCCCTAGCTCTGCCAGAAAATAATCCAGCGCCCACCAATCACTCCCTTCACAGCGCACTTGCACATGCGCCATCTCTAAGTACAAGGATAAATCCCATTGGGGCGAGGTGAGAGCGGCCATCAAGGGATGAGCTTGGCGCACCAAACATACCTGTCTATCGGTAAACAGGGTTTGGCAGGCAATGCCTTCTGGTAGTCGGTCAGTGTGTGAATCTGAGAGTGGGTGTAGATCCCGTCCTGAAATCCCAAAGTCAATTTGCCCTTGCTGCAAGTCATGCATAGATTTTTCGGTCCAGACATAGGAATCGAGCTTGATATTGGGCGCACTATTTAATAGTGGACCTATAAAATAGGGGATCAAGGTTTCGTAGGCACTTTCGACCATGGCAAAGGAAAACTGCCTATTACTGCTGGCTGGAGTAAACGTCGGTGGCTGAGTCAGTTGATATAAGTCCTGCAGAATATTCGGCAGCTTTTGTCCAATATTGAGCGCATGCGCTGTGGGTTTTAGGCCATGGGCAGTACGTTGGAATAGGGGATCATCTAACGTTTCTCGCAGGCGATTCAAGCTCTTGCTCAATGCCGACTGGCTAATGTGTAATCGGCTCGCTGCGCGGGTGACACTTTGCTCTTCGAGCAAAACCTTCAATATCACCAGTAGGTTGAGGTCGATTCTGGCTAAGTTGTCGAGATTCATAGATATTCCTCAAAGGAAATTCACTTTGGAAATTATACCATTTCTGTTCATACCTTGAGTTATTTAAACTACCGCCCACTGAAATACCTTTTACTGTTAAACCGAGATACATGTTATGCGGCGCAATCTGTTACCTATTTTGATGTCTTTGGTGCTACTCAGCCCATTGGCAATTGATATTTACTTACCTTCTATGCCCACCATGGCGGCAGAGTTCGCCGTGTCTGCCAGCGAAGTACAGTCCACATTAGTACTGTTTTTATTTGCTATGGGTGTGGGCCAAATTTTGATTGGCCCCTTGGCCGACCGTTACGGACGTCGACCTGTGGCACTCTTTGGCGTGCTGCTCTATGGTGCCAGCAGTTTGCTTGCGGCCGCTGCGATTGAATTCCATTGGTTACAAATTGCCCGGGTATTACAAGGTTTGGCTGCCTGCTCGACCTCTATTGTGGTCTTTAGTGCAGTGCGCGATTGTTACTCACCAAAAGAAGGCGCCAAAATTTACAGTTACTTAAATGGGGCTATCTGCGTGATCCCTGCACTGGCGCCAACCTTAGGGGGTCTATTGGCTATGCAATTTGGCTGGCGCTCAACCTTTGTGTTTATGACCCTATACGCGATTTTGATGATGCTCTTGGTTGGCTATCGTCTACCCGAAACTCGTCCAGCCAATACCGTTAGTACTGGCCCTCTTTATCGTTGGAGTCGCTATAAACCTGTGTTAAGTAATACGCATTTCTTGTTTTATGCTTTTGCTTGTATGTCAGCTATGGCGGCGATTTTAAGTTATGTGTCCTACTCACCCGTGTGGCTTATTGGCCATTTAGGGGTATCCGAGCTGGCCTTTAGTGGGTTATTTGGATTGAATGCATTGGTTAATATTGCCGCGTGTTTCGTTGCGCCAGTAGTGATCCGTAAATTAGGTAATCGTCCCACCGCGATCTTCGCATTAGCACTGCTGGTGCTCTCGGCGATATTAATTGTCACAGCGCAAGCCTTTGGCCCGAGTGTAGGAATGGCTGCTGCTTTTGCCTTTATGTTGCCTATGATGTTGTTGTGTATTGGTTTTGCATTCTTGTTAGGCCCAGCAACCAGTATGGCGCTTTCTGCCTTTGGCGAGCGAGCGGGAACGGCAACGGCAATGTTAGGTTTTATCCAAATGAGTGGCGCATCAGTGATTGCAGGCCTAGTGCAGCAAACAAGCCTGACTGCACCCTATGCGGTGGCGTTAGTGATGGGATTTTTCTCTATCGGCTTACTGTCAATGATGGCGTTAAGCCGATTCGACCACTGGCACCAAGAGCAGTTAGCCGCCGAGCATTAATACGCCCTAATCGGCTAATTAAAGAAACACCCTTTGCCCGTAGCTTATTTGACCATCGCTACGGGCATTTTTTAGGGATAATTCAAGCTGCTATACTGCTAGAAATTGTTTATCGAGAACGCGCTTTGAGCCGCCATTATTGCCCTACTTGCTGTTATCCAATCAATGCGTGCTTATGCTCCCATGTACAGCAGATAAAACCGCAGACGCAGCTGTTGGTATTACAGCACCCCTCTGAAGTCGAACATAAAAAGAATAGTGTTAGGGTGTTAAGCCTAGTGATACCCAATACTCAAGTATATGTGGGTGAGTCTGAAGCGGATTTTGCCTCGCTGCGGGAGCAATTAAGCCGATGTCAGCGCCCTGTTTATCTTGTATATCCCTCAGAGCAGAGCGCGAGTGTTGAAAGTCAGTCTATATGCGCTGATTGTGTGTTGCTATTAATCGATGGTACCTGGCGAAAAGCCTTTAAAATCTTACAATTAAATCCATGGTTAACACAATTTCCAGCAGTGCATTTGGCCGAAGGCTATACGTCAAGATACAAGATCCGCAAATCAAGCCGCAGCGATAGTCTTTCAACCTTGGAGGCGTGTTGTTACATGTTAAAAGCGCTTGATGAGGGTTTAGATGTGAACCCCTTATTGGTCGCCTTTGATGCTATGGTTGCGATGCGATTGCAGGCGATGCCCGCAGAGGTGAGGTTGCGCTATGATTAATTTCACTTTTTAGAATTGCGGCAAGTGATTTTCATTTTTTGCATTTTTGAGACTCTGTACGAATTAAAATAGTTAAAATCTTATTCAGATCACGCTAACGTAACGTAAAACAAGGTTTAATAGTGACGATTCATTTGCACAGCAAATGATGAGATAGCTTTGCCAGCCAATTGCTTTGCAGGGGAGTGATTCCATATTTTATGGTGTGCTGGCAGGGCTATCGAGCCTATCGATAGCCAATCTATATTATCTTAATAAACAATCAGTCACTGTGTTTAAGCGCCTTTAATCGTCTCTATTTAAGCAATGTATTTCTCGGCTAAATAGGACTGAGTAAACTGCTCAACATAACTTGGATAACCAAATAAAAAGCCTTGGGCAAAGCCTTGTCCCATATGGGTAATAATGTCTTTTTGTTGTTGTGTCTCAATGCCTTCCGCCACAAAGTGAATGTTGAGCGCCTGTGCTAATTGCACAATGGCATGGCAGAGTTTTTGGCCTGATACATCATTCAAACGTAGAACAAACTCAGCATCAATCTTGACACTATCAATGGGCAAGGTACCTAAGCGGCTTAAAGAAGAAAGGCCAGTACCAAAGTCATCAATGGCAATGCCTACACCTAAGGCTTTAATACGTTCTAGCGTATAGCGAGCCTGTTCTGGTTGGCGTAGCAGTGCAGATTCGGTGATTTCTAAAATTAAGGCTTCAGCGGGTAGGGCGACCATTTCCAGCGCACTGACGACTTGGCCGACAAAGTCTACATGCTCTAATTGCAACGGAGAGACGTTAACCGAAATCTTAAAATCGGGCTGATATTGTGCGCGCCATAGTGATGCTTGCTTGCAGGCTTGTTCGAGTACCCATTGTCCTATGCTGACAATGAGCCCCGTTTCCTCCAATAAAGGCACAAACTCAGCTGCCTCATAATGCTCGCTGGGAGACTTTTGCCAGCGCAGTAGTGCCTCAGCTCCAATAGGGGTGTTGGTGTGCAAATCCACAATGGCCTGATAGGCGAGTTTAAACTGCTTTAAACTGTGGGCATGCCTGAGATTATTGATGAGTTTTAACTTAAGCTCAGCGGCTTGGCTCATCGCTTTATCATAAAACACTAAATGAGGCTGGTTCTTCTTTGCGCAATACATGGCGGTGTCGGCCAAACTAATCAGTTGGCCAGCCTGATCACCGTGTGTAGGAAACAGCGCGATACCAATACTGGTACCGAGGAAAAACTTTTGCCCTTCGATTTCGAACGGACTGTCGAATAAACTTAAAATTTGCTCTGCGAACTCTTGGATTTCTTCCTTACAACTACAATCTTGTAGCACTAAGGTAAATTCATCCCCACCCATACGGGCAATATCCGCTTTTTCGATACAACCCGCTTCTAAACGGGCGGCAACGAGTTGTAATACTCTATCGCCCATTGAATGGCCAAAGCTGTCATTGATATTTTTAAAGCCGTTGAGGTCTAAAAACATCAGTGCGCCGAGGGCGAGAGGATCGTCTTTTAATTTCTCAAGTGCGCCATTAAGTATCTGTTTAAGATGAAAACGATTTGGTAACCCCGTTAACGTATCATACATGGCGCGGGTGGTAAGTTGCGTTTCGAGCAGCTTTTTGGTGCTGATATCACTAAAGATATTCACATGATATTGAATGCCATCCGCAGCGATGCGCCGACTACTCTGCCATGCGGGAAACGTGCTGCCATCTGAGCGTTGTTTTAAGGCTTCACCCTGCCAAAACCCGCGCTGTTTTAAGGCTTGCAAACACTCGCTTTGTTCACTGAGATTAAGCGGGTTGGCTTCTAAAAAATCGGGCGTTTTATTGATTAATTGTTCCGCGCTATAGCCACAAATACGACACATCGCCTTATTGACCGCCAATACCTTATTGTCGGTGTCGGTGATATAAACGGCCTCGGCACTTTCTTCCAAGGTCGTCGAGAGGATTTCTTTCGGGATATGGGCAAAACCATCGGCAATCGCTGGCCTGACTTGAGTTCTACGGTTTAATGCTTGTAACTCGACCAGTACAACAGGTTGTTGCTGTAAATAACAACGATAGAGGTTTACTCGGGTGGGCAGTTCATTCCCTTGATGATTAAGGTGGAGCCAACTGAATTCGACATTAACCCCCGAGACGGCTTCAAGGATCATCTCCCGCGCAAATTCAACACTGTTACGCCCAGATGATTGAATTCTAGGGGAAAAATCATAAGGTGTGGCATTGACAAAGGTGTCATATTCAGTACCAAAGTAGTCTAAGGTGGCACTGTTTGCGCTAATAAAACTAAAGCCTTGGATCAGCGCGAGGGGTGTTTTATGGGGATGGGCTCGCCAAATAGAGATTTTCTCTTGCAACAGCGGATCATCTGTTGTGAGTTTATTTAGCAAGTGCTGCCATCGAATCATTAGGATACTCCCTCGGTGACACAGATTAAGGTCACATCCTTTCCCTTAGTTTTTGTTTATATCAAATCGTACATCATTCATATGGGGTTAAAAATAAACCGAATCGATGTTTTGCTCAAATATAAATTAAAAAATAACAGTTTAAGATAGGTTCATTTGATTTACTTCAGCGAAAATCATGCTAACTCATCACGGCAAAATAATGTTTTATGCTATGTTTTGCCATGCAGGCTCAGTTTAGCCTGGCCATTTGTTAATTAAGGATTCTAGAGAAGGTGTAGGATGCAAAGACTAGTCAAAACTATCGTTTTAGGTATGTGTCTCGCCGCAGTGTTGCCCGCGGCGCATGCTGCTGAACAACCCAAACCTCGGTTAACCTTGGAGCAAAGGGCTGATAAGGCGCGTATCGACTCTGAGCGGATTGAACAACTGCAACTTGAAAAGGCGCGCCAAGCAGCCAAAACAACCTCTGCACGGGAAGAAACAATAAAACAGCAAACCAATCCGCAGGATTGGGAAGTGCAACAAAAGCTCAAGGCGCAAAAGCAATTTGATGAAAGGGAAAGCCGTGAGCAAAAATATCTGCAAGAAGCCAAGGAAGCGGCGGCCAAAGAGCGTAAAATCCCTAAACCTTAGCTGTTAATCGCGATCTATTTAAAGGCAATCTCTGCCGTTTGCCTTACGACTTTTTAGGAACTGCTGTTGAATACCTGTCCGCTGTGCCATAGCACCGATTTAGTGGCTTATCATCAAGATAAACGTCGTTGTTACCAACAATGCCAGCGCTGTGCTTTGGTGAGTGTCCCCGCCGAGTTTTATCTAAGCTCTGAAGCCGAAAAAGCCGAATATGACAAGCACGAAAATCACCCACAGGATCTCGGTTATCAGCAGTTTTTAGATAGAACCCTCGCCCCTTTGTTGACCCGCTTTACTCCATCGGCGTTAGGGCTCGATTTTGGTTGTGGTGAAGGCAAAGTCTTAAGTCTGATGGCCAAAGCGCGGGGTTATCGGGTCGAGAACTACGATCTTTATTACGCTAACCACCCCGAGTTACTGACTCGGCAATACGATTTTATTATCCTGACCGAAGTTATTGAGCATGTGAGTGATGCCGATGCTTTGCTGACTCAGTTAAAGGGGATGCTCAAACCCAAGGGCATTTTAGCCGTGATGACCAAGCGAGTGCTTAATCCCACGGCATTTAGCACTTGGCATTATAAAAATGATCCCACTCATATTAACTTTTACTCCGAAGTCACTTTTCAGTGGCTTGCCGAGCATTATGGTTGGCGGCTCGAAGTGATAGATAAAGACGTGGTGTTTTTGCATCAAGCCCACTAATGCGTCGGAGGCTTTTGCTGCCGCAGATAAGTTGGGATTTGCAACTTATCTAAATCAAACTTCGATTGTGCTGGTTCGGGTATGGGTAGGGCTGGACGTTTAATAAAATCATGCACATTGATGTAGCTATCATCAACAATCTGTGCCGGGTCTGGTTTTGCTGTCTGCTCTAATCCAATTCCCGTTGCAATCACCATGATTTCGAGCTCTGACTCGAGTTCAGGATTGATGGTTAACCCAATAATCACTAAGGCATCTTTGGGTAATTGCTCATGCACTGTCGCGCCGATTTGGTTGTATTGACTGAGTTCGATGGTGTCTTTGGCTACCACACTGACAATCGCAGCTTGCGCTTGATTTAGCTGGATATTATCGAGCAGGGGATGTTGCATAGCGCGTTTAACGGCCGAGACCAGATCGTCATCCGCCTCAAGGCCGCTCACCCCCATAGCGGCGCGGCCTTGGCGACTAATGACGGAAATAAAATCATTTAAATCAATATTGATGAGCCCTGCTTGGCTGATGGTATTGGCAAGGCCAAGCAGTACATCTTGCAAAATTTTATTGCTCTCCTTAAAGGCATTGAGCAAGGTGACTTTGGCCCCGAGCACCTCGGCCAGCTTGTCATTGGGGAGTACGATAACGGCATTGGCACTCTCCAGTAATTCTTGCAATCCCACCTCGGCATTGGCCGCTCTATGTTGACCCTCAAAAGTAAAGGGCGTAGTGACGACGGCGATGACGGGTTTCGATAGCTCTCGGGCAAGCCTTGCGACCTGAGGAAGTGCACCAGTGCCCGTTCCGCCACCTAAACCCGCAGTCAGAAATACAATATCCGCGTGCTGCATTTGCTGACTTAACTCTTGGGCCGATTCAATCGCAGCCGCACAACCGACATCGGGTTTAGCGCCAGCGCCTAAGCCTCTGGTGGTTTGCGGGCCAATTTGAATGCGGGCGTGGCTGCTGGTGGCCGCCATGGCTTGCGCGTCGGTATTGACCGAGACGAGTTCGACGCTTGGCGGCAGATTGGCGTGGCTGAGTTGATTAATGGTATTGCAGCCGCAGCCTCCTACACCCAACACGGTTAATCTGGGCATAGTGCTCGCGGATCCTTCACTGATAAGTTCAAACATGGTGATTCTCACGGTTAGCTATTATGTCTTAAGGCTAACCTTGAGTAGCGACTAGACTTGTCGCATCAAACACTTAAACCGCAGAAAGATATTTGGCATACATTTTTTGGCTTAAGGCTGCAAAATGCTCCCGCAGTTTTGCTGGGGCTAATACCTCAACGGTGTCGGCCATTTCCCACAGCGCCGCGCGAAGTTTTGGGGTGTCATTGACCTCAGCCGTTACATAAAAGCGGCCATCCTCACGTAATTGCATGGTTTGGTTTTCACTAAATTTAGCTTCACGCATGATAAAACTTGCCCGATCGGCGAACAGTAATTCGAGGTGAATTTTTTCACCACTTAGACCTTGGGCGGTTTTATTAATATCGAAATCTGTACTCGCCACCGCAGGAGTTGAGAGTAACTGTGCATCACGCAGTAAACCTATTGGTTTATGATGGCGGCGTTTATCAAAACTGCCAATCGTAAAGGCGAGCAGTGCTACACCGTCACGGATTAAAATTCCCTGTGGATTGATTGGGTTGTAATGCAGCCAATGCATTTTGCCATTGATCCGTTTTTTTATATCGCAGCTAATTTGCTTTTTATCCAAAATCGCCTGTTGTATTACCTCTAGGGATTTAGGTTCGTGCTGCGGCAGGATAAAGGGATAAGGCTCTGGGAGCTGTGCAACTCGGCAAGCCCAATAAAGCCAAGGATTCTCAGGATCGCTAGCCAGCACTTGGTCGGCCCGCTCGAAATAGGGTTGCAGTTGTTGCAAGCTTTGTGGCGGCATCAACTGGCTGGCACTTCGCTTTAAGGTGGTTAATGCCAGCGCCATATGTTGATCCATTAACTCCAGATTAAGGCCACGCCAGCAAGATTCAATTGACCAACCATAGGGCTTGTTTCTGTCATCGAGGCGCAAGCCAAAGGTGCCCATTTCATACATCGCCTTGAGGTCTCGCTGCACTGAACGCTTACTGATATCTTGCGTGCGGTTTGCTAGTCTCTCGACTAATTCATTCACCGAAATTTTGCGCGGAGCACGCGGGATTAAGCTGAGTAAGGTCACTTGACGCTGAAAATTAGGCTGCATGTAAATTGATAAGTTATAGGCTTAGGCTCGAATATCCGTATATTAATCAATAGCAGCGACAAAAGCTGTCGTAGCTATTGAGCTTTCGCCTATAAATGATGTTTAAAAGTGATGGAGAGTTAAAAGCTGTGAAGCTGAATCGTTTAACTTTGTTTACCCGCCAAACTTTGCTATTTGGCATTGACAGTTAGCTAACGCAGTTTTGCCCCATTCCGTGTATCGGCTCGTTAGCTCAACCGAAAATTCCCACTCCTGCTGCCATACAAATTCTTATCTATTTGCCTATGTTTGGCCTTACCAGAAATCGACTAACAATGTATGGGTATACAGTCATATTTAAATTTAGGTATTTTTGTATGATTTAAAGTTTGGAACAGTGCGCACTAATTCCATGCACAATAAATAAAATGCTATAAAATCAATTGACTATAGAGGCTTAGTTTTAGTTAATAGGTTTGGAAAACGCGCATGCGCGTTTTTCCAGATGGTGTATTTGGCAAAAAGCTGATAAGTTCTTTGCATACAGATAGTTAACCGTGCGCGTTTTCACTGGTCTAACAAGGTAAACACGCATGTGCACGAATAAAATGTTATATGCTTTGGAGTAAACATGGAAGCAATTCGAAAGTTCGAGGACTTGTTATTTGATCTTTCAAATGACTTTACCATTTACACTCAATTGTTTACTGAAGACGATTCAGTAGAAGTCTTAAATGACTTCAATCCCTTGATATTTGGAAATTATCAGAAAGTATTAATTACTAGCATTTTTTCAAAGATCGCTCGTTTGTTAGATCCTGCCAGAATTGGCAAGGATAAGAATCTTTCTTTAGCTTATTTTATTGAAAAATATCATTTACAAGATGACTCTGAAATAAAAGAAGAATTCGAGTACATCAAGGAATTTTATAAAAACTCGAATCTTAAAAAATATCGTAATAAGGTTTTATCTCACAATGACGCATCGCTTGCGTATCGTGGGGAATCAATCAGTATAAAAATTGAAGCTCCTGATGTTGAAGCTTTGATAAGTTATATTGGTAACTTATTTTATCTCATCAAGTACAAATCAGGTGTTTCCAATGTCAATGCTGCAATAGACCCTCTTGTAACTTTACCATTCGATAAAAATGGTGCAGCATTCATTCATAAACTTAAACACGCATATAACAAGTAACTCCAGGTAACGCCTACGGCGCACCTGAATTAGGTGTTAAGCCTTAGAAATTTAATCCTAAACAGACGAGTTAGAGCAAAGGGACTGTCACGCTTTTGTCCCAAAGCTTGCCCACCCTGAAGTCTGGCGATTAGCCCTCTTAATAATTGAAGAGGGCATTGCTATTTTAAAGCGAGCAAAAAGATAAGTGGGATATCTAGCCTCGCCGCCCAAGCGTGTTCACTATGTTCGGCACCTTCGAATGTTAAGCTTTGCCAATTCTGACTTGTATAGCCTTTCGCTTTAATGATCTTATCTGCTTGAGCTTGTAATGGTGGATACCAGGCATCTAAAGTGGCCGTTCCATGGTCAAAGTAGAGTTTATGTGTCGAAGGATCGGGGAGTTTTTGCTGCATATAGTTAAAAAATGCAGGCGGAATAGGGTTGTTTTGCTGCTCAAACGTACCTGGCCAGTGAGTTGATAGGCAAGCCGCACCACCGAAAATATGAGGATATTCGCTGATCGCATACAGTGAAATTAATCCGCCCATACTCGATCCCATAACAAAGGTATGGGCGGCATCTGTATAAACAGAGTAATGGCTATCGATATAGGGCTTAAGTTCTGTCACTAGAAATTTTAGATAGCGATCTGAATATACCTGCTGGCTAAATAGCGCTTGGTTTTTAGTGCGTTGTAATTGATAGAGTGCAGTTTGTTGTGCTTGGGACAGATTTTCAAAGGGTTGCTGTGGAAAGTACTCGCTGTGGCGATTTACGCCAGCGTTATCGATTCCAACCACGATAAAAGGTTGAGTTTTTCCTGCTTTGATGAGTCTCGCTGCCACCTCATCAATTTGCCACTCCTGTTTGTTCCAACTTGTTGTCGCATCAAATAGCATTTGACCATCATGCATATATAGCACTGCATAACGTTGCTGTTTATCGTAATCCGCGGGTAACCAAATATCGATATTTCGAGGAGGGACAAATGCCGAAGGGTAACTGGTGAGTCGCTCAATGCTGCCAGCGCTTACTTGCGGTAATTGCGCATATACATTGAAACTTGAGCTTAACAGTATAAATAAAATGCCGAGTAATCTCATCATATTGGTTTTTTAGTGTGATGGTGATTGAGATCAGCTTAGCGTATTTAATCTTGCTTAAAAGTTTAAATACGATTGCAATCAGGCAGCATGAGAAAGGCCAAGGTGAATAATCTATATTTGACAGAATGAATGGCTAAAAATTATCTATAGCTTAATCGAGTGTTATCTCGTTTTTAATGCTCATTTTAATGTCAGTGGCGCTATATCTTCCGTAGTAAATCCAAACATCACTTAAAGTAGCAAACTTAAAAGGCGTTTTGCGGGAGCACTGATTTGGTTTTTAAGCATTACCACACTAAAAAATACGTTTAGTTTAGGCATATCGATGGGGGTTATTACTCGTACCGCATGCTTAATATCATCATCAAATAAGGTGATTTGTGGTGTTAATGCGACAATTTGAGAGTGTAATAGGGCGCCTTTTATCGGTGGGAAAGAATCGTAATGTAATAATCCCGAAAAGTCATTGCGATATTTATTAAACAGATCGCCAAATTGTTCACTGACGCCATAAGGTAAGTTTTTGGGTATGGCGAGTGGATATTTACGAATATCTTCTAGGGTTAAGCGATCTAAATACGTCAACGGATGTCCAGCTCTGGTACAAAAAACCGCTTCAAAAGAAGGTAAATTAAAGGATTGTATCGAGCTTTCGTGGCCAATAATCTCACCTTCAACATCAGTAATTAATAGTGTGAGTTCTCCGCGTAGCAATTTTTCCAGTTGTTGTTGCCAGGTACCAACTTCGAGATCGATATGAATGTCTGGGTATTGCTCAAAAAAACGTCCGAGAATCGGCCCTAGAATGGTATTTGCCGGTACAGGGCTTGCACCTATTGATAAATAGCCACTGCTCTTACCCTGCATATAGTGTAATTCTTTTCGAAGGGCTTCGACGTTTTGCAAAATATGCTGACTATGGCTGAGAACGAGCTCCCCAGCAGGGGTTAAAGAAGTTGATTGATTTCCCCTCAGCAACAGCTCTGTACCGAGTATATGTTCGAGTCGTTGAATGCTTCGGCTTAATGAAGGTTGAGCAAGATTTAATTTTTGGGCAGCTTTTTGAAAATTACGTTCTTTGGCTAAAATCTGGAAATTTTTAAGATGCTTAAACTCAATCACAAGTTATTTGTCAAGTAATTACAACATGTGTGCAACATACCCTTGTGGCTCAGTATCGACAAGTAGACGTTGGTGACAATTTGTATCTTTATCTTCATATGAATAATTAACAATTATGAGTAAGTGTTTGTTTTGATTTTTTTAATTATTTGGCGCTGTTCTCGTATAGTTTTTTGTCATCAACTGATACGTAAAATGCATTGGCTTTAAAGTATTGCTGACGGTAACTATTCATTCTGCAAATAACAAATTTGCAGCATAAATCTAACAAGGAATGAGTAATGAAATTGAAGAAGATCAGCATAATGACCTTTGCGGCGCTATATGCGACCGGAATAGGGACGTTAGTTGCCAATCCTTTAGATAGGAACCAAGCCGAGCAAAAACTTATTGGTATCAAGCTGGCACCCGAACAAATATTAGCCAATAAAAATAAACCAACCCATCCGGCTTTGAATCGCGCTAATAGACCGGGTCAAATTGGTATGAACGTCCATCGCGCTGTAAATGGGAGTAGCAATAAGGCGCCATTTGCATGGGAAAAGGACATTGATGGAACGCATACCTATATTATTCAATTAATGGATGCTCCTGTTTCACTTTATCAGGGTGATAGACCTGAGTTTGCCGCCACATCGCCTCGTAGCAATCAGCCCGCAATACGTTCTAATGAGCGTTTTGGGACAATCGATTTAAAGAGCAAAACCGTTAAAAACTACCAAGCTTTTTTAACGCGCTCTCAGAATGAAACCGCTAGCCAAATCAAGCGTGTTGCACCAGATGCTGAAATAAAGCGTCGCTTTAATGTGGCACTAAACGGTATGACCATGGTGTTAACTCAGGAGCAAGCCGCTGAAGTAGCTAAGCTGCCCAATGTTAAAGCGGTGACTCGGGCGAAGGAATATCAATTATTCACCGATGTCGGCCCTAAGCATATTGGCGCTGATATGATTTGGCAGGGCACGAGCACTCCCGACAGCGTTGCGATGCGTGGTGAGGGCATTATTGCCGGTATTATCGACACTGGGATTAACTCAGATCACCCGTCTTTTGCCGCAGTTTCGGCAGACGGTTATAAGCACGTCAACCCATTAGGCGAAGGCAATTATCTGGGCGACTGCCAAGAATATCCTTTGATGTGTAACAGTAAGCTTATCGGTGTTCGTTCCTACGATATGATTACCGATACCTATAAAGATCCGATTTTCCAACCCGATCTGCCACCGTGGGAAGTGGATTATAAACGCCCACCCAATGGTGAAGATTACAACGGCCATGGTTCACATACTGCCAGTACCGTTGCGGGTAACGTGCTCTACAATGTGCCCTTTAAACTGAGTGGAACGGATGAAAAATCAGATGGTTTTGATACCTCTTTAGTCTTTCCCGAAATTTCAGGCGTTGCCCCAAGAGCCAACATTATTGCCTACCAAGTGTGTTATCCCGGTGGTGGTTCGTATGGCGAAAACTACGGTGGTTGTCCTGGCGATGCATTAGTCGCTGCTATTGAAGATGCCATTATCGACGGCGTCGATGTGATTAACTTCTCTATCGGTGGACTTGAAAGTCTGCCTTGGTACGATGCCGTTGAAATGGCGTTTTTAGCTGCGCGTGAATCGGGGATCTCTGTTGCCGCTTCGGCGGGTAACTGGGGGCGCTATGGCCCAGGCTATATCGACCATGTCTCACCTTGGTTAACATCCGTTGCCGCCAGTACCCATGGTCGCCAAATTGAACCTGTTGAAGGCTCGCTCACTTTTGCAGGTGAAAACGCACCTAATAAAATGGCAGGTTATGCCGTAACGGGAGATATCACTGGCCGTTTAGTTGATGCCGCAACCTATAGTGATCCACTGTGCTTGGCTCCTTTCCCTGCTGGCACATTCAATAGCGATGATATCGTGTTATGTAAGCGCGGTGAAAATGCTCGCGTACAGAAAGGTGTTAACGTTGCTGCGGGCGGTGCAGGTGGGATTATTTTATATAACGCCGTATCTTGGGACGATGGTACTGGCGCGAATAGCCTAAATTTAAACCCTTTCCCTATCCCTGGAATGCACATCGACGCGGCATCAGGCAATCAGCTTGTTGAATGGATTGCCAACACCACAGAGCCTAAAGTCACCATCACTGCGGGTAAGATTATCACCACTGAGCGCGAAGCCGATGTGTTAGCTGACTTCTCCTCCCGTGGTCCAAGTAGCACTAACCCCAATGTAATGGTGCCAAACGTGTCAGCCCCCGGGGTGGACGTGTTTGCTGCTTATTCTGACGAAATGCCTTTTAGCTTGTATCCCTCACCGAGTGATTATGAAGCCATTAGTGGTACTTCTATGGCAGGTCCACATGTGGCGGGCGCTTTAGCGTTATTAACCCAAGCGCACCCACAGTGGACGCCTGCGATGATCCAGTCAGCACTGATGACCACCGCCGTGTTAGGTAAAGCCCCAACCTACGAGAATCCGCCAAAATTAGTGGATGCGACTTTCTACGATATGGGTAGCGGGGTGATTAACGTTGCCAGAGCCGTAAAAGCGGGTCTGGTGATGGATGAAAACGGTGATAATTATCGCGCTGCCAACCCGATGGAAGGTGGCGATGTGACCGCGTTAAACGTGCCTTATTTAGTCAATGCGGAATGTAAAAGTAGCTGCACTTGGATGCGTACCTTTACTGCTACGACTGACGGTGAGTGGAACGTGAGTGCGACCGAAATCACCACAGAAGGCGCGCCTTTCCTTGAGCTAAGTGTTTATCCGCAAACGATTAAGTTAAAAGCGGGTGAGCAGCAAAGTATTATGGTGACGGCGAAAATCCTCGATGTGACCTCAGTCAACGCTAACTCTTCCTCAAACGAAGTGTTTGGTAAAATTGACCTGAAACCAACGGATGCCAGTTTGCCAGCTCAATACTTACCCGTCATGGCACGTTTTACCGGCTCTAGCTTGCCAGAAATTGTCTCGGGTAAAATCCACCGCGATACCGGCACCATGCTGACACCTGAGTTAATGACCAAAGAAATCAGCGAGCTTAATGTCAAAGTGAGCGGCTTAACGGCTGGTAAAGTCACTGAGCACAAGCTTAGCGCTGCCTATGTGAAGTTCCGCGATCCAGAAACCTTGGCCAATAGCCCTGGGGTTGCATTGCAGTTCTTTGATGTGCCAGAAGGGACTCGCCGCATTGTGTGGGAAGAGGTATCAGCTGATAAATCGGCATCGACGTCGTTAGATATTGGTATGGATCTCAATAATAACGGCAAAGTGGAATGGTATGACGAGGCGATTTGTTACTCTTATACCGATGTTACCGACTATTGCGCGATTAATGATCCAACGCCTGGTCGTTATTGGGTGATGTTAGGCAACTTTAAGCGCCCATGGGGAGACGAAATTGATACCAAAGACAACATTAAAGCGAGTCTTGCGATTATCTCCGACACCGATACTAAGCAACTTAATGTGACTGGGCCTGCCAGTACCAATGGTATCGATCCCTACCAATTACAAATGAACTGGTCTGCCACAGGCAGTAAAGCGGGTGATCGCTTATACGGTTTGGTTGAAGTCGGTAACGGCGCGCAAAACGTAGGTAGCATTGGCAAGATGGCCGTGCATTTAGTACATGAGGGCGATGATGTCAGCATCACGACCAGCCAACAACAGGCCAAAGAAGGCGATGTTGTTGAGGTTAAGATGGTGATGGCACCAAACCTACTCGGATTAGAGCGCGATGTGAATATTGCCTTAACACTGCCTGAAGGTTTGCAATTATTGCCTGACACGCTAAAAGCGAACAGCAATAACCAAGATCTTAAAGCTGGCCTCACTGTTGCTGCGCAGCAAATTACTCTGAAAGCGATGCAACAAGCGAGTAATGCGCAAAAACGTCAATACACCTTTACCACCAGCGAGACCGACGAGAGCTGTCGAATTCCTATCGGTTCAAATCCTTATTATTTGGATTTATTTACCGAGGCTGGCATTCAGTCTGAAACAGCGATTGCTGGTCGGGTGAATGAGACGGTAACTGTGCCATTAAGTGCATTTGGTATTGATCGTATCCCGCTGTATAACAACCCAGAAGAATACTCACACAAAGATACCTTAAGTATTTCTCCTGGTGGCTTTATTCAGCTCGATCAACTACCACTGTTCTGGGCTGCTCACTACCCAATGGAAGAGCAATATTTCCCTGATACAGTGATTGCTCCATTATGGCGCGGAGATGGTATGACCATCCCAGAATATAATATGGATAGCGAAAGCTTTGACGGTGTATCTCTTGCCGTGACAAACGACCGCCGCTACCTGATTGTTGAATGGGACAATATGCGTCAGGAGTTTGCCTTTGGTATTAACCATGATCCTGACTACGATGCGCGTTACAGCTTTGAGCTATTAGCCTCAACACAGCTTAATTTTACCCCAGGTGAACATGAGTTTATTTTTGCCTATGACAAATTAACCGGTAATAAAGCGCATTTAGGTTCAATTGGTTTACATGGTTACCATGGACCACGTGGCACCTTTGGCCCTGCATATGGTTATATTGGCGATGGTTTTGCCTTTAACGATCTGGATAAGAAAATTGCAGAAGGCTTAGTGGTCTGTGCTAACTACACTGGACCTGAAGCGACGGCAATTGAAGTATCATTCTCAGCCCGTGTTGGTGCTAAAGCTGTAGGTCAAGATCTGCAGATTATTGCTAAAAGTGATTACACCGGCAGCAATAGTGTGACCTCTAGCGGAAGCCTCAAAATACCTTCAAACCTGGCGATAGGTGCCCTTGGCAATATGTCCGTTGCTGAAAACACCAGCATCAGTTTTGAGGTGCTAGTGCAAGATAAAGAAAATACCGCTAATGGTATCCAAGTGACAGGCGCGCATATCACGTCAGTCGTTAATGGCAACAAAGTCACCATCACACCCGAAAAAGATTGGCACGGTACAACCACTGTCACAGTGAAAGCCTTTGATAAGGTTTATCAAAATGACATGGTGCAAACGAGCTTCAACTTAGTCGTGAACT
Source organism: Shewanella sp. ZOR0012 (assembly GCF_000798835.1). Taxonomy (NCBI): domain Bacteria; kingdom Pseudomonadati; phylum Pseudomonadota; class Gammaproteobacteria; order Alteromonadales; family Shewanellaceae; genus Shewanella; species Shewanella sp. ZOR0012. The sequence continues at coordinate 3,056,848 of NZ_JTLE01000094.1, forward strand.
CTGATGGTGTTGAGCCAACGCCGCCGACCCCACCTACGCCTCCAACGCCTCCGGTGGAAGAGACTAAAGATAGCAGTGGCGGTAGCTTGGGCTGGCTTGCTGTCCTGATGCTTGGATTGATGGCTGTATCACGTCAAAAATGGAATGTTAATAAGTAAACTTCACCTTTAAGTAGTACCTTGTCTTTGGGCCTTCTAACGAAGGCCCTTTTTTATGCGTCCAAGTGTGGATTGCCATCGGCCATAAATGATGTGTTTATTCCACAATAATTCTTCGTTACAAGCCTGACGATTAAATCTATTAACAATTCTGTGATGTGGGTGTAGTTTAGATAGCTTATAAAAACAACAATAGGTTATCGTTATGACTGTATCCTCGGTATCGCACGCTTTATCTACATCCTCTGTAGCCACATCCTTTGCACCTTATGCGAGTTCATTCGGTATGAGTACATCAAAACTGACCAAGAGCTTACTGGCTTCCATCGTCACCTTGAGTTTAATGGGTGAAGGGGTAAGTTTTGCCTATGCGGCGCAGCCCGATGCGGCCAAGTTGGCGGCGGGGGTGGAGCAAAAGGTGATCGACTGGCGCCGCGATTTACATCAGCATCCTGAGTTATCTAATCGTGAGTTTCGCACCAGCAAGATTATCGAAAAGCATCTGAAATCCCTCGGATTAGAAGTACAGACGGGCATCGCCCATACAGGCGTTGTTGCTATCTTGAAAGGCGGAAAGTTAAAGGGCGGTAAACCCGGCCCCTTGATTGCGATCCGCGCGGATATGGATGCTTTGCCCGTGACCGAAGTCGTCGATCTGCCCTTTGCCTCCAAAGCGACGGATACCTATCGCGGTCAAACCGTAGGGGTGATGCATGCCTGCGGTCACGATACCCATGTGGCTATGTTGATGGGTGTGGCCGAGAATTTAGTGAAAGTGAAGGATAGCCTTGCCGGCGATGTGATGTTTATCTTCCAGCCTGCTGAAGAAGGTGCGCCCGATGGTGAAGAGGGCGGCGCTGAACTCATGCTAAAACAAGGGCTATTTGCCAAGCGAAAACCCGACCAAGTGTTTGGCATGCATGTGACCTCGAGTATGCCAAGCGGCATGATTGGGGTGCGCAGCGGCCCAGCTATGGCGAGTGAAGATTCCTTTACGATCAAAGTGAAAGGTCGCCAAACCCATGGCTCGCGCCCCTGGAATGGGGTCGACCCAATTGTTGCCGCGGCGCAAATTATTACCAATGTGCAAACCATTGTCAGTCGCCAAGTGGATATAACCAAAGCGCCCGCGGTGGTGAGTTTTGGCGCAGTCAATGGCGGTATTCGCTCAAATATTATTCCCGATGAAGTGGAGCTGATTGGCACCATCCGCACCTTTGATCAGCCTATGCGTGCCGATATTAAGGTGCGCTTGGCCGAAATCGCTGAGTTATCGGCAAAAACCTTAGGCGCCACCGCGACAACCGAAATCCATCAAGGTTATCCCGTGGTGGTAAACAATCCTGAGTTAGTCGCCAATATGCGCCCCGCGCTTGCCAGCGTGGTCGGCGATAAAATGCTGATTGAGCCGGGATTAATCACAGGTGCCGAGGACTTTTCCTTCTATGCTTTGGAGTCTCCTGGGATGTTTTTCTTCCTCGGGGTGACGCCAAAGGGCACCGATCCTGAAACGGCGGCCAGTAACCATTCGCCAGCATTTTATGTGGATGAAAGCGCGTTAAAAGTTGGTGTTGAGGCCATGACTAAGGTTGCGCTTACGGCACTTAAGGCGCAATAAACCGCTTAAGCCTTATTCCGTCAGCTTTTCGGTATAACTTGAGCTTACAAAAAATTGGGCGGGAAGATCTTTTCGCCCTTGATTTGTTAATCAATATGCCCTCTTATGTGAATTTTTACAGCAAGGAGCGAACAAGATGAAGCGCACGCTATCGGCGCTGGTATTGGCGATGGGACTCTTTAATCCCTTGAGCCAAGCTCAGGCCACCACGGCAGAAGACATTAAGAGTTTCACGCTAGATAACGGCATGAAAATCATGGTGCTAGAGGACTCTTCTATTCCCAATGCCAACATGTATCTATTTTGGAAAGTCGGTTCCCGTAACGAAGTCCCGGGCATTACTGGTATCTCACATTTTTTCGAGCATATGATGTTTAACGGCTCGAAAAAATATGGCCCTAAGATGTTCGACCGTACGATGGAAGCTGCGGGCGGGGCTAACAATGCCTATACCACAGAGGATATGACGGTTTACACCGACTGGTTCCCAGCCAATGCGCTAGAAACTATGTTCGACCTCGAGGCCGATCGTATCGCCAACTTGGATATCAATCCAGAAATGGTGGAAAGCGAGCGTGGCGTAGTGCAGTCGGAGCGTTCAACTGGGCTTGAAAACTCCAACTGGAATACCCTCGAAGGCGAAATTAAAGGCGTAGCGTTTTTAGCGCACCCTTATTCTTGGTCTGTGATTGGCCATGAGTCGGATATTGCCGCGTGGACCCTAGAAGATTTAGTGCAATACCATAAAACCTACTATGCGCCAAACAATGCGGTCGTGGTGATTGCGGGTGATGTGAAGCTTGCCCAAGTAAAAGCCTTGGCCGACAAGTACTTTGCGCCTATTCCTGCGCAAACACCGCCAAAGGCCGTGCGTACCGTGGAGCCTGAGCAAAAGGGTGAGCGCCGTACCTTTGTTCAAAAAGCCTCGGTCAGTACGCCTAATGTGATGCTGGCTTACCATATTCCGGCAGCGACTCACGCAGATTTTTATGCGCTGGATTTATTAAGTTCGATTTTAAGCCAAGGCAATAGCTCGCGTTTATATCAAGCGCTGGTAGATAAACAAGTGGCCTTAGAAGCGCAAACCTATATGCCGATGTCGGTCGATCCCAATCTCTTTTACGTCATGGGTGTAGCTACGCCAGAGGTGAAAGCATCGACGCTAGAGCGGGCGCTGATTGAACAAATCGATGCCATTGCGACCCATGGCGTTAGCCAGCAAGAGCTAGATAAAGTTAAAAATATCAAGTTGATGGATTTTTACCGCGCGATGGAAACCATTAATGGTAAGGCCAACACTATCGGCACCTATGAAATGTATTTTGGCAGTTACGACAAGTTATTTAATGCGCCAGAGGCCTATAACAAGGTAACGCCTGCGGATATCCAACGTGTTGCCCAAACCTATTTACGCAAATCGAATCGCACGGTCGCGGTATTGGCGGCAAACGAGGAGAACTCTCAATGAAATCGATGGCAATGAAACTCTCCTTGGTAAAATCATCCTTTGTCAAATCATCTTGGCAACCGACTACGTTAGTGGTCGCATTGGCCCTAGGCACTAGCTTAGCCTTATCCGGCTGCGCCTCCACCACGGCATCCAAACGCGTCGATACCGGCAGCTTTGCCATGCCAAGTTACGATAAGTTAGTGCTAGATAACGGCCTTACCGTGTATTTAATGCCACAGCGCGAAGTGCCGTTGATCACCCTAAACGCGGTCGTGCGTGCTGGGGCGGTAAACGACACCACAGCGGGTATCGCTCAAATGACCGCCCAAGGTTTACTCCTTGGTGCGGCGGGTAAATCCAAGGCCGAGATTGAGCAGCAAGTGGATTTTCTCGGCGCTAGCTTAGGGGCAGAAGCCGATAAAGAAGGCAGTTATCTGGCCGCCGATTTTATGGCGAAAGATACCGATGTCATGCTTGGCCTATTCAGCGCCGCGTTATTAAGCCCCGATTTTGATTCGGCCGAGTTTGACAAGCTTAAGCAGCGCGCCATTGCGGGTTTGCAGCAGGATAAAGAAAGCCCGCGCGCCGTGATTGGTCGCTACTTCGATAAACTGGTGTTCGGTGCTCATCCTTACGGTAATGCCTCATCGGGTAATCGTGAGTCACTTGAGCAAGTCACAGTGTCGCAGTTGCGCGCCTTCCATAAAAGCTACTATCAACCCGCAAATACCGCATTAACAGTGGTGGGGGATTTTGATGTGGCGGCGATGAAGGCCAAGCTAACCCAGACTTTTGGCCAGTGGAAAGGCAGCGAAAAACTCGTTCAGCCCGACTTAAACCAAGGTTTACCTAAGTTAACTGAGGCCAAAGTGCTGCTGGTGGATAAGCCCGATGCAATGGAAACCACTTTTGTTATCGGCGGTTTAGGCATTAGCCGTGATAACCCAGACTATGTGGGGCTAACGGTAGTGAATACTATTTTAGGTGGCCGCTTTACCTCTTGGCTGAACGATGAGCTGCGGGTGAATGCGGGGCTAACCTATGGCGCGCGCTCCGGTTTTAGTCCTTATACCGACTCTGGCGTGTTTACCATTAGCACCTTCACTAAGACAGAAACCACTCAAGAAGCGATTGATTTAGCCCTGAAAACCTATGCTCGTTTATGGGAGAAAGGTGTCGATCAAGCGACTCTGGATTCGGCTAAGGCCTATGTTAAAGGTCAGTTCCCGCCTAAGTTCGAAACCTCGGGCCAATTGGCAGGACTCTTATCTGGCATGTATCTGTACGGCTTCGATGATAAGTTTATCAACGAGTTCCAAGCCAAAGTGGACGGTTTAACCTTAGAAGAGACTCAAAGGTTAGTGAAAACTTACTTCCCGCAAAAGGACTTACAGTTTGTGCTGATCGGCAACGCCAGCAAGATTGCGCCTATCGCGGCCAAGTATGGCCAAGTGCAAACCGTTGATATTAATGCGGTGGGTTTTGGTCAATAACCACTGGCGTTAGTCTATTTCGCCCAATAAAAAGGTCTGCATAGTGCAGACCTTTTGTTTTTCTGTTCTAGGTTCTAGGTTCTAGGTTCTAGGTTCTAGGTTCTAGGCGTTATTGCGCACCTGGCTTAGCGTAGTGAGCCATCCAATCTTTCACTTGGTTATACCAATAGATGGAGTTGTTAGGCTTCATAATCCAATGGTTTTCATCGGGGAAATAAATCATCCGCGATTCAACATTACGGGTTTGTAGAGTACGGAATAGCTCAAAACCTTGGCCGACAGGCACACGGTAATCGAGCTGACCATGGCTGACTAAGGTTGGGGTGTTAAAGTTGGCGGCAAAGTAATGGGGCGAAATGGCTTTATACAGCTCAGGATTATCCCAGTAGTTACCAAAGCGAGTGCTGTGGACGGCAAAGTCGGCCGACATTTGTGCGTACATGTCGTACACCGCTGCATGGATCAGCAGCGCCTTGAAGGGATGCGGCTGGCCTAAAATAATCGAGGTTAAGTAGCCCCCATAGCTGGCGCCGCCGGCGACCATACGATCGCTATCGATCCAACTTTGCTGCTTAAACCAGTCTGCGGCTTTGAGCACGTCTTCGAGGGATTTGTTTTTCCAATCTGGGTTAATAGCATCGGCAAACTCTTGTCCAAAGCCGCTAGAGCCGTGGAAGTTTGGCCACGCGGTTACATAACCCCAAGAGGCGAAGGTTTGCGCATTCCAGCGGTAATGGAAACCATCGCTAATGGCATTGTGTGGGCCGCCGTGGATTAACATAAACAGCGGATACTTTTTGCTGCGGTCGAACCCGGGAGGATAGTGCACCCACATTTGAATGTCTTGGCCTTGGTAACCTTTGTAGGTGACCGACTCATAGGTGCCTAAATCGACATCCTTTAAAATATCGTCGTTAAACTGTTCTAAACGCTCGGTTTTACCATTGCGAGGATTGATGCTGACTAAACGCGCGGGGTACAAAAAGCTTTGATTGGTCGCAATCAACTGGCCATCTTTAGCGATAGCAGGTTGGCTAAAGTCGGTAGCTTGGGTGATGGCCTTGGCCTTACCGCTCTTGGCATCGATATGGTAAATACGGTTAGTAGCGGCATCATCAATGCTGGCATAGAACCCCTTGCTGTCGGGTGTCCAGTTGAAGTCAGAAACTGAGCGATCCCAATCCGCGGTGAGCGTGGTGAGTTTGCGACTGCTTACATCCAGCAGCATTAGCCTTGCCGTATCGGCATAAAATCCGGGAATTTTTTGGCGAGTAAAGGCCAAGGTTTTACCGTTAGGACTAAAGGATGGATTGAGATCCGGCGCGGGGTTTTCTGGAGTGATGTTTTCAGCCTTGTTGCTACCGATGGTGGCGAGGAACAAATCTAACTTAGGATCAACCCGATTATCAGAACCATAGGCGCTAAAGGCGATTAAGCTCTCATCGGGAGATATATCATAGCTTGAACTGCTTTGGCTTGAGCGTGGCAATTCATGACCTAAAGGCTGAGTCACGGCTTCAACCGCGCCGCCTGTGGCTGGGATCCTAAATACATGGGCCTGACGGCGCTCATCTAACCAATGATCGAACTGCGAATAGGGCAGTGCATTCCACTGGCGGGCGGAGACTTTATTATCTTTATCTGTCTTGAGCTGGGCTTTCATTTGCTCCCAATTCTGTTCAGGAAAGATATTGCTAATAAAATACAAATGCTTGCCAACCCACTTGATGCCATTGACGCCGGTGGGGATATCCGTGAGTTTGCTGGCTTCACCGGGGCCATCCATAGGTAACAGGTAAATTTGGCCCGCGTCATCATCGTTACGTTCGCTGATAAAAGCCAAGGTTTTACCATCTGGCGAAAACACCGGCTCGCTGACTTTTAAGCCTTTGGCGGTAATCGCACGGTTATTTTTACCTTCACTGTCGAAGCGCCACAGTTGGGTTGAACCCTTGTCTTCCTTAAGGTCGTACTCAGTCACAGGCGCAATAATATGCTCGCCCGTGGATGACACCACTGGGCTACCTATGCGTTTGAGTTGCCAAAGTAATTCGACTGAGAGTGGTTTGCTTGCTTCTGCAAATGCCGTGCTGAAAGGCATGAGTAAGCTAAGCAGTAAAATGCCTGCCTTCTTCACTAGATGTCTCCTTATCATTCAGAGTGTTATCGTTATTTTTCCCGTAAAACATCACAGTATAGAAACTGAGCATGAAATCAAACTGAGTCTATCGGTGGCAAGAGTGACTTTTATGTAAGTAACTGTAAC
>NZ_JTLE01000094.1:3063842-3068996 GCF_000798835.1 Shewanella sp. ZOR0012
GATTCTGCATTATCCGCCCCTTGAGCCGCCTTCTTGGCTTTAGCGCGAGCAATTGCGGCGGCAACAGCCGCTTTACCCTTAGGCGCTTCTGTGTTGCTCGTATCAGCAACAACGACCTCGACCGTCGCGTTATCGGTTGTGGCTTCTGCCGCTGCTGCCTTTTTGGCCGCAATCCGCGCCATGGCTTCAGCTACAGCATTCTTATCCGTTGAGGTCATGGTCGCTTGGCGACGCGCAGCGGCTTCTTTAGCCTTGGCTTCGCGGGCGAGTTTTTCTTCTTCGAGGCGTTGAATACGCGCCTCGAAGCGCAGTTTGGCGCGCTCGGCTTGATGCTTCTCATCGGCGGCTTGTTTTAGTGCCGATTTAGCGATGCGGTAGTATTCCACCAGTGGAATATCACTCGGGCACACATAACTACAGCAACCGCATTCGATACAGTCTTTTAGGTTGTAGCTGGCCGCCTTGTCATATTCTTCGGCTTTTGCATGCCAAAACAGTTGTTGTGGTAGCAAGAGTGCAGGGCAGGCATTGACACATTCGCCGCAGCGGATACAGGCCTTTTCTTCTGGAGTTATCCCAATCTCTTGACTACTCGGGACCAAAATACAGTTTGTGCCCTTTAAAATCGGTACTTGGATGGTCGGCAATGCGTGGCCCATCATTGGCCCGCCAATAATCACTTTTTGCTCGGCTTCGGCATTAAATTCAGTTTGCTTGAGCACATGCTCAACGGGCGTGCCTATGGGTAACCAATAGTTGCCAGGTTTACCGACATTTTGCCCAGTAACGGTAACTACTCGCTCAATCAGCGGTTTTCCTTGGGTCACGGCTTGATGAATCGCAAAGGCGGTTCCGACGTTATGCACCACAATCCCAAGCTTAGCGGGAATGGCGCCCGAGGGCACTTCACGACCGGTGATGATTTGGATCAGCTGTTTTTCACCGCCAGAGGGATACTTGGTTGGGATCACCGTTACCCGAGTGCTGCCCGCAGGGAGCGTGGATTGACTGACCGCCTGTTGCATCGCCTTTATGGCTTCAGGTTTGTTGTCTTCGATAGCAATCACAATGCGTTTTGGTGACAAAAGGCGATGGATAATCGCAATCCCCGCCAGAATGTCTTGGCTGTATTCGCGCATTAAGCGATCGTCGGCGCTGATATAAGGCTCGCATTCCACGCCGTTGATTATCACTAATTCAATTTCACTGACGGGATTGAGCTTAATGTGGCTTGGGAAGGCGGCGCCACCCATGCCGGCTATCCCTGCACCATGGATTTTGGCAATCATCTCCTGATTGCTGAGCTTAATTGAGCCTGGCGTTAACTCGCACCAGCGGTCTTCACCATCGGCAGCAATCACACAGGTATTGACCGGCAAGGCCGAGGCATGGTTACTGGCTCTTGGCTCAATGGCGACCACAGTACCAGAGGTTGGCGCGTGCACGGGCAAATGCCAAATTGAGGTACCTTGAGTTAATGGCGCGCCTTTTAATACTTTGTCACCCACTTTGACTGCAAGGGTGCAGTTTTCGCCTACCTGTGGCACAGGCACAAGGTATTCCTGCGCTAATGGCAGTTGGCTAATCGGTGTAGTGTTGGAGAGGAATTTGACTTCAGGTGGATGAATGCCACCAGGTGAGCGCCAAAGGGTTCCTTTATCTAATTGATCTAATAAAGTCTGCACCGCTTATCCTCTCTTTTCTTCGTGCGGGGTCTCTTGGATAAGAGTCACGGGAATGGCATTTAAGCGCCAGTTCCAGTTTTTCAGATTTTGGCCCACAGGGATCATATCGATACAGTCAACGGGGCAGGGCTCGACACAGAGATCGCAACCTGTGCAGTCAGCGGTGAGCACGGTATGCATGAGTTTGCCCGCGCCAATAATGGCGTCGACAGGACAGGCCTGAATACATTTAGTGCAGCCAATACATTCATCTTCGCGAATATAGGCGACTTTTTTGACTTGGGACTGAGCCTCGGCGTTGAGCGGCTCTGGCTCGACCCCCATTAAGCTGGCAAGTTTTTCCATGGTCGCAGTGCCGCCGGGCGGGCACTTGTTGACTTTATCGCCATTGGCAATGGCTTCGGCGTAAGGACGACAACCGGGATAACCACATTGACCGCATTGAGTTTGTGGCAGAATCGCTTCGAGTTCATCGACGATAGGATTACCTTCAACCTTAAATTTTAAGGCGGCAAATCCGAGTAATACCCCAAAGAACAATGCCAATAGGGTCAATAAGATAACGGCAATTAACATGGTGGACATCTATTTAACCAATCCTGTAAATCCCATAAAGGCCAATGACATCAGGCCCGCGGTGATCATGGCGATAGCACCGCCTTTAAACGGCATGGGCACATCGGCCGCCGCTAAACGTTCACGCATCGCGGAAAACAGAATTAACACTAAGGAAAAACCCACCGCAGCACCAAAACCATAGATAGCAGATTGAATAAAATCGTGTTTTTCGTTCACGTTTAATAGGGCTACCCCTAATACTGCACAGTTAGTGGTGATCAGCGGCAGATAAATTCCCAGTGCGCGATGTAGGGCTGCACTGGTTTTCTGCACTACCATCTCGGTAAATTGCACTACCACCGCAATCACCAGAATAAAGCTCATGGTACGCAGATAACTGAGATCAAAAGGCAATAATAGGTATTGATTCACTAGGTAACTGAGAATGGATGCCAAGGTCAACACGAAAGTGGTCGCCATAGACATACCGATAGCGGACTCCAGTTTGCTGGAGACCCCCATAAATGGACATAAGCCTAAGAATTTCACTAATACGAAATTGTTGACCAGTACAGTGCTGATCAACAACAGGAGATATTCACTCATCTCAATACTTGTCTAAACGGATCTTGGCCGTATTATCGACTTTTCCGTTTGCATAAACAACATATAGAATGCAGGGTTAACTATCTTTACTGTAAATATGCATGCTTGATTAACCCTGCATTGGTTTAAATTTGATCAGTTAGGGTGATGGCCTGTGGCTGGGCAATGTAATAGCCTTGTAGGCCATCAACGAGAAGTTTTTCGAGGGTTAATTTTTCTTCTTGGCGCTCAACACTGGTCGCAATTACGCGGATACCAATACGTCTGGCAACGTCTACCATCATACGCACGAAGAATTTGTTATTGCTGTCTTCATCGATCGCCGAGGTGTAGCTACCATCAAGCTTAATGTAGTCTGGGCGCACTTCGCTGAAGAATTTGAACGAGGTAAAACTCATGCCAAAACGCTCAATTGATACCCTCGAACCTACGCTATGCACTTCACGTACAAACTTATAACTCGCCCCTAAATTGGCTTGCATACCGGATTCGTTAATCTCAAATACTAAGCGTGAAGCGATATATTTATGCTTACCAAGAATATCCTTTAACCAGCCAACAAACAGTTCTTGATGCGCTGAAAAGGCACTGATGTTGATGCCAAAATTGCCGCTAATGGTGGGATTTTCTTTAAGCATTTTTAATGTAGTGATCACCACTAGTTTATCTAATTCTGTGCTCATTCCATGGCGCTCCGCCATGGCAATGACTGTGGTGGTCGGTAAAAACTTCCCTTCACTATTGTAGAAGCGTGCCAGCAACTCGCGATATACCTCGACATCGTTACGGCAAGGTTGAATCGGTTGTTGGAAAAATTTAAGCGCTTGGCGGGTGATTAGGTCATTGATTGCCAATTTCCAACGGTCGTCACCAAATTGCTGATCCGCATTGAGTTTCTCTTGAATATGATAACTATTAGGACCAAGGGTTTGCGCTATGCTGACAGCCGTATCTGCAAGGGATAGCAAATTGACGGGATCTGTCCCTTGTTGGTATGGGACAAGCCCGATATGTGCCGCGGATTCTGCTTTGATCATCTGTTGATATTCATCAAGGAAAATTTTCAGTTGATCTAAAAACTTAGGTCCATCCTTTAACACTAAATCTGGCAAAAAAATCGCAAAATCGGCACTGGAAACGCGGTAGCACTCTGCATCGGGATATTTTGAACAGGCTTTACGAATGCAATTAGCCACATTCGATAAATAATCGTCACCCGCTGAGCGCCCTTGAAGTTGGTTGATATGAGCTAGCTCAGTCGCCTTAACCATGGCCATTAATCCGAGTTGAGGAATCGCACGATTGTTAATACTTTCTAACTTGGAGGTAAAACGAGGACGACTGCCAAACCCCGTAATGGGATCTTGATAAGCCACTTTATGCAGTTTCTGGTTTTCCTGTGTGAGGCTATCGACTCGTGATTTTAACGTTGTTCGGCATTCCTCAAGCGCTAATCTGACGGGGGTCATTTCGCCATTCAGTCTAGAAGACTCTATGGCTGAAAAACTCAACTCCGGAACATGCATAATATAATCGGCAGCATAACGGATCGAAGATTTTAATTTATTGATAAGTAATAAAAAAACAACAACTAATACAATGTAAGCTAGCAGCAATGAGAATCCTAGCTGCTGGGTATTGGCAATGGCGTTTTCGATGGCTTGGTTAACACTCAACTTAACTTGTAACCGACCCGCAGGCAGCTTTTGTGTATGTGACAAATCTAAGGAAAATAACCCCGCAAGTGGGTGAGCCATTTGGACGTTGAGTTCACCTTGAGTGTAATTAAGTTGCCCATCAGTATCATCAATATATTGAAAAAATTGCAGAGGGTAATGTTCGGAGAGGCTTTGGTAAAGTTCGCTACCATTACCTTGCCACTGGTCAAAGTTGACCATGTATTGTTTGAAATTATTGAGTTCCTGCTGTTGTTCTGCCTGCAACTGGTGATTTTCGCTTTGATAAATCCAACCAAAAAGGCCTAAAAAGATCAGCAACAAAAAAATGGGATACGATTTAGACATCGCCATAAAATTCGCTCTCAATATGTCAAAGTATGTGCAATAAGATATTGCATGAGATTTGAAATAACACCGTTATCTGCGTGATGATACACGGTATTTTGGTTAACAAACTGCTCACAGTGTAACCGTATTTAAGGCAAAACAGAAATGAAAAGCGTGATCTATAAGCGTTAGATGTAGGATAAAAAACAGATGAAGTGAAATAAAATGGCTCCCCTGACTGGACTTGAACCAGTGACATACGGATTAACAGTCCGCCGTTCTACCGACTGAACTACAGG
>NZ_JTLE01000094.1:3069006-3080207 GCF_000798835.1 Shewanella sp. ZOR0012
GGTGAACAGGCTTGCCGCAGTTATACCTTATCTTCGACGCCGTCCCGACCTTACTCGTTAATGTTGACCATTAAGCGGGTTGAGGGAGGACTCGTATCGAATTATCTGATTGATCATCTACAGCCAGGACAAATGGTACGAGTCCTGCCGCCAACAGGGCAATTCAATCTGTTTGATATTTCAGCCCAAAAATACCTCTTTTTGAGCGCGGGTTGCGGTATAACACCTATGTATTCGATGTCGCGTTATTTGACCGATACCCAAATGAATGCCGACATCGCTTTTGTACATAGCGCGCGAACTCAAGCCGATATTATTTTTAAAACTTCATTAGAGACCATGGCTACGCGCCATCGAGATTTTAAACTGCGTTATATTGTGGAGAATGTCACCACTGATACGGTTTGGCATACTGAGGAAACATTACACGATATCGGCCGTTTAAGTGCCAATAATCTACGAGATTTAGTGCCTGATTTTGCCGAGCGAACCGTATTTTTGTGCGGGCCAGAGCCTTATATGCAGGCCGTGAAAAAGATTCTGACTGATCTTAACTTTGATATGAGTAGGCTGTATCACGAGAGTTTTGCTACCGCAGTGAAAGAAGCGCAAAGCCGAGTCAAGCAAGCTGAAATGCAATCAGCAAATCAAGTTAATGCCAGCGCAAGCTTTATGTTATCTATTGGGGATAAAAAGCGGGCCTTAACGGCAGAGCAAACGTTACTTGAGGGGATTGAAGCTGAAGGTTTACCGATTATTGCGGCTTGCCGCTCGGGTGTATGTGGCGCGTGCAAATGCCAAGTGCTCGAAGGGGAGACTGAGTCAACTAGTAGCATGACATTGACGCCAGCTGATATCGATGCCGGATATGTGTTAGCCTGTTCAACTAAGCTTAAGTCGGATGTAACGCTGTCGTTGGGCTAATATTGAGTTGTTTGAGCCATCCTTAACGGAAATATTTTGGTAGCGTAGTTGCGATTATATCGCTGAGAACGTAAGGTTAAAGACAAGGGCGGAGTTCACGCCCAGTCTCATCGTCCGGCTGGAGTCTCTCAATGACAACGACAACCACTTATGCCGCAAAAATTGAAGATCGCAGCTTAGGCCATTTACTTTACGCCTTAATGTCCGGCTTTCCGTTGTTACTGCTTCCTGTGCTGCTGAGCTTGTTTATTAACTTGTCTCAGCGACACTCTCAAGGCAATGCGGTACTAGCTTCGCACCTGCGTTGGCAACGCCATTCTAATATGATTTTTTTAGGACTCTTAATATTAGGTTATTGCTTGCCGATTACTTGGCTTAGTCTTTCGATTTATCTCTTTGGTATTATTTGGTTTTGTCATCGGATAATTAAAGGCTGGTTAAGTCTATTGGATGGTTTAGAAGTCTAAAACTTGTGCTAGAGTCTTTTCATCTTAACGAGATAAGAGGCTCTAATGTCTAGTTATCAAATTCTGTGTATTCTCTGTGCGTTAGCCTTAGTCACCTCAGTGGCATCTTCACGTTTACATAAGCTGCAAGAAACCGTTGCCATTACCGCATTGGCGTTGGGCATGAGTCTGTTGCTATTGTTGGGGGGGAAAGCACTTGGCGGTAATGTTTATGGTTACTTTGTGGCAGGGCTGGAGAAACTCGACTTTCAAGCCTTATTGCTCAATGGCATGTTAGGTTTCCTGTTGTTTGCTGGGGCATTACAGATCCGCTTAAAAATCTTAAGGCATCAAAAATGGGAAATCCTCATCCTTGCCTTTGTCAGTACCTTGCTCTCGACTTTTATCGTCGGTGGTTTGCTTTACTACATAGCTCCCATGTTGGGATTGCCCTTGGCCTTAAGCCATTGTTTGCTCTTTGGCGCCTTGATTTCACCCACAGATCCGATTGCCGTTTTAGCCATTTTGAAGAAGATGGGCGCGCCCGAAGATATTGCTATTCAGGTGGAAGGGGAGTCGCTCTTTAACGATGGCATTGGGCTGGTGATTTTTGTGGCCATCTCCCATCTAGCCTTTTCAACTGAGCCGCTGACGTTCACGCAAATCTCGTTATTGTTTGTTCAAGAGGCGCTCGGGGGCATCGTTTATGGCGCAGCGCTGGGGATATTGTTGCACCATTTCTTTCGCTACTGTGAGGAAGAAACTCAGCTGATGTTGGTTACTTTACTGATCCCGACGGCGGGTTATGTTATCGCCGAAGTATTAGGGGTGTCGGGGCCGCTGGCGATGGTGAGTGCGGGGATGATTATCGGCAACTACAGCGTGCCTAAGTATTTTGTGCGCCATGAGCGGGTAAAACTCTATACTTTTTGGTCGTTGATTGAATCCTTCTTCAATGCGCTGCTGTTCCTCCTGCTGGGATTATTACTCCTGCTTGTCACCTTTAAAGCGCCATTATGGTGGTTTATGCTGCTGGCTATTCCGCTGGTATTAACGGCGCGGGCGGTGAGTGTGTTTTTGCCCTATATGGGATTTAGATTGGTTAAGTCCTACAATCCTTATGCTGAGTCGATCCTTATTTGGGGCGGCTTGCGGGGTGGGCTGGCATTAGCGATGGCGATGAGCTTGCCCGAGGGCGTTATTATTGATTCACAAAGCGGTGTCGAGCTGCGAGAGCTACTGCTCGTGATGACCTATGCGGTAGTGGTGTTTTCAATCCTTATCCAAGGTTCAAGCATGACGGGGTTAATTCGCCGCAGTAATGCGGTGGCAACAGATACCAATAGCCAGATTGCGCCCGACCGAACCTAGCCCTGCTGCGTTTAAGCTCGATGCCTAAAATCCTAAAAGCCCTAAACAATACAGCCACGATATTCGTGGCTGTATGTTCTTCAGTATCCTTATACACGCAAATTAGCGGTATAACTCCCTTACGACCTCGCTCATCAGCGCCAATGAGTCATGTGCTTTATCTTCTTCGAGGGAGCAATTCAGCACTAGGCCATCGGCTTTCAGCTGTTTAATCCCTTGAGTTTGCAGTGGCAGCGCATCTTCGCTGATGGCATAACAAGGGTTAATTACTATGGGGAGATGACTGTTGGCCTTAATTTGGATGAGGCTTGCTAAATCCAAGGTGGGTAAGTTGGCATTGTTATAGGTACGAATGCCAGAATCACATAGGATAAGCTGTTGGTTACCTTGGCTTAAAATCGTCTCCGTTGCCGCCATAAACTCCTCATAGCTTGCCATATCGTGACGTTCGAGGAATAGCGGGATTGGCAAGGTGCCTGCCTGAGTCAGCAAGGCCTGATTAAACATTTGTTTGCCCGTTAAGAACAACATATCCGCATGGCCTGTCGCCAACGGCATATCCGTCGCCTGTTCGATGGCAATAACACAAAGCAAATCATACTGATGCAGGGTTTGGCGCAGCTTAGGGATGATGGCTTCTGCTGAGGTGAGCGAGTGGCATCCGTCTAAAATCACCGCTTGGAAACCCGCTTCTTTTAGCTGTTTCACTCTGCGCTCAAAGGCGGATAAGACGGCTGGTGACGACTCTAACAGCAGGCTTTTGCTCAGAGTTATCTTGGCAATAGCACCAAGATGGCCTGCGCCAATGGTAAAGGGGCCGCAGTGAATTTCACTCGCCTGCGCCTTATAAGCCTTAGTGTAACGATAGGGAGATGACTTAGTGCTTACTTCACTGAATACTTCGGCTTTAGAGGTATTAGGTTCAATCAACAATTGGCTATTGCTGAGTTGTGTCGGTTTTACGGTTTCGCAAGGGTAACACCCCAATACTTTGATAAACCGCGTGATCCTCTCGAGCTGTTTGAGCCCTTGCTGCATGGCTTCGCTGGAAATATTGGCATCGATATCCAGATAAAACATTTCTTCCCATGGGGTGCCTGGGATTGGGCGAGATTCGAGTTTGCTCATATTGAGTTGATGCGCCTTGAGCACCAATAGGGCTTCAACCAACGCACCCGCCTTTTGGCCTGTGGCCATAATCAGGGTAGTTTTTGCGGGCAATTGCTCGGGTACGGCTACGGCTTTTCGAGCCACAACAATAAAGCGGCTTTGGTTAATCTTTTGATTGGCAAGGCCAGATTCAATTGACTCGAGTTGGTACAGCGCGCCACCTTCTGTGCTACCAATCGCAGCGGCGCTATTGTCGGTAGACTGGTTGACCTTCTCCATGGCTTCGGCGCTGCTTGAGCAATATTCCAGTCTTAAGCCTTTGTGCTGGCTAAGATAGCGGCTGCACTGACTGATGGGCTGTGGGTGAGCATAAACAGTTTTGATATCGCTCAGTTTGCTGCCCGGTTTGCCCAATAGGCAATGGCTTACTTCGATAGTCGTCTCGCCCACGATGGACAGGCTTGTATGTTGCAGTACGTCATACACTTCGTTGATTGAGCCGGACGAAGTGTTTTCTATCGGCAAAAAGCCATAATCGGCGTGGCCTGACTCAACGGCTTGGACTATCTCATCGAAACTTTGGCAGCCTAAGTCGAGCATCTCAACCTGACGACGTTGGCAATAGCGAGACGCGGCAAGGTAAGAGTAGGAGCCGCGGGCGCCAAGGTAGGCGATACAGTATTGTTGTTTTTGCGTTTCAGGGTTCGCGCGGCCGTGAAGATAAGCCTGTTGATTCAGTACCGAGTCTTCGATAATGCTTTGATACAGCGAGATAACATAATGGGCGTCTAAGCCTTTTTCTCGCCCTGCCGTCACTAATCTTGCCAGCAGTTCTTTTTCCCTTTGGGTGTCGCGAATGGGTCTCACATCTACTTCTTTACTGCGGGCCACTTCAAGACTTAAGCGGCGACGTTCGGCGAGTAACGAGAGAAGCTCATTGTCGAGCTGGGTTATTTGCTCTCGAGTGTGATTTAAAGGCTGTGGTTTTTGCATTCTGACCTCATTTGCCGCCGGATTCTCAAGCGTTTAAGACGAAAAAGCCTCCCAGTGGGAGGCTTTGGATTTTTACTTTCGTTTTTACACAGTAAATCCGCCTCCTAGAGTGGGGGTGTAAAAAAGAAAGTAAAAAACGCTAAGGTATTTGTTTTCATAGGGACTAAAACTAAAGGGCGAGGACGTGGCTGTCAATCAAAAAATATTCAATAGCAGTATTCTTTCACATCGAGGTTGTTGTTAACTCTTCTCACGCAATCAAATTGAATGAACAGATAGTTAATCGCATTAGTCTCAGTGGCATTTCGCTTTCTTTGCGGCATAAAAAAGGCGAAGAAATGTTTCTTCGCCTTTTGGTCTTGTTAGGGATTATTCGCCTAATTCGACGCCAGCACGGTTGATCAGGAACTGAGTCAAAATCGGTACTGGGCGGCCGGTTGAACCTTTATTGGCACCGCTGTTCCACGCCGTACCTGCGACATCTAGGTGAGCCCAGTTGTACTTTTTCGCGAAACGCGAGAGGAAACAAGCCGCAGTAATCGCGCCCGCTGGACGACCACCTAAGTTGGTCATATCGGCAAATGGGCTATCGAGCATATCTTGGTACTCATCCCACAGTGGCATACGCCATGCGCGGTCACCACTCTGCTCACCTGCATTGAGTAGCTCATGCGCAAGTGGATTATGTGATGAGAACAGACCCGATGCATGTTTACCTAAGGCAATCACGCAGGCGCCAGTGAGCGTAGCAGTGTCAATCACTAATTCAGGATCGAAACGTTCAACATAGGTTAACACGTCACACAATACTAGACGGCCTTCGGCGTCGGTGTTCAGAACTTCAACAGTTTGCCCTGACATGGTGGTTAAAATGTCACCTGGGCGGTAAGCGTTGCCCGATGGCATGTTTTCACAACCTGCGAGAATACCGACGACGTTGATTGGTAGCTTCATTTCACAAATGGCTTTCATGGTGCCGATCACACCAGCAGCGCCACCCATGTCGTATTTCATTTCATCCATGGCTTCGCCCGGTTTTAATGAAATACCGCCTGAATCGAAAGTCAAGCCTTTACCAATCAATACGATAGGTTTTTCCGTGCTGTCGACGGCACCCTTGTATTCCATCACTGTCATAATGGATTCATTGGCGCTGGCACGACCTACGGCAAGGTAAGAGTTCATGCCGAGTTTCGCCATTTGCTCTTCACCTACAGTTGATACATGTAGATTTTCGTGGACTTCGGCCAATTGGCGAGCTTGAGAGGCTAAATAGGCTGGATTACAGATATTTGGCGGCATGTTAGCCACATCGCGGCATAAATGCATACCAGCAGAAACGGCCATGCCGTGCTCAATCGCGCGTTCACCTAAGGTTAATTCGCGACGTGTTGGCACATTAAATACTAATTTACGCAGCGGACGACGGGTCTCACCTTTACGGGTTTTGAGCGCATCAAAGCTGTATAAACTACTATTGGTGGTTTCGACCGCTTGGCGAACTTTCCAATAGGTATCGCGACCTTTAACGTGTAACTCGGTTAAGAAGCATACCGCTTCCATTGAACCGGTTTCATTTAAGGTGTTGATGGTTTTAGTGATGATCTGTTTGTACTGGCGCTCGTCTAGTTCTCGTTCTTTGCCGCAACCGACTAACAGCACTCGTTCACTCAATACATTAGGAACGTGGTGCAGTAATAACATCTGCCCAGGCTTACCTTCTAAATCGCCGCGACGCAGTAGATTACTGATATAACCTTCGCTAATCTTGTCTAATTGCTCGGCGATACCGGATAGACGGCGGGGTTCATAAACACCGACAACGATGCAGGCTGAGCGTTGTTTTTCGGGGCTACCGCTCTTTACGCTAAACTCCATGAGCACTCCTAGATTCTTAAAGACAAATTTTTATATTTATTGGATAATGTCTGCTTGTCCCGAAAAGGGCCTAAGTTATTACTCCAAAGGTGATTTATTCTCGGCACTTGAGTCACGTTTTTGTGAAAAAGCCGTGACATTTAATGTAAGCCAGGAACCCCTGAAGTTGGTCAGAAAACTACCAAAAGTAAACAGTTTACATGAAAGTTAGTCTGTTACCAGCAAAAAGATAAGTTTAGAGACCGGATCCTACCTGTGATTGTATTTAGATACCTTATTCGAGAAGTTTTAAAGGCGCAAATTGCGGTACTTTTTGTACTGTTAACTATTTTTATTAGCCAGCATTTCGTGCGCATATTAGCCGACGCCTCAGACGGTGAATTTCCCGCTTCTCTTATCGCCACCTTGATAGGCCTTAATTTACCCTATCTGGTTGTTCTGGTTTTACCTTTAAGCTTATTCCTTGGGATATTAATGGCCCATGGTCGCATGTATGCCGAGAATGAAATGGTCATTCTGCACGGTGTTGGTGTGAGTGAATGGTATGTTACTCGAGTAACTTTGATCCTTGCCGTTATTAACATGTTGTTTACTGGGTATTTATCCCTTTATGTTGCGCCTTGGGCTGAGGAGCAACAAAACCAAGTGCTGGAGAAAGCACAATCTGAAGCAGGCCTTGCCGCGCTCGTGCAAGGGCGTTTTCAGGCCAGCCCCAATGGCCGTGCGGTACTGTTTGTCGAACGCATTGGCAAGGATAATGAGCTTGAAAAAGTATTCGTGGCCCAACTCCCCGATCCAAATGACGAAATCGGCTTGACTAACGTCGTTGTTGCCAAGGGGGGGCGCGTTAATGAAGATCAAAATGGCTCACAGCAGTTACAACTCAATGATGGGGTGCGTTATCAGGGCAGCCCACAACAAAAAGACTACCAAATGATTGAATTTGGTGGCTATAAGATGCAAATCAAAGAACAACAGGTTGATGAACGTCGCCGTAAACTTTCAGCTTTACCGCTGGCAGACTTGATGAAAGTAGAAGGTTCTGAAGCCGTGGCTGAGTTTCATTGGCGTCTAGCAATTCCGTTGGCGATTCCTATTATGACCTTAATTGCAGTACCTTTGGCTCGGGTCAATGTGCGACAAGGCAAGTTCGCCAAAATGCTGCCCGCTGTTCTCTTGTACCTAGGTTATTTTGGTCTGATGGTTGCGGGTCGTAAAGCGCTGCAAGATGGCGTTATTCCACAGTATTTAGGCATGTGGTGGATCCATTTGTCGGCACTGATTATGGGGATTTTACTGCTCGGTAAAGACAGGCCCCTATTTGCCCGTTTATCAGCGGCAATGGCGCGTAAAAAGGTGGCTGCATGAAGATTTTAGACCTTTATATCGCCCGAGTTTTATTAAGCACCTCAGCGTTATGTTTACTGGTGCTGACAGGTTTGTCAGGCATTATTAAGTGGGTAGACCAACTGCGCTTAGTGGGCCGCGGCACTTACACTATGATGGATGCGGGGATTTATGTGCTATTCCTTGTGCCCCGCGATATTGAAATGTTTTTCCCGATGGCTGTGCTGTTAGGTGCCTTGATCGGTATGGGGATGTTAGCCTCTAATTCGGAGCTTGTCGTCATGCAAGCATCGGGCATGTCGCGTTTGCAGATCACGCTATCGGCGATGAAAACTGCAGTGCCGCTGATGCTGATGGTCATGGCATTGGGTGAGTGGGGCGCCCCAATTGCGGAGCAAAAGGCTAATGAACTTCAGGCCATCAAACTCTCCGGTGGTAGTTTGATTAAATCTCACCGAGGTATTTGGGCAAAAGATGGTGATTTGTTCGTGAATATTGGTGAAGTTGCGGATATCGATAAGCTCAATAATATCACTTTATATAAGTTTAACAGTGAGTTAAAACTCACCAATGTAGTGCATGCTAAAAGTGCGTTATTCAGTAAAGACAGTTGGCATCTCTCGGATGTTAAGCGTACCGATTTAAGCTACGACGAAGTGAAACTTGAGCATTTAGATGAAGATATTTGGCGCTCAAGTTTAACGCCTGACAAGCTCAGTGTGGTATCGGTTAAGCCTGAGGCCTTATCGATACGCGGCCTAATGGGATACTTAGAGTATCTTAATAGCAATAGCCAAGACCCAAGTCGTTACGAATTAGCCCTTTGGCGCAAGGTGATGCAGCCTGTTACCGTAGGGGTGATGATGCTGGTGGCGTTATCTTTTGTATTTGGACCGTTGCGGACAGTGACTATGGGGGCGCGGGTGTTACTCGGGGTGGTTGCTGGATTTAGTTTCTATATCAGTAATGAGATATTTGGCCCCATGAGTATTGTTTATGAACTACCTGCGTATGTCGGGGCGATGGCGCCAAGTCTACTATTTACGGGTATTGCCTTTTACTTTATCCGGCGGTGATAAACGCGGGTAATAAAAAACGACGCAATGGCGTCGTTTTTTATTGGGACAATTTTATAAGCGACTAAAAGCTAAATTTAAGCGCCATGCCAATTACGCATTTGGTTAGCTTCTTTGGATAACACGACTACTTCAGAACGGGTCATCATATCCTGCAGTGCGAGTTTATCGTCGTTGATCAGCACCCACAGATTACCAATACCAAGTAATGACCACACAATGCGAGCGTAAGCGGTGATAAGGCTTAGATTTTGGCCGTTTGGGTGCTGGATCTTAAGGCGCCAGGCGCGCATCCCGAGGGTTTGGCCACCTTTACTCCAAAATAGCGCATAAAAAGTACCTACGCAGAGCGCTAACCAAAGTTGATAAATCCCATGGTAAATCGGTGTGCCATTGAGGGCGTCGGACACATGCTCGAAGCCATTCATGCTAACGAGGCCAGAGGCTGTGAGTCCAAAAAAAATACCAAAGCCAATAGCGCCCGAAAACATATATACGGCTACCGCTAGCAGTAGGTCATAGATGATTGCCCCTAGGCGGCGAAAGAATCCGGCGCGGGGAAAGTTGGCATGTTCAGCATTTAACATCGGCGATCCTAATTCTAAATGGATAAATGACGATAAGGTTTAAGCTTCTGGTTCTTCATCACGTACAAAGTGGATATTGCTAAACCCAAAGCGAGCAAATTCGACTTTGCGATAATCTTTTTCAGCCTTGGCGCCTTTGCGTGAGGTCATGGCAATTTGTTGCTCCATCGCCAGAAACTTGGTTAAGTCTATACCTTCGGCCTCCGCTACGGCCTCGTATAAATCGTGATGTTTAGCATAACTAAAGGCAATGGTTTTCGTCTCACCTTTGAAGGTGTAAGTCACTTGACGCGCCATGGTTTTCTCCTGAAATAAGTCCTGAAATGGTTCTGAAATTAATTAAATTCGCTTCTAAAAATAAAATACACCGCTCCGAGGATGCACAGACCCGCCCAGAGATAATCGAGTTTCAGTGGTTCCTTCATGTAGAAGTAGGCGAAGGGCACAAACAAGCTTAAGGTAATGACTTCCTGTAGGATTTTTAATTGTCCGACATTCATCACTGTGTAGCCGATACGGTTAGCCGGCACTTGCAGTAGGTATTCAAACAGGGCGATGCCCCAACTGACCAAGGCAGCGATAATCCAAGGCTTTGAGCCTAAGGACTTTAAATGTCCGTACCAAGCAAAGGTCATAAAAATATTGCTAAGACAGAGTAAACCGATAGTTGTCAGGGTTGGATTCATCATTCTTCTCGATGATTAAGTTTATAAATCATGTACATGGCATCATCAGTGTAGCTACCAAGGCATTTCTCTATGGCTTTAGGTTTAAAGCCCATTTTGCGCCAATAGCTATCAGCGCCTTGCACCGCCACTAAGGAGAGGGAGCTCAAGTTAAAGCGATCGGCAAGCTGCTTTAGACGCATTAAGGCTTTAGACCCAGCGCCTAAACCTTGAGCCTTTGCCGATATCGCAATATCGTGCAGATACAAAGTATCGGCCTTAGGTAAATGGGTGATTGGCTCATAAAGTGCGGGAGGCATATTGGTGGTCCAAGGATGAGCAAGACAATAGCCCACCACTGAGTCATTTACCTCAAATACAAAGCAGGATTGAGGTGAGACGTGCCACTTGCTTTGCAATACATGCAGGGGTTCAGGATCTAGTTGAGAATAACATTCTTCCTGGATCTGTAAAATAGCATCCCAATCCTGTGGGGTGATTGCACGCAGTAACATGGTCGACCTTTTTCCGTCCAAAAGCAGTTTGAATAAATAAGTCCGGGATTATATACCCAAATCGCAGCAAAAGCTTTGAAACTCCGATAGTGATGCGATTGCGCCAAGTCTAAGCGCTAGAGTGTTATTGCCAACGCTTTATGACCTAGCGCTACTGCATTTAGCCCAAATAGCGTTGAGTTAAATGCTTAGCCAGATATTGACTGTTTAACGGCTCGCCTGTGGCTTGAATGATGAGTTCATCCGTTGTCAGTAATGAGCCTTTGGACCAAATATGCTTGCCAAGCCA
>NZ_JTLE01000094.1:3080217-3082712 GCF_000798835.1 Shewanella sp. ZOR0012
GAACAAACCCATCGAAAAATCCGCAATATCTCGGGTGATGGTGCTTACGACACGAAAGCTTGTCACGAAGCCGTTCGTCGAAATCGCGCTTTAGTACTGACCCCACCTAGGGAAGTGCTGCGCTCTGGGAACCAGGACATCTACGTAACTTAGCCGTCAGTTGGCAACAACTTCATGGCTCAAATAAGTAGTGGAAAAAACGGTATGGTCATCATCGCCGCTCAATCTCATAAACCGCTATGTACAGGATAAAACAACTGCTAGGTGGCACGTTGAGCATTCGGAATTATAACGCTCAGGTGGGAGAAGCTTACGCGATGATTATGGCTTTGAACAAACTTACTGGGCTAGGTATGCCTGAAATTCACTATGTAGTTTGATATTTAAACAATTATGGGGGCTTTGTTCGCTGAGTCGATTTAGGAAAAAAAGTCCTTTTTGATTCTCTCCATATTTCAATTTTAAATTGCTGAGACACAGGAACGGTTGGGGAGCTAGTTTTTGGGGAGGCACTTTGGCGGATGACTTAACATCCACCTAAAACTCATCATTCTCGCCATCGATTAGACTAAGTTGCTCGGGATATTTGGGCGCATTTTCAAACTCCTTCTTTAAGTCTTCTAGAATAAAACAGAGACATCCATTTTCGATCAACTCAGGTACTTGTCAACAAAATCATGCAATTTCAAGGGTCTTTCGAATAGATAACCTTGAAAGTTATCAACTCCCTTTGAGATTAAATATTCATATTGCAGTTTTTTTTCGACGCCTTCAGCAACCATTGGAACATTTAATCTCTTGGCTAGATCAATAATGTTTTCTAAAATTTCAATCTTTCCGCCTGTATCGATGCAATCAATATAACTTTTATCAATTTTAATAAAGTCAACATCCATTTGATGTATATATTTTAGTGAGCAATGACCAGTTCCAAAATCATCTATAGCTAATTTTAAACCTCTAGGTTTTAATTCTGAAACAATACTGTTAATTATTTCCCCATTGGGGAAAGCCTCTCTTTCTGTAACTTCCAAGATTAGAGAAAATATCTTATCATTAAGACGGTCGAAAAATTTTATACAATTATCGTATAAGATTTTATCAGCCAACTGTACTGGGCATATGTTAAATGCAATATGCAAAGAAAAATCACTATTATCATTAAAGTGCAAAAGTTCATCTATAACCTTTTCAAAAAGAATTGTTGTTATATCTTGTATTTGACCACTTCTTTCTGCAACTTCAATAAACTTATCTGGATAAATAATCTCTCCAGATTGCCTTACCCACCTCACAAGAACTTCAACGCCTATTAATTTTTTTTCTGCATTAAATACCGGCTGCAGATAAGGTTCAAATTCCTTGTTTTTAATGCCATTTTTAATTTTGAAAATCATTACGTCAAATGATGTGAAAGAATTATATATGCTTTTTGAAATCGTCAGTGAAAATAAAACCCATAACAATATGTATAATCCATATTCCCTTATCAAACCACTTGAATACATTTTTAAATCTAACTTTGACAGAACTTTTACATTACCAAATAATGTATTCTTACTTTCGAATGAATTTTTATTTTGAGTATTATTTCCATTTATAAGATAATTACCTACTGCTATATCTAGCTTGTAAATATCTATTGATGTATCAACAAGTTTTCTTATAAAATCAGGGTGGATTGCAAAGTAAATGCTTTTAGTATTGCTTAACGCTTTTCTTACAATAAAAACACCGTCATCGTCTTGAATTTTGAGATTAGAGAATGGAGTTTGATGTAGATAAAATTCATTATCGTAAGATGATAAAGATTCTGCATCTTTTAACTTAATGATATTATTTTCGGATAAAGTGCTGCATTGTATTTCCATGTTCGAAACCACGTTGACACTTCTCAAAAATAAATAGCTATAAGTTAATTTTTTGGCTGCATAAATAAATTCCTTACAACTATTTTTCTCAATAAGCTCTATTAATGATGGGAACATCTCATCATTTATTGTAGATGAAATGTAATTTAATTCACTTATTATTTTTGTAACGCTATTCTCATGTTGGTGTTTGAAATCAATCGAAGCAATAATAGAGATAAAAGCAACCCCAATAATAGTGTTAAAGAATGTGAAATAACGTAAACTAATAAAAGATGATGCTTTCATTATAGTTATGCATATAGATGCCAACGATGTACATGATTATAGCATTTTTGAGAAAATTATTAACATCAATTTTACTTAATGTGATATCACTCAACAAATTTATGAAAAACTTTAGCTTTGTTTCCTAAATCAGTTGTACTAAAACTATAGGCGATTGAGGTCTGCTTTTTACTGCCCGCTGAGGCTTTGTTTCCTAAATAGGTTTAACTAAAACCGTAGCCGCAGATCTGATCGGCATCGCCTATCAACTTACCCATCAACCGTGTCAAAGCCTCGCTATAAAACAACCAACTGGAAGCAATACAACCAAGCCTTAATCAACCGCGGTTCACTTAC
>NZ_JTLE01000094.1:3082722-3086950 GCF_000798835.1 Shewanella sp. ZOR0012
GGCTTTTTCCCTCTAGCCCCCCGTGCTACACTCAAGCCCACGTCTTCTTAACACGATTATTTATGAAACAACTGCTTGATTTTTTGCCACTCGTTATCTTTTTTGCCGTCTATAAATTTTTCGATATTTATATCGCCAGTGGCGCCTTAATCGCAGCCACCGCACTGCAATTAGTCGTGACCTATGCGCTGTATAAAAAATTGGAGAAGATGCACCTGATTACCTTCGCTATGGTGACAGTGTTTGGCACCCTCACCTTAGTGTTCCATGACGATGCCTTTATCAAGTGGAAAGTCACTATTATTTATGCGTTATTTGCCCTAGCCCTTGGCGTGAGCCAACTACTCGACAAGTCGATTTTAAAGTCCATGTTGGGTAAAGAGATGAAGGTGGCCGATAATATTTGGGCACATGTAACTTGGTACTGGGTAAGCTTTTTTGCCATCTGTGGCCTAGTCAATATCTATGTCGCCTTTAGTCTGCCATTAGAAACTTGGGTGAACTTTAAAGTGTTTGGCCTCACCGCCTTAACCCTGATTAATACCGTAATCACCGTCTTTTACCTTTATAAACATCTTCCCGAAGATCAACGCAAGGAACTCAAATAATGTGGTATATGATTTCAGCTCAAGATGTTGAGAACAGCTTAGAAAAACGTTTAGCGGCGCGCCCTGCGCATTTAGCACGCTTACAGGAACTGGCCGATGAAGGTCGTTTGCTGGTTGCGGGTCCACACCCCGCTATTGATAGCGAAAACCCTGGCGATGCGGGTTTTAGCGGCTCATTAGTGGTTGCGGATTTCGATTCGTTAGCCACAGCTCAAGCCTGGGCAGATGCCGATCCTTACTTCGCGGCGGGCGTATATCAAAGCGTTGTGGTAAAACCCTTCAAACGAGTTCTGCCTTAATGAAAATCGTTTCTTTCAATATCAATGGATTGCGTTCTCGCCTGCATCAATTGCAAGCGTTAATCGACAGCCATCAGCCCGACATTATCGGCCTGCAAGAAACCAAAGTGCACGATGAAGCCTTCCCGCTCGCCGAAGTTGAGGCCATGGGTTATCACGTGCATTACCACGGTGGCAAGGCACACTATGGCGTAGCTATGCTCTCCAAAGTTGCCCCGCTTAAGGTGCAAAAGGGTTTTGCAACCGATGAAGAAGATGCCCAGCGCCGCATGATTATCGGCACCTTTGCTCAGGCAAATGGCCGTCCGCTAACTGTGCTGAATGGTTATTTCCCTCAGGGCGAAAGCATTGACCATCCGACTAAGTACCCTGCTAAGCGTAAGTTTTATCAGGACTTAATGGCGCATTTGCACGCTAATCATAGCAACGATGAAGATATCGCCATTATCGGGGATATCAATATTTCGCCCATCGATTTGGATATCGGCATCGGTGAAGTCAACCGCAAGCGTTGGCTAAAAACC
The DNA here is from genome assembly GCF_000798835.1 of Shewanella sp. ZOR0012. Lineage (NCBI taxonomy): Bacteria > Pseudomonadati > Pseudomonadota > Gammaproteobacteria > Alteromonadales > Shewanellaceae > Shewanella > Shewanella sp. ZOR0012. Next base: position 3,084,154 of record NZ_JTLE01000094.1, read on the forward strand.
GGAAAATGCAGCTTCCAACCCGAAGAGCGTGAATGGCTCAAAACCCTGCAAGATTGGGGATTGGTGGATACCTTCCGTCAACTGCACCCCGACCGCTGCGAACGTTATTCATGGTTCGATTACCGCAGCAAAGGATTCGATGATAACCGCGGTCTTCGCATCGATGTGATCTTAGCCACGCCGTCACTGGCCGCACGTTTAATCGAATCCGACGTCGATTACGATCTGCGCGGTATCGATAAACCCTCAGATCACGCGCCAATTTGGAGCACCTTTAAAGAAGCCTAACTCGCTTGAGTAACTTCTTTAATCGATATAAAAACATCGGCCTAAGCCGATGTTTTTGTTTAAGAGTGACTTAAGCAGAATGAGATTGGCACAAGTAAGTTAAAAATGAACAGCATACATCGCAGAAAAGTTGTGAGCTTAGCTTCAGCCACAGATTAACCGTAAGCCACGGAATTCACTCATCGACGCGCAGCAAGTCCATCCGTGGATGCAGGGCCGCCCCGTCTGATGTGAATGGATTCACGAATGCCGCGATGGCATGGATGCCAAAGAGCGGCCATGGGCGGACGGTCGTCTCGCTAATTGCCATGGCTCACCTGTTTAGCATTGGCTTCGAGAGTAAATCTTAAAGAAATACGAAGCAGCTTTAGGACAATTCCGAGTGAGTCCCTGAACTCTTATTCATCAGTTTTGGATTGAAATTTGTACGGGTAACACCCACTTAAGGTGTGATCAACGCTACCGCTGACCTTAACCATACCGTCATAAACACAAAACTCAACTATAGAATGAAAAATGCCACGCGTTGGGAATCACTCTAAAATTGCTTGTCAGCCTATATCTTCTTCGTCATGTTCGTCTAAGATTAGTGCATCATGCTCATCTAAAGCTTTAAGCATATTTGTAAGGTTTTCTCCTGTAATAAACTTACCTAAAAGCTTTAGAGCATCACTGTCAACCACCCAATTAAATGAGACATTATCTAGGAACTTTTGCCAATTGGTAATCAACATCCAGTCTCTTACAATACCAAAGACATTAGAACGTTCCCCGACCTCTTTATACGCCTCGACATAACCTTTAGGAATTATGGTTATAAGGTCTTCCAGTGTATTTACGCCGAAAGAGTTCAACTCTCGAATCAATTCACTAGTATTATTTTGAATAATATCACTACTTAGAGTAATACCGTTCTCTTCAACCCAAAAACCAAAGTATTCCTTTAAACTAATTGAATCTATCGTTGCGGTGTAATCACCTAGCTTAGACTTTTCATCAATTGATTGTTTATACAAGTCAATTTGTGAAGATAATTCATCGAACCCTTTATCTGCTATCTCTAACATACCGGCATAAAGATATAACTTTCGCTCAATCTCAGGTGGCAGAGAACCTGAAAACTTATAGTTACTATCATGAGCTAATTCTGCCCAAGCATGTTGAAGTACAGTTCTAACCTGAACTTCAAACTTTAAATCCGTAAGTTTGGAATACTCTGGTAATGTTGCTCTCTTGTTGCCAAGAGTACACACAAAGTGTACTGAACGATATCCGATTTGGTCTTTTGAAAGCACCTTGCTTTTATCTAATGAATTGTTTTTATCAACACCAAATGAGTCTGAAATCAAGTTCGAGACTCGATCAACATCCGACTCAAAGTAGAGGATAACCCTAACGCCGGAGAGATCAGTCATCTGAACTTCTGGTTTCTTATACCCTTTTCTTGTGATCTTCTCCAACGCACTCTTTTTATCTTTTGTTCGACCTGTTACAGCTAAAAAATCTATACTATTTGCTTTGAGCAAGTTTTCAAATACCGTAATAACCGATTCTGTAAGCCTAGAATGTGTTTTTAAAGCACTATCAAGCCAAATTGAATTTTTATCTTCCATCATATTCGAGAATAAATCCGGCCATCCATCTTAAATCAACAACATAATGCACTTTCGGTTTATCTACAACTTGTCCGAGTTAAAATGGCTTAAATAGGAACCATCCCCAGTCGTATGGACAGCATATAACGCAATAGATTGCGCTAATTCACTTAAAAATGGGGGATTTCAGACGAGGTAAATCGTCCCATAGTGACTGGGAGGTGTTTGGAAAGAACTGCTTTCAGAGTGATAAAGTCGTTGTCAGTTGCAGCGCAAGTGCTGGCAGCTTGCCGCAAAGTGCCATCGTTGCTTTTCGAGATGTTCGCAGTAATCGCTCTGTTCTTACAATGTGCCTACTGGACCGTGAAATAGTTTTCCAAACTCGGTGGTCAGCCTGAGCCAATTTTTATGGGTGATATTTAATCTGGTCAGTAACTTGGCGCTATTTTCACTGATGTATCCACGTTTATCATTGCGAATGATTCGGCCGGTATCATCCACCAATTGAAGGTAATCGGTTAAGACAAACGCAATGCCATTGGGTTGGTTGTCGTACTCGTTGCCAATAAAAGGCAGGAGATTGCTTGGCTGCTCACCTTTAAACGCCGCCCGAATGCGTAGTTGAATACTGGTATGGTCGGATTGTTCTGGTGTATCAGCCAGTTGGGCTCTGATAGGACTTTCTTTTAATAAAGAGTAATCAACATAAGTCATACAAGCTAATACCACGGCTTCATCGAGTAGGGCTTGATTCTATATAAAATAAATGGGTAAACCGCCCCTCCCAGAAACGACCTGTGCAGTTATCTTCTTGATTTGCTTGTCTTGCTATCGGTTCATTCAAACAGCGCATAAACCATGAAATATCACACAAACGACTGCGATAAAGGGCGATTGAATGCTTTAATCTGCTG
>NZ_JTLE01000094.1:3086960-3093254 GCF_000798835.1 Shewanella sp. ZOR0012
TGAGCATTCCCAATGCGATATTCTATGCCATTTATGAGACCTTTCACCCCAAAGCCCACTTCATGGTGAACTTGCTCGGCAACAACATCGACTTGGGCAAAGCTGGCAAAGGCCGCGGCGATGGGGTGGCGAGAACCTGACTCTAGCGCAGCAGCAATTGCCAACACTTGTTCTTTAGCCACATCACCATGACATTGCACCTTGGCTATCGATAGCGTGCCGCAGGTGAGGGTGCCGGTTTTATCAAATACTACATGCTTGATTTGAGGCAGTTTTTCAAATACACCCGCCTTACGGGTAATGATCCCAAGACGGGTAAAAATCGCGGTCGCGCAGGTCACTGCGGTAGGCGTCGCCAGCGCAAGGGCGCAAGGACAGGTGGCCACTAATACTGACAAGGTCACCCAAAAGGCGTCTTCGGGGGAGATTTGTAGCCACACCAGATAGGTGATTGTCGCTATGGTTAAGATAGTGCCTGAGAAATAACGCGACAGTTTATCGGCAAGCATAGCGACGGCAGGTTTAGTGTTTGAGGCTAATTCCTGCAAGCGAATAATTTCAGCAACCAATTGGTCTTGCCCAAGAGCGGTGACTTTTACCTTAATGGGTTGGTCTAGGTTAATGGTGCCTGCAAATACTTGGCTATCGACGGGCTTTTCAATCGGCATTTGCTCACCGGTGAGCATGGCTTCATTGATGCTGGTGTGGCCGTCAACCACGATTCCATCGGCGGCGACCATTTCACCGGGTTTAATAAGGATAATATCCCCAAGACATAATTTTTTAGCGGGGATTTCTTCTTGCCCCTGCGCCGTGACCAGATGTGCCGTTAACGGCACTAACTTGTGAAGATTACTGGAGCTAACGGAAGCTTTTTGTCTTGCCTTCTGCTCGAAATAACGTCCCAGCAGCAGGAAGAAGGTAAACATGGAAACGGATTCAAAATAGACTTCGCCCGTGCCGTTAACGGTCGCAAAGCAACTGGCGATATAGGCGCCGCCAATGGCGATAGAGACCGATACGTCCATATTGAGTTTGCCACTGAGCAGGGTGCGAATCGCGCTAAAATAGAAGGGCTGCGCCGAATAGAGCACCACGGGCGTGGCGAAAATCATGCTCACCCAGCGGAAATAATCCCGATATTGCACATCCAAATCGGTAAAGTAACCGGTATAGAGGGCGAGGGCGAACATCATCACTTGCATGGTGGCAAAGCCCGCTAAACCTAAACGCAGTAAGAATTTACGGCTATTTTGCTTGGCGGTCAGTTCTTGTTCATCCACTTGATAGGGCGCAGCTTGATAACCGATACGGCTAATTTGCCCCAAAATATCACTGAGTTTAACTTGTTGTTTATCCCAGCTAATCAGCGCCCTTTGGGTGGTGGAGTTGACCATCACTTGGCTTACGCCAGGCAGTTGCTTCACTTTATGTTCAATTAACCAAGCGCAGGCCGCGCAGGTAATGCCATCAATGGACAGCGACACTGAGTCGCTATTCTCCACTGAGTGGACAAAGTCCTGCTGTACCTCGGGCAAGTCATAGGCACTAAACTGATTTAATTCATCAGGCACAAGGGCCGTCTGTTTATTACCTGGCTCAGTTCTAAACTTGTAATAGCTTAATAAGCCTGCATCAACAATGGCTTGGGATACCGCTTGGCAGCCTGGGCAACACATGAGTTCATCGCGATCATTAATGCGAGTGACAAACTGCGTGCCGGTGAGTACAGGTTCATTACAGTGAAAACAACTTGGATGTGTCATAGCAATATTCATTCAACCACAATTAGTTCAACCACAATTGGACGTTGTCTTTTAATTCGACACGTTGATGAATACGCCATTTACCGTCAAAACCTTCGAGGCGAACTTCCCAAGCGCCCGTTAACACATCGGGCAGAGTAATGCGATACACATGATTGGCATCGGCGGTGACAGTGGCCTTAATATCTCTTTCGGCAATCGTTGGGTGATAAAATTCGACTTTCAACGCAGCTTGATAGGCTGGGCCGCCGTGCTGAGTGAATAGGAGTTCATGGTTATTCTGTTCAAGTTGCCATTGCATGCCAAGCTGCTTGGCATATTTGACTTTACTCAAGTCCATGTTGATGGCTTTGCCTTCTTTGTAATAATCCTCGGCAACCAGAGAGTCAGAGTTTGAGAGGGCAATTTTTAGCGTGGTAAAACTTGCGACGACGGCACATAAAGGAAGAATAATTAAAAACCAAGGCCAAAACTGCTTATACCAGGGTTGTTGTTCGCTCATGTTAAATACCCATTATAAAAATTTGCGCCATTTTACCGTTAAAAGGTGGCTTTAGCACTTTAAAAAAAAGGCCCCGACGTTATCGAGGCCTTAGTGTTACTCATATCTAATTACTTGTTTGACAAGCTATAAACATAAGCTGCGATCACGTGGACTTTCTCTTCACCGAGAACGTCTTTCCATGCTGGCATCACGCCTGCACGGCCGTGTTTGATCGTTTCTTCGATCACACCACGGCTACCGCCATATAACCAAACATCGTCAGTTAAGTTAGGTGCGCCCATGAGCTTGTTGCCTTTTGCGTCCATACCGTGACACGCAAAACAACCTTTCATGAATGAACCTTGACCAAGAGCTGCGAGTTTCTCGTCGTGTTCACGACCAGATAACTTAACCACATACTCGGCTAGACCTGCAATTTCGCTATCGTCGATTGGCAAACCACCTTTTGGTGGCATCATGCCATGACGACCGCTCATGATGGTGGTTTTTATCGTGGCTAAATCGCCACCGTATAACCAATCACTGTCGGTCAGGTTAGGGAAGCCTTTGCTACCACGTGCGTCAGAGCCGTGGCACTGCGCGCAGTTTTGTAGGAACAAACGGCCGCCCACTTTCAACGCTTCTTGGTTTTTCACTAACTCTTCGAGTGGTGTTGCCAAGTAAGCCGCGAAGATTGGGCCATATTTTTCGTTAGCGTGTTTAACTTCTTGGTCGTACTGAACGTACATGCCTTCTTTTGCCGCCAGCTCAATCGCGGCTACAGAATCGGCTTTAATACCTTTCTCTGTACCAATGCTTTGGTTAGAGCTGGTCCAGTTCAGTAGACCTTTGTAGTTACCTAAACCTGGGAACAGGGCTAAGTACACTAGGCCAAACACGATAGTGATATAGAACATATAACTCCACCATTTTGGCAGTGGGTTATTGAGTTCTTCGATACCATCGAAACTGTGACCCATGGATTCGCCTTCTTTGACATCGGTGGTGTTCTTTGAACACACACGTAGCAACAGAAAACATCCTGCGATCACAATTAACGAGAGTACGCTAATCCAAATACTCCAGAAGCTACTCATCACTTATTCTCTCCTGAGTCCTTCGATTCCTTGCTGATTTCCTCATCGGAAAACACAAGATTCGCTGCTTCATCAAAGGATTTTTGACGACGCGAGCTATATGCCCAAGCAAATATACCGACGAAGGTCAGCATCACAATGATGGTTAAAATACCTTGTAATGTGCCGTAATCCATATACTGCCTCCTTATTTGAGTGCGTGACCCAAAGACTGAAGATATGCAATCAAGGCTTCCAGCTCTGTCTTACCTTCAACAGCTTTCTGCGCGCCTGCGATTTCTTCATCGGTGTAAAGATCCTTACCTTTGTAACCGCCTTTGTGCATGTTACGCAGAATAGTCATCTTGTCGCCGGTTAACTTGCCGTCTAACTTGTTTTCGGCAAGCCATGGGAAGGCTGGCATATTCGATTGAGGGACCACAGCACGAGGATCGATTAAGTGAACTTCATGCCATTTATCGCTGTAGCGACCGCCAACACGGGCCAAGTCTGGACCAGTACGCTTAGAACCCCATTGGAATGGGTGATCCCAAACAGACTCACCGGCAACAGAGTAGTGACCGTAACGTTCAGTCTCTGCACGTAAAGGACGGATCATCTGACTGTGACAGTTGTAGCAACCTTCACGTACATAAATGTCACGGCCTTCAAGTTGCAGGGCTGTGTAGGGTTTCAAACCTTCAACAGGCTCAGTGGTATCTTTTTGGAAAATCAGCGGCGTGATTTCAACCAAGCTACCGAAGCTGATAGCGATAACAGTGAATATCGCTAACAAACCGATGTTTTTTTCAACTATCTCATGATTAAATTTCATCGAGTTTGCTCCTTAAGCCGCTTTTGCTTCAGCCAGTGCTGGCAATGAATCTTTAGAGGCTTTCACAGTACGGATCACGTTGTATGCCATGATCAGCATACCGGTTAAGAAGAAACAACCGCCGAGGAAACGTACGAAGTAGAAAGGATAAGAAGCTTCCAGACTTTCAACAAAGCTATAAGTCAAAGTACCGTCAGCGTTAACTGCACGCCACATCAGACCCTGCATTACACCCGAAATCCACATAGACACGATGTAAAGAACAGTACCTATTGTCGCTAACCAGAAATGCACGTTAACTAACTTGATGCTGTACATACGGCCATGGCCGAACAGTACTGGGATCAAGTGATACAGAGAACCGATAGATACCATTGCAACCCAGCCTAGCGCGCCGGAGTGAACGTGACCTACTGTCCAATCTGTGTAATGAGATAAAGCGTTAACTGTCTTGATGGCCATCATCGGACCTTCGAAGGTCGACATACCATAGAAAGACAGAGAAACCACTAAGAAACGCAATACTGGGTCAGTACGCAGTTTGTGCCACGCGCCAGATAAGGTCATGATACCGTTGATCATACCGCCCCAAGATGGTGCGAACAGGATCAGAGACATCACCATACCTAAAGACTGAGTCCAGTCAGGCAGAGCAGTATAGTGTAAGTGGTGAGGACCTGCCCAAATGTACAGTGCGATCAGTGCCCAAAAGTGCACAATCGACAGACGATATGAGTAAACAGGACGACCCGCTTGCTTAGGAACGAAGTAGTACATCATACCTAAGAAGCCTGCGGTTAACAGGAAGCCTACCGCGTTGTGACCATACCACCATTGCACCATGGCATCGACCGCGCCACTGTACATAGAGTATGACTTAAACAAGCTAACAGGAACGGCCATTGAGTTCACGATGTGAAGCACGGCAACCGTAATGATAAATGCACCAAAGAACCAGTTCGCTACGTAAATATGCGATGTTGTTCGTTTGATAATAGTGCCGAAGAACACTATTGCATAGGATACCCAAACGATCGTAATAGCGATATCGATTGGCCATTCTAATTCAGCATATTCTTTACCGCTGGTATAACCCATTGGCAGAGTGATGGCTGCTGACAGAATGATGGCTTGCCATCCCCAAAACGTAAATGCAGCTAATTTAGGTGCAAATAGTCGGGTTTGACAGGTGCGTTGTACGACATAATAGGATGTTGCAAAGAGGGCTGATGTTCCGAACGCGAAAATTACCGCATTGGTGTGTAATGGTCGCAAGCGACTATACGTAAACCAAGGCGTATCGAAGTTCAGATGTGGCCAGATTAACTGAGCCGCAATTAAAACACCGACTGACATACCAACAATACCCCACAAAACTGTGGTTAAGGCGAATTGGCGGACAATGGTGTAATTGTAATCAGCGCCTGTTGGCTGGGAATGGTTCATCATAATGCTTCCACTGCTTATTACTTTTACTTTTAGTAAAGACTAGCTTTACCTGTTATATATGACACAAAGCTCATGTCCCTATAAGGGTTATGAAGCCATGTCAATGCGTTACCCTACACATTTGTGCTCAAATATGAGGTTTCGCAATGATACTTGAGCCATGTCAAAAAAGATACCAAAGAAGGGGGACGGAAAGTTGATCTAGATCAACCTACGCCATAGAATGTTAACATCTTGCATCACAAGGTTAATTTTTGTGCTTAATCGCAAACGTCTCCCGCTTTACATCATGTTAATTGCGTTAAATCTTAGCGCTTGTGATAAAAAAGCCGAGCAACAGGTAAAAATACCGCCTACAGATCCCACTCTTTGTGTGTTTACTCAGGGAGATTGCATTAAAAAGGTCGGGGATATAGTGCTGAGCATCAGCCTTTCGCCAGATCGTGCGCCAAGTGAAAAACCATTAACATTGAAGCTATTATCTTCTGATGTACTTGATAATTTACAGGTCCGTTTAGAAGGTAGAGATATGTTTATGGGCATTATCCCTGTCAATATTCGTCAACTCGACAAAACAACCTATGAGGGGCAGTTAATTTACGGCTCCTGTAGCAGTGGATATATGGTGTGGCGTGGTTTTATCAGTTTTAGTCGAAATGGTGTCGAGCAAGCCGTTATTTTTGA
>NZ_JTLE01000094.1:3093264-3106893 GCF_000798835.1 Shewanella sp. ZOR0012
TTTCCGGTTTATCGTCTTCTATCACTGTACCTAAATGATCCCAATGGGCATGCATCATCACCACCTCATCAGGGCGGCTTTTTCCAGGTAATAGTGCCGCCACATTGTGGGATTCGGCGCGTTCAATCGTATTGTTTAAACTGACATTCGCCTTGAGTTTTAAGGAAATGGCCTTAAAGTTTGGCTTAGCGGCTTGTTGCTTTAAGGTATCGAAGTCCATGCCTGCCTTAGCAAAAATCTTATTGGCGACATCATGTTGCACCCAGCCCATCACGCCCACCTGTCCTTGGTTATTATTGGCATCGACCAAGGTGAACTTAGTGCCAGTATTGGAGTTTTGCACGACACCCCAGCCATAGGCTGCGGGTTCAGTTTCATGCACAATAAAAACAGCTTCAGCGCCTTGACGCGCGGCCTCTTCGTATTTGTAGGTCCAGCGGCCATAGTAGGTCATGGCATTGCCTTTAAAGACCTTGGGATCTTGAGTTGCAAAACCAGGGTCATTGACCAGCACTATCACGGTTTTACCTTTTACATCGAGTCCCTGATAGTCATTCCAACCATATTCAGGCGCATTAATCCCATAACCGACAAACACCACATCGCTATTACTAAGGTTGACTTTATCGCTAATTCTCTGGGTTCTGGCGGTAAACTCGCTGCCATTGGCAAACTTAAGCCCTCCCATATCAAGCTGCATATTTTGATCGGCGGTAATTTTCGCCAGTGGCACAGCCTGCAAGTAACTATCGCCAAATCCAGGCTTAAGCCCCATTTCTTTGAAGGCTTTCTCAAGATATTGAATGGTGAGTTGCTCGCCTTCGGATAAGGGCGCTCGGCCGCCAAAGGCGTCACTGGCTAAGGTTTTTACATCTGTACGATATTGGTTCAAATCCATGCTGTCACTCAACGACTGGGCGGCAACAGCGGGCAAGGACAGTAAGGCGCTTAAGGCACTCGTAAGGATGAAATTTTTCAAGAGTTTCTCCCAAGTTATTATCATTATTTAGTTTTAGCGATAAACTCTAACATATCCCCTTTGCCTTTTGGCAGGTTTATTCAACCCGCTTTTGGCTTGAGTTGTAACGGGATTTGACGAGCAAAATACTTACCCCTATGTGGTGCACATAGTTTATCGATTTATATTTATTGGGATTAATCCATGTCACGAGATTTATTACAAACCGCAGCCTTAAATCTTAAAAAAGCGGTTCCCTTAATGCTCAAGCATCAAATCCCCACGACTCCCATTAATTACGCTCTTTGGTATACCTACGTAGGTGAACAAAATCCGGCATTAAATGCACAGCTCGATACGGTTATCGCCCATTACAATACCTGCCCTCCCGTGAGTAGTGAGCTGTTATATCGTCAATATGTGGCAGACCCCATAGAACTGAATGTGCGAGATATGCGGCTAAACCTTGAGGCCATGGCCACTGAGTTATCGCAGTCGATTAAGGATACCAATCTGGATGCGACTGAGTTTCAAACCTGTATCCATAATAACTTTGCCAAACTGAATGGTATCGAAGAAGGTACGCTCAGTGTTGATCAAGTGCTCGATTTAGTCCGTAATTTGGTGAAGGAAGCCGACAATATTCGCTCAAGCACCGAGTTTTTTACGACCCAATTGCAAAAAGCCCAAACAGAGATTGATGCATTAAAACAAAAGCTTGAAAAAACAGAAAAAGATGTACTTTACGATGCACTCACTGGCTGTTTAAACCGCCGCGCCTTTGATGCCGATATCGCAGGCATGTTGGCACAGGCTCCCGAGGGCACCTGTCTTATCTTGGTCGATATCGATCACTTTAAGGCCTTTAATGACAACTATGGTCACCAGCTTGGCGACCAAGTATTAAAGGTCGTTGCAAAGCGTTTGCAGGAAGCCTGCCGAGATGGCTGTAAGCTGTACCGCTTTGGCGGTGAAGAATTTGCCATTTTAGTGCCAAAGAGCCAATTACGAATCACCAGGCAACTGGCTGAAGCCATGCGCCGTGGGCTTGAAAAACTCAGCATCAAGGATCGACGCAAAGATCAACGTATCGACAATATCACCGCCTCCTTTGGTGTATCTCAGTGGCAAGAAAGACAATCAGTAATACAACTTATTGAAAATACAGATAAGTTGCTTTATGAGGCAAAACGTCTAGGCCGTAATAGAGTGATGCCAATAAACAATTAATGCTGACATTAAGGCAGAGCCTTCAGCTCTGCCCTAATTGATTTGCCAATTTTTTAGTTACCAGTCAACCTGCCCATTGTAGCGAGTAACTCAAGCTATCAACTCGAATGTTCAAGCCACTTTTGGCTCCAACGTCCTATCGACTGTCGCCCCTTCGGATTGAGCTGCAGTTTCTGGCTCGACCGGGATAGCCTGTACCACAAAACGCAGTTCCGCCCCACCTTGCAGCACATCGAAGGGATAGCAAGTGATCAGGGTTAAACGATTATCCTCACTTGGCGCCATCAACTCAGTTTGCGACTCATGCACCACTTGGGTCGCCACCACTTGGTAAACAATCTCCCTGCCCGCTGCGGTTTGCAGCGCTAGGCGACGCCCGACGCTGATACCATTTAACATCGCAAAATGCGTATCCCTGTGCCCTGCAATCACAGTATTACCTTGCGCGCCAGCGGGCGCACTCGATAGTACTAAAGCAGGCCCGAAGGCCAAATTACGGCCAGATGCGCCCGCCAGCACATATAAGCTGTCGTTGGATGCCGGACCATCGAAGTGATTCGGTCTTTTAGCCTGCTCGATGGAGAGCTTAGCCACGGGATAGGTATCGGCCCAGGACCAAGGTTTATGGGATTGACCATCAATTAAGGTTTTAGCCCAGGCTTGTTCAATCAAATATTGGGCAAAGTGTGCTTTCGCTTGCATATAGAATCCTTTTCCAAACAACGTAATGCCGATTAATACCAATCCCACCAGCAACCCTATTTGTATCTGTTGAGTCATGTGCATACTCATAGACATAACTCAAGTATTCAGCGCTAATGACAGCGCGCGTTGCTGCCGCTGCTGGCGACGAATCGACAGCGCCAACATCGAGGCAAGTAGTAACACTGCGCCACCTAAGAGCATGTCGAAACGGCTCGAGGTTGATGTTTGTGGTAGAACTCCCATAGGCTGCCAACCCAAGGGTAAATGCTGGCGCACCACCGCATCTCGGCTCATGGCATTGCTGGCGATGGGGGTTAAATCCACCGCGACCAAGCTGGTATAGGGGCTGACTAAGTGATAATTCAGCGACAGCGCCGTGACCTGCTCTTTGACCTTGTCATCGTTAGCGCCGTTTTTACTCAACTCTAAGGCCGCAATCTGTTTGCGTGCCCAGAGTAAATCGAGCCCCGCCGCAGGCTGCGCAGCATCAGTTACTGAATGGCTTGCGTCATTGGCTTGCAAAGATAACGACTGTTGCCAGTTTTTATGGCCCTGACGACCGGAGATCACGAGTTCCTGAGGCTCACGTGGGTGGCGCTTTAGGCTGATCAATACCGGTTCACCGCGGTAAAGATCGGGGATTGGCGCTGGCCAGTAGTCAGGCACAGAGCCATCGTCAAAGCGCACCTGTAAATCGGTGAGTACCGGATACTGGATTTTGGCCAGCAATTGGCTAATCTTTTGCTCCACTTCATCCACATCACCAATGTAAGTAAAAGTGCCACGCCCAAGTTCAGCCGCACGCTGCATAAAATGCGAGTTCGGCGCCGAGCCAATGCCTACGGTAAAAAGACGGTTGTCGCCGATTTGATTACGGATTAACTCAAATAACACCGACTCATTGCCGACGGAGCCATCGGTCATAAAGATCACTTGTCTTAACGACTTATCCTCAGCCGAAGCTGTGTTAAACGCCTGCCTTGGCAGCGCGGCATTTAAAGCCTGCGCCATTTCGGTGCCGCCATCGGCCTGCAAACGATTCACAAACTGACGTGCCTTGTCCAGATTACTCGCTGTCGCGGGCAGCGGTGTGGACGATAATAAAGACACATCGGAGTTAAATTCGATAATGTTAAAACTGTCCTGTGGCCTTAAACCGCGCAGCGCATAACGCAGGGCATTTTTCGCCTGAATAATGGAATCTCCCGCCATCGACCCCGAAGTATCAATCACTAAAATAAGCTCACGGGGCAAGTTAAGTTGTTCACTGGCCTTGACTTTGGGCGGCATAACCATCACTAAGCTGTAGTTATCTGTATTGCTACTATTACCAGTTGGACCTGTATCCGCACTCGCATTGTCGTCCTGTGCCGTATGGGTTTTGCCCGCTTGGTTGAATACCCAAGCCACGGGACTATTGCCCTGCTTAAGACGCCATTGCAGCACAAAGTCACGATTGGCTGGCACACGATTGGCCAAGGCCGCCGTCAGTTGCCCCTGTTTTTCATCTATCGTGATGGGATGATACGGACTCACCACGGCTGATTTGTCCACGCCTTCACCAAGTTTGACCTTAATATCGGCCTTTAGCACAGGGTCTGCCTCGCTATTAGCGTCGCGGATCGGAGCGATAATCCGGTCAACATCGAACACTTGGCTGCTGGTCACGCGCTCACCATTGTTTCCACCGAGTGTTAAGCCAGGGATATAGCGCGGTGCCACCACCAGCGGAAAACGTAGGCTAAAGAGACCATCTTCATAGTGAATGGTTTCTTGATAACTGATTTCGACCACCAACTTTTCATCAGGAGCGAGGTTGGCGACTTCGGTCGTGAACATATTAGGCCGTTCTTGGCTGACTAGACTGGCGCGTTTTCCTTCGGCTTTGGCCTGCTCAAAAATCTGTTTTGCTTGCTGTTTTGGGTGAATTTGACCTTCGATGATCCGCTCACCAATGTGCAAACGCAGTGAGTCCACCGCCGCCTCATTGGGTAAAGGGAACAGATAGCGGCCATTGAGGACAAACCCGGTTTGATTACTGAACACCTGCTTTACGCTCACCCTATTGGTTAGCCCCGAGACCTGCATCGACACTTGCGTGTCCACGGGTAAGGACGGCATTAAACGGCCACTGGCGGTTTGATACACCAACATCCCTTGGGTGACATCATCGAAACTAAAAGCTGGCAATGTGCTCGCCGTATGTTCATCGAAGGTCGCGGCAATATTTTGCGGCGCCGATAAAGTACCCACACTGTTCGGTGAGGCTAACACCGCAAATGGTAGCCCCCAACAAATGGAGGCGCCGATCACTAGCATCGCCAGCGTTTGACAAACTTCTTTTACCCTTTTCCCTGTGATCATCACAAAGGCTCCTGATCTTGATTGAATACGATTGATATTGTTGAATTATTCGGTCACGCGGCTCGCCATCAGCCCTTGGTTAGGCTGCATGGTCAGAGTGACTCGGCGATCGAACACATCGGATTCACTGTCTTGCTGGTCATTGAGTGGCATTCTGGCGCCGAAGGCTTGGGTGGTGATCCGCTCGGGGGCTACGCCTTGCTTAATCAGGTATCCCCGCACTTCTAACAAACGTTGCTCCGAGAGCGCTTGGTTGTAGGCCAGATCACCGCGACGGTCGGCATAACCTTTCAGCTCGAGATTGGACTCGCTCAAGCGCTTCATCACCTTGGCGACATTGTCTAATTGGGGCAAAAAATGGCTTTCAAGCTCCGCAGAGCCCGTACGGAACTGCACATTCATGCCCAGCGCCAACTCACTTAACAGTTGATGTTGCTCGGCGAGCAGTTCATCGAGTTGCTTTTGGGTTAAGGCATATTCGGCGGCGCGTTGCTCACTAGCCTGCTGTTTGGCCGCTAAGCTCGTCAATTGTTGACGCTGCAAGGCAATATGTTGTTGCTGAGTTTTAACCGTGTCGGTATCAGATACCGACTGGCCGATTAAGGTGCCAGTAAATCCGCCGATAATGGCGCCAACCGGGCCGCCCACTAGGGCGCCAAGTAGCGCTCCGCCGCCAAGACCTATCAGCGCTTCGCCGTCATCCTCCTCTTGCTCAATCATTAGCTCTGTCTGTGGCTCTATGAGCAGAGGTTGATTTTGTAGCGACACCTTTGCCGATACATTGGCGATGGGCCCGGCGAGTACACTCAGTACCAAGATATTAATCAGCGTCTTTTTCATCATCTCATTCCTTTTGATTTGTGCTGCGTTTACCCGCCTAAGTCATTAGCGCGGCCGGTAAAACGGAATGAGCGTATTAAACACAAGTGCCATGGCATAAGCGGGGATGGAAAATGGCAATGCGACTATCAATTGTGGCAACAAAATGGCAATTGCATTCGGGAGCTTTTCTCAGAAATAAATTCCTGTATAGTCACGAAAACTTATCCCCAGCAGTCAATAGGAAGATGGCTAAATGAAACGTATCGCCATTGTGGAAGATGAAGCGGCCATTCGCGAAAATTACAAGGATGTGTTGCAGCAACACGGTTACAGTGTGCAAACCTATGCCGACAGGCCATCGGCCATGCTGGCGTTTAATACCCGTCTGCCGGATTTAGCCATTATCGATATCGGCCTTGGCAATGAGATTGACGGCGGTTTTATGCTGTGTCAGTCCCTACGCGCCATGTCAAACACTCTGCCGATCATCTTCTTAACCGCGCGGGATAGCGATTTTGATACTGTGTGCGGCCTGCGTTTAGGCGCCGATGATTACCTGAGCAAAGAAGTGAGCTTCCCCCATTTGACCGCTCGTTTAGCCGCGCTGTTTCGCCGCTCTGAGTTAGCCACCAGCCAAACATCGCAGGAGAATTTACTGGAGCGCGGACCGCTCACCATCGACGCCAATCGAATGCTGGTTTCTTGGAATCAGATCCCGATAGAACTCACAGTCACCGAGTTTTGGATGGTGCACGCCCTTGCCAAACACCCGGGGCACGTCCGAAGCCGCCATGAGCTGATGCAGGAGGCGAAGATTTTTGTCGATGACAGCACTATCACCTCCCATGTGAAGCGCATCCGTAAGAAGTTTATGGCTGCCGCGCCCGAATTTGATTGTATCGATACCGTTTATGGTATGGGCTATCGCTGGGACAGCCTAGCCTAAACCATGCCAAATAGCAGATTAGCCAGCATTCTATGACACGTTTTCCCTTCGGTCTTCGCACTAAAGTCATTGGCCTTAGCCTGTTTTTACTCTGCCTACCTTGGCTGGGGTACCAATATGTGTGGGAGATGGAAAAATACCTGCGCCACGGTCAGGAACGCACCTTAGAGGGCACCACCCAAGCCTTAGCGACCGCACTGCACGAGCGCCCCAAGCTGTTCGACGGTCAGGCGAGCTTTTTAAAGCAGGTGGAAAAGAGTCGCGATCTCTATGCTTACCCCTTAGCGGGCGCGATTCTGCTCGATGGCAAACTCAATGAATGGCAGGAATATCAGCACAGATTTATCCAGTACGGTGAGGCGAATCTCATCATGCGTGCCGATCCCAGCACGTCGCTCACCTTAAGTTTTACCCATATGGTGGGTCAGTACGATGGTTATCTGTATGCCTTTTTTCAGGTGGTCGATCCCAATGTGGTATTTCGTGGCAAAAATGCCTTAAGTGTCGATAGGAACGATCACCTGTCGATTGCGACCCTTGCTCCCGACAATAAATTTAAGCGTTATATCGTGGCTACGACCCAGCCCGGTTGGATCAGTGCCTTCGAGCTGCCCGCAAATCCTAAACAAACCGTGCCAGTGACACCCGAGGTGCGTATTCAAGGGCAATGGGCCACCACGGATGTGGGCTACAATATCGAACTGCGTATCCCCTTGGATATGGTGGGCAGCAAACTAGGATTTGCCATTGCCGATGTCAACGACAGCAAATACCGTGATATCACAGCCGTTGTCGGCACCTCGGCCTTAGATACCGTCGACAAACTCGGTACAGTCTTAGTGCCATCACCCGAAATTGAAAATATTATCAAAGGGATGAGCCACTATAGCTCGCGGATTTGGGTGGTCGATAAACACGGGCGTGTGCTCGCGAAGTCTGGCGATATCCGTGATAGCAACAGTGTATGGACGCGCACCCTCGATGATGAAAATAGCAACTCACTATGGCAGCGGTTTCAGCGCGACTACCTGCACCCGCTCTACTATAAAATCCTCACTAAACCGCCGAAGGATTTTATCGATTCCCTACAGGACTCGACCGAACTCGACGGTAGCCATATTCAAAAGGCACTTGCGGGACAACAAAGCTCGACCTGGCGACTGACGCCAGACAATAAGGCTGTGGTGCTCGCGGCCGCGAGCCCCATTTGGATTGATAACAATGTGATGGGCGCCGTGGTGGCCGAAGAAACCACCCACGGTATTCGCACCCTGCGTAACCGCGCGCTGGAAAAACTGTTTAACGTGATCCTGACCATTATGAGCATGGGCACCTTAGCGCTGTTTTTCTTCGCCTCGAGTATTTCGAATCGTATCCGCAAACTGCGCGATGAGGCCGAGAATGCCATCGACAGCCAAGGCCGCGTGCGGAACCATTTAAAACCCTCCAAGGCGCGGGACGAAATTGGCGACTTATCCCGCAGTTTTGCCAGCATTGTCGGCCGTTTGGGCCAATACACCCATTATTTGGAGAATATGTCGTCACGCCTGTCCCATGAATTACGCACGCCGGTGGCAGTGGTGCGCTCCTCTCTAGAACACTTAAATCTGCAAACCTTAGATAAAGACACCCAAAAATATGTCGACCGCGCCCAAGAAGGGGTAAGCCGTTTAAGCATGATTTTGAACAATATGAGTGAAGCAACGCGCCTTGAGCAGAGCCTTACTCAGGCCGATGTGGCTAAGTTCCCGCTATCCCAAGTGGTAAGCGGCTGTATGCAAGGTTATCAAATGACCTACCCTGAGCAGCAATTTAGTGTCAAAGTGCCCGACCAACCTTTGATGATGCAGGGTGTGCCCGAATACATAGCCCAATTGATGGACAAGCTTATCGCCAATGCAATCGAATTTTGCCATCAAGGCAGTGCGATTGAAGTGACTCTCTCCCAAGTTGGCAAACAAGCCACATTGCTTATCAGTAACTTAGGACCACAGTTGCCAGTGGATATGTCGGAGCAGATCTTCGATTCCATGGTCTCGGTGCGGGTCAATCAAGCCCAAGATAAACCTCACCTCGGCTTAGGTTTATATATTGCGCGGCTTGTGACCGAATTCCACCAAGGGAAAATTTTGGCCCGCAACCGCAGTGAAAACGATGGGGTCGATATTCTGGTTACCCTGCCGCTTAGCTAATACAAAGACTTACAACTTGAGGCAAACTCATCTGTTTGCCTCCTGCCATTTTCACGGGCAGATGCTAAGATGACGGCCATCACAATGGATAACAACATAAAAACTGACTCGCCAAGGTAAGCCCTATGACAGATAAACATCAGCTAGCCACCCAAATCGTCAGCGTCGGTCGAGATAAAAAATGGACCAAGGGTGTGATTAACCCGCCCGTATTTCGCGCATCCACTATCGTCTTCGACACCATGGAAGATATGCGTCACGCCGCCAAAAACAAAACCAATGGCGAAATGTTTTACGGCCGCCGCGGCACCCCGACCCATTTTGCGTTTCAGGCGGCGATCAGTGAGCTCGAAGGTGGCGTAGGTACGGCGCTGTATCCCTCGGGTGCAGCAGCGATTAGTGCTGCTTTATTATCGTTTTTACAGGCGGGCGATCACCTGCTGATGGTCGACAGTGTTTATGAGCCGACCCGCGATCTTTGCAGCCATATTCTGGCGGGCTTTAATATTGAGACTACCTATTACGATCCCCTGATTGGTGAAGGTATTCGCGCGCTTATCCGCCCCAACACTAAGGTGCTGTTTTTAGAGTCTCCTGGCTCCATCACCATGGAAGTACAGGACGTCCCGACCCTATGCCGTATCGCCCATGAATATGGATTAGTGACTATTCTCGACAACACTTGGGCCTCGCCAATCAATAGCAAGCCCTTCGAGATGGGTGTCGATGTGTCGATTCAAGCCGCGACCAAATATATCGTCGGTCACTCTGATGTGATGATTGGCACCGCGACAGCCAACGAGAAACACTGGCCGCAGCTGCGTGAGCGCAGTTATTTATTGGGACAAACCACTTCCCCAGATGATGTGTATCTCGCCACACGCGGATTACGCACCCTAGGCGTGCGCATGGCGCAGCATGAAAAAAATGCCCTTAAAGTGGCTAACTGGTTGAAAACTCGCCCCGAGGTTGACCATTTACGTCACCCCGCCTTTGATACCTGCCCAGGACATGCGTTCTTTAAACGCGACTTTAGCGCATCAAATGGTTTGTTTTCCTTTGTATTAAAGCAAGGGGATCAGGAGGCGGTGACCGCGCTCGTTGAAAATATGCAACATTTTAAAATGGGTTTTTCTTGGGGCGGTTATGAGAGTCTGATCCTAGGGATTTTCGGAATTGAAAAAATCCGTAGCGCCACTCAATGGGATGCAAGCAAACCATTGATCCGTGTGCATATTGGCCTAGAAGATCCCGATGATTTAATTGCCGATCTCAGTGCGGGCTTCGAGCGCTTTAATGCCGTATTTGCTGCCAAGGCCAAATAAGGCTTAAACAACTTATATGTTAAACAATGAAGGCGGGAATTATCTCGCCTTCATTTTGCCCCGCCTTCGTTTAACCCCACCTTATTTTGACTTCGGCTTTACCCACTTTTACTGTTTGGCTGCGCCGCACTTATTGCGGGGTCAACCCACGCCTGAGAGCCGTATAAAGGCACGGTCGATAAGGCATGCTTGTGGCTGCCATTAGTCTCTTTGGTTGAATAAGACAAATACAACAGCGTTTGATTGGGCGCATCGTAAATTCGGCGCACTTTTAAAGTTTTAAATAAGATGCTTAAGGATTCGGTAAACACCACTTCGCCGTGTTTGCTCTTATCGATTTTGGCGATATCGGCGGCGGAAATCGGCCCCGTTTGACGGCAGCTAATGCCCATATCGGAGGGATCGGCAAAATCAAGATTCGCTTCGATACGGCTAATATGGCAGGTCACGCCGGGGATTTTCGGGTCATGCTTGGCATCGATAATCACGTCTTTCGTGGTAAATAAACCGAGGCTCACTTTACCTACGTCATCGCCGCAGCCCGTGAGCAGTGTCCCCGCCAACGTCACGGCCAGCAAAGACATTAAAGCCTGATTAACTTTCTTCATCTGTTTATCCTTATTCATCATCCTATTGAGCAAAACACTTTTGTGCCCAACGCGTTAAACCAGCCGTCACCGAACCAAAGTGATCCCCAACCACCACAGGCGTATCGGGATAAAGGCTAGTGATTTTAGCGTAAATTGCTGGGCTTCGTGCGGTACCGCCCGTCACATAAATCACATCGGGTTGGCACTCATAGGTTCCAGCCTCGACAGCCAGTTCTTCAGGTGCTAATCCATTGCCAGCAAGACTCTTGGCCGCCTGAGTCAGTGCTTGGTGCATTAAGGCTTCTATCTTAGTCAATGACGGTTCAATGGCATTTTCAAAACAATCGCGACTCACTTCAACATTGAGCTTGGCTTCAATAAATTCCAGTGGACTTTCAGTTGTTTGAACCTCAGACAAGGCTATTTTAGCCCGCTCGGCTAAACGTACAATTTGGTAGCTTAACTGTTGTTGCTGCACTTTGAGCAATCTTTTTAATAAATGTGGCTGCTCAGCTTCTTTGATCAGTTCATCTATCAACTTGCGAGTGCTTAAGGTGGCAAACTCACGCTGGGCACTGATATCGTTAACGGCAACCGCATTCCAAAAGGGATTACTCGGCATAGGTTTACCATTACTCATCAGCGAACCTAAACCAAAGTGCGGCATAAAGGCATTCATCGCCAATGCGATATCCAGATCGTTACCACCAATACGCTGGCCGCTGTGGCCAAGACAATCGGCACTGCGATCGAAATTCGACTGATGCTTAGGCCCCATTTTAACTACAGAACAGTCGGTGGTACCGCCACCGACGTCGACTACCAGTACGGTTTGATCGGATTTGAGGCTGGCTTCATAGTCCATACCCGCGGCAAGCGGCTCAAACAGAAATGCCACATCGACAAACCCCGCCCGTTTCGCCGCTAAGGTTAAAATAGTCTCGGCTTGGCGGTTACTCTCTTCACCACCAATGCCCTGAAAGTTCACTGGGCGACCAATCACTGCATGGGTAATGCTGGCTTCGCCTGCGGATGTTACGCCCTTTTCGGCGAGTACGGCTTCGGCGCGCATTTTAATATGCTGCATCATTAAAGTGACTATGTCTTCAAACAGGGCAACTTGCTCGGGTCTAAGGCCAGTTGCACCTAAAAAGGATTTTGGCGAACGGACATAAAAACCTTCTTCGGGCATTTCAAGATACGCGGCCACGGCCTGCTCACCCACAAACACCGCTGGCGTCTCGGCATCGAGATCTAATTCATGACGTACCATACGGGCGCGGCTTAATTGCGCGGCGCGCTTTTGGGCATAATCGGCTTTTAATTCTGTGGGAAGAGCGCGATAAACGGCTTCGGCAATTAACTCTCGGTCCATCGCATATAGCGTTGACGGTAAATAAGTTGAATCGGTGGATATTGATAAGAGTGATACTTCATCTCCCTGCATGATCCCAACGGCACAGTTGGCACTGCCATAATCAAATCCAACAAACATCCGCTTACCTCTAAGTCATACCACAATAAAAAGCCGAGCACGTTAACACAGTTTGCCTCAATCCCAAAGAAAGCCTAGTGCATATCCTACCCTTTACCTTGTAAACTCGTGACTAGCCAACGTTAAGTTAAAGTCACATTTTTGTCACAATGGTCATCAATCTGACATATTCCGTTCGTATCTTTATGGACTTATGACTTTCGCCCGAAGGGGAATTTGCCTTTAAATCCCTTCATTTGTAGCAGTAAATCTGATTGCACTCCGATGTATGAATGCTATTGTATACTGCGCCATGACGCTTGCTTAAAGGAGCTGTGCAGTGTCCCCGAATACCGATAAACTGTCGATTGATAAAGAACTCTCTTGGTTGTCATTTAATGAGCGAGTGCTGCAAGAGGCCTGCGACCCCAATGTGCCGATTGTTGAGCGCGTGCGCTTTTTGGGTATATTCTCCAATAATATGGACGAGTTTTTCCGGGTGCGGGTCGCAGCAGTTAGGCGCTCTATATTACTGTCTTCCCTGCAGGAAGGGCGTAGTAATAGTCGTCACTTAATGGCAAAAATTCAATCCAAAGTGATGGCACTGCAGGAGCGTTTCGACAGTATCTATGCCGAGCTGATGCGCGAATTAGTTCGCCGTAATATATTGTTAATTAATGAAAAACAATTAAGCGACTTCCATAGTAACTGGCTTAAAAAGCATTTTCGCGATCATTTTAAACGTCATATCGCGCCGCTTATCGTCAATAACAATCGCGACCTCGTAAAACATATCAACGATGATGCAACTTACCTTTGCGTATGCTTATACACTAAGTTGCGCAGACAATATGCTCTCGTAGAGGTACCCACCAAAAATGTCCCGCGTTTTATCGAGTTACCTGCTGAAAAATCTAAAGCCAAAAAATACCTGATCCTGCTGGATAATATTATCCGCCACTGTGTGGATGAGTTGTTTGGACCGTTTTTTGAATACGATGCGATTGAAGTTTATTCGATGAA
>NZ_JTLE01000094.1:3106903-3140344 GCF_000798835.1 Shewanella sp. ZOR0012
TCAACTGACGAGTGCCGATGGCATCCGCCGCAACTTTTATGGTATCCGTGTGGCCAGCACTTTAGCCTGCACTGGTACTCCTCAATGGCAAGCACTTGCCTATCAACCTAAACAAGGTTGGCTGATTGATATCACCCAACTGCCCAATTTGGATACGACTCAAACGGTGGCCGACTTTATGCGCCGTTATCGTTTTTTAAATGCGCAGAATGTAGCGTTAGCTCCAGCTCCAGCTCCAGCTATTCAAGGTGATGGCAGTGATTTTTATCAGCGCCCGTTGCTGCAAGTATTACGTGAGGAGCGTTGGTTTGTGCTGGCAGGGCGAGCTGCCGCGATAGAATATCTGACCATCAGCGGCGACCCCGTTAATAAGCAGTGGGTTACCACCTTCCCAGCATTACCTTAAGGAGCAGAATATGAGAGTTTTATTACTATTATCAGTGCTCTTGATGTCATTTAATTCGTCTGCGGAGCGGATTTTACTCGACGAACAATGGCGCCTTAGCGATGTGCCGGGTGAAGCCATCTATTATCAGCAGCAAGCGGCAACAGCGCAAAATGGCGAGTGGTCAGTACAGCTATTTTATCTGGAGACGGATAAACCGGTTTTTAAGGGCCGCGTTAACTGCCCCAATTTAGCGGAGAGTTATATCGTTGGTGATTTCGAGTTCTTCTACCCCGACGGTCAACTGTCTCGCAAGGGCAGTAGCGATGCACAAGGGCGTTATCAGGGAACACATTTGCATTACTGGGAAGATGGAAAACTCTCGGGAGAGTACCACTACCTGAATGGCCAGTTACATGGAGAGCAGAAAAGTTACCATACCAATGGTCAATTACGCGACCATCAACATTATGTGAATGGTGTGGAATCTGGATTAGCGCAAAGTTATTTTGACAATGGCCAGCTGCAAACACGGGTAACCTATGGCGCTAACGGTATGGAAGGGCTTTATGAAAGCTTCCATAACAATGGACAGCCGGAGCAAACCGTGAATATGGTGGCGGGAAAAAGAGAAGGTGAGCGACTGTATTGGACGAAGGAAGGTTGGTTATTCACCAAAGAGTTTTATCTTAACGGCAAAATACATGGCGAAGTGTTGGTGTACCAAGCGGCAGATGTGTTACAGGAAATTAAACATTATCAGCATGATAAGCTGGTAGGGATACAGCAGCGTTTTGATCCACAAGGTCGGTTAGCAGCGCAACAATTGTATGATAAGGATGGCCGCGAAATTCAAAATATTAGCTACGATGATGAAGGTAAAGTAACAAGCCAAACTGACACACAGTATCTTGCCAAAGGCCAGCTAACTACTGAAAAACGTTTCGATGCAACTGGAGCATTAACCTATCAATATCAGCGTGATACTGTAAAGGACTGGAGTCTGCGTCAGCGTTTTACTGCAACCGGTGAGTTGATTGAACGGGAAGAACAACTCAAGGGACTGTATGACGGTTTGTATATTGGGGATGGCTGGAATGGTTATGTCCGACGGATTAACTACAGCAAAGGTAAAATGCACGGCGCATATCGCGAAGATAATGCCTTAGACGGTGGATTTGTCACCGGGCAATATCATTTCGGTGTAAAGGTCGGTAAGTGGGTGACAAAAAACGCTGATATGACCCGTAATGAGCAGTTTAATCAACAAGGCCAGCTTAACGGTGAACAAACCGAAATCGCCGCCGATGGCACGCTAATGCTGCAAGCGTTTTATCAAAACGAAAAATTACATGGTGCGTATTTACTGCGTGGCTTTGATAAACAATTGCAGGCTCAAGGCCAGTATGTAAACGGTCAACGTGAAGGTAAATGGCTGGTTGATGAAAGTAGCTATAACCAGGTTAAGCTCTGGCACGGGCAGTACCGTGCGGGCCACGAAGTTGGTCGCTGGCAAGCGTTTTCGGCAAATGGCCATTTATTAGGGCTGATGCAATATGATGATAAAGGCCGCTTGCAAGGTAAAAGCTACAGCTTTAACGAAGATGGCAGCTTGGAGCGAAGCGAGGAGTACGTTGATAATCAATTACACGGTCAATTAGTGTATTACTTCAATGGTGAAGCCTCATCCGTGTATCACTATCAAAAAGGGGTTGATGTCGGTCAATAGCAGAACGGTAATCGCCCAAAACCCATCTTGGGCGATTTGAGGTGAACTGAACGTATTAGCTCAAGGATGAGCTAATGCACATCAGCGCTAACGGTGTGCTTTAAGCCAGCGTCCTGGTGGCATTCCAAATTCTCGTTCGAATGCGCGTGCAAAGGTTGCACTGCCACTGTATCCACCGCTCAGTGCAACCTGAGCAATAGGTTCCCCAGCCAATAATTGTTGGCATGCCATCATCATTCGCCACTGAGTCAGATACTCAAGTGGCGATAATCCCGTCAACAGCTGAAAATGAGCCGCAAAACGTGAGCGAGACATGCCCGCTTCTTTCGCGAGTGTTGCTACTGTCCATTTTTCCTCATAACGCTTATGCATCACACCAATCGCACGCGCTAGTCGTGGATCAGATAATCCAGCCAATATGCCTTGTTGAGTGTGGCCATTATCAACGATGTAACGCAACAATAAGATAAATACTGTCTCCAACAAGCGAGTGATAATGGGGGCTTGGCCATATTGATTCGCAAATGCCTCTGAAAAAAGTAGGGTGACTAGCGGTTTTAATTCTGGCTGTTCACTCAGCGGTAGCACTAATACATTGGGGAGTGCCATTTGTATTGGGGATTGTTTTCCTTGTCCAAATGAAACGCTCGCACAGACGAGATCACATCCTTTAGCATCAACAGGTTCCATGCTGTGTTTAAGCCCCCGAGGAAAAAGGATTAGGCAAGGTTCTGTTAACAATCGTGGTTCATCAAATTCTTGATAAAGCGTCATCGCACCCGCGTTAAGCAAGTGTAGATGGCCCCCTTCAGGATAATCTTGGCTAAGCGAGGTTTGGCATAAGTTACCAGCGAAAAACATCGAAGCACGTGGCGCTGTATGAGCCAATAGAATTGAGAGAGGATCCATTTTGAGACGATAGGCGTTTAATTAAGGACTATTTGCGATAAATCGTATCATTGTGGGCTGTAAGCTATCAACCGTAACTTACACAATTAAATTGGAGCACGACTATGAGCCGTATTAAACCTGTTTCTCAACCTTCTTCAACTGTTGCACCAAGCTTTGCGGCAATGCAGCGTAACCTTGGTATGGTACCTAACCTATATGCCACGTTAGCTCACTCACCAGTATTATTTAATGGATTTTTGGCTTTTGCTGACGCACTAGGTAAGGGGCGGTTAACAACGACTCAGCGTGAATTACTCGCGTTGGCAATTGGCCAAAGTAATGAGTGCCAATATTGCCTATCTGCACATACATTGTTAGCGAGTAAGGCCGGCTTATCAGTTGACGCGATAAAGTCTGCGCGCCAAGGAAATGCAGAGTCTCCTCTCGATAATGCTTTGCTGCAACTGGCGACCGCGTTAGTTCATCAACGTGGAGTGCTCACCGATGAACAACTTGCTAATGTTCGTCACGCTGGCGTTGATGATGAATTAATGCTTGAAGTACTCGGCCAAGTTGTAGTCAACACCCTGACCAACTATGGAAATCATTTGGCTGCAACAGAAATTGATTTCCCAATAGTTCCTTTGCATCCTTAGCCAAGGAGCATTTATGAAACAATATGATAAAGGTTTTTTGCTTGCTCTTGGCGGTGTGGTACTGACACTCCTCTGGATTGGCATATTTAAGTTTACGCCAACCGAAGCGGCAGCAATTCGTCCTCTCGTTGCAAGTCATCCTTTGATGAACTGGCTCTATAGCATTTTATCTGAACAGGGAGTATCTAACTTAATTGGTGTGGTTGAGATAGTCACAGCAATAGGGCTGG
This sequence comes from Shewanella sp. ZOR0012, assembly GCF_000798835.1. Taxonomy (NCBI): domain Bacteria; kingdom Pseudomonadati; phylum Pseudomonadota; class Gammaproteobacteria; order Alteromonadales; family Shewanellaceae; genus Shewanella; species Shewanella sp. ZOR0012. Next base: position 3,110,795 of record NZ_JTLE01000094.1, read on the forward strand.
TGATAGGGATTTGGCGCCCACGTGTTGGTTACTGGGCGAGTTTGAGTGCACTCATCACTTTTGTCATGACGCTGAGCTTCCTGTTGACCTTACCCTCGGTATGGAAGTTGGTTGATGGTGTACCCGTTACCGAGTTCTTTATTCTCAAGGATCTGGTATTTCTGGGTGTGGTTTGGTCTTACCTTAATCAAAATAAGGCGCAACTCATTCGGGCATCTTGAGCTATTAGCATGACAACGTAAATATATGTGCAGTGCATATCGTCCATTTAAATAAAGTCATTGATATAAGCACAGCCAACTATTTTTATCGTAAATATAAAAAATGCCGAGTGATAATTCACTCGGCATTTTGATATTTTTGATAGGAAAAGTTTACTTAGTAAAAAACACGAGTGTCCAAGGTATTATGTATGCTTGGATCACTGTGAGTAAACCAATAAAAGTACAGAAAAATAGACTGTGCTTTAGAGTAAAGCGGAAAAGATCAGATTCTTTACCTGCTAACCCTGTAGCAGCACAGGCAACCGCAATAGATTGTGGCGAAATCATTTTTCCTGTTACCCCACCAGTCGTATTTGCGGCGACTAATAACTCCGGTGTTACACCAATTTGGTTTGCAGTGTTGGCTTGCAGCGCACCAAAAAGAGCATTTGATGAGGTGTCTGAACCGGTTAAAAATACCCCTAGCCAACCTAAGAATGGTGAAAAGAACGGGAAAGCCACTCCAGTGCCTGCCAGTACTAACGCTAAGGTTGAAGATAGACCTGAGTAGTTTGCTACAAAAGCGAATGCTAATACTAAGCCTATGGATAATATAGGGAATTTTAATTCAATTAATGTTTCTTTAAATGATTTAAGTGCATTACTTACTGACATTTTAAGAATAAAAATTGAAATTATTGCGGCTAATAGAATGGCGGTTCCTACAGCGCTTAATATATTGAGTTTATATATTGCAGCATAGGGGGTTTCTTTAGTCACAATTGGGGCTGTTTTTATCACTAAATTATGCAAGTAAGGCACTTCGATACTGATAGTGGCAAAACTTAGTGCGAGTTGTACATCTTTTAAACTCCACAGGGTTACAATCGCGGTAAGAATAATAAATGGAGACCAAGCTTTAAATATCTGACTATTAGAAAACGTAGATTTTGGCGTAATAGCTCTTTGCTTCATTCCGGAAAAAGTGAAAATTTCTTTTGGTTGCCATACTTTTAAAAATAATGTCAAACAAACTAGGCTGACTAAAGCAGAAGTAATATCGGGTAATTCAGGACCGATAAAGTTTGAGGTAAAAAATTGTGTAACTGCAAATGAAACGCCTGCCACTAATGTAGCGGGCCATGTTTGACGAATTCCCCTAATACCGTCCATCATCGCAATAAGCCAGAATGGCACTATTATCGATAATATTGGCAGTTGACGGCCAGCGAGTTGTCCAATATGGAATGGATCAAGTGATGAAACCTGACCTGCGACAATGATAGGAATTCCCATCGCGCCAAAGGCTACAGGCGCTGTATTCGCGATTAAGCAAAGTCCTGCTGCGTACAACGGATTGAATCCAAGCCCGACTAATAATGCCGCAGTAATAGCCACGGGAGCACCAAAACCCGCCGCTCCCTCAAGGAAGGCTCCAAATGAGAAACCAACCAATAGCATTTGTAAGCGTTGATCTTCTGTCACTGAAATGACAGAGGAACGTATAATTTCGAATTGGCCTGTTTTAACGGTGATTTTATATAAAAATACCGCGGTAATAATGATCCAAGCTATAGGCCAGAGACCATAACTAAAACCATATATCGCAGATGCAACTGCCATAGTGACAGGCATTTTATAAGTGATTATTGCAACCGCTAGGGCAATCAATAAAGTTAAAGCTCCGGCAATATAACCTTTGAGTTTTAACACCGTCAAAGCTAAAAAGAAAAATACAATAGGTAGTAAGGCGACTATTGCAGTTAGCCACAAGCTACCAAGTGGCGTATAAGTTTGGGTCCAAGTCATAGGGAGGTAGGTCCATGTAGTTATAGTATGTTAATAAACGGTATTGCATACGCAACGTCACAGATACTAATGTTTGGTGATGTAGATGTAATGTTTCTTGTTGCGATAAGTGACTTTGGTCACGCTATATGTGGAGGCATAGGGTTTTAGTCAGATGGCTGGCGAGTGAGTGCATAAATTTAGTGTGTTAATGCTATTTAGCTAAATTAGTTTTTATTTATTATATTGAAAGAGTTTTATCTTTATTAGAATAACTGAATTTTAGCTGGTGATAACGTTATATTAATTAATTCACATATCTGGTTATTATTAATTTTAAATTAATTTATTTTAGTGATTAATTAATTTCAACTTCTTCTCTATATTAGAAATCTAGGATTGTTGAAGTGTGATCAAAATATAATTAGTCTTAGTGAATGTTTGGGTTTAATCAAAACAACTTTAATACAATAAATTAACTATTTCAGTTTCTTCTTCTGGTTTTATTTTTTTCATTCTTATTTATTTCAATGTGTTGTGTAATTTTTGAGAATGATTTTCTTTTGTTTTTTTTAGTGATCTAAGGCAGGTTTCTAGTGGTTTTTTGGATGTGGGCTGGCTTATTGGATGTTTATTATTAACAATCGTTAACCTTGGTTTCTTTGTGGTTACTATAAAAGTGGATTTTCCACTGCTAAGTCATGTTAACCATAAGGCATTAAATATGAGATGGCGTAAAATTAAAACTCTGATAATGGGAGCGAGCTTGTTCCTTATATTATCTCCATCTGTTAAAGCTCAAGATATTCCATCAAGTCACAAACTGGGAGAGCAAATAGAAAAAATACTCACAGATAAGTTTGCTGAAGGTAAATATTCCGCTAAAGGCGCAGATACTTGTTTAATGTGCCATCGTAAAAATAACACCGTTATGGCTATTTTTGATGGGGTGCATGGCGATATCAATAATAGCAAATCCCCAATGGCAGGATTGCAATGCGAGGCATGCCATGGGCCAATCGGACAGCACAATCAAGGAGGCAAGGAGCCAATGATTAGCTTTGGTTCTGACAGTCCATTGTCAGCACCGAGCCAAAATACCGTTTGTTTAGGTTGCCATCAAAAAACTGAGCAAAGTGGCTGGCATAGCAGCTTACATAACATGGAAGAAATAGCCTGTGCGGATTGCCATAAAGTCCATGCAGCTAAAGATTCGGTACTGCAAAAGCAACAGGTGAGCCAAGTGTGCACTTCTTGTCATACTCGGCAGAAATCCGATATGAATAAGCGTTCATCTCATCCATTAAAGTGGAATGACATGACCTGCATCGATTGTCATAACCCCCACGGTTCATTTAATGACAGTGCCTTAAAAAAGACCTCAGTTAATGACACTTGCTATAGCTGCCATGCGGAAAAACGCGGTCCTTTCCTGTGGGAACATGCTCCTGTGACCGAAAACTGCTCCACTTGCCACAATCCCCACGGCAGTGTGAATGACGCGCTCGTCAAGCAACGCGTCCCTCAACTATGCCAACAATGTCATGCTGATGATGGACATGCTAGTCGGGTGGTCACTCAGCTAGGTACTGACGCGTTTGGTGCTGGTATGGGATGCCTCAATTGTCATAGCCAAATCCATGGCTCCAACCACCCTAGCGGCAGCAATTTTGCCCGTTGATTAAGGAGTCTGCCATGTCTTTTAAACTTAATATCATTACCTTGGGATTGCTTGCTGCTACCAGTGGTGTGAGTGCTGCAGACTTTTCTGTGCACAAAGCTAATCTGCAAGGGCTAAAGTTGGATGCTTATCAGTGTAAAAGCTGCATAGGAGAGAAGCGTTATCAAGGTGAGCTGCAGTTAAGTGCAGGCTGGGCCGAGAATGATGATATTCATGCGGGGAATGCCTTTGGCGATGCCAGCGATGGATTGCGCGCGGCTATGGATGCGGACGTAGGTTATCGCTATGCGGGTTATGAAGCTAATGTTCAAGCATATCAATTGGGACTAGAGAACAGCTATGCCCACCTTGATGCGGGTCGGTCTGGACAGTATGCCCTGAACCTTGATTATCAATTATTAACTCGATACGACAGCCGAGCACAAACGCAGTTGTGGCACAACAATGGCCTACTTTTTCCAGGCACTGAGACTCGATATGTCGATTTACAGCTGGAACGCGAAAAGGTGGGCTTGGGATTAGCCGCGCAATATGGCGTCATGCAGGCGTTTATTAACTACGACCACGAACAAAAAACGGGTAATCGTCGCAGTAGTTTAGTAACTCCTCGCCCTGTTAACTTTGCACTGCCTGTTGATGCTAACACTGAAAACCTCAATGCTGGCCTGAATATTTCGGGTGAAAATTGGTTAAGCGAGCTGGCTTACCATGGCAGTTTTTACCGAAATAATATTGATAACTTAAGCTTACCTTATTCGCCCGATGTGTATGCTGCTACGCCTGATAATGATGCCCATCAAGTCTCGTTATCTGGGCAATACATGCTTGGACGTGGCAACGTAAATGGCCGTCTCGCCGCTGGACGTATGCTTCAAGATGGCGATTTAATCCAAGTCAGTGGTAATCCGTTACAAAGCTGGGATGGTCAGGTTGATACCTTAGATGCGCGGATCGGCTTTAGCAATATGTTAAGCCCGCGATGGCGTGTTAACGGTCAGGTTGACTATAGCGAACGCGATAATAAAAGTTCGGTATGGGAGTTTGCGCAATTAGAGTTTGATAATGTCAGTGGTGCATTTAAGCAAAATGTCCCCATGGACATCGAAAGGCTGACATACAAACTCCACAGCAGTTACCGTTTTAACAGTGAGTATCGCCTCATGGGAGGCTACGACCGTAAAGAGGTAGAACGCAGTTACCTTGAGCGGGAACAAACCCATGATGACGCATTTTGGGCCAAGCTGAATATCAGATCCTTGGCAAACACTGTGATTGATTTTGGTGGACGTTACGAGAACCGCAGCGGCTCGGTCTACAACGCTGTCGAAAATACCTCGATTGAAGAAAATCCACTATTGCGTAAGTTTTATCTCGCAGACCGTGAGCGTCAGGCGGTTGATCTGAAGGTGAATTATGTACCACTTTCGTGGTTGACTATTGATTTAAATGGATATTATGCCAAGGATGATTACGCTAAAACCATTATAGGCCTAACAGAATCGACCGATTATGGTTATGACCTGCAATTGGGGATGCAACTCTCTGAGCAATTGCACCTCTATGCCTCTGCAAGCCAACAATGGATAGACTCCGCCATCGCCGGTAGCCAATCGTTTTCCTCACCAGACTGGTATAACGATGTTGCTGATGAATTTATCAATTTAGGTGCGGGATTTACCTATAGTGGTTTATTCGATGACAGGCTGACACTTGGTGGGAATTATCAATTCTCCAACTCCGCAAGCGATACCTTAATCACCTATAACGAGATCCAGCCATACGGTGATTACTACTCCTATAACCACAGTGTCGAGCTCTATGGGCGCTACGCCTTGAGTGAGCGTATGGGGCTCAAGCTAAGTTATCAGTATGAGCGTTATTACGACACCGACTATAGCCAATCCGCAGTCAATAGCATTCCTGGGTTAATCACCCTAGGCGACTTAAACCATAACTACAACGCGCACTTGCTGATGTTCACCTTCAGCTACCTGCTGCCTTGATTGATAAGAGGTAAAGACAATGGAACGCAGAAGTTTTCTAAAAATGAGTGCAGCCATGGGCTGTGCAGCAACGGTCACTGGCTGTAATTCAGGTTCTAGTGATGTGAATGTGGTGCCACCTAAGCCGCCAGTAGGTGATGAAGTACAAACTTGGTCATCTTGTTTGGTTAACTGTGGTTCAAATTGCCCCATCAAAGTATTTAGTCGTGATGGCATCATTACCCGTATTGAAGCTGATCATGAAACTAGCGATGAATACGGCAACCACCAGATCCGAGCGTGTGCCCGAGGACGTTCGCTGCGTAGCCGTACTTATGCTCCTGATCGTTTACGTACACCTATGAAGCGTGTTGGTAAGCGTGGAGAAGCTAAGTTTGTGCCAATATCATGGGATGAGGCTGCTTCAACGATTGCGAGTGAAATTCAACGTATCGCAAGTAGTTACGGTAATAAGTCGATTTTGAAACACTACGGAACAGGGGCTTATTATGGGTTTGCTAGCTCAGCGTGTTTTGATCGTGTGCTCAATCTGAACGGTGGATTCCTGAAGATTTATGGTAACTATTCTTGGGCACAGCAAAATGAAGCGGCCGCAGCAACTGGATTTGGTAGCACATCGGGTTCTTCTTTAACGGCGTTATACGATAGTGACCTGTTCCTCGGTATTGGCTACAACCCAAGTGAAATGCGTCAAAGTGGGTCGGGTGAAGGATATGATTTCTTAAAAGCACTTGAGGCGAATGCGAACCTTGAAGTGATTATGGTGGACCCACGTTATACGGACTCAATGGCGGGTAAAGAAAGCCAATGGTTACCGATTAGACCAGGAACCGATGCGGCATTTGCAGAAGCGATTGCCTATGAAATGATTAGCTCTGGATGGGTTGATACGCATTCCAAGGCATTTTTAGATAAGTATTGCGTTGGATTTGACAAGGCCTCTCTTGAAAAACTTGTCGCTGAATTTACCGCAAGTGGCGATCCTAAAAAGACTCAATATTTGCCTTATATCGACGTTGAAGACAACTATCGCAACTACATTCTTGGTGAAGGTAAGTTTGTCGATAATGGACCAAGAACCCCCGCTTGGGCAGCTAAAATTTGCGGAATATCAGAAGCAAATATTAAATCTGTCGCTAGCAAGATTATGAATGCTAAAGCACCGTTTATTGTGACTGGTGCAGGCGTAAACCGTCATGCTAATGGTGAACAAGCCATGCGTGCTTGCTATATGCTTTCGTTCCTAACCGGTAAAGTAGGGCAGTCAGGCGTAAGCAACGGCGCACTACCTTATCAAGGCAGTTTAAACCGTGCAGGTATGAGCGGCGGTAGTAATCCTGTTAAAGAATCAATTTCTTTCTTTACTTGGGCAGAAGCGATAGAGCGTGGCCATGAAATGACGGCGCGTAAAGATGGGATCCGTGGTACAGCTGATTTAGATACTCCACTTGGCGCAGATATTAAAGCGGTATTTGCGATTAACAGTAACGCATTAATTAACCAACATTCCGACTGTAACGGTACCGCTAAAATCCTCGAAGATGACACCAAGTGTGAGCTTATAGTCGTGTGTGATTGTTGGATGACACCGAGCGCACGTTATGCAGACATCTTACTGCCCGATACTACTTGGTTAGAGTCGAATGACCTAGTCAATGATAGCTACGCATCCGGGATCATGGGTTATCTCGTTGCCATGAAGGCTGCTGTTAAGCCAATGTGGGAAAGCATTTCAATGTTTGAAATGGGACGCTTAATTGCTGCCAAAATGGGTAAAGAAGCTGAGTACACAGAAGGTAAAGATGAAGCCGCTTGGTTAGAGGAACTATACCAAAAGACTCGAACAAACAGCGCGAATACCAATGCTCAACCTGCCTTCCCTAATAGTTACGCTGAAGCACAAAGGATTGGTGTGTTCCGTGCGTTTAGTAAGACGCCAGTACTTGCACTCGATAGCTATATCAATGGTGGTAAAGCGGTGAGCACACCGTCAGGTAAGGTAGAGATCTACTCATTGTCGATGGCGCAAAAGGGTAAAGACTGGATCTTTAATCCTAATGTTAAAGGCGACTACATCACTGCAATCCCCATGTATCAACCCACATGGGAAGGCTACGACGATGAAGATACTAAGGATGATTATCCTCTGCAATTAATGGGTTATCACACCAAGGGGCGTACACACTCAAGTTATCATAACGTGCCGTGGCTGCGCGAAGCCGCAGAAGATGCCGTATGGATGAACCCAACTGATGCCTTAGGTCGTGGTTTAAGAAGTGGCGATAAAGTACAGATGTGGAACGATCGTGGCACAGTTGAATTACCTGTACGGATTACCCCAAGGGTTGCCCCAGGTGTTGTGGCTTTAGGTCAGGGTGCTTGGTATCAACCTGATATCGCTCGGATTGGAAGGAGCGGGCACCCAATTGATGTTGGTGGCTGTATAAATACGTTAACTCGTTACCAACCAAGCCCTTTCGCAAAGGGAAACCCACAACACACCAATCGCGTGCAGATCGTCAAGGCATAAGGGGTAGATGAAAATGACTCAACAAACACAATATGGTTTCTATTTCGATAGCAGCAAATGTACTGGCTGTAAAACCTGTCATATTGCCTGTAAGGATCGCATGACTGGCTTGGTTCGCGCAAAAGATGATGTGATGAATAATGGTGTCGCTAATTTGCCCGGTATTATTTGGCGCCGTGTTTATGAATATGGTGGTGGTAATTGGTCGCAAAACGTCGATGGTAGTTTTGAGCAAAATGTCTTTGCTTACTACATGTCTATTGGTTGTAACCATTGCAGTGAGCCTGTGTGTGTTAAAGCCTGTCCAACAGGTGCAATGCATAAGCGCCGTGAAGATGGATTAGTCCAAGTTGCCACTGAACTTTGTATTGGTTGTGAAAGTTGCGCGAGAGCCTGCCCATATGATGCTCCACAGCTAGATATTGAGCGTAAGGTGATGACTAAATGTGATGGTTGCAGCGATAGACTCGCGGAAGGTAAAAAGCCTATTTGCGTTGATTCTTGTCCTTTACGGGCACTCGACTTTGACACTATGGATAATTTACGAGCGAAATATGGAGAGGGTGATGGTCATATTGCCCCCTTACCATCGCCCTCAATTACTTCACCAAACTTGATTATTAAGGCCAATCGAAATGGTCAACCAGTTGGTGGTAGTGGGCAATTATTAAACCCCGCAGAAGTGTAATAGTGAAAATGGGGGGCTTAGTCCCCTCATTTTTCTTCGTTTGTAAAAGGAACACTATGTCAACAATCAACACGAATGATTACCAAACCTGGGGTGCAATGGCAAAAGTGCTACATAACATTTTGTACTCGTACCCTAATATGCCGTTACTGACACAATTTAAGCGAGATGAGTTAGCAACACAGTGGCCAGAGCTTGAACTCTCGATAGGTGAACAGTCAGGAAAAGCTTTGCTAAGTAGCTATTTGACTCAATGGCAGGATGATGAATCGCAATTAATCGAGCTTCAATTAGATTATGGGCAGCTATTTTTTGGCCCTGGCGATCCTAAAGCTGCCCCCTGGGGATCGGTATACACCAGTGAGGGGCAGTTACTGAATGAGGCTTCGACTCAAAATCTGGCTAGCTTTTATAACACCCATGGTATCGAGTTATCCCTGACGCGAAATGAACCCGTAGACCATTTAGGCTTGATTTTATTAGTGTTGCAATACTTGTTTGATGAATTAGCGTTAAACCCCAATGACACACAAAAGGTGAGAGTCTGCACGCTATTGTTGCAACAACATACTTTACCTTGGGCGGGGCGCTGTTTGGCATTAGCAGAGCTTCATGCAAAGACGGATTTTTATCGTGGCATATCTATGCTTGCTCAAGTGTTTTTTGCACATTTAGGTACGAAGTTTAACGTGATACCTCAAACCGTAAAACTCTATCGCTAAAGGTTAGTTCATGACGTTTGTGACAGCAGTGAGTCATCAATGGTTAAAAGCCCAGCTTGCCTACCGACTTCAATTGAGTTTGGCTGCTTGTGAAAATATTCACGACTTATGTTGTGGCGGTACGTCATTAGCGTCAGTCACTAATATTATGTCTGCGATTATTTTTATTGAAGGTCAGCCACAATGGTTAGTTCTCGATAAAACAATGAATGAGCAGAAACTACCGGATAATATTGTGCTACATTGCTTTTTTGAATGCTGTAGAGTTTTATTTATCAGAGAGTTATCACATCAATCTCTAAGTCAAGCGGAACAACTTATTTTCACTTTAGCTGAGGTTTGGCGGAGTAAATATATCAAGACACAAGAGGTTGATAGTGTTTCTGAATCCATTTGTTCAATGATTGAGCGTTTATCTAAACAGCTTATGATGCATCGTCTACAATTGCGCACAAATACCCGAAACATGGGGGGATTGTAATAGTTCAAAATCCATTGTTTGGATAATTCTTAAGCGGAGTCCGTCACCGTCAAATAGGTTATATTCTTTATCCCTTGGTTTTGCCGTTTTGATTTCTTTATCTGTTAGGCGAGTAGTGACAATGGTCATGATGGGTACACTGTAGTTTCGAAGTCAAGGCCGTGTACCCTCAGGTGTACCCAAAAATCAAAGCTGTAGTTGGAGGTAATTAGACGTTAATGTGCCGTAAGTCATTGATTTTGCGTTGTTCAAGGCAAGAAAAAAGACGTCCTTAGACGTCTTCGTTCTTATATTTGGTGGAGGCGGCGGGACTTGAACCCGCGTCCAGAAAACCTACATCCAAGGCGCTACATGCTTAGTCTTTCTATTGTTTAACCGTTTGAACTCCGAAAGACAGGATCCCACACGGTGAGTCCGGTACTGTTTCGCGGTTCACCCCCGGACAGGGTTCCCTCGCTAGCACGATGTGAGATGACCATCAAATCCACTGCCCATGTGCGAAGCGTGTGGTAGATGGCTAGCGGCATTAAGCGGCTAGAGCGTAGTTATCGTCGTTTGCAACTATAACTTTGCGGCTTTTAACGAGGCCAACCGCCCCTCGGCATGCTCCCAGGGTTTCGTGAATCCTGTCGAATCCAGAATCGCCCCCAAGAAAGTTGATTGTAACTCGTAGCGTAAAGATAACCTAGTATCATTTGCTGCAAGTTCAATCGTTTGTTCATTATCCGCGCGTTTTTTCCTTTTTCATTACGCGGGCTTTTTCGACTTCCCATTCGCGCGCTTTAGTATCTTCACGCTTGTCGTGATCTTTTTTACCTTTACCTAGGCCGATTTCCACTTTGACCCAAGCCCCTTTACGCCAGTACATGGAGATAGGGATAATCGAGTAGCCTTGGCGTTCCACTAAACCTGCTAATTTGTCCAACTCTTTACGACTTAACAGTAATTTTTTGAGTCGTATAGGATCGCACACCACATGGGTAGAGGCGGTGTTTAGCGGAATAATGGTACAGCCGTGCATAAAGGCTTCGCCATTTTTTAAGAAGACGTAGCAGTCCGATAGGTTCACTTTACCCATGCGGATAGACTTCACTTCCCATCCCATGAGGGACAGGCCAGCTTCCATTTTTTCTTCGAAACGGTATTCGAAGGTTGCGCGCTTATTACGTGCGATTGTCGCAGGCGCGGCTTTTTTTGAGTTTTTCTTTACCATAGTGGCGCCATTATACGCACGGTGAATCAATTTGAAATGGATATAAGGGTTTATTTGAGCTATTTCAAGCCCTCATTAGTTTGTTGCTGGTTTTTTATACGGTTTTGCTTAGTCATCATAGGGATGTGTGAGGGGTGCGTTTTTTAAGTATCGTGGTAGAATCCAAACCAATTTTGTTAGCTTCCCTAGAGATTAGGGCGCGCGGAGTTCGCTTGAGACAGCGTGTTTCCTTAGATTGAGAGTGCCAAGCTTTATGCCGCAAATTTCTCGAAGTGTGTTAGTTCGTTTTAGTGCGATGCAAATGTATGATTTAGTCAATGATGTTGAGTCGTACAAAGAGTTTTTACCCGGTTGTGTTGGCGGTAAAGTGCTTGAGTTTGATGGTAAAACCATGGTGGCCTCGGTCGATGTGAGTAAGGCGGGGATCCGTAAGACCTTTACTACGCGCAATCAGGTGGTGCCGGGAAAGAGTATCGAGTTAAGACTTGAAAATGGGCCTTTTAAACACTTATTCGGCCAGTGGCGTTTTACCGAGTTGACTGAAGATGCCTGTAAGGTGGAGTTCGATTTAAATTTCGAGTTTTCCAGCTCATTGGTCGATATGGCTTTTGGTAAAGTGTTTAATGATCTTATGGTGTCAATGGTGACGGCATTTACCAGCCGCGCTAAGGTAATTTACAGTGACAAATGAAGCAGATAAGTTCGTCGTCGATGTTATTTATGCGCTGCCGACTCAGCAGAAGGTGATTTCGGTTAGCGTATTGCCCGGCACGAGCGCGATTGACATAGTGCGTCAGAGCAATATGGTGAGTTTTTTCCCTGAGATTGATTTAGAAACGGTAAAGCTTGGGGTGTTTAGCAATGTGATTAAGCATGACCAAGTGATTTTACCTGGGCAGCGAGTAGAGATTTATCGCCCGTTGATTGCCGATCCTAAGGATGTGCGCCGTCGCCGTGCCGATAAGGCCAAGGATGAAGGTCGTGCCAATAAAGTGACCGGTGGACGGGTGTCTTAATCTGTCTGCAACACCAGCACACAAAAAAAGCGCCATGGGCGCTTTTTGTTTTTAAGGTAAGTGTTAAACCAGTGTACTTACTTGATTGGCTTTTGAACTTGCGCTTCTGTTTGATTTTCTTTCACTAATGGCTTTTCATCTGGGCGCTGTGCTGGCACCTGCGGCGCAGATTCTGCGGTGTTTACCATCGGCAACTTACTTTGCTCAAGCGGCGTATTAAACTCTGGGCTTAATTCATAGTCGCCCTTCACTAAGCTTAATTTGTTGCCAGTAAAGTGCAGGATCAGTTCTTTGTGGGTAATGCTCGCATCACGGCCACTCTTATAGTGGTACACATAATACCAAGTGTCATCGGCAAAGCTGTCACGCAGTACTGGGCGACCAAGAATGTATTCGGCCTGCTCTTTGGTCATGTCGATACGCAACTTTTCAACCTGTTGCGGTTCCATGTAGTTGCCTTGCGGAATATCGGGCTTATAGATCAGCCAATCAAACACGCTACAGGCACTGAGCGAAACTGAGAGCGCAATGGCACTCAGCAGGGTAAGACTTTGCTTTTTATTGATCATTGTATGCGCTACTTCTGAAAATCTGGCGGCCATCATACCCAAGCACTCCCCCTTATGACAAGGGTAATTGGGCGTTGTGGCGCTTATCGTTGCAATTGTGTGAGTTTTCGACCTAAGCGGCTGGCTTTAGTTCGCTGTGTGTGAAGATTTTTATAATGAACACTGATTTACGTGGATTGTTACCTGTATCGCTTTTTGTTTTATATGTACCGTGTAGGGCGGTAATTAGGTCAGAAAATTTTACCAAATGCAGTATTGTGCTGTGGCCTTGTTAGCTAAATGTGGGTAGAGTTGTGAAAGTTTTTTGTTTTGATGATCTTAGCGATGATATTGGTTTTAGAGAGCGTTATTTCAGCGCTTGAATTTATGTATTAATCCGCCGAGATCGCCTTTTTAGGAGAGACCATTGGGATCACTCGTTTGTGTGGGTACGGGGTTACAGCTCGCGGGGCAAATTAGCGTATTAAGCCGCAGCTATATTGAACATGCCGATATTGTATTTTCACTCTTACCCGACGGTTTCTCGCAGCGTTGGTTGACGAAGCTCAACTCCAATGTCATCAATTTGCAGCAGTTTTATGCGCAAAATGGTGAAGTTAAAAATCGTCGGGACACCTACGAGCAAATGGTCAATGCCATTCTAGATGCGGTGAGAGCGGGTAAAAAAACCGTGTGTGCACTCTATGGTCATCCGGGCGTGTTTGCCTGTGTATCCCATATGGCTATCACTCGCGCCAAGGCAGAAGGGTTTTCAGCCAAGATGGAGTCGGGGATTTCGGCCGAAGCTTGCCTGTGGGCCGACTTAGGGATTGACCCTGGCAACTCCGGGCATCAAAGCTTTGAAGCTAGCCAGTTTATGTTTTTCAACCATGTGCCCGATCCCACCACCCACTTATTACTCTGGCAAATCGCGATTGCGGGCGAACATACCCTAACCCAATTTCATACCTCGAGTGATAGGTTGCAGATCCTCGTGGAGCAGTTGAATCAATGGTACCCGCTCGAGCATGAGGTGGTCATCTACGAAGCGGCTAATTTGCCAATCCAAGCCCCGCGTATCGAGCGTTTACCTTTAGCGAATTTACCCCAAGCACACTTAACACCGATTAGTACGTTGTTAATTCCGCCAGCAAAAAAGCTGGAGTACAACTATGCTATTTTGGCTAAGTTAGGGATCGGTCCCGAAGATTTGGGCTAAATTGAAGTGTGATATTGAGTCATTATTAACAATAAGGAGAAAACATGTTTGCATTATCGGATTTTTTTACCCAGTTAGGCCAAGATGCGCAGTTAATGGAAGACTATAAGCAGAATCCCGAGGCGGTGATGCGTGCCCACGGATTAACTGATGAAGAAATTAACGCTGTAATGACTGGGGATATGGAAAAGCTCAAAACGTTAAGTGGCGACCAAGACTATCAAGCCTTCTTATTAGTGAATCATGGTAATAATTAACTTATCTTGAAACGGTTGCGTTGTGCCCTATTAGCCATCTTTGCTTTGTGTTCGACAGCGTTGATGGCTAAATCTATCGATTTTGATCAGGCACTCAATGAGCTTGATGTATTACTGCAATCTGATCTTAGCACTGCGCAGAAAAAACTGGCCGAATATGAGACCGCATTTAGCAGCTTAACCCCGACACAAAAAGGCAGACTAAGAATTGACAGAGCCATTAGCTATATTTTTGTCAGTGAATATGCCAAAGCGTTAGACGATCTGCATCAGGCCGAAACCTTAATCACAAATTCTGAGTTATTAGCATCGGTTTATAGTTATAAAGCCACGGTTTATATAGGGATGCGCGACTATGATAAAGCCTTATCGGCTGTCGCCAAAGCATTAGCCCTAGTGGTGAATATCGATGATGTTGCGATTAAACGTCACTCCTATCTAAGAATTGCCAATATTTATTCCGAAATGGATGCTTATAGCGATATGGGCCTCTATGCCAATAAGGTGTTACAACTCGCTCAGGAAACCGATGTTCGCGATATTTGCCATGCCAAATTGCTGCGGGCGATTTACTTGCTCGGTGTGAAAAATCCCGACGCTTTCGATGCCTTCGAAGATAGCCGTCAATATTGTGATGCGAAGCAATTTCCACTTCTGGCGATTATTTCTATGAAAGGCAAAGGGATGGTTTTGCAGGAGCGAGGTGACTATTTAGGCGCGAGAGCGATTTTGCTATTAGCGTTAAAAGGGTATGAAGCTTTTCAATTTCAATTAGAAATCAGCCATGTGCATGCACTACTTGCCGAGAATTACTTTGCAACGGGTGAGCTGGTTCAAGCCAAAAGTCACGCAGTTAAAGTGCTCACATTTCCCGATGATAATAGTTATATCGAACATAAGCATATTGCCTACAAAGTGTTTGCCGAGTTGATGGCGGCGGACAAACAATTTGAGCAGGCCTATGAATACTCCAGAAAAGAGCAACATTATAATCAACTGATTTTTGATGAGTCGAGGATGAAAACCCTTGCTTATCAGGCGGCTAAGTTTAATGCCGATGAGCAGGCGCGTGAAATCAACTTGCTGAATAAAGAGCGTGAACTTTACATCGCCCAGCAAATGGTAAAAGAGCGGGAATACACGAATATGCTGATGTTTATCACCATATTAGTTGGCGGGCTGTTTTTCCTCGCGATTTTGTTAGTCGTGGGCAATTTGCAAAAACGGCGTTTTATGCGCATGGCCAGAATGGATGCGCTGACGGGCGTGCTTAACCGTGGTGCGGGGCAAGATCTTGGCGAAAACTTGTTTGTGCAAGCCGCTGCCCGAGGGGGAGATTATTGTGTGATTTTATTCGACTTGGACCATTTTAAACGGATTAATGATTCCTACGGCCATGGTACGGGTGACTGGGCGCTGAAAAAAGTCGTGGAAGTATTAAAACCCCATGTCCGTAATGGCGATGTGTTTGCCCGGATTGGCGGCGAAGAATTTGCGTTGTTTTTGCCCTATGCCAATGAATCTAAGGGGATGGAAGTTGCCGAACAATGCCGAAGCCGGATTGAAGCCATTGATACGCATCTGTCGGGGCATAAATTTACTATCACGGCGAGCTTTGGGGTTAGCGGCATGACAACAGAAGACTTAAGCCTAGACCCTCTACTACACCGTGCCGATATGGCACTGTATGCCGCAAAATCGAATGGTCGTAACAGTGTATTCTGTTATGAGGACGCTTTAGCCTCCGATAAACGCGCCACCAATATTACCAGTCAGTTGGCAAGGCAGTAGGGGGTAGAGTTGTATTGTCTGTGTAACTGACTGTTTAGGTTAATGTAACGCGGTTTTTTTCTTTCGCTTTTTCGCTTATTTCTTGCATTTTCTCGATGATTTTTAGGTCAATTTTTCACACTTTTTCCTGCCTAACTAGAGTATGATTGCCAGCGGTGGCCGAAGCTTTTTTCGCTGAAGGTCATACCCCTATTTTTGCCTTTCGTTAACGTTGTGGAGCCCTAATGGAAGAGTCGAGTCTGCTCACTTCTGTACTGTTATTTTTATTGGCCGCGGTGATTTTTGTACCCTTGGGCAAACGTTTTGGCGCAGGACCGATTCTGTCTTACCTCGCTGCCGGGGTGATTTTAGGGCCTGGCGGCATGGCACTGGTGTCTGATCCCGCTGCTGTGCTGCATTTTGCCGAGCTAGGTGTGGTATTGATGCTGTTTGTGCTCGGGCTTGAACTCAATCCGAGCAAGTTATGGGAGCTGCGCAGCGCCATCTTTGGTCTCGGCAGTGGTCAGTTACTCCTTTCTTGGGCGGCAATTGGCGGTTTAGCTTGGGGATTTGGCTTATCTATTGAGGCAGCATTAGTGGTTGGCGCGGCGTTATCCTTGTCATCGACGGCTTTTGCGGTGCAGTTGATGAGCGAACATCGATTACTGACTACTCCGCTTGGCCGCGATGCCTTTGGGGTGTTGTTAATGCAAGATCTCGCCGTGATCCCTATGTTGCTATTAACCGCTTACCTTGCACCTAATTCGGCCCAGATTGAGCATCATGCGGTGCCTTGGTATTGGACCTGTATGGCCTTAGTGGGCTTTGTGTTGGTGGGAAAATACCTGTTGCCACGGTTACTTAAACTTGTTGCCAGCAGCGGGGTTCGTGAGGTGTTAACCGCCTTTGCATTATTGCTGGTGATGGGCAGCGCCGAATTGATGGAGTGGCTGGGGCTATCGGCGGGTATGGGGGCATTTTTAGCTGGGATTATGCTGGCAAACTCCAGCTACCGACATCAGCTCGAAACCGATATCGAGCCTTTTAAGGGCTTACTGCTTGGGCTGTTTTTTATGGCGGTCGGCATGAGTATGGATCTCAAGCTGTTTTTAACCGATCCCTTACTTATCCTCGCGATTTTACTGGGCATGCTGCTGATTAAGACCCTAGTGCTAATGCTGCTTGGCCGTTTACGGCACCATACATGGCGCCCGAGTATTGCCCTAGGGCTTATCTTGGCAGAGGGCGGTGAGTTTGCCTTTGTGTTGTTATCGCAGGCGCAATTATCCAGCATAGTGGATGATAAAATCGCCCAAATCTTAGTGCTCGCCATTGGTTTATCCATGGCAGTCACGCCGATGATTTTCACGCTTTTTAGAGCCACTAAACCTAAGGTGGTGGATACTCGTTTACCCGATACCATTAATGTGACTGAATCTGAGGTGGTGATCGCCGGATTTGGACGGGTAGGGCAGATCACTGGGCGGATTTTAGCGTCCTCGGGCATTCCGTTTGTGGCCTTAGATAAAGATGCCAGCCATGTGGATGTGATCCGCAAATACGGCGGTGAGGTCTATTTTGGCGATGCCAGACGCTTAGATATGTTGATGTCGGCGGGGATTGCGCGCTCGCGCCTGTTGCTGCTAGCCGTTGATAATGTTGAGGATTCGATTGAAATTGCCCAGCAGGTTAAAACCCATTTCCCCCATATCAATATCGTCGCCCGGGCGCGTGACCGTAACCACGCCTATCGATTAATGAGCCTTGGGGTGACTGATGTGTTCCGTGAAACCTTTGGTTCGGCTTTATCTGCCAGTGAGAAGATTTTGCAGGGCTTAGGTTTATCACAGGTGCAGGCCAATGAAAGGGTGAAGATTTTTGCCGAGCACGATAAAAAGCTGGTGATCGCCAGTGCTGCCCATCAACATGATTTAGCCAAGCTGATTGATTTATCCAATAAGGGGAAAGCTGAGTTGGAGTCGCTGATGCGTGGCGACCGGGAGAATGTCAGTTAAGTCTGCCAGCTAAAACAACAAGAGAGCCAATGGACTCTCTTGTTTGTTTATGGGCTTAAGGAAAACAGCTTAGAAGCTGTAGCTATATTGCAGCTTCACATTACGCTCTTCGCCCGGCATACCACCGAGGAACATCGCTTTGCTGTAATAGTCTTTATTGAATAGGTTATTGATATTCAATTGTAACTTCCAAGAGTCGGTGGCGTAGCTGATGGCAGAGTCCACTAAGGTGTAGCTCGGCACATATCCATCAGGGATGCCAAAGTCTGTTGAGTGGGTGCTTCTATCATCCACATACTTGGCGCCTAAACTCAGCTCAATAGGGCTGGATAAGGCAAACCAGTCTGCACCATAGGTCACCCAAGCACTGGCGGTCACATAGGGTACCCCTTTTTGGCGGCTGTTGTAGGTTAAACTATTTGGGTTTTGTTTATCCCTTGCATCTTGGTACATGCCATTAAAGTTAACTCGCCACTGATCATTTAGGTGGGCATTAAGATCTAACTCGACCCCTTTGGTATCTTCGCTGCCATCGTAAAAGTATACGGGCACCTCGGCACCTGACACGCCAGCGTTATAGTCTGGGTTGTTGTAAGGCACATTAGTGCGTGAGCTTTTAAAGAACACCAATGATGCTAGCATCTGATCATCAAAGGCTTTAAAGCGCATACCGAGATCGTTACTGACGGATTCTGAGTCTTCGCGGTCGGTATTTTCCCCAGTGATTGAGCCTAAAATGCTATAGGCGGTGCGGCCCTTTGAGTGATTGACGAAAAACGATAAATCATCAATGGGCATATAAGTTAAGCCCAAGTTGTAGGTGACACCATTATCTTTACTATCTTCCTCAGGGGTTGGGCTCGTTTGACTCGCGCTGTAGCGCTCATCCAAGCCTAAGTGCTCATAGCTCTGTTTGATTTCGTTAAAGGCCACGCCAACACGGGTGGTAAAGCCATAACCTAAATAACCCACATGCTGCACGCCTAGACCCCAAGCGCTGACTTTTTTGTTGTAGTTGGCGGTTTTGAGTGGATCGTAGTCGGCAAATTTACCCGTTCCCCAGTTTGGATTACGGATATCGTAAATGTATGGCAGCGAACCACGGTAGATGACGTTGTTTTTCTTGTCTTTAATGACTTGATCTGCATCGTAAATTGAGAATTGCTCGAGGCGAATATCGCGGTCTTCGTAGTTAGCGTTCACCAGTAATTCGTTGTCGATATTGCCGATTTGGAAGTCGTAACGTAGATCAGCAAAATACTGCCATGAGGTTTCTTCGGCATCGAGTTGGCGGTATTCCTGACGTCTGGCGGCAAAGGGATAGAGCACGCCATTTTCAACCAGTGGCGCGCGGGGATCCTGGTTAATCACATCAGTCGATACGCCACCAATCTTGATGTTTCGCTTCCAGTACACATAGTTGTAAGCCCCTGTTTGACGGGCAAAACCTGTGGTGTAGTCGCGATATTGCAACTGCTGATTAAGGAACAGATTATCGGTAAAGTAGATATTGTGGGTCAGCTTGAACCTTAATTCTTCACCTTCATTATCTTTTGCCATGGGAGAAATTAATCCCGCGTCACCGAACGAATAGGGAGTTAAGCCATCACCACTGGCGAGTGATGCCGCCAATTGCTGACGCTGCTCGTCAGTCAGTTGTATGCCCAGCCCTTTAGGATCGTTTATCAAATCTTGCCAAGTGACTTCGCCTGCTGTTTTGCCGCCGACTGAATCGGCATTGTAGATGCGAATTGGATGGCCGATGGAGTCAACGGCAATGGCGTCTTTGATATACGCGCCGGATAGCATCAGATCTTGGCTATCACTTAATACCCACTTGAGTGAGCCGAACACTTCATCACGATCGGCGCCTAAATCACGGTAGCCTTCACTGCGGGCGGTTTTGGCAACTAAACGATAAGCAAGATCATCGGTGATTCCACCCGTGCTATCGATGGCGAGCGAGTAAGTATCCCACTGGCCAACTTCAGTGGTGAATTTGTGTTTGGACTCAAATTGCGGTTTCTTTTCAATCAGGTTGATCACACCGCCCGCGCTGCCCATGCCGTAGAGTCCTGTTGCTGGGCCTTTTAAGACCTCAACGGATTCCACATTGGTTAAAGAGCGAGTGGGGTTAAAGGTGTTACCAAGGCCAGCTCCGCCATACATGCCGTCATAGGTGTAGTTTGCACCGAGGCCGCGAATCACCAAGTTATCCCCAATGCCGTAGTTATTGCCTGCTTGAGTCACCCCGCTGATATTACGAATTAAGTCTTGAAGATTGTCGACTCCTTGGCTGTTAATCAGCTCTTGGTCAACGATAACTACCGCCGCAGGGGTTTCCATCAAGGACATATCTGACTTAGTCGCAAGCCCAGAGTTTTTCACTACGGAGTTTTGTCTGCCGTAGACCGTTATGCGTTCGATGTTTTGATCGCGAGCAGAGGGTGTGTCATCGGCAAAAGCGGTATGTGGTAAAGCACTGAGGCAGGCGAGTGCAATAAGTGATAAACGAAATATAGGTTGTGATACTGACATATAAAGTTCCCCCAAACAGAATGGTCGCGAATGATAATGATTTTCATAACCATTGCAACCTTTGATTGATAGGTCTTGGGAGTTAAATGTTTGTCATCTTTACGTATGATTAACGGTTTGTGGATTAATCCTGTGGTGAGTTTTGCCGCCACTAGGCGCGCAACTTGAAGCAACTCTTAGCCAGATTTCTAATTTGTTTCATTTTTTTTATAAAAAAGTGATTTATTTTTTGGGTTAACCACATCGACTCGGCTTTTTGATCGAGAAACATAACCCGTGATCCCTATCACTCTCATCCTATCCTAATTACTGTTTACGTAAACGTAACATTTAAACGAGTGTTTAAATTTGCGTGGTGTTTCAATTTTGTTAACTTGTTGTTTTTGTTGGTTTTACTCGCTTTCCTTAAGGTGGAGTTCAAAACGCTGTCTGTTTTCTACTTAGGTCGAATAAGGTAAAAGTGGTGTATATATTAATTTTCATTGTGTAATTTAATTACGTATAAAATTACAATGCGCTTAAAGTGGTAAAGTTGTCAGACAAATTTCACTACTACCAAAATAGTAATTATCGCTTTGATTTAAAGTCATTTTAAATCATGCATTTATATTTTAAAAATCACTTTGGTCAGACCAATTTTGTCACGGTTTTTGGTCAAATTTTTTAGCTGTCATGACACTTTTGGATAGTTGCAAATACAAATGTTTGTCTGTAAGTTTTGGTTCTAAACGAACATTTGAATGTTTTGCGGTGAATGTTTGTACATGTTACCCATGTCTTTACTGGTAATGAGTCGTAAACGAGCAAGAGTTTTGCCTCTTGGGAGGGTGAGAAGATGACGGAACAAACTTTAAGTGAGCAGCAATTGAATTCGGCACAGAATAAGACCACTGCGAATGGCACGCTGACCATAGTGGGAAATACTATCCCTGGCCAAGAAGTGATTTTTACCGAAGGTGCGCTGGCGTTGCTTGAGTCACTTTGCCGGGAATTTGCAGCTGAAGTGCCCACCTTACTCGCCAAACGTAAAGACAGACAGACGCGTATCGATAAAGGGGCTTTGCCAGACTTTTTACCTGAAACTCGCGCTATTCGTGACGGCGCATGGAAGATCCGCGGTATTCCGAACGACCTACTTGACCGCCGTGTCGAAATCACCGGTCCCGTTGAACGTAAGATGGTGATCAATGCACTTAATGCCAATGCCAAAGTGTTTATGGCGGATTTTGAAGACTCCTTAGCACCGAGCTGGCAGAAAGTAGTGGAAGGTCAGATTAACCTGCGTGATGCCGTGCGCGGTGAGATTGAATACACAGCGCCTGAAACCGGTAAACACTACAAGTTAGGCCCAAATCCTGCGGTATTAATCTGCCGTGTGCGTGGCCTGCACTTAAAAGAGAAGCACGTTGAATTTAACCAGCAGTCCATTCCCGGCGCGTTATTCGACTTTGCAATGTACTTTTACCATAACTATCGCCAATTGCTGGCGAAGGGCAGTGGTCCTTACTTCTACATCCCTAAACTCGAGAGCCATATCGAAGCACGTTGGTGGGCAAAAGTGTTTGCTTTTGTTGAGGAAAGATTCTGCCTGAAGCCTGGCACCATCAAATGTACTTGTTTGATTGAGACCTTACCCGCGGTGTTTGAAATGGACGAAATTCTCTATGAATTACGCTCAAACATCGTCGCACTGAACTGTGGTCGTTGGGACTATATCTTTAGTTATATCAAAACATTAAAGCGCCATAGCGACCGCGTGTTACCTGACCGCCAAGCAGTGACTATGGATACGCCTTTCTTAAGTGCCTATTCAAGACTGCTGATCAAAACCTGCCATAAACGTGGCGCACTGGCGATGGGCGGCATGGCGGCCTTTATTCCAGCGAAGGATCCCGCTCAGAACGAAACCGTGTTGCAACGGGTGCGTAAGGATAAAGAGCTTGAGGCTCGCAATGGTCACGATGGGACTTGGGTCGCTCACCCTGGTCTTGCGGATACGGCGATGGGGATTTTTAACGAATATATCGGCCAAGATCATCAAAACCAATTGCATATCACCCGTGATGTGGATGCACCGATTCTCGCCGCTGAGTTATTAAAGCCCTGTGATGGCGAGCGCACTGAGCAAGGGATGCGCCTGAATATTCGCATCGCTCTGCAATACCTTGAGGCGTGGATCAGTGGCAACGGTTGTGTGCCGATTTACGGATTAATGGAAGATGCGGCAACGGCGGAAATCTCCCGCGCCTCGATTTGGCAATGGATCCAACATGGCAAGTCACTCTCAAACGGCAAACCTGTCACGAAACAATTGTTTAAAGACATGCTGGTGGAAGAGTTAGCAAACGTGAAAAAAGAAGTGGGCAGTGACAGATTCACTCACGGCAAATTTACCCAAGCGGCGGTATTGCTTGAGGATATTACCACTTCGGATGAGTTGGTCGACTTCTTAACCTTACCCGGTTACGAGATGCTAACTGCTTAATTATAAATGCGTTAACACTTAATGCGTCCTATGGAATGCGTTATGGCGGTGAAACCGTCAATTAAACCAATGGGCAGGGTGACGCGGTGGGGCAGCGTCACTTGCTACAACATCATACAGAAAGGAGTGACACTATGACTAAGGCAACACAGACTTCACGTCAGGCGCAGATTGACGCGATCAAAAAAGATTGGGCAGAGAATCCACGTTGGAAAAATGTTCGTCGCCCATACACTGCAGAAGAAGTCGTGGCACTTCGTGGTTCAATTGTTCCAGAGAACACCATTGCCAAACGCGGCGCTGCTAAACTGTGGGATTTAGTCAACGGTGGCGCAAAAAAAGGTTATGTGAACTCGTTAGGTGCACTGACTGGCGGCCAAGCTGTACAGCAAGCCAAAGCCGGTATCGAAGCGATTTACCTGTCAGGTTGGCAAGTGGCGGCCGACGCTAACTTAGCGGGCACTATGTACCCAGACCAATCTTTATACCCAGCTAACTCGGTTCCAGCGGTCGTTTCACGTATTAACAACTCTTTCCGCCGTGCTGACCAAATCCAGTGGAGCAATGGGGTTAATCCGGAAGATGAAAACTTTGTCGATTATTTCCTGCCGATTATTGCCGATGCGGAAGCCGGTTTTGGTGGCGTACTGAATGCGTTCGAATTGATGAAGTCAATGATCGACGCAGGCGCCGCCGGTGTGCACTTTGAAGACCAATTAGCCTCTGTGAAAAAGTGTGGCCATATGGGCGGTAAAGTATTAGTGCCAACCCAAGAAGCGGTACAAAAACTGGTTGCAGCACGTCTGGCTGCCGACGTAAGCGGTGTTGAAACGCTGGTTATTGCCCGTACCGATGCGAACGCAGCGGATTTATTAACCTCTGATTGCGATCCGTACGATCGTGACTTTGTGACTGGCGAGCGTACCAATGAAGGTTTTTATCGCGTTAACGCAGGTCTCGACCAAGCGATTTCTCGCGGTCTAGCCTACGCCCCTTATGCGGATTTAATTTGGTGTGAAACCGCTAAGCCTGACTTAGAAGAAGCACGCCGCTTTGCTGAGGCAATCCATGCTCAGTACCCAGACCAATTACTGGCCTACAACTGTTCACCTTCGTTCAACTGGAAGAAAAACTTGGACGATGCAACGATTGCCCGTTTCCAACAAGCACTATCAGACATGGGCTACAAGTACCAATTCATTACTTTAGCGGGTATCCACAACATGTGGTACAACATGTTTGACCTAGCTTACGATTACGCTCGTGGTGAAGGTATGAAGCATTATGTTGAGAAAGTTCAAGAAGTTGAGTTTGCGGCAGCGAAGAAAGGTTACACCTTCGTGGCGCATCAACAGGAAGTGGGCACAGGTTATTTCGACCAAGTGACTACGGTTATCCAAGGTGGTCATTCATCGGTGACTGCGCTGACTGGCTCGACTGAAGAAGAGCAGTTTTAAGCGAAGTCTGTTGTATCGCGAATAGGTTCTACCCGTAAGATGTTGTACCCGTAAACCCTGTGTTTAGCTGCATTGCAGCTGTTGTCCCCCGTGCAGTTCGCCTACATGTGCTGCACGGGTTTTTAAGTCAACTCTTGTGACTTAACTTCCCACCCAGTCAATACTTTGCTTGCCTGTGCTTGGCGACTCTCTGAGTCGCTATTTTTTTATCTAATTGATTATTCTGGTGCAACTCTGACTCGAGTTGGTGCAATTTTTTAACCGTTTTACAAAGACTTAATACTATCTCATTGTTATTCAATGGCTATTTATCTTGGCCTAAATAATGCTGTGAATTGGCCGTAAAACTTAGCATTCACAGTGAGGTCACCGTCATGAAATATTACAGTCGTCGTTTAGTCAAACCTGAACATTTAAATCCTGCAAATACCCTATTTGGCGGCCAGTTATTGAGTTGGATTGACGAGGAGGCGGCTATCTTTGCTGCATGCCAGATGAAAAGCACCAGCCATGTGACTAAGCTGATTTCTGAAATCAATTTTATGACGCCGGCGCGCCAAGGGGATGTGTTGGAATTTGGCTTAGAGCTTGTCAGCCTCGGGCACAGTTCCATTACGGTCAGTTGCCAAGTGCGTAATAAGATGACGCAGGCGCCAGTGGTGAGTATCGATAAGATGGTGTTTGTAAATGTGAATGCGCAGGGATTACCGGTTCCCCATGGTATTCGTGCTAATGCGGCCTAAGGATTGAGCCCCGATAAAGCAGAGTGACGCATGGGCGTCACTCTGAGTCTTTAGTAAGATCTTCTTTGACCGATTTCACTGCATCTCTTGAAGCATGACCAATGGCTTTGGTGGTGTCGCGGGTGGCATGACCAATCTCTTTGGTGACATCCTTAGTGGTGGTGCCGATAGCGCGCCCCGCATCCTTTAAATCGGCGCAGGCCGTGGTGACAAGTAGCAATGGCAGTATGAGGAGTGTTGCTTTTTTCATGGTTATTCATCCTGAAAACTAACGGTTGCCTCGCAAGATACCAAATAGTTACGCAAAACGCCTTAATAATCTTGCTAATGCAATTTGAGATGGGGATGAATAATGCGACTAATACCTTTAGCAAACATTAAAAGGCTGCCTTTTACCACACCGTGCAGTTCAATTAAATGTCGCCGATAGAGAGAAGTGTAAACAAAGCGAGCGATTTTACCTTCGACCATCACTCCACCGCCGATAAATGACAGCAAGTTGCCTACGGTATGAAACTTCGACAAGTTAACGAGCGACCCAAGATCTTTATAAACATACTGATGACGGGCGTCTTGTCCTGCAAGCAGTAGCATGATATTGTCGGCCGTCATGAGTGCCATTTGCCGTGCTGATTGCCCCCTTGGTGGAACAAAAGTACCGTTGGGTTGTGGGCAAGCAGCACAGTCACCGATTGCAAAAATATGCGGGTCGCGGCTGGTTTGCATATTCTGTTTTACCACCAACTGGTTGATATGGTTGGTTTCTAGTCCACCAATTTCCTTCAGAAAATCCGGTGCCTTTACCCCTGTAGACCAGATCACTAAATCGGCGGGGATCATCTGCCCATCTGTTGTGGTCAGCCCCGTTTCATCCACCTGATTAATTCGTGTTTCAGTCATGACCTTAACGCCGAGCGCGGCTAATTCTTTGGTCACTGAGTCTGAAATTTCGCGCTTTTCTACTTTAGGTAAAATCCGTTTATCAGCTTCAATGAGGGTGACCTCCAAAAGACGTGAATCGATGTTATAGCCAAATCCGCGCAACTGATCCACGGCATGGTGCATTTCCGCAGACATTTCTACTCCAGTGGCCCCTGCACCTACAACAGCAATTTTAATTTTATCGGCCAGCAGGCTATGGCTTGCATAACGGAGAAACTTATTCAGCAAAATTTTGCGGATTGCCATTGCTTGCTCTGTATTATCAAGAAATTGGCAATGTTCACGTACGCCTGGAATGTTAAAGTCATTAGCGATACTGCCAATGGCGACCACTAAATAGTCATAATCAATATGACGAGATGGGAGTAGTACATCACCTTTATCATCACAAATCGCAGACAGCACTACTTGTTTGTTTTGTCTATCGATATCCGTCATAGCGCCCTGTTGAAAGTGATAGCCATGGGCGGCTGCATGGCTTCGATAGCTTAAAGCGTCGATACCAACATCGAGTGCGCCAGTCGCAACCTCATGCAGTAGTGGCTTCCAAATATGGCTTTCAGCACAATCGATTAACGTTATCTTTGCTTTTCCTTTGCGCCCCAGTTTGTGGCCTAATTTTGTCGCAATCTCCATCCCGCCAGCACCACCACCCACGATAACAATGTTTGCTATAGCCATGCCGCTTATTCCTATTCGTTGTGTTGTTAGATTGTGCAGAGGGTAAGGTTGTGAAACAAAATATTAACCTTAGCTTTATGTCTCAAGCAATGAGGCCATATGTTGGGAAGTGAGTCAGGAATAATGATTATTTATTGATTTTATTAGTCTTATTTTTTTATGGGGGTTGAGTGTATGATTATGCTGATCGCAAATTGTGATATGTGTCGTGTCACTTTTGGGTGAAGTGTGCGCTGGCTCACCTGTTTGTGTCGGGAGAGTTCTTTGAACTGAAACGCTTTATGCCGCTTGTGAGCACCATCGTCATCAGTTAACTAAATCCTAGGGCGCATTGATGTATCGAGATTACATTTCATTCCGACAAGCCAGTGCTCGCGAAACGAAGAATAATGCGTAGTTATTCTACTCAAATGACATGCGCTCTTAATGACAGAAAGTAAGAGCATGTGCTTGTCTGACGAACTCTTCGGGCAGCGTTTCTGCTGCGTTATTCTCCGTTTATGTCGGATGATTACACAGCACGGATTTTGCCTTGTATAAACACCAGCCAAATTGCTCCAAAAAACTGAAACGTCAACACGCCCTAGGCATGAGATCACAATTGCTTGCTGCAGCTTTGACTAAAGTACTTAACAAAAAGGCCAAACGTTGGTTTGGCCTTTGGGATAATTGGGCATTTGACGCTACATGCCCACGGCGAATGGTGTTCTATGCCTGTTCTAGCTTGGCTAAACGTTGCTGATAGTCTTGGATTAGGTGCTGCATAATTTCTTCAGGAGCGGCCTTGTCGCAACAGGTATCGAGGAAAATTTTAAAGGTGACGAGCGCATGACCATCATTTTTAAGTCTATCGCTTTGCATCGAAAAATAGGCTTCTTCATTTTCGGCTTTACGGACGACAAACTTACTGGTTTCAAAGGATTTAGTGCCTGAGAGTTCATGCCATTTGGTGATACGGTTTAATGCAATTTCACTCGATTGGTTTAATTCAATGTGGTTTAACCAACTTGCGGTATGTTCGGGATCTTTGTAATGCGGACATCTAACTGTGTAGTTATATACATGAGTAATTGCTGTCATAGCGTACCTACCTGTAGAGGATGTTGCTGCCATCATAGGCATCGTTTTTGAATTCGGTCAATCATTAATTACGCTGATACCGTCCTAGATAAATCACCGTTTTTACAAGTGTTTTTATATAAAAATGAGCGAGTTAATTTATTTGCCATAGCTGTTATTTAGCATGAGTTTTTAACGAATAACTTTGGGCTATCTCTCAGTTTTGCACTCAAATTCGTTTTTGCTTAACTACTGCGCAATAAAGCACCAATTAATGATAGGTATAAAAATGTTTTGATGAGTATGCTATTTAACATTAGCAAAATATGAGGGAAGTGCATGGTTGATGAGGGCTTGAATGGACAGAGGCCCGTTCCTTAAAACGGGCCTCTCAGCTGGCTTCATCTTTTGCAGGGAAAAAGCGAACTGGAACCAGTCTAGCGGATTTGTAACAGCATGTAACACACCAAGATCACGTTTTTGCGCTATTTGATGGAATTTTCGATCTGCGCGATCTCAATTGCCGAAGATTAAGGCGTTACGGCGGTTTTTGCTGTGATGATGTGGTGTTAAAGGTGTCTTTGATGCATAAAAAGAAAGGCCCAAACAAGGGAACTTGTTTGGGCCGATTCTATGTCGTTAGCTTGCGCTAGCCGAACAACATCCTGTCAATTGGCGCGCTGATAGGCGTTAGAGCTTGTATGACTTATAACGCATTCGTGAAGATCTGGCAGATCTCTTCATGGGTTGCCTGTTTAGGGTTAGTGAAACCACAGGCATCCTTCAAGGCGTTTTCAGCCAGCGTTGGAATATCTTCCGCTTTAACCCCGAGTAACGTCAGGTTTTCTGGAATATTTACCGCAACGGATAGGGCTTTAATCGCGGTGATTGCAGCCGCAGCACCTTGCTCATCCGTCATATTGGCAACATCGACACCCATCGCTTTGGCGATATCTTTTAAGCGATGCGGTACCACTTTAGCGTTGTATTCTTGCACATGGGGTAATAAGAGGGCGTTACACACACCGTGGGGCAGATCGTAGAAACCGCCTAATTGGTGCGCCATGGCATGCACATAACCTAAGCTGGCGTTGTTAAAGGCCATACCCGCTAAGAATTGCGCATAGGCCATCTGCTCACGGGCTTCAATATCTTGGCCTTGTTTTACCGCATTCACTAAGTTGCCTTGGATAAGTTCAATGGCTTTAATGGCGCAGGCATCGGTAATTGGGTTCGCAGCGATAGACACATAGGCTTCAACCGCGTGGGTCAGCGCGTCCATGCCCGTTGCAGCAGTGAGGCTTGCTGGTTTTTTCAGCATCAGCTCTGGGTCATTCACAGACAGTAATGGGGTGGTGTGTTTATCGACAATTGCCATTTTGATATGGCGAGCTTCGTCAGTGATGATACAAAAACGGGTCATCTCGCTGGCGGTGCCGGCGGTGGTGTTAATGGCTACTAATGGCAGTTGTGGCTTAGCGGATTGGTCTAAGCCTTCGTAGTCTTTGATG
>NZ_JTLE01000094.1:3140354-3198046 GCF_000798835.1 Shewanella sp. ZOR0012
GTCAGAAAATTATGATTAATCATCTAGACGCCTAGATATCCAGCAACATGAATAAAAAAGGGACTAAACAGTCCCTTTTTAAACTCATTTGGTTAACGAAACAGTAACTATGGGCTAAAGAATCGCGATTCTTGCTCGACTTCGACTTCTTCACCATCAATATGGGTTTTCACTTTTATCTCGATGTTTGTCACTGAACGCGAAAGTTCGACCGGATCGACCCCGATACTAATAGGTAGAGTTAATACCTCTCCACCAGCAATCGTCACTGAGGTAGGTCCATACCACTTATAGTTGTTGAGGCCTTCAACACTCATAGTGTATTCATGAGCTTGCTCTGTCTTATTCAGGATCTTCAAGGTGAAGGTGTTTTCAATCAAACCTCGATCATTTTCTCGATAGAGTTGATTACGGTCGCGGATAATATCCATACGCACAGGCGCAATTGTCGCACTCGCATAGATAAAGATAAGTATCATCGCGGCCAGCACCACACCATAACCCACCAGCTTCGGACGCAGTACCTTCTCTTTAATACCTTCGAGTTTATTTTCGGTGGTGTAACTAATCAGCCCTAGAGGGTATCCCATCCGCTCCATGGTTTGGTCGCACGCATCAATACAGGCACCACAGTTAATACATTCATATTGCAAGCCATTACGAATATCGATACCGGTAGGGCAAACCTGAACACAAAGGTCGCAGTCAATACAATCTCCTAGACCCATTTCTTTGGGGTCGGCTTTACGTGAGCGCGGGCCGCGGGTCTCACCGCGTTTTGCATCGTAACCAACGATATAGGTGTTTTTATCAAACATCGCCGATTGGAAACGCGCGTAAGGGCACATATGGATACACATGATTTCACGCATCCAACCCGCATTACCGTAGGTCGCTAAGGTAAAAAACACCACCCAGAAGTAGATTGCGCCTGATGCATTAAGGGTAAATACATCGACATAGACTTCACGGCTCGGCACAAAATAGGACACAAAGGTCATTGCTGTGATGAGTGAAAGCACTATCCATGCAGTGTGTTTTGCGGTTTTGCGCCAGATTTTGTCAAAACCCCATGGCATTTGATCTAACTTAATACGCTTATTACGGGCACCTTCGAGTTTTTCCTCAAACCAAATGAACATAAACGTCCAAACGGTTTGCGGGCAAGTGTAACCACACCAGACTCGGCCGAGATAGGTTGTCACAAAAAATAACGCAAAGGCGGCTATCATAAAGAGAGCGGCAAGTAAGGTCAGATCCTGCGGCCAAATCGTTAAGCCAAAGACATGGAATTTCTGCTCAGCGAGGTTAAACCATACGGCTTGACGGTCGCTCCAAGGGATCCAAGGTAATATCAGGAAGAAGAGCATTGCTATCCAGCCCATGCGGCGGCGTAAACTACTCCATAATCCATCGATTGCACGGACATAAATCCGATTACGGGGGTTAAAGCGATCAGCCTTATCTGCATCAGGCTGGTGAATCTTAATTCGATTGGTTTTCGAATAGTCCTTGTTATTAGATTCTGCGTTCATCGTGACAGCCTTTTACTGCTTTAATATTGGACGAAAACTGGCTTATTATACCCATATTATTAATGGTTATTCACTTATGTTGGACTAAAAGATGAAAGGTTGGATCATATTAGCGCTCCTTTGTGGTGCATTATATTACTTATACACTGAAACCGACAAACTAGATGCACCTATAGCAAAAACAGAGGAAATGGTTCAAAAGATAGAAAGCAAAGTGAGCTCAGCAATGGGCACTCAGATAATTAAAATTAATCAAAATCTCACGAAAGCACGAACAGAGATATTGGAACGGTTATCAGCATCTGAGGCTGAAGAGTTTAATAAAATCCCACTCACCGAAGATGGCATTGCAGATTTTAAAGAAAACTACTGCGGCACTACAGCCACTGAGCATCCCATTTTTAGCCGAGATAACTTGCTATTTATCTGCGATAACCTCTAATTCCACTAACAGGCAAACGGAATTTTGCAATTCATCACTAAGCATGGTGCTTAGACGATTGACCAGAAACATGATTCCGCCTAGCCTTTGAGCTTCAATTATATAGGCCTTGCATCATGACTAAACCAGTATCAGATATTTTTGATCCCACACTGTGGGATGAAGTCGACGGATTTAACTTCGACGATATTACTTACCATAGAGCCAAAGCCCACGGCACAGTGCGTATCGCCATCAATCGCCCAGATTGCCTCAATGCCTTTCGTCCAAAAACGGTTGATGAGTTATATATCGCCCTCGATCACGCTCGTCAATGGTCCGATGTAGGTTGTGTATTACTCACTGGCAATGGCCCCTCGGCCAAAGGACAATATTCGTTTTCCTCGGGTGGCGATCAACGTATTCGCGGCAAAGATGGCTATAAATATGAAGGCGCCGAAGAGGGCAAAGCCGATTTAGCCAGAATGGGGCGTTTACATATCCTCGAAGTCCAACGATTGATCCGCTTTATGCCAAAAGTAGTGATCGCGGTCGTGCCTGGTTGGGCCGTGGGTGGCGGACACAGTTTGCATGTGGTTTGCGACTTAACCTTAGCCTCCAAGGAATACGCCGTCTTCAAACAAACCGATCCCGATGTCGCGAGTTTCGACTCAGGCTATGGCAGTGCTTATCTTGCCAAGATGATTGGCCAAAAGCGCGCGAGAGAAATTTTCTTCTGCGGCTTTAACTACAGTGCCGATGAAGCCTTTGCCATGGGAATGGTGAATAAATCTGTTCCCCATGCCGAACTCGAAGTCGAAGCATTAATGTGGGCGAAAGAAATCAACTCAAAATCGCCAACGGCGATGCGGATGTTGAAGTACGGCTTTAACATGACCGACGATGGCATGGTCGGCCAGCAACTGTTTGCGGGTGAAGCCACACGTTTAGCCTATGCCAGTGCCGAAGCTCAAGAAGGGCGTGATGCCTTCCTTGAGAAACGCGATCAAGACTTCTCAGCCTTCCCTTGGCATTACTAATCACGACTCATTGCAGTATAAAGCCCTCAACAGAGGGCTTTATACTTTCTAACGCTTATAGATAGAAAAAACCGTTTAAACTAATCTCAAAATACGGCTTTAAATTTTAATGAGAATTGTTATCATCTAATCATTCCCAAAAGGGGCTTACATTAGAGGATAGAATCATGACCAAGACACTTACTTTTGCCGTATTACATTTCAGCGTTGCTTTTACTGTCACTTATTTATTAACAGGCAGTGTGCTTGTTGGTGGGGCAGTCGCCTTAGTAGAGCCCGCAATTAACACTGTGGTATTTTATTTCCACGATAAAGTATGGAAACGTTTAGAAGCAAAAAAGCAACACGCGCTTGATGCAATAACAGCTTAATAGCCTAAGCCACCAGCACATACTCTAATCAAGCCCCAATAAAAAACCGCCATTTAGGCGGTTTTTTATTGCTTCCAATTTATTCCACCGTCACCGATTTAGCGAGGTTTCGCGGTTGATCCACATCGGTGCCCTTAATTAACGCAACGTGATATGACAGCAACTGTAATGGAATAGTGTAAATCAGCGGCGCCATAAAGATATCGCAGTGTGGAACCGGGATAACCTTCATAGTCTCGTCAGACTCAAACTCAGCATCCACATCGGCAAACACATACATTAAACCACCACGGGCACGCACTTCTTCAACGTTAGATTTCAGCTTTTCTAACAGTTCGTTGTTTGGCGCCACCACTATGACGGGCATGTCGGCATCAATCAAGGCCAGTGGGCCATGTTTCAGCTCGCCAGAAGCATATGCCTCAGCATGGATATAGGAGATCTCTTTAAGTTTCAGCGCACCTTCCATCGCAATAGGGTACTGATCGCCACGGCCAAGGAATAAGGCATGGTGTTTGTCGGCAAAGTCTTCCGCCAATTCAGCAATCGCATCATCTAAGCCTAATGCTTGCTCCACTTTGGCAGGCATAGACTGTAGGCTTTGAGTGATCTCGGCCTGCATTTGCTCCGACATGCCATTATGGCGACCGATCACCGCAGTCAGCATTAATAAACCCGCTAATTGCACGGTAAAGGCTTTAGTTGAAGCAACGCCAATTTCGGCGCCAGCTTTCATCATGTATGCCATGTCAGACTCACGGACTAAGGAAGAGCCTGGTGCGTTACAGATAGTTAGCGTCGCCTTATAGCCCATTTCTTTGGCTAGACGCATCGCCGCCAGCGTATCGGCGGTCTCGCCGGATTGAGAAATAGTCACCAACAGGCTGTTGGGGAATAAATGCGACTTGCGGTAGCGGAATTCGGAGGCGATTTCGACATTACAAGAAACGCCAGCCCAATCCTCTAACCAATAACGCGCAGCCATACCCGCATGGTAGCTAGTACCACAGGCAATAATCTGTACGTGTTTAATATCTTTTAAGAATTCAGCGGCATTATCACCAAAAGCCGTGTCGAGCACTTGTTTGTTGGCGATGCGGCCTTCAATAGTACGCGTCAGTGCCAGTGGCTGCTCATAGATTTCTTTGAGCATATAGTGGCGATATTCACCTTTGTCACCGGCATCGTGGGTGATTTCAGATTCTTTAACTTCGCGCTCAACTTTATTGCCATGCACATCGAAAATGCTCACTGTGCGACGAGTCACTTCAGCCACGTCACCTTCTTCTAAAAACGCGAAAGAACGGGTCACAGGCAACAGCGCCAATTGATCAGACGCGACAAAGTTTTCACCTAAACCAAAACCAATCACCAGTGGACTGCCGGAACGCGCGACGACCATGCGCTCGCTGTCGCGGCGGTCAATCACCACAGTGCCATAAGCGCCTTCGAGTTGTTTAACCGTGGCTTGCACCGCGGCCAGTAAGGTGTCGTGCGTTTTTAATTCGTGATGAACTAAGTGGCAAATCACTTCAGTATCGGTATCAGAGCTGAAGTGGTAGCCGTGTTCTTTAAGCATTTCACGCAGTTTATGATGGTTTTCGATAATGCCATTGTGCACAACGGCAATATCGCCTTTAGATAAATGTGGGTGAGCATTGCGCTCGCTTGGCTCACCGTGGGTCGCCCAACGTGTATGCGCAATACCAGTGCCGCCCGCTAGCGGATCGGTTTCGAGTGCCGTAGAAAGCTCCTGCACTTTACCCACGCGGCGGGTGCGATTGAGTTCGCCATTGTGGATCACCGCAACACCCGCAGAATCATATCCACGATATTCTAAACGACGTAAACCTTCGACCAGAATTTCGGCCACATCCCTTTGCGCCACGGCGCCAACGATTCCGCACATAGTTTTTACCTATAAAATGAAAAATAAAAATGAAGTTGTTTGAGTCATTTGCTCTGGCTTATCACGGGCAAATGCCTAAGGCGAGTAGGGCGCTAAGATGACTTTCACGCCTTGCTCGGTAATTTGGTTAAGGGCGCTCTCTTCGATGCGCTCATCGGTGACTAGTACACTGATTTGCGACCAAGGTAGTTCTAAATTAGGGATCCGCTTGCCTATTTTGTCCGAATCCACCATCACGATGACTTCACGGGAAACCTCAGCCATCACCTTACTTAAACCCGTCAGCTCATTAAAGGTGGTGGTGCCTCGCGCTAAATCGATACCGTCGGCACCGATAAACAGTTGGTCAAAGTTATAGGAGCGTAATACCTGTTCGGCCACTTGCCCCTGGAACGACTCGGAATGCGGATCCCAGGTTCCACCGGTCATCAATAGGGTCGGCTCATTTTCAAGTTCGTGAATCGCGTTAGCCAAATGCAGAGCATTGGTCATTACCACCAGCCCACGTTTTTGGTTGAGTTCAGCAATTAAGCCTGAAGTGGTGGTACCGCTATCGATAATGATGCGATTGTGATCTTTGATCAGCTGCGCCGCTGCTTTAGCAATAGATAACTTATTAGGAGCAATCTTGGCAGAAAACTGCTGCGTTACTTCATCGGGAATAGCCACAGCACCACCGTAGCGGCGCAGCAATAGTCCAGTTTTTTCAAGTTCTGCCAAGTCTTTACGAATAGTCACTTCTGAAGTTTCGAAACGTAATGACAACTCATCGACACTCACTTCACCCTGTTCATTCAGAATGCTAATAATACTGTGACGTCGTTGCTGTGTATTTCGTTTATTCATAAAACCTTTCAGTTAACTTTCGATTCGAAAGATATATTATAAAGAAACGAAACATTTTTGCTAGTATTCGAAAGATAATTTCGAATCAAGATGGGTAGCCTTTAAGTTGGATTAATTAACTTAATGAAAAATAATAAAAAAGCAGTTCACCCAAAGGTAAACCGCTTTAATTGTATGAAACTTAAAAAGGGGAACTGAGCTTAAAACTTAGCTTCAAGTGCCACGCTGAAGTTACGATCTTGGCCGATAGTGACCATCTTATCGCTACCACCATCTAAGTATTCAGTATCAAATAGGTTTCTCACGTTTGCACGGATGCTAACGTCTTTACCCATAATATCCATAGTATAAGCAGCACCAACATCAAAACGGACGTAACCATCTTTGGTGATAGTGTTAGCAGTATCAGCAAAACGCTCACCAACGTAGATAGCACCAAAGTTCATCGCAAAGTTGTCAGTTACTTCGTAACGAGTCCAGATATTGGCAGACCATTCAGGGGCATCAATAGGAGTATTACCTTCACGAGCATCACCCGTTTGATATTCAGCATCTAAATACATCATCGATGATGTCACAAACCAGCTATCTCCAATTTTGCCTTGGGCACCCATTTCAAAACCACGGTGCTTTTGCTCACCGCCTTGGGTAGTGATATCAGTATAATCACCAATAGGCGTTGGCAATTTTTCTGAAATGGTAATGTTTTCAAGTGTGATATCGAATACCGCTGCCGTTAGCAGCAAACTATCGTCAAACAGTTCCCACTTTGTTCCCACTTCATATTGAATACCGTATTCAGGCTTTAGGTTAAGTTTGTTATTGATATCGTATTCGTTATTCACTGCACCTTGTGGGGTGAAGCTTTTTGAATAGTTGACATAAATACTGCCATTATCCATAGGCGAATAAATCACCCCGAATTTTGGCGATACAGCATAGCTATTTTCCCCTTCACCGTCTTTTTTCTGCTCGTCATAACGTACACCTGCAAGCAATTTCCATTGTTCGTTGATAGTCATTAAATCTTGCAGATAGAAACCGTAGTATTTGTATTCGCTTGGAGCACTTAATTTACCCTGATGGTAATCAAGGTCAGGCTGAACAACTGGTTGTCCAGGGATCACTGTTTGAGTTGCACCACGAGCGATTTGTTGCTGGTAGAAGTAATCTAAATAGTTGGCACCAATAAGGAATTGATGTTCCAAGCCTGCTAATTCAAACTCGCCCGTAAAATCAATATAAGCAGTTTTATGCTGCCAATCGTCATATCGATCAAAAGGCTTGATGCTATACCCCTTGGTGAAGGGATCTGCCGCATAAACAGGGGCAGAGTCGAAACGTTGGCGATTAAATTGTTGATCGTTGTAGCCGACTTTAACTTTCCAGTCGTTACTCATTTGCCAAGTCAGATCTGCACCTAAATTTGAAACAGTATTATCGGTAAAGGCCCAAGGCGCGTCCCATACGGTTTTACGCTCGCCAATCACATTGCCTTGTTTATCTAACCAACCACCCGCATCGATGCCCGCTTTGTCTTGGGTATGGTCGTACTTAACCGATAACAAAACATCATCACTGATATCAAATTCTAAGTTTAAGTAACCCAACCAACGATCACGCTCTTGGTTTTCATTAGTAGTTGAATATTCGCGCCAGTATTTAGTGTCTTGTTTAACTAACACACCACGATAACGAATGCTTTGAGCATCGTTTAAGCTGCCTCCCGCATCTAACTGCGCACGGGTAGAGCCGTAGCCATCAGTATCAAAACCTAAATCGAGCATTGAATCATAGGTCGGCTTTTTGGTGACCATATTAACCAAACCGCCAGGACCGGATTGGCCATACAACATACTTGAAGGGCCTTTTAGTACCTCAACCTGTTGTAGCGTTTCAATAGGTTGAACGTAATGAGACCATTGCTGGTGGCCGTTGATGAGATAACCGTTGCCCGAATCGAGTTCGAAGCCACGAATACTGAAGACTTGGCGGTTCCAACGAGTAGTACCCGCCGTTACGCTCGAATCGTTAACTAAGACTTCCGCAAGGTTAGTTGCTAATTGTTCATCGGTAACAAAATCAGGGATAACATTAACGGACTGCGGGGTATCCATTAAGTCAATATCGCCACGCATAGCGCCCGATGCGCTACCGACTTTATAATCGTTAAAAGTACGGCCTGTTACATTAATACGTTCAATGTTTGCATCGTTTGGCGCTTCTGCCATAACAGGCATCGCCATTAATACAGCCCCAACGGCCAAACCTACAACTGAATATTTAAATACCATTGCCAACACCTCAAGTAGACCTTTCGTCTTAGAATTGCAGGCAATATAAATAAGAATTGTTTTTATTTAATATTCTTTACATGAATTTACAGTTTCGCGTGACTTAGATCAACTTTGAATAAAAACAATGAATTACCCATAACACCACAGTATTAATTCAACATTAATTTAGCTGATTTTTATTTGGTGAGGATTTTGACCTTTGACAAAAAAACATAAAGCGGCTAATTGCCGCTTTGTATAACAAAAAATGAAGCCGTTACTTCTTAATCTTTACCGGACGTTGCCAGCCAGTCAGATGTTTTTGCTTAACACGGGTGATCACTAGCTCATCCTCACCCACATCACGGGTAATTGTTGACCCCGCACCAAGCGTCGCGCCTTTACCAATGGTCACCGGCGCCACCAGCTGAGTATCACTTCCCACAAACACATTATCTTCAATCACGGTTAAGTGTTTATTGGCACCATCGTAATTACAGGTAATAGTGCCCGCACCAATATTCACACCCGCACCGATTTGCGCATCGCCTAAATAGGCTAAGTGACCCGCCTTAGACCCCACACCTAAAACGGCTTTTTTCATCTCAACGAAGTTACCGATATGGGCATCTTGCATTAACTCAGCACCGGGGCGTAAACGGGCAAAAGGCCCCGCACTGGCTGCTACGCCGAGTTTAGCGCCTTCGATAATAGAGTAAGGTTTGATCTCGGCATTGTCGGCAATTTCACAATCGATCAGAATCGCGCCAGCACCAATGCTGACATTGTTGCCAATCACCACTTTACCTTCGAAAATCACGTTCACATCGACCATCACATCCATACCCACGGTCACTTCACCACGGATATCGATACGGCTTGGATCGCGCAAATTAGCGCCAGCAATCATCAGCTTTTCGGCTTCACGGGCCTGATAAGCGCGCTCAAGTTGTGCAAGCTGCACGCGGTTATTGGCACCTTCCACTTCGATAGCAGATTGCGGCTGAGCAGTATTAATCTCAACCCCATCGGCGTGGGCCATGGCGATAATATCCGTTAGATAGTATTCACCTTGGGCATTGTTATTCGATAGGCGACCAAGCCAGGTTTTTAATGCATTACCAGGAACCGCCATAATGCCCGTGTTAACTTCATTAATAGCAAGTTGCTCGGGATTAGCATCTTTTTGTTCGACAATACCGACAACCTTGCCCTGCTCGCGCACGATACGGCCATAGCCAGTAGGATTGGTTAGATTGACGGTTAAAATCGCCACACCATTATCGGGACGCGCAGCGAGCAAAGCTTCAAGTGTAGAGGCTTGGATTAACGGCACATCACCGTAAAGGATCAGCACAGTATCATTATCATCGATATTAGGAATCGCCTGAGCGACCGCATGGCCAGTGCCTAACTGCTCGGCTTGCAACATCCAATTGAGTTGCTGCTCACCCAAAGCGGATTTTAATTTATCGGCACCGTAGCCATAAACGAGCTGTATAGCATCACTGCCAATATGGTGTGCAGTATCAATCACATGCTGCACCATGCTCTTATGAGCGATAGGATGTAATACCTTAGGAAGATCCGAGCGCATGCGAGTTCCTTTTCCTGCTGCCAAGATCACTACATTTAATGCCATTGCCATATCCTTGATTAACATCCCAAAGGGATAAACTGAGCTCGATTTAATGGCGCAATTTTAACGGAAAGGCGCAGCAAAGCGAAAGGCAGATCTCAAAACGCAGCGAAAAAACCAACAAAAAAGGCGGGTATCTTTCGATAACCGCCTTTTATCACAAACAATAACCTTTATCTGGCAATGTTTTTCTTGATGGTTTCAACAACACGTAATTGAGCCATTGCTTTCGCTAACTCAACCATAGCGGCATCATAATTAAAGTCCGCACCCGCAGTTGCCATATGGGCTTCTGCACGACGCTTGGCTTCTAATGCTGCCTGCTCATCAATATCTTTGGCACGCATAACCACATCAGCTAACACAGAAACAGAAGAAGGTTGTACTTCCAGTAAACCACCAGAAAGATAAAACACTTCTTCG
The DNA here is from genome assembly GCF_000798835.1 of Shewanella sp. ZOR0012. Taxonomy (NCBI): domain Bacteria; kingdom Pseudomonadati; phylum Pseudomonadota; class Gammaproteobacteria; order Alteromonadales; family Shewanellaceae; genus Shewanella; species Shewanella sp. ZOR0012. Next base: position 3,150,815 of record NZ_JTLE01000094.1, read on the forward strand.
CTGCCGTCTTGTTTGACGATGCGCGCCATGCCAGGTTTGATATAGCTTAACAGTGGAGCGTGGCCATGCATGATGCCCAACTCACCTTCAGAACCGGTCACTTGTAGGCTAGCTACGCGACCTGAGAAGATGCTGCTCTCTGCACTTACTATATCAAGCTGTACTGTCATGGCTGCCATCCCGTTCTCCTTAAAAAACTAAGTATGACTACTTAGTTATTTCTTTTTGTTAGCTTTCTCGACAGCTTCGTCGATAGAACCAACCATGTAGAACGCTTGTTCTGGAATGTGGTCGAACTCGCCACTCAGAATTCCCTTAAAGCCACGGATAGTGTCTTTCAGAGAAACGTACTTACCAGGAGAACCAGTAAAGACTTCTGCTACGTGGAAAGGCTGAGACAAGAAACGCTCAATCTTACGTGCACGGGAAACGGTCATCTTGTCATCATCTGACAATTCGTCCATACCGAGAATCGCAATAATGTCTTTCAGCTCTTTGTAGCGTTGCAGAACAGTTTGTACACCGTTAGCTACGTCATAGTGCTCTTGACCAACCACTAATGGATCTAATTGACGAGAAGTCGAATCCAATGGGTCAACCGCTGGGTAAATACCCAGAGAAGCGATTTGACGTGACAATACAACAGTCGCATCTAAGTGAGCGAAGGTTGTTGCTGGTGACGGGTCAGTCAAGTCGTCCGCAGGTACGTATACCGCTTGTACAGAGGTAATAGAACCCGTCTTAGTTGAAGTAATACGCTCTTGCAGAACGCCCATTTCTTCAGCCAGAGTGGGTTGGTAACCTACCGCAGAAGGCATACGACCTAACAGTGCTGATACTTCAGTACCGGCTAGGGTGTAACGGTAGATGTTGTCAACGAACAACAGTACGTCACGACCTTCGTCACGGAACTTTTCAGCCATAGTCAGACCGGTCAGTGCTACACGCAGACGGTTTCCTGGTGGCTCGTTCATTTGGCCATAAACCATGGCTACTTTGTCGAGAACGCCAGAATCTTTCATCTCGTAGTAGAAGTCGTTACCCTCACGAGTACGCTCACCTACACCAGCGAATACAGAAAGACCTGAGTGAGCTTTAGCGATGTTGTTAATCAGTTCCATCATGTTAACTGTCTTACCAACACCCGCACCACCGAACAGACCTACTTTACCACCCTTAGCGAATGGACATACAAGGTCGATAACCTTGATACCCGTCTCTAACAGTTCAGTCGTGTTTGATTGCTCTTCGTATGAAGGAGCGCTGCGGTGAATCACATAACGTTCTTCTTCGCCAATTGCACCAGCTTCATCAATAGGGTCGCCTAAAACGTTCATGATACGGCCAAGAGTGGCGGTACCAACAGGAACAGAAATAGGTGAACCTGAGTTTACTACCTCAAGACCACGACGCAGACCATCAGAAGTACCCATAGCGATGGTACGAACTACACCACCACCTAGTTGTTGCTGAACTTCCAGCACCAAACCATTACAGGAGCCTTCACCTGTGATCTTCAGAGCGTCATATACCTGAGGTACGGCATCTTGTGGAAACTCTACGTCCACAACCGCGCCAATCACTTGGACAACAGTACCTGTGCTCATGATTAATCCTCTAAAACTTGTATTCGTTACCTAACCTAAACCGCAGAGGCACCAGAAACAATTTCCGACAGTTCTTGCGTAATCGCAGCCTGACGAGCCTTGTTATAGACCAATTGCAAATCGTCAATCAGTGTACCCGCGTTGTCCGTTGCCGCCTTCATCGCCACCATACGGGCAGCTTGTTCGGAAGCAATGTTTTCAACAACACCTTGGTAAACCTGAGATTCTACATAACGAACCAATAAGGTATCCAAAAGGGCTTTTGGATCAGGTTCGTAGATGTAGTCCCAACGATGAGCAACCTCATCATCTTCCGATTTAGGCAAAGGTAGCAGCTGCTCGATCACAGGAGTCTGCGTCATAGTGTTTACAAACTTGTTGAACACTACATACAGACGATCCAGTTTGCCTTCGTTGTAAGCATCTAGCATCACACGTACTGTCCCGATCAGGTCAGCGAGCTTTGGCGCATCGCCTAAACCTGAAGCATGGGCAGAAACCTGTCCACCGAAGCTTTTGAAAAACTGCACACTACGAGCACCAATAGGACAGAATTCAAATTCTGCACCTTGCTCTTTCCAGCTTTTCACGTCTGCAACAACCTTTTTAAAGAGGTTGACGTTCAGACCACCACAAAGGCCACGGTCGGTTGCCACAACAATGTAACCAACCCGCTTAGCCTCTCTCACCTCTAAGTAGGGGTGTTTATACTCGAGAGAACCTTGCGCTACGTGACCGATCACCTTACGCATGTTTTCCGCGTATGGACGGCTCGCAGCCATGCGTTCCTGCGCTCTGCGCATTTTGCTGGCTGCCACCATTTCCATGGCGGACGTGATCTTCTGAGTGTTTTTTACACTCGCGATCTTGGTTTTAATCTCTTTAGCGCCGGCCATCTCTACTCTCCAATCTGGACCTGAGGTGTCTTAAGACACCTCTATCATTGTTACCAGGTTTGGGTTGCTACGAACTTGTCGAGGCCAGCTTTTAATTCAGCTTCGATATCGGCGTTATAATCGCCAGTCTCGTTGATAAGCTTGATTAAAGCAGCATGCTCGCTGTTCATGTACGAGAGCAGAGCGGCTTCGAAATCACCAACTTTTTTCAGCTCAATGCCCTTCAGGTAACCTTTTTCAGCTGCGAAAATAGACACAGCTTGAGCAGCTACACTCATAGGAGCATATTGTTTTTGCTTCATCAGTTCGGTAACACGCACACCATGCTCTAGCTGAGCACGAGTTGCATCGTCTAAGTCAGATGCAAACTGTGAGAACGCAGCAAGTTCACGATACTGTGCAAGAGCAGTACGAATACCACCAGACAGTTTCTTGATGATCTTAGTCTGAGCCGCACCACCAACACGAGAAACAGAAATACCTGGGTTAACCGCTGGACGTAAGCCAGAGTTAAACAGATCAGTCTCAAGGAAGATCTGACCGTCAGTAATCGAAATTACGTTGGTCGGTACGAATGCAGATACGTCACCCGCCTGAGTTTCAATAATAGGCAGCGCGGTTAACGAACCGGTTTTACCTGTTACTGCACCTTTAGTGAACTTTTCTACATAATCTTCGTTTACGCGTGAAGCACGCTCTAGTAAACGAGAGTGTAGATAAAATACGTCACCAGGATAAGCTTCACGGCCTGGTGGACGCTTCAATAGTAACGAGATCTGACGGTAAGCAACTGCTTGCTTAGACAGGTCATCGTATACGATCAGAGCATCTTCACCACGATCGCGGAAGTATTCACCCATAGCACAACCAGAGTACGGTGCTAAGTATTGCAGCGCAGCAGCTTCAGAAGCTGTAGCAACCACAACGATAGTGTTAGCTAATGCACCGTGTTCTTCTAGCTTACGCACTACGTTAGCGATAGTAGAAGCCTTTTGGCCTACTGCTACGTATACGCACTTAATGCCAGAATCGCGCTGGTTGATGATTGCGTCGATCGCCATGGCTGTTTTACCAGTTTGACGGTCGCCAATGATCAATTCACGTTGGCCACGACCGATTGGGATCATAGCGTCAACGGCTTTATAACCAGTTTGAACGGGTTGATCTACTGACTTACGCTCGATAACACCAGGAGCAATCACTTCAATAGGAGAGAAACCATCGTTGTTGATAGCTCCTTTTCCGTCAATAGGCTCACCCAGAGTGTTAACTACGCGGCCTAACAGGCCACGACCGACTGGAACTTCCAGAATACGGCCAGTAGTTTTAACTTTTACGCCCTCTGCTAAATCAGCATAAGGGCCCATTACTACGGCACCGACAGAATCACGTTCAAGGTTCAACGCGATTGCAAAACGGCTACCAGGCAGTTCGATCATTTCACCTTGCATCACATCGGCTAGGCCGTGGATGCGGATAATGCCGTCACTAACCGCAACGATAGTACCTTCGTTACGAGATTCGCTAACGACTTCGAACTGCTCGATCCGCTGCTTAATCAGATCGCTGATTTCAGTGGAATTCAGTTGCATGCTCAAACTCCCAATTACGACTGCAGCTTTTCAGACAGACGCGATAACTTACCGCGGACAGAGCCATCAATGACTAAGTCACCTGCCTTAATGATTACACCGGCGATAAGCGCGGCGTCAGTGCTGCAATTCAGCTTAACTTTGCGTGCGAGACGTTTCCCTAAAGAAATACTGATCTGCTGCTGTTGTTCAGAGCTGAGCTCAGCTGCAGAAACCACATCGGCTTCCACTTCTTTTGCCCACTCATTACGGTATTGAGCAAAAAGCTCAGATACAGCAGGTAGTACCTTTAAGCGACCGTTTTCAGCCATTACCTTTATCAAGTTTTGACCTTGCTCATTGATTTGCTCACCACACACACTGATAAAGAGTGCGGCGAGTTTGGTGCTGGCTAAAGAGCCAGTCAGCAGTGGCTGCATGGTTTCGTTTTCACTAACCAATGCGGCAAACGTGAGCATTTCAGCCCAGGTATCCACTGCGTTGTGTTCAACAGCAACGTCAAAAGCTGCCTTTGCGTAAGGGCGAGCGATGGTGGTTAATTCAGCCATAACTCAAACTCCCTTATCAAATTTCAGCGACTAGTTTATTAACTATGTCACTGTGGGCGGCTGGATCAATAGAACGCTCAAGGATCTTCTCAGCACCCATGATGGCAAGAGTAGCAACCTGCTTACGCAGATCCTCTTTCACGCGATTACGTTCAGCTTCAATTTCTGCTTTACCCTGAGCGATGATTTTGGCACGCTCAGCGTCTGCTTCGGCTTTAGCTTCTTCCACTATTTGAGCTTTACGCTTGTTAGCTTGCTCAATAATTTCGTTAGCCGTCACCTTGGCTTCTTTTAGTTGGTCAGTCGCTTTCGCTTGAGCCAACTCTAGGTCTTTTACCGCACGATCAGCATCAGCTAGACCGTCAGCAATCCTTTTTTGGCGCGCTTCGATGGCATTCATCAAAGGGGGCCATACAAACTTCATGCAGAACCACACGAAGATGATAAAGGCGACCGTCTGACCGATTAGGGTAGCGTTGAAATTCACAACAGCCTCCTATTTAGAGTTAAGACAGAAGCGTTTTCTTACAGCATTGCACCCAGTGGGTTGGTGAACAGCATGAATAATGCGATACCAACACCGATCATTGTTACGGCGTCTAACAGACCCGCTACGATGAACATTTTAACTTGCAGCATAGGAGCCATTTCTGGTTGACGCGCAGCGCCTTCCAGGAACTTGCCACCTAATAAGCCGAAACCGATTGCAGTACCAAGAGCACCCATACCAATCAGCAGAGCAACAGCGATAGCTGTCATGCCTAAAATCGTTTCCATCTGTATCTCCAGTATCTAAAATCTAAATCTAATTAGTTGATGATTTAGTTTAAAATTTCTTCAGCAATCCTTAATGATCTTCATGGGCCATGCTTAAGTAAACAATGGTCAACATCATGAAGATAAACGCCTGCAGCGTGATAACCAAAATGTGGAAAATTAACCAACCTAGTTGCAGAGTCACACCTAGGGAAGATAATAACAAGTTGGTACCATACATCAGCGCAATAAGGATGAAGATCAACTCACCTGCGTACAAGTTACCAAATAGACGCAATGCCAATGAAATTGGTTTAGCGATTAAGGTAACAGTCTCTAATAGGAGGTTGACGGGTATCATTGCCTTATGGTTAAAGGGCTGTAGCGTCAGTTCTTTAACAAAACCAGACACGCCTTTGACCTTAATGCTGTAGTAAATAATCAGCACAAACACACCGATAGCTAAGCTGAAGGTGATGTTTACATCAGTCGTCGGAACCACTTTTAAGTATGGAATTCCCGCTAAACTTGCTAGCCAAGGCAGCCAGTCTACAGGGAGCATATCCATGAAGTTCATCATGAATACCCATACAAAAATGGTCAGAGCTAAAGGCGCGATCACGGCATTGCGGCCATGAAAACTTTCTTTCACGCTGTTATCAACGAACTCCACGATCATCTCGATAAAGCATTGCAGCTTACCGGGAACACCTGAAGTCGCTTTTTTACCAACACTACGGAAAATCCACAGGAACAGAACACCAAGACCAACCGAAAAGAACAACGAATCAATGTGCCATGTCCAGAAGCCTTCACCAACGTGTAGGTTGGTAAGGTGATGCTGGATATAGCCCTGCGGTGTTAACGCTTCACCAGTTGCAGCCATGATTCATCCCACTTAACTTTGCTTGAAGTATAAAGGAGCTGTCCAATGCACGATCAACGTCAGCACGTAACAAACAAAAAGAGGCATAAATGCGACCTTAAGATTGATAAACACTAGCGAAAACATTGCGATGGTTAACAGCAACTTTACCGCTTCCCCCCAGTAAAAAGTTTTAATCACTTTTGCAGCTGAACTTGCTCCCGTATGGGAGAAAGCGAGGGTCGCGAATACAAAATTAGGGAGCACAGCAATTGAACCACCTGCTAATGCAGAATAGCCAAACTGAACTCCCCACACGACGAAAAAGAGAATTGAAGCACCCCCAGCCACCGCCGCCTGCATCATCACCAATTTATAGGCTGACCACCGGCCACGACGCGCTAAAACCTTACTCAACTCATCCTCTCCGCATTTATACTTTTTGTTTCGATGACCGGATGACAAATATCCGTATTTATGTCGATGCACAAAAAGCTTGCGAAAGTATACCTTTTCACGCCTTCATTGCAACTTTGAGATAAGGAAAAACAGCACTTTTAACGTGATATAGCGTCAAAACAGTCAAAATCCAAAATTAACATATGTCACAAATTTACATTAAAAACTGTTAATCTACAGACATTAACGAATTTTGCTAAGAATTCCGTCTAATTCAGCCAGATTCTGATAGTTAATTACAATTTTACCCTTCCCCTTACTGCTATGAGCGATCGAAACCTTGGCACCTAATCTTTCAATTAACTGCTGCTCTAAACGACAAACATCTTGATCTTTAGTCGTAGTTTCGACGGGTTTGGGTGGATTTAAGGTTTGATTAATCAATCGTTCAGTTTCGCGAACGGTTAATTCCTTGGCTGCCACTAATCTCGCCAGATTTGTTTGTTCTTCACCCTCAATTGCGAGCAAAGCGCGCGCATGGCCCATATCAATATCGCCATACTCGAGTAAACGCTTAACAGGCTCATTTAAACCGTTTAAACGTAACAAGTTAGATACACTCGCCCGAGATTTTCCCACAACATCGGCGACCTGTTGGTGAGTCAGTTCAAATTCTTGCATTAAACGTTGTAATGCAATGGCTTCTTCCATGGCATTTAAGTCTTCACGCTGAATGTTTTCGATCAAGGCGATAGCAATAGCAGCATCATCGGGAACCGCTTTAACGATACAAGGGATTTTTTCAACACCCGCCAATTGGGAAGCGCGCCAACGGCGCTCACCGGCAATAATCTCATACTGGTTATTGCTAACAGGGCGCACTACAATCGGCTGGATAATGCCTTGATTACGGATGGAATGGGCAAGTTCTTCCAATGCCTCGGGAGACATGTCCTTACGAGGTTGGTATTTTCCCGGCTGTAATAGGTCGAGATCAAGATGGATAAGTTCCTCTTTTTTATCGACAACGACCACTTCTTCCGTGTGTTTTTTACTCGCGGCGTGGCTATTACTCAGTAAGGCATCTAAGCCTTTACCTAACCCTCTTTTCTTTAACGTCATGGTTTTCCTTTACGCTCGCTTAGCCTGAGTTTTCTGTTCGGAACGGCGGATCATCTCACCAGCCAGCGCTAAATATGCTTTAGCTCCCGCGCTCGATTTATCATAATACATAGCGGGTGCACCAAAGCTCGGCGCTTCGGCTAAACGCACGTTACGCGGGATCACAGTGCGATACACCTTATCGCCAAAGTGTTGTTTTAGCTGATCGGACACATCATTTGAAAGACGATTACGCGGATCATACATAGTGCGTAAAATCCCTTCGATCCCAAGACCAGGATTCACCACGGCTGCCAATTTGGTGATGGTATCGATCAAGGCGGTTAAGCCTTCCAGTGCAAAGTACTCACACTGCATTGGCACCAGCACAGAATCCGCCGCCGACATCGCATTAACTGTCAACATGTTGAGCGAAGGAGGGCAATCGATAAAGATATAATCGTATTGATCTTTTATCGGCGCGAGTGCATTACGTAACCGCACTTCACGGGCAAAAAACTCCATGAGTTTGATTTCTGCCGCAGTCACATCGCCATTACTGGCAATTAGATCGTATTTTCCCGTGGTGTCTTTGACCACTATTTCATCGAAGGGCTTTTCTTCTACCAGCAGTTCGTAAGCCGTGTTTTCGACTTCGTATTTATCGACACCGCTGCCCATAGTGGCATTGCCCTGTGGATCAAGATCGATCAGTAGCACTTTACGCTTAGTCGCGGCTAATGAGGCGGCTAAATTGACACAAGTTGTTGTTTTCCCTACGCCACCTTTCTGGTTGGCCACGGCAATTACTTTACCCACAATGTCACCCTGTATGTAAATTCTGGTTTATTGCCTACTTAAAAATCCATTCAAAATGAGGAGCTTTAAGCCTGTTATTCTTTGATTATTTTGAGTAAATGTCTTTGCTCATCGAGTTTTGGCACCTTGAGTTCGATGGTTTCAGTTATCTCAAAGCCAGCGGGGATTTGTTGCATCTCTTCATCACTCAGTTGTCCCTTGAGCGCATAAAATTGCCCATGCTCAGCAGGCAAGTGATGGCACCATGTCAACATATCATGGATTGACGCAAAGGCACGGCTTAGCACACCATCGAACTTTTGCTCGGGTTGATAGGTCTCAACTCGGCTTTCTATCGAACTGATATTATGAATGCCTAATTCAAAGGCTACTTGTTTTTGAAAACGAATGCGTTTACCTAAGCTATCAAGTAGCACAAAAGTTTTATCTGGATTCATAATCGCCAATGGGATGCCAGGCAGTCCAGGACCAGTTCCAACATCAATAAAGCGTTCACCTTGCAGATGTTTTGATACCACTAAGCTGTCCATGATATGACGGACAAGCATGATCTCGGGATCTCTTACTGAGGTTAAGTTATAGGCTTTATTCCATTTGTTGAGCATGCCAACAAAATCAAGCAGTTGCTTTTTCTGCTCAGCGGTAGCGGGCAGATTAATTTCGGCTAAATAGGCCTCTAACTGGGCAGATAACACTGAACAACCTCAACAAAAATGCAATGATAAACTCGTCGGCTATTATGAAGCCCTGAAACGTCGAAGGGAAGCCTGAATGCTTCCCTTCTGCGACCAAACTGGCGATTAAGCTAGCTTTTACGCGCTCTTGCGTAATAAACCACGTTTTTTCAGATGTACTAGCAGAATTGAAATCGCTGCTGGGGTGATACCTGAGATACGTGACGCTTGACCAATGGTTTCAGGCTTATGGCTATTTAACTTAGCAATCACCTCATTTGAAAGCCCAGGAACCTCTTTGTAATCAAGGTTCAATGGCAAACCCGTGTTCTCATTACGTACCGCTTTATTGATCTCTTCCTGCTGACGTTGAATATAACCAGAATATTTCACTTGGATCTGTACTTGCTCAGCGGCGAGTGGATCGGTAAGACCAGGACCAAAGCCTTCAATCTGCATCAGTTTGTTGTAATCCATTTCTGGACGACGAAGTAATTCCTCAAAAGATGCTTCGCGAGAAATAGGCGTATTCAAGTGCGGATTTAACACTGGCACTAATGGAGAATTTGGATGGATCCACTGGCTACGTAGACGCTGTAGCTCTAATTCGATCGATTCCAGTTTTTCACTGAAAGACGCCCAGCGCGCATCATCCACCAGACCCAGTTCACGACCTTTTGCGGTTAAACGCAGATCGGCGTTGTCTTCACGCAGCAATAGGCGGTATTCGGCGCGGCTGGTAAACATGCGGTAGGGTTCTTTAGTGCCTAACGTCGATAAATCGTCAACCAATACTCCGATGTAAGCTTCATCGCGACGAGGGCACCAAGCTTCTTTGCCTTGAACTTGCAGTGCTGCGTTCATGCCAGCGAGTAAACCTTGGGCGCCAGCTTCTTCATAACCGGTTGTACCGTTGATCTGGCCAGCAAAGAATAATCCATTAATGGTTTTGGTTTCTAACGAGTTTTTAAGATCTCTAGGATCAAAATAATCGTACTCAATCGCGTATCCTGGACGTACGATCTCAGCATTTTCCATCCCTTTGATCGAACGAACCAAATTTAACTGTACATCAAAGGGAAGACTGGTAGAGATCCCGTTAGGGTAAATCTCATTGGTGTTTAAGCCTTCTGGTTCGATAAAGATCTGGTGCGATGATTTATCAGAAAAACGATGGATCTTGTCTTCGATAGAAGGGCAGTAACGTGGGCCTATCCCCTCAATAACACCGGAGTACATAGGGCTTCTATCTAAACCTCCACGAATAATATCGTGTGTTTTTTCATTGGTATGGGTGATCCAACAAGAAATTTGTTTCGGGTGATGGCTCAAATCGCCCATAAATGACATTACAGGTAATGGCGTATCACCTTTTTGTTCTGTCATCTGAGTAAAATCGATGGTATTGGCGTCGATACGTGGTGGTGTACCGGTTTTTAAACGGCCAACACGGATAGGCAGCTCGCGTAAACGATGGGCGAGTGCGATAGATGGTGGATCGCCTGCACGACCGCCACTGTAGTTTTCTAACCCTATATGGATCTTACCACTTAGGAAAGTCCCTGCGGTTAATACGACAGCAGCGGCTTCGAAGGCTAATCCCATCTGGGTAACGACACCGATAACGCGATCATTTTCTACAACAAGATCATCTACAGCTTGTTGGAAAATACGTAAGTTAGGTTGGTTTTGCAGAATATTTTGGATCTTCTGACGATATAACGCGCGATCTGCCTGTGCACGAGTTGCTCTTACCGCTGGGCCTTTACTCGAGTTTAAGGTTCTAAATTGGATCCCTGCATAGTCGGTTGCGATCGCCATTGCACCGCCTAATGCATCAATTTCTTTAACCAAATGACCTTTACCAATGCCACCGATCGCAGGGTTACATGACATTTGTCCTAAAGTATCAAGATTATGCGTTAGCAATAATGTCTTAGAACCCATTCTTGCTGCGGCTAATGCGGCTTCAGTTCCGGCATGACCACCACCAACTACAATAACATCAAACCGTTCATGAAAATGCATGACCTTACCTTTAAAAACTTAAGTGACCCAATGATAGCCGATCATTTTAGCATTTGCTTTGATTGAGGTGAATGATCATTTTTCGAAAATAGATCCAGTGGATCTGGACTAATAGATCTTAAGATCTTTATATAGATCTTCTTATTATGTTTACTATTAGGATCGCACTTTCCTGTGGGTAAGGCTAATTTCTCTTTTATATCAGTGGTTAATGATCTTTTGATCCTGTGATCTAACCGAGATCTACTGTCATTAAAGGTGGGGATAGATCCGCTATTTATCCACAGGGTGGATCTTTAAGCGGATCATGATGTGAATAGCACAGAGGTTGATCAGATCTAAATAATAGTTTATCCACAAAAATATACATATAAATAGTTTTTTGTGGATAAATAAGATCTAAACTGTGGGTTGTTTCAGGTATTTTGAAAATGAGGATCTTAAATTTGATCTTGCCATTGTGCCAACCACGCTAAAGCTGGGTCTTCTGGTACAGGATCCTGTTGTACATCGATCTGGATCTTATCCACAAACGCTTTTGCACCGCTATATTCAAGTCCATCAACAAGCTTCTCTGGGCCTTGGCAAAAGGTGTCATAACTCGAATCACCAATGGCACATAATGCGAACTTAATTTTGTGTAGATTTGGTGTATTGAGTAGAACTTCTTTACAAAATGGCTGTAGATTATCGGGAAGATCACCTGCGCCATGGGTTGATGAAACGATGATCCAGAGGGAATAGGGTTGCAGTGAATCCAGTGTTGGACTTAAAAAAGTGTCTACTTCATGCCCTAATTTGGTCAGCTGAGCCTGCATTTCATCTGCAATGTATTCGCTGCTGCCGAGGGTGGTACCGACTAATATAGCAATTTTGGTCATTGTTACTGCTCTCTGTGGTCGTTAATTTTCTATCATTTTTGGGGCTTACATCTACTTAGCGTATTTTGTTGTATAAATTTAGCCAATATTGATTCGCAGTCTGTTAGTATCCTTGGCTGCAATCTTGGTTTTATACCGATAACCTTAAGTTTTTTATAACAATTATAATAGGATAACAGATGACTACACCTGTTGATGCGCCAAAATGGCCACGTCAAATCCCCTATATTATTGCCAGTGAAGCTTGTGAGCGTTTCAGCTTTTACGGCATGCGCAACATTCTAACACCTTTCTTAATGACAGCACTTTTGCTGTCCATTCCGGAGGAGCTCCGTGGCGCTGTAGCTAAGGATGTGTTCCATTCCTTTGTAATTGGTGTGTACTTTTTCCCATTATTGGGTGGCTGGATTGCGGATAGATTTTTTGGTAAGTACAACACCATTCTTTGGTTAAGCTTACTTTATTGCGTGGGCCATGCTTTTTTGGCGATTTTTGAGCACAGTGTACAAGGTTTTTATACTGGGTTATTTTTAATTGCTTTAGGTTCTGGTGGGATAAAACCTTTAGTATCTTCCTTTATGGGCGATCAATTTGATCAGACTAATAAGTCATTGGCTCAAAAAGCCTTTGATATGTTCTACTTTACGATCAACTTTGGTTCTTTCTTCGCATCCTTATCTATGCCATTGTTACTTAAAAACTTTGGTGCCGCTGTTGCTTTCGGGATCCCCGGCGTGCTGATGTTTATTGCGACGGTATTTTTCTGGTTAGGTCGTAAGCGTTATGTGCATATGCCGCCAGAACCAAAGGATCCCCATGGTTTTTTACCTGTGATCCGTAGTGCTTTGCTTACTAAAGTGGAAGGTAAGGGAAATATCGGGTTAGTGCTGGCATTAATTGGATTAATATCAGCTGCTTATGCGCTAATCAATATTCCAACACTTGGGATTGTTGCCGGTCTTTGTAGTGCTATGGTGCTACTCATGGGATTTGTTGGGGCGGGCGCCTCATTACAACTTGAGCGTGCTCGAAGCTGTCATCCTGATATTGCGGTAGATGGTGTACGCTCAGTTCTTCGAATTCTGGTCTTATTTGCGTTGGTGACCCCATTTTGGTCGCTATTCGATCAAAAGGCTTCGACTTGGATTTTGCAGGCTAACGATATGGTTAAACCTTCGTGGTTTGAACCTGCAATGATGCAGGCTTTAAATCCACTGTTAGTGATGTTATTGATTCCATTTAATAACTTTGTGTTATACCCCGCGATTGAGCGTATGGGGATTAAGTTAACCGCATTACGTAAAATGGGGGCGGGGATTGCCATTACTGGATTGAGTTGGATTGTGGTGGGGACGATTCAATTGATGATGGATGGTGGTTCAGCACTTTCGATCTTCTGGCAAATTCTACCTTACGCTTTGCTGACTTTTGGTGAAGTTCTGGTTTCGGCGACAGGATTAGAGTTTGCCTATAGCCAAGCGCCTAAAGCGATGAAAGGGACAATCATGAGTTTTTGGACGCTTTCTGTTACCGTTGGTAACCTTTGGGTATTGCTTGCCAATGTGAGTGTTAAAAGTCCTGCTGTGACTGAGCAAATAATGCAAACGGGGATGAGCGTGACGGCATTCCAAATGTTTTTCTTTGCGGGTTTTGCTATTTTGGCGGCATTAGTGTTTGCACTGTATGCCCGTTCATACCAAATGCAAGATCACTATCGGCAGGTATGATTGAGCTGATATTTTTTGGTTAAGATGTTTAAATTATGGTAATTCATTGGTTTAAGCCAATGATACTGCAAAATGCCAGCCAATTTCAGCCCTAAATTGGCTGGCAAACATATGCTATTTAACCTCAGATCGGGTTAATAGATGAATAAACGCACTAGCCGCTTATGTGCAACTAAAATCAATCCCAATCGACTGATTGTGATATCAGTTACTCCATTTTTGTGCTTAACAAAGTATGCAAGATCGGTAAATCAACGTGTCTTTTAGCGGTTATGGCATAAAAACTTTCAGTCACACAATCTAAGGCCGCGTAGTTTTTCAATAGTCCCGCTTGAATCTCATCTTGTACAACCACTTCAGGTACTACGGCTACCGCACCCGAATCCCGCGCTAATAGTCTGAGCATCGCCATATCATCGACTTCTGCATAAGGGGTTAGTGAGAGCCCATGTTGCTCGCAGTACAAATCAAATTGCCTACGAATATCACTGTCGGGGCCAGGTAATAGTAATTTTACTTTTGTGAGATCCTCTGGAAAGCGTAATGCATTGAATTCCGCTTTATTTGGGCCGACTAAGCATACGCCTTGCTGAGCAATTAATTTACAGCGCCAAGGGGTTGAAGAGTCCGAAGCTACAGGGCGATTTGAGAGGATCAAATCTAATTTATGTACACGCAATTGCTCGAGTAGATCATCAAAGTTGGATGATTTTAAAGCAAGTTTGACGTTATTTAATTTAATGACCGGGCGTAATAAGTTTTCTTGGAAATTGCGTGAAAGGGTCGCCACTGCACCTATTCTTAGTAGCTGAAGCCTTTGGTGCTCGCCATTTTCCATAACTGAAAGCAATTCGTGGCCTAAATTAAAAATTCCTTCAGCGTACTCGAGAACGAGATGCCCAACCTCTGTCAGTAATAATGCCCGGCCCTGACGGTGAAACAGATCATGCCCTAGTTGTTCCTCTAACTGTCTGATCTGGGATGATAAAGCCGATTGTGAAACGTTTAGTCTCTGGGAGGCTCGAGTTAAATGTCCTTCTTTAGCGACAGTCCAGAAGTAATGTAGATGGTGAAAATTGAGGTTTCTCATAGAATCGTTCACTTATATAGAACGTTATGTGAATATCTATCTATTTTACATCCCATCACTGATACGGCAACAATAGCCTTCCTTATTCAGCGTCGTTATAGCGTTGTAGAGAATATTGAGTAAGGCTAGGTTTGCTTAAAGTTAAGAATTGCCCCCTCACTTCAGGAGTGAGTATTCATCATGGATCATCAATCACATTATAAAATGCCAAAGCGAATTGCCCTGTTAAGCAAACATGGCAAGGCTGAACAAATTGCGCCAATTCTGTCGCCACTTGGGATTGAAATTGTCGCAACGGATGCATTTGATACCGACATGCTGGGTACCTTTTCTGGAGAAGTTGAGCGTACGCTTTTACCACTAGAGTGCGCTAAGAAAAAAGCGCGACTCGCCTGTGAGTTAACCGGTTTAGAGGCGGGGTTAGGCAGCGAAGGTAGCTTTGGTGGAGGGCCTTTGCCTGGAATAATGAATTGGGATACGGAGCTTATCGTACTGCATGATGCAAGGCAAAATATTGATATCGTAGCGAATGTATCTGGTCCGGTAAGCTTGCAAAGTTACCAAGGGGATGATGTGAGTGCACTTAGTGCGGCGTTATCTGGTGCCGAAGAGGGTCAAGCGTGGATAGTTAAGGTCGATGGTCATACGATCAAAGGTGTAGCTAATCTAGATATGTTGCTAGCCACATTAGAAGCGATGAATCTCGCGCCTGAAAATGGTCGTTTTGCTTGCCCAATTGATGTCGCTCCAGACCTTCGCGCGATGCATTCTCCGCTGCGGCAGCAATATATTATCAAGGCCGCACAGCAACTGGTTGAGCGCCTTCAAACACATTGCCCACAATGTCATCAAGCGGATTTCTGGCTACGCGATCGCATCGTTGGTTTGCCTTGCCGCGAGTGTGGTACGCCAACAGATCTCGCTAAAGCTTTTATCCGTCAATGTATTCACTGCCAATATCAACAAATTGAAACCAAAGAGGAGAGTGTGGCTGATCCTTATCGTTGCCACTGGTGTAATCCATGAGAACAGAAAGACTTAATGCGCTGAATCCTGCTGATTTACAACGTACGGGAGAGTTGCTAATTGCGGGCGAACTAGTCGCAGTACCGACTGAAACTGTCTACGGGCTTGCGGCGGATGCCAGTAACCCTGAAGCGGTTGAAAAGATTTTTTTGGCTAAACAACGTCCTAGAAATCATCCACTCATAACTCATATTGGCAGCATCGATCAGCTTTCTCGTTGGGTTAACGTTATTCCAGATTGGGTTGCACCACTTGCCGAGGCGTTTTGGCCTGGGCCGCTGACACTTATCTTTGAGCGTCATCCCTCGGTTTCGGATGTCATAACTGGTGGATTGCCCAGTATTGCGATAAGAATGCCTGATCATCCGGTGCTTTTATCACTACTGCAACAGTTCAATATTGCCGTTGCAGCTCCATCTGCAAACTTACATAAAAAACTCAGCCCGACTAGTGCTGAGCAAGTATTGAGTGGGCTTGATGGAAGGATTGCTGCTGTACTCGATGGTGGGATTTGCAGTGTGGGTACTGAGTCGACTATTTTACGGATCAGTGAAAATCAAGCTGAGATTTTGCGAAGTGGTCCATTATCCGCGAGGGATTTTCAGCCCTACTTACCGTTCTCCGTTATTACGCCTGAATGCCATCAAGAAGCTATTTCTGGCAATATGAAAGTCCATTATCAACCTAATGCCAAAGTCGTAATTTGTGCTGCTGCTTCACTCGCAACGCAATTTTATGCAGAGCCTGAAGCTACGGGGATATTGGGATATTCAGCCCTGATGGAAAATATCCATTGCCAACATAAGCTGATATTACCGAACAACCACCAAGGATATCGACAAGCTCTTTATGCCTCTCTTTACGCATTAGACCTAAAGGGGATTAAAACACTTTTGGTTGAAGCGCCGCCTCGTCTTGAGGAGTGGGCTGATATTTGGGATCGATTAAACCGCGCGGCTGCGGAATAGCTTCTCTGTGGTAGGGTCCAGTTTTTTGCAAAAAAATGCCCCTCGTTAAAATGTTAACGAGGGGCATGTGTTTTTTGGGTAGCAACCTTTTAATCATCAATTAAATATTTAAAAATCATAATATGGATTTTAATTTATCGGATGCGTTTACTCTTTTACTTCCCTATACAGAAACTAAAAATATAAAACTACTCAAAGTGTTAGAAAGCTATTGGTGCACATGTGAAGTGCAACCTTTTATTAGCTTTTGCCATGGAGGAATCCATTCTAGGGGATTTTCAGCATGTTAAAAGTGGGATATCTGGGAAAGTAGGAAGTAATAAATAGACTTTTGATTAATTAGCTTGAAACCTTTTATTTTTAAATAATTTATTATTATTTGGCCGTACAACATGCTAGTAGTAAGCCAGCCGTTGTTAGGACTAGCTTACTACTATTCCGTGGGGAGCGTAGTAGTCTAAACTCAGTACACGTGTATAGGTGTTTATCCTTTATCCTTTGGCCTTTTTGAAATTATTACGTCTTACTAGCTTGGTATTAATGCGCTCTTGTGTGCCGATGACAAAGACAAAAAAGATAGGAACAAAGAATATTGCTAGTATGGTTCCGCTAAGCATACCGCCGAAAACGCCGGTGCCGATAGCATGTTGAGTTTCTGCACTCGCGCCGCTTGCAAGCATCAAAGGGAGGACGCCAAGGGTGAAGGCTAGCGAAGTCATCAAGATTGGACGCAGCCGCAGCCGTGCAGCGGTTACTGCTGCATCGACCAAACTGCGTCCCTCGGCGTGTAATTGGCGGGCAAATTCGACGATAAGGATGGCGTTTTTCGCTGATAGGCCAATGATGGTAATCATCCCCACCTTGAAAAACACGTCATTAGGCATGCCTCGTAGCATAACAGCTGCCACGGCTCCAATGAGTCCCAGCGGTACTACCAGCATTACCGATAGCGGAATCGACCAGCTTTCGTACAGTGCAGCAAGAACTAAAAATACCACCAGCGCAGACAACAACATAAGCAGCGGCGCCTGTGCAGCCGATTGGCGTTCCTGTAATGATGCCCCTGTCCACGCTATCGCATAGCCTAGTGGTAACTGTGCCACTAGGCGTTCCATTTCTGCCATGGAGGCTCCGCTGGAAACACCTGGCGCAGCACCTCCCGAAATTCGTACTGCCGGAAAGCCTTGAAAGCGCATCATTTGCTGTGGCGATTCACTCCATTTGGGTGTCACTACCTCCCGCAGAGGTACCATGCCACCGCTAGTATTACGCACCCGCAGGCTTAGCACGTCATCTAGCTGCATACGTGCAGACGCTTCCGCTTGCAGAATGACTTGTTGCATACGTCCATTATTCGGAAAATCATTGACATACTGTGATCCCATGGCCGCCGAAAGCGTGCTGCTTACCGCTGTGAAAGACAGGCCCATAGCCTCGGCTTTTGGTCGATTTATATCTAGGTTAATGCTTTCACCGGGCGGTAAACCATCTGGGTAGACATTGCTAACCACCTTGCTTTGAGCCGCTAACTCGAGCAGTTGCGCCTGTGCAGCAAGTAACGCCGTTTCACCACGGTTGGCTCTATCTTGCAGGTATAGAGTGAAGCCTGATGAAGTCCCCAGCTCGTCGATGGCAGGTGGCATCAGGCTCATGACAGTGCCTTCGACGTTATTTGCCATAGCTTGTTGTGCAAGTTCTGCTTCCTCTGCCGCTGTGGCACCATTACGTTTATCCCAATCTTTGAGCATAGTGAAAGCCATGGCAGCGTTTGGGCCTGAGCCTGCAAAGCTAAAGCCCTGTACTACCATATTGGTATCCAATGTTGGGCGAGTAGCTACGTGTGCTTCATATTTTTTTACCACTTCTAGTGTACGTTCGCTCGTTGCGCCAGTGGGTAATTGAATAGAGGTCATGAAGTAGCCTTGATCTTCGTCGGGTAGGAAGGACGAAGGTAATTCCTTAACCGCTAATACGAGTACAGCGCAGATCACTGCAAATGCTGCCATCATTCGCCCGCTACGCCCTACCAAGTGTACTAACCGTGCACTGTAACGAGTCGTCAAGCGTTCGAAGGCGCGGTTAAAAGCACCAAAAAATCCGCTTTTGTGTTGGTGATCTGCACTGACAGGATGCAATAGTGTCGAACATAGAGCTGGGGTTAAAGACAGGGCGAGGAAGGCTGAAATTAAGATCGACACCGCCATAGCCAAACTAAATTGTTGATAGATAACGCCCACCGAGCCGCTACCAAAGGCCATGGGAATAAACACAGCCGTTAGCACTAAGGTTATACCTATTACCGCACCAGTAATTTCCTTCATCGCCCGTGAGGTCGCTTCTTTGGGAGATAACCCTTGGGTCGCCATCAGCCGTTCCACGTTTTCAACCACCACAATAGCGTCGTCAACAATAATGCCAATGGCCAATACCATGCCAAACATAGTCAGCGAATTTATTGAAAAACCCGCCAGCAACATTACGGCAAAGGTGCCGAGCAATGCGATGGGGGCGACGATGGCTGGAATTAGTGTGTAGCGCAGCTTCTGCAAGAACAGGAACATGACCAGAAACACTAAGCCCATAGCTTCAAACAGGGTATAAATTACTTTTTTGATAGACACTTTGACGAAAGGTGCTGTGTCGAAGGGCACTGAATAGCTTATGCCTGAGGGCATGCTGGTTGCTAGTTCGGCTAAGCGTTCTCGCACTGCTGAAGCGGTGCGAACGGCGTTGGCGCCTGGGGATAGTTGAATCGCGGCACTGGTTGCCGTTACACCATTCTCACGGTTCGAAAAGCCATAGGACTGAGCGCCCAGCTCAACTCTAGCCACATCAGCCAACACCAATTTGGCGCCATCGACACTGGAACGTAGGGCAATAGCGGCGAACTCCTCGGGTGTGGTCAGTTGTCCTTGTACGGTCAATGGGACTGTTAGGCGTTGTCCGGGCAAGGCTGGCTCATCACCGAGTCGGCCTGGGGCGATTTGTGCGTTCTGCTGTTCAATCGCCAGAGCAAGGTCGTTCATTGTCAGCCCATAGGCGGTGAGTTTATTGGGGTCAACCCAGACACGCATGGCTTGCTCTGCACCAAATAATTGCACTCGTCCCACACCGTCGATTCGGCGTAGTTCCTCGACAACATTTCGCGCCAAATAGTCGTTTAGCGCGACTTCGTCGAATTGACCATTAGGTGACGTCATGCCAATCATCATCAGAAAGCTCGATGCCGCCGACTCAACCTGCAGACCGCTCTGCCGTACGACTTGAGGTAAGCGTGGTTCGACTGCCTTAATGCGATTTTGCACATCAACTTGGGCAAGTTCCGCATCTGTGCCCGGTTTGAAGGTGGCGGTAATTTGTGCACTTCCTGAGCTGTCAACTGATGATTCAAAGTACAGTAGGTTTTTTACCCCCGATAGTTCACGCTCCACAAGGCTTATCACAGATTCATTAAGTGTTTGTGGCGTGGCTCCTGGATAAGCGGCATAAATGCTCACCGACACGGGGGCAACCGAAGGGTAGCGAGAAATAGGTAATTGCGGAATCGAGATGAAACCAATCAGTACGATAAAGAGGGCTATCACCCATGCAAATACTGGGCGGTTAATAAAAAACTGTGGCATGGTATGTCTCCAAATCAGCGCACATCGGCACTTAATTGCTGCTCTGCTGTGGGTTGCCAAAGCCGAGCATGAACCTGCGCATCAGGACTTAGGCGTTCGATGCCTTCAACGACTATCTGCTGGCCAGCAGATAGTCCTGATATCACGCGGTAGCGGCCTGCCACTAGCTCATCGACTTTAATTGCTACTGGCTGTACCTTGCCCTCCGCATTGAGTACCCATACTTGGGATTGACCCGCCTTACGGGTGACCGTCTGTTGTGGCACTCTCAGAGTGGAAGAATAGTAAGTCTTTGGAACCCGAGCTTTTACAAAAAGACCGGGCAATAGGCGATGTTGTGGATTATCAACGAGTACACGCAGCAGTACATCACCGGTACCTGTATCCACCTCGGAGCCCGAAAATAAGATATGACCTTTCATGCCAAGAGACTCACCGCTGCTGCTCAGGATCTCTACGCTTAACTCTGGGTTAGCTTCGTTTGCTTGCTGGCGCATGCTGTCTAACATTGATGCTGGCAGTCGAACATCGACATACACTTGGTCAATTTGTTGGATCCTCGCCATTGGGGTGGTATCAGTCGGTGAGACTAAGGCTCCTTCACTCACTAAGGCTTGATCAATTTGCCCTGAGATAGGGGCTTTGACGCTGGCAAATTCTAAATCTAACTGGCGCCGCGTAAGTGTCGCTTGGGATTGGGCGACATCTGCTGCGGCTTGATCGCGCAGGGAAATTGCATCATCAAACATTTGTTGGCTAACCGCTTCGGTTTTTAACAGGGAGGCCAAGCGTGCAGTTTCCTGGCGAGAACGAACCAATACGGCTTCGGCTCGTTGCAAGGCGGCTGCCGCAATAGCAACATCGGCTTTAAATTGTGCAGGATCAATCTGGAATAGCACTGTGCCAGATGTTACCTCGCTGCCTTGTTCGAACAGACGATGTTGAACTATGCCGCTAACTTGCGCGCGGATCTCTGCACTGCGAACAGCAACAACTCGACCAGGTAGATCTTCTGTGACCAATAGTGCTTCGTTATCCAGTGTGATTACAGAAACCTGGATTAGAGAGGGGGGATTTTCCTCCTGCTCCGCGGAGTCGCAACCCATCAATCCCATTACGGCAATTCCTACCAAGAGTACCAAGTTTAAATGCCGTTTTTTGCTGAACATAACCAACTCTCCTCTATTTGCTACGTTCTCACTGATGACATTGACCAATGCTTGAGAACTCACTGAATTATGACGAGTCGCTATTGCGAATTATTCGAGGCTTTGTGGAGAATGTGTGGAGGGAGTGATAAAGTTCTTCAATTTCAGCCTTAGAGCTATTTATGTCCAATCTCAATGCCACAAAAAGTCAGATGACTTCGGCACTTGTACTGATTGCCGAAGATGAAGCCGAGATTGCCGAGATTCTGATTGCCTATTTACAGCGAAGTGGGCTGCGAACTCAACACGCTACGGATGGTATTCAAGCATTAGCCATGCACGGTACATTTAAGCCCGATCTGTTGTTGCTTGATGTACAGATGCCTAATCTCGATGGCTGGAAGGTATTGAATGAAATTCGTTCCCGTGGCGATACACCAGTGATCATGCTTACCGCGCTTGACCAAGATATCGATAAGTTAATGGGGTTACGCCTCGGTGCCGATGACTATGTGGTTAAGCCTTTCAATCCTGCTGAGGTGGTCGCTAGGGTTCAAGCTGTTTTGCGACGCGTCCGAATTAACCCGTCTACCAATAGCCAAATATTGCGCGTCGGCCAGTTTCAAATCGACTTAGACAGTCACGAGGCCAGCGTGAACTTGAAAGGTCAGCAGCAAATACTCGATCTGACACTCACTGAATTTAAACTGTTAGCCTGTCTGATGCGGGCGCCAAAACGTGTTTTTAGCCGTGAGGAGCTGCTGATTAATTGCTTGCCCGAAGGTGATACTCAGGAACGCACTGTAGATAGTCATATCAGCAAGCTGCGTAAAAAACTTGAAGCCCTTAATATTCAAGGAGTACCGCTCAGCATCTGGGGGGTTGGCTATCGCTTTGGTGGTGAAGTATGAAGCAATCACCAGGCTTACGCAGACAAATTATTAAATCCTTAGCAGTGATGACGCTAGGGATTATTTTCCTGTCGGTATTTGGTTCCTATGTTTTCTATGCTATTGCGGTGACCTACTTGCCTGGCAGCATCTCTGAAACTTGGATGCCTTCTCGGATGGAGATGCTCTGGATTGTTTGCACTATCGCCGCCGCATTGGGGATGTCGCTTTTTGTTGCTGTTCGTCTGTCTCGGCGAATCCTCAATCCGTTGAATTCTGTGGCATATAGCCTACGCGAAGTCGCTCTAGGTAAACTCAACGCACGCGCAAAAATGGATCAAGATACTATGGGAGAAACCGCGCAACTGGTCAGTGACTTTAATGCGATGGCTGAGCGATTAGAGTGTATGACCCGCGAGCGGGAGTTTTGGAATGCGGCTATTGCCCATGAGCTTCGCACTCCGGTCACCATTTTGCGTGGTCGATTGCAGGGCTTAGCGGAAGGTGTTTTTAGTCCTAATAGTGAGTTGTTCGAGGGATTGTTACGGCAGGTCGAAGGCTTAAATCACCTGATAGAAGATTTACGAGTGCTGAGCCTTAACGACAGTGGCCACTTAGAGTTACATCGTGTAGAGGTTTGTTTAGCGGATGAACTTAGTACAGTGATTGAAACCTTTGCAGCGGCTTTAGATGCCAGAGGACTCAAACTTAAGTTGGAACTCGATTCTAGCCTTCAAGTTTACTGTGATGCCATCCGTATCCGTCAGGTGCTAATCGCACTCCTAGAAAATGCTCGCCAGCATGCAGATCCCGGCGAGTTAACCGTGCGGCTCTATCATTCGGATGATAATTGCTATCTAAGTGTGGAAGATGAGGGGCCAGGTATCCCTGATGCTGCCGCCAGTTACGTATTCGAAGCATTTCGTCGAGTCGATCCTTCTCGTTCACGAAAAAGTGGCGGTAGCGGGCTTGGTCTTGCCGTGGTTAAGACTATTGTTGAAGCTCACGGCGGCCATGTGGTCTGCCAGCCATCGGGTCGTGGAGGAACAGTATTCGTTCTATTTTGGCCAATTAGGCAAGTTTAGGCTTTATTCTTGTCTACTAATATATTTATTTAATGGGTTTTTTTCTTATATTACAAATGTGCTCCAAAATTTATCTTCGGAGCACATACGGAGCAAGAATCGACAAAACCCTTCAAATCACTTCCCACCCAATAAAACAAAATTATTTTAAAATCATAATGTTGTTTTGATTTGGTTTGATGCGTTTTACTATTTTACTTCCCGATACAGAATGAGCTAAAAATTTTGCCGAGTAGATCGTCTGAAGTAAAACGGCCAGTGATTTCAGATAGGGCGAGTTGCGCCATTCTGAGCTCTTCTGCTAACAGTTCACCTGCGAGATAAACCTCTAATTGCTCTTTACCGAGTTGCAGATGGCTTGCGGCAACATCCAATGCTTCGAGGTGACGACGACGGGCGATAAAGCCACCTTCGAGATTACTCTGATAACCCATCAGCGATTTAAGGTGCTGTTTTAACTCGTCAACACCGAGGCCTGTTTTGGCCGAGATCCTATACACGCTGTAACCTTTTTCTTCGGTCATGGCGAGGTTTTCACCGGTGAGATCGGCCTTATTGCGGACAACGGTCACGCCTAAATTGGCGGGGAGACGATCGATAAAATCGGGCCAAATATCGTGAGGATCGACGGCATCCGTGGTGGTGCCATCGACCATAAACAACACCCGATCGGCACTGTTGATTTCATTCCAAGCGCGCTCGATACCGATTTGTTCAACCGTATCTGTGGTATCCCGTAAACCTGCGGTGTCGATAATATGCAGCGGCATACCATCTAAATGAATGTGTTCGCGCAGCACATCGCGAGTGGTGCCAGCTATTTCGGTCACAATCGCCGACTCTTTACCGGCGAGCGCATTAAGTAGACTGGATTTTCCGGCATTGGGGCGACCGGCAATCACCACCTTCATGCCTTCGCGGATAATCGAGCCTTGCTTGGCACTGGCTTGGACGGCGCTGAGTTTGTCGATGATTTTGTAGAGTGCATTGGCAATTTTGCCATCACTTAAAAAGTCGACTTCTTCATCGGGGAAATCAATCGCGGCTTCGACGTATAAACGCAGATGGGTGACTTGATCCACCAGCTCATGCACTTCCTTCGAAAACTCACCTTGGAGCGATTGCAGCGCGCTTTTAGCCGCTTGTTCACTGGTGGCATCGATAAGGTCGGCAATGGCTTCGGCCTGGGTTAAGTCTAGTTTATCGTTCATAAAGGCCTGTTCGCTAAACTCGCCGGGTTTGGCGATGCGAATGCCTTCGACTTCGAGCACGCGTTTGATCAGCATATCGAGGACGATTTGACCACCGTGGCCCTGCAGCTCTAATACATCTTCACCCGTGAAGGAATTAGGGCCTTTAAAAAACAGTGCGATACCTTGGTCTATCACTTGGCCTGAGGCATTTTTAAAGTCGCAGTAATCGGCGTAACGGGGTTTAGGTAAATGACCCAATACGGCCATGGCCACATCAGTTGCCTTATCACCAGAGATACGAATGATACCCACGCCGCCCCGTCCGGGCGCGGTGGCCTGTGCCACGATAGTGTCAGTTGTCACGGAAATACCCATTAATATCGATCAAATTATCTAAAGGAAAAGGCGGCCAATGAAGCCGCCTTTTTGAATATGCTGAGCTGTTAGCTCCTATCTAGCGCTTGGGCTTATTTTAAGCCTTTTTTCTCTAGACCTGCATAAATAATCTTCTGCTGGATGATGGCAACAATGTTACCCACTAACCAGTACAGTACCAGACCCGATGGGAACCACAGGAAGAATACGGTAAAGATCACTGGCATCCATTGCATCATCTTCACTTGCATTGGGTCCATTGTCGGTGCGATGGGTTGCATTTTTTGCATCACAAACATGGACACACCCATCAGCAGCGGCAGAATGTAGTATGGATCTTGTACTGATAAGTCGTGGATCCATAACATAAATGGAGCATGACGCAGCTCGAAGCTCTCTAGCAATACCCAGTATAGGGCAATAAAGATTGGCATCTGTAAAATAATAGGTAAACAGCCACCCATAGGGTTAACTTTTTCCTTCTTATACAGTTCCATCATGGCTTGACCCATCTTTTGACGGTCATCGCCGAAACGCTCTTTTAGTTCCTGCAGTTTTGGCTGTAGGTTACGCATCTTCGCCATTGAGGTGTACTGCGCTTTGGTAAGCGGGAACAGTAAACCACGAACGGTTAAGGTGATCAGGATAATTGCCACACCCCAGTTACCCACAAATGATTGATAGAACATCAATAACCAGTGGATTGGAACGGCTAACCACCAAAGGAAACCGTAATCAACTACTAGGTTTAAGGTATCAGATAACGCAGATAGCGCTTTTTGATCTTTAGGGCCAACATAAAACTGTGAGCTAATTTCTTGCGTTGCACCTGGTGCAATATCATATATCGCGCCACGGAAACCAATGTTCGCTAAACCGCCAGCGCTTACACTCGAGAAAATCGTGTTGCTATCGGTTGCTGGTGGGATCCAAGCTGATACGAAGTAATGTTGCAGCATCGCCGCCCAACCACCGAGAGTCGGTTGATTGAGATTGCTCTTGCTCATATCTTCAAACTTGTACTTTTCGTAACGTACATCTTGAGTCGAAAACGCGGCGCCACGGTAAGTTGGCATCATCATGCTGCTTTCAGATGGCTTGATGGTCTGTTTAATCTGACCGTACATCTGAACTTGTAATGGAGCAGCTGAGGTGTTGTTGATTTTGTAATCGATATCAACGTTAAACTTGCCACGATGGAATATAAACACTTTTGTGTAAGTCACACCGTTATCAGCCACATAGGTCAGTGGTACTTCTAAGGTGTCTTGGCCATCGGCTAAGGTAAATTCAGTTTTGCTGGCGGCAAATGCGGCGCGACCTTTAGCACTGCTATCTATACCATCACGGCCAATTAGGCCACTCTGAGCGATATAAGTGTAATCTTTGGTTTGCTCAAGCAAAACAAATGGCTGGTCTTTACCCTGTTCCAATTTATGTGAAACCAGTGCAGCAAAAACAATATCACCACCCACAGGGTTGATTTGCACATCGAGCTGATCGGTTTTAACAGTGATTAGATTTTGCGTCGCAGCGACTGCTGCTGGCACACCAGTATCCGCTTCTGGAACATCAGCACTGTGATTAGTGGTCGCATTCGCCACTACAGACGATTCGGTTGCAACGGGTTTTGGAGCTTTGTCTGCTTGCCACTGTTGCCACAGCAAAAAGCTGACAAACAGTAGTCCTATTAGCAATATATTGCGTTGAGATTCCATAGCCTATTTATTACACCTGTCATTTTTAGGGGGGACGGGATCACTACCGCCGGGATGCAAAGGGTGACATTTTAATATGCGTTTCAATGCAAACCAACAACCTTTCGCGGTTCCGTGCACTTTTATTGCCTCAATGGCGTAATGAGAGCAAGTGGGATTGAAACGACATCGAGGTCCCAAGATTGGGCTGATGAAGATTTGATAGCCACGAATAAACGTGGTTGCTAGCCATTGTAGCGGCGACTGAGTTTGCGCCATAGCTTTTCTATCAACTTGTTGAGTTCGGCATTTTCCATTTCCATCACCCCATTTCTAACCAGCACAACAATATCAAGATGAGGAATATTGTGTTGATTGAGGCGAAAACTATCTCTGATCACTCGCTTAATGCGATTTCGCTGATTGGCACGTTTTACGTAGCGTTTAGCAACAGTAAGACCCAGACGCGGATGTTGTTCCGAATTAGGAATGGCAAGCAAGGTTATTTCAGCAGAAGATGCTTTGATGGGATTGGAAAATACAGATTTAAATTGCGCGGGAGTTAGCAAGCGTAACTCCCGCGTAAAGGTATAGCTAGTCAACTAGTTATCCACTTAATTAAGCAGATAAACGAGCGCGACCTTTCGCACGACGACGTGCAAGCACCTTACGGCCGCCTGCAGTAGCCATACGAGCGCGGAAGCCGTGAGAACGCTTGCGCTTCAGGTTGCTAGGTTGAAAAGTACGTTTACTCATGATGGCAATCCGTCTTTGTTATTAGTGAACATATCCTTATCTCCACGAATAGAGGTAAGGGTAAAAAAGAGGCCGAATTGTAATCACTTTACTTGTCCCCGTCAACAACGAAAGTCAGCAAGTGGGTTATTTCTGCCAGCGTATCCTTAGATCAACTCCCCCCACACACTATAAGATGTGGATAACTCTGTGTATGGACACTACATCTAGTAGTTAAGAGGATCTGTTAACAGATCAAAGGGGCGCCATTATAGATCAATCTGGATCGCTTAATAAAGCGGGATTTTCCCTATTTGTTGAATAAAAGGATCGAATTTGATCTTTGATGATCGAGGATGCTGACAAAGAATGATCTTGTTGGGGATAATTATTTTTTAAGGATAGCGATCCTTGAGATCTCGCTATAGAATACACCTCTTTTTGATGATCTTTTGGGGATAACTTAGTGGCGGTTTCACTTTGGCAACAATGTATCGGAAGACTGCAAGATGAGCTTTCTGCTCAGCAGTTCAGTATGTGGATCAGACCGTTACAAGCCGAAATGGATGGAGATACTTTGGTGTTATATGCGCCTAACCGCTTCGTGCTCGATTGGGTTAGGGATAAGTACATCAATATCATTAATCAGTTTTTTACTGAGCAAATGGGTAATGATGCGCCTAAGCTACGCTTCGATATCGGTAGTCGTCCGTCCGCGAAAAAGCCAGAACCTGCGCCCGTCGCAGCAGTGCGCGTACCCAATCCCCAAACTAAGGCTTCTGTTGGTACATCATTTAATACCACCGAGCCTGTGACTAACACTAACCATCGCAGCAATATCAATCCAACTTATCAATTCGATAACTTCGTTGAGGGTAAGTCAAACCAACTTGGTAAAGCGGCTGCATTGCAAGTAGCTGAAAATCCAGGCGGTGCATATAACCCACTATTCTTATATGGTGGAACTGGTCTAGGTAAGACTCACTTGTTGCACGCTGTCGGTAACGGGATCATTAAAAATAATCCCAATGCTAAAGTGGTTTATATGCATTCTGAGCGTTTTGTGCAAGACATGGTCAAAGCGCTGCAAAACAATGCGATCGAAGAATTCAAACGCTATTACCGTAGTGTCGATGCACTGTTTATCGACGATATTCAATTTTTTGCCAATAAAGACCGATCCCAAGAAGAATTTTTCCATACCTTTAACGCACTGCTTGAAGGTAACCATCAGATCATCCTGACATCGGATCGTTATCCAAAAGAGATCGACGGGGTAGAGGACAGATTAAAATCCCGCTTTGGTTGGGGCTTAACAGTTGCAATTGAACCGCCAGAGCTTGAAACTCGCGTGGCGATTTTGATGCGTAAAGCCCAAGAGAGCGGCATTAACCTGCCCGATGAAGTGGCCTTTTTTATTGCTAAGCGCTTACGTTCAAACGTACGCGAGTTAGAAGGGGCGTTAAACCGCGTGATCGCCAACGCTAATTTTACCGGTCGCCCAATAACGATTGATTTTGTGCGTGAAGCACTACGTGACCTCTTGGCACTGCAGGAAAAATTAGTCACTATAGACAACATTCAGAAAACCGTAGCTGAATACTACAAAATCAAGATGGCTGATATGTTGTCTAAGCGTCGTTCGCGCAGTGTTGCGCGCCCAAGACAAGTGGCCATGGCGTTATCCAAAGAATTAACTAACCAGAGCTTGCCGGAAATTGGTGATGCCTTTGGTGGTCGAGATCACACCACAGTGTTACATGCCTGTCGTAAGATTGCTCAGCTACGGGAAGAGAGTCACGACATTAAAGAAGATTATGCTAACTTGATTAGAACCTTATCTTCTTAAAATCAAGGAATTTGGACACTATGAAATTTTCAATTGATAGGGACGCCCTATTAAAGCCGCTTCAATTGGTTTGTGGTGCGGTAGAAAGACGCCATAACTTGCCTATTTTGGCAAATCTCCTTGTAGAAGTTAGTGGTCACTCACTCAAAATGACAGGTACCGACCTTGAAGTTGAGTTAGTCGGTCAGGCGGTTATTCATGGTGATATCGAAGAAGGTCGAACTACAGTTCCTGCTAAGAAGCTGTTAGATATCGTTAAATCCTTACCCGAGCAAAGCGAGCTTAAGGTCGAGCAGCAAGATAACAAGTGGTTGTTACGCTCTGGCCGTAGTCGTTTTTCGCTGGCAACCCTGCCCGCAGAAGAATACCCCAACGTGGAAGCCTTTCAGGCGGAAATCGAATTCACCCTTAAGCAAGGCGTGCTGAAGTCTTTGATTGATGCGACCCAGTTTTCGATGGCGAACCAAGACGTTCGTTACTATCTGAATGGTTTATTGCTCGAAACCGAAGGTAATGTGCTGCGCGCCATTGCTACCGACGGTCACCGCTTAGCCTTAAGTCACAGAACCATAGATGCACAATTACCTGAAAAACAAGTGATCGTGCCCCGTAAAGGCGTGATGGAAATGGCGCGTTTGTTGGAAGCCGATGATTTAGATATCGCGATTGCCATTGGCGACAACGCGATTCGCGCGACCACCAGCACCACAGTCTTTACCAGCAAATTAGTCGATGGTCGCTTCCCCGATTATCGCCGCGTGTTACCTAAGGGCGGTGATAAAATCGTTATCGCCAGCCGTAACCACTTCAAGCAAGCTTTAACGCGCGCTTCTATTTTATCGAATGAGAAGTTTCGTGGTGTACGCATTCAGTTAGAAGCGGGATTACTGAAAATCACCGCTAATAACCCAGAGCAAGAAGAAGCGGAAGAAATCATCGATGTGGATTACAACAATCAGCCACTCGAAATTGGTTTCAACGTCAGTTACTTATTGGACGTGCTCAACAACCTTAAGTCCGATGATGTGCGTATCACTTTAATCGATGGTAACTCGAGTGCTTTATTGGAAAACCACTTGGAAGAAGATTCCATGTATGTGGTTATGCCAATGCGCTTATAGTCATCCTATTTCTACGCAGTGCCATACGCCGCTTTTTAGCGGCGTATATGTCTTCAGACCTTATCCCTTGTTGCCTTATTAACTCTAATGGATGTGAATTGCGGTATGATAACAGTCCTGAGTCTTGGCCTGAGCCGTCGATGCGGTTTGATGAGTAACGCATGAGCCTTATCCGTCTTAATATTGATTCTTTTCGCAATATTCAATTGGCGCAACTGAGCCCGAGTGAGGGGATTAATCTGATCTATGGTCAAAATGGCAGTGGCAAAACCAGTATTCTTGAGGCGATTTACTTTCTCGGGATGGGGCGCTCGTTTCGCAGCCACTTATCCCAGCGAGTCATCAATAACGACCAAGACAAACTAACCCTGTTTGCGACCTTAAATTTACCCCGCGGCGACAGTAAAATTGGTCTGCGGCGTTTTCGCAGTGGCGAAACCGAAGTCAAAATTGACGGCGAAAAGGTCAAACGGCTATCGACTTTAGCTGAAACCTTGCCCATACAAGTCATCACGCCGGAAAGCTTTTCGTTATTGTTTGAAGGTCCAAAATCCCGCAGGCAGTTTATTGATTGGGGGGCCTTTCATTCGGACCCACAGTTTTATGCGGCGTGGGTGAATGTGAGGCGAGTTCTTAAGCAACGAAATCAGCTGCTTAGGAATAATTCTCCCTATGATCAAATCCAATATTGGGATCGGGAGTTTGTCCGTTATACCGAGCAGGTCACCGAAATACGAAACCGTTATGTAGACTCGTTAAATGAGCTACTTAAGGGTATAATCGAGGAGTTTTTACCGCAGGTGAATGTTAAGGTTTCATTTACCCGCGGCTGGGATAGCAAAACGGATTTTGCACAACTTCTCGAATCACAATATCCCAGAGATTTGGCTACGGGTCATACCGTCAGCGGTCCCCATAAAGCTGACTTAAGACTTCGTGTAGGCACTTTGCCGGCGCAGGATGCCCTGTCCCGTGGTCAATTGAAATTATTAGTCTGTGCACTGCGTATTGCACAGGGAAAGTTGCTCAAACAACAAATAGATAAACACAGTATTTATCTTGTGGATGATCTTCCATCCGAGTTGGATGCACAGCATAGGCAGCTATTGCTGAAACAGCTAGTGGACACTGGTGCACAAGTGTTTGTGACCGCCATTGAGCCAGCAGCAATAGTCGATTCGTTACACACGCCTCCCAGTAGGATGTTCCATGTGGAACACGGACGTGTAACGGTAATTGAATAACCATTGAGAGAATAATATGTCAGAGAATAGTTACGATTCTTCGAGTATTAAGGTCCTTAAGGGCCTTGATGCAGTACGTAAGAGACCTGGGATGTATATTGGTGACACCGACGACGGTACGGGTCTACATCATATGGTGTTCGAAGTAGTCGATAACTCTATCGATGAAGCCTTAGCGGGCCATTGTACTGATATCACAATTACTATCC
The DNA here is from genome assembly GCF_000798835.1 of Shewanella sp. ZOR0012. Taxonomy (NCBI): domain Bacteria; kingdom Pseudomonadati; phylum Pseudomonadota; class Gammaproteobacteria; order Alteromonadales; family Shewanellaceae; genus Shewanella; species Shewanella sp. ZOR0012. Next base: position 3,182,961 of record NZ_JTLE01000094.1, read on the forward strand.
ATGTGGATGGTTCGGTTTCTGTTAAGGATGATGGCCGTGGTATTCCGGTCTCTATCCATGAAGAAGAAGGTGTATCGGCCGCAGAAGTTATCATGACGGTTCTGCATGCTGGTGGTAAGTTCGACGATAACTCCTATAAAGTGTCAGGTGGTCTGCACGGTGTGGGTGTGTCGGTGGTCAACGCGCTTTCTAAAAAGCTGCAATTAACTATTCGTCGCGATGGTAAAGTCCACGAGCAGTTTTACACCCATGGTGTACCTGATGCGCCAATCAAAGAGATTGGTGATGCAACTAAAACGGGTACCGAAATCCGTTTCTGGCCCAGTGAGCAAACTTTCAGTGATGTTGAGTTTCACTTTGAAATCCTGGCTAAACGGGTGCGAGAACTATCGTTCCTTAACTCTGGTGTGGGGATTCGCTTAGTCGACGAGCGTGATAATAAAAACGAATTCTTTAAATACGAAGGCGGTATCAGCGCATTCGTTGATTACTTGAACCGTAATAAAACGCCGGTAAACAAAGATGTATTCCACTTTATGCAGGAGCGTGACGACGGCATTACCGTTGAAGTGGCGATGCAGTGGAACGATGGTTACCAAGAAAACATATTCTGTTTTACCAACAACATCCCGCAGCGTGACGGTGGTACTCACTTAGCCGGTTTCCGTAGTGCGTTGACACGTAACCTAAACAACTACATGGAAAACGAAGGTTATAACAAGAAAGGCAAAACCAACGCGACTGGCGATGACGCACGCGAAGGTTTAACGGCTGTTATCTCGGTTAAAGTGCCCGATCCTAAGTTCAGCTCGCAAACCAAAGACAAGCTAGTGTCTAGCGAAGTGAAAGCCGCGGTTGAACAAACCATGGGTGAAAAGCTAAACGACTATCTGCTTGAAAATCCTGCCGATGCTAAGTTAATCGTTGGTAAGATTGTTGATGCGGCCCGTGCCCGTGAAGCGGCGCGTAAAGCCCGTGAAATGACCCGTCGTAAAGGCGCGCTTGATTTAGGTGGTTTGCCTGGTAAGCTGGCGGATTGCCAAGAGAAAGATCCTGGTCTTTCAGAAATCTACATAGTGGAAGGGGACTCTGCTGGCGGTAGCGCTAAGCAGGGACGTAATCGTAAGAATCAAGCGATTCTGCCACTGAAAGGTAAAATCTTAAACGTTGAGAAAGCCCGTTTCGATAAAATGCTGTCTTCTCAAGAGGTTGCAACACTAATCACCGCACTTGGCTGTGGTATTGGTCGTGATGAATACAACCCAGATAAGACTCGCTACCACAACATCATCATCATGACGGATGCTGACGTCGACGGCTCGCACATTCGTACCTTGCTGTTGACCTTCTTCTTCCGCCAAATGCCTGAACTGATTGAACGTGGTTATGTGTATATTGCTCAACCACCTTTATTCAAAGTGAAGAAAGGTAAGCAAGAACAATATCTGAAAGACGAAGCGGCACTGACTCAGTATTTGACCACTCAAGCGTTAGATGGCACCAGCATTTATCCATCTCAAGGTGCGCCAGGTATGTCGGGTGAGCCATTAGAGCGTTTAGTGACGCAATACCGCGAAGTAGAGGCGATTGTTGCCCGTTTAGAGCAACGTTATCCAACGCATATCACTAATCGGATGCTTTACCACCCAATGATCAGCAATGAGATGTTGGCCGATGAAGCTAAGATGAAGGAATGGATAGACGCCTTTATTCATGAGTTGGTGGAATTAGAAAATAGCGGCGTGCTGTATTCTGGTGAGCCTGTACTCGATCCTGAGCGTAAAGTGTATCTGCCAAAGATCACCATTCGTAAACATGGTATCGACACGCATTACCTATTTAGCTATGACTTCTTCCAATCAATGGATTATCAACGTATTGCTAAGTTAGGTACAGCCCTAGAAGGCTTGATTGAAGTCGGTGGTTATGTGCAACGTGGCGACCGAGTGAAAGAAGTTGGGAGCTTCATTGAAGCACTAGATTGGACTATTTCTGAAGCTAAACGTGGTTTATATATCCAACGTTATAAAGGATTGGGTGAGATGAACCCTGAGCAATTGTGGGAAACCACAATGGATCCTGAATCACGCCGTATGCTGCAAGTGACCATTGATGATGCCGTTGGTGCGGATCAGCTGTTTACTTGCTTGATGGGCGATCAAGTAGAACCGCGTCGTGAGTTTATTGAAGCCAACGCGCTGAACGTAGCTAACTTAGACGTTTAATATCTAGACGTTTAATATCGTTTTTTACAGATATAACTGATTGATAAAAAAGGGAAAGCTTAGCTTTCCCTTTTCTTTTGCAACAAATTACCTATCAACACCCGCCTCATCGGCTTCGACAATTTCAGTCTCCGCTTTTGCGGCAGTTATCCAAGCCTGCATTTCTGGCTGGCTCACAATAAATTCCATATACGCTCGGCTCGCTTGCGAGACTTCAATCTCATAGGTAAAGAAGCGCATTACCACTGGTGCAAACATCATATCGGCGATTGACCACTCGCCAAATAACCAAGTGCCCTGATTTTTGGATGGGGTAAACTCAGTCATTTGCTGAGACCAAATGCTGTCGATGCGTGCAATATCTTGCTGAACAGCGGGGCTAAGCTCGACATATCGACGGGTACGGATATTCATAGGCAGGGCATTTCGTAGGGCATGAAAGCCTGAATGCATTTCACAGGCGAGGGAGCGAGCCTTGGCTTTTTGTTTTGGCTCTTGTGGCCATGCAGCGCCTGAAAGATAACAATCATTGATATATTCACAAATCGACAGTGAATCCCAAACGGTAATGTCACCATCGACCAGTGTTGGTACTTTTAGCGTTGGCGAAATGGATTGGAGTTGCTGGTAGAAGCTATCGGTATCGAGTTGTAATAGCACTTCATCGAACTTAACGCCTGATTTCGCAGCCATTAACCAAGCTCGGAGCGACCAGCTAGAGTAGTTTTTATTGCCGATATAGAGTTTCATAAGCGCCTTCCAATTTTGAGTCGTGCTAAGCACTATACATTATGTTTGTTTTTCTCCGAGCCGTTGAGTTGTTGCATGCTCATATTCAGCTATTCAAATTGCTCACGCTATCAAGCTAAATTGGACTATGGTTTCACGTGAAACAATTCGACTTGGTAACCTTATCTTAAGTTTGGCAACATATACTCAAGCTGCACATAATACTGATAGTGGCTGCTCTAGCATATCAATTACAATGGACGGATAATGTAATACTGGCTCAGTAAACACAGCTTTCGTAGGTTGGAATATTTTGATTAAATCCATATTCAACAAAATTTTTAATATCCGTGAGCAAGCAACACTTGAGCGACCTAAAAGCTTTAGTCAGACCGATCTCAGCAAACCTTTAACGACAGCGTCACCTAAAAAACGTGTAGAAGAGCAATGTGATACTTCGATGAGTATTGACTTAGCGGCGCTGTTTTATAGTTTGTTATTCCCCGCCAGAACCAAAGATGCTGGTGGCGTTGCTAATAACCTTGAACGGCGTGTCATGGCTGAAATAGAGCTAGCCTTAGCATCGCCACAAGTGATAGCCGAAAAGGTGCTGAAGCTTCCCTCTAAGGTATTGGAGCTAGACCGTAAGTTAGCAGATCCACAGTTTGATACTAAAGACTTGTTGGCGTTAATCGAGCAAGATCCCTTACTGAGCGTCGAAGTGCTTAAGCTGTGTAACTCACCGGCCTTTAAGCGTGGTGAGCGGGAAGTGACTAGCTTGCAGCAAGCTTTAGTACAACTTGGCCGTGAACAGTTACGTTGCTTTGTGACTAGCTGCCTAGTGCGTGAGATGCTAGATATTAAACCCATTTATTTTCGGCGCTTTGGCGCTGAGATTTGGCGTCATTCAATGCAGGTGGCCTTTTTAACTAGCGAGCTGAGTGAAGAAGATAGGGATACCGCATTCCTATTAGGATTACTGCATGATGTGGGTAAGCTCGCCATCTTCAAAATGTTGCTTGATGCTTTTGTGCAAGCAGAGCCTGGTGAGCAGCCAAATTCTTGGTTATTCCGACAAGTGATGACGGCCAAATCACTTACCTTAAGTGCGTTATTAGCAAGATATTGGCAGTTACCCAGTATTTTTGAAGCTCAACTGGATAAACTTGCCCACTTACATACCCGGCCGCATGAGGGGATTGCCGCAGTGGTTTGGCGCGCAAATATCATCAGTGAGATTTCGATGCTGCAGCAAGCGGGTAAATTGCCTGCAGACATGCTGAGTAACTTGTTAGCCTTGGTTGGACTCGATCAAGTTCAATTTGAGGCGTTGCATGAAAAACTCCAGCAATTTTAATAAATTGCAGCCAAAAAAAAACGCGCTATCAGCGCGTTTTTTATTGGCACCTAACGTGTGACTTACTGGAGTAGAGAAATATCCGCTACATGTAAGAATTGCTCACGTAGGTTATTTAGCAGGGCTAAACGGTTGTTTTTCAGGGCTTCGTCATCGGCCATTACCATCACGTCTTCGAAGAACTGGTCAACACTTTCACGTAAGCTCGCCAGCAGCGTTAATGCCTGTTGGTAATCCGCATTCGCAAACAGTGGAGCAAGCAGAGGCTGAAGTTCAGCAAGTTTTGCAGCTAACGCTTGTTCTGCTGCTTCGGCTAACAGAGCTGAATTTATCGCAGTCGGTAGTTCGCCTTCTACTTTCGCCAGAATGTTAGATACACGCTTATTCGCCGCTGCCAGAGCGCTAGAGGCTTCTAAGCTTCTGAAGTGTGATACCGCATTGATACGGCTATCAAAGTCAGCTGGGCGAGTTGGGCGACGTGCTAATACGGCGAGGATCACATCAACATCGATACCTTTATCTTGGTACCAAGCACGGAAACGTGCCATTAAGAACTCAAGCACTTCATCGCTTGCATTCGCGTTGCTTAAGTTGATTCCATGGAGTTCCTGAGCCTTAGCAATTAGGGTCACTAAGTCTAGTGGCAGCTTGTTCTCAACGATAATGCGTAGCACACCGATAGCGGCGCGGCGTAGAGCAAATGGGTCAGCTGCGCCCTTAGGTGCCTGACCAATACCGAAGATACCGACTAAGGTATCGAGTTTATCCGCTAAAGCGACTGCGCAAGATACCGCTGCCGTCGGAACTGTATCGCCAGAGAATTTTGGCTTGTATTGCTCTTCCATGGCTAAGGCTACGGCTTCAGTTTCACCGTCTAGGCGGGCGTAATGCATGCCCATAGTGCCTTGAGTATCGGTAAACTCCATCACCATATTGGTCATTAAGTCTGTTTTAGACAATAAACCTGCGCGGGCGGCATCAACGGCGTTAGCGCCAGTTTGTTCGGCAATAAAGGCGGCTAGGGCAGAGATACGAGTCACTTTGTCTTTTAAGGTGCCGAGTTGTTGTTGGAACAAGACGGTCTCAAGGCTCGGTAAACGTGATTCTAGTGTGTGCTTCTTATCGGTATTAAAGAAAAACTCAGCATCAGCCAAGCGTGGACGAACCACTTTCTCATTACCAGCAATGATTTGCGCCGGATCTTTTGATTCGATATTGGCGACAAAGATAAAGTTTGGCAGTAACTTACCGGCATCATCGAATACTGGGAAGTATTTCTGATCGCCCTTCATCGTATAAACCAAGGCTTCTGAAGGCACGTTCAAGAACTTCTCTTCAAAGCTTGCGGTTAATACGACTGGCCATTCAACTAAAGAGGTGACTTCTTCCAGCAGGTCGTCTTCGATATCGGCGGTGCCACCAATCTTAGCGGCCGCTTTTTCTGCATCGGCTTTGATTAAGGCTTTACGGCTTTCGTAGTCGGCGATGACTTTACCTTTTTCTTTCAGCAGTGTCAGGTAGTTGTCTGCATGGTCAAGCTCGAAGCCTGTCCCCATAAAGCGGTGACCACGAACATTACGTGCCGATTTAATGCCGAGCAATTCACCTTCAATTAACTCACTGCCTAACAGCATGGTAGCGGTGTGAACCGGGCGAATAAATTGTGTCTTGCTGCTTCCCCAGCGCATTGGCTTAGGAATGGGTAACTTATCCAGCGCACGTTGCGCCATCGCTGCGATTAAGCTCTTGGTTTCAACGCCTTCTACTTTGGCGTTATAAACCAGCCATTCACCTTTATCGGTCACCAAACGCTCAGCTTGGTCAACGGTAATACCGTTACCACGTGCCCAACCTTCTGCGGCTTTGGTTGGTTTACCTTCGGCATCGAAAGCTGAGCTGACAGCGGGGCCGCGCTTTTCAACGATTTTGTCCGCTTGAGCAATAGCCAGTTCAGTCACATTAATGGCTAAACGGCGGGGCGCTGCATACCAAACAGCTGATTTAAAAGCTAAATCGGCTTTGGTCAATTCTTCGGTGAAGTTCGCTAAGAAAGACTCAGCCAGTTTACGCAGCGCCTTTGGCGGTAATTCTTCAGTGCCTAACTCGATGAGTAAGTTTTCAAAATTCATGTGTTACCTCTACTTACACATTGGGAAGCCAAGCGCTTCGCGTGCCTGATAATAGGATTCAGCAACGGCTTTAGCCATTGTACGAACGCGCAGGATATAACGCTGACGTTCAGTCACTGAAATGGCGTGGCGTGCATCGAGCAGGTTGAAGGCGTGCGAGGCTTTCATCACTTGCTCATAGGCGGGTAGAGGTAATGGTTTTTCAAGCGACAATAAGTGCTGACACATTTTTTCGCATTGATCGAACAGGGCAAACATAAAGTCGACGTCTGCGTGCTCAAAGTTATAGGTCGATTGCTCAACTTCGTTTTGGTGGAACACATCGCCATAGGTGATTAGGCCCATTGGACCATCGGTCCATACGAGGTCGTACACGCTATCTACACCTTGGATATACATGGCGAGACGCTCTAAACCGTATGTGATTTCACCTGTGACAGGGCTACACTCTAAGCCGCCGACTTGTTGGAAGTAAGTAAACTGAGTCACTTCCATGCCGTTTAACCAGACTTCCCAACCCAGACCCCAAGCGCCTAGCGTTGGTGATTCCCAGTTGTCTTCCACAAAACGGATATCATGGATTTGTGTATCAATACCAAGAGCTTGCAGAGAACCTAAATAGAGTTCTTGGATATTATCCGGTGACGGTTTTAACACGACTTGGAATTGGTAGTAGTGCTGCAGACGGTTTGGGTTTTCACCGTAACGGCCGTCGGTAGGGCGGCGCGATGGCTGCACATAGGCACTGCTCATTGGCTCAGGCCCTAAAGAGCGTAGGAAAGTTTGTGGGTGGAATGTACCCGCACCGACTTCCATATCTAGAGGTTGAACGATTGCACAGCCTTGCTGCGCCCAATATTCCTGTAGGGTTAGAATGAAACCCTGAAATGTTTTTACGTCGTGTTTCGTCGTCATGTCTACTTGTCTACTGCCGTCAGCTTGAATAGAAAATGGTTTCGATTATACCTTGTAGATCTCTGCTTATGTAGGTTATTTTTTACCTTCTTCGTTAAAACGTTAAGGTAGATAGGCCATGGAAGAAATCCGCTGTAATTGGGTCAGTGATGATCCCTTGTATCGCGAGTACCACGATAAGGTGTGGGGACGCCCAGTTTATGATTCGAAGGAGTTGTTTGCCAAGCTCTGTTTAGATGGGCAACAAGCTGGGTTATCTTGGATTACTATCTTAAAGAAGCAGCAAAACTACGAACAAGCCTTTGCGGATTTTGAGCCGGCTGTGATTGCAACTTTTGACGACGCTAAAGTCGAGGAGTTGATGGCTAACCCAGGAATTGTGCGTAATCGCCTTAAGATCCATTCGATTATTCGTAATGCAAAAGGATACTTAGCATACACTGCGGATGGCAAAGATTTTTCTGAATTTCTATGGAGCTTCGTTGGTGGCAAGCCATTGGTGAATCAATTTACCTCCATGTCGCAGGTGCCTGCGCAAACACCTGAATCAGAGGCTATGTCTAAGGCATTAAAAAAGCTTGGCTTTAACTTTGTTGGTCCGACGATTTGTTATGCTTTTATGCAGGCGGTGGGAATGGTGAACGATCATCTAGTTGACTGTATTTCTTATCAAGCTTGTTGTGATCATCAATAATTAATTCAGTTTGCTTTGATGGGCAGCGAAATAGAAAAGGCATGTTCCACGTGGAACATGCCTTTTGTTATTTCTACTTGCTGAGATTAGATTTTCTGGAAGAAGAAAGGCTTACGCTGTTGTTTGCTGCCATTGAGTTGGTTCATCGACTCAGCATCAAACAACTTACCATTGACCATAGTATAAGTGACTTTATCTGTGACTCGAATATCCGCTAATGGATCGCCATCAATAACGATTAAATCTGCAAGCTTACCTGGCTTAATCGAGCCAAGTTGATGCTCTAAGCCGAAGGTGGTGGCAGGGTTGATGGTCGCAGTTTTGAGTACATCCATATTGCTCATGCCACCTTGGGCGAACATCCACATTTCCCAATGGGCGGCTAAACCCTCACGTTGACCGTGGGCGCCAATATTTGGATGAATGCCTAATTTATTAAACTCATTAGCCACTTTAGCAACATTGAAGTGGTTGTAGTGACTGTCTGGAGCGTGGGGGCGACGCATTGATCGAGCCTGCAAAATATCGCTTGGCACATACATAGACAAACGTGGATGGGCCCACACATCGGTCTTATCATACCAATAGTTTTCACCCGAAATACCGCCGTAGGCGACGACCAAGGTTGGAGTGTAACCGACCTTAGTTTGGCCCCAGAACTGTTTAATATCGTTATAAATATTTGCCACGGGTAACGAGTGTTCTACGGTTGTATGGCCATCGGCAACCATGGTCAGGTTATGTTGCAGTAAGCTGCCACCCTCTGGCACGACCATCATTTCGAGTTCACGAGCTGCAGCGATAACATGTTGTCTTTGATTGCGACGCGGTTGGTTGTAGCTCTTAACGCTAAAGGCACCAACTTTTTTGAGTCGCTCTAAATGGAATTTTGCATCATCGAGTGAGTCGATATGCGAGGTGTATCCGGGTGCATTTGCGCCGTAGAGAATTGTTCCAGTGGAGAAAATCCGCGGGCCAACGATATTACCAGCTTTTTGTTGCTCAGAAGCGGCAAAGATTTCAGTGGTATCGTTCGATGGATCATGGATGGTCGTCACGCCTAGGGATAATCCAGAGTAGAGCGCCCAGTTTTGTTGGGGCACTATTTCATCATCGGCCTGGGCGCCATGGGCGTGAGCGTCAAACAAACCGGGCATAATGGATTTGCCGCTTATATCGATAACTTGTGCATCCTTTGGAATTGCCGTGTTAGCGTCGCCAACAGCAACAATATGATTGTCTTTGACGATCACGACTCCCTTATCGATGACTTGGTCATTTTCCATGGTGATCACTTTACCGCCTACAAAGGCGACTGTTCCACGTGGAACATCAGCTTTTTCAGTAAAGCCTAAATTGATAATGCTTGGCTTAGTTTGCGCGTTCTTTTTAAGATACTGCGAATCAACATCGGCTTGGTACAGTTCTGGGCCAAGAGTCCAATAGAGTTGATTACTCTTGCTATTCCAACTGATACTTTCGCCGGCTCGCACACTTAACTGAGTGACTGGAAGATTGCTGGCGTTAGGGCCGATTTCAACGGTTTCACCATGTTTAGCAAAGGGCGTCACCCAAACTTTAAAGCGCTCGGCAAAGGCAAGCTGTTTACCGTCGGGTGAGACTCTAAATTCAGTTGCATGCTTACTGCTGTAGTGAACGCGCTTATCAAACCCATCCAAGTTAATAGAGGCAAGCTGCGGTGTGTCATCTTCACCACTATTCATAAAAAATATGCGATCGGCTGAGGCTCCGAATTGTGCTTGATAGCCTTCTGCGGAGATTTTTTTATTTTGTTTGGTTTTTAAATCGGCCTTGTACAGACCTGGTTCCTGCGACCAAGTTCGAGGTGTGAGATGGCCGCCTTGGGTTTTACGATACACCACAAGTTCGCCATCGGGAGAAAAGGTGGGCTCGACGTATTTTCCTGGCTCAGTGGTAACTTGTTTCGCTTTGCCACCTTTAGCGCTGATCACTTGTACTGTGCCTTGGTCTTGGTCATTCCAAGTTGTGAAGACAATATTTTTGCCATCACGCGACCACTGGGGATAGAGTTCTTCGATATCGTTATCTAACTCGGTTAAGCGCGACATCTTGCCATCGGGAAGTGTCTTCAACCAGATTTTACCCAATGCTTCGAAGGCGACCTTACTTCCATCCGGTGAAACTTGTGCCATTCGCAGCATTTTTACATCGAATACATCTTTATCAATATCTTGTTTAAAGCGTACTGAAGGCTGAACGTCTATTTGGGTTTTTACGGAAAATGGAATATCGGTGACCGTTTTATTAGCAACGTTGAGGCGGTTAATTTTGCCTTTAGCCCAGAAGAAGATGTCTTTGTTGTCTGGAGTCCATGCCATCGTCGGGTAAACACCATGGATTGCCCAAGTCTCTTGCATATCGCGGTCTAAATCGCCGAACAGTTTAGTGGTTTCACCGGATTTCAAATCAAGCAAATATAAGGATGATTGGAAATCATCACGCTTGATGTAGGCCAGTTTGGTGCCATCAGGACTTGGGGTTGGGCGAATGGCTCCGCCAGTCCCTTCGATCAGAATTTCGATATCACCTGTTTTGGTATCGTAACGCTTGATTTTATAGATGCCGTTTACTGAGTCTTTGGAGTAATGGAAGGTTTTTCCTGGAGTGTCATCTTGACTGAAATAGATATAGCGGCCATCGGGTGAATAGGCAGGTTCACCTAAGTCTTTCTCATCATTTGGGCGTTCGGTGAGTTTTACACCTTCGCCACCAGCAACATGGTAGAGCCATACTTCGCCGGCACCTAAACTACGACTGGCGGTAAAATGTTTACGACCCACTAAATATTGCGAATCAGGGCTCCACGCTGGGCTGTTGAGTAAGCGAAAAGTTTCTGATGTGACGGTGCGTGGATTGCTGCCATCGACATCCATAATCCAAATATTGTCACCACCATCCGCATCAGAGGTAAAGGCGATGTGTTTACCATCAGGGCTATAAACGGGCTGCATTTGCCAGGCTATGCCTTGAGCTAATGGTTTTGCTTCACCTCCCGTGACTGGGATTTGATAAATATCACCGAGTAAATCGAATACTAAATGTTTGCCGTCTGGACTGACACTGATGTTCATCCAAGTGCCTTCGGTTACATCTATTGCCACTTTTTCTAGCGGGGCATTGGCTGGCGCATTGACGTCCCAACTCGTTTTTTGGGCGTCTGCTGCCTGTACAGCGTGGGAGTTAAGGCCAAGCATCAGGGCGATATAAAGCGGTGTCAGCTTAGGTTTCAACATGTTATGTCCTGTTATCGTTATTCTAGGGCTTGATTGTTATCAGGTTGGATAAATATTTGTTAATGCTACGCTAAGTTATCGCACAAATACCCTGTAAGGAAAACGGAAATACTGTTTCAATTAATGACCGAGGGGCAGCAGTTGAGGCGGAGAAACTGTGGGAGAGTAATGCAGCTTACTCTCCATGAAGTGATGATTAGTTTAATGTGACGGGATCGCCGATGTGGATCATGGCATCATTGATGACACGGCAAGTGACACCGCCTCGCCAATCAGGTGTTAGTGCTGACTCTAAGCCGGCATGAGCTTGGTCCATCTTTTTACAGGGATCAGTTTCTCCTGTGACTTCGAGGCAGAGATCCCCAATGTGCAACTGTTTACCCACATCGGCAGGACTAAAAGTTAATCCATCGACTAAAAGATTGGCGCGGCGAGTCGTCCAAGGTAAATTTGCACCTATACTTTGACACGCTATTTGCCACTGCTGGAGCGAGAGTACGGTGACTTGCCTTTTGCCTGGGCGACCAAATACATCTTTTTCAATACCGCTGTGCTGGGTGACATTCGCGCACAGCACCTCATTCATTGGTCCGCGTTTAATCGTTTTGTAGGCGATAGCAACTAGTTTCGGCATGTTTGATGTCCTTATCCTAATGTCGATGTTGGGACTTAGAGTCCCTTTTTAATCAAATATTGATAGGGTATTTGGTTGGTTTCACTGGCGATCAGTGTGTGATCCATAAACTCACAAAAACTGGGAATATCACGGGTAGTAGCAGGATCATCCGCGATGATAAGCAGTGTTTCTCCTTGAGCCATTTGTCTTACCGTTTTACGCACCATCATTACTGGTTCTGGGCAGCGCAAACCAAGAGCATCCAGTTTGTGTTGTGCGGTTGAGAAAACGTCGTTCATATGACCTCGACTGAACGGTTAAACAGAATTGGCTAATGTTACTCCAGTGGTTTTGATAAACCAAGTTGGCGGCCTGATTTTGTGATGCAACGGGTAATTGGTTTTACTCCATTTTATTTATCCGAGAATCGGGATTAGTGAGATGTTTCACGTGGAACAATGTTATTTCGTGATCCCTAATCTTCCTCAAATGCTTGAGAATGGGATGGATCTCTTCATCATAAAAAAATACGGGACTTTTATAGCTGCTATAAAATCGAGATAATCTAACTTTAAGCGTTTTTGGCTTAGCAACTTTATCATCGACGTTTTAGCGTGGCATTATTTCACAATGATTTTAAAGCTGCATAAAAAAGCCGGAACTGAGTCCGGCTCTTTGAAGGGAGAATCGTTAAGGATTAAACGCGTTCGAAAACGGTTGCAATACCTTGGCCTAAACCGATACACATAGTGGCTAAACCTAAGGTCGCATCTTTGTGTTCCATCAGGTTGATCAGCGTCGTTGAAATACGCGCGCCAGAACAACCCAGTGGGTGACCTAGTGCAATTGCGCCGCCGTTGAGGTTGATTTTGTCATCAACCACATCTGCTAAACCTAAATCTTTCACACAAGGTAAAGACTGAGCAGCAAAGGCTTCGTTAAGTTCAATCACATCTAAGTCGGCAACGGTAATACCGGCGCGAGCAAGTGCTTTTTGCGTGGCAGGCACTGGGCCGTAACCCATGATAGCCGCATCACAACCTGCAACCGCCATAGAGCGAATGCGTGCACGGATTGGTAGACCCAAAGCGCGCGCTTTAGATTCTTCCATAATTAACATGGCCGAAGCACCGTCGGATAAGGCTGATGAGGTACCCGCAGTCACAGTACCGTTTGCAGGGTCGAATACTGGGCGCAGTGCTGCTAACGATTCCATGGTCGTTTCTGGGCGAATCACTTCGTCGTGCAGTACTTTAATCAGTGCACCGTTAGCATCATGACCTTCGATGCCATAGATTTCCTTGGCAAAACGTCCTTCAACTGTGGCTGCGTAAGCGCGTTGGTGTGAACGCACTGCAAAGGCATCCTGCTGCTCACGGGTAATACCGTGAAGCTTACCTAACATCTCAGCGGTTAAGCCCATCATGCCAGATGCTTTAGCAACGTTATTGGCTAAACCAGGATGGAAATCCACACCGTGGTTCATCGGGACGTGGCCCATATGCTCAACACCACCAATGATAAAGGTGTCGCCCATGCCTGTCATAATGGCACGTGCTGCTTGGTGGATGGCTTCCATTGAAGAACCACATAGGCGGTTGACTGTCACGGCGCCAGCCGTCTTCGGGATACCTGCCAGCAATGATGCATTACGGGCAATGTTGAAGCCTTGCTCTAGGGTTTGCTGCACGCAGCCCCAAATAACGTCTTCAATAGTATTGGGATCTAATTGCGGGTTACGCAGTAATAGACCTTTCATTAATTCGGCAGAGAGTGTTTCTGCACGTACATTACGGAACACCCCAGCCTTAGAGCGGCCCATAGGAGTACGAATGCAATCTACGATAACAGCTTGTTTCATAATTAAATTCCTTTCCCGCTAATTAGGCTTGGTAGTAGCTACCGTTGTTGGCTGCAAGGGCGCGCATGGCGTCGGTGACTTGATACAAACCACCTAAGTGAGCGTATTTGTCAGCTAAGGCGACAAAGTTGGCTACGCCCATAGTATCTAAGTAACGGAACACACCACCACGGAATGGTGGGAAGCCTAAACCGTAGACTAAGCCCATATCCGCTTCGGCAGGTGATGCCACAATGCCTTCTTCTAAACAGCGAACGGTTTCGATAATCATTGGGATCATAGTGCGGGCGATGATTTCATCCGCATCGAATGCTTTTTGTTCACCAAAGGCGGCCTTCAGCAGCTCGTAGCTGGTTGGGTCGACGTCTTTCTTTGGCTTACCGCGGCTATCCACAGAGTAAGCGTAGAAGCCTTTGCCATTCTTCTGACCGAGACGTTTGTTTTCGAACATCACGTCAATCGCGTCATTGCCGGATTTGCCCATACGATCGGGGAAGCCTTCGGCCATTACTGCTTGGGCGTGGTGGCCTGTGTCTAAACCGACAACGTCTAGCAGATAAGCAGGGCCCATTGGCCAGCCGAATTGTTTTTCCATTACTTTGTCGATAGCGGCAAAGTCGCCACCTTCGGCGAGCAGGCCGTTAAAGCCAGCAAAGTAAGGGAAGAGAACGCGGTTAACGAAGAAGCCCGGGCAATCGTTAACAACGATTGGGGTTTTACCCATTTTGCTGGCGTAGGCGACAACTGATGCGATGGTTTCTTCTGAGCTGTGCTCGCCACGGATAACTTCAACCAATGGCATTTTGTGCACAGGGTTGAAGAAGTGCATACCGCAGAAACGTTCAGGCTTCTTCATGCTCTTCGCGAGCAGGTTGATAGAAATGGTTGAAGTGTTAGAGGCGATAATCGCATCTTCACTGACGTATTGCTCAACTTCAGCCAGTACTTGTGCTTTCACTTTTGGATGCTCAACGACGGCTTCGACAACCACGTCAGCATGTTTCACTGGTGCATAGTCTAATGCTGGGGTGATGTTGTTCAGCACTTTAGCCATTTTTTCTGGGGTAGAGCGGCCACGAGCAACTTGCGCAGATAACAGTTTGGCGGCTTCGCCTAAACCTAAATCTAATGCAGGTTGAGCGATATCCTTCATCACGATTGGCGTGCCTTTGCTGGCGCTTTGGTAAGCGATACCGCCTCCCATAATGCCAGCACCTAATACGGCTGCGCTTTTCACATCTTTAGCGAGTTTGCCCGCTTTCTTCGCTTTGCCTTTAACGAATTG
>NZ_JTLE01000094.1:3198056-3356546 GCF_000798835.1 Shewanella sp. ZOR0012
TGCATCTGTGCCACTAATGACGGCGCCATCGTTGCTGCCTGTGAGTGTAATCGTCAAATTCGCAGTGCTAGTTGCGCCAGTGCTGTCGGTGACTGTGATGGGAATTGTGAGCGTCTCAGTTTGGCCAGTGGCCAGATGTTGATAAGCCGCATCAGTTGGATCGAAGCTGTAGCTGCCATCGGCGTTGAGCGTAAAACCAGCTGTCTGGGTGCTGGTGCTGAAGATTTGGCTGTCACCCGTATCCACATCCGTAGCCACCATCTGCCCACTGAGCTTGGCGCCATCTTCACTGACCGATTGGCGCTGCGCGCTAAGCACTGGCGCGTCGTTCGTGCCGACGATATCGACGATAATCGTGTGAGTCGTGCCATCGGCGCTATGTACGTTGAAGTTTTCGTGCAGCATCACTCCTTAGCTGAGCTGCTGGATTTCTGGCTTACTGTTGTCGAGCTGGTAGCTCCATCGGCCGTCTGCACTCAGACTTAAGTGGCCGTAAGTGCCAGCCGTGTCGGTCTGCGCTACGAAGTGTGCTTCACCATCGTCCACATCGGCCACACTGAGCTGGCCAGTGGTGATCTGGGCATTATCTTCTTTGGCACTGCCAGTGCTGACTCCGCCGATAGTCGCGCCATCGTTGCTGCCGTTGAGCTTGATTACTAAGTCCTGGGAGCCGGTCGCGCCAGCTGCATCGGTCACTGTGACTGGCATGGTGAGCGTCAGCGTCTGGCCGGCTGCCAGATGCTGGTAGCTGGCATGACTGGGGTCGAAGCGCCAACTGCCGTCGGTGTTGACGGTGAGACCATCCACTGGCTGCGCGATACTGAAGGTGAGCTTATCGCCACTGTCGGGATCGGTCGCGGTGAACTGCCCGGTGACCTGTGCGCCATCTTCTGTTGCGTGCACGGTCGCAATGGGGGTGAGCGTGGGGGCGTCGTTAGTGTTGTCCACATTCAGCATGAAGATGGTACTGACTTGTGCGCCGCTACCATCGGTTGCTGTGATAGTCACTTGTAAGGTGCCGACATCGCCATTGGTGGGCGTACCCGAGAAGGTGCCTGTAGCCGCATCGAAGTGCAGCCAGGCCGGCAAGCTGCCAGTGCTCAAAATCAATGTATCGCTGGTATCGATATCGGCAAAGGTGCCCGCAGGAATGCTGAAGCTGAAGGCAGTATCTTCCGTTGCAGTCGTTGTGACCAAACTGTGAGCCACTACTGGTGCATCGTTGCTGCCCGTTATCGTCACTGTTAGTGTGTGGTTTGTGCCGTCCGCACTCGATATTGTTAGGCTATCAGTGAGGCGAACACCGGTATTGAGCTGCTGAATAGCTGTTAGTGTGTTATCTACTGTGTAGGTCCAGTTACCGGTAGCGTCTATGCTGAAATGTCCGTAGCCTGCACTGCCTGCGACATCGGTTAGTGCCGTAAACTGGGCTTGGCCTGCATCGGGATCGGTTATGGTTAATGTGCCGTGTGCCTGTAATTGCCCATGCTGGACAGATTGATCCTCGACAAGCGTTGCAGTGTCGGTTCCACCGATAATCGCTTTATCATCAGCACCTTTGATCAGAATTGTGATCTTTTGGCTTGTTCCATCCAACGCTTGTACAAACAGGGTTTCAGTTAAGGATTCACCATGCTTGAGAGCTTGTATGCTGGGATTGTTGTTGTCTGCTGTGTAGGTCCAATGGCCATGGGTGTTGATGGATAATATGCCGAATTTACCTTGGAGTTGTTCGGCTGCAAATCCTGCTCGCCCGGTATCGGGATTGCTTACCCAGAGTTGACCATCTGTATGGAGTTGCCCTTGAGAAAGGCGTTTGTCTTCAAACACCCTCATTACTGATGTGCCCATAATCACAGAGTGATCATCGGTACCATGAATGGTGATGGAGATTGTTTGCCGTGTGCCATCTTGGGTTTGTACCACAAGGGTATCAGTGATGGATTCTCCGGTTTTGAGTGCTTGAATTGCCGTCTGCGAGTTATCTGCGGTGTAGGTCCAGTGGCCGAATTCATCAATGATGAGGGTACCAAACTGACCATATTGCTCTGTAGCTGTAAATAAGTGTGGTCCGTGGTCGTTATCTGTGATGGTAAGGTTGCCATCGGCCCTAAGCATGCCTTGATATGTGTCACTATCTTCAGTGAGTGAGGCTGAGGTTGTGCCTGAAATTTCGGCCTTATCATCGGTTCCGTTAATGGTGACTGTGATGTTTTGCGCAGTACCATCGGCACTGTGGATGGTAAAAGTATCAGTAAGATGCTCACCCGATTTAAGGCTTTGAACGGTGGCCAGTGAGTTATCGGCGCTGTAGATCCAATGGCCGTTTACATCGATCGTAAGATAGCCAAATTGTCCTTGTAATGAATCTGCCGAAAAATGGGCTTGATCCCTATCTGGATCTTGGATGCTTAATTGACCTGATACCGTTAATTGGCCGTTAAGAGCCTGAGTATCTTCGGTCACTAAACCTGTGATCTCACCTTGAATGATAGCGGCATCATCAGCGCCATTCACTTGAATACTGACTTGTTGGTTTACTGGATGGCCTGATTGATCAGTTGCGGTGACGGTAAAGGTTTCCGTCACCTGTTGGCTAGAGACTAGAGCAAGTGTGGCGTTTGCATGGTTATTTAGTTGGTATTGCCATTGGCCCGTGAGTGGATTGATGCTCAGTTGGCCATATTGACCTTGTCCATCAAGCACAGCCCAAGTGATTACATCGTTATGATCGGGATCGACACTGCGTAGTTGCCCCATCACTGTCTGCAAGGAGTCCGCCGCATTCATGCTAGCAAGGTGCGATCCTAAAATTTGGGGCAGATCGTTACTGCCTTCGACATCGACATCGATGACGATGATAGTGCTTACTTGTTCGCCATTGGGACCGCTGACAGTAACCGTAAATTGTTCGGTTTGATGCTCACCTTCGGCTAATGCATCAGTCTTAGGCGCATTGTTATCGAGTTGGTAATGCCACTCGCCAGTGATTGGATCGATATCAAGGCGACCAAATTGACCTTGATGTTCTGCGACCGTCCATTGGAGTGGGGTTACTGTTCCCCCATGGGCATGCAGTTTGCCAGAGGCACTCGCGACTGGGGCATCTTCTTTAACCGATTGATGGCCGGCTTGTTCGTCAATGGTGAGTGGGGTGTGCTGTTCAGTGCTAATGATTGGGGGGCGCACAATTTGAGTTAATGTGGTTCTTGCCATTGATACCGTTAATGCTGCCGGTTCAATCTGCTGCTTAACATGTCCAATTTCAGGGAGTTGGCTGAGGGTAACAAGGGGCAATTGTGTGTCGTCAAAATGTGGACCTTGCCCTAAATGGGTTGATTCACTCGAACCATAATCTTGGAACTTAGGGGCATTTGGGTTTTGAGTTTCATGTGGCAGTTCTGACAAGATTTTTTCCGAGTCTGTGCTAGAGCTAGCTGACTGGGCTGTTACATGGCGGTTATCAATGTCTACGGTAGCGGATTGCGAATCAGGCTTTTGCTCTGTCGATTCTTCGGTATTAACAAGCTGCGTTGCTGCGTGCGAGGGTAAGCGCCAGGACTTGCTTGCCACAATATCTGGGCTTGCAGTGCCTTGGACTTCACTCTCTCTAAATTCCTTTACCTTGAGCTTGGCGACATCTTTATCGAGTTTTTTAGCGGCAATTTCAGACTTTTTGGCGAGTTTTGCTGAAATGCGACTTTTACGTTTTGCGGTTGAGAGCGTTAATGGTTTTTTTTGGCTCATAGTTCGTGCTCCCTAGCGTTCACCAAAGGCTTCAGTCACATTGGTAAATACGGGTTTCCACAGGTATTGGAAGACGGTTTTATCCCCTGTGACAATATCCGCTTCGCCAGTCATGCCGGGGATCAGTTCCAGCTTATCGGGTTGATCGCCAAAGTAGGGCTTATCAATCGAGATTTGTACTTTATAAAAGACGCCGCCTTTTTCATCAGCATCAGTGCTTGGGGAGATGCGTTTGACGATCCCATCAAGTGCCCCATAGCGACTGTAATCAAAGGCATCAATTTTTATGCGCGCTTTTTGTCCCACACTGACAAAGCCAATATCCCGAGGGGAGAGTTTGGCCTCAAGTAGGGCTGTTGGCGTGGTGGGTACAATCACCGCAACTGTGCCTCCTGGTTGAATCACACTCCCTGATGAGGTATTTGGAATGGACTGAATAATGCCATCAACAGGGGAGGTGATGGTGTTTTGTTGCACCTGCGAATCGGATGATTTTAAACGTGCGGTAATCCCTAATAATTCAGCTTGTGCATCTGTGCGAGCTTCACCAACCTCTTTTAGCAATGTGGCTTGTTTTTGCTCCAATTGCCGTTGAAGATTTTCAATATCCCGTGCCAATACCTGTTGTTTACCTTCCATACTTTTTAGTTCACGTATGTAGGAGTCCAATTTTTGTTGCGATTCCAGCATAGTGAGCTTAGAGACTGCCTGCGATTCTTTGATCGACTCCATCATATTGATGGTTTGTTGGGCAGAATTGATTTGATGTTTCAGTGGCGGAATTTCTTGATCAAGACTTGCCAACTCGGCTTTCGATTTCGCGATTTCCGCGAGGGAAGATTGAATGATGGCTTGTTTTTCGTTATTCATCCGTTCGAGATCACTAATATGCCCTTTCACAAGATTGGGATGACTTTCAAGGTAGCTAGCAAAGTTGGCCTCTCTGGATTCGATAAAAGCACTGTAACGCTCAATTTTGAGCACCAGATTAGCTTGTTTACTTTCCAGCTCTTCAGCGGCAGCTTGGCTATCGATGGCGATAAAGTTGGCGAGAACATCGCCTTTTTTCACTAAATCTCCCTCAGAGACCAAGATAGAGGCTAAGGTTCCCCCTGAAAAACTCTGAATCACTTGTTGATGTCCAAGGGGGATAACTTGACCTTTCGCTTTGGCAATTTCTTCAATATTAGTGAACAGTGACCACACAAACATAATGAACACTGAACCGGCAATAAAGTAGGTGATTTGTTTGATGATGCGTTTTTCTGCAGGCGCTTCAATGGCTTGAGTGAACTCGTGTTCTGGCAAAGAACGATGGTTAAGTTGACGATCATTCATTGTGTGTGGTCTCCATGCTAGCCATTGATTGGTGTTCATCGCCTGCTACGGGTTTGTTTGGGATAGGGCCTGCATAAACCACAGAGCCTTTATCTAAGATAACGACCTTATCAGCGTGCTGGATCAGTTCTTGATCATGGCTAGTAAATAAAATAGTGGTTTTGCCCTTTAACTTGGTTAAGGTTTCGATAAAGGTTTTTTTCGCAAAAGGATTACGGTTGGCGATGGGTTCATCCATGACAAGCAAAGGCGATTTTTTTAATAGGGCACGAGCTAGGCTGATATAGCCACTCCCTACCACCGAAAACATATTGGCTCCCTGTGCGGATAAACTGCGATGTAAATCGCCACCGAGCACTTCTTTTAACGCGTCTCCACCTGCCTCATACAGTGCTTGGCACAACTCCTCATCGGTGGCATCGGGTTTAGCCAGACGTAAGTTATCTGCTAACGATCCCGGCAGTAGTTCGGTGTGGGTCGGGCTGAATGCGGCCCATTGGCGTAAGGCTTCAGGATCAAATTGTTTCAGGTTTTTGCCATCTAAAGTGACAAAGCCTGCTTGGGTATCAATCACGCCTATGGCTGTCAGCAATAAGGTGCTTTTACCACTGCCATTAGGGCCGATAATGGCGACGGTTTCTCCTGCTTCAACATCAAATGTGACGCCAGAGAGTGCAGGTTCAGCTTCTGCGCTGTAACGAAGGGTGACATGCTTAAAGTTGAGTGCAGGCGCTTTATTTAAGTTAGGCCCATCGAGGCGGAGTTGATTAAATTCGGTCGTCACCTCCATAAAACGATCAAACTGAGTGACAGTACTGGTTATCATGTTAATTTTAGGCGCCGAAGAAAAGGCTAATTGGGCGGGGCCTGTGATGCGCCAAATCAACATTCCACAGGCGATTAAAGCGCCGGGTGAAATACTTTGATTTAACACTAAAAAAATGCCACAAAACACGGTAACTAAGGCCGTCATTAGCCCCATGGCATGGGCAACTGCAGCATTAAACCCATTACGTTTGGCATATAAAAATTGTTGACGGCAGTGCTCGCGGCAACGACGGATAAAATCTGCGTACCAGCCTTCGGTTTCCCCTGCGGTTTTCAGCTCTAATACATTCTTGGCTAGTTCATTGAGGCTGTTTTGGTAGTCATTGCTGATGGTTGGGCTGGCGGCTTGGGTATAACGGTTTAGGGCTTTCATCACTAGGTAAAACAGAATCAGCATACAAAGTGGTACTAATACCAGCCAACCACTGAGAACTGTGATGGCAATAAGCGCCACGATCGTAAAGGGCAAATCAATCAGCCCACCTCCGCTAGGGCCTGACAATAATCCTCTCACCTTTTCGGCGTTACGAAGTCGTGCCAAATGATTTGATAGTCCAACTCGGGATAACATCATCAACGGCATACTGAGGAGTTGATTAAAGGATACGGCTGACAGATCCCGCGCTAATTTATTGCTTGCGCTGGCCAGCACTTTGGCTCGCAGCAATCGGCTAGAAATAAAAATGCTTAAAGCAAGCAAAGCACCAATTGCGATCCCAGGTAAAATGTCGGGGGCTTGTCCTCCTATGACTCTGTCGTATACCGCCATGGTAAAAAGCGGTATCGCTAATCCGGTTAAGCTGGCGACGAGGCTTAATAAAAAAACGGGTTTGAACCACTTTTTTTGCTGCTTAAATTGGCTGGCAAAGCGACTCCTTTTTTGATTGGTAGAAGGCAGACCATTAATAATAAATACTTTTCCATCAGAAGGGAGTGTGAGTGGCTGCCATTGTTGGTGTGGGCCTAAATACTCAAAGGTGTGCTGGTTGCGGCGCCCAATTTGCGGTTCTCCCTCTTCAGGTAGGATCAGGAAAGGATAGATTGTATGGCTGAGCATCTCGGGATCAAGTGAGCGTAAATCGGCCACAACATGATGTTTTTTAAATAAGACATACGCATCTAAATAACTCGCATTATCCACTAATGCGCTGCGTTCAATATTCTTGGCTTGGGCATTAAGTCCGAGTTGATTAAATAGTGTGACTAATAGGGATTTTAAGTTTGGGACAGACTGCGCTTGGTTATGCATTGTTAAAGCTCCCCATTTGACGACATAGTTGCATCCCCTTGTGATGAAATATGGATGCGATAGTCACTGATCGCTGCAATTTCCGTAAAATAGGAGGCCACAATCAGAGTGATGTGGTTTTTGAGTTCGAGTAACAAAGCGAGTAAGCGTTGCTGAGAGTCTGCATCGAGGGAGACCATAGGTTCGTCGAGTAAGAGTATCGAAGGGGATTGGGCAAGCGCTCTGACAATGGCGATGAGCTTGATAGCCCCCTTATTAAGCATTTGGCTGTCATTATTACCCACTAAGGTTTGATAACCCGCAGGCAGCTGCGCAATCGTGGCAGATAAGCCCAGTTTGTCTGCGAGAACCATGGCATAGGCTTCCCGCTCATGGCGAAACAGAGTCAGATTATCCAAAATGGAGCCCGCAAATAACGTAGCCCATGGCGACACATAGCTAATGGATTGGCGATACTCCAGCGGGTCATGTTCAGTTAATGGGATAGAATCAATCTTGATGGCACCTTCAGTCACCTGATGATAGCCGCCCACGGTACTTAACAATAAACTGGCATGTGTGAGTGGATTTGAGGTTACCGTGACAAGGCTACCCGCGGGTATTGTCAGGTTAATGTGCTTAAGCTTTGCCCCCGTTTGTTGTGCTGATACCTGTTCAAATTCAATAGGGCCTGAAGGTAATTTTTGGTGGTAGACCTGAGAACCATTCAAGGACTCTGGAGGGGAGGCTATTATTTCGTTAACATCTTGCATCGCAGACTGAGCGGTAACAAACTTCGCTTTTAAACTGCCAATTGCGCTTAAGGGCGCTACGGCTCTGCCTGCAAGGATTGAACATGCCGCTAATCCCCCTGTTGTTAGATCGCCATTTAAGACTTCAAAACAGCCAATCAGCACCAAAGCCAGTGTGGTAGCCTGCGAAGCCCCTTGGATCCATTCTTGTAACTGGGATGATAGCCAATCAACCTCATTTTGCTGCGCTCATACGTATGATCTTTAGGATTTGAAGAGGTGCTTCATTCGTGATCTAATTGATTTACCAGAAAAAAAAGATCACCTTTGCAGGCAAAACGAATGAAGCAAGAACAAGATATCCGATTCTTAAACGCTTTTGAACGACTTTTTTCACCAATTGAGCTTGATACGCTTGGACGACAAACCGGATTTATGAAACGGCGTCGCCAAGTCACACCACATAAATTTTGCATGGCATTGGTCAGTGCCCTTGGCTCTGGGGCAACGAATTCAATTGCCGATATCCAGCGTCAATTTAATCATATGCACTTCACCGCCATACAGCTAAAACCTTTTCATAAACAGTTAGTTAAAATGTCTGCACCTGAGTTTATGCGCGAGGTGTTTGAAAAAGCACTGGCTGTGCATCTTCCCAACATGCTTACTCTGAGGGATAAGTATCAGGATGTTTTTGAACGTATTATTTTGCAAGATGGCACCAGTTTCGCGGTACATGACGACTTAATGCACTATTTTCCAGGGCGTTTTAATGTACACAACCCTGCAGCGGTTGAGTTGCATGTCACCTATGACGTGTTCAAAGGACAACCACAGAGCGTAACCCTGACCGAAGACATTGCGCCAGAGCGGGATTATTTGCCATCTGCCTCATCCTTAGCCGGTTGCTTATTTATGGCAGACGCTGGTTATTTTTCAAAGACTTACATCCATAACCTGCAAGACGCCTACGCCCATTTCATCATACGCATGAGCAACAGCATGAATCCAATGGCGGTTTGCACTAAGAGTCAGCAGACAAAACCACTGCAATCATGGCTAAAAGAATTACCGAGCACAGGTGCGTTGGATTTAGACGTGCATTGGCCTGATGGCCCGATTTATCGTTGTGTGGCATTTGCTGCATTAGATCACAAAAAAAGACATGTTCTAGTGTGCACCAACCTTGACCGGCAACAGTTTCCACCAGAAGTTGTCGGCGATCTCTACCGTGTCCGCTGGCAGATAGAATTGCTATTCAAAGAATGGAAGTCGATGAATAATCTGAATAAATTTGACACTCACCATGCCACAATAGTTGAAACGCTGATCTGGGGAAGTTTGCTTGCGGCAACCTTAAAACGATGGCTTATTAACGCGGCACAACAGAAGTATGACCGGGTGATTTCATTGTTTACCGGAGCAAAATCAGCCCATATCTGGTGGTTACCCTTTTGTTTAGATATTGCCAGAGGCCATGGCGCGGATTTAATGACGGCCATAAATGAAGCATTGGCATTTTTAGCACAACGTTGCCAGCGTCAGAATTTGAAGAGGGATCAGAAAAATGGTGTGTTCAAAATGTTGGATAATATAAATAAATCAGCAGCTTAAGTTGTTAAGGACATACGTATGTTGCTGCGCTAACCTTTGGTAGTTGATTTTTTTGTAGGCATAAGTAATTCGCGATTCTAACGCGAGGGATTTTGCAGTCGTTAAGCCTGATAAGACTAAAATGAGTAAACGGGTTCGTTCATCGTCACTGATGGCGAGTTCTCGGGTGGCAACGGAGAGTTTTTTGCCCATTTGCCACACGCCAATGCCCGCGACACCCCAAACCAGTATTGGGATAAAGACTAATGGCCCGCCAATATAGGCTACTAAGGCTAAAAATATGATAACAAATGGAAAATCCATTAAGGCGACCGCAGCTTGCCCTGAGTAAATCTCCCGCATGGTGGCAATGCTGGTGATACCGTGGAGTATTTTTCCTGACCCTAATTGCTCAACGTGGTGGTAATCCGCCTTCATGAGTCGGTCGACAAATTGAGTGGTGGTTTGTAGCTCATAGTTTGAAGCATTAAGGGCAAGCAACCAACTGCGCGTATAGCGCAACAGCAGTTCCAGAAGTATTGCTATCCCAACGCCAATCGCTAACACACTGGCGGTGCCATAGGCCTCATTGGGTAAAATCCGGTCATAGATTTGTAGCATAGTGAATGGTAATGCCAGTGACAGCACATTGATGAGGGTAGATGAAAGCAAAAGCTCGGTAAATGATTTGTGTTGTGCCAATAGACGTAAAGACTCGATCATGTTTCGTACACCTTAAATAGCATTACATTCATCACGGAAATCAAAAAGCGTATTAACATCTTGATTAACACTATCACTAACAATTTATAGTGTACAACACCAAGCAAATGAATTTTATTGCTTATTTAGTTTAACATTTAATGTTTTTACTCTGCCTTGCTGTTAACGTTATGTTTATTTTGTGTTGGTTGTTGTTCTGGTGTTTTCAGTGTTGTAAGGCAGCTTAATCATTATTTGGGGCGATAGTTAGGTATGAGTAAATCATGGGCAAAATAAAGTACGTCATCATTTTTCTCGTCGTGTTTGCACTCGGATTGGCGCTGGTGAAGGGCGTGGATCGCATCATTGCTAATAGCGTTATCGCGCGTGATTCTGAGATGCTTGCAAGTAAATTTCAGATGTATATTACTGAGTCAGCAGAACAAATACTTGAAATGCCGCGCTTAGACCCAGGTGTAACTTGTACCGCAGAATTAGAAAGCCTATTGAAACAGAAAACCTTTGATTCCAGCTTTGTCCGCTGGCTGGCGATTTATAAAGATAACCAAGTGCTCTGTCAGTCTGGCGTAATACCCCATGATTTAACGGCATTGAAAGCCCATAAGGTGAGAGAGAATTTAAGTATTGCGGTGGCAAGCCATAATACTCAGACAAGTCACGAATTATTTTTAATGCGTCACATGGAGGGGATTGATTACATTGCCAGTATCACTCCCCTTAGGCCGAGGTATTTTGTTCCAGTGGATTGCGAGCGATGTCTTGAGTACAAGGTGAGCTTAGATTCAGATCCTTATATTGAATTTGGATTTGATAATTTTGCTGATGAACCTGTGGTTTACCATGTCGTTCAAGAGCAAAATCCCTACTACCATGCGACCTTTGAGCTATCGGGGAATCGTGTTTTCCTTGAACAATATTCACAGCTAGGTTGGCGGGTTAGTGTAGCAACTGGGATTGTCTTAGGTTTGTTGGCGTGCTTAGTGTATTGGCGCTGGAACAACCATCAAGTTTCCCTTGATAGTCAAATAAAACGGGGCATTCAGCGGGGGGAGTTTATTCCCTATTATCAGCCTATTGTCGATAGTAGTACGGGAATGCCTGTGGGGGCAGAAGTACTGGTGCGCTGGCTTCGGCATGATAATCGGATGATCCCACCCAATCAGTTTATTCCCTTTGCTGAAGCGAGGGGACACATTCTTCCCATGACGACGAGTATGTTGAACAAGGTCATTAATGATATTCAACTGCTAGGGGGACAATGCCCGACGTTATTTTTTAGTATCAACATTGTGCCTGCTCATCTTGAAAATGATGATTTTTATCATCAATTACAAGAAATTGTCGAATCAGGAATGCTGGGGCACCACAGGTTATCCTTAGAAATCACCGAGCGACTCCCGATTAAGGATATGACGTTAGCTCGCCAGACACTCGATAAAATTTATGCGCTGGGTATTGATCTTAAGTTGGATGATGCAGGTACGGGTTATGGCTGTTTTAGCTATGTTCAGCATCTAGGGATCAGTACATTGAAGATAGATAAGATGTTTGTCGATACCATTGGTCAATCCCATAATTTTAATGGCAAAACCTTAGATGCCATTATTTCGTTTGCAAACGAGTCTAAGTTGCATGTTATTGCGGAAGGGGTGGAAACGGTTGAACAGCAAGGGTATTTAGGTGAATTAGGGGTTAAACTTATCCAAGGTTACTATTACTCTAAGCCATTGGCTACGGAAGATTTTTTCAAATTTACTCTTGCTTCAGGTTTGTAAGTTATCTCCATGTGGTGCGTAAGTTTTTCTTGTTATCATCGCAAAATACAAGTTGAGGTTAACTCATTTTGTAGATTTCATTTCCCCATTTGTTAACCTGAATTGAGGTTAGGTTGTGAGATAAAAAAGAGAGCTTAGCCAACGGGATACTAAGCTCTCAAAGGTTTGCAGGGGAGCGATACTCGCCTTGGCCTCGATTAGGCTTCAGGCGAGTCAATAGGGTTATTGCTTATGTTTAGGGCCTTGCTTGTTTTTCATTGGGTCGCCTTGATATCCTAAAGCTTGCCAGTCGAGGCGTGTGCCTTTGTTGTGGCAATCATTACAGTTAAGCGCTTGCTCTTTAGGTGACACCATGTGGTTGATCCGCCACCACATTTCGGTGGCTGCAAAGTCATATTCACCGCTGTATTTGATGCCTTTTTCCAACATAGTTGGGTTAGCTTCCATACCCAGTTTCGCCGCTAAATTCCAATCAAACTCGCTCCAATATCCGCCTTTGCCATAGGTTTTTGGGGTGATAAAGATATTGAGCTTTTTATCGTAAATTTGCTTACCAGTATGGACCTTAAAGGGATAAATTTTGGCTTTGGCATCGTTAATGTCACCCATGGGGTAGGTCAGTTTAGTGACGACATTCGGGTCCATTTTGTCCCCAGCCATATATGCGTTTGCAGTGCCGTTATACCAAGCGTATTGAGGCTTAACCATTTTTTCCCAAACGAAGTTACCTTTTTTCTTCTGGTAAGTGTGTTTGCCATATTGATCAACAGCTTCAGGCTTATCATCCCCCGCAGTTGACCAATCCCAGTGCATCTTGGTGGGTTCATTCTTAGCAAAGAAGGGAATATGGCAGGTTTGGCAAGCAACGGTGGCGGTATGGGTATTGAGCTTTTTGTTGCTGTGCGGCGCGCTATCGTGGCAGTTTTCACAACCGATATGGTCGATACCACCTGGTGATACGCCCATCGCATTACCTGATATTTGATGTTTTTCAGTGGTATGGCAGTTTTGGCATTGGAAGTTATTGCCATCGCTGTCCATGTGAACATCGGTGGCTTTATCGGGATAGGCCATGGAAGAGTCGAGATCGCCGTGTTTGACCGCATCACCACCGCCGCCGTAGAAGTGGCAGCTACCGCAGTTATCCCTCACAGGCGCTCCGACATTTTGGGCTATCTTCGCTAGATCGAGCTTAGCCATTGGTTCGCCTGCGCCCGCAGGATCTTTTACATAGGTGCCAGTAGTGTCGTGACAAATTAGGCAATCCACTTTGGTTTTATCTTTAAAGTCAAAGGTATTGTCCTTCCAGCCATAGCCAGCGTGACAGCTAGTACAGCGAGGTTCGTTGCTGGATATGGCGACACAGAAGTTATTAATACTGTTTTTCTTACCCCGAACCACGGTTCTATCGGGTAGCTTTTGTTCTAACTCCCATGTCCAGTGGGAGGTTTTCATCATATCTGTGGCTTGTTCTTCGTGGCAGGTTAAGCACTGAGTTGTCACCTCAGAACCTGTGGTGAAGGGCCCTTTGAGCACGTCTTTATGGGGATTGGCGGCTTGCGCCTGCAGTGCCATACCCGCTAAGGCGATAAAGAGAAGTTGTTTCATTTTTGGTACTCCTGCCCCCAGCGATGCCAGGGGCTGAATGACGTCTAGGTTAGAAGTTAATGGTGAGTGAGGCGTTAACATCAAAGGCCTTATCCACTACCGGCAGCATTGAGTAGGCTGAGCCCGCTAACACATCATCAATTTTTTGAGGGGCACCCACAGGTGTACCGCTGCCTGTGTATTCATAGTCGTAGTAGAGTCCCGCAAGCTTGATAAACATTTTTGGATTGATATCAAAGATGTAATAAGCTTCGCCGACGTGTCCACGGGTGGCTAACTTGCTGCCGATAGGGTCATCTTGGGCTTGGGTAAAGGGCGTCCAATATTCGGAACCATAGTTATATTCCAAACCGAATTTGCCGTAGGGGGCGGGTATTTGAATGCCCACATAGATGCCATAGCCGTCTTTGGTATCGGTATCATCGCTGGTTTTAGGCACCATGATGATTTCGGTACCAGTGCTGTTGAGTTCTGCTTCAAACACCGCATCGGATAACATGCCGCCAAACATACCGGCATTGCCATTAGGCTCAGCGCGTGTCCAGCCTAGTGAGGCAAACCATTTGATATCGTTAGCTTCTTCCCGCGCAAAGCCAATACCGCCGAGGTACATATCACCAATGACGCCGCTAGGTTGCACTCGGGTGACAAAGTTAAAGTTGTCGAACTTTTGCATATCTTGGTACATGGTGGGGGCAAAAATGCCCGCCAGTTGAGTGGGGAAAGCCATCGTGCCTTTAAAGCCGTCGTTGACGTCTTTGGCACCAAACAGGGTAAATTGCAGGAAGTTAGTGCCATCGTTAATGGCATCGATATTAAAGCCACCGAGGTGAGTATCTTTGGTGACGATATCGCCAAACATTTCGCCATTACCCCATTGGGATTCAAAGCCTTGGCCATAGCAGAAGCGTACTATTTGTCCTTCAATGCCTGTGATTTCCCCTAGGTTGTAACCTAAGGTGGCACCGTCAAAGTTAAAGTTGACTAAATGGCCTGAAGGCGTGCCGCCGCGCAGTTCGTTTTCGCGGTAGTGGCTTGGTGGGCCGTAGGTGGATGGGCGACGACCAATAGAGAGGTAAAACTCAGAGCCATTGATATTTTTCCAGTCGAAATAGGCGCGTTCTACTCGTAGCCAGTCACCGCTGGTGTTGCCGCTGCTGGTGCCATCCATAGTGAATGACCGCCAAGAATCAAATACTTGTACGCCGGTTGAGTCGCCCCAGTTTTTATACATGCTCAAACGACCAGCAAAGCTGACGTTATCCCATACTTTGGCTTTCAGATTTAATCGCAAGCGAGTGGTGTAAAAAATATCGTTATCTATGTCCTGTACACTTTTGGGCGCGAGTACATAGGGCATCACGCCCTGCAACATGCCATTTTGGAAGGCGGCTGCAAGGTCTGGGTTGGCTTGCATCATTTTTCCGAGTGGCGAGTTAGGATCGTTTGGCATACCAAAAACGCCCGACATCGCTTTGGCACCAAAGTCATTGAAATTGACATTAATCGCAGGGTTCCAAACCACATCTCGGTAATGCAGCGAGTGGGCTTTGGTTCTAAAGTCACCCGTAATTTCAAGGCGATCTAATGACGTGTGTCGCTCGGTTTTATCGACACGACTATTGAGTTCATCGAGTTGTTCAGTGATATCGGTAAGCTGTTGTTTCAGCTCAGCCATTTTTTGGGTATCTGCTTGGGTATCATTGGCTGCGGCAAAGGCTTGGCCTGACATAAAGAGCGCATTAGCAACCAGTATCGAAATGAGTGTACGCATAGGGTTCTCCCTGAGTATTCCGTTGGCACCGATTCAAGACCCTGTGCCAAATTTACCCAACAGGAGTCCCTGAGGTGTGCTCCCCATGTTGCTCTTATTGGGCTTTGATTTTTATATCAATGGGTTAACCTACAGTTGCAGGCCTGTGGTTATCCCTTTGCTTTAGGCTTGGCAGCGATTAACCGCAGGTTTGCGGCTGCTCAGAGTCGGCGGCATGGTCATACAGGAATTGTTGTATGTCCTTGAGGTCTTGCTCGGTGAGGTCGTTGAATGCCTCGGGTTTGAGTTTGTGCTTATCTTTATCGAAGAAACGATCCCATTGGCTCATGGTTTTGCTCATTGGGGTCAGTTCTCCACCTTCGCCTGCTTGGCTGTGGCAGGCTTTACATTCTTTTTTATAAAGGTGTTTACCTTTTTTAGGGTTCCCACCTTCAGCAGCATAGGCTTGGGTAGCTAAGCAACCCATCAGCGCGGCTGCAATTGCGATCTTAGTTGAAGTTTTCATCATCTCATCCTTTCTTAGGTGTCATCTGAATGACTTTGTTGATGGAATGTAGCTATTGCTTCCACCTTGTGAATAAATTTATCAAAGGTCGTGAATTGTTTATTTGAGGTGTGTCACTTTCATTAAAAAAATCTAATTGATAAAAAATTCATTGATAAAAATCTAATTGAATGGATGTGATGGTGAGTTTGGTAAAATTAATCTAATTAAAAACAATTAGTTATTTTTAGGTTGAGATTGACTTTTTGCGGGTGGTGGCAGCTGGTGGGAGGAAAAGTGCTAATAATGGACAGTGATCGAGCTAACATTTTGTAGAATTGGCTATATCTAAAGTAGTAGTTCGTAATCATTTCTCGAGATGAATGCTCATTTTTACTCTGCTATTTCGAGCACATTTTAACTGTGGTGTTTCGAATAAATGTTGGGGTCCAAGCCGACGCTTGTTTGAGCCATAAGGGATTCTCTTTGTACACGCTGCGCGCCATCAAAAGCGCGCAGCTCCTACATCTGCAGCGTCTACATCAGAGTATCGCCCGTCTGTTCCTTGCGTTTACGGATTAAGGTTGTTGGCGAGTGGGAGCCAATACAATCTCACGCACACAAACATTTTGTGGTTGTTGCCAAGCAAATAATGTGGCTGCGGCAACGTTTTCGGGAGCAATCACGCCACCCATTTGTTCTTTCCAATCATGATAACCGGCTTTGATGGCTTCATCCGTGGTATGGCTTAGGAGCTCTGTTTCAACTGCGCCAGGGGCGATAGTGATTAGGCGCACGTCATCCATTGCCACTTCTTCACGAATGTTTTCGGTTAAGGCATGCACGGCAAATTTAGTGGCGCAGTAAGCCGCATGATTGGGAAAGGTTTTACGACCTGCCACCGAGCTGATATTGATAATGGTGCCGTTTTTGCGCGCCTTCATGCCAGCTAATACAGCGTGAATACCATTGAGTACGCCCATTACATTGATATTGAGCATGCGGCTCCATTCGTTAGGATCTTGAGTATCAATTTGCCCAAGTAGCATGACGCCAGCATTATTGATAAGGCAACCCACTGGGCCAAACTGCGCTTCTGCTTGGCTAATCGCCGCCTTGATAGCGTCTGCATCGGTTACATCAACGCTGATGGATAAACTGTTTGGTAAAGCAAGGGCTTGCATTGCTTCTGCGCGGCGTGCCAGTAGCAACAGCGGATGTCCTGCTGCACTAAAACTTTTGGCGATAGCTGCGCCAATGCCGGATGAGGCGCCCGTGATAACAACGAGGGATTTATTAGCGTTGGTCATTTGAGTTTCCTATCTTTATTTATGGATAATAAGATTAATTAATGAATATCTAGCTTGTGTATCAGTATAGGTGGGGATTTTTAGGCTGAAAAATACTTATTCCCACTGGATGTGATAGGATTTGCCTATGACATATGCTCAGCAGACAAGGTGAAGGCAGATGGTAGATTTACGCTTATTGCGCTTTTTTATCGCAATTTATGAGGAAAACAATATTACCGCGGCGGCAACACGTTGTTATGTCAGCCAACCTTCTCTTTCCGCTGGGCTCAAGCAGTTAGAGGAAGAACTGGGCGGCCCCCTATTTGAGCGCAGTAAAAAGGGCGTAAAAGCCTTAGACAGTGCACACTATCTTTATCCTCTGGCGGTAAAGTTAGTGGAGGAGGCGAGTAAATTACCCGCGCTGTTTATGGCGAAAGCGAGTCGGCAAAAGTTGCGTTTAGCTGTGATGCCCGATTTGAGTCAACGCCGCCTAGCTGGGCTATTAACGCAAATTAATCAGGCAATTAGCCATTTAGATTTAGAGCTGGTGGACTATCAAAGCCCTGCGGATTGTCGGTTAACTTTAGATAGCTTACGCCATGAGGATGAGGTGTTTTTTCCGCTCTGGGAGGAGGATTATGTGCTGTGCGTGCCGACTGAGCATCCGCTGGCACAGGCCAACCGTATTCGCCCCGAAGAGTTAAGCCAGTATGACTTTATTGAATGTCCACCCTGTGAAGCGCACCAGCAAACCATAGGGTTATTGGCATGCAGTAATTTGTCACTGAATCTCGTCGCAAAGGCTGATTCTAAATCTTTGGTGATGTCATTGGTGCTGGCGGGATTTGGCGTGAGTTTCCTACCCGATGGATTAATCGAGGATGAGCCTCGGCTTAAACAGATTAAATTTGATGGTCCGAGAATGTTCCGCCGTATTGGGTTGTGTTATCCCTCCCATCAAACCGTGGCGCCAACCTTAGCCCAATTGTTGCGGTATTTAACTCAAGCAACCGCATAAATACCGCTCTTAATCATAGGATTTGGCTAAGTAAAAAGGCCAAATCCTATGTGACTAAGATTCAAACTTACTGATGAGTTTCTAGGTAAGGTGCTAACAGGGCTTCAATGCGCTCGATTTCGCTCTGGGCATACAAAAGCTCGGATTCCGTTAAGCGCGATTGAGCTTGCTGTTGATACAAGAGTTGATCGCTATTCATCCCGTACTTGCCAAAGTTGCGCAGCAGTATGCTCGACCAAATAAAGGCTTGTACGGGTTTATCCATCAATTCATGACGATAGATTTCTACCAAGGCTTGCATCGCATTCTGATTGCCCAAGTCGGCGGATTTACGGTACCAAGTTTCGGCGGTTTGCAGTCCTTCACGGCTAGGATTTTCTTCTCCGTGGAAGAGCGCCGCTTGGCTGAAGTGGTAATAGCTTAGTTGCTCATCAGGAATAGGATATTGGTGCAGATAGTTATTACAGAGGTTCTGTGCCTCACGGATCTCTAGGGTACCCAAGCGTTTACTGAGTCTATCATATGCCGCTTGATAGTCCTGATCATGACTCATGGCGGCCAACTGATAATACATTAAGGCTTTTATTGGCTGGCGTGAGACTCCCAATCCTTCCTCGTAGATCTTACCGAGACCAAACAAAGCTTCTGTATGCCATAGGGGAGCATTTGCTTCAAACTCTGCTTTTGCCTGTAGATAGTCTTGATCGTTTTGTGGGGCGAGTAGCTTCAGCTCAGCCAGCGCTAATTTTGCATAATCATTGCCTGCAGCGCAGGATTTTTCTAACCAATAGCGAGCCTTGCCATAGTCGACTGCAAAATCTTCACCATAAAGGAAACGCTTACCAAGATCATACTGGCGGAAATCATCGTCTGCGGCGCTTTCGCCCAGTAGGGTTTCTGCCCTGATAAGATCCTTAGGTCCACCTTGGCCCGCGGCCAGCATATTCCCTAAGTGTTCTTTCGCTAATTCATTCGCTAATTCATCACCATAGGCAACTGATTTTTCGAAGTATTCGCGAGCTTTATTATGGTCAGAGGTGACGCGCTCATCATGCAAGTAGAGTGTTCCTAAGTGGTAATAGGCCTCTTGATGGTTTTGTGCAGCGGCTTTTTCGAACCAGTAAATTGCTTGACTCGCATCGGGATCGAGAAAGGGTTGCCTTAGATACAAGTAGGCGAGCTCATATTGAAATTCGACTTGCCCCGCTTCGGCATTGGGTTTGAGCTGTTCTACCTGCGCGATTAACTCATCGGGGGTTTGCGCCTGCGATGAGAGCAAATTAGGTAGTGTTAGCATGGCTAAATATTGGGGATCTAATTCAGCGGCTTTTTTATACCAATCGTTGGACGCCTTGGCATCGGCGGGCACTTGTGGAAATCGGCCCGAATATAATTCGGCAAGGGCAATGGCCGCAATTGCAAATCCTTTATCCACCGCTTGATGGATAAAATCTAAGCCAGTTTCTACTTGATTTTGGTTGATCAGTGTTAGGCC
The DNA here is from genome assembly GCF_000798835.1 of Shewanella sp. ZOR0012. NCBI lineage: Bacteria > Pseudomonadati > Pseudomonadota > Gammaproteobacteria > Alteromonadales > Shewanellaceae > Shewanella > Shewanella sp. ZOR0012. The sequence goes on from NZ_JTLE01000094.1 coordinate 3,217,712, forward strand.
ATGATTGAGTAGTGCCGAAGGATCGCCTGCGGCAAGTGCTGCGGCTTGAGCTTGTTTTTTTTGATATTTAGCGAAAAAAACAAACAGTACAACAAAAGCGATAATTATCAGTATCAACAACATAGTATTCCGTCACTATCGATATTTCTGGCAGTACAGTAAACGTGGAACAGATTAAAATTGCAAGTTTACAGTTAGGGCGTGTTGACGTTTCAGGGTTATTTTTGCAGCAATTTGACTGGCTTTTATGCAAGGCAAAGTCCGTGCAGTGTAGTTATTCTACATAAACGGACGATAACGCGGCAGAAAAGCCAGCCAAATGCTGCCCGAAGGGTTCGTCTGGCAAACCCTTGCTCTTTGTCACTCGTCATTTGAGTAGAATAACTACACATCATTCCTCGTTTCGCGAGCACGTGCTTGCCAGAACGAACAAAATCTAATCTCGAAACGTCAACACGCCCTAGCATGCCTATAGCTTAAGATAGAAATCCTTTGTCAGTTCGACCATTTGATTCGTGTAACTTCCCTCTAATCCACGGATGGTGAATACGGTGTGCACGCACTGGCTCCCCTTTGTTTTACTCAATAACAGCAAAACGCGATTGGCGGCTTTATTCTCCACACTTTTAACCTGTACCTCTTGCCTGAGATAAAGTGCGAACTGATTTAGGCAGACTTTAAAGCGTATAAGACTTTGAATCGGCAATATAAGACTTGCAGAACCCTCAGGTGATAAGCATTGGGAGATTGCTTTTAGCAATGGCTCAAATCCTAAGGTATGGGTATGGCGCGCCATCGCTCTATGCTGGTCGTTCGCCTTGGGGCCATGTTCGAAATAAGGCGGGTTGCAGATGATATGATCAAAATATCCGTAATACTGAGTTTGCTGGCAAAAGTCTTGAATATCGCTATGGATAATACTGAGCCTGTCCGCCCAAGGACTTTGCACCATATTGAATTGGCATGCGGCGGCGGCTTTTTCCTCAAGCTCCACCGCGGTGATCTGCCCAAGGCTTCGCTGCGCTGCCATTAAACTCAATAATCCACTTCCGGCCCCTATATCTAGAATGTGTTTTGCCTGAGCAAGCGGTGCCCATGCGCCTAATATCACGCCGTCGGTGCTAACGGGCATGCCACAATTAAGATCATCAATGTGGAATTGTTTAAAGGTAAAAGCCATGAAAACTCATTTATCCGATGAATAAGGGAATGCGATTTAAGATCGTGGCTATTTTAAAGGGCGAGTTGTGCTTTCGCTAAGATTTTTATGGTTATGAGTCGGGCGCATTGATGTTTAAAGATTCGTCCTGAAACGCCAACATACCCTAATCGCTCTATTCTTCCAATGAGATCGCGTTTGTGTATTTTTGTGCTGTTTTGAGTCTAAGTTCACTTAATTGGCGGTTTAATTTATTACCTTGGTAACTCATTGTTAGCAGTTAATTAGCATTGGAACGCTTTTTTCGATAAAAACTATCTTACCTGTTGTATTGGTTTTTGAATTCTGATATTAGTTTCGCCCCCATTTTTAATCAATTTTATGATTAACGGATAGGTGAACGGGTTTTTAGGTGAATAAATCGGCAATGAAGCCAATTTTTAGTTCATTTTTGTTTATAAACTCAGCAGATATCGCACATATTTACCACGGAATTGTGTAAACATAGATTTGCACTCCGGATGGGCTTTGTTTTAGCTATGGCTAATCGACACATAATCACTTAAGTTTATTAAAAACAATAAGACAAGATGGGGCTTTCCGTGCAAGACAATCAGATGAGTATTGGGGATACATTAGGCTTAGGTTTTATGACCTTCGCGTTTTTTTTGGGGGCGGGTAACTTAATTTTTCCTCCCTTTGCGGGGATGTTAGCTGGGGAGAACATGCTCCTTGCTATGTTAGGGTTTCTCATCACTGCCGTAGGTTTACCTTTGGTCGGGCTCATTGCTGTTGCTAAGGCTCAAGGTAAGGTTATGGCGATGTTGCCTGTGTTTGCGGCAAGTGCATTAGCCATTGCGATTTATATCATCATCGGGCCTGCATTTGCAGCGCCGCGTACCGGTCTAGTGGCCTATGAAATCGGTGCTAAGCCCTTTATTGATAACACCACAGCAACCATTATGCTTGGCAGTTTATCGCTTAATCTGTCGCAACTAATTTATACCCTGTGCTTCTTTACTGTGACTATGCTGCTGGCATTGTTCCCCGGGAAATTACTCGACAGCGTCGGTAAAGTATTAACCCCTATCCTATTGTTATTACTAGTAGGTTTAGCCTTGTCTGTGGTGTTTTTACCCGCTTCTGATGTTGGCGCGGCCGTAGGTGATTACAAGAACCATCCGCTGACTAAAGGTATTCTTGAAGGCTTTAACACTATGGATACTTTGGCATCTTTGATGTTCGGTATGTTGATTATCGATCTGCTGCGTAAAAAGGGCATCGAGCAGCCTAGCGCACAGACTAAGTACCTTATTCGCGCTGCCTTTATTGCCGCAGCGGGTCTTGCCTTTGTTTATGTGTCATTGTTCTTTTTAGGTGCCACGGCGGGTGATATTGCCGCAGGTGCTAAAAATGGCGGTGAAATTTTAACTAACTATGTGACCCGTGAGTTTGGCAATTTAGGCACTGTGTTGTTATCGGCAGTGGTAACGCTAGCCTGTTTAACTACGGCGGTGGGATTAGTGAGTGCGTGCTCTGAGTTTTTCAATGAGCTAATGCCAAAGCTGTCTTATCGTTTTCTGGTGATTATATTAAGCGCTATCTGTGCTGTGATTGCGAACGTTGGACTGTCACAACTGATTAATATCAGCATTCCGGTATTAATGACGGTTTACCCTGTGGCTATTGCACTGGTCGCGGTAACCTTTTTAACTGAATATTTCCCTCGTCCGCAGTTTGCTCACCGTGCGACCCTGTCTGTGGCACTCCTGTTTGGCATCTTTGACGGTATGAAGGTTGCCGCAAAAAGCCTCACGGGTGAAGACGGTAAAGGCGTGACTGAAGCGGCGCAAAGCTTTATCGATCTGGTCAGTGGTATGTCTCCCACCCTGTCTCTCCTACCGCTGTATGAAGAGGGAATGGCGTGGTTATTGCCAACCTTAGTGGTCATTGTGCTGTGTTTAATGATTCGCGGTGGCGGTGCAAAAGCAGTCACTGCCGCCTAAATAAAGGCGACTGCCAGTCGCGGAGAAATTAAGTTAATATCAACGGCGTATCTACCATACGCCGTTTTTTATGGAGTTTTCGTGGCTAAAACCTATCAGTGTGATCCGCTTATTGATGCATTTCTTGATGATCTTTGGTCTAGTAAGGGCTTAAGTGATAATACCTTGAGTGCCTATCGCACCGATTTACGCCATTTTGATCGCTATCTGCAAAGCCAAGGATTGGGTTTGTGCGATGTGGGTCAAGCTGACGTTCGTGCTTACTTAGCTTATAGGGTCGAGCAACAATTTGCCCGCACTAGTAGTGCACGTTTGCTGAGTAGTTTACGGCGTTTTTACACCTATTTATTGCAGACCAAACAGATTGCAGGCGATCCCATGGCACTGATTGAATCGCCTAAGTTAAGTCGGCATTTGCCTGATTCTCTAAGCGAGTCACAGGTCGATAGATTGCTGGCCGAGCCCAATGTGGACGACCCCGTTGAATGCCGTGATAAAGCCATGCTGGAGTTGTTATATGCCACCGGACTGCGGGTGAGCGAGCTGGTGGGATTAACCATGGAGCAGATGAGCTTGCGCCAAGGCTTAGTGCGGATTGTGGGTAAGGGCGGTAAAGAGCGTTTAGTGCCAATGGGTGAGGTAGCAATAACCGCCGTAGAACATTATTTAACTTCGGCGCGGCATGAACTCTTAGGCTATGTTCAATCTGACGTGGTGTTCCCTTCAAAGCGCTCGCAGATGATGACGCGGCAAACCTTTTGGCATCGTATTAAGCTCTACGCGAGCCGAGCTGGAATTGAAACTGAATTGTCACCCCATACATTGCGTCATGCCTTCGCCACCCATTTACTCAACCATGGCGCCGATCTTAGGGTTGTACAATTACTTTTAGGTCACAGTGACTTATCGACAACTCAAATCTATACCCATGTGGCCCGAGCGAGATTACAAGAGTTACATCAGCAGCATCATCCACGGGGATAGGCTTTGTGGATCACAAAACCGTGAATGGTTGAATTTAGTTACAGTATAAATTTGCATTCTATTTGGCTTGTCTGTAACTTTTTACCACCATACAGGGTCTATTAACCTGACCCATATGTCGCAGTAGCGATTTACTTAATAGGAAGTCCCCATGAAGTTGACCCGAGCATTATCTTTAGTTTTCGCGCTTGTTGTTGCGCCTCTGGCCAGCGCCGCAACGGCGACCACTCCAGACACTGCTGCGATTAAGCAAAAACTCAGTGAAATGTTAGATGTTGAAGTGATTTCAATGCAGGATTCGCCCATCGAAGGTTTATATCAAGCTATGACTAATCGCGGCGTGCTCTATATCAGCCGTGATGGTTCAAAAATGTTCCACGGTAATTTATACGATCTTGATAAAGGGATGAAAAACCTGACTGAAGCTGCACTTGCAGGCCCACGTTTGGCGATGATGAAACCGCTTGAAGATCATATGTTGGTGTATAAAGCGAAAGATGAAAAACACGTTGTAACTGTGTTTACCGATGTGAGCTGTGGTTATTGCCGCAAGTTACATAGCCAAATGGCCGAGTATAACAAGTTGGGTATTACCGTACGTTACTTAGCCTTCCCACGTGCGGGTGTGCCATCTGCCAATGCCGATGAAATGCAGGCCATTTGGTGTGCTAAGGATCCATTAAAAGCCATGACAGAAGCCAAGGCGGGTAAAAAAGTCTCTGCCGCGACCTGTGATGCTAAAATCGCCGAACAATACGAATTAGGTACCAGCTTTGGTGTTAACGGCACGCCTGCTATCGTGTTAGAAGATGGCAATATGATCCCAGGATATCAACCACCTGCGGATTTATTACGTACTTTAGAAGCGCGCCAATAGTCGCAATTCGACTAAACTTATCCTATTAAAGGTGAGCCTAAAGCTCACCTTTTTGTTATCTTAGCCCCATGATTGTTTAAGAGTTTGTTCCCTTGATCCATAAAATAATCCGTCGTCCAACCGTTGATGATAGCCATTTACCCGCTCACCTTCCGCCGCTGTTAAGACAGCTCTATGCTCGCCGTGGAGTCATGTCCGCTGAGTGTGAACTGGTACTTAAAGGCTTGTTAAGGCCCGATACCATGAAGGGCTTAGATAACGCCGCCAAGTTGATTGCCGATGCGATGCAGCTTGATAAGTCGATTCTGATCGTTGGCGATTTTGATGCCGATGGCGCCACCTCGACAAGTGTGTGTATCCTCGCGCTACGAATGATGGGCGCGAGTAAAGTCGATTATCTGATCCCCAATCGCTTTGACTACGGTTATGGCCTGAGTCCTGAGATTGTCGCCGTGGCGGCAACCAAACAGGCAGAATTACTTATTACTGTTGATAACGGTATTTCCTCGATTGAGGGTGTAGCCGCCGCCAAAGCATTTGGCATGCAGGTGGTGATCACCGACCATCACTTACCCGGCCATGAGTTACCTGCGGCCGATGCCATAGTGAATCCCAATCAGCCCGGTTGTCAGTTTGCCAGTAAATCCATTGCTGGCGTTGGGGTCGCCTTTTATCTGATGACGGCGCTTAGGGCTGAGCTGCGCACTCGTCATTGGTATCAAGCCCGCGGTATTGCCGAGCCCAACCTCGGCACTCTGCTGGATATTGTTGCCCTTGGCACTGTGGCCGATGTGGTATCGCTCGATGCCAACAATCGTATTCTGGTCGAGGCTGGATTGCAGCGGGTACGCAGTGGCCGTTGCCGCGTGGGCATTACTGCTCTACTTGAAGTCGCAAAACGTAATCCAGCTCGGATTGTTGCCTCTGATTTTGGTTTTGCCGTGGGGCCAAGGCTTAATGCCGCCGGCAGGCTGGATGAAATGGCGCTCGGGGTTGAAACCCTACTGTGCGAAGACATCATGTATGCAAGGCGGATGGCGGCAGAGCTCGATAGCCTCAACCAAGAGCGACGGGAGCTTGAGGTGGGGATGCAGCAAGAGGCGCTGAAAAGTCTTGAATATCTAAAGCTTAATGAAGAACAGCTCCCATGGGGCATCGCCCTCTTTCAAGAGGATTGGCACCAAGGGGTTATCGGTATTCTGGCCTCGCGAATTAAAGATAAATACCACAGACCTGTAATCGCCTTTGCCGACGCGGGTAATGGTGAAATTAAAGGTTCGGCGCGCTCCATCAAAGGTTTGCATATGCGTGACTTGCTGGAGCTAGTTAACTCACGCCATCCGGGGCTGATTTGTAAATTTGGCGGCCACGCGATGGCGGCGGGCTTAACTTTAAAGTCCGGTGGCTTCGCAACCTTTGCCAAAGCCTATGATGATGCGGTGCGTGAACAATTAAAGCCTGAGCAGCTGACGGGCGAGCTTTGGTCCGATGGCGAGTTAACGCCGACGGAACTTACCCTCGAAATCGCCCAGTTACTGCGTAATGCCGGACCTTGGGGCCAGTCCTTCGAGGAGCCATTATTCGATGGTTATTTTAAGATTATCCAGCAGCGAATAGTGGGAGAACGCCACCTTAAATTAGTGCTTGAAACCCCATGTAGTACCCTGATGTTAGATGCGATTGCCTTTAATGTGGATTTACACACTTGGCCCGATGCGACGATTCAACATGCGCGTATCGTCTATAAGCTCGATGTGAACGAATATCGCGGTAATTTCACCCTGCAGTTGATGGTCGAGCAAATTGAGCCGATGTGATCCGCGCTGATAGCGGGTAAATAGAGGTGAAAAGGAATTTTAGATTGAAGTCATTATCAGACAAAAAGATTCGTCAGTTACTTAAGCGTTTTGCTTGGATATATGCGGTTTGCCTTTGTATTCCCTGGATTTCGGTGGTTTTGACTACAAAGGCTCAGGGCCAAACCTTGATTATTGGCATTTGGCCCGCGGCCTCATTATTTTATTTTCTTGCTTATCGCCACTTGGCTAAGTCCTTTCGATTTGAGATCAATCGCCATCTTGCTTTTAGCTATCACGGTGGTGGTTCCTTTGCTGGAGCCATGTATTCATTAGCAAAAGTGGTGTTATTAGGCATGGTATTGATGATATTTATGAGTGCAAAACATACCTAGATTAAACAGTATTTAACGCTATATTGGAGCGACAAATGGAATATCGAGTCAGCAGTGAGCTATCGGAAATGGATTTTGATGTTATCCATGGTTTTATTTCCAACAGTTATTGGGCGCAGGGCATGCCTGCTGCGCTGCTGCAAAAGGCGCTTAGCAACAGTTTATGTTTTGGAGTATTTGATAAGGATAATCAACAGCTTGCTTTTGCGCGACTGATTACCGATAAAGCCACCTTTGCCTACCTTGCCGATGTGTTTGTCTTCGAATCCCACCGCGGCTTAGGGTTAAGTAAGATGATGATGGCAGCAATTATGGAACATCCTGATCTGCAAGGATTAAGACGCATAATGCTCGCCACCCGCGATGCCCATGGACTTTATGCGCAATTTGGTTTTGGCGCTGTGGATCATCCTGAAACACTAATGCAAATTCGGCTTGAGAATGCTTACCTGTAGAACAGGATTGTTAGCACTATCCTCGTTGAAATAGTCATGATTAAGATACGGAGATTCATATGACACAATTGCAGTATGCCTATCTTGCCAGCTTTGCTGTTTCATCTGCTTTTTTGAATTGGTTACTCGAGGGACAAGCGCCTTGGGTGAGGTTACTTTGCTATATTTTGCTACTTTCAACCATGGGATTTGCTTGTTTGTACCATAGTTTAAAGCGGTCGATAAAATCAAAAGACTCGAAATAAATGCTATTAAAAACAAAAAGCCAGCATCAGCTGGCTTTTTAGTGAAGGGATTAATCGTTAACGATTAAGCCGCTTTAGTCGCTGTGGTTTTGGTTTCGGTACTGTCATCGCTATGGCGAATTAAGTAATCAAATGCTCCCAGTGAGGCATTGGCACCGCTACCCATGGCGATAATGATTTGCTTGTAAGGTGAGTTAGTCACGTCACCTGCGGCAAATACGCCGGGTACTGAGGTTTGGCCGCGCTCATCGACGATGATTTCGCCGCGAGGAGTCAAATCTACTGTGCCTTTTAACCACTCGGCATTAGGCACTAAACCGATTTGTACGAAGATCCCTGCCAGCGCGATATGGTGGCTTTCACCCGTTGCACGGTCGGTGTAGTTCAGGCCATTCACCCGAGTACCATCGCCTGTCACTTCTGTGGTCATCGCCTGAGTAATGATTTTGATGTTACCCATAGATGCCGCTTTACGTTGCAATACATCGTCAGCGCGTAGTTTGCTATCAAACTCGAGTACTGTGACATGCTCAACGATGTTGGCTAAGTCGATTGCTGCTTCGATACCTGAGTTACCGCCACCGATAACCGCTACACGTTTGCCTTTAAATAATGGGCCGTCACAGTGTGGGCAGTAGGCTACGCCTTTACCGCGGTATTCTTTCTCGCCGGGGACGTTCATTTCGCGCCAGCGGGCACCGGTTGCCAGTAGTATAGTACGGCTACGCAGTTTCGCGCCGCTTGCCAATTCGAGTTCAAATAAACCATCGCTCGCCAGTTTAACGGCTTTTTGGTTATCCATGATATCGACTTCGTAGTCACGCACATGGGCTTCAAGGTTTGCCACCAGTTTTGGACCTTCGGTCGCTTTTACCGAAATAAAGTTTTCGATACCAACGGTTTCGGCGACTTGACCACCGAATTTGTCGGCCACCACACCAGTACGTAGACCTTTACGGGCAGCGTAAATCGCCGCCGCTGCACCAGCTGGGCCACCACCGACGACTAAGACTTCGTATGGGGCTTTTTGGCTGAGTTCTTCCGCTTTACGGCTTGCCGCGCCAGTATCGAGTTTATTTAAGATCTCACCGATGCTGATACGGCCTGCGGCAAATACTTCACCGTTTAAGTACACAGACGGTACGGCCATGATGTTGCGGCTGGTGACTTCATCTTGGAACAGGGCGCCGTCGATCATCACGTTGGTAATGTTCGGGTTAATCGCCGCCATCATATTCAGCGCCTGAATCACATCAGGGCAGTTCTGGCAGGTGAGTGACACATAGGTTTCAAACTCATATTTGCCTGGCAGATTACGGATCTGCTCGATGATGTCATCGCTGAGTTTGATTGGGTGTCCACCCGTGTGCAGCAGGGCTAGCACGAGTGAGGTAAATTCGTGACCCATAGGCAGACCAGCAAAGCTAATCTGAGTATTGAGTTCTGGGTTAACCACTGTCATCGCAGGCGTACGAGAGCCTTGAGCTTCTTTGAGGCTCACGAACGTTGAAAGGCTAACGATGTCATTGGCTAAGCTTTTTAATTCTTGAGACTTCTTGCTTTCATCTGCTGACACGACAAGTTCAACTGGTCTCTTGAGGTTTTGCAGATAGGTTTGCAGTTGATTTTTTAAATTCGCATCTAACATGATGACTCCAAATCAGCGTAAAAATTGAAAAATATTGAAAAACGCGAAGGGTGCCAATCTGACTCATGCAGGGGGGAGTCAGATTGGCGGGGTTGACCTTTAGGCGAGATTAGATTTTGCCAACGAGGTCTAAAGATGGTGCTAAGGTTTCGTCACCTGGTTGCCATTTAGCTGGGCAAACTTCACCATCGTGAGTCGCAACGTATTGAGCCGCTTGGATCTTACGAACCAGTTCTTGAGCGCTACGGCCGATACCTAAGTCATGGATTTCAGCAACTTTCACTTGGCCTTCTGGGTTGATCACGAAAGTACCACGGAGTGCTAAACCTTCTTCTTCGATCATCACACCGAAGTTACGGCTGATCACGCCAGTAGGGTCTGCCAGCATTGGGAAGTTGATCTTCTTAATAGTGTCAGAAGTATCGTGCCATGCTTTGTGAGTGAAGTGAGTGTCAGTCGATACTGAGTAAACTTCAACGCCCATTGATTGTAACTTAGCGTAGTGATCCGCCATGTCGCCTAATTCAGTTGGGCAAACGAAAGTGAAGTCTGCTGGATAGAAGAATACAACTGACCATTTACCTAACAGATCTTGTTCTGTTACAGGCACGAACTCACCATTGTGGTAAGCAGTGGCTTTGAATGGTTTGATGGTGCTGTTGATAATTGATTGAGTCATTTTATGCTTCCATTTAGTTGATTATGGTGAATTTAGTGACGGGCATTAGCTTGTTCCCCCGTCGATGAGAAGTATATTACTGACCTAACGACGATAAATATAACGGATAAAAACTATCATCCTAATCGATTTTATCGAATTTATTGGGTTTGATATGATGGATTAATCGATTTTTCAGCACTGGCGTGTCTTAGCGGCTAATCGATTGTTTAATTTGGTTATGTAGCGTTAGGGAAGGGCAATAAAAAAGGGATATCGACGATATCCCTTTAAACATAAAAACGGTTGCAACAAGCTACTGAAGTTCTAGGTTCTAGTTTTGCGCCTTAGGCTGGGTTAACCAGGTGCTGAGCAGGCGCACACCATAGCCTGTGGCACCTGCGGGCACAACGGCGGTATCGGTGGCAGTTAAGGCATTACCAGCGATATCGAGGTGAGCCCAAGGTTGCTCACCCGCAAAGCGTTTGAGGAACATGGCGGCAGCAGATGCTCCCGCGCTGCCTTCTTTACCGGTATTCTTTAAGTCGGCGATGGTAGATTTTAGCTCGTCATCGTAGGCTTGATCTAACGGTAAGCGCCAGACTTTTTCACCCACCTGTTGACCCGCAAAGGTGAGTTGCTGCACTAGCGGCTCTGAATCGGTAAATAACCCCGCATAAACGGTGCCTAGCGCACTGACTTTTGAGCCTGTAAGGGTGGCAACATCAATGATGACCGATGGGCGGTAGTTTTCACGGGCATACCAGAGACCATCGGCGAGCACTAAACGGCCTTCGGCATCGGTGTTGAGCACTTCAACCGTAAGGCCTTGGGCGGTTTTAATCACATCGCCTGGGATCATCGCATGGCCCGATACCATGTTTTCAGCCATGGGCATAATGGCGACAAGGTTAACTGGCGCCTTTTGAATCGCCATCGCCTTGACTGTGCCGAGTACAGTTGCCGCGCCCGCCATATCGGACTTCATTCGCGCGATGGAAGTGCCTGTTGCTTTAATGTTGTAACCGCCAGAGTCGAAAGTAATACCTTTACCGACGAGGGCGATAGGTGCTTCTTTGCTGCCGGGCCAGTGGGCGACAACCAGCTTAGGTGGGCGCTCACTGCCTTTACCTACGGCCGCTAAGGCGCCAAGATTTAAGCGTTCAATATCTTTGGCTTCGAGTACTGTGACTTTTACGCCGAGGGCTTTGAGTTTACGCGCCTCGTTAGCAAAGCTTTCGGGATACATGTTTCCCGCTGGGGCATTGGTAAGATCGCGAGCTAAAAACACACCTGCTTCGATAGCTTGCAGATTCTTATGATGTTTTTGGTTTTTGCTTAAGTCATCAACGCCGATTTGATAGTTCTTCTCGGCGCGATTGCTGGTTTTAAATTGAGTGTAGCGGTAGCTGCGCAGCTCAATGCCGTGGGCGAGCTCTGAACCAAAGAGAGGTGCGTTACTGAGGCCTTGGGTCAGCACGCGTACCGTGGCTTGTGGCACGGTTTCAAGTTTGGCGGCAATGTTGCCACCTAAGGTATTGATTTCACCGGGTGTTAGGGTTTTAGCATCGCCAATCCCAACCAGTAATACTCGCTTAGCGTCAATTTCGCTCGGGACTAAAATCTCTAAAATTTCACCGCGTTTACCCGAAAAACTGTTATCAGCTACCGCAAGATTGAGTTGATCCTGAGTCGACTGGGGCAAAAAATCGAGACTATAGGTTGTTGAATCAGTACTTTGGAACAGTACTAAGGTATCTGAATTAAGTGAATTACGAGTGTCAAAGCTAAAGGTTTCGGCGTTAGCATTGAGAGAGTTAAGGCACGCCAGAGCCATAACGCTTAACAAAAATTTATTCTTATTTTTCATGGTGACAACTCATATCTGTGGAGAGTGAGAAGCATAGCAAAGCTGAGTCTTAGGGTTAACTAATTTACGCCATTTGACTGAGATTAATCTTAATTCCAAGGGCCAAACCGTGTTAGTGAGCGTTCAAGGGCAAAATCCAATTGCTGTGACAGGCTTTGTGCTTGGCTCTTAAGTGCGCTGGCGCCAAGTGATTGCGGTATTTGGCTAGCAAAAATCACCCAGTTTCCACCACTGGTGAGGCAAGCATGCACGTGGGCAAAATGGTGCTGCAAATCGGCGAGTAACTCCCGATTTTGGCTATGTTCCTTCCAGCAGTTAAGCACTAAATAGCCATCGGGTTTAATCCGTTGAGTACATTGCTCAAGGAAGGTCGCCGAGAGTTGCCCGGTGTTAACGCCTTTGGCGCTGTAGATATCAGCAAAAATCACATCGACTTTTTTATGCTCGGCCGATGCCATAAAGACGAGGGCATCATCATTGATAACATTCAGCTTTTTACCTATTGGGAGTTGGAAGTAACGCTTGGCCAGTTCGATAACCGTGGGACGAAGCTCTACTGCGGTTAGCTTGATGGCTGCGTCAAATCGGCGCAGCACATGGATAAGTGCACCGCCACCCAGACCCAGTACTATCGCACTTTTGGGCTTACAAAATAACAGAACCAGCATCATGCCCTGTACATAGGTATGCTGTGGAATATGGGGAGCGGTTTTTAGGATTTTGCTTTGTTCATCGTTGTCACCGAAGGAGAGCACGCGCGAATCACCATAGTCGAGCACGCGGATAGGCCCGAATGTATCGTGAGTTTCGTGTAACAAAATTGCGTCGGCCATGGTCATTATTACTCTATTTGCGTTGAGCTGATTTGCGTGCAGGTATAAAAAAGTTAGAATTCAGCTGGTTTCGTTTTTTAAGTGGCTATTATGACAAATCAAATCCTACTTGCCTGTATTTATCTTACGGTGTTTATCTTTTTGCAGCGTGCATTAACTCAATGGGTGAAAAAACTCTCATTGATGAAGCAAGTCAGTGCGGCCCGTACCAGTCTTGTGACTCGGTTTATTTCCTATGTGATGTTTTTTATCACCTTGTCACTAATGGCGGTGTCCCTTGGATTGGGCTATCAGGATGTGTCGCTGTTTGTCTCCTCCGCATTTGCGGTGATGGGAGTCGCCTTAGTTGCCCAGTGGTCTATCTTGAGCAACTTGACGGCTGGCGTACTGATCTTTTTTGTATTTCCGTATCGGATCGGTGAACGTATTCGGGTGGTGGATAAGGATGAAGATATCAGTGGAGTGATTATTGAAATCGCGCTGTTTCATGTACTTATCCTCAGGGATAATGGCGATACCATCACCTATCCCAACAACTTGATGCTGCAGAAGGCGGTGTTAAAGCTGGCCGATCAGTCACCGCTTGCCGAGCGCCAAGCGTTGCAGGATGGCAAAAAGAAACTCGACCTCGAGTAACCATTCTCCTGTATGTGCGCCATCGCTGTACATTTATTAGCAAACTGTTGTCGGCGCACTCGCAAGCACTTAGTTTTATTATCTTGGCGTTAGCTTTCGTTGCTTAATCTGTTTTATATAACAAAATCAGTGTTATTGATTACATTTCCCTCCATTTTTTTACCTTAGATTGTGCCCTGTTGCACGGTTTAGTGCCCACGAATCCGTAGAATCCGCGCTTTTGTTTTTACCTAATGGATCTAATTTAATGAAATCTAAACTTTTAGCTGTGACGATTGGCACGCTACTCGCGACCCAGTTAACCGGTTGTATGGGACAAATGGGTTTAAGCCAAATGGTGACTAAGGGAAATTTAAGTGCGGTGGATAACCGTTATGGTCGTGCAGGCTTGTTTATGCTGTTAAGCCCTGTGTATGGCATCGCGGCGACAGGCGATCTGTTCATCTTTAATACCATTGAGTTTTGGACTGGCAAGAATCCGATTACCGATAAATCACCTGCTGTGGTTGATATGCCAGTCGAGGCCATCTTTAAGATTAATCCACACGTGAGTGATGAGCTTAGATCTGCGCCAGTGAAGCTGACTCAGGCGCAAATTGCCTACCCCGATGAGCATACGGTCACTATGACGTTAGCCTACGAAGACGGTAGCACCCAGTTATTATCGGGCCGTAAAGTTGGCGAAGATGTGGACTTTTTCCTCGATGGTGCTTTTATCACGCGAGTGAGTAACCAAGAACTTGTTGCTTATAGCCAAAGCCGTTTACATGCGCCAGCAACACCTGCTGCTTAAGCTTTTGAATTATCCAACCCATAAAATGGTTTAGATTTATGGGTTGGATAATAACAATATTATCGCAGTACCCTCTGGAAAAACGCCACAGCTTGCTGATACATCTGCAGTGCTAGCGCGGGATCGTAGCGCTCGCCCTCATCACGCATAAAGGCATGCTGAGCATTCACCTCAAGCCAACTGAAATTGCGGTTTTTAGCCATCAACTGTTGGTGGATCAATACCCGCCCCTCGGGCGATACATGGGGATCTTGCTTACCAAACACTAACACTAATTCCCCTTGAATATCGCCTGTGCGACTCAGCGAGTCATTGCCATAGGCACAGGGTAGGGTATTGGAATGAATGTCGGTGGGATAGAGGCAAAACGCGCCCAAAATCTCGGGATTGAGTGCTGCACGGTAGGCTAAGTGGCCGCCAATACACACGCCCATACTGCCGACTCGACCTGTGCAATAACTCTGCTGACGGGCAAAATCGATAAGGGCTTGGGTGTCGCTGTCGTGCTGCTCTAAGGGCTTGGCAAATTTATCGGCATTGCCTTTGTCTTTACCCACATCATCGTAGGCCAGCACTGTGCCTATCGGATTAAGCTCGTGAAATACCTCTGGCACTAACACCACAAAACCATGACCTGCGAGTATTGTTGCGGTGCGGGCAATGGGCGCGGTTTGCTGAAATATCTCAGAGTAAAAAATAATACAGGGGAATTGCCCGGTGGCATCAGGGCGGTAGAGGTAAGTACGCATTAGCCCTGAAGGCGTGGAGATATCCTGAGTTTCCTGAGTGACTAACATATTGAGATTCTCTCTTTGAGGCTTCAAACGTTGAAGCCTCACTTTAGCAGTCAGGTATTAATCTGTCAGTTAAAACAGTTCATTACCACAGCGCTCGCCCGCGAGCACGGCTTTCACATTGCTCAGCGTTGTGTTGGCGATCGCGCCCAATGCTTCTTCGGTAAGGAAGGCTTGGTGACCGGTAAAAATCACGTTGTGACAGGCGGATAAGCGACGGAAAACATCGTCCTGAATGATTTGGTTCGACTTATCCTCGAAAAACAGTTCTTTTTCGTTTTCATACACATCTAACCCTAAGGAGCCAATTTGGCCGAGCTTTAAGGCTTCCATTGCATCGAAGGCATTGAGCAGACCGCCGCGGCTAGTGTTGATCACCATGACGCCGGGTTTCATCTTGGCAAAACTTTCTTTATTCAGCAGATGGTGGTTATCGGCGGTTAATGGACAATGCAGGCTGATAATATCGCTGGTGGCGTAAATGGTATCGAGATCTAAATATTCCACATTGAGCGCTTCTACCGCGGGATTTGGGTAGGGGTCAAAGGCAATCACTTTACAACCAAAACCGAGCAATACCTTAATGGTGGCGACCCCAATCTTACCAGTGCCAATTACACCAACAGTTTTGCCAAACATGTTAAAGCCGACTAACCCCTCGAGTGAAAAGTTAGCATCACGGGTGCGTTGGTAGGCTTTGTGGATTTTGCGGTTTAGGGTCAGCATCAAGGCGACCGTGTGCTCGGCCACGGATTCGGGGGAATAGGCGGGCACGTTGACCACTTGCATACCTAAACGTTTTGCGGCGACTAAATCGACATTGTTAAAGCCTGCACAGCGCATGGCGATGATTTTTGTGCCGCCGTTAGCGAGCTCGACCAACACTTCTTCACAGAGAGAGTCGTTAACAAAGGCGCATACCACCTCAAAACCTTCGGCAAGCTTTACCGTTTGCATGCAGAGACGATAATCGAAATACTCAATTTGCGCACCAAATGCGGCATTAGTACGGTTAAAATGCTGCATGTCATAATGTTTTGCGCTAAAAAATCCAATTCTCATTTCAATCACCTAAGGGTTACATTGTTACTGGCACTGAGTGTATGTGACTCGGCGACATTTGTCCTCTGGTGATGAGTTTACCCCGTAAAAAGAGTGAGCTTAGTCATCAATTGCTCAAAAAAGCATAAAAAAAGCGAGCCCCTGACGGCTCGCTTGTGTCGATAAGCTTGAGTGTTCAAGCTTGGCTCTCATGGTCGTGCTATGTGAGCCTAAGGTTAGTCCATTAACCTAGAAAGGATTGATATTAGTGATCTTTCGCGAATTTAGCGGCTGATGCACCTGCGATACGGCCATAGGTCACGATATCAGAGATAGCGTTACCACCTAAGCGGTTAGCACCATGCACACCACCAGTGACTTCGCCCGCAGCGTATAAACCTTCAATAGGTTTACCAGTTTTTTCACTCTTCACTTCGGCTTTAGTATCAATCACGATACCGCCCATTGTGTGGTGAACCGCTGGCGCGATTTCTAAGGCATAGAAAGGTGCGACAACTAACTCACGTGGTAAATCAGGACGTTCGAATTGAGTGTCTTTACCTGATTTCACGAAACCATTATAAGCAGTCACTGTTTTTGCCAGTTCAGCTGCTGGTATATCGAGTTGTTTCGCTAACTCTTCGATGGTTTTACCTTCTTTAACGATGTTCAAGTGAACATAACCTTCGATGGCTTTCAAGCTCTTACGGATAGAGTCATCGAATACGAGGTAAGCACTTTCACCTTTTTGTTTCAGGATCGCAGCAGAGGCTTTGTCACGGGTCGTGATTTCGTTCATGAAGCGGTCACCATCACGGTTAACCACGATCGCACCGTTACCACGTACGGCTTCGGTGATCATCACACCGCCGGCTGGTGAGTAAGTTGGGTGAGCTTGGATGTATTCTAAGTCACGTGTTGCTGCGCCAGCTTGCAGAGCGACGTCTAAGCCGTCACCGGTAGCACCTGGGTGGTTAGTTGCTTTAAAGCCTTTTAATTTAGGATCGTACTTAGCAACGCGGTCGTTGTTTTTCGCGAAACCACCAGCAGCAATGACTACCGCATCGGCTTTGATTACATAGTAACCAGTGTATTCACCTTTCACTAGAACGCCGGTCACTTTACCGCTCGCATCCTCAAGGATACGTACAACACGGCTGTTTAAACGAATATCAGTACCACGTTTAACGGCGTTGTCCCACAGTACTTGTGCAACGTGAGCACCAACACCTGCACCACCCGTTGGGCGGTGGCTACGGTTAACGCTTGCGCCACCCATACGGCCTACGTCAGTCATGTCGGCACCCATAGAGGTTAACCAATCAATAGAGTCTGAAGAGTTGTTGGCCAGGACTTTCACTAATTCAGGATCGTTAATGTTACGACCACCTTTCATGGTGTCGTCGATCATGATTTGTTTCTTATCTTGGATACCTAACTTAGCTTGTGGCTTAGTTTCTGCGGCGTTCATACCACCAGCAGCCAGTTTAGTGTTACCACCTGGGATAGGTTCTTTTTCTAACAGGATCACTTTTGCGCCAGCGTCACGGGCTGAAACGGCGGCAGCAAGACCTGCACCACCAGAGCCGATAACGACAACGTCAGTTGTTTCTTTCACGCCTGCGGCAATGGCTTTATCTTGAGCCGCTTTGTCTGCATCAACAGGAACAAACTTACGTTCCCACTTGCCGCCAAATGGCATATCAAAGCCGAAGCTATGGCAAGCATCACAGTAGGTTACTGATTTTTCGTGGCCTTTGTGGCAGCTGGTACAAGCGATTTCACCGATTAAGTGAGATTTGTGCGGAGAAACTTTATCTTTTGGCGCTGCAGCAGCCAGTTCTTTTAGATCACCGTGGCAGCTAACACATTGGCCATTTTCATGAGTCAGGTTGTCGTTGGTTACGCCACCTTTGTCTGATACGTGGCAGCTATCGCAGCCACCCATTTCACCGTGAAAATCGGCTAGTACTTCTGGTGCAGCATAGGCTGTGCCAGCCATTGCACCAGAGATCAGCATGGCTAGTGCTGTTTTTTGAATCTTTCTTGTGAACATAATTGTTCCTCCGCCGTACATTTCATCTACTTAATAAGGGTTATTCATCATGGCGTGATATTTATATTTTACGTAGCTCACGCGCTTTTAGAGTATTCTCCACGAACAAAGTTACCACTATCTAAAGAGGTATATGCGTACTTAGGTCACATAACGATTGTTACAGTGAGAATTACATAATTGAAATGTGCAATATGGCTGAAAATATTACTGAAATTGAAGTTAATCACTTAGGGAATACGGTATAACTTGCGTGAGTTAACATATTTTGGTGGGCTTAATTATATTTGAATAATGAATGGTAAAATCAACTGTAGTTGGTGACTTGTTTTTAAGTTTTTGATTTTAATTGTGTATTTTGATGCTTTTATTTTTTGAAATATTCTTTGCTCGCAGATTGAGTATTCAATAAATAATAATATAGCGCTAGTGTATTTTTGAAAAAATACAATATATTTTTCCAAAATGTTACTTAAGTGGTGTTAAGGGGTTAAATTTATGCCTAGGCAGCAGATTTCTGAAAAACGTTTTTGGGTACAGCGACTTAGTAAAACAGCCTTAAGGGCTTTGCATATATTAGGCATTGCAGGTGCGGGTGGAGGGATATTATTAAACATTGATAAATCCCTTTGGTTAAATTATTGGTATCTCGCCATGAGCACCGGCAGCATATTAATGTTGTGGGAAATTATGCGGGATTGGCGTTGGTTAATTCAACTTAAGGGTGTGTTAACCCTTGGAAAATTAGGTTTGCTTTGTCTGTTTATCCCCCTTGCCAATTACAAGCCAGAGTTGTTTATCTTGGTGTTATTTTTATCTGTGATAGTCTCTCATGGCCCGTCTGGACTCAGACACTATTCGATAGTGCATCGCAAACAGATAGACACTAAAAAAGAGATAAAGGGATGACACACGCTACACTCTGCACAGCTTCGAGCTTAATTACCCAGTTTCAATGGCCCGAGCTTGCAGGGCTTAAGGTATTGGATTTAGCCTGTGGCTCTGGGCGAAATGGATTGTGGTTTCTGAATCAAGGCTGTGAAGTGACCTTTATCGACCAGGATTTGAGTACATTGGTCAAGCTAACACACGACAAAGCACATCAATGGCAGTGGAATTTAGAAGATGGCAGCGCCCCTCTGTTACCCCAAGACACTTTTGATATAGTGCTAGTCTTTAATTACTTACATCGGCCACTGTTCCCGCAAATTGCCGCTAGCCTTAAGCACGGTGGACTCATTGTCTATGAGACTTTTACGTGGCAACAGGCGGAAATTGGCCGCCCTCGCAATCCCGATTTTTTACTCAAAGAACACGAACTACAATCCGTATTTGCTAACTGGCAACCTTTGCATTACTTTGAAGGGCGGTTAAGCGATGCTGTTACGGGTATTGAAAGTGCTAAGGCGCAGTTGATCGCGCGAAAACCGCTCCAGTGATCCCATTTGGGGTCAACTGCCACCATAAGTATTAAATAAGTGTAAGAGGCCAAGGATGTTTCCGTATCCAGAGCAGTATCGTGTTGCCATGCCACCTATAACCACGGCGCTAATGGTGGCGTGGGCCCTGTTAAGTCACAGCTTGTTAGCCGATGCTAGCCCTTTTGCCTTGTATCCACTGTTTACCTTGTTTCCAGCTGTTATTGGGCTGCATTTATATTTGATTTGGCTTGCCAAAGGGATGAGTCGACTCGACCAATGTTTTTATGCCTTAGTGCATATTCCTCTGGCCTTTGTTGTGTGGACTTTCACTATTATGCATGTGAATGGTAATGCCTTTTCTTAAGCTTGATTGGTTCCCCTCAGCATCAGTGCATTAAAAATTGTAAATAAAAACGCCCCGAACTTCGGGGCGTTTTTTGGTTACACATTGAGCTAGGATTAGGCCGTAGTGTTGATATTGTGGCCGGTATTTCCCACGGGTTGAGGTGTTGCAGCGTTAATTAAATCAACGGCAATTTGACCTTCTGCCTTTTGCTGCTCTTTGGCTAACTGCGCCACTTTAACGCCAACGGCACCGTTTTCTAAGTTGGGCGTGATAGCTTGGGTGTTCAGTGAAATAGACATAACTAACCTCAATTGTAAGCTGAGTCTTTGTATCGGCAAGCTCAGGTTTTACTTTAGTCCGTTATCCCAAGTTTGCCAATCCAAAGCCGAGCGTTAATGCTTATACTGCCTTGTTGGCTTTTGCCGTCAGTAACTTGCGACTTAGCACTATGATGAAGGTGAGCCCTAAAGAGCCTAGGATTAACCCCAGTGCCAGCCCAACACTCTGTAGCGCAGTGGGATCAATCACTAGCGCAACCCCCATACCAAACATCATCACACCCGACATCAGCTTGAGTGCTTGGCCTTCTTTTTCGGTCAGTTTACGTTTGCCTAAGGTCGCACTAAACACAATCACAATAATTGCCAGTGGGATCACATAAACAATATTGTATAAAACCAGATACATATAGCGCTCAATCTCAGGCAGGTTATGCATGGATAGTACGCTGGTATAAATCATTGGGAAGCCTGCGGTGCAGAGCAGTTCGTAGGCATTGGCTAAAATCGCCAGTACAGTCGATCCCAGAATTAAGGCGCCTAAACTACTGGAATTAGAGAGTTTCCCCATGCGTTTGATCAGGCTCGTACGGTTTTCAGCTGACATTGAGAGGGTGACTTCTCCTTTAGTAAAGAAGTAGTCTTTTACGTTAATGGTGCCTGCGATCAAGGCTAAGACCCCGGCCGCTAAGATGATCATTCCACCATCACTACCTGCTCCTAGCAGTTTGAAGATATTCAGCCATGCCGTCATAAACAGGAAATAAATAAAGCCAGAGAAGAACACGAAGATACCGCCGACTAACAGCATACGGCTACGGCTCTTCGCATTAACCATAATCGACAGTAAAAACAGCAATACGAAGAAGGCGCAAGGGTTAAAGGCATCGACGCCAGCAAGTACTAACGTTAGCAGCGGGAGTGACATCGTCTCGGGAGTGACCACTCCGACAAGTGGTAATTCAACGGGTTGTACTTCAGCTTGGTCGGTACTTGCCAGGCTAGTTGCATCACAGGTTCCTTCACCTGAGTCGGTTCCGCAAGTGCCAAACAGAGGTTCACTATTGGTCGGTGCAGTTGACGCAGCTCCCTTTGTTGGCATATCCGCTTCGCTTAGCTGACCACCTAAGGATAAGTAACAATTCTTCAAACGATTAACGAGGAACTCGCCAGTAACCGCTTCGCTGGAATAACCGATAATGGCTTTTTCGCAGCTCGCCATATAAGGAACTGAGCGGGCTTCTGTGGCGGTTTTGGCGGCAATATTTTGCCAAATATCCTGTACGCCAGGTGCAGAAACCATATGGGATTCAAGTTCTATCCACGGATATTTTTGCGGTAGTGAATCAATAAAAGGGTGAGCTTGTGCGCAGTGTGGACAGGTTTTCG
Source organism: Shewanella sp. ZOR0012 (assembly GCF_000798835.1). Taxonomy (NCBI): domain Bacteria; kingdom Pseudomonadati; phylum Pseudomonadota; class Gammaproteobacteria; order Alteromonadales; family Shewanellaceae; genus Shewanella; species Shewanella sp. ZOR0012. The sequence continues at coordinate 3,239,392 of NZ_JTLE01000094.1, forward strand.
ACCAAAAAAAGTAGAGTTTAATCTTAAGCTCACCTTGGGCGTTGACATAATGCCACGTTTGATCGGAAGTATTTGGGGTGTCGGCCCAACTAGGTGCACTGAGCATTGCTAATGCGAGAGAGCATAGCAGAGCGAATTGGGTTAAGTATTTAGTCATAGTGCCTCCACAATTGTGGACAAGATGTGTTTTAAATGGATTTCTGACTATTACTCTACTGAATTCAATCCTTTTGATTAAATTAAGCATTAAGAAATGTTAGTTAACTCGCGATTAACTGGTTTTTGGGAAGTGAGGCAGGTTTACTGTTGGGGAAATAAGCTGCGAATAACTGAAAAGCACCCCAAGGTGCTTTTCAGTCTATGGTTAAGCGCTTAGTTTAACGCTATGCCATTAACACTCAGTTTTACATCGATATTATTACGTGTAGCGTTAGAATATGGACACACTTGATGGGCATGTTGTACTAAGGCTTCGGCTTCAGCTTGCGGCAGGTCAAGATTGACTTCTAGGGCAACGGTTAAGGCAAAACCTCCCGCATCATTGGCGCCAATGCCAACCACAGCACTGACAGGCGCTTCAGTAATGGCCACTTTGCCGATTTTGGCAACGTGCAAAACCGCATTAGAGAAACAAGCCGCATAACCTGCTGCAAACAGTTGCTCAGGGTTCGTTGCTAATCCACTTCCGCCCATTGCCTTTGGATAGGCGAGTGCTACATCGAGTAACCCATCATCGGTACTGACTTGGCCTTGACGACCTGCTCTGGCGGTTGCTCGGGTTTCATACAATGTTTTCATGTTTAGATCCTCAGTGTTTAAATGGTTAATTTAAGTTGTGCGCAATTTAATTGTGATAAACTATAGTTCGATCTTTAGTGTGAATGCAAGTATATTGTGCGCAATATATTTAAGTTTTTTGGAATGACTATGCCAAGCTCTGAGTTAACTTCAATGGAAAACGCGTTAGAAATGTCTGAAACCACCAATACAGACAATGTGTTATGCCTAGAGAATCAAGTTTGTTTTTCTCTATACAGTGCAGCAAATGCCATGGTGCGTGCCTATCGTCCTATGCTTGATAAGCTAGATTTAACCTATCCCCAATATTTGGTCATGCTAGTGTTGTGGCAGGAGCAGGGGATTAGCGTGAAGACCTTAGGGGATAAATTATTTCTCGATTCGGGTACATTGACGCCGTTACTTAAACGTTTAGAGTCGAAGGGATTAGTGAGTCGCGGTCGTAGCGAACAGGATGAAAGGGTTCGGGTGCTCAGTTTAACTTCTGCTGGTCAGGCGTTAAAGCAACAGGCCAGTGAGATCCCGCATTTAATGCGCTGTAAAATTGGGGCTGAAATTGATGATCTTAAGGCGCTAAAAGCCATGTGTGATAAAGCATTGGCACAGTTGCACAGTGTAGATTAGGTATCTCTGTTCGAAAGAATTGGGATACATTAGCCAGAAGCACGTCAGGATGGATAAAACCTCTATGAGTTCATTCGATATTGCTATTATCGGTGGTGGCATCAGCGGTGTCGGCATTGCCCAATATGCCGCAGCGGCAGGGTATTCAACTTTACTTATTGAAAAAGGCGAGATTGGCGGCCAAACCTCAGCCAATTCCAGTAAGCTTATCCACGGTGGCCTACGTTACCTTGAGAGTGGGCAAGTTAATCTCGTGCGCAAGTCACTGCTTGAGCGACGTAATTTACTGGATCTGGCGCCTAGCTTAGTCAAACCCGTTCCTTTCTACATTCCCGTCTATCAGGACAGTCAACGCAATCCGTTGACGATACGTGCTGGGCTGAGTTTATATGCATTGTTGAGTGAATTTGACCCGCTTGGGCGTTTTGTCTCTATTCCCGCAGTGCATTGGCATCGTTTTAACGGGCTTAAACTCACGGGGTTAAAAGCGGTATTCCAATACTGGGATGCACAAACCGACGATAAATTACTCACTCAAGCAGTGGCGCGCAGCGCTCAAGCACTTGGCGCGCATATCTATGCCGAGGCCGAGTTTTTGCAGCTCAATCATTTACGGGAGCATATTGAGCTTAGCTTTCGCCATTGCGACCAAGTACAACAAATTGATGCCAAGCTGGTGATAAACGCCGCTGGCCCTTGGGTTAATCAGGTATTAGCTAACGTTGAGCCGCCTCTTGCGGGTGTTGAAATCGATTGGGTGCAGGGAGCGCATTTATTGCTCGACTTGCCTGCACCAGAGGGGATTTTATATTTAGAATCCTGCTTCGATAAGCGGGTGATTTTTGTTATGCCTTGGTATGGCCAAATGCTCATCGGCACCACTGAAACAGTGCTGACGTCCATCGATACTCCCCCCCAAGTGACAGAGTCTGAAACTCTATATCTCTTAGGTATTTATCGTCATTACTTTCCGCTTTCCCCATCGATTGAGGAGCTTAAGGCTAAGATAGTGCAAACCTATTGCGGCGTGCGAGTGCTACCTAAACAAGCAAGCTCGGCCTTTGAGCGGCCTAGGGACACCTTGATGCAAACCTCTATCTCTCACCCTAGGCTACTCAGTTTATACGGTGGCAAGCTCACCACCTTTAGGAGTACTTCTGCTGAAGTGATTGAATGGATTGAACAAAAATTAGGAAAACGCTCGCCAATTGCCGATGTAGATTCGCTAAGGTTAACTTAAAACAGCCTCGCATTTGGCCTGATTCTGTGGTTCAAGGTGATTTTTCGGCATAAAAACGCTAAAGTGTGGCGCTTTTTGACTGTGGCCTTGACTGTGTTGGTTATGCTTCAGTTGTCATCTCAATTTCACTCGCCATCTCAATAGATAAGATAGACGGGAACTGCTGTGGGTACGATGCTGTGAGTACATTAGTGCAATGTGGGTATTTTGAACGAGGCCAATGCCAATCCTGTCGCCATATTACGCTGCCCATGGCGCAGCAATTGGCGGCGAAAACCCAAGAATTGCAGCAATTGTTAGCTCCTTTTGTTGATCAAACTAATACCCAATTTTTGCCTCCCGTAGTGGGTGAGGACCGCGGCTTTCGTAACAAGGCTAAAATGGTGGTACTTGGTGCCGCCCATGCGCCTGTTCTGGGGATTGTCAGCCCAAATGGCGAGGCGGTAAGTCTTTGTGGCTGCTTGCTGTATCCTGCTGATATGCAAGCGTTGCTCCACCGTCTGGAGCGTTTTGTGCAGCAAGCGGGTATCCCGCCGTATCGTATCGATAAAGCCAAGGGCGAGCTTAAGTTTATTCTACTGACGCGCAGCCAAGTACGCGGCGAATATATGCTGCGTTTTGTGCTGCGCTCATTCGATGCCATTGCCCGTATTGAACGGGAATTACCCGCGTTGCTGGCTGAATATCCACAAATCAGCGTCGTATCGGTAAATATTCAGCCCATTCATATGGCGATCCTTGAAGGGGATGAGGAAATTTTCTTAACTGAAAATACTCGTCTTGAAGAGCGCTTTAACGATGTGCCGTTATTTATTCGCCCAAAAAGCTTTTTTCAAACGAATCCACAGGTTGCTGCAAAACTGTATCAAACCGCCCGTGAGTGGGTTGGCGAATTTGCGCCAAACTCGCTGTGGGATTTATTTTGTGGTGTGGGCGGTTTTGGTTTGCACTGTGCCTCCAAAGATATCCCATTAACTGGGATTGAAATCGAAGCTGAGGCGATTGCTTGCGCGAAGATGTCGGCGCAACTGATGGGGCTGGATAACGTGCAGTTTATGGCGCTCGACTCCACCGATTTTGCCAAGGGTGATGCGGCGCAAACAAAGCCCGATTTGATTATTGTTAATCCGCCGCGTCGTGGGATTGGTGAGTCCCTGTGTCACGCCTTAAGTGAATTTGCCCCTAGGGCGATGTTGTATTCCAGTTGTAATCCCAAAACCCTTGCTAAAGATCTCGCCCATATTCGTGGCTATCGATTAACTAAGGTGCAGTTATTCGATCTCTTTCCCCATTCGGATCATTTCGAAGTCTTAGCCATGTTGGTAAAAGATTAAGCGATCTAAATGAATGATCTCCTGAGCAGTAGATCGCTATAGTCAATTTAGAAGTCGATAAAAAGGAATTTTGCTCATTTTACCTTTGGTTGAGTATTTTTGTGTCTTGCTGATTTAGCTTTCATTAAACTGTCTTTTTAGTGACATAATCTTGTTCACTTTATGCGTCGAAGGGCAAAGTTTATGCTACAGATATTCTTACGTTTTTTTTCTCTTGGTCTGATGAGCTTTGGTGGGCCAGCGGCGCATATTGGTTATTTTCGCCAGACCTTTGTCAACGAACTCGCCTGGCTTGATGATAAACGTTATGCCAGTTTTGTAGCCTTAAGCCAATTTATGCCGGGGCCGGGATCGAGTCAGGTGGGGTTTGCCATTGGTTATCATCGTGGTGGGCTTTTAGGGGCGATAGCCGCCTTTGCTGGATTTACCTTGCCTTCCTTCGTGCTGATGTATTTGTTGGCGGTGACGACTGCCGCTTGGTTAGGTAACGAGTACATGCAAGGCATTGTGCATGGCTTAAAACTGCTGGCCGTCGTGGTTGTCGCAGATGCAGTATTGGCGATGTTTAAGCAATTTTGTCAACGGCAAACGGCGCGTTTACTCATGCTCGGTAGTGCCGCTGCGATACTCATTCTGCCTTTCTTATGGACACAAATCACCTTACTGTTGCTTGCTGCCATTTTAGGTATGTCATTCCTGAGTGCGACTGAGACCGAGTCCAGTAAAAATGAACCGATTAGGTTAAATTACCTGAGCTTAGGATTATTCTTTGTCTTATTTGTGGCGAGTTTTTTTGCCTTAAATCTGGGGATTGAAGCAGGGATTTTTGGTGAGTTTTTTCGTGTCGGGAGTTTAGTCTTTGGTGGCGGCCATGTGGTGCTGCCACTGCTTGAAACCGCTGTGGGTGATACGATGAGCGGCGATCGTTTTCTCACCGGATACGCCTTTGCCCAAGCCGTGCCTGGGCCTATGTTTACCTTTGCCACCTTCCTTGGCGCTGAGATGATGCTAGACAATCCCTTTGTCGGTGCGGCCATCGCAACTGTAGCAATATTCTTACCGGGATTTTTATTGATGCTGGTGGGCTTAAAAAGTTGGCATGCGATTGCCGCAAGGCCCAAGATTGCCGGCATGCTCTCGGGCATAAATGCCTGTGTGGTGGGATTATTGGCGGCTGCGCTGTATCAACCTGTATTTACCCAAGGGGTGTTATCTGCGGTGGATATGGCTGTTGTCTTGCTTGGTTTTGGTGCATTAAAACTCTTTAAACCGCAGATGTTGTTACTGGTCTTAGGTTTTAGCCTATGTGGCATAGGACTGATATTATTAGCTTAAAATCAGTTGAGTATAATTTTTATCCTCTATAGAAAATTTTGTTAACCCAAGCGCTAAGTGGATGCACCTTTTTGGCTATACTTCGACCATATAAAAAATATAAATTACATCACTCTGGAGTAAGCAAGCATGTCGAATTTAAGCCTGCGTAATAAATTACTGCTGTTATCTTTGTTTCCCCTCATCTTGACCTTATTAGTGTTAATGACCGTTTCCTACTATGTCGAACAGGAATCTCTCGCGGAAGAGGTCGTGACCTTTAGAACAAAATTAGTGGGCGAACGTAAACAACAAATTAAAGAAGCGACCGAAATTGCCGCCGGAATTGTGCAATACCAATTGTCCTTAAAGGAGCAAGGTAATGTGAATCAAGCATTACGAGATATTCGTTTTGGCAGTGCTGGTTACTTCTTTATGTATGATTCTCAAGGTAAAAATATATTCCATGCTTTATTACCTAATTTAGAAGGTCAAAACAAAATCGATATGACCGACCCGCGCGGCACCAAGATTATTGTTGGTTTGCTGGATGCGGCTAAACGGGGTGATGGTAACTTTTCTTACTATTATCAGAAGCCTAATACCAATGAGCAAATTGAGAAGATAAGCTACGTGATGATGGTTCCAGGTACAGACTGGATGTTAGGAACTGGCGCTTATATTGATGATATTGAAGCCGTAGTTGAAGATTATCGTCAAACTGTGACTGAACAGATGGCTGAGAAATCGTTTATGATCCTCCTCATCGCCATTGTGTTAACGGGGATTACGGCGTTTATGATTATGGTCGCCGCCCATCGAATGGTCGTGCCGATCAAAAATATGGCTGATAATCTTAATGATATTGCTAAGGGTGAAGGGGATTTAACTAAACGCTTAACAGTTAAAGGTGAAGACGAGATTGCTCAATTAGGTCGAGCTTTTAACTTGTTTGTCGATAAGCTACAAACCATTATCGGTGATGTGGCGAATGCGACCGCCAAAGTCAAAACGGCAGCCAATGCGATTCATGACCAAACGAAAGTGATGTCACACCAACTGCTCAGTCACAACAATGAGACTGACCAAGTCGTTACCGCGATTACTGAAATGTCATCTACCGCGAGTGAAGTCGCGCAAAACACCACCCAAGTGGCCGAAGCTACTCAAGCGGCGACAGGTGATGTAGCTAACGCTCAGCGCTGTGTTGATGCATCATTGGAAGAAATTGCTGGATTGATGGCGCAAATTAATAATGCCGCGGGCAGTATCAAATCGTTGAGTGAACAATCGCAGAAGATTAACAGCGTATTGTCGGTGATTGGTGGCATTGCCGAGCAAACCAACTTGCTCGCTCTTAACGCAGCCATTGAAGCCGCCCGAGCAGGTGAACAGGGACGGGGTTTTGCCGTGGTAGCCGATGAGGTACGTAACTTAGCCAGCCGAACTCAGGCAAGTACCTTAGAAATTAATGAAATGCTATCTGAGCTGCATAAGCTGGTCTCGCAGGCGGTGAAAACCATGGACGAGAGTCAGCAGAGTTGTGTGCGCTCGGTTGAATCTTCCCGTGCTATTTCTGAAAGCTTAGGTTCGGTTACCTCGGCGGTAACGGCAATTAACGATATGAGTACCCAAATTGCCACCGCGGCGACTGAGCAAAGCTCTGTGACCGAGGAAATTAACCGTAACGTTTATGCTATCCAAGAAATCGTGAATGAGCTGCTGCATTCCAGTGAAGATGCGGCAAGGGTGAGTCAGACTGTGTCGCAGGAAGGGACCAATCTTGGCAAGTTAGTTGGGCAGTTTAAAATTTAATACTGATTAATTATTGAGTTATAAAATAAAACGGGAGATAACATCTCCCGTTTTTTATATCCATTTATTGAGTCGTATCCCCAAATATCTGTTTAGGCTGGTTCGATAACCCGCTTAGTCACCTTTTCAACTCTTACTGCGCAAACCTTATATTCAGGGATATAAGCCACGGGATCTAAGGCATTGATGGTGAGTTTGTTCGCTGCGGCTTCGACAAAATGGAACGGCAAGAACAGTACACCGGCTTGGGCGCGTTTAGTCACAAAGGCATCTATCTCAATCTCGCCGCGGCGGGTGATAAGGCTAATTTTGTCGCCATTATTTATCCCGAGTTGCTCGGCATCATAGACTGAAATCATCACTTTAGGTGCGCCGAGTAAATCCAGTCCCGGTGTTTTACGGGTGAGTGTACCTGTGTGGAATTGTTCTAAGAGCCGCCCCGTTGATAGCGTCAGTGGGTACTCGTTGCAGGGCATTTCGGCGGGAAGACGATAACTGACGGGCGTAAATAAGCCTAAACCGCGGGTGAATTGACTCTGGTGCATAATCGGTGTTCCCGGATGATTTTCATCTGGACAGGGCCATTGAATACCCTGAGGCACTTTACCCTCTGCACTTGTGGTTAATCTTTCCCAACGAATACCGCGATACTGGGGTGTTAATACATTGATTTCAGACCAAATAGCCTCTTCATCTTTGTAATCCCAGTTTGCGCCCATGGCATTAGCCAGCGCTTGTACGATCTGCCAATCGGGTAAGGCTTCCCCCGGTGAGGCAAGCGCTTGCTCGAGTCGCTGCACCCGGCGCTCGGTATTGGTAAAGTGACCGCGTTTTTCTACAAAAGCGGCGGCGGGCAAGACCACATGGGCAAGCTCGGCCGTCTCGGTTAAAAAGATATCCTGCACTACCAGAAACTCGATTTGACTCAGTGCATTAAGCACATGAGCTTGATCGGGATCGCTCAGCACTGGATTTTCACCCATCACATATAAGGCTTTGATTTTGCCCTCGGCAATGTCGTGCATCATGTGGGTTGCCGTGACGCCAATTTCCCCCGATAACGGCGTTTGCCAGTGGTTTTCGAAGCGCATTCTGGCATGAATATCCGTGACCTTTTGATAGCCTGTGAAGTAGTTGGGTAATGCACCCATATCACAAGCCCCTTGCACATTACTCTGGCCGCGTAGCGGATTGATACCCGCCCCTGATACTCCGATATTGCCGCAGAGTAGTTGCAGGTTAGAAATGGCGGTGACGTTATCGTGGCCTGTCGTATGCTGAGTGATGCCCATGGCGTAGTAAACTGCCGTTTTTTGTGCAGTGCCTATGGTACGCGCGATGCGGGCGATATCCTCAGCTTTAACACCTGTGATTAGGGCGGCGTTTTCGAGGGAGTAATCCTCCTTCGCTAATTCCGCATAGAGGCCCTCGATCCCTTCAGTACGCTCGGCAATATAGTCTTTATCCTGCCAATTATTGCGAATAATCTCCGCCATAATGGCGTTTAATAGCATCACATCCGTGCCCGGTCTGTGGGCAACATAGAGTTCGGCCTTTTCTGCTATGCCTACGCGTTTAGGATCGGCCACGATTAATCGTGCGCCGTGCTGCATTACCGCCTGCTGGATTTTTGAGGCAATAATCGGGTGGGCGCAGGTGGTGTCTGAACCGATGATAAAGATAACATCCGAGTCCTTAATACTTGGAATATCATTGGTCATCGCGCCACTACCAATACTCTGTTGTAAGCCCGTTACCGTCGATGAGTGGCATAGGCGGGCGCAGTGATCGATATTATTGGTACCAAGAACGCTGCGGACAAACTTTTGCAGCACAAAGTTATCTTCGTTAGTCGCTTTGGCAGAGGCGAGACTAGCGATCGCATTGCTGCCATCTTGCTGTTTTATCTCGGTTAAGCGTTTCGCCACATAAGCGATGGCTTCGGGCCAACTACAAGGTTGTAGTTCGCCATTTTTACGTATTAATGGTGTCGTGAGGCGTTTGTCGCTGTGAATAAAATCGAAACCAAAACGCCCTTTAACACATAACATGCCTTGGTTAACAACCGAGTCTTTATTGCCTTCGATATGGCGAATGCGATTGGTGTTAGGGTCAATTTTAAGATCCAGACGACAGCCTACACCGCAGTAAGTACAAATCGTCGAGGCGGTTTTAAGTGCTGTTTTATCGCCTTGGCGTTTGTCCCGCGCATCGACCAGTGCGCCAGTGGGACACACCTGCACGCAGTTGCCACATTGTACACAGCGACTATCGGCCATGCTCGCGCTAAAGCCAACTCTCGGCGCGCGGCGCACGAGGCTTTGACTGATTTCCTGTGGCAGCGCCTGATAGGAATCTTCGGTAAATTGGATGGCGCAGTGGCCGCTCTGCTGCTGGCACACATCAACGCATTTGCCGCAGCTAATGCAACGGTTAGCATCGAATTGAATAAAGGGTGAACTCTTATCTACGCTGAAATGCCGTGCATTTTCAGTGGATAAGCTTTTGCTCTCAACACCGTAATCCGTAGCGTAATCCCTTAGTTTACAGTCGGTATTGGCCTGGCAGGCGCACTCAAGGCAACGCGCCGCCTCTTGCATAGCGGCATCTGTGGGAAAGCCCAATTCGACTTCACTGTAATTCAGCAGCCGTTGTAGTGCTGTTAATTCGGGCATTTTCAAGCGGGGCTGACGTGGCGTATGGGGATAAAGCGTTGGTGCGGCTTCTGATGTTGTTTTTGCTTGCTTAAGGGCGCTCGGAATGGTTTTTACCGAGTTAAAATCGTGGGCATGTAAATCACAGCTAAGGCCAATTTGAAGCATTTTATCAATGGCTTTTGCCGCTTTCCGGCCATCACCAATGGCGGCAACCGCGGTGGCTGGGCCGCGGCGGGCATCGCCCATCACAAACAGTTTTTCCACACCCGATGACATGGTTTGCTCACAACCAATGAGGGTGTTCCAGCGACTGAGTGCCAGCTCGCCATGGCTGAGTTGCCCCATGGGATCTTGCATAAAGCTCAGGTCTGGTGCCTGCGAGACGGCGGCGATAACAGTGTCGAAGGCTTCGGTAAAGGTTTCCCCAGTGTCCACGGGGGCGCGTCTGCCTGAAGCATCGGCTTCGCCGAGCGCCATTTTGCTGAAGGTAACCGACTGTACATGTCCATTGGCATCACTATGATTTTCAATGGGATTGGTTAAGAAGTGGAATTTTACTCCTTCAACTTCGGCCTCGTGTACTTCGTAGGCTTCGGCGGGCATTTCGGCGCGGGTACGGCGGTAGATTAAGGTAACATCGCAGCCTTCACGTACCGCTGTACGAGCACAATCGATGGCGGTATTGCCGCCGCCGATGACTGCGACTTTTTTACCCAACTTCAGTTGCTTATCGTGGCAATGAGCCTTAAGAAAATCTACTCCAAGATAACAGCCCGCCAGCTCCGAGCCTTTATAATTCATTGGCACCGCTTTTTGGGCGCCGATCGCAAGGCACACCGCATCGAAGTCGGTGACCAACTGGGCTAAGTGAACCTCATGGCCGAGTCGAGTCTGGGTATGAATGATTAAACCATTACGACACAGCAGCTCGATTTCTTTATCGAGAATCGCCTTGGGTAAACGGTATTCGGGAATACCGTAGCGCAGCCAACCGCCCGCCTTGGGCATGGCTTCAAATATCTCGACATTATGCCCTTGGTTAGACAGGTAATAACCAGCACTTAATCCAGCAGGCCCTGAGCCAATAATGGCAATTTTTTTACCCGTGTCTGCGAGGCGTGGTGGTTGATAGCTGTTGCCGTGCTCGTCATCGGCTAAATCTAAATCGGCAGCGTGGCGCTTAAGTTGACGGATGGCAATAGGGTCATCGACGAGGCCGCGGCGGCATTCGGTTTCGCAAAACGCGGGGCAGACACGGCCAATCGACAGCGGCAGTGGCAGAGTGTCTTTAATGACTTTTATGGCTTGGGTGTGGTCACCTTGGGCAATGTGGTACAGGTAACTTTGTACATCGACCCCCGCAGGACAGGCCTGTTGGCAGGGCGCTTCACAATCGGCAAAGTGATCACTCAAGATGGTGTTCAGTGCCGCTTGGCGCTGTTTGGTTAAAAACGCCGATTGGGTGATGACCTTCATGCCTGTTTGGGCTGGGGTTTCACAGGCTTTAACGCAGCGTAGACTGGCATCGCTATTTTCGATTTGCACTAAGCAGAGGTTGCAGTCCTGCTTTTCGGCATGGGCTTGCGTGTCCAATTGCCGTGAGGCGTCAGTGGGATCGCACAGGCTGGGAATTGCAATACCCGCCTTACGGGCTGCGTGTAATAGGTTATCGCTCGGCTCGGCCGAGACTATCTGATTATCGATTCGAAGTTCTATCATCCCATGGCCTTTTATATTTGTAGGGTGCTTGCTGCATGGCAGGCTAAAGGTGGATTTGAGTATAACTAGAGCGCTTTAGAAGACGCTTATGGTCGAGGGAAGTTTGATGCTAAATTGCTGCTGTCATCACAAACAGGCGTCAGACTGTGCGCTGATGAAAGTTTATTGGTGGAATACTGTGATTATCTCAGCATTTTATATGAGTTTTATCTGTATCTTGTTTAATCCTATGCAGTTTTTAGTGATTATCACTGTTTAGTTAACTCAATTTTTAATTGAATTGGGGCGTCAAGCTGGCAATTTCATGTAAGATCACAGTCTTAACTCGGCTTTGTTTGTTAATCTGCCGACCCTAACGGTGCTTTTTATGCTGATAAAATCGCAGTGAAACGCTATCACGCCCTAGGTTTACCAGCGTTGTTAGGTTAAAATGCGCGGTTGCAATTACCGTTAAGCGCCGCCTGCTTTGATGGGAAACCCATTAAAAACGGCAAAAATAAGCGAAGTTAAAAATCCATGTTTGAAGTTAATCCAGTAAAATTCAAAATTAAGGAGCTTGCCGAGCGTACGCAGCTTCTTAGGGGGTATCTTTGACTACGATGCTAAGCATGAGCGTCTAGAAGAAGTCAGCCGTGAACTTGAAAGTTCTGAGGTGTGGAACGAGCCAGAACGTGCTCAAGCACTAGGTAAAGAGCGCGCCAGCCTTGAAGCCGTCGTAAAAACTATCGATGATATGGACTCAGGTCTAGAAGACGTTGAAGGTCTACTTGAGCTTGCCATCGAAGAAGAAGACGAAGACACCTTCAATGAAACCACCAAAGAGCTGGATTATTTAGAGAGCCGTTTGGCCGAACTCGAATTCCGCCGTATGTTCTCTGGTCCACAGGACGCCTCAAACTGTTACTTAGACATTCAGTCGGGCAGTGGTGGTACAGAGGCGCAAGATTGGGCCAACATGGTACTGCGTATGTATCTGCGTTGGGGTGAAGCCCACGGATTCAGTCCTGAGCTGATGGAAGTGACCGACGGTGACGTGGCTGGTATTAAGGGCGCGACCATTAAGTTTACTGGTGAATATGCCTTTGGTTGGTTACGTACCGAAACTGGCGTGCACCGCTTAGTGCGTAAATCGCCATTTGACTCATCGGGTCGTCGCCATACGTCTTTCTGCTCGGTATTCGTTTATCCTGAGATTGATGACGATATCACCATCGATATCAACCCTGCTGACTTACGTATCGACGTATACCGCGCCTCGGGTGCCGGTGGTCAGCACGTAAACCGAACCGAATCTGCGGTACGTATTACCCACTTACCGACCAACACGGTAGTGCAGTGCCAGAACGACCGTTCACAGCACAAGAACAAAGATTCGGCGATGAAACAGTTAAAAGCCAAACTGTTCGAATTAGAAATGCATAAGCAAAATGCCGAAAAGCAAGCCGCCGAAGATGCCAAGTCCGACATCGGTTGGGGTAGCCAGATCCGTTCTTATGTATTGGATGATTCCCGTATTAAAGACTTACGCACTAGCGTGGAGACGCGCAATACCCAAGCGGTACTCGATGGCGATCTGGACAAGTTTATCGAAGCCAGTTTGAAATCAGGACTGTAATTAATTCAAAGGTATAGACGAGAAATAAGATGACTGAACAAGTACAAGATGAAAACAAACTGATTGCCGAGCGTCGTGCCAAGCTAGACAGCATTCGCCCGAACTGCAGCGCTAATGCTCACCCTAATACGTTCCGTCGCACCCATAAAGCGGCTGAGTTGCAGGAAAAATACGGTCAAAATACTAAGGAAGAACTCGAAGCCTTAGGTTTTAGAACCAGCATCGCTGGCCGTATCATGGCAAAACGTGGCCCATTCCTGGTGATCCAAGACGTGTCTGGTCGCATCCAAGCTTATGCTGAAAAGGGTGTACAGGCAGATCTGAAGGAGCGTTACCAAGGTCTGGATATCGGTGACATCATCGGCGTGACTGGTCAGTTGCACTTATCTGGTAAAGGCGATCTGTACGTGAACATGGAAGAGTACCAACTGCTGACTAAAGCACTGCGTCCTTTGCCAGAAAAATTCCACGGCTTAACCGACCAAGAAACCCGTTACCGCCAACGTTATGTGGACTTAATCGTTAACGAAGAATCTCGTCAAGCCTTCGTCATGCGTTCAAAAGTGGTTGCTGCAATCCGTAACTTCATGATCAAAAAAGAGTTCATGGAAGTTGAAACCCCAATGATGCACGTAATCCCAGGCGGCGCTTCAGCGCGTCCATTTATCACTCACCACAATGCGCTGGACATGCCAATGTACCTGCGCATCGCGCCAGAGTTATACCTCAAGCGTTTAGTGGTAGGTGGTTTTGAGCGTGTGTTCGAAATCAACCGTAACTTCCGTAACGAAGGTCTGTCGCCACGCCATAACCCAGAATTCACTATGATGGAATTCTATATGGCCTATGCTGACTACAAAGATCTGATGGACTTAACCGAAGAACTGTTAAGCTCTATCGCGATTGAACTGTTAGGCAGTGCGCAAATGCCATACGGCGAGCACACCGTTGATTTCGGTGGCCCATATGCCCGTTTAAGCATGTTAGAAGCGATTCAGAAGTACAATCCTGACAACGCGACTATCCAAGCCATGACTTACGAGCAAGTGAAAGATCTGGAGTTCATGCGTGAACTGGCTATCAGCCTAGGCATCAAGATCGAGAAGTTCTGGACCTGTGGTCAACTATTAGAAGAAATCTTCGGTGAAACCGCTGAATGGCAGTTAATGCAACCGACCTTCATCACTGGCTACCCAGCGGACATTTCGCCACTGGCACGTCGTAACGATGACAATCACTTCATTACCGACCGTTTTGAATTCTTCATCGGTGGCCGTGAAGTGGCTAACGGTTTCAGCGAATTAAACGATGCTGAAGATCAAGATAGCCGCTTTAAGGCGCAGGTTGATGCCAAAGACGCGGGTGACGACGAAGCCATGTTCTACGATGCAGACTATATCACTGCGCTGGAACACGGTTTACCGCCAACAGCGGGTCAAGGTATCGGTATCGACCGTTTAGTGATGTTATTTACTAACACTCACACTATCCGTGACGTGATCCTGTTCCCAGCGATGCGCCCACAGGCCTAAGTGCGGTATTGGGTTGCAGATAAAACCTGCGACCCAATTTGCATTGGATAAATATTAAAAAACCAGCCTTTTGGCTGGTTTTTTATGGGCGATTCAAGGGGGGAGTAATGGCTATTTTGCTAGTTTACATTCTTGAACGTTTTTCATGCCTTCGGTATCTGAGACGGCTTTTAGTCCTGCACCACCCACAAATACACCCATCTTGATATATTGCTCGAAGAAGTAGTTTTTACCCCCTTCTGTTTTCACTGTTAAATCATTTTCGCTGAACTCAGATTCGGTCGATAACTTCTGCTCACCGGGATCAACTTCTTTGTAAAAATAAACTTTGTTTGCTGACTCACCAATTAGATTGCCGTTAATGTAGATATTTTTCTTTAGTGCTTGTCCAGCAAAGCTATTACGGTAAACATAGATACCGCTTTTATTGTCAGCCGGTTTTTGGAATGTTTTTAATTTGGCATCTTCTTCCTGTGATGCCATCGGCACTGAAGCACAACCAGTCAGAAATAGGCAAACAGCTAACATGGGGGTAAGTAGTTTTTTTAACATCATCAATCCCTAATTTAAAAATGATAACAAGCCTGTGGAGTTGCTTTCTATATCCATTAATACTGATTAGCTCAGTATTAACTCCTGTTTTCAAGGAAAGGGGGTGTGCGGGGGATGAACAGAAAAAACATCATCCTGACACAAGCCTACGTGATTTTATATGGCAAATGATTAGTAAAAAGTGCTATTTAATCAGTAAGCTAAACCTACTATCCTTGATGTTGCGCAATATAGCTTAACTTGTATCGGCCCGCTATCAGTTTGTAATTTAAAGTGTGATTTTGTTGCGCCAGTTGTTGGTTTTTGTGATGAGCTTCATTGGCAATATTTCATTTTTCACTATTGAGGTGTTTTAAACTCGTTAATGTTATGGCTATAGAGCTTGAGGAAATTAAGAAAGGGAGCTCTATCTTCCATTAGGATCATTTGCTAAGGCTTTTATCGAAATGGCGGCTTGTCTGCACATCAATGAATAGGTGATTAATAATCTCGATAAGCCAAATGTATTTGGTTTATCATTCTGAATATTAAATCTTTTTTAGCTTTTATGATTGCCGATTTACGATTGTTTGTTAATAGGTACTTTTACTCTGATGTGTTTGTGGGCTCAAAACTAAGATTTTTCTCATAAAGTGAGTGTAAAAAGTGCTGATATTGCTGATAAAAGTCGTGTTCAGTTCTATTCCTTTCGGCATATACCTCTTATACTTAGCCTCAACCCTGTGCCGTAGCACATTCGACTTATTAACGACTCAGTGAATTCTACATGAAGATCCCTTCTCTGCTTGGTAGTTTTATCTTGGTATGCAGCAGTTTAACTGTTGCCGCGACAGCGCATTCAGCCGATTCGGCCTCTGTCACTACAAAAAGCACCGCCACTAAAGCAACTTCTGCTAAAAAAGCCCCTGCTAAGCAGGAGGTGGCAGCTAATAGTGCATTAGTCGTTGATCTTAAAACTAATGAAATTCTCTATTCCAGCAATCCAGATGCCGTAAGGCCCATTGCCTCTGTGACTAAGCTAATGACCGCGATGGTGACCTTAGATGCTAAGTTACCTATGGATGAAAAGCTTACTATCAATATCAATGATACTAAGGAAATGCGCGGCGTATATTCGCGGGTGCGTATTGGCAGTGAAATTAGCCGTAAAGAAATGTTATTGCTGACATTAATGTCATCTGAAAACCGTGCCGCCGCAAGTCTTGCCCACCATTATCCCGGTGGCCATAAAGCTTTTATTAAAGCGATGAATGCTAAGGCGAAAGCCCTAGGGATGAAAAACACTCGCTATGTAGAGCCTACTGGATTGTCAGAGAAGAACGTCTCGAGCGCGCGGGATTTGGTGGTGTTACTAAAGGCTAGCGAAGGCTATCCCATGTTAGGCCAGTTAAGCTCGACCGAAAAGAAAACCGTAACCTTTGGCAAACCAAAGTACAGCCTCGATTTTAGAAATACCAATCGCTTGGTTTATAAAGATAACTGGAATATCCACCTCACTAAAACGGGCTTTACCAATGAAGCAGGGCACTGCTTAGTGATGCGTACCGAAATGGCCAAACGCCAAGTGGCCTTTGTTGTGCTCGATGCCTATGGTAAGTATACCCATATGGCCGATGCTAACCGTTTACGTACTTGGTTAGAAACAGGCAAAGTCACTCCGATCCCCGCGGATGCTAAGCAATATAAGAAGCAGCGCAATCAGCAGCAATTTGCTAAGGTCAGCGAGACCTAAGGCAGGCGTTTCCTGCTTATCCATGTCCCGTCACAGGATAGGTTGACCGTTTTTAGGCCAGAATCGTTCTGGCCTTTTTATTGTCATTTTTCTAGCACTTGTGTTGTAGATGATTGATAGGCTTAACTAAAAGTCAATTAATCACCCCGTAGAGGGTGCGTTGTGTGGCGATACACCGTATTATTGGCAGGTTTTTTCTCTCAAGGATGATATGCGTGTGGCGTTAGTCTTAAAAAAACTCCAGTTGATCTATGTGCCCTTTATACTGCTCTGCCTGATATTTGTCTCAGGCTACAGCTTGCTCCATTGGCTGTTGATTATCGAGTTCCAACTGCTGAGCATTGACGAATCGATTATCAATTTTTGGCTGCCGCTGATATTGCCTTGGCCCTTGCTGTTTTTCTACTTAAGACCTCGGCTTAAGTTATTCCGCTTTACCAAGAGTAATAGCCGTTTTATCTATTTTGTGATTGCCGTGCTGTTGCTAGCCGTGCCCACTATCGTGGCGCAGGAATACCTTAATAGCGCAACGGGCAAGTTGACTCAACTCGAGTCCATCAATGCACTATTGCACCAGCCGCAAACCAAGTATTACCAATTAAATCAGTTTTATATCGATAAAAAACATATCGGCGTACAGCGCAATATTGAGCCGATTGGCAAGGGTAATAGTGAGTTGCGTATGAGCCTGTATATTGCGATGCCGATTTTTGCTAAACGTAACGAGAGTTGGTTGGTCGGTGCTAAAGCCTTGGCATGGTATGGCAAAGTTTATGAGAAAACGATCAGTAATAGACTCGAACCTCAGCAGAAAGAAGCGCTATTTCAAGAGTTTATTCATCAGAGCCAGCAGGATTTTAATGCCTTTAAGCCTGAAGACTTTGTCTATCTTGACCGTATCGGCCCGTCGACCCGCTACACTCAGCTACTGACCGCTGCTCAAAAAAGCTCAGTGTATTTCGATGGTTATCAAACTGTCTTGATGCCAGTGAATAAGCCCTTCGAGGCGCGTAATGGCCATAAATTAGCGTGGATTATCGCCTGGTTAAGCTTTGCTGCCATTGTGTGGTTACTGATGAGCTTGATGCTAAAACTGGACGAGACACAGGCATCTCAGGCTTTGGTGGCGCAGCTAAGCATAGAAAAACCTAAGGCAGAGCTTTATGGCTTTTTGGCTGAATTTAAACCTCGGCAGGGTTTTGTTATCACGCCAATCTTGCTTTATATCAATAGCTTGATATTTATGTTGATGGCCTTTGCCAGCCAGCACGTTATCGCCTTTCCAAACAGTCTGTTGCTCGATTGGGGCGCAAACCTTCGCCAGTTGGTTTTGGATCAACAAGTTTGGCGGTTGATCAGCAATGTGTTTTTACATGGCGGCTTGATGCATTTGGTTTTTAACTTATACGGACTGTTTTTTGCGGGGATGTTTTTGGAGCCACAGCTGGGTAAATGGCGTTTACTCGGGGTCTATTTATGTTGTGGTTTAGTGGCGAGCATTGCCAGTATTAGCTGGTATGAGGCGATGATCAGTATCGGTGCCTCGGGCGCCATTATGGGATTATTTGGGGTGTTGATCATGTGGATTTGGTTGGGCTTATTGCCCTTGGCGGACAATATGCCACTCGCCCTGAATCTGACCCTATTTGTTACTGCAAGTCTTGTGATGGGGCTCTTTGGCGGCGTGGATAATGCCGCGCATCTTGGCGGTTTGGGCTGTGGATTATTGCTTGGGAGCCTGCTACGGCCAAATAAGATGCAACCGTAGGCCAATAAAAAGCCGAGGTAAATCCTCGGCTAATGGGTTTTACTATTAAATGTAAGCGGTATTTAGGCGTGCTCAAACATCAGGAAAAGGTACACAATAAACAGCACTATATGGGTCGCACCATGGAGTGCATTGGTTCTACCGCTGCTGAAACTGACTTTGCAGACCATTAAACTGGTGGCTAAAAGCACCATATCCGCCGCAGAAAGGCCTAAGTGTACCTCTTGATTTATCACACTTCCGACAATCAATACTGAGGGCACGGTGAGAGCTATGGTGGCGAGCACTGAACCAAAATAGAGGTTCATCGCCCGTTGCAGTTGATTATTGAGTGCAGCCTTAAAGCCACCTACGGCCTCTGGAGATAAGATCAAACAGGCGACAATAAAGCCGCCCAGTGCTGGCGGCGCCCCGAGAGAGGCCACGCTGTAATTAATGGGCATAGCAAGGGTTTTGGCGAGCAGAATCACCACCAGCAAATAACCAATCAACAGCATAGTGTGGTAGATATTACTGCGCAGTATGCCGTGATGCTCTTCGTGGTCCTCGTGGTCGGCATCGACAAAGAAGTGGCTATGGCTCTTAGTTTGGATCACCAAAAAGATGCCATAGAGCAAAATCGAGATGATGATGAGCATCCAAGACATGGGCTTGGACATGCTGCCAATGGTGCCGCCCTCGGTAAAGTTAGGTAGCACTAAACAGAGCAGGGCGAGGGGAATAATCGCCACTAAATAGGATTTCACCCCATCTAAATTAAAGTGCTGAGTATGATAGCGCCAGCCACCAAGTAGCAGAGTGATACCAACTAAGCCATTGGTAATAATCATGACTACGGCAAACATGGTATCCCTTGCCATCACTGGATTTGGCTCGCCCGTTAACATCACCGAAGAAATCATCACCACTTCGAGCGAAATTACCGACAGGGTTAAAATCAAGGTACCGTAAGGGTCGCCGAGCTTGATGGCAAGCGCATCCGAGTGACGCACCACGGAGAAAATCGCCCAAGTTACCACTCCGAGTAGGGCGAGTGAAACGGGAATATAGGTTGAGAGAGCCGTGCCATCGGCGAGCAAACTATCACCGCCAGTCTTGAAGAATACTAATGTGAGTATTCCGAGTAGCAGGGCAAATTCGTCTTTGATAAATGTCTTCATAGGCAGTTGATCCAAAGCGGAAAAAGGCCGTTAGTATAGACATTGGTTATGGCACACTTTGCATGAATATTCTTTTAGATTTGGGGTTAGGCATAAAATTTTGAGCGAGATCGCTTTTTTATTCAAAACCCCAGTTATCGATTAATACCTTTTGCTTAGCCGATTTTGCGAGTCACAAACTAGGCAAACTGCATGCAAGCTAACGTAATTTCTTAGCCATGGTGCTCGGTATTAATCAACTTGCCGAGCTGATCGTAATGATTCCAATCCCCCGCTTGGCGATCGGCAAGATAACTGCCTTCACTGCGTTTTTCGCCATTGGGCCAAAACTGTTGCCATAAGCCTTCCCTGCGATCCTTCAGATAAGTGCCTTGCTCGGCGAGTTTGCCATTGACGTGATAATAGCTAGCTTCGCCTTCTTTTTGACCCTTTAGCCAAGTTTCACTCAGTTTAGGGTTACCATTTTGATGGTATTCCCTGCGCTCGCCGTCGAACTCGCCTTTAGTGTATTGGGCTTCGAGTTTGAGCTGGCCATTGCTGTAATACTCTTTGCTAGCGCCATGTTGTTGATTATCTAAAAATTCGCTGCTGGCGGCTAAAATGCCATCCTCATACCAGCTTTCCCATAATCCTGTTTGCAGGCCTTTATCCATAGTGCCGCTAAGTTTAAGCTGGCCATTATTGGGATAATATTCGGCATAGGTGCCCGTTTTATCATTGTTATCATAGGTTTCTAAGCGATAAACCACTTGTTTAAAGCTGTAGTACTCGCTAGTGCCGTGGCGTTTATTATCTTTCCAGTAGGTTTTTTGGCTGATATTGCCCTCGGGGATGGCGCCGTAGGTTGGATCTTTGGCTTCATAGCGGTAATCAATCCAGAGGCCGGTTTTTTGATTATCCTCGTATTGGCCAGTGACGCGGCGGCGACCTTGGTAATATTCGGCGTAATCGCCATTGAGTTTGCCGTTAACAAAGGTTTGTTCTTTTTGCTTAAGGCCAGAAGCATATTGGACCCAAAGGCCTTCTTTTAAGCCTGCTTTATATTCGCCTTCTTCATTAAGGTCGCCATTGTAGTACCAGCGACTAAAGTGGCCGTCGAGGGGATAACTATTACTGTTATCCGCTTTGCTGCGGGCGAAGTGAGCAAGTTCTTTCGGTTTGCCATTATCATAAAAAGACTCGTATTTACCGACCCAAGCGCCCTCGATACGCTCGCCGCGCTCATTGGCAGTGCCATCTTCATAGTAGGATTCGGAGCGGCCAGTGAGTTTGCCATTAACATAAACATCTAAGCTGCGGAGCTGGCCATTGGTGTGGTAACGGCGAAATTCTCCGTCACGTTGACCTAGCTTCCATACCTCTGCGGTTTGCAGTTTGCCGCCGTTATAACGCTCAAACAATCCATCCTTTAAGCCCATGTTGTAGCTACTTTTTTCGATAAGATTACCGTCCGTATCGTAGCGTTCGGAGGGGCCATGCAAGGGGTATTGACCATTATCAGCCAGTTGCGAGTCCTGGTAGGTGCGCAGTTCTTTAAGTTGGCCATTAGGGTGAAAGTACTTTTGCACGCCTGCGAGCATATCCTGCTTGTAGTTCAAATCGCTGGTCAGTACGCCCTCAAGGCTAAAGTACTGCTGGCGTCCCTCTAACACATCATTGAGGTATTGCTCTTCGACTTGGAGTTTGCCCAGTTCATTAAATTGCTGGCACTTACCGTGGCGCAGCCCCGCTTGATAGTGGCATAGGCTCGCCAGTTCACCACTGGGGTAAAAGGTGCGTTCTTCACCCTCAAGTTTATCAAGATTAAATTGGCTGGCACTGGCTTTGGTGCCGTCATCGAAAAAGGTTTCCCATAACCCTTGGCGACGACCATCAGCATCAAATCGGCCGCTTACGACCACTTGGCCTTCGGAGTTTTGTTCAAGATAGGGGCCGGTGAGTTGGTTATTGGCGTAGGTTTGGCTTTGGGAGAGGGTGCCGTTTTCATAAAAGCTTTCCCATTTACCGTGGCGAAGGTTATCAAGATAACTTTCTTGCGCCTGCAATTTACCGCTGGGGAAGAAGCGCTTAACTTCGGACTTTTGGCCATTTTGATAGACAGTGCTTTGGTTAACATGGCCAGTGGCGTTAAATTCTTTCCATTCGCCAATGGGGACACCCTTGGCAAATTGTTGTTCTTCGGTTATCGTGCCATCTAAGTCGAACAGCCGCCAAGTACCATCTTGGTAGCCCTGTTGGTAATTACCTTCAACGATTCTGCTGTTATTAGTATGAAATACTTGCCATTTCCCATTAGGTATTCCCTGAGAAAATTGCCCTAAGGTATAGCCTTGGTTATCGCGAACGATGGCGATATCGCCATTTAATGGCATACCCGTGGCGAGATTGTAATAGCTTGGGATCCCGTTCTGCTGGCGAATTTCGACCATCATGGAAGATAGATTTTGCGCTGCCAGAGCATGGACACTGACTAGGCTGGCTGCGGCAGTCGCGAGGCTGATAAAGCGAAATGGCGTATAGAACATGCTGATTCCTTGCTCTGGGTCTTAAGGCAGCGCCTTTGCGGCCTATATAATTACTCTGTTGAATTTATGTCTTTGGCGCAGGACATAATGCAGTGCCCTGCGCCAAGGTTTACGTTAATTGATTAAGCTAAAACGTTGAGAAAACAGGGTCAGGAGCAACTACCGGCGGCGGTGTTTCCTGATTCAAAAACTGGCCATGATTGTAGCGATTAATCACCTCTATCCAGCCATGCTCTTCAAACTCGTATTGCTTACCATCAAGCCTGCCCTGATCGTCATAATTGGCGATTTGGAGCACATAATCCTCAGATGAGCGCAGTTCCCAATGGCCGACTTGTTTACCTTGATCAAAGCGACCATACCAATAACGTCTTTCAGGGTTGGGTATTGGGCGGAAACCGTACTCACCATCGGTAAATATCCAATCGCCATCCTGTTGACCATTGCGGTATACGCCTTTTTCATACAATTGACCATTGTTGGCGTAACGTTGCACTAAGCCGTCGGGGTTGCCATGGTTAAAATTTATTAATTCAAGCAGTTGCCCTGAACTTGTCTCATTACGAAACTCGCCATGGAGTTCACCATTGTCATCATAGTTAAAGGTGAGGCTGGCATCCTCTTGCTGCTTCTTCCATTTGCCCGAGGGCTTGTCATTGGTATATTGACCCTGTTCAGCCACCCAACGCTTACCCGTTTCATGGTCGAATTTCACCATTTCATAGGGGCCTTCACGCTTGCCTGCGTTAAAATGCTCGCGGGTTATAACGTCTGTACCACTACGGCTCTTGACGGATTCAACATACAAGCCAGTCAATTTTTTATCGAGTTCCTCGCGACGATTCACTAATTCGCCTTGCTCGTAGTCTTCGCTAAGTGACCAGTTTTTGAGTAGATCGTTTTCTGCGCTCTCAATCAGTTGGCCTTTACTAAAGCGCTGCTGTTTACGATAAACCCAACGATTACCTTGGTATTTGCTGTCGGTGGTTTTTTTAATTTGCCCTTGTTCATCGTATTCAATAGCTTGGAGGGCATCACCTTTATCGTTAGTCAGTTCCTTTAATTGGATCTGACCATTCTCATAGTAAGTTAGTTGCTCACCAACCTTATAATCAGCTTGATATTGGTAATGGCGTTTGACGTTGCCATTGTCAAAATACTCAAAATAGTCACCGTGCCTTTTGTCTTTAACATACTCTTGGGTCGAGATGACTTGCCCATTTAGGCCCCAAGTGGTCTCAGTTCCTTGCAATAGACCATCAACGCGATGCTCTTCACGGTTAAGTTTGCCAAGATTAAAATATTGACTCACACAGGTTGGGTCATTGCAGATCTTGGCGGTGACTTCACCTTCGGGGCCAAAATGTTCGCTGATGCCGACTTCTTGGCCATCTTTAAAGGTGGTTTTGTAGCGGATATTGCCGCCATTCCAATAACCCGTTTCGAGACCTTGTTTCACACCATTTTCATAGTGCGATTCAACATACAGTTGGCCGGTGGCAATGTATTTTTTAAGCAAGCCATGAAGTTGGCCTTGCTCGTTACGAAAGCCTTGCTCGTATGGTTTGCCATCCTCAAAGTAACATTGATATGCACCGCGAAATTGTTCGCTGGTGAGTTTGTTACCTATGTTGTTATCGGCGAGGGCACTGGTGCAAAAAAGCATATCTTTGTTTTTGTAATAAACCTCAGCCTTATAATGGCCGTCGATCACTTCGGTCGATTGTTTTAGATAGTACTGAGCCTGTTTTTCATCTTTGACAACCTTCCAATGGGCATCGAGTAACACCTTTTGTGCATTGGCATGGGTACTGATAAGTACGAATGCTCCTAGGAGCAGTTTTACGGTAAGTAGACGCATAACAGCTCCTTTTTATGGCAAAGGTTTAAAGGTGAATTCATAGGGGGTATCGCTGGGTTCTTTGGCTATCGTCATATAACTCACCTTGGCGGCGGGGCCTGCAATACTCAAATAGCGCCCATCGACTAGCACCTCGTTAATCGGCTGCTGAGTATTTTCGGGGAGTCGAATGGTTAACAGATTGCCTCGGGCATCTTCGACCTTAAAGTAATTGTTAAGATTGCTACTCGGCTCATTGCCATATCCCGTTTGCGTCAGCCAAGATTGTAAATCGATTAACCAAGGGCGGTCTGTCGCGGCCAGTTCTAAAGGCTGCCAATGGATATCACCTTGGCAACGGATCTTACCCTTGATCTGCTTATCGTAGAAAAACTGCCGCACATGATCCGGAGTCATCAACATATAGGCACTGCCGCTTAGGGCATTGGGAACAAACTGCCAAGTGACGGGATTTTTACCCTCATTAAAACCCTGTTCTATTTCAGGTTTACAGGCGGTCGCCAAAGCCGCTGACATGGGAATAGATAGATTATGGCCATTGTCAGACACCAGTTTTATCCCTTGGATCGTATTGACCTCATTTTTAGCGCTATCTAGCGTCGGATTG
The DNA here is from genome assembly GCF_000798835.1 of Shewanella sp. ZOR0012. NCBI lineage: Bacteria > Pseudomonadati > Pseudomonadota > Gammaproteobacteria > Alteromonadales > Shewanellaceae > Shewanella > Shewanella sp. ZOR0012. Next base: position 3,264,245 of record NZ_JTLE01000094.1, read on the forward strand.
GTGAAGCTACCTAGGCTGGCGTTACCAAACTCGGTGGGAGGATTCGCCAGATTTTTGTTGTACTCGGTAAATTGTACAAAGCGAATCGTCTTGGTTTGAGTCAACTCCGGCTGGGGTTGTTTCTCGATTAACACCACGGTTTTTGGGGTCTCATCGAGCTTGAGCAACAGTGCGTTGCTGGTGAGGTGATGTGGCTCATCGGCCCCAATTAATTGTTCTAGCAGTTCCTTTTCGGTCGCCGTTAACCAGGAGGGATAATTACCTTCGCGACGGGCCTCTGCGATCATGCCTTTAAACTGTTGGAAAGGCAGATTAATACTCTGATCATCACTCTGCTTTGATATGACTTTAAACAGTTTCGCCTCGGCATCGAGCACCTGGATTGTTAGGTTGGCATCGCCAAAGGTGTAAGGTGTTGCCAGCAATTCATCCCACGACTTTTCGACGATCTTATTCGTCTGTGGGATAAGCGTTAGCTTGGCATTAATATGGTCTATCTGCTTGAGTTTATTCGCAGTGTTATCCCACCCCGTCGCAATAATATCGGTTGCAGATTCAATCGAGGGATTATAATTCCTCGCCCAACCTCTACCGTGCTGCCAGAAGTGAATATCAATCGGTTTACCGTTAGCATCAAAGGCGCTTAAGTCCTCATAACGTACATCGGCTTCCACATATTGCGGGCTCATATTGTGGACAAAGCGCAATTGCAGATCTTCAGGGGTATCAGTACCCCAAGGGCCAACATTATCTAAAATACCTTGTTGATCAGGTAATAAGGATTTTATAAATGCCTCATTATTGGGGCGATACTCCTGCGGTACCTCGCTAATGCGGTATAGCTCCTTTTGCCGATCATCCCTATCGCGCTCAGCATCAAATCTATCATCGGCATGCCAAAGCGTGCTCATGATATACGGCCTATCCTTAGGCGCCATCACTGTGCGGTGGGTGAAAGTGCTGCCTTGGCGCTCTTCCCGTTGAAAAAACGCCATGCTCTCTAACCAACCGGTTTTGCGGTTAACTTCGAACTTGCCATAGGCCTTATACTTGCCTTTTTCACCTTGTAACACGGCGATTAATTTATCTTCACTGACCTGCTCAACCGTCCAAGTTAAGCGCCCATCCATGGGGGCGCTTGTGCTGTAACCGACGCGAGGCTCAAGCGCCACAGGCAAGGTTGGGGCTTGTTTAAACAAGTTATTAAGATTTTGCCAGCGCTCAAATAACTCCTTGATATCTTTTTGATCCATCTTGGCAATGGGGGTTAATTGGCGGACTTCACCATTGTTAAATTCCACATTAAAGCCATCTTTAACCAACTGAGCGATTTCATTGGATTTGGCTTTTGGGTCGATATTACTCACTGGGATCGGCATGCCATAATCGCTAATTTGCAGCAGGTTAGGTTGGATAAAAAAGCGGGCATTATGGGTTAGTGGTGTGGTTAAGCTGGCCGTCTTACCTTCTGTATCTTGTAACTGGTAATCCAGCAGCAATCGTGCCTGCAACACTTTACGAGTTTCGAAACTATCGTTGAGGTGTGAAGTAGAAATAATCTGATACTCGCGCGAAGCGGGAATACTTGCTGACTTATCAGAAACCTGATTATCGCAAGCCGTTAACCCAAGCGTGAGCGTGACAGTGGTACAAAGTACCCTGCATATCCCTATAGCCATTTGAACTCCATTAGTAACTTATGTTATTGAAATGTAATGATATTAATATGTTGTTTGGCGACATTATACACAAAAATGCCCCTAGGGAATAAAAAGCTCACGCCAATTTGGGCGCATGATCAACCATAAATTGGCTATTGATGAGTGGAGAATTATTAAATGGGCGGCATAAAGCTAATTGCCCTGACAAGCTCTCATCCTTTACTCTTGGTAAGGCCGCTAGATAACTCACAAGCTAGGGAATATAAACCAGTGGTTAGCTTGTTTAATGGAGAAAGAACGATGAGCCCAGATCATAAGCCAGAACTAACCACACCACCTTTCCCTGTCATTCCTCAGGAAGCCTTTGACTGGTATGACGAATATGCCCACGGCATTATCGACCGCCGTGAGTTTATGGCTCGCCTTGCGGGCCTAGTGGCACTGGGTTTTACCATGACCACGCTGACGGGCGCACTAATGCCTAATTACGCCTTAGCCGAGCAAGTCTCCTTTAACGATCCCAGCATTCAAGCCAGTTATGTGAAATTTCCATCCCCCGATGGTTATGGTGAAGGTCGCGGTTATTTAGTCTTGCCAAACGCGTTGCTGATCCCAGGCCAAAAGGCTGGCGATCCTAAGACCTTAGATCCCACTAAAAAAGCGCCCGTGGTGTTAGTGGTACACGAAAACCGTGGCCTTAATCCCTATATCGAAGATGTGGCTCGCCGCTTAGCGGCCAAGGGCTATATAGCCTTTGCCCCCGATGCGCTTTATAGCCTTGGTGGTTATCCCGGTGATGATGATGCGGGCCGCACCATGCAAGCGAGCCTCGATAGGGCCAAAATCGAGCAGGATTTTATCGCCGCCGCGCGCTTTTTAAAGTCGCACCCGCAGAGTAATGGCAAACTCGGCGCCGTCGGTTTCTGCTTTGGTGGCTATATCGTCAATATGCTTGCCGCAACCATGCCGGACGAGCTTGCGGCAGGCGTGCCTTTTTATGGCACACCCGCAGCAACTGAGCTGCGCAGCCGAGTGAAAGGCCCGTTGATGTTGCAATTTGCCGCTTTAGATCAACGGATTAACGATACATGGGCCGAGTATGAAGCCCAGCTAAAGGCTAATAAAGCCGATTACGTCGCTTATCTTTACCCGAATGTGAATCATGGTTTCCATAACGATTCCACCGCCCGTTATGATGAGCAAACGGCTGAGCTCGCATGGACAAGAACCTTAGATTTTTTTGGTAAACATTTACTCGTATAAGTCCATTTGGCGCTATTGCAACGCTTGATGGGCTGATGTTTCTTGCGTTGCCAACTTGTAGGTGATTCGTTGTTTTATACGCGAGTGGGATCAAAATACTTGCTATCGGTTCCCATCTCGCTAGAATGCCCGCTCGAATACCTTTAAGTAGAGGCGCGCTGCCTATGACTACTTGTGCGGAGGGTGATGCCGCAGATGTACAAGGAAAGGAGTCAGCGCCGAAGTAGCCAGGTCATCAAACCGAGCTGCTGGTTTTGCATCAAATAGGTGCAAGACTGCCATAGTCATCCACTATGGAGCGCTACCTGAAGGGGCTGAGGAGTAATACCTCCCTATAGGTTTTGTTTCTTTATCCTCTCGGTAGATCTCCACCCGTTTTTTGGTGAAAAGAGATCATGGACATTAGTCATTTTGCTGACTCAGGTTGGTCAGTACTTCCCCCTTTGTTAGCCGTCGCCTTGGCGATCATCACACGTCGCGTACTGTTATCCCTTGGCGTAGGGATTGTGGCCGGCAGTTTGTTACTCAATCAGTTTTCTCCCCTTGATTCACTGCACTATATGTTCAATACCGTGCTGAAGATTTTTTGGGTCGATGGCGCACTTAATCGCGACAATATCAATATGTTGCTGTTTATGTTGCTGCTTGGTGGACTCATTAGTCTGATGACGGTTTCTGGCGCCACCCGCGCCTTTGCCGAGTGGGCAGCTAAGCGCGCTAAGACCCGTCGCGGCGCAAAAGGCTTAACTGGGGTGATGGTGTTTGCGTTTTTTATTGACGACTTTTTTCATAGTTTGTCGGTTGGCGCTATTTGCCGTCCGGTGACCGATCGCTTTCAAATCTCCCGCGCCAAACTGGCTTATCTTTTAGATTCCACCGCTGCGCCCGTGTGCGTATTGATGCCCATCTCTTCTTGGGGCGCTTATATTATCGCGCTTATCGGTGGCATTATGGCCGCCCACGGCATTAGTGAGCAAAGCCCAATCTCAGCCTTTGTTGAGATGATCCCAATGAATCTGTATGCCGTGTTTACCCTGTTGATGGTGCTGGTGGTGATTATCTTTCAAATGGATATCGGCCCAATGCGTAAACATGAAGCATGGGCGCTGGAAGGGAAGCTTTGGGATCCGACTAAGCCTCGTCCAATCGGCTTAGATATGGAAAGCCCTGAAGAAAGTAACGGTGGCATGATCGATATGGTATTGCCGATCCTAACCCTCACCGGCGCGACCGTGTATTTTATGATCTCCTCCGGAGCTGCTGTATTGGATGAAAAAGGGCTGCCATTTAGCGTACTTGGCTCCTTTGAAAACACCAATGTGGGCTCCTCGCTAGTGTATGGCGCGCTGTGCAGCTTGGCGGTGTCAATTGTGCTTGCGCTGCGGTTAAAATTGGGTGCAAAAAACTGGCTTAAAGCCGCCCCGCAAGGCGTGATGGCCATGCTACCCGCCATTAATATTTTGCTGTTTGCCTGGGCGATTGGTGCGGTTGTTCGCGATGTTGAGACAGGCAAATATCTGGCCTCCCTCGCCAACGGTAATTTGCCAATGGAAGTGTTGCCTGCGGTGGTGTTTGTGTTGTCCTGCGCCATGGCATTTGCCACCGGAACCAGTTGGGGTACCTTTGGTATTATGTTGCCACTGGCCGGCGACATGGCCGCAGCCAGCGATATCGCGTTAATGCTGCCAATGCTTGCCGCAGTGCTTGCGGGCTCAGTGTTTGGCGATCATAGCTCGCCGATTTCCAGCACCAGTATTTTGTCGGCCACGGGGGCAGGTTGCCACCATATTGACCATGTGATGACCCAGCTACCCTATGCGTTAGCCATCGCCTTTGGCGCCACCTTAGGCTATTTGGCCATGGGGATTATGCATTCAACCTTAGCTGGATTCGCCGTAAGCGCCCTGTGGTTTGTGCTCTTCACTGCTTATCATCTGCGTAAAACGAAAAATCAGCCTTTGTTAGCTACGGCATAAGGCACTTTTACACGCTATCAACCAAGGGGCCCACGGGCCCCTTGCTTTTTTGTGGGCTTGAGTAAGCCTGCATCCATTCAAGCAAACTTAAGTCATCACTTAACTATCTAATTTGTAATGTGAAAGTGGTAGACAGATGTTAAACACAACGTTATCTTAGGTTTTTAACAAGGATGAAACTTAATCGTGACCTCGATTCAGTTCACTTGCATCAGGAAGATGTATCTTTATTTCGCAAGAACACCTCCTGAACAATATGCGATAAGACTCTAGGTGCTAGGTTCTAGGTTCTAGGTGCTAGGTGCTAGGTGCTAGGTGCTAGGTGCTAGGTGCTAGGTGCTAGATGCTAGATGCTAGATGCTAGATGCTAGATGCTAGATGCTAGATGCTAGATGGTAGATGCTAGATGCTAGATGCTAGATGCTAGATGCTAGATGCTAGATTCTATAAAAGCATTACAGCAGTGCAATCCCTTGGCTAATCGGTGTTAGCCAAGTGCGGTAGCCATGGAAAGATTTTTGTCGGTTCACAAAGTAGTGAACTGGTTATTTAGCGGCCTTTCGGCCGAGGTGAATCAAGGTCGTGGGTATTCAACCCACACCCGACCAAGAGGGGATCAACAGCAATTCCCTCTTGGATCTCCCTTGCCGCCCCTAACGGAGTTGAAAGCCCCTTGTGCTCATTGGCAAATTTGCTATCGCTTCCGAAGGATGCGTCCCTGCACCTGCGAAAGCTAGCTCGCCCTCCATGGCGAGACTCACGCAATTTGTCTATTCGCCCTGCGGCAACTCCGAGGGGATGGTGTACTCCTTCGGCTCAGGTGTTATTGGTCGATTTTTAAGGCATAAAAATGTGCCTGTCCGATCTTTTTCCGAGGGGGATAGTGTATTCCTTAGGCTCAGGTGTTATTGGTCGATTGTTAAGGCATAAAAACTGCCTGTCCGATTTTTTGGATGCTTGTGGCAACATCTAGAACTGATTTACTCATTAAGTTATGGTGTTATTGGTTGGTCTTAAAGAAGCAATTTTTACTTTTAAATATTTTGTAAATTAAATATTCATGTATTTTAAATATTTTTATGAGGGAATTATGCATCCAATTTTAGAAAGTTATGTAGATGATTTGTCTGAAAGATATCAGTTAAATGAAGGCGAATCAAAGAAGTTTGAAGTTTTTTGTAATTATTGTGTTTTATCATTGATATATTTTGGACGGTTTAATCCTTTAGATGTTACTACTGCTGGAGATGACGCATCGATAGATGGTGCAGCAGTAGTCATTGATGGGGAGTTAATCTTAACCGTCGATGATGCTAAGTCTGCATTTGAAACTCATCGGAAAAATATAAATGTTGAAATATTATTTACTCAGGTTAAATCTGGAGAGTATTTTTCAAAAAAAGATGTGTCATCTTTTGCATTAGGCTTACAGGATTTTCTCACTTTAAAACCCAAATTACCTCAAGGTGATTATAATAATGAGGTTCTTTCAATTATAAATGTGGTCATTAAAAATTTGAAGAAAGTTACTAATAGTCGCCCAAATTGTTATATATATTATTGTACTAGTGGTAATTATTCTAAGGAACGTGAGCTTGAAGCTTCATTTCTAGTTTTGAAAGATACAGTTGAGGGAAGCGAGCTATTTAATGATGTATTTGTAACACCGTTTGGGAGAAAAGAATTACTTGGTAGTTGGAAAAGCGTAAACGAGAAAAATGAAGCAAAGGTGAAGGTTGTTGAGTATTGCGGTATTCCTGCAAATCGAGATGTTCCACAATCATATATTGCTGTTGTAAATGGTAAGGTTTTTGTTGAGTCTTTATTGCTTGATCAAGAACGTAATTTGAAACATGGTGTCTTTGAAGAAAACGTTAGAGCATTTCTCGGAGATGAGAATTCAGTGAACACTAACATCTCATTAACGTTGAGGTCTAAAGAGAAAAGGCATTTGTTTTCGGTGTTGAATAACGGAATTACAATCGTAGCACCTCAATTAACATTAACTGCTAACTCTAAAGAGTTTGATTTAGTTAATTATCAAATTATTAACGGTTGTCAAACTAGCAATACTTTATATCAGGAAATTGAAAGTTTGGATGAAACAGTAAATGTTGTTGTTCGTTTTATTGAGTCTCCAGATAATCAAATATCGTCAGATATAATATCTGCAACTAACAGTCAAACTAATATATCACAGGAAAGATTTCATGGTTTGAAAGAAAAAGCAAGGTTAGTTCAGCACTATTTTGACTCACAAAATTCTAAAAATAGCGAGACGCATAATCAAATATATTTCGAAAGGAGAGAGAATGAATATCGAGATAAAAATTGCTACGCAACACAAATATTTGATGTTAGGGAGTTAGGTCGAGCTTATGCTGCAGGTATATTAAATGAGCCTCATACAGCATCTCGTTATGTAAAAAACTTGTTTATCATGATGGGGGATAAGTTTTTCAAAGATGATGACTCTGAAGCTTTATATTATCTATGTGCTCTTATATTGTATAAGTTTAATACTTTGGCAAATGGCCGAAAAGAAAATGCACATTTATATAGTAAATATAAGTGGCATATTATCACTCTATTTATGTGGGTGGCTCACAGTAAAGTTGAAGTGATTCACCCTAATGCTTCAAAAGCTAATAAATATGCAGATAAGGTTATTCAAAAGCTAAATTCAAGCGATAGGCAATATACTGATATTTTTAAAAAGTGTTTTTCTATTATAGATATGATTTCTCCTGCGGTGACAAATGATCAAATAAAACGTTCAAAATTTACATCTGATCTGAAATTGAAAGCTGAAGAATATTTAAGAAAGAAATAACTTAAATTGATATCCACTTATATGCGGGTTTAATTGGACACCCATTGTTAAATTCTAAAATTGGTAGTAAAGATTACTCGGTTTGCTTTGCATGGCTAAATAGCTGTCCCGAATAGGAATTTAATGGGACACCCATTGTTAATAATGCGCAGAATAAAATGGACATCCATTAAATAAAATCTAGCCACCCATTACGGTGGCCTGATGTATCTGTGATGTATCTGATGTATCGGTGATGTATCGCTGCCTGATTTATTTGTAGTGGAAGAGAACTAAAAAAGTAAATTTAGAATCAGCAAATTGGCATGAAAATTTAGAGATATTGTCATTTTTACCTAATTAACTGCCGATAGACTAATAATATAAAAATCTAACAATAATTTGCATGGAGTATGGCGATAAATGAAATTGAAACAGGCTTTGCTAATTGGTTTAGCACTTTTTATATCAAAATCTGCTTATTCAAACCCTTCAGAATGTTGGGTTGAAGATCCTGATGTTCAAGGAACTTATGAGGGAGATTGTGTAGCTGGTAAAGCTAATGGTTTTGGAGTTTCAACAGGAAAGGATACCTATAAAGGTGAATTTAAAGATGGGTATTTACATGGAAAAGGTACCTACACATGGCAAAGTGGTAGGGTATATGAAGGGGATTGGGTCGATGGGAAGCGGACAGGGAAAGGCAAATGGCAAGAATGTGGTCCAGCCTCTGGTTGTGACTACTATGAGGGAGAATGGCTGAATAGTAAGTTTAATGGATTTGGTACGTTTTCTTACCGTTGTAACTGTAAGTTTATTGGTTGCCAACGTTGTACAGATCACGGATTGTTTGAAGATGGAAAATTAATTGAATCAGCACCATCAGATGTGACGTCTATAAAAGAGTTCAAAGCTTGGAAAATGAAAGAGAGTAAAAAAATTAATGCTTATGAAGATAAGGTTCGCTCTTTTAGATCTAACTTATCTGTAGGTGATGATTCTTCAGTTGGTATTATTATAGAAGTAAAAGAAAATATAGTAAAAGTACAGACAAATGATAGCCAATGCACACAGCGAAATAATAATGGAGATTGCTTAAATTGGATTACTACACCTGTAGAAAAATGGTTTAAGAAAAATGATATTTATCCTAGAGATTAAATCCTCATTGCTTTAAGGTTTAATTGGAAATCCATTGCTAAATTTCTAAAATTGGTAGTAAACATTACTCGGCATACTTTGCATGGCTAGCGAGCAACACAAAAGCAGCAGAAGTTCACCTATCCCCTGCGAAGTTGCCGCGGGGCGTTGGAATAAATTGCGTGAGTCTGGTCATGGATGACCAGCTAGCTTTCGGGGTACAGGATGTACCATCGGAAGCGATAGCAATTTATCCATAAGACCAAGGCTAGTCTCTAATGCATGTAACTTCGCTAGGGGCGGCAAGGGGAGATGCAAGAGGGGGATTGCTGTTGATCCCCTTCTTGCCCTGGTGTGGAATGGAATTCCACGACTTTGATTTAAAATTCAAACGAAGTTTGAATCAGCTTTTCAAACCGCGTTAGCGCAAGGCCGATCCAGCTTACTCTGGATCACTCCCTATTCAGGGTCATAGTCAAGCACTGGCGCTAGCCACTTCTCCGTCTCTGCGACTGTCATCCCCTTACGCTTAGCGTAATCCTCCACCTGATCGCGACCAATATTACTCACGCCAAAGTAGCGGGATTTCGGGTGGGCAAAATACCAGCCCGATACTGCGGCGGTGGGGAACATGGCGTAGCTTTCGGTAATATTTAAGTCGATGGTTTCATTCGGCTTTAATAGTTCCCACAGCAGGCCTTTTTCGGTGTGATCCGGGCAAGCGGGGTAACCCGGTGCAGGGCGAATGCCCTTGTATTTCTCACGAATTAACGCCTCGTTATCGAGCTGCTCATCGGCGGCATAACCCCAAAACTCTTTACGTACGCGCTCGTGCATCCGCTCGGCAAAGGCTTCGGCTAAACGGTCGGCTAAACACTTGAGCATAATGGCGTTGTAGTCATCGTGGTTCGCCTCAAAGCGGGCCACATGCTCATCAATCCCATGGCCTGCGGTGACCGCAAATCCGCCCATATAGTCGGCAACGCCGCTGTCTTTGGGCGCCACAAAGTCGGCGAGACAGAAGTTATCGTTACCCACCCGCTCAAGCTGCATCCGCAGGTGATGGGTAGTCATTTCTACTTCGGTGCGAGTCTCATCAGTGTACAGCTCAATATCATCGAAGTTGACAGTATTGGCGGGAAACAGCCCAATCACGCCCTTGGCGGTGAGCCATTTTTCTTCGATGATTTTTGTAAGCATCGCCTGACCATCGGCGAACAGCTTCTGCGCCTCAACGCCGACTACTTTATCGGTTAAGATTTCAGGGTAATGGCCGTGCAGCTCCCACGCGCGGAAGAAGGGCGTCCAGTCGATACGGTCTACTAAGTCGGTTAATGGATAATCATCAAATACTTGGCGACCGAGCACCTTGGGTTTGAATGGGGTGTAGTTTGCCCAATCGTGCTGGCAGCGGTTTTCGCGGGCGGCCTCTAGCGAGACGATTTCCTTACGCTTGGTTTGGGATAAACGCTTGGTGCGCATATCGTCATATTCGGCGTAGGTTTCATCGATAGTCGCTTGGCGAGTTTCATTGCTGACAAGCTTGCTGACCATGGGCACGGCGCGGGAGGCGTCGGCAATGTAAATCGCGCCATGGGGATAATGGGGCGCAATCTTCACCGCAGTATGGATTTTCGAGCAGGTTGCGCCGCCGATAATCGCTGGAATGGTGAGCCCTTCACGGTGGAAGGTTTTGACGTTATGCACCATTTCATCAAGGCTTGGGGTGATAAGCCCCGACATGCCGATAATATCGATATTGTGTTCTTTCACCGCCTCAAGAATGCGCTCTACCGACACCATCACGCCCAAATCGAACACTTCAAAGCCATTACAGGCGAGCACCACGCCAACAATATTTTTGCCGATATCGTGCACATCGCCTTTTACGGTCACCATCAAAATCTTACCGTTCGACTGACCTGCGACTTTTTCCTTTTCAATAAAGGGATTGAGGTAGGCCACGGCCTTTTTCATCACCCGCGCGGATTTGACCACCTGTGGCAGGAACATTTTACCCGAGCCAAACAGGTCGCCAACGATATTCATACCGTCCATCAGCGGGCCTTCGATCACATCCAGCGGACGGGAGGCGAGTTGGCGAGCGGCTTCAGTATCTTCGTCGATAAATTCGGTGATGCCTTTGACCAGCGCATGGGCTAAACGTTGATTAACTGGCCATGAGCGCCACTCTAAATCTTCTTTTTTAGCGGCACTTGAGCCATCGCCACGGAATTTTTCAGCAATCTCAAGCAATTGCTCTGTATTACTCGAGCCTTCAACCGGGCAAGGCAGGTTGAGCACCACGTTCTCGACCCGTACTTTAAGCTCTGGGTCGATATCATCGTAAATCGCTAACTGGCCCGCGTTGACAATCCCCATATCCATGCCGACTTTAATCGCGTGGTACAGGAATACCGCGTGAATCGCCTCACGCACTGGATTGTTACCGCGGAAGGAGAACGACACGTTCGACACCCCGCCCGAAATCATCGCGTGGGGCAGGGTGGCCTTAATCTCTTTAATGGCTTCAATAAAATCGACAGCATAGTTATCGTGCTCATCGATACCCGTGGCAATCGCGAAGATATTCGGGTCGAAGATAATGTCTTCGGGCGGAAAGCCGACCTTATCGACCAGCACGCGGTAGGCGCGGGTACAGATTTCGACTTTGCGTGCTTTAGTATCGGCTTGGCCTTGCTCGTCGAACGCCATAATAATGGCCGCTGCGCCGTAGCGTTTAACGAGGGTTGCCTGCTCGATAAACTTATCTTCGCCTTCTTTGAGGGAGATAGAGTTAACAATACCCTTGCCTTGAATACATTTGAGGCCCGCTTCAATCACTTCCCACTTAGAGGAGTCGATCATAATCGGCACTCGGCTGATATCTGGCTCAGAGGCGATAAGATTTAAGAACTTATGCATCACCTCCACGCCATCGAGCATGCCTTCGTCCATGTTGATGTCGATGATCTGCGCGCCGCTTTCTACCTGTTCACGGGCGACATCGAGCGCCTGCTCGAACTTGCCTTCTTTGATCAGCTTTAAGAACTTAGCCGAGCCAGTGACGTTGGTACGTTCACCCACGTTCACAAACAGGGTTTGGGCGTCGATAGTGAGCGGTTCCAAACCTGCTAAACGGCAGGCGACGGGGATCTCGGGTAATACCCGTGGCGCAAACGGTTCCACCGCTTCACGAATGACCTTAATATGCTCGGGCGTGCTACCACAGCAGCCGCCGATAATGTTGAGCATGCCTTCACTGGCCCATTCTTGGATAACGCTGGCCATGTCTTTTGGGGTTTCATCGTAACCGCCAAACTCGTTTGGTAGACCCGCGTTAGGGTGCGCCGAGACATAACATTCGGCGATGCGTGACAGTTCTTCAACGTAGGGACGCAGCTCTTTTGGCCCAAGGGCGCAGTTAAGGCCGATAGATAACGGCTTGATATGGCGAAGGGAGTTATAAAAGGCTTCGGTGGTTTGTCCGGTAAGGGTTCGACCCGAGGCATCGGTAATAGTGCCGGAGATCATCACTGGCAAACGTGCTGGCGAGTTAGCGCCAAAGAGTTCATCGAACACGGTTTCGATGGCAAATAAGGCGGCCTTAGCGTTTAAGGTATCGAAGATGGTCTCGACCATAATGATATCGGCGCCGCCTTCAATCAGGGCGCGGGTCGATTCGCAGTAAGCGGTCACTAACTCATCAAAGTGGATATTACGATATCCGGGATCGTTAACATCGGGGCTGATAGAGCAGGTACGGTTAGTGGGTCCTAACACACCGGCGACATAACGTGGTTTACCCGTGGCTTTTTCGATTTCATCACAGGCCTCACGGGCGAGGCGCGCACCTTCACGGTTAATTTCGGCGGACAGCGACTGCATATCGTAGTCGGCCATGGCGATAGTGGTGGCGTTGAAAGTGTTGGTTTCAATAATATCGGCACCGGCTAATAGGTAGTCGGTGTGAATTTGTTTGATGATGTGTGGCTGTGTGAGCACTAAGAGATCGTTATTGCCCTTAACGTCGGTATGCCAATCCTTGAAACGCTCGCCACGGTAATCGGCTTCTTCTAGCTTGTAGCCTTGGATCATAGTGCCCATGGCGCCGTCTAAAATCAGAATGCGCTTTGACAACTGGTTGCGAATGTCTGCCAGTGTTTGGCTGGCTCGATGGAGAGATATCGCCATAAATGATTACCTTTACTACAGCTAAGTTGAGTCCAAAAATATGCAATTCTGCGGTAAATTGCATTTTATTATTGAATGTCGTTCGTTATGATTTGGACATTTATACGTATAGACGTCCATAATACGCGACATCGGATTGTCAGGGCAAGGTGAAAGTCATTAGGAGCGAGAATCTAGAATCTAGAATCTAGATCCTAAGATTTTTAAAAGGCATATATGAAACAAGTTCGCTTATTACTGTTACGCCACGGGGAATGCGAAGGCGGGGCGATTTTACGTGGCAGAGTCGATGTTCCACTGAGCGAGAAGGGCTGGCGGCAGATGTCAGCGGCAGTCACTTTGCAGGCCAGAGAGTGCCACGGTATTTACAGCTCTACCTCAAGGCGCTGCGCTGAATTTGCCAAGGTGTTGGCGCTGGAGCCGCATTCCAGCTTGTCTGGGAGTTCACATTTAGCTGCACCAACGCCTTCGCCGCTTGAGGTCAACCTGCTGGAGGATCTACAGGAAATGGATTTTGGCGATTGGGATGGTCGCTTGCTCGATGAGTTATATCAACAGGATGGTGAGCGCATGGCGGCCTATTGGCAAGATCCTTGGACCGTGTCGCCGCCCAATGGTGAAACGATGGCAAGTTTTGAGGCTCGTATCGATGGCGCAATAGAGCAGATCCTCAATAAAGAGTTTGCCCTGCTGGCGTTGGATGATGAACAGGCCCACGGCGAGTGTAATGCCGATGCACCCACAGCCAATATCTGGGTTTTGACCCACGGCGGGGTGATCCGTCATTTAATGGCAAGAGGATTGGGGGCGGTGAGAACGGTAGGGTTTTACAGTCAACTGACTTTACCGGTTGCCGCGGTGGTGACGATTAATGTACTCGAAGATAAACATGGGACTCGATACTGGCGCTTAGACTGGCCATCGAGCCATGCTGATTGAGTTTGAAATCTTATGCTAAATGGGATGATGAACATTTTCTGATTTAAACTGCATTGCCTAATGAGCAAGATATAGGATAATGCTTTTCCCTGACGTTTGAGCCAGATAGCGCATTGTGTTCGCTAAGTTTAAATGTCGCAGAAATAGGTGTTGGGAATTTCGCTTTATCCTGCGCTATTCGCTTAAGGCAATAGTCGTTATAAACGCCGGATCAACCCAAACATAATAGGGAATCGGGGTGCTGCCCGTCAGCCAGCCCGAACTGTACCCGCAACTGTGAGTAGTTAAAAGAAGTGCCTAGAATCTAGAACCTAGAACCTTCTTTGCTACAAGTCAGGAGACCTGCCTATTTCTGTTTTCGCTGCGTGCAGCCTTAGTTCTCGAGCGGGTGACTCGAGGGAGCAGAAAATGATATTGATACGTTTCGCCCTGTGGCCCATGGTGCTACTGGGTTTGGGTACAAAATATGCCTGTGGGAGCAGCTTTTAATGAAGCCTTCCACGTCAACAGATGTGCAATCTTCGGTGGTGCTAGCTAATGTGGCACTCAATGTCAGCCAATTGAGTTGGACCATCGAAGGCAAAACCATTCTTTCAGGGATTAACTTTGCCCTACAACGCGGTGAAATGCTGGGATTAATCGGCCCTAACGGTGCGGGTAAATCCAGTTTACTGCGTTGTATATATCGTTTTATTCGCCCAACTCTGGGGCAAATCAGTTTGTTTTCGCAGGACATTAACGAGCTTTCGCCCAAGGCATTTGCCTGCAAAGTAGCTGTGGTGCAGCAGGATACGCCGCACTATTTTGATATGACCACAGAGCAACTCGTTGCTATGGGGCTCACGCCCCACAAAGGGATGTTCGATACTAATTCCAGCGGTGATAGTGAAAAAATTATCAAGGCGCTTGAAAAGGTAGGTCTTAGCCATAAGCGCTATCAGCAATATGAGCGGCTCTCCGGTGGCGAGAAACAACGGGCACTGATTGCCCGCGCTATCGTGCAACAACCTCAGTTACTGATTTTAGATGAACCCACAAACCACCTCGATGTGCGCTATCAAATACAAATTTTGGAGTTGGTTCGAAGCCTTGGCATTAGTGTCATTGCCTCTATTCATGATCTGAATTTAGCAAGTGCCCTGTGTGATAGTTTGCTGCTACTGGATAAGGGGCAAGTGAGCGCCATGGGCACGCCGAGTGAGGTATTAACAGAGGAGCGCATTGCCCAAGTTTTTGGTGTTTGCGCTCAAGTGATGCCCCATCCACAACATGCCAATCCTTTAATTAATTACTTTTATGGTTATCAAAAATCACCGACGGATGATGTGGTTGTATCCGCTCCCCATAACATCAACGGGGAGATAAACACGCCATGATTCACACGTTTAAGCTGATAATGATGAATCTTTTAACCCATATTTTAACGCCATTAACCCGCCAGCAATGGCTGATTCTTGGCTTGGTGGGTTTTGCTCTGCTGACCCCGATTGCGGCCGCCAGTTTTGGCGCGGCAAATATCAGCTTTTTAGATGTGCTGCATGTGTTTATTAAATTATTCAATCAATTTTTCGCCAACGACGATGCGTCAACTGCCGCCTCGATGACGGAGCGGATTGTGATGGAATTAAGGTTGCCACGGATATTGCTCGCGTTTGTGGCGGGGGCGGGGCTGTCTTTAGCGGGCAGTGTGCTGCAAACCGTAACGCGCAATCCGCTTGCTGACCCTTATTTATTTGGCATCAGTTCAGGTGCCTCCTTTGGCGCTGTGGTGATGCTGACCTTGTTTACTGGCTCTGGTCTATTCGGTAATGCTGGCGTTATTGCCAATTCGGGGATTTTTAGTGGCTCAGGAATGTTTGCTGGGCTCCTGTGGTTTAGTTTGCCTTTCGGCGCTTTTATTGGTGCCAGTTTATCCGTTCTTATTGTTCTCGCCTTGTCAGGGCTTGGGCTCAACAGCCAAGTTGAGCGCATGCTGCTCTCTGGGGTGGCAACATCGTTTATGTTTGGCGCATTAACCAGCTTACTGTTGTATTTTGCCAGCCCGCAGGCCACGGCATCAGTGCTTTTTTGGAGTTTGGGCAGTTTTGCTAAGGCCAGTTGGCCGCTCTTAATTTTGCCATCCATCGTTGTATTGGTGAGTTTTTTTATCATCCTCGGTTGGAAGCGGCAGATTATGGCCCTGCAGGCGGGGGATGAAACGGCCCACACCTTAGGGGTGAATGTACCTAAATTACGCCTCAATATGTTATTGCTCTGCTCACTAATTACCGCCGTTTTAGTGGCGACCTGTGGTGGCATAGGTTTTGTTGGATTAATGATCCCCCATACGGTGCGCTTGTTATTTCCCGGGCGTCAGCCAATTTTGCTCACCGCGTTAGTGGGCGGCTTGTTTATGGTGTGGATTGATGTGCTCGCGAGATGTTTACTGGGTAATCAAGAACTGCCCGTTGGGATTATCACCGCCTCGATAGGTAGTTTTTTCTTTTTGCTGATTTTGCGTCGGCGCAACTAATCGAACTCGCGTTTTTCGCAGAGGATTAGCTAATTTAGTACTAAGTGCGTATGGAAAATAGCCGCTGTATGCGTCGTAGTTGTTATCGAACGAGTTATTGAAATCGAATTAGTCATTGGAGTGTGAATGTCTCAATCAAGCCTGTCATTTCAAATCGAGCCTGTGAGTAAAGCGCAGGATCAGGTTATTCAACAAAAAATCGATCTTAAAACCAAGCCGCCAGGAGCCTTGGGGCAACTCGAATCCTTAGCATTACAAATTGCTCGCATTCAAGGGCCGCAACAATTACAGATAGTCAAACCGACCATGTTGGTGTTTGCAGGGGATCACGGCATTGCCGCTGAAGGGGTTTCGATTGCTCCAAGTGAAGTCACCCACCAAATGGTGCAAAACTTTGCCCACGGTGGCGCGGCCATTAATGTGTTTTGTCGCCAATTAGGTTTTACGCTTGAAGTGATCGATTGCGGTATTTTGACACCCGTTGAGGGGCTAGAAGGGATTATCGATCAACGTCTTGGCGCGGGTACTGCTGCTATTCATTTGGAACCCGCCATGCCTTTAACGAGTGTGGATAAGGGCTTTGATATGGCGCGGGAGCTTATTGAGCGTCACCATCAAGCGGGCTGTAATCTGGTTGCGTTTGGTGAAATGGGGATTGGCAACACGTCCTCTGCCGCGGCAATTATGGCGGCGATTATGCAGCTAGATGTGGCTGAATGTGTGGGGCGCGGTACAGGCATTAATAGCGACACTTTAGCGCGTAAGTTAACCTTGGTAGAGCTGGCGTTGCTATCGCATCAAAGTGCGCTTAGTGGGCCAAAACAGGTGCTTGCTTGTCTTGGCGGGTTTGAAATTGTGCAAATGACAGGTGCCATGCTGGCTGCTGCTGAGCGCAAGATGTTGGTGGTTGTGGATGGTTTTATTGCGACAGCCGCCGCATTAGTGGCGGTGACGATCAATGCTAATGTACGGGATTATCTGATTTTCGCCCATTGCTCCGAGGAGCAAGGCCATCAACGTATGTTGGAATATTTGCAAGCTAAACCCTTGTTATCTTTGGGGCTTAGATTAGGTGAAGGTACGGGTGCAGCCTTAGCATTGCCGTTAATTCAAGCCGCAGTAAATTTTTACAATCAAATGGCGAGTTTTAGTGATGCAGGGATTGAGGCTGTTGTATGATGTGCCTGCTAACTTATTTAAAATAATAACGTTTAGCCAATCGTTTTAACTTTAAACCCTGCAGCAAGTGTGTATTCACTAAGGATGCTTTATGTCAGAACGCGAAAGCTGGCACAAAGAGATAGATTTATTTTTTGTGGCCATGGGCTATTTTACCCGTATTCCTATGCCCAAATGGGTCGAAGTCGATGCCGATAAACTCAATAAAGCCAGTCGTTACTTTGGCTTAGTGGGTTTACTGGTGGGACTGTTAAGCGCCATCGTTTTTTGGCTGACTCAAAATTGGTTACCCGCTGGGGTGTCGGTATTGCTGTCGATGTTAACGGGCGTGCTGTTAACGGGCGGTTTCCACGAAGATGGGTTAGCCGATACCTTCGATGGGTTTGGTGGCGGTTGGACGGCCGAAGACAAGCTGCGCATTATGAAGGATTCGCGCCTTGGTAGTTATGGTGCTTTGGCCTTGATTATTGTCTTGATGCTTAAATGGCAATTATTGGTTGAATTAGCGCTTTATGACCCTGTGGTTGCAGGTTCAGCGATGATTGTCGCCCATACTGTGAGTCGAGTCGTGGCCGCGAGCCTTATTTTCACCGAAAAATATGTGCGCGATGATGAGTCCAGTAAATCTAAGCCGTTAGCGCAGCACCAAGGCATTAATGAACTGTTTATTTTGATCGCCAGTGGTGTGTTAGTGCTGTTGGTGTTAAAGGGGATTGCTGCACTGTCGCTGTTGTTGATTATGATCGGATTGCGCCGTTTGATCGTGGTGATCTTTAGACGTCAAATTGGCGGCTATACAGGCGATACCTTAGGCGCTGCGCAGCAAATTTGTGAAATTGTGTGTTACTTCGTGCTGCTCGTTGTAGGTAGCATTCTGTGATCCATTTAGTGCTGGGCGGCGCTCGTAGCGGTAAGAGCCGTTACGGTGAAACCTTAGTACGCCAGTATACGGCTTTAGGATTCGATGCCTGCTACGTCGCAACCGCGCAGGCACTCGATGCTGAAATGGTCAGTCGGATCCGTTTGCATCAAGATGGTCGTGCCCAGGACGATATCGACTGGCAGTTGATTGAAGAACCCTTGGCATTAACCGCCAAGCTTAAGCATTTAGCTAAGCCGGGGCGGGTGATTATGGTGGATTGCTTAACGCTTTGGTTAACCAATCAATTACTTGCTGTCCACCCACAGGCTGAGCCAGCTTCGACCGAATCAGATTTTGCTCTAGCGGTTGCGACATCATCTCAACACGATGTGTTAGCCCACTGGCGACAGGCAAAAACGGATTTTGTCAGTGCGTTAAATACACTTGAAGGTGTGGTGATTTTAATCAGTAATGAAGTAGGCTCAGGCATTGTGCCCTTGGGGGAACTGAGTCGCCAATTTGTGGATGAAGCTGGCTGGTTAAACCAAGATGTTGCTGCGGTTGCGGATAATGTGACCTTAGTGGTGGCGGGTTTACCACTGACGCTTAAATGAGCTGGTGCATTTAAATCAAGTTGTGAATGTTATTTTGAGCCGCTTTCGCGTTTAGTTCGTATAAAAAGAAGCGCCTTTTATCTTATTTTCTGTATTGAGTGATGTCCTTGCCCATGCATTCACATAACGTTGCAGATCCCACGGCAACCAATCAAACGTCAACCGCTAGTTTGCCTCAAACACCGTCCCAAGGCGCCAAAGTATTAATGGTGCAGGGCACCACCTCAGATGCGGGTAAAAGTACGTTGGTGGCGGGAATTTGCCGATTGCTAGTCCGTCAGGGTGTCAACGTCGCGCCTTTTAAACCACAGAATATGGCGCTTAATAGTGCTGTGACTGTTGATGGTGGCGAGATTGGCCGCGCACAGGCGCTGCAAGCCGCGGCCTGTTATTTAGCGCCACATACTGATTTTAATCCGATTTTACTCAAACCCAGTTCAGATACGGGCGCCCAAATTATTGTCCAGGGTAAAGCGTTAACGACACTCGAAGCCTCGGCTTTTTTTGGTGAAAAATCGAAAGATTATAAAGCCATGGCCTTTAATGCCGTGTTGGACTCCTTTGAACGCCTAGGTCAGCAATATCACACCATTGTGGTTGAAGGGGCGGGGAGCCCTGCTGAAATCAACCTGCGTGCAGGGGATATTGCCAATATGGGCTTTGCCGAGGCAGTTGACTGCCCAGTGATCATTATTGCCGATATCGACAAAGGCGGGGTGTTTGCCCATTTGGTCGGGACCTTGGCGCTGTTATCCGAGTCAGAACAGGCGCGGGTAAAGGGTTTTGTGATCAATCGCTTTCGCGGCGATATCAGCCTGTTGCAGCCTGGTATTGATTGGCTTGAGGCGTATACGCAAAAGCCAGTATTAGGCGTGCTGCCCTATTTGCATGATTTGCACTTAGACGCCGAGGATGCGCTCACTGATTCGCCAACTAAGCAGGCAAAGAGTCGTTTTAAGGTGCGAGTGCTAGTGTATCCACGCACCAGTAATCACACGGATGTAGATCCGCTGAGGCTGCATCCCAATATCGATTTTGATTATGTGTCACTACAAACCCAAGCCTCTGCTCAGACACAAGATATTGTCGCCGATCTGCTGATTTTACCCGGCAGTAAAAATGTGCGAGCCGATTTGGCTTTTTTACGTGAGCAAGGCTGGGATAAGCAAATTGCTAAGCATTTGCGCTACGGCGGTAAAGTGCTGGGAATTTGCGGTGGTTATCAAATGCTGGGTGAGCGCATTGCCGATCCGTTAGGGATAGAAGATGTGCTCGGGACTAGCCAAGGGTTGGGTTATTTACCCATAACCACCGAATTTAAAGCCGAAAAGCAGTTACGTAGCGTCGCAGGTGAGTTGAGATTGTTAGGGCAGACTGTGGCGGTCAAAGGTTATGAGATCCACTGCGGTGAGTCCCACTATCTCACCTCCAGTGATGCCGCCAAGGGCGTACCATTACGCTTGAACAATGAGCTAACTTACGATGAACAGGCGGAAAAGTCTTTTGCTGACGGCTGCTTAAGTGAGGACGGGCAAGTATTAGGCACTTATTTACACGGGCTATTCGACATCCCTGAGGCGTGCCAGTTAATTCTGCGCTGGGCGGGATTAGAAGACGCACAAGCAATTGATATCAATGAAATTCGCGAACAACAGTTGAATCGTTTGGCTGATGTACTAGCCGAGCATCTAGATTTACCACAATTACAGGCAATCTTAACCGCATCAGTTAAGCCGTAGGATGAATACCAAACCATGACAACAGCAAACGATAATAACCAAGAACAATTAAAGGCTGAACGCCACAAGGCGCGCCAACAAAAACTCAAAGCGGGAGTCGATGCAAAAATTGCCGCCGCTCAGGATGAAAAAGGCATTTTGTTAGTTCTAACGGGCAATGGCAAAGGTAAGTCGACCTCAGGTTTTGGCACGGTTGCCCGCGCCGTTGGCCATGGCAAAAAAGCCGCCGTAGTGCAATTTATCAAGGGCACTTGGGAATGCGGCGAGCGTAATCTGCTTGAAGGTGCAGGCGTTAGTTTTCATGTGATGGGCACCGGCTTTACTTGGGAAACCCAAGATAAAGAAAAGGATACCGCAGCCGCTCTTGTCGCTTGGGAAGCCGCCGAAGCTTTACTGCAAGACGAGAGCATTGATTGCGTGATGCTCGATGAGCTGACCTATATGGTCAGTTATCACTATCTTGATGTCGAACGGGTTTTGACTGCACTTAAAAACCGTCCATCTATGCAGCATGTGATTATCACTGGCCGCGCCTGCCACCGCGCGATTATTGAGCTTGCTGATACCGTGAGCGAGGTTCAACCCATTAAACATGCCTTTGAGGCCGGAATAAAAGCACAGCCTGGATTTGATTATTAAGCAGAGTGAATAATCTTAGTGAGTTTGGTGAGTGAGCAAACGCCGTAAGCAGTGCTTCAACACTAATTAAGGCTGTTGTTCCGAGATAAAATCCGTTAGCGTTCTATTGAGCGCTTTTGTGGGCATGGATAACTCAAGGATGATGCGATGAATAAACGTATTGTGATTTGTGCTGACGGTACTTGGAATCGACCCGAGAAAGACCTTAAGGTGGATTTTCCCACCAATGTGCTACGTCTGGCGCGGGCCATTAGCCCGATGGCGGCCGATGGAAAACCCCAGCAGGTGTTTTACGATTGGGGTGTGGGCTCCTATTACGATGAAGTGATTGGCGGCGCGACAGGGCGTGGGCTGCATAAAAATATCATGGATGGTTACCGTTATATCGTGCAGAACTACTCCCCTGGCGATGAGATTTATCTCTTTGGCTTTAGCCGAGGCGCATACACAGTGCGTTGCCTGTGTGGCCTTATCAATAACTGCGGTATTCTTAAGCGCCCCGATGCGAGGCTTATCCAACAAGCCTTTGACCACTATAAAAAAAGCAGCGCGCCCTTTGCTCCAAGCGGCGATAAATCCGTTGAGTTTAGACAAAAGCACAGCCATGAATCACGGGAGATTAAGTTTGTTGGGGTGTGGGATACGGTGGGCGCTATGGGGATCCCGATTTCCTTCCTCGGCTTATTTGAAGATAAAGATGAGTTTTACGACACTAAAATTGGTCGCAATGTGCGGGTTGCCCGCCATGCCTTGGCGATAGACGAGCATCGCAGCGACTTTGAGCCCACTATCTGGCAATTACGCGACAATATGGATATGCAGCAAGTGTGGTTTGCTGGCGCCCATAGCAATATTGGCGGCAGTTATCAGCCGGATAAAGATGGCTCTTTATTGTCGGATAATGCCCTTGAGTGGATGATCGCTGAGGCTGAGCGGTTTAATTTAAGTCTCGAGCCACATTTAATGGCCAGTTTACGCCCTAATCCCTTGGCGACGCTGCACGATTCACGCCGTAGTTTTTATCGGATTAAGCAGCCGTATTTGCGGCCGCTTGACCCGAATGTTGCGCCGGTATTGTTGCATCATTCGGTCAAAGTGCGTTGGGATCAAGATCCTCAGTATCGTCCTAAAAACTTGCAGACTTACCTTGAAAAATATGGCTGGCCAGAAAAGTTAATCGATTAAATCATAAGGAATTTCATGTTAATTCGACGCATTATTATCCTAGGTGTCAGTCTTGCCCTGTTACCTATATCTACTATGGCAGAGCCAGCAAAACGTATTATTGCGTTGTCTCCCCACGCGGTTGAAATGCTTTATGCCATTGGTGCGGGAGAGGCGATTGTGGCCGCCACAGATTATGCGGATTATCCCGAAGCGGCGAAAAAAATCCCTAGTATTGGTGGTTATTATGGTATTCAGATTGAGCGCGTATTAGAGCTTAATCCCGATCTGATAGTGGTGTGGGATACGGGCAATAAAGCCGAGGATATCAACCAACTCAAAAGCTTAGGTTTTAAACTGTACAGCAGTTCCCCACAAACGCTTGAAGATGTTGCCAAAGAAATTGAAGAGTTAGGTCAATTAACGGGGCATTCAGAGCAGGCTAATCAAGTGGCAACGGATTATCGCCGCGAGCTGCTTCGCCTTCGCAATGAAAACGCCGCTAAATCTGAGCCTAAAGTGTTTTATCAGTTGTGGTCGACGCCCTTAATGACGGTTGCGAAAAACAGTTGGATCCAGCAGATTATTGGCGTGTGCCATGGGCAAAATGTCTTTTATGATGCGGCGAGTGATTATCCGCAGGTGAGTCTTGAGAATGTGCTACTGACCTTGCCCGAGGTGATTTTACAAAGCGAAGAAGAAGGCAATGTTAAAGGGATTGATTGGCGTAAATGGACCGAAATCCCCGCCGTTAAAAACCAGCATATTTATCAATTAAATGCCGATTTATTACACCGCGCGACGCCTAGAGCTTTACTTGGTGTAAAGGCCGTTTGCGATGCCTTAGATAAGGCACGTTAATCAATCGCCTTTTGCTAGTAAATTCACTGTTATAAGCACTACAACGCACTGTTTGATATGCATTTATTGTTCTAAGCAATAAGGGAATCCTATGAATACACTACTGACTTGTTTGTTTGTCGCCATGTTATTGCCGTACTTAGCCAAAGGTCCTGTGGCCTGGGCGATGGCTAAAGCGGGTGGTTATGATAACCATCATCCTCGCAGCCAGCAGGCGCAGTTAACTGGATTTGGTGCTCGGGCGTTAGCGGGGCATCAAAATGCGTTTGAATCACTGCTGATATTTGGCTTGGCGGTGCTGACTGTAATCGCAACCGGCAAGGTGACACCTACAGCCGAATGGTTAGCCATTGTGCATATTGTGGCGCGCTTTGCGTATCAGATTTTATATCTATTGAATAAAGGCACCTTACGATCCCTCTCTTGGTTTGTGGCGATTTTCAGTGCCTTTGGGATCTTTTTTCAAGCTTTTTAAGCCGAGTAAACCCTTTGAGGGTGGAGCTTACCTTAGGAATGTTGTTGTGATCTTGAGTCGCATTTGAGTATTTTTTTATCGAATCAGCATCAATTAATCGTTTTATAAAAAACGCTGGTATGGCAGCCAAAGAATTATGAACTGCCTCAACCGTTTGTCGATAATATGTAAATCCATGCTGATTTTTGTGGTTGAAAACATGTTATTTTTGTTTCAGTTTCTTGTGGTTTAAACAATTTCATAAAACTATTTTCTTTTTGTAAGCTTCGGCGTTTAAAAGCTTTAAATGTTAACGTTTTTTATCTTCAAATTTGATAACTATCAATGAAGTGAGAGGATGATCCCCCTAGTATTCGTACAAATTACTTTATCTAGATACACGATGCCATCATCCTTATTACCTCATCTAAAACAACATCACTTACTTACTAAAGCATTTCTATTTGCCAGCATTGCGATTGTGATTATTACATTATTAATAGCAGTGTTAAATTATCAAAAC
This sequence comes from Shewanella sp. ZOR0012, assembly GCF_000798835.1. Taxonomy (NCBI): domain Bacteria; kingdom Pseudomonadati; phylum Pseudomonadota; class Gammaproteobacteria; order Alteromonadales; family Shewanellaceae; genus Shewanella; species Shewanella sp. ZOR0012. The sequence continues at coordinate 3,288,777 of NZ_JTLE01000094.1, forward strand.
CATGTTCGATTAAGAATGGTGGGGTATGAGGAAATACTGAATGTACTTGAAAGTACCTATATCTATGAGCTAGTTAAAGAAAATGAAAAGCAACATTCAGTCTTAATTTCTATGCTTGATCAGAATGCTATTCTTGCAGGTGAGTCTGTATTTAATCCCGTTTGGGCTGTAGGGCATAAAATTAAAATGGAAGAAGAGCATTATATTTATTTTTATAATGCCTTAAATGGACATATTGATAGCTACCCTCATTGGGAAAAAAGCGCTGATTTTAATCCTGAGACGCGACCTTGGTTTCATATTCTTAAATCTGAATCAAATGCCCCAGTTTGGATCGGTCCCTATGAGGAATTTAATAGCCATCAAAAAGTACTAAGTCTTGGGCAAAAAGTATTGTCTGACAGTGGATTACCTATTGGTGTTATGCTGGTTGATATGTCTCTTGATACCTTGGATAAAGTGTTGGAGCGAATGTCGACCAATTTAAATATTTCAGTTTTTATTCGTGATCGTCAAAGCCAAGAAATGTTGTCAGTAGTGAATGGTGAGCTATTACAGTTCGATACTGTTTCTGCAAATCAATCTTTAGTTTGTGTTAGTGGTTTACTGAATGGCATATTGCTAGTGAAACCTTTAGCCTATGCTGATTGGGAAGTAGGTATTTATGTGCCAGCAGTTAGGTTCCAAAAGGCACTTGTGGAACAGCTTGTTTTACTATTACTTCCTATTGCTGCATTTTTTATTGTTGCCGCTATGGGAACTAGGTCACTAATGAAAGTTTTTAGACAAGAACTTAAATTAATTGAGTTAGAAGTTGAACAGTTAAATGGCGTGTTATCTGAAGATAAATTAGTGAATTCATCTTGGTTCGTGGATAAAAGCCTGCGAAAAATTAAAAATAAACTAGCAACGCAACATTTAAAACTTAGGCTTGATCCCTTAACGAATATAGGCAATCGTCGTGCATTTGATGAAGATCTTAATCAATTTGGAATGCATCAGCCGCCCCATGTGTTAGTCCTGATTGATGTCGATTTTTTTAAACAGATAAATGATCAGTTTGGTCATCAGTTTGGAGATTCTGTGCTGCGACGTGTCGCAGATATTTTGGCGGTGACTTTCACTCGTGGACAAGTGTATCGATTTGGTGGCGATGAGTTTGCCTGTTTATTCCCTTTGGAAGATAAAGCTGAATTAGTGAACAATCTTAATCGGTTATTAGATACTATCCGTCTGCAACAATGGCGGGAGAAACAGTGTCGGGTAACTTTAAGCATAGGTATTGCCATTGGCCCAAAGTTGCCCCAAAAATTATTTGAGAGCGCTGATGCGGCATTATATCGCAGTAAAGCTGCTGGGAGGGATTGCTGGCACTTAGGCTAAACAGAATTTGAAGTTAACCTAATTGGCTATCGCCGGGTTTAGCTTTTTATGCCAAAAATAGGGTTTGATGATTTTATCGTCGATTTCCTGACGTTAGTTAAGGAGATTATGATTTATTGTCACTTTATAAAAACATGTCAAATAATCGATCTTTTTCCATGGTAAATCGTGAATTTTGACAGTTTAACGCAAACTTTAATCTTAAACTGCTAAAACTCTGTAATTTAAGGTTTTTGTGTTTTTGTATCTCATTGATTAATGGTATTTATTTGACATTTTTTGGTCATTAAATTGACAGTTTTCTTTAGATAAAACCTCAGTTATATTGCAGATGTCGATACAATTATTGAGGTTTAAATACCATGTTACGTCTACTAACCTATGGCCTCGTTGCCGCTGGCGCTTGGTTTATTTATTTGGATGTTGCCGACTATTTTGGCATGGAGACCTTTGATAAGGCATTAGCTGAAGATGTGCAGCAAAAAGTGGAAGCCCGAAAGGCAAAAGCAGCAGCGGAGCAATATGCACAGCAACTTAAGCAGCAGGTTGATTGCCAAACGACAAAAACATGTACTCAATAATGGCGATGTATCAAGTTTGTTCTTGCTGCGCATAAGTAAGCAACTGATTCGCCACAGTGTCACTGCATCAGAGGGGCAAATAGGATTGTTTGCCCCTCTTTGATTTTAGGTGCTTGCATAAACGACAGATGAGAAATTTGTTTGCTTTGAATGCATTCTATATGCTGCGGGCTTTGGGGATTTAGGACGTGTTGGCGTGTCTGCTATGTTATCGCCTGTTTAGATTGAGTCATGACATCGCACGGACTTTGCTTTGTATAAGTGTCAGTCAAATGCTGCAAAATAACCCTGAAACCTCGCACGCCCTAGTAGTGCTGTTTCATAAAAGTGCAATTAAGGAAAACCTTACTATACTTTTACACTAATCCAACCGTAAATCAGGGATTGTGATCATGGTACACAAGGATGTAGTGACTAAAGATAGTGAAGTCAAATTTTCTGAAGATCTACAGCTCGTTTCCACAACCGATCTTAATGGCGTAATTACCTACGCTAACCCCGGCTTTTGCCAAGTGGCTGGATACCAACTCGATGAAATGATTGGTCAGCATCATAATTTAGTTAGACATCCAGATATGCCGAAAGCTGCCTTTGCCGATTTATGGAAACATTTAAAGCAAGGCAAGCCTTGGCGTGGCATGGTTAAAAACCGTTGTAAAGATGGTAGTTATTATTGGGTCGATGCCTATGTTACCCCCATCTATGAGGATGGCCGGATCTCAGGTTATCAATCAGTCCGTTGTTGCCCTACGCCTGAACATAAAGCGCGTGCTAGTGTGATGTATAAGGAGTTAAGAGCGCTTGAAAACAAGAAAAATATATTTTGGGGCAATAAGTTACTATCAAATCATCTAGTCAGTTTTCTTTTATTATCCATAGCCATTGTCTGTAGTATTTGGTGGCTAACCTTTCCTCAATCACTCTTAGTGATCTTGCCCTTACTTGCTATCATTGCCTTAAATCGACAGCAGTTATTTTTAACGCCTAGATACTTGCAGCGATTAGAGAATGACTACGATAGCATTAGCCGGCTGATTTTTTCTGGTGACGCCCCCCACAGTATTGCAGATTTTCATATCAAACTTGGGCAGGCGCGAATTCGGACTGTTTTAGGAAGAGTTGATGACGCAACCCATTCATTGAAATCTATTGCGGATCAGATTAGTACGTCTATGTCTACCACGAGCAATGATATCACCTCCCAAGATCTACAGATCCAACAAGTTGCTACTGCGGTGACTGAAATGGCATCCGCAGCAGAAGAAATTAATCGTAATATCCAAGCGAGTAATCTACAGATTGAAGAAGCCCGTCGTCATTGTCAGGTGACCAGTCAGCAACTTAAAAATGTTGAAACTGAAGTTGCCTCATTAGCGACCCAAGCTGAACAAGCTTTTGATTCTGCGGTAGCGTTGTCCAGTGAGTCAGAACGAATAGACACTATCATGTCTGAAATACAAGGGATTGCTAATCAAACGAATTTGTTAGCACTCAATGCTGCAATTGAAGCGGCTCGCGCCGGTGAGCAGGGGCGAGGATTTGCAGTTGTTGCCGATGAAGTTCGTAATCTATCTACTCGTACTCATAAAGCGACAGAGCAAATTCAAACAAGTATAGGGCATATTCAGCGTACACTGAATGAATGGAAAGAGTTGATGCATTTGAATGTTGGTAGAACGAATACTTGCCTTTCTAGCACTCGAATTGGAGCGGAATATTTAAATCATATTACGGTTGAAATAGATAAAGTATCCGCTTTTTCCAGCCAAATATCTTCAGCTGCAACTGAGCAACAAGCCGTGATTGAAGATATTAATAGAAATATTAATCTTATTTCATCAATATCCCATGACAATAGTATGAAAGTTGAAGGCGTTAGTGCGACGAGTAAAAATTTATTGAATAGAGCAAATCAACTTAAAAACTTAAGTCAAACCTTTGGTTAGCGATAATAAACAGTTGTTTTTATCGCTAACGAATATGTTTGTATTGTAATTGTTGAGATTTAATTGCGGAGTGAATCATGGATAGGACAATAAATGAACGTGTGCATTATGTTCATGCACGACTCCGTAAAAATTTTGACAAATTAACTAGAATCGCAATTGCTATATATGATCAACATACAGATAAAATTAAAACCTTTGTGCATAGTACAGATGGTAAGCCACCGTTGAGTTTATATGAGGCAAAATTGAGCGAAACACCTTCTCTCCAACATATAGTGGAAAGCCGCCAAGCTAGGGTATTAGATAATTTATGTACTCAACTTATATATAGTTCTGAACATAGTCGAAAAGTGCTTGAGGCGGGCTACGAATCTAGTTATACCGAACCATTGTATTTTAATGATCGTTTTGTTGGTTTTTTATTTTGTAACTCTAAAGAGAGTAGTTATTTTGATGATGCAATACGTGCTGAACTTTCCGCATATGCACAAATCCTTGCAGGTATCATTGCAGTTGAATTTCTTTCTATTCAGACATTTAATGGGGCACTTATTACTGCCAGAGCCTTTGGTCGTTATCGTGATGAAGAAACGGCAAATCATTTACATCGAATGTCTTCATATTCGCGCATCATCGCTAAGACAGTCGCAAAAGAGTTAGGATTAAGTGATGAGGAAGTTGAGTTTATTTATCTATTTTCTGAGTTACATGATATAGGTAAAATCGCCGTGCCAGATGCAATACTATTGAAGCCAGAGAAATTAACCACTGAAGAATTTGAGGTGATGAAAACTCATACTATTAAAGGTCGAGAGATGATTAATTTGATGATTAATGAGTTTAGTCTCAATGGGATACACCATACGGAGATGTTAAAGAATATTATCAACTACCATCATGAACGTTTCGATGGTAAGGGATACCCTGAGGGATTAAAAGGAGAGGATATTCCGTTAGAAGCAAGAATAGTCACTGTTGCTGATGTTCTGGATGCTTTAACAAGCAAACGACCATACAAAGAGGCATGGTCATTTGAGGATTCATTTGCTTATCTTGAGGATAATGCGGGTCAACAGTTTGATCCTAAGTGTGTCATGGCTGTGCTCAATAATAAGCCTGAATTTCTTACAATTCATAATCAATATGTCGATCTATAAAATGGTCATTATTTATTGGTGCCTTTCAATGTAACCATACTATTTTCGATTTATTAAAAATAATAAGTCGTGCGAAGTATTTTTATATGTGCAAGCTCAAATCTTTGGTTTTCTTTAGTCTTGGTTCTTAACCATTTCAACCAGTCTTCTGATCGCTAAGATGACTTATGTAGTGAAACCGATGGTCTATCGCGTTTGCATCTCTACATGTTCCCATTTTTACGATGGAATTTACTGAACGAACATGGCATGCCCGCGGGTCATTTTATCAAAAGCCGCCTCAACTGCTCGACACATGCGATATTTCCGTAGTCAAGTCAGTATTACAAACATAGCTATTAAGCAAATTGTCAGGATTTTATTGTTATCTTTCGCGCCCTGTGTTTTGGCTAGTTGGACTGCGATTGTTTTTCTCCAGAGAGATTCCATGTTGATAAACTGTAAACTGCCCTTAGTAATGCTTATGCTATTCCTAATGTCTATGCCTTCACCTCTATTCGCCGCAGCAGAAATGACCGACAACAAATTGGTGTTTAATCAGCTCTTGTCTACGGCGTTTACAACTGAAAAGACTTGCTATCCGCTTGCAAATTGTCAGTCAACAAAACCACCTATTATGGGATTATCAGCCTTAATTCAGCCTTCCTATACCCAAGTGAATAATCAAGATACTCAAGGTGAACATCGTATTGGCGGCATTATATTTCAACCAGAGCGTGAGCAACGGTCTGTGCAGCAGGCTGAACTTCAACCTGTCACTGTAAGTATCCACTCCATTGATGATTTGATGCTCTTTTTTGAATCCCTTAATTACACTGCTGAAAATTTCCATGGGGGGAATAAATCGGTTCCGAGATTAACCTTTGATGCCGTAGGTAAAGGATGGCGGTCGGTATCAGAGCAATTGCCTGTGAAGCAAAAGAAGATGGTGTTTTTTAGATTGATGACCCCCTTAGTATTATTAGCGAATGAAAAAGTGTTACAAGAACGGCAACAGGTAATCTCTGCGCCCCTCAACGACACTGGCTTGGTCGCTTTAGCGGTTAAGTACAAAGTTATCAGTAATCCAATACCGTCGTTATCACCGTCCCACAGGCAAACCCTGCTTGAACGGGTAGATATTTTGCCTCCATCTCTAGTATTGGCCCAGGCGGCAAAGGAAAGTGGTTGGGGGACATCGCGCTTTACTCTTGAGGGGAATGCCTTGTTTGGTCAGTGGGATTTTAATGGTAATGGTATGGAGCCTAAGCAAAAGCGCCAGGGGATGGGGCAGTACGGGCTGGCGCGATTTAAGACTCCCTTAGCCTCCGTTGAAGGATACTTATTGAATTTAAATACCCATAGTGCTTACCACAAAATGCGTCAGCTTCGTGCCAAATCAAGGCAAGCCAATCAAACAATTACGGGTGTTGCACTTGCTGGTACCTTGGATCGATATTCAGAGCGCGGCTACGCCTATGTTGAGATGATCCAGAAGATGATCCGTACTAATAAGCTCTATCTGGCAGATGAGGCCTATTTAGATGATGATATGCCGTTGCATTTGCTCACAAGAACCCACTAATAATTCATGTTTAAAGTGAGATTGGGTTTAGTTGCTCCGCTTACACACTGTTACAAGCGCCATTTTGTAGATTTAACAATCGTAGAGACGACGATATAAATTAGGTATTGTCAAAGAGAGCGTAGATAGGATGTTGTTGGCGCTCTTTGCATACATAGTCCTAGTATGTGCGGATTTAATCTTAAGGACGATGATGAGAACACTCCAACTTTTGGGATTGATACTTACAATAGCAGGGATAGCTTTGGGCTTTATGATGCTCGCCCCCATTGGTAATGAAACATCTAACGCATCTTTAGGAGCGGCAGGTTTGGGTATCATGTTTCTGTTGTTACCTATGCTGGGATGCTCCGCACTGATGTTGATATTTTCTTCAATTGCATTGTTTAATCATGAGGTCAGAAAGCGTACTTATTTCAGAGGATCTTTCTGGTTAACTCTTTGGAAATGTAATCTAGTGATATCGGCTGGATATACTTCGGTGGTTATTTATGTTGCTTATTTATGGATTAAAACCAACATGAGTAGCTAAAAAGAGCCTATGTTAATATTTCTGTTAAGTATTCAACTGACAGCAAGATGTTAGTGCTTAAGGCAGGCATTTGATCGCAAATACTGGCTTGTCGTGACGAGAATTAATCAATATTGGATAACGATGTAGTTAAGTGTTGAGGAATGAGAGTCATCACCACTTAAGCTAAAAATCAGACGCCCTGATAACCTTAGGCTATCGGGCGTTGCGTAAACGATTACTTTTGTGTTGCACGGTAGTGGTCGAAGTTTTCGATATAGTCCTCGAGATTGGCGTCGAGCATTTCTTTATAACGCTCCATGTAGTAGTCCATCATTTCTTGTTTTTTGGCCTGCATTTGCTCTTTGTTTTCAAAGCTGGTGGAGCCAAACCAAGCGTTGTAGCGGGCGAGGGCCCACATAAAGGAAGCACTGACTTCACCGGTTTGGATTTCAGTGTTTTGGTTTTGCTGGTTAGCGAGCTTAATCAACTCAGTGGCGCGGGCGTAAAAGGCATTTTGGTTATCAGACATCAGCAATTCCTGTTGTTAGGCAAAATGGTTAAAGAAAAAGGGCGCTTGGCTTTACCCTTTTGGCAATTGCTACTAACCCTAAGGCATTTTGCGGCCAAGGGACAGTCATCCATCTCACAGAATCCGTTGATTTCACGTTAAAATGAGTTGTCGAAAGTAAATCTGGGATAGGTGTAACACTTTTCTGATAAACATTGGTAGGTTAACCATTCTAGTAAAGTTAATCCTAATAGGGTTAACGGGCTTGTGTAAGCATCATAGACCAATGTTAGAAGCCCGTGATTGATTCATGCTGTAAAGGGCGTTTTGAGGTTCAGGGATATGAAATGTCTTCTGTTGGCTGTAAAGGTTGTCTCGCTTGAATGAGCCCATTCGATACTTTCAAAACGACCATGGTATTAAAGGGCTTATCGCGTATGCTAGCGAACTTTATCTGCTGTAAGCGTAAGCCCCTATTTTTGCAGGATGGCAAGTGTAGGTTGTTACTAGGCGTTACTTGGCCGTAATCGGGCCTTTTGATCCTGCATCGTTATCAATCCACATACTCTCTTTATTCGAGCTGGCATCGGGATAAATGGTGAATTCCACCATACCGTCTTTGAATTTGATGGCTCCACCACTTTGACTGGATTTTACGTGTTTACCGTTAACCGAAACCTGATGTTTATCATCGATTTGAATATTTGCAACCGTTGCTCCTGAGCTGGCTGTTGCTATCCATTGTTGGGCATTGGGAATGATGGCCTCAGCAGCGGCTTTGGGGGAAGCCATTGCTTTGGCATTTTCTTCTTTGGTTTTGTGGATATCGCACCCTTGCATTTCAGACACTTGGGTACAGCCTGAACGCTCAAGTAACTTGCGATACTCATCGTTAATGGCGTGGCTATTTGCGGATAGCAATAGTGCAATACTGGCTGTGAAGATGATTTTAGCGTTCATGTGTTCCCTCGTTGCTATTGAAGTGTGCCTTGTTTATGGCGAATTTAGATGGTTAAGTGTAGTGGGTCTTTAGCCATTTTCTACTCGGGCATGTTGACGTATTGAGATTCGATGCTGTTCAGGCAATGCTTTACTCGGAAGATGCGGAGTGAATATAGCGGTTCAATCTTGCATCAAGTAAAGCCCGATAACCCATCAGTTAGTCGCAAAACTCCACATATTTTGGATTAGTCCATCGATTACCTCAAACACCACCATCACTTCAAAAGGTTCGTCGTGTATGCCGCTGATCCGTTCGTGATCCACGACCTTATTGCCAACGACCATACGATTGAGGATTTCGGCATGTAAATGCGGCAAGTTAAAGCGCTCATTTTGATAGAAATCGCGAAATGCGGCTTTACCCCGAATAACGGGCTCTGTGGCGGGTGGACGAAAAATACAAACGTTGTCGCTAAAGAGTGCCACAAAGCTTGCAAGGTCGTGTTGGTTATAGGCAACTAACTGGGCTTGTACTAAGGCTTCGGGTGTCACGCTGTTTACGGTTAAATTGCTCAAGGATGATCCCTTACTGAAACGGGTAAGTTTGAAATGCGTTGCTGTGTTGGATGGGAAAGCGCGTTTGGTGTCATCATATTTATCACCATTACAGCCTACTTTCCCAATACCGTAGTTTTGTAATACGTAATTTATTCCAATAGATTAAGTTGTGTTTTACCCCATTGAGTGGCAAAGGGCATGGCTTCTTGAGGGGTTAAGGTAAACTCCTGCTCGCAGCCGTCACCACGGGGCATTTCCCAAAACTTCATACCAGTTGCCTCAAGAGTCAGTTGATAATAGCCAGAGCCGTCGGAGGTGGGGCATTCTGCGTTTGGCGGGATATTGGCAAACAGCTTTTGCTTTAGCGCTTGTGGTAACGGAAAACTCATACTCTCCGGCATGGCTTGAGGCTGTTCATTTTCGATAAACCATTGCCAAGGATGGAAAGGTTTTCCATCTGCAAGCGAGAAGCTAACAAACTCTTGGCTGATCCCATTGGCACCATAACCCGCTGCCCAGCGATACAAGCGCACACTAAGCCAATGCTGATTAAGGAAAATGGGTTCTGCAAAGGTTTCGTCAGCCACAAAGCTGCCCATTTGAGCCAACATTCTGCGGCGAGTCTCAAAGGTTTGTGCCAGCTGCGCATCATCGGTGAGCTTTCTCTCAAGCCAGTGATTAATTGCCGAAATGCCTTTTTGTGGGCCGTTAAATTCGATACCAACATCAGTGCCAAAGGTCAGCGGCCGGTATTCAATAGTCTGAAAGCGTTGCCATTTTCCACGGCTCACCGAAGGCTTAGTTTCAAGCGGCAGATTGTAGGCATCGGCGCTGCAATCATCATTGTTATCTGGGCTGATTTGCCGCTCAAGTTGTATTGGCAGTGACTTGCTGGCGCTGTCTTTAAACCATTGGCCACTCAGTTTTTGTGCTGTTGCGGTATCAAACTGCCAGTTTCCGGTGTTGTTCTCTTCTTTCCAGATGCCGTCTTGCTGTTCGAGTCGAATTGGGGTGAGGTATTTTTGATAGTAATAACTGCCGGTGCCATATTGGTTAAAGCAGGCTCTTATCTTGCTTTTACCCAGTTGTCCCTGCCAAACGCCTGTGAGTTCATCGGCGGAAAACGTGCTGAGTGGCAGTGTAGTGGTAATTAATAGGCTTGAGGACAATAGCGTTAGTAACTTCCGTGTATGCATACTTTTTCTCTTAAAAGATAATAGGTTATGGTTTTACGTGTTGGTTATAAAAAAGTCGCCCTAAGGCGACTCTTAACGGTTTCGAGCACGATAAGCTGCAGGCTTAGCTAGCCGTTTATCGCGTCAAATGACCTGTTTATTCAACCTGCCAATCGATTTGTTCGCCAGCGCGAATTGGCACAACGTTGTTGTCGCCAAGTGGGTAACTGACGGGCACATCCCAAGATTTTTTCACCAGGGTGATGGTATCGCTGTTGCGGGGCAGATTGTAAAAATCTGGGCCATTGAAGCTGGCAAAGGCTTCTAATTTATCCAGTGCATTGACTGATTCAAAGGCTTCGGCGTACAGCTCAATGGCGGCATGGGCAGTATAAGAACCCGCGCAGCCACAGGCGGCTTCTTTACGATCTTTTGCGTGTGGCGCCGAGTCGGTACCGAGGAAGAACTTTTTATTGCCGCTGGCTGCGGCACCTAACAGTGCTTGCTGATGGGTATTGCGCTTTAAAATTGGTAGGCAATAAAAATGCGGACGAATACCGCCAGCTAACATATGGTTGCGGTTATAAAGTAAATGGTGCGCGGTGATCGTGGCGGCCACATTATCAGAGGCTTGAGTGACAAAATCGACTGCATCCTTAGTGGTGATATGCTCGAGAACGATTTTAAGTTTCGGGAAATCGGCCACGATCTTACTGAGGATATTCTCAATAAACACGCGCTCGCGGTCGAAAATATCAATCGATGAATCAGTCACTTCACCATGCACGAGGAACAACATGCCCACTTCTTGCATCGCTTCGAGGGCGGGGTAGATGTTCTTTAAATCTGTCACACCAGAATCCGAGTTGGTGGTCGCGCCCGCGGGATAGAGCTTAGCGGCAACGATTTTGCCCGAGGCTTTAGCTTTACGGATTTCCTCTGGGCTGGTTTTGTCGGTGAGATACAACACCATTAAGGGTTCGAATTGCGAGCCTGCGGGCACTTGCGCCTTGATACGATCGTAATAAGCCAAGGCGGTTTCGGTATCGATGGCGGGAGGAACCAGGTTAGGCATGACGATAGCGCGGCCCATATAGCGGCTGATATCGCGAACCGTATCTGTTAATTGGGCGCCATCTCTTAGGTGAATATGCCAGTCGTCAGGACGCGTAATAGTGAGTGTTTTCATAGGGCGATTCATCTTATTGGATATGTCTGCTGCGAGGGTGGCAGGATCTTATGTGGCAAGGTTTTAGCTGTAAAGGGAAACTCCGTCATTTGGCGAATAAAAGTGTTAGCGCATGTTGAGCGACTGCCAGCTTGTTCTTTGCTGAGTACCGTACACTTACAAGCTGCCTTTTCTCATATCAAGCGGACACTTTTGCGAAATTTAGGCGGACACTTTTAGTTCTCAACTGTGGTGTCCGCGGACACTTTTATCTTAAATATTATCTAACACAATGAAAATAAATGCTTTAATGGAATTGGCATAGGTGTTGCTATTACTGGATATCGATTTTTAATAGTGTCCGTAGCGATGGGCATATCCAGCCCTCCGACAGGGAAGCGAGAAACGCCATGATTAAAGATACCAGCGGCCAAGATACTCTCCTTGCGCCATCAAACGCTAAACGTCTCAAGGTGCCCTTGATTATTGGCGGCTGCACCTTATTAGTGAGCGCCTTAGTGTGGGCCAGTTTCAGTAGCGATAATGTGAGCAAATCCATTAGCCGTAGTGAGTTAACCACTGCGACTTTATATGTAGGTACGCTGACTCGGGATATCGCGACTACAGGTAAAATCGTCGCGGCCAATGCACCGATCCTCTACAGCACTGAAGAAGGGACAGTGACGCTACTGAGCAATCCTGGCGATACAGTTAATAAAGGCGATGTGGTAGCCAAGCTAGATAGTCCAAGACTGACCAATCAATTAGAACAGGCGAAATCCTTATTAGCGGGTTTGGAGGGCGCTCTTGAGCGTGCCAAGCTGGACGCCAGACGCAACCAATTACAAGTCAACCAAACCTTAGATATGGCCAAGGTTGATCTTGAGGCGGCTGAGCGTGAACGTCGTCGTGGTGAGCAGCTTATTCAAAGTCAGCTGATTGGGCAGATTGACTATGAAAAGGGCAAAGATGATCTGCATAAAGCCAAGCTTAAATTTGAGCATGCGTTGCAAGACGCGGCATTAACTAAGGATACCTTGACCTTTGAAGTAAAGAATAAAGCGCTTGAAGTTGAACGCCAGCAGTTAGCGGTAGGTGAATTAGAGCGCCAAGTTGAAGCCTTAAATATTAAAGCGCCGGTTGGCGGCATTATTGGTAACTGGCTGACAGAGCAAAAAACGCGTTTGAGTGCCAATCAACCGATTCTGACTGTGGTCGATTTAAGTGCCTATGAGGCCGAGCTTGCGGTGCCAGAGTCTTACGCCGATGAACTTGGACTTGGCATGGAGGTTGAGCTGAGCTTTGGCGAAGTCAAACTCATGGGCAAGTTATCCTCGATTTCTCCCGAAGTGCGTAACCGTGAAGTGACCGCAAGAGTGCAATTTGCCCAGAGCGATAGTCTTAAGCTGCGCCAAAACCAACGTATCTCTGCCCGAGTTTTACTCGAACATCGGGAAAATGTGTTGATGGTCAAACGTGGTGCCTTTATGACCAGCGGTGGCGGGGAGGAGGCTTATCAAGTCGAAGGCGATATCGCTACCCGCCGCCAGATTAAACTGGGTAGCACCAGTATGAGCCAGGTGGAAGTGATTGAAGGCGGTAAAGCGGGTGACGAATGGGTGATCTCGAGTGTTGAGCCCTTCAATCATGCCGAACAGGTTAAGATGCATTGATGTTATTTGGTTGAAAAAACTTATTAATCAAATTGATGGATTGGAAATTGCCGTGGTTGAAAATACTGCGGCGATAAGTAAATAGGAGCCAATAATGAGTCATAAAAATGTTGATATCAGTGTGTTGATGTCCTCCAAGCTGTTTGGCGTATTCGCTTTGGCCTTGTTAGTTGTGGCGGTAGAGCTGGGGATTGGAGAGGCTAATAGTTGGTTTTTCCTTGGCTTAAATATTTTGGAATGGACCAATCCCTTAGACGAAATGCGCCAGATTGGTGATGTCTCGATGGAAAGTGTGAGCTTGATATTCTCTTGCCTAAATGGGCTGTTCGGTAAGTTGAGTGAGTTCATTATGGGTGCTTTTCTGGGCTGATAAGCGGTTGCCTCTGCTTCGTCTGTTACATGCTCAAGTTACATTGAAGTCCCGCGCGTTTTATAAGCCGTTTACGCGCAAAGATAAAAATTAATTAAGGAAATTAAAATGTTATCAATGAAGAATATCAGTAAAGTTTTTAAAACGGACTTAGTAGAAACCCACGCACTGCGGGATTTCAACCTTGAGGTAAACGAGGGCGAGTTTGTGGCGGTCACAGGCCCTTCGGGTTCAGGCAAAACCACCTTCTTAAATATTGCTGGCTTGCTCGAAGGCTTCACCCATGGGGATTATTTTTTAGATGGGATTAATGTCTCCAACCTCAGTGATAACAAGAGTGCTGCCGTACGCAATGAGAAGATTGGCTTTATCTTCCAAGGCTTTAACTTGATTCCCGATCTTAACCTCGCGGAAAACATTGAAGTACCGCTGCGCTACCGTGGTTTTAGTGCCAAGGAGCGTAAACGCCGTGTGGAGCAAGCATTAGAGCAAGTGGGCTTAGGTGCGCGGATGAAGCATTTGCCGACTCAATTATCCGGCGGTCAACAGCAAAGGGTAGCGATTGCCCGTGCTTTAGCGGGGGAACCCCGTTTTCTGCTCGCCGACGAACCTACGGGTAACCTCGACAGCTTAATGGCCCGCCAAGTGATGGAATTATTAGAGAATATTAACCAATCTGGCACCACCATCATCATGGTGACCCACGATCCTGAACTGGCTCGCCGTGCCCAGCGCAATATTCAAATTGTCGATGGACAAGTCTGCGACTTTACCATGTATCAACCCAATGTGGCCCGCAGTGCAAGCCACGGCAGTGTCGATAAACTGGTTGCTAACGCCCAAGGCTAGGAGCGGTTATGTTCTTCTATTACTTAGATTTAGCTTGGCGTAGCATTAAAAAAACGCCCATGTTGTCGGCATTGATGATCATGGCGATTTCCATCGGCATAGGCATCACGATTAGCACTCTTAACATTTACAAAATGATGTCCACTAACCCTGCGGGGGAGAAGTCCAGCCAGTTGTTTGCGGTACAGCTGTGGAGCCAAGGTCCAGATGCCTGGGATCGCTTCGATCAACAGATCACCTATCAAGACGGGATGAACTTACTTAAGAGTGATATTCCGAGCCTGCAAACCCCCATGTTTCGCACGGGCGGCGCGGTGCAAACCGAAGATCCGGCTTTTTTACCTGTACTGCAATCTCGGGTTAGGGTGACCAATAACGACTTTTTCCCACTGTTTGGACTTGAGTTTCAATACGGTCAGGCATGGGATGACAGCGTCGATAAAGATGCTCGCTACGAAGTGGTACTGACCGATGAGCTGAATAAGACGCTGTTTGCGGGCCAAAATAGTGTCGGCAAGACGATTTATTTCAATGCTAAGCCCTATCAGGTGGTTGGCGTGCTTAAGCCTTGGGCGCCGAGTCCAAACTATTATGACCTTAACAACGGCGCCTTTGGCAATGTGGATACCTTGTTTGTGCCCTACAGCTTAGCGCCGATTGAGGAATATGGCAGTTGGGGAAATACCAATGGCTGGAACTATGAGAGCATCAACAACTACGCGCAGCGTTTAACCTCCGAAAAGCATTGGACACAATTTTGGGTGCAACTCGATACGCCTGAACAAGTTGCTGAGTACCGTCAGTGGGTTCGCCAATATATTGAACAACAAAAGAAATTAGGTCGCTTTAGCTCACCTAAGGCCGATGTGCAATTGTCCGATATTGACCAATGGCTAGCCATTAATAAAGTGGTGCCAGAGGATAACAAGGTGCTGGTGGGCCTCAGTGCACTCTTCCTCATTGTTTGCTTAGTCAATATGTTAGGTCTGTTGCTGTCTAAGTTTTTACGCCGAGCTCCCGAAATTGGCGTGCGCCGCGCCATCGGCGCCAGCCAAGGGCAGATCTTTGCCCAACATATGGTGGAAGTGTCTTTGATGGGACTATTCGGTGGCTTACTCGGCTTGGCTTGGGCTTGGGGCTCACTTGCGTTGCTCACAAAGAAGTTTCAACTTGAGGCTTCGATTACTCATCTGGACGCCAGCATGTGGCTCATTGCGCCTGTTATTGCCATTTTTGCAGCGATTGTGGCGGGTATTTATCCTGCGTGGCGTGTGTGTACCACTAACCCAAGTGTTTATCTTAAGAGCCAATAATCGGGGGCAATATGTTACATATCAAACCTATTCTCAGCAGTTTATTACGCAGTAAAAGCGGCCCCTTACTACTGTTATTACAGATTATTTTGTCTGTGGCTATCGTCGCTAATGCCAGTTTTATTATCGCCGAACGATTAAATTTAATGGCGCGTGAGTCGGGGATTGTTGAAAGTGAAGTCTTTGATTTCAGCATTTATCATTTTGATAAATCGACAGATTTAGTCGCGCAGGATAAACGAGATTTAGAGATCATTCGTGCGATCCCTGGCGTTATCGATGTTGCACCTACCTCTATGGCTCCCCTGAGCGGCGGTGGTTGGTCGAGTAACTTTACCCTAGGGCCTGAGGAGCGCGCTAAATCTACGCCCAATACCGGCATGTATATGAGTGATGAGCATTTTATCGACTCCTTAGGGCTGAAGTTAGTCGAGGGACGTAACTTCTATCCCCAGGAAATCACCACAGAGTTGCTGGAAGATGGGGGCAAGATGATAGTCACTAAAGCCTTTGTCGATAAGGTGTGGCCGAATGAATCAGCGCTTGGCAAGAGCGTATATATGGGCACACAGCACTTTGTGGTGATTGGAGTGCTGGAGCGCTTACAAACGGCATGGGTTGATAACAGTAACCTTGAGTTTAGTTCTGTGTTGTCGGTGAATTATCCCGCTGACTATAAACGTTATTTAGTAAGAGCTAAGCCTGGTGATATTGAGCGCTTAAAAGAGGTCATCCCCGAAGCCCTGCATAAAGAATATCCTAGCCGGGTAGTCGAAGGCTTTACAACCATGAGCGAGCGCCGTATCGAGGCATATCGTGACCATGAATTAATGGCAACCGTACTAACCATGATGGTGGTATTGCTGTTGTTGATTACCTCACTTGGGGTGACAGGGATGGTGATGTTCAATATCCAGCGTCGCACTAAGCAGATTGGCACTCGCCGCGCATTAGGTGCTAAAAAGCGCGATATTATCAGCTACTTCTTAGTGGAAAACTATCTGCTATGTCTGTTAGGTGGCACTTTGGGTGTGCTGTTAGCGATTCAGTTAGGCCAGCAATTGATGAGCCTGTATAGCTTACCTATGCTGGCGCTTTCCTATCCATTATTCACCGTTGTTGGATTATTTGTGGTGACCACCCTTGCGGTGTACTTACCTGCACGCAAGGCTGCCAAGATATCTCCGGCGACAGCGACGCGTACTGTGTAACATAAGCTGAGCGGCATAAAGTGCGATAACAGTAGGATGTTATTGCACTTTTTGTTACTTTAAGGTTAATAGTTTTACTCGGGATATACTTTGCCACATGGACACAATTCTGATTGTCGACGATAACCACGCCATCTGCCAGGCCTTGGGCTTAATGCTGGAGATCAATGGTTATCAGGTGTTAACTTGCCATACACCAGATGATGCCCTTGGTCTGATCGCGACCCATGATATTGATCTTGTTATCCAAGATATGAACTTCACCCGCGATACCACCTCTGGGGAAGAAGGGCGGCAGTTGTTTTATGCATTGCGTGATAGGCAGCCGGATTTGCCGATCATTTTAATGACGGCTTGGACTCAGCTCGAAACCGCTGTTGAGTTGGTTAAAGCCGGCGCCGCTGATTACATGGGCAAACCGTGGGATGATGCTAAGTTACTAAACAGCATTACGAATTTAATTGCTCTCTATAAGCTTGCACGTACAAATCATCGGCTCGAGCGAGTTAATTCACAACGCCAAGTCGCGATTGCCGATGCGGATCTGTGCGGAATTGTTTTTGGTAGTGGTGCGATGCAGCGTTGTATTGACTTAGCCTTACAACTGGCACGCTCCGATGTATCTGTATTGATCACAGGCCCTAATGGTGCCGGTAAAGATAAGCTTGCCGATATTATCCATGCCAATTCTCCCTTAAAAAACAAACCCTTTATTAAGGTGAATGTGGGGGCTTTGCCAATGGAGTTGCTCGAAGCCGAACTCTTTGGTGCCGAGGCGGGGGCGTTTACGGGGGCTAACAAGGCGCGCATTGGTCGTTTTGAAGCGGCCGATGGTGGCACCTTATTTTTAGATGAAATAGGCAATTTACCGCTCTCGGGCCAAGTGAAATTATTGCGGGTATTACAAACCGGGGAGTTTGAACGTTTAGGCAGCCATAAAACCCTAAAAGTGAAGGTGAGGGTGATCAGTGCGACCAATGCCGATCTTGCCCAAGATATTGCCGAGGGGCGTTTCCGTGAGGACTTATTCTATCGCTTAAATGTGATTGAGTTGGCCTTGCCGCCACTGAATCAGCGTATTGACGATATTCTGCCTTTAGTGAAGCACTTTGTCGGGGAGGGCTTTAGCTTGAGTAAACCCGCCCAACAGGCACTATTGCAGCACCGTTGGCCAGGTAATGTGCGCGAGCTAGAAAACGCCTGTAAACGTGCGGCGCTGTTGGCGCAAAGTCGAGTGTTAACCGAAGCTGATTTTGGTTTACCGCCAGTCAATGTTAACAACACTCACACGACAAATACGATGACGCTTGGGCGAACCATAACCGAAGTTGCCCCGATTGAATCACAGATAAAAGTTGCCAATCAAGACGTGTCCGCTCAACTGGATTCGAGCGACGCTATGGATGTTAGCCGTGAGCAGATTGAAATGGCCTTAAGACAGCACAAGGGCGTGATTGCGCGAGTAGCCAAATCCCTTGGCCTAAGTAGGCAAGCCCTGTATCGCCGCATGGATAAGTTTGGTCTAGAAAAATAACCATAGCATGATAAACACTGAGCATTAGGCGGAATTTTAGGTGCAACTGCGAACAAAATTAATCATTTATTCAACCGTTTGTTGCGCCTTAGGAGTGCTATTGACCTTAGGTGCAGTGAGCTATCGTCCGTCTATCTCGTCAGTTGAAGTGCCAGCTCCCATCAAGCTCCCCGCAATTAATATACCGCCCATCGACGTAGATAAGCTTCAAGAAAACGTCGAAGCGGCAATTAAAAATAACGAGAAATTACAACAAACGTTGCCATTACAGGAGCGTTTAAGGGCCGAGCAGATTAAGCATGAGCTGCAAAAGTTAGAGCAGCTCAAGCAAGAACAATTGCAAATTAAGCTTTTTAAACTCGAGCAGCTTAAAGAGGGGCTTTTTAGCCCTCCTGCCCATCCTGATGTGCCGCCCACGGCCCCACCAGCAGAACCTATCTCACTGCCTAAGTTGACGTTAGCGCAAGGGACAGATCAAGGGCTACCAATCACCGAATGGTTATTCATATTATTGTTTACCTGTGGTATTTGCGCCTTAGGTGTGGCTTGGTTTACCCGCCATTTAGCTCGTAGCCTAAATGCCTTAGAGGTTGGCTTACTCAACTTTAACGATAATGACTTTAGCGTCAGTATTCCGGCAAATGGTGAGGGCCAGCTTAAGGCATTGGCTGAGTTATTTAATGATTCGGCAGCTAAGCTGCGCCAGGAGCGGCAGTATATTTATCAGCGCGAATTGCTGCTGGATAAAGTGATTCAAAGCTCACCTAACGTGATGCTGCTGTTTAACGACCATCAAAAACTCATGTATGCCAACGATGCGGCGCGGCATCTTTTCCATATTAAAGGCAAAATGGAAGGCTTGAGCCTCGACGAACTGCTGCAAGACTTACCCGAAGCGCTTGCCTTGGCCCTTAAGCAAGAAAAGAGCGGCCTGTTTACCATGGGTGAGGATGATACTGAGACTTGGTATCTGAGTCGCGGCCAATTTTTGCTGAATAACCAACAGCATAATTTAATCTTGCTTAAGCAGATGACCCGAGAGCTTAATCGTCAGGAAGTGGCGGTGTGGAAGAAGGTGATCCGTATTATCAGCCATGAGCTAAATAATTCTGTCGCGCCCATTGCTTCAATGGTGAACTCGGGGCGTTTACTCACGAAAGATCTCGATAATCCAAAGCTTAAGCTGATATTCGACACTATAGAGAGTCGCACGAATCACCTGAGTCAGTTTATTTTCAACTATGCTCGCTTTGCTAAACTGCCTTTACCGCAGCGACGTCAAGTCGCGTGGCAGCAGCTTATCGAACATTTAACCCAGCATTATCCTTTTACCTTAGCCAATGAATTACCCGCTGAAATGGGCTATTTCGATCAAGGACAAATGGAGCAAGTTCTGCTAAACCTGCTGAAAAATGCCCATGAATCAGGTTCTAATCCCGATGAGGTCACGCTTACCATTCGCTTTCAAACGCTGGTTGATGGCACAGGCTTTATTATCAAGATCGAGGATCGTGGTAGTGGCATGTCCGAGGAAGTGTTAGAGCAAGCCCTATTGCCCTTTTACTCAACCAAGCAATCGGGCACGGGCTTAGGCTTACCACTTTGCCGCGAAATCATTGAGGCCCATGAAGGCAGCATTAGTATGCATAATCGCACCGATGGCGGGCTGTCAGTACAACTCTGGTTACCGCAATAATCTGCGTTTGAGAGTGTATCAAGAGTTTTCATTGCTCATTCTAACGTATTACCCAAATGGGCTATTTTGCGGTTTTTACCTTAGCTTTTTGGGCTAATTTAGGTCTCAGTCTAATGACTAGCGATCTTCAATCCTGTTAACCTTCCTTTAATAAAAATAAGCGTGAAATGTTACATGCACAACATGGCAAAGTGTGCATTTTACGCTGTCGCTGTATCTGAAGTTTTGAGCATTGTAGGTAAGGAGGGACCTGTGAAATCGTTAATTCAGCGGTTGTTGTTCAGTATTTTGTGTCCATTCTTGTTTATAAGCGCTCCTGGCGCGTTAGCCGATGATGATATTGAAATCAGTGGGCTTGTGATAGATAGAACCTTAACGCGTTTTGGTAAGGATTTTGGGTTTTACTACTCAAGTTATTGGCGCGAATTGCCGTTTACTCAAGGGTTTAACGTGACCTTGTATGAGACGGTGTTTCCGCAGGCCGGAACCGTTTTAACCTTAGAAGTGAATGGAACTCGTATTTATACCACGCACTTTGGTCGTCGGGCGAACCCGATTAAGGAGAGCGCAGAGCAGGCTATTTTGTTGACGATTGATTACTTAGCTCAAGTCAGGGCTAATGCGATTACGGGTGATTTTTCAGGAACATCGGACGATTTGTAGGATAACAATAATGACATTCAGGACGTTACTTTCTCTTGCTGTGTTTTGCATAGCTCACACCAGCCAAGCAACCGAATTAATCTATACCCCCGTCAACCCAAGCTTTGGGGGCAATCCTGCGAATGGCTCCTTTTTACTCAATAAAGCGCAGGCTCAAAACGATAATAAAGCCAGCTCGACCGAGAAGGACTTTGTTACCCGTTTTAAGGAGTCATTGGAACGTAACATCATTAACTCCATCACTCGCGGCGTAGCTGATGGTGAGATCAAAGATGGGGTGTACGATACCGGCGATTTTCGTATCGAAGTCGCCTCTACTGGCACCGGAGTGATGTTAACCATCACTAATATCGAAACCGGCGAAGTGACGGTGATTGAAATGCCAACTTTTGGAGGCGGAAACTAATGGCACGTTCCATCTTTATCGCTTCTATGCTGCTGAGTATGTCCGCCTGTAGCTTGATCCCAAAGCCTGACTTAAATATTACTCCTGCTCAAGTTAATCCAATGAGTGAGGTGATGAAGGAGCTACAGAGTCAGCCTGGGCCAAAATTTCCGATCCCAGTTGCGGTATATTCATTCCGAGACCAAACCGGGCAATATAAACCTCAAGCTAACGTCAGCTCATTTTCAACTGCGGTCACTCAAGGGGCAACATCGATGCTGATGCAAACCTTGATTGACTCTAAATGGTTTACGCCCGTTGAGCGTGAAGGCCTGCAAAATTTATTAACCGAGCGCAAGATCAGTAATAAGCAAAATGGCTCAAAGGGCGATGATATCCCCGTTTTATCGACGGCGAGATTGCTATTAGAAGGTGGGATTATCAGTTACGAGACCAACACCAGTACAGGCGGTACAGGGGTTGAATATTACGGTATCGGCGCCTCGGAAATGTACCGTGAGGATTTAGTTACTATCTATCTGCGTGCTGTCGATGTACACACGGGCAAAGTGATGATGTCTGTATCTACGAGTAAAAGAGTACTTTCGCAGGAAATGCGTGCAGGCCTGTTCCGTTATACCAGTTTGAATCGTTTGGCCGAAGCCGAAGTGGGTTTTACCACCAATGAACCTGTGCAGTTTTGTGTACTACAAGCCATTGAGTTAGCAGTCGCTGAGCTTATCGAAAAGGGTGTAAAACAAGGTTATTGGAGTGCTTCGCAGTTGTCGCAACCTATAGAAAAACAACCTGAATTAAGCCAAAGCTGATTATACTAATCGTATTAAATATCTGTTCATTCAGTTAAACATCTCTACAATCGAGCCAGATATAAGTCTGGCTCGATTGCTTTTAGGTTTAGTCAGCCCGTAACGCCTTCCAAAACAGCGCAAAGCTGGCATCACGATAATGTTTATCTCTGCCCGATTCGGGGTTATCGATAAAAAATCGCGTGGCTGCTAAGTATTGTCCGTGGCAATTTTCAAGCATTAATTCAATGGGATAGTGGGCAATTAATCCCATTAGCTGCCCTTTTTTTATCAACTGGGCGATAAACCCTAAGATGCTATTCATTGCTTGTTCGCGGATAGAAGCCGCAATCATAGGTGACATTGAATATTGCTGAAAAAATAATTGCTTGATTGGATTATCAATCGACCAGTCAATCGCGCTCTGCCAGAGGATTTCTGCATGCTCTTTAAGATCGCTCCCTTCTTTGATATTTAATAATAATGCATTAGCAAACTCTTGTTTAATCGTGAGAAACAGGCTTTCCATCAACACTTCTTTGGTTGGGAAATGATGAAACAGTGTGCCTGTCGCTACGCCAGCCTGCTTGGCAATTGAAGCGGTCGAGGTGGCATGAAAGCCTTGGCTGACAAATAACGATAAGGCGGTATCGAGTATCGCCTGACGTTTATCTGTCATGGGCTTAGTATCTGTATCTGTTGGTAATAAGCTCGACATAACCACTCCTAAGCGGCCCGTATTAGCGTAAAAACAGCTTCATCAACATACGTTGGATAAAAGTGCCATAGGGTGGATGGACAAATTTACCCGTGTTAAAGCGCCCACGGCTTAGCACGGTTTTGGCGTGGCTAAAGGTGAGGAACCCTTCTTTACCATGATAATGCCCCATACCAGATGGGCCTATGCCGCCAAAGGGCGCATCATCGGCTGCTACATGGAATACCGTTTCATTGATACAAACACCGCCAGAGTGAGTTTGCTTGAGGATTTTTTGTTGGCTCGCTTCATCAAAACTCATCACATAGAGCGCTAAGGGTCTGGCGCGACGGTTTACGTAGCTAATGGCTTCATCTAAAGAGTCGTAACCGATAACGGGTAATAGCGGCCCAAAGATTTCCTCTTGCATCAATAGCATATCTTCAGTGGTATTAGTAATCAGCTGAGTGGCGAGTTTACGATTCTGGCTGTCTATCGCTTCATTTGAGGCAGAGATAATCTTGGCACCTTTGGTTTTGGCATCCTCGAGTACAGCCAACAAACGATCAAATTGGCGGGCATTAATAATGCTGCCGTAGTCCTTATTTTGGGCAATTGCGCCGTACATGGCTTGGAATTTTGCTTGATAGGCTTGAATAAAATCGCTCACCTTAGCGTTAGGGCAAAGCACATAATCAGGCGCTACACAGATTTGTCCAGCATTCAAACACTTACCATAAATCATTCGTTCTACCGCTATCTCTAGTGGCATATCGGGGGCGATAATTACTGGCGATTTACCTCCGAGTTCAAGGGTAACGGGGGTGAGATTATTGGCCGCGGCGCGCATCACATGGCGGCCAACCGTGGTTGAGCCAGTAAATAGGAGATGATCGAAGGGCAGTGCTGAAAACTGCGCCGCGACATCAGCTTCACCTTCTACAACGGCTACATGGGATTCATCAAATACTTCGGCTAGTAACTGTTTGATAACGCTGTTGGTTGCTGGAGTAAATTCCGAAAGTTTGAGCATGGCATGGTTGCCCGCAGCAATCGCAGTGACTAATGGCCCAATGGAGAGCATGACGGGGAAGTTCCAAGGCACGATTATCCCAATAACGCCTAGTGGCTGATAATGCACTTTGACTTGGGCGGGGGTGAGTAAGATGCCCGCATGGCGGCGGCTTGGCTTGAGCCATTTTTTGAGGTTTTTCAAGCTGTAATTGATGTTATTGACCACAGGCATAATGTCGGAAATCAGACTGTCATCGACCGAACGATGGCCATAGTCCTGTGATAACGCCTCGACGAGCGGCTGCTGGAATTTTAGCAAGGCGGCTTTAAGGCGTATTAAGCGTTCTTTACGGATTGCATAATCAGGATTAGGTGCGGCTAAGTAACTTGCACGCTGACGTTGGAGTAACTCGGTTAACGGCGAGATTTTTGCTGCGTCTGTTGCCATGTTCATCGTGGTCCCTTGAGTGCAAGTCTTGATAAAATAAAGCCGTTTGTTGCTCAATACACAAACCGACTGATTAGTCGGTTTATCCTAGCGGTTAGCGTGATTTTGCGCAAGCATACTGATGCATTTATGAGCAAGATCACGGCCTGATAGAGACTTAGCTTTTACACTTAACAGGACATTTGTTAGACAAGGAGTATGTATGACTTTGTTAAAGCATGGAATTTCAGTTGGGATCGAGCGTTATGGTGATGATGACTTTTTTGTTGCCTTTAAAGCTATTGGTACCTTAACTCATCAAGATTATGAGGTGATGGTACCCGTGCTCGAAGCCGCGTTAGCTGGGGTGAAAGATCCCGATATTTATGCCTTAGTCGATGTGACTGAGCTTGAAGGTTGGGAACTTCAAGCCGCTTGGGACGATCTAAAACTAGGGGTTAAGCATGTTCGCCACTTTGAACGGATTGCTATTGTCGGTAAAACGACTCTACAGGAAGTGATGGCAAAGCTGGCAAACTGGTTTACTCCGGCCGAGGTTAAGTTTTTTGTTGACAAACTGGATGCCATTACTTGGCTCAAAGATGAGCTTCACGATGACTAGCCATTAAGGAGAACAGATTATGCGTTCAGGTCAAATACTCTGGCCCACAGATTTTTCGGAAACTGCGGCCCATGCGCTACGTTATGCTATTGAAATGGCAAATCTATACCATGTAGGGCTAAAGATTTTACACGTTGTTGAGCAACCTATTGGTGATGAAAACTTTATGATTTTAGCGATTACCCCTGAGGAGCTCGCTAAAAGCATGGAGGAGGCCGCAGCAACTAAAATGCAGGCGTTACTCGAGGGACTCAAGACCGAATTACCGATTACCACCCTTATCCGCCGCGGCGACCCCGTCGATCAAATCCTCGAGGAGGCGAATGGTAAGGATGTGGGTATGGTGGTTATTGCTAGCCATGGACGAACCGGAATTTCGCACTTTTTACATACGAATGTTGCCGAAGCTGTTGCCAATGGCGCGGCATGCCCTGTATTGGTCGTGAAATAGTCTGTATTGGGTAGATTACAGGGCGCTAAGGCGCCCTTTGTTTTTGATTGCTAAAGCATAATTAATTTTACGGCCTAGCTGCTTGTCCCGATTTACTGCGATAAAATACAGATTATAAGCAATGCCATTTGCCCTAATATTGGGCACAACAACCTAAGTGATGGATAAAATTATGCGTACTCAAGAAGTGTTATGCCCTACGGATTTTTCGGCAACTGCCGCCCATGCGCTTAATTATGCGGTTGAAATGGCTAATCTATATCACGTAGATATCCGTTTGCTGCATGTTGTCAGCCCTGCAAGAAGTGCCCATTGTTATGGTATTGCGGTAGATACTCCCGCGACACTTGAGCAACAGTTAGCCGAGTTTGTGGAGACAAAAATGCAGAGTCTACAGCTGCAAATGCAGCAGGGATTAGCGGTTGGACTAAAGGTTAAATGTATTGTTCGTCATGGTGATGCGAGCGAAGAGATTTTAGCTGAGTCAGCCGATGCGGGTATGATTGTGATTGCAAGCCATGGCAGCAGCGGCTTAGTGGATTTTTTAAAGCACCATGTGAGTCAAGATGTTGTTAGATTGGCGAAATGCCCAGTATTAGTAGTTAAGTAGTTAACTTATAAAGGATCTTGCTTGAGTTTTGATTGATCCACAATGGTATTTGAGGCTTCAGCTTCATTCTCTAGGGACATGAGTTGCCGATATTTTTCTTGTAAGGCGATCAGTGTCCCATCTTCGGTAATTTGTTTTAACCCAAGGTTAAAGTCGTCACGGATTTGCTCGCTTAAAAACGCAAATTTATACTCAGTCGGTGGAAAAATGCGATGACATACCGCCACCTGTTTACTCTCTACTTCGGTGAGTTTTCCCTCAATAAATGCCTGTCTAAGATAGTACGTGAAAATGTTCTTATCCATAACCACTACATCAGCCCTGTGTTTCATCAACATGTAAACCTGCTGTATTTGCCGAGCTTGTTCTTGGTAACTAGGATTAGCTTTAGTCATTTGAGCAAATTCATCACCTAAGAAGCTTGCTGCACGTTGAAAGGAAACGACTTTTTTATCCGTTAAGTCTTTAATGCTATTAATCGAAAAGTTATTTTTCTCTAGGCTGATTGCGCAATTTTGATAACGAATCGCCACATTAGAGTAGAAAACGTTTTCGATCATGCCTTCTTTTACGTTGATTATGCCGTCTAGTTTGCCCTCCCTAAGTTCATGGAAAGTGCGTGCTAAAGGCAAATATTCAATATTGGCGGTATGCCCTTTGACTGCAAGTGCTTGATACAGCAAATCGAGTTCTAGGCCGCTATCAGATTCTTGGATGACATAGGGAGGAATGGAGAGGCTCACGCCAATTTTCAGTTCCGCCGCTTGGATTAATTGGGGATACAATAATGCAATTACTGCTAGCAATGGGTAGCGAATACAGGTCATTCTAGAGACGCAGGAAATATGGTTAGTTTGTTTCATTACGCACTGTTACCTTTCACACCATTGGCCATCTCATGATGCCCAGAGTTGTCCCCTGACATATCATTGTAAGTGTAGTTTGTTAATCTATAGCCACAGTTATTTTTATCTGAATAAAGCTTGTTTATATTCAAAATGACGAGTCCGGCTGGCGTAAAAAAGCGATTTCTTCTGCTGTCGACTCTCTAGCTAATATTTTGTTTCTATGAGGATAACGACCGAATCTGTCGATAATAGCCTTGTGTTTTAGTTCAAATTCGAGATTAGCGATTGCAGCCTCTCGATTGAACAATTTTACAGCAACTTGATGGATGGCTGGGGATTCGCTATGCATAAAAGGCATAAACAAAAAGGGTACTTGTTTGGGAGAAAGCTCCTTATCAATTTGGAGTGCAACAGCCTCTTGGGCAAGGACCAGCGCAATGGTGTCGGCCTCAAACGCTGCTGGCGTGTCGCGATAGATATTTCGCGAGAATTGATCCAGTACGATGATTTCGGCTAAACGACCTTGAGGTGTCACGCGCCAATGCGCAAGCTCACCGCGCTTGGCTTGTTTTAATAGGTCTTCAAAGCGAGATTGGATTTGTGCATCAAATGTTGGGTCTTTTATCCACCAAGATTGAGGTGAGATTTCCTCAAACCAGAAATATAGCACTTGCTGTGCGGTCATCATTTGGCCCATCGTTGGCTCTCCCATTGATTAATCTTTTTTACAAATAACAGTGATGGAGAGCTTATACAAGCAAATGCGAAAATGTATCTGTGGGAACAGATGTCAAACGGGTCAATTTGCTCGAATAATTTGAATGGAGGCTATTTCTTATTCACTGAATATCAAGTAGTTTTATATTCACTTGGTCAATATTTGGATTGATTTTTTATGCCCCTCGAATCTGCTACTCAGTCAATATCGAAACAACATAAGGCGTTTTTACGTAAGTTATATTTAGCGCATTTAATGGACGATGATCGACATAACTTGTTATCACTCAATAAGTTGACTGGAATGCCGAGGCGGACATTGCAGGATGCTATCGCCGCGTTTGAAGAT
Source organism: Shewanella sp. ZOR0012 (assembly GCF_000798835.1). NCBI lineage: Bacteria > Pseudomonadati > Pseudomonadota > Gammaproteobacteria > Alteromonadales > Shewanellaceae > Shewanella > Shewanella sp. ZOR0012. Next base: position 3,316,511 of record NZ_JTLE01000094.1, read on the forward strand.
ATCGGTATTTGCGTCGAATTTGTGCAAGATGGCAGTCGAAACAATGCAGGTTATTATCGCATTTTGACCTGGGGGCCAATTAGCAGTGCGTGGGTTGATACACATTTCGAGGAAATTGCCTCAATTATCGGCGTCGCTCCATTAAGTGAAACCGTGGCATTAAGTGAATCAGTGGCGTGAAAGAGCGCGGATTTTGGTTTGATACCGAAGTTAAATTAAGTCAAAGAACTATTTTACCTGCGCTACAACATGATATTGCCGCAGACATCGCCATTATTGGCGCGGGCTATTCAGGACTATGGACGGCCTATTATCTTAAGCAATACCAGCCCAATTTATCCGTGGTGATTCTTGAGGCTGACACCATTGGCCAAGGCGCTTCGGGGCGAAATGGCGGTTGGTTGATGGGCGGTTTTAGTGGCGATGTAGCCTATCTTAATCAGCTTCAAGGTGAGTCGCGCTTAATAGCAAAAGCCTTGATCCAACAAACTATTGCTGAAGTTGCCGCAGTTTGCGCCAAGCATCATATCGACTGTGATTTACACCATGGCGGCAATTTACGGGTAGCCGCGCGTTATCCTGAGCAATTAGCCAATATTCAAGCCGAATTAGCACAGTGGCGCGCAGATGGCTTTGGTGAAGAAGATATTCGTTGGCTGGATAAAACCGAACTCGATAAACAAGTCTCCATGGCCTACGGCCAAGCGGCGCTTTATACACCCCATTGTGCGCGGATACACCCAGCGAAACTCGTCTGTGGTTTGGCTGATCTGGTGCAAAGTTTAGGGGTGAAGATCTACGAGCATACCCCAGTAAATCACATGGTGTATCTTGGTGATGCGCAAACCCAATTACAGACGCCACAAGGAAATGTTCGTGCGGCGATTGTGGTGCCCGCCGTTGAAGGCTATCTTCGCCAATTGGGTGAATTGGGACGATTTACCTTACCTGTTCAGAGTTTACTGATCGCCACTGAGCCGTTAACGGATGAAATGTGGCAGGACATTGGTTTAGCTAATCGCGCGACCTTTAGTGATGCTAGCCGCATCGTTACCTATGGTCAGCGAAGTCCTGATAACCGTTTGATATTTGGCGCCCGTGGTGGCTACGGATTTGGCGCTAAAGTGCGGACTGAATTTGGATTTAATCCCGAGTGCTTTAATGCCCAATCTTCCGCTAGCCATCGTCAATCGGCTTTTAAAGGGGAATTTGGCTTTCGCTATCAGCTATTGTTGGCGTTATTTCCGCAATTGGCGGATGTGCAAATTACTCATGGTTGGGGCGGTACCTTAGCCTTAGCACGGCAGTTTGCGCCCCACGCTATTTACGATAAAAATGTAGGATTGGGGCTTATTGGTGGTTACGGCGGCGAAGGTGTTGGGGCTGCCAATCTTTTTGCCCGCACGCTGGTGGACTTGATCTTAGCGCGTGATACGCCGCTTACTACTATGCCTTGGGCTTTTAATGCCCCGGTTCAGCAAGTATTAACGCCTTGGGAACCTGAACCTTTACCGTGGCTTGCTTATCATGGCATGAACAAGATTTTTGCATGGGAAGATAGGCTCTACAGCCAGCCCAAGAGTGCGGCTTGGCAAAAAGGCTTAGCCAAGCGGCTTGCGAATCGATTAGAAGGCTTAATGAGTTAATCTACTTATAAACCAGATAGTTAATCAGTAAACCAGAGAGTTAATCAGGCCATTACCGAGTCATTTTTATTCATACACGATCTATTCATACACGATAACTACTTTGATGATCCGAATATGTTAACCGAACAGTTTTTCCTACAGGGCCGCGTTAAGCTTGAGACGATCCCCCACGAAATGCGCATGTCCCATTGGGTGTACGCGCCCAGATTAACCGATATGAAAAGCGGGCAAGTGTTGCTCGATCTTATCGGCCAATGCTGGGATTGTCAGTCTGCGATTGAGCGGGATAACGCGCTTTGCCTAACACTCGATGGCTACCCCGATAGAGCCAACTGGCTTGAGTTGGCCTTTTTACCCGATACGGGGCGAGTCCAGCTAAGGGCTGGCAATATCGACACTAAGGCGCTAATTGTACAAGAGTTTATACCACAGGAGCTGACTGGCTACTTTGATACGATACGCGCGAATCTCCCCCGTTAAAGGAAGATATATGCCCCAAAACCTAGCCAGCTAAGGGCTAACAGGGCGATGGCTGCCCAAGTAATAGGAGTAAATTGAGTCTGTGGCAGCGAAAAATCTTCGCCGTCATCCATCTCGCCAGCCGCGTTTACTTGTTGGTTTTTTGCCCTTAACTGTTGTTTTCTCTGCTTATCCCGCTCGCGAGCTTTGGCTTTTTGCAGTTTTTTATATTCGGCAATGCCCTTTTCAATCCCTTGGGCAATCAGCTTAGTTTGTTCTTTGGTTTGTCCTGGTTTTTGAGTGGCCTTCGCCATAGCTAGGGCATCTTGCTGGGTTTCTGTTGAGATAGTGGTTTTCATCTGTTCACACTGTGACTTTAGCTGTCTATTGCAGCGATTATACCCACAACTGTGCCGCTAAAGGCGCTAGTGAAGTCAATTTTGCATTAAAAAATCAGTGGGTAACCACCCTGTGGTGCCGAAATAAACTCAGGTTCGTAATCCCACACTTGGCGAATTATATCAATCGATAATGCGTCGTTAGGTGTACCTTCACTGACGATTTCACCCTGTTTGAGGACGATAACTCTGTCGCTGTAACGGGCTGCCTGATTGAGGTCGTGCAATACCACAATCACAGTGTAGGCGTGCTTGTGGGCGAGATTTTTTGCTAGCGCTAATACTTTGTGTTGCTGCGCCAGATCCAGTGCTGAGGTTGGCTCATCTAACAGTAAAATCGGCGGGAAGGGGGATTGGCTTAACTGCGTTAACACCCTCGCCAGTTGCACCCTTTGTTTTTCTCCCCCAGAAAGCGTGGGGTAACTGCGCCGAGCTAAATGCAATACACCCACTTCGGCAAGCCATTTTGTGACTAACTGCTGGCCTTCTTTTTGACTCAAGGTTAAGGGATAAAGCCCCATTGCCACCACTTCATCCACGGTAAAGGGGAAGGTTAAGCTGGCATGTTGAGGCAGAACGGCGAGAGATTTTGCCAGTTCAGCCCTTGGCCAATCCACCAGTTGGCAGTGGCCAAGCTTGATGCTGCCTTGCGCAGTGGGGATCTCTTGGCACAGTGCCTTTAAAAGTGTGGACTTGCCTGCCCCATTAGGCCCTAAAAGTGCGGTGACACTGCCCGGTTGAAATTGCACGCGAATGTTGTTCAACACCGCCTTATCGCCGATAGCGTAGCTGAGCCTATCCACGGTTAATTGGGTACGTTCAAAATGTTGTTTAGCGACGGGCGCAGCCGATAAGCTCATAGCCATGAAGTTCTCGCTTAGATTAATTTGCTGCGTTGTTGCAGGAGTAAAAAGATAAAGAATGGCGCACCGATAAGTGCTGTGACTAAGCCGACAGGTAATTCGGCGGGGGGTAAAAATGCCCGCGCACCTATGTCAGCTAAGGCTAAAAGCGCAGCGCCCAAGAGGGCGCTCATGGGTAAAAGTCGTTTATGATCTGGCCCCAAAATCATCCGCACTAAATGGGGAACCACTAGACCAATAAAACCGATAATCCCTGTTGCGGCCACACTCACGCCTACGCCTAATGCACAGAGTAGGATGAGTCTTAACTTAAGACGGTCGACATCAATCCCTAAATGTCTGGCTTCAGCTTCACCCAGTAGCAGGGCATTAAGTGCCATGGCATCACGCTGAAAACGCCAACTCAGCAGCACTAATACCAGTAAACACAGGCCGACATATTGCCATTGAGCTCCCGCAATACTGCCCATTTGCCAAAGGGTTAAGTCACGTAATGCCATATCATTAGCGAGATAAGTCAGTACGCCTATGCCCGCTCCTGCTAGCGCTGCAATCGCCACGCCGGAAAGCAGTAATAACACCACAGATGTGCCTAAACCGTTACTCGCCAGACGATAAACGATCAGGGTTGTGGCTAACCCACAGAGAAAGGCGCCAAGGGAAATCATAAAAGATCCCACGTCGGGAAATAACACGATACAGATGGCCGCACCTAATGCGGCTCCCGATGACACCCCGATAATACCTGGGTCTGCCAGTGGATTACGGAATAATCCCTGCATCACAGCGCCACATTGAGCAAGAATTGCGCCTACCGTAAGGGCTAACAAGGTCCTGGGGAGACGCACGTTACTTACCACCAGTTGCTCATGGGGTGCAAGATCGCCAATGCTTTGCTGGGTTGCCCAATTAAATACCGCACTGAGGGAGTCCATAAGACTAATGCTTACGGGACCGACACTCACCGAGAGTAAGCTGCTCAGGATGAGGATCATCATCATTGTGGGCCAAAGCCAGCGATACTGTAACATGGTTATTTGCCCGCCGTTTTACCTTGAGTGAGCAGGGTATCTGCAAGCGTTTCGGCAGCACCAATGGCGCTAATGCCTAAGCCTCCTAGTAAAGCTTGCGGGGCAAGGGTTTGGATATGGCCATTTTGGCCTGCGGGAGTATGCGCTAGCAGCGGCATCTCCTTTAATAGAGCCTGGGTTGTTTGAGTGTTGGTTTGCGAGTCAGTTTTTTCGCTGCGGTTAGACAGTAAAATCACATCCGGTTGTAAGGCGAGAATGCCCTCTTGGGACAATGTCTTGTAGCCTTCAAAGTCTGCAATATTCTTTGCGCCCGATAGCGCAATAATGGTATCGGCAGCGGTACCTTTGCCACCGACTCGGGCTCCTCGTCCTTCCTGTAATAACATAAAGAGGATTTTTGGCTGAGCATTATGTTGGCTGAGTTGTTGTTTTTGCTTATTTAATTTATCTAGCCTTTGATGCAACTCCTGCTTTAGCGGGGCCGCTTTGTCTGTTCGATTAAGCGATTGTGCCAGCGTATCGATATTGCGCATTAATTGTTGCTCATCGGCGCTTGAGGGTAATTGCACTACCTTGATATTGGCTTGTTTTAGTACGTTAAGGGTGGTTTCTGGGCCCATTACGTCGGACCCTACAACTAGTGTAGGGCTGAGTGCCATAATGCCTTCAGCTGAAAGCATGCGGTGGTATCCCAGTTTAGCGACTGAGCTTAATTGTTCAGGCACATAGCTGGTGGCATCGACAGCCACTAACTCATCGGCCGCCCCTAACGCCAGCACTAACTCGGTGACACCCGCCCCCGCGCTCACCAACTTTATATCCTGAGTTGCACTCCAAGCATTAAATGAAACGAGTGCTATGACTGCGGGGAGTAGACACAACCATTTATTGAATACATTGCTATCGGTCGGTTGACTGAGTTTATTAAATCGATAACGCACAGCTTGAAACAACATGGGTAAACTCCTGATCCATCTAAAAGCAAGGTCGAGGTGTTATCAACCTTGCAGGGTAAACGGGTTAAAACACGATTGAGTTAAGGTTTAGGGTTAATGTTCCATCAAAATTTGGGTTTGATTAATGGCGTTGCCCTGCAAAAGTGCCAGTAGCTGCATTAGCGGTTCAACTGGCGCGGCCTTATCGGCAGCAATAATGACGGTGGCCTGTGGTTGAGCCGTTAACTGCGCTTCAAAGGCTGAATTAAATGCGGTTAAATCAGCAAATTTTTCGCCATTAATCGCCCAGTAGGGTGAAGTCGCCATAATATTGATGGCTATCGATTGCTTATGCTCGAGTGCAGTAATGGCGCTGCTTGGGCTTTGAGGTACATCAACGGGTAAGCTCAGCAAACGGCTATTTGCCGTGAGTAACAGAAACACTAAAACAATAAAAATAATATCAATCAATGCCGTAAGATCGACGCTGGGCAGTGGCTCTAAGGCACTGATCCCTGCTTGGGGTAACGACGTGTGGTGAGTGCTTATCATGGCTGAGACTCAATAGATGCGGCGTGTGAAGTGTTAGGTGTTTGATTGGCCTGATTTCCTCGAGCGAATGCCTGATATAAGTCTTGCTCAAGTGGTAGCTTGTCTACACCGGATAACCATAAGTTAATTTGATTCAGCACATGGCTCGCTTTTAAGCATTGGCTATGCGCCCAGATCCCGAATAAATGCGCGGCGGTAATGGTCGGCACCGCAATGATAAGACCTGCAGCGGTAGTATTCATCGCCAGACCAAGCCCCGCACTGAGTTGCGCAGGAGTGACTGGCCCTTGGGACTGGCTAAGTTGGGCAAACATGTCAATTAACCCAAGCACCGTACCGAGTAACCCCAGTAGCGGACTAATAATCCCTATCACTTGCAAAATCTTAAGGCCCGCTTGCAGCTCCCTTTGTTGTTTATTCAGCCATAGACTGAGTAATTCTTCCCTAAGTGGTTTGGGTTGATGTGCTTGCGCTAACAGCAGTGTTGCGCCACGGGCCAGTAAATCCTGCTGATGGCTGGTTTTAGAGAGTAAAGCTTGAATGTTTTCGCTTGTCGGTTTGGCATCAGAGTGGCGTAGCTCTTTAACCCAAGCTTGTTTTTTTGGGGAGATTGACGCTACGGATTGTTGTAAAAACAGTGCGCTACGCTCAAGGCAAATCATCAAGGCAAGGAATGCACATATCAGCAAAGGCCAGGTGAGTGAACCGAGCTGGCCATGTAGGGTAGAAAAGTCAGTCATAAGCGGTGAGTCTCTATAGTTAGATCTGTTATCAAGCATTCAGCCAAATTCGTTGCAATAGGATTAGCGTGGTTAAGCATTGCATCGCCACAGGATCAATTTAAGGCGAAGCGAATCGGTACCCTCACCTTGTAATGGCTCGCCAGTTTTGGGCTTGGCGCCTCAAACTGCCAAGTCTCTACCGCCTCTAGTGCCGCTTGGTCCAGCAGGCTGACACCAGAGCTTTTGACTAACGTGAGGGCGAGTTGTTGTCCAAATTCGTTAAACATCACTTCAATTGTTGCGGTTCCTTCCAAGCCTTTTTTTCGCGCCATGCGCGGATATGTTGGTTGGGGAGGTTGACTGGCAAAAGTGGGTGTTGCCAGCTCGATAACCTCGGGAGTGGCTTTGGTGTTCTTGCTGGCACTTGTGGGTGTCACATCGCTGTTGTTAATAGCTGCATTATCTTGAGTCTTGATTTCTGCCATTTGCGATATCTCTCGCTCAGAAGATTTTGCTATTTCTTCTGTTTCTTGTTGATGCAGTGTATTTGCAGCCATTAGCTTCATAGCCGTTGTCGCATCTGCCTTAGAGGATGTGTTCGGCGTTGGCTTGTTTTGTTCAGCGGATTTAACAGTTTGCGGCTTAGCTGTGGTCGGTTCGTGGGCTTGCCTTGCCATTTCAGTTGTCGCCGTATCAGTTCGTTTTGGCGCCGTTTGGCGCTTACTGGCATTAGACAAACGGGCATTAGCTACCTTGGCATTAGACGAGCTTGCATTAGGTACATTTGGGGAGATCGTATCCACGGGATCTGCATTCGCTGGCGTACTGTTTAGCTCAGATATGACCGCTGATTTTTCCACTGAATGATGTGCTGTAAAGCTTAAGGTAACCGCTTTGTTTACCTCATTGAATGCGTGCATTTGAGCAGATTCGTTAAGATCCTTCGGTAATGAAATCGAAGGCTGCGATGCAATCACACCCGTTTGAATCGCAACAGTTAATGCGCCAAAAGCTAAATATCGTTTTGGTGTCACGGCAAACCTTCCAATTCCAAAAGCATTCACTCATCAATCATTGCTAATTAAGATACATAAATATAAATAAGATCGCAAATGATAATGATTTCTATTTGATCAAATTTATATTCTCAGTTAGAGTGCCTGCAATTGCTAAAGTGAATGCTCAAAAAACTAGCAAAATGCCAAGGTAGGCGAATGACTGTTACGGGTCTTTTAGATACTAATTGATTAATAAAATTAATAATTTGAGGAAGATAATATGAACAAAAAGCCGTTAGTGATCGCCGTTGCGATGGCACTAAGTAGTACGGCGCTAAGTTTTGCGTTAGCGGCTGAAGAAGGCGTCAAACCCACTGCGGTTCAGAAGAGTGCTGAACAGGGGGTTATCGAAACTGAATTTGATGAAGTGTTAGTGAGTGCGACGCGTTTGAGTGAGAAAGTGTCTGAAACCAGTCGAAGTGTGGCTGTTGTCGCAGAAGAGCAGCTTAACGTTTCACAGGCTTCATCGGTTGCCGAAGTATTAAAAAACGAAGCGAATATTAACTTAACAAATGGCCCAAGAGCGACCTCTCAGGGCGTCGAAATTCGTGGTTTAAGCGGTGATCGTGTTTTACAAACGATCGATGGTGCGAGGCAAAATACCAGTTCTGGCCATCGCGGTTCCTATTTTATGGACCCTGAACTACTTAAATCTATCGAGGTGATCCGTGGTCCTGCCAGTAGTTTGTGGGGCAGTGGTGCCCTCGGCGGTGTTGTTGCACAAAATACTAAGTCTGCTCAGGATTTTTTAGCGCCAAATGAAACCTTTGGTGGTTATGTCAAGCAAGGCTATGACACCAATGGCGACCGCACTAAAACCAGCGCCGCAGTCTATGGCCAGCAAGCAACAGTCGATTGGTTGCTCAATGGCAGTTATGTTGATTCCAACAATATTAATACCGGCAATGATGAAACCTTAGCCAACAGCGCTTCTTCAGGAAGCAGTGGATTGGCTAAATTCGGCTGGCAGGCTGATGAAGCCTCGCGCTTAGCGTTATCGGCAAGAGTTAACAAGATTAATGAATTGGTGCCAAGTAATCCTTCTGCGGCTGTGAGTAGCTCAGTGCCTTTAGTGCGCCGCAAAACGGACGATCAAAATATCACCCTCAATTACAGCTTAGCGCCAGCCAATAATCCTTATTTGGATACTCATGTGCAGGTTTATTGGAATAGCACAGATTACGATGAAGACCGCGTCACTAAAGGCCAATTAGATAGCACTGAATACCGCACCGTTGGCGTTAATGTGAACAATAGTTCTCAACTCGGTAACACTAAGTTGACCTACGGTGTGGATGGCTATCGCGATACCCTTAAAACCGTTAGAGACGATAAGGGACAGGTTGGGCAGCGTCCTGAGGATATTGATGGCGAAACAACGGTATGGGGAGCTTTTACTCGGGCGGATGTGCAACTGACACAAACGGTAAACCTCGATGCTGCTTTGCGTTATGACAGTTTTAAAAACGAGAGTCATAACCTGAATGCATCTGCTGATGATACTGAGCTATCTCCTTCACTTGGATTAAGTTGGCAAACGCAGCCATGGCTGACCTTAAGTGCGCGCTATGATCAGGCCTTCCGAGCGCCGACGGTGGAGGAAATGTTCTCTAGCGGTACCCATTACTGCATTCCGCCAATACCGGGTTTTTTACCCAAAGGGTTATGTAACACCTTTGCGACGAATCCTGACCTAAAGTCTGAAGTGGCGCGTAATAAAGAGCTTAAAGCTGACCTTCGCTTCAATGACTTAGCTGGTGATGATGAATTAGCCATTACCTTAAACATCTTCCGTAATGATGTGGACGATTTTATTGTTCAGCAAGTCTCTAATCCATTTCGGGGGATACCAGGACTCGAGCAAACAACCTCGTGGAACAACGTGGAAGACGCTCAATTAACGGGCTTTGAGCTCAGCGGTCGTTATCGCATCGGACAAACGCGTTTAGCGATGAATTATGGTCAAACCCGCGGAGAAGACCGTAACACTGGCGATTATATCGAAGGGATGCCAGCCAATAAGTTTAATGTCGACTTGTCCCAAGTGATTATGGAAGGCGATATGAAGCTAGGCACGCGAGTGACCTATGTGGCCAGCCAAGCGAATACACCCAAAGGTTACAGTGTTGCAAAATATGATGAATACACTCTTTGGGATGTGTACCTAGCATGGGAGCCCGCGATGGGCGTGATGTCGGGCCTGAGAGTTGATTTTGCCATTGAAAACATTGGTGATGAGAAGTATCTGCAGGCATGGCAAACCTTGTATCAGCCTGGCCGTAATATGAAGCTGTCTGCACGCTACATGTTCTAAACCTTGGGATAGAGGATCTAGGAAATGACCCAAACAGTCGACATTGAAAACACGGATAACGTGCTGAGTCGCCGAGATTCAAATGCTGAAACCCAGCAAATGTTGCGACAACGATTTGAAACTCAACCAGATTTAATGCCTGCACAATTGGCCAGTGAGTTAGGGATTGCTGAGCTTGAGGTGGTTACCGCCTTACCTCAAGCGCAGCGAGTGTTTTTACCTTTGGCCCATATGGACGAGTTACTACAAAGCTTACCCGAGTGGGGTTCGTTAACTACCATAGTGATGCTTTCGGGCAGTGTATTTGAATTTAAAGGCGATTTTCCCCAAGGAAAATTTGCCCATGGCTACTACAACCTCTACAGCAAAGGGGATGGCTTACATGGCCATCTTAAATTGGATGGCATGCGGGCGATAGCCTTAATCAGCAGACCTTTTAGGGGCAGCGAGAGCCATTCAATTAACTTTTTTGGACCTCAGGGTGAGGTGGTATTTAAAGTTTATTTAGGACGTGACAAGCAAAGAGTGCTTTTTCCTGAGCAAGTGCACCGTTTTAAAGCGCTGGCCGCCTCCTTTGCTGATTAACATTGATGAACGTAATTTATTGAGGAAACCAATATGAAGCCTGAAACTTCCGAGCAAGAACAGCGTTTAAGAGACAAACTGTTACCTGAAATTGAGACCTTTAAACAGCAACGTAAAACCTTACAACTCGCCACCGTCGATACTGATGGTCAACCTAATGCCAGTTACGCGCCATTTGCATTAGCGGACGATGGTTTTTATATCTTGGTGAGTGATTTAGCGCGCCACGGCCATAATCTTAAACAGTCGACTAAAGTGTCTGTTATGCTGGTGGAGGATGAAGCTGAAGCCAAATCTGTATTCGCTCGCAAACGATTAACCTTTGATGCCATGGCTCAAGCGGTTGCACGTGATACGGCTTCGTTTAGCAAAGGAGTCAGCCTGTTATCTAAACGTTTTGGCGACATGTCGGATAATTTGGCGGCGCTGACGGACTTTAACCTGTACAAGTTAGCGCCACATCAAGGATTGTATGTCAAAGGCTTTGGCCAAGCCTTTAGTTTGACAGGCAGCGAACTGCTTGATGTGAACTGGAAGCGCGATGGTCACCACGGCACGCCAAAAACGCCTGAAGATATGCAGGTAGCTTAGATATCTGTGTTTTACACTCTGTGCTTTGATCTTGCCCTACTCAAGGCACAATCATAAACCCGCTATCAATGCGGGTTTATTTTTGGCTTTTATATTCTTAGCCTTGAATTTTTGCTTTGCTAGCATCACTTTGGTTATCGTGTGCGCTTTCTTGTGTGCTCAGTTCATTGTCATTTGTGCTAAGTTGAATGACAAATAAAGCCGAAGGATAACAAGAGTGAACAAACCGCTCATAGAGCCCACCGATTCGAGCATTCCACCTCTTCGACCATTATTGGAGTCCATTGTGTCTCAACAATCTTCACACACCTCGGTTCGCCAACGGGCAGTATTGCCATGGATTTGGCAATTTCTTAAGCCCTATCGTTTGCGAGTGGTTGCGGCGATTGTATTTTTATTGATCGGTTCTTTGGCCTGGTTATCTCTCGGCCAAGGCGTGCGGCTGATGGTGGACGAAGGTTTTATTAAGGATAATGCCCAGCGACTGAATGAAATTATTCTATTGGTGCTGCTGATCACCGCAGTGAGTGGCACTGCGGTGTTTTGCCGTTTTTATCTGATGACATGGCTTGGGGAGCGTGTCAGTGCCGATATTCGGCTTGCAGTTTATAATCAATTACTTAAATTATCTCCGGCATTTTATGCCAAGGTGCGCACTGGTGAGGTGATTTCACGTTTTACCGCCGATTCAACCTTACTGCAAACCGTTGTCGGTTCGAGTCTCTCTATGGCACTGCGCTCTGGCGTGACGGTTATTGGTGGGCTGGCGATGATGGGGATCACCAGCGTGAAGATGACACTGCTCGTGCTACTGGCCGTGCCTTTGGTGTTGGGGCCTGTCGGTTTCTTTGGCCGAAAAGTGCGTACCTTAGCGCGCGAAAGCCAAGATAGGGTGGCGGATCTCGGTGCCTATGTGGATGAAACCTTGCATGAGATCCACACAGTGCAGGCCTATGGCCATGAGGATAAGGACCGCAGCCTGTTCAATGGCCGTGTCGAAGATGTGATGACCGCCGCCAGCGGCCGCATTCGTTACCGCGCGCTGCTGATTTCTTCAGTGATGTTCCTCAGTATTGCTGCCATTGCGCTAGTGACTTGGGTCGGCGCCCACGATGTGATGTCAGGTAAGATGACGGGCGGCGAACTCTCAGCCTTTATGTTTTATGCGGTCATGGTGGCAGGCGCGGTTGCGACCATTAGTGAAGTGGTCGGGGAAATCCAACGCGCCTCGGGCGCCGCAGAACGCTTAATCGAATTAGCCGAAACTGAGGTCGATATTCCGGCGCCACTGGTGCCTAAAACTCTGCCAGATAAAGTACGCGGCGAGCTGCAACTGCAACAACTTAACTTCCATTATCCCGAGCAAACTCAGTTAGTGCTCAGCGACTTAGACCTTGTAATAAATGCCGGCGAGCGGGTGGCTTTGGTCGGCCCGAGTGGTGCCGGCAAGAGCACGCTATTTCAGTTATTACAGCGGTTTTATGTGCCGTCATCTGGCAGTATCTTATTGGATGGGATTGATATTGCTGAGCTTTCACCAAAGGATTTGCGGGCGCAGTTTGCGCTGGTGCCGCAGGACTCAGTGATTTTTGCCACCAGTGTGCTGGAAAATGTGCGCTATGGCCGCGTTGATGCCAGCGAGCAGGAAGTGATTGATGCCTGTATTGCGGCCCGTGCCCATGAGTTTATCAGTGAATTTAATGAAGGTTATCAAACCTATTTGGGTGAGCGTGGTGTGCGTTTATCCGGCGGGCAAAAACAACGCATTGCCATTGCGAGGGCTATTTTAGCCGACAGGCCCATCCTATTACTCGATGAGGCCACCAGTGCACTCGATGCCTTGAGTGAGCAAAAAGTGAAGCAGGCGCTTGATGAGTTAATGGCGGGTAAAACTACGCTGATCATCGCCCATCGGCTTGCAACCGTAATTAATGCCGATCGAATTATTGTGTTTGATAAGGGGCGAATTGTTGCCTGTGGTAAGCATCAAACTCTAATGCAAACCAATGCCTTATATCGAGAGTTTGCCACTTTGCAGCTGCTAACGGATGAGGTTAACCCATTGAGCGAGTAAGACTTGGATTGGGTAAAGAGGCTCAAATAAAACCCCAGAGTGCTACCTGGGGTTTTGTTTTGGATTTAAGACTGCTCAAATTACTGATGTTTACACAAGTTTAAGGCTGATTTTTAAGCTCTCTGCGCAGAATTTTACCCACGGTACTCTTAGGTAGCTGCGGCATAAATTCAATCAACTTAGGTAGCTTGTAGGCAGTGAGTTGCTCGCGGCAGAAGTTGATGATGGTGGTTTTCATCAGTTCAGGGTCTTGGCTGTCATCCTTGAGCACGATACAGGCTTTGACTGCTTCTCCAGAGTGCTCATCCTTTACGCCAACTACGGCGCATTCGATGATATTTGGGTGGCTAGCAAGCACGTTTTCGACTTCATTAGGATAGACGTTAAAGCCAGAGACAATAATCATATCCTTTTTGCGATCAACGATTTGATGGAAGCCTTCCTCGTTCAGAATCGCAATATCCCCCGTTTTAAAGAAACCATCAGCCGTCATCACATTAGCCGTTTCTTGGGGATTATTCCAATAACCTAGCATCACCTGTGGGCCACGGGCGGCGAGCTCACCGGCTTCCCCTTGCGCGACTTCATTACCGTTTTCGTCTAACAGTTTGACCTCAGTGCCGAGAACGGGCTTACCGATAGTGCCAATCTTTTGATATCCCGGTGCATTGAGCGAGATCACTGGCGAGGTCTCGGATAAGCCATAACCTTCACTGATGGTATTGCCTGTGGTTTGCTGCCATAGATTGGCTGCGGCAGCGGTCAGCGCTGTACCGCCAGAAATAGTGATTTTTAAATGACTGAAATCCAGCGCTTTAAATTCAGGTTGATGACACAAGGCGACAAATAAGGTGTTAAGCCCTGCAAAACCGGTGAAGGGGTATTTCGCCAGCGTCTTGATTAAGCCATTAATATCACGGGGATTTGGGATTAATACCGAGCAACCACCACATTCAAAATACAGCACCAAGTTCACCATAAAGGCGTAGATATGGTAAATCGGCAGTGGCGCGACAAAGGTATCTTCCCCTTCGGTGATAACACTGCCGATGCGGGATTTTACCTGCGCCGCATTGGCGAGCATATTACCGTGGGTCAGCATTGCGCCCTTAGAAAGACCCGTTGTGCCACCGGTATATTGCAGCGCGGCTAAATCGCCTAAGGCGGGCATAAAGCGCGTAAACGGTAGCTCTGCACCTTGTTTTAATACGTGACAGAATTCGACATTTTTAAGCCCCGTTTTGGGCTGAACTTGCGGATCGATAAGATCTAACGGGTGGGTCGAAATCACCAATTCAATTGGTGTGGTTGCAACCACTTTGGCGAGGGTTGGCAACAGATCTGACAATACCACTAAGGCCTTAGCGCCTGAGTCATTAAACTGATGGATAAGCTCACGTTCAGTATAAAGCGGGTTAGTGTTGACGAGAATCAGGCCTGCTCGTAGTGCGCCATAGGCGGCGATGACAAATTGGGTAATGTTGGGTAATTGAATCGCGATCCGATCGCCAGGTTTTAGGTTAGTGTTATTTTGTAAATAAGCAGCAAAATAGCGTGAATCACGTTCTATCTCATTGAAGCTACTGCTTTTACCTAAGCAAGCATATGCGGTTTTATCGCCAAAGCGTTGGCTAGTGCGTTCGATTAAGTCTATGAGTGAAGAGTATTTGCCAAGTTCGAGTTGTGACTCTTGATCGTATGCCATGCCTAACTACCTCAAATCGGTTTAGTCGTTATTATTATTTTAAAATCAAACGAGTGTTTAGATTAGAAGGATTCAACCTATAAGGTCAATCTTTATCGCCAAATAATTCTATCCAAAGATTGCTACTATCTTTATGTTAAAAATAGTGTTTTTACTCTATATGGGCGGAGTAGAGTTAAGTCTTTATTAACTTGGGTATATTAGGGCGTGTTGATGTTTTAGGGGCATTTTTATAGCAATTGGTAGGTGAATTGGGGGAAAGAAAAGGGCGCGCAATAGGATGTGGCCATTTTAAAAACCAATAAGACGCTCAATCGATGGCGTCTTATTGGTTGTCTACGGCTAAATGGGAGCATTGAGGCTATGAATTAAGGGCTAAAGAAGCCGGTTTCTTGGCTGACGCTTTGTTTGGGTTCGCTGACATCCGTTACCGAGAATTCGATAAGTTTGCGTCCCGCAGGGATAGCATCCTTATCGGCTAACACTGTCACGGGGTAATCTGCTTGTTCACCCGCCGCGAGGGTGATTACCGGGTCGGCAATTAAGCTGAATGGCATTTCGCTGTTGACCGCGAGTTGGTATTGCTTGGTTTGTTGAGTCTTGTTACGGATCTTCAGCTGGTAGGTATTTTCAACTTTGTTATCGGCGGTTTCGCGGTACAGACTCTGTCTATCGCGAATGACGTTAAGCTGAATTTCACTGCGATTGGAGAGATCTAAACCTATTACAACCAACATAATAACAACGGCAGCGCCGTAACCTAAAAAGCGTGGCGAGCGCAAATTGGAATGGGTGATGCCCTTTAATTCATTCTCGCTAACATAGCTAATAAGGTTTTGTTTGTAGTCGAATTTTTGCATGGTTTCATTACAGGCATCGACACAGGCGCCGCAGTTAATGCACTCGTATTGAAGGCCTTGGCGAATATCAATCCCCGTCGGGCAGACCTCAACACATAAATTACAGTCAACACAATCACCGAGTTCGGTTTGTTGCTTGCGTTTACGGGGGCCGCGGGCTTCGCCGCGTGCGGCATCATAGGTCACGGTTTTGGTGTTGGCATCGAACATCACGGCCTGAAAACGCGCATAGGGACAGCAGTGTAAGCACATTTGTTCGCGCATCCAGCCAGCGTTTAAGTAAGTGCAAATCGCGAAAAACCATACCCAGCAGGTTGTCCAAAAGCCGGCGTTGCCAGTAAAAATATCCAAGTAGAGTTCACGGGCTGGGATGAAGTAACTGATAAATCCACAGCCAGTAATCAAGGCGGCTAATCCCCACAGGCTGTGTTTGAGCGTTCTTTTACCGAGTTTACTCGCAGACCATGGCGCCTTATCGAGCAACTTGCGTTTATTGCTGTTACCCTCAATTTTGCTTTCGAGCCAGACAAACATAAAGGTCCACGCGGTTTGTGGGCAAAGATAGCCGCACCAGACCCGTCCCCAAAACACGGTTATAAAAAAGAGGCCAAAAGCCGCGGCAATAAACACCCAAGCGAGTAAGGTGAAATCCTGTGGCCAGAGCGTGAGGCCAAAAAAGAAGAATTGTTGCTGACTCACATCCAGCAGTATCGCTTGCCGACCATCAAATGAAATAAACGGCAGTGCAAAAAACAGCAGTACTAACAGGCTATTCATTGTGGTTCTGAGACGCTGAAAATAGCCTTTCTGCTCTCGGAAATGAATCTGGTCACTGCTTTTGTGTGCAGGCTTATCTTCCGCCTGGATATTTTTTACCGGGATAAATTGCTCGGCAGAGGGATGTTTGGCGTTCTCTCTGTGTTGGGTGTCACTCTTGGGCATATGCTGTCCTAACGGCTTAAATAAGATTCGGCTCCCTATAGCAAGCGTTAGGCCAAAATAATTTGCATTTAACTATTTGATATTTATTGATTTAAATTAGATTGGTTTTTATGTGTGTCGCGATATATCGTCAATTGGCGATATATCGCGTTTTTGAGACTATTCATCATTAGTGATTTGACGTGTAATCCCGAGCTTCTTCATTCGCGATCTGAGGGTACTTGGCGGGACGCCGAGTACACTGGCAGCGCCGTTTGCGCCCGAAATACGCCAGTTCAGCAGTTTTAATGTTTGCTCAATATGCTGTGCTTCTGCCTCGGCCAAGGTTTGTAATGGTGAAGCCGCGGTTTGAGTCTGTAGGTGATTCGTGGGCATGGCATGGATATGTAAAATATCCGTTTGAGATAATATAGCCTCACGCTCAAGGATATTCTGCAATTCGCGTACATTACCAGGCCAGCTGTAGGCCATTAATTTTTTTAGGCCTTTTTGACTTACCCCTCGGATTTTTTTACCCAGCTTACGGTTAAGGGAGTGCAGTATATGGCTGACAAGCTCGGGCATATCCTCCAGTCTCGCCCTGAGCGGTGGCACTTGGATTGGGAAGACATTCAAGCGGTAATAGAGATCCATTCGAAATAAGCCCTGTTCAACGCGTTTGAGTAAATCATGATGACTGGCGGCGACTAAGCGAATATCGACCTTGATGGTTTCGCTGCCGCCGAGTCGCTCAAAGGATTGCTCTTGGATCACTCGCAGTAACTTAGATTGCGCCTCCAAACTTAATTCGGCCACCTCATCGAGAAACAGTGTACCTTGATGGGCGAGTTCGAAGCGGCCCTTGCGCTGTTGAGTCGCACCCGTAAAGGCGCCTTTCTCATGGCCAAACAACTCACTCTCTAACAGTGAGGCTGAAAATGCCGCGCAGTTAACGCTGATCATGGGCTTATCTTTGCGGCGACTCAGTTGATGTAAGTTGCGGGCAACCAGCTCTTTGCCTGTGCCATTCTCGCCACAAATCAATACGGTACTGTCGGTATTGGCCACCATATGCAGTTGCTGGATCATATGGCGGATCACCGCGCTACTGCCCGAAATATCCACATCGCCGGTCTTATCGGCTAACTCGGCTTGGAGATAATGATTCTCGCTGGCCAGTTGCTCCGACAGAGCTTGAACCTGTGCTAAAGCCTGGCGTAGCGACTGCTCGGTTTGTTTTTGAATACTAATGTCGCGAAATATCGCGACTACACCGATAAGTTTGTTGTCCCGATAGACGGGCGTAGAGCTGTAATACACAGGAAAGCTGCTGCCATCCTTACGCCAAAACACATCGTGGGTAATTTCCCTTGCAATCCCATCCTTTAAGGTGTTGTAGATGGGGCAATCTTCCTGGGGATAATGACTGCCATCCGCATGGCTATGATGATGGCAATTATGGATATTTTTGCCGAGTAACTCTTCATTCTTCCAGCCCGTCATGCGCTCGGCGGCGGGATTGATAAAGACAGCATTACCATTTAAATCAAACCCATAAATGCCTTCACCCACGGCATTGAGTAGTAACTGATTTTCTGGCAGAAAATGTTTATCCAAGGGCATTACGGCGGGCTGTGTTGATGTCATTCCGTTGATTCCTTAATACGAATGAGTGCCCAGAGTATAACCCCTTGAGTCGTCTCGCGATATATCGCGAGTTGCTTTGTCATGTTTGAATAGAATGGTTTAGAGGCTAGCTTAGAGGTCTGACCATTAACTTGTTGATAATAAAAAGCTTATATTTTAATCAATAGAAAGTTTTATTTAGTACTGGCTTAAATTGCTAAATTGTTATAAAAATGTTTCATAAATATTATTGGCGAGGTTGAAATAGACCAGTACGCTTACCCTTATATGGGAATATGCATTACTTTGCTAAGATATTTATTTAAGTAACTCGCTAGTTATAAAACTATTTTTATAGTGTTTTGGGGTTAGACGGCTGTTGAGAGTACGGAGTGATTTTCTGCCCACCTTTCCGGAAAATTGCTTTCTACTGATTTGAAGTGTGCAAAAAGGCTGCGATGCAGCCTTTTTTATTGCGCTCTCAATACTCCATTTTTGAAGATTAAGCCAAATAAGCAAAATAGATTACAAGGCTTTAGCCTGGGCTAAGCCATTAAGCACGGCATCGATGGTGAGTTTAGACGGTAGTACTATGCCGTTAGGCGCCCTTGGACCATAGACCTTATTGTAAGGTGTACCCGGTACTCCTTCATGTTGCATGTAGTTCGCGATGGTGGAATCGGCTTCGCTCCAATTTCCCTGCATCAAAATAATCTTGTCGGCCATCAGTGCATTCACCACTTGCTCCCTATGGGTGACTTCAGCCTTATTGGTTTGGCAAATGCTGCACCAGTCTGAGGTGATATCCACAAACACTGTGTAGCCTTGGGCGACCAGTGGGGCGATTTTTTCGGGGGCCAGCGTGCGCCACTGTAGCTTTTGATAGGCTTGATAATCTTCGCCTTTATGCACAAAACCGATAATTCCGCCTAGGCCAACGGCGAAAAATCCCAATACAAAAATCACCGCCAGTGGAATGCGCTTACCTTTGCTACGTTGCCAGATTAACAGACCAATCGCGCCCACAAGTAATGCGAGAATGACCAGACTGATGAGAGTGATAGTGCCCATAGATGCCTGCATAAGTTTCCGATAATCCATTCTATCTTAGCGGCTAACAGCTTAAATCTGCGTGAATTTATGTTTTAAAAGCCGATTAAACCTTTGACGCATTCAGTTGCAATTGTGCTTTTGCGCCGAGTGCGCAGTCTTTGTAAGCTGGTGCACTAATAAAAAGACCACAAAATAATGACTACAGAAGGGAAGGATAATTGATGCGAGTGCTAAATAAAAAGTCAACGCCCGCAGGGCTAACATGGGCAAGTATGTTGCTGCCCTTGTTATTTACTGTGTCCATGGTCGGCCATGCCGAGCCTGCTCAAAAAGGCGAAGCCAAAGTGGATAAGTTAGTGCCAGAGGTGGTGACCACTAAGCATAAAATGACGATTCAAAATCAGAAGATCAGTTATCAAGCCATTAGTGGGGAGACCATTTTAGAGGATGATAAGGGTGAGCCTCAGGCCAGTATTTTTTCTATTACTTATTTAAGGGATGATGTGCAGGACAGCAGTAAACGCCCAGTCACGTTTATTTTTAACGGTGGCCCAGGTTCAGCCTCGCTTTGGCTGCACATGGGACTCTTTGGGCCCAAACGCGTGATTGTGCCCGGTGATGCCAAAGATGATGGTGCGGCACCTTATCGGATTGAAGCTAACGATTACTCATTACTCGATGAATCTGACTTAGTGTTTATCGATCCTGTGGGTACCGGTTTTAGCCGCGCCCTGGGTGAGAAGAAAGGCACCGATTTTTGGGGCGTAAAAGAAGATGCCCAATCCATTGCCGAGTTTATCCGCCGTTGGTTGATTGAACATAAGCGTTGGAATTCGCCCAAATACCTTGCCGGTGAAAGCTATGGTACGACGCGAGCCGCGGCATTAGTGGATGAACTCCAAGGCGGCTGGACCGATATCTCTGTCAATGGCGTGATGCTGATTTCATCGATTCTCGACTTTAGTCACGCTCGCTATCAACCGGGCAACAACCAACCCTACATTGGTTTTTTACCGACCATGGCGGCGACTGCGTTTTATCATAACAAAGTCAGTGATGCCGATAAGGCCTTGGGGCTCGAAGCATTTGTCGAACAGGCGCGTCAATTTGCTATAAAGGATTACGCCTTAGCCCTATTACAGGGCAGCCGTTTAGCGCAAAGTGATTATCAAGCTGTACGCAAACAGTTGGCGCGATTTACGGGCTTGAGTGAGTCCTACCTCGACAGAGTAAATTTACGGGTGAGTGCGAGTCGCTATACCAAGGAATTGCTCAGGGATCAGGATTTGACCATCGGGCGGTTAGACAGTCGCTATACTGGCAAAGATTACGACAGTGGCGGTGACTCGACCGATAACGACCCGTCAGGATATGGTATTGATGGTGCTTATACAGCGGCTATCCATCAATATCTGTATGAGGATTTAGGGGTTAAATTATCACGCCCCTTCAACGTGCTTTCCACCGATGTTAACCGTGGCTGGAACTGGAATATTAGCGGTAAACAAATGCATTATGTGAATGTGGCACCCTATTTAGGACAGGCGCAGCGCGAGAATAAAGACTTGCGTATTTTTGTCGGTAACGGATATTTTGATTTCGCAACGCCCTTCTTTGCGACTGAAAATACCTTTGCCGATAACGGCATTGATAATAGCCGCGTCACTATGCATTACTACAAGGCGGGTCATATGATGTATGTAGAGCCTGCATCGCTTGCGCAACTGGTGCAAGATATTCGCGCTTTTTATCATCCCAACGGGGTGAAATGAGAGTGACCGTATTGCTAGGCCAGTGTTAAACTGCCACTCCTGTGAAGGCCCTTTTGAGGGCCTTTTTATGCTTTAAAGGGGTGAAAATGAGCTTTAGTACTTGGTTGGGACTATTGGCGATTTGTTGTTTGGGCGCTATGTCCCCTGGGCCGAGTTTGGCGATGGTCGTGCGTCATACCTTAGGCGGTGGTCGCGGGAAAGGGATTGTGTGTGCTTGGGCGCACTCGATTGGCATAGGGGTCTATGCGCTAGTCACGCTACTTGGTCTTGCGGTAATGCTGAAAAATGCGCCTTTGGTTTTTAATGGGATAGCGATTTTAGGCGCGCTCTATCTGGCATGGATGGGGCTCCAAGCATTACGCTCAAACGGTGGCATGCAGGCAAAACTTACGGCGGGGGAGGCGACGGATACGCTCACGGCGGCGCGCGATGGTATCGCGATTTCCCTGTTCAATCCTAAGATTATGCTGTTCTTTTTAGCGCTGTTTAGCCAGTTTGTGATGGTTGCAGATAGTTTTACAGGTCAAGCACTTATAGTACTAACACCACTGGTAGTTGATGGGCTATGGTACACCTTAATTGCGTTAGTGTTATCCCATTCGAGTATATTGCCTAAGTTGCGGGAAAAAGCGGGCTTGATTGATAAACTTTCTGGTGTGGTATTGATTCTGCTGGCAATACGGGTGCTGTATAGCCTCTATGTGTAGTTGTTCACTATTTTTTGAGCATATAACTCGGATTGCCCGCCAAATAGCTAGTACCGCTAAAATTAGGTTTAACGCATCTGACGGCGCCATCTAACATTGCTAATTCTTGAAATTCTGAAGTAAGAAATAGCTTTATGTGGCAATGGAGATCTTGGGATTCGTGCTTAAATACTGCCAGCAGATTCTCAGGGCTACCAGCTTGTTGATAAACTTTGGTTAGGTGATATTGATGTGCGCTTAATGTTGATTGTGATATAAGCGCATCACCCAAATTCACAATAAACCACTCACATGTTGAAAGCATAATAATTTACCTTACTTGAACTCGGGGTAACGAGTGTCGAAAAAATCTAAATTTAACAAACTAAATCAATGCTATAAGTGATTTTTTTTGAAGATAAAAATATTTTCTTTCTGACTGAATGCGCAGATTTTTGTGTATATCAAGGCGCTCAGTCGTACGGCATCGCGAGCTATGGTTAGACAGACCAACGCACAGAGGCCCGAAAAGATGCCTATTCAGCGGCTCTACTTATCCCGAGCTCAGGTTACCTCGTTAGCGCTGCTCAGTCTAAAATCTTTTAGCTGAATAAATGGTTTATGGGGCGTAACGTCACATTGGTCTGAGATTCGTTACCACACCTCATCTGACTATATCGCTAGTGCGGCTTTTAGCGTTGTAATTTCAGTGGGTGTTAGCGGTCGCATTTCTCCCTCTGGTAGAGTGTTTGTTGCTGCTTTGCTTTCTGTACAATTATCTTCGCTTACTGTTTCAAGGCTGAGTGTCATTAAGGCCACTCGCTGTAAATCGATAACCTTATAACCTAAGGCGCTGGACATCCGCCGAATTTGCCGATTTAAGCCTTGGATCAGCACTATTTCAAATTTATCTTCACTAAGCCTACGAACTTTACAGGGGAGAGTATCTACCTCTTTGTACTTTACGCCGCTGGCCATTAGCTTAATAAACTCATCGGTGAAGGCCCTCTCTAGCTGCACATGATAGGTTTTACTGTGGGCAAAACTGGGGTGCATCAGTTTGTGGGTGAGTTCGCCATCGTTAGTGAGCAGCAATAATCCGCGGGAATCCTTATCTAATCTGCCGACGGGGTAGAGTCTTGGTGTTGGTGGCAGTAAGTGGATCAAGCTGGATTTATCGTCTTTGAGTAAACGGCAATCTGTACCTACGGCCTTATTGAATAGCCAATAGGTAGGAGTTTCGCTGCCTAATACAGGCTTTGCATCCAAGCAAATACTATCAAGGCATTGACCATCTGCATCGAGCTGGACTGGGTCGTGATGTGTGGCAATCTTACCATTTCGCGTAATGCGTCCTGCCTCAATTAAACGGCAGGCTTCTCGGCGTGAACTGATGCCACATTGGGCAAGGTATTTAGCTAGACGCATAAATGATTAAGTTAAAACGGGTGATGGACTTGGGCGCGATAATACAGGATTTTGGATAAACGACGCATCGCAAATGCAAGGCTTAAGCACCAAATAATATTGAGGTTCGTTTGCAGCCACATATTGGCACTAACCAAACAGAAATGATTGTCTATATCACAGGGCGGAAAATCCAGTTGGCTCCAATCCAGTTGTAAACTCAGGCTAATAGCGCTGATAAAACTTAATAAACTCAAGTAAAACAAGGGCCTTGGGCAGATAAGTTTAGGAACGACTCCGGCAATAATCACTAAGGCATGCAAGGTTAGCGTGCTTAAGAGATAGCTAGTGGAAACCAGTCTATGCATGGTTAAAAAGTTAATCGGAAAAATGCCCATCAAAATCACCGAAGTGCCAACCCAAACTCCTGTGAGTGCAATATATTGGCTAAAGCTATCGAGCTTGAGTAAGTACAGCCCAGCCATAGAGATCAGCATGCAAATCCCTGCGGCCAATAATCCTAAATTAAACACATAGGCAAGGGGCGAGTGGGTATAGTCCCCTAAAAAATCGGCGCGGATAAATAGGGCGCTAACGCCCATGGTTTGGTATTGTCCATACAGAGCAACCATCACTCCTATCGCACTGAGCAGTGCGGCTCCCACAATCAACCAAGTGATTAGGCGATGTAAATCGTAAAAACTGGGTTCACGCTGTCTTGGATTCATTTGGCTTTTAATGAATAGTGGTGTGGGTTAAGGGGCAAGGTTGAATAATCGGGTGTAACTTGCCTGAATCCCTTCATGAAGGCAAGTATTCTAAATAGCGCTGCATTTAACCTTTAAAACAAAGGGAGCCAGTCAAGTGGCTCCCTTTGTTTTGTGTTGCTTTCAATAAACCTTGTGATACTTAACTACATCAGTGGCGTTTACGGAAAATGACAATTGCAATGGCTACTGCTGCGAGGATCATGCAATACCATGCATAGGACACGGCTGCTAGCGGTGTGATGCTAAATGTCGAGGCGATTAACAGCGCTTGTGCACCATAGGGTATTAACCCTTGGATAATACAGGCAAAAATATCGAGTACACTGGCAGCTCGTTTAGGTGTTACGCCGTGTTTTTCTGCGAGATCTTTCGCAATGTCACCAGTGACAACAATCGACACCGTATTGTTAGCAACGCAGCTATTGGTCACGGCTACAATTCCCGCCATCCCTAATTCGGCCGCGCGGCATGAGGCTTCGCCTTGAGCTTTTGAGAAACGGGTGATGAGCTTTTCAATCTGTTTGCTCACAAAGGCTAAACCACCTTGTTGCTGCATCAGCGCGGCTAAACCACCGACTAACATCGACAGGATAAAAATTTCCTGCATATTGCTAAAGCCCGCGTAGATATCCTTACCAAATTGGATCACGCCATAGTCCATCGTCAGCAAACCAGTGGCTCCCGCAAGCAGTATGCCTAAGGTTAAGACGACAAACACGTTTAGCCCTGCAACTGCTAATACTAGAATCGTCAGGTAAGGAATCACCTTAATAAAGTCGATATCTTGAGCGGCTAGATCGGCTTGGCCTTGTCCTGCGATGACAAAGGCAACAAAGGTCAGCAGTGAAGCTGGGATAGCAAAAATCAGGTTCTCGCGGAATTTATCTTTCATATCACAGCCTTGAGTTCGAGTGGCCGCAATCGTGGTATCCGAAATAATTGAGAGGTTATCACCAAACAGGGCGCCAGACATCACGGCACCTGCCATCAGGGCATAATCAATTTGTGCCTGGTCGGCAACGCCTAAGGCGATAGGTGCCACGGCGGCGATTGTACCCATAGAGGTACCCATGGCCGTTGCAATAAAGGCGGCAATCACAAAAAAGCCTGGCAGTAATAGGTTTGAGGGAATAAGAGATAAACCTAAGGCTACGGTTGCATCGACACCGCCAGTGGCTTTCGCTACCGCCGCAAAGCCGCCAGCCAGCAAGTAAATTAAACACATGGCAATAATATTGCTATGGCCAATTCCACCAATAAAGGTATCAATGGCTTGATTTAATTTTTGCTTTGATAACACCAAAGCCAGAATAATGGCCGGCAAAATAGCAATCACACTCGGTAATTGATAGAAAGCAAAGTCCACACCTTGGCTTTGGAAATAGACGCCTGCGCCAATAAACAGACTTAAAAAAACGAATAAGGGTAACAGGGCAACAAATGATGCCGGGTTACTCGGTGCAGTGGTTTGGGTTGATTGACTCAATGTAATTTCTCTTTTACTCGGCGGGTTGTCTGCGTGCTCCTTGGCAGTCAAACTCGCTCTAAATCTATGTCGCCTTGGCATCATATCCTAGCAACTTGGTGCCAAGCATATTGGATTGCCAATTTACTGTCAATCTAGACGTCTAGATGTTTTTACTTCCGTTGTAATCTGTTCGTTAAAAAGAGGTTTAAATCGTGGTTTGTCTTAATTTTTAATCTTAATAAACAGTATATTAAAACTATTCTATTAATGATTTACTGGTTGTTGTTAGCCAATGCTAAATGTGGATTACTCAGTAATATAGCAATAGGGGGCTATTTCTTCCTCCACCGCTGATACAGTTTAGTGGATCTTAAGTTGGTGTACGATTCGGTGTTGTTAGGTTTTCTGTTGTTTTTGACACGGTACTACGTGCTGAGAGTGTGAGGAGTTATGTTAGTTTTTAACATTTTAATTTTGCGGGTATCTTTTCGCATAACATACTAAGGCCACTCTTGCTGTTAGTAACCAGATGCGGTAAAACGGTGATCCTTCATCCACACCTCACATAGCCAGCAGCATCGTGATACGAAGAGCTAAGCCATTACTGGGCACGTTAATTGAAATTGCAGTCGAATCGGTAGTTGAAGAACCCAGCCAACCAACACTCGATGAGCAAGCCATTCAAGCTGCGATTACTGCGGCTTTTTCTCGCATTGCACAAATTGGACGTTTATTAAGTTTTCATCAGCAAGATAGTGAGTTAAATCTTCTAAACCGTCAGCCTGGCCATTGGGTCACCCTAAGCCAAGATAGTCTAAGGGTATTTAAATTAGCCAAGTGGTTTGGTAAAGCTAGCGACAACTTATTTAATTGCACCATTGGTGGTGAAATGATGTCTCGCGGGGCGTTACCTTGCTACCTTGGTATGCCGCTACTTTTGCAGGGCGATTGGCAAGATATTGAAATTAAAGGGAACCAAGCGCGGTTAGCTCGGCCATTAATTGTTACTTTTGACGGTATCGCCAAGGGGTATGCGGTTGATATGGCAGTAAGTGAGTTACGTCGTGCAGGGGTTTCTGGTGGTTGGGTCAATGCGGGAGGGGACTTGCGAGTATTTGGTTCTGCCTCCTTGGATGTGCTTTGTCGAGGCTCAAATGGATTAAGCCAGAAGATAACAGTCCGCAATATGGCTCTGGCAAGCTCACGAGTTTCGCAGCAATTGAGCCTAGGTTGTCCAGCATTATTACTGCCGACAGGTAATGTCGATATGATGAGCTTTGATGCGTCTAATGAGCGTGTTGTTAGCGTTCAAGCGCCTTTCGCATGGCGTGCAGATGCACTAACCAAGGTGGCTGGTTATCTTTCAGCTAAAGCTGCAAAAGATAAAATTAATCAGCTCGGCGGCCAGTTAGTCTGTTAACCGTTATATTTAAACATGCTCGGTACCAGGGCGGTGTGGTTGACGTGCCGCAGTTTGATGTACCTATCGGGTTGTTTTCTTCAAGCCATTGTTTTAAATAAAAACTGGCCAATCCTTTTGGGCTTGGTCAGTATCTCAAATGCCTCTCTTTAAGCGACTTTAAAGCGCGAGACTTCTTTTTGTAGATTGCTACAAATGGCTCGGGTATTGACCACTATTTGCTGTGTTTCTTGGATCACTATATTGCAATATCTTGT
Organism: Shewanella sp. ZOR0012; assembly: GCF_000798835.1. NCBI lineage: Bacteria > Pseudomonadati > Pseudomonadota > Gammaproteobacteria > Alteromonadales > Shewanellaceae > Shewanella > Shewanella sp. ZOR0012. The sequence continues at coordinate 3,343,687 of NZ_JTLE01000094.1, forward strand.
TTTATCAGACAGTTCAGTCAAGTTACGATTGATTTCCTCAGTGACGTGGGTTTGTTCTTCTGTTGCGGTCGCGGTTTGAGTCGACATCTCACTGACTTTAGAAGTGGAATTTAGGATCTGATCTAAGGCATCTTGTGTCTGACTGGCAAGGGTAACCGTCGAATGGGTGAGGCTGGCGCCTGATTCAATACTCTTCACCGCATCATTAACGCCCCGCTGCAATTCTTCGATCATGCTCTGAATATCTTGAGTCGACGTTTCGGTACGACTCGCCAGAGTACGTACTTCATCGGCGACCACCGCAAAACCACGCCCTTGTTCACCAGCACGAGCAGCCTCAATGGCAGCATTAAGAGCGAGCAGATTAGTTTGCTCCGCAATTGAGCGGATCACATCCAGTACCGAGGCAATGTTAGCGGAGTTGACGGAGAGCTTTTCGATAACAGCGACTGCATTTTTAACCGATTCAGACAATTGCTGAATATGATGCACCGATTGCGTGAGGATTTTTTTCCCCTCAATAGTCTGATCATTGACCTTAGTGATTTCGGTAGCAGTATGCAGGGCGTTGCTGGCCACTTCCCTTACCGCGGCACTCATTTCATTTACGGCTGTAACTATGGTGTCGACAAATTGTTCCTGCTCGTGGCTGATCCCTATGGTAGTAGCTGATTTAGTCGCTAGGTTTTCAACAGTATGGCTCACATCTTTGGTTTGGCTGATAATGGCGATTACCATCTGTTGCAGCTGGGCAACGAACAAGTTAAAAGCATTGGCCAGTTCGCCAATTTCATCTTGGCGAGTGATAGGAATTCGTTGGGTTAAGTTGCCATCGCCATCGACTATGTCATTAATTCTATTAGTAATGTCTTGAATCGCGTTGACAATAATCTTAGGGCCAAAGTAGGCAATCACGAGGGCGACAATAGCGACAAGCGTAGCTATCGTAACTGACATTTGAGTTTGGGCTGTAGCCTGCTCGGTGGCTTGTAAATCCAGTTCTTTAACGCGATTGTCGGCGGCTTCACCTGCGGCATTGTAGATGTTTCTTAGGGCTTTAAACTCTTTTTTGGATTTGCTTTCGTGTAGTTGTCTTGCTAGGTCGAACTGACTATTTTTTACTGCATTTATCACGTCAGATGAGGCTTGATACCAGAGCGAAAACTGTGCTTCAAAGCCATTGGTGGATTGCAATACTTGGGCATGATCCTGCAAGAGTTTTTTAAACTCCCCCATTCGATCGCGAGCCTGATCGACATTCTCTTGCCAGTTATCTATTTCACTTTTACGGCTATCACTACCCAGATCGGATCTGAGTAACACTTCTTCACTTAGCTGTGCTTGGTAGAGATCGCGGTCAGCGTTGAGAATGGCTGAAATCGCAGGATTAAATAACTGACTAAACTCCTGCATTTGCTTAAGGGTTGAGCGGCTTTGCATAGCATCAGTAATTGCCATAACGATCAAGGCGGTCGCCATAATGGCAAACATCAGCGAAAACTTTACTCGAATACTATTAAACATAGGGTACTCCATAACGTACTGACAAAATTGCTTATTAAATAGCTTAGTCGCTATTTTGTGGTTTGCAGCAACAACAGAAAATTAAGGAGAATCATCGTAGGAAAGCCCCACTGATATGGGGCTATTGAGTCGATTTAATCAGCACAGGCGCTTAGGGCTGATATTTTAGGTTTGGGCTTTATCTGCACTAACATTACCCCCAAGATAACCATTGAACCGCCAAGGTAGTGATAAACGGCTAAGGTCTCATTTAAGATTATCGCCGCAAATATAGCCGCCAGAATTGGCATTAGATTGAAGAAAATACTGGTGCGTTCGGCGCCCAATTTGCTAATGCCATTAATCCACGCCCAAGGGGCGATGAGTGATGCGCCAAGGGCGGCGTACACAATAAGTGGTGCAGCTTGGCTGCTAATCGTGACGCTTGGCGCACTAAACAGCAGCGGAGTTAACATCAACACAGCGATAATGCCCTGAATATACACTGATTCCCACGTCGATATCGGTAGCTGCCAGCGTTTTAGCAGTACCCCATAAAGGGCGTACACAAACGCACTGATAAGTAATAATAAATCCCCCTCAGTAACCCCTATCGCCAGATTAGCCATATCCCCGTGGCTTAGCATAAACACTAAGCCCAGCAGTGAGATTAGGCTGCCAGCAAAAACTAATGGCGAGAGCCTTTGCTTGAGTAAAGGTACCGCTAAAAACAGGCTTATCATAGGTACTAACGAGTTGATTAATGCCATATTGGTGGCGGTTGTCGTCGCGGCGGCAAAATAGGCAAGGCTTTGGTTTAATACCATTCCTAAGGAGGCTAAGGTCGCTAATTTCGGTAGTAGAGGAATGATTGTTCTACGTTTTTTCAAGACGGTTTTGAGCATAAAAGGGGTAAGCACAAGCATGGCAAAAAACCAGCGATAAAAGGCAATGGCTTCAGGGGCGATAATTCCAAAGGAAAGTTTGTTAACAATGGCGTTACCCGCCCAAATCATTACGGCGAGTAGTGGAAATAAATACAACATAGGTCAGTCTTCATTGGGGGAAACGAGCCGATGCCTAGTGGCAAACGTGCTGTCATAGATAGTCGCTATTATTGCTGGTCTTTTATGATATAAATATTGCTTAAAAGACAATGTCAGTTCCTCGATAGACAACCACCGCATCAATCGATGTTTTGATTGGATGTAAAGTCGAGTTTTAGGAGTACGATGCACCCTGTTTACCATCCACTTAATTCTGAGCAAGCGCCAGTGGCAGATATTTTCTTCAACTATGAAGCCTTTCTGCCCAATACCATTACACCAAAACATAGCCACATTTGGGGGCAATTACAGCTGATCAGTGGTGGCATTATGGAGTTGCATGCGGCTGGACAACGATTTTTGTCGCCATCCCAATATGCGATTTGGGTGCCAGCAGGCGTAGAGCATGAGAGTTACACCCGCCGCAGTATCCATTATTGCTCATTGAATATTGTTACGAGTCGGGCGCAGGTTTTTCCTGATGAAACTTGTTTACTTGCGGTGACGCCGATAGCGCAGGCAATAGTGAACGATCTCCGCCAGCGGCAGGTGCGTGTTGCACAAACGGATGCGGATAAACGTTTGGTTGAGGTGTTAATTGACCAGTTAATCTTAGGTCAGGCGCAGCCACAATTTTTGCCTTCGAGTACAGATAAACTGTTGCAACCTATTTTGCAGCAACTTGAACTCGAGCCAGCCAGTCAAATAAGCCTTAAAAGCTGGGCGAGTGAATTACATACCACAGAACGCACACTCGCTCGGCGTTGCCAAGACCGCCTTGGAATGAGTTTTACTGAATTGCGTCAGCGACATAAGTTTATTTATTCGTTGCAATTGCTACGTGAAGGCTTATCAATCAAAGAAGTTGCCCTGACATTGGGCTATAACCAAACTTCACCCTATATTGTGATGTTTAAAAAATATGCTCAATACTCACCCGAGCAATATCGCCGCCAGCTGGCATAAAAATAGGGCGCGGCTATTGCCGCACCCTATGTCATAAAAGAGAGGATTTAAGGGATTTTTATAACAGGCATTAATCGGAGGCTTTTTGGCGATTCCGCTTATCCTGTCGCTTCTCTTTTAAGGTTTTCATCGGCGGTTTTTTCGCTTTTTCTTTACTCATGGAAAATACTCCTAACTAAAATGAGATTAAGTAAAGTCAAACTATCGAGTGTAGCGCCGCATTCTCACCGACAGTTAGTTCAAATTAATCTATCGATAAATTTGAATAATTTAAAGCATTCTGAGCGAGATAAAACACTTTGACCTCTTTATGGTTTCTACATAAGCGCTGCCATACTTAGTAAGTTTTTAAGAGGAGTAAGTGTTAGCTCTCTGCTATTAATTTATTTCGCGGCCAGTAAATAACTTCAAAATCGTATCCTCCAATATATTTTTATGCCTGTGCTAGATGCCGCCGCAAATAGCGACCTAAAAGCATGTTGCCACTGAAATTTGAACATGCTTTATTCTAATCCTGTTAGTTTTGCCGTTAATTTTTAGGTTGTCTCTTGCTAAGGGAAATATCCTTCACCATAAACAGCACAGGTTTACCTAAAATATTTACCTCAGCATATTCACCTTTGGCTCGGCCCAGTAAGCTCACACCTAAATCGGAAATGACAGAGTAGCGACCCGCTCTTGGTTTGTGTCTAGGTGGGTATACCAGTTCTATACGATACTCCTGCTGATCCTGTTGATTAACGAGGAGCACTTCACGCCCAACGGTCACTTTATCTAGGGTTTCTTCACTTTTAAGTTGATCGAGCTTTGCTATCACCGCCGCCAGTGCGGTGGGGCGTAATGAGGCATTAAAACTGTTTTGCAAGTAATAGGTTTCTGTTTTCAACATAAAAGACTGAAATAGATTACTAAAAAAAGAATAAAACATAGCTACCCCAAATATGAGCTAGATAACAGCTAAGCCCCAGCATAAAAATAGGAGCAATAAATTGAAATGTGGGTAATCAGATGCCGAGTGCGAGTAGCACTCGGCTTAAACTGGGAATTTAAGAGACAGGCGTACCGCGCGGGATAAATAATCAAGTGTATTCAGCATTAACCAAGCTGACTTAAGTCTGAGTAATGAAAATGCATTTTTTAACACGGGCTACATCTCCATATAATTTTAAGATTAAATTAATCATCTAACAGAGTTAATGATTAATGACTAATAAACTGTCCATACCATAGGCCAACTAAAAAAATAAAGCAAGCCTGAAAATGATTGTCATATTAATAACAATATAATAACGGATAAATGGGTGAAACTTATTTTACTCAAAATACTTGTTCTTTAATTGCAGCAGTTAAATTTTAAAGCACTATGTATAAAAATGTTTAGACTTCTAGATGGCCGTCTGGTAGCTTGGGTGCAGTGCACAAATCTTGTGCGGTTTTAGTGTCTATTTTCGCAAAGTGCCCCCAATGTTTGTGTTGGCTTAGGCGCAATGGTTGGGAATTTTTCAGGGGAAGGAAGCAAAAATGAAACTTGAATCACTGGCGTTACACCACGGATATGAGTCTGAGGCAACGACTAAAGCTGCTGCGGTACCTATTTATCAAACGACGTCCTATACCTTCGATGATACCCAGCATGGTGCTGATTTATTTGACTTAAAAGTTGCTGGGAATATTTATACTCGGATTATGAATCCAACGACCAGCGTACTTGAGCAGCGTCTTGCCGCCATTGAAGGCGGGATTGGTGCGCTTGCTGTGGCGTCTGGCATGGCGGCTATTACCTATGCGATTCAAGCTCTAACTCAGGTTGGCGATAATATCGTCAGCACCAGCCAGCTCTATGGCGGTACTTACAATCTGTTTGCCCATACGCTGCCGCGCCAAGGAGTGGAAGTGCGGATGGCGGCCTTTGATGATTTTGAAGGACTTGAAGCTTTAATCGATGCCAAAACCAAGGCGTTATTTTGTGAGTCTATCGGTAACCCCGCCGGTAATATTGTCGACCTTAAACGTTTAGCCGAGATTGCCCATAAACATAGTGTGCCTTTAATTGTCGATAACACTGTCGCCACGCCAGTACTATGTCGCCCGTTTGAGCATGGTGCCGATATCGTTATTCATTCCCTCACCAAATACATTGGCGGCCATGGTACAACCATCGGCGGTGTGATTATCGATTCGGGTAAATTCGATTGGGTGGCGAATAAAGAACGTTTTTCCTTGCTAAATCAGGCCGATCCTTCCTACCACGGCGTGGTCTACACCGAAGCCTTTGGCCCCGCGGCCTTTATCGGACGTTGCCGTGTGGTGCCGCTGCGTAATACGGGGGCGGCACTTTCACCCCACAGTGCATTCCTGTTGTTACAAGGACTTGAAACGCTGAGTCTGCGTATGGAACGTCACTGTGCTAATGCGCTCGCGTTAGCCGAGTATTTGATACTGCATCCTTCCGTTAGCTGGGTAAATTATGGTGCTCTGCCGAGCAGTCCTTACCGTGAGAATTGTGAAAAGATCACTGGCGGTAAAGCCTCTGGGATCATCAGTTTTGGTATTAAAGCGGTAACGCCAGAGGAAGGTAAAATCGCGGGAGGTAAGTTTATTGATGCCCTGAAGATGGTTTTGCGCTTAGTGAACATTGGTGATGCGAAATCGTTAGCTTGTCATCCTGCCAGCACCACCCACAGACAGCTGGATGCGAATGAACTTGCTAGAGCTGGGGTGTCTGAAGATCTCATTCGTATTTCCGTCGGCATTGAACATATCGACGATATTATCGCCGATGTTTCGCAGGCGCTGGAAAAAGCATTGATGTAAAGTTTGTCATATCATCGTATGTGTTTGAAAAAGGCCGCTAGTAGAAGCGGCCTTTTGCGTTTGAAGGATAAACGTCTCTTACTCATTTGCTTCTTGAAGGCGGTTACGCGCTTTTTGATAGAAGTAAGATACGCTCAGTAAAATGACTCCAATTAACATAAAGGCGATGACTTTTTGCACCAGTTCGAAGGACGCCATATCCAGTAATAACACCTTGAGCGTGGCTAAGGTAAAGATCCCTGCGGCGAGGCGGATCATATCCGCATGTTGGGGTTTTAAGCTGATAAACATCAATACACTGCCATGCACCACTAATAAAATCGCACTGAGCGGCGCGGCAATCATGTTATCAAATACATAACTCCAGGTGAGATAGCTGAGCGCAAGTAATCCATGCCAACCCCATTTTAACCATTGCAGCGGTAAGAAGCGTCGATGTAAACGGATAGCAACGCCGCGGCGTAATATCAGCGTGGCAAGCAATGCTAAGGCGGTAAATTCGCAGAGGATCAGTAACGCATTATTCAAATCTACTCTCAACGATATCTCAAAATGCAGCAGGATAGGCAGCAGCGCTAGGCCAAGGCAAAGACCGTAGGCAAGACTGTAGCTTGAGCGCACTGCGGCTTGGATTTCACAGGCAATGTGACCGAATAAGCTGGTCTTTTCGCCCGTATGGTTAGTCCCTCTTTGGAGTAATAGTGCAAAGTAGCCACTGAGCGCTAAAGCCGTCATCGACCAAGCCACCACATCAGTGCGATTTAATCCATAGACAAGTACGGCCAACGGCAGTGCAAAGTAATAGGGACTCAGTTGCCATTGAAGGGTTAATAGTAGCCGCCACCTGTCGGGGAGAGTGCGATAACGAATGAGTACAAATCCCATAACAAGCATGCCAATCAGCAGCGCAATAAGCCCTTGCCAGATTTCAATCAGACATAAGCTCGCTGTGGTGAGTATGGCAAGCCAGGTCAGAATTTTAGTTTCAATCTCAAGGGCTTTGTGTCTAACCACATAGGCAAGTCCAAGGCTGAATAGGCTGCTAAGCCAGAATGCGGCTGCGGTAAACTCCCAATAACTGCGGATGACTTTAGGTAATAAAAACAGTGGTAAAAGAAGATAACAGCCGATTTGTATCTGTTTAGCGGCCTGAGCGAATAAGGATTCTGGATAGCATCTACGATACCAATAATGACCCAATAATAGGGCTGCGAACAATTCAATCCGCGCGAGTTTGGCCATCAGTGGCTGTGCACTAAAACTCATGCTGCCGGAGAGAGTAATGCCTTCGATTACAGCGAATAGCAATGGTAGCAGCAATAGCCAGGCGGCAAACTCACTGACCACCAGTTTGTCTTTGCTACTTAAATATAAGAGTAACAGGCTAAGGAGTGGCATAATGGCGAGGTAGTAATCACTGCTAACAAGATAAGCTGTAATCAATAGCGTCGCGACATAAAACCCGCTGAGGCTTTCTTTTAGCAGATAACAGAGTTGCCCTTCTAAGGTGGAGAGTGTTGATTCATTAGTTTTTAATTGATTGATTGTAAATAACAATCCGCCAGCACTTAAAGCTAATGCGATAAGGGGGAAGCCAAGGGCACCCACTGGCGATAAGCCGCCGAGTTCGAGTAAGGTCAAGCCCGAGAGTAGGCTGTAGGCATTGAGCGCCAGTCCCATCACTAGCAAGACATAGGCTTCGGCGCGCACTGAAATCAGTTTTTCGTTGAGCCCAATCCACAACAGCAATATTGCCTCGAGTAGCAATACTAATCCTAAGAAATCATGGCTTACCAGATAAAGTGCCGCAAAGGCGGCAAAGCTTCCGCCAAACACTAGCAAGAGGCTAGATTGGGATTTAGCGAGCCGATTGTTAAGTTTAAGGTATAGCCCTACGCAGACTAGTGCGTTAGCGATAAAGATTTCCCCTGCAAACGCAGTAAATTGTGTCAGTTCAAAAATCACAAAAGCCAATAACGCAATCGGCAGTGCCAATACCCTATGGCTTAGTGATGTTGTCGATGAGTTAACGATAAGCCCAGCTAGCCCATAGAGATAAAAGAGCGCGTTAAGACTCAAAACGGCCAGCACAGCTTCGCCGTGCCATTGCTGGAGTGGTAAATCGACAAAATAGCTGAAGGCTTCAATACAAGCGATATGTAATAAGGCGGTCATTTCAAGCAGTAATGGCCACTGCAATTTGCGGCTTTGTGCTAATGCCCCAGTACCAATCAGCAGTAAGTAGGGAATATATAGCAGCGGCGCATAGCTTTGGGATAACAGCATCATTGGTGCCGTTGAGCCACCAATTAAGGCGATGACCGCAATGACTTTGGCATCGAGGCGCATTGAAAGGCCATAGCCCGCTAAGGTAATCAATAGCAATAGAATAAAGCTGGCGCCGTTGGGAATAATCTCAAAATAGGGGCCAATAAAATAAGCGCACAGGTAGTTTAAGATCAGCCCTAATCCAACGATTCCCGAGCCAAAGTCGGCCATACCTTGGCGTTTTTGACGGATAAAAATGCCGCCAGCGATTATCGCATTAGCACAGCCAAAGCCGAGCAATGCTTTACCGAGTTCAGAAAACCAGTGATTGATGGAATATTGCAGCAGATAACCAAAACCTAGGGTGAGGGTAATAATGCCGGCCACAGTCATTAAAAACACTGGCCCCAAGCCCTTCGCTTGATAATGTTGATAGAAGCCTTTTAGCTGTTCTTTTATGGCCACAAAGGGAGCCATTATTGCGGCAACGCCTTGCGATAAAAAGGCTTCTACTTGGGCTTCAACTTGGCTTGTTGCTTGAACACCTAGTTCTACCCGAGTTTGCTTTATCAGCTCGATATCAGTGGCTTGTGGCGAATCATGTTGCTCGCGAGAGCGCGGGTTAGTTTGGCGCTGCCATGGATCATCCTGCCAAGGTGACGTGGCTGGGGCTTGTGACTTAATAGGATGTGAAACCGTTTCGGACTGCAGAGCGGCGTGACTCGCTATTGCGTGGGTATCTGTTGTGATCGCAATCGGGGATGACTCGGCAGCGGTTAGCTCAGTTATGCTGCTCGTTGGAGTGGAGCCATAATTTTGCTGTTCAAGCTTTAAGCTTAAGGAATCGAGTTTGGCTGAGAACTCAGCTAGTTGGCGGTCAAGTGAAGATTGCTGCGCGAGGTGCTGCAACGTTAATTGCGTCAATTCTGCCTTGAGTTGCTCTACGTCATCCTTTAACTGCATATCAGTATCCTAAATACGCTATCCATATAAATCAGGTACATAAAAGTCTAGGTCGTTTAGTTTTATGTATTTGCTTTCGCGGATTGTACTGACAACTTAGGGCGGCGGCTAGTTAAAAGCCGCTGTTCAGAACATTCTGATGATGAGCATCTGAGCTAATTTTGCGAAAACAGCGCTAATCGCTAGCGCCAGTTTCGCGGTGTAGAAAGGACTATTTTTGGGCTTGCAGGATGACAAATTTGCCATTTGAGGCAACGGTGGTGCAGTTTTTAAATAAGCGTTGTAATTTCACATGGTAAGCCAAGTGACGATTGCCCACTATATGTAAAATCCCACCATTTTTTAACCGACGACGGGCATCTAAAAACATTTGCCAAGCAATATGATCGGTAATGGCTTCGCCCTGATGGAAGGGCGGATTACACAGCACTAAATCAGGCTCTATATCATCGGGAAAGTGGCTCATGCAATCATCCCAATGAAAATGTCCCTTACCTTGGGGGAGTTGATTGGTTGTCCAATTGGCGTTTGCCGAGGCAACAGCCATTTCGGAGTCATCGATAAAATGGATATCGGCATTGGGATATAATTGGGCGGCACGAAGCCCGAGCACGCCATTACCACAGCCAAGGTCGACAACCGTTTTAAACTTTCCTTGGGGTAGATTGTCGAGCATAATTCGTGCGCCAATATCGAGCTTGTTGGCGGCAAATACGTTGCTTAAGTTGCTGATTTTCAGGTTAAACTCTGGAATATCCCAAATGATTTCATTTGGCAGTGTTCTTGGCTTACCATCACTAATACAAGTGATCACGCGGGTTTTCTTCCATGCAAGGCTGGCGCTCGCTGGCCCCAAGTGTTTAGCAAATAATGCCAGTAAACTCGCGTTGATTGATTTGGCTTTTGCGCCAACTAAGACGCGACAGCCAGCCGGTAATACCTGCGACAGGCGCATGAGCTGGTGGGCAAAGTAGGTGAGATTCTTCGGTAATTTCATCAACACTAAGGCGACATCTTGAGGCAAGGTGTCGCTACTGGTAAACCATTGCAGGTTATCCATCGGCAACTGATTGCGATGATGATTTTGCTCTGCACCTAAAAAACTGGTTCTGGCATCGGTTTCAACGCGAAGCGGCCAGTTGGGATTGATACGCGAGAGGGCGCAACTTAAGGCGCCAAAACTATCGTTAATAATGGCCGTTGGCACAGCTGGTTGTTCACCTTCAATCAAACTATTGATTAAATGCTCGTCTGCGGCATCCCACGCTTGAAGATTCGATTCCTGCGATGCGGGATAGCGAAATAGTGCGAGTTCTATTCCTGCTACTGAAAATTGTGTCGTCATGTTGTGTTGTGCCAATAAAAATAAGGCGCTGATTATCGCAGATTTCATGGCCGCTTGCGATGTTTGCCTTAGTTTGTATACCTTGAAGTATGTCTTTGATGCCGTACCATGGCAGCCAAGTTTACTGGTCAAATTTGAATCCTCAGACTGAGGCTGGATACACTGTTGACTCGCAACGCTGCGCAAACCTACGTAAAACACTACTATCATTGGCGTTAGGCTGATTGTCGAAAGGGCGAACTGTGCATAAGGTGGGAGTATGAAACAAGCTGAATTAGGATTCGAATTTGAGGATTATCCTTTGGATACACCTGATGATGTGCTTGCCATCGAAAGCCTCGATATTGGACAACTCGAACCACCTATCACCTTAGTGCGGGATTATCTAGGTAAGGCGCAGCAAAATGCGTTGATTAATGAGGCGCAATCATATCCGCTTACTCGCCCGCAAATTCAAGTGTTTGGACGATACCATTCGATCCCTCGCCAGCAGGTTTGGTATGGCGATTTGGGATGTGACTATATGTATTCGGGGCTATTTATTCGCGCCTTGCCTTGGCCTCAGTATCTGCAAAAATTACGCGATAAATTGCAGCGAGATTTTAGCCTTGGCAGTAATGGGGTGTTAGTTAACCGTTACGCCGATGGCCAGGATTGTATGGGGGCCCATAGTGATGATGAACCTGAAATTGCCCACGGCAGCGATATTGCCTCCATCAGCTTAGGTGCGACTCGTGATTTTGTGATTAAACATAAACATAGCAAGCTTAAATACACGATTAGTTTACATAGTGGTGATTTATTAATTATGCACTGGCCTATGCAACGTGACTGGTTGCACAGTGTACCTAAGCGCCTAAAGGTCACAGAGCCTTGTTGGAACTACACATTTAGGCAACTTATCGTTAATTATCATGGATAATTGAAAGGTTATTGAATTCAAAATGTTGTCGGATTTGTTAGGTTTTAAGTTGCAAAACGGGCGCTGAAATTTGATCTTTTATACTTGAAGCAGTACTCTGCGGCCACTGGATTTACCCATATTGAGAGTTGAATATGTCCAATACCCAAGTGCAGAGCACAGTGGCTGAGACCATCAATCAGAAGTTAACTGAGAGCTTCTCACCAACCTATTTAGAAGTGCTTAACGAAAGTCATCGTCATCATGTACCTCCTAATTCAGTGACTCACTTTAAAGTTGTGGTGGTCAGCGATGAATTTGAAGGGCTCCGTTTGCTTGCCCGTCATCGCTTGGTGAACAACTGTTTAGCCGATGAGTTAGCTAATGGTGTCCACGCGCTATCTATTCATACCTTTACTCAAAGTGAATGGGCGACGAACGTCGAGGTGCCTAAAACCCCCAATTGTCGCGGCTAATTAACGCTATTTAGGACGGGTCATGCTTAAAACAAAAAGCCACTTTATTAAAGTGGCTTTTTGTTTTAAGTCAAATTGGTCTCATTCTTAGGTTCCCCTGTCGAATATTCTGTGTTAACAATATGTTCTATTTATCGAGTTAAGCGCCTATTTTCTACAAAAAGAGTGCTATTTTTCATGTGGTTAACAGTTTTTGTTGCGGGGAGTGCGTGATGCGTTATTTGGGGGGGCTGTTATTAGCAGTATTGTTTTTTGGCGTGACTGGCTGTAATCCCTCATCTCAACATGCGGAGTCTATTTCCGTTGCTGAAGGGCCTCCTGTTAAAGAGGTGATTGAATGGCGTTTAGCCACTTCTTGGCCAAAAAATTTTCCTGGGTTAGGCATGGCCCCTGAGCGTTTTGCCACGCTTGTCGATGAGATGTCCCACGGCCGATTGCACATTAGCGTCTACGGCGCGGGAGAATTAATGCCTGCCTTTGCTGTATTCGATGGCGTTAGCCAAGGTAAAATCCAGATGGCGCATGCAGCCTCCTATTATTGGAAGGGCAAAGCCCCCGCCTCCCAGTTTTTTTCTTCA
>NZ_JTLE01000094.1:3356556-3365359 GCF_000798835.1 Shewanella sp. ZOR0012
TTAGACTCTACCTCTAATTGGTCAAGCACACTAAAACGCCTATTGCCCCAAGCGACATCAGCATTAATTCAGCCTGTAAAATTTAACAACAGTGATTATGCAATCATCTTACTAAAAAAAGAGCACTATAGCTTTAACTCTGGAGCGCAATCTATCATATCAAACTACTGTAGTTTTATCGCAAACACACTCACATTGAGAGACTATCGCCATATTGCAGCTGAACGCGACAGTTTATTTGCACAACAAAAAAGAATTGAAAACAGTTTAGCGAAAGAAGGAAAATTGGCGGCAATTGGTCAACTTGCAGCCGGTGTTGCCCACGAATTAAATAACCCACTAGGATTTATTTATAGTAACTTGAACACGCTTGACGTGTACTTAAAAGATATCAACTCATTCATAAACGAAGTAAACAATACATATCCAGAAATTAATAAGTCCGTAAAAAAATATAAGCTTGACTTCATATTAAAAGACAGCATTGAATTAATTAATGAAAGTCAAGAAGGTGCTAGACGTGCTAGAGATATTATTAAAAACCTACGTAACTTCTCACATCCAGATGAACAAACCATATCAACTATAAACATAGTAAATCTTGTTGGAGATACGGTAAAGATAGCTAAAGTCAATCTAAAAAAACACATAAAAATAAATTTAACTCATCATTTAGAAAGTGCATTAGTCAAAGGAAACACAACACAACTAAGTCAAGTAATATTAAATATTATAAACAACTCCTATTATTCAATAAAACATCAAAAAGGATTAATTGAAATAGATATCACGAAGATAAATCATTGGATAAACATTGAAATAAAGGATAATGGGAACGGTATACATGAGACTGATATACCACATATCTTTGAACCTTTTTTTACAACAAAAGAAATTGGTGAAGGTACTGGGTTAGGGCTATCAATATCAAGAGCTATAGTAGAGCAACACAATGGATTTATTACTCTTGACTACACAGGGCCTTCGGGTACAAAATTTGTTATAGGTCTACCGGAGTCTAGCCATGCTAGCAATAATTAGAAGACATAATAAATCCATTAAGAAACATCGAATATTATTCTTATTATATTGTATTATCATTGGATTGGTTGCCAATTTATCAGTTGTAACCGTTCCAATTGCAGTACCTCTCAATATAGGCAATGTTGCAGCATTATTGATTCTAGCACGTTTAGGTCCCTTGTGGGCGTTAGTATGTTTTGTTTTTGTTGCATCTCCACTCCCCTCTTTTATTGCTATAATACTAAGCCTTATACAAGTGGTATTATTTAATATTTATATTAAAAAAAATAGCTCAAACACAACGCAAATTTCTGTGATTTATTTTTTAGCAGCTATTCTCGTTATAAAAATGTTTTCACTGGAAGCTATAAAGGATAATTTATCCTTCTTGATTATATATTGCTCTTTATCAACGGCATTATTTATTTGGAGTGTAAAAGCTGCACGTTTACTCCTTGCATTATATGTTAATAATGAGCAATTAAGAAAACAGTCATTGCAACATCAACTATCTTTTAGAGTCGGATTATACACAGCAATCCCTGCAACATTACTGATTACACTTGGTCTCAATGGACTGACGAGTTTAGAACTTGTGAAACAAATGGTTCATTATCAAAATGAAATTAACTCTCTTAAGGACAATATTGAGTTAAAACTAAAAGATTACATCGTAAAGATTGAAACTATTGTTAATACAACAGAAAAACAAGTTACCAAAAACACTTTAAAACTTCTTGTGGAACAATCTCCAGAATTTATATCTTCACTTGTAACAGATAATAATGGTATTGTTAGAGATTTCTACAAAGTTGATGCAAACACAAACAACATCGGCAACTTGAGCGTTGCAGACCGTCCCTATTTTTATTTGGTAAAACAAACAAAAACGTCTTTTATAAGTGATACCTTCAAAGGAAGATCACTCGGAGATGATCAATTATTTGCTGTAAGCACACCTATAATAAGAGAAAATAAATTTGATGGTGTACTACAATTAGCAATAAAACTTAATTCATTACTGACATTATTTGATAAACATATTGATAGTATTTCACATCGTATACTCATAGATAAATCAGGAAGAAAAGTATGGGGAAACAATGTAAGTGGTGATATCGGCAGTGTCTGGACTCGACCTAAAGATAGCGAGCCGATGAAAGATACATTTCTAAGAAAAAGTATATTCAACCCACTTAATCCTATTACATTTAGCAAAGATGCGCATCACTTTATCATCAATGAAAAAATAGGTTTAACTGGTTGGGAGTTATATTTTTTCATTGACACGAACGATCTCTTCATAAAACTTTCAATTTATTTTTTTCTTGCACTAGCCTTAATCACTATAATATTAGAAACATCTGTTAGATTATCAAAAAGATTTGTAAAAAACTACACACAGGCATTAGAGCAATTGGTAGATTACACTCAACAATGGGATGGCAAAACCTTAAATAGCAAAGCATTGAATCTGACTCAATCGGCGCTTGAAATTGACACTTTAGCGCATAGCTTTATAAATATGCAACGACGAGTAACTGGTGCTCACAACGCAACAATATCATCAATGAATGAGGTAAGACTTCTTAATGAAGAGTTAGAAGAAAGAGTTGAAAAACGAACAAGAGAATTAGAAGAAGAGCGCGATAAAGCAAATCATCTAGCGGCAATTAAAACTAGATTCCTTGCTAATATGAGCCATGAAATTCGTACTCCAATAACGATAATTAAAGGTTTCACTGAACAAATTTTACCCATTACCCATGGTGAAGTACATACTGCTCTTTGCAAAATTGAACAAAATACATCTCACCTTCAAAGTATAATTAATGACATTTTAGACGCGGCTAAAATTGATGAAGGAAAAATGTCTATAGCTGAGCAATCGGTTGCTATTGAACCGCTTTTAAACAGCTTAAGTGATGCATTAACTGTTTTAGCACATTCGAAAAATTTAACCACTCAGTTAGACATTAATCTATCAAATATTAAATATATAAAAACAGACCCTTATAGACTTAAGCAGATATTACTAAACTTTATTAGTAACGCAGTAAAGTTCACGCAAAAAGGTACTATAAAATTAGTTGCTAACATAACAGATAAAAATGAGTTATATATTGCAATTATCGACAACGGCATTGGTATTTCATCTGAACAAGCATCGAGTTTATTTCATGCATTTACTCAAGCAGACTCCAGTACCAGTAGAGATTATGGCGGTACAGGTCTAGGATTATTTATCAGTAAACAATTAGCTGATGCTATGTCTTTACAACTTAATATGCATAGTACAGTTGGGATTGGGTCTTGTTTCTCTATCACATTACCCGAAGAAAAATTAATTAATAACGTTGCCATAACGCATGATGAAATCAACATTATTCAAAATGACATCATAGACTGGAAAAAGAAAAGCATCTTATTTGTTGATGATGTAGAGGATATTAGAGACTTAGTAGCAATTTACCTAAAAGATACCGAAATAAGTATAGATTTTGGTGTCAATGGTGAAGAAGCAATACAATTAGCATCTCTAAAAAATTACGATCTGATCATATTAGACCAACAAATGCCAGTTATCGATGGACTTACCGCTGCAAATACAATAAGTGCGATGAATAAAAATATTCCTTTATTATTATTAAGTGCTGATATTTTTTATGATGACAGTGAAAAAAATAGCTCTTTCAACAAAAAAATCACAAAACCTTTTAGCAAACAACAGATCATTGATACCTTGCAATATTTTCTGGGAGAAAACCAATCAACATATAATAAGAAAAAAAAAGAAGATGACATATTAGATAATGATTTAACAATTGAATATCTAAAAACCTTACCTAATACATTGTCTTTATTAAAGCAACTTATCAATGATGGAGAAGTAAAAAAGTTAGGACATGAATTACATAAGCTAAAAGGAACAAGTGCGTGTTTAGGGCTTAGCAATATATCGTCATGTGCGGCTCATCTCAATGTGAAACTAAAAAATCGAATGATAACCCTAGATGAAATCAACGAATTGTCAACCGCTATAACGGATGCACTTTTAGCTGAAAATGAAAAATAATAGGATATAATATCAATGATAACACATGAGTCAGACCTAACACTCAAAAACATCAGCAGGAGTTAAGATTGGTAATATCACAGTGAAAGAAGTGCCCACACCTAAAGTAGAAGTGACTTTAATCTCACCTTTATGCTTTTGAACTATACTGTAGGATAATGATAAACCAAGCCCTGTGCCTGTTCCGACAGGTTTGGTGGTGTAAAAAGGTTCAAATATTTTACGTATATCTTGTGCTGCAATACCAGAACCAGTATCACGAATAACAATCATAAATTCTGATTCTGTCGCACTTACATCGATAGATATTTCACCTCTTTCCTCTATAGCTTGCGCAGCATTAACTAACAAATTAAGGAATACTTGATTAAGCTGCATTGGCTGACAATATAGCTCTGGCAAATTATCCTGGAAATTACGAAGAACAACAGCTTTATATTTAATTTGGTTAGCAGCAATTTTTAATGTATTTTCAATACCCTCTATTACATTAGCATATTGCCATTCACTACTATCTACATGAGAAAAAGACTTGAGGCTTTTCACTATTACGGCAACGCGATCTAATCCCTCAATCGATTCATTGATTAAATCAGGTAAATCTGAGCATATAAATTCAAACTGATGCCGCTTCAGCATATCTTGTTCAAGTGCAAAATAAGGCGGAGACCCAATCTTATGTACTAGTTTTTGATAAAAGCTAAGTAATTTTAATAACTTATCATTATAATCTTGTAAGCTTTGTAAATTTGAATTCACAAAACCAATTGGATTATTAATTTCATGAGCAACACCTGCAGCTAACTGCCCAATTGCGGCCATTTTTTCAGATTGTAATAATTGATTCTGAGCAGCCTCTAGTTTTTTATTGAGAAGACTCAGTGCAGTATGCTCTTGTTCCAATTGTTCAGAAAGGCATTTTTGTGCTTGGTAATAACTTGCAAGCTCAGTTACATCTTGCACAATTAAACAAACTGTTTTCACTTGATTATTTTCTATATCGAGCGGGAAAAACTCAATATTTTGGTACATAGCAGTCTCTTCACCTGTAATAGGCCGACTGCTACTAAAGTCAAATACATGTGGACGATGTTCCCAATATGAGAAACTGGCATTATTAAGCACAAAAACGCTATTAATTTTTTTCTGAAGAAATTTTGCGGCATCAGGGAATAACGCGAGTAAGTTATTTTCGTGTGTAACTGACTTATTATCGGTTGACAATCTATCGGTAAAAAATTCATTCCAGTAAATAATTTGATAAAACTCATCAACCACACAAATTCCAAGTGGTAAGCGTGAAGTAAGCTTCTGCAATAGCTGTGACTGACTCATAATTACTCCAGCAGCTGCTGTAGTTTCGCTAATAAAGTTTGAACTGATGCCTCTTCCAAACAGATCACAACTTTTGAGTCAAACTGACTCACTTCCACTTTAAACTCAACCTCCATCATTAAAGTACTTGCCCATCTATAGTGGTAATGCTGACTAGCCGCATTGTACATTGTCGGCATACTTAACTTTGCGTTTAATGAAAGTTGCTCAGCAAATCCGGTTAAACATGCACCAGCTAAAATATTGGCAAGTTCTAACAACAATTCATTTAACCGGTCTTGAGTAAGTGGCAGTTCATACTCCATTAATGTACCAATCGCATCGCAGCCCTGCTTAGATAGCGTTGAAATAACTTCACCTTTAATACTGCCTAAAAATGATTGGCGTGTGTACCACATTGCCTCGTCCGATAGCATAGAGACAAATTGTTCAGGAGTAACATCACTGATTTTAGGAATTGATAGTGTAATTTTCGCTTCGATTAAACGAGCAAGTGAATTAGCTGCTTGCCCCATAGAAATATTCATCAATTCCTGGAGCGCGTCTCGCTGTTCTTCAGATAGCAACATATTCATATTAGCCCCACATCGAAAAGTGCTTCTCTTAACTGTGCGGGTTGTAACGGTTTTTGTAAGAAACGAAAAGCACCTAGGGAATCAACTAACAATTTAGCTTCTGGCTGTATATCTGCACTTATCACAATCACAACCGTCTTTGATTGTTGTTCATGAAGACATTTAAGTACTCCAAATCCATCAAGTTCAGGCATGGTCAGGTCAAGAAATAGTACCTCAGCCTTACCTGAATTAGCTGCTTCTAGGGCCTCTTTTCCATTGCACGCTTCAGTGATCTCAACATCCCAGTCCTCCGGTAAAGCTCGTCTTACCGCTTTTCTGGACATTAAAGAATCATCAGCAATTGTGACAGGTATTGGCATAGCATCACCTCATGAGTGTCTCATCTGTCTTATATTAGTCGTTATTCACTATGCGTCAATGTTAAGCGCTAATAATAAGAATCTTAGTAGAACCTTCAGCACAATGATTTTCTAGATAAGGTTCAACTTAAAAAATAACTCATGCCAAAACAACAAACTAGTAAAACTATTCCACCGTCTTGATTGTATTCCAGTTGCTTTCAGGATGAAAATTTAGCTAAACACTAAATTGAAGCTTTGGCCAGGCTAAAAGAAATAGATAAACAGCTGGTTTTAAATGAATGCGAGTAGCAATATTGGGATAAAACCACATAGCCAATATGACCAGTTTATTTGAGATATTAGGGCGCGTTGGCAACGTTTCAGAGTGGTTTGTTGCAGCAGTTTGGCTGGTTGTGCGAGGCAAAGTCCGTACTGCATAGTTAAGCTACATAAAACTAAGATAACTCAGCAGAAATATCAGCCAAATACTGCCCGAAGAGTTCATTCTGGCAAGACTTTTCTCTTTACTTTCAGTGATTAGAGACGCTGGTAATTTGAGTAAAATAACGACCCATATTTACTCGCTTCGCGAGCAGCACTTGCTCAAACGAACAAAATTGAATCTTAAAATATCAACATTCTTTAGACGGTAGCCACTAGTGGTTTACTGATATCGCAAATGAAAAAGCCTCATCAAATGATGAGGCTTTTTCCTATTTGGCGGAGCGGACGGGACTCGAACCCGCGACCCCCGGCGTGACAGGCCGTGCAGATATGGTTTTAGAGCGTTACCTATTTTACATAAAATGTTGTCAATTGATTTAATTAACATTATTTGCATGACCATCGGACTGTACATTAACGACTATTAACTACAACTTGGTGGTCACGGTCACGAAAACCAGCCTTTCAACTGATCAACATTTGATCAGTTCTGAAGCTAAAAAGATGAGTTTTACATATCCTGCAGTTAGGAGTGTATTCGTGACCGTGTCTCCGAAATCGATAAAAATAAAGTCGTAGGAGTAAAGCATCTCGATATCTCCCATCATCCTCGATAACAACCTACTGCCGATTCAATATGCTCAACTTGAAGTAAGAGTAATCATCCTATTTTTAATGGACGTTAGACGTAGAAGATTACGGGCTTTGTTTCCTAAAAGCACAAATATCTACAGAGTACTTCCTGAGCGGCCAGCATGGCGTTTAAAACCCTTGTTTCATCGTCAGTCGTTTATCTGTAATCAGAATATTATTTTGATTTAAACCCAAAAAACATTGGATTTCACTATTAGGAAACAAAGTCAAGATTACGTTATTAAAGCCTATTTATATTTCAATGGTATTCCACCAATTGTTTTTTTTGGTCGTTCATTATTCCCATAATGTCGCATGCTCTTGTACCTCGGCAATACTGCTGAATAAATATTGGTTTAGCCACTCGTAGCGCACTGTACGGTTATATCGCTCAACATATGCATGGCTTTGTTACCTAAATCGAGTCAGCGAACAAAACTCTCATCATTGTTCAAATATCAAGCTATATAGTGGGTTTCAGGCATACCTAGCCCAGTAAGTTTGTTCAAAGCCCTAATCATCGCGTGAGCTTCTCCCACCTGAGCGTTATAATTCCGAATGCTCAACGTGCCTCCTAGCAGTTGTTTTATCCTGTACATAGCGGTTTATGAGATTGAGCGGCGATGATAACCATACCGTTTTTTCCACTGCTTATTTGAGCCATGAAGTTGTTGCCAACTGACGGCTAAGTTACGTGGATGTCCTGGTTCCCAGAGTGCAGCACCTTCCCTCGGTGGGGTCAGCACTAAAGCGCGTTTTCGACGAACGGCATCATGACAGGCTCCCGTGTCTTAAGCACAATCACCTAAGATATTGCGGATTTTTCGATGGGTTTGTTTGAGCAAATCCGGCATGACTTCAGCGTCGGTCACATTTGATAAGCTGAGTTCTGTACCTATGATCTCGTGAGTATGTGTATCAACGGCAATATGCAGTTTACGCCACACTCGGTGCTTTCCATCTGTGCCATATTTCTTCACTTTCCACTCACCTTCGCCATAGACTTTCAAGCCTGTCGAGTCGATAGCTAAGTGCTCAATGGCGCCGCGAGTCTTGGTTTTAAAAGCAATATTGACCGTTTTCGCGCGTTTACTGATACAGGGGTAATGCGGGAAAGAAAATGGGATATCACCCAGTTTAAACACCTAATTAATGAAGCCCTGTAAGGCTCTCAGTGGCATAGAGAAAACACGCTTAACCATCAACGCAGTGGTAATGGCTAAGTCGTTAAATAATTGAGGGCGACCTTTCTTGGGCGGCTCGACCTTGGCTTTCCACTTACCAATTGCATCCTTATCAATCCAGAAGGTAAGTGAACCGCGGTTGATTAAGGCTTGGTTGTATTGCTTCCAGTTGGTTGTTTTATAGCGAGG
>NZ_JTLE01000094.1:3365369-3415286 GCF_000798835.1 Shewanella sp. ZOR0012
TCAATTGCGGCCGCCATAGTAGTCAGAAACCTTAGGCATGTAAAGTCTAAATATGAAAATTTTCCTAAAGTTCTTGTTCAACTGGTCGATTAACTGACAACGAGTTGTTTTAGCGATGTTTTTTTATGCAAATCGATGTTCCTTTAATCAATGAAGCCCAAATTGGCTCCCGCTTAAATGCGGCAATCGAACACAACAGGCGAGGTGAGTTTGCCCTGTTGCTGTCGCTATTGTCTGCTGACGCGAGGGACATGGCGCAGTTTCAATGGCAAAAAGAACTCGATACTGCCGAAAAACTACAACGTCAGTTTGAATTACCACCAAAACAAACGTTAGTGGCGGATTTATCCTCAGACAATCATATTATCGACAATAGCGCCGTGTTTATGCAGCAAGGGGCAAGAGCATTTCAATTGCAACAGGCCTTGCGACCGGAAGCATTAGTGATCCGAGGTGGTGAACCCATCGCCATCGCCGAAGCCTTAAGTAACTGTGAGTTTACAACTCGCTTGCGTCAGCGGGGACAATTGCCATCTCCTCAAGTTGAAATCATGCACTTTGCCGATCAACTAGCGATCCAACGTAATTTGATCCCACGCTTAACCAGTGCTTAATGCTACTGAGGCTATTTATTATCAAAGGTATTATTTCGGGTAATAAGCGTGAGCAATACCAGAGTCTCTCTCATCATCATTCCCTATAATTAGTCGTTAGTGATATTAATGTTGAGTCGCTTATGTTGAGTTTTTAACATGAGGCCATTAGAGAGGATAGCCCTATGAAAGGTATCATTGCAGGACAAACCCCCACAGTAAACGACACATGTACCGATTGCGGCAGCTTTGTTGACATCGGTGCTGTGATTGATGAACAAGATACTGTGCTTGAGTTACAGTTTATGGGTGGCGAGGCGGAAAATGAGGCGGCAAAGATGGTTGAGCGTGCCCAGACACGTTTTCGACACACGCAAGCGAGCGTTACTCGAGGTGAAACGGGTGTGACGCTCAAACTGGTATTTGATGTCAGTGTCGAAAAAATGATTTTCCAGTTAGAGAATGGTCTATAGCGCAACCCCTGTGATACAAGTCGAGGTTAATTTGTAATAAAGTGTGGCCGATGTTGCTGTTTTAAATGTAGATAGTGTAATCTGCGTCAACAAAAACAATGATAAATCGGCTCCATTAACACTCCTATCTTTAGTGTGTTAGTCGCAGCAGTATCGTTTTACCCAACACGAAGTTTTGTAGGGATCAGAGTGAAGCGACGTCAGCATCAACACTTATTAGAGTCTTTAGTCCATTCTACGGCAAAGCAGCAGGGTGATTTCACTAAGACGGCAGAGTTAGCGACAGAGCTACTGTGTCAGAATTTAGCGGTCTCCTTGGTGTCGGTGTGGATTTTTTCTGCCGAGCAAAACACCCAATCTCTCGTCGCCCAGTTTGGGGCGATGGCGCTGCAGGACATCTACCGTCCTAAACTGCTGCAAACGGTGCCGCGTTATTTAAATGAACTAAAAAATCACAGACATATAGATGCTGGTAATACGCTTATTGACCCGCGGTTGACAGAATTAGTCGATAGTTATTTTATTCCACGCCAAATTTTATCTAGTCTCGAAGTTGGCATCCGTATCAATGGCCATCTTGAGGGCGTGCTCTGCATTGAGCGTGCGCAGCTCACACACCATTGGCACGATAGTGAAATTCATCTGGCTTGCCAAATGGCCGATCAATTAGCCCTCACTCTTGCTACTAAACATGCTTACGATAAGGAAGAACGTCTCAGCCTTTTTCGCTGCGCCATAGAACAATCTCGTCAAATGACTATGTTGATTAACTTGCACACTGAAAAAGTGGAGTACGTTAACCAAGCCCATCAGGATATTAGTGGTATTTCGCGCAGCAGGAGCGTTGGCACTAATTTACGTGATTTAACTTTTTTCAAACAGCACAATGCGTTAGCTGAGCAGACCTTAGCAAAAATTTTCAGAGGTGAACTGGCAAAAGGTGAGGTGCAATTTAATCGTGCTGATGGTAGTCGTTATTGGCTGAAATATGTTGTGAGCCAATTTATCACCGATAGAGGCAATCATTACGCTTTAGTGTCGGGTGAAGAAAGTACGGATGAGCATAACTACAAAGCGGAGTTGGAACGTCTGGCGTGGCGTTGTAGCTTGACTGGACTGAACAATCGCAGTCACTTTAATCGAGTGCTCGAGCGAACAACACATGGGCTACTGTTGCTAGTCGATTTAGTCGCCTTTAAGCGTTTTAATGATACTTATGGCCATGAAAATGGCGACAGCCTGTTGATTGAGATTGGCCGGCGCTTAAAGCATTTTTCAGACATCAACAAAGCGACTGAAATCGCTCGTGTCGGTAGTGATGAGTTTGCGGTATTACTGACCGACGATAACGCAGTTTATGATCTGGACTATATCAGCACCCGCTTATACCAGCATTTAGCCATGCCGATATTAATTGGCCGTGAACAAGTGGAACCTAAACCCGCACTGGCCGTGGTTGATATTGCCTCGGTGGCAAATTTATTTGCACCACTGACCTGCGCCGATATTGCAGTGCAATATGCGAAGAAGAAAAAGGGCACAGCAATTCAAGTCTTTAACAGTACATTGCTGAGTGCGTTTAAGGAAGATGCGCAAATTGAACGCGATTTGCATAGTGCTATTCGCGGTCGACAATTTGAGCTTTATTACCAGCCCTTAAGGGATCTCGAACAGCAAACTTATATCGGTGCCGAAGCGCTTATTCGTTGGCATCATCCCAAAAGAGGCGTGCTATATCCCGGCGCGTTTATTGATATTGCCGAGCAATCGGGGATGATCAATGCGATAGGCAGTTGGGTATTAGAGGCGGCCTGTCGGCAATTGAATATTTGGCAGCATCACAATGCCGATCTTAGCATGCATGTTAATGTGTCTGCGCGGCAGTTTTTTAGTGGTAATTTGTATGAACAAGTATGGCAACTCTTGACCCGTTATCGTTTAAAGCCCAAAACCTTAATTTTGGAAATTACAGAGACGGAACTCATGGGCGATATTCGCCATGCGACCTTATTGTGTCAGGAGTTGGCTGAACTGGGGGTAGGCTTAGCTATCGATGATTTTGGGACGGGTTACAGCTCGATGCGCTACCTTAAACAGTTTCCTATCAGTAAGTTAAAAATCGATCGCTCGTTTATTTCAGATTTGACGATTAGCCGCGAAAGCCAAGAAATCGTCTCGGCCATTATTGCGATGGCGAGTGCGCTCAATATTTCCTTGACCGCAGAAGGGGTAGAAACCGTCGAGCAGGAGGCGTTTTTAGCCAAGAGTTTGTGTCATCAGGCACAGGGATATTTATACAGTCCAGCCCTGCGAGAACCCGAGTTTGCGCAGTTTTTGCTGGCCGCGAAACAATCGAGTTTTATCGCCCACTAAACCAGATGTTCGTATTGGTGTGATGAAAAAATTAAGGCAATCAATTGATTGCCTTTATTTTATGAGTCGATTGTTTTATGAATCGATAGTTTTATGAGTCGATACTGTCATCAACAACTATCGTGTTAAGCAGCACTGTTTAAATTTCTTACCACTCTGGCAAACACAGGGATCGTTGCGCCCAGGGCGTTTGGCTTGCATTTGTTGTCCTTGGGTATAGTACCAACGGCCCTGTTCAAATATAAACTCAGATCGTTCATAGATTGCATCAATCTCACCCGCGAGTTTATACCAAGCTTTGAAGGTCACATTGCCGCGTTGAGTACCATCGGGATAGATTTTTTCATTCGCAGCTAAGACCTCAAGCCCTAACCAATGTGGATGTGGGCCTTGCTGTAGTTGTTCGAAGGTTAAGCCATCGAGAAAGTCTACATGGTGAGTTTTAATAATGTAATCAAAATTTTTCAACACAAATGCGCAGTAGCGTGAACGCATTAGTTGTTCGGGACTGGTGGCCACTTGAGTCCCTGAATCAACATTAAGGTGCAACGTTTCACAACAGTGCTGATAAGTTTTTTGGCTGCCACAGGGACAATAGGCTTCTGGTGTCATGAGTGTAACTTGCTCAATAATAAAGATTATTATTTTGGTTTTTTACTGTCAGGTAACGGCGGAAACTGACGGCCATAGTAAAGATTTGGCACAGGCTTCGCATTCAAATAAAAACTAGGCTCGGCTCGATTGTTCATATCAAGGGTGACATTCCAGCGGTGCTGGGTGTCTTTTTGTGTGCCAATGACGAACTTGCCAGCAAATTCACTCACGGGTTCGCCAGTCTCTTCGGCGGGATAAAAACGCACTAAATAATAGCCTGTGTCGAACGCGCTGTTGCCTGATAATTTGCGGTTTAGCACCCGAAAGTCGATATCGATACGGGCCTTTTTGGTTCGGATTTTATCAAAAAAGCGTTGATAAATGGCGACAATATTATCACGGCCATAATAAATTTCTTTACTTTGACTTTCTGACAGATAACTTGCGTCTTTAGCATAAATCTCGGCAGTGACGTCGTGATTAAGTTCATTAAATGCTTGAGTAAACAAAGGATAATTCGCATTTATCAATTGATCTGTTGTCATGCTGGTCTTGGCTTTTGAGGGGGTCGCAAAACTCGGCAGCGACAATAGGCATATCAGGGCTAGCAGCAAAAATCTCATTACATTATTCTAATCAAGCATTCATGGCGCCACTATAATGGAGGCGCCCGCTGAACTAAAGGGGTGAATGTTTACAAAGTGTGTTTCTGTTGTAAAAGTGCACACTGAGTGTGAAGAGTGGAGGAGCTTGCCATGCTGGATAATGAATCGGCACTATTTTTTGAAGAAATGGCGGGAGTTGTGCCACTTAAAGGTGATGTCAAGGTGGTGAATTTACAACCTAAGGCATTAACGGATGAGCAAATTCAGCGCCGTGATGCGCTGCAACGTGAGGCTTATTTGGCTTGTATGCCGCTGGATTTAAGCTTGATCCCGATTATGGCACCCGATGATATAGCCAGTTTTAAGCGTGAAGGGGTTCAGGGGGCTGTTTTTAAGCGCTTAAGGCTGGGGCAGTACAGTATTAAAATGGAGTTAGATGTGCATGCCTACCGTTTGAGTCAGGCCAGAGATGCGTTACTCAATTATTTGTTAGCGGCGCAGGCCCATGGTGAACGTTGTGTGATGCTCATTCATGGTAAAGGCCATAACAGTAAACCCGTGGCTGGATTGCTTAAATCAGCGGTATGTCACTGGTTATCTCAGCTTGATATGGTACTTGCCTACCATTCTGCGAAAACCGAGCAGGGCGGCACGGGCGCCTTATATGTGATGTTGACTAAATCCGAGCAGCTTAAGATTGAGAATAAAGAGGCAAATCGTAAGGGAATGGGTTGGCGTTAATGGATTTGCGAACGCATTGATTTCTCTGATTGGCGCGAGCGTTAGACCTTAATACTGGAGCTTAAAAAAATGCCCAACATTGTTGGGCATTTTTATCGGTTTAGTTTAAGGCGTGGATATGACTCGCACCTGAGGCTTAATTACCAGCCACATTGACGATTCGCAGCTTTGTTCTGCTCATCAAGCCAGATTTTAAGCGGCGCAAAATAATCGAGTACTGCGCTCGCATCCATCATTTCCGTTCCTGTGACTTCTTTTAAGGCAACGGGCCAAGGTTGGCTTGCACCAAGCGCTAACATTTTATTGAGTTTTTCTCCAGCCGCTTGATTGCCGTAAATACTGCATCGATGCACTGGGCCCTTGTCTCCAGCCGTTTCACACAGCGCCTTGTGGAACTGGAATTGCAGAATATGCGCGAGGAAATAGCGGGTATAAGGCACATTACCGGGCACATGGTATTTTGCACCTGGGTCAAAATCGGCTTCGCTGCGATCAGTCGGGGCCTTAACACCTTGGTATTTCTCTCTTAATTCCCACCAGGCTTGGTTATACTGCGCTGGAGTGATTTCACCGCTAAAGACTTTCCAGCGCCACTGGTCAATCATCAAACCAAAGGGGAGAAAGGCGATTTTATCCAGAGCTTGTTTAAGCAGTAAGCCAATATCCTTCGAAGCATCGGGCACGTCTTCGAGCAAGCCAATCTGTTTTAGATAGCTCGGGGTGATAGATAGTGCAATCGTGTCACCAATGGCCTCATGGAAACCATCATTGGCACTGTTTTTAAACAGGAAAGGCTGCTGTTTATAGGCACGTTGATAGAAGTTGTGTCCAAGTTCGTGGTGAATGACGGTGAAGTCTTCAGCGGTTTTCTGGATACACATCTTGATGCGGATATCATCGAGGTTATCCAGATCCCATGCCGAGGCGTGACAAACGACATCACGGTCTTTGGGTTGTAAGAATAAAGAGCGGCTCCAGAAACTTTCGGGCAGCGGCGCAAAGCCCAAAGAGGTGAAAAAGCTTTCGGCTTGTTTCACCATCTTCTGCTCATCGTAGCCTTTCTGCTCAAGTAGCTCGGTCACATCATAGCCTGGATCGGCATCATTCGGGGCGACGAGATCGTACACATTCCCCCATTGCTGCGCCCACATATTCCCTAGCAAATGTGCCGGAATCGGGCCTGTTTTCGGCGCAATGGCATCACCGTATTCGTTATTCAGCTCGCCGCGAACATAACAATGCAGGGATTCGTAGAGGGGTTTAACTTGTCCCCATAAACGGTTTAATTCCTGTGAAAATTCATCGGGTTTCATATCGTATTGGCTGCGCCACAACTCGGACAGATTCGCGTAGCCTAAGTCTTTTGCGCCTTCGTTAGCGAGTTCAACTTCACGTTGAAATAGCGGACGCATTGGTTTTGCAATTTCACGCCAGCCTTTCCACGCTTCAAGTAATTTAGCGGGATCCCGCGATTCCGCCATCAGGGTAGACAGTTCAGGTTGCGTCATACATTTGCCATCGGCGAAGCAATATTTGCCTTTACCGTAGAGCCCATTGAGTTCGGAGCTAATTTGCGCCAGCTCAGCATTTTTGGCGGGATCCAGCGGCGCCGGTAACACAAGTGCACTGCGAAGAATATTCAGTTTGCGCGCATTGGCGGGATCGAGTTCCACATTGGCATACTTTGCGGCTTCAGTGGCAAACTTAACGGAAGCGGCGCTGACTTTTTCACCCACGGCGGCCGATAATGCTGCGGTATCTTCGGTAATAAAGTTGCTGTAAATCCATTCGGCACGATTCGCTTCGATGGATAACTGCGCCATTTGCGCTTCCGCATCTTGTATAAAGGCAATGGCCTGGGCTTTATCGGGCGCATTTTTGTTAGCTGTAGTAGCATCGGCCTTGCTTTGTGCATCATTACAGGCGCTTAAGCCTAAGGTTAGCGCAATGGTGAGCGCGAGTGTCGTGGGATGATTTAATCGAATAGTCATGTATTACAATCCGCTGTTGTTTTTGTGTTGCACATTCTACCTAAGTGGATTGTATTTTGAATAAAACTTGATGGCTTTTGGCTCTTTTTTGCAATCACTGTGATTGGCTTGTTAAGCCTCGTTGTTGTGACGAAGCTTATTTGGTCATTTTTCGTTTGACAATGACCATACCAATGTTTAATTTAAACGAGTGTTTTAAATTAATTCAAGGTCACGGAATGGCAAGTCGATCTGATACAAAAACAAGAATACTTGATGCTGCAGAGAAACTCTTTGCTGAAAGAGGTTTTTCTGAGACGTCATTACGACTTATCACTAGCAAGGCAGAGGTCAATTTAGCGTCGGTGAATTATCACTTTGGCTCTAAAAAAGAGTTAATCCGTGCAGTGTTAGCCCGCTATTTAGACGTTTTTATGCCCGCTGCATCGACGGCTATAAAACGTTTACATACTGCATCCTCTCAGGCTTCGCTAGAGGATATTTTATCGGCGTTAGTCGATCCGTTATTGGATTTAAATGACTTGCGCACGGAAGGTACCACAATTTTCCTACAGCTACTTGGACGAGGTTATATCGAAAGCCAAGGGCATCTCCGCTGGTTTATCACCACCCACTATGGACAACATCTAGATACCTTTGTGAAGGCGGTATCGGCTAGTGCTCCGCATATTCCTCAGGCAGAAATGTTTTGGCGCTTACACTTTACCCTCGGCACAATCGTTTTCACTATGGCTTCAGCTGACGCCTTAAACGATATTGCTGCGGCCGAATTTGGCGAGCACAACGATATTGAAGCCGTGATCCGTAAAGTGATCCCCTACATGGCCGCGGGCGTATCAGTTCCCGTAGCTTCTTAATAAAAAGGTCTTGATTATGTTGACGATTATAATTATTGCCCTGATAGCTGTTATTGCGCTGTTTGCAGTAAAAAGCCTCAGAATGCAATTTATCACCCAGCCAGTTTTCCATTTTTTCAAAAAAGTGTTACCGCCATTATCCGATACTGAGCGCGAAGCGATGGAAGCGGGCGATGTATGGTGGGAAGGGGAATTATTCCGCGGTAATCCGAACTGGAACACGCTGCACAGCTACGGCAAGCCAACGCTGACGGCAGAAGAGAAGGACTTTATTGATAATCAGGTCATGACGGCCCTGACAATGATCGATGATTTTGACATTGTCCATAATCGTAAAGATTTGCCGCCAGAGCTGTGGGATTATTTCAAAAAAGAAGGCTTCTTTGCGCTGATCATTCCGAAAAAATTTGGTGGTAAAGCGTTTTCGGCTTATGCCAATTCGACGATTGTGAGCAAGTTAGCTAGTCGTAGCGTGAGTGCTGCGGTAACTGTGATGGTACCTAACTCATTAGGCCCTGGTGAATTATTAACTCACTATGGCACTGAAGAGCAAAAGGAACGTTGGTTACCTGCATTAGCTAAAGGCGATGAAATACCTTGCTTTGCGTTAACAGGCCCAGAAGCAGGCAGTGACGCGGGCGCAATCCCAGATGTGGGCATTGTGTGCCGTGGTGAGTTTAACGGCGAAGAGGTATTAGGCCTTAAATTAACCTGGAATAAGCGTTATATCACCTTAGCTCCCGTGGCAACGGTATTAGGTTTAGCCTTCCAGATGCGCGATCCTGACGGTCTATTAGGTGATAAAAAGCATCTTGGTATTACCTGCGCGTTGATCCCAACGGATCATCCCGGTGTGGTGATTGGTCGTCGTCATAATCCACTTAATATGGCGTTTATGAATGGTACAACCCAGGGCGATGAAGTCTTTATTCCGCTCGATTGGATCATTGGCGGTCCAGAATTTGCGGGCAGAGGCTGGCGCATGCTGGTTGAATGCTTATCAGCGGGTCGCGGTATTTCTCTGCCAGCGCTGGCAACTGCTTCAGGCCATATGGCAACCAAAACCACCACAGCGTACAGTTATGTGCGCCACCAATTTGGCATGGCGATTGGTCAGTTTGAAGGGGTGCAAGAAGCCCTTGCTCGCATTATTGCCAATACCTACCAGTTAGAAGCTGCACGTCGTTTAACCACCACAGGCATTGACCTTAAAGTCAAACCCTCAGTGGTGACGGCTATTGCGAAGTTCCACATGACCGAACTTGGCCGAGCTGTTATGAACGATGCGATGGATATTCAGTCGGGTAAGGGGATCCAATTAGGACCTAAAAACTACCTCGGCCATCCGTATATGTCGAATCCGATTTCGATCACCGTAGAAGGCGCGAATATTCTTACCCGCTCGTTAATGATCTTTGGTCAAGGCGCAACCCGTTGTCATCCTTACGTTCTGGCCGAAATGGAAGCGGCAGCTATGGAAAATCAGCACGAGGCGCTTGCGCGTTTTGACTCGTTGCTAATGGGCCATATGGGGTATGCGACGCGTAACGCGTTCAGTGCATTATTTAGTGCCTTAACTGCGAGCCGTTTTGGTAGCGCCCCAGTAAGTGGCGAAACCAAACAGTACTACAAAGATATGTCCCGTTTATCTTCGGCGCTGGCCTTTATGACGGACATTTCAATGTTGATTATGGGCGGCGATTTAAAACGCAAGGAAATGTTGTCTGCACGGATGGGCGATGTATTGAGTCAGTTGTACTTAGGCTCTGCAACGCTAAAACTATTTGAAGACAATGGTCGCCAACAGGATGATTTACCTGCGGTACGTTATGTAATGGCTAATCGCTTGCACTTAGCGGCGAAAGCACTAGAGGATGTGATCCGCAACTTCCCAAACCGCCCTGTTGCTTGGTTATTGCGAGCACTCATTTTCCCCATCGGCAATCATTTTAATGCGCCGAGCGATAAAATGGCGACTGAGCTTGTCTCTGGCATGTTAAAACCAAGTCCTGCCCGTGAGCGTATTACCTTCCTTTGTCCTGAGTTTGAAGGCGATGTGGGTGGTATTGCTGAAGTAGAACAAGCGTTTGTAGCACAGTATGCCTGTAAAGAGATTTACAAAAAGCTCAAAAAAGCACAGCGCAGCGGTGAGTTACCTGCAAAAGTACCAAACTTGGTTCTATTTGCTAAAGCGTTAGAGCAGGGCACGATTAATAGCGAAGAACATCAAACACTATTGCATGCGGATAAGTTACGTTTAGCCGCTATCAATGTGAATGATTTTGAAGCCTTATAATCTGATTTGCTAGCACGACTACAATAGTTTGACGCTGTTACAAAAGATAAAAAAACCACCTCAACTGAGGTGGTTTTTGTTTTTAAGTTTAATGACTTTTCGCCTAACTTTTTCGTCTAACGAAAGCCAATCAGCAAAGATTAAGCGACGATTAGCACTTTACAAGTGTTAGTGCCACCGATGGTTTCCATCGCATCACCTTTGGTCATTAACACTAAGTCACCGCTGTGTAAGTAACCCGCTTTGGTTAATGACTCCAATGCTTTTTGCGCGAGCTCATCGGCTGGATAGATCGTTGAGTCGAAGTTAATCGGTAATACACCACGGTACAGAGCCATCTTCGCCAGTGTTGTGTCATGGCGAGATAGGCCAAGGATTGGTAAAGATGAACTGATACGCGACATCAGTTTAGGTGTTGCACCTGATTCTGTTAAAGCAATAATCGCTTTAACACCTTCTAGGTGGTTTGCCGCATACATAGTCGATAGGGCGATGGTTTCTTCAACTGAGGTGAAACGTGCATCCAATCTGTGTTTAGAGACTTTCACACTTGGGTGAGATTCTGCACCAACACACACATTCGCCATTGCTTTAACCGTTTCTTCAGGGAAGTCACCGGCAGCGGTTTCGGCTGATAACATCACGGCGTCTGTACCATCAAGCACGGCGTTTGCCACGTCCATCACTTCTGCACGGGTTGGCATTGGGCTTGAGATCATTGACTCCATCATTTGGGTCGCAGTGATGACGATTTTATTGAGCTGACGTGAACGGGCGATGAGTTTCTTTTGCACTGCCACAAGTGCAGCATCACCAATCTCAACCCCTAAATCTCCACGGGCAACCATGACAACGTCAGAGGCTAAAATCACATCATCCATTGCTTCATCGCTAGCAACGGCTTCTGCACGTTCAACTTTCGCGACGATCAGTGCATTGCTACCAGCCTGCTGTGCTAAAGAACGTGCGTATTCTAAATCGGCACCGCTACGTGGGAAGGAAACCGCTAGATAATCCACTTGGATCATCGCTGCGGTGAGAATGTCAGCCTTGTCTTTTTCGGTCAGTGCCGCAGCGGACAAACCACCACCTTGCTTGTTGATCCCTTTATTGTTTGATAAAGGACCAGCAACCGTTACCGTCGTATGGACTTTACGACCTTCGACGCGCTCAACACGTAGTTGGACTCGGCCGTCATCGAGCATCAGGATGTCGCCAACATTCACATCATCAGGTAATTGCTTATAGTCGATACCGACTTGATTCTCATCGCCTTCACCTTTGGGGAGTTCAGCATCAAGAATATAAGCTTGGCCTAATTTCAGTTGGACTTTCTTGTTGTCTTTAAAGGTAGAGACACGGATTTTAGGACCTTGTAGGTCACCTAAAATCGCTACATGTACACCTAATTCTTTTGCAATTTCGCGAGCTTGAGTCGCGCGTTTGAGATGATCTTCGGGGGAGCCGTGGGAGAAGTTAAGACGAACAACGTTTGCACCTGCCGCGATAATGCGGCGTAAGTTATCGTCACGGTCAGTGGCGGGGCCCAGGGTGGTGACGATTTTGGTTCTGCGGAACATAAGATACTCCGTTAAAGTTAAAAAAATCTTGTGACTATATTAGCATGCAATTCCAAATTATGTAGTAAAGTTACAATCAAATTGATCTGAAGTTATGTTTTAAAATTGTGAGGTATCGCTGAAATTTGCTTTAAAAAAGGCTAGACGTAGGGTTTGCGCTAGCCTTTTTAAAGATAGGAAGTGAATTACAGTATCGGATCTTTATTGATACGAGACTCTTTCAACACTTCTTTTACCCGTTTTAAATTATCACGGAAACGAGGGCCGCGGCGTAGGGTAAAACCCGTCGCCAATACATCTATAGTCACCAATTGCGCTAAACGCGAGGCCATAGGTAAATACATATCTGTATCCTCTGGCACCTCCATCGTCACAGGCAGTGTACATTCCATCGATAACGGCGAGTTACGAGCCGTAATACCAATAACGGCAGCGCCGTTTTCTCTTGCTAAACGTGCTATTTCAATCAATGACTTAGTGCGGCCTGTGTGGGAAATTAAAACCACAACATCGCCTTCATTGCTGTTGATACAACTCATGCGTTGCATCAGAACATCGTCAAAACAGATGACAGGCACATTAAAACGGAAAAATTTATTTTGTGCGTCATGGGCGACTGAGGCTGATGCCCCTAAGCCAAAGAATGAAATTGTCTTGGCCTGAGTCAGAATATCAACGGCTTTATTGATGGCCGCTACGTCTAAACTTTGACGGGCAGTATCTAAAGAAGCCATTGAAGATTCGAATATTTTTGTTGTGTATGATTCGGGAGAATCATCTTCTTCAACATGGCGACTCACATAAGGCGTGCCGTTTGCGAGACTTTGTGCCAGATGTAACTTAAAATCAGGAAAGCCTTTAGTATCTAAGCGGCGACAGAAACGGTTCACAGTAGGTTCACTGACATCAGCCATCTTAGCGAGTGTGGCGATACTGGAGTGAATAGCTGTTTGCGGAGAGGCTAAGATGACCTCTGCAACCTTGCGTTCTGACTTACTAAAATGGGTGAGGCTTTTTTGAACCTTTTCTAGGGTATTCATACGCGTATGTCCGCTAAATTGAGTATGTAATTTTATTTTTTTTTGTTTAGTGCCACAGATCAGCTTGACGATCCCACTAATCAAGATTGCTTAAGTAAGTTTTACGTCGGTTTTTGAAATAAGAATTTACTATCATCAGTAATTTAAGCACAAAAATCATATCAGATTTATGCCTTAGGTGCCTAGTTAGCTAGAATGTTAATATTGATAAAAAGAGATGCATTTAACAAATTCTGTTGTTATATTACAACAAAAGTGTGGATTCCTTCATTAGCATGAAGGGACACGACATACAAAGGAGAGCGTAACGCAATGGGCAAAACATCATCAGGCGCCAAAGCTTGTGACTTCGTACTCTTTGGTACTAAAGGCGACTTGGCAAGACGCAAGTTGTTACCTTCTTTATACCAGTTAGATAAGGCTGAACTTCTCGACAAAGATACTAAGGTGATCGGTGTCGCAAAAGATGAATTTAGTCAGGATGAGTTTAGAGAGCTAGTCATTCTTGCGTTAAACACCTTCGTCAAAGAACCCCTCTGCGAAGAAACGCTTAACCGATTCGTGTCCCGTTGTCATTATGTCGGCACTAATTTTACTGATTCAGCAGGTTACAGCGCCTTCCATGAATTGCTCAAACCAGAAGAGCGCGTCATGGTCAGTTACTTTGCCACCCCACCGTCGATTTTTGGGGATATCTGCCGCTGTTTACATGAACAAAATCTGATCCACAGCGACTCGCGCGTCGTTCTCGAAAAACCCATTGGCTCTGATCTCGCATCTTCCCGTGTGATTAACGATCAAGTTTCTGCCTACTTTAAAGAAAGCCAAGTCTACCGTATCGACCATTATCTCGGTAAAGAGACAGTTCAAAACTTAATTGCGCTGCGTTTTGCTAACTCCTTATTTGCCTCTAAATGGGATAACCGGACCATTGACCATGTCCAGATCACGGTTGCCGAAGAAGTGGGTATCGAAGGCCGTTGGGGTTACTTCGATAAAGCTGGTCAAATGCGAGATATGATCCAAAACCACTTACTGCAAGTGTTGACGCTGGTTGCGATGGATCCCCCTGTTAACTTAGATGCTGACAGTATCCGCGATGAAAAGGTGAAAGTACTGAAGTCGCTGCGGCCGATTAATGCTGACAATGTCTATGAAAACACCGTCCGTGGTCAGTACAGTGCGGGCTTCCTCAAGGGCAGTCCAGTGCCTGGTTATTTAGAGGAAGAAGGGGCGAACGTGCACTCGCATACTGAAACCTTTGTGGCGCTGCGTGTCGATATTGATAACTGGCGTTGGGCTGGCGTGCCGTTTTATCTGCGCAGCGGTAAGCGCATGCCGTTTAAGAGTTCTGAAATTGTGGTGTATTTTAAAAATCCACCGCATAACTTGTATCGCTCTAGCTACCGTAACTTGCCACCTAACAAGTTAACCATCCGTCTGCAACCACACGAAGGGGTTGAGATCCAGATGATGAACAAGGTGCCAGGGTTAGAGCAAAAACAACGTTTGCAAACCACCAAACTCGACTTGAGTTTCTCTGATACTTTCAAAAACGAGCGCATTGCCGATGCCTACGAGCGTTTATTGCTTGAAGCCATGCTCGGTAATCAAGCCTTGTTCGTTCGCCGAGACGAAGTGGAGCAAGCTTGGACATGGGTTGATGGCATCATCCAAGCATGGGAACAGAGCAATGAAAAACCGAAACCTTATCCTGCGGGCACTTGGGGCCCCGTGGCTTCCGTCGCGCTGATCACCAAAGACGGTCGTTCGTGGGATGAATAGGGGGCTTTGATGATTAAAGAAACCGTATTTAAATCCTTTGATACACCTGCTGCGCTCGAGCAACAGTTAGCGAATAAGATCGCTAGCCAGTTACAAGAGGCGGTGGATGCCCGTGGTAAGGCGAGTTTAGTGGTCTCTGGCGGCTCAACGCCGCTGAAACTGTTTGAGCTACTTAGCATGAAATCTATCGACTGGAGTGATGTTTACATTACGCTTGCCGATGAGCGTTGGGTCGATGTCGAAGATAGCGCCTCTAACGAACGTTTAGTGCGCGAGCATTTATTGCAAAACCGCGCGGCCAATGCCAAGTTCCGCGGATTGAAGAATATGTTTTCCACCGCCGAAGCGGGCGCCGATATGACCGCCGAGTTGCTGTCTAACTTCCCGCGTCCCTTCGATGTGGTGGTGCTCGGGATGGGCAACGATGGTCACACTTGCTCATGGTTCCCTTGCAGTGCTGAGTTAAACGATGCCTTAACTACTCAAGCTTTGTGCGTGGCAACCAACCCAACCACGGCGCCCCATGGTCGGATCACATTATCTAAGAATGCGATCCTCAATAGCAGACAGATTTATCTGCATTTGGTTGGGGAACAGAAATTATCCGTATATCGTCAAGCCTTAGAAAATGATGATGTTAATGCTATGCCTATCAGAGCCGTATTAGCGCAGCGTAAAACGCCCGTTGACGTGTTCTGGAGCGCTTAAGGAGTCACTCTCATGCACTCAGTCGTTCAATCTGTTACCGACAGAATTATTGCCCGTAGCAAAGCATCACGTGAAGCATACCTTGCTGCATTAAACGATGCCCGTAACCATGGCGTACACCGTAGCTCGTTAAGCTGCGGTAACTTAGCTCATGGTTTTGCGGCTTGTAACCCCGATGATAAAAGCGCATTACGTCAATTGACGAAGGCCAATATCGGGATTATTACTGCATTCAACGATATGTTGTCAGCACATCAACCCTATGAAACGTATCCTGATTTGCTGAAAAAGGCCTGTCAGGAAGTGGGTAGTGTTGCGCAGGTGGCCGGTGGTGTTCCCGCCATGTGTGACGGCGTGACTCAAGGTCAACCTGGGATGGAGCTGAGCTTACTGAGTCGTGAAGTGATTGCCATGGCAACCGCGGTTGGCTTATCCCACAATATGTTCGATGGCGCCTTACTCCTTGGTATTTGCGACAAAATCGTGCCCGGTTTATTGATTGGTGCGTTAAGTTTTGGCCATTTACCTATGCTGTTTGTGCCAGCAGGCCCGATGAAATCGGGTATTCCTAACAAGGAAAAAGCCCGTATTCGTCAGCAATTTGCCCAAGGTAAGGTCGATAGAGCACAACTGCTCGAAGCGGAAGCGCAGTCTTACCACAGTGCGGGTACTTGTACCTTCTATGGTACGGCTAACTCAAACCAATTGATGCTCGAAGTCATGGGCCTACAATTGCCCGGTTCATCTTTTGTGAATCCAGACGACCCACTGCGTGAAGCCCTGAATAAAATGGCGGCGAAGCAGGTTTGTCGCTTAACCGAACTGGGCACTCAATACACGCCTATTGGTGAAGTTGTTAATGAAAAATCGATAGTGAACGGCATTGTTGCATTGCTGGCGACCGGTGGTTCAACAAACTTAACCATGCATATCGTGGCGGCGGCGCGTGCAGCGGGCATTATCGTGAACTGGGATGATTTTTCTGAATTATCCGATGCGGTGCCATTGCTGGCTCGGGTTTATCCAAACGGTCATGCGGATATTAACCATTTCCACGCCGCGGGCGGGATGGCCTTCCTTATCAAAGAATTACTCGATGCGGGCTTACTGCACGAGGATGTCAACACAGTTGCAGGTTTTGGTCTACGTCGTTACACCCAAGAGCCCAAATTACTCGATGGCGAGCTGCGCTGGGTCGATGGTCCAACCGTCAGCTTAGATACCGAAGTATTAACCTCTGTCGCTACACCTTTCCAAAACAACGGTGGTTTAAAACTGCTTAAGGGCAACTTAGGCCGCGCGGTGATAAAAGTGTCTGCCGTTCAACCGCAGCATCGAGTGGTGGAAGCGCCCGCTGTGGTGATTGACGATCAAAACAAACTCGATGCGTTATTTAAATCCGGCGCATTAGACCGAGATTGTGTGGTGGTGGTGAAAGGCCAAGGGCCGAAAGCCAATGGTATGCCAGAGCTGCATAAACTAACGCCGCTGCTAGGTTCACTACAGGATAAAGGCTTTAAAGTGGCGCTGATGACCGACGGTCGTATGTCGGGTGCATCGGGCAAAGTGCCTGCGGCGATTCATTTAACCCCAGAAGCGATTGATGGTGGGTTAATTGCAAAGGTACAAGACGGCGATTTAATTCGTGTTGATGCGCTGACCGGCGAGCTGAGTTTATTAGTCTCAGACACCGTGCTTGCAGCCAGAACTGCCGCTGAAATTGATTTACGCCATTCTCGTTATGGCATGGGTCGTGAGTTATTTGGGGCACTGCGTTCAAACTTAAGCAGTCCAGAAACCGGTGCGCGTAGTACTAGCGCCATCGATGAACTTTACTAATACAAAGGAAGAATAACGCAATGCTTGAGAATAACTGGTCATTACAACCACAAGATATTTTTAAACGCAGCCCTATTGTTCCTGTTATGGTGATTAACAAGATTGAACATGCGGTGCCGTTAGCCAAAGCACTGGTCGCCGGTGGGATTAGCGTGTTAGAAGTGACATTACGCACGCCGTGTGCTCTTGAAGCGATCACTAAAATTGCTAAGGAAGTGCCAGAGGCGCTGGTCGGCGCGGGGACTATTTTAAATGAAGCCCAGCTTGAGCAAGCGATTGCCGCTGGCGCGCAATTTATTATCACCCCTGGTGCAACAGTTGAACTGCTCAAAGCGGGGATGCAAGGCCCGGTGCCGTTAATTCCTGGCGTTGCCAGTATTTCCGAAGTGATGACGGGTATGGCGCTTGGTTACACCCACTTTAAATTCTTCCCTGCTGAAGCGTCTGGTGGAGTGGATGCTCTCAAGGCTTTCTCTGGCCCATTAGCGGATATCCGTTTCTGTCCAACGGGTGGAATTACGCCAAGCAGCTATAAAGATTACTTAGCGCTTAAAAATGTTGATTGTATTGGTGGCAGTTGGATTGCGCCTACCGATGCGATGGAGCAGGGCGATTGGGCGCGTATTACTCAGCTGTGTAAAGAGGCAATTGGCGGACTTTAATCCGTGATTGCTCGCCCTAATAAAAAACCACCTTCTCGGTGGTTTTTTATTACTATATCAAGAGGTTACATTTCTTTACTCAACTCCACGTTTGAGCCAGCCTTAGGACTAAAGAGTTGTTGATAGAGCCGTCCGGCAAACTCGTCCGTCATTCCCGATATATAATCGGCTAAGACTCTGTGGCTGTTTAGACCCTGTTGTTCGCTTGCGCGCCAACGCTCTTGAGTGTTAAGCGGTAACAGGCGCTCGGGATCGGAGGCAAATGCTTCAAATAACCCCATCACAATTTGTTGCCCTTTGTATTCGAGCATTTGGATCTCGGGTTTACGGATAACATATTTATACACTAGCTGTTTTAACACATTGAGCGCATGGGCAAAGTCGGGTTCAAGGCTGGCATTAAACCGCAGCAACGGTTCCTCGAAAGCCGGATCGTCATTGATGATAATGGCGGTGACAAAGCCATTCACTAAGGTGCCAATGGCATCTTTTCGCAGATGATGCTCGTGGGAGAACAGTTTAGTACCGATATCGGTCAATTCTTGGCGGATCCAGAGATCATTACTGTGCTCAAATGTTGGCGCCACATCTTGCTGCCATTGTGATGCCGTTACTATCCCCATGACGATGGCATCTTCAAGATCATGTACTGCATAGGCAATATCGTCCGCCAGCTCCATGATGGAACAATCGAAGGATTTATATTGGGTACGCAGGTGCGGGTAGTTGGGCTGAACACTTGGTTGGACTGAGGTAAAGCGAGTTCTATCTGCCGCAGATAATGGCTCAAGCACCCAGTCGAAGATGTCATTATCATCGTCGAATATGCCTTTAACAGGCGGCCATTGTGACGGTTTAAGCTGTCTGTGGTTGGTGATTTCAGGATGATTGCCTGCGACAAACAAGTGCGATTGTGGTGCGGGATATTTTAAAATCCCTAACATGGTTCTGCGGCACAGATTCATCCCAAAATCTAAGGTGTAGGGCTCGAGTTTAGAGAGAATACGAAATGTCTGGCCATTGCCTTCAAAGCCTCCGTGGTGGCGCATCATATAGTTAAGGGCTACTTCACCACCATGACCAAAGGGCGGATGGCCAATATCATGGGCAAGGCATAAGGATTCCAGCAAACTCATTGAGTCTAATAAGGGCTTATGCTCGGGATATTTACGACTTAGCTGAGCGGCGATCCCCGTGCCGATTTGTGAGACTTCCAATGAGTGGGTTAAGCGTGTGCGATAGAAGTCATTCATGCCTACGCCAAGCACTTGGGTTTTTGCTTGCAGGCGACGAAATGCAGCAGAGTGGAGGATGCGTGCTCTGTCCCTTTGATATGGGCTGCGATGATCATTACGTCTTTGTTTATCTTCACCATGGCGGCGTTCTTGCCAAACACTTGAGGTCATATGCATTCCTAGCGGGAGTGGTACATCAGAGCATCTTGTTTATTTCGTCTAAATTCAAGGTAAAACTGGGTACAAAGCAATCCATAAAATATTTCACGGCAGGATTAGGATTGGACTCGAGCATGGCTTCGAGGCGTTTTCGTGCGGTGTTAAATTCAGTATTGCCAGCGCGATTTTCCTCTAAACACTTCAGGTAAGCACACAGGGTATCGGCTGATTTAACTATGGCTTTGTAGATCGGATCGGCATTATCACTGATAAACAGGCTGCGATAATCCTCTTTAAATTCATCAGGTACCATATCGAGCATGCGCTGCTCGGCGATGGCTTCAATTTTTTTATACTCAGCTTCAATTTCTTTATTGAAATACTTCACCGGGGTGGGTAAATCGCCAGTTAAGATCTCACTGGCATCATGGAATATGGCCAAACTGGTTGCTTGATGGGCATCGAGAGTCGTGCCAAATTTCTTATTACTGATGATGACTAAGGCGTGTGCCACCATGGCGACTTGCAGAGAGTGTTCCTGCACGTTTTCGGTGCGCACGTTGTACATTAAAGGCCAGCGCTGGATAAGTTTCATTCTGGCAAGGTGGGCAAATAAATGACTCATAAGGCTCCTTTAAATGAAGGCTAAAAGGCGCGTCACTCGACTCTGAAGATAATTGAAAAGCAAAGTGCAAGTACGGCTATTGAGCGTAAGCCTAACACTTATCGCAAGGATAAGTGAGTGAAATAATGGCAGGATTTACAGAACAAATACAAAAATAAAGCGATCCCGTGGATCGCTTTATTGCCTAGGTTTGCTAAGTAAGCGTGATGATGAAACCTATTTATTGTTTATAGGCTTCCAGGAAGTTACCAAATTCAGTTAATGCCTTCGTTAGATCTTCTTTATAGGGTAAAAACACCACACGGAGATGATCAGGTTCCGGCCAATTAAAGGCCGTGCCGTGCACTAATAGGATTTTTTTATCCCTTAATAAATCGAGTACTAGGCGTTCATCATCCCTGAGATTGAACTTTTTCATATCCAATTTGGGGAAAGCATAGAGTGCGCCCTTAGGCTTTTTCACGCTCACACCTGGGATTTGATTCAACAGCTCGTAACAGGCGTCTCTTTGGACAGTGAGGCGGCCATTAGGCAGTATCAGCTCGTTAATACTTTGATAGCCACCGAGTGCGGTTTGAATCGCATGTTGATTGGGCACGTTGGCACACAGGCGCATCGAGGAGAGCATCTCTAACCCTTCGATATAACTCTTTGCAGCCTTAAGATTACCAGACAACATCATCCAACCAACACGAAAGCCCGCAGCGCGATAAGCCTTGGATAGCCCATTGAAGGTAACCGTTAAAATATCGTCCGACAGACTAGCCGCAGGAATATGCTTGGCTTCGTCGTATAAAATTTTGTCGTAAATTTCATCAGCAAATAAAATCAGGTTGTGTTCACGGCAAAGCTCGATAACTTGCAGCAGTAATTCTTTGCTATAAACCGCGCCCGTAGGATTATTCGGGTTGATTAGTACAATACCACGGGTGCGAGAAGATATTTTGCTCTTAATATCATCAAGATCGGGAAACCAATCCGCTTCTTCATCACAGCGATAATGTACTGCTTTACCGCCGGCTAAATTTGCCGCGGCGGTCCATAGCGGATAGTCGGGCGAGGGGATCAGCACTTCATCATCGGTGTTTAATAAGCCCTGCATGGCCATCATAATCAGCTCTGACACACCATTACCGATATAGACATCTTCGATATCAACGCCATAGATACCCTGCGCTTGATAATGCTGCACAATCGCCTTGCGGGCAGAGAATAATCCTTTTGATTCACAGTAGCCCTGGGCACTCGGGAGATTAAGGATCACATCGCGCACAATTTCTTCTGGTGCTTCAAAACCGAAGGGAGCAGGGTTACCAATATTGAGTTTGAGGATCCTGTGGCCTTCGTCTTCTAAACGTCTGGCTTCCTTGTGCACTGGGCCGCGGATGTCGTAGCAAACAGTATCCAGCTTATTGGATTTGATGATAGGGCGCATTTACACCTCGAAACATGCAGTTAATTTTGGCTTAAGTTTGTGCACCATAACGAAATTATCTTATTTAAGGAAGGGGCATTGAGCATAAATACCCTGTTTTTTTTATTAAACTTACTAGTTAAATATGCTTTAACCTGGCATTAAATAAATTTATACAAGTTATATGTGCCGTTATTGTGTCTAATTTTGATTTTTTATACTGCATCTTGTTATGGGGTTAGCCTTTGTACCTATCAATTAGGCTGCATTGGCCCATGCACTCTGTTTTACTACAACCGCATTACCCTAGGGGCAAGATGTTAGTAAAAATGTTAATCAGTGTTTGCTTAACTGCTGATTTATCAGAGTTGATTTAAGTTAATGTCGCATTATCCTGCATTCGGTAATTTTTCGATATTTAGGCAGATTAACTGAATGCTTATTAAGCATTTAGGTTGAAATAAAAAATTCATCACACTCTAGTTATTTTGTTTAAAATCAAGTTGATAAATCGTCTTTTAATTCAAGATGAAAAATTATTTAGCGCTAGCATAAATTTATAGTTGACTCGATATTCGATGCGCTTTATTTTCTGCGCGATGTTTTCGGCAGGGCACCTAAGATAACAAGCTTTTAGCAGGTTTTATCAGCGGAGTTAGTCATCATGAAGCAGCAATATTGGCGTCCGTTATCGAGGTGATTTCAGGCGCTGTTCTAAAAACTTTTGCCTTTTAGGCGACTTATTTAGAGGACCTAAGTGCATGTCTGAACCGACAGCGTTAAGTCTTATTCCACCTTTGGTGGTATTGGTGTTGGCCGTTTGGTTACGCCGCCCCATTTTATCTTTGATCATTGGTGCGGTAACGGGTTTTTTGTTACTTGATCCAACGCAAGTTTTAAATAATTTTGCAAGTACTTCATTAAAAGTCATGGCCGATGAAACTATCGGTTGGTTGATTTTGGTGTGTGGCTGTTTTGGTGCCTTGATTGCGCTGTTAGTACGTACTGGCGGTGCTTTGGCATTTGGTCGAAATGCATTGAAATTTGCAAAAGGGCCAAGATCTTCCCTGTTTATGACCTTTATTCTGGGGATTGTGATTTTTATTGATGACTATCTGAATGCGCTAACTGTGGGTGAAACCATGAAGCGTGTAACGGATAAGTTTAAAGTCTCCCGCGAAATGCTGGCTTATGTGGTGGATTCCACAGCGGCTCCTGTGTGTGTATTAGTGCCGCTCTCCACGTGGGCGGTGTTTTTTGGTGGCTTA
This sequence comes from Shewanella sp. ZOR0012, assembly GCF_000798835.1. Lineage (NCBI taxonomy): Bacteria > Pseudomonadati > Pseudomonadota > Gammaproteobacteria > Alteromonadales > Shewanellaceae > Shewanella > Shewanella sp. ZOR0012. The sequence continues at coordinate 3,388,208 of NZ_JTLE01000094.1, forward strand.
CTGGTCGATAACGGGGTGGCCGCTGAAGGTCAGGGCATTAGCGTCTACATGCAAGCTATACCCTATATGCTTTATGCTTGGTTAGCCGTCGCGATGGTATTACTGGTTGCATTGGGCGTGGTACCTGCTATTGGCCCGATGAAAAAAGCCGAGCTGCGCGCAGCAAAAGGCGAGCCCGCTGAAGCGCAAGTCGATTTAGACCAAGTGCAAACCTCTGATGAATATGCCATCGCGGCAATTGAAGAAGAGTTTAAGCATGCTGACAATCAAGGCAAATTGCATAACTTTTTAGTGCCAATTTTATTACTGGTTGCTTTTACCGTTTATTTTGATATCGACGTGTGGAAAGGGTTATTAGCGACGCTGGTTATCACGCTCCCTTACTATGCAGTTCAGCGTTTGATGCCTCTCTCAGAAATGATGGATCAAATGATTGATGGTTTTAAGAGCATGTTGCCAGCTATTGGTACCGTAATTGCGGCATTTGTGTTTAAAGATGTGTGTGATGCGCTATTACTGCCACAGTACGTGATTGAATCTTTAAGCCCATTTATGACGCCTAAGCTGTTACCTGCCGTGGTATTCCTATCAATGGCGATTTTGGCCTTTGCGACGGGTTCTAGTTGGGGAATTTTTGCAGTAACCATCCCAATTGTGATGCCACTGGCGCAATCGGTGGGTGCGGATATTCCATTAGTGATTGGTGCGCTGTTGTCGGCTTCTTCTTTTGGTAGCCAAGCGTGTTTCTACTCTGATTCAACCGTTTTAGCTGCCCAAGGCTCGGGTTGTAACTTAGTAAGCCATGCTGTGACTCAGCTACCTTATGCGTTAATTGCCGCGGTTATTGCATTCTTTGGCTTTATCCTGATTGCTTAATGCGTGACTTAATACATAAAAAACCAGCTTCGGCTGGTTTTTTTATGCGCGAATGTTAATTGTAGCTTTGTGCTAACCGCTAGTTTATGTTATGGATGAATCACTTGAGTTCGTTTGTTACAAAATCTGAACTACGATTTAATGGGATGGTAAGAAATGCAAAAAGGCGCCGATGCGCCTTTTTGTGAGGTGAGATCAAGATGAATGTTAATCTTAGTCTATTTGGACTGATTCGAAGACTTATCTGGATTTTGCGTTTCGTTACCATCGGCTTCGTGTGGAGGCTGAGTCATGTCGGATTTTAGTTGTTTCTCTTTATCGTGCTGACCAAACTGTGGCAGTTTGAATTTGGCACTGTATTTCAGTGCGGCAAGATTGCTGGCAATCACACCTACCACCAAAATTATAATGATCCACACTTCTAAGCTCGACATAACAACTCCTTATTGAGCAACACCCTGATTAATCAACGGCTAAACGCTGCTCACACTTACGAATATCTTCTGGCGTGTCAACTTCGATTGAGTCGAAGGCACTGATGGCGACTTTGATCTTATGGCCATGTTCTAGGGCGCGTAGCTGCTCTAACTTTTCAAGATCTTCGAGACGACCTAAAGGTAGGGCTGCAAAGGCTTGCACAAATCTGCTGGTGTAAGCATACACGCCTAAGTGCTTGTAAACTGGATAATCTTTGGTATCGCGACCGAAGGGAATCCGCGCGCGGGAGAAATACAGCGCGTAATAGTCGTTATCGAACACCATCTTCACATGCATAGGATCGTCGAGCTCGGCTTTGTTGACAATTTCATAGCCGAGGGTCGCCATTTCAAACTCGCCTGGGTGACGTTCGAAGAGGCTGATCACTTGCTCAATAGAGGTTGGGTCGATTAGGGGTTGGTCGCCCTGAAGGTTGATGACCAGATCGTCATCCTTTAAACCTAATTGGTTAATCGCATCATTGATACGGTCTGTGCCCGATGCCGCATCAGGGCTGGTCATGACCACTTTGCCACCGAAGCCTTCGACGGCGCTTTTAATACGCTCATCATCGGTTGCAACGTAAATATTGGTGAGGCCTTTGGCTAACGACGCGCGTTCATACACGTGTTGGATCATCGGCTTGCCGTTAATCGGGGCTAAGGGCTTGCCCGGGAAGCGGCTTGAACCGTAACGCGCCGGGATTAACAGAGTCACATTCATTAAATTATCCTACTTTATCAGAGATATGCAGTGTAGATAGACAAAAGGGCTCACAATGAGCCCTTGTCATCTGCTTGAGAGCTTAAATGCGACGGAACAGGGCAGTCAACATTTCGTCAGTGACTTTCTCTTCCCATGTTGGGCCGTACACGTTTGCCCATAATGGACCCATGCTTTTAGTCACGGCAACCATTTTCGCGATGGTTTCATCTGGCAGATCTTTACAGATGTTCTTTGGCAGAGTGATGTTGTGCTTCTTCATCATCAGACGGAATTCAGCCACGCCTTCTGGGTAGAATTCTTCTAACACGTCAAAGGCGATACAGTTACCGATACCATGATGGTAGCCGAGGATGTAAGACAGACCATAGGATACCGCGTGGCATGCACCTACTTGGCTGTAAGCGATACTCATACCGCCCATAAATGACGCCATCATCAGCTTGTCGTCTTTTTCTGGGTGATCTTCTAAGTACACTTGGCGGCAAAGCTCCATGGCTTTTTCGGCATAGGCTTTAGAGAATTCGTTTAAGAAGGTACCTTCTAAGGATTCCACACAGTGGATATAGCAATCCATACCGGTGTAGAACCACTGGTCAGTTTCAACACCTTCGATTAACTCTGAGTCCATGATGATTTGGTCGAACACTGTATAATCTGAGTTCAGACCCAGTTTACGCACTGGACCACACAATACTGCGGTGCGTGACGCTTCAGCACCCGTACCTGAAATTGTTGGAATACCAATGTGGTGTACTGCTGGGTTTTTGATTAAATCCCAACCTTGGTACATGGCTGAGCCGCCTGGGTTGGTCAGCATTAGCGATACCGCTTTTGCCACGTCCATGGTTGAACCGCCACCTAAACCAACGACGCTGACGGGCAGTTTGCTATTGAAAGCTTGCACTTGTTCGGTCAGGGCATCGATTTGAATCGTGCTTGGCTCTTCATCAACGTTAACCCAAATCAGTAAGTCTTGGGCTTTGACTGGGATGCGTGCTTCGAGTGGTTTGCCTTGGTGAACGTCATCGACTAAAAATACCACGAAGTCATCGTCGGTTTTACGCTGTGCAGCTAAGACGTCGTCTAACTGAGCGAAAGAGCCACGACCGAAGATCATCTTTTCAACTACTTTAAAATTTTTAAAACTCATTGCAAAAACTCCCGTTTAATTATTGGGCAAATGCTTTCTTAATGTTTTCAATACGCTCGGCAATCTGAGCATCGGTCCAAGACAATTTAATGAGCATAGAAATAGTGCGGCTCATAATGGCATCAGATTTCGGCACAGAAATTTGAGTATAGTCAGGTCGGTCGGCGATTAATGTGATTGGTAACGCAGCAGGGGCTTTAAGCTCCTGAATATGTTTCCAGTTTTTCAGATAATGCCAGTTGTTCACGTACCAGTAGAAGCAGCCATCTACACCATTTGCAGCTAATTTCTTGCTGATCTCTTGGGTACGGGCTTCTGTTGGTAACATAAAGCTTAAGAAGCCAGCTGAATCACCCTCTGGATCGGGGATTTCGCGGAAGCTGACTTCAGGAATGCTCGCCATAGCTTCTTTAATGGCTTTTTTGTTTTTACGTTGAATGTCGATAATGGTATCGAGTTTACGTAACTGGGCTAACCCTAAGGCCGCATTCATTTCAGAGATACGGAAGTTCAGACCCATAATCGGGTGTGACTCGGCGCCACGGTCTTTACCAATATGGTCATGGCCGTGATCGGAGAACTGGTGGGCGTTATCGTAAATTTCGGTGTTATTGGTGATCACCGCGCCACCTTCACCACAGGTGATGGTTTTAACAGAATCGAAAGAGTAACAACCGACATCACCGATAGTACCAAGGGCTTGGCCCTTGTAGCTGCCGCCAATGGCTTGGCAAGCATCTTCTAACAATACTAAGTTGTGCTTTTTACAAATGGCTTTGATTTCGTACATCTTGGCCATAGAGCCACACATGTGTACTAAGTTTACCGCTTTAGTACGTGGAGTAATTGCCGCTTCAATGCCTTCTGGTGATAAACACAGTGTTTCGTCGATTTCGGCAAAAATCGGTACTGCACCGGCCATGAAAATCGCTTCTACAGACGCAACAAAGGTAAAAGGTGGCACGATAACTTCATCGCCAGCGCCAATGCCTGCGGCCATCATCGCCGTTTGGAGCGCGGCGGTACCGCTTGATAACAGATGAGCATGCTTAACATTCATTTTCTCGCAGAGCAGTTGCTCCATATCGCGAGTCTTCCAGCGATCATTACGCATATGGTCGAAGTTATAACGGAAGGTAAAGCCGTGCTCCATCACATCGGCAACTTCTTGTTTTTCTTCTGGACCAAATAATTCAAAACCGGGCATGGAAGGTATCTCCTTAGAATTTGTGGCGCATGGTCGCGCTGCAATTAACTGGCGGATTATAACTGGGCTAAAGATCCCTTGCGATGTTTTCTTGATGAAAATAAGGTCATGTTGAGATTTCGCGCTTAGTTTTTGCTCACTTAGCAAGACTAGATGAATGAAATGATAAATGTTGTCTAACGCGATGAAGTGAAATGGTCTCCTCGAGGTAGATTTTGGTCATTCCTCGTAAATGAATAGCGAGTCTTTGCCTTTAGGGCGTAAAACCAAAAACCTGCACAGTGGCAGGTTTTTGTGGTGTAACCTTGTCATGCAATCTCGGTGTTAATCTCAATCGCAGTATGAGCATTTACACGACTTGTGCACGGTCTACCGTAACATCAAGATCCGTTAATAGACCATTATCGATACCGTAAATCCACCCATGGACAGCCAGTTCTTGGCCGCGAGACCAGGCTTCTTGCACGATAGTACTGCTGGTCACATTGGAAACCTGTTCAATCACATTGAGCTCACACAGGCGATCAAAACGTTTGGCTTCATCCATTTGCATTAATTCATCATGATGTAGGCGATAGACATCGCGCAAATGGCCGAGCCAGTTATCGATAAGTCCAAGGCGCTGATTACCCATTGCGGCACGTACACCACCGCAGCCGTAGTGACCGACGACCATAATATGTTTCACTTTAAGCACATCGATGGCGTATTGCAGTACTGACAGGCAGTTAAGATCGGTATGGATCACCATATTGGCTATATTGCGGTGAACAAAGACTTCGCCAGGCATTAAATCGATGATTTGGTTAGAAGGAACTCGGCTGTCGGAACAACCAATCCAGAGATACTCAGGGTTTTGCTGTTTTGCCAGTTGTTCAAAAAAATCAGGGTGTTCTTGACTGATGCGTCCGGCCCAACGGCGGTTATTATCGAATAAGGGTTTGAGTAATTTCATTTTAACCTATTGTTTTATTGGACATATTAAAATGTCTTTTGCCCTAAATGATGCAAGCCGCACCTTTTTTGCGATTGAGTATACCAGCAAAATCGTGGCCTCTGGTCTATCCAATTAAGTTTAAACTCAGGTTTGAACGTGACTTAATTCCATCAACAGTTAAATAATTTGGTCTAATGCTTTGAATTTTTAGGGATAAAATTTATTTACCCTACACCTAAGCGCTCAATGTTACTGTTGGCAAAAGAGGGAACACGGGAATGAATGGGTAAATCTGTTATTGCGCATAGTGCAATCACGCTGAGCTTTTCGTTTAACTTAGGCCGGGTTTTTATATATCTATATGATTTAAATGATTAATGTAAAAATTAGATGCCTTCTTATTGAAAGAAGGCATCAATAGGTACAATCAGGTTAATCCCTAAAACTTACCTACAACTTTGACATTGGGCGTCACTTCTGCTGCATCCACAAAGCCGATCATATTTGGATTGGCGGCGACGAGAGTAAGAATCTCAGCACTGGATTCGACCACTTTAGGCGGTTGTCCTTGTCCAGAAAATACGAGTTTTGACCAATAGGCTTTTAACTGACTTTCTGTTTTATTGAGGATTTGTTTTACAAAGGCTTCCCTGACAGGTGAGCCTTCCGCTTGATCGAGTGCGACAATCGTGCCTCCTGTCGAAAAGGTTTTAAGCTTTCCCGAATAAATTCTTGAAATATCGGCAGCTGATATCTCTGAACTGTTCGAAGGGTGAACGATTACGGCGATTTCCGCTTGAGCCCATTGACTGAGCAATAGGAGTGCACACAAGCTGATTGGCTTGACGATGTATTTAGCAATGTGAGGTAAATTCATAAATGACTCCTTAGAAAACAAGATCAACAGCCATGCTTAAGAGTTGTTCGTCGGAGGTCGGCTTATCATTACTGTAATTGGTGTATTCCAGTTTTAGCGCCGCAGAGGGATGAAAATCCCAGCGGGTTCCGATGATGTAATAGGAACTATCCTCTTGTTGTGCTTCTAATGCGGCTTTCGTTCCCATCACTAATGGCGCGAGAGCTGCTTGATTGGCCGGAGGTAGGGCGTTGTAGACAGGCAACATTGCATCATAGGCATCATATTGTGGGTCACCTTTATCAATGCCATAGGTTAAATGGAAGGTAAAATCATGGTAACGAACACCCGCTGAAACAAAGGCAGAATCTTGAATATTAAAACTGCTAGGGTCGACGTCTATTCGGGTGTATTCCGCTAATATAAACCACTTTCCTGCGTCATATTTCACGTTAGCGCCAATAAGTAAGGCACTATCCTCTATCGCTAATAAGTCATTTACAACTTGATCATCGAATAAACCTGTTTGGGAAATGGCTTCACCCAAACCAAGTAGTGCTGGCAGTTCATATGAGAAATCCGTGACTATCCCCACATTTAAACCGTACTCAAATCCAGCGGTGCTAAAATTGAAGTTCATAATATGGCCCTTGGCGGAAAAGGGCGCTGGGGGCGTTGATGAACCGACAGGCGCATAGTCAGATACCGATGTCGTAATATATTTATAGGTTAAGCCAACTTCAGTATTGCCCCATAAATCTGAATAAACTAAACCAACGCCTTCGCCAGAATTAAAGGGGAGCGAATAGACTCCCCTTGGTGGCGTTATCCAATGGTAGGCATAGCCAACATCGATATAATCGGAATATTTGTAAAGATTAAATCGTTGTCTTCCAGCCATTAGCATCAACTTATCGCTAATGTCATAGGAAATATAAGCCCATTCAAACTCTGCACTATAATCGTCACTGCCACGGGAGAGGACTTGTGCGGTTGCTCGTAAGCCGCTCCCTAAATCTGCGGCAAATTGTAATGCGACTTTGGAGTCATTATTAAAGTCGATTTCTTTATCATAACCGTAGTAACTTTTATCATCGGATAAACTTGAGCCAGCAACAATGGAGGCAAAGCCGTTTATTTCAACATTCGCGTAAAGGGATGGAATATAGAGTGCGGTCAACACACCTAATGCAACTGTACTTTTTCTCATGTTAGGAAACCTTTTTGAGGGAATACAGTTTAAAGGTAGTTGAATTTTTGGTGTTTTCACGATTTTGCAACATTTTTGAGGAGCAGTTAACAAATCGATGTTTGTTAAGCCTCAAGTGGGATAGCACTCCAAGATTATTGGAAAAGGTTTCGAGTAATAGGCAAAAGACTCATTCTTATTGAGGGTTCTAGAATATGAATCTGTTAGAGCATGGGTGACATGCTCTAACCATCATGGTGCGTATTAAGCGTATTGGCTCAGAAATGCTAATAATTGCTGATTAACAAATTCGGCTTGTTCTAGACTTGAAATATGGCCAGCATTTGGAATATGCACTAATTGGCTGCCATTGATGGCATCACTCATCAAATAACTTTCTAAAACACTGCGCGCCTTGTCTTCTACACCCACCATGATTAAGCAAGGTAAGGTAAATTGTTCGGCAAATTCTAGGGTATCGCGCCGACCAAAAATGATCCGTCCAAGTTTTACTATGTCGGGAATGCGTTCTGGCGTTAGCGCAGCTAAGTCGCTTTCAAAACGTTGCACTAATTCGGGATTATTCGCTTTGGCATTATCTGCAAAAAACAGCGGTGAAATTGCATTGATAAGTGCTGGCGGAATACTGCCAGCGGTTTGGATCATGTCTAACATACCAAAATATTTGGCACGGGTGATTTCTGGCTCAAAACCAATAAAACTGTCCAGCATGGCAAGCGTCTTGACGCGAGCAGGCGCCTTAAGCACCAGCTCTGCCCCCCACATGGCGCCCACGGACAAACCGATGAGGGAAAATGTCTCAAGTTCGAGGGCGTCCATCAGGGCTAACATATGCTCACTAATGTCTAACAGGCTATGGCAGTTTTCCGGTACGGTGCCAGATTGGCCGTGTCCCCAGAGATCGGGTACGATACAGCGGTAGCTTTTGCTTAAGAGCGCAATTTGTGGTGCCCACATGGCGCTGTCCCACAGGTAGCTGTGGCCAAATAACAGGGTAGGGCCTGTGCCGATATCAAGGTAACTAAGTTGGCTACCCGCGATGCAAATTTGTTGTCTGTATGATGATAAATCCATAAAACCTACTTAATCTATAAAACCAAAAACGGGAAGGGACGTCGGCTAAAACGTGCAGAAAAAGCTATTAAGGCTGCGCAATCCGATGTACATATTCCGCTACTAACTCGGGTAAACGCCGGATCACGGCGTCTTTTAGCAACATATCGCTCTGCTGGATAACCTGCGCTAAGGCCTGAACCTCAAATTGGGGTAACAGGGTTTGAGACACGGGGAAATAGCTAATATGCCAAGGCTCTGCACTTACCGCGCTTTGGCCTTTCTGGAACGGAAAATAAAACCCAAAATCCTTGGCATTAGCCACTAGCCACTGGTGCAAGTGGGCGCAGGGGCCGCCGTCACGGTATTCGGCGTCCACCAGACGCAGGGATTTGACCTCAATTTGCTCGGCATCAAATACATCGATATCCGTTCCCCAATGGTGACGCGAAGCACCAGGCAGTGCCGACCAGAGTAAGATCAAATCGACTAACTCATCATCGCTGAGCGGCGCGATATCCACGGGCTGCTCATTGATATCCAGGACCACTCGTTTACCGCTGGCCTTGGCATTCCAAATGGCGAGTTGCCGATCGAAGGGGCGATAGGCAGAGCAAATCGCTAGCTTAATACCGTCTTTGGCGGCACTGTCGGCCATTGCCTGAAAGGCAAGGGCGGTTTGTGACTCTAACTTAAACCGCGTTTCTCGCTGATGATAAGGGCTGAGTAACTCAACGAGCACTAAGTCGCTCATTGAGTAAGAGTCTAGATCCGCTGTTAAACCTGTCTCTCCCCTTGGCTCTAGACCATAGAGCAGGGCTTTTTTTGCCGTGATAGCCATGGTATTTAACACAGTAACTGTTCCAAAATCACTTCATAACACAGCGCTAATTGCTCTAGATCGTCTACCTTCACGCACTCGTTCACTTTATGGATTGTGGCGTTTACTGGGCCAAGTTCCAACACTTTGGCGCCCGTTGGCGCAATAAAGCGCCCATCGGAGGTGCCGCCGGTGGTTTGTGGATCGGTATCATAGCCCGTGACTTGACGAATGGCATGGCGGGTCGCGTCTAACAGTGGGCCTTCGCCGGTTAAAAAGGGTAAGCCGTTAAAGGTCCAGCTGATGTCATAATCCAGTTCGTGGGCGGTTAATAAGGCTTCCACGCGCTCGATGAGTATCTCGGCGGTCACTTCGGTGGAATAGCGGAAGTTAAACATCACCTCCAAGGCGCCTGGGATCACGTTCGATGCGCCTGTGCCGCCGTTAATGTTGGCGATTTGCATGCTGGTGGGCGGGAAGAATTCGTTGCCATTATCCCAATGGGTTTGGCTTAACTCAGCTAAAAAGGGGGCGGCTTTGTGGATAGGGTTATCCGCAAGGTGCGGATAGGCCACATGGCCTTGAATACCTTTAACGGTTAAGTTGGCGGTGAGACTGCCACGGCGGCCATTTTTAACCACATCACCGAGTTTTAAGGTCGACGAGGGTTCACCCACCAATGCCCAAGTGATTTTTTCATTACGGGCTTCTAGGGTATCGATAACCCGTGTGGTGCCATTGATAAAGGGGCCTTCTTCATCGCTAGTGATTAAAAACGCAATCGAGCCAGGATGATTTGGGTGCTTAGCCACAAAACGTTCGGTCGCGACGATCATCGCCGCCAGTGAGCCTTTCATATCGGCAGCACCGCGACCATACAGATAACCGTCAATAATGGTTGGCTCAAAAGGCGGGGTATGCCAGCGGCTTAAATCGCCTGCGGGCACCACATCGGTATGGCCGGCAAAACAAAATACCGGGCCTGTATTACCGCGCCGCGCCCACATATTGGTGGTGTCTTCAAAGACCATGGGCTCAATATTAAAGCCTACGGCGGCAAGACGTTCGGCCATTAAGCTTTGACAGCCTTCATCTAGCGGTGTGACCGAAGGACGGGCGATTAACGCTTTAGTCAGTTCGGTAACCGGGTGAGTGTTCGAAGCGTACGTCATAGGGAAAACACCTTCTTATATTCGGCTTCGTTAAAGCCCACTAGCACTTGTTCACCCAAAACCAGCACTGGGCGCTTGATCAGTGTCGGGTGAGTGAGCATTAGTTGAATGGCTTTGGCTTGGTCGATATCCGCTTTATCGGCATCACTTAAGGCGCGAAAACTGGTACTGCGTTTATTAAAGACGGTTTCCCATCCGGCAATTTGACACCAATGCTGCAGATCCTTTTCTGCTAATCCATCTTCCCTAAAGTCATGGAAGTTGACCGAAAGTTGATGGGTTTCAATCCATTTACGTGCTTTACGCACAGTATCGCAATTTTTAATACCAAAAAGGGTCAAGATGATGCTCCTATCGAGGGGCGCCGTTGGCACGCATTGATTTTGCTCGCATTGTGGCATTGTGCGCTGGATGCTACAAGGGGATATTGCCTAGGGCATGTTGAGAATAAGTTAAGATAGTCGCAAAGATTTGATAGGTGGTCGATGTAGGTAAAAGTGAAATATTTGATGTTAATTTGGGTATCAGTATGCAAATAAAAAGCCGAGCAAATATGCTCGGCTTTGTCCTTGGAAATGTTTTTAATTAAAAGTTCATTTCCAGAGCGAGGTAATACTCACGGCCTACTACGTTGTAGTAAGAACGTGGGTAATGTGGCCACGATGACTGGGTTTGATCAATCTCAGGGCCCGCATCAAACAAGTTGTTGATGCCGGTTGAGATTTTTAGTGCATCGTTGACAAGATAACTTGCTGACCAGTTCACTTCAACATGGCTGTCGATCGTTACGCTGTAATCTGCGTCCAGACCATTTTCGACAAAGTAATCCATGCGATCGCCATTCATGCTGTCAGTGTATTTGAACAATAAGTTAGTCGCAAAATCGTTATAGCTCCAACCTAAGTTCAAGTTACCGCGGATTTTAGGCGCTGAACCTTCACCATCAATAAGATCTAATGCCTCTGAATCTGGGGTTAATTGCTCTTCCCATTTCAGTAAGTAGGTGCCTTCTAAGCGGGCGGTTAAATCACCTAAGTTGGCAGTTTCATAGCGATAACCGATAGAGAAGTCGATACCAGAGGTTTTTTGTGATGACATGTTAATCGCTTGGGTATTCACCTGAATTAACTTGCCATTCGCATCACGTATAATTTTGTCTGTAAATGCATCTGAATGATCCAGAATATATTGGGCGCTAGGATCATTCACTAGGTTATCGATTTCAACAATCCAGTAATCTAATGTCAGATTGAGATCGTTGTAATCCCATACCATACCAAGGTTATAGTTTTTACCTGTTTCAGCTTCTAACTCAGGGTTAGCACCAATGGTAATTGGCAAGGATTCGATCTTATCGCAAGCAGGACCAGGGCCAGAGGCTTCACAAGTAGGAGTATCAATCACAGTACTATAGGCTGACGTGGGTTCTCCAAATAAACGCTGCATATCTGGAGCACGGAAAGTCTCTGCATATAGACCACGTAGCAGTAAGCTGTCGATAGGACGGTATTCTACAGCCACTTGAGGACTGAATTGACCACCCACATCTGATTCGTCATCGTAATAGTCGTAACGGCCAGCTAAGGTCACTGTGAGGTTTTCAATCACAGGAACAGCCACTTCAGCGTAGCTAGCATATTGTTCACGTTCACCTTGAGCGCTGCTACCGCCTTTACCCATGACACCGCCGTTAGTGGTAAAGCTATCGGATTTGTCATAAAACCATTCTTTGCCATATTCGATACCAGCAGCATAAGCTACGGCGCCTGCTGGTAATTCAAAGACTTCGCCACTAATACCGGCGTTAAAGCTTGATAGGGTTGATTGACCTTTTTTACCACCTTGATAATCCAGCATGGCGGCATCTTCATTGGAAATAACATCCAATAGAGAATGACCATTGGTTCCTTCGGTCAAATAATCCCACATACTTTGGTAAGTTGGTGAGCCCGTTGTGGTGGATTCTACAGTTTGGCGGGCAATAGACCAAGATGTGTCATATTCGATGCCTTCAGTCAGATAACCTTTACCACCGATCAAGAACGAGAAGTTATTGGTTTCAAAATCAGAAGTACGTGGACCTAACTCTGACATACGACGAGTGTAGAAATATTCTCCGTCGGCTGCGCTGGCAAAATCACCGCCAAAGGCTGATGATTTTTTGAAGGTTTGTGAGAGGCCTTTTGACTTGTTGTAGATAGTGACATCATCGCCAACTACTTTATATTTAAAGTCATCACCGACAGTTGCTGACTCAATTTCGGTAAAAGTTGAGGCATGTGTATAGTCAATTCGAGAGTAGAGCTGATGGTCATCATTCAGTTCTTTGGTGAGGTTCACCATAGTTGAATAGCGTTTTTGTTCTGGAGAGAAATCCCGTTGTGGCGAGCGATCAAAACCGCAGCGACCATTGGACATCACTTGATAACCACGTGCCTCACATTCTGCGGCAGATAAGGTTTTAAAGAGTTTATTATCGCTGGTGACAATGTTCGCACCATATGAGCTGTAAGCCGCATAAGGGTTGCCCGGAACGATATCTGTTCCCCATTCTGGGCGATCTGTTCCTTTTAAGGCTTGACGGTCTTCGTATTCGGCGAAGAAAGTTAGGTTCGCTTTATCGCTGCTTACGCCCGTCATAAAGGAGAATTGGTTGTTTTGTAAGCCACCATCAACGGTATCGGAGAAGCGATATTTCAAGGTGCTTTGCTCAACATCTTTTTTCAAGATAATGTTGATAACGCCGCCCATGGCATCCGAGCCGTAAATGGCTGATGCACCTGTGGTTAAGATCTCAATGCGTTCAATCGCTCCTAACGGAATGTTTGCGGTATCGACAAAACTATCTGTACCACCGGCCCCAAAAGGATATTTAGGTACGCGTTTACCATTGATGAGGGTGAGAACGCGTCCAGCGCCAACACCACGAAGATTTACAGCAGATGCAGCTGGGGTGAAACCATGAACTTCTTGCTGAGTCATGGAGCCGCCAGAGTTTTGCGATAGGTTACCTAAAACATCTTGGACTGAGTTAAACCCGCCTTTTTCAATGTCGGCTGCACTGACAACCACTACAGGTGAAGCATTCTCAAGATCGGTACGCTTAATACGTGAACCAGTTACTTCGATACGCTCAACTTTATCCTCGGCAACCGCGGTTTCATCAGCTGCGAAAACCAATGGTGATAAAGATGTTGATACTAAAGCAAGTAAACTAAAACGAACCGCACGTGCAACGGTTGTTTGCGTAATCATATTTTCATTCCCTTAACAATGCCGTGATGATCAGGAAGGGTTTCATCAAGGCTTATATTTTATGTGCAACTGCCCTCCATAGTCGGAAAACTATCATTAACAACTTTAATATCAACAGCTTAATTGTTTGTTTTGTGTTAATCGTGTGTTACTAATGTAAACTTGCGGAAGCTAATTAAGGTTGGCTTGAAGTAATAAGATGCGGTGCTGCATGTGAAAAAGGCTAGATTGTATCGCAATGTAACGTAACATCATCTTTACAATGTCAATCTTTAGGCTGAATTTTTTGTTTAGGTCAGTTTTGAATAATGTGATCGCTATCAATTTAAGATTAAAGGTGTTAATAGCATGAATCTTATTAGCTGTTGAAATATAGACCATTATTGACTGTGTTTTAGCGGATTTAACAAATGGAACAGCTCTAGCATATTATTTCGTTATTCATGCTTATGGCTTATTTTATTATCGGAATATGTCTCCATTGGGTAGTGTAGCGGGGAGAGAGTTGACCACGCTTCATTCTCCAATCGGCATTCAGTCCTTGTCCTGCAAATTGAATATTTCCTTTACCACTGTGATTGATACCATCAAGCAGTTTCATCAATTCTTTACTTTTAGGTTGTGGTTTGGCCTCGTCAAACAAGCCTAATTGAAACACGCCTGGTGCATAAAAATCTCCTAGCATGACGCCAGCTTTAGCATAGGCGGGACCTGCACGCCAAAGCCGATGCAATAGTCGCTGCGCTAATTCGATAAAATCACGGGTATCGTCACTGGGATACACAAGATGACCAGTGAGTACTTGGCTATATTGGGGCTGATGTTGCGTAAAATAACTGCTGCGAATAAACACCGATAAGGTGCGGGCAAACTGCCCCTCCGCTCGCAATTTCTCGCAGGCCCTAAAGGTATAGTCACTGATAGCCTGCTGCATCGCCTCAAAGGTGGTAATACGTGCGCCAAAGGAGCGCGAGCTGATGATTTGCTGCTTTGTCGCTACCACCTGCTGAATATCATCACAGGCAATACCGTTAAGCTCGTACACCGTTCGCTCAACCATGACGGAAAAATTGTCTCGGATAAGTTTAGGATGGGCATCTGCAAGCTGTAGAGCGGTATGGATGCCCATCTGTTTTAAACGTTGCGCAATTTTTCGGCCAATGCCCCAAACTTCATCAATGGGAGTGAGCGCCATTAACCGGCGTTGGCGTTCTTTATCGCGTAAATCGACAACGCCTTGGGTGGCGGGATACTGTTTTGCGGCATAGTTAGCTAGCTTGGCTAAGGTTTTGCTCGGCCCAATTCCTACGCAGACACTGATCCCTATCCATTGCTGGATCCGTTGACGAATATCCATGGCTAACTGGTTAATATCTTGACATTTATCGAGCCGAGACAAATCCAAAAAAGCCTCATCGATTGAGTAGACTTCAACCCTAGGCACCATCTGCTCAAGTGTGGTCATGACGCGATTTGAAATATCAGCGTAAAGGGCATAGTTGGACGAAAATACCGCCACATTATGGGCGCGGATCATCTCCATCACTTGATAAACCGGCACGGCCATTTTTATGCCTAATTGCTTTGCTTCCGATGAACGCGCGACAACACAACCATCGTTATTTGACAGCACAACGATAGGTTTGCCCTGTAGATCGGGCCGAAACATACGCTCACAGGACGCATAAAAATTATTACAGTCTACGAGGGCGAATAAGTTGGCGGTCATTTGAGTTTTTTCACCACACAAGTCACGACACCGAACAGGTCTAACTCTGACTCGTGGCTGAGTGGAATTGCACTGTAGGCCGGGTTACATGGCAATAATTGCACCACAGGACGTAATTGCAATTGCTTTACCGTAAATTCCCCATTGATGGCCGCCACTACAATATCCCCATGGGTGGCTTGTAAGGCTCGGTCAACCACTAATATATCACCAGAGGAAATTCCGGCATCGACCATCGAATCGCCTTGAACTTTGACAAAAAAGGTTGCGGTGGGATGTTTGATACAAAGCTCATTTAGATCAAGCGATTGCTCAATATAATCATTGGCGGGAGAAGGAAACCCCGCCGCCACAGATGTGCTAAAGAAAGGATATTGGATTTTCGATTGTTCAGGAGTAACCATGATCATATGCATCTATATGCTGTACATATACACAGTATAAGCTAACTTTAGCACATGTCGAAGGCGTTTATGTCATGTATTTGCTTAAGTAAACAATCACCCTATTGGAGTCTCGTGATCAAGCGTGCTCTTTGTGGCTCGAGCTCATCAAAATCTTGTTGGTAACGGTCTAATGATGTAATGCCAGAGCAGAGTACAAATTTACCAAGTGGGTTATATATAAATTGGCTCATGTCAGCGATTGACCAAGGAGCAGGGCAAGTCTGCGGAGGAGTCGTGCCATTTAAAATTTCCGCGTAACGATTCGCTGTGTCTTGATCTTTCATTAACGGTGTCAGCAACCATTGCGTCACGTTTGTGGTGATATCTTCATCATCAATTGTCTGCAATGCTTTGGCCATGGCTGTAAAGTAATACCATTCACCCATTTTTATTTTTTCAAATGTAGTCACCTCAGCAGGGAACGGCGTTTGCCAGCTAGTGGGGATGACGTTGCTTAATTGAGAGGGATGCAGTTGGCCTAGTATCAATTCGCCAAATTTCATATTTGTTGTGATGCCGTTTTGACTAACGGTTTTTATCAGTAGCACATGGGTGTTAGCTGCTACGCGTTGCCAAAACAACATATCTTGATTAATCACATCGGTAACTTGCTGCGCAGACATGGTTTGAGCGTGAGCCAGTAAATCGATGAAGTAGAGTTTTTGTGCCGTGAGCAGATGTGAAAGTGACGGAGAAGACAAAAAGACATTAAATTGGCTGCCTTCTTGCCAGGTATCTAACTGAATTAATGTTTTATATCGCGTGATTAATTCGGCGTTTGTTGCGATGAGTTCGTCAAAAGACGTTTGTTCTGTCAGTACCGGGAGACAACTGGACAGAAAATCATCACGGTTAAGGCATTCGTTGAAAGGGGTTTGCGGTTTGTCTATAGGAGTTGTGTTTAGCGTTGGGGAGCGTTCCAAAATGCCAAGCTGTTGTATGCTTTTAAGTCGAGAAATCCCAGCATCCATCGGCGAGGCGCCACTATTCACATCAAAGCCCAGCGCATAGAGATAGGCATTCTGAGCTTGGTTGTCGGCTAACGCCTTATCACTCTTTTGAATTTCGTCGAGGTAGGCTTTGGCTTGCTCTGAAGCTGGGCTATCTTTTATGTTGATGGCGGCAAGGATCAGATAAAGACTCACTGGCACCAAGAATAACGTGAGCAAAATCCATTTGATTACGGTTTTTAAAGGCTTCATCAAAACTCCATTTATCGATAAATTAACAAAAGCACAAATAGCTTAACATCTTGACTGACTTATGTAAGTCAATTTTTTATTGAAGTAACGGCAATAAAAATAAGTATTCACATAAAAACAGAGAATGCTTTTACTGTGCGCAGAATGGATGATG
This sequence comes from Shewanella sp. ZOR0012, assembly GCF_000798835.1. Classification (NCBI taxonomy): domain Bacteria; kingdom Pseudomonadati; phylum Pseudomonadota; class Gammaproteobacteria; order Alteromonadales; family Shewanellaceae; genus Shewanella; species Shewanella sp. ZOR0012. Next base: position 3,405,478 of record NZ_JTLE01000094.1, read on the forward strand.
TGGGGCGAATTAAAGGAGTATGCTGTTTTTCATCATAAAGCCCGCACAACTCACCTTTGCGGGCTTTATTGACTCGTATCAGTATTTAAACACTATTTCAACGCCTCAGGGACGATAGGGTAGTTATCCCAGACTCGACCATCGCTCATTGAACGTACAAGCTTAATATATTCAGCGTGGGTCCAGGCGAGCGGGGTGGCGGAGTTAGTGCCTTGGCCGAGTTGATATTGGTAACGAGTGGCGTTACCCACACCGTCCCATGCTTGTTCGGGGAGCATTAGACCCGCGTTGGCGAAGGTTTCCATCCCTTGCACATAGGTATTGATAAGTTGCTGCTTGGTTTGCTGTGCGTGAGCACCGCTTAGCTCTCCCTTGGCGCTGGCAAGGGCCAATTCAAAATGGCCACGCTCGCCAGTAAAGAAGGGCCAGACGCGGCCGCGTTGGTTGTCGCTATTACTGCCCGATTCGGCGTAGTTTGCGCCAGTGAGGGTATCTTCACCGTAGCCATCGTTACCGTAACGTCTAAAGCCTGGAACGCTGCTGCCATCCTTTGCCGTAAAGTTGTATTTGAGGCGTAAATTGTCCTCAAGCTCGGTATTATCCACCAGCGCTAGGCTTTGATTAATCAGCTTATCGGTGGAGCCACGCACGCCATAGCGCACCAGTTCTAAAAAGCCGCCATCGAGGATCTGACGTTGATCTAATCCCGCACGGCCATTATTGGCGGCGAGTTGCTCGGCGGTGTTTGGCTCACCGTTGGGGCTTAATCGCAGATAATACGGTGCCTTAATGCCTTGGCTATCGGTGAGCAAACCTTGGGTCGTCACTAAGTGTTTTTCAAGTTGTTGATTAAGCGTTTTGGCGGTCGCGAGATAACGCTGACTGGCATCGCTGTCGTTTACTGCCTTGGCAATATCACTCGCAGCCACTAAGCCTGCGATCACAGCGGCCGTGGTGGAAGGCGAATAACCTGCTTGTTCTTCCCAACGTTCTTGCTGGGTTTTCGGTGGCGTAATTTGGGTATGATTCCAGTCGAGATTGACCTCGCCGCCGCTGACTAAAAAGTCCGCCGCAGCTTTTAACATCTCTTGATACCAATGGTTAAGTTCAGCTTGACTGAATACGCCTGCCTGCCAGAGCTTCCAGCCGAGCATGATCGGCATCGCCGTTTGGTCGAGCTGTACGCCCACCCATTCGATTTGGCCGTCCACATGGGTCTTTTGTAAAAACCAACCGGGTGTGCCGCTAAAGCCTGGGGTTTTATCGCTCACTTGCACCTTTTTAAGGTATTCAAAGGCGACTTTAGGCGTTTGGGTATCGCCCATGGCGAGAAATGCCATGGCGCATTGATAAAAGTCGCGCGGCCAAACGGCCTTGTAACCCGTGCTGGGTGTGACAGCTGGCACTGTATCGCCCCAAGGATTAGAAAGCGACGCGATAAGGGCGCCCGCGTAGGTTTTATCTTCCTGCGCCTTGAGTACCATGGCACTGGTATACAGCAGCTTGCCATTATCTGTGGTGCTTTGCGCCATATCAGGCATCGCGGGTAGCGATTGTAAATAACTGTGCCAACCAGCGTTGTATTGGCTCAGCACCGCGTCATACCCCGCCGTCAAGCTGGCGTTGGCATTGGCTAAACTGCTGGCCTCATCCTGGCCAAAACCAATCGCCAAATTCACATTAAGAGCTTGATTAGCTTGGAGTGCGGGATAACTGGCGGTAAAGGCAATGTTGCCTTGAGTAGGCTTTTCGGCGCTGCTGGTGGCCTGATACAGCGTATCAAGCTTGCCGTTATCGGCTAAATCGGCCAAACCGTCGGATACACCGACAAAGCCCGTAGTCGCCTGCGCAAAATCGATATCCGATTTCACCGTCATTACGCTACTGTGGGGATCATTGGTGCGAGCAATAAGGGCTTGATGATCGATTCTGCCAATATCATTCGCGCCCGCATTATCGATATGGGGGTTAACGTATAAATGCGGTGTGATACCCGCTTCAAAGGCGGTAAACGTCACGCGCATCATCAGCGTATCGCGGTCGGGATCGGTAAAGATATGTTTTTCTATCTGATACTTACCTTCAACGTCGCGATTGATAATCTTATAGGCCAAGGATTGTGGGCGACCATTAGCGTCGGTATCTAAGTATTCAATGCTGCTGATCGTGTTATCTTTTTCGGTATCGACAAAGCCATTGCCGGTGATCACAAATTGCAACTCTTTGAGCTGAGCGTTGTGAATAAGGCCATACATGGTTTCGGTTAAAATCCCCTGCGCGATGGAGAACCACACTCGGCTAATGGGATTTTGAGCGCTGTCTTGGTATTGCCCCTGAGTATAAGGCTCATAGGAGGTACCGATACCGGTTTTGCCGGAGAACGCCCAGGTTGGGGCTTTGCCGGGGGCGCCGGGGGCAATCTGTACATCTGTGGCTTTTGTGACGGTCGGTGTTGATGTGTCTGCATTGGGGGCCGAGGGTGAGCAGCCCATTAAGCTGGTAACGCCGATAAGGCTTGCGGCAATTGCGAGCGCAATCGGCTTACGAGTTAAGCTGCGAGCCTGCTGCGAAGGTACTGTTGTCGATGCCATATTCATCAAAATCTCCCCAATTAATAGATGGTGCTAATTGCGATTTATTCTTGTTGTAAGCTATGTGGCTATACGTATTGGCGTTTAGTTGCCCAAACGCCAAGAGTGCCGAGTTGTAGGATCTGCGATTTACGCTTGAGTGTGCTGAGTATTCGGCTGCTCAACAAAGAGCACGGCAATCCCGGCGCAGAGCATGAGGACGCCGCCGGTGAGCAGGGCATAGATGGGTTGACCATCAAATAATCCATTGAGGATTACGCCTAAGACGCTGGCTGCAAGGAGCTGTGGGATCACGATAAAGAAGTTAAAAATTCCCATATACACGCCCATTTTTTTCGGCGGTAAGGTGCTGGATAACATCGCGTAGGGGATAGATAGAATTGAGGCCCAGGCAATACCCACCCCTATCATCGGCAGCCATAGCAGGCTGGGATCCTTGATAAAATAGAAACTGATTAAGCCAAAACCACCGCAGAACATATTAAAGGTATGGGTGAGTTTGATCCCGATACGTTTGGCAAGTAGCGGAATAAACAGCGCCGCAATGGCCGAAAATCCATTGTAGGAGGCGAATAGTACGCCCACCCAATCGGCACCATTATTGTAGGCTGGGGATAACACATCGCTGCTGCCAAAGTGATAAGACGTCACCGCCGAGGTGGTGTATATCCACATCGCAAAGAGCGCGAACCAAGAGAAAAACTGCACTATCGCTAACTGATGCATGGCCTTAGGCATATGGAATAAATCATCGACCACATTAAAGACAATGCCCAGTTGCGAACGCTGTGAGGGCGTTGATTTACCTAAGCGAAGGGCGCAGTAAAGTTGCAATGGGCCAAAGGCAAAAATCCCTAAGGTTAAAATATACAGCTGCTTATCTAAATCCTGTGTCCACACCGCAAGCGTCAGCAGTGCGCCTACAGCCATCCAAACGATAGCGGCAAATTGATAATTCTGATGGGTGCGAGTGCGATATTGTTGCTCATCTATGCCAGCGTCAGCATTGCCATGGAAGGCGGCGAGTTCATCTGGGGAATATTCTTTAGTAGAGATCACTGTCCACGCCACGCTGAGAAACAGCACGGCGCCACCAAAATAGAAGGCATAACGCACCGAATCGGCAATTTCGCCCACGGGCGCGGTATTGGCGACATTAAAGAAGTTACTGAGAATATAGGGTAGGGCCGAGGCCACAACTGCACCGATGCCAATAAAAAAGCTTTGCATGGCATAACCTTGGGTGCGCTGCTTGGGAGGCAAATTATCCCCCACAAAGGCACGGAAGGGTTCCATGGCGATATTGATTGAGGCATCCATAATCCACAGCATGCCCGCGGCAATCCATAACGTAGGGGAATGCGGCATCACAAATATCGCAAGAGTCGTACAAATAGCGCCGATTAAAAAATACGGCCGACGGCGACCTAAGCGCCCCCAAGTATTATCGCTCAGATAACCAATAATCGGTTGAACCAGCAGACCCGTTAACGGTGCGGCAATCCACAGGATGGGAATGTCATCGATAGAGGCGCCAAGGGTTTGGAAAATGCGACTGACGTTGGCATTTTGCAGGGCAAAACCGAATTGGATCCCCAAAAAACCAAAGCACATATTAAAAATTTGCCAGAAATTTAGCTCGGGTTGTCGCTTATGAACGGCGCGATGCACCACCTTGGGTGAGACACCTTCTAATGGGGTAATCGTTTGTTGATCCGTGGACATGCAACTTCCCTTCAGTAGCGGACAGCAGTGCTGCCTTGAGTCATTTATCGTTATAATTTGAAAGCTTAATCAATAGCTTTGGCTCAGTTTACGCATTATTGTGCCAGTTCGGTTTGGTCGCTATAAAGGTGTGTTTTGATGCTAAAAAATAGCGAATATACCTCTCCCTCAGAAGCATATTCGCCAATAAATTCATTTTCATACTCTATGATGCAAATGCTCAGAAGCAGAAAAGAACCTAAGCCTGACAGCTATCCTCAAAGGCTGCTACCAGAAACGACCTCACAGTGTTCAACCCCACAAGCAGAGGGTGGAACTAGCGAATTTATAGTAGCCGCAGCGTCGATTGACGCACAACCGCTTACATACGTATTCATCATCCATTGATAACTCAAGTTAAACAGCCGTGTAACCTAATGGCAGCCTATTTTACACTCCTATGGGGTTGTATGGGTATCCAGTCAGTGGCTAAAGTGTCAGCAGCAGTGAGCAATAGACGCATTATGCGATTGATACTGCAAAAATAATGGAACAGTATGTCAGCAGATGCTCTCATGTAATCATGGTTAGCACCTGTCAAAATCGATTATGTTTTGAATAAAGGATATCTATGTTTGTTATCACCTTAACCTACAAAAAGCCGCTGGCAGATGTTGAGCTACATTTAGCTGCTCATATTGATTATCTTGATGCGTATTACGCCAAGGGCGTTTTTATCGCCTCGGGCCGTAAGGTGCCACGCACGGGCGGTGTGATCTTCGCTAAGGCGGAGTCGCGTGCAGTACTCGAGGCTATTTTGCAGCAAGATCCTTTCTATACCGAAGACGTGGCTGAATTTGATGTAGTGGAATTTGTGCCAACCAAAGCCGCCGCAGGATTCGAGCAACTCATTGAGACACTTTAGTGATTTTTGCAAATTGTAAAATACAGATATTTATACCAATGATATTTGCTATAAATGCAATAATTGCGGGTGTGGTGCGAGAAATAAAATGAAAACACGGTCCGATGATTTAGAAATACTGCTTGCTGTCGTCGACAGTGGTGGTTTTTCGGCGGCAGCTGAACTGTTAGATATTCAAGTGGCCCGCGTGTCTCGGGCGGTGAGCAAGGTTGAAAGCCAAGTTGGCGTTTCTATTTTAAATCGCACGACTCGCCGGATCGAATTAACCGAGGAAGGTCGCCAGTTTGTTGAAGCCATCCGAATTGGCTTATTACAGATCCAGCAAGCTGAAGAGGAGATCATTACTCGTGGAGAGCTACCGAGAGGCCGTTTACGTGTCGATGCCGCAAGTCCCTTTTTGTTTCATCAATTAGTGCCGCTTATCCAGCCATTTAAGCAAACCTATCCCGATATTGAATTGGAACTCACCTCCAACGAAGGTTTTGTTGATTTGCTTGAAAAGAAAACCGATCTCGCGATCCGCATTGGCAACTTAACGGATTCGACTTTGCATGCTAGGCCACTTGGGAAAAGCTTGCTGTACATTGTAGCCTCACCAGATTACCTATCAAGGCGCGGTTTTCCCAATAAAAGCAGCGATCTTATTCACCACGATTTGCTGGGATTTTCTACCCCAAAAGCCCTCAATGATTGGCCACTGAACGGATTTACTCGATTTACACCTACATTAACCTCGAGTAACGGTGAAACGTTAAGGCAGCTTGCATTAACGGGTAATGGTATTGCCTGCTTATCGGGATTTATGGTGAAAAAGGATATCGCTGAGGGGCGTTTAATCCCCTTATTGGAGAGTGAAAAAATCACCAATACCGGCCGAGAGCAGATCAATGCGGTGTACTATAAATCTTCTACCGTCGCGAAACGTATCTCGGCCTTTATTGATTTTATTCAGCCTAAGCTAACCCTGTAAGCGGTAGGGCAACACTTGTCGTATTGACGTGTTAGTGAACATTTTTGCATTTACAACAAAAATCATTTGTCTTTATTGCGCTCAATGTCTCTTGTTGAGTTTGCTAGTATGTTTGCAACGAAATGAGAGGGTTATATTATGACGCAATCACTGTTTCAACCGATCACCTTGGGTGCATTAACACTCAAAAACCGCATCGTTATGCCGCCAATGACTCGTTCAAGAGCCAGTCAGCCAGGCGATGTGGCCAATCATATGATGGCAACCTATTATGCTCAGCGTGCGAGTGCGGGGCTCATTGTCTCTGAAGGCACACAGATTTCTCCAACTGCAAAAGGGTATGCTTGGACTCCTGGTATTTATACTCCCGAACAGATCGCGGGCTGGCATATCGTCACTGAGGCAGTTCATGCCAAGAACGGAGTGATTTTTGCTCAGTTATGGCATGTAGGCCGAGTCACCCATCCTGACAATATTGGTGGGCAACAACCGATTTCTTCATCCGCATTAAAAGCGGAAAACGTAAAAGTGTTTGTCGATAACGGCACTGATGAACCTGGTTTTGTTGATGTCGTTGCGCCTCGGGCAATGACAAAGGCTGATATTGCGCAAGTGATCGCTGATTATCGTCAAGCAGCGCTCAATGCTATGGCGGCTGGCTTTGATGGCATTGAACTCCACGCCGCTAATGGCTATTTGATCAACCAATTTATTGATTCCGAAGCCAACAACCGTAGTGATGAGTACGGCGGTAGTCTTGAAAATCGCCTACGTTTTTTAGACGAAGTGGTTGCGGCATTGGTCGATGCTATTGGTGCTGAGCGTGTGGGTGTGCGTTTAGCGCCCCTTACGACCCTCAATGGCACTGTGGATGCGGACCCGATTGTGACCTATACCGCTGCCGCTGCGTTACTTAACAAACATCGAATTGTTTATCTACATATTGCCGAGGTGGATTGGGATGATGCACCTGATACGCCACGCTCATTCAAACAAGCATTGCGTGAGGCTTATCAGGGCGTGCTGATTTATGCCGGACGATACAACGCACACACAGCGGAACAAACTATTAACGATGGTTTGGCTGATATGATTGGTTTTGGACGACCTTTTATTGCCAATCCAGATTTACCCGAGCGGCTAAAACACGGCTATCCGTTGGCTGAGCATGACCCAACAACGCTGTTTGGTGGTGGCGAAAAAGGGTTAACTGACTATCCAACTTATCAAGCCTAGGGGAAAGTATGTTCAAGGCATTCAAAGGTCATGTGTTAGAGACTAAAAACCGTATTGTGATGGCTCCAATGACTCGCTCACGTAGCACTCAGCCGGGGGATATTCCGAACGAGATGATGGCCACCTATTATCGCCAGCGAGCAAGCGCAGGATTGATTATTACCGAAGGCGCACCTGTGTCAGCGGTGGCGCGAGGGTATTCAATGACCCCTGGGATTTATACTCCAGCACAGATTGAGGGCTGGAAAAAAGTCACGGAAGCGGTGCACCAAGAAGGTGGGAAAATATTTATCCAACTCTGGCATGTTGGTCGTCGCAGCCATTCGAGTGTGTCTGGCGCTGAGCCTCTTGCGCCATCGGCAATAAAAATACCCGATCAGGTATTTGGTCCATTGCCTGGAGGTGGCTTTGGCATGATTGAAACCCAGCAGCCAAAGGCGATGAGCGAACAAGATATCCAAGCGACTATCAGCGATTTTGTGCAAGCAGCACAAAATGCGATGTTAGCCGGTTTTGATGGGGTTGAAGTGCATGCAGCCCATGGCTATTTATTTGATACTTTTATGCGCTTAGAAAGCAATCAACGGCAAGATCGCTACGGTGGCAGCCAAGAAAATCGGTTGCGTTTTTTAGTCGACACCTTACAAGCCCTTACACAGACCATTGGATCTGGGAGAGTCGCTGTGCGGATATCTCCCCATATTGGTGAGGGATTTACCGGTGACAACCCTGACATCATCCAATTAACACTCGCCTTGCTACAAAAGCTGCAACCGATGAATCTTGCCTATGTGCATTTTTCTGAAAACATCTCGCGCTATGTGGAAGTGTCTGACGCGTTTCGTCAGCAAGTGCGCAGTGTGTATCAACACCCGATAATGGTGGCGGGGAAATTAACCAAGCAATCTGCTCAGCGTTTACTCGACCAACACTATGCTAATTTTGTGGCCTTTGGTACGCCCTTTGTGACCAATCCGGATTTAGTCGCGCGCTTTGCCCATGACTGGCCATTAACCGAGTTTGATGCGGATGCAAGGCTTACCTTGTATGGCGGCGGTGAAGCTGGCTATATCGATTATCCCGTTTATCAGGCATCGTTTTAGTGACATAGTCTAGTGGTGTCGTTTGCGGCTACTAATGGTGTAGGCGCTAAGGGAAGGGGTGAGCCAAAGGGGCTGCCTCACTTAGTGCCTTATGCTAAAACAAGTCCATATGCACTATCTGTGATTGGATACTGGGGGAATTTATCCGATATTTTGTCGCTGAGTTTGCTATCATGCCGTTTTCCCCTTGAAACCTTACGCAGGTTTCCGCTGTTCGAGCCCCACTTTTATGTCTATTCAAACGCTGTTATCGACGGCTTTAGCTAAACGCCATGATTTTTTACTGCAAGCAGAACAAGACCATACCGATTGTTTTCGGGTGTTCCATGGCACGGTCGAAGGTGTCAGTGGCTTGAATGTCGATCGCTACGGCGATAATTGGTTAGTGCAGAGTTTTCACCACACCTTAACCGCTGAGGAATTAGCTGAAGTAGTGGACGTGCTCACCCAAGAAGTGGCCCTGCCGGTAGTGTATAACGACCGCTCCGCTGGCCATTCGCGGGTGCTCAATGCGCTAAGCCCTGAACTGGATGATATTGCCAGTGCCGAGTTGGTGATGCAGGAAAATGGGATTAAATTCACCACTAAGCTGCGCCACGAAGGACAAGATCCGCTGCTATTTCTTGATATGCGTATTGGCCGCGAATATGTGCGGGCACACAGTCAAGATAAAACCGTACTGAATTTGTTTTCTTACACCTGTGGTATCGGCACTGCTGCGGCTATGGGCGGCGCAGAACGGGTTGTGAATGTCGACTTTTCCTCCTTTGCACTCGCCGCAGGGCGAACTAATGCCGAATTAAACCAAGTGTCAGAGGTATGTGAGTTTGTGCAGAGTGATGCGTTTCCGGCCTTGCGCCAATTAGCTGGTTTGAGTGTGGGAGGGCGCCGCAACCAAAAATTACCCAGTTACCCCAAATTGCCGCAGACCCAATTTGATCTGGTATTTCTTGATCCGCCTCGTTATGCCAAGAGTGCCTTCGGGATTGTCGATTTAGTTAATGATTACCAAGGTTTATTTAAACCCGCATTATTATCAACCAAGGCTGGTGGCACCATTGTGTGTTGCAATAATGTCGCCAAAGTAGACCGTCAAGATTGGTTTGATAGTCTAGTTCGCTGCGTTGAAAAGCAAGGCCGAGGTGTGACTGACCACACTTGGCTCGATCCCCATGAGGATTTTCCGTCGTTCGATGATAATCATCCCCTTAAAATTGTGGCGTTGACCTTAAATTAACCTGAGCTAGGGATAAGTAGCGCCGCTGAATAGGCATCTTTTC
>NZ_JTLE01000094.1:3415296-3426615 GCF_000798835.1 Shewanella sp. ZOR0012
TTAGTACTTTGAGTACAAAATAAAAAAAGCGACCTCTGGTCGCTTTTTTTATACCCTAGATTCGGCCGTTGAGGCTCGACTCTGCACAAAACGGTGGCTATAATGTCGCGTCTTGATAGATATCAACTAACAGCGACCTGTGCCAAAAGCCAGTAGTGGTGGGCATTGTAGTCAAATTTAATGATCAAGAAACGAATACCTGAATAGTTGAAGATTCGACTATTACAAAGGACGTTAGACAAATTTCGAGGTAAAACAATGCAAGTTTCTGTTGAAGCAACCCAAGGCCTAGAGCGTCGCCTGACCATTTCTGTTCCTGCTGAACAAATTGAAAAACTGGTTAAAGACAGTTTACAACGTGAAGCTAAGCGTGCTCGTATCCCAGGTTTCCGTCCTGGCAAAGTGCCTGTTACTGTAATCAACAAACGTTATGGCGCAGCTATTCGTCAAGACATCACTGGTGAAGTGATGCAACGTAACTTTATCGAAGCGATCATCGCTGAGAAATTAAACCCAGCAGGTGCACCAACTTTCGTTCCAGGTGCAACTGACGGTGAAAAATTCGAATTCGTAGCAACTTTCGAAATCTACCCAGAAGTTGAGTTGAAAGGTTTAGATGCAATCGAAGTAGAGCAACCAAAAGCCTCTGTAACCGATGCTGATGTAGACAGCATGATCGAAACTTTACGTAAGCAACACGCGACTTTCGCCGCTGTTGAGCGTGAAGCAGCTGACGGCGACAAAGTGAAAATGAACTTTGTGGGTTCAGTTGATGGTGTTGAATTCGAAGGCGGCAAAGCTGAAGATTTCGAACTGCAATTAGGTAGTAACCGTATGATCCCAGGTTTTGAAGCGGGTATCTTAGGTCACAAAGCCGGTGAAGAGTTCGTTATCGACGTGACTTTCCCTGAAGAATATCACGCTGAAAACTTAAAAGGTAAAGCAGCTAAGTTTGCTATCACCTTAACTGAAGTATTAGCGGCTAACTTACCTGAAGTAAACGATGAGTTTGCAGCATTATTCGGTATCAGCGAAGGTGGTTTAGAAGCCCTTAAAGCTGAAATCCGTAAGAACATGAACCGTGAGCTTGAGCAAGCGTTAAAAGCTAATGTGAAAGAGCAAGTGATCGCAGGTTTATTAGCTAACAATGACATCGAACTGCCAAAAGCACTGATCGATGGTGAAGTTAACGTATTGCGTCAACAAGCGATGCAACGTTTCGGCGGTCAAACGGCGAACATGCCTGAACTGCCAGCTGAATTATTCACTGAGCAAGCAGCTCGTCGCGTGAAGATCGGTCTGTTATTAGGCGAAGTCATCAAGACTAACGAGCTGAAAGCGGAAGATGAGCGTGTACAAGGCTTAATCGCTTCTATGGCTTCTGCTTATGAAGATCCAAGTGAAGTGATTGCGTATTACAACAGCAATAAAGAGCTGATGCAAAACATGCGCAACGTTGCGCTTGAAGAGCAAGCTGTTGAAGCACTGCTTAAAACAGCCAAAGTGACCGAAAAAGAAGTCGCTTTTGAAGAATTTATGAACAAGGCTACAGGTCGCGCATAAGCTAAGCTTGACTTGATTGGCAGTTCGCCATTTATAATGGCTGGTATGAGGCTCCTCATGCGAGCCATTTTTATTTAGGGAAATGAATAATGCATAATGCGTCAGACATACAAAGTGCTTTAGTGCCTATGGTGATCGAACAGACTGCTAAGGGTGAACGCTCATTCGACATTTATTCTCGTCTGTTAAAAGAGCGGATTATCTTTTTAGTGGGTCAAGTTGAAGAGCATATGGCGAATCTGATTGTGGCGCAGTTGCTATTCCTCGAATCAGAAAGCCCAGATAAAGATATCTTTTTATATATCAACTCACCCGGTGGTTCAGTCACCGCGGGCATGGCGATTTACGATACCATGCAATTTATTAAGCCTAATGTGAGTACGGTGTGTATTGGTCAAGCGGCCAGTATGGGCGCGTTTTTATTAGCTGGCGGTGAAAAGGGCAAGCGTTTCTGCTTACCTAATTCTCGCGTGATGATCCACCAACCACTGGGTGGATTCCAAGGTCAGGCTTCTGATATTGCTATTCATGCCCAAGAAATCTTAGGCATCAAGCATAAACTAAATCTGATGCTGTCAGAGCATACGGGCCAGCCACTCGAAGTAATTGAGCGTGATACTGATCGCGATAACTTCATGAGCGCTACTCAAGCTGTGGAATATGGTTTAGTTGACGCAGTGATGACTAAACGCAGCTGATTTTTACTTTTGACTGGGCTATGCTCTGTAAAGCAACGCTGAGTTTAAAGTGAACAAGTTTAAGATAAGCAGTAGAGCAGACTGCAAATGAGGTAATTAATGGGCGACAACAAAAATAATGGTGACAGCGGTAAATTGCTGTACTGCTCTTTTTGCGGTAAGAGCCAGCATGAAGTCAGAAAACTGATTGCAGGCCCATCAGTATATGTATGCGACGAATGTGTCGAGTTATGTAATGACATCATTCGTGAAGAGATTAAAGAAATCTCCCCCAAGCGTGATAATGATAAATTACCCACGCCACATGAGTTGCGTGCACATTTAGATGATTATGTCATTGGGCAGGACAGAGCTAAAAAAGTCCTTTCTGTTGCGGTATACAATCACTATAAACGTCTGAGAAATTCATCCCCTAAAGATGGGGTGGAATTGGGTAAGAGCAACATTCTGCTGATTGGTCCAACGGGCAGTGGTAAAACACTGCTGGCCGAAACGCTCGCGCGCTCATTGAATGTCCCATTTACTATGGCAGACGCTACCACCTTAACTGAAGCCGGTTATGTGGGTGAAGACGTTGAAAACATCATTCAAAAGCTGCTGCAAAAGTGCGATTACGACGTTGAGAAAGCGCAGCGTGGTATCGTGTATATCGACGAAATCGACAAGATCAGCCGTAAATCAGATAACCCATCGATTACCCGTGATGTATCGGGTGAAGGCGTGCAGCAAGCGCTGCTGAAACTTATCGAAGGTACGGTTGCCGCGGTTCCACCCCAAGGTGGTCGTAAGCATCCACAGCAAGAGTTCTTACAGGTAGATACCTCTAAGATCCTGTTTATCTGTGGTGGTGCATTTGCGGGTCTTGAAAAGGTGATTGAGCAACGTGCTCATGTTGGTTCGGGTATCGGTTTTGGTGCGCAAGTTAAAGGCGAAAAAGATAAAGCAACGATATCTGAAACCCTGTCTCAAGTTGAGCCAGGCGATTTAGTTAAATACGGCTTGATCCCCGAGTTTATCGGCCGTCTACCAGTCGTTGCTACACTAACTGAATTGGATGAAGATGCATTAGTGCAAATTCTGTCTGAGCCTAAAAATGCCTTAACTAAGCAGTACAACGCACTGTTTGAGATGGAAGGTGTTGAATTAGAGTTTCGCGAAGATGCACTTAAAGCGATTGCCCATAAAGCCATGTCACGTAAAACAGGTGCCCGTGGTTTACGCTCCATCGTAGAAGGTATCTTACTTGATACTATGTATGATATCCCATCGATAGAAGGTGTAGTGAAAGCGGTTGTCGATGAGTCAGTGGTTAATGGTGAGTCTGCACCGATTCTGATTTATGAGCGCAATGAAGCACAGGCGGCTTCTGGCGAACAATAATTGTACAGATAGCTAATAAACTGAAAATCAAGGAGTCCAATGGACTCCTTTTTTCGTATTGACCATTGAAAGGGCCTAAACCGCCCCAATATACTCCTTAACAAATCCCTTTTATTTAAACGGAATCGAACTATGACCTTAGAGCGTGAAGCGCATATCGAACTCCCCGTGCTGCCACTGAGAGATGTGGTGGTCTATCCCCATATGGTAATTCCGTTGTTCGTTGGCCGAGAAAAATCGATTCGTTGTCTCGAAACGGCAATGGCCCAGGATAAGCAAATTATTTTAGTTGCTCAGCGTGATGCTGAGTTAGATGAGCCGACCAAAGACGATATCTTTGACGTTGGTACAGTGGCATCTATTCTGCAACTGCTGAAACTACCAGACGGTACAGTCAAAGTGCTGGTCGAAGGTGGTCGCCGCGCCCGTATTACGCGTTATACCCAAGAAGCAGATTTCTTTGTGGCTAAGGCTGAATATCTCGAATCTGAGCCTTTAGAAGACAAAGAAGAGGAAGTCTTGGTTCGTAGCGCGATTGGCCAATTTGAAGGCTATATCAAGCTCAACAAGAAGATCCCGCCAGAGGTTTTAACCTCACTGTCTGGTATCGATGAAGCGGCGCGCCTTGCTGACACTATGGCGGCTCACATGCCGCTTAAGCTTGAGGACAAACAATCCGTCCTTGAGATGACCAATATTGGCGAACGTCTTGAATATTTAATGGCGATGATGGAGTCGGAAATTGACCTGTTACAGGTTGAAAAACGCATCCGCACCCGCGTTAAAAAGCAGATGGAAAAGAGCCAACGTGAGTACTATCTGAACGAGCAAATGAAAGCCATCCAAAAAGAATTGGGTGACTTAGACGAAGGCCATGACGAATTTGAAGTCTTAAATCGTAAGATTGAAGAAGCCAATATGCCAAGCGATGCCAAAGAAAAGGCGGTCGCTGAACTGAACAAATTACGTATGATGTCGCCGATGTCTGCCGAAGCGACCGTGGTTCGTAGCTATGTGGATTGGATGACGTCTGTGCCTTGGAGTCAACGCTCTAAAATCAAACGTGATTTAGCGAAAGCCCAAGAAGTGCTCGATACTGACCATTATGGTTTAGAGAAAGTTAAAGATCGCATTCTGGAATACTTGGCGGTGCAGAGCCGTGTACGTCAACTGAAAGGGCCAATCCTGTGTTTAGTTGGACCACCAGGTGTAGGTAAAACCTCACTCGGTCAATCGATTGCCAAGGCGACGGGTCGTAAGTATGTGCGTGTTGCCTTAGGCGGCGTGCGTGATGAAGCGGAAATTCGCGGACATCGCCGCACCTACATTGGCTCTATGCCAGGTAAAATCATCCAAAAAATGGCCAAAGTGGGCGTGAAAAACCCCTTATTCCTGCTGGATGAAATCGACAAAATGAGTTCGGACATGCGTGGCGACCCAGCATCAGCACTATTAGAGGTGCTCGATCCTGAACAAAACGCGACTTTTAACGACCATTACCTCGAAGTCGACTACGACTTATCCGATGTAATGTTCGTGGCGACCTCGAATTCGATGAATATACCGGGGCCACTTTTAGATCGTATGGAAGTGATCCGTCTGTCGGGTTATACCGAAGATGAAAAACTCAATATCGCTAAGCAGCATTTATTGACGAAGCAAATCGAGCGTAACGGCCTTAAAGCGAATGAAATTCATATCGAAGACAGTGCGATAGTCGGCATCATCCGCTACTACACCCGTGAAGCGGGTGTGCGGGCGCTAGAACGTGAGTTGTCTAAGATTTGCCGTAAGGTCGTGAAAATGATCCTGCTGGATAAATCCATCAAGTCAGTTACAGTCACCGCGGATAATCTCAAGTCTTTCCTCGGTGTGCAGCGTTTTGACTATGGCAAGGCGGAATCTAACAACCAAATCGGTCAAGTCACAGGGTTGGCTTGGACTGAAGTGGGTGGTGATTTGCTCACCATTGAAGCGACTTCAGTGCCCGGCAAAGGCAAGTTGACCTACACTGGCTCACTTGGCGATGTGATGCAAGAGTCGATTCAAGCGGCGATGACAGTTGTTCGCGCCCGTGCGGAACAATTAGGTATCAACGGCGACTTTTATGAGAAGCGTGATATCCATGTGCACGTACCAGAAGGAGCAACGCCTAAGGATGGTCCATCCGCAGGTGCTGCAATGTGTACTGCATTAGTGTCTAGCTTAACGGGTAACCCTGTGCGTGCCGATGTGGCGATGACGGGTGAAATTACCTTACGCGGTGAAGTGTTACCTATCGGTGGTTTAAAAGAAAAACTGCTGGCAGCACATCGCGGTGGCATTAAATTGGTGCTTATTCCAAAAGAAAATGAGCGTGATCTGGAAGAAATTCCTGCCAATGTCATTGCCGATTTAGAAATTCGCCCTGTGCGTTGGGTCGACGAAGTGTTAAAACTGGCGCTAGAAAGACCCGTTGAAGGCTTCGAAGTGGTTAAAAACTTGGCATAACGCAAGAAAATGCGCTATGACGTTAAAAAAAATGAAAAAAGGGGCTTAACAAAGCGCAGACCTGTGGTAGCCTAGGTCAGTGGAGAGCCAGCTGCTCCAAGCCCTTGGGGCAACTGGCTTTGAGCTGTATCTAGTTTTATTTCTTTGGTTTTCGAACTCAGCTTGAACTTTGAATTCAAGCTTGTTATAAAAGCCTCCGCAGACCGCTCTAGAGACGGATTTGGTTGCGGCGCAAAAAAATTACATTCAAGGGGATGACATGAACAAATCTGAACTAATCGAGAAAATCGCTTCTGGTGCTGACATTTCTAAAGCCGCTGCCGGCCGTGCACTGGATTCTTTTATCGCAGCTGTGACTGAAGGTTTGAAAGAAGGCGATAAAATTTCTCTTGTTGGTTTTGGTACTTTTGAAGTGCGTGAGCGCGCTGAACGCACTGGCCGCAACCCACAAACGGGTGAAGAAATCAAAATCGCAGCAGCAAAGATCCCAGCTTTTAAAGCGGGTAAAGCTCTGAAAGACGCTGTCAATTAATTTTTGATATCGCAGCCTTTGTAAGGCGTTCGTAATGATAAGCACTGTTTAAACAGTGCTTTTTACGAATTGAAAGTAATGGATTTTGAAGGTCAATTTCTACCATTACTCGGGGTTTTAGCACTTACCAGTGGTAGCGTCTGAATAATCCCTATTAATTACAGAAAGGCGCATCTCAAGCTGATGCGCCTTTTTATTTTGTTAATCGCAACGAGCGAGATATCTGATGTTAGAAAAGATCCGCGATGGTTCGCAAGGCGTGATTGCTAAAGGCATTCTCGTACTTGTGATTTTATCTTTTGCATTTGCAGGGGTGAGTAGCTATTTAGGCTCAACTTCCGATGTACCTGCCGCAGAAGTCAACGGTGACAAGATCACTAAAGCCGAGTTAGAACAAGCCTACCAGAGCGAACGCGCTCGTATGGAACAACAACTGGGCGAAATGTTTGCTGCCCTATCTGCGGACGAAAGATACCTAGAAAGCATTAAGCAGAGCGTTCTCGAGCGTCTAGTGGCAGACAAACTGATCGATCAAGCTGCCGCTGCGATGGGATTACGTGTTTCTGACGAACAAATTATTGCAGCGATTAAATCTGAACCCGCTTTCCAAACTGACGGTAAATTTGATAACGACCGTTATCAGGCTATTTTGCGTCAGTTAGGTTATCAGCCACAAACCTTTAGAAGCATGATGCGTGTCGATATGACTCGTCGTCAGTTAACAGCTGCGTTAGTGGGCACTGAATTTGTATTACCCGGTGAAGCTAAACAATTAGCTGAGCTGCAAGGCCAAACTCGCGACATTCGTTATTTAGTGGTGGACTCTGCGCCATACCTTGCCAATGCCTCTGTGACAGACGAGCAAGTAAAAAACTACTATGACGCCAACCAGGGCCAGTTTATGAGCCCAGAGAAGGTGAGTTTAGAATATGTTGAGTTAAACGCGGCTGATTTTGCCAAAGACAGCAAAGTGACCGAAGAAGAAGCTCAGGCTTACTACGATGAGCATAAGACGCAATATGTGTCTAACGAGAAACGTTTAGCCGCGCACATTCTGATTGGCCCAGGTAGCGATGAAGCCGCTGCGAAAGCCAAGGCTGAAGATTTAGCCAAGCAGTTAGATAACGGTGCTGATTTTGCTGAGTTAGCCAAAGCCAATTCTGAAGATACCTTAAGTGCAGAGCAGGGCGGAAAATTAGACTGGTTTGAGCCCGGTGTGATGGACCCCTCATTCGATGCTGCGCTTTTTGCTCTGCAAAAAGGCCAACACTCAGCTGTCGTCAAAACAGATTTTGGTTTCCACATCATCAAACTGTTAGACGTTCAGCCTGGTACCACAGTGCCCTTTGCTGACGTTAAAACTAAGATTATTGCTCAGTTACAAGAGAAAAAAGCGGTAGATCAATTCTATAGCTTGCAGAGCAAACTGGCCGATACCAGTTACGAAGTGCCTGATACCTTAGCCGAAACTGCAAAAGTGGTGGGTGTTGAGATTAAGACAACGCCGCTATTTTCGCGTGATGATGTGCCAGCGGCATTGAACAAGCCTGATGTAGTAAAAGCAGCATTTTCAGACTCAGTGATGCGCCAAGGGCTAAATAGTGAAGTGATTGAGCTTGAACCGAATCACGTAGTGGTTATTCGCATGAAAGAACATCACGATGCGGGCACTATGCCATTAGCCGAAGTGAAGGCCGACATCGCAGAGCGTTTAAAGCAAGATCAAGCGAACGCAGCAGCACGTGCTAAAGCAGAAGAGTTAATGGCGCAAGTGAAAGCTGGCGCTGCTGATGTGAGCTTAATCGCTAAGGCTAAATTGGGGCGTGGTGCACAGGATTTAGACGCGGCCATTGTGACAAAAACCTTCCAAATGCCAACGCCGAGTGCTGCACCTGTGGTTGATACTGTCGCTTTAGCAAATGGCTATGCTGTGATTGCACTGGACAAAGTGAACGCGGCTGAGTCTATTAGTGATGAGTTAGTCAATGCACTAAAACAACGCCTAAATGCACAATACAGCGAAGCGGATTACCGCGGTTTGATCGAGTCACTGAAAGCGAACGCAAAAATCCATTACCCTGTAGAAGGTTAATGGTGATAAGGGATAACTCAGTCTATCCCTTATGTTCGCAAGCAAATATAAAGTGTTTTGCTAATCAAATAGAAAAGGCCAAGTGTTTACTTGGCCTTTTTGTTTGTGCGTTATCAAACGATATGGGCGCTATTTCAGCAGCTTAATCATCCACGCCAATCATCACGCTGCTGGCTTTAATGAGTGCGTAAGCCGAATCACCCACCTTCAAGTTTAAACGCTCACAGGAGGCTTTAGTTACGACGGAGGTTAACACTACGCCCGGTGCCAGTTCGATAGTGACTTCGTTGTTTACAGAGCCAATTTCGATAGCGGTAATAGTGCCACTTAGGGTATTCCGTGCACTGATCTTCATTCTTTATCCTTATTTAGTGTTGAATGGTCATGCTATTCTAGCCTATTGCCATGGGGTTGCAGCAAATAAAAACGCCACCCGAGGATGGCGTTTAAAAGCAAGGTGTAATCTTGACGATTACAGCTCGATCACATCGAACTCAACGTACGGATTCACATCAGCGTCGTAGTCGATGCCTTCAATACCAAAGCCGAAAAGTTTAATAAACTCGGCTTTATATTCTTGATAATCGGTCAGCTCTGATAGATTTTCAGTGGTCACTTGTGGCCACAGATCACGGCAATGCTGCTGGATATCTTCGCGCAGTTCCCAATCGTCTAAACGCAGACGGTTATCGCTATCGGTCTCAGGTTTTGCACCATCGGCACGGAACAGACGCTCACTGAACATGCGATAGATTTGCTCCATACAGCCTTCGTGCAGGCCTTCTTGGCGCATCTTCTTAAACACCATTGCAATATACAGTGGCATCACTGGGATGGCTGAGCTGGCTTGGGTTACAACGCTTTTGAGCACGGCAACGTTGGCGCTACCGCCTGTCACTGAGAGCTTATCGTTTAAGGCTTTTGCAGCACGGTCTAAGTCCATTTTGGCTTTACCTAATGCGCCATGCCAGTAGATTGGCCAAGTTAACTCAGTACCGATATAGCTATAGGCAACGGTTTTGCAGTTGTCGCTCAATACGCCAGCCTCGGCGAGCGCGTTAATCCACAATTCCCAATCTTGGCCGCCCATCACTGTGACTGTATCGGCAATTTCTTGCTCAGTCGCAGGTTCGACAGTGGCTTCGATAATGCAGTCTTTGTTGGTATCAACGGCGGTCGCTGTATACACTTCACCGATTGGTTTGAGCGCAGAGCGTACTAGTTCGCCAGAATCTGGCAGTTTGCGCACAGGTGATGCTAATGAATACACCACCATATCCACTTGACCTAAATCTTGCTTGATTAGCTCAATGACTTTTTGTTTAGCTTCATGGCTAAAGGCATCGCAGTTGATGCTCTTAGAGTACAAACCTTCAGCTTTGGCAAACTTGTCGAAAGCGGCAGAGTTGTACCAACCTGCTGTGCCGGGTTTCGTTTCAGTACCTGGTTTTTCGAAGAACACACCAATAGTTGCTGCATCGCTACCAAAGGCGGCGGCAATGCGTGAAGACAGGCCATAACCACTGGATGAACCAACAACGAGGACTTTTTTAGGCCCGTTGGCGATTTTGCCCTTCGCTTTGGTTAAGGCAATTTGTTCTTGAACGTTAGCTTCGCAACCAACGGGATGAGTAGTGGTACAAATGAATCCACGAATTTTGGGTTTGATAATCATGTTTAAGCTTCTTCTATCAAAATGACCAATAGGATAAATACTTCGGCGATTAAATGGCATCTATTTTTAGCCAATTTGCCTGAATATTTAAGTGGTTGGAGCAGTTTAACGCTTATGAACAAACAGGCTCTGCTCCTGAATAAGCCTTTGGGTATATTCGTGCTGCGGTGAATTAAATATCTGTTCTGTGGGAGCTTTCTCAACCATAACGCCTTTATGAAGAACCATAATTTTATCGCTAACATGGCGAATAATATTGAGGTTATGGGACACAAAAATATATGACAATCCTAAGTCTTTTTGCAATTTCAGTAGCAAATTGAGGATTTGCGAGCGTACGGACAGATCTAAAGCGGTCAACGCTTCATCGGCGATAATGATTTTGGGGTTGAGCATTAGCGCCCGCGCCACGGCAACCCGCTGTTTTTGGCCTTCAGAAATCATATGCGGATAAAAGTCAGAATGTTCAGGTAATAAACCGACTTTCCTTAATGTCTCAATTACTTGAGAATTACGCTCTTTGGCAGATAGCTGAGTGTTAAAGCGCAATGGTTCATCGAGTAATTGACCAATGGTGAGCCTTGGGTTGAGCGAGGTATTAGGATCTTGAAAAATCATCCGAATAAGGCGGCAGCGTTGTTTGATATTACGGCTGTCTAAGGCTTCGCCTTCGAAGTAAATTTCACCGCCGCTGCGCGGTTCTGCGCCCACTAAAATACGTGCAAGAGTACTTTTACCTGAACCTGCCTCACCCACAATAGCTAAGGTTTCGCCGCGGTTTAATTCAAAGGAAACCGGGGCTAAGGCATCGTTATATTGGCGGGTAAAGCCTTTATAACCAGTATCATACCTTTTAAAGAGATCGTTAACTTTAAGCAGTGGAGTCGTC
>NZ_JTLE01000094.1:3426625-3449163 GCF_000798835.1 Shewanella sp. ZOR0012
GCGGCGTTGGCGCCACTTTGGCGGTGAGGCGCACTTTAATCCCCATCGCGGTGAGTACACTGGCGGTATCATGGGCGAAAGTGCGTGAATCGTGGCGGCCATCGTAACCAATCACAACCCCGCGCTCGGCGGCATCTTTAATTTGTTCGAGTAGATAGGCACCAAGCCCTGCAGACGTTTGGCGGATAACCAAGCGATTCATGCCCATAGGACCTGCGCCCACCACACCGCGTAATCCGGCGGTGCCAAATTCTAAACGTCCCGCAAAACGTGCCTCGAGTTCGGCGTCATTGCCTGTGTCGATTAAGGCTTGCAGTTGTGCCTGAGTGCGGGGATCGGGGTCATTTTCGAGCCAATGCTTAACCTGTAATTGCAGATGAGTATTCATAGGAGCCTCAGTGAAAATCATTTTCAATTACCTTAGGAAAATCCATGCCGAAGAACAAGCAAATTTGCACTAATTTCACCATCAACCCATGAGTTTTGAACTTTCAAGATTATTTTTTAAGCGATTTAACCATTGATTTACAAAGTAAAATAAATACAGATCAGAGTTCCACATAAATGGACACTAACTCAGCCCTAAGTAATACAAGCGTCTTACGCTTAGTTGCTTAATAACCCTAGAACAGTGAAGCTAAATAACCCCCTAACAGAATAAAAAACGCACTATTCATGCTTTAAGCTAGAGAGTGCGTGAGTTGTAGAGCCGTTTTGATTAGGACATGTGACGTTTCGAAATTCAATATTGCCCCTTGTAGCAGGGTTTGGTTGGCAAGCCCTTGCTTGCCAGCACGAACAAAATCTAATCTCGAAACGTCAACACGCCCTAGCCATTTACAGTTTAAAGATGTTGTCCCTCGCGTCGCGGTCAATCAATTTCACAAAGGGATCGACACCGACATAGCTTGGTTTTTCATCCAACGTAAGAGTGAGTTTATTTTCGCCACTGACTAAATGATGTTTTCCAAGCAACAAAATTTGCTTTTCATCTTTTAGCTTATCTGGGTCTACACTAAATGCCCCGATATCAACCTGCATATCCAAAGGCTGCTCGGTTTCTTCACCTTTACCACTGGCAACTTTACGACTCGCGTAAATAGTTAATTCAACTTGCGTTTTGCCATTGGGCAGAACCGTTGCCACTGCATTCGTTAATCGCAAATCATAGAGCGTGATGTCATTGAAAGATTCATCGATAAAACGCGACTGAATATCATCTGTTCCCTGCTTGAGATAACTCACTAAATCTACTGTGGTAGGGAAAGGATCATTACGGTACTGATAGCGAGTTAAGAAGGCTTTGAGATTAGCGTTTAGCTTAGCTTCACCCAACACATCCTTAATAGCCATCATCACCACAGAACCTTTTTGATAATGAATGTACTGCTGGTTTTCACTACGCAATAACGGCTGTTCTTTTATCGGCTCTGATGAACGGCCACGCAGATAGCGATCAAGCTCATATTTCAAGAACTTGCGGATCATTTTATCGCCATACTTATGCTCTAACACCATCAGCGCCGAATACTGTGACAGACTTTCGGAGATCACCGCACTGCCCTGAACATCCGCAGCCCCCACTTGGTGTCCCCACCACTGGTGAGCGACTTCATGGGCAGTGACATAATATACAGGGTCAATATTATCCTCATTGCGTAAGTCGGTAATAAAGCCAATACGCTCTGAATAAGGCACGGTATTCGCGAAACTTTGTGCAAAACTTCGGTATCCAGGAAACTCCATAATACGCATTTGCTTATGCTGATACGGGCCAAATGCCACAGTGTAATAATCGATTGAATCCTTAACCGACTCCACCATCCGAGCTACGTTCCAAGGATGATCCACATGGTAATAGACCTCTACGGCAATCCCATTATGTTCAACCTTTTCAACTTGGTAACGACCGGAGATAATGGCATAGAAGTTCACCATTGGACTGTCCATTAAATAATGGAAGTACTGGCGACCATCTTGCTGCCACTGCTTTTGCAAATAACCTGGCGCGAGGGCAATTTGGTCAGCACTGGTCGAAACCGTCGCTTCAAATTGGATAAAGTCCCCATCTACGCCAAAGAAGTTTTGTCGATAATAACGACTGTCTTCCAGCTTGTTCGCCCGCTCTTTTTCTGTCAGTCCGCGTTTTTGGCGCTCATGGCGATCCATAAGCTCGTAACCATCTTGATAACCAAATAAGGGTAATAGCTCAAGATTATTGATAAAAGTGCCATTTTCTACGACAGACAAATCAAAGCCAGACTCGGCAATACCGACAGACTCACGCACTAATTCGATATTTCCTGTAACTTTCTGCCCCGGCAACACTGGCGCAGAAAAACTTAACCAGGTATTACGGAAACGACGATCAAACTCGCCTAACGTCGCATTGGGAATAGTGATCTTTACCGTGTCCGCTTGGGTGTGCTCGGGCAGTTGCACCAGCATCTTTTCAATTGGCTTATCCGATTTATTTTGCCATTCAAACATTACCTTAGCGGCTATTTTGCGTTGCTCAGGAAAAATATCGATATTCGCATTAACCTTAGTGGTCACTAAAATAGGCATGCCTTGATATTGTTTGAACGTCTTTTCGTAATCGGCTTGTAAATCTGTGGTTTCTTCTTGGGTAAGGTAATGATTAACCACCTTAGTTTGATAGAACAGGTAACTACCAGATCCAATAAATATCACTAAGCCCGCCACAACGATGGCCTTGCCACTGAGACCAAGCTGATAACCCAATAATCCTAATCGAGTTTTAAGACTTTGTTGCGGTCCTCTATGGTATAAACCATAGCCCAGCACGAACAGTATTAAGCTAAAAGCGCCCCAATAAACCATATACAAACTGTGGCTTAGCAGACCCCAACCATAGCCGTTCATATCCGAGTAACTTAAGCTAGGTGATTGGGCAAAGTTATACAAACTATGGCCAAATCCCCAATTTGCCATCACGAATGTCGTCAGGTAATAAGCCACAAACAGCCCCATACCTGCATATTTGTTCGGGCTAAGCACTTGTAAGAAAAATGCCAGTATTGAAGAGAGCAATAATGGCAGTAAGTAATAAAACCCAAGACGAATAAGGTATTGAGATATTTCTAAATTACCTTGGCCCTTTATCAGTTGGAACACTATTGTGGTTGACATCGCCAGCACATACAGCAAGGTCATCACAATAAGTACAGCAACTAACTTTGATGCCCAAAAACATAGGTTAGACACAGGCGCACTATCAACAATATCTCCCATGCCAGAGGTGCGTTCACGCCAGACAATTTCAGCGCTGTAATAAATCAGTACGATAACCATTAATAATCCGGTCGCACCGGCAATGTTATCCACCATATCCTGAGTTAAAGGCCAGTTAGAGGTACCGTACCATCCAAAATCATCAAACATTGGGCCGACTAAGTTGAATACTGTTAACACCCCTAGTACCAAAAAGGGGGCAGTAAACAGCACTTGCTTGACCTCAAATTTAACCCGAGTCCAAAATTGCAAGCGCGCGTTGATTTCAGTGCGAGTCGATAGTCTAGATAAAGGGACTAACTCAGGGATCTTTTCAACTTTGGTGGATTTTTTATCGCGCTTTTTCGTTAATGTGGGCTGGCGGAAAATCCCTGACAAAGCCAGTAATACGCAGGCGATCGCAAGCCACAGTGCTCGATTTTGTAGCACGAGTCCTGACAACTCGAGTAACTGGTGATTCTTCTCACTAATCGTCCAATAACGGGTCACTTCAGCGAAGGTACGCAGTGCAAAGGGGTCGAGTAATGCCGCGATAGTACGATACTGCGGTTGGCTCGCCATTTCGCCTGTGAGCGTGTAAAGCACCAACATAGCCACGGCCGTCAAATATAAGGCCATCAAAGATCGGAAACGGCTTGCCATGGCATAAAATAGGCATGAGATAAGCAGTAAACTTGGAACCGATAACTGCAAATAGGGTATCAAATAGTGGCTAAAGACAAAGGGGCCAAAGCGACTCCCGTCAACCCAAGGCATAAATGAACCTAATATCAAGCCAATAGGTACAAAGGCGAATACGGCCAACACCACCATAAAACTGCCTAAAAAACGCCCAAGCTGATAGGCGAAAGGCGATAGTGGTTTACTGTAAATCAGCTCCTCCATTAAATGCTGATGATTACGAATGGCGGTGCTACCGACAAAGTTTACAACAGCAAACATAGAGATAAGCCCCATGATGAGCAAGGTTTGGCTAATACCAAAAGGGCTATTTTTCAACACTTCACCACCGCTACCAATTTGAATATTATTGGAGGCAACTGATAAAAAGCTCATTAAAAACAATAAAAAAGAAACAACGTAAAATGATGGCTGACGCAAATAATAACGCCACTCAAATCTCAACATAGATAACAGCATAGGGAATCTCCTTAAGCTGCCTGATGGCGATGGCTGTGCAAGGTTGAGAAATACAAATCCTCAAGCCCCGCAGCGGCTGGCGTAAACCCTTCAGGGCATGTATCAGCCATCACATTTAATACCGTTCGACCGGCAAGTAATCGTTTTGAGATGACCGGCAATACATTCTCAAGTTGTTGCGCTTCAGCCTGATCAACGGTTTTAGTCCAAATCTTCTCAGTTAACTCACTGACTAATTGCTGCGGATTTCCCTGTAATAGGATTTTTCCCGAGGCTAGCACCGCCATATTTGGACAGAGCTCCGACACGTCCTCAACAATGTGAGTTGAGAGGATAACCACTTTTTCCTCGCCCAAACTCACTAACAAATTGTGAAAACGATTGCGCTCTTCAGGATCGAGCCCTGCGGTTGGCTCATCAACAATCAATAATTTAGGATCGCCAAGTAACGCCTGGGCAATCCCAAAACGTTGCCGCATACCGCCGGAAAAGCCACTTACCGCCTTATTTTTATGTTGATATAAGTTAGTGTGAGCCAATAAGCCCTCCACGATTTCTTTGCGTTGCTTGCTCTGATTGATGCCTTTTAACACCGCTAGGTGGTCCAATAAGTCAAAGGCGCTAATTCGCGGATAAACATTAAAATCCTGTGGTAAATAACCTAAGGTTTTACGCAATGCCTGTGGGTCCGCTAAGACATCAATACCGTCGAAAACGATGCTGCCACTGTCAGCACTTTGCAGTGCAGCAATAGTACGCATCAAAGAGGATTTACCCGCTCCATTCGGTCCTAGTAGGCCAAACATCCCCTTCGAAATAGTTAAGTTAACCCCATCGAGCGCCCTAACGCCGTTATCATAGGTTTTGGTTAAATCAGTAATTGTTAGCATGCTTCCCTCTTGCTTTTATGTTCAAAATAACGCCAAGTTATCACAAATAATTAACCAAAACAGCAGTTACTAATGTATTCATGCACTTACCGAATGACTAACTAAATAATGCAAAGAGAAACAATCAATAGAATTAAAAGCAAAGGGCCCGAAATGGGCCCTTCAATATTGAAATGACTGATAATAGTCAATGATGTAAGTTTATCCCTATAGCAAACGCTAAATACAATTCCTTACATAAATCATGTGTTAACGGGAAGGCAGCGTGCCATCAAACACGCGCACTTTAATATTCTTCTTCAGATTTTCCTGATCCTGTTGCCATTCCTGCCACTGAGTCAGACTGATACTCAACTGCAAAGAGAAATCCGTGGAGATCCATTGTGTTTGTCCCTGCGCATATTGCGGCAGTGGCACAATATTTTTAGGGCCATTGAAGGATTCAGAGCATTGGAAGGACTTAAAGTAAACTTGGTCGATAGCCAGATCGAGCTTACTCGGCGTCGTCATACATTGGCCGCTTCCAGGCTCTTGGTAGGAAGCAAATTGGTACATAATCGCTGGGGTATTATTGCTGCTATCGGGCACGGAAGCCGTTTGATGGCAAGATAAGCAGCTACTTAGGGCATTATCTGCTGGACCGTTTAACCTGCCATTACACCCTAGATGCCCTGCATTGGTTTTCTCATTTAATCGTCCAACCACCTCTTGAAACACCGCGCTATCTTTAAGGCCTGACACCGGATTTTGTGGAAAGGCAGCCGCGCCCAAGTTTACAGGAGGGGTATCATTGCCCCACATAAGTCCAAGGGGTGAGATACGGTTCCACGGATTTTTCTCCTTTGCCTTAAATTGGCCGTCGGCCACAAAGGTGCCATAGGCCCAGCCTACCGGCGAGCGGCTGTCACGTACCGCGATATCAAACTGTAGCAAGTACACATCGGCGACCGAACGTGGACACTGCTCTGTTTCTTGCTGGAAGCTACAGGCACTACCATCGGCATTTTTACATTCACAGAAATCACTCGAACTGATATTAGCTTGCCATACAGGCACATTCTCTAAGAAGGGGTAATTATTGGGTGTCGCCGTGGTAAACAGCAATTTGCCAATCACACTGCCTTCATTAAAGGCAAAATTGGCTTGGGGCATCACAGGTGCAGCAGCCCCCGTCCACACCTTAGCTAAGCTGCCCGCAGCCTGAGGGTTATAAAAGCCGACGGCCCACATGGTGGTTTTAATATCGCCTTGGTCTTTCACCGCCATAGTGACGGGTGCTTCACGGGTTAATCCATGGATAAATTCGCGTCCACTCATGGGATCGTAGGTTTGATAAGGAATATGGTACCAAGAACGTACCTTGTTATTACACAGATCCCAGTCGGTATTAACATCACCACTGTCGATATTGCCCGCTTGGATATACTGCATAACCGCCCAAAGATAATTCCAAGCTTGGGTATTCTTATCCTTTTCAGAGAGATTTTTATCGAAGGGATTGAACTTGAGCCATGGCATTTGCTGATCGGCTTTGGCTGCGGAGTAGGCATCACTTAACTGAAAAATGGGCCCTTTCCAACCAGGGTAGGCCTGATTGATGATCACTTGATTATCCCACATGCCGGTTTTGGTAAAGGCAGGGTCTTGAAAGTAACTCGGGTAAGTTCCTGTACAAGTGGAGCTTGAAGGGGCTGGTGTTTGGCTGGTTTGAGTTCCAGCGGCGTGGGCATTGGCTCCGAGCAAAATGCCAATCAATAAACTCGCAAGAGGTAGTTTCATCGCTTCATCCTTGAAAGTATTCGTCATCTTTAGGGTTTGCACCGCACCATGGCAATGCCAATTAAGCATAGACTAATTTTCCAAGTCACGACTTTGCCTTCGGTAGATAGTAAAAAAGCCATTTAGCATGGGCTAAATGGCCTTGATCGATTCCTAAGTCATTAGGAGCTTACTTCTGCTCGCGCGTCTTCCACAGGGAGAATAATACCCCCGCCAGCAAGAGGCCGAAGGTGACACCAAGGGATAAGGCCGTTGGGATTTTAAAGTCCACAATGCCTTCATGATTAAAGTACACCAGTCCGACTTTTACACCGATAAACACCAATACCACCGACAGCGCATACTTGAGGTACTCGAAACGATGCACCATGGCCGCGAGGGCGAAATACAATGCCCGCAGACCTAAAATCGCAAAGATATTAGAGGTATAGACGATAAAGGGATCTTGGGTAATCGCAAAAATCGCCGGGATACTGTCTACTGCAAACACCAGATCCGCGGTTTCGACTAAGATCAACGCCAAGAACAAGGGCGTTGCCCACCAGCCTTTGCTGAGTTGATGCTCCTCTCCCCTTACCCAAAACTTCTCTTGATGAAGGCTTGGTGTAAAACGCATTTTAGAGCGTAACCATTTGTAAAACTTATTATCTTGGATATCACCATGCTCATCATCGGAAAAGAGCATCTTAATACCGGTGAAAATCAAGAACAGGCCGAATAACACCAACACGCCTTGGTATTGCGCCACCAGCGCCGCGCCTAAGCCAATCATAATGGCACGTAGCACAATAACACCCATGATCCCCCAGAATAACACTCGGTGTTGATACAAACGGGGAATGCCTAAGCTACTGAAAATAAGCGCGATAACGAAGACGTTATCCATAGATAAGGA
The DNA here is from genome assembly GCF_000798835.1 of Shewanella sp. ZOR0012. Classification (NCBI taxonomy): domain Bacteria; kingdom Pseudomonadati; phylum Pseudomonadota; class Gammaproteobacteria; order Alteromonadales; family Shewanellaceae; genus Shewanella; species Shewanella sp. ZOR0012. Next base: position 3,434,585 of record NZ_JTLE01000094.1, read on the forward strand.
CTTTTCGATAAGGTAACCCGTGAGGTATTCCATCCCCGCGGTCGAACCCTTGTACCACCATAACCAAGCGCCGAACAACAGACCCATACAGATATAAAAGGCCGATAACTTAAGACTCTCTGCCACGGTAATTTCGTGTTGCTCTTTGTGTAGCACGCCTAAGTCGAAGGCTAACAATGCCAACACAAAGCCAAAAAACATTAACCAAACCCATATCGGGTAACCCACAAATAGCGTGGTAAAAAACTCCATAACACTCCCTAAAACCTAAAAATACCGAGTTTTCTCGGCCACATCGCCATGCTCGATCTTAATACTTAGCGACACCAAAAACAGTGAAACAGGGTAAAAAGTTTAAAATAGCAGATTAAAATTTGTTTAAATCCATACTAAACAGCCAAAACAACTAGTTGCACTAGACCCTATCTTCGGAGCATTTATCGTACTCTTATCAGATTTAAGCCTAGTCCTAACGCTCACGGACTCATCACTACTCACGCCTTAGCCAGCACAAATCGATAGCGTTTGCGCTAACGGTGTGAAAAGCGAGCTGTTTGAGCGCACTGTTTAACACTTGAGTATTAAGCGAAAATGAAAAATCCGCGGGCAAGAATGGCCGCTTGAAATAGCGTAAATGGCGTGTGTGATCGCTCACCACAAAGGATAAAAAGGAGATTCGATGGGAAGCGAAAAACTATTCGCGACCGAGCAGACGACGCACGACTAATACCACAAGATGCAGTAACAACAGGCCAGTAAAAGCTGAGCAGAAAAACAGTAAGGCGATGGAGTTGACCTCACGTGGAGTGTCACTGTAGAGATACCACCACAACGGCCAACCGATAAGCGACAGCAACGTCAACTGCCACATGCAGCGTTTGCAGCGGCCAATCTTTTGCCGAAAAATCGAAGTATTACAATCGTCGCACGCCATTAACGTTTTAATCCATTAGCTTACCGTAACGGCATAAGATATCACCAAGTTTGTCCTGTGCTAAATACTGCACTAGAGCGATGCCTTGAGGCGCCTCATACCCTCGCCTATCGACACTAAGGCATGATAGCCAAAGTCCCGTTTTGCCGCGCTGATATCGAAATAATGGCTACAGGAAAGCTGTTTAGCAACAAAGCGCGTCATTATCGGCTCTTCTTGTTTATTCATCAGTCGATACGCCGTTTCTAACACAGCGCCCACCACATAGGCCAGGGTCTGTGGCACGCGCGCGGTCACTGGCGGCAATCCATCACAGGCGAGAATGAGGTTCAGCATCTTGGCCATAGTTACAGGCTCGTCGTTACTGACAAAATAGGCTTTCCCTTGGCACTTAGGCGAGACTTGGCAAAGCTCAACGGCCGCCAGAATGTGGGCATAAGCGGCGTTATCGATATAAATGGTATCGACCAGTTTATCCTCGCGCCCCACCAGCTTGAGCTTACCTAAACGACCACGGGCGAGCACTCGAGGCACCAGATGCGGATCATTGGGCCCCCAAATCAAATGCGGCCGCAGGGCAACGGTCTTTAGCGCATACGCCGATGCAGTTGAAGAGATTTGATTAGCATCGAGCATCATCTTCTCGGCAATCGCCTTGGAATGAGCATAATAATTTAAAAAGCGGCTGGCGTAGGGCGTCGATTCATCAATACCCGCTTCATCCTCGCCCGCAAAGGTCACGCTAGGAGTGCTGGTATAAACTAATTTACTGATTTTAAGCGCTTTACAAGCAGCAATCACGTTCGCGGCCCCCTTCACATTAGGGCAAAAATAGCTGTCCCTGTCGCCCCATACACCCGCTTTTGAAGCCACATGGAACACGATATCGCAGCCCTGCATCGCCTGTTTGACTTGCTCAGGATTGGCTAAATCCCCCTGTACCATAGTCACACCAAGGGCTTCAAGCTCAGGATAATGGCCACGGGCAAAACCAGTCACCTTAATCCCAGCCGCGACCAAACGTAGGCAAATGGCCTTACCCAAAAATCCCCCCGCGCCAGTCACAAAGGCATGGTTGACCTTAGCGACCAAGGCATAAAGCGCGACTTGCTCACGCTTATCGAGACTTAGTTTGCTACATGCTTGGTCACCGCCCACTTGGTTTAGGCCTGTTGGTTGCGACGGCGTACATTCTAAGTCCGTAGGGGCGAGAGAAATGGAACAATTATCGGTCATCTTGCTATTCCGAGACACACAGTGTCGTTTACAGTATTAAGTTCAGCGCTTATATGCAATGGAATAATATTTCATCCCTATGCCACTAAAAAGCAACAGAAAATCTAGACGAGTAAGGTTAAAAGTCCCTTAAATGAACATCAGCCTTTGGTTTGCGATTGCGCCCAAACGGCTAATTTTTCTCTAAATATTTTGGCATTGTGGCGCACATCCACAGGGAAATCGGGATGAATGAGAAAACGTCTAATCCCCTGAGTGTGGCTATACTGCTCGGCAATCGCCATCAGCTCTTGATAGAGCTGCGCACTCTTATTGCATACCAAAGATTGGTCAAGCTCGATGCAGATGAGGGGTTCAATCTCACTCGCGCCGCCTTGCCCCTTCACTTTGATCCCCACTAACGCCGAACGCTTCACATTCGGATGGGTATTAAAAATACGCTCACTCGGAATGGAATAGTACCGTTTAACAAACTGCCCACCTTGGGTGGCATCGACTCTATGGGCTTTGCGGCCACACATCCACAACCGGCCGCTGTCGTCCAGATAGCCAAGGTCGCCCATTCTGTGCTTAAAGGTTTGCTGCTCGCGGTCCCAGATTTTAGCCGCCGTCGTTGCCGTTTCGCGGCGATAATAGGACTGGCTCACCATAGGGCCTGTTACCACTATTTCGCCAATTTCCCCCGCGTTAAGACGCATGCCATTATCCCACTCAGAGATGTTATCCTCAGTGATGGCGATAATCTCGATGCTGACACCATCGATGGCACGACCGACACAAATCCCACCGCCATTGTCTGTGGTTTGAGTCGTGGTAAATAGCTCGTCGCTGGCAATCATGCTGATGGGTAAGGATTCGGTAGCGCCGTAGGAATTGAGTACAGGCACGCCGTCACTGAGCATTTTGCTAAAACGGGCAATCGAGGCAATGGTCGCGGGCGCCCCTGCGGAAATCACGCGTTTCACACTGCTGAGTTTGTGCTGCTTTTTCGACTCGGTTTGCTCACCGGCGCGGCCTAAACGTTCAAGCAAGGCTGGATTAACAAAGATATTGCTGCATTGGTATTTCTCAATAGCGGCAAATAAAAATTCAGGATTGGCCGTAATCGGTTTGCTGGCATCCATCTCAGGCACAATCGATGCCATACCGAGCGCCGGACCAAAGAGGGAGAATAGCGGAAATGTCGCTAAATCACGCTCGCCATGTGCAATGCCATAATCCTGTTTTAGCGCCTGAATTTGCGCCTCAAACATGCCATGGCTATAGACAACGCCCTTTGGCGTCCCCGTGCTGCCACTGGTAAAGAGAATCGCCGCCATCTCGTCATGCCTAAGCAGCGCCATCGGGTACTCGCCCTGTTCCGGCAATTTAGCCACAGATGACTTAGCTGTAGACGACTTAGCTGTTGATAAGAGTATCGACGCTAAACTTGGCGCGCCCGTGAGTAAGCGCGATAGCGTGTCAGCAAGTCCGCTTGGATTACTATCCACATTGATAAGATGCCGCACACTGCCTTTACCCCAGCCTAATAAACGTCTGGCGATATGGGCTTTAGGGATACCGATAAAGGCATCGGGCGCAGCTTCAATAAAACATTGCTTAAGGTTTTTAATCCCCATGCCCGGGTCAACCAGCACGGGAATAATCCCCGCCTTAAATAAGGCGAACGTTAACGCAAAAAAATCCAGACTCGGGGTGACCATCAGCACCGCCTTCATTCCCCGCGTCAGCCCATGGGCATTGAGCGCGAAGGCGATGGCATCGCTTTGTTTATCGAGGCTAATAAAATCGAGTTCTTGGTAAGTCAGATTGGCAAGGGATTTACCCTTGCCCTGTTGCACCGCAACCGCAAGATGATGGGGAATGTGATGAGCGGCTTGCTTTAAATGCCGACAGATATTGGCATCGCTTGCTTGCTCGGCGGTAGATGTCCCATGGCCGAGCTGCGCATCCTCCACCCTAGCCATTAATGTGCGGCCTGTGGCGCTTGAGTCTCTGCCTCAGGCTCTGTGGCCTGTTCCATTTCAACGTGCTGCACTTCTGCCGCTGGCGTTTGCGCCTCAGCCATAAAGTGTTTGATATGGGTAATCACCTCATCGCTCGCATCTTCGAGGATATAGTGACCACAATCGGCAAATTCATGCACCTTAGCATGGGGCATATGTTCGCGCCATTTGGCTAAAAAGTGCTTATCGAACACAAAGTCCTGTAAACCCCAGCAAATCAGTGTCGGCACCTTGGCAAACTTTGGCAGACTGGCGGCGATATCCGACACCAGTTGATAGTTTCTGTCACCCGGTTTTAGCGGAATATCCTGCACAAAACGCAGGGTCGAAATCCGATTCGCCCAGGAGTTAAACGGCGCAACATAGGCCTCACGGATGTACTTTGACATCGGCTGACGCTTTACCCCAACGTAGGAGGCTATCGATGAAAAGGCATTAAAACCGCGCACTAATACGGTGCCAAGCAGTGTATTACGGCAGATCCACAGCGCCAGCGGCAAAGGCTTAGTGTCGGGTAAATGGAAGGCACCGGTATTTAAAATCACCAGACGTTTAATTCGTTCAGGGTAACGCGCAGCATAGCCCATGCCGATCATGCCGCCCCAGTCGTGGACGACTAAGGTAATGTTTTCTTTTACCTTTAGGCTATCGAGCAGCGCCTCTAAATCGTCAATGCGATTCTTAAGGGTGTAGTCGTAACCGCTATCATCCGGCTTATCCGACAGGCCACAACCAATATGGTCGGGCACGATACACTGGTGAGTATCCTTAAGGGCACTCACGAGATTACGGTAATAAAAACTCCAACTTGGATTACCGTGCACCATGACCACAGGCTCACCTTGGCCTTCATTGATGTAATGCAGCTTGTTGCCATTACGGCTAAGAAAATGACGTTTAAACGGCAACAGAGTGTCTAACATGACGCTTCCTATCTTTTGTTTTAATTATTTTGTATTGGTAGCCTGTGCAGGTAAATTCGCCTTTACCTATGCTCAGTGCTAATGCTCATCGCTAAACCAATAAGCATAAAAATGCCCTAGCAAACCTTGCTCTGAAGCGTCGGCTAAGGCAGATAACAATCCTTGAAAAACTACCACTTAATGCCCAGCATCATGCAGTTCAAACCACTGCCGATACCTAAAAAGCTCACCTGATCCCCAGGGCGTAAAAAGCCTTGATCGTGTGCCATGGCCGCTGTGACGGGTAAAGAGACTGTGCCCATATTGCCAAGCAGTTGATATGTAGGAAATTCTTTTTCAGGCGGAATATTTAACGCACTCAAGACCTGTTTGCGGTTTGAAGCGCCGACCTGATGACAGATCACTTTATCGACCTGCTCGACTAACCAATTCCGCTGAGCGAGGAAATGCTCCCACGTGTGCTTTGCCAGCTCGACCCCTTCTTTGAGCAAGGTCACCGCATCGGTACGCATAAACTCACGGTAAATATTGTGCCCCACTTCCTGCAAACCCCACTGACACAGTTGATGGTGCTGCGGCGCAGATAAATGGGAGGCGCCAAGTAACTGATGCTTACGCACATTCGTCAGCGGCAAACTGCCATCGGTCAAGATCACCGCCACCGCGCCTGAGCCGCCAGTTAAGGTCGCCAGCGACTGGGCAAAATTCTGCATGGTCGGATCGGCGAGCATATTATCAATGGTCACATCGACGATATCCCGCGCCGATTCGCAGGACACCACCATGCCCGCCTTAATTTGACCAAGCTCGATACGGTTGGCAATGTCTAAAATGCCCGACAACACCCCAAGACAGGCATTGCTGATATCGTAAATCGCCGTGTCCTTCGACACACCTAAGGCCGCCGCAATCCGACAGGCGGTGGCGGGTTCGTGCTGGTCACGGCAAACGCCGGTGTACACCACAGCGCCCAGTTCGGCGACTTCTATTCCCGTTTCTGCTATCGCCTTGTGCGCCGCTTTAATCGCTCCATCGGATAATTGATGCCCTTTAGGCCACCAACGGCGTTCGGTAATGCCCGTTAACGCCGCAAGTTGCCCCATAGGAATGCGAAATTTTTGATATAGAGGCGCGAGGCGAGATTCTAGCTCACTACTGGAAACCACCACAGGTGCCAGTTCATAGGCAAGGCTATTAATAAATACGCGGGAATATTTCATGAAACTGTTTTATTCGCTCACTAGGATCACTGATCTTTTAGGTCAGTTTTTAGTTGTTATGTGTCATTAAGGCGACATTTGAACAAGAAAAGCCCGATGATTCAATAAAAAACCATCTTTCGCCTTAGACTTGTCTCACAGGGTTTATAAACCCTTGTGACGATCATGCCGCCAATCCGTTAATTCAAAATGACCTAATAAAGAAATACTTTATAAAAAACAGTCAGGTATAACGTTAAATAGTAGATTATTTTTTACTCGCTCAATTTTTGCGCCAAAATCAGCGCATTTCTGGGTGTCACACTGTTTGCACAAAATTCCCTCAGGGTCACCCGATAGCCACTTTCCTGCAAAAAGCAGCAACGATCGAGAATTAACCACAGCTCCAGCGCACGGCGGAATAAATGCGCCGCCAAATCGATGCGCCGGGTTAACCTTTGTCGCTGTTTGCCTATCTCAAGCCAAGCGTCGAAATCACAATCTGCGGCTAAGGTAACCGTCTTTTGCGCCGCCGCCCAATGGCAAAACTCGGCAAACTCGCCGCTCAGCTGGCTTTGCTTTATGGCGGGCAAAGGTAAATAAGCATCTATGCCACGATAGCTTCGCTGCAACGCATCAAAACCGAGCCGCCAGGCGATTTCCTGATGCCGCAGCGCCTGTTGTTTCGGATTGGCGATCACGCTCTGTTGTAAAGGCAATTGCAGATCATGGCGACTTAAACGCAGCGCGCTGTGGTTAGCGAGTGTCGATAAGCCTTGATATTGATTAGCTTGAATTAAATGATAGCAGCAAGGTGAAATCGCCAGAGCCTGGGTGCCCGCCGCTGCGGCCAATTGCAGTAAACGCACATGCAAATCGCCACAGGCATGCAGCGCCACCGCCTGTTGCTTGGCGCGAAAAGGATTGGTTTGATGAGTGGAATTTTCGCAAGCATTACCTTCGATAGCGAAGGCATCGGCACAGATAAAGTGCTGTGATAATTGCCATTTATCGGCAAAGGCTTGGCCCTCTTCACAGAGTATCGCCTGCCACTCGAGGCTTAACACATCCACACCACGTGCTCTGGCTATTAAGCGGCCTAAATGGCCTTTGCCTGCACACCACTCCAGCACGGGTAATCCCGCATCGGGCAAATGCTGCACAAAGGCGGTAATTTGCTCCCACTTACGGCCCTTTATATGGGCGCTAAAGTGAGCCAACTCGGTAAGATCAATACAAGGTGAAGTAGCAGTTTCAATATCGTTAGAGCTAATGTCAGAGTCAATATCTGAGCCTATATCTGAGTCAATATCAGAGCCAAGCGAAAGTTCGGCAAAGGACAATGTGAGTAAAGACAGATCCCAGTCTAAGCCTAACGCGGCAAGATCCTGCTTGAGTGCTGGAGATAAGGCATCGACTAACACCGATTGCTCGGCATCCAAGGTATCGAGCACGGCATCATCAAGCGCCCAAAGGGTGGTTGCTAGCCTTGGGAATTGCGCCGCCCAAGGCAGTGCTTTTGCCTCAAAGGCACGGACTTGCCACAGGGCGCGGCTCTGCTCAAGTAACTTATCCAATTGGATAAAGTGCGCCCTGAGCCTGTCCTGACGCTCGACCCTTGCCTGCTTATGATTATCGAGCTTAATTGCCATGCTGAATTTGCTTTACTCTGATGTGTTCCATTTGACTCTCTTATTGGCCTTAGCCGTCAAGCCTTCACAACAGCACTGTTTTTAAAACCAGTTTGAAAACTATTTTGAAAACTTTGCCGTCAGTTTGAAAACTATGCCGTCATTAAGCCTTTACGAATATCAAGGCACATTTGACTTAATATCGCTGCCCAAATGGCGCCTAAAGCTGCTAGTATCGCCGCAGTTTTGGCCAACTTGCTATACCAGTTGGCAATCCATGTGTGTGTATACACAAAAAAGCCAGTTAAAGAGAAGAGTTTTAGAGGAAAAGTATGCTCTCCCCCTGTGTCGCTCGCTGCGGCTTAAATGATGAAGATTATTGCATGGGCTGTTTTCGCCATATTGATGAGATTGTCGCTTGGCGCAATGCCAGCGATGCTGAACACACTGCGATTATTGCGCAGCTCCCTGCCCGCAAAGCCCATTTCGAAGGCGACGAAAATCAACAGGTGCTAAGCCGCGCTAAATGGCTGGAAGCCGAGGCGCGACTTGCGAAAAAAGCCTGATATTTCAGGCTTTTTACTTTTATCGCTACTTTTTCATCATCGCTTTTAAATCGGCAAAGGGATTATAGGTCGCCGCCGCTTGCTTGGTTTCGGTGGTACTGCCGTAGCGGATCAGTTCTTCGAAGCGTGAATGCTCATTATCGTGGCAGTAGAGGCACAATAATTCCCAATTCGAGCCGTCGGATGGGTTGTTGTCGTGGTTGTGATCTCTATGGTGAACCGTCAACTCGCTTAAATTTTTTGAGGTAAATTCGCGGGTACAGCGGCCACAGATCCAAGGATACAATTTGAGCGCCTGCTCGCGGTAACCGCCCTCACGCTTTGCGCGGTATTCACGCTCTTGGGCTAAGACTTGATCTAACTTACTTTGGCCTGGATTTGCTGACATGCTCACACCTAACTGATGACCCCTAAAAAAGTGCCCCAAGGATAATCCGAGTTATTCCTTGGGGCAATATTTCTAACACGCAAAGCGTTTAGGCGACATGTCCTTGGTCGGCATTGGACAAGTGCAAATAGTGCAGGTATTTCTCGTATTGGGTGACCACATCCGCCAATAGCTGCTCTTCGGTATAGCCCATCACATCATAGTGTTGGCCGCCCTGCTCTAAGTACACTTCGGCGCGATAATACCAATTGTTGCCCTGCTCTAACTCTTCACCGACCGGATTGACGATTTCAAAGCAGCGCATCCGCACACCGTAAACGAAGGGTTGGTAGGCTTCGTTGCTGATCACCAATCGCACTTTGCCGTCGAGATATTCAAGATCCGCCGTCAGTCCCTTGCTCATAAATTGCTGACACACCTTAGATAACGCTGGTGTCGCGACATTATTGAGGAAGATACGCGCCTCATCTTCGGTGGGATGCGACACTAAGACTTCGATACGCTCCTCCCAGCTGATATTGGTCTTAGCATATTGCACACTGGTGGTATGGAGCTGCACACTGTTGATCTTCAGCCAATCGTCCTTCAGCGCCTTATACAGCCCTAAACACATCAGCAACATCACGCATAAAAATGGCATCGCACTGGCAATAGCGGCGGTTTGGAGTGCCTGTAAGCCACCCGCAAGCAGCAGCACTGAGGCCACCACACCCTGTAGCAATGCCCAAAACACCCGTTGCCAAACGGGCGCATTGTTATCGCCCCCCGAGGTCAGGTTGTCGATCACTAAGGAACCGGAGTCAGATGAAGTCACAAAAAAGGTCACCACTAAACAAATCCCAATGCCCGATAACAGGTGCGGGTACGGCATATGTTCAAAAAACACAAACAGCGCCACGGGAACATTGGTATTCACCGCTTCGCTTAGGTAGGTCGCGCCTTGATTCATAATGGCGTCGATGGCCGAGTTACCAAATACCGTCATCCACAAAAAGGTCAGCGCCGAAGGTACAAATAAAATGCCGACTAAAAACTCACGTATGGTACGGCCGCGACTCACCCGCGCAATGAAGGTGCCGACAAAAGGTGACCACGAAATCCACCAGCCCCAGTAGAGTAGCGTCCAACCGCCAAGCCAGTCTTCCTTATGCTGATAGGCATACAGATTAAAGGTTTTATTAACGATATCACTTAGATAACTACCGGTATTTTGCACAAAGGCCTGTAGCAACATTACCGTTGGGCCAAGAATTAACACAATCAGCAGCAGAATAAGGGCCAAGCCTAAGTTAAGCTCACTTAAGCGCTTCACCCCTTTATCGAGCCCTGAAAAAACCGACAGAGTAGCGAGTAAGGTAATGCCAATAATCAGCGACACTTGCACCGTGGTGTTATTAGGCAGTTGCTCGAATAAATAGCTTAGCCCCGAGTTAACCTGCAACACCCCAAACCCTAGGGAAGTCGCCACCCCGAACATAGTCCCTAATACCGCAAAGGTATCAACGCAATGGCCAATCGGACCATGAATGCGCTCACCGATTAAGGGATAGAGTGCGCTGCGAGGTAATAAGGGCAACTTATGCCGATAGGCAAAATAGGCCAAACTCAGGGCAACCACGCCGTAAATCGCCCAGGCATGTATGCCCCAATGGAAGAAAGTGATCTTCATCGCCTCTTTAGCGGCGGCCAAACTCTCAGGGGTTGCATCGGGCGGCGCTAAGTAATGCATCACGGGTTCGGCAACGCCGAAGAACATCAGTCCAATCCCCATCCCCGCCGAAAACAGCATGGCAATCCAGCTCTTATAGCTATAATCGGGCACGGCATGATCGGGGCCGAGCTTAATATCGCCAAAGCGACTGACCATAACAAAGATGATAAAAATCAGAAAAATCGCTACACCAAGGATATACAACCAGCCCGCTTTCGCCTCTAGCCACGACTGCATGGATTTGAAAAAGTGATTGGCCTCGGTGGGCCAAATGGCGCAGATCATCACCATTAATGTGATAAAAAAGACCGACGAATAAAAAACCGGTGGATTAATACTCGACTTGATAGACATAAAACTCCCTTGTTCTAGCCAGTTCCCTATTAACATCCCTTCTATTGTTGAAGAGATAGCGCAATACATAGGTAACCCTAGCCTCAGCAGTATGTGGTCAGGATGAAATAGGCATAAATAATCCATGACAAGGGCTCGCGGTCAGCAATACCTTGTGATGTCATACTCATATTGATAACGCTTCCCCACTTTCCCGTTTGCTTGAGGCTTTTGCTTAATAGTAAAGTCGGCAAACTGTTGACTCGATATACAGCTAAACCGCTGCTAATGCCCTTTGAGAGCCTATCGCCCTCTCAAAGACAGCGAGCATCGACACAATGCGACCGGATCGCAGAGTTCAACCTCAATGGCGACATAATGCATATAAGCGGTTCGATATCGGTGATATCGGTGATATCGGTGATATCGGTGATATCGGTGATATCGAGAGTGAGGAATGCAAAGCGCGATTAGCTGCTAACGGTTAACCCGTAACAAATAACCAGTAGCAAATATCGACTCGGCCTTGCTTAAGCTCTACTGGAGTGCCTTCGAACAGAGACCACATGCTGTCGAAAACTGACTCAATAGAGATACAGATAATGCTAAACAGCAGCTGCTGTTTAGCATAAAAAATGGCGACCTATTAAGTCGCCATCGGATTGTATCACAAAAATGCCTCAATTTGACGTAAAAAACCAAAACAGCTCTATTCAGCTTTAGTTTTTACCGTTGCCGCGCCCGGCGTTTGTGAGATACCCGCCGTTAAATTAAAGCGCATCGCCTCTTCAAAAGACCAGTCGACTAAAATCAAATCTTCACGTTTGACGAGGCTAGTCACCCCCGCCATTTGGTAACTGAGTTGGAATAACACAGGCACCCAATCCCCTTCGGGTAAAGCATCGAGCAACGGCTGCGGCGGCGTATCCGTCATAATAAAGCCCACCACAAACCCGCCATTGGCCTGTTTAACCAACACAGTTTGCTGAGTATTGGGTTTGCCCTCACGGTTCATTAAGGAAGCGATATCACGAATACTGCCATAGACAGATTTAAACAGCGGAAAACGCATCAGCTGACGTTCAATCCAGCCATAGAGCCACACAATGGGACTCACCGAAAACAGCAGGCCCACCGCAAACACTATGGCCACGACTAAGATAAAGCCCGCGCCGACAAAATGTTGGTTAATCCCTACCAACTCTAAAATAAAAATCCCTAAACCATCTAACGATACAAACAATGACCAAAATAACCACAGGCTTAACGCCATCGGCAGCAGGTTCATCAAGCCACGGGCTAAGGTTTTCTTCATTACAATCTCATCAAATCCAATGGGATAAAAATAGGCATAAATTATTTACGCTAAAAAGCGCGTTAAATGCTACCACAGAGTCACTTTTGCACCAGCACTTGATGTAAGGTAAGGCGCAGAGAAAACCAATAACAAACCGCTACGGCATCGAGGGAAAGAATATGCGCGTGACCCGCCTAGACCATTTAGTGTTAACCGTGAAAGATATCGAGGCCAGCGTCGCCTTTTATCAACGCGTGTTAGGGATGAAAAAGTCCGTATTTGGTCAGGGCCGTATCGCATTAAGTTTTGGCGATCAAAAAATCAATCTGCACCAAGCAGGCGCCGAATTTGAACCTAAGGCAAACCTTGCCACGCCCGGCAGCGCCGATCTTTGCTTTGTGGTCAGCCACAATATCGAAGAAGTGATCAACCACTTAAACAGCCTTGAAGTTGCGATTATTGAAGGCCCAGTCCTGCGCACCGGCGCCACAGGCCGCATCAACTCCGTCTATATCCGCGACCCCGATTTGAATCTATTAGAACTATCCGAATATCTGCCGGCCTGCACGCAGTAGCGCCTAATCCAATCATTTTTAATCGGCACAAATAACCTTATTTCAGAATGCGGATACTATAGATTATTGTTTTGCAACGATAATAATCAGTAACAGCTAGCCAATGAAGTCAACAATAAACGGAATGATAAGATGATAACAATACCCATCCTAGGTTTGCTTGAAGTTGATCCCTATGATGGCTGGCTTAAAAGCCAACCCATTGAGATCAATGCGCTAAGCGGTAAATTTGAGTTTATCTTAGAAGAGTACGAAACCGACCCACAGGTGGAGGATTTTCATACTGCGGTACAACATTTTCTCGCCCTAGACCATACCGCACTCGAGCAAGCTCAGGACGCGATTTACCAATATTATCAAGATTGCTGCACATACATTACGCCTGCGAGCGAAGAATATATTGATATTCCTAACCCAAACCAAGTGTGGCGCCATATTGAGTTTGGCGACGAATTAATGGTGTCACGCCGCGCCCATGGGGATAACGCCGTGTATATCTCCCTTACTTGCCACTGCGATTGGGAGCCCGAGCACGGTTTACAAATCGTGTTTAAACAAGGATCAACCATCAATAAAATTGGGGCTTTTGATGGACACCTTTCCCACGCAGATGCCTATGACGATCCTAGATTCGAAGACATGGTCTATGTGCCGTGTTGCAGATAAATTCAGATCGTTTATCAGATCGTTTATCTGATTATCTATCTGATTTATAATATTTTTCATTTATAACGCTAGGCAAGTAACATAATACTCGGCTGAGCATCAATTTATATAGGCTAATGTTTTGAAAGGAAAAGTTGTCTCATACCTTGCCGCTAAAAAGTATGGGTTTATCCAAGGCGATGATGGTGAAAGCTATTTTTTGCATTTTTCTGAACTATTAGACAAGAAAGATGAAGGCAAGTTAGTCAAAGGCAGAATGGTCCATTTTGATCCAACGCCCACACCTAAAGGCCTAGCCGCCAAAGCGATCAGTTTGCCCGAAGTCTTTATCAGGGAGCGATTAGTTGACTTTTTTACCACTAAAGACCGCCACCCTAAAAACGGCACAGTGCTTGTTAGCTATCCCATTACGACCCGCTTTTTTAAAGACCCCAGCGAAGGAAGACGTCATTTAGAACAGCTTGCAAAGCATTGTGGATGCAATGCAGTACTGAATGTCAGCTTTGAGAAGGACACTTTCTCAAAAGGTAATTATCGCTATACGGTACACGCCTTCAAAGGTGAACTCGCCCTAGTAACCGAGAAAGTTCCTGCTGACTCTCAAGAACTGGTTATCGCCTCTGCACAGTTACTCGAAAAACGAAAAGCAGATGTAGAGCAGACAGTTAAACAAATGAGTGAAGCCGAAAATTTAGCACGACAAAAACAACTGTCTGGTTGTCTAGGTACCCTTGCCATGATCACGCTGATACCGCTCGCACTGGTGCTCAGTGCTATAGCGGTTTTTCCTGCTTAGCGAGTTTAAAACAAGTCGATAGTGTTATTTATTAAAGAATATATGGACGGATTTATAACCCATGATAACTGGCTTAAACTGACCACCGTGTTTGGCAAGCTATTTCACTGTTGCTTCCCCAGTGACACGCCATAAACTCATCCCTGAGGGCTCGACGGCGGCATCCATGCCGCCAACGGTCACAGTTGCAACAATGACAATCTTTACGACCATTGAACTGTTCATCTAGCTAAAAACTTTTTGCCCCAAAACTTGTTAGCACACGTTTGTTCGTTCTGGACTTTACGAAAGAGTTACCCTACAAAATCTCATCTATTA
>NZ_JTLE01000094.1:3449173-3464992 GCF_000798835.1 Shewanella sp. ZOR0012
CTCAAGTTGCGTTGAATAATACGGTTGAGCGTTCGAAGCGTCAACCGTTTTTTTCACTCAATTGCATCGATTAGTTAAAATTTCGCCAAACTTAACAAAACCCCATGATAAGTGAACAAAATATCTGCAAATCCCGATGTAAATCTCACCCTTTCCTTCACTTTTATCTACGATTATCAGGTTCATCTGGCATAGTTAAATCTATTTCATCAAGAGATGGGACATCAGCTTTATTTTGTTCCGCTTCATCTAAAATCCGCTGTTCGGCCGCGGCTAATGCTTGTGCCAAACTTTGACGCTTACGCCAAATAATCAGCCCAACCACCCCCAGTAGCACTAACACCACATTGACGGTGATAATCCAGAAAATCGCTTCCTGCTTAGCGAGTGCCTCTTCCTCTGCAGCCTTTTGCGCGGCCACAGCTGCGAGCTCTTCTTCGCTAGGTGGTGGCTCGGGCGGTTGCACTAGGTTGAAGAACAGTTCAGGTAAATCGAGTACTATTTCACGGCCAGTGACTGTCGTTGTCGCAGCAGAGCCTTTTATTCGGTAACTGCCAAACTCGGTCACAGGCGGTATCGGCAATTCAGTGCCGCTCTCCTTAAGCCCATGAACTACGAGGGGAAGTTGCAAACCAGCAGGTCCAACAAGCTCAAATGAAAAATGGGTCTCAGCTAGCTGTAATACGCGACTATCGGCATGTAGCATGATTTTCCATTGACCCGTCAAAGGATCTTCAGGAGTTATCACCTCTGCATTTACGGGTCGTGGAGATAAGCTAAAAGGAAATGAGACTTGCCTTTCAAATACGTTGTTACGCGCTTGAACGACAAAGTCGTACTCACCCCATGGCTGCTTAAGATTGATATCGCCTGTAAATATGCCGTCATCAGGTCTTTCATCGAACTTTTCACCATTATCTTTGTAGGAACCAACGATAATGTCACCTGCGGCAAAGTTTTCATCGCCCGTCCGATGCTTACTGACAAAGTGAGCGGTCCACTCGACTAAATAGTCCATCCCAGGCATGCGGACGCGCTCTGCATCTCCCATTAATTGGGCAATCACTTTGGTTTGTTCGCCTTGAAATAATGGCTGAGGTAATCGTTGAACTTCAATCTCAAGCTTTGAAACCCGTTTAATTTTCGAGCCCGCAACCACTTTACCCACCAATTGCCAAGGGCCTGGCTGAGGTGATTCGATATAAATAATATCCCCGGTCATACCATCAACCCATTTGACCGTTTCTGGATGACGATTGGCGTACCACTTACTGCCATCAGGCAAGACAATCACCACAGGGGCCGAACCATATTCTCGCTGGATCATGAGTGTCATACTGCTGACCATATGATCCACCCGAAAACGATTTTTAAGCTCAGAAGCCGTATCTACGGGCACGACTTTCATATTCGAGGGCTTGGACGACGTGTTTACCTTACTCTCAGCACTGTTTACCTTAACCTCAGCACTTGGCTCAGCAGTATTTTGAACCTTAGCTGCCATATCGGTAGTCGGCTTTGTCGGCTTAGCGGTCACTGGTTCCGTTTCAGCCGCAAACAATGACGTGCTCAAGCTAAGGTAGCCGAGTATTAACGTGGTATTGACTAGAGATTTTCGCAGCGACATCGTCATAGGCTAAAAATTATCCTCTCCAGAGGCACTTTCCTGATTTTGCGACTAAATCAAGGCGTTGTTCATGTATAACGAGTTCATCGGCCGATGCGCTGATCACTTTAAGATTAAGTGATGCGGGATCAAAGCGTTGAATGCCTCCCGCCTCTTGACCAACTTCTTCGTTAGAGAGATTGAACTTAGTCTGACCTCCCGTCATCGACAAATACACATCGGCAAGAATTTCGGCGTCGAGTAATGCGCCGTGGTAATGGCGGCGGGAATTGTCGATGCCATATCGTTTGCAGAGAGCGTCTAAGTTGTTTTTTTGCCCAGGATGCAAAAACTTAGCGATATCGAGGGAGTCTAAAATATCACAAATGTCGCGAGTCTTTGGTCCTAACGGTTGTAGTAAGGAAAACTCATGGTCCATAAAGCTCACGTCGAAGTTTGCGTTATGGGCTACAATTTCTGCGCCACTGATAAAATCGATAAACTCTTGCGCTATTTGATGAAATCTTGGCTCATTTGCAACACGCTCATCGGTGATCCCGTGAACAGCAATCGCTTCTGGATCAATCGCTTGGCCAGGATTGATATATTGATGGTAATAACGCCCCGTTAAACGGCGGTTGATGACCTCAACACAACCTATCTCAATAATTCGGTGTCCTAAATACACCGCACCACTCCCCTGGTTCATACCAGTGGTTTCAGTATCCAAAATAACCTGACGGCTTGCGTTTGAGATAATATTCATACTTTTATGCGCTTCTTATGACTTTTTTTGGTTATACTCGGCCGATATTTACACCGCTGGTAACCACTTGATGACTGAACTAAAACTAATCCACATCTTCACCGATGGTTCTTGCTTAGGCAATCCGGGCCCCGGTGGCTATGGCATTGTAATGAATTATAAGGGCCATACAAAGGAGATATCCGATGGTTTTGTCCTGACAACCAATAATCGCATGGAATTATTAGCCCCAATCGTTGCGCTTGAGGCCCTAAAAGAACCCTGTAAAATCATTCTCACCAGCGATAGCCAATATATGCGCCAAGGGATCACCACTTGGATCCACGGCTGGAAGAAAAAAGGCTGGATGACTTCTAATCGAACGCCGGTGAAAAATGTCGATCTTTGGAAACGTTTAGATAACGCCGCTCAACTCCACCAAATTGATTGGCGCTGGGTAAAAGGCCATGCAGGACACGCGGAAAATGAACGCTGTGATCAACTCGCTCGCGCCGCCGCAGAGGCAAATCCTACGCAAATTGATGCTGGTTATCAGGCGGAGTCCTAACACTTATCGCTGCTAGAACACCATTATTCTCGTGATAAATAGAAAAAATTACTGCAAAACTGCACAAAGGCCAGCCCTAACGACGTTGCTTGGCGACTCTTATGAGTGATGCGGTAAAACTGCCGCTCTAGCACTAATCCTTCAATGGTGACTAGAGCCAATTCTTTTCGACTAATGTCTTTATCCAACGCAAGTTCTGACAAAACCCCCAAACCAGCACCTTGTTTTACCGCCAACTTGATGGCATCTGGCGTGGTAAAGCAGAACTTAGCCTCTGGTTGCATACCCAGTTCATTGGCCGCATTAACAAAATATTCCCGAGTTCCCGATCCTTCTTCACGCAGCACCCAAGATTGGCCTTTTACGGCCAAAGGCTTAACCGTTTGCCCTGCCAATGGATGAGCGGGATGGCAAAACACCAATAATCGATCCTTGTGCCACGGCTCGATATGAAGACGGTTATCAGTACAATGCCCTTCAATAAACCCCATTTCGGCACGAAATTGTGCAACGGATTGAATCACTTCTTGGGTATTGGTGATCGCCACGTCTACATGGGTTTGGATATGTTGCTGGCAAAATGCGACTGCCGCTTTCGCCAGTAAATAATTACCAATCGTTGAGCTTGCACTCACACTTAAGTGTCCAACCAAATCACCATCTTGACGAGTAAATGCCTGCTCAATTTGTTCAACACGATGTAAAAGATCGGTGGCCAACGGCAACAAGAGGTTACCCTGCGAATTCAGTTGCAGACGATTGCCAATTCTTTCAAATAAGCGGGCATTGAGCTGTTTTTCCAATTCGGCTAAGGCCATAGAGGTCGCAGGCGGCGATAGATTAACTTGTTCAGCCGCTTTTGCCACCTGACCACTGCGTGCGACGGCTTCAAAAACTGCAAGTTGCCTTAGGGTAATTCGCATATCGGACTCATTAATCGATGATGTTATTTTATATGTTCGGATAAATGCCCAGTGCGTCCAGCACTTGGCGCAGTGGCCCAATTGGGTTGTCGAACTTTACGTTTGTCACGGATTGGTGTTAATGGTGACTCTAATTTACGGGCCACAATCAAATACAAACTCCCCGCACTGGGAAGCCATGAAGCTAAGGTTTGCTGTAAAAAACGACCACGATTCAATTCGCCGATCAGGGGATGGTAAACCAAACGCTCATCACTCACCACTTGATAACCAAGTAGCCCTAACCAATCTCGCACCCTAGATGGCATAAAAAAGCGTCCGCACCAAGGTAGATCATCTTGATATTTCGGCCACAGCTTGCCAAGAAACACTGAGCTTAAGGGGTTAAAGCCCACAATAAATAAATAACCACCGGCGATCAGCACTCTATCGGTTTCCCGTAAAATACGGTAAGGATCAGCCTCAAACTCTAGTAGCAGGCTCATCACCACAGCATCAATCACCCCATTTTGTATCGGCAAATGACAAAAATCCCCCATTAACGAGGCTGTTGGTGCTGAGCATAGTGAAAAATGATGAGCAACAGGGGATGCCATACTGGAGATCTGTGCACTTAAGGGGCCCAACTTCAACAAATGATAACCAAACACCCTTGGCCACCAATCAGTGAGCTTATCGGTAACAGCTTGCTGGAGTGCGTCGCCATTGGGTAAATCTTCCCATTGCTCAGGTTTACGCACAGAACTGTTATACGACACAACTCACCTCCCTTTCCGTTATCTTATTACTTTTACCGAGTTAAGACCTTCATTGAACATCCATCATTAGGTGATTTAAAAATCACAATAGTCGCCAACTGATATCCACCTGTGGATAATAACCTCATCTTGAAATCAAAATACAGCTATCGGCGGTGCTATGCTCACTATAACAGCGATTAATGCCTTTAATGACAATTATATCTGGGTGTTGCGACAAGACTCCTTGCAAACGGTGTATGTGGTTGATCCTGGCGATCCACATGTTGTGCTCGACTACTTACGTAAACATCAACTTACGTTAGCGGGTATTTTGATCACTCATCATCATCATGATCATACAGGTGGAATAACCGCCCTCGCCGCCCATGTTAAGCAGACAACAGACCAGATCCTGGCTGTCTACGGTCCGGAACGTGAAGCTATTCAAGGCATCAATCAGCCAATCGACCCTACACAGATCAATACACTTACTTTGCCCTTTATCGATGCGCCCATACACATCTTGTCTGTACCTGGGCATACTGCTGGTCATATAGCGTATCTACTTGATGGTGCACTATTTTGTGGTGATACACTCTTTAGTGCAGGCTGCGGTCGTTTATTTGAGGGCACCCCTGCACAAATGTGGCAATCCTTAAGTTTGCTCGCGGCGTTACCCGATGAGACTCGAGTGTACTGCGCCCATGAATATACTCTTGCGAATCTTAAATTCGCCCAAGAGGTAGATGCAGATAACGCTGCACTCAACAAGTATGTAGAGCAAGCCACCACAATGCGTGCCCAAAACAAAGCCACCATCCCCTCCACCATAGGGTTAGAGCGGGCAATCAATCCCTTCCTTCGTCCGTTAGCGCCTACCATAGTCAACAGCATAAAAAGTAAGTTTTGTGACCAAGATCTGACTAAAGCTGATGAACTAAGCTGTTTTGCCCTACTTCGGCAGTGGAAAGATATTTTTTAGTAAAAAACGATCCATTTATGGCTGAAATTTATACAGATTTTTCCACTTTTGATGACGTAAATCAAAAGTGACCCTACAAGATGTACGATAATTTAGGGACAAGCTCGAAAAGATCCCATAGAATGGCTCGTTTTTGCGTGAATACTTTGCGCTCTGTGTTGCCACTTTTTTTCACATAATCAATTCGTTAGATAATTTACGTTGTACGAAAAGTGCAGTGGCAATGCACTAACAGAGGACTATCGTTTTCCATGAGAGTATCACTTTATGTTGTAGTAGGGGGATTTGCCCTACTCACAGGTTGTCAGACGTTAGACAACCCTCAGGTGCCCAAACCTGAAGCTGAAACCGTCACGACCGAAAATACCGTCCCACAGTATTATCTCGCAACCGAACCTGAATCGGCGCAAATTACTGATGTATGGGAACGAATTCGTCAAGGAATGCAGTTACCCATTCCAGACAAGAAACTCGTTAACTATTATCGCGATTGGTACATTAACAACCCTAAACACCTTGAATTGATTTCTGAGCGTGCAGCGCCTTACATGTATTTGATCGTCGAAGAGCTTGAAAAACGCCATCTACCAATCGAGATAGCCCTGCTACCGATTATAGAAAGCGCTTTCGATCCCAGTGCTTCTTCGGCCAGTGCCGCCTCTGGACTTTGGCAATTTACCACCCCGATGGCGAGCCACTTTGGGTTAGAGATGAACTGGTGGTATGACGGCCGTCGCGATGTGCCTGCATCCACGACAGCAGCCCTAGATATGCTCGAATATTTGTACGATAAAACCAATAATAATTGGCTTTATGCAATTGCGGCCTACAACTCAGGAGAGTCACGCGTACTCAATGCGATTAAACGCAACGAAGATAAAGGTCTTAAAACCGATTTTTGGTCGCTCGATCTCCCTAAAGAAACCAAACGTTATGTGCCACAGTTATTGGCGCTCGCCGAAGTGATTAAACATGCCGATGAATATGGCATTACTCTGGCACCCATTGATAACAGCCCCTCAATCGAAGTGGTTGATATAGACAGTCAAATTGACTTAGCCATGGCAGCAGGTCTCGCCAATATGACCACCAATGAGCTGTTAAAGCTCAATCCAGGTTACAATCGCTGGGCAACCTCACCAATGGGCCCACACACTTTAGTATTACCCATTGATAAATCTGAAGAGTTCAAAAAAGCACTTGCAGAAACAGAAAGTGAGGCCCGTGTAAGCTGGCTTAGATATACGATTAAGCCTGGAGATAGTTTAGGGTCTATTGCAGAAAAACATCATACAAGCATCAATGCGATCCGTGCTGCTAATGGTATGAAAAACAACAATATCATTGCTGGAAGACCGCTAATTATCCCAGTCTCTGCTGATGATAAACAACTGTATGCCCTATCAACTAGTCAGAAATTACCTAAAAAAGCCGCTGTTGCCGCCTCGGGTAACAAGTTGACCTATAAAGTAAAATCCGGTGATAGTTTGTGGCAAATTGCCCAAGCACATAATGTTAGCGTCAAACAGTTAATGACTTGGAACCATTTAAGCAAAGACAGCAAATTACAAAGTGGTCAGCAATTGACGATTGTTGCACCACAAGAAAAACACGATAACGAGCAGATCCGAACCGTCAGCTACAAAGTTAAGGCTGGTGATTCACTCGCCCGAATTGCAAACAAGTTTAAAGTGACTGTTCCTGAACTTCGCGAATGGAACGGCTTAACCGCATCACAATATATTCAACCCGGTCAAGTGTTGAAACTGGTTGTAGATGAAAGCAATTTAAATACATAAAGCATTTAAGTGTGAATCACTCTAAATACCTTATGTTTAATTTGTTAATAAAATCGTCTTGCATCTAAAATAAAGATCAACATAAAAAAGCAGTAACCTCTGGCTTACTGCTTTTTTATTGGCTCAATACGCCGTTATCTTTCGAGCAGAACGTTGCCAGTTACGCTCACACATCGACTGTTGACGTAGGAGATGACAGAGCACGCAAATCTTGCATACCTACAAGCCGCCCAACTTTTTAAGTAGCGAATCCTTTAATTTTTCTTTCGCTTTATCAGTCTCTTCCTTCAACTGATTATTTAATAACGCTTGAGTATCTAAGGCATATTCCGGCTTTTGGAAAGTACCGGTAATCGCGAGAGGGATATCAATTCCTGCTAGCGCATCTTTCTCACTGCCACCTTGACCTTTAAGGGAATTGACTAAACTGGTCGTTAACCGATAATCCAGAGTTTGCGTCAAGAGATCCGCGCTGCCCTTACCCGCAAGCCTAAGCAAAGGTGAAGACATAGCGAGATCAGGGTTTGTCGCTACACCATGTTCAAGGGAGAAGTTACCGGTTAGGCTCGAGAAGTCGGTTTTACGCTCCTCTTTCGTGTCCGCAGACAAATCCCCCTTTAATTTAGCCTGAGCACTACGGATCATCTGCGGGATATTGACACCGTAAAGGGCACCATCGGTGATATCAAAACGACCATTTGCGAGGAGGTTTTTCTTTAATTGTTCAGGAATCAAACTCTTACCTTTGCCTTTTACATTAAAATTTGCCGTTCCCGCCAGAATATCTAGCTTGGCCGCATCCTTAAGTAATGGTTGAATTTGAACACCTGATATTTGCTTATCAAATTGGTAACTTGCCACTTTTGATCGCGCATCAACCTGAGCATTCAGCATTAACTTACCTTGGTAGAGATCTGCACTTAGCTGCTTAAGATCAACCTCACCATTTTTAATGCCTAAATCCATTAACCAATTTTGCGTAGACAAATTCGCGACTTTGATCGATTTAACCGCCAATATTAGCTTCGCATCCAAACCATTAAGCGCCGTTAAATCGGGTTCAACAGCCTGAGTCTGTGAAGACGCAGCTGCGGTTTGTTCTTCTGAAGTGTCAGATTTTGGTAGCAAAGCATCGAGGTCAATATCCCCAAATTGGAAATCCGCGCTAATTTTCGGCACTTTGCTCGCGTAATTGACGGTCAACTTACCCGCTGCATTGATATCCATTGCCGTTAATTTACTGATGTCCAACGATAACTGCTTTTTATCTAATGCGATTTGGCTGTTTAGACTAACCTCAGCGGTCAATTTTTTATTAGGGATCCCCTCGCCTTCAACTTGAGTCTCAATATTGAGTTTCTCAACTAGGAGTTGATTAAAATCATGACTTAACTTGATTTGCCCTTCACCCTGACTGTTAATCGTCATATCCGGCAAGATCGCGGCAAATTCGTAAGCAATTGGTGCAAATTTGTCGAGGGAAAATGCCCCCAGTGTAAATTGCTTTAAGGTTAAGGTTTGAGTTTGTCCCTTAGCTTCATCAATCAAGTTGATTTCGGTATTAGTGATAGAAACGCCACCGACATCAATGCTCGTTAATTGTGCTTTGGCGCTGGATTCGGCTGGTGGGGTAACAGGCTTTTCTGTGCTCTTGCCCGTTAAGCCATCTAGGCTTGAGCTACCATTTTTACGGGTGACCAAATTGATTTTTGCGCCATCAAGAGTGAGCTGAGCGATTTCAATTTGCTTGCTAAACAGTGGTATAAGCTCAACCTCAGCTACGGCTTTATTAACTTCAAGCATCGATTTTGGGGTAAATCCCTCAGGGTTAGATAGGGAAACACCGCCTAAATTAATCCCTATGGTCGGAAAAAACGTCCATGACAAGTCATCGGTTATTACTAACTCGCGCCCAGTTTGTTTTTTAACAGCGTTGACAATTTCAGGTTTAAAATCATTAGGGTCAAAGAAAACAGTAAGATATAAGGCGACAGCGACAATTAAGGTCGCCAGAATGGCTAAAAACCACTTAATGAATTTCATGAAAACATCCTTATCAATAACATCTTGAATTTAAAAACTTAACTTAAAAATGCGAAATTTAAACACTCCTCACTGATGGCAATGCCATTCTCATCAACATAAACCATCATACCGGGTTTGACTGTAACACTGCCAAACTCGATAGGCACATTGACTTGCCCTTGATCTTTCTTATCAGTCTTGATGGGCATCGCGCCTAAGGCATAAACCCCTAAATTAAAAGTATTCAGTCTAGCAACATCCCGAACATAACCATTGATAATCACGCCTTGCCAACCATTATCCATGGCGCTTTGGGCGATTAAATCCCCCAGCAGTGCACGACGGGATGAGCCTCCACCATCAACAACAAGCACTTTCCCTTGACCTGGCTGTGCTAAAACTTCTTTCACTTTGGAGTTATCTTCAAAACATTTGACCGTCACAACTTCACCCCAAAACAACTTCTTACCACCATAAGCACGAAACGCTAGCGGCAACAAAGTGAGTTTGGATGGATAGTGATCAAACAAATCGGGTAATAGATCAAGCATTTCAATCTCCACTTGGCGAAAAGTTTAGACTACTCATTATTGTAGACGCCGACAAGTACTATGAGAAAACCAGCTTTTTATTGGTTTTAGCACTTTAATACTTGGTCAGCATTGGCATAAACATTATAATCTGCGATAGTAAAACGCTTGTGATACCCTCTTGGGTTAAGGCATTCATTCTTTCGCTTCTCAACGTCTCGTAATAAAGTGAACACCAAATGACAACTGATCTAGATTTGCAAAGCGCTATCGCTGCACTCGATGAATATGGATATGAGAAAAAAGTCTCAACGGATCTTGAGCAAGCCCGTAATAAACAACAAATGGGGAAATACATCAAATCCCTTGATTACAGTTTGCGTCGCTTATTAATATTGCAAGAAACTGTTAACGAACTAGTTGAAGAAAAGAAACACCAACTTGCACAGCAAGAAAATATTCAAACCTATAAGACTAAAATTATTAACCTTTCTCGAGAGTTTAACATTTCATACGAAGATGTATTAGCTATTATGGCTGAGTTACCCAACAAAAAATAATACCGAAAACAGCCTTCCAGAAAGAAACAATTATAACAAGGCCATACAGAATCTGCTGTATGGCCTAAATTAATCGTTGTATCAATTCAGACGTATTCATCCACGCAATTTATATCAAAACAGCCAGTGAAAAGGCGCCATTGATGGCACCCTTTCAATTATTGGCTTATTTTTCTAGCATTAACTGACGAATATATTTCACTGGCGCACTGCCATAGCTTAAAAACTTCTCATGGAATGCTTTGAGATCAAAATCCTTACCTTTGAGCTGCTTATATTCTTCGCGGAAATCGTAAATTTCACGGTAACCCGAGTAGTAACTGGTCAGCTGTACTTGGCTTAGGGTAGCACGGCGCCACTTACCTTCCGCCTCAGCTCGCTGCTGGAAGGCTTCATCCATCATCAGGCTGATGGCTTGATCTTCAGTCATGCCTTTAACATGAATGCTGTAATCCAAGATAGTGTTACAGATAACACGTAGATTCCACTTGTAATACATCAACCACATTTCAGGCTCGAAATTGCCATAACCTTCTTCAAGCATCATGCGTTCGGTATAAACGGCCCAACCTTCGACCATTGCGCCATTACCAAATAAGCTTTTCACTAAGCTTGGTGACTCATTGGAATACACTAATTGAGTGTAATGCCCTGGAATCGCCTCATGGATATTTAAAATCTGTAATATCCAATGGTTATATTCGCGTAAATAGCTTTCAGCGGATTCATCATTCATACCATCGAGTGGCGTGACGTTATAATAGGTATTACCTAATTTATCATAGGGGCCAGGGGCACTAATCGACGCTCCAGCATAACCACGCATATACTCCGGAGTTTCACGAACCACTAATGGTTTTTTAGGGTCTAAAGTCACTAATTTTTTTTGATTTACAAACTCAATCAACTCAGGAATTTGTTTACGGACTTCGCTAACAAAGTCGTCACGTTTTACGTGCTCAGTCGACAATTTATCAATTAATTGGCGGATGGCTATTTTATTATCACTTGGTTTTGGCGTTGTAAAATATTTAGGCCAAAGTTTATCGGTGATCTTGGCCATTTCACCTTGGACCCTATCTTTATCTGCCATGGCTTTTTGATAGAGCTGTTTAGCCGTCATGCCCGCTTGGATATCAAAGGCAAATTTTTGCTCGTATAATTCTTCACCGATCCTAAAGCTACGGGCGCCTTCTTTTTTCAGTTGGTCAACCTGTGCATTTAACCAACGAATATGTTCATTAATTGCTTTCGTTGCCGTATCGAAGCGGGATTTAAACAGCGATTTTTCCGCATCCGACAGACCGGAATCCGCCACTTGTTTTAATAAATCATCGGAGAATACCGAAAACGCACCTTGGTTTTGCATTACAGCAAGTTCCGTATGCTCTAGGGTTGGTTTCGATATATTACTTCTTGCTGCGGCGTAATAAGCTGGGATATTTTCCATCCTGGCCAATACCGAGCGTAATCTGTCATCCAGCGGCGCAAAGTTTTCATTGATGATTTGCGCAAAACCGCCCGCCACGTTATAGCTAGAGGGATCCCATTGCCAAGATTTAAAGTCAGTGATATCCCACGCCATGCTATTTAACAGGTTATCAATCAAATGATAATCGATGGTTTCGTTAGAGCTCAGAGACTTAAGTTCAAACTGTTTCAGCTTTGCCTGCTGGTTTTTTACAAAGGCAAGTGTCTTAACACGGCTAGCTTCATTGGGGATTTCTAAATAGCCATCATTAACATGCTTGCCGCTATATAGCGCCCATGTTGGTGATAATTGCCACAAATCATCGATAAAAGCATTACTAAACTGCGCAAAAGAAACCGTGCTAACTTCACCACTAACCACTTTACTTGGCGAGGTTTGGTCTAATTGGGATTGGCAGCCTACAAGGCCGGTGAACGATAACAATATCGCAAGGGATAGGGTGGTTTTTCTCATTCTTTTTTGTCCTTTTTATATTTATACCAACGCGTTGTTGTAATGCTTACCCTAAGCAAGCTGGTAAAACGAATGCTAGGCGTATTTAATTTGGCGATAAACGCCTGAAAGCGCGCTCGTCAGGCGTATTTAACATTACTTTAGTTAATCATATCAGCCGCCTAATTGCAGCAATGTTAATATCTAATACATGCCCAGTTACAAATTTGTAAGCCCATTTATTAACCCCTCGAACTAACCGCAAAGTTGAGATAATCCCCTATTTCAATAATGCTACTGCTATAATAGCGACCTGCTTCGCTGTTTGCGCCACGCTAACAGTTTGCCAATAAATCATTTAGTTGAGATCCTCAATGCCATTTACCCAACTTGGATTACACAGCGCGCTTACCAAAGCCGTGACTGAACTGGGTTACCAAAGCCCTACGCCAATACAAGCTCAGGCCATTCCCAGCATTCTTGCGGGGAAAAATGTGCTAGCCGCAGCCCAAACCGGTACAGGTAAAACGGCGAGTTTTGTATTGCCGTTGCTGCATCGATTTGCTGACGCTCCCAAAATTCGGCCTAAACGGGTACGTACCATCATTCTTACCCCCACACGGGAACTGGCGCTGCAGGTTGAACAAAACATCAATCAATATGCCAAGTACCTGCCGCTGACGGCCATGGCCATGTACGGCGGTGTTGATGCTGCGCCGCAAAAAAAACGTCTGATTGAAGGGGTTGATCTGCTCGTTGCAACGCCTGGGCGTTTGCTGGATATGTATACTCAAAGAGCCATTCGCTTTGATGAAGTCTCAGTATTAGTGCTGGATGAAGCCGATCGTATGCTCGATATGGGCTTTATCGAAGATATTAATAGCATTATTGAAAAGCTGCCTGAGCAGCGGCAAAACCTGCTATTTTCGGCAACCTTATCAAAACAGGTCAAAGCACTGGCTAAAACCGCGATTCCGGATGCCATTGAGATTGAAATCAGTCGTAAAAATGCCGCTTCAACGCAAATTGAGCAGTGGTTAACGACCGTTGATAAAGATCGAAAATCCGCACTATTGAGCCATTTAATTAAAGAGAATAACTGGGCACAGGCATTAATTTTTATCCAAACCAAACACGGCGCTGCCAAATTGGTTAGCCAGTTAGAAAAGCGTGGCATTACCGCGGAGGCTTTTCACAGTGGGCGCAGCCAAGCGGTGCGCGAGCAACTGCTTATCGATTTTAAAGCGGGTAAAGTCTCCTTTTTAGTCGCGACCGGTGTTGCGTCACGCGGTATCGATATCGATGCGCTCGAGCGAGTGATTAACTACGATTTACCCGATGAAGCCGATGATTATATCCATCGCATTGGCCGCACCGGCCGCGCGGGTAATCAAGGTGAAGCGATTTCCTTTGTCTCTAAAGATGATTTTAGGAACCTGTGCGCCATTGAGCGTCGCTTAGGCCATATTATCGAGCGCAAGCATATCGAGGGGTTTGAGCCTAAAAAAGCGGTGCCTATTTCAATACTCGATTTTGTGCCTAAATCGGCTTCCGCATCTGCGCATAAACCCAACAAAAAAGCTCAAGCCTTGCCCTATTCCAGTGGAAAACCCGGCACCTTTGAGGCGACTCAGGCGAAAAAGCACCGTAGTGCTAAATCCAAGCCGCAACCTAAGCAAGCGACAAGGTTAACACAGCCCGATGTGAGCGAAAGCACCGAGAAACAACAAACACAAGGTGAAACATCTCCATCATTTAATCCTTGGCTTAGTGGATCTCACACCAAATAACTCACTAACAGAAGCGCAGCATATGATTATTTTCACGACAAATTTTGGCGATATAACCCTCGAACTTGATGTAGAGCGCGCCCCCGTTACCGCCAAAAACTTTATTCGTTACTGTAAAGAAGGTTTTTATGATCACACGATTTTCCATCGTGTAATCAAAGGCTTTATGATCCAAGGCGGTGGCTTTACCGCCAAAATGAAAGAAAAGCCCACCCACGAACCAATTGTCAACGAAGCCAACAAAGGCCTATCGAATGTATTTGGTACTATCGCCATGGCCCGTACCGATGCGCCACACTCGGCAACCGCGCAGTTTTTTATCAATACTGCCAATAATGAGTTTCTAGACCATACGGCACCCACCAATAACGGCTGGGGTTATGCGGTATTTGGTAAAGTCACAGCGGGACTCGAGGTTGTGCTGCAAATTGAAGGCGTAAAAACCACCCGAGTAGCGGGCCATGAAGACGTGCCCCGTGAACCCATCATTATCGAAAAAGTGACGATTATTGAATGACTTTATCTAATCGGTAAAATTGTTTTGCGTGACTGAGCAATGGTCCAGCAATAACGCCACCATTCCTTGATAAATAACGCTTTGGTTTTAAACTCGAGATAGAAAAAAGGAGCAATCAACCGAAATGGTTAGTTGCTCCTTTTTGTTCATTACTATCTGATATTACAGACAAAAGCTGCTTGAATGGTATTAATCCAGATCTTTAAGCGGCCACAGCACGATATGGTCTTCAATATCCTTAATCCTGCGCTCATCTACCACTTTGCCTTGAATCGACATGCCTGCAAGGTGCATGGCTTCCTTCGACCCCGTAAGTAATGGATGCCAGCTTGGTAAGTCTCTGCCAGATGCCAAACGGCGATAGGCGCAGCTATCGGGTAGCCAGGTGAGTTCATGGACATTTTGCGCAGTAATCACAGTACATTGGGGAACATGGCTAAAACGGTCACTATAATGTTTGCAGCTGGCACTTTGGTGATCGAGTAATAGACAAGCCGCATTGGTGTAATACAGCTCTTCAGTTTCATCATCAATCAATTTGTTTAAACAACACTTACCACAACCATCACAGAGGGACTCCCACTCCTGCGACGTCAACTCGGTTAACGCTTTATTCTGCCAAAATGCCATGTTTACGCTTATCTTCATATAAAAAATCCGCTCAATGCGGGCCATTTTACACCAATTTAGTGGGGATGCTTAATTCTCTCCGATACATGCACCACAAAGATGCCTAAATAATCGCACTCACCTAAATAATTCACCGCTTGCCAGCGCATTAAGACACGGTAATTGTTATAGACGAGAGACCTTGATGGCACAGTGCCATAAGGCATGTGAGACGAAGGCATGAATATTTTGATGATTGGGCAAATCACTATTATCGAGATGCCTTACCCCAATGGTCGACACTTATCTAGGGCGTGTTGACGTTTCAGGGTTATTTTTGCAGCAATTTGGCTGGCGTTTATGCAAGGCAAAGTCCGTGCTGTGTAGTTGTTCTACATCAACGGACGATAACGCAGCAGAAACGTCAGCCAAATGCTGCCCGAAGGGTTCGTCTGGCAAGCCCTTGCTCTTACTTTCTGTCATAAGAGCCGCTCGTCATTT
>NZ_JTLE01000094.1:3465002-3521638 GCF_000798835.1 Shewanella sp. ZOR0012
AAATTGCTTTCATTTTGTTTTCCCTCACTCACAAAAACCTAGGTGCCGAACAACGGATGGGCAATGACACTACGCGACGCCAGCTGAACTTATGCTTAACGTGCTCATCATGCCCCGCGCTCGCGATTAATCGATCAAAAAGTGCGCCCTTGCGGTAGCGATAAGCTGCTTACGATTGGTTTGCCAACAATTGATATTCACATTGGCGACCCGTCGCCCCTGACGGGTGATACGACATTCGGCGAAGCTGTCTTTATGCAGGCCTGCTCGCAGGTAATCAATCGAGAAATCGACCACTTTTGGCACTTTTGCCGTTTGCATAAACACCATTAATTGCACTATGGCTGACATTTCCATAAAACCAGCAATTACCCCACCATGAATCGCGGGCAGGATGGGATTACCGATATTGTCATCCTTAGCGGGGAGTTTGAAAATCAGCTCATCGCCAAAGCGCTCGACCTTCATGCCAATAAACTTAGCATAAGGGACATGTTCGAGCAGATGACCAAAGTCGTTCAACTCGGTAGCGCGTTTTACAATTCCCTGCACATCGAGGGTTTTCGGCTCGGCCGGCTTATTTGAGTTCATCTGTCTCTCCTAAAGACGGTACGGCTTCTCCCATCAAGGCTTGTCTAAAGGCATCGCCGACCATTTCTGGGCTGATACGCATAAAGGAGCCCACCGCATGGGCGATAGGATCATCAATGCTGTCCTGATAGGCGATAGCGCGGGTAAAGGCGATATTGGATGACAATTTATAGCACTCGGCAAAGCCATAAACCGGTTTATGGGGCTGCGCGGGCTTCATATAATCGACGCGTAAGTCGAGGGTGGGCGAAATCTCTAAGGATTGATATTTTTGAAAAATCGCACTCACCACCGCGCTGCCACAGGCGGTGTCCATCAGGGTGGTGATCACCCCGCCGTGGATAACGCCAGTATCGGGATAACCAATTAACTCAGTGCTATAGGGCAACTCAATCAGTACATGGTGCTCACTGGCTTCGAGCACGGTTAACCCTAAGCGACGGCACTGGGCGAGCTGATCGACAAACCGCTGCGCCATTTGAGTCAGCGGGAAAAACTCAGGATTTACCTTCATTGACCTTGGCTCAACATGGGTCCCAGTGGCTCTCCGCCGACGAGATGAATGTGGATATGGTACACTTCCTGTCCGCCATGTTTATTGCAGTTCATGATCAAACGATAACCGTCTTTGGCAATCCCCGCCTCTGCCGCCAATTTGGCCGCCACAGTCATCATCCGGCCGAGTGCGGGTTCATCCGAGGCTTTCATATCATTTGCGGTTGGGATCAAATGATTCGGCACAATCAGAATATGGGTTGGCGCCTTTGGCGAGATGTCTCTAAAAGCAGTCACCAGCTCGTCTTGATACAGAATGTCGGCGGGAATTTCGCGGCGGATAATTTTGCTGAAAATGGTTTCTTCGGCCATGGGGAGTCCTCCTTGGGTTAATTGGGATAGTATACTAGCAATTCAACACTTTGTGTCTCCAGATATTTTGCGTTTCATTTGCCTGTTGTGCGCATTTTTGGCAGCATGACGCCCATTAAAACGCATCAGTTTTACAGGATAAATTATGATCCACTATCACATCATTCCCGTCGATCCCAAGGCGCATTTGTTCGCCGTTACCATGACGGTACAAAAGCCCCACCCTAAGCAAGTTTTTAGCCTGCCCGCGTGGCTTCCCGGCAGTTATATGGTGCGGGATTTTGCTAAGAATATTATCGACCTTAAAGCCACAGACAGTAACGAAGAGCCGCTTAAGCTCATTCAACTGGATAAACAAACCTGGTCGGTCGAACATCAAAGCACCCAACTGACCTTAACCTATCAAGTTTATGCTTGGGACCTGTCGGTACGCACCGCGCATCTGGATATGACCCACGGTTTCTTTAACGGCAGCAGTGTATTTTTAGCCGCCCATGGCTTTGAGGCAGGCTTACACACAGTGACGATGGCGGCGCCGACCGAGCCGAGCCTAAATGAATGGCGCCTTGCCACCAGCATGGCACGTCAAAGCGGTGATGAATTTGCCTTTGGTGAGTTTTGTGCGCAAAGCTATGACGAACTTATCGATCATCCAGTTGAGATGGGGCTATTCACCCACGCCAGTTTTGAAGCCTGCGGCGTAAGGCACGATATCGTACTAAACGGTCGCCACCGCGCCCATATGCCGAGACTCTGCCAAGATTTAAAGGCGATTTGCGAGTATCAAATCAAGCTGTTTGGCACGCCAGCGCCCTTTGAGCGTTATCTGTTTATGACGACAGTACTCGACAATGGCTTTGGTGGTTTGGAACATCGAGCATCGACAGCACTCATGTGCTCACGCAAAGATTTACCGCTGTCGATGGATGCGCCGATAAATAACGACTACCGCACTTATTTATCGCTCTGCAGCCATGAATATTTCCACAGCTGGAACGTTAAGCGCATCAAGCCGGAATGCTTCTTGCCCTATCAACTCGAGGCGGAAACCTATACGCCGCAGCTGTGGGCCTATGAGGGCATCACCTCCTATTATGATGATTTCCTTACCTATCGCGCAGGCTTAGTCGATGAGCAAAGCTACTTAGATATGCTGAGCGAAACCTTTACAAGGGTATACCGCAGTCAAGGCCGTTTTAAACAAAGCATTAAGGACTCGAGCTTTAACGCTTGGACTAAGTTTTACAAGCAGGATGAAAACGCCCAAAACGCCATTATTAGCTATTACACTAAGGGCGCCCTGTTTGCGCTGTATCTGGATTTAACCCTAAGGAGTGAAACTAAGGGAAAATATAATCTCGATGATCTAATGACCATTCTGTGGCAAGAATATGCCCTGCAAAATCGTGGTACCACTGATGAATGCCATCAAAGGATTATTGAACGCTTACTGGGGCGTTATTGCCAAGATCTCTTCGCCTATTTAGACAATACCGACGATATCCCACTGGCACCGCTACTTGCCGAGTTTGGGGTTGAGTTGACCTTACGCGCGAGCAATGGTGCGCAGGATGTCGGCGGTGGCACGGCCAAAGGGTATGGGATTGCCTTTGGCGCTAAAACGCAAGCTGCGCCAATGGGCCTTAAAGTAACCACGGTCACCCAAGGCAGCCCTGCGCACCTTGCGGGCTTAAGTGCCGGAGACATCTTAATTGCGGCGGATAATCTACAGGTAACAGCCCAATTTGAAGCTCAGCTTCAGCAATACCCAATCGGACAACGCTTAAGCCTGCATTGGTTTAGACGCGATGAATTGATGACGGGAGAACTGCTCATTACCGAGGCGCCTAAGGATACGGTTGCCTTAAGTATCATAGATAAAGACAAACTGCAGGCTTGGTTAGGTCGTTGATCTTTAATCTATTAGCCTTTAATGCACTAATTTTTAATGCATTAGTTTTTAATGCAATAGTCCTTAACCCATAAAGCACAAAAGGGGCAATCGTATCGAAGATTGCCCCTTTTTATTTGATTCTTAAGTTGTTCAATTGAATATTGGCTTAGCGGCCCCATCAACAACGCGTTACACCACCACATCGTGTAAGTAGGTTTGCGCCCATGCAATGGCTTGCCCACGGCTTGACACACCAATCTTACGGAACACACGGTACAAGTGAGTCTTAATGGTGCTCTCACTCACAAACAATTGATTCGCGATATCGAGGTTAGTGCTGCCAGACAACAGGGCTTGTAACACTTCGCGCTCACGGATGGTTAATGGCTCGGTATCTTCGAACAGTCCAAAGTCATCATTTACCCCATTCACCAATTGGATGGGGATCACTCTGTGTCCACGCAGGATGTTAGACAGGCCAAGGCTGATTTCAGTCAGTCCTGCATCCAGATAAAACACCCCTGCCGTAGTCGAGGCTTGCATTAAAAAACGGGCATCAACCTGTTTAGGGAATTGAATGTAGACGACTCGCACACTCGGGTGTTCACGGGCAAGCAAGCGTTGAAATTGATAGGCTTTCTGAAGATCAACAGTGGAAAGGTCAATCACCACCATAGAGGCTTGGTTATCTTTGATTTGATCGCACATTTCATCTGGACTGACTTGCGACAGCTTCACCAGAAACTCCTGCGGCCAGCGGCCTGCAAGCAATTCCATCAGAACTTGCGATCTTGACACTACAATCCAATGTAATATTTTGAACATCCTGCTCACTCCCTGTCTGGTTAACGATTATTTATTTTGAGAGGAGAAACATCTCTCAATACCACTTCAACATCCGTTCAATAGACTTCCAAGTCTATCGTGCACACGATATTAGCATTAGATAAAACAGATTCAAAAGACTTACGTAAAAAATATTTACCGTACGCAAATCAAAAACTTCTACAACTTTAGGACAAATCATTGTCAAGCAGAAGGCTTAATTTAAACTGAAAATAATGCGCTATTTTTAACAGAAAGGCGTAAGATCAAATCAATACAAAACATAAGGAAATACCATGTCCAGCCAGCAACCAAGCCCTATTGAAATACAATCCTACCCCGTCTGGGACAGACCTACTCGTCTGTTCCACTGGATTAATGTCATCCTCGTACTCTCCCTGCTTATCGTGGGCGGTATAATGATGTTTCGCAGCGACTTAGGTATAACCGAACTCTCCGGTAAAATCGGGCTTAAAACCCTGCACGTCATCATTGGCTATGGCTTTGCGATTAATTTACTTATCCGCTTAGTGTGGGGTTTTATGGGCAATAAATACGCCCGCTTTAGCCATATGTTCCCCAATGCCAATAGCAAGGCCGAGTTACAAACCTATAAAGCAGAACTTGCCGCGGGTAAAAATCCCCAGTATCTAGGCCACAATCCTAAGGGGAAATTCGCCGTACTCGCTATCATGCTCTTATTAGTCACAATTATGATTACTGGGCTGATCCGCGCCGGTACCGACATTTACTATCCACCCCTGGGAAGTGCAGTCCAACAGTACCTTGCGGCCACCAATGTTGATCCGAGTAGCCTACAACCCTACGATGCTACGGGCGTCGATACCGATAAAGCTAACGTGATAAAACCCATAAAAGGTCTTGTAGGAGAGGTACATGTGTATGCAGTGTATTTATTGATACTGTTGATCATGCTGCATGTTTTTGCCGTAATCTACACCGAAGTCAAACGCCAACCTGGCATTATCTCAGCCATGTTTTCAGGCAAAAAGCTTATTCAAGGACAACCGAAGGACGAATGAGGTCAACTCAATGAGCATAAAAAACGCCAGCATTTGCTGGCGTTTTTATCAAGCTCAATCTGAAGTCAAACTTACTTCTTCAGAATAGATGCCGGAGTACGGCCATCGTCGTGGCAGCTTTCACAGGTAGGTTTTTGACCTACGTTCATATCGTGTGGCGCATGGCAGTCAGCACAGACTAAATTGCCATCGTGTGGCTTATGTACTGCGTCCATTTCAGAAAGCTTACCATGGCAGCTTTGGCATTGTTCAAACTCATAGGCACCATCAGCAGATGGCGTACCATCTTTATGACAGCTTTCACAACCACCAGATTCAGCGTGGAAGTCAGATAATTTTTGATCCGCGGCAAATGCGGTTGGCGACAGCGCTAGCGCTGCAAGACTTGCCCCGAAAAGCACACTTAATAGTTTTTTGCTCACAATTGTATCCTCCAATGGTGATTGACAGTGGAAATTCTTGTCAGGGGTGACTTCCATCTTGCAACCAATGTAAATAGCACGACTCGATTTAACTTAGCTAAGGATTGAGTAATAAGCAACACAATCTTATGCAAAGTAACTTTATCAATATACTCAAGGGTAAAATGTGCGCTGCATCATGTAACCACATGCTTATATAAGAGTTTTACATTGTCACAACCTACCAATTACAACTAAAAGCCTCCCTAGCTTAATCATCAGCAAAAGAAAAGCCCTAGTAAAGAATCCACCTTCTAAAGAAGGTGGCTTTGTTTTAACCCCCTAAAAGGGGGCCTTTATTCAAGAGCAAGTTGACCCTGCTCTTGCCGCTCTACTTTCTCTTGATGCCTAACGTATCTACGGATTATTTCCTCGTTAATTCCAATCGAATCGACGAAGTATCCTCTCTGCCAAAAATGATTTCCCCAAAGTTTATTCTTACGTAGGTAAGGAAATTTACTGAATATTTTCAAAGCTATCTTACCTTTTAACGCCCCCATTAAATTCGATATAGATATCTTCGGAGGTACCTTCACCACTAAATGAACATGGTCAACTTGAACATTTAGCTCCATGACTATGCATCCCATTTGATGGCAATAAACCTGAATGCATCGATAAACCTCTTTTCCGACATTACCTTTCAATATCCGAAAGCGGTACTTTGGTGTCCAGACTATATGATATTGACATCGCCAGAACACATGCGATGCTTGCTCGTATCTACTCATGTTATTTGCCTCTTTTGACTTCGCTAAAAATCAAAGATGCATTTAACATGGGTAGGTATACAGGCAAAGCCTCAAATGATGATAACCACCTACTGAAGTAGGTGGTTTTGGGCTAAAAATAAAAAATCAATACCTACATATGCATGACTCTTGGCATCCCAACGGCGAGCAAGTGCTTCATATCCTATAACGGTTTTATCAACCCCGATAATTGGCTGATAAAAAGGCATAACTACATCAGACATAATACAGCGTGTAATATCTACACTCATTTCTTTGTGCTTAACTGACAGCATAGATACCTACAGAACAATATAAATATATCTGACGCATTTTAACTAAAATAGCGCTAGCTTCTATCAGATAAATCCTAAAAACTAAAATCAAAAAAATTAATTATAGGACTATTCCTATTAACTAACAAAAATTACCCATGTAAAATACATTTAAATATTAATCAAATCGAACATTAATCTACTACATTACCAATAAAACATAAAAACAAGGTAACTAAACACAGGTGATTCAATAATAATGAGATCAAATTTAGTGCTGTTTTTTATTATTTTTTACATCCCCCAAGCTTATACTGCAGCAGAAATAAGCATAGGCACATTGTTTGACTATATGCCAAGCAATAAAACCACTTATTTAAAAAAATAATGAACATGGGTGATTCGACCGCCTTTATTAAAATCTCTATCAATGAAATAAAATATGATGAATATGGTCAATCCTACGAAGTGCCTGAACAAGAAGCAGAAAACCGCGCCTTGATAGCTAGTCCGTCTCGCTTAATCATTCCTGCTAAAGGAGTGCAAGCAACGAGATTACTATTCTTAGATAAAAAAGAAACTGAGCGCTATTTTAGGGTTCGCTTTGTTCCAGTACAACCCAAAAGTAATGACGGTTTTGATGAGCATCTGATTGAACAGCAGAAAGAAGAAGTATCAGCGGGTATACAGTTATTAACAGGTTATGGTGCATTTTTATTCATTACACCAGAAAACCCAGAGTATTCTACAAAAATTAATGAAGATTCACATTCAGCAGAAATAATAAACCATGGAAACTCTACTATCATTTTAGATTATTTTGAAGTTTGCAACAAAAAAACAAAAGAGTGTTCCACTGCAACAAAATTGCATATTTTACCAGGTTCAAAAAAGCAACTGGTAAAAAATAGTAACGAGAGCTATCACTTTCAATTAATTGAAGGTGATGAAACAAAAAGCATAGTTATTGGTAACTAATGCATCCCTAAAAGGAGACTGTAATGAAAATATGGAAGGCGGCCCCAATTGCTTTATTAGTGGCCATGAATACATTTGCCGATGAAAAAATTGAGCATCAAGTCACTGTAATTGCACAAATTCCATCAGAGAGTTTTTTTGTGCAACCTACGGGCAATGATAACTGGATAAACACTCCACAAAAGTTAGCATACGACTCCCATACAAAAAAACTGGGGTCATTAACTAAGCAGCTAGAAGTAAAAAGCACTATAGGTGCCATTACAGGTTACTTATCAAACCCTGCGATTATGGCCAGTGACAAGGAGAATATAACTCTAGCTGTTAAAGTTGGCGGTACTGAGCTGACAACAGCTCCAGTGGAGTTAGTCGATATCGACACGGCTAAAACAGGTAAAACGATTGCGCTTGAGATCATTCCAACAGTCCCAAGTAATGGCTATACCGCAGGCACTTATCAAGGTGTAGTGAATATGATTTTCGAATCAGCAGCACCATAAAGTTATTGATTTATATATCAAATGAAGCTCCCAAAAAAGGGAGCTTTATTAACTTTCAAGTTAGCGACTCATGCTTTTCATTTTATTAAGATGAGGCAATACACTTGTCATTTTTGATCCTGACTATTCTAATCACAACGCTAATCTTTAGCTCTTGCTCTTTAGCGAATAACACGCCTTCGGACTCGCTCACACAGCTAAAACAATATCAAGACTTACCTGATGGATTTTCTGAGCATTTTTTTAATGCCCCATTAACTGTAAGAATCACCATTGATAATAAATTGCTTGGCGAAGGTGAAATAGTGTTAGGACTCGATACCAGCGTGCAATTATTAAAACTTATAGACGTGAGCGAAAGCGATCTTGACGAACGTCAACAACAGCTATGGGTAGCGCAATTAAACCAAAAACATAAGTTGGGTTTGTGCCAAAAAGGTTGTCAAGGTGACATATTAGCGATTGAATACAATTTAGAAAACTCTCAGTTAGCGATTTTAACGACTAGAATTGAAAAGCAGGAGTTAAACTCACACTACTATGCCCTGCCCGAACAAGGCAGCTTCGGTGCGCTATTTAGGCAACAGCTCAATTGGAGTCAATCCAATGAGAGCGTTCACGCAGGCCGTTATAATTTGCAGGCTCAAGCAAGTTTAGGCCAGTGGACCACATTATTAGAAGGTGAAGTCACTCAAAATAATGATGAAATACTCAACTCGAGTATTCAACAGTTATATACAGAACACCAAAACGAAGGACACTTCTATCGACTCGGATATTTCTCCCCTTATGCCCAAGGTTTAGTTCGCCAGCCCATCATTTATAGCGGCAGTTCACAAGCGGTGATGGGCGTGATGTTCGGTGACTCTAACCAATTATTGATTGATCGAGCCTACGCCAGTGCTACACCCATTTATGTCACTCCGAATCGTGCAGGTATGGTAGAAATCTATCAAAATGGACAATTGATCAACTCGCAACAGATTAAAGCAGGCCTGCAAGCCATTGATACTAAAGTATTGCCATCTGGTATATATGAAGTTGAAATTCGGATCATAGAAGATGGTCAAGTCACTGAGCATCGTCGAGAAATCATTAACAAACCCATTCAATGGCAAAACACCGAAGACCCCTTTCGGGTGAACTGGTTTGCTGGAGAAAAATTATCCGAAATAACGAATTGGGATGATGAAAGTAGACGCGGACTCAGCACGGGTGTACTCGCAAACTACTTATTAACACCGGCGATTATCCTTGGCGCCGCGGCCCAATTTGTGGATAAAGGTTGGCATTACAGTATTTCGGCCGATTGGGACTGGAACCAACAACTGCGCTTTTTTGGTAATTGGGTGATGAATGAACAACAGGGGAGCGATTTTGATTTACAGGCAGTGTATAGCTTCAGGCAAGGTAGTTTTGTACTCAGCCATCAGCAACAACTCAGTCAATCGCAACGCATTGATGCCAACCACTCTCAGCCCCAAAAGACCAGTGTATCACTGCAACATAACTTAGGAAGTGGTCACTCAATTTCTGCCTATTTGTCACATCAATCGGAGCAAGGCCAAGGCATTGATTTAGGGTGGCATTACAGCGGCAAACTCTGGGGGCGTCAAATAAGCTGGAGTGTAAATGCGTTCGATCGTCCAGGCAGCATTAACACTTCAGGCGAACGCGACCAAGGCGGAGCACTTTATTTCAGTATGAACTTAGGCGATCAAACCCGTCGAATAGGTGGCGGCTTAGGCAGCAGAACTTCACGCTCTGGCGGGCAAGAACAGCATGCCTATGTTGATTACCAACAGCAACTAGACTGGCACGGTATTGAAACCATAGGAATGGGACTAAACACGGATAGCTATGGTGTTGGTGTAACCGCCAATAGCCGCTTTCATAACGACATAATCAGCGGCGATGCCTATGCACAATCATCTTCCTATAACAGTGGCCTCACAGGCGGCATCAACCTAGATAGCATGGTTGCACTAGGGCCACAGGGTGAACTCAGCATCTCAGGCCAGAGCCAAAACCACGATGCAGGCATGATAGTAGATGTCATGGCAGACAGCCCAGACGTCATTTTACTCGCAGAGGATGAACACGGGGGCAGCATCACCTTAAAACCTGGACGCAACTTAGTGCCAGTGACAGCTTATCGCAGTGGTAGCGTACAACTCGCCATACAGGACTTTGATGACGCACCTTCAGTTATTCAACCTAGCGTATTGCACTACCATCTCAATAAGGGAGGCGTCAGTTACCAACAAATCAGAGTCATGAAGACTGTCACTGTGATTGGTCGCTTAGTAAATCTACAGGGATTACCGCTGAAAGGCGCGCTAATCGCCAACCATGCGGGGCGCAGCTTGACTGAAGTCGATGGCTTTTTTGCCGTTGAAATGAGTGAACACTATCCGAACCTGCAAGTAGAGTATCAAGGTATACAAGAGTGCAACCTTGAACTCGATTTACACCGCGTGAAACGTGAACAAAACATATTGCTATTAGGCAATATCACTTGTAATGCCCAAGCATGGGCAAAACAAACATCAACAGAGAGCCTAGCTAAGTGAACTATCATAATGCGTTATATATATTGATATTTTTTATATTATCAATCCCCTTAACACAAGCTGCCACTATTCAAGTAACTGCTGAATATAAACCGGCACCCTATGATATTAATGGTAGTAAGTTTATTAATACTACCCCTTGCTCAGTGCCTCAAGACATGGCCGGTGACTTTTGGTGTAAAGGCACAGCTTCTCTAGAGAAAGAGCAAGCCATCAGTATACCGACAAGTATTACTTCAAGAATCGTCAGTAACGATGGTAAATTAGAACATGCAATCACCTATCAAAAATTTACTGGCGAAAAAAGTGTTGAGTTAACAAAAGTTGGAGGCGGAGCCTCTCATAAAATGAAGTTCCAATTAACGCAAATCGGGGCTGCTCATGTACCAAATATAATAAAAGAAGCTGGCACAACAGGAACCTACTGGCCTGAAAAAAATGTACAAGGTGATTGTAATTATAGGTTAGGAATGTGGGCAAGTGCTTTTGCATTTGATTATTTCTACGATATAAAAAATGTTAATCAAAAATCAGGAGGGGTATGTTATGACAATAAATTTAACCCATCTTTTTCTTCAGACAAAATAACTCTTAGAAGAATTTATATTGGCTATAAGCTGCAACCACCCGACCCTCTAAAAATGGAAAATGGCACTTATAATGGCAGCTTAACTTTAAGCATTGGGCGCAATAAAGATCTCGATTTTGGCGATGCAACTTATTCAAGCTCAAACGTAACAATAGAGTTTACCTTAAGGGTCACGCACCAACTTAAGGTAGCATTCCCTGCTGGCAGCAATAAAGTGATCCTACAACCGCCAAAAGGCTGGTTACCATGGATAAACAGTGGGAAAACACCGCCATATTTACAAGCAGAATTACCGTTTAGATTGTGGAAAAGTGCGGAGGCTTACGTGTACCTGAGTTATTGCCAATATGAATCCAATGGCAAGTGCCAACTAAAAAACACTAAAAATAATCATCAAATAGATTTTGATGTCGCTTATGTGACAGGCATAGGTGAACGCCCCCTATTAACTAAATCAAAGCATACACTAGCAAATGATGGTGAACATATAAATATAAAAAGAAACTTTATATTTTCAATTAAACAAACTAGTTTAACTGAAATGATGAAATATCCAGGAAGCACCTACAAAGGAGATGTGACTATTATGTTTGAGGCTGAAACCCCTCCACTTTAAAATTAAAACAAGCCCTGCTGTTGTGCATAATGAAACAATTCACTGTCACTTTTCAAACCAAGTTTTTGCATTGCATTGTTTTTTTGAGTACTAATGGTTTTTACACTCCGGTGTAAATAATTAGCAACTTGAGTCACTGACATGCCATTTGTCAGCAAACGTACAACTTCTAGTTCTTTCAACGAAAGTTCAACTGGGGTGATATATTGATTAACGCCTTGTCCATCTAACAATTCACGAACGGTTTCACCAATGTAAACTGAACCTAATAATACTTTTTTAACTGTTTTTTCTAATTCGGCAATGACCGACTTTTTTAGTAGCAAGCCATGAACGCCTATTTTCATGAGCGCTTGTAATACACCTAGATTATGTACTTGAGTTAACACTACTATGGGTAAGTTTGGATATTTTCGCCTTAGCTGTTTAATCATTACCATACCGTCGACATTGTCATCATTAGGCATACTAAAGTCTGTGATCAATAAGTCACACTCATGTTGCTCCAAGATACACCATAATTCGGAAACATTATTTGCTTCAGCGACAATGTCACAACTTGGCTGCATTTCAGCCATCAAACTACGCACACCAGTGAGTATAATTGGATGATCGTCGGCAAGGATGATCTTAAAAGCCATATTCAACTCCCGTGAAAATGTGAATTTATGGATGCTTATCTATACTACTTGGCATCACTGATTTTTTCGAGACTTAATCCACTTTGGTCATAGAGATGAGTACTATTCAAAAAATACGTTATCAACTTCTTTGTATCTTCAATTGCTTATCCCTACTCTGCATGACTTTTATCACTCATGCCGAGCAATCTGTCCCAACCACGATCCGAGTTGGGGTACTGGCCAATGGCTGGGGGCCTTTTCAACAGATTAATGATCAGATAACAACGGGATTTAGTGTTGAGCTGATAGAACTACTGGCAAAAAATTTACATCTAGATATTGACTGGAAAGTTTATCCCGACTGGATGACATTATATAACGCAGGCTGTAATGGTGAGGTCGATGTATTACTTGATGCCTTTCGCACTACTGAACGTAATCAATGCCTTATGTTTAGCCGCTCATACTACACCTCACCAACTGTTGTAGTTATTCGTTATGACAGCCGATTTTTCCGTGATGTCAGTGAATTTGGTCGTGCAAGAATTGCTGTTGAAAAGGGCTTCTCGACTGAGAAATTAGTCAAGTTGCATTATCCAACCGTAACAGAAGTGACATTTTCTAATACTGAACAAGCACTTAAATCAGTCATAGATAAAACAACTGATGCCTATATTGGCAATCTCCACGTTGCTAACCAATACACTAGTGCACATCCTGAACTTCTTATCGTTGCCCAAGCGCAACTGATGATGGAAAACTTACATTTAGGAATCACGAAGCACAATATCCAGCTTGTAACACAACTCGATAACGCCTTACTAGCCCTAAGCGTAGAAGAGCGTAATGCTCTCGAAGTGACTTGGTTGGGTATGGGCGATCTTCATTTTTTAGGCCACAGTAATTTTCTACTTAGGCCGAGTGAACGTGAATGGTTGGCAGGCTTACCTTCACTTCGGGTTGGATTTGTAGATCATTGGACACCATTCTCCTCAATCAATAAAAACGGCATCTTAACAGGTCTAACTGCAGATTATCTTGAACAATTAAGAGAGAAACTAGGGCTAGATTATACGGCGCAAAAAACCAGAACATGGGATGAAATTCAAAGCGCACTCATTAACCATGAAGTTGATCTCGCCATTATTCCAACTCGATTGAAAGCACAATATCCAGACTGGCATATGAGCGAAGCTTTTACGTCTTTTCCTATTGT
This sequence comes from Shewanella sp. ZOR0012, assembly GCF_000798835.1. Lineage (NCBI taxonomy): Bacteria > Pseudomonadati > Pseudomonadota > Gammaproteobacteria > Alteromonadales > Shewanellaceae > Shewanella > Shewanella sp. ZOR0012. Next base: position 3,478,785 of record NZ_JTLE01000094.1, read on the forward strand.
GATAGCCACAGCACGCAGCAACCCACGAATTGCTGGTCTATCTGAACTGAACTTTCAGCGTGTCGTCGTGACAGATAATTTATTAATCCCGAGCATTAAGAAGGCTTATCCAGATATTGATGTCGTGGTGTCTAACACTCCGGATGAAGGACTATCCTCAGTAGCTAATGGGGAAGCTGCAGCTTACATAGGTAATTTGGCGGTTGTCGCCATGATCATCGATGACAAATTCGACGATGAGTTACGAGTAGCCGCTCCGACACCATATAAAGACGAACTCGCTGTTGCCGTTCGCGACCCTTATTCGCCACTTATCCCATTAATCAACCGTGTTTTCTCCAGTATGAGTGAGAAAGAAAAACAGCAGATCCGTAATACTTGGCTATCGGTAAATTTTAATGAAGGCATCTCTTGGCATACTTTACTCAGGACATTGCTGCCTATTGCGATAGGTTTATTGCTTTTCATTGGTGGCTTAACCATAGCGTATTTAAAACTCAGGCAAGAAATTAACAAGCGCCTTATTGTTGAACAGGCCCTCGCAATAGCCAAGGAAAATGCTGAACAAGTGGCCAAAAGAAAAGCTGAATTTCTTGCCGCCATGAGCCATGAGATCCGCACACCAATGAATGGACTTGTTGGTATGGCAGAGCAACTCAGTTTTACTCCTCTTGGTATGGAGCAAAAACAAATGGTGCAAATCATTATTAATGGTGCCGAAGAAATTCTCCAAATCATTAATAACATTCTCGATTTTTCTAAAATTGACATGGGGAAAATGCGCTTAGAATCAACCCCAATTCTATTACGTGAAGTTCTCGATAGTACGCTTTATATGGTTATGAATGATTTACATACCAAAAACTTAAACTTCTATTTACACGTTGACCAAGGTGTAGCAGCACAGGTAACTGGAGACAGTCTCCGCATAAAGCAAATCCTATTCAATTGGGTAAGTAATGCCATTAAATTCACTGAACGCGGGTTTATTGAAGTATCGGTCAAACTAGAAAGTGAAAATGATGGTCAACAATTACTGCTTATTGGCGTACAAGATACGGGTATCGGCATGAGCACTGAGACTCAAGCACGGATATTTAATATTTTCGAACAAGCTGATGCCTCAACCTCCCGTAGCTACGGCGGGGCAGGTTTAGGCCTAGCGATTAGCCATACACTCGCCGAAATGATGGGTGGTGACATTATCCTAAATAGCGCTCCTCATTTAGGTACCTTTATCGGTTTACGTATTCGTTTACCTGTAGTTGCTCAAGATGCATTTGATAAAAAATTGCAGGGACTCTACGCACATATCGCAATCAAAGATATGAAATTGCACCACACTTTGTCTTGGCATTTAGCGTCATTAGGCATTGTATTAACTGAGAATAAAGCCAATGCAGACCTGTTATTTACTGATAATGCTTCGGATGATCGGCAACAGATATTGTGTATTCAGCTTAATGAAGCACTCGGTTATAAATACCAAAACGAGCAATGTTTATTGAATTCTAACCCTTTAACATCACAGGCTGTTAAGGATGTGTGTTACATAAACATGGGGTGGATTGATACTACAGTCTCGATACCGCAGAAGGAAATAACACTTAAGGTAAATTGGCCTGAATGTAACATTTTACTAGTTGAAGATCATCAGCTTAATCAGATATTGGTAAAACGACAGCTAAAGCAATTGAGTTTAGATTGTGATATTGCCGAACACGGAGCCCAAGCACTCGAACTCATGGAACAAAGACATTACGACTTAATATTATGTGATTGTCGAATGCCAGTAATGGATGGTTACACTTTTACCCAAAAAGTAAGATCACAGGAGATAGTTGGTCAGCATACACCAATCATTGCTCTCACGGCCAATGTATTAAATGAGCAAAAAGAACAATGCGTTGCGGTAGGAATGGATGACTTACTCGCAAAGCCATTACATCTAGATGAATTATATAAAATGCTATTGAAATGGCTCCCACAATTAAAACCTGCACTTATCGATATCAAAATGCTTGAGAAAGCATTTGGTGGTGAGGCATTAAGCAAAATGCTATTGATGTTTAAAGATGAACTTGAAAGTTCGCTACTAGATATTCAACTAACAGCTCCCCAACTTGCAGACAAGCTCCATAGAACTGCGGGAACAATAAGTATGTTAGGTCTCACATCAATTGCAGAGCAGGCTTGGTTACTAGAAGAGAAAATCAGACAAGAAGTTTATGACGACGCGGAGGCAGAATTAACTGAGTTTAGATCAACGTTGATTCAATTAATAAGTGAGCTAAACGCCATAATCCACGCAAATAATTGATGAGGAAGTACTACTCTAAAATATGAATTTGCTCAGATTTGAGCGCAACCGTAGTTTGCATTCCTTTGGTTAAGCCAAGCTTTTGTGCAAGATGGAGCGACACTTCCGTATTAAGTTGCAACTCAGTCCCGGTGGCATAACAGACTACCCGCACTGACTCGCCCATCACAAGTAAAGAGTCGATTGTCACATCTAACTTATTAAAACTACGGCATAAACGTCCATTTGAAATGGCGTTAAATCGAATACCCTGATTGGGGATGACCCAGCGAACTTTACTGCCAACACTGCGGTCTTTGCCAAAATCGCTGGCAATCAGCTGCTCACCAAATTTGAGCCAAGTGATGTCTTTAGTGCGGTCTTGGAACACCACTTCACCATCGAAAATATTTCTTAAACCCATTTGCCTCGCAACGGCCTCATTACGTGGCCGAGATAACACCTCAAACGGCGCGCCCTGTTGTAGCATCTGAGCTTGGCTAATCAAGATCATCGAATCGGCCAGCAGCAACGCTTCGTTTAAATCGTGGGTCACCATAATCACAGGGCAAAGCAGTTGCTCTTTGAGTCGCGCAAGTTCGAGATACAAACGCTCGCGGGTTTCTCTGTCCACCGCCGAAAATGGCTCATCGAGCAGTAGCACTGAAGGTTCACGGGCAAGGGCGCGAGCAAGCGCAACCCGTTGCCGCTGACCTCCAGAGAGGTGCATAGGCAGTCTATCGGGCAAACCATGTAAATTAACCCGTTCTAACCAATCCTTCGCCCTAGCAACTCGCTCCGACTTGGGAATATGGTCAAGCCCTGCAACCACGTTCTCGAGCGCGGTAAGATTGGGAAATAAGCCAAAATGCTGTGGCATATAGCCAATATGGCGCTGCTGCGGCGTTAGCGCGGTGCGGCTTTTATTGTCGAACCATGGCGTTTCACCAAACACAATACTGCCCGTGTCGGGATGATTAAGCCCTGCGATCATCCGCAGTAACGTCGTCTTACCGCCGCCCGAAGGCCCTACGACCGCTAACACCTCACCCGCCTTACAGCTAAATTCGGCGCTCAGTTTAATATGCTTATGGTTTTGGATCTGGCAATGCAGATCAGCGATGATTTGCGCCACCCTGACCTCCTAAACGCCGCGATAAACTGGTGGTGAGAGCCAATGCGGTAATCGCAAATAACAACAATACCAATGACATAGTACCTGCTGCGCCAAAATCGAAGGCCTGCACGCTGTCATAAATGGAGATCGATATCGTCTTGGTTTCGCCAGCGATATTCCCGCCCATCATCAGCACCACCCCAAACTCACCCAGCACATGGGAGAAACACAGCACTATGGCGGTCAACACCCCCGGCCAGACCATAGGCAATTCAATTTTGAGTAGAATTTTAAGTTTGCTCATGCCGCAACAAGCCGCAGCATCGCGCACATCGTGGGGAACCGCCTCAAAGGCACGTTGTATCGGTTGCAACGCAAAGGGAATATTCACCAGCACGGATGCCAGCACTAACCCCGAGAAATGAAACACTAACTGCTGTCCAGTTAGGCGCTCTAACCATTGCCCTAACCAGCTTTGGCTGCCAAGCCCCACCAACAAGTAATAACCAATCACAGTCGGCGGCAAGACTAAGGGCACCATGATGAGCGCCTCAACCCAAGACTTACCCACAAACTGACGATAGGCCAAGGCGCGCCCCGCCAGAATCGCCAGCGGGATCAACACCAATACCGTGATGCTACTGAGTTTGACCGATAACCAAAGCGCCTGCCAATCCATGTCTGGCCTTACTGAGCGGGTAGACCAAATCCGTATTGCAGGAATACGGCTCTGGCGGCATCAGATTGAAGATATTGATAAAAACGCTCCGCAGTTACCCCCGCTTTAGGCGTTAACACCATACGCTGATAAAGTGGGCCGTGAAGATCTTCGGGTAAAGCAATTGCTTGGCCTAATGCTTTAAACTGTGGCGCTAAGGCAAGCGATAACGGAATAATACCGCCTTGAGTGGAGCCACTCACGGCAAATTGCGCCGCTTGGGAGGCATTTTCACCTAGGATTAGCTTGGTTTGTAGACCATCCCACAAGCCTAGTTTTTGCAACAGTTCACGGGCGCGTTCGCCATAGGGCGCATGCTCAGGATTAGCAATCGCAAAGCGCTCCAACTTACCCGCGGCGAGTAGGGCTTTTACGCCGTTAAGTTCAGTATCCAAGGTTAAAGGGGACTTGTTTGGGGCGACTAAGGCTAGGCGACCGACTGCGTATTGCACGCCTTCATCGCGGGTAAAGCCCGCTTTTTGCAGCTCATGGATATAACGCTCATCGGCACTAAGCAACATTTCAAATGGCGCACCATGTTGAATTTGCGCGACAAAATTACCCGATGAGCCGTAGGAGACTCGCACCTTGAGCCCAGTTTCGGCGCTAAAGTTTTTAACAATATCATCGAGGGCAAACTTGATATTGGCGGCGGCCGCAATCGCAGGCACTGTCTCGGCGCGGCTAACGGTAGGCATCAAAGCAACACAGAACGACAATACTAGAGAAAATACTAGACCCCAGATTTTGCCTAACCCTGTCACACCGTGCATAAACTCACCTCTCAGTCTCGCCTGCTGCTAGCTCAGTCTTACGTTAGTCTTTGTGTTGCCACAATTGCGCCGCTTGCTCATCGGCGTCCTTGGCTTCGACCCAATTCTTGCCCTTGTCCCCAGCTTCTAATTTCCAGAAAGGGGCTTTGGTTTTCAAAAAGTCGATTAAGAATTCGCAGGCCGCAAAGGCCGCTTTGCGATGAGCGCTGGTGACACCGATAAACACAATTTGCTCACCCAGCGCCATCGTGCCGACACGGTGGATAACCGTAACTTTATTGAGCGGCCAACGCTCACGCGCCTCGGCAACGATTTGCTCAAGAACACGCTCCGTCATACCGGGATAGTGCTCTAAGGTTAGATCCGTCACCACTGAACCATCGTTAAAGTCGCGCACTTTGCCCACAAAGGTGACAACGGCGCCATCGCTATTGTCTTGGGCTAATTGGTGGTACTCATCGGCCACATTAAAATCGACGGTTTGCACCCGCACATTTGGCAGTAAACGCATATCAACCTCCGGTCACAGGTGGGAAGAAGGCCACTTCATCACCATCGCTCACTCGGGTATCCCACTGGCTGATGGTTTGATTTACCGCCACCAGCAATTTATCCGAGGCTAACACTTTGGCCCATTTATCATCTTTAGCCGCTAAAGTTGCCCGTAATCCTTCTGCGGTTTGTGTCTGCTCGCTCGCTTCAACACTCAGTTGTGCCGTCCCTAAAAGCTCACGAACTTGGGCAAAAAACAACACGTTAATCATATTCTTATCTCGCTTTACGTTATTCAGCTTTAAAGTGTCCCGACTTGCCACCGCGTTTTTCGAGCAGGCGCACCTGTGAAATCACCATGTCTTTCTGCACGGCTTTGCACATATCGTAAATCGTCAGGGCCGCAACAGAGGCCGCCGTGAGCGCCTCCATTTCGACACCGGTTTTGCCGGACAATTTACACAGACTAGTAATGCGCACACGATTGTGCTCAGGCTGAGCCTCAAGCTCGACTTCGACCTTGGTTAGCATTAATGGATGGCATAACGGAATTAAATCTGAAGTCTTTTTCGCCGCTTGGATCCCCGCGATACGGGCGGTGGCAAACACATCGCCCTTATGGTGGCTGCCGCTCATGATCATCTCAAGAGTCGTGCTCGCCATCTCGATAAAGGCTTCGGCACGGGCCTCACGCTCGGTCACGGCTTTCTCGGTCACATCGACCATGTGGGCATTGCCGTCGGCATTAATATGGGTAAATACATTGCTCATTGAAGCGATCCTTTAAACTGCTGCTAAATTCAAGCATATGGAAAATTGAGCGCAATCGCGAAACCTAACTAAATGAAAGATAACGCGATAAGCAGACTAAAACCTAAGTTAGATTAACCGCCAATCGAGGCCAAATGCTGAGTTACGCCAGTAATGCCCTGATGCAGATAATGGGTTTCTTTCTTCTGTGCCAGTTGACCGTGTAACCGCTCGATTAATTCCGCTTGCTGACTCGGGTGTTGCAGTAGATCACGCAAATCAATACCGGACTCTGTAAACAGGCACAAGTGCAATTTGCCCTTGGCTGAGACCCGCAAGCGATTACAGCTCGCGCAGAAGTTAGTGGCGTAGGGCATGATCAAGCCGATACGGCCCTTAAAGTCACTGTGGCTGAAGTTTTGCGCAGGGCCATCGTCGGCACGGGGCGTATCCAATTGCCAGCCGTTGGCAAGCAACTGAGCTTTAATATCGGCACCCGCTAAGTGGTGGGCTTGGAAATACTCGCGGCCAAGGCCGGTTTCCATTAACTCAATAAAACGCAGATCGATAGGCGTATGCTTAATCCAATTTAAAAAGCGCGGTAAATCTTTATCGTTCATGCCTTTGAGCAATACTGCATTGACTTTTACGCGCTCAAAGCCTGCTGATAATGCAGCATCGATACCACGCATCACCTCGTCGAACTTATTCTCGCCGGTGATCTGGTAAAACATCTTGGGATCTAAGCTATCCACCGACACATTGATGCGGCGCAGACCAGCATCGAACCACTCTTGGGCATGCTTCTCGAGCCTATACCCATTAGTGGTAGTGGCTACAGTATGAATACGCGGATTATCGGCGACCACTCGAATGATATCGGTAAAATCTTTACGCAGGGTGGGTTCGCCGCCAGTAATACGGATTTTTTGAGTGCCAACGAGGCTAAATGCGGACACCAAGTTTTCTATCTCACTGAGAGATAAAAACTGTTGCTTGCCATTGGGATGATAACCATCGGGGAGGCAATAGCTGCATTTGAAGTTACAAACGTCAGTGACTGACATCCGTAAGTAATGAAATTTACGACCAAAATTGTCTTGTAATTGAGACATGATCACCTTTCCAAGTGTGGGAGGCGAGTGCATTTCTTTACTCACCCCAGTGGCCTTATTGCCACGGCTACACCACCATATCTGTTGACTTAGGTAGGCAAGCTCGGAGAACCGTCAGCCGTGATTATAAGCCGAAAGTATTGGCTAGCTATACCCCTAAACAGGTATTTCTTGATCCGCTTCAACTGAGCGTGAACAATCTGTGACAGTGCTCACCCAAAGATTTGTCATTCTTTAGGCTAAACAGCCTGCTTAGCCCCTGTGCCCTGCGGTGATTTTGAGGTAAGGTGGACATTAGTAATAAAACGCCCGTTTACAAACAAACTACAACACCCGATATAAATTGGGGATAAGCGAAGGAAAAGGTGAACTGATGGAACGCGAATCAATGGAATTCGATGTTGTTATCGTCGGCGCTGGCCCAGCTGGCTTGGCGACTGCGTGTCGATTAATGCAGATATCAAAGGATTCAGGTAAAGAAATTACCGTTTGCGTGGTAGAAAAAGGCTCCGAAGTGGGCGCGCATATTCTATCAGGCGCCGTATTCGAACCAAGGGTATTAGACGAGCTATTCAGCGACTGGCGTGATAAAGGTGCCCCCGTCACCACAGCCGTGACCCACGATGAAATCTATCTACTCAACTCCGCTACCGACAGCAAACTCATGCCCAATGCATTTGTGCCGAAAACCATGCACAACGAAGGCAACTATATTGTCAGCGTAGGTAATCTCTGTCGCTGGCTCGCGACGCGTGCCGAAGAACTCGGCGTAGAAATTTTCCCCGGCTTTGCCGCCAGCGAATTACTCTTCAATGAAGACAACAGCGTGAAGGGCATCCTGATTGGTGATATGGGCGTCGGTGCCGACGGTCAGCCGAAGGACAGCTTTATGCCCGGCATGGAACTACACGCCAAATATACCGTGTTCTCAGAAGGTTGCCGTGGTCACTTAGGCAAACAGCTGATCGCGAAATACCACTTAGATAATGGTAAAACACCACAACATTACGGCCTAGGCTTTAAAGAAATCTGGAAAGTGCCCGCCGAGCAACACGAACAAGGTAAAGTAGTGCACACAGGTGGTTGGCCATTAACCGATGGCGCCTCAGGTGGTGGCTTCCTCTACCATATGGAAGACAACCAAATTGCCGTGGGTCTGATTATCGACCTCAACTATAAAAACCCCCATTTAAGCCCATTCGATGAGTTTCAGCGTTATAAAACTCACCCAGTCATCGCCAAATACTTAACTGGCGGTGAACGTTTGAGCTATGGTGCTCGCGCAATCACTAAGGGCGGCCTGAACTCACTGCCGAAGATGAGTTTCCCCGGCGGTTTGCTGATTGGTTGCGATGCGGGCACTTTAAACTTTGCCAAGATCAAAGGCACGCATACCGCCATGAAGAGCGGCATCGTCGCGGCTGAAACCTTAGCTAAGGCAATGATGGCCGAGGTCGAAGGCGGTAAAGATCTGGATTGTTTCCAAACCCATCTGGAAGAAAGCTGGTTACACGAAGAGCTATATAAGTCGCGCAACTTTGGCCCGGCAATGCATAAGTTTGGCACTTTCCTTGGCGGTGCATTTAACTACATAGATCAAAACTGGTTCGGTGGTAAGTTCCCGATCACCCTGCGTGATGAACACCCAGACTATGCACAAATGGCCCCAGTAAGCGCCTACAATAAGATTGATTACCCGAAACCCGATGGCAAACTCAGCTTCGATAAGCTCTCTTCAGTTTACCTGTCGAGCACCTATCATGAGGAAGACCAGCCTTGCCATCTACGCTTAAAAGACAACAGCATTCCGCTCGGGATAAACCTGGCGCAATTTAACGAGCCCGCCCAGCGTTACTGCCCTGCTGGCGTGTACGAAATTGTTGAGGAAGCGGGTCAACCGAAGTTTGTTATCAATGCGCAAAACTGCATCCATTGCAAAACCTGTGACATTAAAGATCCTAGCCAAAATATTACTTGGGTGACGCCCGAGGGCGGCGGCGGTCCAAACTACCCGAATATGTAATCTCCACGGAAGAAGGCGCTCATTGAGCGCCTTCTTTTTACTTGCCTTACCCCTACATTTTGGCCACAATTGCATCATAAAAATCACATGCTTCAAATCAGCAACTCATTTCCATCTATACTCTACATAACAAGATCTACCGCAAGAGCAACAGGTTAGGCCAAATAAATGTCTTGTACGCTGTTTTATTCGGCATTAGACCAAAACTAAGGTTAACTTTTAACATTTCTGTCCGATACTAAGTCATTGGTAGAAAACGTCGACCGATATTTCTAAACGTATAACACAGGCATATTGATATTTATGATATTTAATAACCTTACTATTAAGCAGAAAATTCTGCTGACAGTGGCATTTGCAGTGCTGCTATCAACCATTCTGGTGGGCGTGCTCAGCCAACGCAGTGCTAAAAATGTGGTTCAGCAACGTATGCTCGGGTCGGAAATGCCCAGCCTAATGATGCAGATCCGCAACAAGATTGAGCTGGATATTTCGAGCTTAATGAATGCCGCCGAACAACTCGCCAGCAGCCGTATGTTACTGCAATGGCTTGAAAATGGCCGCCCAACGGAGCAAGAGCCCCACGTCGTTGCCCAATTAAAGGACATCACCCGCCAATATCATTTGGCCCAAGCCTCCTACGCCGATAGACAAACCGCAGCCTATTATACTCAGGACGGTTTTTTACGCGTACTCACGCCCGCCCAAGATGGGTGGTTTTTTGGTTATCGTGATAGCGGCCAAGAGCGGATGTTAAACGTATTTACCGAAGCCAATGGTGAGGTAAAACTCTTTATAAACTATCAACAACCTAACGGTCGCGGACTTGTTGGTCTCGCCAAATCCCTCGATGATATGGTGCGGCTCCTCGACTCTTTTAAGATTGAAAAAACCGGGTTTGTCTACTTAGTCGATGCCAAAGGCGAGGTAAAACTACATCCAGACGCCAGCCAAATTGGCAAGAGCAGCCTTAAGAGTTTGTACTCGGGCGCCAACATGAGTTCATTACTCAATCGTAGTGATTTCAATCTTATTAATACCGATATCCAAGGTGAAAACACCTTTGTTGCCAGCAGTTATATTCCGTCGATGGATTGGTATTTGGTTGCCCAAGTACCTGAAGCCGAAGTCTTCGCCCTGCTGACAGATGCCGCCTACCAGATCCTAATTTGGACCGTAATCATTGCCGCGGGCTTTATCATGCTGGCCATTGTGGTAGCTGGCTCAGTGAGTCGCCCTATCGCCCAAGTCGCAGCAATGTTCCATGATATCGGTGAAGGTGAGGGTGATTTACGCCAACGCTTACCTGTAAATGGTGAAGATGAAATTGCCCAACTTGCCCAAGGATTTAATAGCTTTATCAGCAAAATCCAAGATTCCGTGATTGAGGTAGCACAGACCAGTGAACAACTCGGCCTCTCGGCGAAAGATGTATCTAATCAAGCACAGCAAACCCTTGAAGATAGTCATGAACAAAAAGACCGCACTATGATGGTGGTAACGGCCATCAATGAGATGGGGGCAACCGTAAATGAAATCGCTAGTAATGCAGCCCAAGCCGCTGTCGCCGCGAAAGATGCCGATACAGAATCCAATAGCGGCCAAGTGGTAGTAACGCGTGCCCGTGACACTATCAATCAGCTCTCCCATGATGTGGAACAAGTAGGTGAAGTGATTGAATCCCTCGCGACTCATACCAAATCTATCGGTGGCATCCTCGATGTAATCCGTGCTATTTCGGAGCAAACCAATCTATTAGCCCTCAACGCCGCGATTGAAGCTGCACGCGCAGGTGAAGCGGGACGTGGCTTTGCCGTAGTTGCCGATGAAGTCCGTAATCTGGCATCACGTACCGCAGCCTCTACTAACGAAGTCCAAGGTATGATCGACAAGTTGCAATCTGAAGCAAGCCGCGCAGTTAATGCCATGGCACAGAGCCGCGCTCGCTCACACGAAGGTGTCACAGCGGTTGATGAGGCTAGCCAGTCTTTGGTTGGCATTAGCGATCGTATTGGTCTTATCAGTGATATGAACATTCAAGTCGCGGCGGCAACAGAAGAGCAATCGACCGTGGTCGAAGATATTAACCGTAACGTGACCGAAATTAACGACATTACCCAACGCACCGCGAGCACAGCCCAAGCTGCGGCGCAGGCCAGTTTAGCGTTAAATCAACTCGCCCACCGCTTGGATACCTTGGTAGCTAAGTTTAAAGTGTAATTGTCAAACACAAAGATATTGATATAGAAACAAAAACGCCTTAGTGGGTCTCCCTAAGGCGTTTTTATTACATAACTTAAAAGTCGATTAGTTATCGGAGAGAAACTTGATTGTCAGTGGATAGCGATAAACCTGCCCTTCACTGGCCTTAACTATGCCTAGGATAGTACAGACTAAGTCCAAAATGCCGAGGATGATAAGCAAGATAAATCCAATGCCTACAAACGCTAATATCCCACTGATGATCACGTAGATTAGTAGGCTTAGCTTAAAGTTCAGACAGCTGCGCCCACATTGGTCGACAAAAGCCGACTCTTCACGCTTCATCAGCCACAAAATGAGCGGACCAAGGATGGAGCCTAATGGTACTAAATACCCAATTAAACTAGAGGCATACACCAGTAAACCAAAATCTTTCTCGCTCTTCGTCACTGACTCTATCATGACACTTTCCCTGTATTATTGTTTGAAATATAAAAGTTATTAGCTCTTTGGCCCATACAAACGCATTTGCCAATCTTCGACTTGCTGCGTTGCTAAGCGGCGCTGTAGGCTATTCACCCAGCTTTGTGCCAGCCCTTCACAGGAGGCGAGTCTATCATAGGCTTTAGCGTTATATTGAGGAGAAAAATACAGCGCCATCGCCTCGGCAACGCTGATATCAGTTTTACGCTCGACTAATTCTATCTTGTCGCTTAACTGAATCACACCTGGGATTAATACTCTGTAAAACCAACCGCATAACTGACTCTGCTGCATGGCAAGGGCAAAGTCTCTATGGCCAAATTGCAGGTTCAATTTAAAGCAAGGTGAGCGCGGCTGAGTCACTTGCACAATCACTTCACCGATTTGCAGCACATCCCCAATATTGACCTCGGTTTCATTTAAGCCAACCGTGCTGATATTTTCACCCATGCTCGGTGCATCTTCGAGTTGGGTGATTAAATCCCAACGACGGTATTGACCATAATGCTCACGGGGAAAATGATGCAATACTCGGTCAAGTCCGCCATGATGTTTAGGATCAGCCTGTGCATCGCCTTCCACATGGTCGACATTCACCACTAACTGCTGCGCCGATTTTTTACCGTCAATGCCAGTTGAAATGCCGCTAATTTCTTGCAGGCTCGCCCCTAAATACAAACCCGATAATCTGTTTACCAATAAGGTCGACATTGGTTACTCCCATCATTGTCGCCACACGGGGCCAAATAAAAACGCTAAGTATTACATACTCTAAACAAATCGAGCGTGCTCTAAAATCTGGGTATCACTGATTTAACACTACTTGATTACGGCCAGCTTCTTTCGCTTGATATAAAGCTAAATCGGCTCGTTTTATTAAATCCTCTGCCGGTTCAAGCTTTTGATATTCTGCAACACCAATACTGACAGTGATAGCAATATGTACTCCATTGACCTTCAACTCGCGCTGAGAAATCGAATCACGGAAACGTTCCGCCAACTCTGCCGCATGGCTTAAATCCATCTCTGGCAATAACACCAAAAACTCTTCCCCACCCCAACGGCAAAGTATATCTTGCTGTTTTAGCTGGCTACGTAGCAAGTTAGTGACCGTTTTGAGCACTAAATCACCAATACTATGACCATAGCTATCATTCACTTTTTTAAAGTGGTCGATATCGACAAGGAGAACTGAAATAGGAGTTTGCGACAAATTAGCTTTGTCTAATGCCTGATGGAAATACTCTTCAAAGACTTGTCGATTAGCTGCACCAGTGAGTTTGTCAGTTGATGCCATAACCTCAAGTTTGCGCTGATAGCGCCCTAAGGTCATGTTTGAAATAAACAAAATACCTATGGTCACGACCAAACTTAGGGCTAAGTTCCCCCAAAAGGTATTAAGCAGTTCTTGTTCTTGCGGAGCATCTTCTTGCTCAACAATTAAATACCACTTGAACTCAGGCACTAATCGACTGTTTAAGTAGACCGTTTTACCGTTGCGCTGATAGCTAAATGCGGCGCTTGGGCTAGTTAAAATGCGCGTTGATAGTTGCTCCAAGCCAGTGCTGGCTTGCAGTGAATTAGCGCCATCATATTCATCACCATGGAGAGTGACATTACCCTGTCTATCGGTGAAAAAAACCCGACGGTTATAACGCTTTTGATAGAGTTCAATCAGCGCCTTGACCTTTTCAACTGCAAGGCCAACGCCAGTAACCCCCATAAACTTACCTTCAAAATCAAAAACTTTATAGTTAACAAATACGGTTGTTTTAGTGCGATCAGCGGTATCAGCATCGATATTAATTTCATAATGTTCTGATTCTGGTAACGAACGGACACGAAAATACCAAGCATCATTAGGCTCAATATCTTGGATTTTCTTTAACACCCCCGATGAGTGGTAGTAGTTGCGACTCTGTTCTGAAACAAAAAAGCTGGTGACAGTATCGTACTTATCCTGGATTTCTTTCAGATAACGGATCAGCTTTTCAGGTTCTTGCTCATGGTTTAATGTCCAATCACGCACAAAGGTATCCTGTGCCATAAGGGAGGAAATAAAGATCGGACGTAGTAGATCTTGTTGAATTTCTGAATAAATATTATCGCTTGTTAAAGGTAAAGTATTACTTTCAATTTGCTGACTCAAAGAGTCATGGGCCACTTTATAGCTAATACCACTGGTCACTAAAAAGGCAACTAGCAACAACACAGAAAGTAGCCAAATAAACTTCTTTTTATCATTCCAAACGTGATTGCCCATTTCCAACTCCAACAGCAGTAGGCTTATTATTTTGTAGTAGCGTGGTGAGTTACCTAAATGTTAACGCAATCCCTCAATGACCGCACAATATTTCCGCTATATGAATGTTCTTCGACGAAATAACATTATTCGAGGTAAAAAAATGCCCCGTTGGGGAAACGAGGCAAACAAGCGAACCAACAAAATGGGAGAAAAGCGCAAGCAAACGTTAAAGGACAAGAGCTCTCCGTCACTGTGCACACTTTATCAATCCAAGATGACAGAAAAATGACGTCCAAATTGTTTAACACTTGCAGCCCATTTCCAGCATTATGCTTCTAAATACTGTTTTAAAGCTTCACCAGGAATAGAACTGTCTGTTGCGACTGCAAAAGCCGCCCAAACAGCACCTTCAGACATTGCTTGAGTGATAGATTTGCCAGCACAGAGTCCATGAATAAGCCCAGCAGCATAGGCATCCCCTGCACCCGTGGTGTCGACAACCTCAGCAGGCACCGCAGGCACATGCTGCACATCATCTTGGGTATAAACCTTCGCGCCACGGACACCATCAGTCACCACAAAATAACGTAATGATTCACCACCAATGCCTACACCGTAATCCCAAGAGGCGACATCACATCGTCCATGCATATCACTCATAGAAGCAAGTAGTACATGGCAAGGGCGTGGTCTATCATCCTTGGCAAGTTGGGCGATCACAAGGCAATGATCCAGTGCAGTTTTAGCCCAACTTACTGTCCCTTCCGCTGATGTATTAAAATACAACGCATCCCAATGCTGCCATTTTGGTGGAACCGATAACTCAAAAACTGGCCGCTGCGGGCGGATAATGGTGCGCTCACCGTCAGGAGTCATCACCAGCAGCATCTCACAGGTATTCCCTGCGCGGCGCTGCACTAAACGACAATCAAGCCCTTGGGTACTCGCCTCGGCGATAGCCCAATCCCCCATTTCATCCCTACCCACTTGGCTGACTAATGCAACTCTATGACCTGCCCAAACAAGTCCAAGCCCCGTATTCGCCCCACCGCCGCCTAGCCGTTGACCGCCATCTTGATAATGAAAGCGACCACCGGTTTTTAAAGGTTTATCAAGGATTAACACACGGTCACAGTTAAGGTTGGCCACCAGCAAAATATTTGCCATGACAAGGCTCCATTGAAAGAGAATACCACGCCCAACCGGGACACGTTTGGGGCTAAAAGAGCCCCAATCTAGACCAAAATGCGAGGTGGCACAATCTGAGTATCTAATACCTATTATTCATCAAATGTCAGCTTAAACGGGCTTTTGTTGTAAGACCTTGACCATAATCAAATTCAGCAACACCACACATTCAGGCTAAACAGTTAAAGACGATGTTCGATTAAGAACATGATAAATAATATGAATAATCTTGAAAAACGTAAGCTTTACTCATGAAAACATAAAAATATCACCAAGATTCAAGCGACCCTTAAATTAGAAAAAGGTTAAACTTGGTGCCAAGGATAAAGACGAAAGGAATTCGTATGTTAATAGGCTGGCTGCATGAAGATATGGGTAGCGAAGAACAATTACGCCGTTATCGGCAATGCGTAGAGGAATTTAATCTGCTGAATTTTCATGATGTTTATGTAGCAAAAATCCAACATGAATATCGATTACTACAAACCTTGTTTGAAGAGCAGTCGATTCAACAAAGTGAGCCTGACTGCTCTGAAAAATAACACGAGAATTAATCAACCGCCTTAAATGGCGAAAGTGATGCAAACTTGACCTCAAGTTGCCAATCCTGAATAACCATCTCCGACGGTTGCCAACTGTCATCAACCCATTCGTAAAGTAGGCCAGGATCTTCCTCAGCATTCACCAATAAACGACGGCCATCTTTTAAAACAATCGTATAATCAAGCCCCTGCGCATCCACACTTTCAATATCCCCCAAGACTTTGTGGTGAATGCTTGCAATTGCCCCAGTAGCCTTAACTGCTTCAGTTTTATTCGCTCCGCTGTAAAGTCTTAATACCTCATTGGTAGCGGGTTTATGAAATAAAAACTCTTCAGTCACGCCCACAACGATCGACGGATCAAGCTCATACCAAGCGGGTATCCATAATGCGTTCATTGCCATCCCGTTATATCCTGCATAATAATTTTACGGACGTGAACATTCTGCCCTAACCTTAGCCGATAAAATACTGTCCAAAGATAAAATAATTTTATCCTTGCGCAATCCAGTAAACCACAATTCCCTTATCAAATGCTGATAAAACTAGCTGAACAAGCCCGCTCTTAACCAAAACGGCTTATCTCTAAACCACTGGGTACAAACCCATTTTTGCCCCGCTGTTACCTCACAGCTACGGTGCAATGAGGAAGGAATGGGTTTGCCTGCTTTATCCGTGTTGTCAAAAACCAAAATAGCGGCAGTCTCAGGTTTGACTTGTATATAAGGTGCCTTGAACTCCGTTTCGCCTCCGTCAAAATCATCATTAAGATACAAAATAGCCGTTTTTGACCTTTGGCCAAAACGTGCCAATTCGGCTTCAATTTCAGCCGTATATGCATGTATTGCATCATAATGCCATTGATAGAACTGGCCAGGCTCGTACCGAAGTACAACTATGGGTTCCGCAAACGCCAACTTAACCCCTGCAAACTTGGCAATGACTCTTTCAACACAAGCCATTGCAAGATTGTCATTAGGGATCGGTGTGGGGTAATGCATGTTGTTGCGGATACCACTTTCGACACTCCCCTTTCCCTGATGTCCATACACAGTAATAGGCCGCAAATGGGGCAATGAACACCTCTTAATATCGTCTAATAAATTCACTGGGAGTTGTGAGTGGGACAGCGTTGCCGATTGCAGTTGCTTCCCGGCTGAAGTCGGCCTGCGCTCAAAAGCCAATAGCGCAGCAAACACACTGATCGCATCAGCGTGGCGGGGCGTAATCGTTTTTAGCCAAGGTACGAAATAACAAAATTGTGCTTTAACCTCTTGCGCTTGCAGAGGATCTTCCATCAAAACATAGGACCCCCAGAACGATTTTAAACTCGCCAGTTCCTCTAACACCCACTCAGCACTGAAAAACAAAGCGATGGCCAGCTCTCTTTCAGAAACCATGCTACGCATGCAGTGAACTAACCAAAAACGCACAAAATCAGCCGACTCAGTTGCCAACTTAAGTACTAACGCCTCTGGCAAACGATTGAAATAACGCTCTTCTAATAATTGAACAAATAACTGCTGCATATAAAGACCTATTCACAACTCAACCCTACTATGCTCATTAAAACTGAATCGAATCTGCGAAGAAACATTTTATTTACAATTGATCGTTTTATCGTCTTTTGTCTCTATCAATCTTGAGTACAAAAATACAATCCTAGTTTCATCTCAGGCTTGGTTTCTGTTAGCTTGAAAACTCAGATAAATAACTGCCACATTTTGTTGGTAAAGTGATCCGATAACCAACCGTGACGTATTGAGCCTGACAACCCATGGCAACAACAATGGCACCCGCTTGCCCTATGGAGAAATCGAACATGCCTGTTTTGCAAACACTCAAACTTACGGGTGATAATGAAACGCTAAAACGTCAAGCGCTTAAGCACTACTTCAACCAAACTTGGGCGCGCTATGAGTCGCTCTTCGAGTTGATAAAACACGACCGTGCCTATTATTCAAAAGCCGAGCCTTTACGCCATCCGCTGATTTTTTACTTTGGCCACACCGCGACCTTCTACATCAATAAGCTCAAACTGGGCAAATATCTTGAGGAGAGAGTCAACGATCATTTTGAGTCGATGTTTGCTATTGGTGTTGACGAGATGTCTTGGGACGATCTCAATGAAACCCACTACCAATGGCCGACGGTCACCGAGGTAAAAGACTATCGAGACAAGGTAAATCGCGTTGTTAACCAATTAATTGATACTATGCCTATCACCTTGCCTATCACTCAGGACAGCCCTGCTTGGGTCATTTTGATGGGGATTGAGCATGAACGTATCCATTTAGAAACCTCATCAGTCATTATCCGTCAGTTGCCTTTAGAAGAAGTATCCCCAAGTGCTCACTGGCCTGAGTGCCAAGACTATGGAACGATAGACGCTAACCAGCTGATTGCTGTGGCGGGCAAAAAAATCACTTTAGGTAAAAAAGAGCAAGATGAAACCTACGGCTGGGACAACGAATACGGCAATAAGAGCTTTAAAGTGGCAGACTTTAAAGCCTCAAAATATCTAGTAAGTAATCAAGAATATTTAAGCTTTGTTGAAGCCGGAGGCTATCAATCGCCCGAGTTTTGGAATGAAGAAGGTCGTGCATGGCTGGCTTACACTCAAGCCCAGATGCCACGTTTTTGGCACCGATATGAGGGCAAATGGTGGCAACGAAATCTTACCAGCGAAATTCCACTTCCCCTTAATTGGCCAGTTGAAGTCAATCAACTCGAAGCTAAAGCGTTTTGTTATTGGAAAGCGCGCCAGACTCAAAGCAACATCCGCCTTCTGACTGAGGCGGAATGGTATATTTTACGAGAAAATATTCCAACCGATGCCCCCGACTGGCAAGAAGTACCAGGGAATATCTCGCTGGCCTACTACGCTTCCTCTTGTCCGGTAAATCGCTTTAAACATAATGAATTTTACGACATTGTCGGTAATGTCTGGCAATGGACCGAAACTGCTATCGATGGTTTTAATGGCTTTGCAGTGCATCCACTCTACGATGATTTTTCAACGCCAACTTTCGATGGTAAACATAACCTGATTAAAGGGGGCTCTTGGATCTCGACGGGCAATGAAGCCATTGCAGCCTCTCGCTACGCGTTTCGCCGTCACTTCTACCAACATGCCGGATTTCGTTATGTGGAGTCCCTGCAAAACCCAGAGCAAATGGCCGAGGTTAATGTGTACGAAACCGATGAACTGATTTCTCAATATTTAGAATTCCATTATGGCGCTCAATATTTTGGCGTCCCGAATTTCTGCGTTAATGGCGTTCAACAGGCGTTAAACGAAATCCAACTTGAGCATACCGCGAAGGCATTAGACATCGGCTGTTCGGTGGGCCGAGCCAGCTTTGAGTTAGCTAAAGTGTTCGACCATGTTGACGGTATCGATTTTTCGGCTCGTTTTATTCAACAAGCCTACGCGCTGACTGAACAAGGCGAAAAACGCTATACCATCCGCACCGAGGGCGATTTACAAGAGTTTAAGAGTGTCAGCCTTGCTAAACTGGGCTACCAGGAAGAAGCCAAAAAAGTCAACTTCATGCAAGGTGATGCCTGTAATCTTAAGCCGATCTACACAGGTTACGACTTAGTTTATGCCTCAAACCTTATCGACAGGTTGAACGATCCCAAACATTTCCTCACCAGTATTGGCCAACGCATTAACCAAGGTGGCTACCTAGTGATTGCATCACCTTATACTTGGCTTGAGGATTACACACCAAAAGAGAAATGGCTCGGAGGCATCAAAGTAAAAGGGGAAAACTTCACCACTTTAGATGGGTTGACCGAAACCTTGATCGGCCAATTTGAGCTAGTCGCGGTTAAGGAAATCCCCTTTGTTATCCGTGAGACTAAACGCAAGTTCCAACATTCCCTCTCAGAAATGACGATCTGGCGTAAACGATAACCGAAAACATTTAGGAAAAAATCCGCCAGAGAATCACTTCTGGCGGATGCATAACAGACAGCTCTGTGACATTCGCGGCCCCAATGGCAAGGATCTGCTTTTGATCTTGCTTACCGATAACCAAGTTGATTTACTAACCCAATAAACTCTCTGTCCTGGAAGCGGCTAGGCTTATCACAGCACTGTATTCCTCTACTAGGGCGTGTTGATATTTCAGTAGAATAACTAGACATCATTCCTCGTTTCGCGAGCACGTGCTTGCCAGAATGAACAAAATCTAATCTCGAAACGTCAACACGCCCTAATACCAATGGCATTAAACATCTGTTCATTCAGCGCAAGTTCAAAGTGCTTTAGGCAAGTCGAAGCATAATGGAGCTCTATCAGAAGTCTTTAACCTAATATAAAGTACCTCATCCAGCCATCACCTGCACTATGGTTGCTAAGCCAGATTATTTTATTAGGTATGCCAGCACCAACGAGTAATAACATAGAATAACTTAGAAAGTTTATGCACTTACACCCAAAACAAATCCTGTGTGCACAAAATCCTATTTATTAAGCAGCTACAGAGTAAAAAATCATATTGACGACAGAATTAAAATAACTTTGAATTGCATACATATTCATAAAACATAAAGTAATTGGAGCACGGGATGGAACGAATTGAGCAAGTAGCAGTAGCCAAAAAAGCCAATATCTACTTTGAGGGTAAGGTCGCTAGCCGCAGTGTATTTTTCAGTGACGGTAGTAAACAAACCCTAGGCGTAGTGCTTCCAGGAGAATACGAGTTTTCCACCTCTCAAGGGGAAATCATGCAGGTTACCAGCGGCAGTTTCGAGGTGTTACTACCAAATAACACAACCTGGCAAACCTTTAGCGAAGGCAGCCAGTTTGAGCTTGCGGCCAATGTCAGCTTTAAAATTCGCAATAGCGACATAGCAGAATATTGCTGCAGCTATCTATAGCGTTCAAGTCGATGGAATGCTTAGTCAACTGAGCATTCCGCTGTTTACACAATACATCTGTATAAAAACCAACCACTAGACGACTGGTCTAATTTGCTATAGACTCCTGCGCCATGAAAACAGAAACCCAATCAACCCGTCAGCATATTCTCGACGTCGGTTACTCGCTGATCGTTAAGCAAGGCTTTTCGTGTCTAGGGTTAGCCCAATTACTCAAGACCGCCCAAGTACCAAAAGGCTCGTTTTACCATTACTTTGAATCCAAAGAGCAATTCGGTGAGGCACTGTTAACCAGTTATTTTGAGCAATACCAAACAGAGCTTGATAGCTTATTTGCCAACCCACAGCTCTCAGGCTTTGATCGCCAAATGCAATACTGGCAAAGATGGTTGCAGGTGCAACAGGACGGTTGTATCGATCAAAAATGCCTAGTCGTTAAGTTAAGTGCTGAGGTGGCCGATCTCTCTGATGCTATGCGCCTTGTGCTTTTAAAGGGGTCGGCTGGCATCATTGAGCGCTTAACCCAGTGCATTCAAGTGGGGATTACCGATAAATCCATCTGTGAACAGGATGCTCAGGCAACAGCAGAGTTGTTGTATCACATGTGGCTCGGCGCCAGTTTGATGAATAAACTCGGCCACAGCCGCGCAGCTTTAGAGCGCGCCCTTGCAATGACCGAATCTATTTTAAAGACCAAAACCATGGGTTAATGCCAGCAACACTGGCACACCAATTAATCAGCAACCCGTTAATGAACAATGAAATATCGCCTCGTCGGCTTGATTTATCATTTAGTAGCCAAACCAATATAGACGACTGGTCTACTAAATTCATTTTCCAACCATAGGACAAATAGCAGTATGTTTAATTTCACCTACTACAATCCAACTCGTATTCATTTTGGTAAAAATACCATAGCTGAAATCGACACCTTAGTGCCTAGCAATGCCAGAGTGATGGTGCTATTTGGCGGCAGCAGCGCCAAACGAACAGGTACCTTAGCTGAAGTAAAACAAGCGCTTGGAAATCGTTTTGTGGTCGAATTTGAGGGGATCGAACCCAATCCAACCTACGAAACTCTGATGCAAGCGGTCGCGCAAGTACGTGAATTACATATTGACTTCTTACTCGCCGTTGGTGGCGGTTCGGTCATCGATGGCACTAAGTTTGTTGCCGCGGCTGCGGTATTTGAAGGCGAGCCTTGGGATATTCTCACGAGCTGGGGCACCAAGGTGACCAAAGCCATGCCATTTGGCTCGGTATTAACCCTACCGGCCACAGGTTCAGAGATGAACAATGCCAGTGTGGTGACCCGTAAATCTTTGAAAGCAAAGCTGCCATTCCGTAACGATTTAGTGTATCCACAATTCTCCATCCTCGATCCCACCAAAACCTTTACCCTACCGGAAAGACAAGTGGCGAACGGTGTTGTCGATGCGTTTGTGCATATCACCGAGCAATATCTCACTTACCCAGTCAATGCCGCGGTACAGGACAGATTTGCCGAAGGTTTACTGCAAATTTTGATTGAATTAGGCCCGCAAGCACTCACAAAGCCTGAAGATTACGATATCCGTGCTAACTTGATGTGGGTCGCGACTATGGCACTCAATGGCACGATTGCCACAGGCGTTCCGCATGATTGGGCAACTCACATGATTGGCCATGAGCTCACCGCACTCTATGATATTGACCATGCCCGTACCTTAGCCATTGTATTGCCAGCACTATTACGCTGCACAAAAACGGCTAAGCGTGAAAAATTACTGCAATTTGCAGACAGAGTATGGCATATCACCACAGGCTCCGAAGACGAACGAATCGAGGCCGCGATTGCGAAAACCCAAGCATTTTTCGAAGCCATGGGCATTGCAACGCACTTATCTGGCTATGATTTAGGTAAAGAAGCTGTCGATGCGGTTGTTGCTCAACTCGAGAAACATGGCATGGTTGCTTTAGGTGAACATGGCAATATTGATCCCGCCATGAGCCGCGATATTTTAACCCTCGCCTTATAGTTCAATCTCACATCTCTGCAATCCCATGCTGCCGTGAGACTTTACACTATCAACGCACCATAATGGTGCGTTGATATTCCCTCAAACGGGGCAAAGGGTACTCACACTTAGGGGCATCAAGTTTTAAAGAAATATTTGTAATGGCGTTAGCGACATCAATCAGTCACACCTTGTCATCTTGTAAACCCGTTTATCGCCGATAAATCCTCATTACTGATGCACAAACACCATGATTTTTGATGAAAAAACGACTACTCTTGGATAATCTTATCTTACTGATAAAAGGATTTTTGCATGCGTTTCTTTACTCTCATCAGCTTAGTGCTGCTTAGCTTATTCGCGCAGGCAACAGTATATAAGTGGGTCGATAAGGACGGTAAAGTTCATTATTCCGATGAGCCACATCCAAATGCTGAGATTGTTGAATTAAAAGAAAAAACGCTAAACCAAATTACTCTTCCCCCCGTAAACCCTGATACAAATGACTCGCAAGCCATTGAACAAACCAAATACCAAGTCGTCATAACTTCCCCTGAAGAAGAGGAAACCGTCAGGGATAATAATGGCGATTTCCAAGTCACAGCCACAGTAACCCCTGAAATCAAGAGCCAATATCTCATGGCCCTTAAACTCGATGGCAAAACCATCGGCCAACCCCAAATCGGCGGCACATTTCAGTTAAGCAACATCGACAGAGGTGAACATACCATTGTTGTCGATGCGATGACTCAAAACGGCAAAGTCTTTGCATCTAGCTCTCCAAGAAAGATATTTCTTCATCAAGCGGCGATGACTCCAGCACCTAAAAAGCAGCCAAGATCCAATTAAATGGTTTAATAATAAATAGTTAGGTTGTCACTAACAGATTAAACCGTTTGATGAAGCCGAGTTGCAGCATGCACCAAATCGGTGCAACATAAGGGTGCAACCCTATTTTCAGGAACGGTAGATGGATAAAGAGACTCTGCTCAATCATTTAGTGACCGCGGTACTGGTCATCGATAAGGATCTTAAGCCTTGTTATGCCAACGCCGCTGCAGAGCAACTGTTAGGTGTCGGTAGCCACAGGCTGGTCGAACAAGCATTACCCGAGCATTATCAAGCGCTCGGTGTCGAGGCTCAGCTCCTTAGCGATGCGGTAAAAGCTGGGCAAAGTCTCACCGTTAACACCGCGACGTTAGTCACCTTAGATGCCCAGCATCACACCGTCGATCTGACACTGATCCCGCTCGAGGATGAAGCACAGCTGAGCCTGCTTGAACTTAGGCAAGTCGATCAACAACGACGTATCCACCAGCAACTTAGCCAAGATGCACAGCAGCAGGCGGCACAATTCTTAGTGCGTAACTTAGCCCATGAGATTAAAAACCCCTTAGGCGGCTTGCGTGGTGCAGCGCAATTGCTCTCGCGGGAACTCGACGATCCCGCGCAAAAGGAATTTACCAATCTCATCATCGAACAAGCTGATCGGCTGCGTAGCTTAGTCGATAGGCTACTTGGCCCGCAGCGCCCCACTCAACATAGCCTGCATAACATTCATCAAGTGGTGCAAAAAGTATATAAACTGGTGGAAATCGCACTGCCAGCCAATATCCAGTTGAAGCGGGATTATGATCCCTCGATCCCCGATATCGAGATGGACCCAGATCAAATGCAGCAAGCGGTGTTGAATATATTGCAGAATGCGGTGCAAGCCCTCGAGTATACCGGCGGTGAAATCCTGATCCGCACCCGCACGCAACATCAGGTCACCATTGGCTCGCAGCGCCACAAGCTCGTACTGACCCTGTCTATTATCGACAATGGCCCAGGTATACCACCAGAGCTGATGGACACGTTGTTTTATCCCATGGTCACCAGTCGCGAACAGGGCTCGGGGCTGGGTCTATCGATTGCCCACAACATTGCCAGATTACACTCGGGCAGGATTGATTGCGTCTCCAGCCCAGGACATACAGAATTTATTATCTCGCTACCGATTTTAAGTGCCAAATAATCAAGCAAAACCAACACATACCGTATGAGGAAGCAAAATGCGAATCAGTGAACAAGTGTGGATCCTCGACGATGACAGCTCAATACGTTGGGTGCTCGAAAAAGCGCTCCAAGGCGCTAAACTTAGCACCGCCAGCTTTGCTGCAGCAGAATCACTCTGGCAAGCATTAGAAATCTCCCAACCACGGGTCATCGTCTCGGATATTCGTATGCCGGGCACCGATGGCTTATCCCTGCTTGAAAGACTGCAAATCCACTATCCGCATATTCCCGTTATCATCATGACGGCGCATTCGGACTTAGACAGTGCAGTGAGTGCCTATCAGGCTGGGGCGTTCGAGTATTTACCTAAACCCTTTGATATTGATGAGGCGATTTCACTCGTTGAGCGCGCGCTGACCCATGCAACAGAGCAAAGTCCAACGCCAGTTGCGCAGGAAACTCAAGTCAAAACCCCCGAAATTATCGGTGAAGCCCCCGCGATGCAGGAAGTGTTTCGTGCCATTGGTAGGTTGTCGCGCTCTTCAATCAGCGTGCTGATCAATGGCCAATCAGGCACAGGTAAAGAGCTAGTTGCAGGCGCACTGCATAAGCACAGTCCGCGCAAGGATAAACCTTTTATCGCCTTGAATATGGCGGCGATTCCCAAGGATTTAATCGAATCAGAACTGTTTGGCCACGAAAAAGGCGCCTTTACTGGTGCGGCTAACGTGCGTCAAGGGCGCTTTGAGCAAGCTAACGGCGGCACCCTGTTTTTAGATGAAATCGGCGATATGCCGCTAGACGTGCAAACCCGTTTGCTACGGGTTCTCGCCGATGGACAGTTTTATCGAGTCGGCGGCCACAGTGCTGTACAAGTGGATGTGCGCATCATTGCTGCCACCCACCAAGACCTAGAACAATTAGTCCTAAAAGGCGGATTTAGGGAAGACTTATTCCACCGCCTCAATGTGATTCGTATCCATTTGCCACCGCTGTCACAACGCCGTGAGGATATTCCTCAGCTTGCTAGCCACTTTTTAGCCTCCGCCGCCAAGGAGATTGGTGTCGAAGCCAAAATCCTCACCAAGGAGACCGCCGCTAAGCTATCGCAATTGCCATGGCCGGGCAACGTTAGACAACTCGAGAACACTTGTCGCTGGCTCACCGTCATGGCCTCAGGACAAGAAATCCTGCCCCAAGACTTGCCGCCCGAGTTACTTAAGGAACCTACCAGTATTAATCCAATGGCGAAAGGCAGCCAAGATTGGCAATCGGCACTCACCGAGTGGATCGACCAAAAACTGTCTGAGGGAAATAGCGATTTATTAACCGAAGTACAGCCTGCCTTTGAGCGCATATTACTCGAAACCGCATTGAGACATACACAAGGGCATAAACAAGAAGCGGCAAAACGTTTAGGCTGGGGCAGAAATACTTTAACGCGAAAACTGAAAGAATTGTCTATGGATTAACCATCCATTTAAAAGCAAAAAAGGGATATCACTATCCCTTTTTTATTATTTAGATTAAATCTAAATAATTAGAACTGGTAATGCACACCAATCGCCAGTTGTTTAATATCGGTATCGATATCTTTCACATTTAAATAATTGTGGTCAGCGTCTAAATCACCGCTAGTAACATCGTAACTCAAGCGAACATTTAAATGCTCTGTCACAGCAGCGTTAATACCAACACCGTAGGTCCAGCCATAGCCTGTGAAATCTTCATCAAAACCAAAACCGTCAATATTCATAGCCATAGATGCAACACCGACCTTTGCATAAGCTGAGAACATATCATTGATTTGCATAGTAAACTTAGGTGTAAAAGTAAGTGCACCCGCAGAAATATCGACATCCTTATCGCCTAAATCGCCAGTTGCAAATAAATTCGCCTCTAAACCAAACCATTCGTTAAAGTTGTAACCACCGTATACACCGAAACCTGTCCCTGTTTCTCCATCATCAAGCACATCAACAGTCACGCGATTTAGTGCACCACCCACATAAAAACCTGTGGTGTCAGCTGCCGCTACAGCTTGGCCTGTCACTAATACTGCTAGTAAAGAACCCGCAACTAAAGATAGTTTTTTCATTACATTTCCCTAATGAGTTAACCTAAGTAGTAAACGCCGCGAATAATATAACAAACACAAAATAAGAGTAATAGTTTGTAAAGGCTAAATACACTTTATACAGAAAGCATTCAGCTTTAAATAAAACGAGCATGTATGAAAAGAGACTTAAGCATTAACTAACGACTCGCAATACATTCATAATCGCGAAATAACACCAACGAATAAGGGAACGACGTTTTCGCTCATCGAGGCATTCACTAATCATGACTTTTCCCGATAGTGCACAAATTACCCGGCTGCGCCACATTAATAATGGCCAAACATGTAGTCGATACTCCCGCTGCGCAATATTGAACGGAATAATTCTCGGCCAATAATATAAGGATTGACGCAGGATAAGCTCGCTCCAAACGCCCATAGGAAGATTCACTAGATTATGATCAGAGAGGTTTGAGTCAAGTCCCCCGCTCGCGCTGGGGACATGCTCGGCAATCAACTCAAAGCGAGTCGACAATCGATGATAACGGCAGATGAGCCGCGTATTAGCATCAAACAGGTGAGACTGCCGCTGCATCCATGGCATAACCACTCCTTTGGTATGTCAATAATCGCTTTAGTGTTTTACCGCGGTTATTGAGTCATTGGCTCCACTTGTACGGGATCTTGGTGAATAATCACCTCGGCATCTTCAAAGGCGGCCTTTACCCTAAGCCCTGTGGTATCGGCAATACTGTGGGCCTCGTTTAGGCTTAAATGGCCGTCTAACTCCAAATGGAATTGAATAAAAATGGTTTTACCTGCTTGGCGCGTCCGTAAATCATGAAGCCCTAATACTCTTGGATCTTCCTTAGCAATTTGTTTTATCCGCTGGCGGGTTTCTTCATCTAACTCACGATCTAACAATGCTTGAATCGAGCGGTAACCTAAATCAAAAGCCTGCCGGCCTATGTAACAGGCAATCAGTACTGCAAATAGACCATCCGCCCACCACCAGCCATATTGAGACAATATGAGTGCTAAAAGCACTGCGGCATTGAGAAATAAATCTGACTTATAGTGCAACGAATCGGCTTCAACCACAGTGCTATTCGTTGCCGCTAGCGCCCGTTTTTGCAGCAAAACTAAGGCGAGTGTCAGCACAATTGCGACTACAGAAACCACTACGCCTAAGGTGGCATTTTCAACGGGTGAAGGATTTAGCAAACGTTCGCCGCCATAAAATAGCAACAGAAATGCCGAACCCATAATAAAAGCCGATTGCGCTAGCGAGGCTAATGGCTCAGCTTTACCGTGGCCATATCTGTGGTCATGATCTGCGGGAACGAGAGCATAGCGAATGGCAATAAAATTGATAATCGAAGCGAGTGCATCGGCGAATGAATCCGTCAAGGATGCCAACATACTGGCAGAACCGGAATACAACCAAGCTAACAGTTTGATTGTGATAAGGGTCAAAGCAGTAGCCACGGAAGCGCGACTAGCTAATTTGACCCAAAAATCGTATTGGGAAGTTTCAGTCATAGGGGTCTATATCGGGAAGCTATGACCCTATTGTATATCAGCTTACAAGCTTAACTGCGAGGTTCTTTAGCAGCGTGTGCTTCAAATCGCGCTTTAAACTTAGCTTGTTGCTCGGGCGTCAGCAGATTGTAAATTTGATTCTGCATCTTCATCCTTTCAATCGCTTGCGTTAGACGTTTTTCCTGCTGAGCACTCAGCAGTGCCTTAGCTTGCGCCTCATCGAAGGTGGCCGAGGTGATCAACCCATGCATTTCAGTTCGGTGCGCTAAACGCTCTTCCTTCGAAGGTCTATCATCACTACGTGCTGCACGTTGCTCAGCAAACAGTTTTTTAATGTCTGCTTTTTGTGCATCAGTTAAGTCTAATCCTTCGAACATTCTATGCATGCCATCATGCTCCATGCGATCGCCACGTTTATGAAACTCACCACGAGAATGATCACAGCCTTGGCTAGGCTCAGCACTCACTGCTGTCGCCAATACTGCGGAGCTTGCTAAGATGGCAAATAGACCTGCTTTTAAAGGAGATAATGTTTTCATCATATTAACCTCAATAATTCAACTTCATGTTGTAAAGATAAGAAATAGTGACGACCCTTTTAAAAGCCGAATCACTTTCGACGATAACAGTCTAAAGCCTCATATGTAAGTGAGGTCGTGACCTGAGTAAATCAGTGTAAAGTTGCGCCAATAACCATACCCGAACCACCTTAAGGAGCAGAAACTCGACTCTGGAACTCGCTTAGGTAAAACAGATTCTCTATTCTTTACTTTGGCTTACATTGCTACACAGCAATTGACATCAAAAGGGGTATACTCAGGCAAAGTACTAAAAGTGCCTGCGATTTACTGAGCCCATGCCGGTTTGCAGCACCCGTTCACCCAGATTAAGGAACACTATGAGTCGGATATTATTAATCGATGATGATCTCGGTTTATCAGAACTCCTTGGACAATTACTCGAACTCGAAGGGTTTAAACTCACGTTAGCCTACGATGGCAAGCAAGGCCTAGAACTGGCCCTTGCAGGGGATTACGATCTGATCTTACTCGATGTGATGTTACCTAAATTAAACGGTTTTGAAGTGCTGCGCGCCCTGCGCCAACACAAGCAAACTCCAGTGCTGATGCTCACCGCCAGAGGTGATGAAATTGACCGAGTGGTAGGGCTTGAGATCGGTGCCGATGACTATTTACCTAAGCCCTTCAATGACAGGGAGCTTATCGCCCGTATTCGCGCCATTATTCGCCGCTCACACTTAACCGCCCAAGAAATTCACGCCACCCCGGCGCAGGAGTTTGGTGATTTACGCTTAGATCCCTCACGCCAAGAAGCCTACTGCAATGAGCAACTGATCATCCTCACGGGCACAGAATTTACTCTGCTGCACACCTTAGCGCTCCATGCTGGCGAGTTGATGAATAAAGAAGAGCTCAATGAAATTGTGCTGGGTAAAAAATTGATGCCATTCGATCGCAGCCTAGACATGCACCTCTCGAATCTACGTAAAAAACTTCCCGAGCGCAGCGATGGCAGGCCCAGGGTGAAAACCATTCGTGGCAAAGGTTATATCTGGTTACCATAACGGCGGGAACAACTGTGCCTAATCGCTTATTTATCAAATTACTGCTCGGATTTTGGCTCTGTAGTTCGTTGATTATTGCCTTAGTCGGGCTGTTGCCTTTGTTGCAACAAAATCACGACCGCGCTCCAATACCGCCCCACCTGCAAAAAGTACTGGCGACCGTAGCGCAGCGCATTCAAGAAAATCCAACTCTGCTTAAGTCCGATTTTCTGCGCCGCTGGGAGAGGCATCGAGATATGGAAGGCAAACCACTGCGGCTGTATCTCACCAATAGCCAAGGCCAAGTGATTAACACCAATAGAATCAGCCGTGGTGTACGCAGTTTTATGCTGATGGCCGATGAAGAAAAACAGCCAATTAGCCACCAATTTAAAGATGAATTAGTATTTGGCCCACACCAATTTACTCTGGAGGGAGAAACCTATTTTCTCTATGGTCGACTGCCAGATATTCATCCTCGGCCCTGGTTCTTCTTCTTTATCGAAAACAAACTACTCACCCTCAGTTTGGCCATACTGCTGTCGGGATTACTCTGCGCCCTACTCGCTTGGCATTTGGGTAAGCCACTCAGTTCACTCAAGAAAAGTGCAGATGCCCTCGCAGAAGGTGATCTCAGCAATCGGGTGGATAAAGCAACCACCCAACGTAACGATGAAATCGGCCAACTCGCCACTGCATTTAACAGCATGGCGGACTCGATTGAGGCCATGGTCAAAAATCAACAACGTTTGATGGGTGATATTTCCCACGAACTGCGCACCCCACTGACCCGCCTGCAATTGTCACTGGCACTGGCCCGCAAGAAAGGCCAGCAGACCACTGAAACCGACCGCATTGCCTACGAGGCCGAGCAATTAGAACAACTGATTGCCGAGCTGCTGGAGCTATCGCGGGTCAAACTTAGCACCAATGAGACTAAGGTACGCCTTGGCTTAGCCGAGTCGCTAAGCCAAGTATTGGACGATGCCGAATTTGAAGCCGATCAACAGGGCAAAAAGATCACTATCGATATCGATGAAGCCATCGAACTCAGCCATTACCCCAAATCCCTGTCTCGCGCGATAGAAAACCTGCTGCGCAACGCGATTCGTTATGCCCAGAGCGATATTCACCTGCGCGCGAGCCAAGCCAGCGGCCAAGTACAGATCACAATTAAAGACGATGGTCCGGGGATAGATCCTGCTGAACTTGAAGCGATTTTTAAACCCTTCTATCGCCCCGATTCGGCAAGACAGCGGGAAAGTGGGGGCTGGGGCCTAGGACTCGCCATTACCGAAGCCGCCATTAGCGCCCATAAAGGTAAAATCAGAGCCGAGAATCGTCAGCCACACGGCCTTGAAGTCAATATCAGTTTACCGACCTAAAAACATAAGCCCCGCTAACACCGTCAGCGGGGCTTATATTATCAACAGTCAACTACCGTTAGTCCTTAATACCGAGCTGTTTTAATTTGCGATACAAGGCATTACGACTAATCCCCAAACGCTTAGCACATTGGCTCACATTGCCCTCGCAGGCGCGGTAAGCCTGCAACACGTTCAGATTTATGGTTCCATGGAGCGAGTCGATGGTGGCGGAGCTAGACTCGGCCAGTTCGTGCGGATGCGCCGTGGTTTCGGCTTCAACAACCTCAGTTAAGGTGTGCGGCTCAAACGCCAGATCCATTAGCTTTTGAGCAAGGTAATCGGGGAGATGATTGATCTCGAGTACAACCTCACCTTCGGCCATTAAACACGCCACCTGCATTAGGTTATCCAGCTCCCTTAGATTGCCGGGCCAATCGTAACGCATCAGCTGCGCCAATAATTCAGCACACAGGGTTTGTGGGCCGCTGCGGTGACGGCGGTGTAATTTATGGATGATGCGCTCAATATCCTGCCGCTCACGCAGCGCAGGCAAGCGCACCTGCAATCCATTCAGGCGATAAAACAAATCCTGACGGAACAATCCCTGCGACACCAGCGACTCTAAATCCATATGGGTCGCGGCGATGATCTGAATATCGACCTTAACACTTTGATTACTGCCGACAGGAACGACCTCACGCTCCTGCAGCACCCGGAGTAACCGGCTTTGCGCCGCCAGCGGCATCTCGCCAATTTCATCGAGGAACAAAAAACCACCGTGGGCTTGGCGGATCTTACCGATAAAACCAGTTCGATTAGCGCCAGTAAAAGCCCCTGCCTGATAGCCAAATAACTCAGACTCAACTAACTCCGCGGGCAAGGCGGCGCAATTCACCGCCACTAACGGCTGCGCCCGGCGCGAGCTCTGGGCATGGAGCTTTTTGACAAACTGCTCTTTACCCACCCCAGTTTCACCGAGCACCAGCAAAGGGATTTGTTTAGTGATGACTTTATTCGCTTGCTGCCAAGCCCGCTCAAGCAAAGGATCGCGAAACCTTACTCCCAATTGACTCTGCGGCTTATCTTGAATCGTCTTCGCACTTTTGGTCTGCGTAGCACCCAACGCCTGAGTCTGTAAGTGCAGGGCCAAATCCCGATTGAAGCCCCCCGCTCGCGCCCAGCTATCTCCCAAATGCAGCTCTAGGCTATCGCCCAGCTTGGCTTGACTCAGCAATTGTTTTGCCATGGGATTACAACCCACAATTCGCCCATCACTGTCAGCGATCACTATGCCTTGCCAGCCAGAACTTAATAAACTCGGCTCGGCGGCTAAATCAATCCGATAATGGCTATCGGGCAGATGACACAGCAGCGCCGTTTCGACCTGCTGCGCCAGACTCGACACTAACATTAAGGTCTGCTGTGAATGCCGCTGTTGCTCACTGGTGATATCGAGCACTCCGAGCATCTCGCCTTGGGGTGAAAAAATCGGGCAAGCAGTACAACTCATAAAACGATTTTGGCGGATAAAATGCTGCTCGCCAACCACTGAAACCGCCTGCTTAGCCGTGAGCGCCGTCCCTATGGCATTGGTGCCTTTATACTGTTCAAGCCAGTTAACCCCAATATCAAGCGCTACATCCGCTAACTTACTGGAATAGCGGCTCACACCCCAATGTTTCAGCACATAACCGTCGGCATCGGAGAGCAATAATCGACTATTGGAGTGCGCCATCAGTTGATTAAACAGCGGTAAGGCATGGGATTGTACTAATTCGATGAGTTGCTGATATTGCTCATGTTTATGTTTGAGTTCAGCGCGCGTGAGCCTGAGATCCTCACCAGCACGAAACTCTGATAAGCCAGCACCTAAGCTGCGCTGCCATGAATCGGCTAACCATGCCTGTGTGGTTGGGAAATGCGGTTTTACTGTCATAGCCATGCTCCCCGAGCGCTGTTCCATTTCGGCACACCTATGGTGTGTCGTTGGATGACAAAATGACCACAGGGCACCTTTCCTTCCGTGAATGCCCCTATTGTTTGGGATCTGCAAAATTAGCTTTTCATCATACTGTTAGCTCAACAAGTGTACAACTCCTGCCAGTTTGGCACTGTCCTTGCGATATCCGTTTATACGCAGTACTCAAGTGTTGCGTAAGAGAACACCAACTTAATCAACAACTTTGTCAGTCAACTCGATTGGCAAAGGATAAAAATAACAACAGTGCTAAAACCTATTTCAACAAGACCCTTTGCTGAGACGCTGCACATTTAGCGTATTCGGCAGTCACAGAAGGAAAACACTATGATCTATGCTCAACCTGGAACCGCTGGTGCCATCGTTAACTTTAAGGAAAAATACGCCAACTTTATCGGTGGTAAATGGGTCGCCCCAGTCAACGGCGAATACTTCGATAATCGCTCCCCCGTTAATGGTCAAAACTTCTGTAAAATTCCCCGCTCCGACTACCGCGATATCGAACTGGCGCTCGATGCCGCCCACGCCGCTAAGGACGCTTGGGGAAAAACCTCGGTCACCGAGCGTGCGAATTTACTGCTGCGTATCGCCGATCGCGTTGAGCAAAATCTCGAATACTTAGCCGTTGCCGAAACCTGGGAAAACGGCAAAGCGGTGCGTGAAACTCTCAACGCCGACTTGCCTCTGTTTGTAGACCATTTCCGTTACTTCGCTGGCTGCATTCGAGCACAGGAAGGCAGTGCTGCTGATATTGATGGCAACACCGTCAGCTATCACTTCCCTGAACCTTTAGGTGTCGTCGGGCAAATCATTCCGTGGAACTTCCCGCTGTTGATGGCGGCATGGAAAATCGCCCCTGCGCTCGCCGCAGGTAACTGTGTGGTGCTCAAACCCGCCGAGCAAACGCCCGTCTCTATCCTTGTGCTGCTCGAACTGATTGAAGATCTGCTGCCGCCCGGCATCCTTAACGTCGTCAACGGTTTTGGCGCCGAAGCGGGCCAAGCCCTCGCCACCAGCAAACGTATCGCTAAACTGGCCTTTACTGGCTCCACCGAAGTCGGTTACCACATCTTAAAATGTGCCGCCGAATCACTGATCCCATCGACCGTCGAACTCGGCGGTAAATCGCCTAACCTGTATTTCGCCGATGTGATGGACCACGAAGACGAGTATTTAGATAAGGCCGTCGAAGGTATGTTGCTGGCCTTCTTCAACCAAGGCGAAGTCTGTACTTGCCCATCAAGGGTGCTGATCCAAGAGTCGATTTACGATCGCTTTATCGAAAAAGTGCTCGCCCGTGCGCAAACCATCAAGCAGGGCAACCCGCTGGATACTGCAACCCAAGTGGGCGCACAGGCCTCCCAAGAACAGTTCGATAAGATCTTAAGCTATCTCGCGATCGGTAAAGATGAAGGCGCGCAGGTGCTCTTAGGTGGCTCACTCTGCCAACTCGAGGGCGAGCAAAGTAAAGGCTATTACATCAGCCCAACGATCATGAAAGGCCATAATAAGATGCGGATTTTCCAAGAGGAAATCTTCGGTCCGGTTATTTCGGTCACCACCTTCAAGGATGAAGCCGAAGCTTTGGCAATCGCCAATGACACTGAATATGGCCTAGGCGCAGGTGTGTGGACACGGGATATGAACCGTGCCCAACGTATGGGTCGCGGCATTCAGGCTGGTCGTGTTTGGATAAACTGCTACCACGCCTACCCTGCCCATGCAGCCTTTGGCGGTTATAAAAAATCAGGCATCGGCCGTGAAACCCACAAGATGATGCTCAATCACTATCAAAACACCAAAAACCTCTTGGTGAGTTACGATATCAATCCGCTCGGGTTCTTCTAACCGAGCAGAAACCTTGCCTTGATAACAAGAAAGGGCCATTGGCCCTTTCTTTATTTTTAGCGCGTTGAACTATAAGAACATACCGCCAGAAGCCTCGATACGTTGTGCGTTTATCCACGCCGCAGCGGGTAACAACAAGACACTGATTGCACCGCCAATATCCTCGGGTAACCCCACCCGCCCCAACGCCGTTTGCTGCGCTAAAAACTCATTCATCTGTGGATTATCCCGCACCGCACCACCGCCAAAGTCCGTTTCGATTGCACCGGGAGCCAGCACATTAACACGAATCCCGCGTGGACCAAGCTCCTTCGCCCAGTATTTGGTCATGGTTTCGACCGCGCCTTTCATGGTGGCGTAGGCACCAAATCCCGGAACAGCAAAGCGCGTTAACCCCGTAGAGACATTGATAATACTGCCATTATCGGCAAGCAGAGGCAGCAGTGCCTGAGTTAAAAAGAAAGGCCCTTTGACATGAATATTCATCAAAGTATCGAACTGCTCCATACTAGTTTCAGCCATGGGAACATGGATACCAATCCCAGCATTATTAACTAGATAGTTAAAACTATCCCGCTGCCAAGTCTGTTCGAGTGCGGTTTTAACGCGTTGAGAAAAATCACTAAAGGACTGGCTATCACCCACATCTAACGGTAACGCGACAGCCTTGCGTCCGTACCATTCAATTTCCGCAACCACCTCAGCGGCCGCAGCGGCATTACTTTGGTAAGTTAGAATAATATCAACACCTTGTGCGGCTAAGGTCAGGGCCGCATTTTTACCTAAGCCACGGCTTGCACCGGTGATCAGCGCGATGGGAGTTGTGTTCATTGTGTATCCTCTTCATTCATCTATGTTAATGCCGCCGCACAACATGGCGATTCCACAGCACACAGCTTATTACTTGCACAAAGAGGGATAAACACACTATAAATGGCAAGACTGTTAGCCATTAGAGAACAATTGCGATGCAAGATAGACTGCAAGCCATGCAAATTTTTATGCGGGTGGCTGAATTAGAGAGTTTTACTCAAGCCAGTATCAGCCTAGGTCTGTCGAAAACCCATGTGTCGAATGTGGTAGCTCAGTTCGAAACCGCGTTAGGTGCACGTTTACTACAACGTACCACTCGTACTGTGCGCCTCACCCAAGATGGCATAAGTTGTTATGAGCGCTGTAAAAACTTGCTCACCGACTATCAAGAATTAGAAAGTCTTTTCCAGCTGCAGGCGACGCAAGTTTCGGGTCGCTTAAGAGTCGATATGTCCACAGGGATTGCGCGTAACTTAGTGCTTCCCCATCTTCCTGACTTTATTGAGCAATATCCCCAAATTGAGTTGGAGCTAAGCAGTACCGACCGCAAGGTCGATATCGTCGCCGAAGGTTTTGACTGCGTGATCCGCGTAGGCAGCGTGCAGCAAGAAGGTGTTATCGCTAAAAAGATTGGCCACTTTAAGATGCTTAACTGCGCAAGCCCAAGCTATATCGCAAAATACGGCAAACCATCGAATATAGAAGAGCTTAGCCAAGGGCATAAGCTCATCCATTACGTTGGCCAGTTAGGCGGCAGCGATTCAGGATTTGAGTATCTAAGCCAAGATAATCACGAACTCTGCGCCCTAGCCTTACCTAAGCTAATCACAGTCAATAATGCCGATGCCTACAGCGCGGCCTGTCTGGCGGGTTTAGGGATTATTCAAGCGCCAAATATTGGGGTGGCAAAATATCTTCAAACTGGCGAACTGATCGAGATCTTGCCAGATTACCCAGCGCCCTCAATGCCAGTGAGCTTGCTCTATCCCCATAGACGCCATCTTTCTAAACGCCTTCAAGTATTTATGGCTTGGTTAACCGAATTGCTGACGCCTTTTTTAGTATCACGTTAACGGTCAGTCTCGACATTCGCTAACCGCTGCGACAGTTCTGCCATCGAGCTTGCCGTGCGGGGATCGCACTCAGGATTGGCTACGGGGCTAAATGCGAGACGCGGACCGCCGAACCGACCTAAACGGCTTGGCAGAATATGCAAATCCCAAACTAACTGATCGTAGTAATGCAGCCGCAGGCCATTATCCGCAACAGGCCAATGGGCATAGAGTAAAAACGAATGATAACTCTGCGAGAGGGAGCAACTCGCTACTAATTTAAAATTGGCATCGAGCAGGCTGCACTCAGTCGATTCTTCAAAGGGGCAATCGTAGGAGGTCAGCAGTAGATAGCCTTGGGTGCCATTGGGTAAAGTGCAGCGGTACTGGGCCTCAAGCTGCCTTCCCGCAATATTGACCCCAGTAGCTTGCTGATTGAAATACAAAGGCTGAGTGATCGCCTCGGTATCGGACACTCGCAGTGTGAAGGCTGTTATCGGCTGCATGCTGTATCCTTCCTGTGCCTTGAAATAGCTAATTTCGCTTCCAATACAAGCCTATCAATATCAGGTATCCCACAAAATAAGCCAGCAAATCGAGTGGGTCGAAATGGCTACCAATCACAATTCGCGCCAAGCGGTTACCGCCCAGCCCCAGCTTGTCCACTAAGCCCCAATACTGACCAAATTCGATAGCGAAGGCAAACAGCAACACAGCCAATGCCAACCATGGCGTGTGCCAAAAGCGATTGATTGATTCCCCTTTTGCATTCACCACGGGCACTAGCGTGCGCGCCATGCAAAACAATAGGATCACGACTAACACGTCACCGACAAAACCGCGAATAAATCCCGAAGGCACAAAACGGGCGATCAACACTTCGATGATAAATAACAGCACCGCATAAATTAAAAAAGATTTTCGATCGGGCTGACGGCTAAAAAGATGGACTGGCATAAACAGGTTGCTCCCTTACCTCTCGAAGATGAAGCGGCAAAATCTAGCTTAATACCAATACCTTAACAAGCTTAGTTCGATGGATTTCTCACTTATTTGCCCAGTTCACTCAACAGAACAGCGGGCAAGTTCACTCCGCAAAATTTAAGCGTCGTTTAAGTTTGGCTTTAGTAGCCTGCAAGCACACCACCTTAGGAGCAACAGATCATGTCCTCAAATATGCAGCAAAACATCAACGTCTGGGATCCCTTGATCCGTATCTTTCACTGGTCATTGGTGGGCTTTTTTACCTTAGCCTACCTCACCGAAGGCGAAGACAAATGGATGAACATCCACAGTTACGCCGGCTACAGCATCTTAACCCTGCTGGTATTTCGCCTGTTGTGGGGCGTGATTGGCACTCACCATGCGCGTTTTATCAACTTTGTCACCCGTCCGAACATCGCTTGGACTTACCTGAAGGAACTCTTCACGGGCAAGGCTAAGGATTACATCGGCCACAATCCCGCAGGCGCACTGATGATAGTCGCCCTAATCCTCAGCATAGGGTTCACTGGCTTCTCCGGCATGGCACTTTATGCCACCGATGGCCAAGGTCCACTGGCCACAAGCTTTTTCGCTACTTGGCCCGAGGGCACACTGAAGGAAGTACATGAGTTTTTCGCCAACTTCAGCCTGTTTCTAATAGCGACCCATATCGGCGGCGTGATTGTCAGCAGCCTGCTGCATAAGGAAAACCTCGTCAGAGCCATGCTGACAGGTAAAAAGCAGCGCCCGCTGATCCAACAAGATGAACATCAATAACCGCCGCAACTCGACCGTTCAAAGGAGTCAGAAATGAACTACGTGAATAAACACAGCATCGGACTAGCAATCACTGCGCTACTGCTCAGCAGTGTTAATGTCAGTGCCGCCAATACCAAGGTCGCCAGCTTGCCACTCAGTGCCGAGCGAATTGGCTTACAACTGCAACAATATCAAGCACAAGGTGCAGGCCCCTTTAGCGCCGATGCAGGACAAGCACTGTGGCTACAGCAGAGTGAGGATCGCAGCTGTGCCAGCTGTCACACCGCCAAAGTGACAGACCCAGGTATGCATCAAAATACCCGAAAACCCATTGAGGCCATGGCGCCGTCGCTCACCAGTAACCGTTTAACCGATGCGGCCAAGATTGAGAAATGGTTTAACCGCAACTGTAACTGGACCTTTAAACGCGAGTGCACGCCTCAAGAAAAAGGCGACGTACTGCTGTGGCTAAGTTTGCAATAAAGGCGTTATCCACATCCATTTTAGTAAGCAAAACGTAAGGAAATACCATGACTAAACAAGCCCATCCCCTAAGCTGGATTGCCGGTTCCACACTTACTGCCCTCGCCCTGGCGATAGGCGTCGTAGGGCTCAGCTTAACCTTTACCAGCACGGGTTATGCCGACGATGGTCGCGAGCTGAATCAAGCCATCCCACAAAATGCAGAATACTCGGCAGAATGTGGCAGCTGCCATATGGCGTATCCCGCAAATTTACTGCCCGCAGACAAGTGGCAGGCAATTACCAACAACCTAAACAATCACTTTGGTGATGATGCCAGCCTGACGCCTGAAGCAACGGCGAGAATTGAGCAATATCTCGTTCAACATGCCGCGCAAAATGGTAAGGTGATGAAAAATAGCAAACCTTTAATTGTTGATATGGGGCCACAAAAAATTACCGAGCAGGCATTTTTTATCCGTAAGCACGATGAGATCCCAAGGCGCATGGTGCAAGATAACCCCAAAGTCGGCTCATTCAGCCAATGTAGCAATTGCCACAACCTCGCAGAGAAGGGCATATTCGATGAAGATACCGTTAATATTCCTGGCTTTGGCCGCTGGGATGATTAACAGCCCAAGCTGTCTAGCCCATGATGACGACCTCTCTAACAAAGTGGTCGAATGGGTGAAGGAGGGTAAAGTATTACCCTTCGACACCATCATGCAACGCTATGAATCACGGTTAAAGGGACGTTTGCTCGACCTTGAGGTCGAGCAAAAACACGGCCGCATCATCTATGAACTCGAAATCCTGCGCGACGATGGCATTGTCTATGAGATTAAGATCGATGCCAAAACGGGTGAATGGCTTAAGGAAAAGGTCGACTAATGCGCTTACTCTTGATTGAAGATGATGCCGACTTAGTAGCTCGCCTCATTCCCGCCCTTAACAAGGCGGGCTATACCGTTGAACATGCCAATAACGGCATCGATGGCGCCTTTCTCGGTGAGGAAGAAGCCTTCGAAGCGGTGATCCTCGATTTAGGCTTGCCCGGTAAGCCGGGCTTAAGCGTACTGAGCCAATGGCGCCAAAAGGGTCTGCTGATGCCTGTGTTAATTCTTACGGCACGCGATGCTTGGCACGAACGCGTCGATGGCCTTAAGGCCGGCGCCGACGATTATCTCGGTAAACCTTTCCATGTTGAGGAGCTGCTCGCCAGATTAGAAGCGCTGATCCGCCGACACTTTGGCCGCGCCGATAATCTGCTGCAACATGCTGGCGTCTCTCTCGATGTGGATAAACAAGCAGTGACCAATGCCGAAGGGGAAGTTATCGAGCTCACTAAGATTGAGTATCGCCTGTTGCATTATTTAATGGCCAACCCGACTAAGATTGTGTCCAAATCCGAGCTGAGCGAGCGTATTTACGAAGAGGAACAAATCAAAGACAGCAATGTAATTGAAGTGTACGTCAACCGACTCCGCCAACGCTTAGGCAAAGATTATATCGAGACGCGGCGCGGCCAAGGTTATCGACTCAAGGATGCATAAGCGTGTATTCACTCAAAGCCTATCTCACTAGAAACCTGCTTATCACCCTCACCTGTGCCATGGCACTATTGCTGTATTTGCTATTTCAAGGCATTCAAATCTTAACCCAAGACTTTGTTGCCTCGCGCCTGCAACACGATGCCGATAGCCTGATCTCCGCCCTCGAACCGCAAGCCGATGGCACTTGGTCGCTGAGAACAGACAGGCTCCCCAATGTGTATCACAGGGTCAACTCAGGTCATTACTTTGCGATTAACATCGGTGAGCAGCTATTACGCTCGCGCTCGCTGTTTGATCATGCCGTTTCACTCCCCAATCTTAACGTTGGGGAACAACAACAAGCCACTCAATACGTTGGCCAAGAACACTGGCTGATGTTCAGCCAAACCATAGTCAAGAATGGGCAAACCATCACCCTGTGGGTGACCGAAGACATCAGCTCACTCGAGCAAACCCAATTACGCTTTTTAGGCTTTGCCACGGTTGTGGTGCTGCTAACCATAATGATCCTACTATTTGCCCAGCATCTGTTGCTCAAACGGGGCTTTAAGTCGCTAGAGCAAATGCCAGATGCCATCAGGCAACTGCGGCTCCACGGGCATGAAATCGATACCCAGCACACGCCAACAGAGATTAGTCCTTTGATTGAGGAAATCGAACGCCTCATCAATCAACTCGGCCAAAGGGTACAACGCTCACGCAATGCCTTGGGTAATCTTGCTCACGAAATGAAACGTCCTCTGCAAGGGTTACAATCCTACCTCGATAGCCTAGCGCCAGAGCAAAGACGCGAAGGCAGCAAGGTGCTCGCGGATCTGCACCATATTATTGAGCGAGAGCTTAAGCGCACTAAAATCGTCGGGCTCTCCACTCCGGGGCGTTTCACCGTGCTCAATGACGATCTGCCGCCACTCATCCAAGTGATGCAGCGCATTTATCAAGAGCGCAAAATTGATTATCGGTTTGATAAAGCACTGGTGATTCCCTTTGACCGGGACGACTTACTGGAACTGCTTGGCAATCTGCTCGATAACGCCTGCAAGCATGCGCGTCGACAGATACAGCTTTGTATTGAACAGACAAATACCAGCAATCGAGCGTATCTGATTGAGGTCAGCGACGATGGCGAAGGTGTATCGGATAGCGATTTAACGGTGATTACTGAGCGAGGGATTCGGCTCGATGAGAGCGTTCAAGGCCACGGTTTAGGCCTGTCGATTTGCAAAGATATTGTCGAGAGTTATCAGGGAGAACTTAGCTTTACGCATTCAACACTTGGCGGGTTAAAAGTTAGCGTGATATTACCTCAGCCGCATTAAACGCACAGCAAAGCAAATGCTCGCTGTGCGATGGGAATTACGACTTATAAGGCATAGGGCCGAGATAATCTTTCTTACCCACATCCACACCGTTATGGCGCAAAATCGCATAGGCCGTCGTCACATGGAAATATAAGTTTGGGATAGCATGTTCAATCGCAAACTCATATCCTGTTAAATACTTACCTTCCCAACGTGGTTGAGAAACGTGAATTGTCGCCGCATCGGCAAAATCTGCCTCGGTAAATTGGGCTAAGTACTCGATAACAGAAGCAATACGCGCCTGCAGCTCTGGCAGAGTCGTTTCAGTATCATCATGCTTAGGTACGGTATCTAAATTCCCCGTTAGACGCGCGACCCCAATCTTGGCGGTATCACAGGCAATCTGGATCTGACGGATCAGATTAAATTGATCGGGTGCTAAGCGGGAATTCAATAATACCGCCATATCCACCTTCTTCAAGTTGGCAAAAATCTCACCCTTTTCCAGAATAAGACTCAAGTTTTTCAGCATCTTGCTAAATTGAACAGCCGTTAAATCATAAAGCATGACATAAACTCCTGTGATAAACGCCACCAGATTGCAGCACTAGAGACTATATTGGGGCAAAAAAGATGATTTCAACAGAGTTAAAATTTCAGCTTTGCTAGGGCGTGTTGACGTTTCGAGATTAAATTTTGTTCGTTCTGGCAAGCTCGTGCTCGCGAAACGAGGAATGATG
>NZ_JTLE01000094.1:3521648-3551006 GCF_000798835.1 Shewanella sp. ZOR0012
GCACTAACTCCTTATTTTTTATCATAACTTGGCACTCTTTCTCTGAGTGCCTTTTTACATATATCCTAATAAGGTTTGTCGCTTGCAAAGTTTATTCATAGAACAATCATTAAGATAAGTCATAAATACCCTAATAAAATGCCTAAAAGCCATGCTTGCATCACTCGCCCCCGTTCTTGGACAAAACTTTTCACCATCAGTGATTAAATATTTCGCTTTAGCTTAATCTCACCTTTGGGTAAAAAGATCGGGTGCTGAAAATGGCACAGATATTTTTGGAATTTTGACCATGTCACACTCCTATGAATTTGACGACGATGATGCGCCATGGGGCGAAAACGTCAAAGGTAAGCAAAAAAACAAACGCGTAAAACAACGTCGCAGGGATACTAAGCGCCGTTATTCTGATGATGCAGAGGTGGATTTCTATCAGCATAAATCGAAGTAACTGAACTACGACCCGTTTGCCTTAGCAAATTCGAGCTTTATAAGCAGTCAAATCCCAGCAAGTTGGAGTTAATCCAACTTGCTAGTTAATCTAAGTTTTTCCCTCTATTCATCTTTTAATTCAATTGTAAAATCAATAGGCTAATTGGCCTATTTACCCTATGCTCTTTAGGGTTTACTCATGCTTTTTTGTCGACAAAAACTACCTTACACATCTTTACGGGTTTAAAGGATGATCCCATGGAAAAACAACGCCCCGATTTTATCTATCCCCCAGGCAGTATGTTAATGCACTCCCCCTTAGTATTGAATAAAGCCGATATGTACGGTTTTTTTCTTAAGGGAAAACTCGCCAACTTACAGCGTTCTATCGATAAAACCCTTAATCAAGTGGCCGGAAGCGCCATGTACTTTAAAGTGCTGTCACCCTTTGTACTGACAACTTTT
This sequence comes from Shewanella sp. ZOR0012, assembly GCF_000798835.1. Taxonomy (NCBI): domain Bacteria; kingdom Pseudomonadati; phylum Pseudomonadota; class Gammaproteobacteria; order Alteromonadales; family Shewanellaceae; genus Shewanella; species Shewanella sp. ZOR0012. The sequence goes on from NZ_JTLE01000094.1 coordinate 3,522,543, forward strand.
ACCCAAATCGAGAAAGCCTATTCAGAAGACCCAACCGACAGGGCCAAGGGTTGGATCCAAGAAACCGACATCATCACTTGGGTCATGGTCGGTCGCCAAGACAATAGCAACAGTGCATCGATCAGCCATGTGTATTTTCAGCCACTGCATATTTGGGTAAATGATGCGATGGCCCTGATCAATGGCCGCGAGTTATTCGGTTATCCCAAGTATTTGTGTGAATACACTATGCCCGCGGTCGGAGAGCCATTAACCCGCCTATCCCTGGCAACAAAGAGCTTCTTACACTTTAGCCCTGACACTGAACTTGCCATGCACCCGCTGATTGAGGTGAATTGCAATGCCAAGCCCGAGGCGCACCTCACCACGCTAGAAGCCATAGCCCAAACCTGGCAACTCTTTAAAGAACAAACGGATTTTATTCCAGAGCTGGATAAGCTCGGTGAGGAGCAATTCTTCCATTTGCTGTTTAAGCCCGCTATCGACCAAGTGTTTTTAAAGCAGTTTCCGGACGCTTCAGGCCAAAAAGCGGTTTATCAGGCGATTACTGCATCGCCCGCACAAGTCAACAAAGTGCACAGTGTTGCCCTGTTAGAAAATGACTTTGTCGCCACCATTTTTGATAACGCCAGCTTCCCACTCAAAGAAACCCTAGGCGTCGAGGTTGGCGAGCAGCATGTATTACTGCCCTACCATGTGAACTTTGACTTTGAAGTGCCACCTGGCGAAGTGCTGGTCGATAACTCTGAAATCAAAAAACAAAAAATTGCCATTCTCGGCGGAGGCGTCGCCGCCATGACCGCCGCCTGTTATCTCACCGACAGACCCGGTTGGCAGAACCAATATGAAATTGATGTCTATCAATTAGGCTGGCGAATCGGCGGCAAGGGCGCAAGTGGCCGCAATGCTGCGATGGGGCAAAGGATTGAAGAGCATGGCCTGCATATCTGGTTTGGTTTTTATCAAAATGCCTGCGCCTTGATGCGTAAAGCCTATGAAGAATTAGGCCGCCCGCCAGAAGCACCGCTGGCCACCTTCTTCGATGCCTTTAAACCCCATAACTTTATTGTGCTACAGGAGGAAATTAATGGTCGCTCCGTTAGCTGGCCGATTACCTTTCCAACACTCCAAGGGATCCCTGGAGATGGCACCGAAACTTTAACCTTCTGGAAGGTAGTTAAGGCCGCCTTTGCTTGGATAAAAGAATGGCTAAAGGACATGGACTCCCTGCTGGAAGCCGATGAAAAAGCCATGGCGACGCCTAAAAACTGGCTCGATACCAGCTGGTTTGAACGACTTAAGGATAAGTTAGAGGATTCGGTTGAAGATGCGATGGAATCCCTAGACGCTCTAGGTGACAAGCTCGAATGCCATTTTAATCAAATGATTGGCCGTGAATGCGATGAGCATGTCCACAGCGAGAGTGACGATGGTTTAGTCGAGTCCGCCGTCGATGCCCTGCACCAAAGGTTGGTTAAACGCTTTAGTGACCATTTAGACACTAACGACGAGTTGCGCCATCTGTATATTGCCGTCGATTTAGGCTTAACCATCTTAAAAGGGATGTTTGTCGACGATGTGTTTGAAAAAGGCTTCGATGCCATCAACGATTATGATTACCGCGAATGGTTAATCAAACACGGCGCCAGCCAAAAATACACGGTCGACAGCGCCCCAGTACGCGGTTTTTATGATCTGGTATTTGCCTACGAAAAAGGCAACTTTGACAAACCAAATGTCGAAGCGGGCACCATTATTCGCTCCATGCTGCGTATCGCCCTGTGTTATCAAGGCGGGATTATGTGGAAAATGCAAGCTGGCATGGGAGATGTGGTCTTTACCCCCTACTATGAAGTGCTGAAACGGCGCGGCGTTAATTTCCACTTTTTCAATCGAGTCGATAATTTAGAATGTCGCAATAACAGCATTCAAGCGATTGAAATTACTGAGCAAGTCGCTTTGGCACCATCGGTTAAAGACTACAATCCACTCGTGGATGTGAAAGGCTTAGCCTGCTGGCCCAGTACCCCCAATTACGCTCAGCTCGAGCCTGAGCAAGCCGCATTGCTAAAAGCCCATGATATTAATCTTGAACACTTCTGGAGCGATTTGGACAACCTGTACGAGGCGCAATTTGGCCAAGCACTACCGAAAAAACGTCTACAAAAAGGCGTGGACTTCGACAAAGTGATTTTTGGTCTGTCTCTTGGTTCGGTCCCCCATGTCGCTAGCGAAGTCATGGCGCAGAGTCCGGCGCTCAAAACCTGTGTAGATAAAGTGCAGACCGTCGCGACCCAAGCCTATCAACTTTGGATGAATCAAGATCTTAATGGTATTGGTTGGCCCAATTATTCTGAGAATGGCGAGCAGCCTGTCTTATCAGGCTTTACCGAGCCCTTCGATACATGGGCATCAATGGATCAATTGCTCGATAAAGAAGACTGGCGCGGCCTTGAGCCCAAAAATGCCAGTTATTTCTGCTCGGCTTTACCCGTGGATGCCTATCCTCCAAGCACGGATATCGGTTTCCAGCAGCGAAAAACCGCCGAAGCTAAGGCTGGCGCCATCAATCAGCTCAATACGGAAATTCATAAGCTGTGGCAGCATGTTGGCGACACCTTCCCCTGGGAATGGTTGCACGATGAACAAAACCGCCAAGGCGAAGCGCGATTCGATAGCCAATATTGGCGCGCCAATGTGGATCCTTCGGAGCGTTATGTGTTGTCGGTTAAAGGCAGCTCACAATATCGGATCACAACCGATGGCACAGGTATCGACAATCTGTATATGACGGGTGACTGGATTAAAACCGGCCTCAATGCAGGTTGTGTCGAGGCCGCTACCATGGCGGGCATGCATACCGCTAAAGCTATCTGCGGTCATCCGGCCATTATCAAAGGCGAAAAAGACTTCGCCTAAATGCCAAAGGGCTGCATTGTGCAGCCCTTTCTATTTGTTTTATAAGTTGTTCTCAAGCTTAAAAGGAAGCGATCTCACCCACGCGGCTATCGGCATATTCCTGACGCCGTTTTTCCATCCTAGACTGATACAAACGACTATCTGCACAGCGCAGCCACTCATGGGGTTCGGCTACGTCGGTATTCATCGCGATGCCAAAACTAAAATGACAATCCTTTAAGCCTTCAGCGACGACTTGCGCAGTTAATTCTCGCAAACTATTCACTAAATTTGTCACGCTACTCGCAGGCAGAATAACGACAAACTCATCGCCACTAATACGGTAGATTTTGAGTTGAGCAATATTGGTCGCTTGCAAAAACTGCACAAGTCTTTGTAGCAAACGATCACCTTCTTGATGTCCCAAGGTATCGTTCACCATCTTAAGATTGTCGACATTCAGCAGCACCAACGCCATAGGGTTAACCACCTTATTGGAAAAGGCCAATTGAGAATTCATAAACTCATCAAAGGCATAACGGTTACCGACTCGCGTTAAGCCATCAAGCCTTGCTTTTTCCCAAGCGATCCCTAACTCTTCGATATGCGCCTTACGTTCTTCAGAAAGGAGTTTAAGTTTATTAGCCAAGGCAAGAGATAACAGTAAGGCATCTACAGTGCCGCCGAGCAAAGTAGCAAATTCAGCATGCTCAATAAAATCAGGAGTAATCCCCATATTGCCCGGTAAAATAATCACCGCAGGCAACAGCAAACAACTAAAGGCCATGATGAAATAGCGCGCTGGGGCAAAGCCTTTCATCAAACACACATTGCCACAGGTGATCGCCAACGCAATCCACAGCATGATTAAGACTGAGGCAATAATCGCGGTATAGGGCAATAACCAAATACTAGTTGGCAAGGCTAAAATACAAGCAACCAATAAGTACTGGCTCAGTCGCCACAATCGGGGCGAATAGCTAGGCAACTGTAAAAAGTGCTTGTAGAACATAATATTAAATATCGGCAAACTGATAAAAAACAGATGATGTAGTTCTAATTGATGATAGTTAAACAAGTGAGCGGGTAAATGGAATGTTAATGCCCAACCTCCAAAATAGGCCAATACATAAAGGCCATAATATAAGAAGGCTTTATCAAAAATAGAGATATAAATCAATATATTATATAAAGCAATAAACAGTAATCCCCCTAAACAAATCAGTATCGCCATGGCCACACGGTCGTTGGTTAACTGATGCACCTCTTCTGACGTTAAAGCCAGCTCCGGGGCGGAGGAATAATAGCGGCTACTCAATCGAGTCACCAACCAATAATCAGTCCCAATATTCAGTTGAACCTTGCGACCGTAATCGAATAAAAATTCATAGGGTGCATAGTAACCACTGTGGGCCGTTTGCACTGAGCCATCACTACCAAGTAACCAATAATCGACCGATTCAACAATAGAATTACTGGCATCGACTACCCAACGAGTTTGACGGCTATTAACCATCACTGGAGACACCATCCAATAGTCGCCACCAGCCAGACTCACAGAGCTAGCTTCTTTGAGTAGGCTCATCCATTGAGTTACCTCATTAAAATCGGCAGGCGGGAGCTGCTTATCTTCTGCATGGAATAAATAAGGGGAGTCCAACGCAATTTCAGCGCTAAGGGCAAATGGACTAAATGTCCAAAACAGCAACAAAAAGCACCAGAAATTATGCACGTTAGTTTTGCTCATTGGTATCTTGGTTTATATACCCGCGTTTAGTTCCACGCAGAAAATCAATTTAGAGTGTTAACTTTATGACTACATTTTATTTTTTACAATTGATTAGACTAAATTAGTCGGCAATGGGATGCCTTATGATGATATTTTAGTCGTTAACTTATAGAACCACACTTTAGCCTCAATATCAGTCGTTAACATGGATACCTATGGCACCTTTATTGATGATTTTAGCGGCACAATTGTTGATAGCCAGCGGTAACCTATTGGTTAAGTTGCTTGAAACTAATGCGCCAGTGTTTCAACTTGTACTTTACCGACAATTATTTGCCACACTTTTGGTACTGCCCTTTGTCTGGCGTTTACAGGGCAATCTCAAGTTAAGTCCCTTTTACAAAGTGCACTTAAGCCGAGCGCTATTAATTGGTTTAGGCAATGCTATCTTTATGCTAGCTGTATTGCATCTGCCACTCGCAACAGTCACCGCAGTCATTTATACCTCGCCATTATTACTGCTGTTATTGTCTGCGTTCTTTTTACATGAGCGTATAGGCTATCGCCGAACAGTAGCAGGCATCATTGGTTTTACGGGCATATTACTGATAAGCCAACCAACCGAATTTAATCTCTACATTGGCTTAGCCTTTTTTGGGGCCATGACTTCGGCAACAAACAGCTTGATTTTGAAGGCATACTCAACCCACGAGCATCCCTTTTCAACACTCTTTTGGTCTAATGCCTTTGCGATGGTTTTTCTGATACCGGCAACTTGGTACGAGGGCGCAGATTTTAATCTCCCCGTCGCTCAAGTCGGCTTAACCTTAGGCGTGTTTTATATCGGCATGACCTACCTGATTATCCATGCCTATCGACGAGCAGATGCGAGCCAAATGGCACCAGTGGAATACACAGGCCTTATTTTTGCCGCATTGTTAGGTTGGTGGTTTTTGGATGAGCACTTAAGCATTGTGGTGTGTATTGGCATAGGACTGGTGCTCTTCTCCTCCATCCTACCAAGCTACAGCGAGCTCAAAGCCAAATGGAAAAGCCGGCAAAGGTAACCTTGGCCGGCTTTAAATTCGAGGCGACACATTTAGGTCGCCAATTTACTGGTTCGATTAGAAGCGGAATTTACCGCCGATGTACGCACCATCTTCAAAGGTAAAATCACGGGCATTATCGTATTCAAAGGCAATTTTACGATAACCAACGTACAGCGCCATATTCGGGTTGATGTTGTATTGCACTTTAGAATCCAATTCATACTGACCATCGACATTACCGAAAGACAATACCGATGGCGCGTAGTAAGCGGCAGCATGTATAGAAATATTTGGTCCTAAGGCTAACGCATAACGACCACCTACAGACACAGTACTGCCATTTGGCGCATCGTCTGCCCATAACTGGCTTAACTTAGCGCCCACTTCAAAATGATGCACTCCCGCATCGTGGGTCATGTGCATTGCACCTTGAGCAATATGACCGCTATCGTCCGAATAAATATATCCTAATACTGCATTAGTATCTTTATTCACTTGCAGCTCTAACTCAGTAGAAACCACATCGTTGTTTAAACCAAGATTAAATTCTGACGCATTCACTTGCAGCGCGGCTGCACTCAATAATAAGACACTTGCTACTCTGAATTTAGCCATAAAAACACCTCAATAATGACTGTGGGTAATAGCGCGGATCATACCGAATAAAAAAAGAAAATCTGCATATTTAGGATTTTGGTGCCGATATTTTTGAATTTAAAACCAAATAAAAACCTTCAATAAACATCAGAAAAACCTAAATAAAACAATTTTTACACATTAAGGTGCTGGTATACGATTTCCCACTAAGGTTTGCATCGTTCCTTCAATATCAATCTCATCACATAAGGTTAAGTAATACCAACCCACGGTATTCCCCGTTCCTCTAATGCTTAAATAGTTACGCCAAAAGTGAAATCCGGCCTTGAGTAAATTCACTCTGCTGGCGTTGTTTTCATCTCGAATAGTGGCATATAACAGGGCAATTCCCTGTGCTTTAGCCACTTCAATCCGCATAAGGGTAAGCCCTTGGGCGATGCCTCGGCGGCGATATAAAGGCGAGACTACCAGATAACCGAGTTCCCCTACCGGGCCAGAACCGGCCTTAATCGCTGCGCAGCCGACTATCTCACCTTCGAGAGTCTTCGCCAATATCACGGCGCGGGACAGAGCAAAAGCCTGATGGTCGAGGGGATGCGCGTTGTCATCACGCAGGTCAATTAATGCCGCCGCAGCCGCTAATTCGGCCGCGTTTTGACAAAGAACAAATTGAATATCGTTTTGATTCATACAAATGAGTTAAACAACCTAAATCCACTTAAAGATAAAGTATCGTCGCCATACCGAGGAAAGTGAAAAAGCCCACCACATCGGTCACAGTGGTTAAAATCACCGAGCCAGAGAGCGCCGCATCTTGGTTAAATCGCTGCAAGACCATAGGCACAATCACCCCAGCTAAAGCCGCGACCGCCATATTGATTAAAATCGCACAACCTATCACTATGCCTATGGTGCTGTCGGCAAACCACCAGCCCGATACCAGTCCAATAACAATCGCCCACAGAGTGCCATTGACTAAACCAATCCCTAACTCGTTCTTCATTAACGAGAATAAGTTACCCGCAGAGATCTGCCCCATCGCCATACCGCGGATCATCAAGGTGAGCGACTGACTCCCCGCAATCCCGCCCATTGACGCCACTATCGGCATAAGTACCGCAAGTGCAACCACTTGAGATAAGACGTTTTCAAACAATCCAATGGTTGCCGAGGCCAAAAATGCGGTGAGTAAGTTAATCCCTAACCACACGGCGCGGCGCTGCGCACCTTTGATGATTGGGGCGAATAAGTCGTCGGACTCATCCATACCCGCGGTCGCCATTAATTGCGCTTCGTAATGTTCACGCACTAAGGCAGTCGCAGCCCTCAGGGTGACACGGCCAATCAGCTCCCCGGCCTCATCGATCACAGGTAACTCAATTTCGCGGCTATGTTCTATCGCCTCGGCGGCATCGAGTAGCGTCGTATCCGCAGTTAATGCACGACTGTCTTCCGATAACAGTGAAATCAGCGGCTCAGAGGGATCATGCTTGAAAATATCATAACGTCTGACCGTACCTAGGTATTTATCCGCCTCATCGACGATAAATAAGTTGTCGTTACAGTCGAGTTCAATTCGCCTGAAAAACCGCTGCGCCTGAGCCACAGTCGCCTTATCGCTGAGCACTAACATTTGATGATCGGTATAACGACCAATTTCGTTTTCCGAATATTGGTCATACAACTCGAAACGCTGCCGCTGACGCTCGCCCATCTGCGCCAAGGCGCGGTCGGTAAAACTTTCGGGGAGATAATCACTCCACTCAATCAAATCCTCAGGACTAAGCTGCGCGAATAGCAGATCCACCTCATTGTCGGGCATCTGCTTTAGGATACCCATACGCGGATCGGCACGCATTAAACTCAGCACTGTTACACGGTCACTAAACTCAACCTGTTGCCAACGCTCGTAACGCTCGTCTAAGGGTAAAGACTCCAGTGCTAATGCAATAGTACCAGGCTCTGCTTCATTTAAGATTTCACTGAACACTTCAGCCTGTTCTTCACCTTCAACTTCAGTGAGTTGCTGAACAACCTGCCCGACATCGGCCTGTGTGTTTGTTTCGTATTCGGCTTCATGTTCAGTCACATAAACGCCCTTCTGCTGAGATAAAAATTAGCGTAACTATATTGATATTGAAGAAGATTGGCAAACACACAGAATAAATTGCACACAAATTGATTGATAACAACTTAACTATTATTTATGCTAATCATCACACCTAAGGAGGTAATGATGACATCGACTATCTATAGCCACAGCGCAAACGACATTCAAGGCAATCCAACGGCACTGGCACAATATCAAGGCAAAGTAATTTTAATTGTAAATACCGCCAGTGAGTGCGGTTTTACACCACAGTACAAAGGCTTAGAGGCGCTTTATCAAAAATATAAAGCACAAGGATTTGTGGTTTTAGGCTTCCCATGCAATCAGTTTGGTGCCCAAGAAAAAGCCGATGAGAAAGGCATCCAAAGCTTTTGTGAACTCAACTTTGGCGTGAGTTTTCCCCTATTTTCAAAAATCGAGGTAAACGGTGAGCATACTCACCCTTTATATCAGTATCTTAAAAAAGCAGCGCCGGGCCTATTGGGCACAGAACGGATTAAGTGGAATTTCACTAAATTCTTAGTGAATCGTCAGGGAGAAGTGGTCGCTCGCTTTGCGCCAACCACAAAACCAGAAGACATTAGCGACAAAATAGAAACGCTTTTAAAGTAATCAGCGAGCTATCCCGTTGAAACTTTTCTATTAAATAAAAAGTTAAGTTATTTTTTATTTTCGATGGAACTTTAACCCTATAAGCCCCTCAAACATATTGAACAGCGAATGTCTTTTTCATGTTCATCATTCTCCCAGGGGCTTCTAGCGCGGCCCCCTTGACCTAGGAAGAGGTCACTAGGCAACCAATTGGTTGCCTTTTTTTATGTCTATGTTTTATTTGTAAAATAAATGTAGTCATCCACTGACTTCTATATTTAGCATGTCGGCATGGTCGAAAATAATTTCAAAAATTTTTAGCCGCAAACTGAACTTTATGAAAAGGCCTTAGTCTGACTATATGTAAGGATTAACAAATCCGCTTTAATGCACAATTGATTGCTAAATGAAAAGTTTAGCAAAGGATTAAATGGATAAAACATGCCGTTTAATTCAATGGAACAGTTTCAAGTTATTGCATAGAGTCGAATTGGTTGGTCGTTCATCATCATCTCCCTTTTGGGAAGCAATCGAATACACGCTAGCGCACTGAATTCCTTTGTCTCCTAGCTTGATTTTCTTATGGCAACCTTTGGTTGCCATTTTTTTTATCTGTCTTTACGAGTTAAACATCCTATCTAACTGTACTTGAATGGATGGGTGATAACCTGCGCGTGCGCTTGCATAAATCTGTTTTAACTCAGCATGATAACCCGCAATCTTTAACTCAGCGTAAAGCGGACGGACAAACTTGCCGCGGCCAATACGCTGTAAATAAGCGCTTAAAGCAGGCAGCACGGGATCGTAATGATTGCGGATAGCGACCCTAAACCAATCGCAGGCAATTTCGGCATTGCTCGACTCGGTTAACTTAAAGGTATCGTCCAAATCCATTAATTGCACCTGAGACAAGACTTCGGGCAATTGGGTCAGAAAGTATTGCCAGTGATGGACACGCCAGCCTTGCACCTTAAGCTCACTAGCCGCTTTGCCCTTTAAAAAGTCCTCCAAGGCGCTATCGACCTTATCTAAACTTCGCGATGTGGGCCCCACATAACCTTGAGGTAGCCCTTCGCCATAAATCCATTCCAGCAATTCGGCTTCGCTTATCTTATCGGAATAGGCTTCAACTAAAGCGACTTTGGCGTATTTGACAAACTCTTCAGTGGTAATTGCCTTAAAAGCAAAGTGCTGCACATAGGCAAACAGAAACTTATCGAATTCGGTGCGGCCAAGTCGATGCTCTAATTCATGGACGAACATCGACGCCTTATCATAAGTAAAACGGTTAAAGGCCAGATTAGGATCGGCCTGTTGTACATTGGCGGGTAGCGTTTGCCTATGGCACGGTAAAACGGCCATTTCTTCTTTTAGTCGACCAAATTCAATAACCCATTCTAGCTCAGCCTGCTCCTTGCCATAGACTTCCTCGACAATTCGATTGGTGAAATAGGTCGTAAAGCCCTCATTTAACCAGAGATCACGCCATGTGGCGTTACTAACCAAATTGCCCGTCCACGAGTGTGCCAACTCATGGGCAACCGTTGACACAAGACTCTTATCTCCCGCAATCAAGGTTGGAGTTAAAAAAGCTAAACGGGGATTTTCCATGCCACCAAACGGAAAGCTCGGCGGCAAGATGATCATGTCATAACGCCCCCAGGCATAAGGGCCTAATAGCGATTGCGCCACATCTAGCATATGTTCGGTATCGGCAAACTCAGTTGCTGCGGCGGCCAACATGCAAGGTTCTGTATACACGCCGCTGCGCGGGCCTATGGCTTGAAATGCCAAATCACCTACCGCTAATGCCAGCAAATGGGTTGGGATGGCTTTTTCCATCTCAAACGTAAATATCCCTTCAAGCGGTGTATCTGGATGGTTCATCGCACTCATCACTGCACGCATTCCCTTGGGCACTTGAACTTTTGCATCGAAGGTTATCCGCACCTTTGGCGTATCCTGCAAGGGGATCCAACTGCGGGCATTAATGGGCTGAGATTGACTAAAGAGATAAGGTAACTGTTTGCCGGCCGTTTGCTCAGGCATGAGCCACTGCAACCCTTCAGCTTCTGGCGAGGTGCGATAGTGAATACAGACTTGCTCATACTTTTCAGCGGGTAGCTGGATCACCAATTTCTGCCCGAGGATTTCATTTGGCACTTCAAGCACAAACTCAAGGGGCTCTTGAGTATCTGTCGTGACCGATAAAATATGTAAATCACGGCTATCGAGCCATAACTCGCTAGTCTGTGGTTCAAAGTAGCGAAGTGACAGAACCGCTTCCCCGAGCAAAGTGCGAGTCGCAAAGTCGATTTTCAACGCGAGGGATAAGTGCGTGACCTGCACTTGGTCGCTATTGGCAAAGGAATGGTAATCCCGAGTTAAATCCCATGCTGCGTGAGCGATTGGCATTTGCTGGCTTTCTGATGACATCACTTAGCTAACCTGTGAACGGTAAATTATCTAATCATATTATCGGACGCAGATTTACCGACGCGCAATCGAATAAACTGTCCTCGCATCGGCATTTTGTAACAATGCTTGAATCCAAGTTTTGCCATAATCGACTTTAGTTAACTCATAAAAATAAAATTTACATATTTTTCAATGCATAAGGAAAATAGTAAAAATATTTTCAAAAATTTTCTATTTTTGCTGAACTAATTTCGCGCCCTTGAGTCAGATATTATGAACCGAATCTTTGCAATGAGTTTCTTCGTTCATCATCATTCTCCTTTCGATGGTTTCTAGCGCGACCGTCCCCAGATTCCGAATTGGAATTTACAGCAACCTAATTAGGTTGCTTTTTTTATGCCTATTTTCAGTCGTAAGCGCCAGCTAGTAATCACCTAGCATGATAACCCCATACTGACGTTGGTGGTTTTAGCCCCCAAAACAAAAAGGGTCTCCGAAGAGACCCTTAACGTTTAGCGATAAAGAATTAGAGGCGGATGCCTAACTGTTCTAAATCTTTGGCAACTACGCTCTTAGGCAGCGTCACGTAACCGTCTTTTTCTACAACTTGCTGACCTTGCTTAGATAACACATAACGGATGAATTCTTTTTCCATTGGTGCTAAGTCTTTGTTTGGTTGCTTGTTCACGTATACATACAAGTAACGTGATAATGGGTAAGTACCATTAGCGGCGTTTTCTGCAGTCGCTTCGATAAACTCATTACCTTTTTTAGCGATTGCAACGGCTTTTACGCCTGCAGTTTTATAACCGATACCAGAGTAACCAACCGCATTCAAAGATTGAGATACTGATTGAACGACTGATGCTGAACCAGGTTGCTCGTTTACGTTCGCCTTAAAGTCGCCTTTACAAAGCGCTTTCTCTTTGAAGTAACCGTAAGTACCTGATACTGAGTTACGTCCATATAATTGAACGTCTTTTGCAGACCAATCACCACTAAGACCTAAATCACCCCAACGTTGAATATCCGCACCACCACATTTATGGGTAGAAGAGAAGATACCGTCAACCTGTTCAGCCGTTAAGCCTTTGATTGGGTTATCTTTATGTACGAATACTGCTAAAGCGTCAATTGCAACACGAATTTCAGTTGGCTTGTAGCCATAATGCTTTTCAAACGCTTCTACTTCGTTAGGCTTCATCTTGCGGCTCATTGGGCCGAATTGTGAAGTACCTTCAGTCAACGCTGGTGGCGCAGTTGAAGAACCAGCCGCTTGAATTTGAATATTGACGTTTGGATACATCTGTTTAAATTCTTCAGCCCAAAGTGTCATCATATTGGCTAAAGTATCTGAACCTACAGATGATAAGTTGCCAGACACACCACTTGTTTTCTCGTAAGTAGGTAGAGATGGGTCAATAGCTGCCATGGCAGTTGTAGAGAATACACCAGCGGCTGTGAGGGTCATCGCGCCGACAAGTTTTTTCAGTTTCATTATGTGCTCCAGTTGTAAGCTAACTAATTTGTAACTTAGGTTTCTTCAGACGCAGCCAGTATCAATCGCCACAATGACAATTCTATGTCCAAGATATGACACTTAGATGACAAAACACTTTTTTGCATTTTTTTGAAAAATCACTTCTTTTCGAAGTCTGAAAAAAACAGGCCATAATGACCTGTTTTTAATATAAAAAATAACGTTACATTAAATAGCAATTATTTTTTACGTTCAATCAAATGCTGCGGGATCACAAAGCTGAAAGTGCTACCCTTTCCTAATTCACTGCTGATATTAAGCTCACTGTGATGATGACTTAATGCATGTTTCACAATGGCTAAACCAAGGCCGCTGCCCCCCGTTTGCCGTGAGCGCGCGCTGTCAACTCGATAAAAACGCTCGGTTAAGCGATTGATATGCTGCGGTGCAATCCCTTCCCCGGTATCTGTCACACTGAAGAGACCGCCAGTAGCAACGCTACGCCACTGCACCGTAATCTTGCCACCAGGTTCAGTGTAACGAATCGCATTAGAAATCAGGTTAGAGCAAGCACTTCTAAGCTGTAGCTCATTGCCATGGGAATCTAATCCCGGCTCACAATGGAAACTTAACTCATATTTATCCTGCGCTAATGCTTTAGCTTCTTCCTTTAAAACTTCCATTAGCTGCGACATGTTTACCGTGTTCTCAAGATTAATATCCACCGCATCTTCGATACGCGATAACACCAGTAATTGTTCGACCATCGACTGCATTCGCCGAGTCTGCTGCTGCATTAAGGCTAAGGGCTTAGCGTTCATCGAATCGGGTTCCGCCATGCTTTGCATCATCTCTAAATAGCCCTGCAATACAGTGAGCGGGGTTTTGAGTTCGTGTGACACATTGGCGACAAATTCTTTACGCATGCCTTCGAGTTGTCTTATCCGTGTAATATCGCGGGCAATCAACAGTAACTGCCGATCGCCATAGGCCATGATACGAATTTCGAGTAAACGCCGCTCCGATACTGGCGAAGCCAGCTCTAAGGGTTCCTTATATTCAGCCGCTTTGATATAGGCAGAAAAATCGGGATGACGAATTAAATTATCGATTCGTTGACCATTATCCTGTGGCCAAACGAATCCCAACATCAGCTGAGCTAATTTATTACACCATAAGATATTATGCTCTGAGTCGAGCACGACTGCTGCATCGGGTAAGGCTTCAGCGCCTTGACGGAAACGCCCAAGTAGAGCCGCCAATTGACCGACTCGGCGACGATTTTTACCTTGCAGGCGGTAAATACCATTAAATACGCCTTCCCAACTGCCAGTACCTTGGGGAGGCGTTAATTTTCTATCTCGCCATAACCAAAAATTAAGTCGCGCTAACTGACGGTAATGCCAGAACACTAATCCTAGCAATCCAATGATCAGTATCCAGAGGGGTTTCCCTACCAATAAACCAATGAGCAAACAAAGCAGTAAAAATACGGCTAAGCGCGTAAACAACCGGTACCCTGAATAAGAGTCGAACATAAATAAACCCAAACATCAGGCTAAATAAGAGGAGCACAAGATAGCCGAAAAGCTAACCTGTGCCTATCTCTTATTTGGCACTAACTACGTGTTGAGAAACGATAACCCGCACCGCGAACGGTCTGAATGAGACGATCATGGCCCGACTCTTCAACCGCTTTACGTAAACGACGGATATGAACATCTACGGTTCGGTCTTCGACATATACGTTTGTGCCCCACACATTATCAAGCAGCTGTTCGCGGCTATAGACGCGTTCTGGGTGTGTCATAAAAAAGTGTAACAATCGAAATTCTGTGGGTCCCATATCGAGTACAGTATCGCCAACACTCACCCTGTGACTCACGGGGTCGAGTAACAATCCTTGTACGTCAATCGTTTCTTCAAGACGGGTCGGCGCGCTACGGCGTAGCACCGCTTTGATACGTGCCACCAACTCCTTGGGTGAGAAAGGTTTAGTGATATAGTCATCGGCGCCCACTTCGAGGCCCTTAACCTTATCTTCCTCTTCTCCACGGGCGGTGAGCATAATAATGGGGATCTGACGGGTAAACTCATCCTGCTTGAGGCGTTTAGCCAATTGAATACCGCTTCCTCCAGGAAACATCCAATCCAACAAAATCAGATCGGGGTAAGGCTCCTTTAGCAGCGCAATGGCCGAATCAAAATCTTCTGCCGCAGAGGTGGTAAACCCATGCTGTTCCATTACAAAAGTCAGCATCTCGCGGATGGCTAACTCGTCTTCTACTATCAATATCCTTGCAGTCATAGGTGATTTTCTGTCAGTGAATGTCAACACGGCTATTATTAGTCATTTTTATTACAGATTTATGAATAAGTGTGCCGTACAAGCTATATAGTAGCGCTAATTGTCATATTAAGTTTATATAACTGTTTGTTTATCGCAATAAAAAAGGAAGCCGAAGCTTCCTTAATTCAATCTTAATACTGAGATTAGAACTTGTGTTCTAAACCAACAGCGATGTATTTATCATCATCTGTATTCGCTTCTAAAGAGCGGTTGGTATAGAAAGCAAACACTTTAGTCGGCTTGCCTAAGCTGTAATCCGCACCCACTGACCATGAATCACCTAAGTCTTCCATGTCTTGGAATTGAGCTTTTAATGTCACAGCATTGATATCATAAGCAGCACTTAACAGGTAGCCAGTCGCACTGTCTGCAGACACCTCAACTGGTTCGCCCGTTGTTGCATTGTATTTGTACGTTTGTTCCTGCTGCTGATACATACCACCCAACTTGATGCCAGCTAACTTGGCTTGTAAGCTAGCGCGCACGATTTCATATCCAGACACATCGGAATCGTACGCAAGGGCTGCATAGACAGCGGTTTTCTTTAACTTAGCGTCACCATACATGGCGGCAGCACTGAAACCATCTTGAGCAAATTGACTTTTAACATCATTACCTTCCGCAACATAAGTGACACCAAACACGAAGTCACCAAAGGAAGGGGTTAAGTAAGTTGCCGTTTGCGCAGCACGAACTTCACCTTTAAATAATTTTGTTAAGTCGCCAGAAAGATCGTTAAATTGGTCAACATCACCTTGAGAAATCTTCAGCAAAGTATCGTTACGACCAACAGAGAACGAACCAAAGTCGCCTTTTAAACCAACAAATTGATTACGCGCGGTAAAGTTGTCGCTTGATGCATTGCCAGTATCTACTTGATACTCAACAGTATAAAAAGCAGTAAGTGAACTTGATAATTCGAAATCACCCTTCACACCAAAACGAGAAGCATTACTTTGAATAGTTGTTGTAGCGTCACCTTTCTCATCGTTTGATTGAGCGGTAACATTCAACTTACCATAAACAGTCAGTGGCTCAGCGGCATAAGCAGAAGCCAGAGTTGCAGAAGCTAGCGCAGAAGCAAGTAGAGTTTTACAAAAAACGTTCATCATTTAATCCTTTCGACGTTATGTTCGTCTTGGTTATTGGTTTGGAACGACCGAAAGTTTGCAATGAATCTGTTTCAGTTTTATTTCAATTGTGACAACTTAGGACTACCACCATAAAACCGCACCACCTACAAAAGACAAAACCCATTAACACCAAGGGTTATAGCTAAGTTTTTCTCAATGTTACATTTTGATGAATTCTGCAACCAAGGCAAAATTTAACGATTTCAGGTAGGTTTACCCCGCCGCAACTATGCCGTAAACTGCGACTTTATTTTTCCAATGAGCGCATCTTATGTGGTTTAAAAATCTTACTCTTTATCGTTTCAATAAACCTTTTTCCATCGAGACAGAAGCACTTGAAACCGCACTTGCCGATTTCACATTTTCCCCGTGCGGCAGCCAAGACGTCAGCAAATTTGGTTTTTCCAATGCCTTAGGTAAACAGGGCAGCACCTTAGTGCACAGTGCCAACAATCGTCATCTAATCTGTGTCACTAAAGAAGAAAAAATTCTTCCTGGTCAAGTAATTAAAGAATCATTAGAAGAAAAAGTGGCACAAATTGAAGACGAAGAAAATCGTAAACTCGCCAAAAAAGAAAAAGATGCGCTAAAAGATGAAATCATCACTAGCCTATTGCCACGCGCTTTTTCGCGCCGCAGCCAAACACGCGCACTGATTTTACCTGAGCTAGAAATGATCCTCGTTGACAGCTCAAGCGCCACTAAGGCAGAAGAATTATTAGCCTTATTACGCAAGGCCTTAGGTAGCTTACCAGTGATCCCATTAAGCTTTAAAGCACCGATTGAAAGCCAATTAACTGAATGGCTTAAAAATGGCAGCGCACCATTACCCTTTGAAATGCAAGATGAAGCTGAGCTGAAATCTGCCGCAGATGAAGGCGGCATAGTACGCTTTAAGCAGCAAGATCTAAAAGAAGACGAAGTACTTGCCCACCTAGAAACCGGCAAAGAAGTGCATAAGCTCGCCCTGCACTTTGGCCAATCGATTGCGCTATTGCTGCAATCCGATGCCAGTGTGAAACGCTTAAAATTCTCCGAAGAATTTAGAGCGGGTAATGATGAGTTGGGTAATGAAGATCCGATGGCGCGCCTCGATGCTGACTTTGCCTTAATGGGCAGTGAATTAGTCGCACTAATGCATGCCCTGGTTTCTGCATTGGGTGGCATTGAAGAGACTCAAGCTTAACGCTTAAAACGCTGATCGTATTTGGCCAAGGCTCCTTCCTAGCCAATATTAGAAAAGTAAAAGGCGCCGCAGTTGGACTCAGTTCACTGCGGCGCCTTTTTAGTCTCTATGACTGAAGTAACACATTGGTAGTGATTCGAATAAGCCAACCTAAAGCCCACTCACTCAAATCGCAAACAAGTTAACTTTTCGTCAGCAGCTCACCCTTATTATCAAACGGCCAATCGATGCCCAGCCAAGCCTTGAAGAAGGCTTTTTGCTGTTTAGTCGCCTTCACATCGCCTTTGAGCACTAGCTTGCCGCTTTGTTTCTCACCTAAGGTTAACGCCACTTGCTTAATTTTATCGTTGTTAAATAAGGTGATTTCGACCTTATCACCCACTTTAAAGTCTTTGATGCGCTTATCAAATCCTTGAGCGGTCACCTTTAAGCCATTAATCGCGATAATCTCGTCTCCCGCCATGATACCAGCCTGCCAGGCGGGGCTATTACGCAATACTTGGGCAAGCACTAAAGAGCCATATTCGCTGCTTAAGGTCATGCCAGTGAAAGGCTCAGCTTTAGCGTCTTTACCGTAGGACATCACTAATCCGGCCTGAGACAACAGGCTTGAAAACTCAAGGCTCAGTGGACTATTCACATGACTTTGCCACCATGGGCCATAGTCCTTACCCGATAAGTCCTTCAGAATTTGCTGCACATCGGCCACAGTGTACCCCTTAGGTACGCGGTAATCCTGATAGAGTTTACGATGCACGTCGCGGTAAGAATGGGCAAGATTCGAATCCGTCAGCAGAGAGAAATCCAGCGCCAGTGAGGCTAAATAACCTTCGGAGTAAATATTCACACTGTGGTTAATCGCATAATCGCCGCCCGTACTGCTCCATTCGCCTAAACTTGCCTCGGCAACCGATTGAATTTCACGCCCAGGTGTCAGCTCGCTTTTTTCGATACGTTTGGCTAAGTCTTCTAAAAATTCTTTTGGCGTCATCACTCCTGCGCGCAGCAACAATTGCCCTTGGAAATAACTAGTTGATCCCTCGGCAATCCACAACAGTTCGGTCATGTTTTCATGCTGATAATCGTAGGGGACCAAACCTGCCGGACGATAGGCTTTAACGTTCCAAGTATGAATAAACTCATGGGACGCCGTGCTAATAAAGCGTAGGTAATCCTTACGCTCGCGAAAACTAAACCGCGGCAGTTGAATAACCGTCGAGTTTAAGTGCTCGGTCGCGCCGCCCGCACCGCTGGTGGCATGCACCATATAAACATAACGATCAAAAGGATAATCATCCCAGATCGCTTTAGCTTGGCCACTCAATGCGGTTAAGTCTTTCACCACCTTATCGGCATCGTAGTTGCCTTCACCCCAAAACACTAATTCATAGTCTTTGCCATTAGCACTAAATTTTTTGTGAGTACTCACCCCTGTTTCAATGGGGGAGTCAATTAGCACATCATAATTAGGTGCAATAAATGAATGCGCCATTTTGCCTGACGACATGCCCGAATAACTCTGCCAGTTTTCGGGCACGGTTAATTGTACTGCTACTGGGTCTTCTCGAAATTGCGGGCTATACATTAATACGCCACTGGCATCGAGATAAGCATGGCTTGAATCAATATGACGCACGCGCTGGCCTAATTCATTGGCGTAAAGTTGATAACTCACGGTTACATTGGTTGGATTATCTAAGGCTATTTTCCACTCGCCACTAGCACTGCGTTTCCATGGGAGTGGATTGCCCTTACTGTCTTTTGCCGTGAATAAACGCACGCCATCAGATAGTGGTAACACTTGGTATTTACCCGTACGCCACACAGGAAGATTAACCGTTAACTCACCTGCTTTAGCTTCGGGAAACGTTACACTCACCTGTGCAAGATGATGTTGGGGTTGGCTTAAATCAATTTTGTAATCCACATCGGCAAATACGTTAGCCGACCCTAATACACTTAATGCCAAAATAGATAATCTATTGGGTTTCACTCTGACTTCCTTCCGTCTTCTGTTATTATGCTTCTTATATTTTTTCCAAGTATAACAAGTCGATGTAGCATCCTCATTAGGCGCTAACAAAAGCTAACAAAATAAGTTCCTTGACTTAGGGAATATAGGGCCACCTACACATGCATAAACTCATTGTTATTTTCGTGACCTTGTTAATATCTATTTCTTTTCAAACATTGGCGGTTGATCTTGAGGCTGAAGAAATAGAATTGCGTGAAACGCCACAAAAAATGTATGACAGGCTTAATCAGTCGATTTCTTTTCCTATCACCTTTAAGAACCGTGAACAATTCGAACGAGCAGCCCAAGAACAGGGCTACAGCAGTGATGAGTTTGAGCACATACTGCAACTCCTCGCACGGTTAAATCTGGAACCCAATGTCAAAACCAAGGTGGGTTTTCAAGACGCAAACAACTTAATCGAACTTCTGGCAAGCATAGCGCAAACGCCCTTCGAGCAAGCCACTGTCGCCATGCTAAAGGGGCGCTATATCGGCCGCACCGAACAAAAATACCAAGAAGCGATAGCTTTTTATAACGAAGCACTGACACAGATCAGCGAAAGCGTTGATATTGAGTCTATGCTGCTAAAACATACCATCCATGAACATTTAGGTGGCCTGCACTTGGTTATTCGCCAAGATGTACCTGCACTAATGCATTTTCACACTTATCGCGATATTGCTTATAAGCTCAGAAACGACTACCTCATCGCGGCGGCCGAATCGAAACTAGGGCACTACTATAATAAAAATCAACAACTAACCAAATCATTGCAACATTATAGTGAAGCGATTCGACTATCAAATCGCTCCAATTATCCGTCAATGAAAACGCATCTTCAGTTACAACTCGCTAAGGTGTATCGTGATTTAAAACAATGGGATGAAGCGTTAAAAAATGCCCACGAAGCCGCAGCAGGATTTAAAAAGCTAGGAAACGATACTTATCTTTCCAGCTGTATGACAGTTATTGCCATGGTGTATGGTGAGCAAGGGGATTGGAACCGCGCCATTGATTACTACCTTAATGCTCAGCAACTCGATGCTAAACGCGGTAATTACATCGCTCAAGGGCTTAATTTCCACAATTTAGGTCAAGCTTATTCGCATCTTAATGATGATGTGAATGCACTTAAGTATTTGTTGATGGCTAATAAAATATTCACTGAAAAACAAAGCCATCATTACTTGGTCTATAACGAATTACTGATTGGTGAAATTGCTCAAGGCAAGCAAGATTGGCCGTTGATGATGGGGCATGCTGAAAACGCTTTAGCGTTGGCGACAGATTTAAATCTACCAGAGGAGCAAAAATCAGCACTGACACAAATCGCCCTTTCGGCAGAAAAACAGCAAGATCAAGCCAAAGTGATCAACACACAAAAAAAGATTATTGAGTTAAACAACTCATTAAAAGACACCGCTAAAGATCCTGGCGCCACTGCTTCAGTCCTTGCTGAACAGCAGCTCAAGTTAGAACTCAATATGATTCAAAGCAAGTTAAATGATGCCATTCAAACCGCTAAGGATACTAATCAATTCCTGGCATTTAGTGGTCTTATCATAACCTTGTTGGTGATAGCAGTTATCTTCTTACTAAATCAACGACGCAAGAGCAAACAGCAAAACGCATCGCTGCTTCAATTAAGCTTAGAAGAACCTTTTACCCATCATAAGGGATATGCTGCACTATTAAACGATCTGACGCTAAACCCGCCTAGCTCTCAAACCACTGCGCTAGCTTTAATTGAATTTCGCGACCATATATCGACTGACCTCAATCACGGCCAATATTTTGCCAATACTATGACCCGTCAGCTCACAAACCATATTAGCCATAGTCTGTTTATGCCCGTCTATGTGATCCGCCAAGGCTTATTTGCGGTCAGGTTTACTGAGGCCGTAGAACCACAGCAAGTGTTAACACAACTTCAACAGCAATTCGATAAACAAGCATTTACGCCTAGTTTCAATCTCGGCTTTATCAATTTGCCCCTGCTTGCCAAAGCGGAGATTAACATTGCCCCCAAATTGCTGTTTGAAACCGTGCAAATGGCGCTCGCTGGTGCACGAAGTTTGCCAAATGACACTTGTTATTATGTGAGTCTCAGAGCATTAGATTTTGTGCCACCGACACTGTTTGCCGACCCGCTGTTTTTGCACTTAGAGAAAGGTATTGAACGCGGCCTGATCCGAGTCGAGACGAATGCGATAAAGGAAGATATTGTATGGCCTTGCTGGGAAAATAACCAAAATCGGCATTTGTTAGAAAATATTTGATCAATATCGACAATTAATCACTATCGTACAAGCAAAGCAATTTGCACTCTACGACCATTGTTATAACATTAGAAGCATATGAGTTAAACGCTAATCTGGACAGAGGACGTCTTGCTTGTTAGCCCTGCAGAGTTAGGAAAATACTCCGGATGAAGGATTCCAACGCGACTGTTACACAACTTGCATTACTTCAACAGAAACTTCATTCGGCAAAACTTGCCCTCGATGAAGTCAATGAAGATAGAAATGCTAAGTTACAAACTTTACTCCAATTTATTGGTCATTTAAGTCTTGCCTGCAAAGGTCAAAACTTAGAATTGGATAATAAGCTTGCCAAACTTCGCCATAACTTAAATACCTTTGAGCGAGTCGATGAAGCCCTACCTGAATTGGTCGATGTTGAACGCCTATTAAAAGGCCAATACCACCACGTAATGGTACAACTTGAAGAAAGTCGCGCAGGGCTTGCACAGGTCGTCCGCCAAATTCAACGGGTTAACTCTGTACCAGAAAAGCTCAAAAAAGAAATTAACTACTTTAAGCAAGATCTCGCTAAACCGTTCCATACGGTGTGGGAGTACATTCCTAAAGTAAAACAAATTATCGGCTTCTACGACACCATCCTACAGCAACAGTTTAATGAAACTGAAAAGTTAGATGTGTTACCAAAGCACAGACAACTCGCCCATGAGTTGGCACAAATGATCTCGGAAATTGAATTCCGTAAAGACCAACGTGATCAAGTGCTTGTCATTAAAGAAATGCTAGCATCCGATATTGAAATCGATAATTTACTGGAGGCTTATCAAACGATTTTATCCCTGCTGCTCGATAATATTGCACGGGAAAAATCCGCCTCTCAGGAATTTCTCTACGCCTTAAACGATGCCTTAGCAGCAGTGCGGGAAGTCGTTAGTGAATCCTATAATCACAACCAGCGTAGTTTCCAACTCAAAACCCAGCTTAATCGTGAAATCAATTCTCGAGTCGATAATGTGGGTGAAGCCATTATCGATACCGACGATATTGTCGACCTCAAAGCACGTTTAACCGAACAGCTCAATTCGATTCGCTCCGCACTCGCCCGCAAAGAAGCCTTAGAACAACGGGAGCAAGCCTTACTGCGTAAATCGATGGAAACCATGCGCAAAGAGCTTAACGAGCTGAGCAACGAGGCCAATACCTATAAAGAACGACTTTTCGAACAACAAAAGCTCAATCTGCTGGACAGCCTAACTCAATTACCTAACCGTGCCGCCCTAGAAGAACGCATGGAGCTTGAGTATCGCAATTATCAACGTCATAAATCTCCGCTATGGATTGCGATTGCAGATATCGATCACTTTAAGAGCATCAATGACAGTTTTGGCCACAGTACCGGGGACAAAACCCTACAGGTCATCGCCATGGCATTAAAAAATTCTTTACGGGATACCGAGTTTGTCGCCCGCTACGGCGGTGAAGAATTTGTGCTCATTTTGCCAGATATTGACGATAACGATATCGCTCAACTTTTAAACAGAGTTAGAGAAAAAGTAAAAAATATTCCATTTAAATTTAAAAATCAGCGGATTACAGTTACAGTATCTATAGGGGCTGCACGAGTCATGGGCAATGAGCTCATACACGAAACCTTTGAGCGCGCCGATGCAGCACTCTACAAAGCAAAACATGAAAGCAGAGACAGGGTCGTGATTGACGTATAACTAAGTCAGACTATACGTCGCTTCTTATCACTCCTGTCGATACGAAGGAGTGATAAATGATAGTAAAAGTCAGCCCTAAGGGCAGCATGGATCAGCTTTCACAACTTGAAGTTGATCGCCTCAAAAAAAGCGCCAAAAGCGCCCTATATCAACTGTATCGTAACTGCTCACTCGCGGTACTCGCCGCGGGTTTAAAGACCGACAATTCTAAAGCACTATTCGAGCAATATCACGACTTCGACATCAATGTACTGCAACGTGAACGCGGGGTTAAGCTCGAGCTTATCAATCCACCGGAACAAGCCTTTGTTGATGGCCAAATTATCACTGGGATCCAAGAGCATTTATTTTCGGTGCTCAGAGATATTCTCTACATCAGCGACAAATACGACACCCTAAAACATATCAATTTAACAAATGCTAGCCACATTACTAACGTCGTGTTTGATATTTTGCGTAATGCCCGCGCCATTGCGCCCATGAAAGATCCTAATGTAGTGGTTTGCTGGGGCGGACACAGCATTAATGCCATCGAATACCAATATACCCGTGAAGTCGGTTATCAACTCGGCCTAAGGGAATTAGATATTTGCACTGGTTGCGGCCCTGGCGCAATGGAAGGCCCGATGAAGGGCGCAGCGATTGGTCACTCTAAACAACGGATTAAAAATGCTCGTTATATTGGTCTCACTGAGCCAAGTATTATCGCCGCCGAGCCGCCTAACCAAATCGTTAACGAGTTGGTGATCTTGCCCGATATCGAAAAACGCCTAGAAGCGTTTGTACGCTTAGGTCACGGCATTATTATCTTCCCCGGCGGTGCGGGTACAGCCGAAGAACTGCTGTATATACTGGGGATTTTGCTCAATAAAGAAAACCAACAAACGCCCTTCCCACTGGTATTAACTGGCCCCAGCGAAAGCGCAGATTATTTTATTAAAATTGATGAGTTTATCGCTGCAACCTTAGGGCCTGAAGCGCAACAAAAATACCAAATCATTATTGATAATCCTTCCGAAGTCGCTCGGGTGATGAAGCAAGGCATGGAGCAAGTGAAAAACCATCGCCGTGCCACAGGAGATGCTTACCAATATCAATGGGGGCTAAAAATTGAGCCAGAATTTCAACTGCCCTTCACTCCCACCCATGAGGTAATGGCAAACTTAAATTTACATTTTCAAACCAACAAAGCGGAGCTTGCAGCCAACCTGCGCAAAGCCTTTTCGGGTATCGTAGCGGGTAATGTAAAATCTGACACCATCAAGCAAATTGAGCAATTAGGTCCCTTCCACATTAAAGGGGATCCGCATTTAATGGAGTTGATGGATAATTTGCTGGGGGCCTTTGTCGCCCAGCATAGGATGAAACTGCCGGGAAGCGCTTATGTTCCCTGCTATCAAATCGTGAAGTAAAACAAAAACCGCCAATGAATAAGTTTTTAATTATCGATGGTCTCAACTTAGTCCGCCGGATTTATGCGGCGATCCCAGATGAGAACGATATGGACAGTTTAACGGAGCGTGTGAGTGTCGCCTGCACTAAACTGCTGCGCATTCACCACCCAACCCATGTCGCTATCGTCTGGGATGGGGATGAGATCTCTTGGCGTAAACAGCTCTACCCTGATTATAAAAAGGGCCGTAAACCTATGCCTGAGCCACTGGCGGCGGGCTTAACGGCATTGCAAGAACACCTTAACAGTTTACAAATCCAATCAATTTATGCCGCTGCTGAGGCCGATGATGTTATCGCCACCCTTGCAATGAAAACCGCCAAAGCCCAAGGTGAAGCCATTATTGTGTCGACGGATAAAGGTTTTAGCCAACTCAATCATCCGCGGATCAGCCAGTGGGATCACTTTAATCAGCAATATCTCAACATCGCTGAGCTTGAACAAAAACTGGGAGTCGATCGCAACCAATTTCTCGATTTAATGGCACTGGCTGGTGATAGCGGCAATAAAATCCCCGGTATCGCAGGTATTGGCCCTAAATCGGCCGCCGAGTTACTCCGAACCTTTAGAACCTTAGCGACACTGTTTTCCTCTTTGTCCAATCTCGGCGCCAAACAAGCAAAAAAATTGGCAGAAGGCCGAGATATAGCACGCCTCAGTTATAAGTTAGCCCAACTACAAACCGATTTACCCTTAAACATCAACTTAAAAGATTTTCGGGTCAATAGCCCTATTCATACGCCACCCGTCGACTAGCGCCTCTTGTTAACACTAAGTTGCAATAAAGCCGTTTACCTCAGGTCATCAAAGGCGTATTTTATTCATTTGCCAAATAACACATTGGATATGCAAAGGAATTAGATTCAATGAAATCAAAAACCTCGGTTATTATTGGTAGCATATTTGCCGCCTATGTCGCCTTCGTCGCCGTAGTGGTGCTCGTATATGAGCCCACTCCAGATGAAATGGATTGGGAAGATAGGCAAGTCTATAACAGCCAGAAATTAAACGATTTAACACTCGGGCAAGATATTTCCGCCGTCAAAACCCTATTTGGTAAGGCCGATTTTACAGAGGCCAAATCCCTTAAGGATAGCCAGCTACAAGTGCTCTTTTATCGTACTCACCATGAAAAATCCGATGGCGTGACCAGCAAAGAAGAATGCACCCCGCTGATTTTTAAAGACAATAAACTCGTGGCCTGGGGCGATGATACCTATAAACAGTATCTCGAAGCCGGCACAGATATTGTTAGCCGCACCGCCAAAGAGGTCGAAAGCTCAAGCAAAAATTGATTTTGCTCTGATATCACCATCATCCCTAAGCTAAATATCAAAAGCTTATTAAGCTATTTCCAAAAATGGCAATGTAAATCAATACATTGCCATTTATGTTACAGAACAGCTTGAAAGCGAGAGAACTTTATCGTCAGGTGTGCGTCATTTTCCCCTGTGACACGCCACCCTGTTATTTCACAAGAAGCATCCATAAGGGCTCTACTAAAACCTAGATGTTTTAAAAGGTCACAGGTACAACAATGCCAATCCTAACTATCCCTCTAGCGGTCGTTCAGCTAAAAAGCAATTGCCCCTTTTCAATTTATCTGCGACTCAAGTTGTACTGTTCGGTGCTGTGGGGTTGACCTAATTTTAGTAATGATCCACATAGTATTCAGGTTCATTTGCGACTCGACATGACGAACTCGAAACTCAATACATTGCTCTAAAAAGTGATCCAACGGCCCCAATGCCTGATGACTTAGCAGAATGGCTTGATGTGCTATGCCTCTATGTTTTATGGGAGGCAGTGACTAGAAGCTAACGCGATACTCTGTATTTCTAAACAAAATGCTTGCCGCGATAGCGATGATTTGTTATTACTGGCGCATGAACAAAATATACGCAAGCGCAATTAACACCACCACTACCACCACGAGAATTCTCGGGGGGTAGTTTTTTGCGTCTTTAAAAAAACCCTCTGAGCGATATCGCCAGAGGGTTTTTTTATACCTTGGTTTTGTATTTCGCTCAGATTTAACTCAGGAGAGAATGATGAAAACACATCGCGAAATTGCAGAACAACTTGACCTGTTTCACTCCGAACCACAGGCACCAGGCATGATTTTTTGGCACCCAAATGGCTGGGCATTATTCCGAGATATTCAAGAGCACATGAGGCGCGTGTATCGCCGCAATGGTTTTGAGGAGGTGAACACGCCTGTTTTTATGAAGAAGGCGTTATGGCAAACGTCTGGGCATATGGACATGTTTGCAGAGAACATGTTTTTCGGTGGCGGAAAGGAAAACATCGATGAATATGTGTTAAAGCCCATGTCTTGTCCTGCCCATATTTTGCTGTTTAAGCGCGGAGTACATAGCCATAGAGATTTGCCACTGCGACTATTTGAGTTTGGCTTGGTGCACCGTAATGAATCCTCTGGCTCGTTAAATGGTTGCCTGCGCGCACGCCAGTTCACTCAGGATGATGCCCATGTTTTTTGCTGTTGGTCTCAGGCAGAGGAGGAGATACGTGGTTTTCTTCAACGGGCAAAACAGGTTTATGCTGATTACGGCTACCATAATTTAGACGTAAAAATATCGACTAAACCTGAGAAGGCATTAGGCAGCGATGAGCAATGGTGCCGAGCACAAAAGCTATTGGATTCAGCCTGTCAGATTGAGGGTTTCGATGCCGAGTATCAAGCTGGTGAAGGGGCTTTCTATGGTCCTAAAATTGAACTGTCACTGACAGATCCTATGGGAAGACGCTGGCAGTGTGGCACTATCCAGTTTGATTTTAATTTGTCTGAAAGATTCGATGTTCACTACATCAATGAACAAGGGGAATGCGAACGGCCAGTGATTATGCACCAAGCTATGTATGGCTCTATCGAGCGTTGGCTAGGGATTCTCTTGGAAGTCTCACAGGGTAACCTGCCGGATTGGTTGCATCCTGTACCTGTTGCTATTGCCTCAGTAAATGAGTCAAACAGCCAATTTGTCCGTCAGTTAGTCGAACTATGTTTAGCACGAGAGATGCGAGTGCTGGTTGATATCAGCCAAAACTCAGTTGCTCGCAAAATGAAACGGTTTCACAAACAAAAAGTGCCTTATATCTTAACGGTTGGGGATAAGGAGGAGGCTGAACATAGGGTTTCAGTTAAGTGCCGTAAAGATAACGTTATTACTCACGTCCCTCTTTCTGAATTAGCTGATTATCTCGCGGATAAACTAGTGCGCAAACAATAGCCTAAGGAAGGTGGTGTTTGTTATCTAAGGCTAGCTATGGATCCCATCGCTAGCCTTTTATTCATTTTGTTACTTTGTCTAATAGTACTCTAAATAACTGATCCTAATAGTGCTACATTCTGCCGGAATCTATGTGGCGTAAGGCATGCGTGTAATCTGGCACCAAAGCCTGAAGTAACAAGACTCAGCGCACGATGCATGTTCCGTATCCCTTATAGAA
>NZ_JTLE01000094.1:3551016-3587061 GCF_000798835.1 Shewanella sp. ZOR0012
TCTTGATTTATCTCGGCCGCTAGGCCGCAATCAATATAGCATTGTGCTAAACAGCACGAATATCAGGCAGAGGGTTGAAGCCCCACGACGTTAAACTTCTCGGCCGTTAGGCCGCAATGACTCCAGCGGTGAAGCCGCATAAAACCCAAATGTCGCATTCCGCGACAATAAAAAAGCCACTGTGGTTAGTGGCTTTTATCATAAAAATCAAAATCTAAGCGATTCGGCTTAGTCTAGACTTGGTTCTTCACTGTAATCTAAACCATGGTAGCTTAGGCAAGCGTCCACTTCATTGGCGCTACCGAGGATAACCGCAACGCGTTGGTGAATTTGCGTTGGTTGAATATCCAAAATGGTTTCATAACCGGTAGAGGCTTTACCGCCAGCTTGCTCGACTAACAAGGCCATTGGGTTGGCTTCGTACATTAAACGCAGTTTGTATGGCTTTTTAGGATCTTTATTGTCGGTTGGGTAAGTAAAGATACCGCCGCGAGAAAGTACGCGGTGCACGTCACCGACCATGGCGGCAATCCAGCGCATGTTGAAGGATTTTTCGCGAGGGCCAATTTTGCCTAGCAGTAAATCGGCGATGTAGGTCTGCATTGGCGCTTCCCAAAAACGTTGGTTCGACATGTTAATGGCGAACTCTTGGGTGTCTGGGCTGATGCTCATGGCCGCGTTGGTCAGTAAAAATTCGTTGGTTTCTGGGTGCAGGGTAAAGAGTTGCACGCCTTGGCCTGTGGTGAGCGCGAGCATGGTTGATGGGCCGTAGAGCACATAACCTGCGGCTAACTGATTGCGGCCAGATTGTAGGAAGCTCGCCTCGGTTAACTCACCCTGTGGTGCGGGCCCTTTTGTTGCTGGCAATACGGAGAAAATTGTACCGACAAGTGAGTTGATATCGATATTCGATGAACCATCTAGAGGGTCGAAACATACCAGATATTGACCATTGGCGCTGACTTCAACCACATGATCTTCTTCCTCAGAGGCGAGGCCGCGCACTGTTCCGTCGGCTTTTAATGCATCTTTGAGCATATCGTTGGTGATGATATCCAGTTTTTTCTGGGTTTCACCTTGGACGTTTTCTTGTTCGGTCGCGCCTAACACACCGGCTAAGGCACCGTGGCGCACGGCATGGCTGATGGCTTTGGAGGTGTCGGCTAAGGTCAAAATCAGTTGCGCGAGGGATTCGTTCACTGCCTTTGAGGTTAAGTGCTGGGCAAGAGTCTGCATGTTAGGTCCTTTAGGGGTTCAACATTGAGGTCAATTTCATTATTTGCCGCGAATAATAACTCAGTTAGTCGACAATTTCAGCGATGTTGCTGTGGGTTTTACGCAATTTAGGTTGTTACCGTTATCTGTTATCGCAAGGCGATGTTAGTTATCTTGAAAATTGAGCTAACCGCTGGAGTTTGCCTGCTAATTTGTATCTGTATATTGCCTGCGCTTTTTATTTAGGCTGTGCCTTGGCACAATGGCGGCAGTTTTTCATCGTCCATCAAGGGCGAATATGCTTCCAAGGAATAATAATGACTAAAAATGGGTTAGCTTCTTCCCTGCGCTCGGTGACATTGGGCGCCTCATCCCTACTGATAGCGAGTCAACTGGCCATGGTTTCTAGCGCGATATTTACCCCCGCCTATGCGCTTGAGGGCGGCACAACGCCGCTGACTATCGAGCGCATGAATGCGTCTCCTGCCTTGGCGGGTACGAGTCCCCGTGGATTAAAATTATCCCCCGATGGTCAAAGGGTGACTTATCTGGCTGGACGTAAAGACAACCAGAACTTTTACGATCTCTGGCAAATGGATGTGAAGACGGGCGAATCTAGCCTGTTGCTGAATGCCGATAAGTTGGCGAGCAATGAACTGTCCGATGAAGAAAAGGCCCGCCGCGAGCGCCAACGTATTTATGGCGACGGCATTATGGAATATTTCTGGGCGGACGATAGCAAGGCGCTGTTGATCCCTGCCTCGGGTAATCTGTATTACTTCTCCTTAGCGGATAACAGCGTTAGCCAACTGCCGATAGGCGAGGGCTTTGCCACCGATGCGCGCCTATCGCCCAAGGGTAACTTTGTATCCTTCGTGCGGGATCAAAATTTGTATGTGCTCAATTTAGCGACTAAAAAGCTTGAGGCCATGACCACTGACGGTGGCGGCGCGATTAAAAATGCCATGGCGGAATTTGTGGCGCAGGAAGAAATGAGCCGCATGACGGGTTACTGGTGGGCGCCCGATGAGTCGGCCATCGCCTTTACCCGTATCGATGAGTCGGGCGTTGAGTTAGTCACCCGCAATGAAATCTATGCCGATGGCATTAAGCTTACCGAGCAGCGTTATCCGGCGGCGGGCAAAAACAATGTCGAGATCCAACTGGGCGTTGTGACCCTTAATAATAAAGGCATCAATTGGGTCACCTTAAGCGATGATAAAAATAAGGATATTTACCTGCCTCGCGTCGATTGGTTGCCGGATAGCAAGCATTTATCCTTCCAGTGGCAGAGCCGCGATCAACAAAAATTAGACCTGCAACTGGTGGCGCTAGAATCGCTGACCAAGCCGAAAACCTTAGTCAAAGAGCGTAGCGATGCTTGGGTGAATCTTAACAATGACCTGCACTTCTTAAAGCAACAGTCGGCCTTTATTTGGGCATCGGAGCGTGACGGCTTTAATCATCTGTATTTGTTTGACCTAAAAGGTAAGCTGAAGACACAACTGACCAAGGGTAATTGGGCAGTCGATGAGCTGGAATATATCGATGAAACCGCAGGCTGGGTGTATTTCACCGGCCGTAAAGATACCCCCATCGAAAAGCATCTCTATCGAGTGCCGTTAGCGGGCGGCAAGGTTGAGCGTGTGAGCCGCGAGGCGGGGATGCACGATCCGGTATTTGCCGATAATCAAAGCGTGTATCTGGATTATTTCAATAGTTTATCTCAGCCACCACAGATCAGTTTACACGGTGATAAGGGCCAACATCTGGCGTGGGTCGAGCAAAACCAAGTCAAAGCCGGCCATCCTCTGTATGACTATGCTGGACTTTGGCAACAGCCTGAGTTTAAAGAGCTTAAAGCCGAAGATGGGCAAATCTTGCAAACGCGTCTCTTTAAACCTGTGCCCTTCGATGCGAACAAAAAGTACCCCGTGGTGGTGCGCGTATATGGCGGCCCGCATGCGCAATTAGTGACGAATAGCTGGAGTGAGCAGGATTACTTTACCCAATACTTAGTGCAGCAAGGTTATGTGGTATTTCAACTGGATAACCGTGGCAGTGCCCACAGAGGCACTCAGTTTGAGCAAGTGATTTATCGTCACTTGGGCGAAGCGGAGGTGAACGATCAAAAGGTTGGCGTCGATTATCTGCGCAGCTTGCCCTTTGTCGATAGCAACAACGTGGCGATTTATGGCCACAGCTACGGCGGTTATATGGCCTTGATGAGTTTATTTAAGGCGCCGGATTACTTTAAGGCGGCGATTTCGGGCGCGCCCGTCACCGATTGGCGCTTGTACGACACTCACTACACCGAGCGTTATCTTGCTCATCCCGCGAATAATGAGCAGGGTTACGAAGCCAGTAGCGTGTTCCCCTATGTGAAAAACTACCAGTCGGGGCTGTTGATGTACCACGGCATGGCCGACGATAACGTGTTGTTTGAAAACAGTACTCGCGTGTATAAGGCGTTGCAGGACGAAGGTAAACTGTTCCAGATGATTGATTATCCTGGGTCTAAGCATTCGATGCGCGGTGAGAAAGTGCGTAATCACTTATACCGCTCGCTGGCGGATTTCCTCGATAGACAGCTTAAAAGCGGCAAATAACTCAGCATTAGGTTGGCATTTATATCAGACTGGTATTTATGTCAGAGTGGCGTTTTTTAAAAGAGTGGGGTAACGTCCTCACTCTTTTTTATTTTGTATGATTCTGAGTTAAGCCTATTTATTTAACAGTACGCTGCTTAGTTTAATCACAACACACTCAATACTTATCTGGCGCTCAATATTCCAGTTCACTGAGTTGTAATTTGGATTTCCAGTTTGCTTTATTTCGTACAGCTAAAACCTATTTTGCAGAGATAAAAAAACCAGATCCTGGGATCTGGTTTTTTATGGCGTTCAAACGGTAAGTTGAAGATTAGTCTTCTAAGTTACCGCAGAAACGGTAGCCTTCACCGTGAATGGTAGCGATGATTTCTGGCGTATCTGGCAAGCTTTCGAAGTGCTTACGAATACGACGGATTGTCACGTCAACAGTACGGTCGTGTGGCTTTAACTCACGGCCAGTCATCTTCATCAGTAGATCGGCACGAGTTAAGATTTTGCCTGGGTTTTCAACAAAGTGCAGCATAGCGCGGAATTCGCTACGTGGCAGTTTGTAAGATTCACCTTGTGGGCTGACGAGAGAACGGCTGTTGATCTCTAGGCTCCAATCGTTAAAACGATAGTATTCTACAGAGCTCTTTTCTTCGACTTCATTGCCTGCGCTATTAACACGAGTCAGAAGGTTGCGAGCACGAATCGTCAATTCACGAGGGTTGAACGGCTTGGTAATATAATCGTCCGCGCCAATTTCAAGTCCAAGGATTTTGTCGACTTCGTTGTCACGGCCTGTTAAGAAGATCAGACCGATGTTGTTGATTTCACGTAATTCACGTGCCAACAACAGACCGTTTTTACCTGGTAGGTTAATGTCCATAACCACGAGGTTAATTTTGTTTTCCTGCATAGCCTTATGCATTTCTGCGCCATCATTGGCCTCAGTTACCACATACCCTTCTGCCTCGAAAATACTTCTTAGCGTGTTACGGGTAACGGCTTCATCTTCAACGATCAGAATGTGCGGATTTTGCATATTAAGTACCTAAATTTTAACCAATATTCTAACCATAAGAATCACTTACATCGGATTCTTATATTCATAAAATGTTGATACTTCCACTTACTGCTCTGTGCTTCAAAGGGAAGATCTTCACGGCTACACGTCAGGATGTATATAAGTGAACGTTTAAAGTGTAATACGATAAAACGTAACCAGTATCAACTTCGATAAGCAATAGTTAAAAATAGTTCCTTAACTATTGTTTTTTTTAAAATGTTTAAATGATAAATCAAATGTAGAACACATTTTAAAAGATGTCTGGCCAGCATAAGGTGATTTCGCAGAGGAATCTAACAAACCCTTGTCAAGATTAAGCAAACTTAATGTTATCTGCTTAACTGGCCAATGACGACATTGTACTCGTTTTAGGCATTTGTTAACAAATGAAATGTTAACAAATTTCAGGCTGAGACGCTGATTTACCATGATATTTACTTTAGTCATTGATTAGTATAACTAATGTATTTTTAATTCTTGTGAGCCAGTTCACGCCTCTTTGGATTTTTTAGGCTCTCTGTTAAACTAGCGCGGGTTCATTTTTCGACTAGACTACCAATGGACAACATGACTCAAGATTTGTGGCAGCATTATCAAACGCCGTTGTTTTTGCTTACTCAAGCATTATCCTGTGATTTTTCCTTTGCTGTAATTACCGCCCATAATCCCGCTTCAACCCTCCTTACTCCCAGCCAAAACCGATTACTCGACCGCCAACTTCTACGTGAAATTGAATTATTAGGCAGTCCCTATCGTGCACTGATTGGGGCATCGCCAGATTTATCCCATATGGAGAAGAGCTGGGCCGTGTTTATTGATCGCAGCATGGCCTTGCAGTTGGGGAAAAAGTTTAATCAATACGCTATCTACATGGTGGAACAGGGCGAGGTGAGTTTAGTGCCTTGTACATTAGCCGGGCAAACAGAGGTGTGTTTAGGTCGATTTAACGACTATGTGCGTTTGGTTTATGAGCTACCGGACTTGGTCACCTAACCGCGATTGACGCTTTTAATCGCTCCTCTGGCTAAGCTTTGCTGATCTCACGGCAAGGCTAGTTTGTTTTTCTTCTTTGCTAGATCTGATTGATTTTTCCCTATTCTCGTTTGGCATAAGTCGCAAACGTTTTAAATTCCCATTGTTTTTAAATGCGTTTATTGAATTTGTATATAGTGTGTGAAATTAGCATTGACTTCATTAGGGGTTTATTGCTACTTTTTTCGTCCCTTTCCGGCGGAAAGGAACAGAAGAGGAGCGTTAACTAGGTAGTCAGTCAGAGGAGCACAAACTCCAGCGATGATTGATGAGGGAGATTAACGCCGAGGCATAGATATGGTTGCTGCATGTTTATGTCGGTCGCTTAGGCTGAATCCTAACGATTGTCACCTGTAATTGGTGGAGAGCTTCTGGTGACGATTGCTGTTTCCCTTCTATTGGGGTGCGTATCATTGAGCACCAGGCTCTTCGAACGAAGTTAGTTCGGAGCGTAATCATGTTAGTTAATCAATATCTTATCCTAGTTTGTGCCGTGTCTTCTGCTTCTGCGGAGGTGCGCTAATGTCTCTTGTTGTCGCAAAATTTGGTGGTACTTCAGTCGCCGATTACGGTGCAATGAATCGCTGCGCCGATATCGTACTGGGCAATCCCGATTGCCGTTTAGTGGTGGTTAGCGCCTCCAGTGGCGTGACGAACCTGTTGGTTGAACTGACCCAAGAGTCAATAAACGACGATGGTCGCTTACAACGATTAAAGCAAATTGCGCAGATTCAATACGCTATCTTAGATAAACTCGGTCGCCCTAACGATGTTGCTGCCGCATTAGATAAGCTGTTAAGCCGTATGGCGGTATTAAGCGAAGCGCTGGCGTCCCAGCGCAGTAAGGCCACCATGGATGAGTTATTGTCCCTTGGCGAGCAGTGTTCGTCGGCATTATTTGCGGCGGTATTGCGCGAAAAAGGCGCCAACTCAAGTGCCTTCGATGTGCGCCGTGTGTTGCGCACCGACAGCCATTTTGGCCGCGCCGAGCCACAGGTTGAGCAAATTGCTTTGCTATCGAGTGAGCATTTACTGCCGCTGTTATCTGAGCAAGTGATTGTGACTCAAGGTTTTATTGGCTCCGATGAAGCGGGGCAAACCACAACTCTCGGCCGTGGCGGTAGCGACTATTCTGCGGCACTGTTAGCCGAAGCGTTAAAAGCCTCAGCGGTTGAGATTTGGACCGATGTGGCCGGGATTTATACGACCGATCCGCGCCTCGCGCCAAATGCCCATCCGATTGCCGAAATCAGCTTTAACGAAGCCGCCGAAATGGCGACCTTTGGCGCTAAAGTATTACATCCTGCGACGATTCTTCCGGCCGTGCGCCAACAAATTCAAGTGTTTGTCGGTTCAAGCAAGGAGCCTGAAAAGGGTGGCACTTGGATCCGCCATCAGGTTGAAGATGCACCCGTGTTCCGCGCGGTGGCGCTGCGCCGCGACCAGACGCTACTCAATCTGCACAGCCTACAAATGCTGCATGCGCAGGGCTTCTTGGCGGAAACCTTTGCCACATTGGCAAGACACAAGATCAGTGTGGATTTGATCACCACCTCCGAAGTTAACGTATCCCTGACCTTAGATAAAACCGGCTCCGATTCAAGCGGGCAAGGTTTATTAAGTGAAGCGTTACTGCAAGAATTATCGCAACATTGCCGCGTGCGTGTGGAGGATGGTTTAGCCCTAGTGGCGATTATCGGTAATCGCATCGCTACGACTGCGGGTATTTGTCGCCGCGTGTTTGAAGTGCTCGAACCCCACAATGTGCGCATGATCTGCCAAGGTGCCAGTCCGCATAACTTGTGTGTGTTAGTGGCCGAATCCGAAGCGGCACAAGTGGTTAAAGCGTTGCACGAAAATTTGTTTGAAGGCGTTTAGTATGTTGCCGACAACATCGTCTCTGCAAATTGGGGAGCTTGCCGCAGGGCAGGCTCTGACGCTGCCGATTTATCACTTTAAGCCAAGTGGTCATGTATCTGGCCCTAAAGTGTATATTCAGGCTAATGTCCATGGTGCTGAGGTGCAAGGCAATGCGGTGATTTATCAATTGATGAAACAGTTGGAAAATTGCCACATCTTAGGGGAAATTACCTTAGTGCCCTTGGCTAATCCGCTGGGAATTAATCAAAAAAGCGGTGAGTTTACACTGGGGCGTTTTGACCCTATCACTGGCGTAAACTGGAATCGTGAGTACTTAAATCACGCGATAGATTTACCCGCTTGGTACAGTGAACATGCTGAGCTTAGCGATAGCGAACTTATTCAAGCATATCGCAGCACCTTGATTGAAGCTTGCCAGCAGCGGTTACGTAACGATTGGGGCGTGACCACGGGACACAGATTGGCGGTTAGCTTACAGGCTATGGCCCATGCAGCGGATATAGTGCTCGATCTGCATACTGGGCCTAAATCCTGTAAACATTTGTATTGCCCTGAATATGATATTGCAGCGGCGCAGTTTTTCACGATTCCTTATACATTGGTGATCCCCAATAGTTTTGGTGGCGCAATGGATGAGGCGGCATTTTGTCCTTGGTGGCAATTGAGTGAAGTGGCAAAAGCGCAGGGGCGGGATCTCAATATCGCCGTTTCAGCTTTTACCTTGGAACTGGCGAGCCAAGAACGCATTTGCCTTGAGGATGCTTTAGTCGATGCTAAAGGCATTTTGGCCTATTTAAGCCATCGAGGGGTGATTG
This sequence comes from Shewanella sp. ZOR0012, assembly GCF_000798835.1. NCBI lineage: Bacteria > Pseudomonadati > Pseudomonadota > Gammaproteobacteria > Alteromonadales > Shewanellaceae > Shewanella > Shewanella sp. ZOR0012. Next base: position 3,559,623 of record NZ_JTLE01000094.1, read on the forward strand.
CCGAGCAAGTGGAACCCGTTAAGATGCCGCGTTTTGGCTGTTATCTTAAGGATTACAAAAAGTACCATGCGCCTATGGCGGGCTTGGTGGAATATGTGGCGCCCGTGGGAGAGCCGCTTGCAGCGGGTGAGACCTTAGTCAATCTGCTGCGACTCGACTTATATGGCAGTGAGCAGGAACTGACGGCACTCAGTTTGCCCCAGGATTGTGTGCCTATACTCCATTTTGCTTCGGCGTCGGTGCATCAAGGCACAGAGCTCTATAAAGTCATGACCAATCTGTTTGAATTGCCATATTAACGGCAATCAGCAAAACAAAACGCCAATCTCGAGATTGGCGTTTTTTTATTGCAGTCTACAACCACTTAAAGCGATAGAAGAGCGCCATTTGCAGGGCAACCAGCGATATTAAAATGCCGCAGAAGGTCGCAAAAGCCCATGCGTTATCCGCACCGGGAATACCGCCGATATTGACCCCAAGCAAACCGGTTAAAAAGCCCAGCGGTAAGAAAATTGCCGAGACTAAGGATAAGAAATACAAGCGCTTGTTTAGCTGCTCCGATTGCTGGCTGAGTAACTCTTCCTGGGTCACATTGGCTCGGTCGCGCAGTGCATCTAAGTCTTCAATGGTGCGAATAAGCTTATCCGTGGTTTCGCGCATCTTAAGTTTTTCGGGCTCATTAAACAGCACAAATTGATCGGACAGCATCTTAGTGAAGGCTTCTTTCTGTGGGCCTAAATAGCGGCGCAAGGCTACGGTTTGTCGGCGTAGTTCGGCAATATCAGTACGTAAATCTTTAACATTGCCAGAAACAACTTGTTCTTCTAATTCTGAAAGTTGCTCCTCTAGCGTATCGATAAAATCGACTTTACGTGTAGTCAGTTTTTCACAAATGGCGAGGAGAAAATCTCCTGTGGTGGTGGGGCCTGTGCCTTCCATGATCAGTTCAGCCACATCTTTAACCGATTGCAGCTCGCGATCACAGGTGGAGATAATGCGCTGTCTATCGGCGTAAATTCGCACGGCGACCATATCTTCAGGTGCTGAGTTTGGATTTAAGTTAATACCGCGCAGTGCGAGTAATACGCCTTCCCCTGCCAATACGGCTCGAGGGCGAGTATCTTGGGCGAGCAGGGCATCGGTTTCGACTTTATTAAGACCGCTGTTTAACACCCAATGGCGAGCCTTTTTGTGGCGATAACGTAGGTGTACCCAAATCAACCCGTCCTTAGGGTCCCAATTTTCAAGTTGTTCTGGGCTTAAGGTTGAGCCAGCTCGTGCGCCGCTAAGCACTATGCTATAGATAAATCCTTCGTGCATGTCACATTCCATCTCATGCTAAATCATCGGGTAAAGCTAACTGATTTTACAGTGGAAATGAAGCCTAGCGTCGTTTCCTCTCACAATAACCTCGGCGCTAGATGAGTAAATTGCTAGCCAAGCAACTTATGATGAAATAGATTAAAATTAGCCTTAGTTGTAATGTATTGAGAAGATAAAATGGAATATGAATTTCGGCGTAACAGTTTGACTGGCACGTATTTAGCCAGCTTTAGCATGGACCATGAGGTACTGGGCCAATGGTTTTCAGAAGAGTTGGGGCCTGAGTTAGCCAAAATTCAGCAAGTGCTCGATATTATCAAAGAAATTCAAACAGGTAAGCGAGTTTCTTGGCGTTTTATCGGCAAAGATATTACCTTAGATCTGGATGAGGAGCAGGCACGAATTTACGCTAATGCTTTAGGATTTGAGCAGGATTATGAACTCGAAGAGGCGATGTCCCTCTATGATGCTGAATCTGAGGCTTACTGTGGGCTAGAAGATTTAGAAGAAGCGCTACTTAGTTGGTATGAATTTGTGCAAAAAGGACTATAACCGCTCGCTGTGAATATCAACTAATAATAAAGGCAATCTATTGATTGCCTTTATTATTTAATGGAGTAAGCCTATCACTTATCCAATATCAATTGTTCAAATATCTTACCGCCATTTCGGTTCTCGACTTGGCATTAGCTTTACGCAACAGGTTTTTGACATGCACTTTCACAGTGCCTTCACTGATGTGTAAATGCTCTGAAATCATACGATTACTTAATCCTTCCGCCAGTTGTTGCAGGATCTGTAGCTCCCTTGGGGTGAGGCTTGAAATCCATTCTTGTTCATCGGCGGCATTTTTGAGTTCATAGAGATATTCTTCAACTTCTTCGCTGATCACTCTGTGGCCTGACATGGCATTTTTGAGTTTATCGAGCAGCAAATCTGGCTCGGTATCTTTGAGTAAGTAACCGTCAGCTCCCGCACGTAATAGGCGAATAACATCTTGTTTGGCATCTGAAACTGTTAGGATCACGATTCGTGAAGTCACGCCTTCTTGGCGCATGGCATTGAGGGTATCGAGGCCAGTCATTCCCTTCATATTGAGATCGAGCAAGACGATGTCAGGTTCATCAGTTACTACGGCGCTTAAAGCATCTAAACCACTACCCACTTCACCGAAGAGGTTAAAGTCTGGATCTGAGGCGATCAATTGGCAGATACCTTTACGTAAGAGAGGGTGATCATCGACCACCAGAACAGAATAAGGTTTACCCATGTGTAGGCTCCTGTTGAGAAGGGAAGATTAAAGTGACTTTGGTGCCCTGTGATAAATTGGATGTGCTATGGGGTTCAAGGGGCGAGTCTGGATTTTCTGGCTCTAGCTGTCCAGTGATTCCTTTGCGACTAGTCTGCGCATCATTGCTGCTAAATACAACAGTGCCACCTAACTTACTGGCACGCTCATGCATAATGCCTATGCCGAAGTGTTGATCCCGCTCTTTAATGTGGCCAATGCCTACACCATCATCACTTACACTGATATTAACCATACCATGCTCATCTTTATAACAGCGGATATTGATATGGCTAGCACGGGCATGTTTGATAGCGTTGAGCGTTGCTTCTCGGGTGATCTGCAAAATATGGATATGTTGTTTCGCCTCTAGCCATTGGGGGGAAAGCTTATAATCGAGGTGGATCTTGATATCGGTTTTTGCTCTGAGCTGCTCAAGCATTGCTTCCATCGCATTCTTCAGATTGGGTTCCTTAATGGTTAATCTGAAGGTGGATAGTAACTCTCGGAGTTGTACATAGGCTGTACTAACCCCTTCGTTGATCTCTGTGAGTTGTCCCTCAATGGTAGGACTGCGGCAGCTAAGATCTAAATTTTTGCGCAGCAAGCTAATTTGGATTTTTAGGAAAGAAAGCACTTGCCCGAGTGAATCATGTAATTCCCTTGCAATAACACCACGTTCTTCCATTAGGGCTAACTGTTGTCTTTGTTCGGTAGCGTTATGAATAACGATGGAGCGAGTAAGCATAATGGCAAAGTTTTTAAACAACGGAGTATTAATATCTTGGGTTGAGATAAGCTCTAAATAACCTAAATCAGCCTGCTCAAATTGTAGCGGAAAGCGGATGTTGTTGTGAGCGCCTTCTGGCCAGCCACCATCGGCCTCTACGACTTCGAGCTCCTGCTCAGGGTATTGGATAATCAGCCTCAAATACTCGATCGACTCATAATCTTTTAGCTGATTTAATGCTGCTTTGAGGGCCTTATAGTCCAGCTTATTGGCATTAAGTGTTAACAGAGTGTCGTATAAAAAGGCCAGTTCATTATTCGCCCGTGTCAGTGCTAAGGTTTTTTCGGCCACTTGTGACTCTAAGTTACCGTAGAGTGTGGCTAGCTCTCGCGCGGTTTTTTGCAGTGCATCGGTCAGAGCCGTGAGTTCAATATATTCGGTTTCGGGCATTTCGATTTCAAAGTTACCCTTAGAAATCGTATTGGCGGACTCCATCAATTGTTGCAAGGGTACAACGACTTTGCGTTTAGTAAATCGCACCGCTAAAAAGGCGATAACCAGCATCAGCCCAAGCCCAAAAATTTGGCTCGCCGCGAGAAGGCGCAACTTAAAAGCGGCATGATGCTCCATCTCCAATACCAATAAATCAATAGTATCGACAAAGTCCTTGAGTGAGGCGGCGTAGTCGCGGGAGTTTTCCTGCTCGATGTAATATTTCATCACTAGCCACTTATCGATAACAAGTTGATATTGCTCGGCTATTCTTTTCTGACTGAGCCAGCCTGTGGAGGGTTGTAGTGCCTCAGAATGCAGCGTATTTTCAAATTCAGTGATTTTTTCTTGGGCAGCTTCACTGCCTGAGTTGGCGTAGAACATCAGCCGGTAGCTTTGCATCCGCAGTGAACCAGAGGCGTTGATGGCTTTTGCATCCCCTAGGCTGTAAGACAAATTGATGATTGCGAAGATCGCTAGGCTGCTAGAAAGCAAAATCAGTACTAACATTAAACCCAAAATTTTAGAGGTAAGGCTGCCTCGTTTCATATGTCCATTACCTAATATATGGGCCATTGATTTAATGGCACTTTAGTCGTGTTTTACATTAGAAAATAATGTACTACACTAACGAAAACATAAAAGTGTGAACAACAACACTATTACATTTTGATCTAGCGCAAACTTCGTTCTAGATACCCCCTAAGAGGTATGTCTTTGGTGGGGTTAAGCCACTAACTTTGGCCTTGGAGATGTCGTGATTCACTAAAATAATGCAACACGGAGATGAGATGATGAAGAAGATGACTGGTAAGTCCTTTGCACTGAGTGCATTGGTTGCCGCCAGCTTCATGGCGGCGGGTGCGATGGCAAGCGATAAGACCGAGCCTCGCAACGAAGTTTATAAAGATAAATTTAAAAATCAATATAATAGCTGGCATGACACTGCAAAGAGTGAAGAGCTTGTTGATGCATTAGCACAGGATCCTAATATGGTTATTCTGTGGGCTGGTTATAGTTTTGCTAAAGATTACAACGCGCCTCGCGGCCATATGTATGCCGTGACTGATGTGCGTAATACTCTGCGTACTGGCGCCCCTGCCAACGCGGAAGACGGCCCAATGCCAATGGCTTGTTGGAGCTGTAAGAGCCCTGACGTACCTCGCCTGATCGAAGAACAAGGTGAAGACGGTTACTTCAAAGGCAAGTGGGCTAAAGGTGGCCCGGAAGTGACCAATACTATTGGCTGTGGCGATTGCCATGAAAAAGGTTCGCCAAAACTGCGGATCTCTCGTCCTTATGTAGACCGCGCAATGGATGCTATCGGTACGCCATTTGATAAAGCCTCGAAGAAAGACAAGCAATCAATGGTTTGCGGTCAATGTCACGTTGAATACTATTTCGAGAAGAAAGAAGACAGAAAGAACTTCGTAAAATTCCCTTGGGATATGGGCATCACTGTTGACCAGATGGAAGTTTATTACGATGGTATCGAGTTCTCAGATTGGACTCACGCGTTATCTAAGACGCCAATGTTAAAAGCACAGCACCCTGAGTACGAAACTTGGAAGATGGGTATTCATGGTAAAAATAATGTCAGTTGTGTTGACTGCCATATGCCTAAAGTGACTAGCCCTGAAGGTAAGAAGTTCACTGACCATAAAGTCGGTAACCCGTTCGATCGTTTCGAAGAAACCTGTGCAACTTGCCATAGCCAAACGAAAGAATTCTTAGTTGGCGTTACTAATGAGCGCAAAGCTAAAGTTAAAGAAATGAAACTTAAAGCGGAAGAGCAATTAGTGAAGGCGCACTTCGAAGCTGCTAAAGCATGGGAATTAGGTGCTACTGAAGCTGAAATGAAGCCAATTTTGACTGACATCCGCCACGCTCAATGGCGCTGGGATTTAGCCATTGCTTCGCACGGTGTTGCGGCTCACGCTCCTGAAGAAGCACTACGAGTGTTGGGTACATCTGTTAATAAAGCCGCCGATGCTCGTGTTAAGTTAGCACAGTTGTTAGCGAAAAAAGGTTTAACAGATCCTGTCGCTATCCCTGATATTTCGACTAAAGCGAAAGCTCAGGCGGTACTGGGTATGGACATGGAAAAACTGAATGCAGAGAAAGAAGCATTCAAAAAAGACATGTTACCTAAGTGGGATGCCGAAGCGAAAAAACGCGAAGCGACTTACAAGTAATTATTGTTGAATATGAGCTAACCTCTCATAGTAAAGCCCCCGCAATCGAGGTTGCGGGGGCTTTTTATTAGCGATTTTGCTCAGCCATTATTTCTTATGGGGGCTCAGATTGTTAATCTCATTTCGTTATCTTTAACGGCCCTGTTGGACGTTGAATGAAGCTTGCTCTAACGGTTTTTCTATCACTATCCCGCAGTAAAGTCCGTGACCTAACTATTCGTTGTCCTTAGGTTTGTTGCCAGTTTTCCAGCAATGTTGGTGACGCCCTGATTTACTCCTATCGATTGTTGTATCTGTAAATAACCGACTTTTTGAGACAGTTGGAGTACGAAGTTTTAGGGCATGGGAGGCTCATCCATTAAGCACATGGTTATTGATTCACTATAATCATTTTATCCCTTAGCTGTTTTTAATCAGCGTTCAACCTGTGGAGTTGTAAGGTTTTTGTTATTTTTTCGGTAAAATGTCTTAAGCTTTTGATAAGAATTTCTCCTTATCCTCGAAGCTATGATTTTGGTGATTGGATAAATAAGTGCATCAGAATATTAAAAGCAATGTTAGGACGACACTTCTTCAGTTTGCAAAGGGATATTTGTTTGTTCCATGGCTCGTATTTACGGTAATTATTTTGGGGCTTGAATGGACTCATGCTGATATGCGCTTTGCCAGCCTATTATTCAATTGGCAGGGAGGTGTCAGTTCATGGCCTTTACGAGGGCATTGGCTTACCGAAAGTATCTTGCATGTGACAGGACGTAATCTGGTGATTTTGTTCGCCATAGCGGTTGTTGCTTGCATTTGCCTAAGCTTTCGACTTGAGACGTTGCGTGTTTATCGTAAAGGTTTTATCTATTTATTCTGTAGTGTTCTTGCTAGCGTGTTGTTGGTTCGATTAGGTAAGAGTTTCACTCATATGACTTGCCCTTGGGATGTCATTGAATTTGGTGGGCGTATGATGCATAGCTCTCTATTTGCACGCTTACCAGAAGGGGCTGAGTTTGGTCAGTGCTTTCCTGGAGGGCATTCTAGTAGCGGTTTTGCTTGGGTCGCGAGTTATTATGTGCTCAAGGAGTACTATCCACGTTACGCAAAGTTTGGCTTACTCTTTGGGATTGGATTAGGGGCTATTTTTGGTTTTGCCCAAGAACTGCGCGGTGCTCATTTTTTAAGTCATGACTTATGGAGTTTGGCGATTGCGTGGACCTCAGCAAGCCTGCTTTATTATAGTTTTTTCCTACGTGTTCCTAAGGTTAAAAACAGTAAAGTCGCGAACAAAGTCAGCCTTATCGATACTAAAGTTTTCGAAAAAGGCATCTCTAAGTGATTATATGGGTTAACTTTTCAATTAGAACCTAAATTGAAAACGAATATCTCCATGGCGCAGACGTAAACTTTCGTCCAGAAGATGGTTCTTCTCATTCAATAAAATATTTTTTTGCCTTAGTAATTCGGCTTTGTCGGTGAGATTGTTTAGTTTGTTATTGATACTGCTAATCTCGCTGTCGATAGCATTTAAGCGATCGGCGATTTCTGCTAAACGTTTATTAATCAGATATTGTTCATGTCCTTGATTGTAGCGTTCAACAAATTGATTGTTATTACAGACGCCGTAGTAATATTCTCCCGCCAAACCAATACGGTAACCATTTTCTGGCAAACAATAACTCATTAATCCTTGTTGATATCCTTGCTGCCATTGCGTCGCATCAACCTTGAGATTAAATTCACGGCAGTCCTGTTGATATTGGTTGAGCCTACTCGCAGCAGCACCGCGGTTACCATCGGCTAAGCCAGTGGCGTACCAGTCATTATCACGGCATTCTTCGAGTGAAAGACTCGTGCATTGAGTGAGGGAGAGGGCTGTCAGAGCGAGTGCAAAGTTTAGGTATCGCATTTTATTATCAAAAGAGTTGCAAAAGTGGCATCAGCATAAAGCTTAGTACTGGGGAGATCTAGCGCTATATTTCGCCCTTTGTGCGGTTATTTAGCAGCACCAAGCTGGCTTGGTTACCCTACTTTATCACAACATACTCGGTGGATAGTGCTAACGGGTTGAGTTTGTGATAATTTAATACTTTCAATAGCTTGGGGTAACACTTTGGCGATATCCCCTCATTTTTGCTCAAAATAGGCATTGATACCCCATAACAAACGTGGAAAACCATTTTAAGATTATTCTGAAGGTAGTTAATGCTTGGGTAACGGCTTAAAGCCGCCGTCACTTACGGCAGAGTGATCTCGTTGTGTGTTTAATGGTTGTGGGATTTAACATGTTGCTGATGAAGCGAGCAAGTATTTGTTTGGGGCAATCAAGGAGATAATGTGTCGTTCTCTGCAAATGTATTGGCTTTAAATCCACCATTTTTTGCTCTTGTGTTCCTACGCTAGGTGCTTTAGTTTTTACTGAAGTCGGGTATGCTTACCCTCATTTTGTTATTCATTATTGGTAGAAGGCTGCTTTATATATGAAGATTTGCCCGGCACATTCCATCTTAGGCCTAACTAAGGTATAAGGTCGGTATGAAAACTCCTAAACGAATCCAACCTCTGGTTGATGAAGGGCTGGTTGATGAAGTCATCAGCCAGTTAATGAGCGGTAAAGAAGCTACTGTGTACGTTGTGCGCTGTGGTGAAGATATTCGCTGCGCTAAAGTTTACAAGGAAGCGGACAAACGTAGTTTTAAGCAGGCGGTGGTTTACCAAGAGGGGCGTAAAGTCCGAAATAGCCGTCGCGCTCGCGCAATGGAAAAAGGCTCTAAATTTGGCCGTGAGCAAATGGAAGAAGTCTGGCAAAACGCTGAGGTAGATGCATTGTTTCGCTTGGCCGATGCCGGAGTGCGAGTGCCAACGCCTTACGGTTGCTACGATGGTGTGTTACTCATGGAATTAGTCACCGATAGTGAAGGTCATGTTGCGCCTCGCCTTAATGATGTCAGCCTTAGCGCTGAGAAAGCTATACATGACCACGCTTTAGTGATGACTTATGTCAAGCGTATGCTTTGCGCAGGCTTAGTCCATGGTGACTTGTCCGAATTTAATGTCCTAGTCGATGATCAAGGCCCTGTCATTATTGATTTACCCCAAGCGGTAGATGCGGCAGCGAATAATCATGCTAAATGGATGTTGGAGCGGGATGTCAATAACATGACGCAATATTATGGCCAGTACGCACCTGAATTGCTCAAGACTCAATACGCGAAAGAAATGTGGGCCTTATTTGAGGCGGGTCAGTTAAAGCCTGATACGCAGTTAACAGGTCATTTTACTGAAGTATTAGTCGATGCCGACGTCAGTTCTGTTTTGGATGAAATTCAAGCTGCCTATGAAGAGGCTCAGGAGCGCAAGCAGCGACTTCAAGAAGCCAATGAAGATTATTAGTAGAATATTCTTCAATAAAATAGACGCCTTATGAGCGTCTTTTTTATTGGGATTAATTGCCTGGTGCGAGTGTTAAAGCCTGTGGCATTGCCATCCTTGGCACAGGCGTTATGCCCCTTCCTTTCCATTGAACCACTCAATAAAAGGACAAGACCAAAGGGAGAAATATGTTGATGGGCCACACAGAGCACTATCGACATATTAATCTTTGGGGGAGACAACTCCCTCGAGCCTTGCCGAAACCTTCCCAATAACACAGCCATCCGTGGCGCGCTATCCTAGTCTAGCGCTGGATCGTCATTGATCCGTGAATAAAAGGACAAGACCCGAGAGGGTAATATGTTCATGACTTGGGGGAGCACAATTCACATATTTGATCTTTGGGGGAGATAGCTCCCTCTAAAGCCTTGTCAAAACCTGCCTCTTTTTCTCTTGCAACACTTTGAGTGTTAAGTTGACAGAGTCGGACAGTAAACAGCACAGTTATTATTGTTATTTTGTACGATTTATATCTTAGGTCGTTGGGGAGCGATAATAGATACCCATCCGACTCTGTCTAAACTGTTATTTATTGCTAATCCAATTAATTGGATGACAAGGCCGGACGTAAAAGGGCGCTGTTATTATTGTTTTTAGCACAACTTTCATATCGCGTTAGACCTACAGGGCAATATGCAATGGGGTCCGGCCTTGTCTATAAGGGCACTGGGCGAGTGTTACCTCAACCTATATCGTGCGTAATTCACTGTTTAGCTGCTTAATACGTTTCTGCAGCTGGGCAATTTCATTTATTAAGGCGCATTCACGTTGCTGCGGCTGTTGCTCACTTTCCCTTACCCACTGGTAAACCGCTTTAGCCGAAAGACCATACTGTCGTGCGACATCAGAGAGTAATCTGCCTTTGACTTTTACTTCAAAAATAACGTCAGGTTTAAGATTATGATTGACGATTCCCATGGCCTATCCCTTTTCACTTTATGCTATCTGTATGCGCTTTAACGGGTTCTTTGGGGTATTCCTTCATGATTATTGGCGCTGCTCTATATCCCACTGACTATGTCCTATATGGCGCAGGGACAACCATTCGTGGTGACAATGACTAATAAGTTTCATCAGATGTTTCATCTCTTCCTCCTCAATCCACTTAGGGATTGTGCTTCGATTAACATGCCTCGCAACGGGCACTTAGATTAACGTCCATTGATGTCAAACAACTTACTTAGGTATCGAGTGAGTTACGCTTGGGGTCTCTACTCTTCTACCTATTTATTAGTATGTAAAATCCGTGCCAATTTTTTAATATATAAATTAATGTTTAAAATCAATTAATTGAGTTTATGTTTCAAACGGTTGGTTTTAGAAGTTATGTCAGAAACGGTGCAGCTTGCACTATTTCAGTGCTTTTACTCTAAATGTTGCATGAATAAGCCAAAGATGTTTTGGTTTGGTGTTTTTTGCGATTAAATTACTCATAAACTGAGCAAAGAAACGATTAAAGATTGTCTCGAAAGAGAATGCTTATATACTGCGATTTTTTCATGGTGTTTTTGGCGATTTACCACGCCCTTTGCCTTTCAAAGGCAAATCTCATCAATCATGTTATGAGGTCATAATGATGAAGCCTTCTCTGATTAAATCATTGCCAGCATCTAAGCTTGCTATTGTGGTTATGGCTAGCGCCTTGATTGCGTCAGGCTGTTCGACTGTCAACCCCTATACCAACGAACAACAAACGGCAAAAGCGACTACGGGGGCGCTAATTGGTGCCGTTGCTGGAGCTGCCGTTGGTGTTGCCTCGTCAAGTAAGAGTGACCGCGGTAAAGGAGCTTTAATTGGTGCAGCCTCTGGCGCCGCCTTAGGTGGTGGTATTGGCTACTATATGGACGTACAAGAAACCAAATTACGCCAACAACTCGCTTCCACGGGAGTTAGCGTAACTCGCAGTGGTGACAATATTATTCTTAATATGCCAAATGAAGTGACTTTTGGTGTGGATCAAACCGAGCTGAGTGAGGGTGCTAAGCGGGTACTGAACTCTGTTGCGCTGGTGGCGAAGGAGTATAGTAAGACCCAACTTAACGTGTTGGGTTATACCGACAGCAGCGGCTCAGATTCATACAATTTACGTTTATCACAGGTACGAGCCAGCGAAGTAGGGAACTACTTGATGAGTAAAGGCGTGGCTGCCGCTCGCGTAAAGTCTAAGGGAATGGGGGAATCGAGTCCAATCGCATCCAATGCGAGTGCCGAGGGACGCGCGCAAAACCGTCGTGTGGAGATAGTGTTGACCCCAACGGGTCAATAATCATTCATCAAGGTTAAAGTCGCCTGTGGGCGACTTTTTATTTTATCATAAGGGACAAATTGTCCTTCCGTTGTCTATCTTCAGTGATCTTGTCCGCAATCATCTCTATTGGGGCTTATCAGGCGAGTATTCGACTTGATCCTGCCGGTATTTTCCCGTTTTGTATGTAGTTAGTTAAATTAGGATAACTATTTCGCAGAGCCAAAGGAGAGCAATTATGGCAAAACAGGGCTTAGTACTGGCATTCAGTTTAGGGACTACAGTGATGGCAGGGATGGTACAAGGTGCGCCAATAAACACTGAGGCGACAGCCCCTATTGAACTAAGAGCCGCGGGCAGTTTAAAGGCGGCGATGAACGATATTATTGCGGCTTACCAAGCGAAATCCCAAGCTAATGTGGCGGCACAGTATGCGCCTTCGGGTTTATTGCTTAAGCGGATCCAAGAGGGGGAGCGGGTTGATATTTTTGCCTCGGCGAATATGAAACACCCGCAGGCCTTAGTCGATGCGGGAGTGGGTCAACAGGTGCAAATGTTTGCCCGTAACCAGCTCTGCGCCATTGCTCAAGCGGAAGTGCCACTCACTAGCGCGAACTTATTAGACACCCTGCTCGCGTCGCAAATTAAGCTTGGTACATCAACGCCAAAAGCCGATCCCGCTGGCGACTACGCTTGGGCAGTGTTTGCGAAAGCCGAGGCTTTAAAACCCAATGCGAAAACTATATTAGAAACCAAAGCCATGCAGCTAACTGGTGGGCCTGAGAGTGCTAAACCGCCCAAGGATCGTAATCCCTATGCTTGGGTGATGGAAAATAAGCAGGCGGATGTGTTCTTAACCTATTGCACCAATGCGGTGCTGGCACAAAAAGAAGTGCCGAGCCTTAAGATTATCGATTTACCGCCAGAGTTAGCCATTGGCGCCGACTATGGCCTATTGGTGTTAAAGGATGCTAATAGTGCAGCCGCACCTTTAGCCGAGTTTATTTTATCCCCTGAAGGACAGGCAATTTTGAGCAGTTATGGTTTTCAGCCGCCTAAAAAATAATGTCTAATGGACTCATTAAAAATGGCGCGAAATAGCGCCATTTTTGTTGCTCGCTTTAGCAAGGCTTGGGCCAGTGCTAGTGCATTAAATATAAAGTCGCTAATCCTAAGAAGGCAAACAGACCTATCACATCGGTGACTGTGGTGAGCACCATACCGCCCGCTAACGCCGGATCTACTTTTAAGCGCTTTAAGATCAGCGGAATACTGGCGCCTGCTAGTCCTGCGACTGTCATATTGATGAGCATTGCACCGCCAATCAGGCTGGCAAGCGCCATATCATCTTTCCAAACTAATACCGCGATAAACACTAACATCGACCACATTAAGCCATTCAAAAAGCCAATCGCGAGCTCTTTGCCTATCAGCCAGCGGGCATTACTTTGGCCAATATGGCCTAGGGCTATCCCGCGGATTACTAGGGCCAAGGTTTGATTACCTGCGACGCCGCCCATGCTCGGTACAATCGTCATTAAAATCGCAATCGTGGCAAACTGTTCAATAGTGCCCTCAAACATATTGCTGACAGAGGCCGCCAGCAGAGCCGCAAATAGGTTGATAGTGAGCCAGAGCGAACGGCGGAAGGTACTTTTGAGTACTGGGGCGAAGGTGTCTTCATCATCGTCCATCCCCGCCATCCCCATCATAGAGTGCTCGGCGTCTTCACGGATAACATCCACCACGTCATCGATGGTGATCCGGCCGAGCAACTTGCCCTCACTATCGACCACGGGCGCTGACACCCAGTCATGGCGCTCGAACAGTTGTGCCACTTCACTGTCGGACATGCCCACGGGAATGCTCTCGATATCGGTATCGATAATGCTGCTGATATGAGTATTGGGATCGCAGGTGAGCAGATCCGCAAGTTTGACCCCACCAAGCACGCGATCGTGTTTATCCACCACGTATAAAGTATCGGTAGTGTCGGGCAGGTTGCCCCGTTGGCGCAAATAACGCAGTACCACATCGATATTGACATCGGGTCTTAAGGTCACAGTATCTGTGTTCATTAGGCTGCCTGCGGTCTCATCGGGATAAGAGAGCGCTTGCTCGACTCGCTGCCGGTTTTGCAGACTCATCGACTGTAATACTTGTTTATACACAGTATCTGGCAGGCTTCGCAGAATATAAGCCAGATCGTCCGTATCCATGCTGGCGGTAGCCTTGGCGACTCGCTCTGGACTCATGGTGCTGATCAGCGGGTCTTTTAACTCTTCGCTGAGTTCATCGAGAATATCCCCGAGCTGATCTTGATCGACGAGTTGCCATAACACTTGCCGAGCTTTGGGAGGTGACGATTCTAAAATCAATGCGATATCTGACGGCGCCATATTTTGTAGCATTTGCCTGACATGCACAAACATACCACTGTTGAGGGCTTGACTCAGTTGGTCGAGACGGTGTTCGGCTTGTAAACTGTCTGAGGCTTCTACAGGCATGTTTCCTCCATGGCGGCGGTGGATGGGTTGGCGTTTAGCTATTGAGGACTTAAGCCAAAGCGCAGCAGTACATTGTAATTTAGCGCACGGGAGGGCGTCGAGTCACAAATGTGTTTTACTGGTATAAGGTGCTGAAATCAAAACCAAACAGGATACTGAATACCGGCAGGGATCATCGAGATGATACCATCAGCAGGCTTCGTCAAACTTAGCGTCGATAAGGGCACAAATGGCATTAAGTGCAGGCTCGGCATCCGGGCCTTCGGCGATGAGGGTGATGGTTTTACCCATGCCCGTCTCGAGCATGAGTAAACCCAATACACTGGCGGCAGAGGCCTGTTTTTCACCTTGGATCAGCGTAATGCTGGCATCAAACTCAGAAGCAAGCACTACGAGCTTTGTGGCGGCGCGGGCATGTAAGCCGAGTTTATTGCAGATGGTGACTTGGCGCTCAAGTTTTGGCATGGCTCAACTCTCGATGGCGCGCATTGACTTTATGTTTGCCATTACTAAAACGTTTAGCTAGTTGCTCAGCTACATAGACTGAGCGGTGTTGGCCACCTGTGCAACCAATCGCAATCGTGAGATAGCTACGATTATTGCGCTCTAAATGGGGCAACCAGGTTTCGAGCAAATTCTCGATTTGCCAGATGAACTTATTCACCAGTGGCTGGCGATTTAAAAACTCCGCTACGGGTTCATCTAAACCGGTGAGAGGTCTAAGCTCCGGTTCCCAATGGGGATTTGGCAAAAAGCGCACATCAAACATAAAGTCAGCTTCGGTCGGCATACCATGCTTAAAACCGAAGGACTCGAAGTTGATCACCAGTTCCTTATCGACACTGCCAAGGAGTATTTGCCGCACTTGGTCGCTGAGTTCATAGATATTCAGATTCGAGGTATCTATATAGTGATCCATCTGCTGTGACAGCGGCTCGAGCAATTTGCCTTCAAGCTTGATGGCTTCTTGCAGTGACACTCGGCTCTTAGATAAGGGATGTAAGCGCCGCGTTTCACTGTAGCGTTTGAGCAACACTTTATCGCTGGAGTTTAAGAAGAAGCTGGTGAGTTCAGTGCCCGTAGGCAGGCTGGCAAGCTGTTTAACCAGCACTTTGTCTTGCTCTGGTAAATTGCGCACGTCAACACTGATAGCAACGAGATCGTTACTGCCTTTGAGCTGTTCAAGCAAACTGCCAATCAAAGGCAAAGGCAAATTATCGACACAATAGTAGCCGAGATCTTCAAGCACTCTAAGTGCGACCGATTTGCCTGAGCCTGAACGCCCTGACACTATGACCAGTTTCATCCAATGATTACCTGATAGAGTTCCGTTTCATCATGCGTCTTGCGCAATTGTTTTAATATTTGCTTGTCACTGAGCTTTTCAGCCATGCATGACAAGGTACTTAGGTGCTGCTGACATTGGTCGGCAGGCACGAGTAGTGCAAATAAAATATCGACGGGTTGTTTATCGATAGCATCA
This sequence comes from Shewanella sp. ZOR0012, assembly GCF_000798835.1. NCBI lineage: Bacteria > Pseudomonadati > Pseudomonadota > Gammaproteobacteria > Alteromonadales > Shewanellaceae > Shewanella > Shewanella sp. ZOR0012. The sequence goes on from NZ_JTLE01000094.1 coordinate 3,575,303, forward strand.
AAGGCTATCGGCTCCTCACATTTTATCAATATCGCTATGGGTTGTGTTATATCGGTTAATCGACCATGTGGAATGGCGATACCGTTACCTATACCTGTGCTACCCATCTTTTCGCGCGCCACGAGGCTTTCGAAGATCTCTTGAGATGAGAGGGTGGGGTACTGGGCAGCGGCTAAGTCGCTGATGAGTTCCAGTACCTTTTTCTTACTGCCCGGAGTGGCGCAGGTTGTGCACTCCGGCCGCAGTATGGTACGAAGTTCCATTGCTAGTGTTTTGTTAACTTCTCTTTGTGTTTAATAACCTGACGATCAAGTTTATCAATCAGGACGTCTATGGCAGCATACATATCTGCATGCTCTGAAGTCGCGAAGACTTCACCACCGGTGAGGTTGATTCTCGCTTCGGCAATCTGTTGCATTTTCTCAACATTGAGCACAACGTGCACATTATTGATCTGTTCGAAATGACGTTCAAGTTTTGAAAACTTTTCCTCAACATATGCCCGTAACGATTCAGTAATCTCGATATGGTGTCCACTTAGGTTTATTTGCATAGAAACGTCCTCCGATACTCACAATAGGCTATAAACTTTTACGCTGATTGGAAGGGGGAATAAGCATCGCTTCTCGGTACTTCGCAATGGTTCTGCGCGCAACGTTAATTCCCTGTTCTGCCAGAAGTTGAGCCATCTTGCTGTCGCTTAATGGTTTTTTCTGGTTTTCCGCTGCAACCAGTTTCTTAATGAAAGCTCTGATTGCTGTGGATGAGCACTCACCGCCATCATCCGTCCCGACGTGGCTTGAGAAGAAATATTTTAGTTCAAAAAGTCCTTTTGGGGTATGCATGTATTTTTGTGTGGTCACCCGTGAAATGGTGGACTCATGCATCTCTACCGCCTCGGCGATATCGTTTAGGACCATAGGTTTCATGGCTTCTTCACCGTATTCGAAGAAACCCTGTTGGTATTGCACTATGCAGTTTGCCACCTTGAGCAGTGTTTCGTTACGGCTTTCAAGGCTTTTAATAAACCACTTGGCTTCTTGCAGATGGCCACGAATAAATTGGCTATCAGCTTGATTTTTTGAACTTCGGGCCATTGCTGCATATTGCTGATTTACGTTGATTTTTGGCATGCAGTCAGGGTTTAATTCGACCACCCAACGGCCGTTTTTCTTCGACACCGATACATCGGGGATCACATATTCTTCATCGACAGGGGTGATGAGTAAACCGGGACGAGGGTTCAAGGTTTGGATCAGCGCAATACTGTCCCTTAACTCGTCCTCTTTCAGTTTGGTCTTACGCATTAACAGCCTAAAGTCGCGAGCGGCGATCAGATCTAAATGATCTTTGATCAGCATGCGGGCGTTTTCGATGTGAGGGGTATCAGGCGAAAAATGAGATAGCTGGATCAGTAAACATTCGCTTAAATCCCTTGCCGCGACACCAACGGGGTCGAAATGTTGAATACGCTTGAGCACGGCTTCAACTTCGTCGAGTTCAATCTCGGGATTGCCCATGGCTTCGAGGATATCTTCAGTGCTTTGAGTGAGATAACCTTGATCGTCAATGGCATCAATAATCGCGGTGGCAATGGCTAAATCGGTTTCAGAGAAGGGTGTGAGGTTTTTTTGCCATTCTAAATGTTCGTACAACCCCTCGCTAGTTTCCCCTTGGAAGGGCATGTCATCTTCACGGCTGGCGCCAGAACCTGAGTTTGGCGATGCGGTAAATACTTCATCCCAAGTGGTATCCATGGGTAACTCTTCGGGCAGAGATTCTTTGGTCAGCGACTCGGCAATGTCCACGGTGGAATTATCTTGTTCCTGTGGCTGGGCAGTCGTTTCGCTAAAGTCGGTATCGGCGATATCTTGCTTACGTTCGCTAGGCGCGTCAAATTGCTCCTCTTCCAGCTCGAGAAGAGGATTAGAGTCTAAGGCTTGCTGGATTTCTTGTTGCAGTTCCAATGACGACAGTTGCAGCAGGCGAATGGCCTGCTGAAGTTGTGGCGTCATGGTTAACTGTTGACCCAGTTTGAGCTGGAGTGACGCTTTCATGTTACCGCTGATCCCTAGGTTATTATTGTGAGTTTAGGTCGCTTGATATCATATGGATGGAGCCTAGCGCTCTCAAATTCAAGGCTTATTAGCTTTGTTTTAGTAACTATAGCCTGAATTGTTCACCTAAGTACACAGCCCTAACTTGCTGATTGTCTAAGATCTCTGCGGGTGTGCCCTCGGCAATAAGATTACCGTGACTCACAATGTAAGCATGTTCACAGACGTCTAAGGTCTCGCGCACATTGTGGTCTGTGATAAGTACTCCAAGGCCTCGGCTCTTAAGCTGCTCGATAATTTTCTTGATATCGATAACGGAGATCGGATCAACGCCCGCAAAGGGCTCATCAAGCAGAATAAACTTGGGGTTGGCCGCTAAGGCGCGGGCAATTTCGACGCGGCGACGTTCACCGCCCGATAAGGACATGCCTTGGCTGTCACGAATATGGGTGATATGGAACTCTTCTAGCAGTTGCTCTAGTGCTTCTTCGCGCTGGTCACTATTGAGCTCTTTACGGGTTTGCAGTACCGCCATGATGTTGTCGTGTACGGTTAATTTACGAAAGATACTCGCTTCCTGTGGTAGGTAACCAATACCTTTGCGGGCACGCAGATGCATAGGATCGGCGGTTAAATCATCATCGTCGATAAAGATATGGCCTTTATCGCTTTTAACTAAGCCCACGACCATGTAAAAGGTGGTGGTTTTACCCGCACCGTTAGGGCCGAGTAGACCGACGACTTGACCCGTTTTTACTGTCAGGCTGACATCTTTGACAACCTGGCGGCTTTTATAACTCTTGGCGAGATTCTGTGCTTTTAAGGTGATTTGGGTCATTTAGAATCCTGTTTTTTCACAGGTTTATCTGTTGGTGTATTTTTGAGTTCTTCCTGATAATTATCAGGTTGAATAATGGTAATTACGCGATCATCACCATTGCCGCTACTTTCGGCGATCAGTTTTTGCTGAATAATATCGTAACGAATTAAATTGCCTGTAACTTGACTACCCGCTTGGTCTAGGGTCGCTGTACCAGTTAGGGTCAACGTCCGAGTGGCCATTTCATAGCGAATCTCTTTGGCGCTAGCAGATGCAGGGCGGCCATCATCAAGGATTTGGCTGTAGGTTGCTGGATTTCCTGTAGCCAGTAAGACTTTACTATTTTCGCCTTCGACAGAAAATGCACGGAGTTGATCCGCATGGATTTTAATTGAGCCTTGAACAACTTCAACGGGGCCGAAGAAAATGATCTGATTGTTTTTAATGTCCGCAGTTTGACTGACGGCTTTAATTTTCACTTCTTGCTGTAAGTCACCGATCTTGGCGAAGGCATTCATGCTTATCATTAGCATTAGGCTGGCAAGTAATATGTTATTTTGCTTCATAGGTTCCTACTACCTGACTGGTCAATTGCACTTCCTGCGCGTTAAGGTCGGCATAAAGGCCTTGCCCTTGAATATTAAAATCTTTCCCTGTGACGTAAATGATGCGGTCAGAGGTCATTATCATTGTGTTGAGATCGAGTTCTAAAAAACTGGTGGACAAGGTTTGTATCGGTTCACCAGGGCTGATGGCATCGATAATAACATTATTTTCTAATACAACCTTGCCAGTATCTTTGTTGAGTCGACCTTGATCGGCTCTGATCTGCCATTTTGCTTTACCTTGGTCGGGATACACAAGATAGACAGGCTGAATAAAGTCGGTTTGGTTTTTAAGCTCATAGTGTTCCATGTGCTTTGCCGTGACGCGACTATTGACTTGTCCTTGCTCGTTAAACTCGATGCTGCGCAGATCTTCGATAATGTAGTCGGGCCTGTCTGTATCATTCAGGCTGCTATCGGTATCGCCACCGCGTTTTTGTTGGACCTGCCAATACAGCACGAGTGCAGTACCAAAAAAAGCAATAATGGCGAGGGTCACACGACTCATATGCTCATCCCATGGGCTGAGGTAAATTTGTTTTGACTCAGAAGTAACAGATCTGTCAGCTCTCTGAGCGCACCATGACCACCATTTAACTGGGTCACAAAATGGGCGTGTTGGCGCACATAGGGATGTCCATCGGCGACACAGACGGCAAGACCGACGACATTCATCACTGGCAGGTCGACAATATCATCACCGATATAGGCAACTTCTTCTGGTGTGACATTGTAGAGCGACAGCAGTTCTTCATAGGGGACAAATTTATTATCCACACCTTGATAAATATGGGTTACACCGAGGGCCGTCATGCGGTTTTCAACAATTTTAGACTGGCGGCCTGTTATCACGGCCAGATTAAAGCCACTGGTCAATAATGAACGCACGCCATAACCATCGCGGGTATGGAAGGCTTTGAGCTCTTCACCCGAGTTGCTTAAATAAATGCGGCCGTCAGAAAATACCCCGTCCACATCGCAGATCAGCAGTTTAATTTTTTGCGCTCTTTGCCACACATCATCGCTGATCGGGCCGTAAAATCCTTGCTGTGGCATTAAATGACTCCCGCTTTAACCATATCGAGCATATTGAGCGCACCGACAGGATGATTGTCTTTATCTATCACTATCAGGCCGTTGATATTTTTGGAATCCATCACTTGCAGCGCTTGCGCTGCCAAGACGTTTTCAGTAATTGTGACACAGTTTCGCGTCATCACATCGGCGATAGGCGTGGTGCGTAGGTTGACTTGGGCATCGATAACGCGGCGTAGGTCGCCGTCGGTAAAAATACCCACGAGTTTGTTTTGTTCATCGATCACCGCCGTCATGCCTAGGCCCTTCTTGGAGATTTCATACAGGGCATCGGTGATGCAAATATCGTGTTTAACCAGTGGTAAATCATCGCCACTGTGCATCACGTTGCTGACTTTAAGCAGCAGCTTACGTCCTAGGGCACCGCCTGGGTGAGACATTGCAAAGTCTTCCCGAGTAAAGCCTTTGGCTTGCAGCAGCGCAATGGCCATCGCATCACCCATCACTAAGGTTGCGGTGGTGCTCGAGGTTGGCGCAAGCCCGAGCGGACAGGCTTCTTCAGGCACTTCAATACATAAATGAATTTTGGCCAAACGTGCCATCGTGGACTCAGGTTTGCCCGTCATGGCAATCACGGGAATGGCTTTACGTTGGATAACGGGCATCAGCGCAAGGATTTCGCTCGATTCACCCGAGTTTGAAATGGCGAGGATAATATCATTATCAGAGAGTACGCCTAAGTCGCCATGGCTGGCTTCGCCAGGATGCACAAAGAAGGCTGGGGTGCCAGTGCTGGCGAGGGTAGCAGAGATTTTATTACCAATATGGCCAGATTTCCCCATCCCCATCACGATGACTTTGCCGGTGCAGTTGAGGATTAACTCGCAGGCTTGGGCGAATTCAACGGAATCGACATATTGATAAAGATTGTCGAGGGCCGATTTTTCAATATCGATGACTTTACAGCCCCACTGGCGCAATTGTGATTGGTCTACCATGTCTATCTCTCTTCTTGCATTGTCTTTGTCGCCCCGTATGGGATTGGAATAGCACAATTTGGTACGCGATAAAGATGATAAAATTAACGGCTTGTTACTTTGAGTCGCATGCTATTGTTTAAGCTCTGCGCCTAGGCATTAGGGCAGAATATATCGTTTAGCCATTGAATGCCTTGAGCAATATCATCGTCTTTGGTATTTCCCTTTTGCCACCCGCAGTGAGTAAGGTAACTATGATGGCCAGTTTGATGCTTAATTGCAGAACTCAATAGCGTTTTTAAGTTAAGTTGTACTCACATTATCTTTGTATCAATTAGCTTATGTCTTGACCGTTTACAAAACCATTTTGCTAATTTATCAACACAGGTGAAAACATTAAGTAACACTTTAGCTTCACAGAGCGAAAACTTAGGGCGCATTCTCGCTGGAAATGAGGCAAATTGAAAGTATCGTAGGACGATAGTGTCGATTCTGTTGTAGGTTAAAGCGCAATTACGTACAATTTGCGGCTCTTCGATTGGTCTGGGCAGGAAGCGTAGGCCACCTCTTTTCAAATATCGGAATCAAGCATGACTCAAGAACAAACGCCGTTGGTTGAGATCCGTCATTTGGGCTTTCGCCGTGGCCAGCGTGTCATATATGAAGATATTAGCCTGTCTATCCCTAGGGGCAAAGTCACCGCCATTATGGGACCGAGTGGCATAGGTAAGACCACCTTGCTCAAGCTTATCGGCGGCCAATTAACGCCCTATAGCGGCCAAGTGTTGTTCGATGGACAGGATGTGCATGCGGCGAGCCGTAGCGAATTATTCGAACTGCGCAAGCGCATGAGTATGTTGTTTCAAAGTGGCGCATTATTCACCGATATCAACGTCTTTGATAACGTTGCCTTTGCGCTACGTGAACATTCAGGCCTGCCCGAAGAGATTATTCGGACTATCGTGCTGATGAAACTTGAGGCCGTTGGGCTGCGGGGCGCCGCGCAAATGATGCCCAGCGAGTTATCCGGTGGGATGCAGCGCCGCGCTGCCTTAGCTCGGGCGATAGCCCTTGAGCCAGAAATAGTCATGTACGATGAACCCTTTGCCGGACAAGACCCTATTTCTATGGGCGTGCTGGTTAAGCTTATCCGCGAACTTTCCGATGCACTTAATTTAACCTCGGTTGTGGTGTCCCACGATGTGGATGAAGTGCTCGGGATTGCAGATTATGTGTATGTGGTTGCAGATAAAAAAGTTATTGCCCATGGCACGCCTGAAGAGTTAAAGCATGCGGATAATCCGCAGCTCAAGCAGTTTATTCAAGGTGCGCCAGATGGCCCTGTGCCGTTCCATTATCCGGCAAAGGATTACCAGCAAGAATTATTGGCAAAAGGAGTTGGCAAGTGAAGTTATTAGATAGTATTGCCGACCTTGGCCGCAGCGCTATCGAGTTAGTGCTCGGTTTTGGCCGTGCAGGCCTGATGCTGTGGGGCGCGATTGTTCGTTGGCCTCGGGTGCGTAAAGGTTTTCCATTATTAGTGCGCCAAATCTATGTGGTCGGCGTACAATCTATGGTCATTATTGTGGTCTCCGGCCTGTTTATCGGCATGGTATTGGCGCTGCAGGGCTACAACATCTTAGTCGGGTTTGGTACGGAGGAGAGTTTAGGCCCGATGGTGGCCTTAAGTTTACTGCGTGAACTTGGCCCCGTGGTTACAGCGTTGTTATTTGCTGGCCGCGCAGGTTCGGCACTCACCGCCGAAATCGGTCTGATGAAGAGTACCGAGCAGTTATCCAGCTTAGAGATGATGGCGATTGACCCACTGCGGCAAATCATTGCGCCACGCTTTTGGGCGGGTGTAATAAGCATGCCGTTGTTGGCGCTGATGTTTACTGCGGTAGGTATTTATGGCGGCCATTTAGGGGGCGTGGAATGGAAGGGGATCGATGGTGGTGCCTTCTGGTCGATTCTGCAAGCCTCGGTAGAATGGCGCCAAGACATAGTGAACTGCCTGATTAAGAGTGGCGTATTTGCCGTGGTGGTGACTTGGATTGCGTTATATCGTGGTTATCAAGTGATCCCTAATCCAGAGGGGATCAGCCGTGCAACTACTTCAACTGTGGTGCAATCGAGCCTCGCCGTATTGGCATTGGACTTTTTACTAACAGCCCTGATGTTTGGCCGCTAACGGATTGCAGCGCCAAGGATACAGATCGACGGATTAACAGAGTGGTAACTGAGCATGTTGACACGAAAAATTGAATTATTAGTGGGTGTGTTTCTCTTAACGGGCTTAGCGGCCTTTTTAGTGTTGGTGTTTAAAGTCGCCAATATCGAAGTGCAGACCAGCGACAGTAGCTATACCCTCACCGCCAACTTCACCAATATCGGTGGCTTGAAGGTACGCTCTCCTGTCAAGGTCGGCGGCGTCGTGGTTGGCCGCGTGAGTAAGATTGATTTAGACCCAGTCAAACTGGTGGCTGTGGTGACGATTGTGATGGACAAGCGTTTCGATAAATTTCCTGAAACCAGTAGCTTAGCTATTTTAACTTCAGGTTTGCTCGGTGAGCAGTTCCTCGGATTAACACCGGGCTTTGTCGATGATGACGTGAGTATGCTTAAGGATGGCGACAAAATTGACGATACTCGCTCAGCATTAGTGTTAGAAGATCTGATTGGTCAGTTCTTATATAGTATGGGTTCAAAGGATAAATAGGGGTTACCGCTATGTTTAAACGCTTATCGCGCTTATTACTGCCGTTAGTATGGATGTTTACTGCAACGACCGCACTGGCGGATGACGCTCAGGTTAACACTATGGATCCTTATGCCATGGTGAAATCTGTTGCCAACAAAACCTTCGATCGGTTCCACAAAGACAAGGCGTTGATTGACGCCGATGCGGATCATCTCAAGGTGATTGTGCGTGAAGAATTAATGCCTTACATCGACTATAAATACGCCTCTTACAAAGTGTTAGGTCAGTATTTAAAAGAGTCGACTGAAGATCAGCGCAATCGTTTCGTCGATGCTTTTGAAGGCTACTTAGTTTCAACCTATGCCCAAGCTTTTACCGAATACACTAACCAAAAAGTGGAGTTTTCGCCTGGTAGTGATTTCAGCAATGAGAAGATTGTCGATGTAAACGTACAGATTATCGAAGCGGGTCGTCCGCCGATTAAGCTGTTGTTTAAAGTTCGTCGCCTCAAGGATGACTCTTGGAAGGCGTTTGACCTAGTCGCTGAAGGCGTGAGTTTGCTGTCCTCTAAGCAATCTGAAATCTCGAACCTTATCCGCCAACAGGGGATTGATTCAGTGATTAAGATGCTGGAAGAGCGCACCAAAGACAAAGTGACTAAAAAGCCTAAAGCAGGGAAGTAAGCGCCGTGGTTGAATTTGTGCAACAGGGTAACATTTGCCACCTAAAAGGGCGTTTATCACAGGAGCAAGTGGTCGAGCTATGGCCGCAAAGGCAAAGCCTGTTAAGCCAAGATACCCAAATGTTGTCGCTCGCCGAACTGGAGTACAGCGACAGTGCTGGTGTGGCATTTTTGCTGGCGTTAGTGCGCCAGCATGGCACGCCACTGAAGCTGTGCTCGGCATCGGAGCAGTTAAAAAAATTAATCGATTTATATGATTTACAATCCTTCTTCACCGAAGAAGCGAATTGAAAAGGTACCGAATTTCATGGAATGCAGCTTAATAGAACAGATTTTACGTGACGCGTTAGCACTCGATGAAGTGCACGCCAGCTCCGATGGCAGCCACTACAAAGTGATTGCCGTGGGTGAATGTTTTGACGGTATGAGCCGCGTAAAACAACAACAAGCCATTTATGCACCCCTGATGAGCTATATCGCCAGCGGTGAGTTACATGCATTAACGATTAAAACTTTCACGCCGACTCAATGGAAACGCGAGAAAATTTTCAACAGCTAGTAGTGAGGAAAAGTGGATAAATTAGCGATTCAAGCAAGCCCTCCGCTTGCTGGTGATGTGATTATTTCCGGTGCCAAAAACGCTGCGCTGCCGATTCTAATGGCAGGCGTGTTAGCCGAAACTGACTTTGTGGTCTCGAACGTCCCTAATTTGCGTGATGTGAGCACCAGCTGCAAATTGCTGCGTTGCCTAGGCGCCGATGTGGATGAGTTGGGCGAAGGTAAGATCCGTATTTCGACCAAGAACCTTAATGAGTTTTGTGCTCCTTACGACCTCGTTAAGACCATGCGTGCCTCGATTCTGATCCTTGGGCCGTTATTAGCCCGCTATGGCACCGCAGACGTATCATTACCCGGTGGTTGCGCCATTGGTGCTCGTCCAGTAAACCTTCACTTACATGGCCTCGAAATGATGGGCGCCAAGATTGAAGTGAAAGAAGGTTATATCAAGGCCCGTGTCGATGGTCGCTTAAAGGGCGCCCATATTTTTATGGACATGGTGAGCGTAGGCGCGACCGAAAACCTATTGATGGCCGCGGCACTTGCCGATGGCGAAACCGTGATTGAAAACGCTGCCCGTGAACCAGAAGTGATCGACTTAGCTAACTGTTTGATTGCTATGGGCGCGAAGATCACCGGTGTCGGCAGTGCCACACTGCGTATTCAAGGCGTTGAACGTCTACAGGGCTGTGAGTACCGAGTGATGCCGGATCGTATTGAAACCGGTTCATTCCTTGTTGCCGCCGCTGTGACCCGTGGTCGTATCCGTTGCTTAAAGGCAGACCCTGCTTCGTTAGAGTCTGTTATCGCGAAACTCGAAGATGCGGGTGCCAAGATCACTACAGGTGAAGATTGGATTGAGCTCGATATGGAAGGCAAGCGTCCAAAAGCGGTAAATATCAAGACGGCACCATATCCTGGTTTCCCAACCGATATGCAGGCGCAGTTCTGCGTGCTCAACGTATTAGCCCAGGGCACGGCGACCATTACCGAAACCATCTTCGAAAACCGCTTTATGCACGTGCCAGAACTTATCCGTATGGGCGCGACCATGGAGCTTGAAGGCAATACCTGTATTATCCAAGGCATTGAGTCTTTGAGTGGGGCGCAGGTAATGGCGACCGATTTACGTGCCTCGGCAAGCTTGGTGATCGCAGGCTTAGTTGCCGATGGTAAAACCATCGTCGATCGCATCTATCACCTAGATCGCGGTTATGAGCATATCGAGCAGAAGTTCCAAGGATTGGGCGCACATGTAGAACGTGTGCAATAACATTTGCGTAGGACTAGCTCCTAATAAAAAACCAGCCAAGTGCTGGTTTTTTTATTGAGCGCAATTTATTTAGGTAAAAAGGAAAGGGACAAAAGCGTGTCAGGTCATCGGTTGTATCAGGTGAATTTCGGATAAAAATTTCTATGGATTAACTATAAGCACAGGGGCGCGAACTTGTGAGCGTCCCGCGGCCGCAGGCCGCTACTGATGCGTGTTGTTAGCAACCCGTGCAACAAACAACAACAGCCGTGCAATTTTAAAACTTGCGGCTGCACAACAGAAAAACACCATGCTACCGCCCGGGTCGTTGGCGCAAGACGCCAACGGTTTGAGTTACTTTTAAGCGCCTTGCCAAGCCAGTTTTATAATGGCAAACGGCGTTGAAATAACGAACGGGCTAACCCACCGAACGTACTGAAAATGCGCTATTGCACCGTTCATGCTTTTGCAAGCTAACTACCAAAGCAGCGGCGCGCGTTAGCGCGTCCAGCCCGCAGGGCGATGCTGCCTTTGCTTGTTAGTGGCCTTTGACAAATAGCTCGCATTTATAGCCGCCGTCCTCACTTTCCAAGTTTTCACTTACATAGAGGGTATATTTCCCTGGTTTAGAAAATATCGTCTCATTAGCGCTTTTGTTATCCCACCGATACCCTGTTGTGGTTGGAGATATTTCAATTTTCTTTGCGCTTTCAAACTGTGGAGAAGACATTAAAGACTTCATGGTTGATGGCGGTGAGCCAACTACCAAAAATAGCCATAGGTTTTCGTCGTGCCTGTATAAGGCAAGTTCCTTACCGTGATGCTCACTAAGATTAACTCGGAGAACATCGTCGCGGCCTAACTCGCGTGGAATGCAAGAAACCATTTCATCTGATTCTAACCAGATAGTTTCTGGAGCCTCTGATTCCTCAGCGATCCCATGTGAGCTCAGAAGAGCAAAGATAAAAAATAAGATTCGATTCATCATTGACCACTAACATTTTATTAGTGCGCATGCGCGTTTACCTCATTAGACCAGTAAAAACGCGCATCATTAACTGTTTGTATTGCA
>NZ_JTLE01000094.1:3587071-3605614 GCF_000798835.1 Shewanella sp. ZOR0012
TATTTATCCTTAATGGCTCAATGGCGGCCTATACCGCCGCATTTACCAGCCTAGCAACTTGGACCTTGTACAACGGTTTGATTGCATACGTACTCATGGGACTGCTCCTCGGTGGGGAATGGTTATATCGCAGCTTTTGGTTGAAGAAAACATGACACAGCTACTCAAAAACTGGTTAATCCAGGGGCCATTCGCCCAACAACTGATCAGCTTTAACCACCATGACATAGTCACAGGTACCTTGTTTACCAATCAGGTGACCCATTTTTATGAGCAGCTGCGCCAAGCGCCTGAGCGAAAATGGCTACTGGCGAGTGATACCAGCGATCTGTTTGCCGTTGGCCTATGTGCCGCACTCTTGGCAGGCAAAGAAATTATTTTGCCCCCTAACACCCAAACCGGCACCCTGAGCGAATTAACACACCAATTTGAAGGCATATTGTCCGACAAACCATTGTGCGAGAGTCACGCCTTTATCCTATTGAATAAAGAGCTGAGTCTGCCCACAAAATCTTGGCCCAAGAGCGACAGCTTTGGTGAACTGGTGCTGTTTACCTCGGGCAGCAGTGGCGAGCCTAAGGCCATTCGCAAGAGCTTAAGGCAGCTCGATGCCGAAGTGACTGTGCTCGAGCATACCTTCGCCGAACATTTGCCCCATTGCAGTGTGGTCTCAACCGTTTCCCATCAGCATATCTATGGCTTGCTGTTTAAAATCCTCTGGCCCTTAGCCGCCAGTAGACCCTTTTTAAGCGAGCAAATTGAATATCCAGAGACCTTAAGCTACTACACTGCGCTGTTACCTAATCTGTGTTTGATCAGTAGCCCGGCACAATTATCCCGTTTGCCGAAGGCACTGGAGCACGAACGCCAATTACGTTCTCCCAGCTTAGTCTTCAGCTCCGGCGGCCCCTTAAGTTTCACCGCCGCCCAAGGTGTCGCCCAATGTTACGGCCATTTACCCATAGAGATTTTTGGTAGCACCGAAACCGGCGGTATCGCCTATCGCCGCCAACATGAGGCCGATGAACCTTGGCAAGTGTTTGAACAAATTACCATAGACCAAGACGCTGACGATGGCGCCCTGCTGCTAAAGTCACCCTATTTGGCCGACGATCAATGGTTACGTTGCGAAGATAAAATCGAGCCGACGGCAAATGGCCAATTTAGACTCAAAGGCAGGCTCGATCGCATCGTTAAGATTGAAGAAAAACGCCTGTCGCTGGCGCAAATGGAGACCTTGCTCTGTAGCCACGCCTATGTCGAGCAGGCGGCATTGGTGGTATTGCCCCAGTTTAAATCCCAGTTAGGAGCCGTCATTACCCTGTCACCATTGGGCCTTAGCGTGCATCAAGAGCAGGGAAAACTCAGTATCAACAATGCCTTAAAAGCGCATCTGCTGACCCAATTTGAACGAGTCACCTTGCCGCGCCGCTGGCGTTACCCCGACACCCTACCGTTAAACACTCAGGGTAAGCGTGTCGCCGCCCAGCTAGTTGAGTTATTTGACCATGATTAAGTCGAGTTTACCGCCGATACTCACGTCGCAGATCGGCCCTGATAGCATCGAATTGCGCCTGCTGGTCGCCGCCGATCTCGAATATTTTAACGGCCACTTCCCTGAGCAAGCCGTACTCCCCGGCGTGACCCAAATCGATTGGGCCGTGCGCTTAGGTTGCGAGCATTTTGGTTACAACGCTGCGGTCGCTAATTTAGAAGTACTAAAGTTTCAACAGCTTATTCTGCCAGGGCAAGAAGTGACCTTAGTTATTAGTCACAATGCCGCCAAGGAAAAACTCACCTTTGCCTACAGCGATGGCGACCACCGCTATGCCTCAGGCCGTATCAGCTTTGCCAGCAAGCAAGGCGATGGAGCGGCGCAGTGAGCGACGGAATGAACAACATAATGTTAGCCCCGCCAAGTGATTTAATGGGCCCAGTCCCAATCAAGCTGGCACTGGTGATCCCCAATTACAATCACAGCGCCGCTATCGCCCAGACCTTAGCCGAGCTAGCCACTCTTAATCTGCCCTGCTATTTGATTGACGATGGCAGTAATGATGAGACCCGCTATCTACTGCAATCCTTGGCGGAGCAACACGAATGGGTGACCTTGCTGCAACACCCCTACAACCGAGGTAAAGGTGCGGCAGTGATGACAGGGCTTCGCCGCGCCTATCGCGATGGCTTTACCCATGCGCTACAGGTCGATGCCGATGGTCAGCATAATTTAAGCGATATCCCCGCGATGCTCACCAAGGCGCAGGCCAAGCCGGAAGCGCTGATCTCGGGTAAGCCCGAGTACGATGAGTCCGTCCCAAAGGGGCGACTCTACGGCCGTTATCTCACCCACTTTTGGGTATGGGTCGAAACCTTAAGCTTTGATATTCAAGATTCTATGTGCGGATTTAGGGTGTATCCCTTAGCCGCCACCGAGCGTCTCTTCAGCCAACAAGCACTAACAGAGCGGATGGATTTCGATATCGAAATCCTAGTAAAACTCTACTGGCAAGGGGTAGAAATTCTGTTTCACCCCACCAAGGTCATTTATCCCGAAAATGGCGTCAGCCACTTTCAAGGTGTGGCCGACAATGTGCGTATCACTAAACTGCACACGCGGCTATTTTTCGGCATGTTAAAACGTCTGCCGCAGTTGCTGCGCCGTAAACAAGCGGCGAAATTGACGTCATCTGCTCATACTGCGACCCATTGGTCAGCCATGAAGGAGCGCGGCAGTTATTGGGGCATCAAACTGTTAGTCGAAAGCTACCGTTTTGGTGGCCATTGGCTGTGCCGCGCCATTATGTATCCCGTGATTTGCTACTTCTTCCTGACTGGCAAAGTCAGCCGCGAAGCCTCATTAGATTTCCTGCGCCGCGTACAGCACCTCGAGCCACGGCATCCTCAGTTAAATCAGCCCGTTGGCTGGCGCGACAGCTTAAGCCACTTTATCGCCTTTGGTAATGCGGCGCTCGATAGAATCGATGCTTGGTGCGATCGCATTCAATTAAGCCAAGTGGATTTTCCCGACCGCCAAGTGCTGGCCGATCAGCTAGAAAGCGGCCAAGGTGCCGTGCTGCTGGTGTCCCACTTAGGCAATCTCGAGCTGTGCCGCGCGATTTCAATCCACCAGCGTAAGGTCAAAGTGAATGTCATGGTGTTAACCAGCCATGCCGAAAACTTTAATAACGTACTCAAACAGTTAAATCCCGATAGCACGCTGAATTTGATCCAAGTGACCGAGCTAAATCCCGCCACATCGATGCTATTACAACAAAAAATTGAAGACGGCGAGTTAGTGGTGATTGCAGGAGATAGAACCTCATCCCACGCCCAAGGGCGAGTCGTGTACGCGCCATTTATGGGCCAAGAAGCCGCCTTCCCGCAGGGGCCATTTATTCTGGCCGGACTCTTAGATTGCCCGGTTTATCTGATGTTTTGCCTGCGCGAGCAAGGGCGTTATCGAGTGCATTTAGAACGCTTCGCCGAGACACTTAAAGGCCCACGAGCGGGCAGAATGGAACGACTCCAACAGGCCGTTTCTCGCTACAGCGAACGCCTCGAACACTATGCAAGGCGTGAGCCCTTGCAATGGTTTAACTTTTTTGATTTTTGGCGGGATGATAACCACGTCAACCGCGCGACATCCGCCCACAAAACGACAGCAGCACTCCCAGAGCAGGAGCGCACTACAGACAGGACAGAGCATTTATGATCCACGCAGTTACTCACACGACAACCGTTGAGTCGCCAATCGAATTTGGCCTTCAGTTACTCACATTAGAGCAGGTGGTCGCCGTGGCTAAGGGCGCCAAGGTCAAACTCTGTGATGATTCCGATTACCAAGCGTATATCCAAAAAGGCGCCCGCTTTATCGATAGTTTGCTGCACGAAGAAGGCGTGGTCTATGGCGTCACCACCGGCTATGGCGACTCTTGCACAGTGAATGTGAGTCTCGACTTAGTCCACGAGTTGCCGCTGCACTTATCCCGTTTTCATGGTTGTGGCCTTGGCGAAGTCTTAAGCGTAATGCAGGCGCGCGCCGTGATGGCATGCCGTTTAAACTCCCTCGCCATTGGCAAATCCGGCGTGACATATGAGCTATTAAATCGCATCGAAACTTTGCTTAATCTCAATATCGTGCCAGTGATCCCAGAGGAAGGTTCAGTCGGTGCCAGTGGCGATTTAACGCCACTGTCTTATCTCGCCGCCGTGCTAGTTGGCGAGCGAGAAGTGATTTATAACGGCGAGCGCCGAGCCACCCAAGAGGTTTACCGCGAGCTGAATATCACGCCCCATGTGCTGCGCCCCAAAGAAGGCTTAGCCCTGATGAATGGCACGGCAGTGATGACAGCATTAGCCTGTTTAGCCTTTGATCGCGCACAATATTTAGCGCGTTTAGCCAGCCGCATTACCGCCATGGCGTCGTTAACCCTCAAAGGCAACTCGAACCATTTCGACGATATTTTGTTTGCTGCCAAACCCCATCCAGGGCAAAACCAAATCGCCACTTGGATACGGGAAGATTTGAACCACCATGTTCACCCGCGCAATTCCGACAGATTGCAGGATAGATATTCCATCCGCTGCGCGCCGCACATTATTGGCGTGTTGCAGGATGCGCTGCCCTTTATGCGCCAATTTATCGAGACCGAAGTTAACAGCGCCAACGACAACCCGATTGTCGATGCTGAAGGCGAGCATATTCTCCATGGCGGCCATTTTTACGGCGGGCATATCGCCTTTGCGATGGACTCCTTAAAAAATACTGTGGCCAATATCGCTGATCTGATTGATCGCCAAATGGCATTAGTGATGGACCCTAAATTTAACAACGGTTTACCCGCTAACCTTTCGGGTTCGACTGGTGCACGTCGCGCCATCAACCATGGCTTTAAGGCGGTGCAAATCAGCGTTTCAGCTTGGACGGCGGAAGCACTGAAACACACTATGCCCGCGAGCGTTTTCTCACGCTCAACCGAATGCCATAACCAAGATAAAGTCAGCATGGGCACTATCGCCGCCCGTGACTGTATGCGTGTATTACAGCTGACAGAACAAGTCGCCGCCGCAGCCCTGCTCGCCATGACCCAAGGCATTGGTCTGCGTATCAACCAAAACGAGTTAGACGAAGCCTCACTGACGCCATCGCTGGCGACCACGCTCGCCCAAGTGCGTGCTGACTTTGAGCCATTAATAGAAGACCGACCACTCGAAGCCGTATTGCGCCAAACCGTTGCGAAAATCCAAGCGGGCGAATGGGAAGTGTGCCGATGAAAGCCTTGCTCTGCATAGAAATGGACATGCAGATCCCCTTCCACGATGTGGATTCGATGGGGATCACTTGGCATGGTAATTACCTGCGTTATTTCGAAATTGCCCGTTGCAAATTGCTCGACGAATTAGGCTACAACTATCGCCAAATGCAGGCCTCGAACTACGCTTGGCCGATTATTGATGTGCAGATCAAATACGTTAAGCCCAGCACCTTTGAGCAACATATTACCGTGCGTGCCGAGTTAGTTGAGTGGGAAAATCGCCTAAAAATCAATTATCAAATCCGTGATACCGCAACGGGTGAGCGTATTACCAAGGGCTATACCATTCAGGCGGCGGTGGATATGACGAGCCAAGAAATGTGCTTTGTGACGCCAGAGATATTTCGCAGCAAAATCGCCCCGCTACTGGCAAAGGTTGATAACGAATGAATGCCATCCTCAAAACCTGGTCGCGAGCTAAGTGGGTGCAATGGTTCTGCCAAGGCGCACTTTTAAGCTGCATGCTGCTTGGCTCTGTGCAGGCGCAAGACCTTGCTACTCCTAACCTTACAGAAGCGAGCCAATATCAGCCCCTGTTTAACCAAGGAGCCGATAACGCCGCATTACTCGCCCTCAGCCAAAAGCTTAACCTTGGCGAGACAGTACGCGGCCACTTTGTGCAATCCCGCCAACTTAAAGTGTTAAAAAAGCCCCTCATTAGCCAAGGTCAGTTTGTATTCGACAAGGACCAAGGGCTGATTTGGCAGCAGCTTACGCCCTTTGAGTCCTTGCTTATTTTAAAAGATAAGCAACTTATTCAGCGAGATAGCCAAGGACGAGTGCAAGTCAGCAGCGCCGATGCATCGGCAAGTGCCGCAGCCATGGGGGATTTATTACCCAGTCTGGTGAGTGCCATGCTGGGCGGTGATATTTCGGGTTTAAGCAATCATTTTGAACTGCACTTCTTAGCTCAAAAAACGTTAACGAACGAATTAGCTAAGGAAAATTGGCAGCTCGGATTAACCCCGAAAGATCCGCTGATGAAAAAAGCCATCGCTAACATGGTGCTCGAAGGCAGCGATACTCTTCATGCATTAGTGCTGCTCAGCGCCGCACCCAGCGTGAGTCCGCAGGATATCACCCGTATCGATTTTCGCGAGCTGCGCCAAGGTAAACTGAGCGACGCCGAATTAGCCCAGTTCTCCATCGCGCTAACTCAAAAAGTTTCTCCACAGGAGACTGATCCTCAAGAGAGCAAGGCAAAATAATGGCGACCAAGATTGCCACGCGCATAGGTCACAGGCTGATGCACACCTCAAGCAAATTACGCCTTGCGATTTGGCTGTGTCTGATGCTGGCGGCGAGCCTATGGACGCTGCAACTGTGGCAAAATGGGGCAAAGGTTCAAAGCGATATTCTCGCCATGTTGCCCCATCTGCAGCAGGATGCGCTCACAGCCCGCGCCCTCGAGCAAGTGGAGTCAACACTTGCCGATCAAGTGTATCTTGCCCTGATTGCCAAGGATGAAACGCAAGCCATTGCGGCGGCAACGCTCCTGATGGAGCAGCTTAAGACTCAAAATACCGCCTTTACCGATATTCGCAGTGCCGACATACAAATGGGTGAAGCCCTAGGCCAATATTATTTTCCCCATAGATTTAAGCTATTAACCCCAGAGCAAGCCGATGCGTTAACCCATAATGGCCTCGATAGCTTAGTTGCCTCGGCCACACAACAGCTCTACAACGCCTTTAGTTATGCTAATAGCCAACTGCTCACTCAAGATCCTTTGCTGTTATTTCCCGCCAATTTGCTCGCCCTCGCACCCAGCTCGAAACTGAGCGCCAAGCAAGGGATTTTACTTGCTCATCCACAAAGTGTTGATACCAAACAAGGTGTTGATAACAGTGAAGGCGTGGCCGCTATTGTGATGGCAAAGGGCAAAGACAGCGCCTTTAATCCCAATGCCCAACTTATTCAGCAAGCAGCGTTAACACAAGCACTTACCACAGTGACTGAGCAATATGCCGGCATACAAGTGTTACAGGCAGGCGCGCTGTTTCATGCCATAGAAGCCACCAATGCTGCCAAGAGCGAAATCTCTATCCTCGGCCTCGCCTCTCTGCTTGGGGTGGTGTTATTAGTCTGGCTGGCGTTTCGCTCCGTCATGCCGCTGCTGCTGGCGATAGTGACAATATCCAGCGGCCTACTGCTGGCGGTGACATTTACCCTAAGCGTGTTCGGGGAGCTGCATTTGCTCACCCTCGTCTTTGGCACCAGCCTGATTGGGATTGCTATCGACTACAGTTTCCATTTTTACTGCGAGCGGTTAAGCGATCATCAGCGTAGCGCGCAGGCGACCGTGGCCTATATTTTCCCCACTGTGTCGCTCGCCTTTATCACCAGCGCCTTGGCCTATGTCGGCATTGGCCTCGCGCCGTTTCCCGGCATGCAGCAGGTGGCGATTTTCTGCGCCTCTGGCTTACTCGGTGCTTACCTGACGTTAGTGCTGGCTTACCCACTCTTAGCGGGCAGCAAGTTACCTTCGGGAGAGCGTCCGCTGAATCTTGCACAAGCTTATCTTACGAAACTCTCCGGATTCTCAAACAAACTGGTGTCGCCATGGGGATTGAGTCTATTCACCTTACTGCTCGTAGGCGTTTGTCTGCTGGGTATCAGCCAACTTAAGGTGGATGATGATATTCGCCATTTACAACAAAGCCCTGCGAGCGTAACAGAGCCTGAAGATAAGCTCAGAAAACTCCTCAGTGGCGGTACCGATAACCAGTTTTTATTGGTGCGCGCGCCAAATGAAGAAGCCTTACTGCAACGGCTCGAAACCCTTAGCCCACAGCTCGATGCCGCCATAAAACAGCAGGAGCTGGGCAATTATGTCAGCCTCAGCCGTTACCTACCGAGCAAGCAAAAGCAAGATGCGGCGTATCAATTACAGGGCGAGATTTACCAGTCGCAATTAACCACAGTACTAAGCCACATTGGCCTTGATGACAGCCTAGCGCCAAGCCTTTCTGCCGTCTATCTTGACGCCAAGGATAGCTATATCACCCCGGCGGATTTTTTCGAACTGGGCTTTGGTAAACAGCTAGCACCACTTTGGCTTGCACCACTAGGGTTAGCGCCACTTGAACACTCAACGGAGCCAAGGGCCAGTGCAGATAATACACAGCGAGGAAGCGATAGCCATGGCGCCATAGTGTTGCTCGGTGGTATTGAAGATATTGCAGCTCTCAAAGCGCGCTTTGCCAAAGATCCACAGGTACAACTTATCGATAAAGTCGCGGATATCTCCACCGTGATGGGGCATTATCGCCTGCTCACCCTTAAATTATTGGGGCTAGCACTGGTTATCGCGCTCTTGCTATTTAGCCTAAGTTTTGGACTCAAAAAGGCCACTGTGGTTGTCGCCGTGCCAGCACTCGCCGCGGTACATACCTTAGCCATTTTAGGCTTAGTCGGCTCCCCCTTAAGCTTATTCCATGCGCTGGCGCTGATTTTAGTCTTCGGGATTGGGATAGATTACAGCTTGTTTTTTGCCGCCGCAGCGCAACATGGCAGGGCGGTGATGATGGCGGTGTTTATGTCCGCCTGCTCGACCCTATTGGCCTTTGGCTTACTCGCCTTTAGCCAAACCCAAGCTATTCATTACTTTGGATTAACCCTATCCCTCGGCATAGGCTTTACCTTTGTACTTTCGCCATTGATTTTGACCACTCGTCAGGTTTTAACCACCAACAAGGTCTCGATACCTACAAGGAATGTTATTTAAATGTCCACATCTACCGCGGCAAGCTCCACACAGTCTCACTCCCTTTGCGTCGATGTCGCCATTATCGGCGCAGGCCCCTCCGGCTCGATTGCCGCTAGCCTGCTACATAAGCAAGGCAAACGTGTCATCGTGCTCGAAAAACAACACTTTCCGCGCTTTTCGATTGGTGAGAGTTTGCTTCCCTGCTGTATGCAATTTATTGAAGAAGCGGGCATGTTAGAGGCGCTGAATGCCGCGGGATTCCAATATAAAAATGGCGCAGCCTTCCGCCGTAACGGGGTATATACCACCTTCGACTTTACCGACAAATTTACCCCAGGGCCGGGAACAACCTTTCAAGTACAACGGGGAAACTTCGATAAATTACTCGCCGATACTGCGGCAAGTTTTGGGGTGGAGATCCGTTACGGTGAAACCGTTGAGGCAATAGATTTAAGTGCCACGCCACGTTTAACTGTGCGTAACGAGCAGGGCGAACTTTATCAAGTCGAGGCCAAATATGTGCTCGATGCCAGCGGTTTTGGCCGCGTATTACCACGACTGCTCGACCTCGAAACACCGTCCTCACTGCCGACCCGCAGCGCCATCTTCACCCATGTGGAAGATAACATCAGCGATCCCAACTTCGACCGGAATAAGATTTTAATTAGCGTGCACCCGCAGCATCAGGATATTTGGTACTGGTTGATTCCCTTCAGCAATGGCCGCTGCTCACTTGGTGTGGTGACTGAACCGCAATTGCTCGCGCGCCTAGAAGGTGATTTAGAGCAGCAGTTAATGACTATAGTCAACGAAGAGCCCGGCCTTAACGCACTGCTTGCCAATGCCAAAGTTGCCCAGCCCTGCGCTACGCTCAAGGGCTATTCCGCCAACGTATCACGCCTCGCCACCGATAAGTTTGCGTTGCTGGGCAATGCCGGCGAGTTCCTCGACCCGGTGTTTTCATCGGGCGTAACTATCGCGATGCAGTCGGCATCCATGGCAGCAAAATGCGTGACCAAACAGCTTAATGGTAATACCGTAGATTGGCCTACCGAGTACTCAGCGCCGTTAATGCAAGGGGTGAACACCTTCCGCACCTATGTGCAGGCTTGGTACGATGGACGCTTCCAAGATGTGATTTTTTATGAAGATCCGAATCCTAAAATCAAGCAAATGATTTGCTCGATTTTGGCGGGCTATGCTTGGGATGTGCAAAATCCCTTTGTTAAAGAATCCGAGCGACGTCTAAACATGGTGGTCGAGCTATGTCGGCAGGATGCTGAACTCATCACCGCCGAACCAGCCATTAGCGAATTAGCCGAGGTGTAATTCGATGCGCTTAAGCCTTAACGCCAAAGGTCGCCCTAACGCCAAAGGTCGCACAAAAGCGATAGTGACAGTTGCCCTAATGCTCTCAAGCCTCGGCTTGATGGGCTGCAGTGAGCTGCTCTATCGGCAAACCTGCGTCGGATTCACAAAAGATATGCGTTATTGCTTAGCGCCACTGCCACAGCATTTTGGCCCCGCAACGGACAAACCGCTTACCAAGCCTCAGGCAAATGCGCCCCAAAGCCAGACTCAAAGCCAGACTCAGCAAAACGACAGCAAAACTGGGGTATCTTCGCCCCAGTCCTTTAGTCAGAAGGTGAGCATAAAAGTGGGCGATAACACCCATGAGCTGCTCACCCAGCTTGAACTTGAAGGGGAACGCATGACGCTGGTTGGGCTCGCTCCGCTAGGGCAAGCGTTGTTTACCTTGGTTTACGATGGGAATACACTCAGCAGTGAGCAGAGTCAGCTACTCGGGAATGAGTTTAAAGCCGAATATCTGATGGCGATGATGCAACTTATCTATTGGCCAGAACAGAGTATTCGTAGTCATTTAGAAGGTGGAAGTTTAGTGACAGGGCTATGTGACGCCATCCCCTGCCGCCAGTTTTATAGCCAAGACACGCTTATCAATTACAACGATAACCAAACCCAAGTGATACAAATTCGTTATCAACACCAAACCGATGATTCCCTTTGGCAGGCACACATTAATTTGACCATGCCACAGGCAAAGTTTGAGTTAGAGATACAACCCATTTAAGCGTCACGTTATAGGCAGCAATCTAAGATAAAACTTTAAAACTAAGCATATTAGCCACTGATATTTACCACCCAGATTCGGTAATAGGTATAGCAAGCAACAATGAATAACAGAGTCGCCATTACACAGATTGGATTGTGTACCCCGTTAGGGCAAACGCCCGAGCAGGTGTTAGCCCGCTTGATTGCAGGCGATACCAGTGCCATGCAAACCAATGACACCCTATTATTTGGGGAGTCGACACTGGTTGCGCCCGTCACTGAGCCATTACCGACGATACCTGCCGCACTGGCGCAATTCGATTGTCGCAATAATCAGTTACTCCTTGCTGCCGCGCAGCAAATTACCGACACGGTCGAACAGGCGAAACAGACATATGGCGCCGACCGCATCGGCGTGGTCTTAGGTACCAGTACCTCGGGGATTTCGAAGGGCGAAGCTGCCTTGGCCTATCGCAATCAACACGGCCACTTCCCCGCCGATTACCATTACTTCCAGCAGGAACTTGGCAGCACCAGCGATTTTTTACGCCAGTTATTTGCGCTCCAAGGTCCCTGCTACACCATTTCGACCGCCTGCTCCTCTAGCGCTAAAGTGTTTGCCAGCGCCAAACGCCTACTTGAGGCCAAGCTGTGCGATATGGTGATTGTCGGCGGTATCGACAGCCTGTGCCAACTCACAGTTAACGGTTTTCACGCCTTAGAGTCGGTTTCCAAAGGACATTGCAATCCCTTCAGCGCCAATCGCGATGGCATCAATATCGGTGAAGGCGCCGCGCTATTTACCCTAACCTTAGCGACAGACAACACAGCAAATGAAGCCTGCGTATTGCTCGCAGGTATCGGCGAGTCGAGCGATGCGCACCATATGTCAGCACCGCATCCTGAAGGCGCAGGGGCGATTGCCGCCATGCAGGCCGCGCTTGATGATGCACAAATATCTGCGCAAGATATTGATTATATAAACTTACATGGCACAGCAACGCCTAAAAATGATGCAATGGAAAGCCGCGCCGTACTCTCGGTATTTGGCGACACGCCGCCCCCTGCAAGCTCAACCAAACCGCTGGTCGGCCATACCTTAGGCGCTGCGGGCGCGATTGAAGCCGCATTTTGTTACCTGTTGCTGTCACCGCATAATCACAGCTTTGCCCTGCCGCCCCATAGGTTTGATGGGCAGCAAGATCCGCAGGACCCCAGCATTGCGCTAGTCGCGCCCATGCAATGTGCCGAGCATGGCAAGCTTAACTATGTGATGAGCAACTCCTTCGCCTTTGGCGGCAGCAATGCCAGCCTGATTTTTTGCCGTAAAGGGGCTTAAGATTGATGTCCAGTTCTATCAATACCGCAATTTCAGCCGCCGAGCCGATTTGGCTGCAACACTTAGCCGAGCAGAATATTGCCGATTTTATTCCGCATCGTGCGCCAATGATCTTGATTGATAAGATTATTAGCCATCAGCCGGATGCGCTTGAAACCGAAGTGCTGATCACTCCGCAGAGCGCTTATTTTGACGAGCATCGTCAAGCCGTCCCCAATTATGTGGGTATCGAATATATGGCACAGAGCATTGCCGCTTTAGCGGGCGTTGAGGCTAAACTGCGTCACGATAAAATCCGCGTGGGATTTTTATTGGGATCGCGTAAATTAGCCTTACACACGGCGCAATACGAACTCAATCGCTGCTACCGCACTCAGGTTAAACGCCTCTATCAGGAAGAGTCGGGACTGGCGGTATTTGATTGCCAGATTTATCTATTGCCCGAAGCGGGAGCGCAGCAAACACCACTGTTAGTGGCCGAGGCCAATGTGAATGTGTTCCAACCCCAGGACACCCAAGCGTATATCGCCTCAAGCCAGCAGGCTTAATGCCAAGAGTCATGCTTGGCAGCAACAAGTCTTATCACAAAAGGATTTAGCCCTTTGATGCGTAAACAACTCATCAAGCATCAAGGGTGGAGAAATAAAGATGAATAACAGAGTATTAGTCACAGGTTCGAGCCGCGGTATTGGCAAAGCCATCGCCCTTAAACTGGCTGCGGCAGGTTATGATATCGCGCTGCATTATCACAGCAATCAGGCCGCAGCCGATGCTAGCGCCGCAGAGCTTCGCGCCCTTGGTGTTAACGTCAGCCTCTTAAAGTTTGATGTTGCCGACCGCGTTGCCGTCAAAGCCGCCCTTGAGGCCGATATCGAGGCAAATGGCGCTTATTATGGCGTGATACTCAATGCGGGCATCAACCGTGACAATGCTTTTCCGGCGATGAGTGAAGCCGAATGGGATAGCGTAATCCACACTAACCTTGATGGTTTTTATAATGTGATTCATCCCTGCGTTATGCCTATGGTGCAAGCGCGCAAGGGCGGACGAATTATCACCTTGGCTTCCGTTTCCGGTATCGCGGGTAACCGTGGTCAGGTCAATTACAGCGCCTCTAAGGCCGGATTGATTGGCGCGACTAAGGCGCTGTCCTTAGAGCTGGCCAAACGTAAGATCACCGTAAACTGTATCGCCCCAGGTTTAATCGAAACCGATATGGTGGCGGATATTCCTAAGGATATGGTCGAGCAGTTAGTGCCGATGCGCCGCATGGGCAAACCCAATGAAATTGCCGCCTTAGCAGCCTTTTTAATGTCGGACGATGCCGCCTATATCACGCGCCAAGTGATTTCGGTGAATGGAGGCATGATCTAAATGACTGAGCCGACAAACCCGACCCGCTTGGGGAGACGAGTTGTTGTCACTGGTATCGGTGGCATTACCGCCTTAGGCCATGACTGGCCGAGTATCGCAAGCAGCCTTAAGGCACAAAAAAACTGTGTCGTGACGATGGCGGAATGGGATAAATACGACGGGCTAAACACTCGCCTTGCCGCCCCCGTGACCGACTTTGAAGTACCAAGCCATTATTCGCGCAAAAAAATCCGCTCCATGGGACGGGTCTCGATTATGGCGACTCGCGCCAGTGAACTTGCACTTATCGATGCGGGACTCTTGGACGACCCTATCGTCACTTCGGGAGAGATGGGTATTGCCTATGGATCTTCCACGGGCAGCACCGATCCCATTACCGCCTTTGGCGATATGCTGAAAACTGGCGATATGTCGGGCGTTACCGCTACCAGTTATATCCGCATGATGGCCCACACCACAGCGGTAAACGTGGGGGTTTTCTTTGGCCTTAAAGGGCGCATTCACACCACCAGCAGCGCCTGCACCTCAGGTAGCCAAGGCATAGGTTACGCCTATGAAGCGATTAAATATGGTCAGCAAACCTTAATGCTCGCGGGTGGCGGCGAAGAACTCTGCCCTACCGAGGCCGTAGTCTTTGATACGTTGTTTGCCACCAGTACCAAAAACACGACGCCAGAATTATCGCCACGCCCTTTTGATGCCCAGCGCGATGGTTTAGTGATTGGCGAAGGCGCTTGTACGCTAGTGCTTGAAGAGTTAGAACACGCCAAAGCGCGCGGCGCGAAAATTTACGCCGAGATCGTCGGCTTTGGCACTAACTCCGATGGTCAGCATGTGACTCAGCCCAATAGCGAGACCATGGAAATCGCCATTCGTTTAGCCCTTAAGGATGCGGCGCTCACGCCCGACGCCATTGGTTATGTGAATGCCCACGGTACCGCCACCGACCGCGGTGATATTGCCGAAAGCCATGCGACCCACGCGGTATTCGGTGCGGATATGCCGATTTCATCCCTTAAAAGCTACACCGGCCATACCTTAGGCGCCTGCGGTGCGCTAGAGGCTTGGGTGAGTATCGAAATGATGAATGCGGGTTGGTTTGCCCCCACGCTCAATCTCGACAATATCGACCCAGAATGTGCCACGCTCGATTACATTCGTGGCGAACCACGTGCACTCGACACCGACTATGTGATGAGTAATAACTTCGCCTTTGGTGGTATCAACACCTCACTGATTTTTAAACGCTGGAAAACGACATAAGGACATATCAATGAAACCATTAGTTGCAAGCATTTTACTCGGTATCAGTTTACTGGCCTCGCCGGTGTGGGCGCAGGATTATACGGTTGAAACCTATCAAGAAATTTTTAAAGGCGACAACCAATTTAAGCAAAAACAAGCCATCGAAGCCCTGACGCTTGCCGGATTATCCGATCCCGCCATTTACGATGTGTTAGAAGCCAAACTTATCGCATCACTGCCACAAGCCACCGAGAAAAATGCTATCGACTATAGCGCCTGGTTAGTCAAAGGTTTAGCTTACTCAGGGAACGATAAATACAGCGGCACCATCAACAATATAATCAATGGCGACTACCATAAGAAGCTGAAAAAATACGCCACCCAAGCGCTTGAAAATCTTGACCAGTATAAAAAATGGAATGCTATTTTAGGCGATAAAAGCCAATATGTGGCCGAGCAAAGTACTAAAAACAATGCCTATGCCAACGCCTTTAAAAGCAATGATTTAGAGCTGATGCGCCTCGCAGCCAAACGCATGATGGATGATCAAAACTACGATGACTTTTTGCTAGAACGCCTGAGCGTTGAGCTTAAAAATCCACGTTTGATGAGTAACGACAAGTTAGCCATCGACACCTACGCCAATATGGCGAAAGCACTTGCCGCATCGGGTAATACCCAATACCGCGAAGTGATTGAAAATATTGCCAACAACAACCCAAACAAAAAGCTGAAAAGCTACGCCGAGAGCTATTTGAAGAAGTACTACTAATCCCTTTGGATTCGTAAAAGCGTTAACAAAAAGCCGAGAATCATCTCGGCTTTTGGCTCTCTTTTGTAGGCAAACCATCATCAAACCAATCAAGATAATCCATCTTTAGCACAAATCGCACGATTTAATCATTTTGACCATTTCGCTCAATAAACTATACTGCCACTGTCTTTCCAAAACGGGGCTTAACTCATGCAAACCTTAACCGCCAATGACGCCAAACGAAATTTTGGTGAGTTGCTACTAAACGCTCAACGCGAACCCATCAAGATCAGCAAAAACAGTAAAGATGCGGTTGTGGTCATGTCTATCCACGATTACGAACAGCTTGAGGCGATGAAAGCCGACTATCTGAAGCACTGTTTCAACGCAGCCAAAGAAGATTTAGCGAAGGGCAATGTGGTTGATGGTGAAGATTTTCTTAACGCCCTGTAGCCACTCACATGAATAATAAACGCTATAAACTGAGTAAGTTAGCCCAAACTCACTTACTAAAGATTAAAGACCACACCATTCAACACTTTTCTGAGTCGCAGTGGCACAAATATAAAGAAAGCCTTATCTCCGGTTTGCAAATGTTAGCCAATCACCCCGGATTAGGCAGAAGCTGCAGCAATATTTACCCCAACGGTTTCTACTTTCCTATCGGTAAACACACCGCCTACTTCACCAAAGAAGACGACTTCATCCTCATCGTTGCCCTGTTAGGTCAACCACAACTACCCCAAAATCATCTGAAATAGCTCACTCTTTTTATAGAACTGATGTATTTTCCGTGGGAGTGAGACCAACCATGATACTGACTCAACGACACTCCACGGAGAGAGGCCAACCATGGTACTGACTCGACAACGCGCCACGGAGTGAAGCCAACCATGATACTGACTCGACGACACGGTGAATAGAAACCTAGGGTTTCTAAGCTTATGAACGAGAGCCATGCACGGCGAACTGGCCGTTAAACACGGATGTTGTTCAAGTCCATCCCTGGATGCAGGGCCGCCCCGTCCATGGGGCGGACAGTCATCTCGTCAATCACCATGGTTTGCCTTTCGAGCATCAGCGTAATCTGTTGGCTTATACGGCCTAAACCAAAGTAACACTATGAAATTTAAGTGGTTATATCTTCGCACCAAAAGAATTAACTGTCGGTGGCCAATTAAATTACATTAGAATTTCTTATCATTTTACCGCTTTAGATTTTCTCAGTTGTTTAAAAACGCAATTTACGTTCCGCTTATGACTGTATAAGTACAGGTATAATAGAAAAGTGACAACCCTCGGGGAAAACGAGCCAAAGGAGTATCGTTTTTTAATTTCAAAAAAACATTAAGCAACTAAAAATATTAGTCTTTTCATGTTTTCTGATTTACATACCGCGCCAAAATACTTCTTGGTATATAAAGTCTCGCTTTTTCTGCATGAAAAAAGATTGGAAACTCACCGTAATGGATGCTAACTTACTGGCACATTTGAATTATTTAATCTTATTTCTCAAACTTCGAGTCCATTATGGTTTGGGTTTCATTAGAAGTGCGGGTAATACACTGTTAGCATTCAATTACAGGAGGTCAGTAACGATGGGAAAATGTCCCAAATGCTCTAAGTTCCGTAAAATTGATGCTCATTTATTTGAGTTGGCGAGCTTTTGCACAGTGTTAGACAATGTAGCCGATTTTAAAGATGAAGAAGAAGATGCTTTGGTTAGTACTGTAACTATTGGGGAGTGGTTAAAGCTAGCTGCTCAATTGGATAATTGTAGTTATCGATACTTGGAAATTCACCGATGGTGCAGAGTTTTTTTGTGAAACAGTTGCTGATGCATGTGATTCTGATACTAAACATTATTCAGCATATTCGACGGCTTTAACAAAGTTTATCTTCGTCTCAAATGCTCTTGAAGAAATGTATCGCTTTATTTCACCTCATTATTTATCTAGCGATAAGGTAAAAAATAAAAAGTTGCGTAAGCCATCTATGCAAGCAACAGCGTTGGTTGATATATATGAAGAAGATGATTTCCCACTTTACTTTAAGCATAAAGTAGAGAATTTTATTGAAGCATTTAACTGCTGTGATTACATCAAAGATAAACCTCTAGGCGGTATGAAAAATGTTAAGTTAGAAGATAATAGTTATGCTCTTCACCTTATCAGAAATATTCGAAACTACGTGGCGCATGGCGTATTTCCAATATCCGAAAATCCAGAGTGGACATCTGACTATCTTGCTCACCAAGCACTATATGAAGTTTTGTTGAGCTCATGTCGATTAGCATGTCTTTATATCCAAGTTTTCCTTAATAAGTATAATACTGGAATGCAATCAGACGACTATAGGCTAACAATGCAAGGAGTTGGCTCAGAATTTGACTATTTCCGAGAAAATTGCACACCAGACTTGGCTTTGAAAGTGCATCTTTCTGATACCTTTAGCTTTTTAGACTAACTGAATGCTAACAAACAATTTAAGAGGGATTCCCCACGCTTGGCATTTTTGGTTTGGGTCAAGTTTAGTGTTTACGGCGTTCAATTTAGGTGTCGTGGTCGCGTGGCTCACCCCTTAATTGGGCGTTAGGAACCAAGGAATAAGATCGGACAGGCATAACTTTTTCAGTTCCCGAGGATACAGGGGCGGTCGCCTCGCCAATCACCATTCAATTCTGCCCGTCCTATTTTGCCAATGGTGCAACTATTTCTGTGCAGTTATTGATTTA
>NZ_JTLE01000094.1:3605624-3659346 GCF_000798835.1 Shewanella sp. ZOR0012
GAGTCTCAGGTTGTCGAGAAAATTAACTTTGATTTCCATTAGAATTTTTCCACTCAATATGCTCAAACGCGGTAATCGTATCCGTTACCGCACAGCATTGCCCTTGGGCGCTATCGTCTGGGGGGAATTATCGGTGTTTTTCGACCATTAGTCTTGGGTTAATTATGTTAAAAAAACACCAGCGGGAGTTTTATGCCGTGAGCAGCAAGAAGAACAGTGGGATTTATTGCGGCATTGACTGCGGTTTGGCTAAGGGTTAATGCTCAGCGTCGCCTTGCTTATCCGCCTCGCGCTTAACCAGTAAAAAGGTGAGATACATCTTGGTCGGCAGGGATAACGCCATGCCAACGGCAACGCAAACGGCGCTGATAATAATGCCTTTTACGCCCATGGCTTCAACGGTCACATTAAAGTTATGCAGATAAATGCCAAGCACAATCAGGCACAACCCGATGCTAATACAGATTTTTAAGAGGGTGATCAGCCGTTGGTTGGTCACAGTCCTGCCCCTTTTAGTGTGCGCATTTGGTATGTGTCCATCTCGCCTTGTCCACCTCACTTTGATTAAGCTTGAGCTGCGACTCTTGCCTACTTAAGCGAACAAACGCCCTGTCGCATTTCATCAAGAATAACTAATATAATGAGCGCATTGGCTTATTGAGGCTTTGATTAAGATCAACGAAGTACTGCGAGCCGCCCTCATCCTTAAGTCAAATATCATTAAGTTTTTTTGTCGGTTACATTAGATTTTTGTTAACTTAAGCACTTAAGAAGAATGGGGATTAGTTATACTGCCCTGCAAATATAGAGGCTTATTTCGGAGTTGTTAAGCATGTCTAATCTCAGTTTACGTAACAAATTGCTCCTGTTAGCGCTGTTCCCGTTACTCTTAACCCTCGTCATACTGATGACAGTTTCCTACCATGTAGAACAAGAATCTCTTGCCGATGAGGTCACCGCATTTAGAGAAAAGCTGATTGGCGAGCGTAAAGCCCAAATCAAAGAAGCCACCCAAATCGCCGCAGGCATAGTGCAATATCAGTTATCGTTAAAAGAACAGGGCAATGTCAATCAAGCCCTACGTGATATCCGCTTTGGTAGTTCGGGCTACTTCTTTATTTACGATTCCCAAGGTAAAAACCTGTTCCATGCGGTCATGCCCAATCTCGAAGGGCAAAATAAAATCGATATGACCGACCCCCGCGGCACCAAAATCATTGTCGGTTTACTCAATGCCGCGAAAAACGGTGACGGTAACTTCTCGTTTTATTTCCAAAAGCCAAATACCAACGAGCAAATCGAAAAAATCGGCTACTCCATGATGATCCCTGGTACTGATTGGATGCTCGGCACTGGGGTCTATGTTGATGATATCGATGCCGTGGTTGAGGATTACCGTGCAACCGCCTATGAACAAATGATGAGTAAATCCCTTGGGGTGTTATTAATTGCCCTGCTACTGGCGGCAATTACTGCCGCAGTAATCCTTTTGACAGCTCATCGCATGGTGACGCCGATTAAGAATATGGCCGATAACTTAAACGATATTGCCAAAGGCGAAGGTGATTTAACTAAACGCCTTACAGTGACGGGTGAGGATGAAATCGCCCAATTAGGCCGCTCCTTCAACCTGTTTGTCGATAAACTGCAAACCATCATTGGTGATGTCGCAAACGCGACCGCCAAAGTCAAAAGCGCGGCCAACGCGATTCACGACCAAACCAAGGTGATGTCGAGCCAGCTTATCAGCCATAACAATGAGACGGATCAAGTGGTTACCGCCATTACAGAGATGTCTGCAACCGCGAGTGAAGTAGCGCAAAATACCACCCAAGTGGCCGAGGCTACCCATGCCGCCACGGGCGATGTGGCCAATGCCCAGCGTTGTGTCGATGCCTCGCTAGAGGAGATTTCGGCACTGATGGCGCAAATCAATAATGCCGCCAGCAATATTCAATCCTTGAGTGAACAATCCAAAAAAATCAACAGCGTACTCTCGGTCATCGGCGGCATTGCCGAGCAAACCAACCTGTTGGCATTAAACGCCGCGATTGAAGCCGCCCGCGCTGGTGAACAGGGACGCGGCTTTGCCGTGGTGGCCGATGAGGTGCGTAGCTTAGCCAGCCGCACTCAATCAAGCACATTAGAAATCAACGAGATGCTATCTGAGCTACACAAGCTGGTGAGCTTAGCGGTTAAAACCATGGAAGAGAGTCAGCAGAGTTGTATCCGCTCGGTGGATTCGTCCCGCGCCATCTCCGAAAGCTTAGGCTCGGTGACTTCGGCAGTAACCGCCATCAATGATATGAGCACCCAAATTGCCACGGCAGCGACCGAGCAAAGCTCAGTGACCGAAGAGATCAATCGCAATGTGTTTGCTATTCAAGAGATTGTGAATGAGCTACTGCACTCCAGCGAAGATGCAGCAAGAGTGAGCCAAACCGTGTCACAGGAAGGGACGAATCTGGGTAAACTTGTGGGTCAATTTAAGATTTAACGCCTAAGACTTCATGTCGGCGATCGGCGTTAGTCGATTAAGTGTTAATCGATTCAGTGTTAGTCGATTCGGCATAAATAGCTATCCTTAACCACCTAAGGCCTCAAGCAATTGAGGCCTTTTTCTTAGTGGCTGCCCGCTAAAGACCACGCCCAAGCTCAGAGCTCGGCATCGAAGCGGGCAAGGCGCGCCTCGCTGATGCTGCATTGGGTTTGCTGCATCAGTTCGCCCAAGGTGATGGCGGGGTTTTGGTTGATCAGGCGAACCAATTTTGCGCTGAGTGGTTCAAGCTTATCGGCGTGTTGTAATAAAGCGGTATCGATCTTTTTGATCAGAAAGGCAAATTCGGCAGCATCACTCTGGGCAGTTAACTCGGCGCAGTAGCTTTGAATGGCGATAGCTTGCCCCGTGATACTCCAATTACGGGAGCGGCGCACCCGCTTAAGCTCGCAGCCGTGCTTTAGCGCCATTGCCTGCGCCCGCTTTGCCGCCTCGCGGCCGATGCGATGGATAAGTGATGGCAAGGGAATACTGATATCTTCATGCATGGCAAGTTAACTATTGTGCCTTGGGTCTAATATGGGTGAATAACGGGTCGAACTAAGTCGTAAACGTTAAGCGCGAAGCCTTATGCGCGATGCCTTAAGCCAACGCCGCCAGAGTTTACCCTGCTGGGCGTGCGAACAAAAGACGATACAGCCTCATGCAACAACTCACGCTAAGCGCCGCTCGCCCAAGATAGCGGCTCAGGCGTCACAGACTGACAACAACAGTCCTTGAGCAAGGCGGCGGGATTGCCTACAATAACGCACTTTTTGTTCACTACAGATAACGACCATGACTGACACAACAGCACAACCCGCATTACCCGATCGTCTTTCGGTTAACCCACGCAGCCGCCACCATGTAGCTGAAGTCTTCCAATACGATGTGGGTATCCGTGTGAACGGTAAAGAACGTTTCGATGTTGAAGAATACTGCATCAGCGAAGGCTGGGTTAAAGTACCAAGCAAATCTTTAGACCGTCGCGGTCAACCGCTACTGTTAACCATCA
Source organism: Shewanella sp. ZOR0012 (assembly GCF_000798835.1). NCBI lineage: Bacteria > Pseudomonadati > Pseudomonadota > Gammaproteobacteria > Alteromonadales > Shewanellaceae > Shewanella > Shewanella sp. ZOR0012. The sequence goes on from NZ_JTLE01000094.1 coordinate 3,609,176, forward strand.
AAGGCACAGTAGAAGCATTTTACCGTTAAGCAACCACAGCTAACGGAAAATAATAACGGCCAATTCGATTGGCCGTTTTTATTTGCCCTGCATAACCCAAACGCCCACCAATTCATCACCCCCAATATTCACAAGTTGTTATTTAAAATAAGCTTTTGTGATAAAACGCATTGATTACACCACATAACGCAGGTTAAAGTGTGGCCACTTAGGGAAATGCAGAGCCACACTCGAACACCCATATCGAGCACGCTATTTAGGGATGAAGCAGCAACTCAGTTATCCGCCTCCCCCCTCTTAAAGCCACCTCTGTCACCAAGGTATAAAGCACATTCGTTATATGTGCGTTATGGAATAAAGAAAAACCTTTTTACTTCAAGGATGTAAATGGCAGATTTTACAAACAATCTTTTATCGATAGTGATCATCCTCTCGAGCATGTTCGTCACAATTGGAGTAATGTACGCGCTGCTCAAATACCGCGATGCTACTGTCACTCTGCCCGTTGATCGTGAGCAACTCAGCCGTATTCCCGCCTATGGCTTACAAAAGCAAATCCAAGATCTGCAATTAGATTTAATTGGCAGCATGATGATGGGGCTGATGATAGTGTGTTTCCCCTTTGCAATAAACAGTATTCAAGCACATATTGCCGTCGGGAAATTCCCTTGGGTTTACGCCCTAACAGGTTTAATGGGATTAACTTATTGCGGTATTAAAACTTGGAAAAACTTTTCCAAACTTACCAAACTACGCCTAGGACATACGGCAGAAATCGCCACCGCCAATGAACTTATCGGCCTACAAGCCTTGGGCTATCAAGTGTTTCACGATGTGCAAGCCGACGGCTTTAATATCGACCACCTCGTTATCGGCAAAAATGGCGTATTCGCGATTGAAACCAAAGGCCGCCATAAGCGCAATAAAGACCTACGCCAAACCAATGGCAATGGCGGAGGCTCTGGCTCTAGTTCTGGTAAGAAAGGCTATGAAGTATTTTACAAAGACGGGCGCTTAAACTTCCCCTCGTGGACAGAAACCAAACCCATAGAACAAGCCGAGCGTCAGGCCAAGTGGGTCAGCCAATGGTTAACCAAAGCCACAGGCTCCCCCGTCGCCGCCACCCCAGCGCTAGTATTCCCCGGCTGGTATGTCACAAGTCAATCGAAACCACCGTTCCCGATCCTAAACCACAAACAATTAGTCGGAACGATCCCGAAACTGAAAACCCAAGATCTTACTCAGCAACAAGTCGACACCATCATCTACCAAGTCGCCCAAAGATGCCTAAGTAAAAGCGAGGTCGGGAAATGATGAGAGATAACATTGGCAGACTAATTATTAATATTTAAATAGGGCATGATATGTGATTGTGACTCAACTAGTTTTTTATGAAATTATGTACTCGTACTAACAATAAATTAGCGATTTTTATAAAGGAAAATTAAAGTGTCTTTTAATCTAACTAGAATGACTATTTATGCACTAATTGCAGCCATAGAAGAGGATTTACGCTTATTGATCAAAGCACATATTGTCGATGAGAAAATTATAGATACTCAATTGATAGCTAGATCTAAAGACCGAATAAAAAAAGATATCGGCAGTCTCTTTGGGGAAATAGAGTTACAAGACATTATCGACTATTTTGATCTTGGTGATACATTCACAACAATAAATACAAATCGCGCTTATTTTCCTGAACACGTATCAAAATTGATCAAAAACCTAACTAAAAATTTTGAAACCATTGTCTCTATTAGAAATAGAGTAATGCACATTAGGCCACTGAATTTTGATGATTTACCTATAGTAAGCGAATTTTGTAAAAATCTCTTAGACTCAGAAAACGCGCTTATTTGGCAAAATATAGATGAAACTCTAAACAAGCTTAAAGAAGATCCAAGTTTTGTACTTAGCTTAGATATTCTCAACTATGATGATGATGAATCCATAAATCATAACCTACCTATACCCGATTTTGATGAAACTGGTTTAATAGGTCGAGATAAAGAAGTTGAACAAGTAAAAAAACTATGCTTAGGCGGTTTTCCAGTAATCTCGATAGTGGGTGAAGGAGGTGTAGGGAAATCAGCCCTAGCTCTAAAAGTAGCATATGAACTGATAGAAAAAGATTCGCCATTTGATGCAGTTGTTTGGGTAACGTCAAAAACAACGCAAATAACTTTAAATGAAATAAAAGAAATCAAAGGCGCTATTAATAGTTCTATAGGTGTTATCCAAGAGATCGGGAAACAAGTTGTTGGCGATGAATTTAACAACAACAATCTTGAAGAGGTCATTGAATATTTGGCTACATTCAAAATTGCTTTATTCATAGATAATCTTGAAACAATCTTAGATGAAAATATTAGACAGTTTGTCGGTGCTCTTCCTCAAGGTAGTAAAATTATAATAACATCAAGGATAGGTTTAGGCGCTTATGAATATCCAATTAAACTCCAAGGAATTGGAGAGTCTTATGCGTCCCAATTATTAAGAACAGTTGCACAAATTCGAAATGTTGATGCTTTATCAAAGTTGCATGAAAATGTGCTTCGCGGTTATGTCAATAGAATGCATCGGAATCCAAGTTATATAAAGTGGTTTGTAAGCTCCGTTCAGACAGGGCTAAGTCCTGAAGCAGTTCTCCAGAATTCTGATAATTTCTTAGATTTCTGTATGTCCAATGTTTATGAATATCTATCTCCAAATGCACAGAAATTAACAAAATCTATGCAATGTGCACAAGGTTTAAAAGATATACCTGAACTAACATATTTAAATGATTTCGAGGCGTTGGAAGCTCAAAAAGCTATCCAAGAGCTAATGGCTACAAACATGCTATTACAATCATCTATAGTAAAAGGTGCAAGCGTAAAGACAACTTATCAGCTATCAGAGCTTGCTCGTGCTTATCTAGGAAAACATCATAAACCATCACAAGCATTCCAGAAAGAAATTAGAGATAAGAGGAATAAACTTAATTCAATTTTTGAAGATCAAATGAGTCGAAGAACTGGGAATAAGTATTCTCCAAGGAATATACAGTTTAGAGATAAGTCAGATAGAGTAATCGCTAGGAAACTCTATGACGCACAAAATCATATTAAAAATGCTGAGCATGACCTAGCCTTTGAAATTTTACAGGAAGCACAAAGATTAGCTCCTGATTACTTTGAAGTGGCACGTTTTATGGCTTACTTTCATCAGAATAGTGGGAATATTAGTGATGCAAGAGAGCAATATGAACTTGCCATTGTTCTTTCTCCTAATACACCTCAATTACATTATTGGTTTGGTAAATTCTTACTTCACATTGAAGAGAATGTAGATGAAGCTGTAGAACAATTCAAAATGGCTCATGACTTGGATATGGGTTCTGCTGAAATATCTTTATCTTTGGCTAGAGGATATCTATTTCAGCATGAATTTGATAAAACTCAAGATATCATAACGCAACTTTCTGAAAGTATAGATAACGCTGACGAACACCTATTTAAAATGTACCTTGATACTGAAATTCAAGTCTTATACAGAAGGGCTGATGATTTTTCAAAATATGGAGATTTTGATAGCTCGATAGACTACTTGGAAAAAATGAAATCAAAATTTGAAGATCTAAGGGATAAATATAAGGATAGGCACATCCGTCAAAAGTTGAAAAAATGCAATTATACATTAAGTAAAATACTAAAATCTGAGAGAGAAGATCTAAAAATGAGGGCTGCAGACCTATCTAGCTGGATCGAAATAGAGTGTTTCTGTTAGACGGAATAAATTTATCATTCGCTTTGAATGTAAAATTGAAAGTAATGAAAAGCAGGACAGACATAACTCGCCACTCAATGGTTACACCAGAACAGGCATTGTTGCACCAGTGACCTTCTAAAACATGGATGTTTTAGTAGAGCCTACAGGGACGTATCCACGGCGTGTCACTGGTGTAACAGTGCGAGAGCCTGCGGCAGGCAATTGGGAAGTACAGTTGCCAGAAGCCACAAAATAGCCCATTCGCAGCACTGAACTCCGCAGAGTTAAAACTAACCAATAAAAAAAGCGAACCGCTAAGGGTTCGCTTTTCATCAAACGTTAGATCTGAATAACGTACTATTCAGCCCTTATTCATAGTCTGATAACGGCACACATGCACAGAACAAATTACGGTCGCCGTAAACATCATCAATACGGTTCACAGTTGGCCAGAACTTGTTAGTACGCACTGCAGCACTTGGGAACACGGCCACTTCACGGCTGTATGGGCGTGAATCGAACGCTGGGTCCATAATATCGGCCATAGTGTGTGGCGCGTTGTGCAGCGGGTTGTTGTCCGCTGGCCACTCGCCAGCTTCAACCTTAGCGATTTCGGCGCGGATTGACACCATAGCGTCGATAAAGCGGTCCAGTTCAACCTTAGACTCAGATTCGGTTGGCTCAATCATCAGCGTGCCCGCTACAGGGAAGCTCATGGTTGGCGCGTGGAAACCGTAGTCGTTCAGACGCTTAGCGATATCCATTTCGGTCACGCCAGAGGCTTCTTTGATGGGGCGCAGGTCGATAATACATTCGTGCGCGACGCGATCGTTACGGCCGCGGAACAGTACTGGGTAGTGTTCAGACAGCTTCTTCATCACGTAGTTAGCGTTTAACAGCGCGGTTTGAGTCGACTTTTTCAGGCCGTTTGAACCGAGCAGCTTAATGTACATCCAGCTGATTGGCAGAATGCCAGCACTGCCGTATGGCGCTGCTGAAACTGCACCGTTGTTATCGCTTTCGCGGCCTGGTTTCACTACAACGTGACCCGCGACGAACGGCGCTAAGTGCGCTTTCACGCCGATAGGGCCCATACCTGGACCACCGCCGCCGTGCGGAATCGCGAAGGTTTTGTGCAGGTTAAGGTGCGATACGTCGGCACCGATAAAGCCTGGTGAGGTTAAGCCAACTTGGGCGTTCATGTTGGCGCCGTCCAAGTACACTTGACCACCGTGCTGGTGCACTATGTTGCAGATTTCGCGGATAGATTCTTCGTACACACCGTGGGTCGATGGGTAAGTGATCATGATACATGACAGGTTTTCTGCCACTTCAGCCGCTTTGGCCTTCAGATCTTCTAAATCCACGTTACCTTGCTTATCACAGGCAGTCACAACCACTTGCATACCGGCTAATTGCGCCGATGCAGGGTTAGTACCGTGGGCAGATTGTGGGATTAAGCAGATGTTTCTGTGGGCTTCGCCGCGAGACTCGTGGTATTTACGAATCGCCAGCAGACCCGCGTATTCACCCTGTGCGCCAGAGTTAGGTTGGATACACACGGCATCGTAACCTGTGACATTCACTAACCATGAAGACAGTTCTTCAATCAGTTGGGTGTAACCCTTGGCTTGATCCAGTGGGCAGAATGGGTGCATGTTGGCAAATTCTGGCCAGCTGACTGGGATCATTTCAACCGCAGCGTTTAACTTCATGGTGCATGAACCCAATGAAATCATTGAGTAGTTCAGTGCTAAGTCTTTGCTTTCGAGACGCTTGATATAACGCATCATCTCGGTTTCGCTTTGGTAGCGATTGAAGGTTGGGTGGCTCAGGATGGCATCTTGACGCACTAAAGAGGCAGGAATCGATTGGCTACCTTGCGCCACGATTTGCGCATCTAATGCGGCAACGTCTAAGCCATGGCCAGCACCTAAAATCACATCGAACAGCGCTTCGATATCGCTGCGGATAGTGGTTTCATCTAAGCTCACCCCGACGATGCCGTCAGCATCGAAACGCAGGTTCATTTCAGCGGCCAGCGCGCGCGCATTGACTGCTGCAACGTCTAAGCCTTTGATGCTGATGGTATCGAACCAAGTATTGTTCACTAAGCTCACGCCTTTAGCTTGTAAGCCCGCGGCTAAGATATCAGCAAAGCGGTTGATGCGTGATGCGATGGTTTTCAGGCCTTGTGGGCCGTGGAATACGGCGTAGAAAGACGCCATGTTCGCTAACAGAATTTGCGCGGTACAAATGTTTGAGTTGGCTTTTTCGCGGCGGATATGCTGCTCGCGAGTTTGCATCGCCATACGCAGTGCGCGGTTACCACGGGTGTCCTTTGACACACCGATGATACGGCCTGGCATAGAGCGTTTGTGCTCGTCACGGGCCACGAAGAAGGCTGCGTGTGGACCACCAAAGCCCATCGGCACACCGAAACGCTGCGCGCTACCGAAGACCACGTCGGCGCCCATGGCACCCGGTGACTTGAGTAACACTAATGCCATGATGTCGGCAGCAACAGTCACAATCACGTTTTTCGCGCGTAATTCGGCGAATAAGTCAGTGAAGTCAGTGATTTGACCAAAACGGTTTGAATATTGGAACAAAGCACCAAACAGTTCGTGGTTTACTGCTTCATGGGCAGGACCGACCACCACTTCAAAACCAAAACACTCAGCGCGGGTTTTTACGACGTCTAAGGTTTGTGGGAATACGTCATCGGCTACGAAGAAAATGTTCGCTTTTTTGGCTTTAGACACACGCTTAGCCAGCGCCATCGCTTCGGCGGCGGCAGTCGCTTCGTCCAGCAGTGAAGCAGAGGCTAAATCTAAACCGGTTAAATCCATCGACACTTGTTGGAAGTTTAGAATGGCTTCTAAACGGCCTTGGGCGATTTCTGGTTGATAGGGCGTATAGGCCGTGTACCAACCTGGATTTTCTAAGACGTTACGTAAAATCACATTAGGCACTTGGGTACCGTAGTAACCCATACCAATGTAGCTTTTGAAGACTTGGTTTTGTTTGGCTAAACCACGAATGTAGGCCAAACCTTCGGCTTCGCCGCAGGAATCACCAATGCTCAACTCTTGGCTTAAACGGATCGACTCAGGCACGATTTGCGCAGTCAGATCGTCCAGAGACTCTGCACCAACGTAGTTCAACATTTCTTGTTGTTGGATGCTATCCGGGCCGATATGGCGACGTAAGAATAAATCGTGCTGTTCTAACTGAGTGAGGGTTTGCTTGGTCATGATAAACCTTGTTCCAGATTTGCCGTCGCTCAGGACTGTAGGGTACTGATAAACGGGCTATTGTTATGTCAAACTTGCGCTAAAACAAACGAAGCCCCTTGGGGCTTCGTTAGCGTCGACGATTATTCTTCGTCGATGACAGCTTGGTAACCTTCTGCATCGAGCAGAGCGTCAACTTCTGATTCATCAGAAGGCATAACGCGGAAGAACCAGCCTTCGCCGTAAGCGTCGCTGTTTACCAGCTCTGGAGAATCTTCCAGTGCTTCGTTCACGGCAATCACTTCACCAGAGATTGGCGCGTAGATGTCAGAAGCCGCTTTCACTGATTCTGCCACTGCACAGTCGTCGCCTGCAGTCACAGTGTCGCCCACTTCTGGCAGCTCAACGAAAACCATGTCACCTAACAGCTCTTGAGCATGCTCAGTGATACCCACAGTGTAGCTACCGTCTTCTTCCTTGCGGATCCATTCGTGTGAAGAGGCGTATTTCAGTTCTGTCGGAATATTGCTCATTGTTCTTGTTCCTTGTTCCGTTTTTTTAAAATGCTTGTTTACCGTTGCGCACAAAGTTTGGCGCTACTACTCTAACAGCCACGCGCTTTTTACGCATCTCGACTTCCGCCGTATCCCCAATTGAACTAGGAACACGCGCCATCGCAATAGAATAGCCCAATGTAGGTGAGAAAGTACCGCTAGTGATCACGCCTTGCTGCTCAACACCCGCTGCATCGGTGAAAAATACTGGCATATCATGGCGTAACACGCCTTTTTCTTCCATCACTAGACCGACTAATTTGTCGGTTCCCGCATCGCGCAGGGCTTCAAGCGCCTTACGACCGATAAAGTCACGGTCGGTTGGCTCCCATGCAATGGTCCAGCCCATGTTGGCGGCCAGCGGATTGATGGTTTCGTCCATATCTAAGCCGTAGAGGTTCATACCGGCTTCGAGACGTAATGTATCGCGAGCGCCTAAACCACATGGTTTAACGCCTTGATCTAACAGAGCTTGCCACAGGGCTTCCGCTTCCGCTTCTGGCACGATGATCTCGTAGCCCGCTTCACCTGTGTAACCTGTGGTCGCAATAAACAGAGAACCCGCTTGCTTACCGAAGAAAGGCTTCATACCTTCGATTGCGGCATTTTGCTCGCTACTGAATACGGCGGCGGCTTTGGCCTTAGCGTTAGGCCCTTGAACGGCGATCATCGCCAGCTCAGGACGCTCGGTCACTGTGACATCAAAACCTTGGGATTGTTTGGCGATCCAGGCTAAGTCTTTTTCGCGGGTCGCGCTGTTAACAACAACACGGTAGAAAATGTCGGTGAGGTAGTAAGTGATTAGGTCGTCGATGATGCCGGCATTGTCATCTAACATGCCGCCGTATAAGGCTTTACCAGGCACTTTAAGTTTGGCCACATCGTTGGCGAGCAACTTACGGAGGAATGCACAAGCGTCGGTTCCGGTCACATCAACCACAGTCATGTGGGACACGTCGAACATACCTGCGTCTTGACGCACGGCGTGGTGTTCTTCGATTTGTGAACCATAGTTGAGGGGCATATCCCAACCGTGGAAGTCGACCATCTTAGCGTTTGATTCTAAGTGCTTGTTAAACAGAACAGTTTTATTAGCCATTGTTATCCCTTTTTTACGGCCTTCTTCAGGTCTCTGCCTAGCGTAGGGTGATACAAATCCGGCTAAATATCTGGCTAATCGGCATTTCACTTCCACGATGCATCAATTTGAAAGGGGTTCTTTCGGTCTCAATGCGTCTGTCACTGCAACGCCTGATTCGCTCTGAATTAATCAGATATTTATCGTGATTGGTATAAGTACTAGGGTCTAAAATGCGGCGAAATTATACCTTGCGTCACAAATTTGTATACAGGAGATTTTTCTAATCCGAAGCCAGTGTCATTAGATTTTCTCATCTTCAACATGTAATTTTTTTACATGCGAAAGCGAGATTTGCGCAGCTTGCAATCAAATCGCTGATAATTGCGGCAATTCTGATCACATTAGCGCAACCGAGGCTAGCGACATAACTTGGGTAGCGACGACTTATTACCCATGGCCTGTTGCATGAACACTGTTTTCAGCCCAGCGACATTATCGACGAGGTTGAGTCCCAGATCGCGAATGGCTTTTTTAACTGGGTTTGAACCCTCGAACAGGCGCTTAAAGCCTTCCATCGCCGCAATCATCTCCATCGCATCGGCCTTGCGCCAACGCTCTAACGCGCGCAGCTCGGCATAATCACCGATATCCTTACCCGCTTGCTGCAATTCGCTAACCACTTCGATAATGCTAGCGGCATCGAGGAAGCCAAGGTTTACCCCTTGGCCCGCTAATGGATGAATGGTGTGGGCTGCGTCCCCCGCGAGCAATAAACGGTGGCGGGCAAAATGGCGGGCGTAGCGCATCCGCAGTGGGAAGGCTTGGCGTTCACTCTCGAGCTTGCAAATGCCAAGGCGACCATCGAAGGCGGCGGTGAGATTGCGCTCAAATTGCACTTTGTCCATTGCCAGTAATTCAGTGGCGCGCTCGGGCGGCACAGACCAGACGATGGAGCAGAGGTTTTCTTCATATAATGGCAAGAAGGCCAGCGGGCCATCCTGCAAAAACACTTGGCGGGCGGTGGCGAGGTGTGGCATCTCGCTACGAATGGTCGCCACGATCGCATGGTGACCATAATCCCAGAAGGTTAACGGGATCTTACATTGTTCACGCACCCAAGAATTAGCGCCATCGGCGGCAATCACGAGTGCGGCGCTGACACTCTCTATTTCAGCACCATTGGCGAGGGTCAACCAAGCTTCACGCTCACCAAAGGCGATACGCTCTAAGCGTTGGTTTTCGATATGGGTGATATTGTCAAATTCGCTGGCACGCTTGGCGAGGGCATAGCTGATGGCGTCGTTTTCGATAATCGCGCCAAGGCTAGGTTCACTGATGCTACTGGCATCGAAGGCGATTTTGCCAAAACCGTCTTTATCCCATACCGCCATTTTTTGATAGGGCGTCGCGCGGCTGGCATCGACATAGTGCCAAGCGCCGAGGTGCTCCAGCAAACGTTGGCTCGCCTTGTTGATGGCGCTAACCCTAAGCCTTGGCTCACCGCTCACGGCCTCTGTGTGGCCCGCATCGATAACGACAACATTAAGATCGGCCTGCGCCAATCCTATCGCGGTGGCGAGTCCCACCATGCCGCCACCCACAATGGCAATGTCATAGGCTTGTGAACTTAACATGGGTACATCCTTTTCGCGTTGCGATACCAGTAATGATTATTTCCAGCCCATCGCTTTTTGAGCGACGGGGGTTTTCAGTGGCGGGAACCAAGATAACAGCCGTAATCCCAGATTACGCCCAAGGGCCAAGGGCCAATATTGGTTAGAGAAGCCACGGACTAAAAATTCAATATTGCGAATAGTGCTGTTTCTATCCGCCTCACGGGCCTGCAAATAGCCATGGGTAACGGCGACACCGCCGATATCCTCACCCTGCTCTCGCGCAGTGTTGAGCACTTCAAGCAAGCTCACCACATCCCGAAGGCCTAAGTTAAATCCCTGCCCCGCAATCGGGTGTAGCGTCTGCGCCGCATTGCCGATAAACACACATCTATGGTGAATTGGCCTTGGCATGTAGGACAGATTTAACGGATAAGCATGGCGCTCGCTGACATCGATAAACTGGCCGGCGCGATAACCAAAGGCTTGCTGCAACGCAGCTAAAAACTCAGCTTTAGGCGCGGTGAGCATCGCTTGGGCGCGGTGATTATCGAGTGCCCAGACGAGGGATAAACGCGGCTGGCCTTGGCTATCTGCCATCGGCAATAACGCCAGTGGGCCAGTCTCGGTAAATCGTTCATAGGCCCAGTGCTGATGAGGCTTATCGGTTTGTAGATTGGCGATAATCGCGGTTTGTTCAAACGCCACTTGGGTAATGGGCAGATTAAAACTGCTGCGCACTTTAGACTGCAAGCCATCGGCGGCGACCACCAGCTTGGCGCAAATCCGCTCGCCGGAATCCAGCACCAGCGTGTTGCTGTCGATATCGGGAATTAACACTGACAGTTTGGCAGGACAATAGCGCTTAACCTGAGTTTTGTTAAGCTCGCTAAACAGCACTTGGCCGACCCTTTCAAGCTCGACGACTTGCCCAAGCGCATCTAAATGGAACTGACTAGCGTTGAGTTCCGTCATGCCAAAATGGCCGCGATCGGACACGTGGATATCTTTAATTGCCGTGCCTAAATGCGCCAATTTTGGCCATAAACCTAAACGGGATAACTCGAAGATGGAACCATGGGCAATGGCGATAGAACGGGCGTCAAAACCGGGGTGATTGTTATCGGGAAGATGCGCCTCGATTAAGGCAATTGACAACGGTTTTTCAGTACCAGACAAACGCGCCAAAGCTAACGCTAGGGTCGCACCCGCCATGGCGCCACCGACAATGGCAATATCGACGTTTTGAACTGAATTATCCATGTGCTCTGCTACCGTCATGGGGTTCTCATTCAAGCTATGGCATGGCTAAAAGCGTTTCGCCATCAGGATGTTAGATTTGAAAAACACTAAAAGGCGGAGTCGCTCCGCCTTTCTCTTTTAGGAATTAATGGATCACCGCAGGATCGTCACTCTCTTCATCGCTCGGCTCAGGGCCAAACTCGGAGTAACACAAAATCGCAGCGATACGCACAAATTCCAACAATTCAATATAGGCGGTTTCCGACTCTTCATCGTCGGTCACATCGAATTCCACTTGAGCGATATCGGCCAGATCTTTAATCACTTCACGCACTTCAGCGGAGGCTTTATTGAGCTTAGGCTGGATAATCGCAATGCCTGTTAAAAAGCTTTGCGTCCAAAGCGATAGCGCCTCAACTCGGTGACTGAGGGATTCTTCCTCTTCGGGAAGCAATGGCATAAAACCAAAATCAAAGTCACTCAAACGAGCAACCGAGTCTTGGAACAACTCACACACCAATTGATGTAAAGGTGCGGGCAAAGGCTGACCATCGTTCATCAGGTCAAATAACGGTTTAATCCACAAATCACCGGTTTGATCTACACCACCGCAGATTAAACCCACAAGAGCACCGTGAACTTCCACGGGATGCTGACCAATTTCAGCCGCATCGAGGGCTATTTTTAAGCTTTCGATACGTAACGAAGGAGGGGTCGCCATATCAGATTCCAATCAGAATTTTCCAGCAGCAATGCTAGCAGAGTTAAAGACTTGAACCAACTCTGATCCGGCATTCTTAGGGTTGAAGATAAAAATTCCGGCAACTGCTCACACAAGCAGCAAACAAAACGGCGAATGTGCAATCCATCAGCGGCTTACCTTGCACTTTTAATATCAGCCCTATATAGTCCGCCCTATCGATGCCAACGAAAGGATCATCTTCGAATGAGTAACAGTGCAGTTGAAATCACCCTGCTGGGGCGCACCTACTCTATCGCCTGTCCGAAAGGTCAGGAAGATGCCCTACGCATTGTGGCTCAAGGGGTTGAGCAGCAACTCACCACCCTAAAAAATCGCACTAATAGCTTAAGCCGCGAAGAAATTGCCATTATGGCGGCGCTGAATATTGGCCACGAGTTGTACCAAGAAAAGCAAAAGAATAAGCATTATATGAAACAAATGGATGACCGCATCAGCCTGTTGCAGTCAACCTTGGAAAACGCCTTAGTTGAGCGTTCAACCAAATAGTTTTAGACTGTGCACTCGGTGCCAAGCACCATCTATCTGAGAAGAGTTGCACAGTGAATGGCTAACTGGCCTATACTTTTTTAAGCCAAACGATTAGCGATTCAATACCGTTTTTGCTCCCTGGGATGCAGGCTAACTGGTAATGTCCCTGTGCCGATAATTTTGATCTCAGGGTGAATGCTTTACTGACATTGAGCATGCTCGGCTCGTACCGAGAAGCCTTAGGAGGTAATCATTTACCCGCCTTGAACCTACGGTTCAAGGGCTACACCGGTAGCGGCATTCTGGGGAGCATCTTATTTATGTCTATCACTTCACCTGTATCGAACTCTTCGGCCCCAACAGTCAAGGGGCCACACGGCACTCAGCCTGAAATTGACGCCAAGTCGCTAAGTCTAAATCTAAGCCCAACTCTCAGCCGAGCCGAATTACGCAAACAAATCCGTTTAGCCCGCCGCTCGCTTTCGACAGAGGTGCAAACCGAGGCAAGCCTTGCCGCATGTCAGCGAATGCTCGAAAAGCTCAGCGCGCTGAAGGCCCAGCATGTCGCGCTTTACCTCACCCACGATGGCGAACTGGCAACAGCTCCGCTTATCGAAGCGCTTTGGCAACAGCGGATTCAAACCTATCTGCCACGGCTGCACCCCTTTAATGCTGGGCAATTATTGTTTTTGCATTACCACGCCGACTCGGTAATGCTACCGAATCAATTCGGTATTTTAGAGCCACGGCTAGATGTGCGTAACGTTATGCCGATTGAGCGACTCGATGTGGTGATCACCCCGCTCGTTGCCTTTGATATCCAAGGTAATCGTATGGGCATGGGCGGCGGCTATTACGACAGAACGCTAGCTAATTGGCACAGCAAAGGCAAACCACTGCCCATGGGGTATGCCCATGATTGCCAACAAGTACCGAGCCTGCCATGCGAACATTGGGATGTGCCCTTGCCCGCTATCATCACCCCAAGTCGAGTATGGGAGTTTTGAATAAAGAAGGTGCTAGGTGCTAGATAACTAGATTCTAGGACCTAGGACCTAGGACCTAGAACCTAAAATCTAGATTCTTTTTTACCTTAAATGCCGCCCACCATCGACATTGTGGCTACGCCCAGTGACATAGCGGCTCGCCAATAGATAATCCACCAAGGCGATAATCTCTTGATTTCCAGCTTCTTTGGGCAAAATGGCCTTGGCTAAGGTCTTTTGCCGATAGGCTTCATCATCACTTGGATTAAAAAGGATCATCGCCGGAGCAATCGCATTCACTTTGACCTCGGGCGCTAATTTAGCCGCAAAAGATAAGGTTAAATTATCTAGCGCTGCTTTACTGGCCGCATAAGCCATGTGCTTGGCACTGCCCTTTTCGGCCACATAGTCAGTGAAATGGATAATATCGCTGGCGCCAATCTCGCCCTCGGCTCCCGCTTGTAGCTGCGGGGCTAACGCCAAGTTCATTTGATAGGGTACGCTCACATGCACCTGCATCATGCGCTGCATCACCTCATGGGGGGCAAGGCTTGGGCTGTTGTCTGGCAGCCAGTCAGAGGCATTATGGATAATGGCGCGGATTTTGGGGTATTGGCTCAATTGCTCAATCAGGGTTTGGAGCTGCGCATTATCGTAAAAGTCGCATTGGATTAAGGTCGCGCCCAAAGACTGCAACTCATCGATGCTGGGATAATGGCTGCGATAGGTGCCAATCACCTTGTGCCCTTGGGCGAGCAAGTGTTTCGCGAGGGCGTAACCAATACGTTTACCCACGCCAGTGATAATAATGGGAGCTGTCATATCCATCCTGTTATTTGCCAAGCACTGATTAAAAGCAAACGCATTTGGCAGATTGTTAATCGCACAATCACGTAATCACACAATCACGTCACTCATCGCAATAGCTTAATGCCTCTAGCCAAGAGTGTATAACAATTAAAACCGAAAACATGTCGATCTAAATGCCTGACAACTGCGTATACTCAGGGACACACAGTAAGAGGTAGACCTAATGGAACTGCGGATTTTTTTCGATGGCAATTGCCCATTATGTAGCGCCGAAATGCGTCAACTCAAAGCGCGCGATCCCGATGACAGAATTGAACTGGTGGATCTTAATGCTGACAATTTCAGCTCAAGATTCAGCTATATCGATAAAGACTACGCCAATACCATTCTCCATGGCGAAACCGCCTCCGGCCAAGTGCTGCTCGGGCTCGATGTCACTTGCAAAGCATGGGCGCTCACAGGCACTCGCCCTTGGGTACAAGTGCTACGCTTACCGCTTATCAAACCTATTGCGGATTGGTGCTACCTGAGATTCGCCAAGCACAGATACCGTATTTCCTATCTACTGACGGGTAAAGCTCGCTGTGACAGCCAATGCCAACTGCCTAAATAGCGAGACTCAAGATTAAGAACCCCTGTTTAGAGAACAAAGTTTAAAGCATAAAAAAACGGAGCCATTCGGCTCCGTTTTCTCATAATTCAGAAGAATTACTTAACGAAATCAACGCCTAGTTTGATATCGCCTTTCAGCGTATCTAACATAGAATCACGGGCGTTAGCTTCGAATGCGCTCACTTCACCGTAAGGCAGTACTTTTTCGATACCGTTTTTGCCTAACAATACTGGTTGAGCGAAGAATTCAGCGTGCTCGCTGCCGCCGTCAACGTAAGCACATTCAACGATGTTAGCTTCGCCTTGCAGACCACGAACCAGAGACATACCGAAACGGCATGCCGCTTGACCCATAGACAGCGTCGCGCTGCCGCCACCGGCTTTAGCTTCAACCACTTCAGTACCCGCGTTTTGGATACGTTTAGTTAAAGAAGCGACTTCTTCATCAGAGAAAGTCACGCCTTCAACTTGAGACAGTAATGGCAGAATAGTCACGCCACTGTGGCCGCCGATCACGTTGATTTTAACGTCAGCAACGTTTAAGCCTTTTAATTCAGCGATGAAAGTCTCAGAACGGATAACGTCCAGAGTGGTCACGCCGAATAAACGGTTCTTATCGTAAACACCTGCTTTTTTCAGCACTTCAGCAGCAATAGCAACTGTAGTGTTTACTGGGTTAGTGATAATACCCACGAGCGCTTTAGGGCAAGTAACAGCCACTTTCTCGATCAGGTTGCGAACGATACCTGCGTTGATATTGAACAGATCTGAACGATCCATACCAGGCTTACGTGCAACACCAGCAGAGATAAGCACAACGTCAGCACCCACGAGGGCAGGCGTTGGATCTTCACCAGCAAAACCTTTGATTTCAACCGCAGTTGGGATATGGCTCAAGTCAACCGCAACACCCGGAGTTACCGGTGCGATATCGTATAGAGACAGTTGAGAACCCGCAGGTAATTGAGTTTTTAACAGTAGGGCAAGAGCCTGGCCGATACCACCAGCAGCACCAAGTACAGCAACTTTCATAGTTATCTCCGTTATTTCTCGGATATGTGTGACATGGATCTAATTTGCGTTGGCGTCACATTACTGGAATGTCACGCTAATTTCAATTATCCCTTAGTCGTTGATTCAAAGATTTACTAAAACAGCGCGTTGCAATGTTGAATATTTACTCTAGTTCAACAAATACATTTATAAATGAATTAGCATAAATTGAGTTAATTGCATTTTTATTCAGTCATTATGGTTATTTGTTGACAGTTTAACCAAAACTATTCAGAATAAGCCTGTTTTTTTGAATAAAGAATAAGACTATGCAAACGACCAAGAATCAGGATGACCTTGTTAGAATTTTTAAGGCGATTTTAAAAGAGGAGCGCTTTGGCTCCCAGAGTGAAATCGTCACCGCCTTGCAAGCAGAAGGCTTTACTAATATAAACCAATCTAAAGTGTCTCGTATGCTCAGCAAGTTCGGTGCAGTGCGCACTCGCAACGCTAAGCAAGAGATGGTTTATTGCTTACCTGCCGAATTAGGCGTGCCCACTGCGGGCAGCCCGTTAAAGAATTTAGTACTCGATGTTGACCATAACCAAGCGATGATTGTTGTCCGCACTAGCCCAGGCGCCGCACAATTAATTGCTCGTTTGTTAGACTCCATCGGTAAACCTGAAGGGATTTTGGGAACCATTGCGGGTGACGATACGATCTTTATTTGTCCATCTAGCATTCAAGATATCGCCGATACCTTGGAAACCATCAAATCTTTATTCAACTACGCAGAATAAAAAAACAGGTCAGCTTGCTGACCTGTTCTATTTCCACTGTACGCTTTTCAGTCCAGGATTACCCTAATTTCAGGGCTTGTGTCCCGCTTACGTTACAGTATTTAGCCGAAACTCCTCAGCCTTAGTAAGCCACACTGATCCTTTGATTGGGATGCGCCGCTTTTTCTGCTTCATCGAGCATGGCTTTGGCGTAATCACTCACCGAAATCCGGCTACGGCCATTTGCATCGGTAAAGAAGCTATCGCCACCTAAACGGTAAGAGCCTTCGCTTGCACCAGGGTAGATCTCTGCCGCTGGGCTGACAAAAGTCCAGTTAACAGTGGTGTTGGCGGCGCGAAATGCCTTTAATGCTTCACCTTGAGCCAGAGCTTCATCCTTATAAGCGGGCGGGAAATCTGGGCTTGAAACCAAGGTTACTCCCGGTGCCACTTCTAGACTACCAGCCCCACCGACCCACAATAAACGTGGCACTTTAGCCTGTGGCAATACGGCTAATAGATTATTAACGGTTTTCGCCACTAAGCCGTGATTCTGCTCGGCGCGGCCGCCCACTGAAGCAATTAACACATCCACGCCTGCAAAGGTTTCAGCGGTTAATGGCTGAGTCAGGTCAACACTACGCACTTCTGCCGCCGTTTCACCAAGCTTGCTTGGGTCACGCACTAAGGCAACGACGTCATGACCACGGCTTAAGGCTTCATTTAAAATGGTTCCGCCAATCCAACCTGATGCACCTAATACTGCAATTTTCATTTGATAAGTCTCACTGCTGATTTAAATTGAGACCAGTTTACTTGCGATACTTAGCGTGATAAATATCGATAAATGAGCAGGATTGTTTCAGATTGAGATACTAATGGGTGTAATTATATATGGATAAAATCGCCGCCATGCGTAGCTTTATCGAAGTGGCCAACTGTGGCAGCTTTACTAAGGCCGCAGAACACCTCGACCTCAGTCGTTTACAGGTTTCTCGCCATATTCAAGAAATTGAGCAGTGGCTCAGTTTACGCCTGCTACACCGCACCACCCGCAGCGTTAGCCTGACCTTACAGGGTGAAGAAGCCCTGCAATATTGTCAGCGGGTGCTGAGCGAAGTCGCCGCAATGGAAAGCCGCGCCCATAGTCATAACACTGAATTAGTCGGCAGTATTCGTATTGCCACGCCTGTCGGACTTGGGCAGCACAGTCTGTTTGATGTGGTCGATCGCTTTATAAAATTGCATCCTAAGGTCAATATTCAGCTGTTAATGTCGGACAGTTTTGCTCAATTAGTGGATGAGCGGGTGGACGTGGCACTGCGCTATACCGAGCAGCCCGATGAGAATTTAATTGCCCGTAAATTGATGAGCATAGATGCTGTGCTGTGCGCCGCGCCCAGTTACTTGGCTCAAGCCGAGCCGTTAACCGTCCCTAACGATCTGCTCAGCCATAATTGCCTTATCCATAGTTCGCAGCAACATTGGCAGCTACTCAAGGAGCAACAGAGTGAGCTGATAAAACCTATGGGGAATCTGATGGCCAATGAAATGGGAGTGCTGGTCAGCGCCGCGTTGCGCGGGCATGGCATTGCCTACTTGCCCTGTGACTTAGCTAATCAATATCTGGCCAGCGGTCAACTGCAAGAAGTGCTCCCCGAATACACGGCACCAGGCCAAACCCTCTGGGCCGTGTACTTATCTCGCAGCTACCAACAAGCGCTAGTGCGCGCCTTTATCGATTTTACCGCTCAGCAATGGCAGCTCGATATCAATAAGTGGACAGCGGCGAGTTAAGCCCACAAACAAAAACGCACTGAGGCTTTAAGGCTCAGTGCGTTTAGTCGTGATTTGCTAAGGGTTAATTATCGAATTGCATCAAAAAATCTAAGCTTGGGGCGAAAAACGACGAGCCAGTTAACGCACTGGTGAAGTGCATCAAGTGATCGTGATTACCCGCACCATCACCAAACACCATGCTATGGAGCATCTTCTCGAAGTGATCCGGCGTGCGGCAGGTTGAAATAAACATCAGGCCTTGTTCTTTGAGCGAGCCGTAAGGCATGCTCTGGCGCAAAATCTCGATGGACTTGCCGTTTTCATCCTTGAGGTTTACCCGCTTGATATGGCTGGTTAATGGCTTATCTTCCGACTCGTATTCGATGTTGTCTTGCTTGGTACGACCGATAATATCTTCTTGCTTTTTAAGCGGTAATCTATGCCACTTACTCAAGTTGTGGGCGTACTTTTGTACGTGAATATAGCTGCCGCCCTTAAATTCAGGGTCTTCATCCCCAACCAAGGCGACCTCTTGGCGATGACGCCCTTTCGGGTTTTCGGTGCCATCGACAAAGCCCGTTAAGTCGCGACTATCCATAAATCTAAAGCCGCGCTCTTCTTCCACTAGCTCGACTAAGTCTTCGAACATTTGGCTGATTTCGTTGGCGACTAAATGCAAAATGTCGTAACGATCGCAACGAAGATGCACAAACAGATCGTATTCGATAGCAGGCGCCTCGCGGTTACCCGCCTGCATCGCCGGGAAAGGCTTAAGCATTTCGGGGCGAGCATCGGGATAGAGACTGTCCCAATAGTTGGCGCCTATGGCCACAAAACCATTGAATGCACTGTCGGAATACTGATCCGTCAACTCATAAATATACTGCGCAACGTTGGCAATACAGGGACGCAATTGCGATTCAACGTTATCGTTGTCGCTCGCATTAAACATCAAATAGACGCTATGTAAGTTTCCCTCTGCACACACACCTAACTGTTCACGCGGCATATTTTGAATATCCATCTGGTTATCACCCTGTTGTCGATTCATTTTCGGCAATATTATCCGCAACTTTACCTGAAAATGACATTAAGTAACGCACAGTTTGTCCGTCTTTGTGATGTAAAGGCCTTTTGAGGCTGAAATATAAAAATTGACGAGGCCATTACGCCTCGTCAATTTTGTCTATTCTGCATTCGCTTCAGTAGAGCAAAACGAGTGATGCGTTAATATCCTGCGGCATAACCATCCTTTCGGCTTTCTGATGCACCGCGGTAAACGCCCGTTTCAGCATTAAAGCCAATGGCTTGATAACCACCGAAATCACCGAGAACATCGCGAAGCACATGGCCTTTCTTCATCAGCTCACGGCGAGTTTCGACGGGGAAGCCTGATTCAAGGCTCACATAGCCACCGTCATTCATTATCTCCCCCGTAGGCTCAGTCGAACCTGAGTGTAAAATTCTGGGGGCATCACCCGCTTCTTGCAAGTTCATTTTAAAATCAATCAGATTGATAATAATCTGCGCATGCATTTGCGGCTGTGTTGCACCGCCCATCACCCCAAAACTGAGCCAAGGTTTACCGTCTTTGGTCACAAAGGCGGGAATAATGGTATGGAAGGGCCGCTTACCCGGCGCATAGGTGTTAAATCGACCTTCGGTGAGATCGAACATCTGCCCGCGATCTTGCAGCACAAAGCCGAGATCCGGCGGCGTCATACCTGAGCCCATGCCGCGGTAGTTACTCTGGATCAGCGACACCATGTTGCCGTCTTTATCCGCGGTAGTGAGATACACAGTATCCCCATGTTGCAGCGCAGGATTGCCCGCATCGACACTCTTAGCCGCCTTGTTTAAATCAATTAACTTGGCGCGATCGTAATTATATTGCTGCGAGATCAACTCTTTTACAGGCACTTTGTTAAAGGCCATATCGGCATAAAATTTCGCGCGATCGGCAAAGGCGAGTTTTTTCGCCTCTACAAATAAGTGCACATATTCGGGACTATTAAAGCCCATGGCGGCGACATCGAAGGGCTCCATGGTTTTTAAGATCTGTAGTGCAGCAATCCCCTGCCCGTTGGGCGGCAATTCCCACACATCGTAGCCACGGTAGTTCGCCGATACGGGTTCAACCCAGTCGCTAGTATGGCTGGCTAGGTCTTCATAACTTAAATAGCCACCTTGAGCCTTAATGTATTTATCTATGCTCTTGGCAATGTCGCCCTTATAGAATGCGTCGCGACCGCCCTTGGCAATTTTCTCGTAGGTGTTTGCTAATGCAGGATTTTTAAAGATCTCCCCTACCGCAGGCATTTTGCCATTGGGCATATAGGTTTCTTTAAAACCGGGGAATTGAGCGAGCTTTTTACCGCTGCCCTCAAGGTAATAGGCAATCAACTCGGAGACAGGGAAACCTTCGCGGGCATAACGAATCGCTGGCGCTAAATTATCGGCCATTGGTAACTTGCCGAACTTATCGTGCAGTTCGAACCATCCATCCACCGCACCAGGAACCGATACGGGTAGCGGCCCCAAAGGGGGCAAGTAGTCTAATCCGAGGGATTTTAGCTTCTCTAGCGTTAAGGATTTGGGGCTGCGACCGGAGGCATTAAGGCCATAGAGCTTTTTATCTTTAGCACTCCAGACAATGGCAAATAAATCACCACCAACACCCGAGCCAGTCGGCTCGACTAAGCCCAGCATGGCATTCGCTGCAATGGCTGCATCCACAGCGCTGCCGCCCTGTTTTAATACATCAATCGCGACCTGTGTCGCCAGCGGTTGACTGGTCGCCGCCATTCCGTGGGTGGCATACACTTCTGAGCGCGTCGCAAAGGCTTTACCCGTGATCCTATCCATGGCTAACACTCCCGATGACGACATTGCTGTCGCCACTGTGACTAAGGTACAAATTGATTTTATTGTTTTTATCATAATTCCTCCCACTCTGGAGGAATTAAGGTAACAAGGAAGGCTGAAAATATCAGCAATCTAGGTGTTTTTTACCCAAGTTAAACGTAAGCAAAAATGTCATGCTTTCTGCTGAGACACTGGCATATCGAGTGCGGCCTAGGCATTAAGACTCAAATAGCACTAGGGAATGTGGCTCAGTATTTAAGCCCACTCGCTGACCAACATTGAACTGCATAATTTGGCTACGTACTTCGACATAATGGGCGTGGGATGCCGCCTCGACTTTTACCCAATAATGACAAAATGCGCCGAGGAAGCGCCGCTCGGTAATTGTCCCTACGCCCGCATCATCGGCACTGAGCGCCAATTGCTGTGGCCGCAAAAACACTTGGCCATTAAATGCATTAGACTTTGACAAGGGCGTGAGGCTGCGCAGCTCACCAATGGGAGTGACAACACGGTGGCCATCAACAACCTCGGCGGGTAAATAGTTGCCACTTCCCAGAAAATCAGCCACATAACGGCTATTTGGTGCGGCATATAAGTCTTCCGCTCGGCCATGTTGTACTATCACACCTTGATTAAAAATGGCCAAGGTATCGGCAAACACAAAGGCCTCATCTTTGCTATGGGTAACAAAAACCGCACTAACATTACGCTGCTTTAGAATGCTGCGGATCTCCGCCATCATACTGTGGCGCACCTGTGCATCGATATTCGAAAAAGGCTCGTCGAGTAACAGTAATTGCGGCTCATAGGCTAATGCGCGGGCAATCGACACCCGCTGCTGCTGACCACCCGACAACTCATGGGGATAACGCTTGGCTAAGCCTTCAAGTTTCACTAGGGCGAGCATGTCATCTAACCGCGCCTTGCGCTGCGCTGGCGTTAATTTTGCCACACCAAAGAGAATATTCTCGGCGACAGTCAAATGGGGAAATAAAGCATAGTCTTGAAAAATCATCCCTATGCCCCGTTGCTCACTCGGCACAAACTGCCCGACGCCGCTTACAATCTTGCCATTAATTTGAATTTCACCTTGGCTGATGGCCTGCAATCCTGCAACCGCCCTCAGCAAGGTGGTTTTGCCGCAGCCACTTGGGCCGAGCAGAGCAAGAATTTCCCCCTGTGCCAGCGTCAAATCTAAGCCTTTGAGTATCTGTTGGCCCTGATAATCACTATGGACTTGATGAAGATTGAGCGTACTGGTCATCGGCTATCTTGCTCCAAAGAACGGTTTAAATAAATCAGCGGGACTAAACCCACGAGCACAATCACAATGGCGGGCAAGGCGCCATATTCAAGCTTTTCGTCTGAGACAAACTGGAAGACATAGGTCGCAAGATTCTCAAAACCTATGGGACGCAGCAACAATGCCGCCGGTAATTCTTTCATACTTTCGATAAACACCAGCAGCGCCCCGGCAAATAATCCCTTAGTGAGCAGCGGCAGATGCACTCTTTGGAGCAAACGTCGAGGGCTTTGCCCAAGTGTTAGACTCACCATGTCTAATGAGGGCGAGATGCGTTTATAGCTAGTCTCAACACTGCCAATCGCAATGGCCACAAAACGCACACAAAAAGCAAAAACCAGCGCAGCCGTACTGCCAGTGAGCAAGAGCCCAGGGCCTGCCATCCCCAACCAATCGGCGACGTCGTTAATCGCAAAATCGAGCAGGGTTAATGGCACCAATACACCAATGGCAAGTACCGTTCCGGGTAAAGCATAGCCAGTTGAAGCCAAGCGCGATGGCAATGCATCACTCGTCCTTGGGCTCACACGGCGAATAAACATCAATATCAATGCAATCGCGCAGCACACTAGGCTAGTAATGAGCGCGAGGCTCAAGCTATTCACGCTCAATTGCCAGAAAATCGAATCCCAGCTCTGCTCAAAATAACCGATAGCGTAGGAGAGTAAAATTCCGCTTGGCAGCACAAAGGCCAGCAGTAACAAGGTGATGCAATAACCGAGGGCAAACAGGGTTTGCATTGGTGAGAGCCGATATAAATCGCTCGCTTGAATGCGGGACTGTTTTTGGAATAACTGCTGCTTACGGCGGGCAAAACGCTCAACGCCAATCAAGCTAAACACCACCAGCAGGATAATGGCCGAGAGCTTTACCGCGGCGGTTAAATTGCCATAGCCCAACCAAGTGTCATATACGGCTGTCGTTAAGGTTGGCACGGCAAAGTAGTTAACTGTGGCAAAATCCGCTGCGGTTTCCATCGCCACTAATGCCACACCCACGGCCAAGGCGGGCCTTGCCATTGGCAAAGATAAACGCCAAAAACTCTGCCAAGGCGAGCAGCCCATGATCCTTGATGCATACGCCAAACTTAAGGATTGCTCCATAAACGCGGTACGCGCTAACAGATAAATATAGGGAAATAACACCAGCGATAACACACACGCTGCACCACCTAAGGTGCGAATATCAGGGAAAAAGTAATCCTGCGGTGAGCTCCAACCAAAGAGCGCGCGCAAACTCCTTTGTACTGGGCCGGCGTAATCAAATAAATCCGTATACACGTAGGCAACAATGTAGGCTGGCATGGCCAAGGGCAATAACAAAGCCCATTGCAAATACCGTCTACCGACAAATTCACAGCGCGCCATTAACCAAGCGCAGGGCAACGCCAGCAAGAGTGAGCCAATACTCACCCACAGAATCAACCATAAGCTATTAGTGATGTATGTCGGTAATACAGTAGAAAGTAGATGACCAAAAACGGCCTCATCGGGCTGAGCCGCTTGAAGAAGTAACGCAACGAGGGGTAACACCAGTAGCACAGCTATGGCATAACCAGTAAGCGACCAGCTTCTGGCTAATCCTAAAATCATGTGGCTCCTTTAAACAAGTGCGCCAATTAATGGCGCACTTATCGATTTAACTGCCTAACTAGAGGTCAAACTGCACTTCATCTAACAATTTCACCGCCGCTTGGTGGTATTCCGCCAGCTTGAAAATCGGCAACTTATCAGATTTAAACTCGCCCCAAGAGGCCACTAAGGTTGAAGGTGCAACATCGGCTTTTACTGGATATTCCATATTCACTTCGGCATAGGCTTTTTGCGCCACATCGCCAGAGAGGAATTCCATCAACTTGATAGCATTGTCTTTATTCGGCGCGTGGCGAGTGAGCACCATACCTGAAACGTTGACATGGGCACCGCGGTCAGCCTGATTCGGGAAATTAATCACCACGGCTTCAGCCCAGCTCTTTTGCTCCGGATCTTGCAGCATATTGCCATAGTAGTAGCTGTTACCAATCGCGATATCACATAGGCCTTCTTTTACCGCTTGAACCTGTCCGCGATCGTTACCTTGAGGCTTGCGGGCTAAATTGGTTTTAACACCCTGTAGCCACGTTTTCGTGTCCGCCTCACCGTGATGAGCAATCATCGAAGCCACCAAGGCGATATTGTAAGGATGCTTACCGCTGCGAGTGCAAATCTTACCTTTGTATTTAGGATCGGCGAGTTCTTCATAACTAATCGCTTGTGGGCCTAAGCGATCTTTTGCCGTATAGAGGTTTCGAACACGCATCGTCAAGGCATACCATTGCCCATCCGGATCGCGGTATTGCGCGGGAATATTGCTATTGAGCTGCTCACTTTTCACGGGAGAAGTCAGATCTTTTTCGACTAATTCGACCAAACGAGAAAAATCTGAAGTTAACACTAAATCCGCAGGTGATAAGCGACCTTCACGGGCGATACGTTCGGCAATCCCGTCTTTGGCAAACACCACATTCACGCCAATGCCTGTTTCTTCAGTAAAGCGCTTCAAGATGGGCTCAATCAAAAACGCTTGACGATAGGAATAAACCGTTAATTTTTCATCCGCATGTGCAGACTGTGCAACCGATATCAACCCAATTAAAGCGGCACAAGTTACCCATTTCATTCGCGATTTCTCCTCAAAATGATGACGTCAAACGTGAGTCGTTCTTAGATTAAAAATGATAATAGTTATCAGTTTCGCAAGAGTAATTGATCGACTTAAGGAGAGCAATAGTTAGTATAACTTTTTGTTTTTAATGAAATTAAGATATAAAAAGGCGAATTATCTCAAACCAAACTAAACTGAATCTTAATTTTTAAAAATAGTTGGGAGGTATTATGTTTAGCATGCTACTACTCTTCATTACTATTCTTGGACTAGCGATATTTATGACCTACCAAAATAGTCAAAAGCAGCACAAGTCGTTTGCCAAAACCACGAGTTTGGCAAAACGAGCAAAGCACGGAACGACGATATTGAATGCCTTCCACTGCGTGAGTATTGAAAACGAAGCTAATTGCTGCA
Organism: Shewanella sp. ZOR0012; assembly: GCF_000798835.1. Lineage (NCBI taxonomy): Bacteria > Pseudomonadati > Pseudomonadota > Gammaproteobacteria > Alteromonadales > Shewanellaceae > Shewanella > Shewanella sp. ZOR0012. The sequence goes on from NZ_JTLE01000094.1 coordinate 3,635,076, forward strand.
AACAGGTCGATGCAATTAAAGGAAAACGCTTCCTGTCAAAAGAAGCGCCTGAAATTCCAATGAAAGGCTGCACCCAAAGCCAATGTCAGTGCCACTATAAACACTATGACGATAGGCGCCAAGCTGGTAACGATCGCCGAGTTGACTACGGCATGACTAAAGAGCTCTTCGGCGCATTTGGTGAACATAATCGCCGAGATAAGCCTAAAGGCCGGCGCTTAACCGACCATTGACAATATTTATTGTGGGCGAGTATCTACAAACGCAGGTAAATCACGCATTTCGCTAAACCAGATCGCAGTCGCTGGAGCAACTTTACGCCAATCGAGTTCAGGGTGTCTGAAATCCACATAATCCAACAAACAGATTAACGCTAACTGTGGCGCTTGTATGGTTGCTTGAGTAATCACGCTCTGATGCTCCATCTGCATCAACCCACGCAGCAGAGCCTGCTCAAAACGTGATGTCCAAAAAGCTGATCTCACCCCCTCATCTTCACGCATTTGCTCTTGGCGCAACTTCACCGCGCTATCAATTAATCCCTTGATCATCGAGTACTGGCACTGCAATACCCAGTTATAAGGTTGACCGCCAAACATTTCCTGTGAACCTAATTCTGCGTCCAGATAACGCATAATCACTTCGCTATCGAAAATAGGCACGCCATCATTCGTGATCAGGCAAGGAATTTGACCTAACGGATTAACATCAAGCAACTGTGCCGTATTTTCCATTGGATTAACGAGGACTTCTTCAATATCTTTAATCCCTAAATAACGGATTAAGCTACGAACACAGCGAGCATAGGGTGACGCAAGGGAGCAGAGCAACTTCATCAAAAAATCCTTCTAAACGACAACTATAAAGCAACGAATACTTTGGTAACGGATGCTAAACATTCGCATTATTACCAATATTTTTCTACGGTAATTTGCCCTGGAGCACGGCGTAAATTTTTCGAGAGCCCCTTATCAAGCAATGCCGCTTGGGCGCCGCTAATCATCCCAGGATTACCGCAAATCATCACCTGGGAATCCGCCGCACTTAAGGTTAATCCGACTTTCCGCTCGATTTCACCCGAGACTAAGCCATCGGGGATACGGCATTGCAATGCGTCATCAAGCTTTTCACGGGTCACAGTTAAACACAGGATAAACTGATCTGGATATTGCATCGAATAAGCCTTTAGTTTATCGAGGTAGGCTAAATCTTTAGCTTCGCGCACACCATAGACAAGTACGATCTTCTCAAAACGCTGCCAAGGTTCGGCGGTATCCAGCATGGATAAGAATGGCCCGATGGCCGTACCTGTGGCTAAAAACCATAAATGCCGACCTTGTAATTCTCCCTTTGGGATCTCATCTAAGGTCATAAAACCCGTTGCCGTTGGAGTGATGTCTATTTCATCACCGATGGTAAGATTCTGTAATTGTGGGGATAACTGGCCATCCTCTACAGCAACAGCCAAAATCTCGGCATAGGGTTTATCGGGAGAATTAACCAGGGAATAAGCTCTAGCGATACGCTTATCATCTTGAAGTTGACTGAGTTTAATAAATTGACCGGGAATAAAGGGAGCTAACTCGGCCGCTATCCGCAGTGAAAATAACTTGTCGTTCCAATCAATACGTTCAATAACGCGTCCCCTAGTCCACATAACTCGCCCTCAAGCAAAACGTTAAATAGGCTCCTAGCATAGACGGTTATTCACACAACAAAAACCCCTTATTGTAAGGGGCTTAAGAGTTAAGATATGCAGGATTAAATTAAGTGTTAGTCGCTTGAGTCTCATTTGATTTTTTATTAAAACTGTCCCTAAAGGCCTGTAATCCTTCTTGAACGAGCCCATAGGTTTTATCCACACCATCGGCAATATCGCCCTGCAGCACTTTAAGACCAGATAAAATATCCCTCGCCTCTTTAAAGCCATTATCGATAGCGCCACCAATGATGGTCATAAAGCTGTCGAGCTGTTCGTCAAAACTCATATTCGAATTTTGCTGCTGATGAACACTAAAAAATTGCGTCGCGAAACTCACAATACGATCGGCAGTGGCCTCGGGGGATGTATCGACACCGTTATCATAGGCGGTTTGAATCGCGTTCTCGCCCATAGAAGGAGCTAACTCTTTGTTTATCGCTTCGATTGCTGCGCGATAAAGCAAGGTCATAGATTGATCACCCGACTTTAGGCTTACATCTTCCTGCGCCGATAGAATTGCTTGATTCATTAACTGCTTACTAGTTTGCTGCGCCGTCTGTTTAGAGGTGGCATCCACATTTTTCGTCTTATCACTATTTGCCGCGTTTTCAGCATATTTACTGTGGGTCGAAGAAGTGCTCTGTACCTGTGCAGGGTTATTGATTTCCATGATGCTAGTCCACTCAACTTGGGGAGACTTAATTATCGACCAAAATTTGAGCAACTTTAGCAATTTTATAAATTGCAGTACCATTCATACTTAATGCGATGATACAAATAGAGAATAGGTTTGTTTGTTCAATACCATCCTAACCCCCTCTTAATACTCGCCCATAAAATAAGGATATAAGGCATGGCAATCGCCCAATATTTACATGGTTTTTTGCGGCATAATCGAAGAATCGGTTTCAATTCAGGAACGCTAATACAATCATTACTGATAAGTCTACTATTCTTCGCCAGCATTGGACTTAGTCCGATCAATCAAGCTATTGCCGATAATCGATTAATCATTCTCGTAAGACATGCAGAAAAAGCCGATGAGCCCGCAGGCGATCCTCCCCTTTCAGCCAGTGGCAATATACGTGCTCAGGCGCTTATCAGCGCCTTAAAACGTACCCCCATTTCACAGCTAATCGCGACTCAATATCAAAGAACTCAGCAAACCTTATTACCGATTTCAACGGAACGGCATTTACCGATTACTGTGCTCGAGGCAAAAAAACCTCTCGAACCCCATATCCAACATATTGTTGAACAAGTACATGCGATTAAAGGTAACAGCTTAATTGCAGGGCACTCCAACACCGTGCCACTTATCATCAAGGCTCTCGGTGGACCAGACATTCCCAACATCAGTGAAGATGATTACAGCCAGTTGTTTTTACTTTCTATTAATGATGGACAAGCTGCCAGCTTGATCTCCACCCGCTACGGCAATGAATAGAGGATAACAAGATGCACGAATTGAATTGGTTTATGTGGGGACTAGATCTCTTATCTGGGCTGTTTTTAATCATTATCGGATTTGGCGCTCTAGCCATTGTCTACATGTACTTTGCTGACAAATTGCAAACCAAACAGGCAGTACGCCATAACTATCCTGTGATTGGTCGTTTTAGATATTTATTTGAGAAACAAGGTGAATTTTTCAGACAATACTTTTTTGCCCAGGACAGGGAAGAACTCCCCTTTAACCGCGCAGAACGAAGCTGGGTATATAGAGCGGCTAAAAATGTAGATAGAACGATAGCATTTGGCTCGACCCGGCCCTTGGACACGACTGGCACGATTATGTTTATGAATACCGCCTTTCCGACCCAAGATGAGGACATTACACCCATTCATCCGCTGACTATTGGCGCCGATTGCCGCGAACCTTACACCACAAATACCATTTGCCACATCTCTGCCATGAGCTTTGGCGCTCTGTCCCGCCCCGCTATCACCGCCTTATCCCATGGTGCGGCGCAGGCAGGTTGTTGGTTAAATACAGGTGAAGGCGGTTTAAGCCCTTATCATTTAAAGGGCGGCTGTGATTTAGTCTTTCAAATCGGCACCGCCAAATATGGCGTTCGTAACGAGCACGGCCATTTAGACGATAACAAACTCAAAACAATTGCAGCGCACCCTCAAGTCAAAATGTTTGAAATCAAAATGAGTCAAGGTGCAAAACCCGGTAAAGGTGGCATCCTACCTGGCGTAAAAGTGACAGAGGAAATCGCCCATATTCGCGGTATTCCACAGGGACAAGATTCCATCAGTCCCAACGGTCATATCGAGTTTAAAAATGTTGGCGATATTCTGGATATGATTGCCAGAGTGCGCGAAGTAACGGGTAAACCCACAGGAATAAAAGCCGTACTCGGCGACGTAACATGGCTTGAAGATTTTTGCGATGAAATTGAACGTCGTGGAGAAGCATCTGCTCCAGACTTTTTCACCTTAGATAGCGCCGATGGTGGAACAGGTGCCGCGCCGCAACCTTTAATGGATTGTGTTGGCCTACCGCTAAAAGAAAGTCTACCTATTTTGGTTAATGTATTGATTCAACGTGGATTGCGTAAACGTATCAAAGTGATCGCCTCTGGTAAACTCATCGTCCCTTCACGGGTCGCTTGGGCGCTCGCCTTAGGCGCTGACTTTATCGCCTCAGCCCGTGGGAATATGTTCGCCTTAGGCTGTATTCAAGCATTGCAATGCAACAAGGATACTTGTCCCACTGGAATTACCACACACAATAAAAAACTTCAGCAAGGACTTGATCCAAAAGACAAATCTAACCGAGTTGCCAATTATAACCATAATCTACACCACGACTTGGCGCTAATAGCCCATGCATGTGGGGTAACAGAACCAAGGCAGCTCAAACCTTCCCATGTACGGATTGTACTTGAAAGTGGCTTGTCGGTTTCACTGGATAAATATTATTCCCATATCAATCAATAATTAATAAATTTCCAGTGCATAACAAACGGCTTTCATCTAAAGTTAATTCAGCAATAACTAATTTGAATGTGTATCACAAAAGGAGTAAAATCCGTGATACACGCATTGAATTAAACCATTTCATATTTATTGTTAAGGAAACACTGTGAAATCTAGCTTTGTAAGCCAAATGTCTGACAGCAAAACTGCCAGCACAAGCTGTAAGAGCTGTAATCGCTTAACAGAGATCGAAGGCGAGCTGTTGTGTTTTCGTGAAGGTCAAGTCATTCGTCTGAAACGAATTGACGACTCGACCAATAAATTCAATCTGCTGTGTGAAGGTTGGAAGGCTGGAAAACCCAAGGGGATATAATTTTATATATCCTATTATTCTGCTTAACAAACACCATGAATATCAGCGTTATATTCATTCGTTCCACGAATAATCCCAGCCAGTCCCATATCTAGATTCAGTTTGGCCAGCGTTAACCGTCTTGTTGTCACTTTCAGACCTGCATTGAGCTCAGCATGAATTCGTTGTAGCGAATCATAATCTACACCGCGCTTTTGAAGCGTTGCCATAATCGCAAACCAGTCTGTGCTGACTTTCTCTTCTCTGCCTTCAATATTGACTCTTAATGCCATATTTTCCATGCCAAGCACCTCTTATGATTATTTGCTTGGATTCGAGTATAGAGAGCCTTAGCTGAATAAAAACTGAATTGTCGCAACGCTATTAGACTTACAGCAAACGCTTTTGATAATTACACCAAGAGCTGTTGTTGTTCATTTTGTATCCGCCACAACTTAGCGTAAAGGCCGTCCTGGGCTAATAATGCTGTATGATGTCCCTGCTCAACAATTTCGCCTTTGCTTAAAACAACAATCTGATCAGCATCAACAATAGTCGATAATCGATGTGCAACCACTAAGCTGGTGTGTCCTTTGGCCACCTCGCGAAGGGCCGTTAAAATAGCCTGCTCGGAGCGACTATCGAGGGATGAAGTCGCCTCATCAAATACTAACACTGGCGATCCTTTTAAGATCGCGCGAGCAATCGCAACTCGTTGTTTCTCGCCACCCGAGAGCTTTAATCCCCGCTCACCCACTTTGGTATCCCAACCCTGTGAAAGTGAAGCAATAAAATCTTCTAAATGAGCGAGTTTAATAGCATCGCGCACTTCGTCATCACTCGCATCAGGGCGACCATAACGAATGTTCTCAACTAAAGAATCATTAAATAACACTGTATCTTGTGGCACTATCGCAATCGCTCTGCGAAGCGCATCTTGTGTTAACTGGCGAATGTCGTGTCCATCAATCAAAATACGTCCTTGCTCTACATCGTAAAAGCGGAACAATAGTTTGATTAATGTGGATTTTCCCGCACCGCTATCCCCAACCACAGCGACCTTTTTACCCGCTGCAACCTTAAAACTAACATTACGCAGTATGGGTCTGTCATCATAGTTAAAACTGACCTGCTCAAAACTGAGCTCGCCACGGGAAGGGTGAAAATCTAATGCATCGGGTTTATCTATAATACTAGGGTGTTTATCCAGCAAACTGAACATCCGCTCGATATTGGCTAAAGCGCCACGGATTTCACGGTAGACAAATCCCAAGAAGTTTAGCGGCATAAAGAGCTGCATCATAAAAGCATTGATCAACACAAAGTCACCTATGGTCATTTCATTGTTGGTCACTTTATAAGCCGCTAACACCATCATCGCCGTCATCGCTAAGGCAATAATCAGCGCCTGCCCGCCGTTGAGGGCAAAAAGCGATAAACGATTCTTACGCTTAGCGACTTCCCATTGTTCTAGGGCCTGATCGTATCTATCCGATTCATATTTCTCGTTATTAAAATACTTCACGGTTTCATAATTCAGCAGGCTGTCGATAGCGCGGGTATTCGAGAGGGAGTCGGCCTTGGCGGCATCGCGCACATATTCGGTACGCCACTCGGTAGCAATGACCGAAAACCAAATGTAGGCCATCACGGAGGTAAAAGTGATCGCAGCAAAGGCAAGTCCATAATTAAAAAAGAAAATGCCAATGACCATGGCAATTTCTAACAGCGTCGGCACTATGTTAAACACCATAAAACGCATCAAAAAGCTCACGCCACTGGTGCCACGTTCAATGTCTCGCGATAAACCGCCCGTGCGTCGCTCTAAGTGAAAATCCAAATCGAGGCGATGTAGGTGATCAAACACCGCAAGGCCTAAACGCCGAATAGCCCGCTCTGTTACTCGACCAAATAAGGTATCGCGAATTTCCCCCGTAATGGCAGTTAACAGTCGTACTGCGCCATAGGCCAATACTAAGCCGATAGGCACACTCAAGGCCTGCGCTGTTTTATTAACATCTAAAGTATCGACTATATCTTTGAGAATAAACGGCAAACCGACACTAGCAAGCTTAGCAACAATAAGGCAAGACATAGCCAATGCCACCCGCCCCTTATATTCAAGCAAATAGGGCCAGAGCAATTTAATCACATGCCAATTGAGCTTATCGATGGGACCTTCAAAGTACAGTGTTGGACGCATATATCTAAACCTTTGCCTAAGTCGGTCAATTGTAACAGCATGGCGAATAATAAAGTGAATCAAAGGATAAAGTTTTAATAAAATCAATCAGATTTTTCTGACAGACAAACCACTTATCACTTGGCACAATTACCACTTATACCAGCTGCCGGTACTGAAGTAATGAGACGTCTTTAATTAGATATCCGCATAGAAGTGCCTCGATATAAAAATGTCACACTAACGACTTACCCTAGGAGAAATCACTAAGGGCTTATTAACGATAAGAAATGCCATAGTTGCAAGGTTTTATCCGAATAATGAACGCTAAAATAGGCTGCGATAACATGGATTGGAGTGTTGATTATTTTGTCGGTTTTACCCAAAATGCCCCATGGACTTAAGTTCACTAGCAGCAGGATTTGCAAACCTCTGGCCGCAGCAGCGAGCGAAGCAATATGCTCTGTACTCGTTTTGCGATAACACTAAGATAACTCAAATAAATCAAGATCGAAGGATGCTTTATGTTGGATTCAGCCAAAGTTCAATACCCGCCGTTACCACTGATCCAAACTTGGGTGTGGATGATGATCGAGTCAGGGAATCCAGAAATTCAGGACAAAGGCCGAAATAACCTGATTGCCGCTTTTGGTAGCTTAGCCAAAGCGAACGAATATTTAGCCGAAATGAGCAAAAAATAATAAAAATAAAGGCGCTGGGATAGCGCCTTTGTTTTTGATCTTTAAGCGTATTAATCGCGCTGACGACGCTCAATTACACTCTGATTTAACACCGCTAACAAACGTTCCGTATCTTCCCAGCCAATACAAGCATCGGTGACACTCTGACCATAACATAAGGCTTGACCTTCGATCAGATCTTGGCGTCCCTCGACTAAGTGACTTTCAACCATCACACCGAAAATTGCCTTATTACCCGCCGCTATTTGCTCAGCAACCTCGTTCGCAACCTGCATTTGACGTTGATATTGTTTACTGCTGTTGGCGTGGCTAAAGTCGATCATGATATTGTCGACTAGCTTAGCCTTTTTCAACTGCTCGCTGATTTGCGCCACATGGCCTGCGCTATAATTTGGCTCACGGCCGCCACGCAAAATGATATGACAATCAGGATTACCTTTGGTCGACACAATCGCCGAATGGCCAAATTTAGTGACCGATAAAAAGTGGTGCGGCGCATTCGCGGCGCCAATGGCATCAATCGCCACCTTAATCGTGCCGTCGGTACCATTTTTAAAGCCTACTGGACAAGATAACCCCGAGGCCAACTCGCGATGTACTTGTGATTCCGTAGTGCGAGCACCAATAGCGCCCCAACACATCATATCCGCCACATACTGCGGGGTAATCATATCGAGAAACTCACCCGCGGTCGGCATGCCAGAGTCATTCAAATCGACTAAAAGTTTACGCGCAGTACGCAAACCATCGTTCAGTTTGAAGCTGTTATCCATATAAGGATCGTTGATGAGCCCCTTCCAACCCACTGTGGTACGCGGTTTTTCAAAATACACACGCATCACCACTTCGAGCTGATCTTGATAACGTTCTCTTAGCGCAACCAGTCGCTGGCCATATTCCAATGCGGCTTTAGGATCATGAATAGAGCAAGGGCCAATAACGACTAACAAACGATCATCTCGGCGGGCAAGAATGTTATGGATGCTTTGGCGGGCGTTAAACACAGTTGCAGCAGCGTTTTCGGAAGCAGGAAATCGTTCAAGAATCGCAATCGGTGGAAGTAACTCTTTGACTTCATTAATGCGAACGTCATCATTTTGGTAATACATAATTTACTGCTCCAACTCTCGTGTTTAGGCTATTTTTATCGCTGCAATAGGGATCTCGACTGCAATACTGAATTCAATTTATCCAGTATGCGCCGCTAATGCAACCAAGTTGTCTCCATTTCAACAAATCAGCTATAAGGTCTTGTTTTAACATATTTTTAAAAAATACAAATTCAAATATTTCAATGTGATATGCAAACTAAAGCCAAGCAAGTGTTGGGGTTGGAAGCAAGCGGTGATGAAAGCGGAAAATTAAAAACCTCCTTTATCAGGTATTAAGCACAAACAAAGGAGGTCGAGTTAAGAATTTAGTGTTGCTGCATGGCCTGTAACTTGGCCTGATAACGATGCTTATCTGTGGCTTCGCGGCTAAGTGCCACCGCCTTTTCCATATTCTGTTTAGCGCGTTTTTCATCACCCAGCGCCCAATAGGTGCGTGACAGACCAAAGAAAAACTCATGGCGATAATCGGCCTTATCGACCGCCCTTTGATACCAAGCGAGCGCCTCACGGTATTGATGCTCATCGTAGGCCTGCTCGCCCATATCATAGTAGTAATAAGGGTTACGAATGCGCGCTAATTCAAGCACTTTATGGATCTGTGCCCACTCATCTAAACGCCCCTGTTCACCTAAGATCACCGCTAAGTTATAGAGGGTCGTCATATCGCTAGCATCAAACTTAAGGGCGTAGCGATAAACTTGCTCTGCACGTTGCTCATCGCCCTTGTGGCGATAAATCACGGCTAAGGTGTTGAGTGCAGGGATAAAGTGTCCAGATTTTAAACCCGCTTTAACCAAAGCGTAGGCTCGGTCTAAATCGCCTTCGACTAAAGACTCGGCGGCCATATTGTTGTAAAACATAGCAGTTAAGGTCTGGCGATTGATTTGCACTTTGTTGTAGCCTCGCAGGGCTCGCTCGGGCATAAAGTCGACCAAAATGGCATGGGTCGACATATAAACCGCATGCACGCTTGAAGCGGGTAGCAAGCGCAGATTGACATGGCCGTTAATCAGATAAAACTCGCCCTGTTTATCCCAAACGGGTTCAATCGCAATATCCTGAAACTCAGTGCCAATCTTAAAAATATCCGCTAGCGCCGATGTCATGACCACCAACGACATACAATTCCCCGCACGCTGGGCGAAGGTTTCGCTGGCTGTTTGAGTCAGATTATCTTGATAGTGAAAGTCGCTGTGGCCACCATCTTGGTTAGCATTGATATAACTGGCTAACCATTCGTGCACCGCAAGGGGATTTTTCGTCGAGAAGCTATAGCGATCGTAGGCACGCCGGACATCGGCTATCACAGAGGGCGGAAGACTAAAAATATCCTCGACGCGAGGAATATTATTAACTGGTGTAAACAACGAATCGGCAAACAAAGCATCTATCTCATTATCACTAGGTTTAGGGGATGTCGAGCTGCAACCCCATAATAGTAAAAGTAATAATGAGCAAAGAATGCTGTTAGAGATGGTGCGCAGTTGTATCATGATACGTCCCCCAGACCATAAGGCTCCTATTTGAGCTTATTACACTTGGCCAAAAAAACGTCATTAAATGGTTACAAAAAATAACGACCTGTCGCATAGGATTGCGGCAGTTTGAGAGTTAACGCTGCGCCGGAGGGTCAACCTTGATATACACATCCTGCTGCTGATAACGATAGGGGCGGTAGTTATCCTGACCGCAAGTAAAATAGCGGTAAGGCTTTATCTGCGCGATACAACCGAGGGGCAAGGCTTGCAGAATTTGAATTTGCTCCTGTCTTCTCAAAGACTCCTGCCATTCATAATCTTTCAGCACTTGGTCGCGAACAGCAAAAGCATCGAAAGGCTTATCCGAGCGAGTCACCACAACTTGCCCCGCAAAAGTGGGCAAGGCTAAGAGAACACTCAGCATACTCCCGAGCAAACAGGTACGTCTAAGTGGTGCGGTGAGATCCGAGATTAAGCGCATCGTTAGCTCCTTGTTGCGGTGCAAGTAGAATCGAAGACCCATAAAAAAAGCAGAGCCTTGGCTCTGCTTTACTATCCTCTTATCCCTTAGAGGCATCAAGTGTATCAGCGCGAGTTAGCCGGCACTTTTTACAGTTACAAACTCTGGGTAAGCATCGATACCACAGTCAGATGCATCCATACCGTTATATTCTTCTTCCTCAGAAACACGGATACCCATGGTCATCTTCAGCACAAACCACACCGCAAACGACGCGCTAAATACCCATGCGAAGATAATCGCTGCACCCGTTAATTGCGCCGTGATAGTGGCGTCGGCATTTGATAACGGCACACACATTAAACCGAGGAAACCCGCTACGCCGTGTACAGAGATTGCACCGACTGGGTCATCAATCTTAATTCTGTCCAAACCCACGATAGAGAACACCACTAAGCCACCAGCAACTAGGCCAATCACACCCGCCATCAGCAGTGAAGGCGACAGCGGATCGGCGGTAATTGCCACTAAGCCCGCCAGAATACCGTTGAGGATCATGGTCAAATCTGCTTTACCCCAAATCATTTTGCACACAACGAGGGCAGAAATAGCACCAAAAGCGGCCGCGGTGTTGGTGTTCACAAAGACTTTAGCGACAGAGCTAGCGTTAGCCGCATCTGAGACCATTAATTGTGAGCCACCGTTGAAACCAAACCAGCCCATCCATAGAATAAACATCCCTAAGGTCGCCATTGGCAGGTTAGAGCCTGGGATTGGGTTGACTTGGCCGTTAGGGCCATATTTGCCCTTACGAGCACCGAGCAGTAACACCCCAGCGATAGCCGCCGCAGCACCTGTCATGTGCACAATCCCGCTACCCGCAAAGTCCACAAAGCCCAAGCTAGAGATAAAGCCTTTACCCCAAGTCCAGTAGCCTTCAACGGGGTAGATAATGCCTGTCATCACCACGGAGAAGAACAGGAAAGCCCATAACTTCATCCGTTCAGCGACGGCGCCAGAGACAATCGACATCGCCGTTGCTACAAACACTACTTGGAAGAAGAAGTCAGATTCCAAGGCATGGTTAGCATCGCTAGCTTGTGAGCCAATTAGCGTACCGAGTGAAGGCAACCAGCCACCTTCAGCATTGTCGACATACATAATGTTGTAGCCAACCAATAGGTACATCACACAGGCAATCGCATATAACACCACGTTTTTAGTTAAAATTTCGGTGGTATTTTTAGAGCGTACTAGGCCGGCTTCGAGCATGGCAAAACCCGCTGCCATCCACATAACTAAGGCGCCAGAAATCAAAAAATAAAAGGTGTCGAGTGCAAAGCGCAGTTCAGAGACTGTCACGCCTAATTTTGTTAGTTCTTCCATCTTCCGCCCCCTATAGCGCTTCAGTGTCGAGTTCACCCGTACGAATACGGATGGCATGTTCTAAGTCGATAACGAAAATCTTGCCGTCACCAATTTTTCCCGTATGAGCCGCGGTGGTAATCGCCTCAATCAGCATGTCGAGATTTTCTGCTTTAGTGGCAATTTCTAGTTTTACTTTTGGTAAAAAATCCACCTGATACTCAGCGCCACGGTACAACTCTGTGTGCCCCTTTTGACGGCCAAAACCTTTAACCTCGGTCACCGTCATCCCCTCAATACCAATTCCGGCGATAGCTTCACGGACATCATCCAATTTAAATGGCTTGATGATAGCGCTGACTAGTTTCATCCTGACCTCCAAAAACGCGATTGTTATTAACTTGTATCCAAGATAATTCAATCATTAGGCCAGAATTTTAATTTATTGATTTAAAAGAAATAATAAAGAATACACTTGAGTTAACCGATTAAAAATGCACCAGACTTGTGCAAGCGTTGAGGCTGCGCACTCTTTTAGTGAGCAATTTAAGTGCACGGCATATTCGACTTTTGCCCTATTGGTGAGGCTGCTCAATTAGGGTTTACTAACAGTGTAAAAAACACACAATTCACAAAATAAGCAGAGCAATCGCTAAACGATGCCTTTATTCCACCCGCGCAGAAGGAATACCCGATGTTAAAACCCGAAGAATGTGTACTCGTTATCGTCGATGTGCAGGGAAAGCTCGCTCAGATCATGGACAACTCAGCCAAGCTTCATCAGCAGTTGAGTACACTCATCCAAGGCGCGCAGCTGTTTGAAATTCCTATCCTTTGGCTCGAACAATTACCCGCCAAACTAGGCTCGACCACTGAAGAGTTAAAAACCTTACTCGAAAAAACGGGCTCGCCCATTGCCAAGCAACACTTTAGTGGTTGGTATTGTGATGAATTTGCTAATGCGTTAACCCAAACTCGGCGGAAACAGGTGTTGCTCGCGGGGATAGAAACCCATGTTTGCGTATACCAGACTTGCCGTGATCTGCTCGATCAGCACTACTCAGTGCATGTCGTCGCCGATGCCGTTTCTTCCCGCAGCGTTGACAATAAACAACTGGGCATTCAAATGATGACCGCCAAGGGAGCCACGCTGACCAATGTGGAGTCACTGTTATTTGAACTGCAACACGATGCCCAAGGCGATCGATTTAAAGCGCTGATTAAGTTGATTAAATAAGGCGAAAAGAGAGCTTGTTCAAGCTCTCTTTAGCGGGTCAAAACGCGGCGACACAAACAGCAAATTTGGCACTATTGGCATAACTGCGAAAGCTATAACCGCTGGAGGCGACCGAGATAATGCCGACCTCGAATTCGGTCTCATACACTGTGCGAGACCAAGAAGGGATTGTCGAGCTCCACTGCGCACGTTGATAGGCTGCACGACTCTCGCCATCCCCATAGAGGGTATTTAACTCCTGCTCCGTTGGCCTGCGCCAATTGTCTTTACCAGCAAACTCGATTGAGGCCAATTTTTGGCACCAGCGGTCAAACTGACCGTTAACACCAACCTTGGCCTCATTGCCCTTGGCCGCTTCGGTGCCGGGTAAGATAACGCCCTTACCGTCCTGACGAAACTGCGCATATTCTCCTCGGCTTGGGCCAAACACAAATTCCTCCTGTACATTAAATGTCATCGCATAGGAATCGCCACTGTTGTCGGCATCATCTTGTTTTAAGTAACCCAAGGCGTTCATCACCGCGATAGAAGGCGAACTGCTAAACCATTTAGTTTGGCGATCACTTTTATCGTAAAGTGCTTTTATTTTTAAGCAGTTAGTTGATGCCAGAGTGCGGTCGTTATTATCGAGACCGCCATCAAAGCTAGTATCGATTGGCGTACCTTCGACATGGCCGCACAGGGGAATTTGCTCTTTTTGGCGACATTCAGTTAGTAAAAACAACAGCACTATGGCAGTGCCGAAAACGGCGATTTTGGCGGGATTAATCATCACAACAAACCTAAATCCGGTGTTGATAAAAGACAGCTACAGGCAACCTCGATGGCATTCGCATCAGGGAATTGCCTTAAGCGAATGACCAATTAAGCTATAACGCCTTAATCACAGGCTCCTGCACTAGCAATTGATCGTTTTTGTAAACATAAAGTCTACCCACTGGACTCTCTTCGGCGCTGAGCACTATCACATCGCAAACATAGCGATAGGGACCACTTTTAAACTGGAAGGAATGATTACCGCCAGTACCCTCGCGCACCAATTGACCCTTTTTGAGGACTAAATCAGGTTTCTCGCTCAGGGATTTACCCTTTGCCCAAGCGGCATAACGATATTGGTTATTATCGATGGCATCGACACGTATGGTAAATCGCGCGGTTTCCCACGCGAGTACTGGGCTAGCAAATTCGCGCACACTCTCGTGTAGCATCAATTTTTGCTGCGCGATTAGCTCGTCTCTTAATTTGGCTTCCTCTGGGCTTTGATAATTAATGCCCGAGATTTTGCCATCAAAGTCCAACCAGACACTGCCGTGATCGAGCATAATGCCGCGCCAGCCCATAGTCTCCCAGTTGTTCTCTGTGGTCGAATTGGCGATTTGACTCAACAACTTGCTATCAAAGACTTGCTGGAATCTCGTCAGCATTTGCTGTGGATTTTGTATATCGGGGAGCGGATATTCACGCTTGAGAGGATAAGCAATCTGCTTGGCAATCGCCTGACGATCACCCGCCTTGGCCGCATCAATCAAAGCTTGCACCTGCGGCACATATTCCGCTTCTAGTGCGGCCAAAGCCTGTGGCGCAAGGCTTAGACTCCCCAGCAGCAAGCCTGCAAAAAGCCCTAAGCGCGAAAGTCGATGAATAGCTGAATATGTTCGAGAAGACAGAGCATGAGGCATGGCTTATTCCTTTAAAGTCAAAAACATCCAAATTAAGACTTCGCAAGGATAGCATAGCTAAGGTGGGATAAACATAAACAATCCCATCCAAGCCTATGTGTTAAAAGCCGAATCACAGCCTCGCTCGCAGCTCCTTAAGCTAACAGCTCCTTAAGCCAACAGCAAACTAGACGCTATCGCCACCGCGACCGACATAAAGATCACCCCAATCACCCCATCGATGATAGGCGTCAGTCGTTGCAGCTTTTGCTGCACCTTGGCCTTAGAGAGCATCAGCGCCAGAAAGCCAAACCAGAGCAGTGACAAGACAAATAACAACAGCGCTGCGGCGAATTTAGTCACGGACGTCACGCTGGGGGTGATCAGGGCAGAGAATAAGGTTAAGAAAAACACTAAAGCTTTAGGATTCAATAAATTGGTATAAAGCCCTCTCATAAACCCCTGTTTAGCTGACAAAGCGTTGACCGCACCCGCCGTGGGCATATCAAGGCTGTGTTCTGAGGTTGTTGCAAACCCAGAGGGATCTGCGCCCTTGCCGTGTAATACGGTTTTGGGTTTACTGAAAAAAGCCACCGCAGCCTTAAGCGCGCCAAATCCCATCCACGCCAAGTATGAAGCACCCAGCAATTGCACTAACAGATACAAGGTATGGGAGCTTTTAATCACTAAACTAACGCCGGTTAAACTCAAAATGGTATGGGCTAAAATCGCCGCCGATATCCCGGCTGCCGTGGCGATTGCGGTGTTTCGCGGCTGTGAGGTGGCAATCTTCACCATAATGGCAAAATCCGGCCCGGGGCTCACTAAGGCAACACAATGAATAACGGCTAAAGTGACTAACAGGGATACATCCATCAATACGGCTCCGCAAAACAAGAAAAACAGAAAGTCCAGTATGACTAAATCGCCAGAGCTTGCATTGTAATAAATTGCACGCCGCTAATTTACCGAGGCAAATTAAAGCATGCGTCGCTGGAATTGGACGGGAGAGAGTAAAAAAGCCTGCTTAAACGCCTTATTTAGATGACTCTGGTCGAAAAAGCCTAACTGCTGGGCCACATCTGCCACTAAGGTGCCATCGGTTAAGGACTTTTTCGCTAACTCTAATCGCACCCGCTTAACGTAGGCATGGGGCGTCATACCCGTTGCCTGTTTAAACTGCCTTAAAAATTGAAACTTACTCAGGTTGACCTCATTGGCTAGACCTTCAAGCTGAGTGTTTTGCCAAGGTTCATCGTGGATTTTCTGTTTGATTCGATTTAACTGCTGCCATGATAGCCTACTATCCTGCTCAAGTTTAAGCACTCCTGCCGGATGGCGCGTTAATAACAGCTGCATAAAGTTCAGCAGGTGCGACTCGGCCGCAAGCTCAGAGCATTGGCCTTGGATAAGCAAATCATGCAACTGGATAAAGTACTGATATAACGCGGAGTCATCCACCATAGGTGCATTAAAAAAATGGGCCTTCAGCCCTAACTCTAGGCTGATACCATTCATATATTCCACGGGGATCGACATCACCTTAACCCGATAACCTTCGGCGTCACGGCTTTGTCCATCATGGGTTTCATCGGGATTGAGGGTCGATAGCCCATGTTGTCCTAGCTGATAATGACAGCCCTTATTGATAAATTGCTGTGCCCCTTGAGTCACCACACCTAAGTGATAATCCAGATGCACGTGTTTATCAAAACTGAAATGGGTAAATTCCGCCTGACTCAGTTCAATGCCCGAGAGACTGGGATGGCGCCAGTAATTGATATTTTCAACGGGAGTCACACGGCTCATAGGGCAAGCTTAATCTCACAGGGCAAACATAACTTTAGATACTACTCATTCTAGCCGCCGAGCTCTTGGTCGGAATAGTAAATTATTGCAGCGCCCTCCCCAAAAAATGCCAAATGGCGGATGAGTGCGAATGACTGCCGTGGCCGTCTTACGCCTCAATGGCATGGTCTTCGCTATTTATAGAAGCCACTGCGACCGTGTTCGATAACGCTTTAAACCACAAAGCAAAGTAATTGTGTTAGTTCAATAAAGTAGTTGTTTTAGGCCAATGTTAGTTATATCAGCGGGCAATGCCAGTGAGATCACATGGTATAAGGGTTCACGATCGTGCTTGATGTTTAACGCCCGAAAGTCACCCTTGCGCTAAGTGACAGAGCACTTTCAACGGAGAAATAATGCAAATACTCGCCATTGGGAGCCTATTGTTCAAAGGTGGTGTTATCCCTTTAAATAACTCTGAGTCGCGTCATCTGCCAACGTTGCCCCTTATTAGCATTGTTCACTTGGTATTGGGCTGTTAAGTGGCTTGCCTTAAAGGTTGCACATTGGGCATTCACCTCGTTGGTAGAAGAAGCGGTAACGGGAGTGGCTAATGCCATGATTAAACTTCAGGAGATAACGGCAGCGATCCGTTTAATATTCATCACCAATTTTAGTATTGAGTGTTTGAGGGTATTCCCTTAAGAGGCACCGACAGCCTCAATGCCTAACATGACTAAATATCTTGATTTAAAAATATTTTATTTGAGCTAAATATCGAAATGATGATGTTAAACAGAATAGAAACGCTAAGTTTATCCTAGGTGCGGAACAAACTTAGCGTATCGGTTGGCGCTAGCAATGGTCACTCAAGAATGGTCACTCAAGTTAGAAACGATAACTGACACTCACCCGCACCATACGCGGCTCAACGGGATGATAATGCAAGTCTTCCACACCTTCAGCTGGCTCACCCGCTAGACGAGACTCGTAGAAATAATCGATATCGTGGTCTTTGCTATCAAATATATTCAATAGCTCCAGCTTAGTATCGAAGCCCGATAACTGATAACCAAGGGCAAGGTTCACTAAAGTCGTGTCATCGGCTTTATGCTCATCAAAACTATCGAGGATCCGCTCACCTAAATATCTCAGCCTGACACTGGTATACCAACCATCGCCATCGGGACGATAGGTAATGCCCGCACTGCCAACAAAGGGCACGGCACCATCGACATATTTGCCTTCATCGAGTTCATTTTCGGTAAAACGGGCACGGGTCCAGGCCAGTTCCATATCTAAGCTCACATCATCGTTAAGCCAATAATAGGCCGTGATTTCAGCGCCGTAACGCTCAGAGGCGCGGCTTGGTTCGGTATTGCCCGCATCGCCAACGAAGAGTAGTTCAGAGTCGAGTTCCAAATACCAAAGCGCGGCGGAGAAGTTAATAAAGTCGCGATCATAGTATTTGACGCCAAACTCGCCACCATTGGAGCGCACTAACAAATCGACCTTTTCAACCGGATCGCCCGTGACTGGGTCGACCTTAATGGTTGCGCCGCGGGCATCGTTAGAATGCAATCCTTGCCCCGCATTCATATAGAGTTCCAGATTATCGTTCACTAGGTAGGAAGCGCCCGCCTTTAAGCTCAACATACCATCGGAAGCATCACCGCTGTTGAGGGGATTATCACTATCGACCTGCACATCGAAATAGTCGTATCTCAAGCCTAAATTCAAACGCCATTGGTCCGCAGGCAACCACTCCAGCTTGCCAAACAATCCCGTAGAGAGTTCCTGCACTTCATCGAGTCTCACAGTGCTGAGGCGTTCCCGTGCTTTGGTGTTATATAAACCCACGGCACCAATATCGTCGTAACGTACATCGGCACCTAGACTGTAATTGATTTGTGTCCCCGCCAGACTCATTTGCCAGTCGCGTTTAATATCGCCGCCCCAAATGGTGCGCTCATCGACCTGCTCAAATTCATCGCCATTGATGGGATCGTTTAAGAAGTAGGTAAAGTTTGAAAACAGATCCATGGTCGAGCGTATCGCATAGGCATTGGCCTGCCAGTTGCCAGCGTCATAATTCGCCGAAATGCTGTAACGACTGGCCTCACCGCCCACATCGGTGTCGAGTGAACCGTAAAAATCAATCAGCCCAGACTCCACCGCCCGCGCCGGAATTTGATCCGCCGAATTCCAGCTATTGTCGTAGGCCATCATAGTGAGGCTAAAGTCCCCGCCATTAAGCTTGGTAAGATAGCGACCAACCACATTGACCTTGCTGACATCTTCCTTAATATCACTCCAAGGACCATCGTAAGCCTGTAATTCTGTTCCTAAAATAAATCGGCCGGCCTCGGTTTTCATATCCTGAGTCGCCACCAGCCGTTGATAACCGTATTCCCCTAAGGTCACCCCAACTTGGCGATAAGCGAGTTCATCGGCGAGCAGAATTTGCGCAGCACCCGCGCCGGAAAAGTCCGCCACTTCAGGATAATAAGCTCCTTTGGCATAACGTATTTCCCCTAACAGCTCGGGGATTAAAAAGTTAAGATCCGTATACCCTTGCCCATGCCCGTGAGTCCGCATATTGACCGGCATACCTTCGACGCGAGTATTAAAATCTGTGCCATGGTCTAAGTTAAAACCGCGTAGAAAATACTGATTCGCCTTACCCGAACCACTGTGCTGAGTGACGATCATCCCGGGGACAAACTCAAGGACCTCCCCCGTGCGCAGCAGCGGGCGACTCTCGATCTCCGCCGCACCCACTATCCCTTCAGACGCCGAAGTACTATGGCCTAAGGTATTAATTTGCCTGCCACGCACTTCTAAACGCTCGATTTTATCCAGATCATCAGCAAGAGCTGTGGCCGATAAGCCGCTAAGTGGCAATAAACATAGGCCAGTTAAATAGACTTTAGCTGGCCGTGTTTTTAAAACGTGTTGTTTTAGTTTCATTGAGTGTTTCCCGAGTCAACGAGTTGATGACGCGGATTTAACACTGTCTTCACAGCACAAAAGCGGATCTAGCTCAAACTCCAGTGAGAGAAAAATCGCCAACGACATTTATCTGTCAAATTTATGTGCTGAGTCGCACATTTTTATCAACAAAAGGACAATTTGTCCGCCACCAGATCACATTTTGTTGCCGATATTGAGGTTTTTCACCGTTCGAAGAACAAGGGAGAATAAAGCTAAGCCAGTGAATTAGGATGGCTATACTCTATATAACCAGAGCTCACTATGCGTACGACAGAGTGCCTTGATTGCGCAAAACTCTGCGCATCAGTCAGAAAATTTTTTATTTCCAAAAAATTATCTATAGCATTGATTTAGATTGTTAAATTTAGATTTTTCGACACTAGGGCGTGTTATATATTCCATATTAAAGGGAGTGAGTATGCCGTTTAGGAACCTTGCGGGTATATCCAATATATTAATTGGAATCGTCTTTTGCTTAAGCGCCCAAGCGAGTGAAACCACACCTTCGCCAACAGCGGCGACTGTAACGGATAAGCCCATATTTACTATGGCGTTTTATGAGGATCCTGAACATAGCTTTTACTTTAAATGGGCCGAACTCATTTACAGCCATGCCTTAGACCAACTGGGTTATCAATTTAGTTATGAACTCGTACCCGCAATTCGAGCCAGCAAAATGCTGGAGTCAAGTAAAGTCGATGGCGAACCCGGTAGAGTGTTCAACTATGGCGATAAAGTACAACATGTGATTAGGGTTGAAGAACCCATTATCGAAACACATTTAATCGCCTTTAGTAATAATCCGAATATCAAGCTTGCTGATTGGCAATCACTAACCACAGCAGACTATAAGGTTGAATATTATCGAGGCATATTGCGGGTTGAACAAATCCTTACAGCGCTTATACCAGAAGCGCGGCTTAGTGAATCATCTTCACCCATTAACTCATTTCGAAAATTACTTCACGGCCGGATAGATATCTACATCGATTCAGAAATAAGTTCACAACTCCTTCAGCAAACTCCTGAGTTTAAAGACGGCCTAATAAAACCGATAGCGACATTAGAGGCAATCACAAGCTATGGGTATTTAAACGAGCGCCATAGCCAACTGGCTATAAACCTTGCTGCACAACTCAAAAAAATGAAGCAGCAGGGTTTATTTGAACTGTACAAGCAACAAGCGCAAGCAAGTATTAGCAGTAAGCTAAACAAATAATCCCTCACCACGAATCACGCCACGATTTAAGCCTCTAGCTTGCAGTTAACTTTCGCCACCTCAACAGATCACGGATACATTCATAACTGGGGAATAATGCGGTAATCAACAGGACATGACTTAACCATTTATCTAACTGTTCCACTGTAAAAAGACCATTTAAGTCAGATCCTTGAACCTGTAACAATGGCGAGTTAAACGCCAGAAAAACAAGCAATAACGCATAGGCTAGATTCATCCCCATATTCGTTAGCAATAATGTTGCCGTCCACACCTGACGGCGCAGTTGCCAAAGACTATTGAAAATAGACAGCAAGATAATGGGGCTAAACCATTGCAGCAATTGCTGTACATTAACACTGAAGATAACTGAACGTGCCGCTAGTTGCTCGGCACTCATCCAGACACTATTCCAAATTACCAAGAGTAAAAAAAGATAAGTCGCTAGATCGAAAAACACATCACTAAAGCGGATTTGCTGCCAAGAAGGCACCACTTTGGGCAGTTGTTGCGGTTGCCAGTCTTTGCTACAGCCAGCGGAAATTGATTTTCCCTGAATTGAAAAACTCCAAAATGACAACACAATTACGGTAAATGCAAAGCAAGCATCACCGATAAAGCCGTGGACAATATGCAGCAGAAATCCTAATAAACTCCCTTCACTCGCACCAAGCCATTGGGTCGCCCCACCAATCACCTGCAATACAAATAAGACGCCCAGCACCATATACAAGGTGTACTTAAACAAAGAGATATCTTCATTAGCCACTATGGGGCTTGGTGGCACAAATTGCCAGGCGACCTGTGCCGGATGTCCCATTTGCTTTAACACTGCGGCGATTTGTGATTCCGACAGCTCACCTTGTTCAGCAAGGGCATCCAATTGATCACAGATATTGGCTTTGAGTTCACGACTAATTTCCTGACGTTTATCTTCGGGCAATTCCCGTTGCACAGCGGCAATATAACGGTCAACTAATTCCATATCAGTTTTCCTCTGTATTCTCATCGGTAACCTGCCCTAGCAAAAATGCCAAGGCACCATTAAGTTGCTGCCATTCCTCGGTTAGTTGGCTAAGTAGCTCAGCCCCCGATGATGACAATTGATAGTAACGGCGTTCTCGTCCTTCCGCCTGTCGCCACTCACTGTCTAACAATCCCTGCTCGGCTAAACGGCGCACTAAGGGATACAGCGTTCCCTCGTCGATATCGATACCGCCGTCCTGCAACTGTTTGCGAAGCGAATAACCATAATGGGGTTGTTTTAACAATCCCAATACCGCCAACACTAATACGCCACGGCGTAACTCGAGTCGCATTTTGACTAGCTGTGAACTTGTCATACTCAATTCCTATTGATTAACACTGTGCTGTACATACTATGTGGCACACAGCAAATACTATGTGACACACAGTAACATGGCAAGTTTTTAGCACAAAATTTAGTCAAGACGGTTTGGTGACTTGTTTTTCAAATCACATAAACCACAAGGTACTGAGGCCATCGCCGCGCACAAAGCAAAGAGCATCAATCGCGATGCCACCCAGATACAAATTGCCAAAAGGCTGTAACTTGAGTAACTTAGCTGGCAGCCTTTTATGCAAGTAAATCCAATTAGGCGCAGAATCAACTCATAAGGAAACTATCAATGCTCATGGAGAGAGGCGTACTAGTACGCTGGAACGATCAAAAGGGATTTGGTTTTATTCAGCCAGATAAAAGTGGTGATCGCGATGTGTTTATCCATATCTCAGTACTTAAGAAGATGGCGCGAAAACCGAAAGTCGGCGATAGCATTTTATACCAAACAGAAGTCCAGAATGACGGCAAAATTAAAGCTGTAATCGCTTCAATAGAGGGCGTTGCGGTACTGGCAGCAACCCCCACATCAACAGCCGCAAGCCGAACGCCGCAGGTCAATCGAGGCAACAAAAGCGCCAATACCAAGAAAACCCAGTCATCACTCAACCGTTTGATTTCAATATTATTGTTCGTTGCCCTAGCGGGATTTGGCTATAAGGCATTTCAACAAAGGCAAGAGACTATTATTGAGGAAAAACCAGCCGCTTATTCCGAAGTACAATCTCCAAGAACAGTCGAACCTCAATTTCACTGTGAAGCAGGTAAAACGCATTGCAGCCATATGCGCTCCTGTGCTGAAGCGACCTTTTACATTCAAAATTGTCCCAACACGCAAATGGATGGTGATGGCGATGGTATTCCCTGTGAAAGCCAATGGTGCAGCTCATCCATGTTGTAACGAGGTAAAACAAAAATGATAAATAAGCTTTCACATTGGATCGATAAGCTCAGCGGAACACAAATAGCAGGACTAATAGTATTCGGCATTATCATACTGACGGTGGGTCTATTTTTCGTAGGCTCATTTATCAGCAGCAGTGCCGTAAAATGGGGATTAATTCCGTGATACTCTGCCTGTAAAACCCCAAATTCGATAGGATTGTCCATGCCGACTGCCGTTACCCACCCCCTTGAAACACCTGAGCAACTGGATGCCATACTAAAGCAATATCCAGCGGTATTACTGCTATTTGGTGCACCAAGTTGTGGCGTGTGTCAGGTACTAAAACCGCAAATCGCCGCTATGCTAGCCAAGGATTGTCCCCAAATGCAGCTAGTCTATATCGACTGTGAAACTCACCTAGAGCTTGCCGCGAGATACAATGTCTTTAGTCTGCCCGTGGTAGAAACAATATTTTATGGCAAAAGCTTTGCGCGCTTTTCGAAGGTGTTTTCCCTCGGCGATCTCAAAGGAGCGATTGCCCGCCCCTATAAATTACTGAATGCAGAATAACTGTCACCAAATAATAAAGAATCATACTTAAAAGGCAGCTAACACATCGGTGTACAGCCTTTTCTAAAACATTTATGCCCCCAAAACATCAAAACATGGACACCCAACCTTAATAGCGAGGTAGCTAACCTCCGACTATGCTTTGTTTAAGCATTGAACAAGGAGGTTTGTATGCCGCGCCCTCGCCGAACCCAGATAAGCCTTGAAGACACTCCCTATTACCATTGCTGTAGCCGCGTTGTTCGGCGGGCTTTTTTATGTGGCGATGATAGTTACTCG
>NZ_JTLE01000094.1:3659356-3709412 GCF_000798835.1 Shewanella sp. ZOR0012
AATTTCCCGATAAAGTGCCGCCACTTCACTGTCAGGCTCGGCCACAACCGTCGGCGCACCCACATCCATGGCTTCACGGATATTGATGTGCAGTGGTAAGGCGCCTAACAGTGGAACTTGATAACGCTCGGCCATTTTACTGCCACCGTGCGTACCAAAAGGATGTTCTTTATGACCACACTCGGGGCATAAATGGAAACTCATATTCTCAACAATGCCGAGGACCGGAATGTTCACCTTCTGGAACATGGTGATGCCTTTCTTGGCGTCGGCGAGAGCGATATCCTGCGGCGTTGTCACAATCACCGCGCCACTTACTGGCACTTTTTGCGACAGGGTTAATTGAATATCACCCGTGCCCGGTGGCATATCGACGACTAAATAGTCTAGCTCTGGCCACTGGGTTTCATTGAGCAGCTGCGCAAGCGCGCCCGCCGCCATAGGACCACGCCATACTGCGGCTTCATCACCACTTAACATAAACCCAATCGATTGGGCGGCAATGCCATGGGCACTGGCGGCGCTCATGTGTTTACCATCGAGGGAAACGGGCCTGAAGTTGGGGATCCCAAGCATTAATGGGACGGAAGGACCATAAATATCGGCATCTAAAATACCAACCTGTGCGCCCTCAGCGGCCAGTGCTAAAGCAAGGTTGACCGCCGTGGTTGATTTACCCACACCGCCTTTGCCGGACGCGACAGCAATCACTTGCTTCACATTGGCAATCGGTGCGATAGAAGCAATCGCCGAATACACCTTAGGTTGAAAATCGATTTCACACTCAACCTCATCGATGGCATCCAGCACAGCGAGTTTGTTGGTCAGCGCCATCACGGTATCGCGGTATTGAGTCATACAAGGGTATGGATAGACTAAGCCAAGCTGCAAACGCTTACCTTCAATCGCCAATTTATTAACGCATCCTGCGCTCACTAAACCCTTCGCTAAATACGGGTCGATATATGCATCGAGAATGGCCAGAACTGGCCCGAGAAGATCGTCACTTAAACGATAATCAGTTTGAGTTGAAGACAAAAGAATTACCCCCACCAATAAATTTGCCCAAGTGTACCAGATAATGACAAAAACATTAGCGCAGATTTAACCCAATCGACTCAGGTTTTGATGAAAATCATCCTGTAATCGGTTAGTATCTCTACCATTATTTTTGGCCCACCACGATATTTGAGACAAGATGGCAACTTCACAACGTAAAATTCTCGTGACCAGCGCACTTCCCTACGCGAACGGACCGATTCATTTAGGTCACATGCTGGAATACATCCAGACGGATATCTGGTCGCGTTATCAAAAGCTTCGTGGACATGAGTGCCACTATATTTGTGCCGATGACGCCCACGGTACACCGATTATGCTCAAGGCGCAGCAATTAGGTATGGCGCCTGAAGAAATGATTGCTCAAGTCAACAAAGAGCATCAGCAGGATTTCGCCGATTTTAATATCGCCTTCGATAATTATCACAGCACCCACAGTGACGAAAACCGCGTGCTGGCGAGCGATATTTACTTAAAACTGCGCGCTAATGGCTATATCAAAAGCAAGAGCATTTCTCAGCTATTTGACCCTGAGAAGTCGATGTTCCTGCCGGACCGCTTCGTAAAAGGCACCTGCCCTAAGTGTAAATCGCCCGATCAATACGGCGACAACTGTGATGCCTGCGGCGCAACTTACAGCCCGACTGAGCTTATCAATCCAAAATCAGCGGTATCGGGTGCCACGCCAGTGATGAAGGACACAGAGCACTTCTTCTTCGACTTACCCGCCTTCGAAGACATGCTCAAAGAGTGGACTCGCTCCGGCGCACTGCAAACCGAAATGGCCAACAAACTCGACGAATGGTTCGAACAGGGTCTGCAGCAATGGGACATCACCCGCGATGCACCTTACTTTGGTTTTGAGATCCCAGATGCACCGGGCAAATACTTCTACGTGTGGTTAGATGCGCCTATCGGCTACATGGGCTCATTCAAAAACCTGTGTGACAAACGCCCAGAGCTAAGCTTTGACGAATTTTGGGCGAAGGATTCTAAAGCCGAGGTTTACCATTTTATCGGTAAAGATATCGTTTATTTCCACAGTCTGTTCTGGCCTGCGATGCTCCATGGATCGGGCTACCGTCAACCTAACAGCGTCTATGCCCACGGTTATGTAACGGTGAACGGCGCTAAGATGTCTAAATCTAAGGGCACCTTTATTAAGGCTCGCACTTACTTAGATCACTTAGATCCTGAATATTTACGCTACTACTACGCGGCTAAACTCAGTAGCCGTATCGACGATTTAGATTTAAATCTGGAAGATTTCGCCCAGCGCGTGAATTCAGATCTAGTCGGTAAGCTAGTGAACTTAGCCTCGCGCACCGCAGGTTTTATCACTAAGCGCTTCGATGGCAAGCTCGCGAAAATTGCGGATACCACGCTAACTGAGGCGTTTTTAGCCAAACAAGAACAAATCGCTGAGTTTTATGAGACCCGTGAATACGGTAAAGCGATGCGTGAAATCATGGCACTCGCGGACATCGCCAACGGTTTTGTCGCCGATGCTGCGCCTTGGCAGCTAGTGAAGCAAGATGATCAACAGGAAGCCGCGCACCAAGTGTGTTCAAACGCGCTGAACCTGTTCCGCATTTTGGTGACGTACTTAAAACCTGTGTTACCACGCTTAGCGCAAGACGTTGAAGCCTTCTTCCAACAAACCTTAACGTGGGATGGCTTAGGCCAAGATATGGCGGGCCACGAAATTGCGCCATTCAAAGCCATGATGCAGCGTGTTGAGTTAGACAAAGTTGAAGCTATGGTGGCCGACTCTAAAGAAAACTTGCAAGCCACGAGCGAGCCAGAAGCACCTAAAGGGCCATTGGCGACCGATCCTATTAGCGACACTATCAACTATGACGATTTCGCTAAAATCGATCTGCGTATTGCGCGTATCGTTAAAGCCGAGCATGTAGCCGAAGCCGACAAACTGTTAAAACTGCAACTTGATATCGGCGGCGAAACCCGTCAGGTATTTGCAGGCATTAAATCAGCCTATTCGCCTGAGGATCTCGAAGGTAAGCTGACTGTGATGGTCGCCAACCTTGCACCACGTAAGATGCGTTTTGGCATGTCAGAAGGCATGGTACTAGCAGCCGGCCCTGGTGGCAGTGATTTGTGGATTTTAGAACCCCACGAAGGCGCACAACCTGGTATGCGGGTTAAGTAAGCTAGGCTAAACACGAGTCAAGCTACTGCTAAATCGATATAAGGCCGCATTTAATGCGGCCTTATTTATTAAACACACATTCCTTTACGCTTTATCAGGGAGCGTAAGTTGATGTGGCCTCGACAAGTGACTGACTGTGCGACACTATCGCGGCTATGGCTAAGCTGCACTGATTCAGCGACAACGCACTATGAAATTTTCGAGGAGAAGTTATGGGCAATATCATTGAGCAGCTGTTGTTTTCTGCTTCAATAACCGGTCCCATCTGTTTAATGTTAGCCCTAGGCGTGATGCTTAAACGCACCCAAGTGATTGACGAACACTTTATTGATGTCGCTTCTAAGCTGGTTTTTAATGTCACCCTGCCAGCGCTGTTGTTTCTCAGCATAATTAGCTCGCACCACAATCTTGCCGCCAGTGCGCCATTAATCGGTTATGGCTTACTCGCCAACTTACTGTTTTTTATCCTCTCGACCTACGCGACAAAACGATTTTTCCCCGAGCCGAAGGATCAAGGCGTTATTATTCAAGGGGGATTTAGGGCCAATACCGCCATTATCGGCTTAGCCTATGTCTCTAATGCCTATGGCGAATCGGGCGTTGCCTTAGCGGCCGTTTATGTCGCGTCCATGACGCTACTCTACAATATTCAAGCCGTGATTTGCTTGAGTCCTAAGGGTGAGGAATCAAGCCGCCGCGCTTTTGCGGTGATCATTAAAACCATCACCAAAAATCCGCTGATCATTGCCATTATACTCGGCATGTTGTTTTATCTGCTGGCGATCCCCTTACCGAAAATGGTCCTCGATGCTGGGCAATACTTTGCCAATATGACACTCCCATTAGCACTGCTGTGTACAGGCGGTTCATTGGATATTGGCTCGCTCAGACATGAAAAGTATGCCACGTGGTTCTCGACCGCCTTAAAACTTATCTTTGCGCCACTGTTCATCACCCTAGGCGCCTTGATACTTGGCTATCGCGAAGTTGAACTTGCCTTAGTGTTTTTGATGAGCGCCGCGCCCACGGCAGCCGCAAGTTATGTGATGGCGCGGGCCATGGGAGGAAATGCCACGCTTGCGGCCAATATTATCGCCTTAACCACCGTTTGCTCGCTGCTCACCTGCACCTTAGGCATTTTTATCCTGTCGACCCTAGGGCTTATTTAAACTTAGGACTGATTTGAACTTAAGGTTGATTTACATAAGACAAAGGCGAGCATGGCTCGCCTTTCATTTACAAGATGTCGATAAAGCAAGATTGTTAAACAGGGTTAGCGATATCTACAAAATGGTGTACCAAATTAAATTCGCGAGCGAGATGACGCCCCAGCGCCTCAATGCCAAAACGCTCGGTCGCATGGTGACCCGCCGCATAATAGTGAATTCCCTGCTCCACTGCGCTATGGAAAGTACGCTCTGACACTTCGCCACTGATAAACGCATCCACACCAAGACTCGCGGCAACATCGATATAATCCTGCGCACCGCCCGTACACCAAGCTAAATATTGGATTTCATCCGAACTCTCGCCAATATGCAGCGGCGCTCTGCCAAGTACTTCGTCTAAGGTCGCGGCAAATTCACTGGCACTGACGGGCAAATCGAGCTTTCCACGCCACACTAATCCCTGTGCCACATCTTCTACTGCTTCAGCATCGATGATCCCCAGTTTGCGGCCTAAGACCGCATTATTACCTAACATTGGATGGGCATCTAAGGGCAAGTGATAACCAAACAGATTGATATCGTGGGCGAGTAAGGCTTTGATTCGGCGCTGCTTCATGCCTGTGATCACCTCAGGCTCACTCTTCCAGAAAAAACCATGGTGAACCAAAATCGCATCGGCTTTGAGGCGAATCGCTTCATCGATTAACGCTTGGCAAGCAGTCACACCTGTCACTATGGTGCGGATATCTGCTTTACCTTCAACCTGCAAACCATTGGGGGCGTAATCTTTAAAGGCCGATATCCGCAAAAAATCGGCTAAATATTGGGTTAGTTCTGTCCTTGTCATTCCATCACCGTTTAACGTTCTTTATTAATGTTTGGCAGTTAGGCTTAATTTCCTCGCGTTAGGTGCATGGCTTAGTTACATGGCTAAATCAACGCGAACCCCACCTTGCAGGTACACCACACGTACCCTATCCCCCGCATTGAACACCATGCCAGGATCATAATCTTGGATCACCATGACTTGCGTGCCGTCTTCCTGAGTGATCATCAGCTCCACGAGCTTGAGCGATTGCACCGTTGTGCCACTGCCATAACGATTGCCAACTCCAGCACCAATTAAGGCGCCTAATATTGTCGCAATATCTTGGCCAGAGCCACCACCAAATTGATGGCCGATAACACCACCCGCTAATGCGCCACCGAAAGTTTTCCAACCTTGGTTTCGGTCTTCAATTAATTGGGTTTCGGTGATATTACGTACTGAGTTGATATCACCATAGAGGACTTTCTCGACCGGCACCGCCTGATTACGATCGTAACCTGCTTGCACCGGAGAAATCACTAAAGCACAAATAAACATAAAGCTCGCTAGTGTAGGTTTCCACATATCCGAATTTCCGCTAACTTAGTATAAGGGTCTATTACTGAATCATACGCAATTGTGAACTCACTGTCTTTTCTGAATCACGAATTTGAAGCTTTTCCTTCACCCGAACTCGCCCTCACCGATCCAAACGGCTTATTGGCGATAGGTGGTGACCTACGCCCAGAGCGTTTGTTGACCGCCTATTATCACGGCATTTTCCCTTGGTTTAACGCCGAGGATCCTATTTTATGGTGGTCACCCGATCCCCGCGCCATTTTTATTCCAGGCCAAGTGAATATCAGCACCAGTTTACGTAAATATTTAAAAAAACAGCCTTGGCGCTATACCATCAATCATGCCTTTACCGATGTGATGGCAGGTTGTGCTCAACCTCGGCGTAAACAAACTGGCACTTGGATAACCCATGAAATCCAAATGGCCTACCGTGAGCTACACCATAATGGCCATGCCCACTCAATCGAAGTTTGGCACGGTGAGCGATTAATCGGTGGGCTTTATGGTCTCGCCATTGGCCAAGTGTTTTGTGGTGAATCCATGTTCCACCGCGAAACCAATGCGTCAAAGGCGGCCATGGCGGTGTTGCAACAACATTTAATCAAAATGAATTTTAAACTTATTGATGCACAGGTAATGAATCCCCACCTTGAGAGCTTAGGGGCAAAACCCGTTAAACGCGCGAACTTTATACAACTCTTAACCCAGTTTAGGGATAACACGGTTAATCCTGCAGCTTGGATACCAAGTGAGGTCACACTTGAACTCTAACGCGAGTAACACCCCAATCGCCATTGGGATCAGCCAAATTTTCCCCTGCAGTTACCTCGATGGTCAGCAGGAGCAACTGTTAGTCATTCAGGAGGAAACCCTCGACCCAATACTATTTGAGCGGCTACTCGCCATAGGTTTTCGCCGCAGTGGCAGCGCCATTTATAAACCCCGTTGCCCCCGTTGCAGTGCCTGTCAGCCAATTCGGTTACCAATTAAAGAATTTACACCGTCTAAACGGCAAAAGCGCACCCTAGCCCATAACCGTGATTTAACTTGGCGCATCACCTCAGAACATACCGAGGCTCAATATGCCCTGTATGAAAAATACATCCGTGAGCGCCACTTCGATGGCCCAATGTTTCCGCCAAGCAAAACCCAATATGAACAATTTTTATTCTGTCATTGGCTGCCCCCCACGTTTATTGAAGTCTATGATGGCAATAGACTTGTGGCTGTAGCAGTGACAGACACTCTGCCCAATAGTTTGTCAGCCATTTACAGCTACTTTGACCCCGATGAAGAACGCCGCTCCCTTGGCGTATTGTTGATCTTACTCCAGTGCAGATTGGCTAAAATGCAGGGTAAAGATTTTCTTTATCTGGGATATCAAATTGATGCAAATCGGAAAATGTCCTACAAACGCTTATACCGCCCTTATCAGATTTTAACCCCCCAAGGCTGGGAGTATTCCCAAGTTTGCTAGGCACATCCCCTTTACAGCAAGGTGAATTTGCGGCATGATACGCCCGTTTTTTATATTCGAAGGCTAATGGGATAAATAATTAATGGCGAAAGAAGATAACATTGAAATGCAAGGCACTATCCTTGAAACCTTGCCAAACACAATGTTTCGCGTAGAGCTTGAAAATGGTCATGTGGTGATAGCCCACATTTCAGGCAAAATGCGCAAAAACTACATCCGGATCCTGACTGGTGACAAAGTAACAGTTCAGTTGACCCCTTATGATCTGACCAAAGGTCGTATTGTCTTCCGCGCACGCTAATATTCCCCTTTAGTTGAAAAACCCGGCGAGGCCGGGTTTTTTTGTTGGCGTAAGATTAGAAAAATGGCTGCAATTGCAGCCATTTTTATTGGGTTTTCGCGAGAGATTAAGCCTTAGTGGTACTTTTCTCGTGGCGTTCGGTGTGGATCACGATTTCACCGTCTTTGGCATCAACATGAGCAACACCGCCATGTTCCAGTTCACCGAAGAGAATAGCATCCGCTAATGGACGTTTAATAAGCTCTGTCACCACGCGGGCCATTGGCCGTGCGCCCATGCTCTTATCATAGCCTTTCTCGGCGAGTAGAGTTCTGGCCTCATCACTGACTTCAAGTAACACATGTTTCGCATCAAGTTGTGCTTGTAATTCCACCAAAAATTTATCAACCACCTTGGCTATGATAGTCATATCTAAATGGTTGAACCAAATGATGGAATCTAAGCGGTTACGGAACTCTGGCGAGAATACTCGATTGATTTCCGATAAGGCATCTTGGGTATGATCCTGCTGAGTAAAGCCAATAGACTTACGGATCGTTTCCTGAACACCTGCGTTTGTCGTCATCACTAAGGTGACATGCCTAAAATCCGCCTTGCGACCGTTGTTATCGGTTAAGGTGCCATGAT
The DNA here is from genome assembly GCF_000798835.1 of Shewanella sp. ZOR0012. Taxonomy (NCBI): domain Bacteria; kingdom Pseudomonadati; phylum Pseudomonadota; class Gammaproteobacteria; order Alteromonadales; family Shewanellaceae; genus Shewanella; species Shewanella sp. ZOR0012. Next base: position 3,667,547 of record NZ_JTLE01000094.1, read on the forward strand.
CCATCACCTGCAGTAACAGGTTATAGACATCGGGGTGAGCCTTTTCGATTTCATCGAGCAACACCACGCAATGGGGATTTTTAATTACAGCATCGGTGAGTAAACCACCTTGGTCGTATCCTACGTATCCAGGAGGAGCACCAATCAAACGAGAAACCGTATGGCTTTCCATGTACTCCGACATATCGAAACGCACCAGCTTCATTCCTAGGCAACTAGCTAACTGATTGGTGACTTCTGTCTTACCTACCCCAGTTGGGCCAGCAAACAAAAAGCTACCAACAGGTTTTTTATCTGTACCTAAACCACTGCGTGATAATCGAATCGCCGAGCTTAAGGATTCAATCGCCTTGTCTTGACCAAAGACCACCATCTTGAGATTGCGCTCAAGATTACGCAGTAAATCTTTGTCGCTGGCGGAGACTGATTTTTCTGGGATCCGAGCAATCTTCGCCACAATGGTTTCAATCTCGGCCTGACCGATGGTTTTCTTACGTTTGCTCTGTGGCAACATAGCCATGCGCGCACCCGCCTCATCGATCACATCGATGGCTTTATCGGGTAAATGCCGGTCATTAATGTGTTTTGCCGACAGCTCTGCCGCGCTGTTAATCGCCGCTTGGGTGTAACGCACGCCGTGATATTCTTCGTATTTAGACTTTAAACCCATCAGAATTTTAGTGGTTTCAGCCACTGAAGGTTCATTAATATCAACCTTTTGGAAACGGCGCGCCAGTGCACGATCTTTCTCAAAAATACTCTGATATTCTTGGAACGTGGTTGAGCCCATGCAACGCAAATTACCACTCGATAATAACGGCTTTAGCAGATTAGAGGCATCCATCACCCCACCCGATGCTGCGCCTGCACCAATAATGGTATGAATTTCATCAATAAATAAAATGGCGTGTTTATCGGCGCTAAGTTCCTTAAGCAGACTCTTGAAGCGTTTTTCAAAATCGCCACGGTACTTAGTGCCAGCAAGCAAGGAGCCTAAGTCGAGGGAGTACACAGTCGCCTGCGCCATCACCTCTGGCACTTGATTATTGACGATTCGATAAGCCAAACCTTCAGCAATCGCAGTTTTACCCACGCCCGCTTCACCCACCAACAATGGATTATTTTTACGGCGACGACATAAAGTTTGGATGGCGCGTTCAATTTCTTGATCACGACCAATCAGCGGATCTATCACCCCTTGTTTTGCAAGTTGGTTTAAATTGCTCGCAAACTGCGACAACATGCTGCGTTCTTCGTTCGCTTCGCTTTGATCTTCGATGCGTTCTTGATCTTGATGAGCGTCGCTGTCCTCATTTTTTGAAAAACCATGGGAAATATAATTCACCACATCTAAACGGCTGATGTCGCTGCGACGCAGCAGATAAACAGCTTGGGATTCCTGCTCACTAAAAATGGCCACCAGCACATTAGCACCAGTGACTTCATTGCGGCCCGAGGACTGCACATGGAAAACGGCGCGTTGCAGTACCCGCTGAAACCCGAGCGTTGGTTGGGTTTCTTTATCATCATCCATATCCGCAATGATTGGGGTGGTTTGTTGAATAAAGCTTGCTACTTCATCTCTAAGTTTATCTAAATTCGCTCCACAGGCGATTAGCGCGTCTTGAGCCGCAGGGTTGTCTATCAGAGCCAATAACAGATGTTCAACCGTCATATACTCGTGACGAGCCTCTCTGGCTTGCTGAAACGCCAGATTTAAGGTGACTTCCAGATCTTTGTTCAGCATAAGCACCCCCAAAATTAACAACTGACAACAGAGTAAGCGCTGTTAAGCCTTCTCTAACGAACACAGTAACGGATGTTGGTTTTGTCTTGCAAATTGATTTACTTGTATCACCTTAGTTTCTGCAATGCCGTAGGGGAAAATCCCGCAGATACCCTTTCCCTGGTGATGAATAGTCAACATGATATCTGTGGCTTCCTGCTCATTCTTGCGAAAGAAGATTTGTAGCACTTCTATCACAAAATCCATTGGCGTGTAATCGTCATTATTAAGGATCACCTTATACATCGAAGGTGGCATTAACTCAGATTCAACACGTTCTTCAACGTGCTCTATGTTTCCTGTCTTACCCATTTTTTAATACTAGCCTCTCGTGTTGTCCTCTTCCAATTGCTATCTTCAAATTAATCAGTTGTTACCTCTTTGTTAATTTTAGCTTGACTTCCGCTTTTACTCCTTACATTCTGTAGCTCAGACGGTGAAACAATCCCGTCTATACAGGTTTTACTATCTTACTGGTAAGTAGACAACAGAAGGAAGTGGAAGTATGGCAAGCGGAACTGTTAAATGGTTCAACAACGCCAAAGGATTCGGGTTTATTTGCCCTGATCAAGGTGGCGAGGACGTTTTTGCACACTATTCTACCATTGAAATGGAAGGCTATAGAACTCTAAAAGCAGGCCAACCGGTTCAATTTGAAGTAGAACAAGGTCCAAAAGGAATGCACGCTTCAGCCATTTCACCAACAAAATAATGTATGGTGAGGCCAATGATCTAAAAGGCAGGGATTAATCCCTGCCTTTTTATTTTGAGTAGAATAACTACACGTCATGTCTCATTTTGTGAGCATAGGTGTACCGGAGCGAATACATTTTCATCTCGAAACGTTAACTCGCTCTGGTTAATTTACAACTTACTCCTAAATTTAGTGCAATAAAAAGGCCTGCAATGCAGGCCTTTACAAGTATCAATGCTGCTTAAGCAAGTAATAGCTTGTTCAGTGTCTCGCTTGGGCGCATGGCTTTTTCAGCTTTTGCGGCGTCTAAACGATAGTAACCGCCTAAATCCACTGGTGCACCTTGCGCATTGTTGAGTTCAGCCACAATCACTTGCTCATTGGCGCTTAAAGCGTGCGCTAATGGAATAAAGTGAGCTTGTAACTGCTCGTCTTTGGTTTGAGCGGCTAATGCTTGTGCCCAGTACATCGCCAGATAGAAATGGCTACCACGGTTATCTAGCTCTCCAACGCGTCTTGATGGCGACTTGTTGCTATCTAAGAACTGACCAATGGCTTGATCTAAGGTATCCGCCAGTACTTGCGCTTTAGGGTTACCCACAGTTTGGCTTAAATGCTCTAAAGAAGCCGCTAATGCCAGGAATTCACCTAGAGAGTCCCAACGTAAGTGACCTTCTTTTTCAACCTGTTGTACGTGTTTAGGCGCACTACCGCCCGCACCCGTTTCAAACAGGCCGCCACCATTCATTAATGGCACGATAGATAGCATCTTAGCACTGGTACCCAGTTCGAGGATTGGGAACAAGTCAGTCAGGTAGTCACGCAGTACGTTACCAGTAACAGAAATAGTATCTTTACCTTCTTTGATGCGCGCTAAAGAGAAACGTGTTGCTTCTTCTGGTGACATGATGCTGATGTCTAAACCGCTGGTGTCATGCTCAGGCAGATATTGCTTCACTTTAACAATCAATTGCGCATCGTGGGCACGATTTGCATCTAACCAGAATACCGCAGGAGTATTGCTTAAACGTGCGCGGCGTACGGCTAATTTCACCCAGTCGCGAATTGGGGCATCTTTAACTTGGCACATTCTCCAAATATCGCCCGCTTCGACGTTGTGGCTCATTAACACTTTGCCACTGGCATCAATCACGTTAACTACGCCATCGGCTGGGATTTCGAAGGTTTTATCGTGGCTGCCATATTCTTCGGCTTTTTGCGCCATCAGGCCCACGTTTGGCACACTGCCCATAGTGCTTGGATCGAATGCACCGTGTTCTTTACAGAACGCGATAGTTTCTTGATACACACCTGCGTAGCAACGGTCTGGGATCAGCGCTTTAGTATCGTGCAACTTGCCATCTGGACCCCACATTTGGCCAGATGAACGAATAGCCGCTGGCATAGAAGCATCGATAATAATGTCGCTTGGGACGTGTAAGTTGGTGATGCCTTTGTCAGAATCCACCATCGCCAGCGCAGGACGCTCAGCGTAGACCGCCGCGATATCGGCTTCAATTTGGCTACGTACATCGGCAGGTAAGCTGGCGATTTTCGCATATACATCGCCAAAACCGTTGTTCACATCAACGCCTAATTCAGCAAATAACGCTGCATGTTTATCAAATACCGGTTTGAAGAACACTTTCACGGCATGGCCAAACATGATGGGATCGGACACTTTCATCATGGTGGCTTTAAGGTGCAGCGATAACAACACGTTTTCAGCCTTGGCATTGGCAATTTCACGCTCAAAGAAGCTCACTAAGGCTTTTTTGCTCATCACTGACGCGTCGATGATTTCACCCGCGAGCAGTTTCAGATCTGATTTAAGGACGACTTCTTGACCGTCTTTTTGTGCCAGAACGATGTTGACCGTGTCTGCGTTAGCCAAAGTCACTGACTGCTCGCTACCGTAAAAATCACCTTCGCTCATATGAGCAACGTGTGACTTAGAGTCTTTCACCCATTTACCCATAGAGTGTGGGTTCTTTTTCGCGAAGTTTTTCACTGACAGCGGCGCGCGGCGATCAGAGTTACCTTCACGCAGGACGGGGTTTACCGCACTGCCCTTGATCTTGTCGTAACGCGCTTTAATTGACTTTTCTTCGTCAGTTTTTGGCTCGTCAGGATAGTTTGGAATGTCATATCCTTTCTGTTGCAGCTCTAAAATACAGGCTTTTAACTGTGGGATTGACGCACTGATATTAGGCAACTTGATGATATTAGCTTCTGGTTGATTCGCTAAATCGCCAAGCTCAGCTAAGTGATCGCCAATCTTTTGCGCGTCAGTCAGTTTTTCTGGGAAGTTAGCAATCACACGGCCTGATAAAGAAATGTCACGGGTTTCAACCGCCACACCCGCCGCATTGGTAAAGGTCTTGATGATAGGTAACAGAGAAAGCGTTGCCAGTGCTGGCGCTTCATCGGTTTCGGTATAAATAATTGTTGGTGAGTTATCTTTCATGTTACATCCTACATTATTGTAAAATTTAGTATTTTTATAATAATTTTATATCATGACGAACAAACATTGGCACGAAGGAATTCTCTATCGAGGCAATCGTAAACGCCCCTACAAAACCTATAAACCCGCTGCAACATCCTCTTTACGTTCGCCAACGTGGGTAAATCGACTCATTAATACCTAACAAACATTTAGGCGTAGATCACATTTTCAGGCCGACATCATAGAGCATTCACAATAATATTCAAATTCCACTAACGGCGAATGCCAAGTACACTGTGTGCAGATAAATAACACGTCTTCTTTCTGACGTCTGCTAACGGATAGGTTCAGTCGTATATCATCGGCGACGACGTAAAATGACTAGACTGTCTTAAGCGACTATTCGCCACGGTATGAACAACAATTAGTTACTGCATGAACAAAAATAACCCGCTAACTTCTCAGGCAACACCTCGCACTCGCGGCCAGAGCGCATCCACCACGCACCCGCAGCATAGGGCAGATAACCGCAGCAAAGGAAGTAAACCAAGCTCCTTCGCCAAATCTGCCAAGGCAAGTTTGCAGCGCGATACAGGGTCACAACAAAATAGTCCCAAAACACGGCTTCAAAAACACTCATCGGCCTCACGCGTCAAGCCTCAAACTGCGCCTATCATCGTCTTATTTAACAAGCCCTTCGATGTTCTGTGCCAATTTACCGATGAGCAAGGCCGTAAAACCTTAAAAGATTACATCCCTATTCCGGGCGTTTATGCTGCTGGGCGATTAGATCGCGACAGCGAGGGACTGTTGCTGTTAACCAATGACGGTCAACTCCAAGCCAAACTGACTGAGCCAAAAAAGAAAACCTTTAAAACCTATTGGGTACAAGTGGAAGGTGTGCCATCGGAAGCCGATTTAGCCAAACTGCGCCAAGGGGTTGAATTAAAAGATGGCATGACGCTGCCCGCGAAGGTCTGCATCATGGCGACGCCGAATGTGTGGCCGCGTAATCCACCAATCCGTGAGCGAAAAAACATCCCAACAACTTGGCTGGAAATTCAAATCCACGAAGGACGCAATCGCCAAGTTCGGCGGATGACGGCCCATATTGGTTTTCCGACCTTAAGACTTATTCGCTATAAAATAGGCCAATGGAGTCTAGATGATTTAGCGACAGGTGAGCATAAATGCATACTGGTGGCTCAAAAGACCGAATAGTCTTACGCCAACAAGCAATCTAATATCCCTAATCTAGCCGCTCAAAGGTAATCACTGTGACAGTAAAAGCAAGATATAAACCCAATGTAACAGTTGCTTGTATTATCCATGCCTCTACCGAGGATAAGTATCTATTAGTGGAAGAGTGGATTGATGGTGAGCAGCGTTTTAATCAACCAGCAGGACATTTGGAAGCGAATGAAAGTCTTATCCAAGCCTGTGAGCGCGAAGTCTTTGAGGAAACAGGCCTTCAACTCAAGCCACAGGGATTGGTCGGGATTTATCAATTTAGCGCCAATCAGGACCTCGCTTTTGTGCGTTTTACCTTTTTGGTGCAAGTCGATACGCTACTCACACCTAAGCCACAGGATGTGGATATTTATGCCGCCCATTGGTTGAGCTTTGAGCAAATAGCCGCGAGAGTACACCAGTTGCGCAGTCCGTTAGTGCTCGATTGCCTCAACGATTACCGCAAACAGTTGCAACAAGGGCAAATTCATTCGCTCGAATTACTCAATAGTCAGCGTCTGTAGGGATGTCAAAGATAGCCCCAAGCAACAAGGCGTGATAGAATACGCCCCCGCGTAAATGCGCGATTCGATAAGGCATTTAACTGCGCTTTTGGGTTAAAAATTTGGGGTATTTTAGCATCATGCATCTTGTGCTTAATAATATTGGGCTAATGTATCTCAGATGCTAAACGGATCACCAATAAGCCTGCCCTAACTACGCAGCTAAATAAACGCAGATTTAAAAGTGAGTCATGCACTAATGACAACGGTTCAAGCCACGACTCGCTAACACATATACTCAATGGTTTTAGGATCTATGACATCAATCGAACCCACTCATACAGGAAAAAAAGTCATTGTCGGCATGTCCGGCGGTGTTGATTCATCCGTTTCAGCCTATTTGCTTATGCAGCAAGGCTATCAGGTTGAAGGCCTTTTCATGAAGAACTGGGAAGAAGATGACAACGACGAGTATTGCGCGGCCGCCGAAGATTTAAAAGATGCTCAAGCCGTTTGCGATAAGCTTGGGATCAAACTCCACACGGTCAACTTTGCTGCCGAATATTGGGACAATGTATTTGAGTATTTCCTTGCCGAATACAAAGCAGGTCGTACCCCAAATCCTGATATCATGTGCAACAAAGAAATCAAATTTAAGGCCTTTTTAGAGTTTGCCGATGATATTCTCGATGCCGACTGCATCGCCATGGGTCACTATGTGCGCCGCCGCGACAATGCCGATGGCACAACGCAAATGCTGCGCGGGGTCGACAATAATAAAGATCAAAGCTACTTCCTATACACCTTAAGCCATGAACAAGTGGCACGCAGCCTGTTTCCGGTGGGTGAACTCGAAAAACACGAAGTGCGAGAGATCGCCAAACAGATGGGCTTAATTACCCATGATAAGAAAGACAGCACCGGCATTTGCTTTATCGGCGAGCGAAAATTTACTGAATTTTTAGGTAATTACTTACCAGCGCAACCTGGCAACATCGAAACCGCCGAAGGCGAAGTCATTGGCAAGCACCAAGGTTTGATGTACCACACCTTAGGCCAACGTAAAGGTCTGGGGATTGGTGGCATGAAAAATAGCAATGATGACCCATGGTACGTGGTGGATAAAGATCTCAAACGTAACGTGCTTGTTGTTGGCCAAGGTGGCCACCACCCGCGCTTGATGTCCAATGGCATGTTTGTCAATCAACTACACTGGGTCGACCGCAAAGGTCCCGCCGATGGCTGTCAAATTGTGGTGAAAACCCGTTATCGCCAGCAGGATATCCCCTGCACCCTCACCTATCTTGATGACAATACGCTCAAAGTGGTGTTTGACGAGCCCGTTGCCGCCGTGACGCCTGGCCAATCAGCGGTATTTTACGATGGCGAAGTGTGCCTCGGTGGCGGAATTATCGATCAACTGATCAGAGGATAAACCGTGAACGAACAGCTCCATGATCGTACTATGGCCTTCGCAGGAATACTGCAGGCCATTGCACAAGTTCAGTATTTAGCCCGTCATGGTGAAAGCGACACCGATGAGCTAGCTGCCAGTTTACACACCATTTTAGTGACTAATCCCGAAACCCCCGCCGATGTCTACCAAGATAAGGCTGGCCTGCACAAAGGCTACCAATTGGTGTTAAATCAACTGGGGGATAGCAGTCAAAAAGATGTTGAAATAACTCGCTATCTGGTGGGAATTTTAGCCCTTGAACGTAAATTAACCCGTTCAAACACCGGGTTAGCTATGCTTGCCGAACGCATCAATCAAGTGAATCGTCAGCTACATCATTTTGCGATCACCGACGAACAAGTCATTGCCAATCTGGCCAGTATTTATAGCGACATTATCAGTAATCTTGGACCTAAGATTCAGATCTCAGGCAATCCAGTGTGTCTGCAACGTCCAATAGTACAACAAAAAATCCGCGCCTTGCTGCTTGCAGCCATGCGCAGCGCTGTGTTATGGCGACAACTAGGCGGCAAACGTCGACACTTAGTCTTTGCCCGTAAAGCCATCTTAGACACAGCTAAGAAAAGTCTTACCCTATAATAAAATAAGTTTTCATCAAGGAGCTTCACATGGATCTTTCCGCACTAACTGCTATCTCTCCGGTAGACGGCCGTTACGGTAGTAAAACAGCGTCATTGCGAGGGATTTTCAGCGAGTTCGGTCTTACTAAGTACCGTGTTCAAGTTGAAATCAACTGGTTAAAGTTACTCGCTGATTGCCCAGAAATCACCGAAGTGCCACCATTAAGCGAGTCAGCGATCGCGCTTCTCGATGCCATTAAAGACAATTTCAGTGAGCAAGATGCGCTTCGCGTGAAAGCCATTGAAAGCACCACCAACCACGACGTGAAAGCTGTTGAATACTTTATCAAAGAAAAAATCGCAGACAACGCGGAACTCGCCGCTGTCGGTGAATTTGTTCACTTTGCCTGTACTTCTGAAGATATCAACAACTTAAGCCATGGTTTAATGTTGACTGAAGCCCGCGAGCAAGTGGTACTGCCTTATTGCAATGAACTGCTCAGCGCCATCAAAAAACTGGCCGTTGAATACCGCTCAGTACCTTTGATGTCACGTACCCACGGTCAGCCAGCCTCGCCTTCAACCTTAGGCAAGGAAATGGCTAACGTAGCCGTGCGTTTAGAGCGCCAAATCAAGCAAATCGCGGCCGTTGAAATCATGGGGAAAATTAACGGCGCCGTAGGTAACTACAACGCGCACATATCTGCATACCCAGAAGTGAACTGGCATGCACTGTCTGAACGTTTTGTGACAAGCCTTGGCCTGCACTGGAACGCATACACCACTCAAATAGAACCGCATGATTACATTGCAGAGCTCTTTGATGCGATTGCGCGTTTCAATACTATTCTGCTCGATTTCGACCGTGACGTTTGGGGTTATATTGCCTTAGGTCACTTCAAGCAACGTACCATTGCCGGTGAAATTGGCTCATCAACCATGCCACACAAGGTCAACCCTATCGACTTTGAAAACTCTGAGGGTAACTTAGGTATTGCCAATGCGTTGATGCAACATTTAGCCGCAAAACTACCCGTTTCAAGATGGCAACGTGACTTAACCGATTCCACCGTACTACGTAACTTAGGTGTGGGTATCGCCCACTCGCTGATCGCTTACCAAGCGACCTTAAAAGGCATCAGCAAGTTACAAGTGAATGAAGAGCATTTACGTGCCGAGCTCGATCAAAACTGGGAAGTATTGGCCGAGCCCGTACAAACCGTTATGCGTCGCTATGGTATTGAAAAGCCATACGAGAAGTTAAAAGAATTGACACGCGGTAAACGCATCGACGCTAAGCAACTTGCCGAATTTATCGACGGTTTAGCCCTGCCTGAAGAAGTGAAAGCAGAGCTGAAGAAGATGACGCCAGCCAACTATATTGGCCGTGCAGAAGCATTCGTTGACGAACTTAACTAAAGTTCAGTTTACGGCTAACGCTTCGTTTAACGCTAAGCTGACATGCTTAGCTTATTATCTAGCCTAAATAAGGATTGAGGCGGTTACATTGTTAAGGATGTAGTCGCCTTTTTTGACACTATGTATAAACTCAATCTCGATATTGCCCAGTTCCTCAAGGATTACTGGCAACAAAAACCTGTGGTCATCAAAGGCGCTTTTCCTCACTTTGAAGATCCAATCAGTGCCGATGAGCTGGCCGGCCTGGCCTGCGAAGAAGAAATCACTTCGCGCATCGTCGTGACCCAAAAAGATAACTGGGAAGTGATCCAAGGCCCCTTTGAGGATTACGACAATTACGGTGAAACCCACTGGCAATTATTGGTGCAAGCGGTTAACCATTGGTATCCCGACTCACAACCCCTCGTTGAGGCCTTTCGTTTTCTCCCCGATTGGCGATTCGATGATTTGATGGTGTCATTTGCCACTCCAAGTGGCGGTGTCGGTCCCCATATCGACAACTACGATGTGTTTATTATTCAAGGCGAAGGTCAGCGCCGCTGGACCGTAGGTGACAACACCCCACAACAACGTCGTGGCGGTAATCCTAATTCACCTCTGGTTGAAGACTTTGATCCCATTATTGATATGGTGTTAGAGAAAGGCGATATGCTTTATATTCCGCCAGGATTCCCACACTGCGGTGAAACCTTAACCTTAGCCTTGAGCTATTCGATTGGTTACCGCGCACCCAGTCAGCAAGAATTAGTCAGCGAAGTGGCCGACTATTTACTCGACAAAAATTTGGGTCAACAGCGTTTTACCTCCGCATCCGAGCCAGCAAATCCGGGCATTATTAGCCAAGATCATCAACTCGGCATTATGTCGCTGTTAAGCCAGCTTGCCCAAGATCCTGCGAGTTATCAGGTTGTGCTAGGTAAACTGCTAAGCCAAAACCGATTTGAATTAGATATTTGTGAAGGCGAAGAAGCCTATAGCATCGACGATCTGCAAGATGCCTTTGAACAAGGCGCTGGTGTAAATCGCATTGGCGGTTTAAAAGTACTACGTTTAGAGAATGATGCTCACTCGCGCTTATTCATCAATGGCGAAATCTATGATCTGCCCAATACACCCGAAGCGGTGCTTGTACAGTTAAGCGATCATGTCAGCTTTGATTGCGAAACAGCTCTCGCGTTATGCGAACATGATGAAGTACAACAGCTATTGCTGGAACTGATTAATCAAGGTTTATACTATTTAAGTGATGAAGAAGCGTAATCCTTTAATATGGAATGAAACCGTCGGTATGCTCAACGTAGAACACAACGCTTGAGACAGACTTAAACAACAAAGGCACTCAATCGAGTGCCTTTGGTTTTATGACTCAACACAAGGAAATCTAGCTATTCCACAGTTTTTCATCATTGTGCATACGATATAAACTCTCTGCACGGGAGACTAATAACTGGGCAAATTTTGCCTGGGTTGCATCACGTCTGGTTGCGCCTGAACGGATCAAATTTTCAGCCTGCATTTGCCACATCATCGAGAAATGACGAACCGCATCACGCGCCGTTTTAGCCACTTTGACATCCACAAAATCCGATGGTAAATCGCCTGACATCACCCAATAGGTTTTGGTCGTAGGACGTTTGGATTCCATCTTCCAAATCGCTAAATAAGGTGCAAGATAACGGCTCTCATCGGCTAAAACCTTGCTGGGGATGACCCCTTTTTCCGCTAAAAAACGGTTCGCTTTTTGGAATTGTGTTCTGACCCACTCTTGGCGCAATTTCTCCATTTCTTCAGGAGAGATTGTTGGTTGAGCTTGATCGACAGCTTGTTCAGTCATACTTCCGTCCTATCTTATTGTTATAGCGCGGCTCTCATTCTTGGGACAGCACGCGAATCATACTAATGTCTGAGAATATCATCAGTTAAAACTGGTTTCGCATCTCTAAGCTTACGTTTACGTAAAGTGGAAAGCTAGATTGCCACAAATAATCTATTTATTCGGTCATTATGCATGGTTGAGAGTATCGCTAAATGCTATGGTTCTGCAATAAATATAACGAGCTGTCGATGGGAAGTCGTTCCATCGACGTTTTATTGTGTATAGCGGAGAACTTCACGTGGCTGTATTTAATCATGTATCCTTTGATGAACATGAACAGGTCGTATTCTGTCATGATAAAGAAAGTGGCTTAAAAGCCATTGTTGCCATCCATAACACCAACTTAGGTCCAGCTGTGGGTGGATGCCGGATGTGGAATTATCAATCCGATGATGAAGCCCTGACAGACGTATTACGCCTCTCCCGTGGTATGACTTACAAAAATGCCCTCGCAGGTTTAACCATGGGCGGTGGTAAGTCTGTGATTATTGCCGATCCTAAGCGTCCTGATCGCGAAGCCCTTTTCCGTGCCTTTGGCCGTTTTATCAATAGCCTCGGTGGACGTTACTATTCTGCTGAAGACGTGGGCACCACGACCGCTGATATCATGATTGCCCATCAAGAAACACCTTACATGGCAGGCCTTGAAGGCAAGAGTGGAGACCCATCGCCATTTACAGCATTAGGCACCTATTTAGGGATCAAGGCTGCAGTTAAACATAAACTCGATTTAGACAGCTTAAAAGGCCTTAAGGTCGCCGTTCAAGGTGTTGGCCATGTCGGTTACTACCTGTGTAAACATTTGCATGAAGAAGGTGCACAGCTGATTGTTACCGATATTCACCAAGCATCACTGGATAAAGTGGCTACCGACTTTGGCGCCATCGTTGTTGCTCCACAGGATATTTATGCCCAAGACGTGGATGTCTATGCGCCATGTGCACTAGGTGCAACTCTAAACGATGTTACCCTACCACAACTCAAAGCTAAGATTGTTGCGGGTTGTGCCAACAACCAATTAGCCGAAGTCCGCCATGGCGAGCAGTTAAAAGAAATGGGCATTCTGTATGCGCCAGATTATGTGATTAACGCTGGCGGCATTATCAACGTGTCATTTGAAAAAGATTATGACGCAGCAAAATCAGAAGCTAAGGTCAGAGAAATCTACAACACGCTGCTGAAGATTTTTGCTAAGGCCGATGCTGAAAACCGCACGACAGGTGCAGTAGCTGACGAAATGGCCCGTGCCATTTACCAGGCGGCCAAAGCCTAATCATGCAGTAGGCGGACAACGAGTCGTTGTCCGCCTCAACCACTTCCCTCGCTCCACTTATCAATCTAAAAAATAAATTCCTCTCAATACCAATCAGATACCAAAACGCCACGTAAAATTCACTTTTCTGTAGTGGAAAACCCTATATCTCTCTGCTTGAATTAACTACTCGTCAGTCACGGAGAAGGTGCCACTATGGTCAGTTTCAAATATGAGCTGGGGAAAGATTCACTTGAATTACAAGCAAGTGATTGGTCGGGTTTGGAGAGAGTCTATATCAATGGCCAAATGGTTTCGCGCAAACTCAATTTTAGTCATCAAAGTGAACATCTGATCAAATTGAAAGATGGTGGGCAATGCCTATGTAAGTTATTTATTGACCCCTTCACAAATGAGTTAACTTGCCGTATTTATAAGCGTAATCAGCTAATCACTAGTCTGAAACAGGGAAAAAATAGCTTAATGCAGCGACAACGATTACTGCAACAAGGGATATTATTGGGGTCAAGTTTAGTGTTACTTTTTATGCTACTCCCACTGTAAATAACCGAAAGAAGCACAATAAAACTTACGGATTAGATGACAGTTTATTTATTTTATTCAAAAGCTTAATAAAATAACTTCGTTCATCTTCAGTAAGATTAGCAAGAAACTTTTCATTGACGCGCTCGGCCTCACGGATCAAATCCTGCTCCAGCGCCTTGGCCTCATCGGTGAGAAAAATCTGGAAAGCTCGGCGATTATCGAGTTCTTGATGGCGGGTGATGAGGCCTTGCACCTGCAACTGATCGAGCAAACGGGTCATGGTATAGTTCGCTACATCACAACGTTTGGACAACTCGGTCTGAGTAATCCCCTCCTCCTGCCAAAGCGCGAATAATACTGGCCACAACTTAATGTCGAGCTGATAGCGTTTCAACTGCAAATCGAGTTCATTTTGCAACTCAATATTTAAGTGCGAAACAAGATAGCCTAAGCTTTCATAACGGTTCAAACAGCACCTCCGAAAACAACATTTAGACCCATCGACACAAACCTAAACCCGAGTAGGATTGGCTAAGGTTAGTTTTAATACTATCACTTAACCCATAATAAACTAGTCAGCCTCCCCAAGTTATTACAATCAAAATCTTTAAGCACTGAGGCCACCTTCATCGGTTAAATTGAATTCATTCACAAAATTGTAGTAGCAGGCACGGCTCAATTTTCCCCATAGGCCGCGCTCTAGCGGCAGATAAATCCCAAAGTCGGTGAGCTTTAAATGATGGAGTGTCGCCAGAGAATGCTCGGTGCCAATACTACTGCGCAGCGTTAAACCCGATGCAGTCTCATCCTTCACATAATCGACAATCAACAGCGGCGCATCATCCACCTCGACTCGCACTTTCTCCACTGGGGTTATTAGAAAATGCTCCCCATCGATGTGATGTAAAATACTGGCAAACAGCTTAGCAAACTTCGTCGGTAATGGGCTGTCCTGATATAACCAGTCACCGGAGAGTTGAATACAAAATAACGTTGTTTGACTACATAGCTCAGTTTGCTGTGCTAAGTCATCATTCTGTTTTGTCTTGCTGGTAAATGCCTGTAGCGTGTCAATAACATTGTCCGTGTGTTTTTCCATAGCGTCCCCTCAATAAAAAAACCAGCCTGACGACTGGTTTAGTGTGGCATTGCCTTAGGGATTATCCAATCCCTAATAAAAAATTGCGTTAAGCCTTAACGAGCTCCAATAAAGCCTCTAATGGATGTTTTGGCTTGTAACCGGCGAAACGTTTCACTTGGCTGCGGCATGAGTAGCCAGAGACTAGCACCTGTGATGCATCCATCTTGCTTAAGGTGTCTTTCCATGACATATCAAACAAGGTCTTAGAACGCTCAAGATTCTCAGCCTCATGGCCGTAGGTACCCGCCATGCCGCAACAGCCCAGATTCACTGCCGTTAATTTAGCGCCAAAGTGAGTGAAGATTTTGCTCCACTCATTGGCGGTATTAGGCTTCGCCGTAGACTCAGTACAATGGCTAAACCAAGTAAATTGTTTATCTTGCATGGCCTTAGTAGGAATATCCTGCAGTATGCCAAGCAGCCATTCGTTAGCCAGTTTAACCTCAAACGCGCCGCGGTTAGCCCCTAAAATTTCTTTATATTCATCGCGATAACAGAGCACTAAGGCGGGATCGATCCCAACCATTGGCATGCCTAACTTATGCACTTGGTTTAAGAAATCCGCACTCGACTGCGCTGTTTTAGCAAATTTACCCAAGAAGCCCTTTATATGGGTCGGTTTACCGTTGGGCTTAAATGGCAGTAGAACGGGTTTTAATCCTAAGGTTTCAATCAATTGGATAAAGCGATACACCAAGCCCGCATCGTAGAAACTGTTGAAGGGGTCTTGTACAACTAATACAAATTTTGCCCTCTCATCGGCGGGGATGGCCTGCAATGCCGCCAGATCATAGCCGCGGCTCGCATGGCCATCGAGTCGTTGTTTTAAGGTTGGCACCGACAGCGCTGGCGCATCCACATAGCCAATAGCCTTTTTGATGACCCATTGGCTGAGTGGGTTTTGCGAGGCGAAATTAGTCAGTCTTGGCGCAGCAGCCATCAGAGGTAAGCTATCTTCTATGCCCGCAACCAGGTAATCCTTGGCCGGACGCAGATAACGTTGATAGTAAATATTAAAGAATTGCGCCCTAAACTTAGGTACATCCACTTTAACCGGGCACTGACTCGAACACGCCTTACACGCAAGACAGCCCTTAAGCGATTCCATCACTTCGTGGGAATAATCGTAATCGCGCTTCGCATTGATGGTATTTTGCATCCGCTGCAAAATGCCTAAGGGTTTGGCTTTCGCCAGCGCGTTCACATCCACCCCTTCCGACTCAAGCAAACGCAGCCACTCACGCATCAGACCCGCACGGCCTTTAGGGGATTGCACCCTATCGCCAGTCACCTTAAATGACGGACACATAGGCGAGTAGCTACTGTAATTAAAGCACAGGCCATTGCCGTTACAATTCATCACATCGGGATAGGCATCGCGTACTTCGACGGGAATTTGTCTGTCAAACTTGCCGCGCTTGGTACTATCCACATCAAATGCCAAGCTGCCGACTTGCTTGGGCGCCACTAACTTGCCGGGATTAAGCCTGTTATCAGGGTCAAATAGACCTTTAATGTCTTGCAATACGCCATAAAGTTCATCGCCAAATACCGATGGGCCGTATTCGCCACGCACGCCCTTACCATGCTCGCCCCACATCAGGCCGCCGTATTTGAGCGTCAGTGCTGCAACTTGATCAGAAATCACCCTCAGCAGTTTTTCATCTTCGACATCGCACATATCCAGCGCAGGCCTTACGTGTAATACGCCCGCATCCACATGGCCAAACATACCGTATTGCAAATTGTGACTATCGAGTAGCGCACGAAACTCCATAATATAATCGGCAAGTTTTTCAGGTGGCACAGCAGTATCTTCGGCAAATGCAATGGGTTTGCGACGCCCCTTGGTAGCACCGAGCAATCCAACGGCCTTTTTACGCATGCCATAGATTTTCTCAATGCTGGCCTTATCTTGAGTGACTTGATAACCGACCACACCACATTCACCGCGACCAATTTGCTCGGTCAATACAGCCTCAAGACTCGCGAGTTTTTGCTCAACTTCTGCCGTATCACCAGCAAACTCGACCATATTCAGGCCATCGATGACTTTACCCGGCACTTCTTGAATAAGGTCGGAAACCGAATGCCAAACAATGTCCTCGCGGGCAAGATTAAGCACTTTAGAGTCCACGGTTTCGACAACCGTTGCCCGCGCAGCCACTAAGGAAGGTGCATGACGCAGCGCAGACTGGAAGGAATCGTACTTAATATTCACCATCGCCCGCTCACTCGGCAGTGGTGTAATGTTGAGTTTCGCTTCGGTGATAACCGCCAGCGTGCCTTCAGAGCCTGTTAAAATGCGTGAAAGGTCGAACTGAGTTAAGCCTTCATTCCAGACATTCTTTAAGTCATATCCAGTTAAAAATCGATTGAGTTTAGGGAATTGTTGCTCAATGAGCGCGCGCTTCTCACGGCATACCTTTGCAATAGCCGAAATCAGTTTTTGTCCAAGCGGATTTTCACTCACGTTATCGGGATTACATAACAGACCCGCATCGAGAGGACGAGTATCTAACACACTGCCATCTATCAATACACTGCGCAGCGCCAGTACATGGTCGGAAGTTTTACCATACACCAAAGAGCCTGCGCCCGAGGCGTCGGTGTTGATCATACCGCCAATAGTGGCGCGATTTGAAGTGGAGAGATCGGGACTAAAGAAGAATCCATGGGGACGCAGCGCATCATTTAGCGCATCTTTAATGACCCCAGCTTCAACCCTAACCCAGCCCTGCTCAGGATTCACTTCCAACACACGATTCATATAACGAGACACATCAAGGATCAAACCGTGGGTCAGCGACTGACCATTAGTGCCTGTTCCGCCGCCTCTGGCACTAAAAGTCACACCCACAAACTCTGCTTTCGTAGCAAGTTTAAGTGCTATCTCGATATCCTTTTGGTGTTTAGGATAAAGCACCGCCTGGGGCAAAAATTGATAGACGGAGTTATCCGTGGCTTGCACTAAGCGCGCGCTGTAGCGCTTATCAATATCACCTTCATAGGCACTTTGTTCTAAAGCATCAAGATAGGCCAGATAAACAGGTTCTAAGGTTTGTTGATGTGATAACAGAGGTAACATGGGCGGCTTCAGTCAATTATTGTTATGCGGCCCATTATAAACAAAAAAAAGCCGCTAAAAAGCGGCTTTTTTAACACCTTGATAAAATTACGGCCTAGATCAAGCGTGCGCTTCGGCTAAATATAACCAAGTATCAATTACGGTATCAGGGTTTAACGATACGGTATCGATGCCTTGTTCAACTAACCAAGCCGCGAAATCGGCGTGATCTGAAGGTCCTTGACCACAAATACCGATATAAGCGCCCTTGGCCTTAGCCGCTTTAATGGCCATAGACAGCAGGATCTTCACCGCTTCGTTACGCTCATCAAACAAGTGGCTGATGATGCCTGAGTCACGGTCAAGACCGAGTGTTAACTGTGTTAAGTCATTTGAGCCGATAGAGAAACCATCGAAGTGCTCAAGGAACTGATCCGCTAACAGCGCATTTGATGGTACTTCACACATCATGATGACGCGTAGACCATCTTTACCACGCTCTAAGCCCTGCTCTTTCAGCAGTTCAATCACTTGCTCAGCTTCTTTCACGGTACGGACGAATGGGATCATGACTTCAACGTTCTTCAGACCCATTTCATTACGCACGCGCTTAATCGCTTCACATTCAAGTGCGAAACAATCGCGGAATGATTCAGAGATATAACGGCTCGCACCACGGAAGCCCAACATTGGGTTTTCTTCGTCAGGTTCGTAACGATCACCGCCGACTAAGTTAGCGTATTCGTTAGACTTAAAGTCTGACATACGTACGATCACTTTTTTCGGATAGAAAGCCGAACCAATAGATGCAATACCTTCGACTAAGCGAGCGATGTAGAACTCAACAGGAGAGTCGTAACCGGCGATCATCTCGTTGATTTCTTCCTGCAATGCAGCATCTTGTTGGTTGAATTCAAGCAACGCTTTCGGGTGAATACCGATCATGCGGTTGATGATGAATTCTAAACGCGCTAGACCCACACCTTCGTTAGGTAAACGGGCAAAATCAAATGCACGATCTGGGTTACCCACGTTCATCATGATCTTCATCGGTAATGCTGGCAGTGAGTCAACGCGGTTTGAAATCACTTCAAACTCTTGTTTACCTTCGTAGATGTAACCTGTGTCACCTTCAGCGCAAGAAACCGTCACTAACTGACCATTTTTGATACGGTCAGTCACATCACCACAACCGACTACCGCAGGTACGCCTAATTCACGGGCAATAATCGCCGCATGACAGGTACGACCGCCACGGTTAGTCACGATGGCGCTGGCGCGCTTCATGATAGGCTCCCAATCTGGGTCAGTCATGTCGGTCACTAGCACATCGCCTGGTTGGATTTGATCCATATCCGCGATTGAAGTTAATACCTTAGCCACACCTGAACCCACTTTATGACCGATAGCACGACCTTCAGAGATCACTGCGCCACGGCTCTTTAAGTGGTAACGTTCAATTAATTGTACGTCTTCACGGCTACGAACCGTTTCTGGACGCGCTTGAACGATATAGAGTTTGCCATCGTTACCGTCTTTCGCCCACTCGATGTCCATTGGACGACCGTAGTGTTTTTCGATAACCATTGCTTGTTTAGCAAGTTCCATCACTTCGGCGTCGTTGATGGAGAATTGACGACGTTTTTCAGCAGCAACGTCTTCAATTTTCACTTGTTTGCCGTGAGCAGCATCATCGGAATACACCATCTGGATGAGCTTACTACCGATATTACGGCGAACAACGGCTTTATGACCTTGAGAAAGGATAGGTTTGTGGACATAGAATTCGTCAGGGTTTACCGCACCTTGAACAACCATTTCACCCAGACCGAAAGATGAAGTGATAAACACCACATCGTTGTTGCCTGATTCAGTGTCCATGGTGAACATAACACCTGATGCCGCTTTGTCTGAACGAACCATGCGTTGTACGCCGGCAGACAGGGCAACACCGTGGTGCTCATAACCTTGGTGAACACGGTATGAAATTGCACGGTCGTTAAAGAGTGACGCAAACACGTGCTTAATCGCCACGAGTACAGAGTCAAATCCTTTCACGTTTAAGAAGGTTTCTTGCTGACCAGCAAAAGAAGCATCTGGCATATCTTCTGCGGTAGCAGAAGAACGTACTGCAAATGATGCATCGCTAGTTTCAGCGGCAAGTTTATCGTAAGCTTCACGAATGGCTTGCTCTAAAGCTGGTTGGAATGGGGTGTCAATCACCCATTGTCTGATCTGTGCACCTACTTTTGCCAGTGCATTGACATCATCTACATCCAGTGTGGCTAGAATGTCATAAATCTTCTGGTTTACTCCACTTTGTTCAAGGAACTCATTGAACGCATAAGAAGTAGTCGCAAATCCGCCAGGTACTTGAACACCGGCATTAGCTAGATTGCTGATCATCTCGCCAAGAGAAGCATTTTTACCGCCAACCAAGTTGACGTCACCCATGCCTAATTCCTGATACCAGAGTACGTATTGCTGCACAGTTCTATCTCCGCAAGTTTATTTCAGTGGCCCCTTCACACGAGGGCAGCGGCATTTTACACTCCCGCTGAAGAAGCGTAAATCTATAATTTTATTTGTAATTTTATTACTACAAGAGGTCAGTATGGCACCAAAGGTATTTTACATCTCCGACGGCACAGCGATCACAGCAGAGGTTTTTGGGCATGCAGTTCTCTCGCAATTTCCATTAGAATTTGAGTCACTTACAATTCCATTTGTTGAAACATTGGTAAAAGCTGAAAACGTTAAACGACAAATTAATGATTGTTTTATTACAACAGGCGAACGCCCCTTAGTGTTCCATTCAATCGTTAAACCGGAAATTCGGGACATCATTTATTCGAGTGAAGGTCTCGATTACGATTTTTTAAATACCTTCGTCGCTCCACTTGAACAACATTTAGGCGTAAGTGCATCGCCTGTATTACACCGCACCCACGGTAAAGCCAATCAGGGTTATGAAGCCCGTATCGATGCCATCAATTTTGCGATGGATAATGATGATGGCCAAACCATGAAGCATATGGATCAGGCCGATTTGATCCTGCTGGGCGTGTCTCGCTGCGGTAAAACCCCGTCCAGCCTCTATTTATCGATGCAGTTTGGTATTAAAGCGGCTAACTACCCGTTCACCGAAGACGATATGGATAACCTTAAACTGCCCGAAGCCTTAAAACGCAATAAGAAAAAATTGTTTGGGTTGACCATCGATCCGGTACGCTTACATGAAATCCGCCAAAGTCGGATGGAAAACAGTCGCTACTCTTCCTTAAAGCAGTGTCGTTTAGAGGTAAAAGAAGTCGAGATGATGTTCAAACGTGAACGTATTCCTTATATCGACACCACCAACCACTCGGTCGAAGAAATCGCCACTAAGATTTTAGATGTGACGGGTTTAGAACGTCATATGTTCTAATCTTGATGATTTCGAACGAGACAATCGAGTCCCTCGATTTAGGCTAAATAGGTCTAACTTAAATCAAATTCATTGCACAGTTGCCGACAATTAACACAATTGGCACTGTGCAATGCTGTTCGATTCGTTATAATCCGAGGCAATCTGGCGAAAAGCGCCGCACGCAAGCTCGGTATTTTGAATGACCATTAAAACAGACGAATTACGCACTTCCTTATTAGCTAAAGTCATCTCACCTGCACAACTGGCATCTGAGTACCCGTTAACCCAAGATGCAGCCGATTACCTCGTTCAGCAACGTCGTGAAGTTGAAGCCATTATTATGGGCGAAGATCATCGTCTACTGGTGATCATTGGCCCTTGCTCTATCCATGATACGCAAGCTGCCCTCGACTACGCCCGCCGTTTAGCTGTGCTGCATCAAGAGTTAAAGGACGATCTCTGTATTTTAATGCGGGTGTACTTTGAAAAGCCGCGCACCATTGTTGGCTGGAAAGGGTTAATTTCCGATCCTGACTTAGATGGCAGCTTTGAACCCAATAAAGGATTGCGTATTGCCCGTCAGCTACTACAGCAAATCACTGAGCTGAAATTGCCGATTGCCACCGAGTTTTTAGATATGGTGAACGGTCAATATATTGCTGATTTAATCACCTGGGGCGCTATCGGCGCTCGCACCACTGAAAGCCAAGTCCACCGCGAAATGGCCTCGGCACTCTCCTGCCCTGTAGGTTTTAAAAATGGAACCGATGGCAATATCAATATCGCCGTTGATGCCGTTCGTGCCGCCAAAGTGCCACATATTTTCTATTCACCAGATAAAGATGGCGCTATGTCAGTGTATCGTACCCATGGCAATCCTTATGGGCACATTATTTTACGCGGTGGTAAAAAACCTAATTACTTTGAGCAGGATATTGAACAAGCAAGATTAAAACTTGAGTCTGTCAATGTAACGCCGCGTGTGGTGGTTGATTTTAGTCACGGTAACAGTGAAAAAAATCACCTAAAACAACTGGTCGTTGCTGAAAATATCATGGCGCAAATGCGTACCGGAAGTACGGCCATTGCCGGCATCATGGCAGAAAGTTTCTTACAGGAAGGCAATCAAAAAGTGATTGAGGGTCAACCTTTATGCTATGGCCAAAGCATTACCGATGCCTGCTTACATTGGGATGACTCAGAAAAATTACTGCGAGATCTGGCTAAAGCCTCACGCGATAGGCGTGAACTTCTCGGTAAATAAGTCGATTACCAAACACTAAAGGCTTCCACTGGAAGCCTTTTTACTTTTCGTTTTGTCTTAAAACCTAACGATATAGTCGTTTTATATCATTCAAATTGAAAACTCACTATAATCGCGCCTCTTGAAAATGCATAACCTCAGGTTGCCGTATGCCACATTCACTCGACTCTACTCGCCCTACTTTTTCCGATGCCATCGAACAACGAATCAATCAATCCGAAGCGCGGGTAATCAAAGCCGTATTTCCTTCTATCACCAATCACCACAATACCTTATTTGGTGGTGAAGCCTTAGCATGGATGGATGAAACCGCTTTTATTGCTGCGACTCGTTTCTGCCGTAAAGCCTTAGTTACAGTCAGCTCTGATCGAATCGACTTTAAAAAACCTATTCCAGCGGGTACCTTAGCAGAGCTTATCGCCCGCGTGATCCATGTAGGTAATACCTCGTTAAAGGTCGAAGTCAATATTTTTGTCGAAGACATGTACCAAGATCACCGTGAGCATGCGATCCGTGGCGTATTCACCTTTGTTGCGGTAGACGAACAACGCCATCCAACCCAAGTGTGGACGGCTGAATAAGATTTATACTACGTAATAACGTACTCTAGCCCTTTAACAGCAAGGTTTTAGGGCTAATTTATTCGTTCATTTAAGCAAGACAAAAGTATAACAACCAGAAACATATAAAAATTTTGTCCTTCTTGCTGCATAAACCAATAGGATCCTCGATTACTTTTCTGTTACATTGGGTTTAATCTTCACGCGCCACGAACATAATCAAAAAAGCCATGAAGCTAGAAAACTTAAATATAATTATTGCCGACGACCATCCATTGTTTCGAAATGCACTACGTCAAGCACTCAGTAGTGCCTTTGAGCGCACCCAGTGGTTTGAGGCTGACAGTGCCGATGCGTTGCAGTCTGTGTTAGATTCACAAAGTATCAGCTACGATTTGGTTTTACTGGATTTGCAGATGCCAGGTTCCCACGGCTATTCGACGCTTATCCATCTGCGCTCTCACTACCCTGAGCTGCCTGTTATCGTGATTTCGGCCCACGAGGATATCAATACCATTAGCCGTGCTATTCACTACGGTGGTAGCGGTTTTATCCCTAAATCGGCGTCGATGGAAACCTTGAAAGAAGCCCTAACCGCTGTTTTATGTGGGGATTTATGGCTACCTAAAGGTGCTGATATTATACCTATCGAAGATGACAGCACTGATAAAATGGCCAGTAAGCTCTCAGATCTCACGCCGCAGCAATATAAAGTACTGCAAATGTTTGCTGAGGGCTTGCTCAATAAACAAATTGCCTATGACTTAGGTGTTTCTGAAGCAACAATAAAAGCGCACGCCACTGCCATTTTCAGAAAACTAGGCGTTCGTAATCGCACTCAAGCGGTTATTGCTTTAAGTCAGCTTGAAATGGATAAAGTCGATTTGTCATAGTCATGCGTGTCATTTCAACTCTCAACACAATAAAAATGCCGCAATTGATGCGGCATTTTTATTAATTTCACCAATAGCGTAGCTTAATCAACGCATAGGCAGATTTTTATCTGCAAACATCTCATCAATTAATTGCTGATCACGCAATGCGACGGCCTTCTCAACCACATCACGAGTTAAATGTGGCGCAAAGTGTTGAATAAAATCATACATATAACTTCGTAAGAAACTACCCTTCCTGAAACCAATTTTAGTGGTGCTATGGGCAAATAAATGGCCAGCATCGATGGCAACTAAATCTTTATCAATATTTGGATCAATCGCCATAGAGGCAATCACTCCTACACCTAAGCCTAAGCGCACATAGGTTTTCAGCACATCAGCGCTGGTAGCACTAAAGACAACCCGCGGCTCAAGGTTTGCACGATTAAACGCTTTCTCAATTTCCGATGCCCGATCAAATCCAAACACATAAGTCACTAATGGAAAACGGGCTAAATCTTCAATACTAATATGAGTTCGTGTCGCCAAGGGATGATCTTTTGGCACCACGACGGAGCGATTCCAGTGATAACAAGGCAACATAATCAAATCGGAATACAAATGCATCGCTTCGGTCGCAATTGCAAAATCAGCATCACCTCGGGCAGCCTGCTCACTGATCTGCGATGGCGTCCCCTGATGCATATGTAGGTTAACTTTGGGATAACGGTCGATAAACTGGCGAATGATATGGGGTAAAGCATAGCGAGCTTGGGTATCCGTTGTCGCAATATTCAATTCACCTTGATCCGGTTTTGTATATTCCTCAGATACTTTTTTAATACTTTCAACTTTACCTAAGATGTCATTGGCGATATTAATCACCTGCTGTCCAGCTGGCGTCACATGGGTCAAATGTTTACCACTGCGACCAAATATTTGAATACCTAATTCATCTTCCAACATGCGAACTTGCTTACTGATCCCAGGCTGTGATGTGTATAAATTTTCAGCTGTGGCCGATACGTTAAGGTTATGCTTTACGACCTCAGCAATATACCTGAGCTGTTGCAGTTTCATCTTATGTCCTTGTCTCAAACAGGCTGAAATGGATTGGTTAAAATAGCACCACTCAGTATCAGCTATAATCAATCGTTATAGTATATAGTAAAAATTAAAGCAAATAGGAATATAGAGCACAAGTCTTATGTTTCAAACGACAGAAATGATAACCTAGGCTAAGATAACTATGCTAGTTTATTGATTTATTGTAGCATTAGCTCAATTGGATAAATAATGGAACAGCTATGACATTCACCTTGGTTCTGATCCTCATCGGTGCACTATTACTGCTTGTTATCGGAATTAACGTAATACAACAACAAAAAGAACGTGCAGAGGCTGAACGTAGGATTGAATTTGCCCGCCAACGTGCGATTCTTGATGAAACAGAAACCGTATTATCCAATACAGGGATGATACCTTGTAGTACACATATAATGTTAGTGCTCTATCGCCGTGTTCAAGATGCTTTGGAAATGGCAACATCACTGAGTACAAGCCAACAACAAGCCGATTTTCAACGTCGACTTGCCGATATCAAAAATCAAATTGATTCATTACAAGCTAACCCACCTCAAGTCCCGCCGATTGAGAATTTTAGATTGCCTGATAACGACAAACAAACTTTGGTGTTAGTACAAACGTTAAAGAAACTAAAAGCCATTTTGCGTGCAGAGCATAACAAGGGGAGAGTCGACCCAGCGGTATTTGGTCAGGAAGAAAATCGTATTGATAGTTTACAGCTCAGAATTAACGTTGACTCTATGTTGTCACGTGCTCGCGCCGCAAGTTTTATGAAGCAATACGGATCTTCAAAGCAAATGGTGACTAAAGCATTAGCCACTTTGCATGCAATTAAAGCGCAGACGCCAAACGATCCCTTTATCGCCCGTAAAGTCGATGAAGCCAAAATGCTATTAGATGAAATTATGGGCGCACAAAAACTCACTGCACCCAGTGCACCTAAGCCCAAGAATGAAGAAGACGATATCGATATGCTGTTTCAACCGAAAAAGAAATGGTGATCAATCTTTAAAACACAAAAGCCAAGTCAGTGACTTGGCTTTTTTATTGGTTGAAATCTAACTTAAGCAGTAACACAACCTAGAGCATATTCACAAAGCGTTCATCCTCAATGACGATTTATGAACATGCCCATAAGCACATGTTTATTTCTTCGCTTTCTTCGCTGATGATTCACTTACCCATTTACCATTAACATAATGGGCGGACCATCCAGTGGCTTTACCGTCGACTTCCGTCGCCACATATTGCTCTTTGGTTTTACGGCTAAACTTCACCGCCGCCTTATTGCCGTCATCATCGGCGATAGGTGCATCTGCAAGATACTGATACTTAGGCCATAAGAGTTCACGGTATTTCACTAATTCTTCAACCAGTGGCGCACGGGTTTCCCTCGATTTAGGGAAGGTACTGGCCGCTAAGAATATCCCTGCCGCCCCGTCACGCAGCACAAAGTGCGCATCCGACTTACTGCATTTCAGCTCTGGTAAGTAAATAGGATCTTCTTTTGGTGGCGCCGCTTCACCGTTTTTCAGTAATTTACGGGTATTCTTGCATTCCGCATTCGTACAACCGAAGTACTTACCAAAACGACCGTTTTTCAGTTCCATATCATGACCGCAGCGGTCACATTCGATTAATGGGCCTTCGTAACCTTTGATCTTAAATTGCCCTTCTTCGACTTCATACCCCTCACAAACAGGGTTATTACCACAAACATGCAGTTTGCGTTTTTCGTCGATAAGATAACTGTCCATCGCCGTGCCGCATATACCACAGCGGTGCTTGGCACGCAATGCATCGGTTTCGGCATCTTCACTATCGCTGATCGCTTCAATGCCTGGCGTTAAGTTCATGGTGGTTTTGCAGCGCTCTTTTGGTGGCAACTCGTAACCAGAACAACCGAGGAATACCCCTGTTGTGCCGGTACGGATCCCCATTGGACGACCGCAAGTCGGGCACTTAATATTGGTCATCACCATTTGATTGAGGCGCATACCGCCCTCTTCCGGTGCTAATTCTGCTTTCTCTAATTGTTTAGTGAAGTCAGCATAGAAACCATCGAGCACTTTTCTCCAATCCAACTCACCCTTAGCAACATCGTCGAGGGTCTGTTCCATGCTGGCGGTAAAGTCATAGCTCATCAACTCGGCAAAACTATTGACTAAGCGTTCACTGACTATTTCGCCCATTTTTTCAGCGTAGAAGCGGCGGTTTTCCACTTTCACGTAGCCACGTTCTTGGATCGTCGAAATAATGGTGGCGTAGGTTGACGGACGGCCAATACCGCGCTTCTCTAACTCTTTAACCAATGACGCTTCACTGTATCGCGCAGGAGGCTTAGTAAAATGTTGTTTAGGCTCGAGTTCAACGAGAGATAATACATCCCCTTCGTTCACTGCCGGTAGCGTATTGTCTTCTTCGTTTTTCTTCTTGATTGCAGTTTGAACACGGGTCCAACCGTCAAAGCGCAGGATGCGTCCTGTTGCTTTAAGTTCGTAGTCGCCTGCTTTCACCGTGAGTTTAGTCGCGTCGTATTGGGCAGGTGTCATCTGGCAGGAGACAAACTGACGCCAAATTAACTCGTAAAGGCGCTGCGCATCACGTTCCATATCAGTTAAAGCCGCAGCTTCAACATTGACATTTGAAGGACGAATCGCTTCGTGCGCTTCTTGTGCGCCTTCCTTAGAACCGTAGCGGATAGGCTCGGCAGGTAAATACTTGGCGCCGTATTCCTTGCCAATCATCTCACGTACGCTGTCTAAGGCCTCTTGGCTTAGGTTTGTCGAGTCGGTACGCATATACGTGATGTGACCCGCTTCGTACAAGCGCTGCGCCATCATCATGGTTTTCTTCACCCCAAAGCCTAAACGAGTACTGGCCGCTTGTTGCAGGGTGGAGGTAATAAAGGGGGCAGAAGGTTTACTTTGAGTCGCTTTGTCTTCACGGGCAATCACTTTAAAGCTGGCCGAAGATAAGGCCTGCACCGCGGCTAACGCTTGTTGCTCGTTGGTTGGCTCAAAAGCTGAATCTAAATACTTAACCACTTCCATGCGCAGTGCTTCGCTGGCTGGCGTATTGAGCTCAGCATGCACATCCCAAAACTCTTCTGGCACAAAGGCTTTGATTTCACTTTCGCGTTCCACCACGAGACGCACTGCCACAGATTGTACTCGTCCTGCGGATAAACCACGGGCAACCTTCTTCCACAACAGTGGTGACACCATAAAGCCGACGACACGGTCTAAAAAGCGTCGTGCCTGTTGGGCATTAACCATATTGGTGTCGAGGGAAGAAGGCTTACTAAAGGCTTCTTGAATCGCAGATTTGGTGATCTCGTTAAACACCACGCGCTGATACCGTGAAGGATCGCCACCAATCACCTCTTGCAAATGCCAGGCGATGGCTTCCCCTTCACGGTCTAAGTCCGTTGCGAGATAAATTTGGTCAGCAGAATCGGCTAAGGCTTGCAGCTCTTTAACTACTTTCTCTTTACCCGGTAGAATTTGATATTTAGCCGCCCAGCCCTTTTCAGGGTTAACGCCCATACGCGATACCAGCGCTTGATGATCTTTCATCTTTTTGTATCGCGCCTTTTCTTCTGGCGACATCTTCTTTACTTCGGCGGCAGGTTTCACCTTATCGGTGCCGTCAGATATAGAAGATGTAGGCAGATCACGGATATGACCTACGCTCGATTTAACGATGAATTCTTTGCCAAGATATTTATTAATGGTCTTAGCTTTGGCCGGTGATTCGACAATAACTAGCGATTTACCCATAGTTTGATTTGCGCCAAAAAATCTCAAGAAGGTGGAAATTGGCTCCATATATAGAGGGTTGCATTGAGAGTTTCAAGCTAATCCCTCTTTTATATGTACCAGCGAGTCACTTTTTAATCAAAGTTGAAAAAATGTAAAAAAATAATATTGCGTAATTAAAAACTAATATTTCATTATTTGCCAGCAAGCAAGAAATAGTTATGCATTTATCGCGAAAAAGTCGCTTTGAGCACAAAACCGTGCGCTTGTGCCCACAAAAACCTTCAGTATACTGGGTCGCTTCAGGGACCATTTGAATAAATAATAACCTTCCCTATCACAAGGATATGCAATGAAGCACTTTGAAGCGAATTTCGACGGACTCGTTGGGCCAACCCACAATTATGCCGGTTTGTCTTTTGGCAATGTGGCCTCACTCAACAACGCCGCTTTAGTCTCTAATCCTAAAGCCGCCGCTAAACAAGGTTTGCAAAAAGCCAAAGCACTCGCTGATTTAGGGATGATCCAAGGCATGTTAGCGCCACAAGAGCGCCCCGATCTTAACACGCTGCGCCGAATTGGTTTTTCTGGCAGCGATGCCCAAGTTTTACAACAAGCCGCTAAAACCGCGCCTGCACTACTTAATGCCTGTTGCAGTGCTTCAAGCATGTGGACGGCTAATGCGGCTACCGTGTCACCCAGTGCCGACACCCGTGATGGTAAACTGCATTTCACGCCCGCTAATCTAGTCGATAAGTTGCATCGCAGCATCGAGCCCATCACAACGGGGCGCATCTTAACAGCAACTTTCAATGATCCCCACTATTTTCATCACCATAATCATTTACCTGAGCATAATAGCTTCGGTGATGAGGGCGCAGCGAACCACACTCGCCTGTGTCAGGAATACGGCCATGCTGGGGTTGAACTCTTTGTTTATGGACAAGAGGCGACAAATCCTCATGCTCCTAAACCACTGAAATATCCGGCAAGACAAACCCTCGAGGCCTCGATGGCGATAGCAAGATTGCATCAACTCGAAGAGGATAACTGCGTTTTTATTCAACAAAATCCCGACGTGATTGATCAAGGCGTATTTCACAATGATGTGATTGCCGTGGGTAACCAAAATGTGCTGTTTTACCACGAGCAAGCATTTTTAAATACACAGGCAAAATTGGATGAAATAAAACGCAAACTCGATACCGAGTTATATTTTATCGAAGTTCCAACCGCCAAAGTGGCGATTAACGATGCGGTGAAAAGTTATCTATTTAATACCCAAATCATCACTCTCCCCTCAGGAGAGATGGCGATCATTGCCCCAACCGACTGCCAAGAAAACCCCGCTGTTTATGCTTATTTAAATGAGCTACTCACCTTAAATACGCCAATCAAACAAGTGCTGTATTTCGATGTGAAACAAAGCATGCAAAATGGCGGCGGCCCAGCCTGCTTACGTTTACGGGTTGCCATGAATGAGCGCGAAGTTGCCGCAGTAAATCAGCACACTTTACTTAACGATGCTTTATTTGCACGTTTAAACGCTTGGGTAGATAAGCACTATCGCGACCGTTTATCAACTCAGGATTTAGCCGATCCACAACTCGTTATCGAATCACGCACCGCGCTAGATGAGCTCACTCAAATTATGAAACTCGGGAGCGTATATCCATTCCAGCGATAGTGTTTCAGTAAAAAGTAACGTTAGTTAATCGCATAATGAGGCCCCCAATGTTGGGGCCTCATTTTTTGAGTGCTTCGAATTTATCAGGAAAATAATTCAACTGGGGGGTCATTAGGCGTTAGCTGCAACTCGGTTTCAAACGACATGCCCAATTTTTTCAGCAGCGACTTAGAGGCCTGATTATGTGGGCTAACTATGGCGACAATCCGTTCAATCCCTAAGGTTTTACCGAATTCCAGTGATGCCCTAGCGGCTTCAAACGCGTAGCCTTTGCCCCAATATTGAGGCAAAAAAGCATAACCTAAATCCACATCCTTCAGCGTGGGTCTTTTAATTAACCCGCAGATCCCAATCGGAAAACCATTTTCGGCCAGTACCACGGCAAATAACCCAAAACCATGCTCGCGATAGCTGATAGCAGGCCCATTAGCGATATAATCCTTGGCGTCCTGCAAGCTACGCACTCCTTTATCACCAATATTGTCGATAAATCCTTGGGTGTTGAGTAGCACCAAAATAAATGACGCATCATCGGGCGTTAACTGCCGCAGCAGTAATCTTGGGGTTTGGGCAACTTGCATACTCACGACTCCCATTCAGAGGGGATAAACTAGGTTATAGGTAACGGGCGTACTGGCTGCCATCCTTTTGCGGTTTTTTCGGTGCGGCTACCGCTGGGGTGCCAACATATAAAAAGCCGACGATTTGATCCTCTGGTGCTAAGCCTAACGCCGCATTCACATTGGCATCAAAGGCAAAATCCCCCGTGCGCCACACTGCGCCTAATCCTAAGGCAAACGCGGCCTGCTGCATGGCCATCGTAGCGCAGCCCGCTGCAATTTGCTGCTCGAGCACTGGCACTTTAGGATGTTGTTGGGTTTTCGCTACAACCGTAATCACCATGGGCGCGCGCATCGGCATCCCTTTGGCTTTGTTGATAAAATCTTCATCGGCGCCGCAGGCTTTGGCGGCATTAACATAGATATCCGCTAAGGTGTCTAAACCCTTCCCCGTGGCAATAATAAATTCCCACGGTGCTAACGCGCCATGATCCGGCACTCGAATCGCCGCATCTAAAATGATTTTAAGCTCATGCTCATTGGGTGCTGGCGCGGTTAATCTTGGAGTAGATTGGCGGGTGAGTAAAAGTTCGATAGCGTCCAAGTAATTATCCCTGTTCTTATAAATGAGTGCGTATAAATTGGCTCAAGCATAGCAAATTGCGGCTAAAGAGGTACAAAAAATCCCACGTAAAAGTGGGATTGAAAGCGTTTACAGGCAAGGTCGCTCGGCTTACTTTATGCCATAACGCTTAGCGATAACGTAATCAAGACTGGTATAACGCCCACCACCTAGGCTTAAGAGTGCCAGCAACATAATGAAATAGGTCACCGCAAACTCAATTCCATTATTCAATACAACCAAGTTACCTGAACTGGTTAACCAATCGTAATTGCCGTATTGCTGCAACAGGGATTTGGCCTTATCCAGCTTGTCACCCGCCTCGAGCACCCGCTCATTTGCCAGCCATGAACTGCCATCGGCAATTGCCAGCCAACCATTAGGCCAATGCACGGTAAAAGCGGCCACCAGCATAGTGATCATCAGCGGGATAGAAATCAGTCGTGTGGCTAATCCGAGCAATAACAAAATCGCCCCAAAAAACTCAGTGCCCGCCGCCAGCGCGGCCATTAATGTCGGCATTGGTAGACCCAGCCCCCAGTCGGGATTCGCAAACCAAGCGACGGTGTCTTCAAAATGTGCGAGTTTGTTATACCCAGCCTGCATCAGTACAGGTGCAAGATAGAGCCTAAGGGCTAAGGGTGCGAGTCCATCAAACAGACGGCTAGCATTGAGTGATTTTTGGTAAAAAGAAACGAGGGACATGGGTTATATCTTCAACAAAATGACGTTGTTCAATAGACCTTGTCACCAGGATTAATCTTTCATAGTCTTAACAGCCTTTTCGATTCCCTCTTGATTTAATTCGCGAAGATCTTGAATAAGCTTGTTCAGCTTCTTATAAAAATGTTTCGACTGCTTAGGTGTCAAACTAGCATTAATGGCCAGCAATAACGCCCCAAAGGCCTCGGTATTTTGCCTTAAAATAGCGCGGTGTTTTTCTGATTTAAGCTCGTCTGGCTGTGTCATCAGCAACGTCAAACGCTCGGTCAACAGCGGAATATCGCTGCGCTGCCCGAGGGCTATCTCAAACTGGCGTAGCCATTCATGGCGGTAGTCGAGCCACATATCTAGGGTGGATAACCGCTGTTGATTATATTGATGGATAAGCGCTTTTTGCTCATCCGTTACGCTCCCCAGCCAGTCATCGAATTGCTCGATAAGATTCTCATCGGCCTCTTGTTGTAACTGCTCTGGAGTTTTACCGGCAAATTCCTTAATTAATTCCTGCTCGTCTTTTCGAGACAGGGTAAGAATTTGCTTTACCTGAGAATCCGTTAATGATGCGATGATCGGCAGCATGTCAGGTAGCGCAAACTCAAATAACCTAAACCAATGCCGCTTGGCGAGTGTGACATGCTCAGCCCAAAGCGCAGGGGTTAAGGTATTGGTTTGAATGAGATGTTCAACTTCGGTTAACTGCGACACATAGTGAGCAAGCTCTTCAGATTGATGCCAACGCACAAACTTTTCGATAAGCCGATCCATACTCTTTTGCTGAGTTTTATCTAAAGTGACATAGTCATCTAATTCCCAACCGATAGCCCAATCCAGAAAATGGTAACTAAACTTAGTCGAACACGCGGATACCCCAAACACCAATACCAACAGCAACAAGGTTTTTTTCATCAATTTGCGTCCTTTCTCTCTTTGTCATCCTACGACACCCAAGTTAACAAAAAGTTGCACCAATAACATAGCAGTAAACATCACGCAGTGTTTGACCTTAACTGTTTTGCTTAAGTGGTTTTACAGAGGATAATTGGTGCAAGCATCTTTGACTAAGTGTGGAAGCGTAAAGATGTGTTTAAGCGTCTTAGCTTACCAGCGGCCAAAAGCTATCAAACCAAGCAAGATACGCCTGCTGACGCTCTACATCGGTTTGCGCCGCCATCAGTAGCGCCCAGTAAAGCGCAAACACCCAATACATTTCAATTGCAGCTGGAATCGCCGTTATTGCTGTGGATGTGAGGCCTGGATGTTTTGCAAGATATTGCTGCACTAAAATATGCCGCTGTGCAGGCGTTAATCTGTGGGTCGCCAGCACAGCGGCCAGCTCACATAAAGGATGAGAGGCAGTGGCGTATTCAAAGTCGATACAATACAGCCGGTTATCCTTTATCAGTAGATTATGCGGATTTAAGTCTCGATGGCAAAATTGCGCCGCCACCAAACAATCGGCTAACGCTTTTGTCCAACGATGAATTTGCGGTTGTAAGCCCAACAATGAGTCCAAC
Organism: Shewanella sp. ZOR0012; assembly: GCF_000798835.1. Classification (NCBI taxonomy): domain Bacteria; kingdom Pseudomonadati; phylum Pseudomonadota; class Gammaproteobacteria; order Alteromonadales; family Shewanellaceae; genus Shewanella; species Shewanella sp. ZOR0012. The sequence goes on from NZ_JTLE01000094.1 coordinate 3,701,608, forward strand.
CGCGTCTGCCAAGCGCTGCCTTTATCGGTTGCAGCAAAGGCTAATAACTGCTGATGATATTGCTGCCACTGCTCAGTCACGCTGATGTGATAAGGCCCAGCGGATTGCAAGCGTAGCTGTTGCAATAATTGCTGCAATAGAGCATGTGCATAATTTGGGCACTGGGATTCAAGTAATGTCAGCGGTGTGAACTCGGCGGCGAAAGACTGAGGTGTGGGAGTCTCGTATAATGCGCACTCAAGATTTTCAGCATGCGCTTGCAGCCACCTTTGCACCCACAATTCTCCATGGGTGAATTCGGCCGCACTACACTGATATTCCAAGTCGTTCCAGTTAACCACGTGATAAAAATCAGCCCCGTCGCCGAGCATTTCCGGCGTCCGAGAAACGTTAACTCGACAGGCAATCTCCTGTGATTCGATAAATGCACTTACATAGTAACGATAATCGCAACTTGCCCATATCAGCTCAGGCGCAAGCTTTGCCTTAGCTAGATTACGCCAATAAAACAACTCCTGCTCTCGAGAACAAAACCGGTTGGCAGCATCGGCATTAAGACGTAACACGTATTGTGCCGCAGGTGTTTGAATATGATAGTTATGATTACTTAATCCACCCGCCAACTCATGGATATGCGTGATATGGCTTAGCCCTGCCTGGCGTAATATCGGTACCAGCCTTGCAAACGCCTCAGCAGATAACGGCTGCATTAACGGCTTACCACTGATGTTGCAGTTAAGATCTTAGGTGTTGGCAGTTGGTCCATATCGGTATTTGTCATCACTTAACCAAGTAACTTAGCGGCACGTTCGCCATTAAGATTGAGACGACTCTCAGCCAGTGCGGTGCGCCATAGGAAATAGCCCACAACAGCTAACCCCACATAAAGCACAAATAATAATGAGGTCAGCATAAGGCCTTTACTCAAGTAGAGGTAAATCGACACCAGATCGATAACGACCCAATACAGCCAGTTCTCCAACACTTTTTTGGCGACTAAATAGGTGGTCATCACCGCAAAACAGGTGGTCGCAGCATCGAGATAAGGAAAAGAAGCTTGAGTAAAGGTCGCCATACCATGACCAATACCAAGGGAGACTAGCGTGGTTGCAGCAATCAACTTTAAATGGGTTTTCAGCGGCCAAGTGGTCACCTTAACACCTTGATGTTTATCACCACCTTGAGTCCAGAGCCAATAGCCATAAAGTGCCATGCCCATATAATAGATATTGAGCATCGACTCCATCAGCAATGCTACTTTCCAAAACAACACAGTGTAAATGGCCGTGCTGGTAAATGCCGCCGCCCAGCACCATACGCTTGCCTTCATAGCCAGTAGCAAATACGCCATGGCTAATACCACAGCAAGTGCTTCCCACGCGGTCATCACATGGACTTCCCCAAGGGCGGCATTAACACTATTGACTAGCGTTAACCATAAATCTGTCATTGCCTTACTCTCACGATAAATCGCATTCTAAAAACCTGTAGGCTTGAGCCGTAACTGTATGAACGAGCCTTAAATTAACCACTAATATCGCGCAATGGCTTAGCTCATTAAAGGCGTTACTCGCTGTGGGCTAAATTTAGCTCGCCACCAATAAACTTACACACAAACACGGCTTTGCCCCACTTCTCATGGGCGGCTTGCATTTCGGTGGCCAGCATCGCCATCACGTCCGAATAGTCGCCGCACACTTGGGTCGCCATCGCATTGGTAACACGTTGAATCGTTGGATAACTGTCTAAACGATGAATAAACCATTTAATTGGATCGAGGTAGTTTTCATTAAAAGGATACATGCTAATTTCGGCGGTCAGTTTCATCTTCAATCCTTATTTCAAATACTTATTATAAAAATAGCCGCACCGTGAAACGGTATAGCATAGCGCTTCAAGTATCTCTCCACAGCGCGGCTAGCTTGGGCACTACATAAACTTAACGTTCAGTGTTACCCCAATTTGGCGTGGGTCGCCGTAGCGGATATATTGTTTTTCCGCCCAGCCATTATCGGGCTCATTACCAAAATAGAAGCCACGAACGCCATATTCTTCATCAAATAGGTTGCGGCCCCATAAATACGCTGACCACGCACTTGCCTCATAACCTAAACGCGCATTCACAACAGTATATGGCTCGGAGCGCGAATCGTTACTGTCTGAGTAGTAAAACTTGCTCTTACCACTCATATTCAAGTTGGCAAACCAACCCGAATTCGCACGATAAGTGCCGCCTAGGCTATAGGTTAAGTGCGGTGAATGGGCCAGATCGCGCCCCGTTAAATCCACATCAGTACCGTATTTATCTTGATATTGGTAATTACCGTAAGCAGTCTGTAACCAACCAAGGCTTGAGTAAAACTGGAGATTATCCGTGGCATACCAAGTTGCATCTAGTTCGGCACCGTAGTTGTTTGAGCTACCCGCATTTTCAGTGTAGAGAATAAACCGTTGTGGCTTATTAGGATCTTGCTGGGAAGCAGCCACCTGCTGATCTTGTCTATCCATATAGAACAGCGCCAGATTAGTATCGATAAGCCCTTCAAACCAATGGGATTTTAAACCGATTTCGTAGTTGTATAAGGTTTCAGTATCAAACTCTTTTTTATCATTGAGTTCGACTGGCAAGGTCATATTAAAACCACCCGCCTTGTAACCCCGCGCCACACGGGCGTAAATATTGTGGGACTCATTCAGCACTTTACTGAGTGCGATATGCCCACCCCACATGGTTTCACTCGGATCGAAATTATCATTGTTGGTGTCGGAGTAATGGCTATTACGACGCTCCACACGTAGCCCAACAGACAAGGCATAGTCAGCACCTAAATCGGTGTCCAGCTGGCCAAATAACGCATAGTTTGTGGCCTCATACTGCGAATCTAACACTTCGTCAGGCCAGGTATTATATTCAGAATACAATTGGTTATCTTCTTTAAGGTTCATGGCATAAACCCCAAGTAACCAATCGGTTGAGTCTGCAAAAATACGGCCTTGGTCGGTCGAGCTTAAGCGGAACTCTTGGGATAAGGTTTTACGCTGACCGGTTTTGTCCCAAAAGTAATCGTACTGACAAGGCGATACATTACCGCCCTCTTCACATTGTTTAGATGCCCAATACTCAGGGTTCGCCCAATCGCCATCGTAACTATAGTGATGATCGGTATTGGCAAATGACGTCAGCGAGGTCAACTCAAACTGCTCTGCCCCCGAATATGTCGCTTTAAAACCTGCGCCGGTGGTGCGCTGGCTATCGACACCCGGTTGATCAGATAGGGTGTTTGTCGGATCGTTGGTCAAACTCCAGACATCATAACCGTTATCAAAATCGGCATGCAGCAGAGTTAAATCCAGTTGCAGATCATCGGTGGCATACCAGCGCAATTTCGCGCGGCCGGTAAATTCATCACGGCCATTGGTATCTTCTTTATTTAAATAGATATTGTCGCGATAACCGTTTTGCTGATGTTGCTGCAGTGCCACACGATACAGCAATTTGCCTGAATCGCTTAACGGCCCTGAGCTAAAACCACTGAAGGTTTGTAGATCGTCATTACCTAAAGAAACCTCGGCGCCATGTTCAAACACATCGGTTGGGTCGTTACTCTTAAGGTAAATTAAGCCCGCTAACGCATTGGCGCCATAACGGGTTCCCTGCGGGCCGCGTAACACTTCAACCTGCTGCAGATCGTACATGCTCGACACCATGCCGATACCGGATAAATCAATATCATCAACAATATAACCAACGGATGAGTTAGGCGCGCCTTGATATTGCTCCTGCTCACCCACGCCACGGATCTGAAAATACTTGGGGCGAGAACTACCACCTGACCAGTTAAAGTTGGCGATGGAGTTCATCACATCTTCAAAGTGCTGGGCGCTTTCATCTTGAATTTGCTGGGCATCGATAACGGTAATGCTTGAAGGCATTTTTTCTAGACTGGCACTGCGAAAATCCGCCGTAACCACCATGATTTCCATATCATTATTGGGATCAGGTTTGTCGATAGCATCGGTTTGCGCCCATGCCGACGCACTTAACGCCGCAGAGACGGCCAGCGCTAATGGTGCACGAGTTAACGATATCGTGAAGACTGAAGATTGGTTGTTAGACTTTTTGTTAGACATAGGACCTCAAATACATGTTTGAGATCCGGCAACGAATAAGCGATTCAGAAGTGTGCTGTTGATTGGCCCATTCCTACGCCGGTATTAGCCGGATCAGGTTCTAAGGGTTCGTCTGATGACATCTCAGTCTGCCGAATGTTGGCAAACACCCCTTGGCGGCGCTTAGTATACATGACGAAAATAATAAAGTAGACACACTTGTGCCGGCGATATCCTTAAATATCACTAAAACCTTGTCTTTCTACACAATGTTAAAAATCTTATGCCAAACGCCCGCAATCCCAATGCCTAAAATCGCCAGTCAACTCCTTTGGCCATTTGACCGTTTATCACGATAATGTTATAGAAGGCCGCCATTTTACATAGGATAAGAGGATCACACTCAATGCAGCTAAAACCGTTAGCCAAAGGACGTTATAGCCAGCGATGGGAGCAAGACTATCCCCTTATTGAAGCGGTGATACTCAGCTGTATCAGCGAAGTTAAAATGCTTAAAAAAGGCGCCCATCTAATGACACAAGGTGAAGCCATGACCTCACTGGTGTTGGTAAAACAAGGGCGCGTGTCGCTTGGCCATACCGCCAGAAATGGTCGATGTTTTCAATTGGGGACTATCGATTGTGATTCGCAACTCTTTGGTGAAATGGAGTTTTTTACTCAGTATCACTGCCAGTTGGATATTATTGCTAATGAAGCCTTAGAAATCATGGTCATTAGCGCCGAAAAACTACAACATTCCCTCGGCCAGCACCCACAGCTAGCGTTATTTTTTGCCAGCGCCATTGCCATTGACTACCAAGACACCGTCGATATTTTTACCCGGCGCCTGCTGTATCCCATCAGCTATAACGTGGCATATGATATTTACCACGAATATTTAAATGATTTACCCGTTGATGGCTTTAGTAAGCGTTATTTAGAAGCGGAGCGATTTGGTACAACCGATCGCGTTTACCGACGGGCACTACAGTTGCTTGAAGAACGTGGCCTGATTGAACGCAATAAAGAAGGCATAAGGATTAAAGATCTCAATGCCCTTAAACAATTTGTTGAAGCTGCGATATAACCAAATTAAAAAAGCCCACTCTCAAGATTATTCATTAGCAATGAGTGGGCCAAATCAATTAACGTCGCAAATGAACTTTAGGCCGCAGCAGGTTTCATTCGGCCTGAAACAATCAGCATGATAAATATCGCAACATAAAGTAGCGGGATAACATACATCACCGTTTGCAATCCAATAATACGTTCAAAGAATGAGCTAATGGCGGGACTAAACATCGCCCCCGTGCTGCCACTGATCAAAATATAAGACACATTTTTACTGCTCGCCTTTTTAACAAAAGACACACCATAAGCAATAAATGCGTTGTAAAGAGCTGCGCACACAAAGCCATAACCATAGGTTAAATAACCTATCCAATTAAGCTTATCAGTTGTCACAATCATAAAGGTGATGACCATAGCAAGGCCGATAATTGCGACTAGAAAATGGTGGATTTTTACCCGAGTCACAATCAGCGTCGAAATTAACGCACCAATCAGTGCGGCTGACCAATATTGAGTAATAATATTGCCCGCGTCTTCAAATGGAATATCAAATTTTTGCTTAACAAATAAAGGGGCCCAGGTTAAAAACGTATACAGCGCCAACATGCCTAAAAATAACCCAATGCCACCGCTAATAATGCCGAAATTCCATTCAGATTGTTGCTTATCTTCCGTATTCGATGATTGCTCACATAGCGAAAAATTAGTGAACAAAGTAATAATCACGGTTCCTAACGCGACTAAACCTACGGCTAAGTAACTGTAACTCCATGACAATGAACTTGTGAGTGCGTAAGTTGTGATTAAAGGGAAAATAACCCCCGCAATATTAAATGTGGCATCTTGCACGACGAGCATGGTGCTTTGTAATTTCTCTTGCCACACTGATACCACTATCGTACCCGCAATACATAGCCCCACACCGCCACAAAAACCAATCAAGGTCATGGCTATCATCACCACTTGTAGCGAAGTGGTAAGATGTAACGCGACAGCACACAATGCCACTAGGCTGTAACTAATTAAGGTAATTCGCTTGATACCCAATTTTTCAATAAAGAAAAAAGCGGCAATAGTCCCCGCCAGTGCGCCGCCATTAAGCAAGGAGAATATTGAAGCAACGTCATTCACGTTTGCTGCAAATTTATCCGCTATGGGTTCAATCAGCATCCCAAATTGAGTGGCAAAGCCCGCCATTATAAAATTAGCGAGAAAACTAATTGCGGTTAAGGTGATTTTATTATTCATTTTGTCATTCCATCAGTGAAATGCTAAGGGTACAAAGGATAGCGTTAACCCTAATTAAGCGCGGTTTCTAAAGCGAGCTCGATCATATTATTAAAGGATAATTGACGCTCTTGCGCCGTGGTTTCTTCACCAGTTAAACAGTGGTCCGACACGGTCAAAATGGCTAAGGATTCAATTCCCTGTTGATGTGCCAAGCCATAAAGTCCTGCCACTTCCATATCAATACCTAACACCCCGAAACGCTCAAGCGCCGGGATCATATCTTCGTCGGGATCATAATAAAGATCGCCACTAAATACGTTGCCAACTTTCACGCTAATGCCTTTTTCATTGGCTTTGGTATAGGCTTTGTGCAGTAAGGAAAAGGTGGCTGAGGTCGCCATTTGGTAGCCACTGCTGCGTTTAGCATTCGTTGGGGAATCCGTACCAGCGGCTTGAGCTAAAATCACATCGCGCATTTCGACATGCTGTTGGGTCGCCCCTAAACTGCCGATACGAATAATACGTTTAACGCCGAAAAAATTAATCAACTCATGGCCATAGAGCACCATAGATGAAATACCCATACCATGGCCCATCACCGAAATGCGTTGCCCTTGGTAATAACCGGTGTAACCCAACATATTGCGAACGTTAGTCACTTCTACGGCATCGGTAAGATAGGTTTCTGCTATATATTTAGCCCGCAGCGGATCGCCAGGCATAATAACAGTTTCTGCAAAATCAGTAGGTTGCGCATTAATATGAGCCGTCATAGATCTATCCTCATGTGGTAATATGCAGATAGTAGTGCTCAACCGCGAAATATTTTTAGGACTAAAGTCCGGATCTTCTGTTGTAATCCCCCTTTTTTGTTAAAAGTGGATGATTTATCGCAACGTTTACACTTAGCATCATAAAACTTAATAACAAAATCTCATTTAACACATTGTATTTGATACAAATAAAAAGACTTACTCCCAAAAGAGTAAGTCTTTTTAAATATAGAGAACCCGGCACAGACTCTACTAAAACAAACACCAATCTAGTTTGAATGGGTCTCGCGCACATAAACGTCAAATTTTACCACTTGGGCATTTGGTGCCACAGCCGATACTTGCAGCTGTTGTTTGCCGTGTAATTTCACCGATTTCCAACTGGTGGCTTCATCTTCAATGGTAAAACCACTGGCATCATACCAAGTGAACTTATATTGCACTCGCATATCGCTTGAGGACTTGCTGACGATCAGCGCCGAACCTTGGATAAGATCGCCAACACGGCGCGCCTCAACCCCTTCGACACTGATATCACGGGCAAAACTTTTGCTATCGACGCGGGTTTCTCCCAGTGAGTTCACCGAAATGCCCGCCGTATTAGTGCAGGCGCCGAGTGTC
>NZ_JTLE01000094.1:3709422-3729706 GCF_000798835.1 Shewanella sp. ZOR0012
TAAATATAAAGTGTGGATTATCACGGCTCAGCAGGATGAAGTGCGCCAAGAGTTGGTTTCGCAAATTATGCATAACGCAGTAATAGTGCCATTAATTGTGGTACCGTTAACCCTGTTTATCGTCAGTTTACTGTTTTATATTCTATTTCGGCCGCTAAAAACCCTTGAACGGGAATTAATGGCACGCTCACCTAACGATCTCACTCCGTTAGCTATGTCATTGCCTAAGGAATTAGTGCCAGTTCGACGGGCACTCAATCAGTATATCAGCAGTATTGCACACTTCATTGCTAGAGAGCGCCGCTTCAGTGCCGATGCCGCCCATGAGTTAAAAACGCCATTATCTGTGATTAAGTTACATCAACAGGGGTTAGAGGGATTAGTCGCAGATGAACCTGCTCAGCATATCCACCTTGCCGCGATTGATGCTGGTGTTAAGCACATGAGCCATACAGTAGAACAATTATTGTTGCTCGCTCGTGTCGATTCGATTGCTGAGTTGAATGTGCAATCCCATACCTTGTTGTCTATGGTGGAGGATGCGCTCAACCAACTGATGCCCCTGATCACTGAATATGAGTGGAATATTGACGTGGATGCCGGATTATCCATTATGTGTGACCGTTTTTATATGCTGGTGGTTTTAAAGAATATTATCGAAAATGCTTGTAAATACAGCCCAGTAGAATCTGAAATTAGCATTAGTGCAGCGCAAACCACCACAGGCGTTGAAATAAAGATCGCCGACCGTGGTCAAGGGATGACAAGTGAGCAAATTGCGAATGCCACCGAGCGTTTTTACCGTGTCAATGAAAATGAAGGTATAGGTGCGGGATTGGGATTATCCATTTGTCAGCATATTATTGGCTTACACCAAGGCCAACTAACCATCACTCCCCGTGAAGAGACAGGTTTAGTCGTCAGCCTATTTTTGCCTCGATAGTGTTAAGAGTGTAAGTCAATGAAGTCTCTCTCTGAATCACTTTTTGTATGCTTAGGCTCGCATATTAGCGACTATCACCTAAGATTATTGTCGGTGGCCAGTTTGTAAAACTAACTGATTTTATGTTCATTCTGCGAACTTGGCAGCACTTTATTAGCCTTTGTAACTTTTAAAGATCAATTTGGTATGTTAATTCGAATTTGATATTCTTTAAAAGTATAAGTATATTGCTAAATAGTATTGTGCAAAGGGAGTTAACTGCATCTTTATTTATGAGTTTTTTACTCCTTCTGATATCTTTCGCGATGTGTAACAGTCGGTGTTTTTTTTCGCTCAAACCGCAATAAAAAAATGTCACTGTACATATAAAAAACGTTGATTTCTTAGTTTATTTTTAGGTTACCTATCCTATGGTTAGCTTGTTGCGTTGCCAATCGTTTAAACCTTCTTCACTCATTTGCTCACTGGCGCTTAGCGCGGCGTTCGCCTTTTCGGGCACTGCATTTGCTGATGAGACCAAGCCTGTTGAGAATAAACCTACCACGCCCGTGGTGAGTCCACCCAAGGCAACTGCTCAGCCTGCAAACAAAACGCAAGTAAGATTCACCAAAACAGGCACCTTTGATGGTGAAACTGTGGTGAAATTGGCGCGTAAATTGGCCTCTAAGCCCTATGTCGTGTTAAAAGATCCACTGCCTGCTGGTCTTGCTAAGTTAACCTATGATGAATACCGCGATATTCGTTTTAACCCAGTATCGTCAATTTGGCGCGATCAAGGTTTACCGTTTCAAATGCAAATGTTCCACCGCGGGTTTTATTTTCAAGATTTAATTGAAATTGCCATCGTTGAAGCAAACCAAGCGACCCACTTAGCTTATGAGCCTAAGTATTTCACTGCGGGTGAGGTTATCTCTCAAGCATTACCTAATGATGATATCGGCTACTCAGGGTTTCGTATCCATAACCAATTAAACACTAATGGCATTTTTGACGAGCTGATGGTGTTCCAAGGCGCGAGTTATTTCCGCGCCTTAGGTAAAGGTAACTCTTATGGTTTATCTGCCCGTGGTTTAGCATTAAAAACTGCTGATCCAGAAGGTGAAGAGTTTCCGATTTTCCGCGCTTTTTGGGTTGAACGTCCATCCTACGACAGTAATCTGATCGTGGTACATGCGTTGCTCGATAGCCCGAGTGTTGCAGGTGCATACCGATTCTCGGTACGTCCAGGTGATAACACCCAAATCGACGTTGAAGCGACCTTATTCCCTCGTGTCGAATTAAATAAAGTTGGACTAGCACCTAGCACCAGCATGTTCCTGCATTCATTAAACGGTCGCCACGATACCGATGACTTTAGACCTGAAGTCCATGATTCAGACGGTTTATTGATGTTCAACGGCCGCGGTGAGCACCTATGGCGTCCATTGGCAAATCCACGTCAATTGCAGGTGAGTGCGTTTTCTGATAACTCACCACAAGGCTTTGGTCTTATACAGCGTGAACGTAACTATGCCTCTTATCAGGATCTTGAAGCCCAGTATGAGCGTCGTCCAAGTTTATGGATTGAGCCTGTGGGCAACTGGGGACAAGGTGCGGTTGTTCTGACAGAAATTCCAACAGAATCAGAAATTCATGATAATATTGTGAGCTTCTGGAAGCCGCGTCAGCCTATTCCTGCTGGTAGCGAATATCACTTCGCTTATCGCATGAGCTGGGGCGATGAACCAGTTGCGAAAACCAATTCTGTCGTGGTAAGTCGTACTGCAAGTGGTCGTGCTGACATTGCTAAAGCGACCCCTAGACGTTTGTTTGTCGTTGATTATCATCTAAATGGCGCTATGCCTGATGAGTTACCACTCGCGAAGGTTGAATCTTCTGGTGGAGTAATTTCAAATGTTGTCATCGCGCGTAATGCGGCAAACAATGGTTATCGCCTCGCGTTTGAGTTAGAGCCCGAAGATAAAGACCTTATCGAATTGCGTGCTGAACTCAAGTTCTCTACACCGCGTCAGGTTGAAACCTGGCTCTATCGCTGGACGCTTTAAGGTCCATGACGGAGCAACATAATATGACTGTATCCGAGAATTCGGTACTTGAGACTGAAGTACTCGTGGGTGGTAGCGCTATGCCTAATGAAAGGCCAGGCGCTATGGAGCCCCAAAGTTTAACCCAAATGCCTGAAGGATTTCCACGCCGTAGCACTGTGGCAAATGGAGTCCGTTCACGGGTTTCCCGTCGGGTGTTTGTTGTTGGTGGTGCCTTATTACTATCGGCCTTTGCTATCTATGAAATGGGCGCAGTTTTCAGTATTGGAGGGATTACTCCCCTCGAATATTTGATGTTGGCGTTATTTGCGATTAACTTCTGCTGGATTGCACTGGCGTTTTGTAGTGGTATTGCTGGCTTTTTCCTCCTGTTGAAAAAGCCTAAACCAAACGAGCTTGCACAAACTGAGCTGCACACGCGCACTGCGATTTTAATGCCTACTTATAATGAATCTCCTGACCGGGTATTTTCAGCGGTATCTGTGATGGCTGAAGCATTATCGCAAACTGGTCATGGGCATGCGTTTGATTGGTTTATCTTAAGTGATACTACCGATCCTGAAATTGCGCTGTTAGAAGAACAAGCGTTTTTAGTTCTTCGCCAAGAAACCCATAAACATTCTCGTGTTTATTATCGTCGCCGCCGTAAAAACGTCGCACGTAAAGCGGGTAACGTAGCGGACTTTTGCCGTCGTTGGGGCTCGCGTTATGATCACTTGCTGGTCCTGGACGCTGACAGTTTGATGGAGTCATCCACTATCACGGGGTTAGCGCAGCGGATGCAGGCTGATCCTGATGCGGGTCTTATTCAAACGATTCCATCACTGATCAATGGCACCACCTTAATGGCGCGTTTGCAGCAGTTTGCTGCACGCATTTATGGTCCTGTGATCGGTACTGGTCTTGGTTGGTGGGTGCAAAAAGAAGGTAACTTCTGGGGCCATAACGCTATTATCCGGACTGAAGCCTTTATGGGCGCAGCGGGTTTACCTAATCTTAAGGGAAAGCCACCTTTTGGTGGTCATATCCTAAGCCATGACTTTGTTGAAGCTGCATTGATCCGCCGTGCCGGATGGAGTGTGGTCATTGCATATGATTTACCCGGTTCCTACGAGGAATGCCCTCCATCAATTGTTGACTTAGCGGTACGCGATCGTCGTTGGTGTCAGGGTAACTTGCAGCACTCACGTATTCTGCCAACTAAAGGGTTGCATTGGGTTAGTCGCCTGCACTTAATGACGGGTATTATGGCGTATTTATCTTCGCCATTTTGGTTGTTATTGATTTTAACGGGGTTGATGCTCGCTTTGCAGGCCCACTTTATTCGTCCAGAGTACTTCACCGATCAGTTCTCATTATTCCCAACGTGGCCAATCATGGACTCGGATAGGGCATTGAGACTGTTCTATATCACTATGGTGGTGTTATTTGGACCGAAGATCTTTGGCGTGTTGTTGCTGTTAAAAGATGGCAAATTTGCCCGCAGCGTAGGCGGGCGCATTAAAGCGATGCTCAGTGTGTTATTTGAAGTCATTCTCTCAGCATTGATCGCGCCAATCATGATGTTCATCCACTGCGGTGCGGTAATGTCGATTCTGATGGGACGTGATAGTGGTTGGTCTCCACAGCGCCGTGACGATGGTAGCATGCCTTGGTTAACCCTGATTTATCGCCACCGTTGGCATATGCTTGCAGGTGTGATGTTGGGGTATGCCGCGATTTTGGACTCCTTAACATTGCTCGCGTGGATGAGCCCCGCCTTGATTGGTTTGTGGTTAGCGGTGCCCATTTCGGCTTGGACCGGTTCGATTAAAATTGGGGAGTTTTTCAAACGTATTGGGATCCTCGCCACTCCAGAAGAACGCAGTCCTGCGCCTATTTGTATTAGGGCACAAGAAGCGCGTGCGGCTTACCAAGCGCATATTGAACAGCCTTGGACATTAGCGCAATTGCTGAAAGACCCTGCGCTGATGGAGCTTCACTTAGCCATGGTTGATAAACAGCCACTACGTGCCGCCGGAACGCCGATTGAACCAGTTGAAGCCATTGTGCACGTCAAAGTACATGAAGCACAGTGTCAGCAAAGTGCCTTAGCACTCTTTAATCGCCAGGAAATGGCTTTAGTGCTGGCTAATCCGCTAATGCTGCGGAGTTTGCAAAAACTACCAGAACAGTTTGTGCCAGAGGATCTGGTCTCCTTCTGTTAATTACTTTCTATTACGCTAAATAGTAAAAATGCCACTGATGATCAGTGGCATTTTTGTTTTAGGTCGATAGTGAGCTGCATTTTACGAACAGCTTCAGCTATAGTGATCTTAATACTAATCTCGCTCTGGATAATAAATGTATCGCAAACAATTCGTTGCACGACTTACGGATTGAATTGACTTGCTATAGGCTCGTTTTTTTGCGCCTACATTTGCCTTGTTTTCAGCGCCAAAGTGCAGTTTGAGATTAGGCATTTTATTTTTTGCTGTATTGATTGCATTTATCCATCTCTTAACCTACCTAAGTTACTGTTGTCAAAGGGAGATGTCTATGGTGTCTGTGACTCGTTTTGCGCGATGTTATCGCTTGGGGTGTTGCACATTTCAATGGTATTTAAAAGCGCTGTTGATGGTGTTTACATTCGTTTCGAGTGCACCACAAGCCGCTGAGTCTACCGAACTAACACATGGTTCTACAGAGCTAGACATTTCTATTACACAACTACTCGATCAGACATTGTTGCTTGATCTTGCCGATGTCAGTCCGGTATTTCGAGCTAATTATCAAAAACTCAGCCAATGGCAACATCGGCCCTTGAGTACTGATGAACAAGCCGAACTGCTTAAGATGCACCAACAACTTGAACGCTATTGGTATTACCTCGATCAGCAAGCGGAATGTGTTGAACCTTGTATCAGTAAGGTATTTACTCAACAGGACACTCATTACCGAGCCGTGCTCTTTACGCTTAAACAGCTCATGAAGTTAGAGAACATGACTTCATGGGATACGTTAACACAGGAAGAAAAACTAAATCCCGGGCAGCAAAGTCCTTTGATTTTGCCAATTGCGAAGCGACTTTTTGTATTAGGCTTTCTGCCAAATGAACTCACTATCGAATCTGCTGAAGAGGTGAGTAATGGGATGATTTATCGCGATGAACTAGTGATAGCCATTAAGAAATTCCAGCAGCAACACGGCTTACAGGCCGACGGCGTGATAGGGAAACAAACTCTTTTCTGGCTTAACCAATCGCCCCATACTCGGGCTAAGTTACTGGCGAAAAATATGCTGAGACAGTGGATATTGACACCACAGTTACCAGCACGCTACCTACTGGTTAATATTCCAGCATTTGAGCTCCAGTTAGTTGAAGCAGGGAAGGTGACTTTACAGTCTAAAGTGATTGTCGGTAAAGCATCGCGGCCAACGCCTTTATTAAAAAGTCAAATTTCCAGTGTTGTGATGAACCCTGAATGGCGAGTGCCACGCACGATTATTCAACGTGATATCCTGCCGCATATTCGCCATGATGGGCATTATCTTACTGAACGAGAATTTGATGCTTACGATTATGATGGTAAGCGCGCCGAGCATTCTGCAGAACAATGGCAAGTACTCGCTTCATCGCATTTTCCTTATCAGTTGGTGCAACGGCCAGGCCCCAAAAATGCCTTAGGCCGCTATAAATTTCATTTCGACAATAGTTTTAGTGTGTATTTGCATGGAACTTCTGAGCCAAGTCTCTTTAAAAAGGCTAACAGAGCTTTATCATCGGGCTGTATTCGGGTCGAGAAGGTTGAAGAATTAGCACGCTGGTTTAAGAACCATTTAGTCAATGATCAGCGTCTTTGGGATAAATTAAGTTCAGATATCACCCAATCCCAATGGTTTTCCTTGTCTGATAAGTTGCCCATATTTATTGTCTATTGGACGGTATGGCTTGATGACGCTGGGGAAGTGCAATATCGGAATGACATTTACCAGCAGGAGAGTGAGCTGAGTTATGTGGTTTCGGCAACGATTTTTAACATGCTCTAATTGATTGAACTTTTGAAGGATTTTTTAATCTGATTGTTTGCATGTCGATCAAGACTTGATCTGGATGGCAATTCACGATAATTTGCGTTCTCAGTGTCCAAAAAACGAACAGAAGGTGATGATGTGACCTTACTTTGTCCTGCCCGTAGGCAGTTGTTGTTAGGCCTCAGTGGTGTGGCATTGTGTTCCTTAATTCCTTCCAAAGCGATAGCAAGCCGTTCAACCAAAGGTGTGCGTGAGCTTAGCCTGTATAATCGCCATACGGGTGAATATAACAATGGTAGCTATTGGGTCGATGGCCATTATCAGAGTGAAGTGTTGGCCGATTTTAGCCACTTGCTGCGAGATCACCGTCAAAATGTAACAGCACCGATGGATAAACGCTTATTTGATCTGCTTTATACACTTAAGACGACGTTAAATACTGATAATGAAATCCATGTGATTTCTGGTTACCGCTCACCAAAAACCAATGCGATGTTGGCAGGTAAAAGTGGTGGTGTAGCTAAAAAAAGTTATCATATGCAAGGGATGGCAATGGATATTGCGATCCCTGGGGTCAAACTAAAGACAATCAGAGATGCGGCTTTATCACTTAAGCTAGGAGGCGTAGGCTATTATCCTAAGTCTGGTTTTGTGCACGTTGACTGCGGTCCTGTGCGGCATTGGTAGTTTGTATCTTTTGCTCAGTGTTTAATGAGAGCTGCTGATAAAATTGCAGCTCTAGCGTTTGGATGTCCTGTAAGTAATACTCGAGTAGCGGCAAAAAAACTTGTCCCAGTTTATTCATCTCACGGTGTTGCTGCCAATCACTAACCTGCTTATTCAGACTTTGTGAAAACTTAAATTGTCTTAGTCTTTGGCTCTCAACTGCCGGTGATTCACAGATCTGCATTAGCATGAGTAAACTGCGGTTTTTTTGTTGTGTGCAGGCGAGCAGTTCCAGCAATTTTAACTCTATCGTGGTCTGCTGATAGGGGACAGTTTTAATGAGTGAGACCAGTTCACGGGCTAATTGGCAGGAGAGTCGATTTTCTTGTTGCAATAAATACAGCTCGTGACACATGTTTTACAAGGCTGAAGTGGCAAAATTTGCTCGAGCTTAACAGGCATCGAATGGCTTAAGTGTGATCAAGATCGCGTGTTTTTCGATTCAGATCAAAGGTGTTTCGCCTATGTAACAGCGCTAGAACAAGTTTCCCAATTCAATAAATACTCTTGTTAATTGATAACGATATCCCATTATTACCCCATTGCATTCAGAGTCTGGCTGTTCTTGTACCTGCTGAGTAACTGTGTTAGTATGCGCGCGCTTTATATGAGTCACCATTGGTCGAGAATGGTGATATTTTTTACTCTAAATTTAAGTGAGAAACACATGTCTTACACTATCCCAGCACAAACCCGCACTGAAATAGGGAAAGGTTCGAGCCGCCGCCTACGTCATGCAGGTAAAGTTCCTGCCGTTATTTATGGCGCAGGCAAAGAGCCAGTTTCTATTGTTTTTGATCACAAAGATATCATCAACATTCAAGCTAACGCTGACTTCTATACTTCTGTAGTGACTATCGTATTAGATGGCAAAGAAGTAGGCGTTCGTGCACAAGCTATGCAACGCCACGCGTTCAAGCCAATCATTGAACACGTTGACTTCGTTTACGCTTAATTGCGTAATTGAAGCAAAAAGCGCCTATATGGCGCTTTTTTTGTGGCTGCTTTTCACTCATCAAACTCTGATGCTTGCAAGTTAAGTGACTTTAACCATCAAACAATTGCTGGTGTTTAATCATTTTGCCTGTGCACAGCGTCAATATCATCATCGGCATGTAGCTCACTATTGTGTCTGTGTGCTAGCCAAACACTACTTGATATTAAAATTGTAATAGATATCAAGGGATTGCCCTAAAGTACCGGATACGGTTTCAAGATAGAGTTGGGATAACAGGTAATATCTGACAGTCATCTCATATCCAGGATTGAATACGCCAACACCGTATTTGACCATAAGGTTATCACCGATAAAACCACTGATGGCAACGCGGCCCTCATCATTAGTATCGAGTTGCACGTTAGAGAAACCAAATTCTTCGATAATGCCCGCTGCTGTATTTCCAATATTATTAATAGCGCCACCGCCACCAACCTGAGCACTGAGTCCCAGCGCCGCTCCCATCATCAAGGAGTTGTTCTGCTCATTATTGGTACTGTTGAACCCGCTGCCTTTAATAATATAAGACAGAATTTCGGCTTGTTCCTTGGCCGGATTAGAGAAAAGGGTGACCACCGGCCGAGTGGGAGTACCAGTGACGCGCACTCCCGCGACCAAATCTTCGCTCTTTATTTCCCGAATTGCTTCAATATTTAAATTAGGGACAGAAGGTGGGCCCACAAATTGCACTTCACCCGTACGGATTTTCAGCGTTTGCCCCATAAACTTATAGTTGCCTTGTTTGACCTTAATATCTCCAAATAACAGGGGTGGGCGAAACGCCTGTTGCTGAAGTTTTAAGGTTCCCTGTAGCTTACCTTTGAGGCCCATACCATCGATTTTAAGATCGTTGCCAACGTTAATATTCAGGTCGGCCACAATGGCATAGGGGCTGGCTTTAGGTTGCGCGGCGGCAATTGAGTCATTGAAAACGACATCCTCTGACAAGGCTACACCACCCTCAGCCAGTTGCACTATCTTAATATTACCCGAGGGAACATCGACTACGCCTTTGACTTCAAGTTGTTGGCTGCTAAAGGCAATCGTGAGATCGGGCGATACATCTAAGAGTGCGAGTGGTGGTTGGATCACCGCCAGTTTATCGCCTTTGACGGCAAGTTCTCCGCTAAACAACCCTTGAGGCCAACGCATTTGTCCCGTAATTCGGCCTAAACCATTGCCCATCATCCAGCGACCTTTAAGGGATGCCTGCTGACCGCCAAGATCCATCGACAGATCAATTTTATTGATAAGGGTAGGGTTCGCTGTCAGTGCAAGAGCTCCTTGAGTGAGCGAAACATTACCCGATACTTCGGGGGCATCTAGGGTACCAGCAAAGTTTAATTTGCTAGTCAGTAAGCCTTCTAGGGTATTGAGCTGTGGGAAAAATTCGCCAAGAGGTTGAAGGTTAATTTGTTTGATATTGGCATAACCCGACAACGCGCGGTCAGGCGTCACGTTAACAGTGAGTTCACTTTGCCAGCTTGCCACGTCCTGTGACTCAAAGTTGATAGACGACATTAGTCGTTTGGCATCTAAGTTAGCTTTTAAAGCAAGTTGCTGATATTTAATGGTGACTTCGCGATTTTTGGCGCGCTTGAGTTTGATGCTACCGGGATCGAAGTTAAAATCGATATTCGCCGTGGGTTTTCGCCCTGCGGTCCAAGCAAAGTTTGCCAATAGCGAAGAGCGACCATCCCAATCCATATTGCTTGGTAATACTGGGGCTAAAAGTTTACCAAGATTACCAGCATAACTTAGTTGCACCTCGCCTTTTTTACCTAGCGAGATTTGATTATCTAAACAAATCTTACTGTTAGGGTTGACTAGACAGAAGGGGCTGACATTGCCTTTGGTTGTATTTTGATCCCATGCAACAAGGATATCTTTATCTATTTCCCAGCGACCAACAGGGGTTGCCAAGTTAATTTTATTCACTTGAGCTTGTAGTCGAGATTTTTTCATATCGTATTGACTGGTCACGCCAAGCTCGAGCCCCAAATCCCCAGTGGCACTTAGTGTCAGTTTTTGGTTTTGAATATCGCCTTTACTGCCAAGGGTGACGGTATCTAGATTCTGTGAACCGAGTTGTAGCGCCTTAGACTTGAGCGATAGGGCAAATTCGTGTGCATCCAAAGGCTTATAGTAGGCTTTGAGCGTGGATTCCCTCAGCTTAATATTTTGGTGCACCAGATCGACCAGTTGCGCGGTTAACTCTAGCTGTGGATGTTTTTCATCCCCAGTGACATTGATATCGGCCTGCAATTGGCCGCTGGCTTGGGGCAGCCATAAACCAAAATCGGGGACTTGCAGCTTACCCTCAATGTTCCAGGTTTTGTTGGTTTCTCCCGCTAAAGTTAAGGTGGAACCCAGTACCTTGGCATTGACCCCTTTGGCGCTGATATACAGTTTATCGTTGATACTGACATCGGCGGTGATATCAAATGGATATCCCTGCAAGGAGCCCGACAGTTGAGTGTCCGTTAGAGCAACTTGCCACTGTTTATCTAACAAACGTCCCGTGGTCTGTAATTGTCCAGAGATTAAACTGTTTGGCAGGCTGCTGCTTGCAGTGGCAGGCATCGCCTTATCGGTATTTGTGCTCGGTGTTTTCGTGTCTTTATTTGGCGTTGATTCTGACGTCTGCGCCATTTCTGGCAGGGAGATTTCTTGTAATTTCAGGTTATCGAGCAATACCTTGGCTTTCCAATTGATCGCCTTAGCGTAATCTAGTTCACCGGTCACATCGATCGAACCTAGCTCGCCCTTAGCATTAAACTGCTTAATATCGAGTTTCGCATCTTGATGATGGAGTTCACCGCTAATGGCTAACACTTTATGAAAAGGTGTGGTGACATTTCCTTTGAGCGTCGCGGCTTGTTGATTAAGGGAGCCTTGGCTGTCGAGGTTAAGATCGCTGACAATATATTCTGAATTGTGCAGCGGCCATTGCGCGCGGGCTTTCTCCAGTTTGACCTTGTAGGGAAGCGTGGGATCTTTCAGGGTCAATTGCCCATTGAGACTAAAATCGACATCTCCTTTTGCAAGGGCTTGAATACCGAGTTGTCCGACACTTTGGCTGAGCGTGAGGCTTAATTGCTGATGTGTCAGCTCCGGCAACTCGGCAACCTGAGTCACATTGGCCTTAACCTCAAGTGCGAGCGGATAGTCCTGTTCGAGGGCGAGTTGGCCCACCACAGAAAGATCTCCATAACTGTGGCCAAGTTGCAGTTTATCAAGGGTTAACTGATACTTGGCAAATTGCCCCTGAAGCTCAATATGGCTAAACAGATCTTCGCGTGGCCCAATCTGCAAACGGCTGTTGTCTAAGCTAAGTTGTTTTACATCCACCGGAAAAGGCATAAACACCTGCGGTAAATGGGCAAGTGCCCATTCCTCTGTCGATGTTTGCTTATCGGCGTTTTTATCAATTTGCTTTTCAGCCTGAGTATTCGCTGGCGTTTGCGCCGTAGATCCCTTATAAGCAATGGGCTTATCCGCTGAAGCTTTAGCACTTGCTATCGCCGCTGCAGTTGCAGCTGTCTCGGCTGCCTTGGTGTCAGTGACTTGTGTGCCTGTGATTTGAGTATCTGTGACTTGAATACTTGCGCCTTGAGGATCTGTGGCCTGTGTGTCTAGAACAGGGCTGTCTTCGGTAGGAATTAACACAGCCAAGCCTTCACTGCTAAGCTGCTCGACTGTCAGTCCTTCGGCAAACCAAGTAGCGGCGGTCTGAATATGATTGGCCGAAAAGCGCATCTTATCGACCGCAATATTGATGTTGTTCAGTTCAGCGCTGTCGAGCTTTATCCCAAAGGGCAGAACCAGTTCACTCGGCTCATCATTTTCGGGGGTAACGTCGGCTTCAGTGGAACCTGAGCTTAAGGCCTCGGTATCGATATTGACATCGATTTGGCTCGCCGTTAAAGCATTCACACACAGTTGTTTTTGTAGCAAACAAGTGGGTTGCCACGCCAAATGTAAATTCTTGAGCTCAACGTTAATCCCTTCCATTGACCAACTGGTGTGGGCTAAGGTGAGATCCTTATTTAAGGAGCCAGAGGTGTAGGTGAGCGCCAGATCGGGCACAAATTTATCGGCTAAGCCGACACTGACCCGTGAGCCAATTTCAGTCCCCAGCAGTAATGCCATCATCACCAAGAAAGTTAAGGGGACGTAAACAATAATGCGCGTACAGAGTTTAAATATTTGCCATAGGCGCAGCTTTAGGGTTTTAGGCGGAACACAAGTTGGGTTTTGTTCCACAGTTTGTGGCTCATGCGTTTGATTTTCATGTTGAGCGGATGTATTGGGCTCATGAATTGGGGGCTGACTCATAATTCTGTCCCCATGGTTAAGTGAATACGCCATGAGCGGTCGATAGTGTCTGTTTCTTTCAAACCTACCCCTAAATCCAACTTAATTGGGCCAATGGGGGATATCCAATGGATACCACCGCCTACGGCGATAACGGGCTCAAACTGATTGTTATCAAAAGCGTTACCCGCATCGACAAAGGTTGCAACTCGCCATGTTGGTGTAACGTAATATTGATATTCCAAACTACCAACCATTAAGTAACGACCACCGATAACCTCCCGATTGACCTTGCCATCGGCATCGATATAGTCCAGATAAGGGCCTAACTCTTGGTAGCCATAGCCGCGAATGGTTTGGTCACCACCTGCAAAGTAACGCAGTGATGGTGGGATCAAGGCTAACTCATTTTCATTGGCAAGGTTAGCGGCGAGATCCATACGCGCCACGATTCTGTGGTTATCAAAAAAGGTGTCAATCCACTTAAATTTTGCCTGCAAGCGGGCAAGGCGTGTTTCTGAGCCTAGATAAGGATCGGCATAATCTAGGCTGTATATTTGCCTAAAACCGGATTTGGGATCGAGGGTGTTATCGCCACGGGTAGTTTTAGAAAAGTTAATCCCCGCTAGGTAAAAACTCGGGCTGTAGTCGATATCTGACTGAGTATATTCTTCACGAATGGCATCGAGGGAATAGCTCATGAGCCATTGATTTTCCAGCCGTTGCTGTCTTAGTAGACCGAGTAAATACTTGGTCGCTTCTAGCTGCCCTGTGTTGCGAAAATCACGATTTTCAGGCTCGTAAACTTGTGTAACCCCATATTTATCCCGCAGTAAGCCTAAACGGATCTTCAGTTGGTCGTCCAAAGGATGAGTCAGTGGAATGGTATAAGTGGTCAAAAATTTGGGTCTGTCTGGCGACCACTCCAAACTGGTTTCTTGGGAATGGCCGTATTTATTGATCTGTGGGGTTCGCCAAGTAACACGCACCCTAGGATCGAAGGTCTTATCTGCGCTTTGGCCGATATCACCACCTAAGCCTAATTCGATGGAATGGCTGGCTTTATCGGTCAACTCTACCTTGACGGGCAGTTGATTATCTTTTGCCTGATCGAGCTGTGGGATCACTTTAATATTGGAAAAATAACCCGTATCCAGCAATTGACGGTTAAGGGCGCTGACTCTGCGAGTCGAATAGGCCGCATCTTCCTTAAAGGGGATAAGTTTGGTGAGAATATCCGGCTCTAAGGTGTGACCTTCAAAACTGACTTGGCCAAAATGGTAACGTGCGCCAGAGTTAAAATGCAGGCTGATTTGGGCTGTGTTTAAATCGCGGTTGATGTTAATCTGTGATTCTGTAAATTCGCCATCGAAATAGCCTCGCGCGAGGGCGAGCGTCACCAGTTGAGATTTGACATCCGAATATATGCCGTGGTTGAGCGTATCACCGGGCTTAATATTCACCTCAGCAAGCCATTTGTCGAAGGCTCGGTCGTCAAGCATTTCGCCTGAAAAATTAATATCGACCCATTGAATTTTAACCGGTTCACCTGCATTGACCGTAAGCTTGAGTTCCCAAGGACCTTTCTCTTTCTCGACTAAATGTTCCTCCAACTCTCCATGGTAATACCCCATAGACTCTAGGGCGGTGGTAACATTGTCTTCCACATTAAATAAGAAGGCTCGGCGCTGCACTTCGGAGTCAGGCATTGCACCTAAGTGGGCGAGAATATTACGCTTCAGGGCTTCGTCGACCCCATTGACTGAAAGCGTTAAAAAGTTATCAGCGGCCATAGTCGCTGATGCCACTAAACTTAGACTCAGTAGCAAATGAAGACGAAAAGATAATGAGGTAATTTGCAAGAATCGCTGCACTTTATAGTCCCTGTGATGTGACTTCATTGTCGCCAGAATAGCGTTAACAGGCAAGGAGATGATTGAAATTAGTCATTGAAATGGTTACAAAGGACGTTACTGTTTAAGGGGATGTAAATAATGAAAATAAAATTAGCCACCTTTAGTTTAATTCTCTCGAGTGCACTTTTTATGTCACAAAATACCCAAGCAAATGAAAAACCTTTTGCCATTGCGATCCACGGTGGCGCAGGCACGATTTCTAAAGCTAATCTCACGCCTGAACTGCGACAAGCCTATAAAGATAAACTAAAAGAAGCCGTTGATAAGGGCTCAAAAATATTAGAACAGGGCGGCGATAGCATACTTGCCGTACAAACAGCCATCAATGTATTGGAAAACAGCCCATTGTTTAACGCCGGCGTCGGTTCGGTTTACACCTATGATGGTGGTCATGAGTTAGATGCCTCTATCATGGATGGTAAAACCATGAATGCTGGTGCTGTGGCAGGTGTACGCCATATTGCTAATCCTATCGATTTAGCTATAGCGGTGATGAATAAGTCCGAGCATGTGATGCTCTCGGGCGCTGGCGCTGAGGAGTTTGCCTTGACTCAAGGTTTTACGCTGGTACCTAACAGCCATTTTGATAGCGATGCCCGTTATCAGCAATTACTCGATGCCAGACAAAAATTGCAGGCGGCTGAAAAGTCCGAGCAAATTGCAGGTATTGAGATGAAAGATCTCGATTATAAATTTGGCACCGTTGGCGCAGTCGCTTTAGACAAAAACGGTAACTTAGCGGCGGGGACATCCACCGGCGGCATGACGGCTAAGCGCTTTGGCCGGATCGGGGATTCGCCAGTGATTGGTGCGGGCACTTATGCGGAAAACGGTGTTTGTGCTGTATCTGCAACGGGTCACGGTGAGTTTTTTATTCGCTACCAAGTGGCGGGCGATATCTGCGCTAAGGTGAAATACCAGCAAAAATCCATTATTCAAGCGGCGGATGAAGTGATTAATCAACGTCTTATCACGGCGGGCGGTTCTGGTGGGGTGATTGCGGTTGATCATCGAGGCAATGTTGCTACCCCCTTTAATACCGAGGGGATGTACCGTGCAACCCGCACCAATGGTGAACCCGCACAGGTAATGATTTGGCAGGACCAATAATGTGAGTCACCTGCGATCATCACAAATAATAAGTGCCGCATAAGCGGCACTTATTATTTGTAAGACATTAGGGCGTGTTGACGTTTCAAGATTAAATGTTGCTCGTTCCGGCTGCACGTGCTCGCGAAACGAGGAATGCTGTGTCGTTATTCTACTCAAATGACGAGCGGCTCTTATGGCAGGAAGTAAGAGCAAGGGCTTGCCTGACGCACCCTTGGGGCAGCATTTGGCGGGCGTTTCTGCCGCATTATCGTCCATTTATGTAGAATAACTACACGGACTTTGCCTTGCATAAACGCCCGCCAAATTGCTGCAAAAACAACCCTAAAACGTCAACATACCCTAGATATATCATGAATTGACAGGGCTGTTACTTTTGAGGTCCATATGCATTTTGATTAGATGTTCTTCCATATCGAAGGTCACCTTAAAGCCTAGGCTTTTAGCAAGACTTGCCATATTGCGGTTTTCAAACATGGTAAAGCCTGTAAGCACAGGGGTGTCATTGGCTTGATAGTATTTAATCAATTTTTCAAGCAGCAGTTTACCTAGCCCAATGCCTTGATGATCCCCCCGTACCGCCATAGCAAATTCTGCCTCGGTATTATCGGGGTCGATGGAGGCCCTTACCGCGCCTAAGGTAATGTCATCACCGTCCGGCCCTTTGGCCGTAGCGATAAAGGCCATTTCGCGGGCATAATCGATTTGAGTCAATACCGCCATTTCCTCGTGGGTCATTTTCGAGCGTACGCCAAAATAGCGTTTATATCTGTCCTCATCGGAGAGGGAGTTATCAAAGGCCAAATGTTTAGGCTCATCCTCGGGAAGAATGGGGCGAAGCATCACTCTGAGGCCATTTTTTAGCTCGGCAAATTCTTCTAACTCTTTGGGATAGGGCATGATGGCAAGTCGAGAGGGATTATCCGTATTGGCATCGTGTAGACGGATATTCACATCGAGCAGGGTAATGTTTTCCCCCGCCGCCAGTACAGGGTTGAGATCCAGCGCCGCAATCTCTGGACAGTCGATAATTATGTGGGATATTTGCGTCAGCATTACGCATAGGGCGTTCATATCAAGCCCCAGCGGCAAATGCCGATCTTTTAACTTATGGGTTTTTAGGGCTTGGATGACCATATAACGGGCCAGCGCCATATTGAGCGGAGGCAAAGCAACCGCCGCATCCTGAGTCGGATCCCATTCTGAGCCGCCTTCACCTAAACAGATGGCTGGGCCAAAGACGGGATCGCTTATCACGGCGACACGGATTTCCTGCGCGCCCGCAGTCAGTGCCATCTTTTGTACTATCATGCCTTCGATAATGGCGTCCGGATTGGCCTGATGTACCCGCTGGGTAATGGCATTCGCGGCATGGCGAATGTCTTCCTCCGAGGTGAGATTAAGCATCACCCCGTGAACATCGGATTTATGCAAAATATTCGGTGATTGCACCTTGAGCGCAAGGGGGTAACCTGCCTCATTGGCTATAGCGACGGCCTCATCAGCATCTTTGACAAACCAAGTGTCGATAGTATTGAGGCCATAGGCGCGCAAAATCGGGCTGGCTTCATGGGTTTCGAGTACCGCTTTACCCTTGGCCTGCGCCGCTTGCAGCAATTTTCGCGCCGTTTGGCTATCGGTCGGAATATTGTCGGGGATCGACTGCGGCACTTCCTGTAGCAGTTTTTGATTGCGACGATATTCCACCATATGCATAAAGGCGCCTACTGCCCCTTCGGGGGTGCGATAGGTGGAGATGCCGCCCTTGGTAAAGCGTTTGCGGGCTTGATAGGCCGAGTCTTCACCGCTCCAGTTGGTGAGGATATTTAAACGGTTTTTCTTCGGATGCGCGTGGATAACTTTAATTAACGCATCGGCAATCTCGACACTTTCACCAAGGGCTGAGGGCGAATGCAATACTAAAATGGCATCTAATTCCTCACTATCCATTAGGATGGAGAGCGCATTGGCATAGCGGCTAGCATTCGCATCACCGATAATATCCACCGGATTTTGTTTCGACCACGTCGAGGGTAGAACTGCATCAAGCTTAGCAAGCGTTTCTGGGGATAATTCTGCTAATTTCCCGCCGCGTAGGATCAGTTCATCGACAGCTAATACCGCGGGCCCGCCACCATTACTGATAATACCTAATCGCTCTCCCTGCAGTGGATTGGAGTGGGCAAGGCTTTCAACCGCCGCAAAAAGTTCTATTAAATCATTTACCCTCAGCATCCCCGCGCGCCTAAAGGCGGCTTCATACACAGCATCATTACCACCGATACCGCCCGTATGTTGTTTCGCGGCCCGTACGCCTTCGGCGCTGCGGCCCGATTTAATCACTAAAATCGGTTTATTACGCGAGGCTGCTCGGGCAGCAGAGAGAAAATGGCGCTTCTCATTAACTGAGTCGATATACAGCATAATGGCACTGGTACGGCTATCGCGGCCGAGATAATCGAGCAGTTCATCGAAGTTAATATCAGTGGCATCGCCAAGAGAAATAAAAGACGAAAAGCCAATCCCTTTGTTATTTGCCCAATCGAGCACTGTGGTGCATATTGCCGCTGATTGGGATACAAACGCAATTTTGCCGGGTAAGGCACTCGCATGGGCAAGGCTAGCATTGAGTCCTAAGGGCGGTAAAAGCATCCCTAAACTATTAGGACCAAGGATTCGCATGCCATAACGTTTGGCATGTTGCATAGCTAGGTCGAGTAAGCTTACACCATCATCGTTGACTTCCTGCGCCATCCCAGAAGCCATAATAATTGCCACTTTACAGCCAAATTGCGCGAGAGTTTCGACAATCGCGGGTACACGGCTAGCACGAGTACAAATCACCGCGAGGTCGGGTTTTATCGGTAAGGCTTCAATGTTGGGATAGGCAAGCACGCCCATAACCGCGCGATATTTGGGCGTAACGGGCATGATGGGCCCAGAAAACCCGCTGGATAGCAGGTTTTTCATTAGCACATTACCTGCTCGTTTCTCGCTATTAGAGGCGCCAATGATGGCAACGGATGTGGGTTTAAATAAGGAATGTAGTGTACGTTGACTCATAAATGATCCCATCCCAGACGAAGACGCTGCCAGTGTAACCTACGCACGTGGGGCTGCACAGTTTTGATTCAGGTATTGCGCGGTAAGTTTATTAGTAAATCATTAAGTTAAATGCGGTAAACATCATATTTTTATCTTTAATGAAACATTTTTAGTAACAGCGAGATCTCTGACTACAGAAGCGAAAACCTGTGGGCTTTGCGGAGATTTTGGTTGCCAAATGCTACAAGGCAGCAGATGGCAAACGTCTACTCCTTGCCTCTCGTCATCTGAGTCGACGTGTTACGAGAGTATAAGCTTGCCAGAGCGAAGATAATCTAATCAAGAAATGTCAACACGCCCTCAACAAAGTAAAATTTTTCCGTATTTGTTTGAAAACCCCTGAATCTCAAACTACTTTTTACACACGGATAAATTATTGTGAAGTGTTTATGAGATACATGGATGGCATCATCGCAGTCTTTGCAATAGCAATAGGTTACTTGGTGGGGTCTATTACCCTTTGGCTCCTCAGTCCGGTGTTGGCGGTTGCCGTGATGTTATGTTGGCAATTTTACCGTCAGCAGCAATCTTCGGTGGTGTCTAGCATATCTCAAGTAGAACAACGGGATGGCGTCGCTCTTGGTTGGCAAACGCACCAACGCTTATACCAAGAGGCGATTGCGACTGTTAGTGAATGTGAAAATAATATCCATAATGTCCTTCGGGTTCAGGAAGATGCGGTTAATTTACTCGGAGATTCTTTTGATGGCTTAGGCCGGCTGATGACTGAGCAAACGGGATTTATCTCTGATCTAGTAAAAAGTACTGATGATGCTGAGATATTTCACTCCGAGCAGATGAAACAATTTGCGAATAAAACGTCGCAAACGTTAGAACGCTTTATTCAATCCACCATAGAAATGTCTGCCTCAACAATGGAATTGCTTGAGAAAGTTAATCTTATTTACGAATCCATGCCGCAGGCGATGAAGGCCTTACAGGATATCGATCAAATATCTTCTCAAACAAACTTACTCGCTTTAAATGCCGCGATTGAGGCGGCGCGTGCGGGGGAAGCGGGTAGAGGCTTTGCGGTCGTGGCGGATGAAGTGCGTGCATTGTCTAACCGCAGTTCTGGATTTAGTGAAAGTATTCAAAAACAACTGAGATC
>NZ_JTLE01000094.1:3729716-3748384 GCF_000798835.1 Shewanella sp. ZOR0012
ATTGCAGGCACAGTGCGTAATATTCGCAGTCAACCGGCTTACACTCCTTTTTATGCGTTAAATGAGCGTGATAGGGCGAGACTGATGTATCTCACCGATATTGATATTGCGCCAGAAGGACAGGATTTACCCACGGGAATGGCCCTTGAGGTACTGCTGCCATGAGTGCTCAACAGGCTTCAGCAGGGATATCCGTCGCTGGGACATCAGCGGCAGAAACATCAAGCGCGGCTTCTGAGTTTGCTATCGAAACCCGCGGCATGACCCGCGCCTTTGGCGGCATCAATGCGGTCGAAGATCTCGATTTAGCTATCCCTAAGGGCACGATTTATGGATTTTTAGGCCCCAATGGTTGCGGTAAATCGACCTCCATTCGGATGTTGACAGGGCTGCTTAGCCCAACCTCGGGGGATATTCGGGTGCTGGGCGAAACCTTGCCCGGCGCCGAGGAAAAACTGCGCCGCCGCATTGGCTATATGACGCAAAAATTCTCTCTCTACGACAATTTGTCGGTGCGGGAAAACCTCGAGTTTGTGGCACAAATTTATGGGCTGAATCGTCGCCAAACCAAGGCGCGTTTGGCCGAGTTATTAAGCCTTTACGATTTGGCGGGGCGCGAGAAGCAAATGGCGGGCTCCATGAGTGGCGGGCAAAAGCAGCGTTTAGCCTTAGCCGCCGCGACCTTGCATCACCCCGAGCTGTTATTTCTCGATGAGCCGACGTCGGCGGTGGACCCTGAAAATCGCCGCGAGTTTTGGGAACGGCTGTTCGATCTCTGTGCCCAAGGCACCACGATTTTAGTCTCGACTCACTATATGGATGAGGCCGAGCGTTGTCATGGTCTCGCGATTTTAGAGCGTGGGATAAAACGTGCCGACGGTTCGCCGCAACAATTAATGGCCGCCATGGGCGCGCGGGTGATTGAAGTATCGGGGGATGATTTACGCACACTAAAACAATCACTCATAAGCGACGCTAACGTGTTATCGGCGGCGCAGATTGGCAGCCGTTTACGGGTATTAGTGCAAAGTTCGATTGCAGATCCGCTGGCTTGGTTAAGCCCAAGGGTTGCTGGGCGGGCACTGACCGAGGTGCGCCCAAGCCTTGAGGATGTGTTTGTGACTTGTACGGGCGGACGTGCCCAACTGGCGCCGCCGATCGGCAGTCAGGCCACGACAGTGGAGACTCAAGATGCTAGGTAGAATTTGGGCCGTGGTGGTCAAAGAACTCAGACAGTTATCGCGGGATCGCATGACCTTCGGCATGATAGTGGTGATCCCCTTAGTGCAGTTGATGCTGTTTGGCTATGCTATCAATACCGATGCGCGTCATTTGCCCGCAGGTTTAGTTAATTTAAGTGATTCAGCCTATAGCCGTGCTTTAGTTAAAGCGGTAGAAGCGACCCAAGCAGTTGATTTTAAATATCACTATTTGAATATTGCCGAGGCGGAAGCGGCGATCACCCGCGGCGAAGTGAAAGCCGTGCTGTATTTAGGTGCCGATCTTGACGAGCGTTTAGTGCGGCATCCAGCGTTTGCGGGGCAGACCTATTTTGCCGAGCCTGTTGGTCAATGGTTGGTGGATGGCTCGGATACCGTGGTCGCCTCTACCATTCGCAGTTTAAGGCAAATGCCGCTGGATGAAATAGCGGGCAGGGCGGTCAAATCCAATCCCCCCAGTTTTGAGGTGGTGCAGTATTTTAACCCTGAGCAGCGATCTGTGGTGAATATCGTCCCCGGCCTCTTAGGGGTCATTTTGACTATGACCATGGTGATGTTTACCTCGGCCGCGATTGTGCGCGAACGCGAGCAGGGCAATATGGAGTTTTTAATCACCACGCCGGTGAGGCCACTTGAGCTAATGCTAGGTAAAATAACCCCTTATGTGTTAGTCGGCTTTGTGCAATTGGCGATTATTCTTACCGCTGGGCATTTGCTGTTTGCTGTGCCGATTAGCGGCGGTTTGGACTCGATTGCGCTGGCGGCCATGTTGTTTATCTGCGCCAGTTTGACCTTAGGCCTAGTGATTTCGACCATCGCGAAAACCCAGTTACAGTCGATGCAAATGACGGTGTTTATCCTGCTGCCATCGATTTTGTTGTCGGGTTTTATGTTCCCCTACGAGGCCATGCCCGTAGCGGCGCAGTGGATTGCCGAGGCGTTACCCGCGACGCACTTTATGCGTATGTCCCGCGCGATTGTGCTGAGGGATGCCCAGGTGAGTGACTTGCAATTTGATGCCTTGTGGATGATTGGTTTTACCTGCTTGGGGCTGCTGGTGGCAAGCCTGCGCTTTTCCAAACGTTTGGATTAAGGGGCTGACTCACGCTTTAGGCGCGAGTTTTGATTTAACGCAAATTATGCGTAAAGATTTGGACTAAGTAGTTGAAATGGATGTTAGTTACTTTAGAACTCGCTTACACTGCTGCTAACAAAATGTTCCTTTTATGTGATGGCTTAGTGTGTCCCTTCGCGCGATTTATGCAGACCGATTTGTGTAAATCGATACCTGAGGTTATCAGCTCAGTGAATGTGAAGGCCTATTCGGCTGAGAAGCGCGATGCGTATCAACGTTACATCATACGCAAAAGGAATAGAGATTTAGCTTAGCGAAGGAATTCTGTATGCCTGCGATTGTGTGTCAAAGTGCCCTCGAAGCGGTTTCACTGATCCAAAGTGGCGAAACCCTGTGGACCCATTCCATGGGCGCAACTCCAAAAGTCTTATTAGATGCGCTGGCAAAACATGCGCTCACCCTTGAAAATCTCACTTTATTACAGTTACATACCGAAGGTGCTGAATCCTTAAGTCATCCCGATTTACGTGGGCATTTACGCCATCGCTGTTTTTTCGGTGGGGTGCCTACAAGGCCATTATTACAAAGTGGCGATGCCGATTATGTGCCGATTTTCCTCTCTGAAGTGCCTAAACTGTTCCGCTCCGGCGAGCAAAAAATCGATACCGCGATTATCCAAGTGTCGCCACCCGATAAACATGGCATGTGTTCCTTAGGAATTTCGGTGGAGGCCACTTTAGCCGCCTGCCAAGTGGCGGGTAAAATCATTGCCCATATTAATCCACAAATGCCCCGCACCCACGGCGATGGTTTTATTCATATCGACCGTTTTGCCGCCGTGTATGAGCAAAGCGCCAGTTTACCCATTCATTCGTTTGCCACTGGCGATGCTGTGAGTCTGGCGATAGGGAAAAATGTGGCTGAATTAGTCCGCGATGGTGATTGTTTGCAGATGGGGATTGGCGCGATTCCCGATGCGGTATTGTCCTGCCTGACCGAGCACAAAGACTTAGGCGTGCATACCGAATTGTTTTCCGACGGGATTTTGCAATTAGTTGAAAAGGGCGTGATTAACAATAGTAAAAAGCGCTTTTACCCCGGAAAACTGGTTACAGGTTTTGCCTTAGGTAGCCAGAAGTTATACGACTATGTGGATGATAATCCTGCGGTTATCTTTATGGATATCGAGCAAGTTAACGACACGTCTATTATCCGTAAAAACCCCAATGTAATGGCGATTAACTCGGCGCTTCAGGTCGATCTCACCGGGCAAGTGTGTGCCGATTCCATTGGCACTAAGATTTATTCGGGCGTGGGTGGCCAGATGGACTTTATCCGCGGCGCGGGGCTGTCCGAAGGTGGCCGCTCTGTGATTGCGCTGCCAAGTACGGCCTCTGGAGGTCGAGTTTCTCGCATCGCTAGCGTGTTATCTCCTGGGGCGGGGGTGGTAACTACCCGCGCCCATGTTCATTACATAGTGACCGAATATGGCGCGGCGAATCTTCGTGGCCGCTCGCTACGTGAACGGGCACAAGCCTTGATTAATATCGCCCATCCGGATTTTCGTGAGCAACTTTGCCGCGATGCCTTTGAAGTGTGGGGATTAAGTCTGTAGCTTTATCAATCCGTTACTCCTGAGTGCCGAGTTTGCGACTCCGTAGGCTCGGTACGCGGCTAAGCGCCAGCTATTATTCCGATTGTGGGATATTCGACACCCTCAATGTTTTGCCATGCCCAGGCGATTTAATCTGGTCAGTATGAATCGAATGGTTAAAAATCATTTTTAACTATTTGATAGTTAAGGTCATTAATGGCTTAATGACAGGAAGTTTGTCAATGTTGTACACCTTAGAGGAGACGACCTCACTCTAACAAAGTTTTGTTAAGGCCCTCCAAGACAATCTCTATCCGGCCGAGTTTTATCAACTGCTTAGCCAACCAATACTCTTTATCTTGAGTGAGAGTAGCACTGGGGCGCCCGAGGCGGGTGAAGGTGCGATGGCTATCGGCATCACCCAGTGGTATGTCCCCCTCGAGGATGGCTGTGATCATTCTTTTATGCCGATTTTCACATCTCAAACCGCCGTTGATAAGGCCATCGAATTGATGAAGAGCGAAGGCACTGAGCACCATGGGTGATGACGCTCGATGCAGAGACGCTGTTCCAAGTGCTGCTGCAATCGGGAAGCGATATGGCGCTGAACCCTAACAGCAATATGTCGAAATCCTCAGATGCACACGAAGTGCGCTTGATGTTGTCATCGCTGCTCGAGTTGGCTGAACACCTGGGGCGCTCTCGTTATTTGGCTATATCAAGCTCCATGAGTATCTCCATTTCGCGCAGATCAAAGGGTTACTGTCGAACTATAAAGCCGTCGTGAAAGCTTATCTGCTGGAGTCTTTACGCTTGGATTTTATGAGAAGTACGTCGGACCACGCCTTAAGCCCTGTCATCCATTTACGCGCTAAAAACTCAGAGGATATTAATCGTATCCGCGGGATGTGAAATTGCTTGAGCGTCAACTGAAGCGGGGCAGCTGGCCTATTAAGGTACACCATTTACATAGCAACAGCGTTGAGTCTATCACTACATTTTGCCAAGCCAAGAGTGTGCATTTTTACTGTCGCTCACTGCTGACGAGTATCAAAGGTTGGTTTAAGTGAGGTGTTTTAGGGATAAGAGCGTGGGGTTATCTCTTTGTGTGATGAACGTTCGGACTGCTTAGCAAATAAATCGACCTTAAAAGGCGTAAATCAGTCAATGGATGACATTGAATTAACCGCATATTTAACTCAGCGAGTGTTATCAATAGCTTAAGTTCAATACGGGTGACAGGGAGTATCAATGTGTGAGGACGCTTTATGTGCTTTCAGAGGACGAGTTGCAAGCGATTCAACAGCGCTTACCCGAGGATGACTTTAGCGAGTGGGAAGCCATAGTGGGGCAAATACGTTCGATATTTTCTGAATGCCTACAGCTGTTTACTCAGACTGAAGTGTATCAAGCGATACCTAAGACCGATGACTTTATTGCTTTTAGTATCGACAATGATGAAGAACTGCCAGATATTTTGTCGCCATCAGTCTTGTTGTGATGATATAAAGTATTGTTTTAATAAGTATATTTATCTTTTTAATCGAATGCAGTTGCTCTCTACGATTTCTCTTTCTTCTGACTTCCACAATATACTCTTGATTTAAATGTTATACATATAATGTATTTTACCAATTGGTTAACTAGGTCAATAAACGGCCATGGGAAAATTATTACAATTGCACTGGATTTGTTTACTCATCTTTAAAATTGATACGGGGTATTTAAATGGAAGGTTTGCGCCGCCTGCTAGGAAACATGACAGTAACCAATAAGTTAAGGCTTGGTTTTGGGATCTTGTTATTGCTGATATTTATTGTCGCAGCGGCTGGATACAGGGGACTTACCTCAATCGATATCAGTAGTCGTCGGTTAGAGTTTATTGCCAATGTCGATAAAACCTTGCTTGCGGCCAAGGCCGTGCGATTAGAATTTATCGCAAATGGCGATTTAACAAAATTAGATGAACTCCAGAGCTTAATTGAAAATACAAAAAGTGGTTTACAGCAACAATTGTCAGAGTATAGCGATGCCTACGATAGACAGTATCTTCAAGAATCATTAGTGGCGATGGAACGATATCATCAATCAATAAATCAGTTTAGTGATGTGTTTAAGCATAAACAGGCATTAAAAGTCACAGGTGCTCAAGTGGGAGCAAAGTTGGTTGCCACTTATGCGGAGTTGGTCGATAGAATGACCAACAAGGCCCAAGTGACCCAAAATACTGAATTATTAAAAGATGCCTTAAGTGTTAGCCAGCAAATGACCATGTTACGTTATCACATTCGAGGCTATGTCTATGATGCTAGTGATCTTAATTTAAAAACGGCAAAAGATGCGATTGCCAGATTATCTCAGACTATTGCCACTCTTAAGGGGGAAGATACTGCGCAAGCCATACAGATACTGGATCGGTATGACCAAGATATTGATGCGTTGGTCAATGTTAACCGTGATATGGCTAACCTAACACAGTCGATGGGCGAGGCTGCACAAACATTGATGGTGAATATTCGTGAATTAGTTGACATCCAAAAGCATCAGCGGGCAGACGCGGATGCTCAAGCCAAGGAGGTGGTACTTGGTACATTAATTGTTGCCTTGGTCGTCGGTCCCTTACTGGCTTGGTTAATCAGTGGACAAATTGTTGGGCCACTTAAACAAACCCTTGTTACAGCAAGAAAAATTGCCGAAGGTGATTTAAGTAGCACTATTCACTCAGAGCGTCAGGATGAGATGGGAGAACTATTGCGTGCCATGGATGAAATGAATAGCACCCTTAGGCAAATGTTGGCACAAATAGGTGATAGCGTGGTGCAGTTGGCTTCATCGGCTGAGGTGCTTTCTTCGGTCACAGTACAAAATAGTGTGGGGATGCAAAATCAGCGTAGTGAAACTGACCAAGTCGCTACCGCGATTAATGAAATGGCTGCGACAGTACAAGAGGTCTCAACGAGTGCTGAAAATGTTGCATTAGCCGCTAAAGAGGCGGATCACACCACTGCGGTAGGTAATAAAAAAGTTATCGAAGCGGTTAGCCAAATCGAACTTTTAGCCAAGGAAATAGCGACCACTGCACATGCAATGGAGCGCTTACAATCGGAAAGTGACAGTATTGGTGCCGTCCTTGATGTGATCAAATCGGTTGCACAGCAGACTAATTTACTCGCACTAAATGCGGCCATTGAAGCTGCAAGGGCTGGTGAGGCGGGACGGGGATTTGCAGTGGTGGCCGATGAAGTGCGAAGCCTTGCGAGCCGCACACAATCCTCTACCGAAGAAATTGAAAATATGATTGTTAACTTGCAAAAAGGGACATCGGAGTCGGTACAAATGATGACCAAAAGCCGAACATTGAGTGATGGTGCAGTGTCATTATCCCGCGAAGCCGGTGAGATGTTAGTGGATATTGCCGTTGCGGTTAGCCGTATTCAGGATATGACACATCAAATCGCTGCAGCCTCGGAAGAACAAAGCGCGGTGGCAGAAGATATTAATAAAAGTATCGTGAGAGTGAGGGATATTGCCGAACAAACCGCTGATGGCGCAGCAGAAACAGCAAGCTCCGCCGATAATCTTGCTAGCCTTGGCGTTACGCTAAAAGGATTAGTAACACGTTTTCAGCTATAGGTTCGACTGATCTTATTCGTGAGTATTACTGACTATGACAAACAGGCCGTAGATATCCTTAATGTGATGATTTATAGCATTTAAATTTCTACGGCCTACTTCTTATGTTAGTAGGCCATAATTTCTAGTTGCTCGACGATCTGGTTGCCTTGCTCAAGCCCTACATGATTCACAATCTTCGCTTTAATTAACTCAACATAGTTTGGCTGGATATTGTCGTCATCATCAAAAAGAGCGTCGCCTGCGTCGGAGATTAGTGCTGCTAACGCATTAAAACAGCGAGACATTTGGGCTAAATCGGTAAAAAGTAGGTTGGGCTTCCAACCACATGCGCCATGGCGAGCGAAAAGAATGTGTTCATCCTTTAAATGATAAATTAAGGGATCGCCATAGGAGCTTGCCAGTACTAGCCAATTATCATCCCAAGTAAGCTCCCGCGCTTGGGTGATACCATGCCAGCGATAACCCATTTGAAAATCGATGAGGTCTTCAAATCTTGGAAATTCAAATAGGGCAAAACCGATGTCGAGTTGGCGTGAGTCTGGTATCTCTGTGCTAAAAAAGGGCTTTAATGCTGATGGGATAATCAAGTCCATCGTGATTACATTCCGTTGTCGCAAACAATGAGCTGATTGTTACGCGGTACATGTGTTACCCGCCGTGATTAAGCTATTTCCCCATGCACTCTGCGAGTAATTTAATAAAAAACTCGCTACCTTTACGTTCACAAAATTGAATATTGCGCTCGGGGATGGACTCGGGGTCATTGTAGTTAGCCAGGGCTAACTCCATACTGGCTTCGCGAATAATATGCAGGGTTGGGTAGGGCGCGCGGTTGGTAAAATTGGCGGCCGAGTCCTGTGGTTCATCCTCAAAACAATAGTCGGGATGAAAATGCGCGAGCTGATAAATCCCTTCATAGTCGTTGTCGAATAAGGCGTCGTTCGCCATATCGACGAGATCGAGGTAAGTGTAAAAGCCCTCAAATCCCCGCGGCAGAATAAACAGCGAGGTTTCGTGCTCTGGGTGCGCATCCAGGTATTGGCATTCTTCAATCAATGCCTTAAGCACTAGCTTGACTTTGGTTTGTTCAACAACAAGATAGCGAATACTGCCGCGCTCGACCTCACGTCTGGCGAAGGGGCAAATATTGTATTTCATGATCACTTTTTTCACCCAGTTATCGGTTTGTTCAATGATCAGATCTATCTCATTCATGCTAGTGCTTAACTCTTACGGCCAAAATTAGGGGGCGATCATAGGGATGATAGACGCCACAAGCAAGATGGCCATAGTGATATTAAAGATCTTCTGCTGGCGTTCGTTTTTCAAAATACGTTTAAGTGCTACACCAAACCCAAGCCAGACCACGGCACAGGGAAAAGCCACACATAAAAACACTGTGGCAATAGTAACCACTTGAGGTGTGAGATCCTGTTGTACCGAGGTAAAAGTGGCAATCGCGCCTACGGCCATAATCCAGCCTTTAGGATTAACCCATTGAAATGCCGCGGCTTGCAGAAAACTAAAAGGTTTAGCGATGCTCTTGCCCTCCATCTTGCTACTGCTATTGGCTATCAACCATGACAGGTACAGAAGGTATACAATCCCAATGACTTTAATCACTTGGTGGATAATCGGGTAGGCTTGAAATAGGGCGCTTAAGCCTAGGCCGATGGCGAGGATCATGGTAGGAAAGCCAAGGCTAATCCCCATCAGATGCGGAATACTGCGTTTAACGCCAAAGTTGACCCCTGAGGTCATCAGCATAATATTGTTAGGCCCAGGAGTGATCCCCGATGAAAAGGCAAACAATGCGATAGCCAGTATTAACTCCATAGATAAATTCCACACCTTTTATATATTGTCATTTTTGGCATTGTAATAGGGATATTACTCTCGAATTTAAGCGCCGAGGTATTACTATCACTGACGTTGAGCGAGGCATTCTAGCGGGTAAATTGAATCGCGCCTATACGCTGTACGGGCTTTATAAAGTAACAAATCATAACTATGTGGTGCACACTAAGGTTTCTGAGCAATATAAGTGCCGCGGTTGCCGAACGTTGCAATTTAACACTATGATGAATATCGACTTTCAGTCTGAGAAATAGCAACTATCCTTAAGCTGTAAAAATTGCCATAAGGGAAAGAGCATGTATTTACCACAAAAAATAAGACGTGTACTGACAATTGTAAGCTTGAGTTTGCTAGGTCTTACCGCCTGTGTAAGTGTGAACGATGATTCGCAAGCGCTACGAACTACTGTCGTAACTTCGGGGGATTTGAGTCAATTACCGCCGAGCGCCATGACCTATAGTTGGCATCCCACACTACAGAAGATCTTTGTTGACCGCAGGCTCGATCAACAACAAGTCTTACAACATATGCAGGACACACTTAAAAAAGTGCTGCTGACAAAAGGTTATCGCTGGGTTGAAGACCCGCAACTGGCGGACTTTCAAGTGGGGTTCGGCATCGCCATGGGCACACAAATGTCGGATGAGCAGATACTTGCCGCCGCAGGCTTAGTGCCTGGCCTGTCGAATCAAGGTGTTGATCTTAAAAAATACGATAAAGGCTCAGTGTTGATTAGCTTTTTTAAGCCAACGGGCATTGCGGGTCAGCCTTATGAGATGGTATGGCGAGTTCTTGGCCAAGGCTTTGCCAATATTAAGGATATGGACGAAGTCAAAGCCCGCTTCGATGGCTCAATCGAGGAAATGCTACTATCGCTGCCCGCCACCCATGCGGTGCAATAGGGCGGATATTTTGGCGCAGTAATCAGTACAGTCTTAAGGTGAGTCAGATGCTCGCCTAAAGAGCTCGCTGGAACACGAGTTTAGGATGTCGCAATGATAGACTAGACAATTCAGTTAGCTATTTACTTACCTATCTACAGATGACAGGTATTTTTACCGGACTAGGATGTACGTCCGCAGAGGACTTATAAAGGGAGATTATGATGGCACAAAGTATCTTTGTTAATTTGGCGGTTGAAAGTGTTCAACAATCAAGGGCTTTTTACGCTGGTCTAGGGTTTGGCATCAATGATCAATACAGCAATGAGCAGGCTGCTTGCGTGGTGATCGCGGACAATATTTATGTGATGCTGCTGGCGAAGCCTTTTTTTTGCTGGTTTTACCGATAAGGTGATTGCCGATGCCATGCCACGACAGAGGTACTCAATTGCCTAGACTGTGACAGTCGAGAACGTGTCGACCAATTGGTAAAACTTGCTGAACTGCATGGTGGCAAAGCCTATCGTCAAGCTCAAGCTCAAGATCAAGGGTTTATGTACGGCCATGCGTTCGAAGATCCCGATGGACATATTTGGGAACTTGTCTATATGGAAGCGCAAGTTAGTTAGTACATTGCCTTTCAAGCCAAGCGTTGCTAAGCCAAGAATAGCGCGCGTTGTGTAGGGCTTCGCCTTAGCACAACGCGGCGCAAGCTAGTTGCTTAAGGATACACTCACTTCATAGGCGGTGAATTTGCGGATATTAATCACGCCCGTATCGAACAGTAAATATTGGCCTTTGATGCCCTGTAAAATTCCGCTGACCACGGCGTCTTTATCAAAATTGTGTGAGCTGATTTTTTTGGGGAAAACTTCAATCGGATAATGAATGGTTTGAATGTCTTCCTGCAATCGCTCGATGCTGTAATCGCCTTTTTGCATAGCGATTTCATGCAGTTTAGCTTCGATGTGAGGGATCAGTTCCGCAGCCTTAGCGTTCAAATCGATATCATCGGCATGGCCCTTTAACATGGCTTGCCAGTGCGTTTTATCGTTGATGAGCTTGGCTAATTCCACTTCTACTAAACCCGAGATTTGTCGTGTCGACACTTTGAAAATCGGTAAACCTTGGGTGGCGCCTTGATCTATCCAGCGGGTGGGCAATTGTGTGTGGCGGGTGATGCCGACCTTAATGCCTGAAGTATTGGATAGATAAACATAATGCGGCACAAAACAATGGCTTTGCGCCCACTCTGGCTCCCGGCAAGTACCTTGGTCAAAGTGACAGGTTTCGGGCTTCATGATGCACATATCGCAACTGGCGAGCTTTTGCATACACACAAAGCAATGGCCTTGCGAATAGCTTTTTTTGGTCTTGTTGCCACAGTTACAGCAGAAGATGTTACCCGTGTGGGTAAGTGTCAGTGGCTTGCCAATTAAGGGATTCAGTGGCAGCAACTCGTCGCCAACAACCAGTTGATACTGTACTTGTTGCGCCTCATCTAAGTGTGCGTGCAGCTTTTTTAGCGTTCCTAACATAGGTGTTCCTAGTTTTTATTGTGTCACTGGGTTGGGCAAGGCTTCCCAGCGCACTTATGCATTCGTCATTGCTTGGTGTGCAGTATACAAGATTATCTAGTTGAGTTTAGATAGGAATTTTCGATTGATACCCCAACTTGATTTAAATGTACGGCGGTTAACGGGGGCCAATGAACTGTCAATTAACTCGTGGTGAGTGCGTCAGTTTGTTATTCACTTGTAGGTTATTTTGGACAAGCGTCCAGCATCTCGGTAATCTTGTCATCCTTTTTAATCATTGAGACAGTATCTTGCCTGCCAATTTTTTACTCCTGCTCGCCGCTGCCATTTGGGGCTTTGGTTTTGTCGCGCAAACCTTAGGAATGGAGCATTTATCGCCCTTTGCATTCAACGGGCTACGTTTCTTAATTGGTACGCTGTCACTCGTTCCACTGGTGTGGTACTTGGCTCGGCAAGGTAAAATTCATCTCGGTACACCTAAAGATTTTGCCATTGGCTGCGTGGCGGTAGGCGGATTGCTGTTTGCTGGCGCCTCATTGCAACAGGTTGGGCTGCTGTATACCACCGCGGCCAATGCGGGCTTTATCACTGGGCTTTATATCGTGTTAGTGCCGATTTTGGGGCTGGCGCTGAAACATGCTACTGGCGCAAATACATGGTTGGGGTGTGCCGTTGCATTAGTGGGGCTGTATTTTTTAAGTATTAAAGACGGCTTTCATATTGGTTATGGCGATATGCTGCAATTGATTGGCGCGCTGTTTTGGGCTATGCACATTTTGGCGGTAGATCATTTTGCCAAGCGGATTTCGCCAGTGTTACTCGCCATGATGCAATTTTTGGTGTGCGGCGTATTAAGCCTGCTGGTGTCTGCGGCCATTGAGGTCACGACAGTCGATAAAGTGATTGCCGCCTGGGGCTCACTGGCCTATGCGGGGCTGATTTCAGTGGGTATTGCCTATACTTTGCAGGTGCTAGCGCAAAAGCATGCGCATCCTGCCCACGCGGCGATTATTTTGAGTTTAGAAACTGTGTTTGCGGCCATCGGCGGTATTTTGTTCCTTGGGGAGAGCTTAGGACTGCGCGCCTTGGTTGGCTGCGGTTTGATGCTGCTCGGTATGCTGATTTCACAAGTGCCGCTGCGTTATTTGATTAAGTCTCGGCACCAGAACGTTAGCTAAGTCTCTATAAAAAAACGCCGCTGGCAGTGCCCGCGGCGTTTTTTGTTAAAAGTGTTGAAACCTAACGGCTGAGTTTATCCAGCACTAAGTCATCACCGAGGGCATAGAGGGATTGCATCAGTTGCTCCTCTTGAGCAAGGTCGGTCAAGCCTAAACCTATGGTGGCGCGAAAGAGGGCGATGCCAGTATGGCCAGCGGTTTCAAATTGACTGCTAAATTGCTCGATATTGATACCAAGCGCGGTGATCCGATTGGAGATATCCAGCACTAATCCGGGTCTGTCGTAGGACACTAAACTGTAGGTCAGCCGCTTAATGGGTTTGAGGGCGACTGAGGTTTTAGCATAGGTGAGGGTGAGCCCGTCGATACACTCTAAGGCTTCAATCAGTTCGTCCATTTTCAGGGAAGGCACTTCGAGTAACAAAATGGCGGCAAAAATCCCGTCGATATGGCGCAATTCTGAGTCGAGCCAATTGCCGCCATGGCGACTCACGGCGTGGGCGATTTGCTCTACTAGTCCTTTTCTATCAGGTGCTTGAAGCGTGATTAAATATCGTAGCATGGCGACTGACTCCTATTTTTTTGTAAAAGGCACCTGTTTTACAACGGGGTGTAACACAACTGTCATCTTTGCGTCATATAATTCAACGCACTTAGAATGAAGGGTGTTGTTATTGCTCAGTTTATGCTCAAACAGTGTAAGCATAGCATTTCGCAATTCCTAGCGAAAAAACTCACAGGCTTTAATAATAGAGGTTCTTAATGGAAAGTCAGGTCATTCAACCTGGTTCTGCGCCGCACAGTATGCTGAAAGGCGGACGTTCAAGTCGCAGGGCATTTAAGGATAAAGCGGCTCAAATTGGGGTCACGATTGGCGGCACTATGGTGTTTGTCGCCTTATTGTTGATCTTCTTCTATTTGTTATACGTGATTAAACCCATTTTCGACAGCGCGGATGTGACTCCAGTAAAAAGCGTGAGTTATCAACATGCTGAAGTCGCGACCCTGATGGTCGGTGCTGATGAGCAAAATGAGGTAATGTATCGCGTAGCCGCCGATGGCCAAGTGGATTTCTACACTGTTGCCGATGGCAGCTTACTCTCCAGTTTTACCCCGCCATTACCTGCTGGTGTGAGCGTGACCAGCGCCGCGATTGCCGCGCCGAGTGAGCAACGTTTTGCCCTAGGTTTGAGTAACGGCCAAGCCCTAATCGTGGGCATTGAGTTTGGGTTAAGCTATCCCAATAATAAACGTCTTATCACGCCAAAACTGCGTTATAGCGCAGGTGAAACGCCGATCACGATTGATGAATCTGGTAGTGCTATCAACCATTTAGCCTTTAGTTTCAGTAGCGATAAAATCACCTTTGCCTACCAAGATAATAATGGCATTTGGCGTTTAAGCCGTCTTGAAGGTCAAGAAAACATGATGACCGAAGAGATTGAGTGGACAACGACGAGTGCACTGCTCCCTGATGCCCCTAAAAAGGCGGCGCACCAATTAATGACCCCTGAT
This sequence comes from Shewanella sp. ZOR0012, assembly GCF_000798835.1. NCBI lineage: Bacteria > Pseudomonadati > Pseudomonadota > Gammaproteobacteria > Alteromonadales > Shewanellaceae > Shewanella > Shewanella sp. ZOR0012. Next base: position 3,744,211 of record NZ_JTLE01000094.1, read on the forward strand.
CAACGCCAACTGATGTTGCAGATGGGCAATAAGGTGTTTGTTTACAATATTCGTGACATTGAAAATATCGATTTAATTCAAGTTATCGATGCCGAAAAGGACAAGTCTAAGGTTAATAATATTGCCTTGCTCGCAGGTGCTAGCTCGATTTTAGTGAGTTATGACAGCGGTGTGGTAACCCAGTACTTCCAAGTAAATGGTCCAAAAGGCCGTTTATATAAAGAAATTCGTGAGTTTTCGGGCTTACCACCTGTTGCCTCTATGGCTTCTGAGTTTTACCGTAAAAGTTTTGCTGTGGTGAGCCCCGAAGGCGAGCTATCACTGCTTTACACCACCAGTGAGCGTGAACTGTTTGATAAAACCTTTGACCTTAAAAATCCGGGAGCCATGGGGTTTAGCCCACGTTCAAATGGCTTAGTCGTTGAAGCGAACAACCAACTGAATATCTTCCACGTCGAAAACGCTCATCCCGAGGTATCTTGGAGCGCGTTGTGGAATAAGGTGTGGTACGAAGGTTACCCTGAGCCAAAATTTGTGTGGCAATCCACCTCGGGCAGTGATGACTTTGAAGCCAAGCTGAGCTTAATGCCATTGGCCTTTGGCACCATGAAGGCCGCATTTTACGCCATGTTATTTGCTGTACCATTAGCGATTGCAGGCGCGATTTATACCGCTTACTTTATGTCGCCTAAGGTGCGCGGCATTGTTAAGCCAACCATCGAAATCATGGAAGCTTTACCGACGGTTATCTTAGGTTTCCTCGCAGGACTTTGGTTAGCTCCGCTGATTGAAGAACACTTGCCGGGCATCTTAGTGCTGCTGATCTTGCTGCCGACCTCGATTTTGCTTTCAGCCTATTCTTGGAGCAAGTTACCCGGTAAATGGAAACAACGTTTACCTGAAGTCTATCAGGAGCTGATGCTGATCCCGGTTATCTGCTTTGTGGGTTGGTTCTCCTTTGCCATCAGTCCGATGATTGAAGTGGCATTGTTTGATGGTAACACTCGCCAATTTATCACTAACGAATTAGGCATCACCTTCGACCAACGTAACGCGCTGGTGGTGGGGATCGCCATGGGCTTTGCGGTGATCCCAACCATTTTCTCGATTGCCGAAGATGCGATTTTCTCTGTGCCTCGCCACCTGTCTAACGGCAGTTTGGCCTTGGGCGCAACGCCTTGGCAGACACTGACTCGGGTGGTCTTACTCACCGCAAGTCCGGGGATTTTCTCGGCGGTGATGATGGGCCTTGGCCGCGCTGTGGGTGAAACTATGATCGTACTGATGGCAACGGGTAACACCGCCATTATGGAATGGAGCGTGTTTGAAGGTATGCGGACATTAGCGGCTAACATTGCGGTAGAAATGCCTGAATCGGCAATTGGTAGCTCACATTATCGTGTGCTGTTCCTCGCAGCCTTTGTACTGTTCGTATTCACCTTCTTCTTTAACACCATTGCCGAAGTGGTAAGACAGCGTCTGCGTGACCGCTATAGCTCGCTGTAATGGAGATAAGATAATGATACTAAATACTATTTCGCCAATGACCTTGAGAGGTTTGTGCAATGGGTAAGTGGGTAAAATCAGGCTCGCCATGGATTTGGATGACGGGTGGCGCGGTGAGCATCAGTTTGATTGCAGTATTAGGTTTGTTACTGCTGATTGCATGGCGCGGATTAAGCTTTTTTTGGCCTGCGACGATTTATCAATGGGAACTTGAAGATAGCTCGGGTGTACGGTCAACCTTAATCGGTGAAATCTACGATAGGGAAGAAGTGCCAACCGAGCGCTTAACCGCCGCAGGCCATGTGTTTAAACAGCCACCCGGTGAGTTTGTGACCCGTTATTTAGTCAAGACCGGTAACCGTGAATTTGTGGGCCTAGATTTCCGCTGGATTTTAGCGACTGACATTATTAGCCGTAGTGAGCCAGCTGATGTCGCAATGCTTGAGCGGACGAAAAACGGTAATTTTTACGGTTACCCAGTAGCCGTGATTGAAAACGGTAAACGCTTAGAACTTAAAAACGATGCGCTTGAATCCTCCTTAATGGAGCATATTGAGCGCGCAGTCGCACTGTCTGACAAAGCCTTATCACTGCAAAAACAAGATATTGGCTCGATTAACTACAACATCGAAAAACTGCGTCTAAAAGAGCGCCGTTACGAGTTAGATGGTGAGCTGACCGATAGTCGCAAGCAGGAGTTAGCCGCGGCGAAACATTCGCTCGAACAAGACTATAAAGTACTCGAAAAACAGCTGTTTGCCCTGCGTGATGAAGCGGCTCGCGACGCTGTGATTGTACGCGATATGCGCGGTGTTGAGGTGGAACTTAAATTAGACACTGTGCTGGATGTCACCTACGTCAACCACTTAGGCTTGATGGGAAAAATCGGTAAATGGTTTGTCGGGGTTGGCCGTTTCCTGCTGGATGACCCACGCGAAGCCAACACTGAAGGGGGGGTATTCCCTGCAATTTTCGGCACAGTATTTATGGTGATCTTAATGGCCATTATTGTTACGCCATTTGGGGTGATTGCCGCGATTTACCTGCACGAATATGCCAAAAAAGGCCCAATTACTAAGATGATCCGCATTGCGGTAATCAACTTAGCGGGTGTGCCATCGATTGTGTACGGGGTGTTTGGTCTCGGGTTCTTCGTATACATGATGGGCGGCTCAATTGACCAACTGTTTTACGCCGAAGCATTACCATCACCGACCTTTGGTTCGCCAGGGGTGATTTGGTCGGCGCTGACCTTAGCGATTCTGACATTACCAGTGGTGATTGTATCGACCGAAGAAGGCTTAAGCCGTATTCCTAGCGCGGTGCGTCAAGGTAGTTTGGCACTGGGCGCGACTAAGGCCGAAACCCTATGGCGGATTGTGATCCCGATGGCAAGCCCTGCGATCATGACGGGTTTGATTTTAGCTGTGGCCCGCGCTGCTGGTGAGGTAGCACCGTTAATGCTGGTGGGTGTAGTGAAATTAGCACCGACATTGCCACTGGACTTAAACTTCCCGTTCGTGCATTTAGAACGTAAATTCATGCACTTAGGGTTCCATATTTATGATGTGGGCTTCCAGAGTCCTAACGTTGAAGCAGCACGTCCTCTGGTATACGCCACCTCCTTCTTGCTGGTAACAGTGATTGTGGCACTGAACTTAACCGCGATTAGTGTGCGTAACCACTTACGTGAAAAATATCGTTCGCTTGAGCATTAATCAGCGATTATCCTGAAAGTATTAGGACTGAATATGATTTCTATAGATTCGACAGCCATGAAAACCAATAACTTTGACTTAGCAAACTTGAGCCAGAACGATACCGCGCTGGAGATCCGCAACTTAGACCTGCGCTATGGCAATAAGCAAGCGCTATTCAATGTGTCGATGAAGATCCCAAAGAAGCAAGTTACGGCGTTTATCGGCCCCAGCGGTTGTGGTAAATCCACCTTATTGCGTTGCATTAACCGCATGAACGATCTGGTGGACAACTGCCATATCGACGGCGAGATTCTGCTGCACGGTCAAAATATTTATGACAAAAAGATCGACGTTGCTGCCCTGCGCCGCAACGTAGGTATGGTGTTCCAGCGTCCTAACCCATTCCCTAAGTCGATTTACGAAAACGTGGTTTATGGTCTGCGTCTGCAGGGCATTAACAACCGCCGTGAACTCGATGAAGCGGCGGAGCGTTCGCTACGCGGCGCGGCGATTTGGGATGAAGTGAAAGACCGCCTGCACGATAACGCCTTTGGCTTATCCGGTGGTCAGCAGCAACGTTTGGTGATTGCCCGTGCGATTGCCATTGAGCCAGAAGTATTACTGCTCGACGAACCTACTTCGGCACTCGACCCGATTTCAACCTTAACCATCGAAGAGCTGATAACCGAGCTTAAGACTAAGTACACAGTGGTTATCGTTACCCACAACATGCAACAGGCGGCGCGGGTGTCGGACCAAACGGCCTTTATGTATATGGGCGAATTGGTGGAATACGCCGATACCAACACCATTTTCACCACACCGAAAAAACGTAAGACCGAAGACTACATTACCGGCCGTTACGGTTAATCACCTTGCCCTTGGCAGTAGGTGATGTGAGTGATAAGCGATTAACGAAATAAGCCACCGCCTAGAACAGAGTTAAGCATTGCAAACTCCATCTAGGC
>NZ_JTLE01000094.1:3748394-3760307 GCF_000798835.1 Shewanella sp. ZOR0012
CTTCTCGACATTCAGGCATCCAGCCTATCAGATGACCAGCTAGCTTTCGCAGATACAGGGGCGAATGAAAATCGGTGATTTTCGAGCTTATGATCGAGAGGCCGGGACTGCCGAACTGGAGAGCTTTACATGGATGTAAAGCTGTACCATCGAAAGCGATAGCAATTTATCTATAAGACCAAGGCCTAATTTATAAATAAAGCGTTAATGCATGTAACTTCGCTAGGGCGGCAAGGGAGATCCAAGAGGGGATTGCTATTGCTCCCCTCTTGGTCGAGTGTGGGTTGAAGACCCTCGATTTTGATTTAAAAACCTTTAAAGCAATGATTGCCTGTTGATAGTTGGTAATTCTATACGTCACTGGATATGACGAAACAACTACCCCAAGGCTTTAGTCAAAGCCGAAACAACATTGGTATTAGCAGCCAACTCTGCGTAAACTTTCGCTCCCATGTTTTTATTGGTGTTGCGATGATCATTCCTAAGCCTTCTCCTTCCACAGAGTCTTCCCCTGAGTCGTTAACCTTTGCCGAGCTTGGCGTCAATGCGGCGTTATGTTCGGTATTGCCTGCCGCACTCAAGTATCCAACACGGGTACAGCAACTGGCGATTCCGGCGATTCTGGCTGGGCGGGATTTACTGGCGCTGTCGCAAACTGGGAGTGGTAAAACCTTTGCCTTTGGTTTGCCTCTGCTGCAAAGCCTCTTGCAACAAATTGCTGCGCAAACAATGGCTAAATCCGTGCCTGCGGCTAATCCACTAGCATTAGTGTTGGTGCCAACGCGTGAGTTAGCGCAGCAGGTGAGCGAGGCGCTGCACGCGCTGGCGAGTAAGTTATCGTCTTCTTTGAATATTCAGCTTCTCTGTGGCGGCATAGCGCAGGAACACCAATTAGCCGAACTTGTCGCTAAACCGCAGCTTGTGGTGGCAACCCCTGGGCGCTTATTGGATTTATGCACGCAGTCCTATATCAGTCTCGACTCGATAAAATATCTAGTGCTAGACGAAGCCGACCGCTTACTGGAAATGGGATTTTGGCCTGATGTGCAAAAGCTGATGGCAATGATGCCTAAGCGTAAGCAAACCTTACTGTTTTCAGCCACCTTGCCAGAGGCGTTGGATTCCTTGGTGGGTAAATTGCTGAGCAATGATCCCCTGCGGGTTGAGGCCAGTACACGCAATGCTGTGGTTGGCGACATCGAAGAGCGACTGTATTTAGTCAATAAGGGCAGCAAGTCGCAGGCATTGATTGCGTTACTCAAACAATATCAATGGCCCCAGGTGTTAGTGTTTATCAGTGCCCGCGACGATGCGGATGCGATAGCGAAACGACTCGTTAAGGCGGGGATAAATGCTGCTGCGCTGCACGGTGAAAAAGATCAAACCGTGCGCAGCCAAACCTTGGCCGACTTTAAAGCCAATCGTATTCAAGTGCTGGTGGCGACAGATTTAATGGCCCGAGGTATTCATGTTGATGCCTTACCAGTAGTGATCAATTTAGATTTACCCACCAGTGCGCCTGTATATGTGCACCGTATTGGCCGCACCGCAAGGGCGGGCGCCAACGGGCTCGCTATCTCTTTGGTGTGCCATGGTGAAATGCCAAGCTTAAGCGCGATCCGCAACTTGACGGCGCGTGAGTTACCGTTAGCATCATTGGCGGACTTTCCGGTGACCGATAAGCCGAGCGAAAGAGCTAGAGAGGATGGTGCTGAGCATAACGTTGCACCTAAGCGTCCACCTCGGGATAAACAGGCGAATCGTCGCAGTATTAATAAGCACAGCGTCAAGGCATTTAAAGGTAAGCGTTGAGTGTAAGCCTGCGCTGCTATCCCTTAATTGCTAGTACTTATTGGTAACTGTTTACCGGTTTCAGCTGGGCGAACTATATAGCGAGTTTAGTGACTTACTGACATTAGCGGTTTATTCACATGAAAGGAGCTGGCATGGCGTCGACATTGGCGATAGGTAACGCACTTCACCATATGGTAACTCATGGTTTAACCACCCAACGTTTTACGCTTCGGCTATTTCAGCGAGCGGATCTTGAAGCTTTTACCGCCTATCGAGCCGAGCCTAAGGTCGCCAAATATCAAAGCTGGACGGATTATTCTTATAGCGATGCTGTCGCGTTATTCGAGAACATGGATTACGCACAATTTGGCGCGGCAGACACTTGGTTTCAATTGGCGATTGTCTCTGAGGCATCGGCAGCGACGCCTGCCATCTTAGTGGGCGATTTGGCGCTGCATTTTATCGATGAGCAGCAAATGGAAATCGGCTTTACGATTGCGCCTGAGTATCAAGGCCAGCAGATTGCGTTTGAGGCCGTCAGCGCATTGCTGGGTTATCTCTTTGTGGAATTAGATAAGCATCGTGTCATTGCGATAACCGATGTAGACAATCTTGCCTGCTGTAGATTACTCGAAAAACTCGGCTTTCGGCGCGAAGCCCATTATGTGAAAAACATCTTCTTTAAGGGCGCATGGGGCGATGAGTACCTCTATGCCATGTTAAGGGAAGACTATATTGCACGTTAACTGGCACTTGGCTCACTCGTGCTACTAGGCAAGATTCTGAATCTTGTTTGGCTTCTGCTTGCTATCTCAGTAAAATCTTAATCATTATTAGTTGAGTCTGCTAGCTTCAGCCTCGTTCGGATTAAGGAGTTCCCTATGAAATCAATAACACTCGCCTTAGTGGCGGTTGGACTCACGTTAGGATTATCGGGCTGCGCGACCACTAAATCGCCCACGGGGCGTGGCCAAACCTTGCTGTATTCGGCATCGCAAATGCAGCAAATGGGGGATGCTTCTTTTGAAGAAATGAAAAAGCAGCAAAAGATCAGCAGCGATAAAAAACTCACCCAGTATGTAAATTGTGTGGCGAATCGGGTGACCGCTGTGCTACCCGAGCAAAGCCAGAAGTGGGATGTCGTGTTATTCAACTCCGAGCAAGTGAACGCCTTTGCGCTGCCTGGCGGACACATTGGCGTGTATACCGGATTATTAAAAGTCGCGAGCACGCCGGATCAACTCGCGACCGTCTTAGGCCATGAAGTGGCCCACGTATTAGCCCAGCATGGTAATGAGCAGGTCTCACGGGCGCAGATGACGGGGATGGGGATGCAAATCGCCGATGCCGCCCTTGGCGCGAGCGGCGTTTCAAACCGTGACTTATATATGTCGGCTTTAGGACTGGGCGCGCAGGTCGGGGTGATTTTACCCTTTGGCCGCGCTCAGGAGAGTGAGGCGGATGTGATGGGGCTGGAGCTGATGGCACGTGCAGGATTCGACCCCGCCCAGAGTGTGGTGCTTTGGCACAATATGTCGAAAGCGGGTGGTAGCCAAGGGCCAGAGCTGTTATCAACGCATCCATCCAACAGCAATCGCATCGCCCAACTCGAGCAATTACAGGGGCAAATGCAGCCTTTGTATCAGAGCGCAAAGGCGAGTATCAAAAACCAATGCGTGTTGCCTAAATAGTCATTCAGAGCGTGGCGATCGTTTAGATGCAGGCCTTATCTTGCCACAATTAGGCGCTATTGCTGGATAAATACGCATCGGTTACGTAAAATCGCCGCCAAAGTTAAATAAGCAGTCAGTTTATCAGCATAGGGCGTGGAACTATGGTAAACTGGCGCGCAAAATTCCATTGAACATTGAGAGTCGTTAATTATGTCTGATAAATTCAGTACTGTTGAACAGCAAGCAAGCTATGGTGTTGGTCGTCAAATGGGCGAGCAACTGGCTGCCAATTCTTTTGACGGTGTAGATATTGCTGCCGTTCAAGCAGGCTTAGCCGATGCGTTTGCTGGCGTTGAAAGCGCTGTATCTATGCAAGATATGCAAGTTGCATTCACTGAGATCAGCCGTCGTATTCAAGCGGCTCAAGAGCAAGCAGCTGCTGCGGCTTCTGCTGAAGGTGAAGCGTTTTTAGTGGAAAACGCTAAACGTGCAGGCGTGATCGTGACTGACTCTGGTCTGCAATACGAAGTATTAGTTCAAGGTAGCGGTGCAAAACCAACCTACGAAGATACTGTTCGTACTCACTACCATGGTTCTTTCATCAATGGTGACGTGTTCGACAGCTCTGTTGTTCGTGGTCAACCTGCTGAATTCCCAGTATCTGGCGTTATCGCTGGCTGGACTGAAGCACTGCAACTTATGCCAGTAGGCACTAAGTTAAAATTATTCGTTCCACATCACTTAGCTTACGGTGAGCGTGGTGCGGGTGCTTCTATTCCTCCATACTCAACCTTAGTGTTTGAAGTCGAGTTATTAGACATCGTCTAATGTGATTGAAACGCCTAAGCCAGTCTTAGGCGTTTTTGTATGGAAGACAAAAAAGATTGAGGAGATTGAAATGAGTGGACAAGTGAGAGTTGCAATTGTCGGTGCGGGTGGACGCATGGGACGGACTCTTATTGAATCGGCTTATCATCAAGAGCACATTCGCTTAGGCGCGGCGATTGAGCGTTCAGGTTCAAGCTTAATTGGCGTGGATGCGGGCGAGCTTGTCGGTGTGGGTAAGTTAAATGTCATTATCATGGATTCGCTCGACTATGCGACCGATGACTTTGATGTGCTGATTGATTTTACTGCGCCAGAGGCCAGTATTGTCCATTTAGATTGGTGCGTACGCCATAAGAAAGCCATGGTGATCGGCACAACTGGTTTCAATCATGCTCAAAAAGAACAAATCAATGCCTTTGCCGAGCAAACGCCGGTGGTGATGGCGCCGAATATGTCTGTGGGTGTCAATCTGATGTGGAAATTGCTTGAGTTGGCCGCTGAGGTCATGGGCGATTACACTGATATCGAGATTATCGAAGGTCACCACAGATATAAGAAAGACGCGCCATCTGGCACGGCACTAAAAATGGGTGAAGTGATTGCCAAGACCTTAGGTCGTGATCTTGAAAAATGCGCCGTCTATGGCCGCGAAGGGATCACGGGCGAGCGAGACCGTGAAACCATCGGTTTTGCGACTGTGCGCGCAGGCGACTTAGTGGGCGAGCATACCGCCATGTTTGCCGATATTGGTGAACGTTTAGAGATCACCCATAAAGCCTCCAGCCGTATGACCTTTGCCAACGGCGCTATGCGTGCCGCTCATTGGTTGGTGGAGCAGAAACCGGGTCTGTATGATATGCAGCAGGTATTAGGTTTACATTAAAATTAAAAAACGCCATTTGGCGTTTTTTTTTGCACTCAGATACCAATGTGTAGACGAGTTTGAGTTTATCCTGTAAACTCGCTGGAATTTGTCAAAATTTCGTAAATCAGCGGAAATTGGTATCTTAACATAACATAAAAACATTATATTTCAGTGGCTTGGCTCTTTATGGAGGTCGCGTTGACAAAGTCTGCCTTACTCGTACTCGAAGATGGAACCGTATTCACTGGCACAGCAATAGGTGCCGATGGTCTCTCAGTTGGTGAAGTTGTTTTTAACACTTCGATGACGGGATACCAAGAAATTTTAACTGATCCCTCTTATTCACGCCAGATAGTAACTTTAACCTACCCCCACATTGGTAATACTGGTACCAATAATGAAGATGTCGAATCCAATGGGGTTCATGCTTGTGGTTTAATCATTCGCGATCTTCCGCTCATAGCAAGTAGTTTCCGTAATCAACAAACCCTTAGCGATTATCTCAAAGCAAACAATGTTGTTGGCATCGCAGATATCGATACTCGTAAATTAACTCGAATCCTCCGTGAAAAAGGTGCCCAAGCGGGTTGTATCATGGCGGGTGCTGACTTAGATGAAGCCAAAGCGCTTGCAGCTGCTAAAGCCTTCCCTGGTTTAAAAGGCATGGATTTAGCGAAAGAAGTCACGACTGACAAAGCCTACCAATGGCGTAAAGGTAGCTGGCGTTTAGTGGGCGGTTTGCCTGAAGATACTCCAGCAGAAGCGCTTAAATACAAAGTGGTTGCCTACGACTACGGCGTTAAGCAAAACATCCTGCGTATGTTGGTTGACCGTGGCTGTGATGTGACGGTTGTTCCTGCAAAAACACCCGCTGCTGACGTGTTAGCAATGAACCCAGACGGTGTGTTCCTCTCTAACGGCCCTGGTGACCCAGAGCCATGCGACTACGCGATTGAAGCGATTCAACAAATCCTGAAAACCGATACGCCGATTTTCGGTATCTGTTTAGGCCACCAATTACTGGCATTGGCATCAGGCGCGAAAACCTTAAAGATGAAGTTTGGTCACCATGGTGCTAACCACCCAGTAAGCAATATCGAAAAAGGTAACGTGATGATCACCAGCCAAAACCACGGTTTTGCTGCCGATGAAGCCACATTACCTGCCAATATCAAAGTGACCCACAAGTCACTGTTCGATGGTTCACTGCAAGGTATCCATCTGACGGACAAACCTGCGTTCAGCTTCCAAGGTCATCCTGAAGCGAGCCCTGGTCCGAACGATGCGGCTCCACTGTTCGATCACTTTATCGAGCTTATTGAACAATACCGTCAGAACGCTAAGTAATACGCAAGCTAGGAGAAGAGAGAAGCAATGCCAAAACGTACAGATATAAAGAGTATTCTTATCCTAGGTGCAGGCCCGATTGTCATTGGTCAGGCATGTGAGTTTGACTATTCAGGCGCTCAAGCCTGTAAAGCCCTGCGTGAAGAAGGTTATCGCGTCATTCTGGTGAACTCTAACCCTGCCACCATTATGACCGACCCCGAAATGGCCGATGCTACTTACATCGAGCCAATCCAATGGGAAGTGGTACGTAACATTATCGCCAAAGAACGTCCTGATGCGATTCTGCCCACCATGGGCGGTCAAACCGCTCTAAACTGCGCGCTTGAGCTTGAAGCTAAAGGCGTGCTGGCTGAATTTAACGTTGAAATGATCGGCGCTACTGCCGACGCGATTGATAAAGCAGAAGACCGTAGCCGCTTCGACAAAGCCATGAAGAGCATTGGCTTAGAATGTCCACGCGCGGGCATCGCCCACAGTATGGAAGAAGCCTATGGCGTTCTTGAGCAAGTGGGTTTCCCTTGTATTATCCGCCCATCGTTCACTATGGGGGGGTCAGGTGGCGGTATCGCCTATAACAAGGAAGAGTTCGAAGAAATCTGTTCTCAAGGCTTAGATTTATCGCCAACCAAAGAGCTACTCATCGACGAGAGCTTAATCGGTTGGAAAGAATACGAGATGGAAGTGGTTCGTGACCGTAACGACAACTGCATCATCGTCTGTTCTATCGAAAACTTCGACCCAATGGGCGTGCATACTGGCGACTCTATCACAGTAGCACCCGCACAAACTCTGACTGACAAAGAATACCAACTGATGCGTAACGCCTCTATGGCCGTACTACGTGAGATTGGTGTTGAAACGGGCGGTTCGAACGTACAGTTTGGTATCAACCCGAAAGATGGCCGTATGGTGATCATCGAGATGAACCCACGGGTATCGCGTTCATCGGCATTGGCATCAAAAGCAACCGGCTTCCCAATTGCAAAAATTGCGGCCAAGTTAGCGGTGGGTTTCACCCTCGATGAGCTGATGAACGATATTACTGGCGGCCGTACGCCAGCGTCGTTCGAGCCTGCAATTGACTATGTTGTGACTAAAGTACCTCGCTTTAACTTTGAAAAGTTCGCTGGTTCCAACGATCGCTTAACCACTCAGATGAAGTCTGTGGGTGAAGTGATGGCGATTGGCCGTACTTTCCAAGAGTCACTGCAAAAAGCCCTGCGCGGTTTAGAAGTAAGCCGTCACGGTTTAGACCCGATTACTGACATGTCTAAGCCTGATGCGTTAGCCCGTATTCGCCTCGAGCTAAAAGAGCCTGGTTGTGACCGTATTTGGTACATCGCCGATGCGATGCGTGCGGGTTTAACCTTGGATGAAATCTTCCGTTTAACCAATATTGACCCATGGTTCTTAGTCCAGATTGAAGAGTTGATTAAGCTGGAAGGCCAAGTGGCCGAAGGCGGTTTAGCCGGTCTTAACGAAGAACTGCTGCGTAAGCTTAAGCGTAAAGGTTTTGCCGATGCGCGTCTGGCGGCGGTCCTTGGCGTAAACGAGACTGAAGTCCGTAAACTGCGTGACCGTTTCGACATCCACCCAGTTTACAAGCGCGTAGATACCTGCGCGGCTGAATTTGCGACTGACACCGCTTACATGTACTCAACCTATGAGGAAGAGTGTGAAGCGAATCCATCTAACCGTGACAAAATCATGGTGTTAGGTGGTGGTCCAAACCGTATCGGTCAAGGTATCGAATTCGATTACTGCTGTGTGCACGCGGCATTAGCACTGCGTGAAGACGGTTATGAAACCATCATGGTGAACTGTAACCCTGAAACCGTTTCTACCGACTACGACACCTCAGATCGTCTGTACTTCGAGCCTGTTACTCTAGAAGATGTGTTAGAAATCGTCCGTATCGAGAAGCCAAAGGGCGTTATCGTGCAGTACGGTGGTCAAACTCCGCTGAAACTGGCTCGCGCCCTTGAGGCGGCGGGTGTGCCGATTATTGGTACTAGCCCTGATGCGATTGACCGTGCTGAAGACCGTGAGCGTTTCCAGCAAGCGATTCAACGCCTGGAAATGAAGCAGCCTGAAAACGATACCGTCACCACGGTTGAAGGTGCGGTAATTGCCGCCGAGCGTATTGGTTATCCGTTAGTGGTGCGTCCATCCTACGTACTGGGCGGCCGTGCGATGGAAATCGTTTACGACCAACAGGATTTACTGCGCTACTTCAACGAAGCGGTAAGCGTATCTAACGCATCACCAGTACTGCTAGACCACTTCCTAGATGATGCTATCGAAGTGGATATCGACGCAGTATGTGACGGTGAAACCGTAGTTATCGGCGCGATTATGGAGCATATCGAGCAGGCGGGTGTTCACTCAGGTGACTCAGGTTGTTCTCTGCCTCCTTACACCCTAAGCCAAGAAATCCAAGATCGCATGCGCGTGCAAGTCGGCAAGTTGGCGATGGAGCTGGGTGTTGTCGGTCTGATGAACGTGCAGTTTGCCGTGAAGAATAACGAAATCTACATGATTGAAGTTAACCCACGTGCAGCGCGTACCGTGCCATTTGTGTCGAAAGCCACTGGTGTGCCGTTAGCGAAGATTGCCGCCCGTGTGATGGCAGGTCAAAGCTTAAAAGCGCAAAACTTCACTGAAGAAGTGATTCCACCTTTCTACTCTGTGAAAGAAGTGGTACTGCCATTTAACAAGTTCCCTGGCGTTGACCCACTGTTAGGCCCAGAAATGCGCTCAACGGGTGAGGTAATGGGCGTGGGCGATACCTTCGCCGAAGCCTATGCTAAGGCGCAGTTAGGTGCGACTTCTGAAGTGCCTAAGTCTGGTCGTGCACTCTTGTCTGTGCGTAACAGCGATAAGAAACGAGTTGCCGACTTAGCCGCTAAGCTGATTGAGCTGGGTTATCAAATCGATGCCACCCACGGTACTGCGGTAATCCTAGGTGAAGCGGGTATCAACCCACGCTTAGTCAACAAGGTACACGAAGGCCGTCCACACATTCTTGACCGCATCAAGAACGGTGAGTACACCTATATCGTGAACACCACCGAAGGCCGTCAAGCGATTGAAGACTCTCGTCAATTACGTCGCGGTGCACTGCGTTACAAAGTGAACTACACCACGACCATGAACGCGGCATTTGCCACTTGCATGGCACACGCTGCGGACGATCGCACTAACGTGACTTCGGTGCAAGAGCTGCATCAGCGCGTATTGGCTAAATAAGCCATAAGCCTCTGCAATCAAAAGGCCGGATAACTGAGTTATCCGGCCTTTGTTTTTAAGGGGTAAAAGGTTTATAAACCGATACGCTCGGTTTCCATTGGCGGCGCATCATTGGGCAGCCAGCGGTGATAAATTTGTGCAAAGGTGCCATCGGCCTTGATGCTGACTAGTGCCTCTTTCCATTTATCAACTTCCTCCGTTGGTGTGCCTTGAGAAAACGCAATATAGAGATGATTCGCGCTGATGGTGTAGAGGGATTTTACATCATCAATACTGGCTCCTGCTTCTGCAAGAATACTTGGCGCCGTGAGATTAGCGTTGCACCAGAGATCGATTCGCTGCTTCATTAACTGCTTTGCGCTTAGTAGTGGTGTTGATGAGGGGGCGAGATTTGTAAACTCATGATCCATTAATAATTGTTCTTCGACAGAGGAACGATACACCCCAATTGCTTTTGCCTGCTTAGCACCTTCAATTGAGTCAATGTTAAGCTTGCTACTTTTTAGAGCATAAAAGTTTGTTGTGCCAACCGCGACAGGACCTATCAAACTAAACATACGCTCCCGCTCTGCGGTACGTGTCATTGTGAATAACACCGTGTTGGGTTGTTCGGTGATAATTTTCCAGCCACGAGCCCAGGGCACAATCTTGATAGGATCTTGGTTATCGATACGTTTTTGGATTTCTTGCACGACTTGTACAGCTAATCCATCGGGTTGGCCATCAACCGAAAAGCTAATCGGAGCCCATTCTTCTGTATAAATATTGAGTGTGGCCTGAGCTGTGTGCGGGATAACGCAGAGAAGCATAACGCGCACTAAATGGGTAAAAAATGTCATTAATAACCCTAGGAATTAGAATGTTATATGCGAGTCTCACGGCGTGCTCATATTGAATTAAAGATGACAACTCTTAAGCTCGCAAGCCACTTTAGGGTTATTTTGTGATCTGTACTCTTGGGTTAGAAAATTATCGATAAATCATATTGGTCATTGAGGCAAGATAGAGTTGCCTCCTTGTTGTGCAAAGGAGGCTGCCGATGCGCTATATCTGTTTTAGTGAGCTTTAGATGAGTGAGGTTGCTAATTGATGACCCATGAATAGGTCACTTAAAAAGCGCGCTATTCATGGGTATATATTGCTGTTACTGGCGATAAACATCACGTAGTAGATTATCGAGACAATTGACGACCCGCATACTTGAGTCTTCCATCAAACGTAGTTGCCTAACCATTTCGGGTAAATTGCCCTGTTGCCTTGCCGCGAGTGCTGCTTTACCTGCATCGTGTACCGCTTTGTGGGGAGCATCCAAGGCCTTAAAGTTACTCAAATGTTGATAATTTTCAGCACCAAAGCCTTTAAAATACCATTGGCCTAAACGGCATTCAGTATGGGAGTTCACACCATGGCTGTGCTGATTCTTTTCAATAAGTTGATACACATTACTCTTCCAAACTGCGTGGTCGAGTTTAGTGGTATTTAAGAATGAGGCTGTCGCGGCATTATGAATTACCTGCTGCATTTTATTAGAACGTTGCAGTACATCTTCAACGACTTGCCCTATTTGTGTTGAAGATGAGGCAACATCAAGAGCGCTGTTTTGGTTATTATGGACAATCTCTTTAATATTAGAGGCTTGTGTAACAATCTGTTTTACTAGTTTTTCGATTTGGCTGCTCGCTTCGTGAGCTTTACTGGCTAATTGTCTGACTTCATCGGCAACTACCGCAAAACCTCGTCCAGCTTCGCCCGCTCGGGCGGCTTCAATTGCTGCGTTGAGAGCGAGTAGGTTAGTTTGCTCAGAGATCCCTTGAATAGCGGCAACAAACTGGTTAATAGAAGAAGTGGTACTATCGAGCTCGGTTACAGCAGTCATGCTACTGGTGGCTTGTTCATTAATATAGGTTGCTCTATTACCTAAATTAATAATGGCTACCCGCGTTTGATCAAAAATCTTATCTAATTCGGACAGTGCTTCTTTTTCTTCAGTGAGTAGCTCTGCACTGCTGGCAAGGCCATCTCTCACTGCATTTAACATCTCGCCGCCCTGATTTTGGCAGGCAATCACTGCACTATAATGATCGGTATTTTGGCGGGACTGTTGTTGCATGGCTTCATTTTCGCGGGCCATATTTTTTAGCTCTTCGATTTCAA
>NZ_JTLE01000094.1:3760317-3796076 GCF_000798835.1 Shewanella sp. ZOR0012
ACATTCTCAAGCGATGGTCGTTATATGGCGTACCTCGCGATGACTAAACCTGGCTTTGAGGCCGATCGTTACCGCATCATGTTGCGTGATACCAGCACCGGACAGTCGAAGGAAGTGGCACCGCTGTGGGATAGAAGCCCAAGCTCGCTGATGTTTGCACCGGACAACCGTACTCTGTATGTGACGGCGCAGGACATTGGCCAAGTGTCTATTTTTAAAGTGAATACTCAATTTGGTGATGTGCAGTCTGTCTATAGCGACGGCAGTAATAGCCTGATTGCGATCGCCGACGATCAACTGATCTTCGACAGCAAAACCTTAGTTGAGCCGGGCGATCTGTACCGCATCAACACCGACGGCCAAGGCCTGAAACGTCTAACCGAAGTCAACAAAGACAAACTGGCCGAAATTAAATTCGGTGAATTCCAACAATTTAGCTTTAAGGGTTGGAACAACGAAGATGTTTACGGTTACTGGATCAAACCTGCCAACTACCAAGAAGGCAAAAAGTATCCGATTGCATACCTAGTCCACGGCGGTCCGCAAGGTTCATTTGGTAACGGTTTCAGTGGTCGTTGGAACGCCCAGTTATGGGCCGGTGCGGGTTATGGCGTTGTGATGGTGGACTTCCACGGTTCAACTGGTTACGGCCAAGCCTTTACCGATTCTATCAGCCAAGATTGGGGCGGTAAGCCATTAGAAGACTTACAAAAAGGTCTGGCAGCGGTGAGCCAACAACAAAAATGGCTCGATCCACAAAATGCCTGTGCCTTAGGTGGCTCTTACGGCGGCTACATGATGAACTGGATCCAAGGTAACTGGAACGATGGCTTTAAGTGCCTCGTTAACCACGCGGGTCTGTTCGATATGCGCTCCATGTACTATGTGACCGAAGAAGTATGGTTCCCAGAGCATGAGTTTGGCGGCACTTATCAGGATAACAAAGCGTTATATGAGCAGTTTAACCCAGTTAACTATGTAGAAAACTGGAAAACCCCGATGCTGGTTATCCATGGCGAGAAGGATTTCCGTGTGCCTTATGGTCAAGGATTAGCTGCATTTAGCTTTATGCAGCGTAAGGGGATTCCATCTGAATTGCTGATTTTCCCTGATGAAAATCACTGGATCTTAAAGCCAGAAAACCTAGAACAATGGTACGCGAACGTGTTCCGTTGGATGGACAGCTGGACGAAAAAGTAACCGAGGATGATGGACTTAAATCCACTGTGTACTAAGTCCCATTAACTTGTTGCCAAAGCCAGAACCCTGTTCTGGCTTTTTAATCATCGTATTATTTATATCCAGCTAATCACACCCTTGAACGAATGGGGTTAAATACTGGCTACTGTTATCTATCAAGGAATGAAGATGCTGATCAGAGCGGCGAGTACAACAGATATTGAGGCGATAAGCGCGTTAATTACGCAGCTTACACAGGTTTATATCGCTCCCACGTGCACTAATATGGGCGCAGAAACCTTAGTCAACGCCATGTCGGTTGAGTCGGTGGCTCATTATTTTGCCTTAGGTTATCAATATCATGTTGCAATGAATGAGACTGGCGAACTCGTCGGTGTGGTAGGAATGAAGGATAACAGTCACCTTTATCATCTGTTTGTGGCGGATATTGCCAAGGGGCAAGGCCTGTCGCGTCAGCTGTGGGAGCATGCTAAAGCTGAGTGTCTCGCGAAGGGGAATCCCGGCACGTTTACCGTGAACTCGGCGGTGAATGCGCTGCCTGTCTATCAGCGCTTTGGCTTTGTTGCACAAAGTGATATTCGCGAGCGAGGTGGGATCCGCGATATTCCAATGCAACTCGTGCTTTGATGTCTAACGATCTTTAACCATAAGACCAAAACATAAAATCAGAAGAAGAGAACCTATGGCGAATGTGAGTTTTTACCCAATCGGGACTGTCGGTGAAAAATGGGGCGATGCCGAAAAGGCCGCATGGTTTGCTAGTACGCAAATTAAACGTTCTTACCAAGACAATGTTGTCACGCCACTAAAAGCGATGGAGTCACAACTGGCCGAATTAGGGCTGAATGTGGTGCAATATGGCGCTTTATCGATTGATCCAGCGCGTTACCCTTTATTTGCGGTCAAATCAGCAAGCTTTGATCCGAAAAAGATAACGGTATTAGTCACAGGGGGCGTACACGGCTACGAAACCAGTGGTGTGCATGGCGCCTTGGCTTTTTTGGCTAACAACGCGGCTCACTATGCTGAGCGGGTAAACTTAGTGGTGGCAGTGTGTGTAAGCCCTTGGGGTTATGAGACTATTAATCGCTGGAACCCGAAAGCTATCGATCCAAACCGCTCGTTTTATGCTAATAGCCCAGCAGAAGAGTCGGCAGCACTGATGGCACTGGTGGCAAGCGTTCCACAAGGTTTTGATGTGCATGTGGATTTACATGAAACCACCGACTCGGATGAGGATGAATTTCGTCCAGCCTTGGCCGCGCGTGACGGCAAAGACTTTATTCCCGGGACGATTCCTGATGGTTTTTATGCTGTAGGCGATACCGAAAATCCGCAGGATGCGTTCCAAAAGGCGATTATCGATGGCGTTAGCAAAGTGACTCACATCGCGCCTGCCGATGACAAGGGCGAGATTATCGGCTCAACGGTAGGGCAACACGGGGTGATCAATTACCCATTGAAAGCGCTAGGTTTATGCAGCAGTGTGACGGGTTGTATTTATAACACCACCACAGAAGTGTATCCCGACAGCCCATCGGCCACGCCCGCAGAGTGCAATTTAGCTCAAGTTGCGGCGATTACCAGTGCCATCGACTATGTGTTAGCACTGAATTAATTGAGTTTGTTACTTATTTGATATCAAGCTCGCAAGTCAATCGTAACGTTGTGTACTGTGTCATCAATTGATTTTGCTTAAGTTAAAACGATAAAAGCCCTCAAACGAGGGCTTTTGCATTTAACAATTTTTTATTGCCTAGACTTTATATCTATTGAGCACTATTGCTCGGTGAAAGGGCGGCCATAGTAGCTGTCGAGTAATAGCTGTTTTAGCTCGCTAATTAGTGGATAGCGAGGGTTGGCACCAGTACATTGGTCATCGAAGGCATCCTCGGCAAGCATATCTACTTTGGCGAGGAAGTCGGCTTCGTTAACTCCGGCTTCTTGGATTGACGCAGGAATGCCCAGCGTCTTCTTGAGCTGCTCGATTTTCTCCAGCAATTTTTCAACTTTTTGCGCATCTGAGTTGCCACCTAGGGCTAAATGATCGGCAATGGCCGCGTAACGACACAGGGCTTTTGGCCTGTCGTATTGGCTGAATGCAGCTTGCTTAGTCGGTAAGTCCGTCGCATTAAAGCGGATAACGTTACTGATCAGCAGCGCGTTCGCCAGCCCGTGGGCTAAGTGAAACTCGGCGCCCAGCTTGTGAGCCATAGAGTGGCAGATCCCAAGGAAGGCGTTGGCAAAGGCGATACCGGCTATGGTGGCGCCATTATGCACTTTTTCACGGGCGATGGGGGATGCGGCGCCGAGCTGATAAGCATCGGGCAGATATTTGCACAGCAGGTCAAGAGCTTGCAGGGCTTGACCATCGCTGTACTCGTTCGCCATCACGCTGACATAGGCTTCGAGCGCGTGGGTGATCGCATCGATTCCGCCGAAAGCGGTTAAGGATTTTGGCATATCCATCACCAGATTTGGGTCTACAATCGCCATATTAGGGGTGAGTTGATAGTCGGCAATGGGATATTTTTTGCCGGTTTGTTCATCGGTGACCACGGCAAAAGGTGTGACCTCAGAGCCAGTGCCGGAAGTGGTCGGTATCGCCACCATAGTGGCTTTGACGCCCATTTTAGGGAATTTATAGATACGTTTACGGATATCCATAAAACGCAGTGCTAAATCGGCAAAGTCGACATCGGGATGCTCGTACATCACCCAAATAATCTTGGCTGCATCCATGGGCGAGCCACCGCCTAAGGCAATAATCACATCGGGTTTAAAGCTATTGGCCACTTTGGCACCTTGTCGCACTGTGGCCAGTGTGGGGTCGGCTTCCACTTCGTAAAACACTTCGGTTTCAAGACCTTGGGCTTTTAAAATCTTTAAGGTTTCGTCGCAATAACCTTGGTTAAACAGGAATCTGTCGGTCACGACCAGGGCGCGCTTTTTATCACTCAATTCTTCAAGCGCAATAGGTAAGCTGCCGCGGCGGAAGTAGATAGATGAAGGAAGCTTGTGCCACAGCATGTTTTCAGCCCTCTTAGCGACGGTTTTTTTATTGATTAAATGGCTTGGGCCGACGTTTTCAGAAATCGAGTTTCCACCCCAAGAGCCACAACCTAAGGTGAGTGAGGGGGCGAGTTTAAAGTTGTACAGGTCGCCAATTCCGCCTTGTGAGGCTGGAGTATTGATTAGAATTCGCGCGGTTTTCATTCTAAAACCAAAGGTTTTTACCCGCTCGGTTTGGGTATCTTGGTCGGTATATAAGCCTGATGTGTGGCCAATCCCGCCTAAGGCGACCAAGGCTTCAGCCTTATCGACGGCGTCATTGAAATCGGCAGCGCGGTACATGCCGAGTAAGGGGGATAGTTTTTCGTGGGCAAAGGCTTCGGCCTCAGTGATATCGGTGACTTCACCAATCAAGACCTTGGTGGTGTGGGGGACATCAATACCCGCCATTTGCGCTATGGTTGCGGCGCTTTGGCCGACGATATCGGCATTTAAGCCGCCATTTTTAAGAATGACTTGTTGCATCGCAGCGGTTTGCGCCGCATTTAAGAGATAACCACCATGGGTGGCAAAGCGCTCTTTGACTTGCTCGTAGATGCTATCGACGACAATCACCGCTTGCTCTGAGGCACACACCACACCGTTATCGAAGGTTTTAGACATCAGAATCGAGCTAACCGCACGTTTTATATCGGCGGTTTCATCGATAACAATTGGGGTGTTACCTGCGCCTACGCCAATGGCGGGTTTGCCTGAAGAATAGGCGGCTTTCACCATGCCAGGGCCGCCCGTAGCGAGGATAAGATTCACTTTGGGGTGCGTCATTAACTGGTTTGAGAGCGCCACACTGGGCTCATCAATCCAACCGATAATGTCCTTGGGCGCGCCTGCAGCAATGGCGGCATCTAACACCAGTTTAGCCGCTGTGGTGGTCGAGACTTTTGCCCTTGGGTGAGGGGAGAAAATAATCGCATTACGGGTTTTAAGACTAATTAATGCTTTGAAAATGGCGGTGGAGGTGGGATTGGTGGTGGGGACAATCCCACAGATAATGCCCACGGGCTCGGCGATAGTGATAGTACCGAAGGTGGGGTCCTCGGATAAAATTCCGCAGGTCTTTTCATCTTTGTACTTGTTGTAAATGTACTCGGAGGCAAAGTGGTTTTTAATCACTTTGTCTTCAATCACCCCCATTCGGGTTTCGGCGGCGGCCATTTTCGCAAGCGATATACGCGCATCGGCAGCGGCGAGGGCGGCGGCGCGGAAAATCGCATCGACTTGGGCTTGACTAAAACTGGCATATTCGGCTTGCGCTTTGGCGACGCGCTCGACCATGAGATCCAGTTCTTGGGCGTTGGTTACTGTCATGATTAAGACTCCTAAAAAGATTTAGGGAATGCACGATTCGCTAACTCTTCTTTATGGTGAAAAATTACACCTAAAGCCTAAGGTAAAGTGTGATCTTGCGGACAATTTAGGGTTTTTATGTAATAAAAATACGTCAGTTGCGATCTTATGTGTCTTTTTTGTCTAAAATAAGCCGAGTACAGTAAACAGATATTACTCAAACTTGTGATTTAACCTCAAAAATCTCATTTTTCAGTCATCTGTGCTTAAGCTACTATACTTGCCCTTAAGTTTAGTTTGATGAAATTGGCGTGACACGCTCAATAAGGATAGTCACTTGGAGTTAACACTTTACGTTAAATTTTTTCTTGGCTTGGTTGCCATTATCAACCCTATTGGTTTGTTGCCAGTGTTTGTGAGCTTAACCAGCCATCAAACTGAAGCCGAGCGTAACCATACAGGTAAAGTGGCTAACTTTGCGGTGGTGGTGATCCTGTTGGTGACCATCGTCGCGGGACAACATATTTTGAATATGTTTAGCATTTCACTTTCGGCTTTCAGGATCGCTGGTGGCACGCTGATCGCGATTATTGCGATGTCGATGTTGCAGGGTAAATTGGGCGAAGTAAAACGTAACCAAGAGGAAGACCGCGAATCTTCGGCTATGGAGTCCGTGGCGGTTGTGCCGTTAGCCTTGCCGTTAATGGCTGGTCCAGGGGCGATTAGCTCGGTGATTGTGTTTGCCGCTGAGCATAATTCATTATCCAATTTTATTGCGATGTTTATTACCGTGATTATTTTTGGTTTGGTGAGTTTCGGCCTGTTTCGAATGGCATCTATTATCTATAAAATTCTAGGTAAAACAGGAATTAACGTGATTACCCGTCTTATGGGATTATTAATGCTCTCGATTGGTATCGAAGTCATTGCCGCTGGGATTAAAGGCTTATTCCCACAACTTTTTAGCTAAAAATCGGAATGCGGGAGGCCATTTCCTCCCGCTGTTGCGGTTGCAGTTTTCATTTGCTTTTATCACATGAAATTTTCTCCCTTGGCCTTATTTATAGCCTTATCTCGAAAAGCCGTTGTAGCCTTGTATTGTCGCAACCACTTGTTTTTATAATAATTAGTATTTTCTAAATTAGCGTTATTCTATCGTTATCATTAACATCCTGTGCTATATAATAGGTTAACAATTTAGCCCTAAGTCGATTAAGGATATCCCTATGAAATGGCAATGGATTGGCAACCTCAGCTTAAAGCAAAAATTACTCATGGTTGTATTGCCCCCTTTATTCGCGTGTTTTTTATATGGTGCGCTATTTCTCATCGAAAAGTATGAATATCGTCAAGAGCTGAAAGTCGTCGTGCAGCTAAGCGAATTGGCGGTGACAAACAGTAACTTTGTCCATGAGTTGCAAAAAGAACGGGGCATGAGTGCCGGATTTATAGGCTCAGCGGGCAAGGCATTCGCAGGCAAAATACCCAGTCAAAGGCAATTGACAGATACTCAGCTCAAATATTTCCAATCTTTTATTGAAAACCACAATTTACCCGCAGTGTTTGCGCCGAAACTGCGCGATCTAAATACTCAACTCAGTAAATTAGCTTCAATTCGCTCGCAGGTTGATAACCTGTCAATCAGTGTTGCCGATGAAGTAGCCTATTATACGGCGCTCAACCGAGAGCTACTTGCGATTGTTGATGAGACTGCTAAAACGGGTGCTAATCAAGAAATTGCCATCAAAGCGGCGGCATTTAGTGCCTTCCTACAAATGAAAGAACGGGCAGGGATTGAGAGGGCAGTATTAAGTTCGACATTTGGACAAGCAGGGTTTAAGCCTAAGGTTTACGCAAAGTTTATTACCCTAGTTTCTGAGCAAAATAGCTATTTAGAGCGTTTTATTGCATTGGCAACACCTAATTTGGTTGATGCCATTAACCGCATTCAAAATTCTAATGAAGTTAAAGACGTTGAATCGCTAAGACAAATTGCATTTGACCAAGATAACCAGAAAATTCAACAACAAAATCCAGAAGACTGGTTTGCTAAATCTTCAGCTCGGATTGACAGCTTGCGGGATTTTGAGCAGCAAGTTTCAGCTGATCTTTTGAATATCACCCATGAACGCCTTGCATCTGCCAATCAACAAATGTTTTTTGTGTTAGCGACGTTAAGCTTGGTGCTGATCATTGTACTTTTGCTCAGTTTATCGGTGATCCGATATTTACATACGAGTGTTCATCATCTTTATTCCACGGTTACACAAGCACGAAAACACTACGACCTCAGTGTTCGGTTAAACCATAGCAGCCAAGATGAATTTGGTGAACTTGCCTTAGCTTTCAATGAGATGATGAGTGATTTTGAAAACGTTATCTTACAAGTGCGTGCCAGTGCTAGCAAATTACAGCAGGCGGTTGAACAAATGGATGTTTGCACCCATGCCATGGAGCAAGATGTGATGGCTGGTCACTGTGAGGCTGAGCAAGTGGCATCGGCGATGACCGAAATGAGTGCGACCGTTGCCGAAATTGCGAGCAATGCAGTACAGGCATCAGAAGCATCAAATTCGGCTAACCAAGAGGCCAAAACCGGTAACCTTGAAGTTGGCAGAACCAGCAATGCAATAAAAGCACTAGCGGATGATATTAATGGTGCCTCACAGGCCATCAATGAACTCGATAGAGAAATTCACGGTATTGTGGTGGTATTAGATGTAATTAACAG
Organism: Shewanella sp. ZOR0012; assembly: GCF_000798835.1. Taxonomy (NCBI): domain Bacteria; kingdom Pseudomonadati; phylum Pseudomonadota; class Gammaproteobacteria; order Alteromonadales; family Shewanellaceae; genus Shewanella; species Shewanella sp. ZOR0012. The sequence continues at coordinate 3,768,608 of NZ_JTLE01000094.1, forward strand.
CATTGCAGAACAAACTAATCTGTTAGCACTTAACGCCGCAATTGAGGCCGCCAGAGCTGGTGAGATGGGTAGGGGATTTGCCGTGGTAGCCGATGAGGTCAGAAGCTTAGCGCAGCGTTCGCAGACATCGACGTCTGACATCAAGAATATGACTGACAGATTAAAGTCCAGCGCTAATTTAGCGGTAAAAGCCATGGATCGCGGATTAGCACAGGCCAATACCAGCGTCCAAGAAGCGGAGCAAGCAGGTATTGAACTTAAACGTATTGTTGAACAAGTCGATATCATTAACCGCATGAATGAGCAAATTGCGACAGCCACCCATGAACAATCCGCAGTGTCTGAAGATGTAAATCGTAATGCGTTAAAGATCAGCGATATTTACTTAAACACTCAACGTATCTCCGATGAGCTAAGGGAATTGACTAAAGCATTGACCTATGACTCCGAACTCATGTCTAAAGAAGTCCATAAATTTACAGTAAAATAGTGCATTGGTTAATTTTAGCGCCTTGAACGAGGGCGGTTTGTCTAGCAATTGTGCAACCGCCTGAAATCGATTCTTTTTTACTTGACCATACAAAGGCTTTTGCGTACAGTACCGCTCCGTTAACGATGAAAGCTTACACGTTAAGCACTATTCAACTCGATTAACCGTGTTCATTGACACGTAAAAGCTAATGACAACAATCTGGTGAGATGTCCGAGTGGCCGAAGGAGCACGCCTGGAAAGTGTGTATACGGAAACGTATCGAGGGTTCGACTCCCTCTCTCACCGCCATATTCAAGTTTAAAGACGTCCTAGGACGTCTTTTTTCTTACCTGTATTTTATTAAAATCAATAACTTACCATCCGATATTATTTAATAACATCCTACTGCATCCGAAATTTTTAGTAATGCCAAAAGTAATGCCAAGGAAATTTGAAAAATTTTGGCATTACTTTTGGCTTCAAAAATACCCTTTTTTTTATGCCTTTTTTTACTTGATTTTCTCGATTTTATGGCTCAGATTTAACTTGGCAAAATCCTGATTTGTCTGAATTTATTCAGTGATAAGTAATGCTTGATTTTCGAGTGAAAAATGATGCCAAAATCAAGCATTACTTTTGGGTTTAATTTTAGGGGGTAAAACATGGGAAGGAGTACAAATAAGCTGACTGCAAAAGCGGTGCTCAATGCTAAAGCGGAAGCAAAACCCTATCGATTGTCAGATGGTGGCAATCTCTATCTCTATGTGCGCACTGCAGGGAAAACCTGGGAATTTAGATATATACGTCCCTCCACCAGCAAACCCACCTATTTTGGTTTAGGCTCATATCCTGACGTATCCTTAGCTGAGGCGCGAGATAAAGCGCTAGAAGCGCGGAAAAACTTGGCCGAAGGCATCGACCCTCAATTACTTAAAGTTGAAAACAAATTAAAAGCGGCAACAGAGAACGCTCAAACTCTGAAGCATATTGCACAAATGTGGATGGACTCAAAGCAAGGAAGCATCAAGCCTAAAACCATCGAAGGCAATTGGCGAAAGCTTGAGCTGTATGCCTTCCCTAAACTGGGGAGTATTGCGATTAGCAGACTCACGGCTCCCATAGCCATTGCCGCGCTCAAGCCCCTAGAGCAGAAGGGGCATCTTGAAACGGTTAAACGTACCGCTCAGTTGCTGAATGAAATCATGAACTTTTCAGTTAACTCTGGTTACATTCACGCCAATCCGTTGTCAGGTATTCGAGAAGTTTTTAGAAAAAGCAAAGTAGAGCATCTGAAGGCATTAAAACCAGCAGAGCTAGCTGAGTTGCTGCAGACTATTGCAAACGCCAATTTATTGTTAACGACTCGGTGTTTGATTGAATGGCAATTGCACACAATGACCAGGCCAAATGAAGCGGCCGGAGCCCGTTGGGAAGAAATCGATTTTGATGCCAAACTTTGGACTATTCCTGAATCACGCATGAAAATGAATCGTGAGCATATTATCCCGCTTACAGAGCATACCCTCGCGATACTCGAAACTGTTAAGCCGATCAGTGAACAAAGCCAATTCGTTTTTCCGTCATCTAAAGATCCTAAAAAGCACACAGATCCTGAAACCATCAACAAAGCATTAGGGCGAATGGGATTAAAGGGAAGAACAACGGGGCATGGTTTACGCTCACTGGCGAGCACAACCTTAAATGAACAAGGCTTTGATGGTGATGTTATTGAGGCAGCGTTAGCCCATGTTGATAAAAACCAAATCCGCAGTGCCTATAATCGCACGACCTACCTAGAGCGACGGACCAAGTTAATGGAGTGGTGGAGCAATCATATTGCCACTGCAGCAGTGGGCTCTTTGTCAGTAACAGCTGGTTCAAGAAAATTAGGGGCATGACCTGTAAGGCCGAATAGAGATTATCTCCCTGAGTCAAAACGTTAGGGGACGTGACAAACGAATCTAACCTGTTAACTCCGACTCAGGGTTGTTACTCATACATCATGACAAACTTAAAGCCAAGCCAATGACTATTGAGCAGAGCCAGCATTTGCACCAACTAAACGTTTTAGCTGCAAGCCATTCTGAGGTGGCGGTATTATGGCTTTATGGTTCGCAGGCGAAAGGAAATGCTAGCGAGCATAGCGATTGGGATTTAGCCGTCGCATTCGACCCGGTAAAGGTGGACAGTGCGCTTGATACCCGGATTAGAGCTGAACTGCTTGCTATGGATTGGCAACGAGCATTGGGGCTAGCTGAAGGAAAGCTATCCATTGTCGATATCAATCTAGCATCTATCCCTCTGGCTTTCGGAATCATTAATGCCAACAAACTTATCTTTAGTCGAGATGAAGGTCGAAGAATGCAAGAAGAGTCTCGCATTATGTCGCAATTGGAACTCGATTATTTAGCCCAAAACCACTTTATTATTTTGGATAATGCCTATATCACGTCATTGCGTTCAAGCCTTAGCCGGTATCAAGCTGAGCTTGGAGAGTTACGCCAATTACTCAGTCAACGTCCCATATCTAATCTTGAAGATCGCGCAGCAGAGCGAACACTACAGGTCTCTATTGAAGCTTGCATTGGTATTGCCAAACATTGGGCTAAAGCACAGGCAGGGCATAGTCCGCAGGATGCCTACCAAGCATTTGAGATCCTGTGTCAACGAGGCACACAACCAGCCGATGAATTAAATGACTGGCGTAAAGTGATAGGCCTGCGTAATGCACTGGTACATGATTATCTGAATATTGACCCTGAGATCATCCGCAGTGTGATCTCTCAAGGTTATAGCGATAGACTATTTGTCTTTGCAGAGCAGGGGTTGGAATGGTTATCTTTGAAGAATAACTAAAAGGGGCCCTCCTGGCTTTTATATAAGTTAAAAATGAGAATCACTAAAGTGAACTTGCTTGCTTAAATCCCTACGACTGGGATGTTTGTTTTTTTGCACTTTAAAATTTATGCTTTAATTAGTGTTGCCATCCTGTCTAGCATTGTAAGTTCTTCACCGATTCAAAATCCCCACCCAGCAAGTGAGCTTTACTGTCTCAGTGATTTCTTCATGTTTACTCTGCGTCCTCGCTTTTCCTGCTCGGGTATTGGCTCAACCTTGGGATCAGCTGTGCTGGCTGATTTCGGTATTTTCGTTCTCCTGAGTGCCCTGATTTATATGTTATCTCAAAATCAATTGGCTCAGGCTTAGGTTGACACACAGGGACCTTGTTTGCTATTTCTGCTATTAGTAGCAGAAATAGCAAACAGTTAAGGATATAAGTCTATGGAAAGAGTGGTTCAGCTATCGTCAGTCAATTTGAATAAAAGTACTGCCTCTGTCATAAAATTCTTGATGGATAAGGGTAGGCCGATATTTTTCAGGGTGCCTGATAATAAGAATGTATGGGTTATCAAACGTGGGCAGGATGTTTATCATCTAAAGGAATTTATAAAGGAAATCCTATCTAACGCAAGTAAAGCAACTCATTATAGGGATATGACGCAACAGATTGAAAATAAAGATAATTTAATCAATGTGGTAAAGCAAATAAATAGGGTCTGCTACGGTTGTCTTGAAGCAGTACAAATCCCAGAATTACTTACACAAAAACGACTAACAATTAACTTTTTAAGAGTGATAATGACTTTTAGCACGAGTGGTGAGTTGATTTTAGCTCCAGAAATTAGCCTAAAGCTTAATATGGATGCGATTGAAGATTATTCAAGGCTGAGTCCTTCTGCCTTGATTTCAGTTTCTTGTAGCGAAATTGTATTTACCAATAAAACTGTTGAATATTGGGCTAAAGATAATAGTACGCTAAACGACATAGTTGGGATTGATATTACCTTCGATTCATTAGCCGTCTATGAGTCAGACATTATCAATTTTATACACAATGATCTAGATTCTATCCCTGATGATAGTCCTTATTATATTCCCACTGAATTACGTGGTCGTTCCAAGCTTGATCAATTGGCTGTGATTGGTTTTTTACTGTTTGAAGCTCTAAACAACAAGAGGATAAACTCAAATAAATTAGCATTAATACTGCAAAAAAAGCTTGGTTACAAACAGACTATGGCAGAGTCAGCCGCATTTTTTATTAATGTAGAACCTCGTGGTAAAAAGGGTACTCATCAGCTAGTTGTACCTAATGACAAATCTCCTGATTGCCAATTTCCATTCTTAGTTGAAGCACTTCGAATTCGCAAAAATCTTGGCAATGATTGTGAGAATAAAGTTAGTTCTGACGTGGTCGATTTTTTAGGTGCATGTGGATTTCGTCACGAAAACGGCAAGTATGGGGAGCTATTGGTTCGTTATGTAAAAGAAATTAAATGATTTGGGGAGGATTAAAATATAATATTTTCAGTGTGTTACTCGTTTATTTTTTAGCTAGCCTTCCTTTTCCCTCCTATTTTATCCTTGTGTTTCGTATACAGTTGCCTGAAATCGACTAACTCAACAACCGATGAGGGCAACTATGAATGACAATCATCCTAGCTATTCAATTATTAGACTTGTTAGCGTTATTCAGTTAACGGGACTTTCACGCTCTACTATCTATGACAAACAAAACCCGCGATCACCGCGATACGATCCGACTTTCCCTAAAAAGGTGACACTTGGGGCCAGAGCGGTAGGTTGGTATTTCGGTGAGGTTGAAGCATGGCTTAAATCAATAAGAGTTCAGTAATGGATTAAAGGTGTACTGGTAACTGACCATATGACTTATTATCAAAGGAAAACTGATATGTCTGAACGTTTTGAAAATAAATATTCACATCCGCGGCGGTATAATAAAAAAATATATAGTACTTTTCCAGTTTCTGATGGAGTTTGTCCACAAATAGGAGAAGGCACTCTGTTAGGTAATACGATACTTGAAACTTGTGTAATTACTCAAGCTTCATATCCCCTAATTGTCAGCACAGCACTTGCTGCCATTTCAACTGCCTTACAGGGGCATATAGATGTTGAACTACCAACAGGGAAGATTTGTCCAATCTCGCTTAACTTATTAACTTGCGCAGATTCAGGTGAGCGGAAATCTACGGTTGAAAATTTATTAATGGAAGGGATTAAAAATTATCAAAAAAAGCGTGAGTTATCTTGTAAAGAACAGTTAATTAAGTATGAGATTTTGATGGAGGTACATGATGCTAAATCCAAGTCGCTTAAAAAAAGATTGCTCAGAAATGAAGGTATCTAGGAAAACAGAAAATGGAGTAAGTGAAGTAAATGAAATAAATGAAATAAATGAAATAAATGATCCTTTACAAGAGTTGATCGAGCATGAAGCAAAACAACCACAACGGCCAAAGGCTTTCAGAATTATTTATGAGGATAGTACGCTAGAAGCGCTTACGTTTGGACTCAAGAATGACTCACCATATGCGTATCTTGGGTCAAGTGAGGGCGGTGTGTTAATGAATAGTGCCCTAATGTCAAACACGCCTGTGCTCAATGCCATTTGGAGTGGCGATGATGTCACAGTGACAAGAAAAACAACGGATTCTTATACGCTCTCAGGTGTTAGGCTGACTACACATATCATGATCCAGCCTCAAGCATTGAAACGATTTATGGATAAATCGCAGAATGTTGTAAGAGGCAATGGTTTTCTTTCTCGCTTTTTAGTGTGCTTTCCAATGCCTCTTAGTGGTGGTCGGAAAACCAATGGGATCAGGTATGAGAAAGAATTTATCAATCAATTCAATCAAAGAATCGAAGAATTACTAGAGGGTAAATAAATGGAACGTATAATAGTAGAATTTTCAGATGAAGGTAAAGAAAGATGGTTTGATATATCTAACGATATTGAATTGAAAATGGCTCCTGGTGGAATTTACGAGAATGCCAGAGATCATGCTTCAAAACTTGGAGAAATTATTGCTAGAACTGCAGCAAATATTCACTATTTTGGACATCCTTTTGACTCTAAAATATCAGTTGAGTCATTAAAAACAGCAATTGATTTGGTGAGTTATTACTCTTTTCAATTTTTAAGTAATTTTTGTCCACCACCTATGGAGGTTATTCTGGGGCAAAAGTTAGCACTTTGGTTAAGTTCATATTATGATCGAGGCATTCGGTATATTAAAAAGAATAAAATATTACAATATGGTCCTCCTATGCTAAGGAAAAGCAAGAATTTAAATGATGCGTTGAACAATGTTATATCAAATGGGCTTGTTGATGTTTTTGATTATAATATCACGGTCGTTATTGATTTGTATCCTGGAGCTCCTTATGACGAAAGTGCCTTTCATCGTGATATGAACCTGTTTAATATCAATCAAAATGGCCCTGTGTAGCTTGATTGTTTTCTGCATATAAAATCAGAGTTGGTTTTTATATTGTATGGTTTTGATATCTGCTTCTTGACGAGCATATTTTATTTCAGACTGTTTGTTCTGTGAGGGGCTCGTTTGTTTTCAATTGCTGCGACTCCTAGGTTATTAATATTATATTGGTAATCTAGGGTTGTTGTTTTTATAACTTTAAGGTTGGTATGGTGTGTCTCAGTATAACAATAGAAACTTAACCGTATTAAATGCCAAAGAGTTTAGTGGACTGCCAATTCTTCAATTTAAAAATGGAGTCTATTGGGAGTATTTGCACAATAACTTTAACGTTATTTATCACGCATTAAAAAGGTACTCAAAGGTTTTCGCTGTGAGAGTTGACTTGAGATTTCCTGACTATTATGACACCGATGATAACCGATTTATTACGCGTTGTATTGAATCTCTAAAAGCGAAAATTACCGCAGACTATATTGCAAAGTGTAAGAACACTGAAGGATTTGTGCATCAAAGTGAAGTACTGTATATCTGGGTTCAGGAAACCGGTGAACTTAACCGACCACACTATCATCTTTGTTTGTTTTTTAATGGTAACGCTTATAGAAGTTTAGGTGTATTTGAACTTGGTAGACCTAATTTGTATAACCGAATCGTTAAAGCTTGGGCGAGTGCGCTAGCGTTGGATGTTGTTGCAGCACAAGGCTTAGTTCACTTTCCCAAAGCGCCTGGCTATCTATTAGAGCGTGGTCGGATTCACCAGACTAATACTTTACGTGAGTTGTTTCTGCGGTTAAGTTACTTTGCCAAAGTTGACAGTAAGACCTATGGTGATGGACGTCGTCATTATGGTTGTAGTCGATTATTGGGTAGGCTACAAGTTGGTGATTAGTTTTCTTAGTACGGTTGCTGCAGCGAGTACAAATACGGAAGTTGAGGCAAGGGGCTTAAATCCCTTGCTTTTGTGTTTATAGAGAGCAGCAGTATATTCATAATCGCATCATCCATAAGAAGAGATCTTTACTGATGCATCTCTATCAATATCCGGCTTCTTTTTGGTGGCGTATACACAACACGGTCAATCGTCCACCGCCATCATACTGGTACATTGCCAGATAGCCAGTGTCACCAAAGTCGATCAGTAGTTCCCTAAAGCTAAAGTCATTGTCATCGATAGGCCGACCAATGTCTGGATAGCTTTCCAGTTTTCTAATAGTATTGATTATGGCGCTGGCAGCCCGTTGTGCGGCAGGGGGATTTTTACTGCGAAGAAACTCACGTAAGCGTTCTAAATCACGTAATGCAGTGGCAGTGAAGATTATTTGTGGCATGTAGGGGCTGCCTTTTCATTTTCACTTCCCCAGGACTCCAGCCAATTCACCACTTCGTCACCGGTGACATGCAAGCCTGATGTCTGGTGTTCTTCCCATGCGCGTAACGCTTCTTGCTGCAACGCCTCGCGTTTCTCTTCTCTCTCAACGTATTCACGGATCGCTTCACGCATCATCCAGTGTGATGAACGTTTACGAGTTTCTGCTAAATGCTCGACTCTGGCTTTAATATCGGCATCTAATTTAACCGACACGGGTTTGATTGTGCTCATCTGTTACTCCATAGGTAATGGTTAGTAATACTAGGTAATACCTTAGCATAACGTGGTACAAAAAAATAATGATTACACGTTTACTCGTCTGCTCGAGCAACGCCATAAGCTCAAGGATGATAGAAGATAGTTTGTATCACTTAACAGGGCAAACATGTTACGCCGTCATCACGCTAATCTTCAACGTAATCGCAATAGGGGTGAAAACGATAGCGGCGAGTGATGCCGCTTCGTTTAGAGGGTGGCTAATGGCTGACTTAGCACTCAATACCGTCGCAGAAGCATCATGACCTTAACCAATGCCATGCATCGGCTATCAGCTCAGCACCGGCTTTTACACCATTGATGCCCACTTCTGCTGTCGTCAACACGGTGTTTAAGCCAGTTTCTACACTGCCGGTGACGAGTTTGATCCCCGCATCAGTTATTTCACCTTGGCGTAAACAAGCATAACTCTCACCCAGAGTTTCACTAGTGCCTTTTAGTAGGCATTCAGCAGGTTTAGCCACAAGATCTCCAGGCGTCCCTAGCAGCGTGTTGACGTTATCGGGTAGCCCTAGGTATTCACCAGTCATTTTGATGGCGGTAGAGGCTAACACGACGTTTGCGACAGTCCCCGTGGCCAGCTTTGACGCAGTACTTCCCAGTAAGCCTGCTCTGGCAGAGCCTTGCAGGGCAACGTGAGTGAGATTACTGACTTGGTTGGAGGTACTGGTTCCCGCTAAGCATTCATTGACGAAGTGCTCGCAATTATTGGTAGCTACGCCGTATGGACTGTGACCTAACTGACAGCGCGCTAGCTCAATGGCCTGATGGGGATACAGGCTGGACTTTTTCACTCTAACGCTATGGCCACCAGCAAATTGCTGCAGATCGATTTCTTCGATGATGCCCTGTTTAGATAAGTGGATCACATGGCCATGACCCACATACAGGCCATGGTGTTCGGTTAAGCCAAGCGGATCGATATTGGTGACCAGATGATCACCTGGATGAAATGTATACATGGTATGGACTCCAAGAAAAACAACGCAGATAACCTTAGGTCGCATCTGCTAATGGGTTGAATAGGGTGTGTTGATTGACTCAGATTTCCAGCTCGACAAAGTCCTTATCGACTTGCTGCTGAGTAATGCCGATATAACGCAGGGTGACCGCTTCCGATTGATGCCGCAGCATGCGCATCACCCGACCAATGTCTTTGCAGGCTTGATACAGGTGATAGCCGCGGGTTTTACGCATCGAGTGGGTGCCCAGGGCTAACTTGATATCGTCACCGACAAAGGCAAATGCTTTGGCGACCGCACGCCGCGTCAGGGGTTTCGCGGGGGCCTGCCGGTCTTTGGCTTGGCTCGAGCGGTGGGATTGGAACAGGTAGATATGCTCAGGGTGACGCTGGTGGATCGCCTCAATCAATGCCAGCGTCTTCGGGTTGAGCTTGATGCTGGCGCGTTTACCGGTCTTCTGCTCAATGATAGTTAAGCGGTCGCCGTTGATATCGCTGAACTTGATGGCCAGTAAGTCAGAGATCCTAAGGGCCAGATTAAGACCGATATTCCAGACATCCGCCATCTGCTGACCAAAGTGACGTTCGAGCAGGTAACTGATAAGCTTGATGGTGTCGCGGTTCTTGACCGCCTCGACTTCGTTCATGCTGGGTTCCCTCAATTAGCTATGTGATGAATGTGGGCACCAGCACATCGCAAACCCGCATGGGGCCTGCGTTGCTTGGTTCCCAAAATACCTTTGTGGGCACCAAGTTCAGTCGGCGCTAACCTGAACCTGGTAAACCTCCATCTCGAGGTAGTTGCAAAAGTTCTCCAGCAGCAGCCGTACCTGGCTGTCGGCATGCTCGAGGTAACAGCGGCCAAAGAAGCTGTTGTAGACCTGCTTCTCCTGAAACAGCACTTCCATTTCTTTCTCAAGCTCTGGAAAGGGCCCGCCGCAGTAAGCAAAGTCGGTAAAGTAATTGAGATACCAGCAATCATCTTGGCGGTAGAGATTGATTTCGACGGGGTGATAACCGCCGCTATCCGCGTTGTAGTCGGGATCGCGGTAGTTAAAAGTGACGCTGTTGAGGTCAGGGTGATTGAGCGCGGCCAGTTGCCGTTCTAATAATTCATAAAATGGCTCTGGCAGTGGCAGGATGGTTTCGCGATGTATTTTCATGGTGGACTCCATAACAAAAAGCCCGCGAACGACAGGCGTTGTGGGCAGGGTAGGTTGTTGTTAACGACTGAGGCTTGACGTAATCAGTTAGGGTGACAAGGGCGCGGGTGTGATGGCTTGACCCGTTGATTGCGATAGGACTGAAAGCGCTAGAATCGTTAGTATGCTCGCGTGGAATGACGGCGAGGCGGGTCAATCCAAACTCACTTGCACCTCATAGGCTTCCATCTGGTAGTAACTGACAAAGTTATCGCTGAACAACTTAATCAGCCCCTGTGATTCCCGTTCCCCAATCCAACCGCTAAACAGGCTATAGACCTGCTTGCTGTTAAAGCAGATATCGATATCTTTAACCAGTTCAGGGAAGGGATGGCCACGGAAAGCAAAGTCGGTAACGTAGACTAAACGCCAGTGATCTTGCTGTTTCTCAAGCCTGACTTCGACGGGATGAAAGCCACCCGCTTCGGCGCTGTAATCAGGATCTAGAAAATTAAGGGTGATGGCGTTGGCCTCTTTTGGATCGACGTTTGCCAGTTCCTTTTCAATCACTTGGTAAAAACGATCGGGCATCGCTGGCAGTTGGTTACGCTTGATAGTTAATGTCATGGAATATTCCTTATTTAAAAACGGGCATACGCAAGAGCTAAGGTGTAACTGCGCCTTGGCTCTTGTTGTCTATGCGGTTTGGTTTATGAATCGGATATAGGCAAAGCGCTGCTTGCTTGGAGTCTTACTCGGGGCAAGATGCTTACGGTTAGGGGATTAGTACTGGCTCACGAGTTAGAACAAGTTATCGAGTCAGGGTGAGGTTGCTGGCGGTCAGTGGTTTAGCTTCGGTTTGATAAATCGCAATATACAAATAACCGTGACTGCCAAGTGTATCGGCCTCACAGGTAAAGCCTGCGTGTTCAATGCTCACGCAGTGCTGCTCAGTAGCATCAATCTCGCCGGTGGCCACCAGCCGCTCAAGCTGTTTAACCATCGCGGGAAAGGCTTCGACAAATTGTTGTTTAATTGCTGGTAGAAATTCACCAACAAAGCTTGCGCGGTCATGGAGATAATCCAAATGCAGGCCGCGTAAAATCAGTCTCGCACCAAAGCGGGGAGACACTTTACGGGGCAAGCCCCAGGCGTGCTCAATATCGAAAAGTTTTAGGGTTGTCATAGTGACCTCTATGGTTGAAGGATGAAACTCAGGGAATGGCTTGCTTGTTAGCGGACTAGCGAGAGCGGTGATAAATGCCAAGGCGAGTACAAACGCTGAATACAGCTGGCTAGGGAGCAGGATATCGGGCAGGTAATAGTTTTTAGGTATGCACACTCCAATTAGGCTGTTCATTACTGCCATGGTTAAAGTACACCCCGTTGATCACCCTTTGCCATTCGCCTGTTGGCACACCATAACTATCACAGGGTAAACATAGCGGCAAAAGCTGATCTCCTTGGGCAAGTGTTCAACCACATCACGGTGAAACACACTCAATACGGTTTTATGCAGCTTGGGATTCGGTGCCACAATCGGCTTGCCAATCACTTGGCCCATGGCATTAAGTGGACGGACAAACATCGGCAAAATGAGTTCAACCGCTAAGCGGTTACGCAGTTCGGGAAAGGCGGCGCAGGCTTCGGCGACACAGGCTTGTGAAAAGCTATCAGTAAATTCAATCATGATGGACTCCTTAAAAAGGCGTAGCAGGTTTAAACGTTGGCTAGAGTAAGCCGCACTCAGCAAAGGACACTGGCGTGCGGCCAACCACGATATGAGCAAGCACGCGCACATCGATAAGCGCTAATGCATCGGTTAACCGTTGAGTGATGTGCTTATCTGCTGCCGAAGGTTCAGACTCGCCGGAGGGATGGTTATGGGCAAAAATCACCGCAGCGGCATTGACAGCCAACACAGCCTTAACAACCTCCCGTGGATAAACACTGGCAGCATCTAAAGTGCCAAAGAACAACTCTTTAAACTCGAGTAATTGATGCTGGTTATCGAGCAGCATTACCGCAAACACCTCCCGCTCATAACCGCCCAGTTTGTAAGTTAAAAAATCTTTAGTGGCTTGAGGGTTGGTATAGGCGTCCTTCTTCACATAGCGTTCGGCAATGATATTGGCGGCAGAGGCTAGAACTTCTTCGGCAGTCTGCGGCCATTGGTTGATCGGCTGGTCTATCGAGTGGTTTGGTTCAGTTTTGGTGTGCATCGCTTTTGTTGACATATCAGGCTCCTTGAAAGCGTTAATGGGCTTATGCACAGGGGTGATATATATCTGAAAATATTTGGAAAAAGTGTAATAGATAAGCATTAATGAAGTGGTCAATGTCATGATGCTATATCAAAAAAGCTTTAAATAAGGTGGGTTTAGATATTACATAGAAAAATTTTAATACCAGCAAGAACATGAGTCATCGATAGAGTTTGAAGCTAATCAACCTATCCTTATTGTTAATTTTTCCTCTATTGATTCAAACGTCATAAAAATTATTATTCATTACACTTGATCTATACATTTATAGTGTATACATTTGGGTGAAGTTTAAATGGAGGTACAGGATGCAAGAAAAATATGGCATCAGCGATCTGGCAAGATTGCTCGACTTTCCAGTTAGAACGATCAGGTTTTATCTGCAAAAGGGGCTGATTAAAGGGCCTCATGGCGCTGGTCGTGGAGCCTGGTACGACACAGAACATGTTGAGCAATTGCTAAAAATTAAACGTTGGCAAAGTGCGGGGCTGTCTTTAGAGCGAATTCAAGAATTACTGAATTATGCAAATGAACCTGAGTTGCCTGATATGCAACCCAAAGCAGGGGACATGCGTGTAATTAGTCATTTGTATCTGGGCCAAGGGCTGACACTAATGATTGACCCAGTTGTGGCAGGTGTGAGTAGTGAGCAGTTAAGGATGTTAGTTCCTGCAATGGTAAGTAGCTATCAGCAGGTTATGCAGTGCTCTTTGCCTAAAAATAATGGTGGGGTGGAAAATGAACAACAATGTGATGAATAACATAGCGCTAGGTAATTCTGAAGGATTTGGGTTTAATCATGACATTGTTTTAAAGCACAGTTTAGTTAATGCGCAACTGAATGGAGCTATCAGTGAAGTCGAATTGGTTCACGAATTTGTAAATCGTGAAACTTGCCCTATTGAAGCCATATTCTCATTTACGTTACCACTAGATGCGGTCATTTTAGGGTTATCTATGGCGATTGGTGAGCGTCAGTTCACAGGTGAAGTGACGCCAAAAGCTATCGGAACTGATAAATACGAAGGTGCCATAGCAGAAGGTGACAGTGCAGTATTACTGGAGCGGTTGAATGATGGGTTATATTGTCTCAATGTTGGTAATTTGCTACCTAATGATGACGTTACCATTTCTATTCAATATGCCCAAGTCCTGAACTGGCAAGACCGTAAACTGCGGTTTTATTTTCCGTGTACAATTGGTGACCGTTACGGACATCAGCGATCAGCAAATTTACAAGATTATCAACAGATTGAGCACACACTAGATAATGGCGCACGCTTAACATTTAATCTGACGGTTAATGGTGAATTATCTTCCTCATTAGTTACCAGTCCAAGTCATTCATTAACAGTAAAACGAGAAGAGAATTCTTTAATTTTATCAGGGGATAGGGTTATTCCTGATAGGGACATCATAATTACACTAGAAGCATTACCTTCATTTACTGGCGAAATTCTAGTTGAAAAGAGTGCTTTTGGGTTGCAGTACTGCGCCAACCTGCTATTACCATCCTCAGATAACCACAATGAGTCAGCTCAGTGCTTCCAGTTTATTGTTGACCGTTCAGGTTCAATGTGCGGAGATGCCATTGAGCAGGTACGTAAGGCCTTCGTCGCAATTAAAACACTTCTCAAGCCATCAGACTGGTTCAACATCATCTCCTTTGGGTCTCAAGCACAAAGTTTGTTTCCATCCCCTGTTCCTGCCGATAGTGAGCATCTTGCAAAACTTCATGCATACATCAACCAGCTAGATGCCAACATGGGGGGAACTGAAATTGCAGCAGCATTAAACTTGGCTCGCAAAACTGGACGGCATCCAGAATTTGCGACGCAAATGTTGCTGATCACTGATGGTGAAGTGTGGGATACCGCGGCAATAATCGCGGATGCAACAAAAGCAAATATACGATTATTCAGTGTGGGCGTGGGTTCTGCAGTAAACGAAGCTTTTCTGAATAAATTGTCGCGCAGTACTGGCGCTTCAGCCATCTATGTATCCCCAAACGAGTCGATGGCAGATGCGATTGTGGGACAATTTAAACGATGCCGTCAGCCAGAGATAACAGATCTTAAAATACATTGGCCGATACCAATTAATAAGCAAGTTGATAAACAGTTACTGTTTACGGGTGATGGATATCAATGCTATGCCACATCTGAGACCGAAATATCACCAAAAACCTACGTGAATATTGAAATTATGAAGCAAAATCAGTCAATCCCGGTAAGACATTTTCGAGGGATTGGTAATGCAACTCTATCACGTTTGGCTGCTTACCAAAGATTGTCGAGCAGCAAGAAACCTGAGGAAATTGCCGTTAAGTATAGTTTGCTTTGTGAGCAAACCTGCTGTGTGTTGGTCGCCGTACGTGACCAAAAAGCTGACGGTTTACCAGAGTTGCGAACTATCAGGCACACTCGTGCAGCCGGTGAAGCGGGGTTTGGTTCGGTAGGGGCAGGGGTTGTATCTCTTTGTTTTGCCGCGCCAGTGTATAGCAGTTCAGTGCTTGATTGCCTTGATATCCCAGCATTTCTACGCAAACAGGACGTAACGTTTGTAGATGATATTGCTGAACCAGTTGATAGTGATATGACTGCAATCGCCAATTGGCTAAAGATTTTCAACAAAGCTGCGTCCAATGGTTCGTTGGAATTGAGTTTTGCTTGTATTAAATCATTAGGCATTGATTTGCAGAAAATCTTGATGATTGATATGAATTTTTATCCTGACATACCGGAAAAACTTCTAGTGTTTGAAATCCTACTAGCATTCCTTGAAGTATCTAATGCTGGAAGAACTGGTCGAAAGTTAAGGCATTGGTTACAGCAACAACATGTTATTGATCAAGTCGATCCCGATATTGCGATAGATCTTCGCGCTAATCTAGCCTTGCATCTCACTGGTAGTTGAACGGTAAAAAGCTTTTTCGCCCGGCATATACTAAATAGTCATTATAATCATTCTATTACGAAGGATTCATTTCTATGGACTTGTTTGTTGGAATGCTTATTCGATTCATGCCTTTGATTCTCATCATTGCTGTGTTGCTTGTAATTAGGTTCGTTATTCTTAAGCCTGATTATGATGCTTTTAAGGCATATAAGGAGAAGAGGAAAAATGAAAAACCTTGGTGGGATTTTACTGATGAATAGAACAGGTATTAAATTGATTTACCTCTCGTTTTTTGGCTGTAAAAACCTGTATTTTGGTTGGCAAATACCCATCTCAAACATTCACGTTATGAAGTCAAAGAGATACCATGCCACCCAATGGTTTTTAAGCTTAATTTAGTATTTCGTGTCAACACCAGCCTGCCGCGCTGGCTAGTGTGAATAACCTTAATCGATTTCGGTTGAGAAGTTTCATCGCGAACTGACCGCCGATTAGAGTGCAACCCACTTTTAGCTTAACTGCGCCGAGGTGTTGCTTGCGAAAAATAAAGTTGAGCGTTTAGCGATTTGCCCTCTGAAAAAATTAGGTAGTGAAGAAGACGTCAGTATGCAAGCTGTTTATAAAAGGGAACTAATATGGATTTTGTGAAGCGGAACTACATGTACCGGGAAGATGATGATTTACAGTTTCTTTCCCTTTGCACTCATAAGCAACTGACACCACTTGTTAAATATTTGACTAAAGACAAAACTGGTAAACTTAGAACCACTGAGACACTAACGACTAACCCAAGGTTTAAAAAGAATAAGCATGACTTGGCGCTAGTATGGCAAGAGATCTGCGCTGAATTGCAAACTTTTGGTAATTCAACAGTGATGAATCTTATTACCGGAAAGGGGGGAACCTATCTCAATTTACTGCAATATACTGCCCGTTCAATTGGCTGCTCGGTCAGTGCTAAAGATAAAGATAGTGCTCTTGCAATTGAAAAAGCTATTGTCGCTAAGGTCATGAAATTGCAATTGGACAAGATGACGCAAGCTGATCGTTCGGCATTTGTCGAGAGAATGAGTAAAGATTATCAATGCAAGATTGATAATGCGCTTGACTGGAGCAGCAAAGATTTCGCTATTGTATCTAGAGTCCTTGCTTCGGCATTTGGTGGTGCAGCGGTTGGTGCAGCACTTTTGCCAAGAGTGCTGATGACATACAGTCCAATGGGTGTATTGGGTGGGATTTTTAGTATATTTGCCGATGCCCCAAATGTTAACGTTACTTTACCCTGTGTTATTCATATTGCAATGCTCCGAGAACTGCGACGTAACGATAATCCATTCAAATAAGATCTGCTAAACAAGGAGTTGTAATGATAAGTAATACAATTAGAACAATAATGGTACCAGATTGGGACAAGGTTGATCCGGAAATCATTGAGCTAATTAAGTCAGGTCACATGCGGTTGCGCGAGGGTATTGTTTACTGGTCAAAAGGCAAGAAATTAATTGATGGTGCAGGGAGTATTGTTAAGCATTTACCATTCAAGGAGATGACTGTAGATCTTAGTGAGGGGGTTAACGTAGTAGAGCTTGCAAAAGCAAGCGCTGCAGTTAAGCAAAGTATCTTTCTTGCCGCAGGCTTATCGACAGGAATCATTCTTGGTGCGATTGTTATCCAAACGGTATATTTATCGAAGAAACTGGAAAAAATTCAAGCATCCATCGACAAGATAGCCGTCGAAATCCAAACGCAAAATCAATTGTTTTATCTTGAAAAACTTTCGTCTTATATTGGTAGTGTAATGGCAGCACATGAGTTGCTAGGTATTTATCAAGAACATGAACCTATACCTGAGATTATAGCTCCTTTGTTGGTCACTTTGGCGCAGCAACGGAATGAGCTTTGTACCTTTTTGATGAAATTGATCGGGTGGATCGAGCAGGGGAATAATCGAAATGGTAAAAATACCATAACCCAAGAACATGCAGCTTTAATAATTGATTTTATCACTCATGTTTTAGATATGATGCCCAAAGCTATTTATATTGAGTCAACTCTTTACACTAGATTAGGTCATTACCATCATGCGGATACCTTAGTCGAAACTGCTGGAGCTAAATATACCATGGTGCTTCAAGCTTATCGTAGATGGGCTAGAGATTCTTACGACAATTTATTGACTGGTTTATCATCTAGTCACAATAATCGTTTGTTAACCAATAAGTTTAATGACATAAATAGCTTACTTAACTCATTGGAAAACAATATTTTGCTTGGTAAAAATGAGCAGTTGAATCAGCAAGATGAGAAGCTGGTTATTGCTTTACCAGTGTAACTCACTCGTAAAGTGGCATAATTCTGAAGATATAGTACAAGTCATTTCTATTGCTCTTACTGAGTTTAAGATGCTATTCCAAGTACCATATTCACTTAATTCAATGAGGAAAAACCAGCTATAACCCAGTAATAAAACGAACCTTAGTATAGCTATGCCATACGCGAAAGGCACAATCGTGTACAAGCATTCTAGATAATTGTTGAAAGTGGCTTTAGTTATTATTGTGGCTTTGTTTCCTAAAAGCACAAATAACTACAGAGTGCTTCCTGAACGCCAGTATGGCGCTTAAAATCCTTGTATCATCGTCAGTCGTTTATCTGCCTTCGGAATATTATTCTGATTTAAACCAGAAAAACATTGGATTTCACTATTAGGAAACAAAGCCTATTATTGTACCAAAGAACATCTCTTGAACTCGAACAGTCGATGCTGACTGTCGAGCATCATCACCGCAAACACTTCACGTTGATGCTGGTGGAGCTTAAAGCGCAGAAAATCCATAGTTGCATGCTGGTTACAAAAGGCATCGCCGCGCACAAAGCGTTCGGCGACGATACCTGCTGCGGTTTCTAAGATTTGCTATGAGGTTTGTGACCAGCTATCGCAGGGGAGGGTGATCACTTTGTGCATAACGCCTCCAAATGTTGCTAAGTCGGTATATGCACAGGATTGATATATATCTGAAAAAATGGGAAAAGTTAAAAATTACTGGCATAGGTAATGGGAAGAAATCATTACCAAGAGTTCAGCATGACACCAAACAAAAAGCTAATTCGAATAAAAGATGTGATTGACAGCACTGGCTTAGCCCGTTCAACCATTTACAAGTACGTCGATAAAGGTATTTTTCCTAAAGCTGTGACATTGGGCCTTAGAGCCGTTGCATGGGTAGAAAGTGAAATACAAGCGTGGATTTTGGCAAGCTTTAGGGTAATTAATTGTTAGGTAGTAATCGACATCAACCAAAATGAAAAACAAAGAGCTGTAATAGGCAATATTGATTCAAATGCATTGAAAAATGGTTGTTTTTCTGTAAATTATCAAACGCGACAAGTCTGACGAACAACAGCCAACATGGCATGTTTGCTTTTACTATTGATAAATTTAAATATTGGTTTAGGGATGAACATAATTAACGAAAAAGTGTTGGTTAGTTGGATTGGTGGCAACGATTTAGAATCAAAGGCGAGTAAAATGACTGGCCCTATATGGGCGACAGTATCTGATGTTACCTTTGATAGGCTTGAGCTTATTTACAATTATCCGTCGGATCTAGTTACTCCATACCTTGAACTACTCACTGGCAATCTGAGTTGTCCAGTCAACGCCCGTAAGGCCGATTTATCCTCGCCAATTAATTTTGGAGAAATTTACCTCGCTGCAGAACGGCTACTGGACATTATTAGTCGTGAAACCATTGCACTGTCTATTTTATTGAGTCCGGGTACACCTGCTATGCAGGCTGTATGGATATTACTCGGTAAAACTCGATTCGCCTGCAACTTTTATCAAGCATCAAAAGAACAAGGCGTTAATATTGTAGAAATTCCTTTTAAGCTCACTGCTGAATATATTCCTTCGATGACTAATCTAGCCCCTACTGAATTTGGGCAACTTGGTCTATTGGACTCTGATGCTGATCCTGCCTTTGATGACATTATTACCCTTGATCCTGAAATGTTACTACTTAAAGCCAAGGCACAAGTTTTAGCATCGCATGAAGTATCTGTGCTGATTTGTGGTGAGAGTGGTACCGGCAAAGAGATGTTTGCTCGGGCAATTCATAATGCAAGTGCGAGAAGGGATAAACCATTTGTTGCGGTCAATTGTGGCGCATTTCCCTCAGAACTTATTGATTCAATACTTTTTGGTCATAAAAAGGGGGCTTTTACTGGTGCGGTTTCAGATAAGGTAGGAGTTTTTGAATTGGCGCATTCAGGTACTCTTTTTTTGGATGAGTTTGGCGAGCTTGATAGTTCAGCTCAAGTCAGGCTACTTAGAGTATTACAAGATGGTAAATTCACTCGCTTGGGAGATAGTAAAGAACGTAGCAGCAATTTTCGTTTGATCACAGCAACTAATCGAGACTTGATGGCTGACGTTTCCAAGGGTAGGTTCAGGGAGGATTTATTCTATAGGGTTGCCATTGGTGTGTTGTCCTTACCACCTCTAAGGTCTCGACAAAGCGATTTAGACCATCTAGCAGATCAGTTTACCGCCATGCTCACACAAGAATACCCTTCTCTAGGTGGTAAAAAAATTTCCACTGCTGCAAAAAAAATTATCAGTAATCATCGTTGGCCTGGAAATATCAGAGAGCTGAAAGCAACGATTCTTAGGGCAGCCTTATGGTCTGAAACTGCCGTATTGGAAGACGTTGATATACGCAGGGCGATACTTTCGACGCTCCAAAATAGTGAGAGCATTCTCGAAAGAGATATATCAAAAGGTGTTGATATAAAAAGTATTATTGATCTAGTAGAGCGGCACTATTTAGAACGAGGATTGGCATTTACGTCAGGGAATAAACGTAAAACGGCGTTGTTACTCGGCTACAACAATCACCAAACTTTAAATAATCGCCTTAAAAAACTCGGCCTAGAAAACGACAATGACTAAATTGGCATAAAAGTCGCTATATGGGTTTGACCCTGAATTAAGCCAGGGATTGCAATTCAACATAAGGAGCTCCACTGTGACACAATTAACGGCAATACAACCACTCTCACGTAAAGATAAACTCTCACAGCTAATGGCTGAGATGAATGTTGGTCTGTTAGAGCGAAAGGAACAAATTAAGCTGATTTTACTTGCCGCGCTTGCTGGTGAGCATGTTTTGCTTGTAGGTCCTCCGGGCACCGCAAAGAGTGAACTAGCCAAACGGCTAAAAAATATCTTTGTTGAAGCGAGTTATTTTGAGCGTTTGTTGACACGTTTTTCTGTCCCAGAAGAAGTCTTTGGGCCTCTTTCTATTCGTGCATTAGAGGATGATAGGTATGCTCGTTTAACTAGTGGTTATCTACCTGATGCATCAGTAGCTTTTATTGATGAAATCTTTAAAGCAAACAGTGCCATTTTGAATAGTCTTTTAACCATATTAAACGAGCGAGAATTTGATAATGGTAATCGTCGATACAAGGTGCCCTTAATTTCGGTTATTGCTGCGAGTAACGAGTTACCGGAAGGTGAGGAGCTTTCTGCTTTATATGATCGCTTTATGTTACGTAGTTTTGTCGGTCCAGTGTCCGATAGTTCATTTAGTGAATTATTGCAGCTTTCAGCTGAAAAATTTGAGCCTGAGCTGAATATCCGACTCAAGCTAGAAGATCTTGCTGAGGTGCAGCAGTTAGCTGACAAGGTTACCCTGAGTTCTTCTGTGCTGGCATTGTGTAAAGAGTTTCGGACATATCTAAATCGAGAGAATATTTACGTTTCGGACAGGCGTTGGCTCAAGTTGATAAAAATGATGAAGGTATCAGCATTCACCTCTGGATTGACGCAAGTGAGTAACTATGATGCATGGGTTTTACCTCATTGTCTGTGGAATAAGCCGGAGGAGTTTTCTGGGCTGCAAGATCTCTATAATCAAGCGGTAGCCATCAATGGTGATTTTACCGATGAACGTGCATCAAGTTTAGTGACAACTTGGGAAGGAAAATTAAAGGCTGATAAGTCACAACAAAAGCAGAAATTAGACAACAAAGGTCGGCCACTGTTTATTAATGATAAAGGTAAACAGACATTACAATCCTCTGGAGAAGTCCAAAAAACAAATGCTAAAGGTGAAGTTCTCTATTGGGATGACTATGACAATAAAGAGACAACTTCAAGTCGCGGGCGTTATAGCTCTTCATTAAATGCCATTATGATTAATCAAGCATTTAAACCCGTTATGGAATCAATTAGTTATTCTGAAGACCATATTAAGGGGCGTGTTGCTGGCGTAGAAGAAATTCTTGCGTTGATAAAAAACCACATCAACGCTTTAAGCAAACAGCGAGAAGATGCTAAGACAGTATTTGAAAGCCATCTTTGGTTAAATCCTGAACTGCTTTCTAAAGTGATTGCGAGTTTAGATAATGCCCTTGAATACAGCCATAAATTATCCAATCGTCTGGTAAAAGTGAAACAAGGTTTTGAAGCCTTGCCACGGGAACAAGAAGTTGATTTGTCGGACACTAGCATTCCAGTTAATGCAGTGTTAGAGGGTGAACTCTGTGAGTGAACAAAAACCAACACAGCTGGCTCCTGCACTTAATATTTTAGCTGGTTTGGAGCGGCAGTTAGTTGATATTGATTTATTACCTGATTCGTTGGTGCCAGCTGTAGCTACCCTACCAGGAGGCGATTTATCTACTCGCTGTATGACTATCGCATTATTGCGAAATCAGTTGTTGGCGGGAGAGTCATTATCACAACCTTGTCCTTGGTTACCTGAGGCTGTTCAGCAAAACATTGTTAATGTAATTAGTCGTTCAGGTATTGCAACTTATTGTCAAAATAATCCGCAAGTCACCGATGCCTTGATACTGGATTTACTATCTGCTCTTGAAGGTGCTCAGACAAGAGCATTAATCCTTGCTCGGCAATTAGCTCAAATCAAATATAAGCAGGCGTTAGAAGCGCTGAAAGAAGAATTCGCCGCTATCCAAATCAAACGCAATTCAGCCAAACTTAAAAATTCACTTGTTCTTTCAGATGCAAAAAAACTTGAATGTCAGCTCCAGGCTGAATTAGAGGCCTGGTTGCAGTTAATTAATGTAAATGGACAACATCCATTTACATTGCCATCAGTTTGGGCCGAAAGGTTGGAAGTCTGGCAAATACTTTCAGAGATTTTTGATGATTTAGGTATGGTCACTGGTCTTGGTTGGGACCTATCGAAAGGAATGCTGCAAAGCCATGGTTGGATGAACATGGTGCGATTACAGAAGCTGGTCGAGCAAATCCCACAATTGCGTGAAGTGATTGAAACACTGGGGCGCATGAAAGATTGCGACGGTGAGCCCGTGATTGAAGAAATTATCTCTAAGATGAGCGTAACGAAAAGGCGCGATAAAGAGATTTCTATGCCGCTTGTGCCAATGGAAACCAAGGGGATCACTCGTTCTGACTCAATCAGTCGAATGTTACCTCAAGAAGCGGCTTTTTTGGGGCATCCAATCCTTAAAAAACTTTGGCATGCCCGGCGAGCTGAGCATGCATTGCTCAGTTACGCTGTTGAAGGCACGGACGTCATCACTGAAGAGGTTACATTTGAACAAGAGGTTAAGGAAGAAAAATCCGGCTTCAAAATAAATCGTAACCGTGGTCCAATGATTGTTTGTCTAGATACTTCCGGTTCCATGCAAGGAACACCAGAGAATGTTGCCAAGGCGCTGGTGTTGCAATGTATCAGTGTGGCTAAAACCGAAAAACGTGCTTGTTATGTTTACCTATTTGGTAGCCGCGGAGAAGTGACAGAAATGGAGCTGACACCCGATGCTGAGGGCTTAGAGCGGATGATACTTTTTCTGTCCATGTCATTCGGTGGTGGTACAGATGCAGAGGGGCCACTTAACTTGGCTCTTGAGCAAAGTGATAAAAATAAATGGCATCAAGCAGATATATTGCTCGTCAGCGATGGTGAGTTTGCGGTGTCTTCTGGACTAACCCGTAAAATTAGTCATCGTAAGGATAATAGCGGATTGAGTATTCATGGGATTGTTATTGGGTCGAGTTTGTCGCCGATGGACAAGATCTGTGACCCGTTGCATCAGTTTTCAAGTTGGTTAGACCTGCAAAATAACGTATATCAGTAATAAGGGAGCACGTGTGACAAAAGCTAAAGATAATTTTGAAAAGGCAATTCAAGATGCTGAATGGATTTTAGAAGCCTATGACCATTTAAACAAAATTGAAGGTAGGGAAAGAGAACCTGAGGAGCTTAAGCGGGCTGCATTGATCATGACCTTAACCGCTTGGGAAACCTATGTCGAAGATGTCATTGAGGAAAAGTTGACAGCAGATTTGAGAACCCTGGCTGGCTCGAATGTTGGAAAATTTATTACATCGACACTGGAAAAAGAGCTTTGGTATTTCAATACGCCTAACTCCAAAAATACCAAGGGAATATTTGAGCGTTTTTTATACATAGATGTGACAGAGAAATGGACCTGGATTGATGGTGATATTGAGCAAGTTAAATCCAAACTAAACCAATGGATAAAAAAGCGAGGTGAAGCAGTTCATCGGTCTATTAATGACAAACAAGCGACTCATTTAGTAAGCAGGCCTGATATGAAAAAATGCCTGACTTTTTTTAAAAAGCTCGTAGAAACAACAGATTCAGCTATTGAATCAGCATAAAATGAGTAACTGTAAATGAGCAGGAAAAGGTCAAACCGTAATAGAACTAATTGCCAATTAATCAGTAAGTAACTAGTTACATTATTGGTTGTAAAAGCCTTGTCTTGCCATGCTACCTTAGCTCGAAAAATACTGCGAAAGTCAACTTGATTGTGATGAATATCAAAGTGCTTAAAGCTTTCGTGAAAAAATACCAATTGTAAGTATTCAATGCTCTGATTTTATTGTTAAATGTTTTTACAGTCAGCCATACAGTAGATTGTGGCCCATTTAGGGCGAATAGACGTTAGGATATCAAAGGGAAATGAAAAAAAAGAATGCAATTTTGATTTTAGAAGCTCCATGGGAGTTGTCTGAGTCAGACCAAAATACAGTCAGTGTTTTACCCTTTTTTCAAGGGGTGGAGCGATTGAGAGGGAATTTTGATCTGTTTCACTCTCACTTCTACGAAGCTAAAAGTTTTGAAATGGCGCTTGATAACCTCACAAGGGTACAATACGACCGCTGTTACGTGTATATAGCATGTCACGGAGCAGGTAAGCGCCTACATAACATGAATATGGCTAACGCGTTAAAGATTATCCAAACTAAAGCGAAACAAAATAATATCTTAGGTGTGGTCATCGGTTCGTGTTTGGTGGGCAATAATACTGACATCATGGGGGAATCAATGAAAAATTCTCCCATAGTTTGGAAGTTTGGTTACCGATGTGAAGTTAACTGGTTAGATGGCACCTTGATGGATCTCGAAGTCTTTGATGCCTTGTTAAAGGCGCGAGAGCCTGATTTCTCAGATGAAAACGCGCTACTGCGGCGTTTCCAATCCGCATTTAGACACTATGCCCCTCATGCAATTATTGGTAATCACCCTAATGGTGAAGGTTGCTCAATTGCTGATGGCATTTCTTTGGTGATCCAAGCCAGAGGGCAAGGTCATGTACCAATGGATTACAGTGAATGCCTATTTGATCATGACTGCGAGTAATTTACGCTAATTTTTGTGAATTATAGCAACCTGTTATAGCAAGTTGCGATACCATATGGGCTCGCAGTTTGGTTAGCTTAAAAAGGTAAGTAATTAATGGTGCAACAGCAGTATTTAGCACAATTAGGTTTCAAATTTGGCAAAAACGGTGCCCATTCCGCACGTAGTATGATGATTGAGGAGCTCAAAGTTCTGCTATTTTCTCGTGTTCAAGATGCATCTAAAGCCGACTATGAAAGTGATATTGTCAGTTTTAACATTCTGCATAAGCCTACTGAAAAATCACGTAAGTTAACATTTCGCCACTTGGTAGACCTGTATGGGTTGGATAATCAAATCCTTCTGTTTAGTGTCTTTAGAAAATGGTGGGAATTGCACGAGGATACTCAGGCTGTGCTAGCACTGCAGTTGGCCGTTGCAAGAGATCCGCTTTTGCGAGCGTCAATTGATGTCATTCTGTCGCTTGAAGCTGGCGAGCACTTGCCTAGAGAGAAGATGGAAGCCTTTCTCGCAAAAGATGACCCCGATCGTTTTAGCCCCGCGTCTCTTAAGTCATTTTCTCAGAATATTAATGGTACCTGGACCCAGGCGGGATTTCTCTCCGGGCGCGCAAAAAAATACCGCGAGATACCCAAAGTAAGCTTCGTCAACGTCGCCTATGCGCTCTTTTTAGCCCATTGTGAAGGACTAAGTGGCCAACGTATGTTCGATAGTCAATGGTGCCGGATGTTGGCACAAGACAAAGAGCGATTATTTGAGTTAGCGCATCGAGCTTCTTTGAGAGGTTTGATTAAATTCAAACAAGCAAGTGAGGTAGTTGAAGTGACTTTCCCTCGCATAACACTACCAGAGGCATAAAACATGTCTGACCGTTTATCTAAGTTATTGTTGAGTTTTGAGAGCCATATCAGCATCCCTTGGCCCAAAGCTGTATCTGGTGACGAACGCTCTATTTTCTTGGTTTATAACAAACAAGATGAACTCAAACTGCGTGCGCGGGTTGAAGAGTTTGAACAAGCATCAACAAAACATAACCATCCTTGGATGTTACTTGACCTGACCAATGCATTTGAGCATTGGATGGCAGACCAAGATTATAAAGACGTTTATTTCGAAGACCCTGAATATCTAATAGGGTTGTACGGCGATTTCGCTGATGAACTCGCAGAACAATTAATCGGACAAGTTGAAACCAATCAATCGGCTGATGGAGTAGTTGCACTGCTAGGCTGTGGAACGTTATTTGGTTTCGCTTCAGTTTCAGGCATTGTTGGGGCGCTTGCTGAAAAGGTCGAAGGGCGCCTAGTTGTCTTCTTCCCTGGCGAAGTTGAAAACAACAATTATCAACTATTAGATGCAAAGGACGGCTGGGGTTACCGCGCTACAGCCATTTCTGCTACAGCTTAAGGAATAGCCATGCTTAACCGTGACATTTTTATCAATGATCCACTTAACAGTCGTTTAGCCAATAATGGCGTTGCCCAAGTTAAAGATGATGTATCTAAGGGTGCATTGGATACTTTGGAATATGAGCTGAGAACTTTCGTATGTGATGGTGCATACGAACGCGGTTTAGATAAAATTTTGAGTAACTATCTGTCAGCGTTTGAGAGTAACAGTGAACAACCCGCAGTGTGGATTAGCGGTTTCTATGGTTCCGGTAAATCGCACTTAGCCAAAATGTTACGGACATTGTGGACTAATCAAAAGCTAAATGATGGCAGTGATGCTCGCTCAACCGCTGATCTCCCTGAATCAATAGCATCACAGCTCGACAAGTTATCGTCCATTGCAGCCACTAATGGTGGCCTATATGCCGCATCTGGCACATTAGGTGCAGGAGCCGGAGACCGAGTTCGTTTGGCTTTGCTTGGGATTATTTTCCGGTCTGCAGGTTTACCAGAGCAGTACCACTTAGCACGGTTTGTGATGTGGTTGAAGGCGGAAGGGGTTTATGAGCAAGTTAAAACAACGGTAGAAGCTAAAGCGAAGAAAAAAGAAGGCATCGATACATGGACAAAAGAGCTATCACACATATATGGACCCATCCGGTTTGCAAGACATTCGATAACGATTTTGAGAAGAGTTCATTGCACCCATATATCCGGCCT
>NZ_JTLE01000094.1:3796086-3823755 GCF_000798835.1 Shewanella sp. ZOR0012
CATTAACTTTTACAAGTTGTAGGTAAACGGAAAGTACATTATGTTGTTGATTTAAAATGGGTGGCTCGATTTATTGCTTACATCAAAAAAATTAACCTAATTTTAGTAATGCTAAAGAGTTCTGCCCTTATCAGTTATCAACTTCATCAATGAGAAAATGTGGCGCGAGTATCAGCCTGAGTTCGAGGCCGAAATAGTATCAAGCAAGGTCAACAATCTGTCTGACGTGAGAATTTAATAATGAGAAAGCTAACACAATATCAAGTGATTACCCATAAAACTGTATAAAGTTCGCTACCACAAAAAAGCAAATTCCTATAGCATCATTTATACCAATTCACATGGATATGGCAGCGGCCAAGTCCAACAAGCGATTTATGCCCCGCAAACAGCGCAGCGCATAAATACTAAGACGTTATATTCAATTATGAGTAACCCCAAGAATCATCATTATGTCCCTCAGTCTTATCAGCTTTTGTTCTCGCTAGATGGAAAGAATCTATTTTACCTCGATAAAAAGAAATCCCAAATTCTTGGACCCGCTGGGCCCAGGAACTTCTGCTCTGAAAACTTTCTTTATTCTCTTACTGGAGAAACGGCAAAAGCGTCTAACTCGCCCACCTTCATCGAAAATCCAATGCTTTCGACCATTGATGGAGCATTCGCAAGCGAAGTGGAGAAGTTAATGTCAGAAAACCCCGACAAAACTGACGTCAGTTTATATAATCTATCAATGTTTTTCGGATTTTTATCCGCAAGAAATCCGCGTCTTATCAATAAATTTCAAAGTGATTTTGATCGCGCTCTTATCGGAGAAATTTTAAAGCATGCAAGAGTTGATGAAGCAGCTAAGAAAAAAGCAGAAAATATGGGGTTAGATCTGAATGACGACAGCCTTTTTGAAGGGCTGTCATTTTCAGAATCACGAAATATGACGCTTATTAAGATGGTTGAGAACGCGCAAAAGAATGCAGTTTGCATTCATGATTGCATGGGCTGGCTATTTTTCTATTCTTTCGAGGCCGATATTCTTCTTTGTGATGATCCGTTTATTGTAAAAGACGACGCAATTGAAATAGAACAATTGTTGAGTAGTAGAGATGACTATTTTATTCTGGTTCCATTATCTCGGCAGCTTTGTCTATGCCTATCGTCGCATAAATCGGAGATTAAACATACATACATTAATTCGACTCAGGCCAGGGTAATAAATAACTTAATAATAAACAATGCTGAAAGGTGGGTGATCGGCCCCTCTAAAAAGTCAATCCAAGGCCAATGAATATAACAAACGCAGGCACAGCGCAGCTTTACCGTTGCTGCTTCGCCTTCACTACAAAGCCGCGCCTGCTACAGGCTTTAATCCATAGAAATTTTAATCCGAAACTGACAAGTTAGAACAAAGGAGCTATCACGCTTTTGTCCCGAAGTGAGCTACAACGGGTATGATACTTTAAAACTTGGTTGTAGCTCGATTCGGACTGAGTAGTAGCAATTAGTATGAATCTTTATTTTGGGTCATGTTTAATCTAAACGGTACTCGCAGGGGTAATTGATTGTTTAGTATCAAACTTTATTCCGCTCCTACAATAATGCCATGACTATTTTGATAATCTAAAACCACTGTATGCGATGGGTTTAGCTAAGGTTAAGCTTGGCTGCGCTTGAGTCAGGCTCAACAAGGTTTGAGTTGTCTTTGCCTTACCGCCGCAGCCACAACTTCTTTTAGCACCACAGCATCCGCCCTTGGCTAAATGTTTTAGGGATGCACGCCCCTGTGATGCTTGGGTTAAACGCAAATTCACCTCTTTACTCTGGGCGAGCAGCGTGGCAATCGATAATTGATTATCCCCTCGGCTCACACTGATCCCTGCATCGAGCAGCTTACCAAGCATACGCTCACCAATATGTTGCACCACCACAATGCTGGTGTGCTGGGCACGAATGACATCTAACAAGGCTTTTTTATCTTGGCAATTGCCGCCAAGGGCGGGGTTCGGGATAGAAAGTAAAAGCTGATGATTTTCATCATAAAAATGGACTTGCTGCGCCTTAGTAAAATGGCTGGCAAGCCGTCCACGGCTAATCGGTAGGGCGATAATCATACTGGGTCCTTATCATTTGGAGTCGGTAATTTCAGCACCAGCCCTTGAGTAATGGCGATCGCCACTTTTTGGCGAGCACTGGCGAGCAGATAACCAAAGGTTTGCCGCGAAATCCCCATTTGCGCTGCGGCCTCAAACTGGCTTAAGCGCTGGACATCACCAAGCTCTAAGGCTTCAAACTCGTCGGCAGCTAAAAGGATTTGGGATAAGTTAGCCGCTGGTATGCCATTAGGTTTAAACAGACTACAGGGCACACAACTCGATAATTGACGGCACTTTTTGGGTCTAGGCATCTGTGATGGCACCTTAAGGGCAAACAATACCCCTTTCGCAGCGTAAATAGTTTCTGGCATAGGCCAGAAACTATTATTGCCATTTCCTCCATACAAACCGAGGGCATCATCACAGTTCTACAGAATAGGTTTTATGGGATTGGCATCCTTTGAGCCAACTCATTAGGGCGATGACTCACCTCAACCGAATAGCCGTTATCTTGCTTGATAAAATCGACAAAGTTTTTAATGGCTGGCAAGGCATCTTCCCTATGATGGGAGACATAAAGCAATTGACTAAGATGGTGCTCGGCGATCATATTCAGCGCCCGCATCACCAAAGTGCGATTGATAAAGTCGAGCCCTTGGTAGGGTTCATCCAAAATCAACAATAACGGCTGTTTAATCAAGGCCCTGCCTATAAGTAATAGCCGCTGCTGGCCGTAATCCAATTGCTTAAAACCCGTACTGGCAAACTCACTCATATGCAGTATCGCTAGCCATTCCTTCGCCAAATCGACCTGAGGTTTAGTGGGCTTATGGTACAGACCGATAGAATCGTAAAAACCCGATAACAAGACATCGAGCGCCGAACAACTCACTCGGTATTGCAAATGCAAGGCCGATGATACTATGCCAATCCGTTGTTTTATTTGCCAAATACTCTCACCACTGCCTCGTGGACGCCCAAAGAGGGTGATATCGTTACTGTAGCATTGGGGATGATCGCCCAAAATCAGCCCGAGTAAGGTACTCTTACCGCAACCATTTGGCCCCCGCACTTGCCAGTGTTGTCCCGCACTAATCCGCCAATTCACATCTTTAAAAATCAAGCCGCTAACATATTCCACCTTGCCATTTTTAATCTCAACTAAGGGATCAAAGGCTTCGGCATTGTGGCGTTGGCGTTCCATTAACGCCAACAACTCGGCACTTCGGCTGGCCGAAAGTGCATTTAGATGCGCCATCACAGGGTGACTATGCCACTGCTCAATCGACATAGGTGTACTGAGTTGATGCACATGCTGACCCGATTTGAGCATATCGCTATTAAACAGTGCCACATGGCTAACACAGGGTGGTAACTCTTCTTGGCGGGAGGTGATAATAAGCAACTGAGTATATTCGGCAATTTCAACTAACAGCTGTGATAGGCTGAGTTGATGCTCGCTATCCAACCCAGCGTAAGGGTCATCTAAAATCAATAACTCAGGTTCAGTTGCCAGTGCCCTCGCTAACATCACCCGCCGGGTTTCACCAGTCGATAACTGTCTAAATCCTCTTTGCGCTAAATGTTCGAGTTCCACTTTTTGTAAAAAGGTGCTCAAACGTTCAGTATGCAGACAAGATTCCAGCACTAATGATTCAACCGTTGAACCATAGTCGAGTTCATCCTTTGCTAGCTCACGTTCAAGTAATGCCTGCTGTAAACCGAGTGACACCCAACCAATTCGCGACGGTAATCCAGATATCTCGCCTTCATCAGGCTGTATATCACCCGCTAATATTCGCCCAAGGAGTGAGCCGCTATAGCTGTCGGTCGCAAAAATGGCCCAATGTTGCATCGGCATTAACTGCCAATCTTCAACGACTAGCAGCTCATTGCCACGACCGTAGCGCAACCCTTTTACAACAAGCGTTTTATCCCCGTACGTAGCACTATTACCCATCCCACTTCCTTAGGTATTCAACCCGATTAACATTGACTCGACTGAATATGCGTAAAATTTGTCATGACATTGATACTACTGAGTAAATAAGCAGAATGGAATGCCAGTCAGCAATCGCTCAAACACTGATTACCCACAAAAATAAAAAGCCCACCCGACGAAAACGCGCGGATGGGCTTGAGGTTAACCACTCACTTTAGATATCGAAGCGATCGGCATTCATGACTTTATTCCACGCTTTAACAAAGTCTTGCACGAATCTGTCTTGACCATCCTGTGCACCATACACTTCAGCCACGGCGCGCAATTCAGAGTGAGAGCCGAAGATGAGATCGACTGGGGTTGCTGTCCACTTAAGCTTACCGCTCTTACGGTCTTGTCCCTCGTAAATGCCCTCTTGCTTGGCCGACTTGCTCCACTTAGTCGACATGTCGAGTAAGTTAACGAAGAAGTCATTACTCAGCACACCTGGCTTATCGGTAAATACACCGTGTTTAACGCCAGCACTATTGGCATCCAACGCACGCAAACCACCCACCAGCACCGTCATTTCGGGCACGGTCAGATTAAGCATATTGGCGCGCTCAATCAGCATCTCAGCGGGAGAAAGACTGCTGTCTTTTGAGTAATAGTTACGGAAACCATCAGCCGCAGGTTCAAGCACAGCAAATGAGTTCACATCGGTTTGTGCTTGTGTGGCGTCCATTCGCCCAGGGGTAAATGGCACCGAAACCGTCACTCCCGCCTCTTTCGCGGCTTTCTCAACCGCGACGCTACCACCCAGCACAATCACATCCGCTAAGGAGACTTTTTTGCCGCCCTTGAGCGAACCATTAAAGTCTTTTTGGACTTTCTCAAGCTTAGCCAATACTTTAGCTAACTCTTTTGGATTGTTCGCCTGCCAGTTCATCATAGGCTCTAAACGAATGCGCGCGCCATTTGCCCCGCCACGCATATCGGTATCACGGAAGCTACTGGCCGACGCCCATGCGGTTCTCACCAACTCAGGAACTGTTAACCCAGATGCTAAGATCTTATTGCCTAAGGCTTTAATATCGGCGTTATCGATAAGCGGATGGTCAAGGGCAGGAATAGGATCTTGCCAAATCAGCGTTTCTGCTGGCACATCGGCACCTAAATATCTCGCTTTTGGCCCCATATCGCGGTGAGTTAACTTAAACCACGCCTTAGCGAAGGCTAGCTCAAACTCCTTAGGATTTTTCAGGAAACGCGTGGTGATTTCGCGATAAATAGGATCTTCCTTCAACGCGATATCACTAGTGAACATAATCGGCGCATGGCGCTTATCCGGTAAGTGGGCATCGGGTACCAGATTTGCCGCCTTATCATCGGCTGGCGTCCATTGGATATGGCCCGCTGGACTCTTGGTTTGTACCCAGTCAAAGGTATACAGCCAAGTTAAATATTCCATGGTCCATTTGGTTGGGTTGGATGACCAAGCCCCTTCCAGACCACTGGTAACAGTGTCTTCAGAGTGGCCTTTACCACATTTGTTTTTCCAACCTAAACCTTGCTCTTCAATCCCTGCTGCTGCCGGATCGGCCCCCACGCATTTTGCGGGATCGTGTGCGCCGTGCGCCTTACCAAAAGTGTGACCACCGGCGATTAAGGCAACGGTTTCTTCGTCATTCATCGCCATACGGCCAAAGGTATCGCGGATTTCTTTTGCCGATGCTAAAGGATCGGGCACCCCGTTCGGGCCTTCTGGGTTAACGTAAATTAAGCCCATTTGGGTCGCGCCCATAGGTTTAGCCAATTCGCCCTTTTCGTTGCGTCTTTTACTATCGAGCCACGCTTTTTCTGAGCCCCAATTGACCATTTCGGCTTCCCAGTCGTCTTCACGACCACCCGCAAAACCAAAGGTTTTAAAGCCCATCGACTCTAATGCCACGTTACCCGTTAGCACCATCAAGTCGCCCCAAGACAGCTTGCTGCCGTATTTTTGCTTGATAGGCCACAACAGACGGCGCGCTTTATCTAAACTCACGTTATCCGGCCAGCTATTTAAGGGTTCAAAACGTTGTTGGCCACCCGCAGCACCACCGCGGCCATCAAAAATCCGGTATACGCCCGCGCTATGCCACGCCATACGGATAAAGAAAGGCCCATAGTGACCATAATCGGCGGGCCACCAGTCCTGAGACTCTGTCATCAAGGCTTTGATATCTTTTTTTACCGCATCGAGATCTAAGGTTTTAAAGGCTTCGGCATAGTGATAATCACTGCCATAGGGATTGGATTCAATCGCATTTTGACGTAATGGACTGAGATTTAATTTTTCAGGCCACCAAAATTGATTACCTGTGACTTGCTCTTGCGCTGTGGCCGTTCCCGCCCCCAATGCGAGAGACATAGCCAAAGTTAACGCCGATAGCGTAGGAAGGGTGTTTATTTTCATGATAGTTACCTAGTTTCGTCCTGTTCGGCCCATTGATTTGTATTAACAATGAGCCATCCGCTTGCTGCTTGACGGCATACAGCAATCCTTATCGTTGTGTTACTCCAAGGCAAAATTGTCATATGCCGTTAACACAACCGAGATTGCAGTCTAATGACAGGCTTCTAAGTAATTGAAACGATTAATACCGATGAATGGAATCGCGAAAATAGATTAACGATGGTTAATTTATGAAAGCATTAAGAAAGTTGCCACTTACCGAAATCCATACTGTATTAGTAGTCAACTTATAGGGAATGACTATGGTATAAAATTGTTCATCCAAAAGGTTTAGCTATCTGTGATAGCATAGCGGCCGTTTTCCGTTAACGTTGATAAGGTATTGCAATGAATCCGATTATTGCCATCTTAAAAGAACACAATGTCACTGATGCAAAAATTAACGAGCTTTTTCAAGCATTAACCGATAATCCCCTGATGGCGATGGGCATTATTGGCCAGCTCGGTATTCCACCTGAAAAACTGCAACAACTGATGGCTCTGGTAATGCAAAATCCCGCCGTGATTAAAGAAGCGGTACTCGAGCTGGGTTTAGATTTCGCCAAGGTTGAAGCCGCTAAAGCGCAGCTACAAAAGTAATTTATCCCAGCCAATCGGCTTATAAAGGCAAAGCAGCATTGGCTTTGCCTTTTTATTCAAATTGTTATCTCTACCCTTTCACACTGCTACACAAAGATATAAAAACCTTATCGCCCCTCGCGGACAATATTTGCTAGAGTGTTGCAACACGCCATCAATAGCCAAAAGTGATTGAAAGGAATCAAGATGCGCCAACCTATTCGTCTATTTGCACTACTGTTGCCCGCACTGTTGTTGGGTTGTCAAAAGCAAACTCAAGCGCAACATGCGCAGGGTATGGACAAACCCGCTGCGCAAACCACTTCACAAACAAGCACGCCTCAAGCAAGCACCGCAGAGATTAATCCGGTCAATATGGATAAGCGCGAAAGTCAGCAACAACAAGCGGCTAAACAAGGTGTTAACAAGCCAAGTATTTCACCTAAAGGAGAAGGTATGATGCTACAAGGCACTGTAAGATATCTCAATTTAGAAGGGGGTTTTTGGGGAATTATCGCCGATAACGGCCAAAAAATATTGCCTAAAAATCTGCCGCAGGAATACCGCAAAGACGGCATACGTTTAAGTTTCACCGCCCAGGAAATCATCGGCATGATGACCATTCAGCAGTGGGGCAAACTATCAAACTTGAGTGATATCACTGTTATTGGCCAAGTAGAGAGTCAATCGGCCGATCCGCGGCTATAACAAGCCTTGGCCTGAGTGTGAGCCGCAAGCTACAGGCAAAAACTCAGGCCACACTTATTGAACATCGAACATTGAACATCGAGCGAGTAGCATCCCCTCGTTCTGGCAAGGTATCCTAAGTACGCACACATCAGGTGATGTGTGCCACATCCGATGGCTCAAAGGATACATGCCACACGGGTCTAACATTAAGACTGCTCCGACACCTTGGCCTGTTCAGCTTGCCACTCTTCAATTACTTCCTTTGCCGCTCTAAAGGCTTCAATGCCCGACGGCATACCGCAATAAACGGTTGAATGTAAGAGTACTTCTTGTATTTCTGCAACTGTGCAACCATTTCGCAAGGCACCGCGAACATGGCCTTTTAACTCAGCTGGCGCTTTTAGTGCCGCTAAGGTTGCGATGGTGATTAAACTGCGCGTTTGCAGCGGTAATCCCTCGCGGGACCACACTTCACCCCAACAATTGGCAGTCACTAACGCCTGTAATGGCTGGGTAAAATCCGTTGCGCTGCTAAGGGCCTTATCGACAAAACTGTCACCCATCACAGCACGGCGCACCTTAAGCCCTTTTTCATATTGCTCTTCGTTCATCTGACAATCCTTTTACTCTACACTCTGACAAGTTAACTGGCTCAATAGATAATTCCCTTTAAAAACATCATTCACAGGCTTTGCATCGATCACATTATGGCAATTAAAACCTGACCTCAAGGTAAATTCCATATAAGCTATCGCGCATATTCAAGGTAAGAACAATTCTCATTTATAAAAAGGTGATTGATGAAACCATTGCCGCTCAGTCTATGTGCCCTTGCCGTCGCAAGTGCATTGCCCGCTTGGGCAGACGAACAATCTAAACCACTTATTCAAGAAGTGATTGTGGTCTCAGGTTCCCGTATGGAACAAAAAATTGAACAGGTGGCAGGCTCTATTTTGGTGATAGATGAACAAGCCATCGAACGTAATATGAGCAATGACTTTGGTAGCCTGTTCCGTAACGAATCGGCTGTCGATATCAAGGGCGGAGCAGGCAAACCGACCTCAGTAACCATTCGCGGTATCGGCGGCAACCGAGTCATGATGGTAAAAGATGGTGTACGGGTAAATAACCAGTATGCTTCGCCGTTAGGCCCTGGTGCTGAAGGCACAGGCCGCGGTTTAACTGAAGTGCAAAGTCTTAAGCAAATTGAAGTAGTTAAAGCCGCTGCATCCACTATGTACGGCTCAGACGCCCTCGGTGGCGTGGTAGTGATGCGCACCAAAGATGCCAGCGACTACCTGCGGGGCGAAGATTATTATGTGTCGCTCAATGCGGGTTACACAGGCATCAATAACGAATACTCCGGCGGTTTTACCAGCGCAGCGGCCTATAGCGATTTTGAGAATTTGCTCACCTATCAGCATCGCAAAGGCGAAGAGTTACCTAACTACTTTGATACTCAGCCTGAAAGCGATCTGTTACAAGACAGCCTGCTATTCAAGAGTAAATACCGTTTTAATGAGCACACCACGGTGCAGCTCACCCTCGACTACCTAGAGCAAACGCTAGAACGCTGGGAAGATAAGCTCAATCGTGCCCAAGTACTGCAGGAGCGGATTGATACCGATCGCGATACCCAAGTGATCAACGGTGCCTTACAACTGCGCTCCGATAAAGCCACGTATTTACACGATGATTTGACCGTTACCGCCTATTTTGGCCAAACGGAGCAACTCGAACACCGTGATTATTTTGATTTACTCAAACTAGATCGCCCACTTACCGAATATCGCGACTATAAATTTAAAGATCAACGGCTTGGATTAACCAGTACCTTTAGCAAATACCTAGGCGCTGAGGGATACGGCCATCAGCTCACCTATGGGATGGACTATGAATGGTCCAAAATGATGCGCCATCGCAACAACAATATCGCTAGCAGCGGCGGTGATTGGCAAACCGAAACCCCCTTTACCTTTGCCGATACCGATAGCAACCGTTTAGGGCTATTTTTGCAGGACGATATCACCCTGTTAAATGGTGATTTAAACCTGATTGGCGGCCTACGTTATGACTATTTCCGTAACAGCCCCGACCAACAACAAGCGATGGAAGCAGGTAAAGATCCAGCCGACTTTGCGGTAATGAGCGACACCTTTTGGTCACCCAAAGTGGGGCTCGTTTATAAACTTACCGACACAGTGAGTGCCTACGCTCAATATGCCTATGGCTATAAAATGCCTACGCCCGATCAAAAATGGGGTGAGTTAGAGGTCGATGGCGGCTCGATGACCGATGTGATCATTCAAGCCAACTATGACTTAAAGTCTGAGCAATCCCACACCTGGGAACTGGGTATCCGCGGCAATCATGCAGATACTCAATATGAACTCACCACCTTCTACACCCACGCGGTCGACTTTATTGATTGGCAATATGTCAGCTTTAAACCGCCAGTATTTGGTCCGGTGATGCAGCCCATGGAGTTCAAATACCAGTACTTCAACCGCGATCAAGTGACACTCTATGGCGCAGAGGCCCAAGCCAACCATTGGCTGACAGATACCATAGAGCTATGGGGCAATATCGCTTATACCCATGGAACCGATGAAAACGGTCAATACCTTAACAGCGTTAGCCCGCTAAAAGGTAACCTAGGGGTGAATTGGTATAGCGATATTGGAGGAATGGAAACCGATATTGGCGCAGTGGTACGCTGGGCCGATAAGATGGACCGCACCCACGATATCAACCTGACCATCGATGATATTTGCGTGATGGGCCAATGTATTCCTAAAGAAAGCTTTAACGAAGTCTACAACACCGCCGGTTACGCCGTGTTTGACTTAACCATGGGCCTGCACGTTACCGACAATCTGCATCTGCGTGCTGGGGTGTATAACCTGTTTGATAAGGAATATGTTGACTACGCCGATGTGGCTGGCCAATCCGTGTTCTTACTCAATAGCACCATGAACTTACAAAAGGATGATTTCACCCAACCTGGGCGTTATTTCAACCTAAGTGTGAATTATCAGTTTTAATTCAAGCGGTTGTACTTGCTAAACATTCCCCGGTGTTTACCGGGGAATGTTTAGCAATCTCTCTGAGCCATACACTCAATCAAAATCGCGGCTTCATCCCCTGATGTGTAATCAAGCGCTCGCAACAACAATGACTCATTTTATCGCGTATGCAGGGTTGCGGTGTTATCGAGCTGGCCATTGGCATCAACCCGCACCAGTACTGAATGGTCTTTGGATAATTTAACAAACTTTATCTGTTCTGCTTCAGGCTGTTGCCAGTTAAGGATAAAGAGCGAAGCGTTTTCATCCTGCTCAAAGCCGCGCTCGGTATTCAACTCCCCAAATGTTGCCAAGCCATCGACAGTCATTCGATAGCGGTTGCCTTGACCAATAATTTCCAGCGTGACGGGCTTAGTATCGATGACGCCATGGTATACCACGCCATCAAATTTATCGTAGGCG
Organism: Shewanella sp. ZOR0012; assembly: GCF_000798835.1. Classification (NCBI taxonomy): domain Bacteria; kingdom Pseudomonadati; phylum Pseudomonadota; class Gammaproteobacteria; order Alteromonadales; family Shewanellaceae; genus Shewanella; species Shewanella sp. ZOR0012. The sequence goes on from NZ_JTLE01000094.1 coordinate 3,807,349, forward strand.
GTATTATCCGCGCTGTGCTCACACTGATCTGAGTGTTGTTCAGAGCCGCTGACAGGCTGACAGTGATTAGCTTCGCTCACCTCCGCTGGCAGGGCATATCCCCATGCTGGCAATAACACCAGCACGCCAATAAGAGATGCTAATTTTCTGCGATTTATCAATGCCATTCCTATCAACGCCATTTCCAGCCGTGTCGTCGCCATAAGCCGATGGCAATGATGCTAACCGCTTAACTTACTCTTGTCAGCAAGCAAACGGCTAGCCGCACTAATTTGCACTGAGATTGGGGATGTCTTGCTGACTATAAAACAGCGCAACATCCTGTAATTGCTCGGCAGTCAACGCACTGACCTGTGATTGCATTAACGGATCGAGGCGTAAGCCCGCTTTGAAATCGACTAACTGCTTATTAAGGTAAGCCGGTTTTTGCCCCCTTAAATTGGGGAATTGCTTGGCCATGGCGATCATCGCCAGCCCATGGCATGACTCACATTGAGCCGTGGCAAGCGCTTTACCCCGCTCGATATCGGCTTGATAACCTTCGGCATAAACCGCTGTGGATAAGCCGCACAGGACAAGCAAACTGACGATAAACGTTTTCATTGAGATCCCTTAGCGGCAGGTTTAGCTGGCGGTGGTAACTGGCTTGCGTCAAGGGGCAAACGCCTAAAGAGGGTCATATCCATTTCAGCTTGACCATAATAGCTACTGAGGTAGCTCAACGTCGGCTCCCACGTATCCGACAAATCCCATAAGCCTTGGGTATCCACCATCCACTGCAAGGTTTCTTTCCAAAAGGCTTTATCACCGCGATTTTGGGTAACAATCATACTGGTGTGACAGGCATTGCATTGATAATTCACCAACTCCCAACCGGGCGCCATAATAAGGCCCGATTGAGGGTCCACGGGGTACTCGGCGGCGAACGACGCCCCAGTGAAAAGCAGCCCACACATGATCAGCTTATTGACATGCGCTCTCATCACACCACCCTAACGGCAATACGGTGGCAACCATTAAACATATATCCCTTAGGGTTCCATTGTGGCTGTACAACCGGTTGGCTATCACCTTCGCTATCGGTTGCTTTGGCCCAGATTTCGTAATAGCCCTGTGTTGGCAACTGCAACTCAATGCTCCATTGCTGCCATGCGGTGGCGTTTTTCGTTTTTTGTAGCTCCGCGACAAACCAACGGGTGCCATAATCGTAACTCACTTCCACCTTCACCACTTCGCGCACGCCCGCCCACGCATGGCCCGCAACCGTCAGTTTTTGCCCTTGAGCCAGTTCAGTGCCAGATTGTGGTTGAGTAATCAAAGACTTCACGATCATTTCTTCAATAATTCGATAGTCTTTTTCAGCAACCGTCTCGCCCGGTGCAATCGGATATTTTGGCACTTGATACGCTGGCGCTTCCATTTTATGCCCGTCGTGGACTTTATTACGCACACTGATCCCCGTTGCCGCTTTTTGCGAAACCGAGCCCGGCCGGCCACCAAATACGATACGTAGGGGATAACCATGCAGGTAAGGAATATCCTCACCATTCATCGACCATGCGATTAGCCCAAGCTCTTCGAGCGCCGCCTTGATAGGAACACCGCGGGAAATGGCCTCACCTTTTCCGCTCAAATGCACATCAGCCCCGTGGTGGCCGGTGTAAACCGCATCGGCTTTAACACCACAATCCTTAAGCACATCGCTCACCAACACCCCTGTCCACTCTGAACAAAATACTGCTGAGTTATTCCACTGATTGCCCTTAGTACTCGGGAAAAAGCCAGCGCGACTATTGCCGCCACATTCAATCAATAGCTGTAAGGTGTGATGTTTAAAGCGGCGCTTTAACTCATCAATGGTGTAGGTTTTAGGGGTGATGACCGACTCGCCATCCACGTTAAAAGTCCAGGTTTTAGCATCCAGCGTCTTAAAGTCAGGCACTATGCCATTCCAGCGGATAAACGAAACATCGGCAGGCGTCACCGCAGGCGCAAGCATATGCTCTGGCGGATACGCATTCAGCGGATTAGTGTTTAATACTTTGAAATAACTCGGTAAGTCCTCAGCCTTAGTCCAAGTTAATGCCGAAATATCCAAAGCACTCACCCCAGCAGGAAGCTTATCGGCAAATACCCACTTAACCGGCAGCGCGGATAACACCGACGTCGCTACCGCACCTTTTATAAAAACTCGACGATTAAGATCCATGTTATTTGTCCTTTCCGAGGTAAAAGTATTCCGCCATCTGCTGCATATCCGCCTCACTCAACAACTGAGCGACTTTAGTCATAGTGGGGTCTTGGCGCGTGCCAGCCTTAAAGGCTCGAAGCTGCTTCAACAGATAATCCGAGTTTTGCCATCCGATATTCGGAATATGTTCAAAACGGCTCATGCCAGACTCGCCATGGCAGGCCTTGCACATATTCAATAATTTATTGCTCTCATCGGCGTGGGTGACCGCCGGCAACAAAAGCATCAGCACACCCGCCGAATAAATCACTCGCAGCAACATCCGTTATTCTCTTCAGTTAGTGTTCATCACGACGACTGTCATTGAACGTAGCCATTCAGATAACATTAAGTTACATCAATGCTTATCGAGGTTTACATTCAATACAATTGAGTCAAAAGCTCAAGAGAAGTGACTTGTATTAGTAAGTAGTAAAATGACAAGCCATTGATTAGAAAAGGGAGATGGTTTATGGCCTTATGGCCAAGGGGAGTTAACGTCGTGGGGCTTCACCCTCTGATTTTTTAATCAAGAGTCGACCAAGGAGGACTGCTCGTCCTATCAAAAACGTCCATGTTAAACTACCAGCTCGATATCCCTATCTCGCGCTCAAAACGGCCGTTGGCCTTCGCCCTTGGATGCTCCAAAACGCCCCTAACGGAGTAAGCGTTCTTATGCTATCGCGTCAGACACTCGTGAACTTCTGTCACTTTGGTGTTGTCTGCGATTTACTGAAAAACAAATGAATGTTCCATTTTGGGCTAATGCAAAACTAGCAGAGTGATTCCTTCTATATCTTTAGAAAATTAACAATCGGGGCTCGTTTAAAATCCAAGAGATAACTTTTCCTTGGCAACAGGTCACTATTGCTGCTGTTCATCATATGCTGTACGCTAAGTTAAATTTTGATTAATAAACAATGCTTAAGATGTTACTTAATCAATGCCTATTTAGTGTTAACGATAAATTCGTTGATTAAAATGGCGATAAAATGAATCAGGGAAGATCCGCTCGACAAAGCGAACAAGGCAAGGACAAGCATTCTATACCTCTCCTTAAAGATACTCCCCCTCTGAACCAATTGTGATTCAGTTTAAGGTTTCACCAACCACAAGCTGATAGCTTTATTATTGTTTTTATTAAAATTTATTGTCTATATTTGCTGTCTGGTAGCAAGTGCCATGGGCGGTAGCGTGCTTACAGATTCGGATAAAAGCACCGCCACTAACTCCAAAGCTAAAACCAACCTCCCTGCTTATAAACGAGTAAAACAACTCCATTCGTTGGAACCCACATGCAGAATAAAGAAAAAATTGCGGTGTTTATTGATGCCGATAATGCGCCAGCCAGAAAGTTTGATGTGGTACTCGCTGAGCTTGCAAAACACGGTCTCATCAGTATTCGAAAGGCCTATGGCAATTGGAAAAGCCCGAACCTAAAGCCATGGGAAGATATCCTGCATGAATATGCCATTCAGCCTATTCAACAATTCGATTTAACTAAGGGTAAAAATGCCAGCGATATCGCTTTAGTAATTGATGCTATGGATATTCTTTACACAAAGGATATAGACATCATTTGCTTAATCTCTTCGGATTGCGACTTTACTCCCCTTGTGACCAGAGCCTTAGCCGATGGTAAAACCGTTTTTGGTTTCGGTGAACGTAAAGCACCAGCCGCTTTCGTGAATAGCTGCTCTCGCTTCCTCTACCTCGATGCTGAACCAGTAGTTGTCGCAGAAGAAATTGAAGTGATATCAGAAATCACTCAGCCTCCACCAACAGCACCAGACTCAGTCAGTAAAGCCGAGCAAACTCAGCCCAAATCCGCGACACCACAAAAATGCAATTTAAAAAGTGACACCAAACTGATCAACCTTTTGCGCCAAGCCATAGAAGCAACCGAAGAGGAAGATGGCTGGGCACAACTCGGCCCAATAGGCTCACATATCTCAAATCACAGCTCGTTCGATCAGCGAAACTACGGATTTAAAAAACTCAGCGACCTCTTTGCCGCAATCGATCTCTTCGAAATGCGTAAAACCCACGGCTCAGTGCTATGGGTAAGAGATATCAAACGAGCAAAGAGAAATGGTAAATAGGTAAAATGAAGGTTATGGATGTCCGGAGTCTTACTCTGTGATAGCCATATATTCAATTTCTGGTATAAACATATAACTTCAACGTCTTAAACTTGCCTATATCTAGGCCTGCTGGTTACTGAGTACATCATATGGAAAAACGAGAAAAACAAGTAAATGTGTTCTTTTTCATCACTGGACAAAATAACAAAAGTCACACAAATCCGACTCCAAATATATTCAACGAACTTTGGATAAACCATTATTCAAAAAGTAAAGGAAGCCAACAAAGAGAAAAAGCGATTTCAGGTAAAACTGTTCTGCGAAAAAAGACCCTTGTACTCAACATATTAGAAGAATCTAAGGGCGTTTATTTTGGCTATATTGGTGTATTTAGAGATTCCGTTTTACCTACCGTGTATAACACCCAAACTAATGATGACAAGCCAATTCCTTTGACTAAAGATGATGAGGTATTGGAAAAAAGTTATTTCATATACAACTCAAAGCGTGATTTGTTGTCGTTCCATAAAAACCATTTGGGGCCTACTGCAGGTGATTTGTCTTATATGCTGTTTGAACTAAGTAGTCTCCAGCTAATGTGCTTTGAGCCAATTTGGAAAGACCCAGATCTAAAAGCTTTATTGGATAAAGGGACTATTCTTAAAAGTGCTGAAATAACAATAGCTTTACCTAGAAAGCTCGACAACACCCTTGAACTAAAAAACAAATGGTGCAATGAGGTAATGAATATGATGTCAGATACAGGTATGAGCCGACTGACATTAAGATTTTTTGGGCGAGCAAGTACAAAAAAAGGATTTGTTGGATACCTCACTGATGACGTCAAACAAGGATTTAAAGAGTTTCTTGACTGTGGCGGCTCGCTAATCAGAAAGGCTAAAGTGCAGCCAACCTCTGGTGGCACAGAAAGTTTGCTTGACCAAGAGCTTAAATCTATGATGACTGTAGAAGTCATTGATGGCTACCCAACGGAGCTCGAGATGAAAAGAGCTCTTGAAAATGCGACCAATGAATGCAAAGCAGTACTAGATAAGTATTGAGAGTCAATATGAAACAGTTGATTGTAATGTTACTCAGCAGTGTGGTTACCGGCATTGTGGTCTGTAACTATACACCTCAAAACCACAGTGAGGTTTTAGCAATTGCTAGCCCTTTAGCAACAATTGCGGGGATTCTCTTTGGTTTCGTTATTGCAAGTAGTTCGTTGTTTACGAGTATTTCGAAAAATGTATTAATTGAAAATCTCAAGAACCATCAAGGGATGTATCGCGAGCTGATGGAACAACTTCACAGAACTGGTATGTGGCTGATTTCAAGCTGTATTTTTATGGTTGTTTCAATTTTCAGTCCTGATAAAGAGCTCTATTTCTCTTTTAAGTGGGATCACGTGATCTTAATGGCTGGTTTCTGGTTTATGATCTGTGGTCTCATTGACTTTTGGGACTCATGGAGAAAAGTTCGTTTAGTAGTTGTTCATCTATAGCAGCTGAAGTCAAAGATGGGACATCCATAACTCTTTTGAATTTAACCGCCAACACCAAGGCTAAAGAAGTTCTCCCTCCAACGAAATTACCGCAGGGTCATAAGCTGTAGCTAGAGCTACACTTCCACATCCCTGACCTCGTCAGCAAAACTAAGGTAACGTTCACATCTCGCCAGTAACTGCGCTTTGTAATGAGCCACAAATGATGCTTCATCTTCATCAAGGGGCGGGAGCATTAAAATCACCTCCGCTATTGCCTGCGGTATTCTTCGCGCTATTCTCGTTAAGTTACTGACTAATAAATTTCTTGGTAAACCCAAGCCATCCATAAACGCGGCTAATTGATAGGCGTAAATGCTATTTGGATCAAATTCGTCATCAATAGCCATCGCAAGCTGTTGTTCAAAATCCTCATACATAGCCACACTGACCAAATCGTACCAAGGCGTTGGCTCCATTCCGCTTGGCGTCATAAAAAATGAGTAGTTTTTACCGTGTGCATCGGCATTACCGGTCAGTAAATTGAATAGCGTCCATTGCAATATGTCTTGCTTAGCAGCCACGGGATTACGGCATTTTTCAGCAAGACTAAATAGCCTCTTAAAACTTACCCCTTCACGAATATCTTTAACATCGCGCCCCGTACCGAAATTACGTTCATATTTTTTGCTTACACTAAAACCAAGTGCTTGGCAGCTATCGACAATATGCCTTCTTAACACCCTTTGCTCGCTTGGTATATAACGTCTGTCAAAGCGTTCAACACAAAGGGCTTTGTAACTGCCAAAATGAACAATATCGACATTCGCCACATTCATTCCAATCACTTTGGCCAAACGCATCGTTATAAATTCATTGATCACTAAATGATGATATTTTTCGAATTTAACTATGTGGGTCGATGACAGCGTACCTTCGGCAAAGGCAAATTCTTTCCCGTTATAAAACAGGTTTAATTTAGGTTGAACACCCGCTACCGATAGTCGAGGTTTGCCGTCCCAAATTTCCATCGGCCACATTGTGGGATCTTCAATGCGTTGAATAACTTCTGCAGCCTTAATTGGCCGCAATTGTGTTTCAGGCAGTAAAGCCCCTTTAGGAACGAAAGCGATGGCACCTGCGGTATCGAGACCAATGGCGCGGATCAAGGCAAAGGTATTCCCCTTAGAGACGCCAAGCGATTCAATCAGATAATCTAATCCTTTGTTTTCTGGTAATAAGTTGACCAAAAACATTGATATTTGATTGCTCGTTCCAGCGCCATCTAAATGAATCGTTGGGGATAGTGGAAACCCACTTTGCTGCCAATCTTTGGTGTAATACACCGCAAAGGTGTCGGTCGTGGCATCAAAGGATAATTCCCCGATCATTAAATCACCGAGGTGCATCTCTAGCGTAAGCGTTTTAGCTGTACTCATAGGTTAATACCAGCCGTTAGTTTCGGTATTACTGGTTTGAGCCGAAACGATATCAATCCCAAGACCATCAAGGATTTTGAATACGGTTGAGATATAAACATCCTCACCCTTTTCAACTCGGATCAGCGTTTTTTTGGTTACGCCGCACAGCATGGCCGCCACGTCTTGAGTAAGAGCAGCACTTTTCCTGCGTTCTTTAATTAACAAGCCGAGGGATTGTTGATTTAGCGGTGATGCCATTATCGTCTCCAAAAGTGTAACTTCCTACACCTTAGCCTTAATAACAGTCTCATTCAATCAAAAAGTGTATATACGTACACTTTTTGATTGTTGATAATGACAAGCTGACTAAAAGTGTACAATGTTACACTTTCAAAGCAGTTTTCAGTGCTTAAACCCCAAAAAGTGTAGGTTAGTACACCTAGCTTGAAAAACGCCACTTCCCCAAATTGCCAGCGCCAAAAACAAAACCCCGATACTGTTGCCAGTATCGGGGTTTTCATTTTCTTTTATAACTACTTGGGTTTTAAGCGATTAAGCTAAAGACCACAGATGTTTTTGCTAATCTAGCGCAGGAAAAATCGTTTTAGAGCAAGGCTTTTTGTTGCGACGTGTAGCGTTTTTCTACACGAGTAACAAAGTAACGCAGCTATAAACGATTTTAACCAGCTAGGATCACATCATGCCGCCCATTCCACCCATACCACCCATTCCGCCCATATCTGGCGCATCAGACTTTGGCAGCTCAGCTACCATTGCTTCGGTGGTGATCATCAGGCCTGCGATAGACGCTGCGAATTGCAGTGCGCTACGGGTCACTTTAGTTGGGTCAAGGATACCCATTTCTAACATGTCACCGTAGGTGTCGTTGCCCGCGTTGTAACCGTAGTTACCGCTGCCGTTTTTCACGTTGTTAGCTACAACAGAGGCTTCTTCGCCTGCGTTGGTTGCGATTTGACGCAGTGGCGCTTCCATTGCACGTAGGGCGATAACCACACCGTGTTTTTGGTCTTCGTTAGCTACTTCAACGTCAGCAATCTTAGAGGCAACACGTACCAGAGCAACACCGCCGCCTGGAACCACACCTTCTTCAACCGCAGCACGGGTTGCGTGCAGCGCGTCTTCTACGCGAGCTTTTTTCTCTTTCATTTCAACTTCGGTCGCTGCACCGACTTTGATTACCGCAACACCGCCAGCTAATTTAGCCATACGCTCTTGCAGTTTTTCTTTGTCGTAGTCTGAAGTTGATTCTTCGATTTGTTGCTTGATTTGGCTTACGCGCGCTTCGATTTGCGCTTGTTCACCGTTACCATCGATGATGGTGGTGTTGTCTTTAGTGATCACAACACGCTTAGCAGTACCTAAATCTTCTAGGGTTGCTTTTTCAAGCTCTAGGCCGATTTCTTCAGCGATTACAGTACCGCCAGTTAAAATCGCTACGTCTTGCAGCATGGCTTTACGACGGTCACCAAAGCCTGGGGCTTTAACCGCTGCCACTTTCACGATACCGCGCATGTTGTTAACAACGAGCGTAGCTAAGGCTTCGCCTTCAACATCTTCGGCAACGATCAGTAATGGCTTACCAGTTTTTGCCAGACCTTCAAGGATTGGTAACAGTTCGCGAATGTTAGAGATTTTCTTGTCGACTAACAGTACGAATGGGTGATCTAATTCAACGCTGCCGGTTTCTGGCTTGTTGATGAAGTATGGAGACAGGTAACCACGGTCGAACTGCATACCTTCTACTACGTCCAGTTCGTTTTCCAGTGCTTGGCCTTCTTCAACGGTGATCACGCCTTCTTTACCGACTTTTTCCATTGCAGTGGCAATGATTTGGCCGATTGACTCGTCAGAGTTTGCAGAGATAGTACCGACTTGAGCGATCGCTTTTGAGTCAGCGCAATCTTGAGAAAGGTTTTTCAGTTCAGCAACGGCGGCAATCACGGCTTTATCGATACCGCGCTTTAAATCCATTGGGTTCATACCCGCTGCAACGGCTTTTAAGCCTTCAGTGACAATGGCTTGTGCCAGAACAGTTGCAGTAGTGGTACCATCACCGGCGGCGTCGTTGGCTTTAGAAGCAACTTCTTTCACCATTTGCGCGCCCATGTTTTCGAATTTGTCTTCTAATTCGATTTCTTTTGCAACAGACACACCGTCTTTAGTGATCAGTGGTGAGCCAAAGCTCTTGTCTAATACCACGTTACGGCCTTTAGGGCCTAAGGTCACTTTAACTGCGTTAGCCAGAATGTTTACACCAGCCAGCATTTTTACGCGTGCGTCGTTACCAAATACAACTTCTTTAGCTGCCATAATTGAATATCCTTTACATTTTTAATGATTAATTGGAATGTCGAATTGATGTCGTGGATTAACCTACGATGGCCATCAGGTCAGCTTCCGACAGGATCAAGACTTCTTGACCGTCGATTTTTTCTTTCTTAACACCGTAACCTTCATTGAAGATCACTACATCACCCACTTTCACATCCAGAGGTCTTACAGTGCCGTTTTCTAAAATACGGCCATTACCTACTGCAAGGACTTCCCCGCGAGTCGATTTTTCGGCGGCGCTGCCTGTTAATACAATGCCACCCGCAGAAGTTGATTCAACTTCTAAACGCTTAACGATTACGCGGTCATGTAATGGACGAATATTCATCTATGAACTCTCCTAATGATTTAATGCCCAACAATCGAGGCGATTTTGTGATGAAAAAGAGGAGGCCTTTCCGCCTTCCCCTTTGATGTGTGTGATATGGGGTTAACCCCTGCCAGATCCAAGTGCCTTTACAAAAAAAAATTCAAATTTTTGATGTCGGTTTTTTCAAGCGGGCACAATCCTGCTAGAATCTCGCCTCCGCTCGCAAACAAGGCACTATTTTCCCCATGAAAGACAGACACGGGCTGCTCAGCGCGCCAATTGGTCGTGTACTGCTCAACATGAGCCTCCCTAACTTGATTGGCATTATGACCATTCTAGGTTTTAGCCTCGCTGACACTTTTTTTATCAGCCAATTAGGGACAGAGCCTTTAGCTGCAATCAGTTTTACCTTTCCAGTAACGTTAATTATTTCCAGCATTGCTATTGGGATTGGTGCAGGCGTTTCTACTAACCTTGGCAGGCTGATTGGCTCGGGTAATGCGCCACGTGCCAAGGTGTTTTTGCACGATGCGCTGCTGCTGACCTTTATCCTTATCGCCAGTTTATCCGCTCTAGGTAGTATTTTTATCGAGCCACTGTTTAGTTTACTTGGCGCCAATGAAACCAGCTTGCCACTCATTCATGACTATATGATGTATTGGTATGTGGGCGCGCCGCTGTTAGTGTTATTGATGGTGGGCAACCAAGGCTTACGCTCCACGGGCGACACTCGCTCACCAGCGATGATTATGATGCTGGCGGCGCTGATTAACTTAATCCTCGATCCTTTGCTTATCTTCGGTATTGGGCCTTTTCCGCGTTTAGAGATCCAAGGCGCAGCGATTGCCACCCTGTTCTCATGGCTTGTCGCGTTGTCGCTCTCGGGTTATTTGCTGATCATCAAGCGGCGAATGCTTGAGCGGGCGGTATTTGATATCGATAGAATGCGTGCCAACTGGAGTAAACTTGCCCATATTGCCCAGCCTGCGGCATTGATGAATTTAATCAATCCGCTCGCCAATGCGGTGATTATGGCGATGCTGGCCCATATCGATCACAGCGCCGTAGCAGCGTTTGGTGCAGGCACACGCTTAGAATCGGTGCTGTTGATTGTGGTGATGGCATTATCATCGAGCCTGATGCCGTTTATCGCGCAAAATCTCGGTGCTGGCCAACCCCAAAGGGCGAAGCAGGCTTTGCTGCTATCGCTTAAATTTATCTTTGTATTCCAAACCTTACTCTATATTCCATTGGCGTTTTTGGCCCAGCCACTCGCGAATTTATTTAGTACCGATCCGCAGGTGCTAGAGTGGTTAAGTTTTTATATTCTGGTGCTGCCCTGCGCCTATGGCCCGCTGGGAATTGTGATTATCTTTGCCACGGCGCTTAATGCGTACCATAGGCCGATGAGTTCGTTAGTGATTAACCTGTGCCGCTTAGTGCTATTGATGCTGCCACTGGCGGCGCTGGGATCTTATATTGATGGCGTAAAAGGCTTATTACTCGCGCTCCCCATCACCAACCTCTTGATGGGGATTGCCTGTTATTACTTAGCGCAGCGGATTTGCGAGCCGACCAAGGTCACGACCGCCGACGCGATTTAGGCTGTGCTTTTTAGGCTAAAACGCACATCATTGGGTGGGAAGGGCTCCTCCGATGCCTTACAAACTCGGCGCACACTTTGCGTGCTGAGATTAGTTGGTACACCTTTCGGCGCCAGTTCTTTAATAATAAAGTCGATAAAGCGTCTGCTGGCTAAGCTCACATAACGTCTTGATGGATAAGCCAAATAGCATTCGCCGGGATGGGACTCTATCTCGGGCAACAGGGTAATTAGCTGCCCTGAAGCCACAAAATCAGCCACCACTTCCGCAGGCGCATACACAATGCCGCGCCCTTGCAGGGCAAACTCTACCGCCACTTCAACACTGTTGGAGCAGAAATTTCCCCGAACCCGAACTTCCTGTTCGGCACCAATCCATAACTCATTAAAGATCTTGCCATTTGAGAGCCTAAATAAGGCCACATTATGGGACTCAATCTCCTGTGGAGTCTGCGGCATACCATGTTGCACTAGGTATTGGGGACTGGCATAAAAACGCAAATCCGTGGTGAATATCGGTCGCACCACTAAATCTAAGGTATCTAATGCGGGTTCGACCACAAAGGCTACATCGAGATTATTCTTAACCATATCAACAGATTCTGCGCTACTAATCACTTCAACCGTGAGCTTGGGATGCAGATCCATAAAACGGAAAATGGCTTGCATCAACACATTCATACTGTGGATAGGAAACATTTGAATGCGGAGATGGCCACTGATCTCAGCATCTTCGTTAGTCATCTCAAACAGAGTTTCATCGAGCTGCGCCAAGATATTCTGTGAACGTTGGTAAAAATGGCTTCCCGCCGAGGTCAGCGTCATCGAGCGGCTCTGTCGGTGGAATAGCTTGATATTCAGCTCATCTTCCAATGCCTGTAAACGCCGACTCACGGTCGATTTTGGTAAGTTAAGCAAATCCGCCGCTTCAATCAAACTGCCGGTTTCAGCGATTCGGTGAAATAACGCGAGGTCCTCTGTCTTCATTTTTAACTTAATATCAATCTCATTATGTGGGATTGATAATCCCAAAGTATCCCGTTTATTGCAACAACTTTAGCTGATATCTTCGCGCCCCTGAAATGCTGATAAATTGTTATTGAGGACTCTCCACCATGAAAGCTTATCGACTTATTCCCTTGGCGGCGTTATTGCCAGCCCTGCTTACAGCCTGCACGCCAGCGGAAAGCTCGGTACAGGCGAGTGTCATCAGACCCGTAAAACTGTTTGAGGTTGCCAAACTCGAGGGCGGAGATTTTAGAACCTTCCCCGCGCGGGTGAGCGCCAATAGTCGCGCAGAATTGTCCTTTCGCATTTCTGGGCAACTTACAGAGTTGGCGCTGGTAGAAGGGCAAAGTGTTAACCAAGGTAGCCTATTGGCTAAACTGGACGACAGGGATGCCTATAACAATTTAATGACCCGCGAAGCAGACCATGAACTGTTAGCAGCGGATTTTCAGCGTAAAACCGAACTCCTAAAGCGTAAATTAATCTCCCAAGCCGAGTTTGATAGCGCCCAAGCACAGCTTAAATCGGCCAAAGCCGCCTTAGCGGCCGCCCGTGACCAGTTAAGTTATACCAAGCTTATCTCCCCTTTTAGTGGCACTGTGGCCAAACGTTTAGTGGATAACCACCAAATTGTGCAGGCTAATCAAGGAATATTAACTCTACAAAACAACCATTTGCTCGATGTAAGTATCCAAGTACCCGAGTCGATGGCCGCTGGTTTAAACACTTATATCCAGCAGCAAAAGTTTGTCGCTAAAGTGCGTTTTAGTGCATTAGCAGGCATGGAGTTTGATGCGAAATTCAAGGAGTACTCCACCCAAGTTACACCCGGCACTCAGGCCTATGAAGTAGTGTTTTCGCTACCACAACCCAAGGATATTCAACTACTTCCAGGGATGAGCGCTGAATTAACCCTTGCCTTAATGAAAAGCCCAGACCAAGCAGCATCGGCCATAGTGCCAGTCACCGCTATCGATAAACGCGATCAGGATGGCCGAGTCCAAGTGTGGGTCTATCAAGCGCAATCGGGCGAAGTGAAACCCACTGCTGTTACCTTGGGCCGAGTCACCAGTGAAGGTGTTGAAGTGCTTGGCGGTATTAATAATGGCGATTTAATTGTCAGTGCAGGTGTATCCCAATTATCCGACGGGATGAAAGTCAAACCACTACGCTGGCAGCGCGGAGTTTAATCCATGAATATTGCTGAGTATTCAATCCGCCACAAAGTCATCAGTTGGATGTTTGTATTACTGCTACTCGTGGGCGGTAGTGTGAGCTTTACTGGTCTTGGGCAGTTAGAGTTTCCCGAATTTACCATTAAAGAAGCCCTAGTGATCACCGCCTATCCGGGTGCATCACCAGAGCAAGTGGAAGAAGAAGTCACCCTTCCCCTCGAAGATGCCTTACAGCAGCTCGATGCGGTTAAGCACGTAACCTCCATTAACAGTGCGGGTTTGTCGCAGATCCAAATTGAGGTCAAAGAAACCTATGACAAAACGAGCCTGCCGCAGGTGTGGGATGAAGTACGTCGTAAGGTCAACGACACCGCAGGACAACTGCCTCCCGGCACTAGCACGCCCAAAGTCTATGACGACTTTGGCGATGTGTACGGCATTTTGTTTAATCTCTCAGGGCCTGACTATAGTAACCGTGAATTAAGCAATTATGCCGATTATTTGCGCCGCGAACTGGTACTGGTGCCAGGGGTCAAAAAGGTTTCAGTTGCGGGCAGCGTAACTGAGCAGGTTGTGATTGAAATATCACAACAAAAACTCTCGGCACTGGGGTTAGATCAAAGCTATATCCACGGCCTGATTAACAATCAAAACGTGGTCTCCAACGCGGGCAGTTTAGTGGTGGGCGATAATCGTATTCGCATCCATCCCACCGGAGAATTTAGCAGTGTGCAGGATCTCGCGCGTCTGATCGTCAGCCCGCCCGGCAGCACTGAGCTTATCTATCTTGGTGATATTGCCCATATAGAAAAAGATTATGATGAAACCCCTGACGTGCTCTATCACAACCGTGGCGAAGCCGCCCTCTCCCTTGGGATTTCCTTTTCAAGTGGCGTCAACGTGGTCGAAGTGGGTAAAAGCGTTAGCGAGCGCCTTGCCGAACTGGAGTCTCAGCGCCCAATAGGGATGAGCTTAGACACGGTTTATAACCAAAGTTTGGCGGTGGATGACACAGTAAATGGCTTTTTGATCAATCTATTAGAATCGATTGCCATCGTTATTGCCGTACTCTTGCTGTTTATGGGTTTACGCTCAGGCTTATTGATGGGGGTCATCTTACTGTTGACCATTCTCGGTACTTTTATCGTGATGAAAGTGCTAGGTATTGAACTGCAACTGATCTCCCTCGGCGCGCTGATTATTGCTTTGGGTATGTTGGTCGATAACGCCATTGTCGTTACCGAAGGCATTTTGATTGGTCTGCGTCGTGGCAAGACTCGCCTCGAAGCCGCCAAACAAATTGTGTCGCAAACTCAGTGGCCACTGCTTGGCGCCACCGTTATTGCAATTATCGCGTTTGCACCGATTGGCTTATCGCAAAATGCCGCGGGAGAGTTTTGTCGCTCACTGTTCCAAGTGTTGATGATTTCCTTATTTATCAGTTGGATTACCGCGATCACCCTGACACCTTTCTTCTGCCATTTGCTGTTTAAAGATGCCCCCGCAGATGAGGAGGAGCAGGATCCTTACAAAGGCTGGTTCTTCAGCGTATACCGCGCGAGCTTAACCTTTGCCCTGCGTTTTAGAATCGCCAGCATTTTATTAGTCGGTGCCATGCTCGTTAGCGCAGTGATTGGCTTTGGTCATATCAAGAATGTGTTCTTCCCCGCATCTAATACGCCCATCTTCTTTGTCGATATTTGGATGCCAGAAGGTACAGATATTAAAGGCACTGAACGCTTTACCGCCGATATTGAGCAGCAGTTACTCAAGCAAGCCGAGGAACAACATAGTGGCTTAAAACACTTAACAACTGTCATTGGCCAAGGTGCGCAGCGGTTTGTGTTGCCCTATCAACCCGAAAAGGGCTATCCCGCCTATGCGCAGCTCATTATTGAAATGGCAGATTTAGCCTCCTTAAAACTCTATATGCCAGAGCTAGAAACCTTTTTAAATCAGAGATTCCCGCAGGCACAGTTCAGATTAAAGAATATGGAAAACGGCCCTTCTCCCGCCGCGAAGATTGAGGCTCGCTTCTACGGTGATGATCCCGAAGTACTGCGTACTCTAGGCGCTCAAGCCGAAGCCATCTTCCATGCGGAGCCGAGTATGGACGGTATTCGCCATGACTGGCGCAACCAAGTGACTTTAATTCGTCCGCAATTAGAAAATGCTCAAGCAAGGGAAACGGGGATCAGTAAACAGGATCTGGATAACGCACTGTTAGTTAACTTTAGCGGCAAACAGATTGGCCTGTACCGTGAAACCAGCCATTTACTCCCCATCGTTGCCCGCGCACCCGCCGAGGAGCGTTTACAGGCGGACAGCCTGTGGAAACTGCAAATCTGGAGTAGCGAGCACAGCACCTTTGTACCAGCAACGCAAGTTGTAAGCAGCTTCGATACTCAATGGGAAAACCCCTTAGTAAAACGTCGCGATCGGATGCGGATGTTAGCCGTTTTAGCCGATCCTAAACTGGGTAGCGATGAAACCGCCGACTCAGTATTACGTAAAGTCAAAGCTAAGGTCGAAGCCATCAGCTTGCCTGCGGGTTACCACTTAGAATGGGGTGGCGAGTATGAAACGGCGGGCGAAGCCCAAACCGCGGTATTTAGCTCAATTCCACTGGGTTACTTAGCGATGTTTTTAATCACAGTGTTCCTGTTTAACTCGGTACGCCAGCCGTTAGTGATTTGGTTTACCGTGCCATTGGCCTTGATTGGGGTATCGGCGGGGTTTTT
>NZ_JTLE01000094.1:3823765-3869879 GCF_000798835.1 Shewanella sp. ZOR0012
CGCCCTATCAACTAAGCATCAAGGCGCCCAGCGCAATTGCAGCCGATGCCCAAACGGTTGGGGTAAAACTCGCCTTAAGCCAAAGCGATAATCAATTTGCGCCTAAGGCCAAACTCAAACAAGCCGATGGTACAGAGCAAGCGCTGGCCATGGTGAAACAGGGGGATGAATGGCAGGCTTTAGTGCCCGCAGACTTGCCCCTCGCCAGCAGCAATGCGGGGCTGAGTGAAATCGAAGTTACAGTCCAGACTCAAGTCGATGGTCGCCCAGTGCTGCGCACGGTGAAAACCGCCTTTAAGTCCTATGTCAATTCCGCCAGCATCAAACCAGAAGTATTGACCATCTGGGATAAAGGCGTGCCAAATCAAGTCAACTTTGAGCTAACTGTCGCCGAGGCGGGACGCTTTGGTTTGAGTGGCGTGCTCACGGGCACCAATGCCGAGGGCCAAAAGGTCGCGATCATGCGCACCCAAGCGGCGACTTGGTTAACGCCCGAATCCCCCAAACTCAAGCTGATGTTTGACCCCAAACTTATCCAAGCCTCCGGTCTACAACCGCCCTTTGAACTCAACGAGCTAGAGCTGCAAGACCAAGGGCAAATGGCACGGTTAAGTTTTCAGGCCAACGCACTGGTGCTTACGCGCTAACTCAATTTAACCCATTTCTCCCTTCCCAACCGCTTTGAGTGCCCACCTTGGGCACTCTTTTTTTTCCCGTCATCCGAGTTTATGCTGCCAAGCCAAGCGTTTACCCAAGCGAAAGTGCAATTATCGCGCAATCCCACAACCCTGTGACAACACATGGGTCTCAGTACAAGATGCTGTCACAATTTCAAGATAAAATTTACATTGATTATAAAAGCTTACTTCTTTTAAATAACAAGGAGTCTAGGCATAATGCCAATGTTTTGACGCAAAACCCCATAGCAACATATGCAAATGGAATATAAAAATAACAATGGCTAACGGCACCGCGATTCCTCCGCCTTAGTCGATGCTCAAGCAATGGAAATCCTATGAGTGACAGCACATTTTTTTTTGGTGAATGGCAAGTCAATCCCAGCGCCAACAGCCTACTCCTTGGTAAACAAGTTAAACAACTTGAACCTAAGGCGATGGATGTGTTGTTATTTCTCTGCCAAAACGCCGGTGAAGTGGTCAGCAGCGACGAGATTGTCAGCCATTGCTGGCCGGGAGTCGACACGGGTGATAATCCACTGCACAAAATTATCAACCAGTTACGTCGCGCCTTAGGCGATAGTGCCACCGAATCCCGTTACATTGAGACCATTCGCAAACGTGGCTATCGCACCTTAGCCGAGGTTCGCTTTCCCGTCGGCCATGAGGCCAGCGCCACGCCACAAACCTGGCAAGGCGGCTCGCCGTTTCCGGGCTTGCAAGCCTACAGCGCCAACTATGCCGACGTGTTCTTCGGCCGCAGCGAGCAAATTAGCACGCTGCTGAATCGCATTAGCCAACAAATCCAGTTTGGCCGCGCCTTCTGCTTAATTTTAGGCCCCAGTGGTAGCGGTAAATCCTCCTTAATTAATGCCGGTGTATTGCCTAACCTCATGACCGCCAATGGCTTTAATGGCGTTGGGGTTGTGGCCTATAGCAGCCTCGATTTTGCCGATGTCAGCAAGGGACAACTGCTTACCGATCTGGCCAGCGCCATGCTCGACTGGGAGCTAAACGACACCCCAGTATTTGAGGGCATGAGCGCAGACAAGCTTGCCGCCAAGCTTGAGCAAGATCCGCAGAGCATTGTCGAGATATGCAAACAAAGCCTTAAAAATCATGCTTATGCGACGCCACGCTTTGGCTTATTTATCGACCGATTAGAGGTGCTATTATCATCGCCGCTGTTTAGCGATGCCGAGCGCAGCGCCTTTATCGAGTTGTTAGAGCGCCTTGCCACTTCCCATGCGGTGTTGATTTTAAGTGCCTGTCGCAACGACTTTTATCCGTTGCTGGTCAATTACCCCAGTCTGATGGCAGGCAAAGCCCGCGGTGCCCATTTCGACTTAGCGCCGCCCACTCGCACCGAGCTGTTGCAGATGATCCGCCTGCCGGCGATTGCCGCCAATTTAACTTGGGACATTGACAGCGACACCGCCATGCCGCTCGATGAAATGCTCTGTAGCGATGCCGCCAGCAATCCAGATGCGCTACCCATGTTGCAATACACCTTGCAGGCGCTGTATTTACAACGCAGCGACGATGACAAACTATTAGTCTCTGTGTATCGCACCTTGGGCGGCATCGAAGGCGCTATCGGTAAAAATGCCGAGCAGGCCATCTCCCATTTAACTGAGGCCGAAAAAGCCAGTCTGCCGCGGATTTTGTCCCTGTTAGTCACCCTGCGTGAGGATGAAAAATCCATCACCAGCCGCACCGCCCGCTGGTCGCAGTTGCAAAGCGCGGCCGAAACCGCCCTAGTGCAAGCCATGGTCGATAGCCGCTTATTTGTGTCCCATCTGCAAAATGGTGAACCCTGTTTTAGCATCGCCCACGAAGCCCTGCTGCGCCGCTGGCCAAGGGCGACGGCGTGGATCAGCGAACATAACGACAGCCTCAGTATTAAGAGCCGCCTCCAGCATTTATCCCAGCGCTGGCTCAGCGAAGCCAAACACAGCGCCTATTTGCTGGCCGAGGGTAAACCCTTAAAAGAGGCCCAAAGCCTTAGGCAAAACCCCTTGTTTGACTTAGACGAGCGGGAAACCGACTTTATTGCCGCCTCCAGCAAACGCGCCACTATGCTGCGCTGGACGAGGCGCATCACCGTCGCCCTGCTGTGCGTACTCACCTTAACCTCGGTCATTATGAGCGTTCGCAGTATCGAAGCCGAAAAGCTTGCCCAGCAAAAACGTCTCGCCGCCGAAGATCTGCTCGGGTTTATGGTGGGTGACTTCGCCGATAAGATGCGCGGCATCGGCCGGATGGACTTACTCGACGGCATCAGTAATAAGGCCTTGGAATATTTCACGGATTTCTCCAGCCAAGACGATGAAAAGTACTTAAGCTTCGACGCCCGCTTCCAGCATGGGCAGACCTTAGAGGCCATGGGCGAAGTCGCCTATTCACGCAATAAAATCGATGAAGCCCGCAGCGCCCTACTCGCCGCGCAGGAAAAAATGCTGCCGCTGCTCGAATTGCAGCCAGACAACTTAGCCCTACTAAAAACCTTAGGTGCCAATGCCTTTTGGTTGGGACAGCTTAAATATGATGTAAGTGATTGGGCGGCTGCACGTCCTTTTTGGGAACAATATTTACAATACAGTCAAACCATGTATGCCATTGCGCCGGAGGATAAAGATGCGCTAATGGAGCTTTCCTATGCCCATAACTCACTCGGTTCTGTCTCAATGAACCAGCAGGAGTTTGCTAAAGCAAAGCAGGATTTTGAGGAGTCGCTAAGGCTTAAATTGCTCGCCTTGGCAAAAGCGCCTGAGGATAGTCAGTTGATTGCGGATGTGGCCAATGCACGTTCTTGGTTAGCGAGTGCATTAACCTCACTTGGCGATATAGATACCGCAATCAAGCTCCAAGAAGAAACACAGAACCAACTATTAAACTCGCTAAATCAAAATGATGCCTATATGCGCGATAGATTAGCCAGCACTCTAGGCAGGCTATCTGAGTTACTTGAGTACAAAGGCAATTTTGAATCTGCACTTGAAAAATTGTTACAGGCCAAAAACTTCACAGAAAAATCTCTGCTTTTAGACGCAGATAATGAAGTATGGAAAAGAGATTTATTCTATATTCGGACGAGAATTTTATTTTTAAATAGTTTCATTAGTGACCCAAGAGTAAAAGAGACTTCTCAATCACTTTTAGAATTTTTTGACTCCAACTTTAAATCAATGGACAAACAAAGAAGAGATTATTTATACGCCAATGCATTATTCTCTGTTGCCACATATGAAATCAAAAACAATTCACCTCTCGGCTATGACAGCCTAAAAAAATCAAACACTATCTTCTCTGAGCTAGTAAAAAATGCCCCACAAGAAAGAAGATACATCATTGGTTTTGCAAAAACTAATATGGCAATAGTTGAAGCTAGGATGACAGTAGACAACAAAGAAGAGTATTTAACACTTTGCCAAGAAACCCAAAACATATTGCAACCATTAATAGAAAAAGATAAGAATCCCGAAATAACCATGCCTTACTTAGACTCGAAGAACTGTCAAGAAAGATAGTCTTAACTCCCAAATATAATCAGCAACTGTACTTTAAAGAGGAAAATGAAATGACTACAACACAAGGCTTATCTCAGTTTATTAAAGTGAATGTCACCTTAGAAAATGGTGAACCTGAATTTATCTATACCGATGCCAGCGGTCAACAGTGCCCAGGTGATGTCACCATCACTCAAGCTGGTACTGTAACTTACCTACTCAATGACCAAACCGGTAAAGGTTTAAAATTTGTCGGTGTAGGTTTTGTGACCCCATTCGACGAAATCGTCGATGCAGTTACCATTAGTAATGATGGTATGTTAGTGCAATTCGTGGATCTCGATAGAACCCCTGGCACCACTAAATTCCAATTTGTATTAAGCAATACGGCAAATACCTTACTAATTTTAAGTCCTGATCCTGAAGTAATTAACAAGCCAAATCTATAATTAGAGCGGGACTGCTAAGCAGTCCCTTTTTTCCCTTCCAGACCCCCTCGAAAAGCGGGGACAGCCATGTCTTTTTGTGCTTTATCCCCTCTTATACTAGAAAAGCGGAATCGAAAAGCGGGGACAGCCAGAAAAGCGGGGACAGCCATTGCGAAAAGCGAGGACAGCCATGTCTTTTTGTGCTTTGTCCCCTCTTCTACTAGTCTTTAAATTATCTTCACCTTGTCTGTTTGGAGCGAGTCATGACCTCGGCCAGAAGAATGCTTATCGATGCCAATACAACACCCTTCTATCATGTGATTAATCGCTGTGTCAGAAGGGCTTTTTTGTGTGGTGAAGATAAACTCACTGGCCGCAGTTATGAGCATAGACGTGGCTGGATTGTCGATAAAATCAAAGCATTATCCACCATCTTTTGTATCGACATTTGCGCCTATGCAGTGATGAACAACCATTACCATTTAGTGCTTAAAATTGATATCGAGAAGACCAAATCGTTAACGCAAAAAGATATTATCAGCCGCTGGTGCCAAATCACTAAAGGCCATGCCATTACCACTAAGCATATGAATGGTAATGCATTAATCGAAGGTGAACACATGTTACTCGATGCCTTAATTGCCGAGTGGCATGAGCGTTTATCCAGCATATCTTGGTTTATGCGCTGCCTGAACGAAGATATTGCCCGTAAAGCAAATCGAGAAGATGCGTGTAAAGGTGCCTTTTGGGAAGGCCGTTTCAAATCCCAAGCGTTACTAGATGAGCAAGCTTTACTGGCGTGTATGATGTACGTAGATTTAAACCCCATTCGAGCAGGGATTGCCGACTCTTTGCAATCCTCTGATTTTACATCGATTCAAGAACGTCTAAATGCACTTTCCCCTAACAGCGTCACACCACTGATAACCCAACCCCCTGTAGATAACACTCAACCATTACCACGCAAATCCCTTGCAAAATTTGAGGGTGCAACGCATCTCCATCAGCAAACGGGCATCCCCTTTCATTTTGCCGATTATCTTGAGCTTATCGATTGGACTGGCCGCGCCATCCGCCATGATAAAAAAGGCTTTATCGATAACCTACGACCTAAGTTGCTTAATGAGTTAGGGATTGCATCCGATGCCTGGTTACTTTCAGCCAAGGAGTTTCGTCGCCAGTACAGTGGTGTAAGCGGTCGATGGGATGCAATGTGTGCATTTAAACACAAGCAAGGTGGCAAATGGTGCCGAGGAAAATCCCATAGCCAAGCACTACATCCCGAGCAAATTAATGGACTTACACTGCGTTAAATTGCCCCAATAACAAATATTCGACTCAGTCTTAATGCTTAAGATTGGGGGCTATCTAGTCCCAATTTTGCGAGATGTAAACAAGCGCCTAGCTAACCATGATCCTAATTGCAGACAAAACGACTCAGAAGGCAAAATTTAAAACATTTAAAATCAAATAATTACACCAGAAGGTAAGCAGAAGGTATCTTTTCTTCCACCAGAATAAAGTCATCCTCAGAAAAGCGCCTAGCGCAGATGATTAAAGTTCACGGAGAAAGATAACAATGACAAACTCACCGAAACTGGCTCGCCAACAACCCGCCTTATCTATTGTCGATGATGCTGCATTGCCCGCAACTCAACCTGCAAAGAGTGCCGAGCTACCGCTGAACTTTTTCGAGCATTCTTCCCTCGAGACAATTGAGCTCTTTATTCAACATTTAACCGAAGCCGTGATCTTAGTGAATGCCAATGGCTTTATCCGTTCGTGCAATCAGCGCAGTGCTGAGCTGCTCGATTGCCCGCAGGCGACTTTAAAGGGCCAAGACTGGCGCAATTTTTTGACCGAACATCATCAAGCGCGCTATGACAATCTCCTGAGCCACGATGTGCAATTAGGCACCAACTGTGGTCACCCCGTGCAGCACCCAGCGCAGGAAACCACACTGATCTGCGCCTCTGGCAAGGCCAAAGATGTGGAGTTGTCTATCTCTTATATTCCCAGCCATGAACCTGTGTTTGTGATGGTGATGCACGATTTAACTCAGCATAAGGCGGAAAACCAAAAGCTGCGCAAGTTGGCCGCAACCGACTCCCTCACCCAACTGGCGAACCGTCGCTATTTTGATGAAATGCTGCAACAACACTGGGAAGAATGCACCGCCAAACTGCGTCCTATCAGCGTAGTCATTATCGATGTGGATTATTTTAAGGTGTTTAATGATCAGTTTGGTCATATCCAAGGTGATGAATGCCTTAGAAAAATTGCCAAAGTGATCGCCACTATTGTGCCTATCGACATCGGTCTTGCGGCCCGTTACGGCGGCGAAGAGTTTGCGCTGATCCTACCTAATCACAATGCTAAAATGGCGCTGACCATAGCGCAAAAAATTCAGCAAGGGATTAATAATATTCGTTTTACTGACCAAGGGCTCAGGGATTATGTCTCGGTAAGTGCCAGCCAAGGGATTGCCAGTGAAGTCAATGGCCAGTTCCGTACCTCACTCGCCATGGTATGCGCCGCCGATACCGCGCTTTACCGCGCCAAGGCCGATGGTCGCGATAGAATTAATACCTCGCTGTGATGATATTTGTCTGAAATAAAACCAAAGGTTTATGCATGACATAACCACAAGGATGTCACCCATGAAAACCTCAAAAAACATTTGTTTAAGCTCGAATAACTTAGTTCAAGACCTCGCTCAAGAAACATCAGAAAATACGGCTAAAGTCGTTTTATTAGGCACGAAAACACTCGATATTTTCACTTGGCAAGCTTGGATAAAAAACCAACATGGAGGACTAGTATTTCAATATTGTTGTGAATTTAATCATACGGGCTTTATTGTGAAGATAAATGCACTTGGCAATATTGAATCGGTTGTTAGTAGTCGATTATTATCGATTGAAATGGCTTCGATGTCAGGTGGCTTAAATGATGATTATTGGCATTTATTATCCATCAGCTACCAATATCATAAGCTAAAATGTTATATCGATGGCAATGAAATCGAAGTTCAACAGCAAATTATCCCTTTAACAGATAACCGTGTATTAAAGGCTATGACCAATAACGCATTATCTTTTGAAGGAGAAATGACTAACATCAGTTTAATTGAACACGACTTAACAGACTATCAAATCCTAAATTATTATCTGCAACCTGATAGTCAGTCATTTATCGCCGAAAATAATATTTATACTGCACAAGATAAACACTCCCTAAAAAACATTCATTCAAACCCACTTAACTCAACAAGGCAAGATGTGATGCTAGTTATTTTTAATGACACTAAATATAAATTCATTAAAAACAATCTAACCACCAATAATTTCAAAAAACAGCTATCCAATATTATTCCAGCCAATGATCGTTGTGCTTATATAATTGAATCAAACAATCAAAATTGGCCACACTTTATTTATCATGCTAATTATGTTTCCGAAGAGTATCCCGATATTGCGTTAAATTTTGATATATTAAAATCTCTCACACCTAACCGTTCCCGTGTTCATTTGCAGCTTACCAACGAACTGACATTTGATTGCTTTATCAGTCAATCTACTTCGAGTCGATTAATCGCCGAAATTCGTATCAGTGAAAATATCGATTTTACGCTAGCCAAACATGCTCTGCGCTTTATTAAGGATTATTAAAATCCTAGGATTGAGCGTTGCTCGCTTCGACAAGCGGATGAGCACTTAAAGACTGAAGCTATCGTCCTTTATAGCGTGGGTCATAAAAAGCCCCCCTTCGAAACAGCTAGTTTGCACTATACCCAAAGTACAGTCGAATACCTCGCTAGCCTAGCTAGATATTTTAGGGCAAACTCAGCGTCCTTACCCGTTGGACTGTTTCTACAGTACTGGACTGTACGCTAAAGGTGACACATGAATCCACCTCCTACTTTGGCCTTGCTCTTTGCCCTATTGGCTGCCACTTTAATGGGCACGATTGGCGTATTCGCACGCTTTGTAGCTCTGCCAGCCGAACATATTACCTTTTACCGCCTGCTACTCGGCGCGCTGTTTTTAATGGCCTATATGCTGTTAACGGGTAAAGGACAGCAAATTCGCCATAAACCGAGCAAACGCACCTTGATAAATGGCGCTATGCTCGCCGGATTTATGGCTTTTTATATCGAGGCTATTCAATACACTCAAATGGCAACCGTGATTATGATCATCTACCTCGCACCTGTGGTAGCGTCACTCTTTGCGCACTTTGTGTTTAATGAAAGACTCAACCGATTCAGTATGGCAAGTGTGGTACTCGCCTTAGCGGGCTTTATATTAATGCTACCCATGACATCGAGCCAATCACTATATGATTCTGAAATATTGGGATATTTTTATGCATTATTGTCGTTACTGACCTATAGTGGCTTTATCTTAATCAACCGCAAACCGAGTGCCGCCTCGCCCTATCAAAGTACGCTGGTACAGTTAGGTGTTGGCGCTTTATGCCTACTTCCCTTAGTGTTAACCACACCCTTAGTACCCAGCCTGAATCAATTTGCTTGGCTGCTGGCAATTGGGTTCTTTCCGGGATTTTTAGCTATTCTGTTTGCAGTAAAAGCTCTAAATCAATTGCCATCAATCACCTACGGCACACTCTCCTATGTGGAGCCTGTGGTGGTGGTCACTCTGGCGTGGTGGTTATTTAATGAAACATTAACCGCACAGCAATTGATAGGTGTGGCGCTGATAATGCTGGCAGGTATAGCACAAGGTTGGTTAAGCCAATACAAAGCCCTAAAAAGCTCTGAAAATCCCTCTGTTTGCCACCATGAATAAATGAGTAAAATATAAACTAAATCTTTTTGATAGGAGCATCACTTGAAAAAACTACTCTTAATGATCAGTGTGTTAGTCCTTACTGGTTGCCTAGGAATGCCCAACTACGTCGAACCCGTAAAAGATTTTAAACTCGATCGCTATTTAGGCAAATGGTACGAGATTGCGAGGCTTGACCACTCCTTCGAACGCGGATTAACTCAAGTTTCTGCCGAATACAGCCTTAAGCCCGATGGCGGCGTTAAAGTCATTAATCGGGGCTATTCTGCCGCCAAACAGGAATGGAAAGAAGCCGAAGGTAAAGCCTATTTTGTGAATGGAGAGAACGAAGCCTACTTAAAAGTCTCCTTTTTCGGGCCGTTTTATGGTTCGTATGTAGTCTTTGGGCTCGACCAACAAAATTATCAATACGCCTTTATCTCGGGGCCAGATACGGATTATTTATGGCTACTAGCCCGAACTCCAACGGTATCCCCTGAGGTGATTAAGCAATTTGTCGACATGGCCAAAGCCAGAGGCTTTGACACTGACAGCTTGATTTATGTCGAACAACAAGCCGAGGCAAAACAATAACCGCTAAGCCGAGGCTAACACTCAAGGTAAACACCATAAACAAAAACGCCGCTCAATAAGCGGCGTTTTTTATCTGATCATTTAAGGCTATTTAAAACAAGTAATTAGCCTTCGATACCCTTGCTCGCGAGGAACTCATCATAGGTGCCCTTGAAGTCATTCACGCCGTTAGGAGTAATTTCAAGGATACGGTTGGCCAGTGACGATACGAATGCACGGTCGTGACTCACAAATAACAAGGTGCCTTCGTATTTCTCTAAGGCGTTGTTTAAGGATTCGATCGATTCCATATCCATGTGGTTGGTCGGTTCGTCGAGCATCAGGATATTTGGTTTTTGCATGATGAGCTTACCAAATAACATACGGCCCTTTTCACCACCCGAGAGCACTTTGACAGACTTTTTAATGTCGTCGGCGCTAAACAGCATACGGCCTAAAATACCGCGTACCGCTTGGTCGTCATCTTCAGGTTTACGCCACTGGCTCATCCACTCAAAAAGCGTCATGTCGTTAGCAAAATCAGACTCATGATCCTGCGCGTAATAACCAATATTGCTGTTTTCAGACCATTGGATATGGCCTTCATCCTGTGGAATATCATGGATTAAAGTACGCAGCAGCGTGGTTTTACCCACACCGTTCTCACCGAGGATAGCGATACGCTCACCCACTTCGACAATCAGGTTTAAGTCTTTAAACAGTGGCGTGTCATAACCTTTAGCCAAATTCTCAACCACTAACGCATTACGGAACAGTTTCTTTTCCTGCTCGAAACGAATGAATGGGTTAACACGGCTAGAGGCTTTAACTTCATCCAGCTTGATCTTATCGATTTGACGGGCACGAGAAGTCGCTTGTTTTGCCTTAGAAGCGTTAGCAGAGAAGCGCGCAACGAAGGTTTGTAGCTCAGAAATTTGCGCTTTCTTCTTGGCGTTGTCAGCTAGCAAACGCTCACGGGCCTGAGTCGCTGCTTGCATATATTCGTCGTAGTTACCTGGGTAAACACGCAGTTCACCATAGTCTAAGTCTGCCATATGAGTACAGACTGAGTTTAAGAAGTAACGGTCGTGCGAAATGATGATCATGGTGCTATCGCGTTGGTTCAACACGTCCTGTAACCAGCGAATAGTGTCGATGTCCAAGTTGTTGGTGGGTTCGTCGAGTAGCAGTACATCAGGATCGGAGAACAGCGCCTGAGCCAATAATACCCGCAGTTTTAAACCTGGGGCGATTTCAGACATTAGACCGAAATGGCTTTCGATACCGATACCCACACCAAGTAGCAGTTCACCAGCACGAGATTCAGCGGTGTAACCGTCCATTTCGGCAAATTCCATCTCAAGGTTTGCCACGGCAATGCCGTCTTCTTCGCTCATTTCAGGTAAAGAATAGATACGGTCACGCTCTTGCTTGACCTTCCACAGTTCACGGTGGCCCATGATAACGGTGTCAATCAGCGTGTATTCCTCGTAACCGAATTGGTTCTGGCTGAGTTTACCCAGACGCTCGTTGACGTCTAAAGATACGTTACCGCTGCTCGGCTCTAGATCACCGCAAAGGATCTTCATGAAGGTTGATTTACCGCAGCCGTTCGCACCGATAAGACCGTAACGGTTACCGCCGCCGAATTTAACTGAGATGTTTTCAAACAGTGGCTTAGCGCCAAACTGCATGGTGATATTCGCTGTTGTGATCAAAATGAACTTCCAAATCGAGTAATGTTGGCCAGACTATTGGCTGCGCATATAAGCAAAAACCAATTTCCACCAGCCTGAGGGGGTAAAAATAAACGTGGCACTATAGCAGTTTGGGCTAAATTATCAACTAAAAAGCCCCGTGAGCCGCGCATGCTTAAGCGATTCTGAACCATCTTCCCCAAAGATAACTGTTTATTTAACCGGCATTTTTGCAAGTAAGACTCAAAATAATCCTATTGGATGACAACTGAATTAACATTGCATTTTTAGCCAGACAAACCAAATACCGCCCACTGAACTGGGCGGTATTTGTAAGCCCCCGCTCACTCTCGGGCGAATAAACGATACCAATGCGCTAAAGTTTTTGCTGCCTTAAACGGTTCGCATTGGTGACCACAGTTAAGGAAGACAGCGCCATCGCCGCCCCTGCAATCACCGGATTTAGCA
This sequence comes from Shewanella sp. ZOR0012, assembly GCF_000798835.1. Taxonomy (NCBI): domain Bacteria; kingdom Pseudomonadati; phylum Pseudomonadota; class Gammaproteobacteria; order Alteromonadales; family Shewanellaceae; genus Shewanella; species Shewanella sp. ZOR0012. The sequence continues at coordinate 3,835,908 of NZ_JTLE01000094.1, forward strand.
ACATCCCCGTCAGCGGATACAAGACGCCCGCCGCCACTGGGATACCTAAACTATTGTAGATAAAGGCCCCAAATAGGTTCTGTTTAATGTTGCTAATGGTCGCGCGGGAAAGTGCCAATAAGTTAGCAATCACTATCAGCTGATGCGACAGCAGTGTCATATCCGCGCTTTCGATCGCCACCTCGGTGCCCGAACCCATGGCGATCCCCACATCGGCACTCATCAAGGCGGGCGCATCGTTGATACCATCCCCCACCATGGCAACCACATGGCCTTGCTGCTGTAAGGCTTTAATATGCTGCTGCTTTTGCTCGGGTAACACACCCGCAATCACTTCCTCTATGCCTACTTGAGCTGCCACCGCCTGCGCCGTTTGTGGATTATCTCCAGTCAGCAGCACTACTCGAATGCCCTGTGAGCGTATTGCACTAATCGCTTCTTTCGCATCGGCTTTTATCGGGTCGGCAATCGCGATAGTGGCCACTAACTTACCCGCCTTGGCGATATAAATCGGTGTTTTACCCTGTTTGGCAAATTGCGCGGCGGCTTCTACCGTAATACCTGAGCTACTGTCCGTCACGCCCTCCCCTGACGTTACATCAAATGCCGCCATTAAGGCTTGATTCCCCACTAAAAAGTCGGCGCCATCGACTCGCCCTTCTATGCCCTTACCCTGATGATTAGTAAAAATCTCGGTTGCGGGCAATGGAATCGAGGCTTGCTTAACATAGCTGACCATTGCGCTGGCCAGCGGATGCTCTGAATGCTGCTCAAGACTGGCGATAGCGCCAAGCAGTGCGCGCTTGTCTTCATCACTGAATTTTTGGTCATTAGGAGCTTGGTCATTACCTTCAATCCAATGGATATCAGTCACTTGGGGTTTACCCTGAGTCACTGTGCCAGTTTTATCCAGCACCACGCAATCGACCTTGCTGGCGCTTTGCAGTGCTTCACCATTTTTAACCAAGACGCCCATTTGAGCGGCGCGGCCAACGGACACCATGATAGACATAGGTGTGGCTAACCCTAAGGCGCAGGGACAGGCGATGATCAGCACACTGGTGAGCACCACAAGCGCATGACTAAGCGCGGGTTCTGGCCCAACAAGATACCAAATCGCCGCCGCGAGTAAGGCGATGACCACGACTGTCGGTACAAATACCGCCGAAATGTTATCAGCCAGACGGCCAATCGGCATCTTTGAGGTTTGCGCCTCCTGCACCAGTGCGATAATTTTGGCAAGACGCGTATCCTGCGGCCCAGCGGTGACTCGGTAGACTAAACTGCCGTTACCATTAACTGTACCCGCACTGAGATTATCCCCAACATGCTTTGGCACAGGAATAGGTTCGCCCGTTAGCATGGCCTCATCGAGTAATGACTGGCCGGACTCCACCACGCCATCGAGTGCCACCCTGTCGCCGGGGCGAAGTCTGAGTCTATCCCCCAGTTTGAGCTGGTCGATTTCCACCTCTTCATCGCCATTGTCGCCAATACGAATCGCAGTGGAGGATTGCAGGCCGAGTAAGCGCTGCACTGCTTCGCTGGTCTTACCGCGCGCTTTTAATTCAAGAGCATGGCCTAAGTTAATCAAGCCTAAAATCATCACGCTCGCCTCAAAGTACACATGGCGAGTATCCATTGGAAACGCACTCGGAATAAGCACCACCAGCATGGAATAGAGCCATGCCGTGCTGGTACCTAACACGATTAAGGTATCCATATTGGTGGTTTTGGCTTTAAGCGCGCGCCACATTTCCTGATAGAAATGGCGCCCGGTACCGATTAAAAGTGCTAAAGTGACTAAGCCCATAATGCCCCAGCCAAGCTGCATGCTAGGGCGATTAATCATCATTTCGCCGCCCAGCAATCCCCATAACATCATAGGGATACCGACAGCGAGCGCGGCGATGGCCTGACGCATCCGCAGGCGATACTCTGCTGCATCTTCGACCCGCTTTTCCTCTGCGGCCGCCTTTGCGTCCACGATCAATTGAGCGGGATAACCCGCCTTATCCATAACAGCCAGCGCCGCATCACTGCTCATCTTGCCATCGACAGTCACTTGCTTATCGGCGAGATTGATACGGGCACTCACATTCGGTTCGGCCGCAAAGGCCTTTTCAATTTTGGCCACACAGCCTGCACAATTCATGGTGGCGACATAGAGTTTTATCTGCGACATGGAAGATCCCTCACTTGAACTTAACCGCTATAGGGTTAAGATAAAGTCTCCCATCACGGGAGAGTCAAGGGTGTTTTTGTGGCAAGTATCACACTTGTCTGCACGGCTCTTAAGAACACAGATAAGAACTGAGGTCAGTATGAAAATTGGTGAAGTCGCGAAGCACACAGGGTTAAGCGTCAAAAGCATACGCTATTACCACGATATCGGCCTTGTCTGCGGCGAGCGTAACGAGGCGGGATACAGGGTGTATCGTCATCGGGATATCGAATCGCTGAAATTTGTCCACCAGTGCCGCGACTTAGGTTTTAGCCTTGAGGATTGCAAACTCCTGCTTGGCCTTCGCAATAACGACAGCCGCAATGCCGAAGATGTGAAGCAACTCACCCGCAACCATTTGGCCTATGTTGAGGAGCAAATTGGTAAATTGCAGAATCTTCGTAGCCAGTTACAACAAATGGTCAGCGAGTGCCAAGGCGGCGAACAGCCCCACTGCGCCATTATTGATAGTCTTAACCATCAACCCTAAGCTCTTTTCACCTTTTAATGCTTAAGTGCCGCCACATTATCTAGCTGCAACGCTGGCAATTTACCCGCTGGCGTAAATGAAAACACTTGCCCATAAAAGGCTAACTCGGTTTCTAATCCCGCCGCTTTATGTTCTGGCGTGCGTCCATCACTTGCGTCATCGCCATAATCGATATAGGCCGTCGGCACACCTTTGGCTTTAAGAGCATCATAGATTTGCCGCGACTGCGCCGTCGGTACAATCTTGTTTCTCAAGCCTTGGAAAATCAGCAAAGGCTCATTCAAACCATCTAAGTGATTGAGTGGCGATAACTCGCGGTAGCGTTCCTTCTTCTCTGGATAGGGGCCGATAAGTTGGTCTAAATAACCCGACTCAAACTTATGGGTTCCCTTAGCGAGCTGCTCAAAATCGCTGATCCCCTCATAGCTCACACCCGCTTGAAACACATCATAAAACGCTAGCGAAGACATCACTGTTAAGCCACCGGCGCTGATGCCGCGAATTGCTAACTTATTGGCGTCTACCCAGCCCTTAGCCACTAAATACTTTGCGGCATTAACCGCATCCTCTACATCGCTTTCACCCCATTTGCCATAAAGGCTTTGGCGATAGGCGCGGCCAAAACCACTGCTGCCGCGAAAGTTTAAATCCAGCACCGCAAACCCGCGACTGGTCCAAAACTGGATTTCACTGCGATAGGCCAGTGAAGCCCGCGCCGTCGGCCCGCCATGTAGCATCACGATAAGCGGCGGCCTTGTGTCGTGGGGCGCCACGTAATTAGGGTTCACAGGGCTGTAAAAATAACCATAGGCCTGCTGATTTTTACCGGTAGCGAAGGCTATATTTTTCGCCCGCGAGACATAGTTGGGATCAAGATTCGCGAGCGCTGGGGCGTACACAAGCTCAGTGCCACGCCCAACAACGCGATAAATACCTTTCTCTGGTGTTGCCTTAGCGCCAACAAAATAAACACCATCTTCGCCCTTTACCACCTGAGTGATCTCAGCAAAATCAACGGCAAGAGATTCGGTCAATCCGGAATCTAAGTGCATACGCAGCAATGCGGCTCGATTACCTTCAACGTAGCTCGCTATGAGAGTCGAAGCATTTTCAAAGGCATAATTATGGTTACCTAAACGCCAATCAGGCACCGCAAACTCGGCATTTTTACTCAGCACAGGCTCTAAGGTTTCCCTAGGGGTGACGCGGTAAATGTTCCACCAGTTACTGAGATCGGACACCACATATAATTTACCGTCGGGGCCAAATAACGGCTGAGTCACCGAAGAGTCCTCTGGCGTACTCACCTTACGAATATTTTTTAATTGACCTTTGCGGTCAAGATCACCAAGCCAGAGCACACTCTTATCCCAAGGCATATAGGGATGTTCCCAAGTGATCCACGCCAATTGGGTGTTATCGGGTGAAATAGTCGGGGAAGAAATAAAATCATGACCCGTAACAAAGGTATCGCCTTCACCGGCAAAGTTAAGATTGATAGTCACCAGGCTCGCTTTCGGTTCGCCGCCCTGACGGTGATCTTCACGCACACAAATAATCCGTGAGCCCTTAGGATATGCCACACAATCGGCATGACGAGTACCATTGGGAGTTAACGGCAATGGTGGCTGATTAGGCGCAAAACGGTAAAACAGCTGATCCTGCAATTTAGTGGCAAATAGGCTCTGACCTATGCCCAAAAACGCCGCACCGCCATACTCATGCACAGTAGATTTAACATTAAAATCAGGAGGAACCACTTCAGTGACCTTGCCAAGATCATCGAGACGCTTGATACCAACTTTGCCTTGGGCACGTCCGCTCGATTCTGCAAAATAAATCGCATTACCTACACTTTGTAGTTCAGCAATATCATCGGTTCGTTCAAAAACCTCAGCAGCAGACAAAGGTGATTGCCAGCTGCCATAGGGTGCAACTTTAATGTCGCCGCTTTCCTTGGCAGATTGATCTTTTGTATCCGTACGCTCACACCCGCCGAGTAGCAGTAACACTGCACTTAGCAAGAATGGAAAATAGCGTCCTAACCCCATTGTGTTCCCCAAGTTTGCAAACTAAAACAAACCGTAAATATGCAAATCCCCTTAAGGGCTTATTTTTTGACTTTTTTAACAAACCATTTCAGTACGCTAGCTTGTTGTACTTGCGTCAGACCAAAGTAAATACAAATCCAAGGTGATAACAGAAAAAACCACGGGATCACGGCGACCGAACGACCACTGAAGAGAAGAAAAAAGAAGCCTCCGTAAATTACAATGACTCCTAAAGCCCCGACAATCAGCATCATCCGCTTGGTAATTTTTTCCAGCCAAAGGGCTTTATCCTGCCATGACATTCAGATAATCAACTCCAATACGATAATGTCAACTCTATTTGTAAAGTTATGTAAAAAAGTAGCGTGCGATTGTTGAAGGATAGCCAGTAAATGTCAACCTCCGAACAACTCTTACCCAAGCGAACAGACTAAAAAAAGAGACCTAACTTTAGCCAACAAAAAACCGAGCAAACGCTCGGTCTTGTTTATTATCAATAGGATAATCTTTTATAAGCGGATACCGCCATCCACTTCAAAGACACGACCATTTACATAATCGTTTTCGATGATAAAGCGTACAGTAGAGGCTATCTCCTCCGCTTGGCCTAAACGGCCAACGGGCACAAGCTTCTCTAAACGCTCTAAGGCTTCAGGTTTCATTGCCGCTGTCATTTCGGTGGCAATTACCCCGGGTGCTACCGCCGCGCTACGAATATTGTAACGCGCCAGCTCTTTTGCCCAGCCCACAGACATCGCCGCAACACCCGCTTTGGAGGCCGCGTAGTTAGATTGTCCTACGTTACCCGCTTTAGCTAGGCTAGAAATGTTCACAATCACCCCTGCTTGACCCGACTCGATCATCGCCGCAGCCGCCTCACGGCCACAGAGGAAGGTGCCAGTGAGGTTAACATTGATCACCGATTGGAATTGATCGAATGACATACGGTCAGTCACTTTGCCGTCTTTGGCTTTGACTAACATACCATCGCGCAGGATGCCGGCGTTATTCACTAATACGTTAATTTTGCCGAAATCTTCCAATATGTAAGCAAAACCTGCGACCACATCTTCTTCGTCGGTAATATCTAACGCATAACCTTGGACTTCGGTGGCTGAGCCTAAATCGGCACAGGCGCGTTCGAGTTTTTCTTGATCTACATCGATCAGCGCCAACTTAGCGCCCGCCTGCGCAAAATTGTGCGCCATTGCTAAGCCTAAACCACCCGCGCCGCCAGTGATGACGACAACCTTATCTTTTAAATCCATCTGGTTATCCCTTGTTTATCTATTTTTTAAGTGGTGCAAATTGTTCAAAAATACTGGAGAAGTCTCGGCGACCATTACCTTGTCTTGCATGATTAACATACAAGCTGCGCGCGAGTGAGCCCATAGGTGTACTCGAATTGCTCAATAATGCGGCTTCTTGGGAGAGGCCGAGATCTTTAACCATCAAATCTACCATAAAGCCGCCCTGATAGCCCTTAGAAGAAGGCACATTCTCCATCACGCCTGGGCAAGGATTGTACTTCTCTAACGTCCAGTTACCGCCGCTGCTGACCTTCATAATGTCCGACAGCACTTTAGGGTCGAGACCATGGTCAATCCCCATTTGCAGCGCCTCGGAAGTCCCCACCATCAACACAGATAACAGCATGTTGTTGCATATTTTAGCGACCTGCCCAGCTCCTGCGCCGCCCGCATGGAAGATATTCTTGCCCATAGCGTTAAGTACAGGTTGTGCGCGCTCAAAGGCGATATCCGAACCGCCACAGATAAAGGTCAAGGTGCCTGCCGCCGCGCCCGCAGTACCACCCGATACTGGCGCATCGATAAATTCGATACCACTCTTAGCCGCTTCGGCCGCCACCAATTGAGCGCTTTGGGCATCAATGGTCGAGCAATCAATCAGCAAGGTATCGCCAGCGACAACATCGAGTAGGCCTTTCTCGCTACCATTACCTAGATATAAGTTTCGAACATGCTTACCCGCAGGCAGCATAGTGATCACCACATTGGCGCCTGCCGCTGCGCCGCATGCCGTGCTCGACACTAAAGCGCCTTGATCGGCCAAGGCTTGCATGGCGGCTGGCACTAAGTCGAAGACACGTACCGTCATGCCCGCTTTTAATAAATTGGCCGCCATTGGGCCGCCCATATTACCTAAACCGATAAATGCTACTGTACTCATGCCATCACTCCTGTGTTCTGGTGTCTTTATTATTCCAGATAGTTGTTATTCCAGACAAAAATGGCAGGCAAAGCACTCGCTTTACCTGCCATCGATTGGCTTAGCTTAATTGGCTTAAGGGATGATCTTCTCCCCAAGGTGAGGTCAAAATGTCCTCGATAACGCTGTTTGGCACGGATTGCACATCGGCAAATTGCCATTTGGGCTGTCTGTCTTTATCAATCAGCAGTGCGCGTACGCCTTCACAGAAATCGCCCTTAGCGCAGGTGTTCACGCTGACGGTTAATTCCCATTTAAAACATTGTGCTAGGCTGAGTTTGGTGCCGAGTTGGGTTTGAATATACGCCAAATGCCAACTGATTGGGCTACCCGCCAACATGGTCGCGCACGCCTTACTTAACCACGCTTCTTCAGTGCGTAAGCTCGACATACGGCTGACGATATCCGTCAAACTGCCCGCCATCAGTCGATCGATCATCTCTTGGCTCTCGGCCAGTAAACTATCGCCCTTAGGGATGTCCACTTGGTTCGACAGTTCGTTGATCATCGTATCGAGTCTTTGATGGTTCAGCGCAGGCGTATCGCTCCAGTCGAGAGTCGCCATGGCATCGAACATCAGTTCTTTGTCGTCACGATTCAGATAATGATCGGCAAGGCCAACGTAACAGGCATCGGCGGCGTTCATTTGATAGGCCGTTAGCCCTAAAAACAGCCCCATTTTCCCCGGCATACGGTTGAGGAAATAACTGCCACCCACATCGGGATAAAGCCCGATGGTGACTTCAGGCATGGCGATACGGGAGGTTTCAGTCACCACTCTATGACTCGCGCCCGCCATCAGGCCCAGACCACCGCCCATCACTATGCCATCGCCCCATACCAGCACTGGTTTGCCAAAGGTATGCAGTAGATAATCGAGACGATATTCTTCTTCAAAGAATACTTTAGCGACCTCAGTCACTTGTCCCTTAGCGGCAACAGACGCGTGGTATAACGCCCGCACATCGCCACCCGCACAAAACGCCTTTTCTCCGCTGCCATCGAGTACCACACAGGCTATTAACGGATCTTTTTTCCACAAATTGAGCTGCACCGTCATGGCTCGAACCATATCGAGATCCAAGGCGTTGAGGGCTTTTTCAACATTGAGCGTCACCACCCCAACTAATTTACCTGAGGCGGTGGCTAAGGTTTGAAAAACCACATTTTGTGTGGTGGACGTGTGTGCAGCCTTATCTACTAAATTTGTCATTAGCGGTTCTTCCAATCAGCTTTACGTTTTTCCAAAAACGCGTTCACGCCTTCGGCCTGATCTTCAGTATCGAACAAACCGACAAACAGTTCACGCTCTATCGGTAAGGCTTGGTTACGCGGCATTTGGCGCCCAGCTTGGATGAGTGTCTTACAGGCTGTGACGCTGCTTGGGCTCTGATTCGCCACTTTGGCGGCCAGTGCAATCGCCGCATCTAAGGCTTCACCCGTTTCGACCACCTCCTCAACTAAACGCAAATTCAGCGCTTGGGCGGCATTCACCCGTTCACCGCAGAGGATCATCCGCTTCGCCCAACCTTCGCCCACTAAAGCGGTCAGGTTTTGGGTACCGCCCGCACAGGGCAACAGGCCAACGGTGGCCTCTGGCAGCGCCATCACGGCTTGGGTTTCGGCGATACGAATATCACAGGCCAGCGCGACTTCTAAGCCGCCGCCCATGGCATAACCGTTAATGGCGGCAATCGACACGCCGCGGAACTGGCTTAAGGTTTCAAATGCTTCGCCAAAGTGTTTTGCCATGCTCGCCGCATTGCCCTTATCACCGTCGCTAAACAGTTTTAAATCGGCACCCGCGGAGAAAAACTTGTTGCCCTCGCCAGTTAACACCAGCGCGTAAATGTCCTTGTTAGCATTAAGCTCCAGCACTTTGGCCTTGAGCGCCTGCAAACTTTGGGCGGTCCAAGTATTGGCCGGCGGATTGTTCATGGTCAGAATGGCCGTGTGGCCTTCAATACGCTCAACTAAATAGTCCATCTGTTTCGGCTCCCTTATATTTCCAATCTGTTATCGCCAAATCCTACAGTCCAATTAGGGCAGCTTAAAGGATTTGTCCGGCATTTTCGTCGAGTAAACGACGGGCGATAATGAGGCGCATAATTTCGTTTGTGCCCTCTAAAATCTGGTGTACGCGAACATCACGGAAGTGACGCTCTAACGGATACTCCCTGATATAACCATATCCGCCATGAATTTGCAGCGCCGCATCGCAAACTTGAAAGCCCACATCAGTAGCAAAGCGCTTCGCCATCGCGCAATAGGCGGTCGCTTCTGGATCGCCACTGTCGAGTTTAAAGGCGGCCAGACGCACCATTTGACGCGCGGCCACTAATTCGGTCGCCATATCGGCGAGCTTAAATTGCAGCGCTTGGAAGGCTGCCAGCGGCTTACCAAATTGCTGACGCTCGTTCATGTACTGGGTTGCACGCTCTAAAGCCGCCTGCGCCGTACCGACAGAACAAGTAGCGATATTGATGCGGCCACCGTCTAAGCCTTTCATCGCAAAGGTAAAACCTTGGCCTTCTTCACCGAGTAGGTTTGCAACCGGCACGCGCACGTTATCAAAGGTGACTAAGCGCGTCGGCTGCGCGTTCCAGCCCATTTTATCTTCAGCTTTACCGTAGATAACGCCAGCGGCATCTGCTGGAATGGCAATCGCCGATATTCCCTTTGGCCCAGCTTGGCCAGTGCGGCACATCACCACCAGCAATTCAGTTGAACCTGCACCCGAGATAAACATCTTAGAGCCAGATACCACGTATTCATCACCCTCACGCACCGCTTTGGTTTGCAGTGATGCCGCATCCGAGCCCGCACCGGGTTCAGTTAAGCAGTAAGACGCCAGCATTTGACCCGTGGTCAAAGGCTCAGACCAAGCTTGACGCAGCGTCTCAGTGCCCCAGGTGGTGACCATCCAAGTGGCCATATTGTGAATCGTCAGCATGGCCGTTGTGGCTGTACAGCCCTTTGCCAGCTCCTCAAAAATAATCGAGGCATCTAAGCGTGATAAGCCCATGCCACCTTCCGACTCGGGGGAATACAAGGAGCAGAAACCCAGCTCACCGGCTTTTTGGATCACATCCTTCGGGAAATGATGTTCTTCGTCCCATTTGGCGGCAAAGGGGGCGAGTTCATCCGCCGCGAACTGGCGGGCTAGATCGGCAAATTGGCGTTGGTCTTCGTTGAAATTAAAATCCATTTGGCTCTCCTATGACTCTTTGGCCATTTCTTTCGTAAATTTCTTTGCGTAATACACAGTGAATTTATCAGCAGGCTTATCATCAATGGACGCCAACTGCGCCACGTTTAGACTGAATCACCTGCTGTTTCACAATGCGTTTAAACTGTTTGTTAAACCGCTTAGCGCAAGTTAATGCTCATATTAGGGCCAGCTGCCACCGCAATGTCCGACTCGAACCAGCGGGAAGTAATGGTCTTAGTTTCAGTGTAGAAACGTACCGCTTGCTTACCGTAGGCGTGTTGGTCGCCGTAGAAACTGCCCTTCCAACCCGTGAATGAGAAGAAAGGTAATGGCACAGGGATAGGCACGTTAATACCGACTTGGCCGACTTCGATTTCGTGTTGATATTTACGGGCTGCGGCGCCGCTGGCGGTAAAGATAGAAGTACCATTGCCGTACGGGCTGGCGTTAACCAGTTCGATGGCGTCTTCTAATGAATCGGATTCCATACAGCAGAGCACAGGGCCAAAGATTTCTTCTTTATAGATGCTCATATCGGTCGTGACCTTAGTGAACATGGTTGGCCCGACCCAGTTACCTGACTCATAGCCCGCCACAGTAAAATCGCTGCCATCGAGTAAACACTCTGCGCCCTCTTGCTTACCTTGGGCGATAAGTTTAAGCACGCGCGCTTTGGCGGCTGGGCTTATCAGCGGGCCGTAACCAGCTTCTTTATCGTCCCATAAACCTGGGCGAACCTTCGCCAGCGCTTCTTTGAGCTCAGGGATCCACTCCTTAGCCGCGCCGACAAATACCGCGACCGAAATCGCCATACAGCGCTGCCCCGCCGCGCCAACCGATGCGCCCACTAGGTTGTTGATCACTTGCTGTTTGTTTGCATCGGGCATGATCACGCAGTGATTTTTCGCCCCAGCAAAGGCCTGCACGCGTTTTAAGTTATCGGTACCGGTTTTGTAGATGTATTGACCTACAGCCACAGAGCCGACGAAGGAAATGGCTTTCACCACAGGGTCTGCCAGCAGGATATCTACCGCCGTTTTATCGCCATGCACCAGCTGTAACACGCCTTTTGGCGCGCCCGCTTCGACAAACAGCTCAACTAAACGCTGCGGCGTCATTGGGTCTTGCTCAGATGGCTTAAGGATAAAAGTGTTACCGCAGGCAATCGCCAGTGGGAACATCCACAGCGGGATCATCGCTGGGAAGTTAAACGGCGTGATGCCCGCACACACCCCCAGAGGCTGAGTGTAGCTGTAGGTATCGATTGAACGCGCAACGTTCTCAACGGTTTCGCCCATCAATAATGAGGCAATGTTGCAGGCATGCTCCGCCACTTCAATCCCGCGCCACACATCGCCCTTGGCATCTTCAAAGGTTTTACCCGTTTCATGGGCAAGGATGGTCGCTAACTCATCATGATGTTCTTTAAGTAGGTGTTGGTAGCGCAACATGACACGGGCACGCTCAGACACGGGTACTTCTTTCCACGTCTTAAAAGCCGCCTTGGCACTAGCAATGGCCGTATGGACTTCATCGGCCGTAGCACTATTGATAACGGCAATCGGCGCGTTATTGGCAGGATTAGTCACCACGATTTGTGATGTCCCTGTGCCTGTGGTGAATTCGCCATCGATGTAATGCTTAACTTGTGTGGTCATGTTGCAATCCTTTTCCTTGTTTAGGGTCGAGCTGGCGGTGCGATATTATGTTTATCCTCAGTGGGATGTTTGCCCTTGCCAGCTCAGTCTTGGTCTTGTTGATTTAGCAGTTATTCGCGATTAAGCCTTTGCTTAGACTTCGATTGCCATAGCGGTCGCTTCACCGCCACCGATACAGAGTGAGGCTACGCCGCGCTTAAGCCCACGGGCTTTAAGTGCATGGATTAAGGTCACCAGTAAACGTGCACCCGAGCAACCGATAGGATGACCTAAGGCGCAGGCACCGCCATTCACGTTCACTTTTGCCATATCTAAACCTAATTCAGAAACGGCCAGCATAGTCACCATGGCAAAAGCTTCGTTGATTTCGAACAGATCAACCTCATCCTTAGACCAGCCGACATTGCTCAACAGTTTTGCCATCGCGCCAACGGGCGCCGTGGTAAAGAGTGATGGCTCCTGGGCATGGGTGGTGTGGCCCTTGATGGTGGCCAGCACAGTTAAGCCTAACTGCTCGGCATTGGCGCGGGTGGTTAGCATCAGCGCCGCCGCGCCATCGGAAATCGAGCTTGAGTTTGCCGCTGTAATAGTGCCGTCTTTAGCAAAGGCTGGGCGCAATGCAGGGATTTTTTCAGGGCGGGCATTGCCTGGCTGCTCATCGGTATCGATAGTCACATCACCACGGCGATCGCTTACCGTCACAGGTACAATTTCCGCCTTGAAGGCGCCAGAAGTAATAGCCGCATTGGCTTTTTCCAGTGAGCTTAAAGCAAACGCATCCATTTGCTCGCGAGTAATACCAAATTCATCGGCAGTTTTCTGGGCGAATGTGCCCATGGCGCCGCCGGTGTAGGCATCTTCTAAACCATCGAGGAACATATGATCTAATACCTTGCCATGACCCATACGCATGCCCGCGCGCGCTTTGTCGAGCAAGTAAGGGGCTTGGCTCATGCTTTCCATACCACCCGCAACCACCAACTTAGCACTGCCCGCTTTGAGTAAATCGTGGGCAAGCATCACGGTTTTCATCCCAGAGCCACAGACTTTGTTTACGGTCGTAGCGCCAACAGACAGCGGTAAACCTGCACCTAAGGTTGCCTGACGCGCAGGTGCTTGACCCAGACCCGCTGGCAATACGCAGCCCATTAACACTTCATCCACCTTATCACCCGCAACTTGGGTATCGGCTAACAGGGCTTTAATGGCGGAGGCCGCTAAGCTTGGAGACGTTACGCCAGACAAACTGCCTTGAAAGCCCCCCATTGGGGTGCGTTTAGCGGCAATAATAACGATCTCTTGGTTAAATTGTTCAGTACTCATGGGGACTCCAAGCTAAATGTGCCATGACGGTAACACTCGCCAGCGGCGGATAAATAGTAACAATGAAACCACTCTGACGTTTACGCGAACGTAAAGCAAGTATTCCTTGGTCTAATGTATCGATTTAATCCTCGCCGTATTGTCAGTCAGAATTTACAGTCGAGAGGCCTTAACGGCATTTGAAATGGTAACAAGGAGGAAGTGACTCAATAAAAGCGCTTGCCTTGCAGCAGTAACACAAACCATACCTGCTGAGGTTGAACAGCGCTAAAGACAAATGAAGTTAACAGGCGAGCAAACAGTGGCTAAGCGAATGGTAAATTTATTAGTCAGTTCAAAAAATTCAAGCAAACAGAAACAGCATAGCGAGGTGATTCGACAGGCATTGAGCTTAAGAAACCGTCAATGCCTGACAAACTAAAACAACGTCCCTACTGCGATTCCCATGGTGTCATCGCTGTCATATCACTCAGGTCGTAAGGCGTTAATTGGTAAACGTAATAGTTAAGCCAATTACTCACCAACAAACTGCCATGGCTGTGCCAACGGGCAATGGCATCGGCCTTAGGATCATCGTTACGATAATAGTTTTGTGGCACATTTGGGTTTAATCCCTGCGCCAAATCCCGATAATATTCATCGTTTAAGGTAGATTTTTGATACTCAGGGTGACCCATGACAAACAGGTTGCGATTATTGCGACTGAGGACCAAATAGGCTCCGGCCTCCTCGGACTCTGCCAGCACTTGTAGTTCAGGATGTCGCTTAAGCTCTTCAATATCCATCTCGGCAAAGCGGGAATGCGGTGCAAAGAACTCATCATCAAATCCGCGTAGCAGCGGAAAATGCTGGCAGGTGCGGCGATGGACAAACACCCCTGAGCGCTTTTGCTCAAGAATTTTACGATTTAATCCATAGAGATGGTAAAGCCCAGCGTGCGCCGCCCAGCAGAGGAAGAGCACCGAGGTAACATGCTGCTGTGACCAATCGATAATTTCACGGATATGGTCCCAATAAGTCACATCTTCAAAATCAATTTGCCCTAACGGCGCGCCAGTGATGATTAGGCCGTCGTAGTTTTTATGGCGCACATCCTCAAAATCACGGTAGAAGGTGTTCATATGATCGATAGAAGTATGCTTCGACTCTTTATCGTGAATACGCAGTAAATCCACATCCACCTGCAAAGGCGTGTTGCCTAAAAGGCGTAGAAGCTGGGTTTCGGTCTCAATTTTATTAGGCATCAAGTTCAGGATCAGTACCTTCATCGGTCTGATATCCTGATTGGCTGCCCGGGTTTCGGACATTACGAAAATATTTTCAGATTCTAAAATCCCTGCTGCTGGCAGATGATCTGGAATTTTAACTGGCATACCGCGCCTCTTCTGTTCAAACAATCAAGGGTTCCGGCGCGCGTATGCCACTCAGCAAAGAGCAAACAAATTAGCGGCCGACTTTCTCAAGCAGTATCGTCATAGGCTCAGTCGAATTGAGATCGACATGATAGGCTTGAGTATTAATAAACAATAACTTATCACCGAGCATTATCCTTGCACCAATGGCATAGGTATGCCCTGCTTCAAACTGATCGCGCCCTATAGTAAAACTAAATTGCGTAGGGGTTTTAGCGCCTTGACTCTCACGCTCTGCCATCACCACAGCAGGTACATCCATCTTAGAGACATCAAGCAACTGCACAATCAACTTGGCATCGGCAGGCAGTGCGATACGTTCGCGATACATGGCCTCACCTTTAATCTCAACAACTGCATTTGGTGTGGCACAACCTGTCATCATGTTCGTCACAGTGAGTAATACCATTGCCGCCCATTTTTGCCATGCAGATGTCAGTCCGCTAATCCTTAACCCATGTGTCATTTCATTTCTCCTAATCATACATAAAGACTTCTGGATGTCTATACGCCCAAGCTATAAATCTTGTCATGCTGGGCATATCTTCCTATGATAAGCCACCATTTCGTTGCCGAAAAATTTATGACCCAAGCAACAGCGATAATTGTGGGCGCTAGCTCACATTTAAGCCGCGAACTTGCCAAACAATTGGCCGAACAGCAAGTTGAATTAGCACTTTTTGCACAGGATGTTGAATCGCTGCGCGAGTTCGCCTCGACCTTACCTACCAAGGTACAAGTATTTTCACTGCAAATTGAACAGCCAAGCATTATCATCGAACAGCTTGAAAACGTCTGGCAAGGTCTCGGCGGTGCTCATTTAGTCTTGGTGAATACCGGACTGAATAGTTACGACCCTGAGCTGCCATGGTTACCAGAGCAAGATATTATCGACGTCAATGTGCGGGGCTTTGCCGCTATCTGTAATACCGCATTTAGATTATTTCGCGAACAGGGTTACGGCCAGCTTGCCACCATTAACTCGATTGCTGGTCTGCGCGGCGGCCCGAGTGTGGCTTACCATGCCTCTAAAGCCTTTGCGCAAAACTATTTGGAAGGCTTAAGCATGCATGCCCAGCGGCTTAAGTTGCCTATTACTATTACCGATATTCAACTTGGTTTACTGGATAAGGCCGCCATGCAGCAAAGCACGCTATGGCTTGCCCCGCTCCCGCAAGTGGCGGCGCAGATCATTAAGGCCATGCAGCAGGGTAAACGCCGCGTGTATGTGACCAAGCGTTGGCGCTTAGTGGCTTGGCTGACTAAATTACTGCCTGAGTTTATCTATAACACTCGCCACTGGAAGCCGAAAAAGGCTAAAAAGTAGTGTTGTTCCGCGTTTAGCTTTATTACACTGCGAAAACAAAAAAGGAGCCGCTGGCTCCTTTTTTGTTACTTTAAAATCAGATGATTAGAAAGTGTAACCCACGCTGACCATATAAACCCATGGGTTAATGTCAGTATCAATTACTTTAGTATCACCCGCTAACTTAAACTTCACATCGGTGCTAATTTGCGCATACCACACAGAGGCGTTAACTAACCAGTTTTTATTGACTTGATAATCGATACCCGCTTGCGCCGCTAGGCCCCAGGAGGTGCTCATGCTTAAGTCAGTTAAGGCACCATTTAAATCGTTGGTGAATTCATTGTCGAAGAAGTTAGTGTAGTTCACACCCACGCCTACATATGGACGTAATGCAGATTGAGCATTACCAAAATAGTACTGTGCCACTAGAGTTGGTGGCAAATGTTTGGTTTCAGCAATCTTATTACCACCTAAAGAGACATCATGGCTAAATGGAGTCGCTGCTAATAACTCTACCCCGAAGTTATCGGTCAGCATGTAGCCAAAGTTCAAGCCCAGTTGAGTGTTATTGCTGATTTGAAACTCACCAAACGTAGCAACTGGATCACTAGATTCACTTGGCGCGACAACCACAGCACCGGCACGAACAATGATATCGCCCGCTTGATGGGCAGAAACAGAAGCAGAGAAACCAGCGGCTAACAGGGTGGCAGCGATCAGTGTAGAAACAGTAGTTTTATTCATCATCATACTCCATATGTACAACATAGGTTTTTGTTTTACATTACATCCTTAACAATTGACGCCTACACTGCCAGATAAAATTATTCACCTTATTGATCTAAATCAAGATTAAGCGGCGATACTTATTTCGAGGTATAAACCATGAGATACAAATCACGTTATCTAAACATTTATTGACAATACCGGTTCATTTTTTGTGACCAACCGCATTAATTAGCTATCACTAATCACCTCCAGAAGAGGTAATAGGAGGAAAATTGCCAATTTCGCCATTTACATTTAATCAACATAAATTGAAATTAAAATCCGATGAAATTCGACGATATTCAGTAGAAAAAACGCGAAAGAATCCAAAAGCAGACAAAGACAGGAATTAAGAATCGACCTAGAAGGTGCTTATTTCGGTTTACACTCACTCATCTGCGAATAAAAGAATAAGCCTCTAAACTCATCTTAACCAAATGGCTCAATAGGCTACAGCTAGTCGCGGATATTGTTTAAGCCAAGACTTTGCGGCTAACCGTTGATGAAATAACGCTAAAGGACGCCGAGGATTGGGCGTTAGTTGTAAGGCAAATAATGAGGCTAAGCCAAAGGGGGCGATGATGTGTAAGCCTTCAATGGCTGGAGCAGAAAACTTAAGCGTCTGTTCAAGCGACACACCGACAGCAGTTTCGATTTCGGGCCAATAACACATTGCATCCAGTGTCGATTGATAGGGATTGTCGAGATGCTTAAGGTGCATTCGCGCCTGATTTTTTACTGACCAAGGTAAGTCTGGCGCCAGTGTTTGTAGGTAGGCTTCTATCGCCCTATCTCGCTCAGGAAGAGTATCCAAGGGACAATAGTAAATCAGATCGATATCGTTTAACGGACGCGGCTTAATATCGTGCAATTTGTCCCACACCAGATTACGGACAAACCCCGCCGCCAAGCACCACTGCGGAATATCATACACTTGGGCACATTGCTGCGCTAATTCAAGTGCCCTTAACCGCTGTTTATCTTGGCTTAGCCATGCGCATAACAATGCATTTAATTCGGCTTCAGTCATGGCCAATATCCGCTTTAATAAGTTAGAAACACAGAAGTGACATCGACTCACGCCACTTCATCATC
Organism: Shewanella sp. ZOR0012; assembly: GCF_000798835.1. Taxonomy (NCBI): domain Bacteria; kingdom Pseudomonadati; phylum Pseudomonadota; class Gammaproteobacteria; order Alteromonadales; family Shewanellaceae; genus Shewanella; species Shewanella sp. ZOR0012. The sequence continues at coordinate 3,853,678 of NZ_JTLE01000094.1, forward strand.
GATTTCATCGCACTTAATAAGCAGTTAATGATAGGTTAAACTGCATCGGCTTGGCGCTCTGGCGCCGCATCCGCAAAGGCTGGCAGCAAATTACACTCAGCCCACACCCGCATAATATTGGGGTACGGCGTTAAATCCACATTAAAACGCTGGGCGTTGTATACTTGTGGCACTAAACACAGATCCGCTAGCGTCACTTTGTCACCAAAACAATAGCGGCCACTATGGCGCACAAGTTGGGTTTCGAGCGCCGCAAACCCACTCGCCACCCAATGGTGATACCAAGCGGTTTTGGCTTCTTCATCGACGTTCAGCTTCTGAGTTAAATATTGCAATACCCGCAGGTTATTGAGTGGATGAATTTCACAGGCAATGGTTAAGGCCATGGCGCGCACATGGGCACGTTCAAGCGCCGACGCAGGCAATAGCGGCGTTTTAGGATATAGCTCATCCAGATATTCGATAATCGCCAAAGATTGGGTTAACGCATCACCATCCTGCTCATCATCAACCACCAGTGTAGGCACAAGTTCCTGCGGATTTAAGGCAATATAATCCGCTTTATGTTGTTCACCACCATCACGCACTAAATGCACCGACAACTGCTCGGCGCTCACGCCTTTAAGATTGAGGGCAATACGCACACGATAGGCGGCGCTAGAGCGCCAATAACCGTATAGTTTCATCTCACGCTGTCCTTATGTTCTGCTGAAAAAACGGGGCTAAAAGCCCCGTCAATATTATCTGTCACTGTGTTCGCACAAAAGCCTTACGCCTTGTACTCAACCACTTTTTGATCGATAGAGCCAAAAATTGACATTCCCTTGTCATCAAGCATTTCAATACGCACTGTGTCGCCAAAACGCATAAACGGTGTGCTAGCTTTACCATCGGCAATGACTTCGAGCATACGTTTTTCAGCTAAGCAGCTTGAGCCGGCACTGCGGTCATAGTTAGAAATCGTACCAGAACCGATAATTGCGCCCGCACCCAATGGACGGGTTTTAGCAACATGAGAAACTAACTGACTGAAGTTAAAGGTCATATCCACACCCGCATTCGGGCGGCCAAATAACTCACCGTTTAGGTATGTGATAAGCGGTAGGTGCACCTTTGAATCTTCCCAACGTGCGCCTAATTCATCTGGCGTAATGGCTACCGGCGAGAAGCTGCTCGAAGGTTTAGATTGGAAGAAACCAAAACCTTTGGCGAGTTCAGCAGGGATCAAATTACGCAGTGACACATCATTAACTAACATCAGCAGTTTGATGTGTTTCGCTGCATTTTCAACACTCACGCCCATGGGCACATCATCAGTGATCACAGCGATTTCCGATTCGAAATCGATGCCCCAGTCTTCGCTCGCCAGCGGGATATCCGCCTTGGGCGCGATAAAGCTGTCAGAGCCGCCTTGGTAAAACAGCGGATCGGTCCAGAAGGTTTCTGGCATTTCAGCGCCGCGCGCCTTACGCACTAATTCCACATGGTTTACATAGGCACTACCATCGGCCCACTGATAAGCGCGTGGTAAGGGTGATAAACATTTGGTTTCATCGAAGGCTTGCGCGTTCGGTAATTTGCCTTCGTTGAGCGCATCATACAATTCTTGTAATTGCGGTTTGAGCAATTCCCAACCATCGAGTAATTGTTGCATCGTATGGGCAATCGCTGGCACAGCCACCGTTTGAGTAAGATCGCGGCTCACTAACATTAACTGACCATCGCGGCGACCATTGTTATAACTGGCAAGTTTCATATCTGCTCCTGTGCTTCTACGGCTCGGCGTACTGCGCTTTTTATCTCGTTATAGTTAACCGACAATATCAGCTAACGCGAATTTTTTGCTGACGAGAACATAGGTAAATAAAAACCTATATTGACTCTGTATTAGGGTTTGCTGTGCGTAGAAATACCCGAAGCGACGACGGATTCCTATAGCGTGAGCAAAATCACATTTCAGCTTATTTTTTCACATTTTGTAAACTAATCATTACGTTTCCGACCCTGTTGCCACTTGTCACTATTTCGCTGAACGATATGGTGAAAAAGTCGACAACAAAGTGGAACGATACTGTTACATCCTAAGCTTAAAGCAAGATTACTTTGGCTTGGCGATCTTATATTCCCTAAGTTTATTGGCGATAGCCGTATGAGACACGCCCAATTTCTTCGCCAATTGGCGAGTACTAGGGTAAGCAGGATACAAGCGGCGCAGTAAGCTAGCCTCAAATTGCTTCATCGCATCATCGAGATTACCTTCGAAGGCATTATCGAAATAACCAAAACCTTCGGCGTAGGATGGTAACTTAAGTTGCTCAACGGTCAGCTCGCCTGAACCATCCCACATGGATACGGCTCTGAAAACCGCATTCTTAAGCTGACGCACGTTACCCGGCCAAGCGTAAGTTAATAGATGATCGCGGCATTGGGCCGAAATCCGCCTGACAGGACTAGAGAGTTGCTGACTGTAATGCTCGAGGAACATCTCTGTCAGCGGAATAATATCAACTTTGCGCTCGCGCAGTGACGGAATATGGTAGCTAAGTACATGGATGCGATAGTACAAATCTTCTCTAAACTCACCGGTTTGGCACAACTCGGCTAAGTTTTTCTGGGTCGAGCAGATAATCCGTACATCGGCGCGGACTTCTTCGTCGCCACCGATACGTCTAAAGGTGCCATCCTGTAATAACCGCAGCAATTTAACCTGTGCCGCCTTGGACATTTCGGCCACTTCATCAAGAAATACAGTGCCGCCCTTCGCCTCTTCAAAAAAACCACGTTTAATGACTTTACCTTGGCTAACGTAGCCAAACAGTTCTTCTTCGGCGGCGCTATCGGGCAATGCCGCACAGTTAATGGCAATAAACGGCTTTTCGCGGCGCATGCTGGCATCATGGCTGGCTCTGGCCATTAATTCTTTACCGGTGCCAGTTTCGCCCGTGATCAGTAATGGCGCATCGAGCTGCGCCATGCGGCGGGCTTGTTTAAGCACTTCTTTCATCTTGTCACTGCTGGCCAATACATTTTCAAAGCCTGTGGTTTGATTTTGCAGCGCATTAAATTGTTTACCCACCCGCGCAGGCGATTTAAGCGACACCACCGCACCGACGAGGATAGTTTTCTCGTCCTCATCAGGTAAATAAATCGGTAACATTTCAGCCAGATATTCGTTTTGGCCGATATTAACCCGCGCCGCCTGCGGCAGCACTTGGCCCTCACTCAGCCAGCGGCTGAAGTTAAACCCTTGTACCCAATGGTTTAAGGATTCATCAAGCACTTCGTGTTCACCCATGCCCATATTGAGCAGCGCCGATTCGTTCACAATGCGAATACGTGCCTTCACATCGATGGAAAACACAGAGTCTGGGAGAGTTTTAAGTAGGGTTTTTAAGGCGTAGTGTTCTTGCTCCGACGGCATAAATGACACCGTTCGTACATCGTGGACGCTCTCCACTTTGCGGATCTGCGGCATCAAGGCGCTTAAGGTTTCAAAACTGACTTCAGCAAATTGCAGGTAAAGAAAACCTTGGTTACTGGCATCAATGGCAATGAGATTAATGCCATAACGTTCTAACACGACTAAGATGTCTTTCGCTAAACCCACGCGATCTTGACAGCTAACTTCCAAGCGCATAATGACTGATATTCCCTTTTTTGATTCGAATTTTGGAATAAAACGTGCGAGCTATAGTCCCTGAGGTGACCTTCATAAGACATGCGTTTGACGAAACAAGTTCAGTTTACGCAAACGTAAGGGACTAGATAAATAGCTGGGCGTGTATACGTTAGAAGGTTACGCTCAAAGTGGCAAGCCTAGTTTACAGTGCATTTGTAACAGGAAGAAAAAATCAGCATCAAAATTGCATTAAGATGCTGATTTAAAATATTAACTTTTTAATCTAATAACTGGTCGGTCTTGGCCGCCATAATGAAGTCATTCTTATGCAACCCCTTAATTGAGTGTGACCACCAAGTCACGGTCACCTTGCCCCACTCGGTTAAAATACCAGGATGATGGAATTCTTCCTCGGCCAATTCCGCCAACTTATTGGTAAATGCCATTGCTAGTTTAAAGTTTTTAAACTTGTACACCCGTTCCAATTGCATGATGCCGTCACGCACTTGCACGCCCCAATCGGGGATCATGCGGATAAGCTCGGCCAATTCTTCATCAGTCACTTTCGGTGCATCGGCTTGGCAAGCTTCACATTTCATTTGGTTTAACGCGGTCATACATACTCCTATTGGCAACATCACAGGTTCAATCCGTTGCACTTATTACGCTTTATTCAATTCGTTTTTTTATGGTCAGCCATTAGCTGGCCTTCTTGGCCTTGGGCGGATATTTAGGGGCAAACAAGCCGAGCTGCCGCGCCTTAGCCACATAGGCCATAATATCCATTTTGGCGATTTCATCTAATACATCAATATGTTCAATCACATAGTAAATTGGCTGCATAATATCGATACGATAAGGCGTGCGTAGCACATCTAAAAGATCGAACGGTTTACGTTCAGGCACTTGGCTTTCCATCGCATATAAGGTTTCGCCAGGAGAACTCAAAATACCACCGCCATAGATACACAGTTCACCCTGTTGAGGCTTGAGCAAACCAAACTCGACGGTAAACCAATACAAACGTGCCAAAAATACTCGGTCTTCCTTGCTGGCATTTAAGCCTAATTGACCATACATATGCGAAAAATGGGCAAAGGATGGATTGGTCAACAAGGGGCAATGACCAAAAATCTCATGGAAAATATCTGGCTCTTGCAGGTAATCAAACTCTTCCTTACGGCGGATAAAAGTCGCGACCGGAAACTCCTTGTTAGCCAATAGCTCAAAGAATCGACCAAAGGAAATTAAGGCGGGCACGGCCGCGGTTTTCCAGCCCGTAGTGGCCTGTAGCACTTTGTCTATCTCCGCCAATTGTGGGATGCGATCCTTGGGCATCGCCAAGGCATCAAGTCCCTGCAGATACTCCTTACAGGCACGCCCAGGCAGGTTCACCGCTTGGCGAGCATACAATTGGCTCCAAATCTCATGTTCTTCCTGTGGGTAATGGATATACCCTGAATCATCTGCACTTCTCGCAACATAGGGCGCAGTGTGCGCAATTTCTTTAGTCATAAAATTCACTTCATGGCTGACACTAATGCCTCCATAGTGATCTAAGCCTCGATTTTTGTTAACTCCCTCACAGTTTATTGTTTGCGCGTCAATGTGACGTAAACGTAAAGCAAATATTACAAGTCGTTTAAAAGGCATGGACAATATACATACAGACTCACCCAGATGGGTATCAATCCTTGACATTCAAACGTAAAAATGACGACGATAAACAGATAATATGCAGAAAAACCGACAAATTTCGGCGTTTGCAAATGGCTTTTCTGCGTAGGTCATTTACAATATTGCCCAATAATCGCCTCTCCTTAATCTGAAGGTTCGCAATGAAACAACATCAAATTCGTAAAGCCGTTATTCCTGTCGCCGGACTTGGCACTCGTATGCTTCCTGCGACCAAAGCTATCCCTAAGGAAATGCTCCCTGTTGTTGATAAGCCACTGATCCAATATGTCGTTAGTGAAGCTATTGCCGCGGGTATCAAAGAAATTGTGCTCGTAACCCACGCCAGTAAAAACTCTATCGAAAACCATTTCGACACCAGTTTTGAATTAGAAGCGCAATTAGAGCGCCGTGTAAAACGTCAATTACTCGAAGCGGTGCAATCCATTTGCCCGAAAGACGTGACGGTGATCAGCGTACGTCAATCCCAAGCTAAAGGCTTAGGTCACGCTATTTTATGCGCTAAATCCGTAGTAGGTGATGCACCTTTTGCCGTATTGCTGCCGGATGTGATTATCGATGACGCCAGTTGCGACTTAAAAACCGATAACCTTGCCGCAATGGTAAGCCTGTTTGATGAAACCCAAGTGGGTCAAATCATGGTTGAAGGCGTACCACATCATTTAGTCAATCAATATGGTATTGCCGATGTGAACGGCCACGATTTGCAGCCTGGTGAATCAGAGCCATTAGTCGAACTCGTTGAAAAACCTCCAGTTGATGAAGCGCCATCTAACTTAGCCGTTGTTGGCCGTTACGTGTTACCCGCAGCAATTTGGCCATTGCTGGCCAAAACGCCTGCGGGCGCAGGTGATGAAATCCAATTAACAGACGCCATTGCGATGTTAATGAAGCAAGAAACCGTAAACGCTTACTATATGCAAGGTAAGAGTCACGACTGCGGTAACAAACAAGGCTATATGCGCGCTAACGTAGAATACGCTCTGCGCCACAGCGAAATCGGTGAAGATTTTGCCCACTACTTAAAAACAGTTGTAAAGGGAATTAAATAATGACGATTTTAGTGACCGGAGGCGCCGGTTATATTGGCACTCATACCGTAGTGGAATTACTTAATGCGGGAAGCGAAGTGATTGTATTAGACAACCTGTCTAATTCAAGTATCGAAGCACTAAACCGTGTCGAGCGCATTACCGGTAAATCGGTCACATTCTACCAAGGCGATATTCTCAATAAGGCCTTACTACAGAAAGTCTTTAGCGACCATAACATCGATGCCGTTATCCACTTTGCTGGATTAAAGGCCGTCGGTGAGTCAGTAGCTAAGCCACTGAAATACTATGAGAATAACGTGACTGGCACCTTAATTCTTTGCCAAGTGATGGCAGAGTTTAAGGTGAAAAATCTCGTCTTTAGTTCCTCGGCAACTGTGTATGGTGATCCTGCTAGCCTGCCCATTACCGAAGATTTTCCAACGGGTGCCACTAACCCCTATGGTCAATCTAAATTGATGGTTGAGCATATTCTGGCGGATTTACACCATAGCGACCCAAGTTGGAATATCGCTCGTTTACGTTACTTCAACCCCGTTGGTGCCCATGCCAGTGGTTTGATTGGCGAAGATCCTAACGATATTCCGAATAACTTGATGCCATTTATAGCCCAAGTCGCCGTGGGTAAACGCGAGGCCCTCAGTGTGTTCGGCAATGATTACCCAACCCACGATGGAACTGGCGTTCGTGATTATATCCATGTGGTGGATTTAGCCATTGGTCACCTTAAAGCCCTTGAGAAACTCGCCACAAAACCGGGGCTTGTCACCTACAATCTAGGTACAGGCCAAGGTTACAGCGTGCTCGATATGGTTAAAGCCTTCGAGAAGGCCTGTGGTAAATCGATTGCCTATCAGATTGCACCACGCCGCCCAGGAGATATTGCCGCCTGTTATGCAAACCCTGAGCATGCTAGAACCGATTTGGGCTGGCAGGCGACCCATAGTATTGAGGATATGGCCAATAGCAGTTGGCATTGGCAATCAACCAATCCCAATGGTTATAAAAGCTAATCATCTAAATGGCTTGTGGTAATTCCCAAGCCATTTTTCTTCTCGATTAATAAAGATTGTTATCCATTAAACACCTATGACAGAAAGCATTAATCACAGTCGCCGTAGTCTCTTTAGTCGCCGAAAGTCCTTGGCGATTAGGCCGCCTTGGGTGCGCGAGGGGGTAGAATTTACCGATATCTGTACTCGCTGCTCAGCCTGTATCACCGCCTGTGAAACTAAGATAATTTTCAAAGGTGATGGCGGCTTCCCTGAAGTCTCGTTTAAGGACAATGAATGCACTTTTTGTACTCAATGCGCCACTGTCTGTCCTGAGCAAAAGTTGTTTGATTTGACCCAAACGCCATGGCAACACATCGCGGCTATTCAAGATAACTGCTTAACCTTTCAAGGTATTTGGTGCCAAAGTTGTAAGGATGCTTGTGAGCCCCGCGCCATCAGTTTCACCCTAAGTGTAGGCAAAGCGCCTATGCCGAAAATTGATACAAGCCTATGTACGGGTTGTGGCGCCTGTGTCGCTCCGTGCCCAAATCAAGCGATTAGTATTAAGCAAGCAGAATAGCCATTGAGCGCCCTAGGCTTGTCCCTGTATTTACGTTAGTATTTCATTCCCAATGTATTAGGTTTCTCATCACCATGTTTGGCAAAAATCTCCTGTTTACCCGCAAATCGTCCCCCGCGCTCAGTTTTATTGCTAAAGGCACTAGGCTGACTGGCAATATTGAATTTGCTGGCGATGTGTTGATTGGTGGTGAAGTTCAAGGTCAAATACTGTCACAGGCGAATGTGATTGTTGAGCAAACGGGAAGTCTTCACTGCGAGGTAAAGTGTCGAGAATTAATTATTGATGGTTATTTCAAAGGCCGATTGATTTGCGAGCGCTTAGTCATCCAAGCACATGGGATTGTCGACGGTGATGTTGCTTGTACTTCAATGCAAGTCAATGAAGGCGGCCAGTTTATTGGTTTAAGGATTAAGGAAGATCACCAGACAATCCACGCACATAGCCTGCCCTCTGCAACATCGACAAACGTATTGTTATCGCAGAGTCAAAATGACTAATCCACATTTCAGCCCATAAAAGAGCGAGGGTGTGTCGACGTTTAGAGATTAACCTTTATTTGCGCCGCTAAATTCTAGCCTACGTCACGCGAGTGATGTGTCGTTGTTCCAACCAACTACGAGCGACTCTGATGAAGATGATGAGCTCGCTAAATTACTCCTCCAGCCCAAAATCGCCTAAATAAACACCATACAATCCAATGACTAGCATCGTTGGTTAACCAATTGTTAAATTAAAGATTGAGATCACAGTTAAGCCGTACGACAACTGCTAACCTAATCCACCAACAATGCATTTTGTGCATACGGTTTGCTGCTTAATCAATGGTATCGATATGCTTAGGCAAAACTGTGTGACTGCAGACTCAGACTCATCGCAAGGCGAGACCAAATGAGCAATCAATTACTAAAACAAATCTGCGAACTTGATGTATTCACCTTACTTGTATTTAAAAGTATTTTTGATAACGGACATGCAAATAGTGCCGCCAAAGCGTTAAATGTGTCGGCTCCCAAAATTAGCCGCTGTCTCAATGCGCTACGGTTAACATTTAATGATGAACTATTTTATCGGCGCCAACAGGGGCTCAAACCCACACCTCTTGCTGAAAGTCTGTATGTCGCTATTTGCCAATTCACCGATTCGGTTTATCATCTAGAACAATCTGCAATGCAGCTGCAAAATGCAGCGAGTCACGTTGAATTACCGCTCCATATAGCCGCAAGTAATGGATTATTAAGTTTCTTAGCACCACAGCTCAGTTCACCCGATGTGATAAGTGAATTAGGCCAAATAAGACTACACAAGTGGCAAGATAATAGTGCAGAACTGATACATGCAGGTGAATTAGATTTTGGGATCACAATAGAGCCGACCGAATCCAAAGAGCTTAGTGTTACACGCTTGGGCTGTATTTCAAATGTCTATGTCGTTGCCTCGAAACATCATTCCCTTTGGGAAAGCCAACTTGAAATCAGCCTTGAGCACATATGCCGTTATTCATTTCTATGTATTGAACTGAAGGGCTTTAACAGCAGAATTGACCCACTAGAACTGTTCTGTCAGCGCCAAGGGCTGTTGTTACCCTCGATTGAAAGAGTCACAGATCGGGAAGAATGGTATGCCCACCTTCTCACCATGCAAAGTGTGGCATTTTGTTCGAGTATTGATATGCATACCGTAAAACATATGCCGGGATTAAAACTAGCGCCGCTTCCCATCGCAGAGTTACATCGTCTACATGAAACGATTATGCCACCACAGTATTTTCTCGTAGAAAAGCCACGAAGCCATCGACGCTACAGTCAAACACAATGCGAACTTGTCGTCAGTTCATTATTAACCGCCCTGACAACCAACACGCTATTAACACCGTAATAGCTCAACAGCATGGATGTTTTGATTGTTTCAAAAACAGTTTAATTTGTTAAATCCAAGCTTATTTCCAGCATATTCACTTCTATTTATGGCAGTAAATTAGCCTCAGTTTTGACTCAAAAATTGGCTCCGAAAAACATTAAATACAAGTTTCATAAGTCTCCGCTTCCAAAATTAATTAAAAATTAATCTCAACAAACTATTAAAATTAAAAGTAAAAATTTGCTATCTACTTCATACTTTTAGACACGAATTACAAAATTAGAAATATTCAATTTCATATTTTAGAATTTCCATTTTGGTGTGTTAAATCACTGTTCACATATCAGATACAAACTTGCAAATACCCCTTTATAAGTAGATTGTTCGACCTATAGTAGAGTCACTGCACACGCAGTCTTATAGAAAGAAAAAGGGACGCGATGATGAAAAACTACAATAAATCTCTACTGGCACTAGCTCTCACTAGTGCCTTGTGTTTAACCGCCTGCGGGGACGGAGAAGACGGGCAAGATGGTGCACCCGGCACGCCCGGAACACCAGGTACCCCTGGAACACCGGGCACGCCTGGTACACCAGGGTTACCCGCTGGTTCTTTTGCTAAAACCGCAGAATCTATAACCGATCTGAAATTTACTCTTAGCCCAGCTGATATCAAAGTCACCAGCAGCGAAGGTTTCAGTGTTAAGTTCAGCTTAACCGGAAAGAGCGCAGGCAAAGATGTTCCTTTTATGGGACTCGATAAAATTGCGATCTACTCTTTAACGGCAAATGACAATACGTCAGGCACTGGTGCGCCAATTCAATGGCAAAACAATGCTACGGCAAACAAAGCGGGTAGCTCATTAACTTGTACTCTAAACGGCCTTAACGGTACTAAGAATGCTTGTAAATTAACTGAAGATACAGCAAACCCTGGTACATACACTGCCACTTGGACTTACGATGGTGCTGCACCGATCATTAATCCAAATGATAACCCTAATGCAGTACACAGAGTATTTTTACGCGCATACAATATCGCCAATAGCCAAGGCGTTGCCTTAGCAGATAAAGTACTTTCAGTACCTGTTGATTTTATCCCAGCTACAGATGAATTAGCCGCATCAGGCAAAGACACAGTATCGAGTGCAGCATGTAAAAACTGTCACGGTGAAACTGATGGCCATATCGCTAAGATCGAAGCTCACCATAATTATCAAGACGTTAAAAACTGCGTAACTTGCCATAACCCAGATCTAGTACCCAGCGATGCACAACTTGCTGAAGGTTGGGTCTTTGATTTTGCTCCAATGATCCACCGTATCCATGCCGGTGAACATAATGCAGCGTATCTGTCTGGTGAAGCCAAAGAATACTTTGGTGAAATTGGTTTCCCATCTGACTTGAAAGAATGTAAATCCTGTCACGATGGTGCACCAAGTTATAACACCAATATCTACGCTAAAGCTTGCGTGGGTTGCCATATCAATGTCAACTTCGCAACTGGTGAAAACCACTCAGAATTTGGTTTAGCTCAAGCCGACGACACTCAATGTAAATCTTGTCACGGTAGTGGTAGCCTAACACCAGAAGCTGTTCATAGTGTTGGTAAACGCGCTGAATACGCCAACTTATTTAAAGTGGACTTTACAAGTGCAGCAGTTGCACCGTCAGCCACCTTAGGTATGAAAACATTAACCATCAAGGCTAATGTGACCATCAATGGTACACCCATTGCCGATGGAACAAGCCTTGCAACCTATAATGCGACCACTAATCCAACAGGAAAGTTAGTTGCTAACGGTTTATTGCTGGGTAATGTTGCTACCGATGGTACTGTTTATGCGTGGCGAGATGTTAAACCAACAGCTATCAGCTTAAACCTTGCAAGTGGTACGCTTTCTGGTGGTGTATTGACTTTTGTTAAAGATATTCCAGATGCACAAGCAGTTGGAACTATGTATGTCAGTTCAGAAGCTAACGTTTGTATCAAGGCTGGTGCAGTAGCAAGCTGTAATGCAACAGGACTTGAATTTGGGCCAACTAACCCAATTGGCAACAGCTCTCCTGTTAAATTCTTCAGCTTAGATGGTAGCGCAGTCAGCACTGCTCGTATGTCTGACCCAACTCGTATCACTGTTGAAGAAGCCAAATGTAATGCCTGTCACGGTACCTTAGACTATGTTAAAGGAACAAGACACGGTACTTACACCTTCACTCAATGTATGAACTGTCATAACGATACAACGGGAGCTTCAGGTCACAAAACGGTTGTTTACAAAGGCGCTGATGGAAGCAAAGTAGTGAATCCAGACGTCACCTTCAACAACAAAGACCTATTCACCGTTGCCCACCGTTTCCACAGTGGTAACTTTGACTCTATCACAGGCATCTTCCGTGACGATAAAGGTGAATTGCTCGGTTACCCATCACCAGAAACAGCATGTTCTGCATGTCATAAAGACGGCGCTAAACTGTTTGCAACTGACGGTGGTTTGACTTCTGAAAAACGCTCTATCAAAGTGGGTAGCTACTATATTAGCCCAGTAGCTGAATCATGCCGCAGCTGTCACGCTCACTCAGATGCAGCAGCAGTAGCTCACTTTAGAAGTAACGGTGCGATTGTAGAAGCGGATGCAGTGACTGATCCTAACCTACCAGTAGAATCATGCGCGACCTGCCATGCTGAAGGTAAAACTTATGGCATAGATAAGGTACACGCAGAGGTAGCACACTAGTACTAGTACCTTTGGGTTGCCCCCTGCACAACCCAAACTTCCTCTCTGCAACTTATTGGGGCCCCATCGGGGCCCCTTTTTTATCAGTAGTGTTAATTTGTTGTAGCATCGACTTGAGTCGCATTCTGCGCGATGCGTTGCCTTAACAGTTTAATAAATTCCCGCGGCTCACGATCTAAACTGTCATGGGGAATATAAAGATGATAGCCAAGGTGAGTGTTGAGCATCACGCAGCGATGACCAAACATCGCCAATACGCCGCGGTATCTGTCACCATCAACCACCAAAGGGCTAAATTCAGCACCAAGATAAGTTTCTAAGGTCGCTAAATCTTCTTGCTGTGATGCGGCGGTAACAAGTAACGGCCGCTGCTCAGTCAATAATCCCGCTGCAAGCCGTAATGAAATATTATCGAGTATCGGATTTAACTGCTTTAGCTTAATACCAATATAGGAAAGCTCAATAGTATCAACACCCTGAGTCACTCTTGGAATGTCAACCCGCTGAATATTATCCCAGTTTATCGACACCTTGCCGCGGCGATGAAAATAAGTCAGCCCCTGCTCATCGATAGTCAATGTGGTGTCAGGCTCGAAAACCTTTGCAAGGCCCAATATCAATGCAATTGCACCCAAGCTGAAAAACACTAAGCCCACTGCAAATAGCTCAGGTAGTATCACAAACAAGCCAAAGCCCAACACAAAGGCACAGGCACCTACAATAGTTAAAGTTAAGCCATTACGCTTAGAGAGTGGACGAACCGAGACAATATCAGACTCTAAGGCCATATTTTTATTCCTGTTTTACCCAAAGCCATAAACGGCCAATGTATTCATGTAGCGCACGTTGCGAGGCGAGTAAGTTATCCGCAGTAAAACGCCAATAAAAATCGTCTCTGGCCCTAAAATCCGTCGGCGCCGCACTTGCGGTTAATCCTTTACCACTAAAAATAGCCATCGCCCGTGGCATATGGGAGGCCGAGGTGACTAATCGCACAGGCTGATTGCCAAAGCGCTCTTTAAAATAGTGCGCTTCTTCAAGGGTGTCGCGCGCGAGCGGAAATTCAATAATACGTGACGCATCGATGCCAAGTTCAATCGCTGCCTTGGCCATGACTTCAGCGTGGGAATGCTGGGTTAGCTCGCCGCCCCAACCACTAACGACTAAACTACAATCTTGACCTAACTTAAGCTGCCGAAGCCCTTCCGTTAATCTTGCCAATGCCACAGCCGATAAGGACTGTACCGCCGTAGCACCTTCAATATCCGAGTGAGCAGAACCCAGCACCATCACCACACAGGTATCCGCAATGGGAGTGGAATTAATGGGATATTGGGTCTCAAGCGGTTTCACGAGATAATCGATACTAAATTGACTGCTTAATAACAGTAGAAGGGTAAAAGCACTGGCAATCGCCCATTTTGCTAACCGCGGTTTGCGCCAAATAAACAAAGATAGCAGCAATAACAACAGGATAAATGGAACAGGCATAATTGCCTGAGAGACAACTTTTTTAATCCAAAACATGCGCTAGCGCCCAATAATCCAAAGGAGCGCAATCATAACATCAAAAGAAAGCAAAACGCATCGCCGAGGCGATGCGTTGTCACGAGTGAAAACTTAAGATTACTGGGTTATTTTTCCCATAACCAAGCGGCGCCGCGCACGCCCGAAGAACAACCATAAAGATTCTGTACAACCGGTGTTCGGCATTCGCGCCCTACAACATAATGGCTTAATAATGCAGGTAATCTTGGGTAAATAGCCTCAACATTCGACATGCCGCCACCTAACACAATCGCATCAGGATCAAGTAGATTAATCACATGAGCCAGTGAGCGCGCGAGTCTATCCATGTAACGGTCAAAGGCTGCTATGGCAATCTCATCACCTTCATCGACTAAAGTCATGATCTCTGAACCAGATTTAGCGGGCACACGTTGGACGCTTGCTGCACGACTGAGCGCCTCATTGTAATCACGAACAAAGCCAGTGCCTGAAATAAAGGTTTCGATACAATCAGGATTACCGCAAAAACAACGGGTAGTATTAAACTCCTCCTTGGTCATCCACGGCAGCGGATTATGGCCCCATTCGCCACCAATGCCATTACCACCCGCATGCACTTTACCGTTAATGGCCACACCCGCGCCGCAGCCCGTGCCAATGATCACTCCAAACACCACAGATTTACCCGCAGCAGCACCATCGACGGCTTCAGATACCGCAAAACAGTTGGCATCGTTAGCAACCCGCACTTCACGGCCGAGCAGCTCCCCTAAATGCACATCCAAGGGATGACCGTTGATCCAAGTCGAGTTGGCATTTTTGACTAATCCTGAATAGGGAGAAATCACACCAGGGATCCCCACGCCAACAGAGCCTTTTTCACCTAAGGTCGCTTCAGCCTCATTAACTAAATCGACGATCGCGTTAAGCGTGCCCTGATAATCCCGAGGGGTATTGATACGCTTACGAAAAACCTCATTTCCTTCGTCATTTAAGGCGACGAGTTCTATTTTTGTGCCGCCTAAATCGATGCCCATGCGTATCATGAATAAGCTTCTCCGCTATTGTTCTGCCAAGGAGTCCGCGCAGACTCGCTTGTGATTGCTCGTTATTTTGCCCAGCCAGGCGCTGTGGCAATAAAATAAGGGTTTAATATGTCAGGTTTTTGATTGTAGGTTAAGGGTAAACCTGAGTCATAACACACGACTTTACCGCCTGCGCTTTCAAGTACCGCCTGCGCTGCCGCAGTGTCCCATTCGCTGGTAGGCCCCAATCTTGGATAGAGATCGGCCTTACCTTCTGCCAGCATACAAAACTTCAGCGAGCTTCCTACGCTTAACATTTCATGCTGGCCAATATTGTTCAAATAATCAGCCACATCTGGGCTTAAGTGCGAACGACTGCCCACCACTATCGGCACCTGTCTTGGCATCTTACAGCCCTGAAGCGGCTGTTCTTGCTGTCCATCCTGTCGCCAAGCACCTAAGTGTTTCGCCCCATAATAAGTCGTGTTCAACACTGGAGCATAAACCACACCTGCAATAGCTTCGCCTTGATGGATAAGCGCAATATTGACGGTAAACTCGCCATTTCGCTTAATAAATTCCTTCGTGCCATCTAAAGGATCGATAAGCCAGTAGGTCTGCCATTGCTCACGCTCATCCCAAGGAATATCGGCGGCCTCTTCTGACATCACAGCAATGCCCGCAAATTGCTCAGCTAATTGACTGACAATCACCCTATGAGCCGCAAGATCGGCAGCAGTTACAGGACTCTCGTCACTCTTTTGTGTAACAGCAATATGCTCTTGGGCGTAAATCGCCATAATGGCATCACCTGCCGCATGGGCTATATTCACTAGCCGCAACAAGTCCGCTTTAGAAAAATGCAGCGCAATTGTGGTGTTATCGGTCACTTAGTCGTCCTTTATTCAATCAGCTTTGCGGCATTATGCCATCGGCAGCCATTGAGAATTAAGAACAAATTCGTCATAAATCAAGCAAAATTGACTAAGCGGGCTTAAACACTAAAGCTTAAGTCCTAAGCATCAGGCTTTAATTTTAAATAAGTCGAGTCTAAGGCAAGCAAGATACGCTGAAAAGAGTCATTCCCTAGGCTGCATTCGTATTCACCGCCTTGAAAATAAACCACTAG
>NZ_JTLE01000094.1:3869889-3883579 GCF_000798835.1 Shewanella sp. ZOR0012
ATAAGACGTTCTTTGAGTAATGGGGTTATCACTAACAGCCAGCTGTGAAGCTTAAAAAAGAATCTTATTCTGTAAAAAACTGGCGACGAATTATGGACATCATCTCTTCTCAATTTCTTTATAACGATAAGAAATAATTAAATTTATCCAAATCATTAAATTCTATTGGGGCATGATGGGGCTTGGTTACTTTGATAACGTCATCTTCAATAATCATGGTGAAACCACCACTTCGGATAACATTCCCCTGAATAGTATATTGATAATCGTTAAACTCTAACGCTTCGATTACCTCTTCCAGTTTCATAAATTACCTCATTTTTCCGTTTTTCATACTTGCACAACCAAAATAACACACAGGGGCAACCTAGGATACCTTACTTATCTTATTAGCACAGCTTCGGTCAGACTTTCCCCACATGCTCGACAAATCTAAAACTTAAAAGCGAGTGAATAATCACGCTAAGATATTTTATTTGCTGAAGTACTCTCTCTAAATGAGTTTAAAAGTACCAACATGAATTAGGACGAGTCTATTTAAGAAAGTGAAAGTATGATGTTAGCCATCACTTCGCTCATTGTCATGCGGTCAGTACGTTGAAGTATACCAACGGTTAACATAACTTTCCCATTATCGAATAAAAATATCAAAAAATCATCGACATAATAATATACTTCTACTAATTTATGCATAGGCACTCCGGTGTAATGGGGTTTCTCTTGGTCTAAATTTCTGAGCTCAACGAGGGCAATTTGTTCAAATGTTCTTATCCGGAGTTTATGCACCCTATTCTTTATGGCTAAGTTTTTTCACAGCTTGATCTCTGGTGAGTTATGACGCAACAAGATTTGATTTTTATCGGTGATATTCATGGGCAAGACGGAAAGCTTCGTGCACTGCTCGAGCATCTCGATTTTATTGCGGATCTGCTTCAAGAACGTCGCCACCTTGTTTTCATCGGCGATCTGATCGATAACGGCCACGAAGTCGGAATCGATCATCAAGGGGTTTTAACCTTGGTCAAGGATCTATGCGATCAGGGACTCGCATGTTGCTTGATGGGAAACCATGAATTTAATGCCGTTGGTTGGGCACTAAAGCACCCAGATACAGGCTTACCGCTTCGCAGCCACAATGATAACAACCGCAAACAGCATCAACTTTTCCTTCAAGATGTGGACGAGGGAAGTGAGTTACATAAAGCTTGGATTGACTGGTTTATGAAGCTGCCTCTCTTTTATGATTTTGGTCATGTCAGGGCTATTCATGCTTGCTGGCACGAGGCGACCATCCAAAGAATTCTGCCATATCTCAACGAGGATAACAGCTTGAAGGTTGAGCATTGGCCCAATGCCTTCGACGAGCGGCACGAGCTATATCAGCTATGTGAAATCTTGCTCAAGGGTCCAGAATTAGCATTACCGCAAGGTTATAGCTTCCAGGATAAAACGGGGACTGAGCGTCACAGAGTCCGGATAAAATGGTGGAGTGAAGAGGCCAAAACCTATAGAGATATAGCCCAAGTACAGCCAAATATGGTCAATCGTATCCCTCCTATTCCACTGGCTGATGAACATTGCAATCCGATAATAGAGATACCAGTTGTTATTGGTCACTACACTCTAGCTGGACTCCCTGCACCACTCAGCGCTAAGGTGGTATGTGTCGATTACAACGCGGCCAGTGTGCAAGAAGAGCTGGTAGCTTACAGCTGGTGGCATGATGAGACGCAACATCAACTGCATGAGCGCAACTTTAACTACTTAAGCGACATGGAGTTTGGTCAAAAGGGAGTTGCGGCGATGAGGCTGTTATTTGACCAGCTTGCCGATCGCTATACCTCTGTACTATTAAAGCCAGAAAAATGCGAGGAGATCCGTCAGTGTCTGCTGAACCATTGGGATCCAGCCTTCGTCAACGGATTCGATGAGTGCAGTGACGAATATGACAACTATATAACCCCTTTGGCTACTTTGGCTCAACAAGCAAGCTGGGGGGAGTTATCCTGCTATCTGATGGGTATAACCAAAAGCTATTTCAATCAGGAGTTGGAGTCTGACGCTGCAGACCGATTAGCCAAGCGCTTACGGCTGGTGATGAATTCAGAGCTGGATTGAGCGCAGATGTATACCAACAATCTCTTAATTAGGAAAGTAGATATGACACGATATTTGAAAGTGGGTGATAGTTGCAAAGTGTGTAGTACTCCCCGAGTAGACATTATCCATCAGACATTGCTCGAGATACTAGAGCTGCGCCCGTCGATTAAATCGATTCCAGAGAGCGTGTTAGCAAAGGGGAAGGATTTTTATGCTATTTGCCCATGCTGCGATGCTTATGCATTAGGGATAGAACTGTCCACAGGCTTTCCATTCACCGAAGCCGATGGCAACATCACCAATATCCAAGAACTGACTTCAAGATCCGATTGGGGTTACTAAATTACAAAATGCTTGTGTACATAAGCTCATCCAAACCAAGCGCTTATTCCCGAGTAAGAATGCATGACTATGAATCGACCATGTAGCAATTCATCGACTGTACGCCTAGCTTTTATACCACAGGATAGCATGCATCTCCCCAAAGTGTTTCAGGATGAGTCATCATTATTTCTATAATCAATGGCACAAGTTTGCTGAGTAAACTAGCAGAATCTTTAAGTTGCTTGCGATTAACAGAGCTATTCCATGTTGCACCGCCATGGATTAATTGGTTGCGCATCGTATAGAGGCGGTTAAAAATAACACCAAGCAAAATAGGAGTATTACCACTCGACAAGGCGTGGCTCGCCCTCTTTTTACCTTGCAAAAGCCGCTCTTTCCATTTGTCTTCAGTTATTTTACCGCTATGAAAATCCCAAAAACTTTGTAGCACAAACGGGGTATCAAGTAAGATACGGATACTGCCTGAAAATTCCCGCCAAACTAACTGATCTATCTGTTTTTGTTTATCTAACTCGCACAGCTTCTCTAAAAAACTTTTAAAAGATTCTTGTTCTGACAACTTAAATCGTTCATCAATCTCAGTGGCATAAGCAGCATTAAATGCTATCCAGAGAAAAATAAAACGACCATCGTCATCATCCGCCATTTCAGCTCGTTGCAACCAGCTTAACGCTCGATGAACTCGCAAGTTAAGATTGATCGGTGACTGTTCACGTAATATCCTTTGTTGATTTTTTAGCTGTACAAAATCCATTGCTATTTGTCCCTTTAAGATTTTTCTCAGCAATGAGAACTCGTTCAATATATAAACCATAAACGAGTTGCCACATGTTAAGTAAACAATCGTTCGACTCGTTATTCAATCAATAACTGTACTTCGACTCTGCGATTTCTTGGATCTGAAGGTTCTATACCTTCCAAAGGTTTGGACTCACCATATCCAGCAACGACTATACGCTTAGATGTACTAGCGTCTAATGTACCAATTAACTCCCTCCTAGCTTCTCTAGCTCTTGCTGCAGAGAGAGTGAAGTTATCATCATAAACAGTACAAAATCTTTGATAATCAGTCACTGGTCGGCTAACAGGAATATTATCTGTGTAACCTTCTACCAAAATTTTTGCTTTAGGATTGTCGAGCAAAAAACTGACCAATTGAGCTTGTATTGCATTTACCGCTGCTTTGGATTCAGTATTGAGGCAAGCGCTCCCCCGTTCAAAAACACCATCACGGAGAGTTAACCTTCTCGTAGCTTTATCTAAAGCGATGAGTTCTGATGCATTAGAGTTTCGTAACATTTCATCTAATAATGTAGTCACCTTCAGTAATGGATCATCTTTCTTTTCCGACGCTTTAGCTAACTCCTCTTTGTAACGAAGATCACTCATGCTTTTTTGCAAAACTGCCACAACAAGCAATAGCATTACTACAGCCATTACTCCAGCCATAAGGTCTGAAATGGCTATCCATTCACTAGGTTTTTCTTTCATATCATTTCATCAGTTTGGCTCACGCCACTTCAGACTCCAGTGGACCATTACTTGCTTCTAGTACTTCGCGTACTTTTTGAATTTCTGAGAGAAGAGCTTGTTGATTAATTGTAATTTCTGGTAACGGACTCAATGCTAGTAATAGTTGTTGTGAGTGGGGAGATGTATTAAGTAATCGAATTAATTCTGGTAGTGCTAACAAAGACTGAATAATTGTATCTGAACGTTCAATCGCTCCATTTACTGCGCTTTCAAGTTTTAGACTATTTTTATCCAGACTCTCATTGCTTGATATGAAATCCTGTCTAAACTGTACTAACTCTGTTCGAAGCAAATCTTGATGAGCTGAAAGTTCCACTAATGGTGCTAAAGCTATAGGTAAGTTTGACAGATTGCAAATGACTTCTTGTAAATGCAATTCATTTTTCTTAAGCGAATCACCAATACTACGCATTTTCTGATTAGAATCAGAAATAGCTCTTAGCCCATCTTGAATAGTATTACTCACCTTCTCACTATTCTCTGTAGCCATTGCAATATTTTCATTTAATATGGAGCTAGACATAACAAACTCCTTACTGACCTCTTTTTGCATCATAAAAGTTTTTTCAATGGAGTCTTTCACATCGCCCATGGTTTGTTTAACATCTGAAGATAGAACAGAAAGAGCAGTAGATATATCTCTCGTTGCAGATCCAAGTTGAGAACTTCCTCGCTCCAATGTTTCGGATGCTTGTAAGCTCATATCGTTAATCGCCTTGCCTAAATCGTTGCGCACATTATCCAGTACTTCAGTAAATTGAGCCTGGAATGAGTCTATTGCACCAACTAACTCATTAGCCGCAATCCCAACTTGATTAGCACCACTAGCCATATGCTGAGCAGCCTCACTCATATTTTCGACCACTTTTTGGGTGTTATAGGTAAAGTCATGCATTGCGATATTTGTAGCTTGGGATTCAACATGAACAAGTTTGACACTTTCTTTGACTTCCTTCGTTGCGATGCAAACATGCTCTACAGCTAACTCAACACGTTTAAGACTGCTCTCAATGATCTTCCTAGTTTGCGAATGAGAATGACTAAATTCATCATTGAATTTCTGAAATCCTTCTTGAATTACAACTTGACCACTCAACTTCAGCGCTTCAATATCCTCACGTAAATGAGTCGAAAATTGCTCAAGCGAATGTAAACCTTGTTCATGTTGAACTTTATGCTGAGCTCTCAACTGATTAAACTCAGCAGATAACACTTCGGTTATATTGCGCGAGGCTATAGCTATTGTAGAAAATAAAGCAGCTTGCTTTTCTGAGCTCAAATCTAAGTTTTGTTGTTTTCGTTTCTCTAGTTCAACTTTTACTTTGCTAATGACCCAATTGAGGCGCTTTTCGTCAAAACGCGCAAATTCGCTCCATATTTTAAGAAATATAAAACCTGTAATGCCCCAAGTAGAGGTTTTAAATTTTGTACCTAATCCATTCAGTAGACCTAACAAGTGCTGCATACTGTCTGCAGCACCTGTAGCATCAAGCGCATTTGGCTGACCCAGAATATTAGATGCATGATTAAGTGCCATACCTAATCCAAGAAATGTGCCGAGCAATCCTACAACTAGTAGTAAGCTAGGCATTAATTCCACCAACTTTTCAGGAGCAGTCGCAACTGCATTCCACAAATCAGTTACACTACCATGCTCAATTTCGATGTTATCTCTTGGCTTATTAGGTGTTCCACGATTCCATTTGACCTCCCACGACTTAGGCTTTGCAATCACATGAGCACTAATTATCGTAAATGACATCATGAAAAGGATAAGAAATAGGAAAGTTACTTGAAGCGGATCGCTAAGATCAGGGATTAAAAAATTTAGCACGGCATCATAGTTCATACCGCTACCTCTAAAATAGCATCCATACGGTCTTTAGCTTCTTGCTGGAAAATGTTTGCATAGTCTGTGATAAGTGATTGGTCACCTTCCTCTAATGCACTGAAGGGAATATTATGTTCAGCACACTCGATAAGTAACTTCCCAATATACTGTCCATCTTCCAGTAAATAACTGCGGTCATCACTTTCAATCTGTTCTTCAGTTTTCTCCAATAATTGTAAAAAACCTTCCGCTGCACCAACATATCTTTCTACATCACGTTGTTGGCTCGCTAAGCTGTCGAGTGCTTGCTTTTGTTCAGGAACGCTATTTTCAAGTATGGATAGCTGAGATGACTCTTCATTTGATAGTTCTTCTTGGATTTTTTTAGCTAAGACAAGGCGATTTAATAGCATTTTATCTTTAGCATAGCTTGCATTTGCCTTAGCCCATTCATCTCCCAACGATTGAGCTTGTTTTGCCCAGGAAGCAATCAGTTCTTCAAAAACAAAAGGTGTCAATTTTTTATTGTAAAGTCGGGTTAAAACTCGGTCTAAACGTTCAGCGGCATTTTTGCTAAGTTCTGGGTTTGACTTGATAAGATCTGAAGCAATACGAATTAGAAACAGGTCATCTGAACTCAAATCGTCCACTGTTAATGCCGAACGTAACTTCTTATCCGACATATTAAGTAACTTTTGGGTAGCCCGAAGACGCAAATAATGCTCAAAATCGGTAGGTTCTGCTTCAATTGCCATACCTAATTCTTTTTTAGCAATTTCAAAATCATTTATTGCAGATGCTAACTCTAGATTATGCCGTTGATCTTGAGGAATCACTTCATCTTCTGCAAATCTCAGCTCAGCCTGATGTTGCTTCGCAAGAACTAACTCATCTTCAGTAAGCAAGTCATTCGCTTGCTCCATGTCATCTTGTTGTTTGTTTTTGTCTAAAAGATCTTCTCGGTTTTTCTGCCACCGCTGAGCCAATTTAATGGCCCATTTGATGGCTGCATCCATTTTTTTTGCAATTGGAGATTTTTCAAATGCAGTCAATGCGCCTAGCCCTTTCTCTAGCATCACTAGGGCTGAACGCATCCATGGATATGGGGCTAGTTTTGATGCGTTAAGTAAAGCAGTCCGAATATGCTGCACAAAAGGTTTTACTACTTTCCAAGCTTTTTTTACGCCACCAATAAATACCTCAGCTTTCTCAGCCATCCATCCAACAACTTTCCCAGCGACATTCTTGGCAGTCTCATATGCTGAACTAACAACATTTGAGACTGTACTTACCGCTGAACTAACAAAATTACACACATTACTGACCCAACTCATTTACTCTCTCCTTTTGTTTTATTCTTCTATTCCGTCAGTCCAAGTAGACGTCTACCTGCATCAACATTATTTGCATTACTTACTACATTTTTACGGTTAATTCCGACGTTACTGTTTGCAGAGCGTACATCAGCTATCGCCGACTCAAAATGTTGCCATTTCACTATTGGCTCTTTATGGCATTCAACTAGAGCCCTTGGAAAAGCAGTGCGTAGCACTGTTCGAATTTCTCGTCCTGATAATCCATCTGATGCATGCGCACAACGTTCAATAATGTCATGGCGATCTTCTTCAAGCGGTACGCCAGGAACTAACATCCTGTGCCACAAGCGTTTACGGCCTTCAATATCCGGAAGTTTAAACTCGATGTGATAACGAATACGGCTTACAAAAGCGTTATCATAATTTTTTGCAAAATTCGTTGCAAAAACCACTATTCCATCAAATCGTTCTAATTCAATAAGTAACGTTGAACGCATAGCGTTTATTTCATTATCTATTCCTTGGGTAACGGATGATAATCTCGCTCCAAGTAAGGTATCTGCTTCGTCGAAGAAAATAACTGCGCCTTCTATCGCGGCAGCTTTGAATGCCAAAGAGATATTCTTAGCTGTTTCACCAACATATTTACTTTCCAGTTCCGAAATTCCTATGTGGAAATATTGACGTCCTAAAGTACCTGCAAGAGCTTCTGCAGCCAGTGTTTTCCCTGTTCCTGGTGGCCCATACAAGTTGAGCACCATATTACGTCCCATAGGATCTACAGCTTCAAATCCCCAGTCCGTGTAAATCGTTTTGTGATGACGCATAGCGCCAATTGCTTCCTCAAACATTCGGCGCGTTTCTGGAGCTAAAATAACATCACTCTCAAGTGTAATTCGTGGTGTTCGTAACTCGTAGGGCAATAATTGCTGTTCATGCATTGCGTTGTCGCTCATGAATTATTTCATTCCTTTCAAAATTTTAATGATGACTAACCGGCACTTGAGAGCCTTGTGCATATTCGGTAGATGAGCAAATTGAGGGGTGGGCATGCAGGCTATGTGCTGCAAAATATTGCTGCGACCCACAACAGAATCGGAAAATTTGGTGATGACTTCTTGAGACATGCAACAATCCTTATCACAAAGCCAGAAATATAGACTGCGTCAATCCCTGACAAAAAATTAAAAGTACTGATTATCTTACGAAGATATTGGTCAATTTCGATAAACCAGTCTCAATCATCGTTGCAGGACGTTTTTCAAGCGCCCCACCACACTTAGGACATACATCAAACCAGTTGTAGCCACGCGTAATAACATCACTTTTGAACACTACTGTTTTGTGCCAGTCGCAATTAGAACAAATAAATGTCGTGCAAGGGGGAGGAACAGGCATGGTAATCCTTACGCAAGCTTGAATGTGACACATGCTACACGATAAGACTCAACCTTTTCTACTCACTAAGATCATATTTTTAATAAATATTTGCACTATAAATTACGGTGTTTTCATCTTTGCTGTATATGCATTACTCAGCAACAGATCTGCAACTACATTAAGGTATACACAAACACATTAACTTAAACATCAGTGGCATCATGCAGGTGTAGTCGCCACTTACCAGACTATCTAGAAATCTCACTTCACAATTTCAATTAGACATGCGGTGTTTAAAATTTATTACTTAAAATTAACGTGTTATAGTATTTGAAATTTAAAATAAGGTAGCCAGAATGGACTCAAAAGCTCAAAACATGCGTCAAAAAGTGCAGCAAATTTTAGATAGTAACGCACTGCACTCTCATCAAATCAATGCTGCACAGAAAACTTTTAATGCATTATCAAGTGAGCAAGTCAGGGCCGTTGTTACTGCCGCGGAAATGCAAGCGGGTAAATCAGGAATTGCGCTGGCATTATGCTGTCTGCAGCGGTTGAGCTTAACTGATGCACAAATTTGTGACCGTACACAACTTAAAGACACTCTCTATCTTGTCACGATGCCTGATACTGCATTAAAAGAGCAAGCTGAAGCAGATCTTAAGTTAGCCAAAAACGTCGTCGTGAGTAACTTCGTCAATTTTGAAAAAACGCTAGAAAGTGAGTTCAAAGGCAATCCCCCTAAACTGATTATCATTGACGAATGCCACTATGGGTCCAATGTCGCAGCGGTTCGCTATAGCAAAATCTTTGATTACCTAGAGCTAGAGAATGACAGCTGTAACGTGGTATTTATTTCTGCAACGCCGTTTGGTGCGCTGTATGGTGCAGAAACCGAATATCAAGAAGCACTCGAAGCCAAAACAGAAGCAGAATCAAACCAAGACCTAGAGCTTTTAGAAGAAGCTAATGATATTGCAGCAAAAGCGCTCAAGGATTCGATTTTAAGACGCGACTTTAATACTCGCCTGGTTTTTCATAAAACAAGTGATGAGTACTACGGCGTTCGCGAAATGTTACGTAATGACAAAGTAAAAGCACTCATCGATGATAATCGCAATTTTCTGTTCCCGTCCGCTGAACGCGATGCATTTATCAATCAATTTAAACAGCATGAAGGTATGGGTTGGTCGCTAGTTAGGGTTCCTGCTGGCTTAGCTATGGAAGCCAAGCAATTTCTTAAAACCCAAGGTATTGATGAAAACTCAATCTACATTATTGGTAATTCATTGAGTGGTGTGCCTGAAGATGAACACTGCTCAATTGAACGCTTTAAAAAAGAATTTGATGACGCATTATTGTTCGAAGATAAGCTAATTGCAATTACCGTCGCCAGTGCACGCGCGGGCATCAACTTCGGTGCAATGATGAAAAACAATCTCATCTCAACATGGGATAGCACAGTTGCGAGTGTTGCGGCTGTTGTTCAAGCAAACATTGGACGAGCGTGCGGTTATCACGGCAATAACGAGTCCACTCACTATACAAACTTAAATGCCACTGAAGCTTACGGTGCAATCCTCAATCATCTAGAACAAACTTGTTCAGACCAGGCAGCATCAGATTTCGAAGGGCTCAAAGAGTTTTTCGATGACATCTGCCAGGAATATCAAGTTAATGGCTTAGATGTGGGACTCACAATAAAATACAAACGCCGTCGACCTATCGGGGACGTAGAGACTTACAAAACTGATAGTTATGTTGCTGTGCCAGCCAAACTTCTCGACGAAGATGCCAATTTTAGGCAATACACTCAAGACAAGCATTTTCTGCAAGCGATAGAAATTATTCGCAAAGAATTTACCGCTAAGGGCGCACCTTGTGTAAAAGGTAGCAGAGCCATGCGTGGCGCAGGAAAAAATTGGATTAAAGCACACTGGGTTAACGGGGATAGTTTTGATAATCCAGAAAAAGCGCGGGCAGACGGTACACAGAAAGAAAAAACATTTATGTATACCCAAATGCTTGATGATGGCGAAGAACTCGAGTTTAACCGCGTTGTAGCGCCAGGTTCTGGAGAACTATCAGAGAACAAACTCATCACTGCAGCCATATTTAGTGTTTACAACATTTCTCGTCGTGATGTGGCAAAAAAAATCATGTCACAAGAAGATGTTTATCAGATGTGCGATCACTTTGGCATCGAAAGAGATGACACCATGATGGTGCTCTATAAGCGCGGTGAATACGATATTGACCGCTCATTAGCCAAAAAACAACACAATGAACTGCCAGAGAAAACCGGACAACTAAGCGACGAATCCCACTTTTCTGATAAAACACAGGCAGTCTACTGAGTGATTCTCTGACTATGAATATTGCAGAACAACATCGGCAACACGTACAACGAGCGATTGAAACAACCTATGAGCATCAACGAATTGCGGCTAAGAAGACTTTTGACAAGTTTTCGGCAGGCGCTCGAGCAGTCGTCGTTGCCGCAGAAATGCAATCAGGAAAGTCAGGTATCGCTCTTGTACTTGCTGGATTACAACGCCTTGCCCTGTCAGATGAAGCCATCTGCGATAGAAAACGTCTAAAGGATACCTTGTACTTAGTTACCATGGCTGATGTGGCATTACAGGAACAAGCCAAAAGAGACTTAGCTCCGACACCTAACATCGTTATAAGTAACTTTGCCAATTTCGAATCCGCTTTAGTAACCGACTTTAAACACCAGGCTCCCAAACTCATTATCATTGATGAATGCCACTATGGCAGCCACATTGAGGCTATTAGATACAGCCGGGTATTTGACTACATCGAAAAAGAAAACACGGAATGTTGTATTGTTTTTATCTCAGCAACACCATTCAGTGCGCTCTATTCTGCTGGCGCCGATTCAATCCTAAGACATAATTTCCACACTAAGCTGGTGTTCCATAAAACGGGCAGTGACTACCATGGAATCCGCGAAATGCATCGACACAACCAACTTATCAAGTTAAGTGAAGATCAACGGGATTTTTGTGATGATTCGTTATTACAAAAGCGTTTCATTCGTCAATTTATGGAACACGAAGGGCCAGGTTGGTCACTCATCAGAGTCCCATCCAGTCAAGCTAGCACTGCCAAACAAGTGCTGATGGCTCATGGTATTGCCGAAGAGCAAATCTACATTATCGGCCAAAAGCTTGTCGGAGTCGCTGAGCACGAACTTTGCAGTATTGATGACTTCAAGTCGGAATATGAAACAGCAGCAATGTTCGACGACAAACTGATTGCAATCACTGTGGCGGGCTTTCGCGCTGGTGTGAACTTTGGCCAAAATATGAAAGAAAGCTTGATCAACACTTGGGATAGCACAGTCGCGAATATTGCAGCCGTTGTTCAAGCTAACGTCGGCAGAGCATGTGGTTATCATCAAAATACCCAAGCCAAACACTTTACCAACCTAGATGCAGTGAGAGCTTATTCAGATCTGCTCGATCATCTTGAAGCCAAAGATGATTCTGAAGACTTTGAAGGTTTACACCAACTCTTTGAAGATATCTGCGACAAGTATCAGGTGAGAGGATTCGATCGCGGCACAATGATCGCACCGGAACCACAAGTTCAACTCACTAAAAAACTTGATGATTCCGCGACCTATCTAACTAAGGGATATATCGCCGTGCCCGCCAAGCTCTCCTGTATAGACGCTGATTTTAGTGCCTATACGTCTGATCCTGAGGTGCTTGAAGCCATTCAGCTCATCCGCGGTGAATTTTTAGCAGAAGGAACACCCTACCCGAAAAGTGGTCGAGCCATGAAAGGCGACGACAAAAACTGGATTAAAGCGCAATGGGTCAATGGTGTCACTTATGACGACTACACGCCAAGTTGTGCTAAATCAAGAGCAATTGATTTCACTGCTAAATTGAACGATGGCATTGAGGTGGAATTCAACCAAGTGGTAAATCCTGGCGGTGGAGAAATAACGGCAGATAAACGCGTAATGGCAACTATCTTTAGCACTTACAATTTATCACGCAAAAAAGATGCTTTTAAACGTGCAATGGATGCCGATGACATGACAGAAATTTGCCAACTTCTCGGCTGCGAATATGACAATACGCTCATTCTACTATATCAACGGGGCGAATTTTCTCAGTCACTCACCGACCAAAAACGGCAGGATCCAATCCAAATTTCAAAAATTCGCAGTGACAGTGTCTTTAAATAACAAAGCCGCTATAAAAAGCGGCTTATCGTCATAGAATATGCTTAATAGCAATCAGCTTTGCTTGCCTTAGCGATCATCTCTTTCTGTTCTTGAATGGTCTCTTTCACAATCTTGTCAAAGAACTTCTTTTTCTCTCTAGATGATGCATTACGCACAAAATCAGAGAAAGCTGTTGATTTAACTCTTTCACGCTTAGATAGCATCACTTCCTCCCTTATGTAACTGGATTTAGGCCAACGATGGCTTCTAAGGACTGGCGATTGTACTTTTTGCGCAATAACGCGTCAATGTCAGTCACATTAAAGTGGGGGTTATCGTTGTCACCGTCAATGTTATTTCGATGAACGTAATATTAATTTTGTCTTTAAAATGGCGTTTAAGTTCACTTACCACGCGTTGTGATTCCAGAAACTGCTCAACAAACACTGCTTCAGGTACTCGCCTGCCTTCAACTTTCTCCCGCGCTTTCACCAGTTTCCATGCTTGTTCAGGTTCCTGATAAACAAAGATAATAAGCACGTAACGCGACCGTTTTAAAGAGCGTTCAATGTTGTCTTTTGCCTTGTCAAAGCTAGAGAGTGTTGAGTCCAAAATGAAGCTTACATTGCGCTTTAATGCGCGGTCATGAATAGCCTCAGCGGGACGTTGAAACAGAGGCGAATTCAAGCCGTTATAATCTTCAAACTCTTTTTTAAGCTCATCGTTTTCAATATGCACCAAGCCTTGACCATGCTCATTAGCAAATGCGCGGATCATCGCACGGGCCGTTTCAGTTTTACCCGCACCTGGGGAGCCAGCCATAAACACTGAAACAGGCAGATCTTCCAAGGGAAAAGCATCAACAAGCTTTGATGCTACTTCCTTTTTCATCTTTTTGGCTTCTTTAATCGCCTTTTCAGTGATCTCTTGATCCGTCATGGCTACTCAACACTTTTAGTGATCTTAAGCACTGGGGTCAAA
>NZ_JTLE01000094.1:3883589-3925161 GCF_000798835.1 Shewanella sp. ZOR0012
AACGAATTGTTGTGTTAATTCATCGCCTTTAAACAACTTATGCCACTGCTCAAGCACTTCGCGGTCAGTCCAACAATTTGCCTTCTCGATATCGACTCGCAGCACCACATGCAGATGATTCGACATCACCGCATAAGCAGCCACATCAATAGCAAAAACCGCTTCCAGTTCAAACAATAATGACTCTACCCAAGCACGGCGATGGTCATAGTTTTTACCGGAATAGGTATCATCACCACATAAAAATGCCCGCCGAACAACGCGGCAGCAGCAATGGTAATAGGGACTGATGTTAAGGTGAGAGTTAAAGACTTATCTGAGTTCTGCGAGGGCGCGGCATACAAACCTCCTTGTTCAATGCTTAACCAAAGCATAGTAGGAGGTTTACTTCCGCGCTATTGAGGTTGGGTGTCCAACTTTACTATATAAAAATTCAGGTTAAACTTTTAGTTGTTTTAGCTTGAGAAAATAGCAAATCACGCAGCTTATTTTGGATCTCTCCTTGTTCCCCTAGCGCTGAATCAAATGGTTTATCATAAGCAGTTAAATGAACTACATTCTCTAACTCATCAACATGTAACCATTCGGCATTTTTTAGTGTACCAATAGGCAAGTTTACTAATTCGAAAAAACGCTTTCCAAGCCACATTTCAGCACCTACCGCTTCTATATACCCAGACTGAAACTGCCATCGCCCTGGATTATCGGAGGTATCAATAGCCATTTCAGCTAATGGCGGTGGAAGCCCATTATGCTTTTTAGGCAACTGACTATGGTCAATACCTTCTATCTCAAAACTTTGTATACTTGTCATATTTTGTAGAAAATCGAATCTAGTATTATATATCCTTGCGTGAACAAAATTTTCATGTTCAACAATGTTCTTCAACCACTTGTCTCGCAATGATATTAAACAATCAAGATCGCTAACCACTAATCTAGCAAATGCCCTATCAACTAAATGAAAAAACCTAATAGATGGTCGCATATTTGGCTCATCCAAACCTATTTCTATATCAAGTGAAATCTGTTTAGACGCGCTATCCAAATACTCTTTAATCTTATTTCTTTCAATTATTACACCTGTAAAACCATCAGTTAACACATCAAAATTACACTTTGAAACATAATCACTAAAGCAAGTTATATCCCAAATATCACTAGCTCTATAAAAATTTTCGTACGAAAAAATAAACTCTATTGATAACGTCATTATTTACTATATTCCTTAACAACCATTTTTATATCTTGACTTGCAGCATATGCTGCAAATACTCTGTGGCAGCAAATCCTCCTGGCTGAACCCTTAAATCAAGAGTTCGATTATGCCTTAAAATCACATTATTACCTTTAGAGTTGAATCTAGCCACCCATTTTAAATCAACAACATAATGCACTTTAGGTTTGTCTACAACTTGTACGAGCTAAAATGATTTGAGTGGGAGTCATCAACAGTCGTAGGGACTGTATGTAAGGAAATAAATTGCGCGAATTCCTTAAAAAATGGAGCATTTCAGACGAGGTAAATTGGCCCATAGTACTTGGGATGTGTTTTGGATGTAGGCTTTTGAAGTGATATAAGCCGTTGTCAGTTACTGTTAAAGTGCTGACAGCATTTAGCAAAATGCCGTCGTCGCTTTTCGAGATGTTCGCAATAATCGGTCAGTTCTTGCAGAGTACCCACTGGACCATGAAATAGCTTGCCAAACTCGGTTGTCAGCTTGAGCCAATTGTTATGGGGAATATTTAATCTGTTCAGTATCTTGGCGCTACTTTCGCTGATGTATCCACGTTTATCATTGCGAATAATTCGGCCTGTAGCATCTACCAATTTAAGGTCGTCCGTTAATGAAAACGCAATGCTATCGGGTTGGTTGTCGCACTCATTACCGTCGCACTCATTACCAATAAAAGGCAGATATTGAGCTTGGCAAATCAACCTCATTCCACTAATTCAAAGCTTGATAATCAAGACTGCCATTGTGATACAGCCGGATTTCAATTATCTCTATTTGCTGTTTTAGTAATGACAAACGTTCTATTAACCAGAGATAGCCGATTTTATAGGCCGTCTGTAATAATGTGATCAATTCATCTTCTGGCGTATGCGCTTCATCAATGGCCAAGATACGGTACCAGTCGAACGATTTAAAATTAGCAATAGTGTCAGACTCAAGCTCGGCCGTTAATAGCCATGAACCATTCATCATAGATGCTATATCAACAAAAAAATCGCAGTAAGCTTCACCTTGAGTATGGGAGAAATTCGCATATTCCCTCACCAAGCCATCAAATTCCTTTTGGTAGCCATCAAGTGTGTTTTTGACCACGCAAGCTGCTTTATCACCCCTTTGCATATGTTCGTCAAATCTCTCTTATGCCTTCCCCCCTAATCACAGGGGATATAAGGCTGATAACCTACCCCAGTTTCAGCGCCTCTCCAACGGTATTTTGATAATGAAACTAAAGTCAGGCTTTAGACTGATGAAGCATTTACCTTTTAGTAACAATGAGTTGAATTTAAACCAAGCTGTAGTTTCAATGCTAAGCAGCTAAATGAATGTCTGTAAGGCTTTGGTTAACTTTGGCGTGTCTCGGCCAAAGGCAATAACGATGACGGATGTAAATGACATAAAAAATGGCGGTTACATCAAATGTAACCGCCATTTTTTAGCTATTACGCTTCGCCAAAAGATAGAGCGTTAAGCTTCAAAACTAATGAGGATTCATAAACCTAATCCACATAAAGCAATCGCTTAGCTGGTTCGATACTGCTTTAAAATGCCTTCAAGCTGAACCGAGGCCTGCTGCAAATCATGTGCTAGGGTGACACTGCGCTGTGCTGTTTGTTTAATGGTATCGGATTGATGGCGGATCTCATTAAGCTGGCCAGCGATATCACGGGCGGCAACACTTTGTTCTTCCGCCGATGCGGCAATTTGGCTACTCATATCGAATACGGCATTAACCGATTGCGCCATCCCTTCGACATCGTTGCCCACTTCAACAATGGCACTGCGGCCTTCATCGGCGCGGTCCACAATCTCGGTGGTGATATTGGAGAGCTGACGAGTGCCCGATTGCAATCCTTCGATCATCGCTTGGATCTCAACTGTCGCTTGTTGAGTACGTCCCGCTAAGGTACGCACTTCATCGGCAACCACCGCAAAACCTCGGCCTTGCTCACCCGCACGGGCCGCTTCAATGGCCGCATTCAGCGCCAGCAAGTTAGTCTGCCCAGAAATACTATTGATGGTTGTTACAACGGCATCAATAGCCGCCGCATCCTTAGATAATTGTTCTACCGATGAAAAGGCTGCACCAATTTTGGTTGAGAGCAAACCAATACTGTCCACCGTATGGCTAATACGCCCTTGGCTGGCACTCATTTGGCTGGCGTTATCTTTAGTCTGTAGTGAAGTGTTACTGGCATTAACCGACACTTCTTCAATCGCCGAAGTCATTTGCGCCATGGCCACAGCCACTGAATCTAAAAATTGATGCTGGGCACCAATTAACTCACCGCTGATTTTTGCTTGCTGATTAAACTCATCAGCAGCGAGGGAAAGTGTTTGGGCATTATTGCGGATAGCGCTCACCATTTCGCTCATGTTATCGGCACAGCGGTCAATTTCGCGGGCGATTAAGCTGAAGTCATCGGTACCGAAAAAGTTTAATCTGAAACTTAAGTCGCCATCGGCTAAGCGTTTGATGGCCATGTACATATCCCACAGACCACCGCCGAGGGAAGTTGAAATCCAATAGCTTAATTGGAATAAGGGCAATAAACCGATTAATGCAAGCCAAAACATCAAATTAGCATCGCTGCGGCCATCACTTTCCCATTCGGACACATTTTGCGACAGTGCGAGCGCGCTGCCAGATGCCACCGTGGCGCTGGCGGTGACATTATCCCTTTGGCGCTGCGCCTCAGTCTGGCGAGAGACAACACTCAGCCCATTGTCTCGGGCAAATTGTGATAATGCATCACCTTGCAACTGTTGCGCATTTGCGACTTGGGCAAAGGCATCAACCGTCGCCTGAACTCGAGCCAAAGATGCTGCTTCGAGGTTGCGGTGAGCATGTTGGTAATTGATAAGTGCGATAGTAGCCGTGATTAACGCCACCATAGAACAGACAATCCAAAATTTGCCGTTAAGACTGAACTTGATCAATATGGCATCAATGGTGCGAAACTGGATTTGTTTCATCTTGATATTTCCTAAGACCTAAAGCTATCGGGTACTAAATCAGCATTATAGCTCATCTATTCGATCACTCAGTTACCGCATGGCTATCATGCGAACACAAAAGTGATGGAAGATTAATCGGCACTGGCGATTTCAGAACCTGTTGATGCTGACCATTTTTGGCGAAGGGTGATTAACTGCGCCGTCAATAAGCTCATGCAAAAACCTAACAGTGCGCCTAACACTAAAGGCGGCACAATATTGGCCACATCCCCAGCCATGGCAAAGGTAATACAACAGCCGATAAAGGCACCGGGAATAAAACTGAGCTTTTGATAACTGGCCTGTAGGCACATTGCCGAGGTAGCGATACCCGTAAACAGATAACCCGCCACAGGCGATACGAAAAAACTGCTACCGCTGATAATGAGCCAAGCCCAAAACACACCGGAGAGATTGGTGCACCACGCCATCATCACGCCTTGAAAACCGGCCTTCGGCTGAGCAAAAAACGTGCTACAACCTAAAAAGCCAATCCAAGTAACAAGATGAAAAGTATCTGCGATACCACACCATATTGCGGCTAATAGCCCCGCAGAAATAGCGACCTGCCAACGATTTTCCATGATGACCCCTTTATTGTTTTCACGGAAGTTAACTACTCAAATGCGCTCAAGGTGCGGCTGTATTATGGTGTTATAGCGCCCTTCACTTCCGTGTCGATCAATTTTTAGTAGGGAACTGCAATCGAAAACTGACTCACAGGCCGACTAGTAACCGATTCAAATGAATGTGTACGCGAGTCCGCATACCTTAGGTCACTTGAGTAAACATATTGGTTAAATTACCTCTATTCTGGTAACAAAAACCTGATCTATTGCTAATTTTCGGCATTAATGCCCGTAAATTTGCTAACAAGCAATTTATTTGTGGTAAAAAAACGAAAAAAGCGCTTATTAGGCGCTTTTTTGCTCACTCAGGTGTCGTTTACAGCATCACACCTTTAACTGTTTATTAACCGGCAGGTCGCGGATCCTAAGGCCTGTTGCGGCAAATATCGCATTGGTCAGACTAGGCGCCACCGGCGGTACGCCGGGCTCACCTACACCCGCAGGCGGCGCATCCGAGTCGATAATGATGATCTCCATCTCTGGCACTTGGGGTAAACGTAGCAGGTGATAATCATGGAAGTTAGACTGCATCACCTTACCCTGCTGGTAACTGATTTCCCCCATTAGCGCCAAGCTTAAACCAAAAACTATCGCGCCTTCGGTCTGCGCTTTCACCCTGTCGGGGTTAACTACAGTGCCAGCATCAATCGCAGCAATGGCATTCAGCACCTTAAGCTGTTTGTCCTCGCAGACTTCTACCCGTATCGCCACCGCCACCACACTCACAAAGCTGCGATGCACGGCAAAGCCCCAACCTTGATTCTTACCCGCTTTCGGCGCCTTGGCTTGGGCTTGTTCAACCACCTCAATTACCTTGAGATAACGGCCAACATCGACGGGATGACGAGTTAACTCTTCACCATAGTTACCATATTTAAAGCCTTGGTTCTCAAAGGTCTCTCGTCTTGGTTGCCCCAGTAAGATGCGCCACATATCGGGACAAGATAACTTGGCTTTATGGGCCATTTCATCGACAAAACTGCCCACGCCAAACCCGTGTTGGATGTTACATACCGAACGCATCCAACCGATACGGCTATGGGCGCTGGCCTTTACAGCCTCATAGCGTAAATTTGCCAGAGCAAAGGGCACATCAACAAAACCTAAGTCCAGCTCACCACCGGATGGATACTCGACGCCCTCGGCAAAGGTGGAGCTGATTGACGGGAAGCCTGTACGCGCCAGCAGCGCCGTCGGTTTGTTGTTGGCATCGAACAAGGCCTGATAACACTGGGCACTGATGGCATGGTAATAACCGTTTTGGATCTCATCCTCACGGCTCCAACTCACCTTCACCGGCCGTTTAAATTGCTTGGAGAGTAGTGCCGCCTCCACACTGAAATCTGGTTTAGACTTGCGCCCAAAGCCGCCGCCCAGTAGCGTGACATTCACTTTGACCGCATCTTCGGCGATACCTAAGGCCGCAGCCACATTTTGCTGAGTACTTTGAGGTGTTTGCGTCGATGCCCAAATTTCGCAGCTATTCTCGGTCACATTAGCGGTGGCCACAGGCGGCTCGATGGAGGAATGGATAAGGTAAGGCACGGTATAAATCGCCTTAAGGGTATCGTCCTTCGGCCACGCTTTGACCTCATCACCAACTTGACGTACCACCTTGCCAGGGGCTTGTACCTTGTCCACCAGCTCTTGCAGGTAGGTTTTAGAATCGTGGCTACTGTTGGCAGACTCAGTCCAGCTCACTTGCAAGGCTTTACGTCCCTGCAGCGCACTCCAAGTATTTGTCGCCACCACAGCTACGCCGCCTAAGGCTTGAAAAGCGGGAGCGCCCTTGGGCGTTGGCAAACGGTACACATCGACCACACCCGCTACGTTGCGCGCCGCACTATCGCCAAGACTAGCCACATCGCTCCCCAATACGGGTGGGCGCATAATGCTGGCATAAAGCATGTTATCCAGTTGGATATCATAGCCATAGACAGCCTTACCCGTGAGCATGGCTTGCATATCGACTATCTGACGCGAAGCCCCTATTTGCTTGAAATCCTTAACCGCCTTTAATCGCAGCGAATCAGCCGCAGGCAGTGGTAATGCCGCCGCATCGAGGGCTAATTCGCCAAAGCTGGCAGAACGGCCAGATTTGGCATGCAGCACTTGATGATCTTTAGCCTGCACTTCACTCACAGGGACTTTCCAGCGGGCTGCTGCGGCTTGCTCAAGCATGGTTCGAGCCATCGCGCCCATCTCACGCATGCGATCATAGTTTTCGCGGATACTGCGACTACCATCGGTATTTTGGCTGGCGTAGCGTTTATCGGCGAGCCCTTGAATAGGCACAATTTTATCCCAATCAGCCTCTAGCTCTTCGGACAAAATTTGCAAAATCCCCGTGCGGATCCCCTGACCCATTTCGGAGCGGTGGCAGGTCAAATAGACCTTGTCGTCCTCACCGATGGCGATAAACAGATTGAACCGCGCCTGTTGGTCCTGCGCCAATGCCATTGGACTCCAACTGAGGCCACTGGCACCAAGGGCGAGGCCGCCCCCGACGGCGCCGAAGAGTTTTAACACATCGCGGCGACTGATATTTTCAACTGCGGTGAATGTACTCATCTTAGCCCTCCTGTTTGGCATAGCTTTGCAGCGCCGCTTTTATCCGAGGATAAGTACCACAGCGACACAAATTACCCGACATGGCAGCATCAATTTGTTCCGCCGATGGTTTTGGATGCTGAGTGACTAAAGCCGCTGCTGACATTAATTGCCCAGCCTGACAATAACCACACTGGGGTACATTGTGTTCGGCCCAAGCATTTTTAAGCTTTTGATTATCCAGCCCTTCAATCGTGGTCAGTTGCTTGCCTTGCGCCTGGGATACGCTGGTTAAACAGGCGCGCACAGGCTGACCATCTAAATGCACGGTACACGCGCCGCAGAGCCCGGCGCCGCAGCCATATTTAGTGCCCGTTAAGCCTAAAATATCCCGTAACGCCCAGAGGATAGGCATATTGGGATCCGCATTTAAGGTAAAGGATCTGCCATTAATGGTCAGGTTTAGGGAAGGCATCGCAAGGCTCTGGTCCTGTGCCGCCTCCGAGGATGGTATTGCCATAACTCACTCCTTAAGTGCCAACCACGACGCAAGATCGGCTTTAGTATCAATATCAATCGCGGCATGGGGCAAAGGAACAGCCACTAACTCACCCACATTTGCCAGTTGTTTTAAGATGGATTTGGCGCCGCGATCGCCAGTCAAATCCGTTAATAAATCGAATATTGAGGCATTAAAAATAGCAGGGGCGCCTAATTCATCCAAC
Organism: Shewanella sp. ZOR0012; assembly: GCF_000798835.1. Classification (NCBI taxonomy): domain Bacteria; kingdom Pseudomonadati; phylum Pseudomonadota; class Gammaproteobacteria; order Alteromonadales; family Shewanellaceae; genus Shewanella; species Shewanella sp. ZOR0012. Next base: position 3,891,726 of record NZ_JTLE01000094.1, read on the forward strand.
GTCCCTTGTTCATCCAACGTCCCTTGTCCATTCAACATCTCAGCTTCGTTCGTATAAAGAGCGGCCACAGATTGTTGATTCGTCTGCCAAGTCTCAATCACCTGCCGATAGTCTTCAAATGTCAGCGCAACTTGATCCGCTAAGGTGAGTAACATGCCATCAAACTGCTGCGCTTTTGCAAAGTCCGCCGCAACTCGCAGCGACGACGCCAAACCTGTTTGCCAATTAGGATTATCAAGCAACGTCAGTTTTAGCGCACCGAGAGCGTCAAGTTGCGGACGCAATAATGTTTGATGGGCACCAAGCACTACCAACAGTTCTGCGGTGATTTGAGTGGATGCTCCCATTACTAATGGAGCCGAGATGAAGCGAGCCAAACGGTCGATATGGCGTTGTAAGATGCTATGCCCTTGCCCCTCACTCGCCGCTGTTGATAAACGTTGTGCCAGCTTCGCCCCCTGAAAGCGCCGGCTCTCGCCTGCCGCGAGCACAGCAATGAGCAATCTTTGCCTGATGCGCATTAAGGCATCATTCCATCGAGCGAGGAAAATGCCGCGCCATGAAGCACCCCATGGCATTGGGCCAAGATACTCAAGGCAATGGCGCTCGGTAACTCGCCACCAAGAGCAAGCCCCGCAGGTGCCGAGAAAAAGCCACTAAACGACTCCGTATTGAGTTCGGCCATCGCCAGCACTTTATCCCGCCGATGAGCGGGCCCCAAGAGGGCAACATATTTAAGATCAAAAGGTTGAATAGCTTTGAGCGCCGCCGTATCCAAATTCAGGTGATGGTGCATGACCACGGCGCAATCTAATTGCGCGACAAGCGCTTCGGCATCATCAAGGTTTTGCTTAACGATATGGGCGTGGGGGAAATCGGCAGTTCGCGCATATGCGGTGCGCGTATCAAACACGCTCACCTGCCAACCTAAACTGTGGGCAATCGCCGCCACGGGTTTAGCATCTATTCCTCCACCAAAAATCCCTAAATGAAATCGTGGTCTGAGTGGGATGATAAGCGCCTCCCCTTCAGGCTGGCTGAGTATGCCCGCCTTTGGAAAGTCCGCCGTAGGAAAAGGGGCACTTTGCGCCGGATAAAACTGTGCAGCGTAACTGCGAGCATCGCTGCCCGCAGGCACTAAGGGCAATTGATAGTAGCCCAACAGCCCCTTGCGAAACGCTTGTACTATGTCCACTAGCCCAAGATCATGATTTTCTTTAAGCAGAGGGATCAACATGATATCGACTTTACCACCACAACCTAGGCGGTAGCTGGCATCGGATTCATCGGTCGCATCATAGGTGATACAAGTAATCTGTTGCGATTGCATGGCTTGCTGCGCATGACGGCGAAGATCGGCCTCTAAACAGCCACCACTTAATATCCCTGCGCCTTGGCCAAACTCGTGGAATAACATCATGGCGCCGGGTTTACGGTAGGACGAGTCTTGGATATGGGTAATCACCGCCAGCACCCATGAATCATCCGCGAGGGGCAACCAATGTTCTAATAAGTCTTCCATTTGGTGATCCATCGACATTGACTCCCTCTCTATTTCGCTAACTTAGGGACACATTTAATGCATCCACGATTGAAATCAGCGTAACTGATTAAAAAATTATCTTTATGTAGAACAAGCTAACAAAGGAAAATTGAATTTAAAAGGGCAAAAGCGGGGAAACACAAAATAGCTAAAGGATAAAGCTGACATCCCTGTCAACAAGTGTGAGATAGCCTTGAACTAAGGGTTAAAACTGATACTCTCCAGCCTTAGTTCGTAGTGCTTGGGATTGATTATCTAAGCTAATAGAGGTGAATTCGATTTGCTCAATAATTTGTGACACTTCGCGGGAATTATCGCGGATTACCATAAGACTGGTGGCAATATCCTTAGACACCAGAGATTGCTCTTCGGTTGATGCCGCTACTTGGGTATTAATCCCATGAATCGCCGCAGTGCTATGGCGAATATCATCAAAGACCGTCACGATACGTTGCAATTCACCTGAGGCTTTTTTCATTAAGTTAGCTGCTTGGGTGACTGAGCTGCCCACCTGATTGGTGCGATTTTGTAAACTGGCAACAATATCATCAATTTCCTTGGTAGAATCTTGAGTGCGCTGTGCGAGTGAACGCACTTCATCGGCTACCACCGCAAAACCACGCCCTTGCTCACCCGCCCTCGCCGCCTCAATTGCGGCATTGAGTGCCAATAAGTTAGTTTGCTCAGCAATCGCTTTAATCACACTTAGTACATTACTGACTTGAGTGCTCTCATTCACCAAATGCTGCATCGAATCTTGGGTGGTCGTAAATTCACTTTCGAGCACCGCCATCGCATTCAATGCCTCTGAAACCGTATCCTGACCAACGCCCACATGGGTTTCATTTTCTGCTGCCCGAATTTCGGCGTTCGAGGTGCTCTCACTAACATGCACTAAGGTGGTCGTCATTTCTTCCATCGCGCTCGCACTGGCATCGAGCTCTTTGGCGACTCGGTTTGAGCTTTGACGGGAAACTTGAATCGAAGCTTTGGTTTGTTTAGCGAGATCTGCCACCTCCTTCGCAATACTGTCCGTCGTCGCTAATGAACTGGCTAGAGATGAAATGAATAAATTAATTTGGTTAACAATTTCCCCAATTTCACCCTGAGTCGAAACTGAGATCCTGCGGGCAAGATTTTTAGACCTTTGAATATCAAGTAATTCGCGACAGGTTTGTACGAGTGGAGTCACAATCCTACTTTTAACAATAATAAAGCCGCCAACGGCAACTAAAATCACCAAAAAGAGTACAAACTGCGAACCATTGAGTGCCATATTTAAAGAATCCAATCGATTACTCACCTCACCCTCAGTGCGTTTATCCAAGGCGGTAAAAAACTGATCGATCGGCTGCATGATCTTGGCTTTTTCACTATGATATTGATCGCTATGTAGTAATTCCCTCGCCATCGCGAGATTCGGCTCACCTTTAATGCTGTAGGTTTGGGTATTTGGGTCGATAAAAATTCCTTTCACCGCGTTCATCGCCTTGACCTCAAGGGCGACTAAAGCATCAGAATTTTGCTGTGCCTGCTCGAGATAATGGAACTCCTCATCGGAAAACCCCAAAGCCTTCATTTGGCTTTTGATGGCCACTCTGGCGCCATCAGGCTTAGGTTTATCGCCATAACTGAGCACCAAATCCCAATAAATCTGGTGATATTTTTCCGGCCTAGGTTTTTCACCGTTACGAATGGCCAGAATATCCATATACATTTTTTCGTACTTTTCATCCCCAGTCACCGCATAGGTACGGGCGAGTCTGGTCAAATCATCAGAACTTTGCCGAAGTTCATCAGCAATTTGGTAGGATTGATAGCGAATATTCGCAGCATCATTAAAGAGTTCAATCTTAGATTTGACATTAAAACTCAGCGCCGCCGTAATCACTGCACTAGCGACGATTGTGGAAAAAACAACACTCATCATCGTTTTTGTATTCATAGTTACCCCGATAGACACCTACAACGTTAGCTTTAAGTCTAGCCAGTAAAATGTAACTAAAAAGTAAAAAAAACAGAATTTTGATGAATAATACACAGAGTTACGAGCGATTCTCAGTTGCGTAAATAACCGATATTTGGTTTAGGTCAAAATATAATGCTTAAAAATAGATAGTTGCGGATAAATCTAACTAAAAAGACCCAAGATGTGTGTCAAGCAGAGATGAGGTTTGCAGGTTTAATCAGGCACAGTAAATATGAATTGTACCTGATTAGAACTCGCATTTTGGTTGATATTAAGTCAATTGACGCAGTGTTATGCAACTTAGAGCAGTAACTGATCAGCCACAAAGGGATTATGTTCACGCTCTTCGCCAAAGGTAGACATAGGTCCGTGGCCAGGAATAAATTCCACGTCAGCGCCTAAAAGCCAGAGTTTAGAGGTGATTGAATGGATCAAGCTTTGATGATTTGACTGAGGAAAATCAGTACGGCCAATCGAGCTTCTAAAGAGAATATCTCCGACCCATGCAAGCTTGGATGAGGCCGAATAAAACGCCACATGTCCTGGTGTGTGGCCAGGGCAATGCAGCACAGTCAAACTTTGCTCGCCTACGGTGACGGTATCGCCATCACACAGGTATTGATCGGGTTCAAAGGCATCACAGTGGGGAAAACCAAAGTTTTGACTCTGTTTAGGCAGATTTTCAATCCAAAACTTATCCGCCTCATGTGGACCAACGATGGGTACATTCGTTTGTTGTGCTAATAACTTAGCACCGCCAACATGATCAATATGACCATGAGTGAGTAACACTTTTTCAAGGGTCAGCCCTAATTTAGTGACTTCACCTAAAATACGGTCAACGTTCCCTCCCGGATCGACAACCGCTGCATGCTTAGTTTTTTCACACCAGATCAAGCTGCAATTCTGCTGGAAAGGTGTCACAGGAATAATTTGGTACTTCATAGCTTCAATCTCGTGTTATCCATAGCCGATAGATTACGCTAAGAGGGTTATCATGGCTCAATTTTTTATAATAAAAATTGATCTCAACCAAAGGCTAATCAAATAATCCTAACTTGCGACAACAGGGCTTTTGTATACAATCTGCCATAAATAACAAGCCTAGCCCTTAAGGTCAATTGATGAAACCCGATATGATGCTCGCTGGTGTTTTCGCCAAGAAACACACATTTACTTTGCCACTCAACTACCAACAACCCATTGGTGAGCAGATTACTGTGTTTGCGAGAGAACTTTGCGCCATTGAAAATAAAGATAAAAAATTACCCTATATCGTCTTTTTCCAAGGAGGTCCTGGCTTTGCCGCTATGCGGCCCGCCAGCAATAGCGGCTGGATCCGTCGAGCACTCAAAGAGTTTAGAGTCTTATTGCTCGATCAACGGGGCACAGGCCTTTCTAGCCCCATCAATTATCAGAGCCTCAGTCACTTAACCCCTGAGCAACAGGCCGAATATTTAAGCCATTTTAGAGCCGACAATATCGTCCGTGACGCCGAATCAATCCGCACCCAGCTCTGCCCCGCCGACAAGTGGGCTATCCTCGGTCAAAGCTTTGGTGGTTTCTGCGTGCTGCACTACTTAAGTGCTGCGCCTCAGGGCGTAAGTGAAGCCTATATCACAGGTGGTATTCCTTCCCTCACGCGCAGCAGTGATGAGGTTTATCAAGCCACCTATCAGCGCGTACTCGCCAAGAATAAGGACTTCTTCCAGCGCTTCCACGATGCGCAGCATCTGGTGACTCGCCTCGCCAAACATTTACTCGAACATCCAGTGCAGTTAGCCACGGGTGAACGCCTCACGGTTGAAATGCTGCAACTGCTTGGCATTAATTTAGGCATGGAGCAAGGCCCTGAGTCAGTCTACTATTTACTTGAACAGGCCCTAGTGCACTCGCCCCAAGGTGATTATGTCAACCCGCTGTTTTTAAATCATTTTTGCCAATTACTCGACTATAACACCAACCCAATTTTTGCCCTGTTACACGAGGCCATCTACTGCCAACACAGTGCGTCACAGTGGTCTGCCCATAGGGTACGGGAGCAGTATCCGGCCTTTAACTATCAAGTGGGTAAGCCTTTCCTGTTTACTGGCGAGATGATTTACCCTTGGATGTTTGAACAATTTAGCCATTTAGCGCCACTTAAAGCCGCAGCCAATATTCTTGCCCATAAAACGGACTGGCCAACGCTTTACAATCTTGAGCAGCTCAGCCAAAACCGCGTCCCAGTTGCGGCCGCGATTTATAGCGAAGATATGTATGTCGAGATGGATTTCAGCCTAGAAACCGCCAAACAGGTAGCGCACCTAAAGTATTGGTTAACCTCAGAATATGAACACAATGGTATTCGAATGGATGGCGAGCGGATCTTAGATAAGCTCATCAGTCTCAACCGCGGTGAACTCTTAAGATAAATGTTAATTTTAAGGGTTAATTAAGTAAAAGCTGTCATTGTGTGCAGGCTCCTCATCCAAATGAGTGATTTTGGCTACAACGTTCAACGACCTATTTTCCGTGAGAGTAATCCGAGTTGGATTACTCTTTTTTTTGCTGAAAAAATGCACTCAACAAAGTTGAGTGCATGACAATAATCGTCAAAATACAGGGGAGCGGGTGTTTAACGAGGATGAAATTAACGTTTCATTTGAGGATAAGTAAACTCATGGCATTGATTGCAATAGACTTTACTTTCTTTGTGTTCCTGATGGCAGTAAGTACAAGGCAGATCAGTACCATAGTGCAGACTGTTATGGGGATTCGGCTCAACCGAATGACCCGCATCCGCAGGGCGCGCAGTCAACTTAGCCACGTCCTCGGGTGAACCATGACAACGACTGCAAGTCGCAGCATCAGGAACGGTTTTGCGTTTTGCATCACCGTGGCATGCCGCACAATCGACTTTACCATCGGCTCCAGTCATTACCTCTTTATGGTAATCCTTGATATTCATTGCATTAGCAGCCATAGGTGCTGCCAGCATGGCACCGAGTAATAGAATAAATACGGGTTTTAACATCAGAGTCTTCCTAGGCGGGGCATGGTGCCCCGCATCGCAGATTAATAGTGTGTAATAAAGTCAGTCGACGCTTGGATGTCCGGCGTGAATGGGCGATCTTTCGCAACAAAAGGCACTTTCTCGCGGTAAGCCTTGTACATGGCTTGCGTCGCTTTACCAAGTTGTAGCTCAGGGTTCGCTTGTTTGCGTAAATCAATCGCTTGAGTTGAATGTAGCAGCTCTAAACCATAGATAACTCGCGTGTTATCCACGATTTGGATCAGGTTATCCGACGCTAACTTAAGGTTAGTGAAGGTATCTTCAATACCACCAGCGATAGAAATCCCATCGAAGGAGACTGGCGTCGCTAACTGCTTGTTACGCACTTGCATATCCACAAAGGCTTTTTGAATCGCACCAAAGGCATGGCCTTGGTTTTCAGGCGCACTTAGGAAGCGCGTCAGCTTAGTAAAGTGTTCATCGGACAAATGAATGGTCCGCATCACACTGTTATGGGACACATGGGTCAAGGCCACACTCAGGTTTTGCACCGCGAGAGCCACAGGCAGCGGCTCAAAGTTAGTGGTTGGGAATACACCACCCTGCCCTTCAACCAAATACTTAGCCACTTGTGGGAACTGCGCATACTGGTTTGAGGCACCCACAATTACTGCGGGGTTATCATCTGAATGGTTGATTTGGATATTGAGTACTTCATCCAATGAAGCTAAGGCCTGTTCGGCGCCAGCAAAAGTATAAGCTGTCGTTCTAAAGCTCAGCGGATCTTGCAAAGGACGCTCATCATTCAGCTGCCATAAATAGCTGCCATCGAGTTGTTTTAAAATGTCACTGGCGGCGGTTTTAATATAAGGGAATGGGCGAATATCATTGGTTTGTGGCAAGAATGGCGCCACGTTGCCGTTTAATCCCTCAAGGCTTAAGCCAAAGACGGTGGGCGACACGGCCAATAGGTGCTTCGCCTCGCGGTAACCTTGCATTGCATACGCCACTGCAAAGGCGTTGTTAGATAAAATCGACAGCGCATCTTTCCCCATTGGAACTAATGGTGCAATCCCTGCATCAGCCATCGCCTCTTTACTGCTAACACGCTGACCTTTATAGAATACTTCCCACTCGCCAACCATGGCTAAACCGACATGGGATGAGAGTAGAATGTCCGCCTCACCTACCGTGCCCTTGGCTGGGATCACAGGTGTCAACCCCTTGTTAAGATAAGCTTCATAAAGCTCTGCCACCACAGGCTGCACACCGGTTTGTCCGGCTAGCATAGTATTTAACCGCACAGCTAATGCCAAACGTGTTAAGCGGATGGGCGCAGCGTCACCCACGCCTGCACTATGAGCACGAAAAGTACTAAAGTTAAAACTTCTTGAGGCATCGAGTACTGCATCACTCAATTTGCCATTAGCATCGAACAGTTTGTGGTCTTTATTAAGTCCAACACCTACGGTTAGACCATAAACGGGTTTACCTAGACGTGCGGCTTCCATCAATAGCTCGTGTGCTTTCACTAATTGGGTTTTCGCTTGTGGAGCAATTTTTACTTTAGCGCCATCGGCAATTGCCCAAGCTTGGTCTTGGGTTAAATGTTTACCATCAAGCACGACTTGCTCCATCGCTAACGCACTGCCTGAGAGTAAGCTTAAGGTGAGTGAAGCCATCAACACTGATTTATTCATAATCATCTCCAACATTTTGTTATATTTAGTAAAATCTAGGCTTGCTTAAGTGTCACAGCACTCGCTGCGGCGCAGTTACGGCCAGCGTTACGCCCCGTCACCACCCCTTCAGCAACGGCGCAGGCACCTAATCGACTTGCACCGTGGATACCACCGGTAGCTTCGCCAGCGGCATATAATCCGGGGATGGCTTTATTGCTGACCAAATGCAGCACTTCGGATTGGGTATTTACCTTCACGCCGCCCATGCAGTAATGCACCTTCGGCCACATACGCACCGCATACCAAGGTCCTTTGTCTAGCACTATGGCCTCTTGCATTGGTCGATCGAATTCTTTATCTACACCAGTCTTAACCGCCTCATTCCAGCGCTCGACTTGCGCCTTTAACGCCTTAGCAGGCATGCCGTAAATAGCAGCCAGTTCGTCTAAGGTCTCGGCTTTGCTGATGACGTTATATTTCAGTCCCCAATCTAGGGTTTGCGCCTTGCTGGCACCGGCGGCATTAGTAAAGCCAATGGGGTAGACAGGCTGTCCCTTTTCATCTCGTCTGGTCATAATGGCGTCGGCCCGCGCCTTACGGTCGGCTAATTCATTGAAGAAACGCTCGCCGGTGCGTACATCGACAACAATGCCGTGGGGATAAGTGGCAATAGTGTTGAATTGTGAAGCCGTGCCAAACCCCTTCTCGTCAGGAGATGCCCAGGGACCGAGTTGAATTTGGTCTAAATGAATGGGATTGGCCCCAATCAGCATCATTTGCTTGAGTGCCTCAGAGGTGGCACCTGCATGGTTGGTTGAATCTAAATCACTATTTAACTCAGGTAATTGCATCATGCGGTATTCGATATCACGGCCAAAACCACCGGTCGCCATAATCACGCCGCGGCGCGCGCCGATACGGCGTATTTTACCCGTGCGCTCATTGGGAAAATAAAAACCTTCACGAACTTCGACACCGATCACCCGTCCAGCCTCATCTTTTACAAAGCCTTCGAGCTTGGTCTGATTTTTCATGACCACGCCCTTGTCACGCGCAGCTTTGATCAAGGGACGAATAATGCCTGCACCTGAGCTTTCGACGGTTTGCAGTACCCGTTGTACTGAGTGACCGCCAAAATGTTGTACAAAGGGCTTCCAGTGAACACCGTAATCAATTAGCCATTGGCAAGATTCTGCTGTGCCGTTGCACACCAGTTTAAGCATTTCAACATCGTTCATGCCGCGGCCTGCCCGTAACATGTCTTCGACCATGGCATCGACTGAGTCTTCAATCCCAGCCTGCTTCTGTAGGACAGAACCTGCTACCGCCATCGCACCGCCGTTGATGGTCGAGTTGCCACCAAAGACAGGCATTTTATCGATAATCATCACGCTCACACCGGCCTCTCTGGCTTGCAGCGCTGCTGACATACCAGCAAAACCGCTGCCAACAACCAGCACATCCACTATTTCATCAAAGCTGACAGGGGCCGAATTACAACTTGCTGTGGCAGGCAGCGCCATACTTGCCCCCAGCCCTGCGGCCATGACCATGCCTCCCTTTAGTAACTGGCGACGCCCCGCATTAATATCTTGGGTTTTACTCATGCTGATTTCCTTCAATAATCACTGGAACTTGTCAGCATGAAAGTGCAGGTGCTGTGCCAAGCACCTAAAAGGAGGTATTTAAGTGGTGAATTTTGATTGCAGGCACAAAATCACGAAATATAAAGATCTACAATCACGATACTTAGTGATCAACTTGAAATATCAATGGAAAAACACTTTTATTACGAATCAACCCTAAGGCTCTGTAGTAGTCTGCAACTGGAGAAATCCCTACAGAGCTACTTTGAGTTTATTCGGGATGAACTGCCCATTGATGGGCTATTTGTGAACATTTTCCGCAAACAATTTAATGATATACAGTTTATTGCCCATGTAGATGACACCCAATGTTGTACGCTCGATAAGCGTGTCCAAATTCCTGAAAAAATGGCGCAATACTTAGAAGATCCCGAGCGACCAAGGGTTAGAATTGTTAATGATATTGAGCATGATCCTGTTACTGCATTAGTCGCACCTCAGGTGATTAAAGATATTCGGTCACTGATTATCCTGCGAATGTCGATAGAAAATACTCATCTTGGAATTGTTGGCTTTTACGCCAAAACGACAGGGGTATTTAGACCACGCCATGCCGACTTAATTGCGCCGCATATGCAGAACTTAGCGCTGATCACGGCGCTAAATTTAAGGGATCGAAACTTACTCAAAGAAAATGAAGCGCTCTCAAAACAAAACGTCAGTCTGCGCCGCACTTTAGATATTCAAAATGGCGTGGTTGGTGCCAATTCGGGCCTAAAACAGGTGATGCAGCAGGTGCAATCCATCGCCAAAATCAACACCACAGTGTTAATGCTGGGAGAAACCGGCTGCGGTAAGGAAGTCATCGCCAACGCCATTCACGAGCTGTCGGAACGTTCGGGTAAACCTTTTATCAAGGTTAACTGTGGCGCTATCCCTGATACCTTGATTGACTCCGAGCTTTTTGGTTATGAAAAAGGCGCATTTACAGGCGCCGATTCGCGCAAAATTGGTTACTTCGAACAAGCCAACGGCGGCACAATTTTCTTGGATGAGATTGGCGAGCTACCGCTTTCAGCCCAAGTTAGACTACTCAGGGTTCTACAAAATAGTTGTATCACCCGTGTTGGCGGCCACGATGCAGTGCAACTTGATATTCGTATTATCGCGGCGACCCACAGAAACCTTCAAGCTATGGTGCACAGAGAAGTGTTCCGTGAAGATCTCTGGTATCGACTGGCGATTTTCCCCATCGAGATCCCGTCACTCAAACAAAGACGCACAGATATTCCTCTGTTAGTGCAACATTTTGTCGAGCAGCTCAGTGCCAAGTTTAATTTGCCGCAGTTACCAAGGATTGCACCAGAACAGTTGAATATCCTCAATCAATATGGCTGGCCCGGCAATGTGCGAGAACTTATCAATGTGCTTGAGCGCGCCATGATCCAGCATCCTGCAGGTCCGCTTGACTTTCGTTTTCTGGTTCCACAACACTGTGAAGAAGTGAAAACCCCATCAAATCAAACCGTGATTATCGATCCAAGCCATGCTAGCGATAAGTTGGTACCGCTGGATGTGATGACCAAAAAATACATCAACCATGCCTTAAGGATCACGGGGGGTAAACTCTATGGCCCGGGCGGTGCCGCTGAATTGCTTGATATTAATGCCAATACCCTGCGCAGTAAAATGAAGAAGTTAGGGATTGTTTAACTCTTTGAGTAGAAATGGATAGTTATAATAAAGGCCACAATCTGTGGCCTTTGATTTATGCTGCCGAATTAGTCGCTCAAGTCATTGAACTTAGAAGAAATAACGAATACCAACGGCGTAGTTGTTATCTTGTAGGTCTTCGTAGGCTTTATCGTCCATATCGCTGAAATCGATTTTGGCTTCGGCATACATGATAGTGTCGCGGCTATAGCGATAATGCAGACCAAGCACAGCAAACTGACGGGTCCATTTACCTTGAATTGCCGTGTTTTCATCGGTATCCAAATCTTGGTAAGTCAGCAATAGGCTAGGTACGAATCCGTTGTCATAGTGGTAGGCGACGATAAATTCAGCACCAGTTGAGTCGTACAGTTCGCCCCCCAATAACTCGTTTTGCTCACTCTTATGGGCGTTAAAACCAACATACAATCCCTTAGCATCACAACCCGGTGCATATTGATAGAAACTGCCGTATTGTGCGCCGATACCGATGATTTGGTTGGTGTTATCCACGTCTTTACCCGCAAGATTGCCAGTGAAGTCGCCACGGTTAAAACCTGCTAACACCTTAAATTTATCAGTGAAATAGTAAGTCGCACTCGCACCATAGCTTGGGTCGAAGCTCAGCTCAGAACCATCGTTTAAGGCGTGACCCTGGTTGTCATAAATTGCTACATCGCTATTTTGCTTAGAAGCGTATTGCACCGCGATATGTAGATTGCCAAAAGTATTACGGTATTGCAGCGCCGCATCGGCACGTCCAGCCCCCGTTAACCCACCATCACCGAAGGTATAAGCACCGACCGACCAGCCAGTAAACGCATTGAGCACATCCGTGGTATAGGCAACATCGTAGTAAGCTCCCCACTGCTTACCAAAGCTGAGGGTGCCCCATTTGTCGTGCGACATGCCAACATAACCTAAGCGGTTAAATAGGAAATCTGAGGTTTTTGAAGCGGATAATTGGCCGCCACCTTGGCCTTGGGTATAAATTAGACCATCGTCGCTGGTGACCATATTAATACCCCATTCAGTATGGGCAAAGGAGCGCCAGCCGTTTTTCTCTTGGCGGTCAAAACGAAATCCCACCCGGGAAAAGTTATCGATAACTGAGGTTTCATGACCATCATTTAACGCCGCAAAGCCTAACCACCCCATCATATTGACGCTATTGGTTTGATCGTTATACAGCTCGACCGCATGAGTTGTACCTGTGAATAACATCGCGGGGATCATCACTGCAAGCAATTTCTTTTTCATATCATCTATACCTATTCATTCCGCTAAATCATAAATAATCTTATGATTTGATTGGCTTATTATATTCTCCGGCCAAGGCAAAGCAGTTAGCATGCCACGGCGCAGAAAAGCTGAGTTTCGAGGTATTTTTTAGAAGTGGATCGGCCAATCACGAAATAACGTGATTGGCGGTAATTAAATATCGCGGAATAAATTAAATATCGTTACCAAATCGCGAACATTAGCGACAGTTTGATTACATTTGTGTCATCAGGCTTGGGCGGTCGCTTTGCTCGTTCGCCGTCTAGGGACGGTCGGTTTAGCTGTTGTGGATGTGGAAGATGCTGCGGCTGAATTTCTAGCATTTCCTTTTTTAGCGCCCGTTCCGGCTTTTTTCCCGCCAGCAGCGCCTTTGTTTCCAGCTTTTTGATAGCCGGACTTTTTAGCTGCTCGCTTAAAACCCTGTCCTTTTAAGCCATTGAGGGCTGAGGGTAATTGGGCGCCCGCATTTTCGATTAAGTGATTTAGCGTCCCCAGCAGTGGCTGCATAAATCCTTGATAAGAGATTTCCTTATGGCAGATGCCATTTAGGCTTGCCTCCCACAGCGCCGTCATATCGGGTGTGGTGGCACTAAGGGGTAAGCTATTGATTAAACCTTTACCCACCTCTGTTGCCACAATTGACTTGCCCTGACGCTGAATAAAACCCCGTTTAAACAACAGCTCAATAATGCCTGCACGAGTGGCTTCCGTCCCTAAGCCATCGGTTTCCTTTAAAATTTTGCGGATCTCGGGGTCAGTCACATAACGATTAATCCCCGTCATGGCGCTCAACAAGGTCGCATCGGTAAAGGCTTTAGGTGGCTGAGTTTGCTTCTCGACCAATTCACCTTGGTTGCAGTGAAGGATTTGTCCTAGGGCTAAAGGCGGTAAAATGCCACAAAACACCTCATCTTCTGCATCCTTATCGATACTTTTATCATCAGTATTTTGAAGCGATTCTCGCCCCGTAGACTCTTTATGTTCATCAGCTTCCCGTGCAAACAGTTGTTTCCAACCTAGGGATTTATCCTGTCTAGCCTTCGTTTTAAAGAGACCACCTTCAATGGTCACTTCGACCGCAGTTTCACTGTAGCAATAGGCGGGGTAAAACTGCGCCAAATACTGGCGGGCAATATGTAGATAAAGCTGCCTTTCCCGCTGGCTTAAACTGCCTAAATTGGACTGTTTTTCCGTTGGAATAATAGCGTGGTGGACATCGACTTTTTTATCATCCCACGCCTTAGATTTAAGCCGAGGATTCGGCGCCTCAGCGTGTGCGACTAACTCGGGCGCCCCCCCCATAATGGCAGCTAATACACTGCTTGCTAGACCATGTTGCTCTGTAGGTAAATAGCGGCTGTCAGAGCGCGGGTAGGTAATCAGCTTATGGCGCTCATATAAACTCTGGCAGGTATCGAGCACGTCCTTAGCGCTCATCCCAAACCGCTTGGCTGCATCAATTTGCAGTGCCGATAAGCTGTAGGGTAATGGCGGATTCTGCTGTTTATCCTTAGTGCTTAACTGGGTCACTTTGGCGGGTTTATCGGTGATCCGACGCACCACATTTTGTGCTAAGCCCTTAGCAAGCACTCGCCCTTCTTCGTCCATATAAGGTAAACAGGCTTCACTGGGTTGCCACTTCGCAGTGAAAGATTGTTGTTTATCCGTTACTAAATGCGCTAAGACTTCATAAAAGGGTTTAGATTGAAATCGCGCGATTTCCTCATCGCGGCGCACGATAAGCCCAAGGAGCGGGGTTTGCACTCGACCGACGGATAGCACGCCCTGATAGCCGACCTTTTTCCCTTGGATGGTGTAGGCCCGTGTCATATTCATGCCATAGAGCCAATCGGCACGGCTCCGGGCAAGTGCAGAAGTAGATAAAGGAATAAACTCACGGTTACTACGAAGTTGCGACAAGGCACGTTTCACCGCCTGTGGGTTTAAGTCGCTGATAAGGAGTCGCTGCGTTTGCTGTAATTTATCACCCGTCACGCCTAAATAGGCGATTACTTCATCAACCAATAACTGCCCTTCGCGGTCAATGTTACAAGCTTTATTTGAAAAAATATTTAAACAATTGTTTTTTATATAATTATTGAACATTTCACACATTCTTAGATTTTCATAAAAAATTAAAACAAGAAAACTGAATGTGACGAGCTTTCGCGCCCTATAGCTAAGAACTATTTACATGATAAATAGCATCAAATCGAGATTTTCAAGCGAAACCCACAAACAATAGCATAAGCGTCTAACCGTTCAAAACTTACCCGTTCTGGATACTTCTCTATTTTTAATACGCTACTTAGTGATAATCCCATTTTGTCCGCAATCTGCACACTACTTAAACCTGCGTGCCTCCTCATACCAATGATTGCTGCTGACAATTCCTCTTTGCGTTGTTCCGCTAAGTAAGTTCCTAACACTTCATCATTTTTAAAAGCTTCAGCTTTTAGAGCGGCGAAAGACCTACCTTTAACAGCATTCAACTTAGCCATAAAATCCCCATTTGATTTTGAAAATTTCCTAAGTCATCCATATCACATTTCTTGTATTCTTTTTAATGCAGCTAACTTACCTTTTAACAATAACATACGCATATTTCCTTCATTAACAAATTCTAAAATAGAGTTTGATATTTGAGGATATTGCTTCATTAAGCGCTGATATTCTTCAAGTTCAGACTCGACCACTCTTGACTCAGTTTCATACTCATTTTGGAGAGTTTGGATATCAAACTTAAATTGATTATACCTATTGATTTTGTTGAATTTTGACTCCATCGAATTCGTCTGAACGGCTCGAGTTTTCTTTATAAAATGAGTATATTTAAAAGTCAGTGATTTACTGTAAATAGCTTTCGTAGGACTTGGGTTAGCATCTCTAACTAACAAATTCTTCTTAACTAAACCGCAAATCTGCTTGTAAACGAGCACCCTAGCCTCGAAAGGGTCCCAGAATATATTGTTGCAAGCTAGCAGCTCATCACGCAATGAAGTCACTGTAAAATGGTTTAGGTTCTTTTCAATGAGAAGATAGTAAATATGCTCATTGAGTTTAATGGTTTGAGACATGAAGCGCCACCAAACAAAACTTAGGATTGCTAAGTATACTAATATCAGTAAAACTTAGACAATCTAAGTTATTCAAGGTGTCCTGATGAAAACTAAGTGGCTAAACCGAATCCAATCCCAGACAGGCTCAAAGAAGCTCGAAAGCGGGCTAATATGACACAAAAAGAATTGGGTATTCGTATTGGTATGGATCCAAGCTCTGCTAGCAGTAGGATGAATCACTACGAGAAAGAGAGGCACACTCCAGATGTTCAAACTCTTCAACGCATGGCTGATGAACTGGGTGTGCCTTTGAATTACTTCTTTTGCGATAGCGCTGAATCCGCAGAGCTTGCTTGTTTGATTAGCCGTTTATCTAAAGAGGATAAAAGAAAATTGATTGAACAGTTAAAATGTATTAGTTCAGACTAGAGCTGATCGTTTTGACCATATGTGTTGTATTATCTCCACTCGACACTAAACGATTCACTCAGAGTTTCGAACGTTGAGAGTTTACATTTCATTCCAATTATATAGGCTTTCCTTGAAGCTTTTGAGCCTTGTTGATAGTACCCCACAAAAGATTTATTCCCCAAAGGATAAGTAAGAAATATATAAACCATGCACCTAGTGCTGTATAGACTACCGAAGCAGTGTTTACATAATAAATAATTGTAGGAGAGGAATAAAGTTTCATACTAAACAGTCAAATAACCCTGTTCGTACCGTTTTAGATTAAACGTGATCAGAAATATAGATTCATACTAATTGCTAGTACCAAGTCAAAATCAAACCACAACCGAGTATTAAAGTATCATACTGGTTGTAACTCACTTTTGAGACATTTTTGTTTTAGAAATAACAGCGTGCCGATGTAATCACTGCCATTGCAGCATGCTAAGTCATACTTATGTTGAAATACAATCACCAAGCATAAGGGGTAAACAAGTCACTCCAAGGATACAAACTACCTACACGATAGCATGTAGTGATCCTCCAATACGTGCAACACAGCCTGATCAAGTCTGGTGAGGCGATGAGATGTATATTTGAATCTGTATTACTTGGGCATATCTAGCCGTTGTTCTGGACTTATTTTCCTACAAATACATAAATTGGGCATTGTCATTATCGCTTGATAGCGAACTGATATGTAAAGCCTTGGCTAAGGTGTCCGAGTTAACAAGAAAAACAGACCTCCAGTTGCGTTCAATTAAGGTACTTGCCAATAAAATCATGCAATGGCAAGGGTCTTTCGAATAGATAACCTTGAAAGTTATCAACTCCCTTTGAGATTAAATATTCATATTGCACTTTATTTTCGACGCCTTCAGCAACCATAGGAACGTGTAATCTCTTAGCTAGATCAATAATATTTTCTAAAATTTCAATCTTGTTGCCAGTATTGATGCAATCAATATAACTTTTATCTATTTTAATAAAATCAACATCCATTTGATGAATGTACTTCAGTGAGCAATGACCTGTTCCAAAATCGTCTATAGCCAATTTCAAGCCTCTAGGCTTTAACTCTGAAACAATACTGTTAATGATCTCACCATTGGGGAAAGCCTCTCTTTCTGTAACCTCTAAGATAAGAAAAAAATTTTTATTATTAAGACGGTCGAAAAAGTTGATGCAATTGTCATATAAAATTACATCAGCCAACTGAACTGGACAGATATTAAATGCAACATGTAAAGATAAACCACTCTTATCATTAAAATGAAAAAGTTCATCTATAACTTTTTCAAAAAGAATTGTTGTTATACCTTGTATTTGACCACTTCTTTCTGCAACTTCAATAAACTTATCTGGATATACAATCTCACCCGATTTCCTTACCCACCTCACAAGAACTTCAACGCCTATTAATTTTTTTTCAGCATTAAATACTGGCTGCAGATAAGGCTCAAACTCCCTGTTTTTAATGCCATTTCTAATGTTAAAAATCATTGTGTCAAATGATGATAATGAATTGTATATGCTTTTAGAAATCGTCAGTGAAAATAAAATCCACAACAATATGTATAAACCATATTCACTTATCAAACCGCTTGAATACATGTTAAAATCTAACTTGGACAGAACTTTTAC
This sequence comes from Shewanella sp. ZOR0012, assembly GCF_000798835.1. Classification (NCBI taxonomy): domain Bacteria; kingdom Pseudomonadati; phylum Pseudomonadota; class Gammaproteobacteria; order Alteromonadales; family Shewanellaceae; genus Shewanella; species Shewanella sp. ZOR0012. Next base: position 3,909,648 of record NZ_JTLE01000094.1, read on the forward strand.
ATTATCAAATGATGTATCTTTACTTTCGAATGAAATTTTACTTGTTTGAGTTTTTTTATCATTAACAAGATAATTACCCACAGCTATATCTAGCTTGTAAACCTCTGTTGATGTATCGACAAGTTTTCTTATAAACTCAGGGTGCATTGCAAAGTAAATGCTTTTAGCATTATTTAACGCCTTACTTACAATAAAAACACCGTCATCATCTTGAATTTTAAGATTGGAAAATGGAGATTTCGGCAGATAAAATTCATTATCGTAAGATGATGAAGATTCTGAATCGTTTAACTTAATGATATTATCACCCGATAGAGTGCTACATTGTATTTCCATGTTCGAAACTATATTTACACTTCTCAAAAACAAATAACTATAGGTTAATTTATTTGATGCAGAAATAAATGCCTTACAACTTTTATGCTCAATAATCTCTTTTAATGATGGGAACATCTCATCATTAATTATAGATGAAAGATAATTTAATTCATTTATTATTGTTATAACTCTATTCTGATGTTGGTGTTTGAAATCAATTGAAGCAATTATAGAGATAAAAGCAACCCCAATAATAATGTTCAAGAATGTGAAAAACCGTAAACCAATAAAAGAGGATACTTTCATTATGGTTATGCTAATAGATGCCAATGATGTACATGATTATAGCAGTTTCGCGCAACTTGTTAACATCAAGTTCATTTAATGTGACATCACTCAACAAAATTATGAGGCACTTTAGCAAAGCTAATATCGATGGCAAATCCTTGTGAATCAAAAAGAAAACAATGATTCTCCCCTTACAATATAACTTTCTGTTTCAAATAATAGAGCACAGGAGCAACCCAGGCTGGAATAGTCATTCAAGCATAGAAAAAGCGACTAATAGTATCTTCTTCACCGTTTCAGGGGCCACACCACGAGCCAGCTGTGACGAAGCATTACTTAGCTGCGCATCGATATAGGTGGCGGCAAACTCTGATGACATGCCTACAGAAAACTCGCCTTTAGCCTTTGAACGCTCCACCCATTTCTTGTAAGCGGCTAATGCTTGTTCCTGAACAAAATCAATTTGTGCTCGTGTTGCGTCACCCAAATGCATTCGCGCTTCACGCATTTTTATCAAAAGGCATCCCTTTGGAGCTTCTTGGCGATCATTAAATGAAACAGCAAATGACACGAGGCGATCAAGTGTCTCTCGAAACGGCATTTCCGTATTTAACATCTGCAGTACTGGATTTAGAACCTGTTTCTGATACCTAAGAATAACAGCTTTCATCAAGCCATCTTCATTTAAAAATTCTCTATAAAGGCCCGGCTTCGATATTTCACATCTCCTGCAGATTTCATTTAGGGATACATTGGCAATGTCCTCTTCCCAATAAGAATTCATTGCCACGTCCAAAACGTGATCACGGTCTAGGGTCTTTGGCCGCCCCCTTGAGGGCTTATTTGGACTTGAGTTAATTTTATACCACCCGGTATTTTAATTTGACAGACTATTCTTCATTGCTTATTATACCAGCTGGTATTTAATTGGCAAATTGATTAGGAATGAAAAATGAGCGATACAAGAAAAAGCATAGTTATCACTGGAAGTAGCAGTGGATTTGGCCAAAAATCAGTAAAAGATTTTGCAGATAAAGGCTACCAAGTGTTTGCTACAATGCGTGGCCCAGAAGGCAAGAACGTTGTTGTTAAAGCAGCGTTGGAGGCATATAGTGATTTAATCCATGTTGTTGATATGGATGTTACCAACGATGAATCTGTGAAAACCGCTATTGCAAGCGTGTTAGATAAAGCGGGGAAAATTGATATTTTGCTAAACAATGCTGGCGTAATGTACCTTGGGATTACAGAAGCATTTAGTATTGCCCAAGCTCGCGAGCAGATGGAAACCAACTACTATGGTGCTATGCGTACTATTCAAGCCGTTTTACCTGCAATGCGTAAAGCAAAGTCAGGCCTGATAATCAACACCTCATCCATGGTTGGACAAATTTCAGCACCATATTTCTCCACCTACGCCGCAACCAAACACGCTTTAGAAGGCTACCTCCAAGGTTTACGTTACGAAGTGGCACCATTCGGCATTGATATCGCCATAGTACAACCAGGCCCATTCCCTACAGGTCTAAGTGCCGCAGGACAGCAACCTACACGCACAGACATACTAGACAGCTACGGCGAATTGGCAAATATTCCCACCGCTATGTTTGAGGAATTCGGTAAATTTATGCAGAGCGATCAAGCCCCTAATCCACAAATGGTCGTAGATGCTTATTTAACGCTAGCAGACATGCCTAAAGGCAAACGCCCAACACGCACTACAGTCGGTTTAGTTTGGGGTGTTGATAAAATTAACGCTGCTAAACAACCTATCCAAGACCGAGTTTTGACAGAAATGCAACTAGATAAGGTTCTAGGCGGCACTGACGTGTAATCATTATTATAAGGGGCAAGCTATTTTTGTCCCTGTTTCCATCAAATTATTCTAGAAGGAATCCAGTAATTCATTAGATCCTTTAAGGAGCAAAGACCTAATCGCGAAAGATCAATACAACTCTCAGATGCACAAAATGAGCAACGTAGTGAAGGTTTTAATAATAGCTGAGCGTGTCAACTCTTGCGAACTTTAGGAAAATAACGCGTTAGCCCGAAGCCATCGCAAAATGGCAGTATTTTGTGCATGAACCAGAGCAGTAAAGTTTTATTCACTGTAACGATTTTTGAAATCCTTAATGGTCAGATCATCCTTTTGGATATTCATTACTTTATGTATCTCAAACTATCAGACTAAGAAAGAGCTAGCCTTCGAGCCGTGGCAAGCTTTGGGGCATAAGGGATTTAGAAATGGCAGCGTACCTATGTGAGCGCTACCATTATAGTATGATACTTTAATACTCAGTATGAATCTTTATTACTCAGTATGAGACTTTATTCCTCTCCCACAATAATTAGTCCCCATATAACTGATAAAAACGCCAGTAGACCTAAACCAACAGCCACAATCTTGAGTTTCTCAATTGCTTGTTTCTTAAATGTCGATACTCGTGAGGTTAAAGAAAACTCTCCTTTCTCCAAGTTGATTTCACAATATCTACCACAGATCTTTCCATATAGTTCGAGTTTCAAAAAAGCCCCAGGCTCATTAATAAACCACTTAACCTCGTTAGGCGTTAATTCAGCTCGAGTTAGCCCACTTAACAATATTAATATTTCTGGATAGTTAGCATCTATGTCACTTGCAAGTACTTTAATCGCAGCATATCGGCTATGCAATTCCTTAGCTCTTTCACCTTTGATGTCTTTCAACTTTTGAAAGGTAACAAGAAATGTAACAATACTAACCATAACTCCCACAAGCCCTGCTATTGGAGTTATGTAACTATTAAAATCCATCTTAATACTCCTTTAGATAGTAGAAACTTAAGATAGTTAACGCCGCATTAAGTGAATCGCTATATCAACTCCCTCAATCAACACTAACCTAACGTGTAAATTTTAATCCCATTAGAGTTAAAAGATGCGTCACCATTAAAGACAATCGCAATACTTTTAACAGGTCTAGTCAGGGCAACATACAACTTTGCTCGCGAATCATTGGAGAGTGCTGCATTATTATCCTGAAACCATTTTAACATCGGTTCAGTAGGAAAGATGACCACACGTTCAAATGTTAGGCCTTTAGATGTACCAAAGGTAAAGACAGGATAACGTTCATCGACTGTACGCCTTTTATCCCAGCGCAACTGCACTGGGTTATACTTTTCTAAGTAGTTACTTACTAATTTTTCAGGCAGCAGGAAAACCCCATCGTGACCTGATATTTCACGAACATTAGAAGTTGAAGAGGCAAATGCTGGATAAAGCTTATTCGCAAAATCATTGATTTCATGAAAGCACCGAAAGTTCTCATTCAGCATTTTATCATCAACTGTAACCCCAACCGCCTTGTCATCAAAGAAATTTACAATGGCAGCTTTTTTATACTTCGCATTTTTCTCGGTATTTACAGTACTGTAGGTGGCCTGACGCGGATCGCCAACTAGCGTAATTTTAATGGGGGACCTGAATAGTGTTTGAAGAATTTCAAGATCGTAACCGGCGAGGTCCTGAACCTCATCCACATAAATTTCATTAAAGCACGATGCCAGTCGAGCGATGACTTTTCCACCTGACTTCTCATCACATCGAAGCGAGAGTTTGGCCATTTTATCGGAGTAAAGCTTAAAATCAGAACTGAAATAGTGCTGCCTAAAATCTTTCTCCCCCCAGTAGATGGGTTTACCCTTGATTTTATAGGGTTTTACACCAGATTTACTGTTGCAAAGAAGCATGCCCTTTATGTCATAGTCAAACAAACATCCCTGATAGGGTTTTATGTACTGGTCAACCCAAACTGGACACTTTTACTTGAGAATTCTCAAACTCTACAGGTGACAGATCGTCATTAGCAGAATGCAGCCGCTCCAAGTTGTAATATTTTATGTAAGCAGTCACATCTTGCTTCATAAACTCCCTTGTTGGTTGATTAACTTTAAAAATCCAATCGTGTTTTAAGCTGCCAAAGAATCGCTCAACAACGGCATTATCCCAACACGCCCCCACATCACCCATGCTGGCTCGGATACCATAGCTCGATAGCAGCCTACCGAATTGCTTACTGGTATATTGCGAGCCTCGGTCACTGTGAAATACCAACCCTCTAGCCGGTTGGCGCAGGTTGTAGGCTTTTATTAATGCCTTAGATATCAAATCCGTAGTCATGCGTTTGTCTATGTGCCATCCCACAATCCGGCGTGAATATAAATCCATCACCACAGCCAAATACATCCAGCCTTCACCCGTCTTTAAATAGGTCACGTCACCCGCCCAGACCTGATTAGCCGATACTGGATTAAAGTTCATGTTTAACAGGTTATCTGCCACTGCATCTGAGTGTTTCCGCTGCGTAGTCACCTTGTAAGCACGTCGCTGGGTTGCTTTGAGTCGAAGGCGGTGCATAATTTTACGAACGAGATAGCGACCAACCTGGTAGCCTTCCTTGCGCAATTTTTTCACCATTTCACGATTCCCTAAGCTGCCTCTACTTTGCTTAAATAGCTGTCGAACAAGGCGATAAAGCTTCAGTGTTTCAAGGCTTATCACGTTTGCAGGGCGTTTATGCCAATCGTAATAGCCTGATTTACTTACACTCATTACTCGACATAACAGTGCTACAGGAAACAGGTTGGATTGCCGTTTGATGAAACGAAATTTTACTTCATTTCTTTCGCAAAGAAGGCACTGGCCTTTTTTAGAATTTCTTTCTCCATTCGTAATTCTTTGTTTTCTTTACGTAATCGCTTTAATTCATCACGCTCAGACTCTTCTAAGGTAACACCTTGTTTCAGGGCTTCGTGTTTTTCCTTCCAGTTGTAAAGCAGGCTCGTGCTAACTCCAAGAGACTTTGCCGCATCGGCAACGCTATAACCTTGTTCTAGCACCATCAAGACAGCTTCATCTTTAAATGCTTGCGGATAACTCTTATGTGATTTCTTCAGACTCATATAGACCTCTTAATTTATTGACCATACTGTCTCAAAATTAAGTGTCCGATGGGATTAGACCAGAACAATGTGAAGGGTAATCATCCCAAGAATCTGCTAGCAGTTTCCCACGAGCAGCACGAAGTTTAACTGGATACCCCTTGCATTCAATCAAATGCATGAAGTAAAAACTTTTTTCTTGTTTAGTACTAAAATATTTATGGAAACCGCTACGAATAGTGGGATATCGCCACCATAAATATTTTGACTGTTCCTCATTAATAGTCTGTATGTAATGTGATTTTAGCTTTTTCATACACCCTCCAGGTTTACGTTACCTAGAAGGGGTCCTCTTCAAAATAGTTCATAGATTCACTCTCACTTATATAATGTATAAATCAGGCCTAATCCCAATCACATTCAGGACTCCCAAGCTCCGGACCAACTGGGGCACCTAACGCACCTTGCAACTTTCTCTTTTTGCACCATGCAATCGCAATTTTATCAAACACATCAGCAGGAATTTCAGCGTCTAGCTTTCCGAAAAATTTACCTTCGGCATTCGACTCATAAATTATTTTGAAATCAATAGGATTGGTTATCTCAATAACGGCAGGATTGTCATTATCCTTGTCGAAGGTGATTTCCTGATAAAGTCCAAAAAGCTCATTATCTTGATAGACCCACTCTTTGGTACTCATATATCAATACCTCAACTAATCGATTTCTTATGAGTGTAACACCAATTTATCAAAGTAAATTATCGCTTTATCTATTACTATGGTTTACCCAACTTGAAAACACTTTGTCATCCACCCTTATGTACTCTCTATGTTTTGGGACATAAGTGGGCTTGTAGTGGTCAAGTAAAATTTGCCACGGTTTTAGAGTCATTCCAATATAAACGTTCTGACTCATTTGGCGTTAACCCACCATTATATTGATGGGGTCTGGTCTCACTGTAATATCCAGTGATGTAATTTGTGATCTCTTTATCTGCTTCTGTAAAATTCCCATAACCACTTGCGGGTATCCACTCAGATTTCAAACTTCTAAAGAAACGCTCCATTGGTGCGTTATCCCAACAATTCCCGCGACGACTCATACTTTGCTCAATCTGAAGACGCCATATTAATTGTCTGAATTTCAAGCTCGTGTAATGTGAACCTTGATCGCTGTGATATATCACATTCTCAGGCTTACCCCTTAACTCAAATGCCATTTTCAAAGCTTTACAGGTCAGCTCACTATCTGGTGATAATGACAAAGCCCATCCAACAGGTTTGCGGGAAAATAAGTCTAAAACAACAGCTAGATAGGCCCAACGATTACCGACCCAAACATACGTCACGTCGCCACACCACACTTGATCTGGTTGAGTTACTGCAAACTGTCGATTAAGCGTATTGGGGATTGCAACATGCTCTTGTGTCGCTTTTCTATAAGAATGCTTAGGCTGCTGGCAGCTTAATAACCCAAGCTTTTTCATTAGATTACGGGCTCGATAACGACTGAGACCAATCCCTTTGTTAGTCACTAATTGCGCTATCGTTCGCGCACCGGCAGAGCCATGACTAATACGATGTGCAGCCTTCACTTCACTGCATAAAATAGTAAAGTCTGCATCAATATGTTCTTTTCTTTTTAGCCAATACTTATAGCTACTTCGATGCACTTTGAATGCATTACAAATTGTGAGAATAGAGTGGCTCTGCTTGAGTGCGCTGATTAGCGTAAATTGTTCATCGAGTCTGACATCAAGAGAGCGGTAGCCTTTTTTAGGATAAGATTGTGCTCCTCAAGACGAGCTATTTGCTTCTTCAGCTCACGGATTTCAATTTGTTCAGGGGTAATCGGAGATGCTTTTGGTGTGCCACCCTGGCGTTCTAGTTTTAACTGTCTCACCCATTTATCCATAGTGGACTTACCTACGTTCATCGCCTTTGCAGCTTCGATGATGCTATGGTTTTTATCGAGGACTAATTGGGCTGCTTCAAGTTTGAATTCAGCACTAAATGTTTTTCTGGTTGTTGCTCTCATGTATTCACCTAAAGTCATCTACGAGGCAATAATATCACCTCTATTTAGGTGGCCAAAATTAGTGTGCCACTACATGATGATTCAGATGATGAATTAGATATGAGCGTTGGAAGTTTGAAAGCAGAAGAATAGTCAAAGAGATCAAGAGTTATTTTCTCATTTTTAATTCCTAATACAATCTTTTGCGTTTCAATATCAGGTTCTAATAAATTCAATGAGTTAACGTAGCGTTTCACCTTGTTGATTGATACACCTTGACTTTGGATTGCTGAGAACGCGGCCGGTTTAGATAAGGCGAGCAACAATAGATCTGTAGTTGTTATGTGGCCAGTTAAACCCTCTAGGAGATCTTCTCGTGACGAATAAGGGCGAGTATCTGTTGAGCCTTGCCTTAATCCTTGTTTATCCAATCTTTTTTGCCTGACTTCACTCACTTTCCCATGAGGCTGGCGGTATTCAATGTGTTTTGGTAGAGGTCGATAAACATTTCTTAGAATATCAGATGGTTCCAAATTGAAAGACTCAAATAAGCCTGTACAGATTGTATTTGTTTTTATTAGTCCACTTAATATATTGTCATCATATAAATACCTATAGCGTCTATCTTTCGCGTCGTAGCCTGCAACAGATAGAGCCTGTTTACTTTTATCTGATAAATTAACACCTTGTGATTTCAGTGATTCAATTATAGGTGAAATAATATCCATATTACTCTTTATTCATTAAGTAGATGTTTTATGCGCTGAATTGACGCCGATTCCTAGATGGTACGGCCTGTTCTCTATAGACACTCTGTAGTATTACTAAAACTTGGTCAATCAGTGTGTATCACACCTAGCCTAAATTTATGATGCTGACTCTTAATGGGGCAAAAACGATTAAGGGCCGAAGGACCGCTACCAAATGCCGGCATACGCATTTAATATTGCTTTTCACTGAAAGCGGACATTACGCAAAGTGAAGCGTTTAAGCACGATGAGCAGCCTGCAAGTAGTTCAATTGTAGGTATTCATGCTCTAATAGTAGCGTTCGATACTAAAATAATAAAAAAACGGACTTTGGAAAAGGCATCAACTCTAGATTAGCCACAATATTTTTATCGTTATCTTCGAACCAACAAGATACAATGACCTCACAGGCAGGGGAATTGAATTATGGCAAGTGCTGACCAATTAAAAGCGCTACTCCAGTCACATTTGGAGGGCGACGAAAATCGTTTTTATTCCGTTGCCATGCAAGTGGCGGCTCATGAAGCAAAACGCGGCCACGGTAAGCTTGCCGAAGAGTTACGTTTGTTAGTTGATCAGGCAAAATCCCGCCGAACTGTATCCTCGGATAATAAAGCCGTACCTATCAGTAGGCCAAAAGGCGAGCTGGCCAATCTGCTATCTGTGAGTTATCCCAAGTCACGGTTGGGCGATATGGTACTGAACGGCGAACTGACCCAACAGTTGGAACGGATTATTCGTGAGCAGCGTCATGCTGCGGAAATCTTATCGCATGGTTTGTCCCCGAGACGTAAACTATTGTTAGTTGGCCCCCCAGGCACCGGCAAGACTATGACTGCATCTGTGCTTGCTGGTGAGCTTGGTTTACCTTTGTTTCAGGTTCGTTTGGATGGGTTAATCACCAAATTTATGGGCGAGACAGCTGCTAAGTTGCGGCAGATTTTTGAATCCACTCATCATGCCCGTGGTGTTTACTTTTTCGATGAATTTGATGCCATTGGTTCTCAACGTGGTTTGGCAAATGACGTTGGTGAAGTCCGGCGTATACTCAACAGCTTTCTGCAAATGATAGAGCAAGATGATTCACACAGTCTGATCATCGGTGCCACCAACCATCCGGACATTTTGGATAATGCGCTGTTCCGTCGTTTCGATGATTTGTTGCATTACGAACTGCCTGATGAAGCTCGTATTGCCAGCGTACTGAAATCTAGGTTATGCCGCATGGCAATCAAAAATACTTCTTGGAAACGTCTGGCAGACAAGGCTTTAGGTTTGAGCTATGCAGAGTTGACTCGTGCTGCGGATGAAGTGCTCAAAACTGCTCTGATTGAACGGGCCGATACAATTTCAGAAAAAGATGTTGCTCAGGCTATTGAAGAGCGCAGGAAACTATCCAATCGACTAAATAAAATCAATTAATAAAAACGAAAAGGACATTCCATGGCGGAAAGGGAACAGAACAACCACCCGCATTTCATCTTCCAAAATAGTGCTCAAGCAGAACCTTTTAAATCACCACCTATAGTTGTAGGTAGTTCGCAGATTCCCGCCAAAGACAGAAATGCTCACGGTGGAGGCCTGCTTGAAAAGCTCCATCAGCTAACTCCTGTACTGGCCGAAGCGGCAGATCTACAGCGAGAGGCAGGTGTTGGAGAAGGCATCGGTCTGCAAATTGAGTTTGAAAGCTTCCCTGATGTTGAGTTGGCCTTTGAATCTCTAGCCAGAGAGCGCTCTGGCATAGAGCTACGGAATGTCAGACAAGAGCACAATAAAACTTTCGCTACAGTGTTTGTTCCAGATGGAAAGCTGGAGTTTTTCGAGAAACTTATCACCGATTATTTGGACGAAAATAACGATAAAAAGAGCGGTCCTGCCCATAGCAAATTACTGAATGCTATTTCTGAAATTCGTGCAGCGACATTACAGGCCCTATGGACTGATACTCCAGATTCTATGCCGACGAGAGATGATGAGCATTTATGGTGGGAAGTTTGGTTGCCAACCAGAGGTGACAGGCAAGGGGTTGTAGATCAATTTAAAGGCATGGCGGCTGGACTAGGTTTTCGCAATGCGCCTGGAGTGCTTCACTTTCCAGAGCGCTCCATATTGCTGACATATGGTTCTGTCGAGCAAATGAAACGCTCAATGATGACTTTAAACAGCATTGCTGAGTTACGTCGTGCTAAGGAAACCGCAGAATTCTTTGATGCATTGACTCCGCAAGAGCAACCCGAATGGGCGGATGAATTAAATAGACGTCTAACACTTCCTGCTGATGGCGCCGATGCTCCATATATCTGTTTGTTTGATACCGGCATTAACAATGGACACCCACTACTACAACATGCTTTATCCAACGGCGATAAGCACACAGTTGATCCGGCTTGGGGTGTTGATGATTCTGAAGGGCATGGCACCGAAATGGCTGGACTTGCCCTATTCGGAAATCTGACGGATGTGCTTTCAGCTCCAGGGCCTATTAGGATCTCACACCGGTTGGAATCCGTTAAGCTACTGCATGAAGACGGTGCCAACGGTGGAGATGCTCAGCTTCATGGTTGTCTTACTTCCGAAGCGGTCGCACGCCCTACCATTACAGCTCCGGATCGTAACCGTGTTTTCAGCATGGCGATTACAGCCAGAGATAACCGCGATCGTGGGCGCCCTTCAGCCTGGTCTGCAACTATTGACCGACTTGCTTATGATGCAGATGCACAAGGTGAGACTCCGAAACTGTTTGTTGTGTCGGCAGGCAATATCAGAGACCCAAATGCATGGATGACATATCCTGATAGTAATACAACTGACGGTATTCATGACCCTGCACAAGCTTGGAATGCATTAACTGTCGGTGCAATGACCAACCTCGCAAGAATCACGGAAGCAGATGCGCAGCATTATTCCCCTATTGCAGAAATAGGTGGTTTAAGTCCTTTCAGCACGACTTCCCAGACATGGGAACCTCATTGGCCGTTAAAGCCTGATGTTGTGTTCGAAGGTGGTAACGCTGCAAAAGATACTTTAAGTGCATCTTGGATGAGCAGCTTAAGTCTGCTGACGACCCATGCAAGCCCAACAGAGCGCCTGTTTACAACGAGCAACGCCACAAGCGCGGCTTCTGCTCTTTGCGCTCGGATGGCCGCACAATTAATGGCTCGGTACCCAGATCTATGGCCTGAGAGTATTCGGGGTTTGATTGTGCATTCTGCTAATTGGACCGACGCGATGAAACGTATGTTTCTTCCAGCTCGGGGTGAGCCTACCAAAGCACAAACAACGCAATTAGTAAGGCATTGTGGGTTTGGAGAGCCTAGCATCGACAGAGCCATGTGGAGTGCTGATAGCTCGTTGACGATAATTTGTCAGGAATTTTTGCAGCCATTTAAGCGGGAAAAGGGAGAAGAGCCCAAGCTGCGCGATATGAATTTGCATCGTTTGCCATGGCCATTAGCCGAATTAGAGGCTCTTGGAGAAACGCATGTCGAGATGAGGGTGACACTGTCTTATTTTATTGAGCCTAACCCGTCCGCCAGAGGTGTTACCTCTCGATACAGGTATGAATCACACGGCCTTCGTTTCGATGTGAAGCGGCCGACCGAAAGCGAGGACGCATTTCGCTTCCGGATAAATGCAGCAGCCAGAGATGATGAAGAGCGAATTGTTAGTAACGATACAGACGCTAACTGGTTAATAGGAAAGAAAAACAGACATAAAGGCTCATTGCATTCAGATATTTGGGTGGGCAGCGCGGCAGAGTTGGCGAGTCGGGGCGTTTTAGCTGTTTATCCTTCACTTGGTTGGTGGAAAACAAGGCCTGCACTTGAAAGATACGGTCAGCGGGTAAGGTACTCTCTGATTATTTCTATTCATGCGCCCGAAGTAGATGTGGATTTATACACGCCAATTGCGAACATGATTGGTGTCCCAGTCGTTATCGAATAATCTAAAAAAGTTGGTGGCATAACCGTATAAGTGATTCGCCACCGCTCCCCTAGTCACCTTGTAACATACTCAAATTTGGTCAATCATGGAGAGTAAAGGTTAGTCGAGAGTCACACTGCTAACTCGTTTTGAGGCATAAAATTTTTTAGAAAAGGCAGCGTATCGATGAGATCGCTACCTTTTAGTATGATTCATTATTACTCTCCCACAGGTCTATCGCTCTTTAAATCCTCTGTACAAAACAACACCGGATGCCACAATAAGCCCAAGGGTAAACAACATGACAAGAACTGCCAGTATTTTAATACTCATACTAGACCTCCAAAATGGCTCTTTACCTCGATTGACCTAACTAAGCCTTGATTTAGTTACAAAATCATAAGCGTCTTTTAGAAATTGCACTTGGCAGATAAAAAAATGGAAATAAAAATGTATAAACAACAGCATATAATGCACTATGCGGTTTTTTTGAGGCGTAATACTTACAATACCCCCAATAACCTATCATCGTAAAAGTAAACGAAACGGAGGCGGCCACGAGATAGTTTATCGATAGGGTTACATCTGACTCCTGAATCGCAAGCCAAGCAAAACCCAGCATACTACATGAGATAATTAAACACGGTAACGCATGGGCCCCAAATGCATTAAACCTATTTCGATTCATAAACCATTTTCCCTAATTTATATACGCCACATATGTCAATGAATCACAGTGTAATGATATTGAGCAAAATTTAGCTAGGAGAAAATGTCGTAACAAACTTGATTTTTAAACTAAATCATATTGAGATCCGCTATAAGTATACCGGAGTGCAGGCAGAACCAGAACTGAAGCAGCAAATCTCACTTGGCAATGTAATTAAGATGCGCCTATGGCAAGAGTGTCCTTATGTCGCAGCCTAAGGCTTCTGCCAGTTGATATGCCTTTTCGAGCGTGATGTTTACCTCTCCACGCTCTATTCGCCCCATATAACTGCGGTCTATCTCTGTTAGTAGCGCAATTTTTTCTTGGGAAATGCCTCGCCGTTTACGCTCTTCTCGTAATTTAGCCCCAAATTGGATTGCTAAGTCTTTCATTTTTCATCTCGTTAAAGAGAAAGACTATCCAAAGTTGCGGCTTATAATGCCACGGATTATAATCCGCATTTGTGCAAACAATGCTCTTATAATGCCTAGTTAGAGCACTAAACAACCTCTTGCGAGAACGTCATGTCTAAAGCCTCAATCAAAATATGCCCGACTTTGCATACCATTCTCCAAGACGAGAGCTTCAACAATTTTCAAATTAAAAGTTTACGCGACGCTTATCTTGCAGCTTCGACTAGCTGTATAACTGTCAGTAAAACTTACAATTTCATTTATCAACAGGTCCACAGACTCGTGAAAAAGGGGCTCTTAGATAAAAATGTGGACCCACAATCGAACGAAACGACTTATCAAAAGACAACGAATTTTTTCCAAGCGAATTTCATCCTGCAAAGCGCAAAAAAATCCGAAGCCGTAGAGGTAACACCTACAAATAGAGAAAAGCATAATACTATTAAACAATTAGAAGAGCGGCTCAAGCAGTCAGAAATCGATTTACTTACGAGCATAGGTGAGTCGGAAGAGTATATGCGCTTATACCAATCCTTTCCTGAAATGAAAGCTCATCTCGAATCACAGTATTTGTTGGCTCGTGAAACTAGCTCAAAACTGCTAGGTCAAATCAAAGCGATTAAATCAGCTATTACCCATCAACAAAAGTAACTCAATGCAACTTAGACAATGGCAATCTGAGTGCGTCAAACGCGCTCTAAGGCACTTTCATGGTGCTCACAAACATTTCCTTTGCTTAGCAACACCTGGTGCAGGCAAATCAATTATGGCCGCCGAAGTTGCTGCGAAACTATTTGAGGATGGTCTAATCGATTTTGTGTTGTGCTTCTCTCCATCAGTAAATATCTCTCAAGGGTTGAAACAGACATTTTCCAATCGTTTGGAGTGCCGATTTGATGGCGTGATAGGTTCAGTCGGTTGCTCTTATACTTATCAGGGGATGTTGGCCTTTAAAGAGGATTTCTGGCAATTACTGAGAAGGAATAGGGTTCTTGTTGTCTTTGATGAGATCCATCATTGTGCTGGGAGCTCTCTTGAAGATGCAAACGCATGGGGGGAAGAAATCCTACTCAACATACAGGCCCAAGCGCAGTACACTCTAGCGTTAACGGGCACGCCTTGGCGCTCTGACCAAGCACCGATTGCTTTATCTCGATACACAGATCCAGATAACCAAATTCAATGTGACTATGTGTATGGCCTTAAGGAAGCCGTTGCCGATGGTGTATGCCGTAGCCCTCACATTGTACTAATCGATAACGACAAAATTTCAGTTACAGACGAAGAAAACGAAACAAAGACTTATGGCTCTTTGGATGAGTTATTGAAACGTTCATCAATCTTATATCAGTCGATCATCGAGAATCATGAGGCGATTCATTATATCTTAGCGTTAGCAACAAACAAATTAAGAGCCATAAAACAGTCCAACCCTAATGCAGCCGGACTTATTGTCGCATCATCTGTATCACACGCAGCAGATATCTTTAACACACTCACAAAAGAGTTTAATGAGACAGCTCAGATAGTTACCTATAAAGAGGATGATCCATCTGCCAAGATAAATAAATTCAGAAACAGCACAACTAACTGGATCGTGAGTGTAGGCATGATAAGTGAGGGAACTGATATCCCTCGCCTGCAGGTTTGTTGCCACCTTAGTCGAGTAAAAACTGAGCTTTACTTTAGACAGGTTTTAGGTCGTATTTTACGCACTAATGATTCGCTTAATCAGCAAGCTTGGCTATACACCTTTGCTGAACCAAAACTTGTAGAATTTGCCAGTCGAATAGCAGAAGAAATACCTGATATTCCAGTGATATTTAGCGAGCCAATTGAGATAAAGCTCAAGCAAGAGTTACCGGAGTTCCATGATATGGCAGTGAAAACGCTGCCACCGACTAACAGCAATATTTTCAATATTGGCAGACAATACCTCGATAAACAGACAAAATCATATTCTGTAGAGCTTTCATCGAGGGAGTTTTTAGGTACACCAACATCATTATCATTCGAACTCTTAGGTGGCTTTAGAGAAAAAGTTGTCTCAACTTTTAACTCTCCGTTTTAAGCCCTCACAACAAAGTATGGTGACAGTGTAGTGGTCAACTAAATTTGGCCACAGCTTTAGAATCTTCCCAAAATCTTCGCTCTGATTCATTTGGGCTCAAT
>NZ_JTLE01000094.1:3925171-3933272 GCF_000798835.1 Shewanella sp. ZOR0012
TACTTAGTGCGAGCTTGAGGATAACGCTGGCAGTTATCCTCAATGTTAAGCCCGCTCAGCTGCTGCTCAGTATAAATATGGTAATTAGGCTGCACTGAATTTGGATCATCTAAGCTGGCGATCGTTAGGGTGAGATAATCGGGATACTCAGTGTGCCTAAAGGTCAGTGAGCAGCCACATTGGGCGCAAAATCCGCGTCTTACATATTCTGATGAGGCAAACTCAGTGATGTTGCCCTTAAGCCATGTCACCTGCGACACGTTAAAATCCATCCAAGCACCAAAGGCTGCCCCAATACTCTTTTGGCACATGCGGCAGTGACAATAATCCGCATCGAAGGGCTTGCCCTCAATCCGATAACGAATCGCTCCGCATAAACAACCGCCCTCTTGCAAGATCTTAGACATATCCATTAACCCTCATCAAACAGAGCAAAAACCTAATACATTAAGTTACCTTGATTATCTTGTATAACTGACCAGTCAAGACAGCTCATTACGCATCAATTTCTTGCTGCAATTTTTCCAGCTCATCTAAAATATGCAGAAATTTTTGGCCAAACTCCGTCACTTGATATTCGACCCGCGGTGGTAATTCGTTATAAATGACCTTATCTAAAATGCCAAATTCAATGTTTTTTTTTAAACATTGATTCAATACCTTAGTGGAGAGTCCCTCGACTGAGCGCACCATTTCTCCAGGCCTTTGGATCCCATTGGCCAACAACTGATAAACCGTTAATGACCATTTGCAACCATAAATCGTCTCGACCATTCGGGCTGAGCGCTCAGGCGGCGATTTGCGAGAAATAATTTTTTCATTGTTATTCATAAAGATGTACCAAAAAGTACCTGCCTAACCAATTTGTACTTACTGTTCAGATAGTTATTGAGTCCATAAGATTACCACCTTGATAATACATAGGAGTAGCAAATGCAATTTAATACCTCAAATCTGGCCATTATTATTGGCGGTAGTAGCGGCATCGGTTTTGAAACCGCTAAACAACTGGTCAAGCAAGGCGTACCAGTGCTTATCGTGGGTAATCAACAAGAAAAACTCACCGCCGCCGTCGCTGCACTCAAACAGGAAAATACAATCCCCGAGTTACAGGTCGAGGGGTTTCAAGCCAACCTTTACCAAGCTGCGGATCTTAATCGCCTGATTGCACACATTAACCAACTCGAGCATAAGGTCGGCTATCTCGTCAATGCGGCGGGGTATTTCAATCCCAAATCCTTTATTGACCACACTGAAGCCGATTACGAACTGTATATGGGGTTAAATAAAGCGCTGTTCAGGATTACCCAAGCCGTGACCCACAAGATGATCGATGCGGGCGGTGGTAGTATAGTGAACATAGGTTCGATGTGGGCAAAACAAGCGGTTAAAGCCACGCCTTCGTCGGCGTATTCGATGGCCAAAGCTGGGTTACACGCATTAACCCAACACTTAGCGATGGAACTGGCGGACAAGCATATTCGCGTCAATGCGGTTTCACCTGCGGTGGTCAATACGCCAATCTATAACGCTTTTATTCCAAAGGAAGAGCGAGACCAAGTGCTTGCAAGCTTTGATGCTTTTCATCCAATTGGACGAGTCGGCACTCCTGCCGATGTGGCAAATAGCGTGTGCTTTTTGTTATCCAATGACACCAGCTGGGTAACAGGTGCAATTTGGGATGTTGATGGCGGCGTGATGGCAGGACGCAACTAAATTCACGAGTTAATACACTGCGAGCGACACATAACTAATCATTAGAAAAGGTTAAATCGGGTCTAACACTATGCTTAATATGAACTTTAGTGAACGTATCGTTATTGATACTGAGCAGCAACCTTGGTTGCCAAGCCCTGCTCAAGGGGTGTGGCGTAAACCACTGGAGCGGGAGGCTAAGGAATCAGGGCACACCACCAGCATAGTGAAATATGACGCGGGCTCGCAGTTTACGACCCACCAGCATCCGCAGGGCGAAGAAATCCTTGTGCTCGAAGGGGTATTTTCCGATGAAAACGGTGATTATCCCGCGGGTAGTTATCTACGCCATCCCCCCGGGAGCCAACATGCTCCTTTTAGCCAAACAGGTTGCGTGATTTTCGTAAAACTTAACCAATTCGATCCGCGGGATCTCGAACTGATCAGAATTAATACTCAGCAGACACCATGGTTACCGGGTATTGGTGGCTTACAAGTCATGCCGTTACACGAGTTCGAGCACCAACATACCGCATTAGTGAAATGGCCTAAGGGAGAAAAATTTCAACCCCATCGGCATTTTGGTGGCGAAGAAATCTTAGTGTTATCGGGCAAGTTTCAAGATGAGCTAGGTGAATATCCGCGCCACACATGGATACGCAGCCCCCATATGAGCGGCCATTTTCCTTTTGTCGAAGAGGAAACCATTATCTTAGTAAAAACTGGCCATTTGCCCATTAGCGCCATGTAACGCTAGCAGACGACTCATTAGGCTTAGACCGCATAAGTGTTAGCGACTGACTTATGCGGCCGAGGAAATATCAGCCTTTGCCATCGGTGAGCTTTTGCGCCAGCGCGGTGGCATTGCGCGCGGTAATACCATAAATCGACAACTGTGGGTTTGCACCTAAGCTAGTCGGGAAGATAGAACCGTCCATCACCGACAGATTATCCAAATAATGTGACTGCCCATAGCTATTGACCATAGAGAGCTTTTCATCTTCGCCGAATGGACAGCCCCCCATCACATGGGCCGAGGCCACCACCGTCTTTAGCGGCGCTAAGTCCATTTGGGCTATGCTCTCTTTCGCCTCCTTCCATGACGACAAATAGGGCATACCATCGCTGATAGGCAGCACTTTTAATGCGCCTGCAGAAAATTGCAATTCGGCCATGCTGGCGTAGGCTCGCCGCGCTGCCCGCCAAAAAGCGTCGGTTAATGGATAATCTAACGTAAAGCCCGTTGGGGTTAAATGCACTTGTCCACCTTGACTGTCGGGATGATAACCGTCGCGAACCAAGGCGATAGTCACCTGCAACTGATTAAACTGCGCCATCAACTCAGCATGGCTTAATCCATAACCTATGGTCTTAGAGGCGATCAAAATCGGATGCACTGGCGGCACTTCGAGCTTGTAACCTAACTCGCCATCTGCGCCATTTTTCCAAACAAACTCATCGGAATAGATAGATTGAGGTGCGCCGCTGTGGGCATTAATCGCATCGGCAAATACGCCGCCAGAAAGCACAGTGGGATGTAAAAAGGTTCGTTTGCCCAATAACTGGTAGGGATCGGGCACCTCAGAGCGCATCATTAAGGTCGGCGTGTGGATAGCGCCAGCGCTCAAAATATAGTGTTTGGCTTTAAACAGCAGCTCAACCGCAGTCGGCCTTAAATTAACGTCGAGCGCCTGTGCCTTGAGGGCAAAGACTTGGCCATTATGATGTTCAATCTTAACGACTTTGGCACGGCTAATCAGCTGTGCGCCTTTCTCTAATGCACTCGGAATTGTCGTTACTAGCATCGACTGTTTGGCATTGACTGGGCAGCCCATCCCGCAATAGCCAGTATTCCAGCAGCCTGCGACATTGCGCTTTATCACAGTGTAATCCCAACCTAGGTTGATACAGCCTTGTTTGAGCGCGCCGTTATTACGGTTAGGCTCATAATTCCATTCGTGGATATTGAGCCGCTGCTCCATCTGCTCGAACCAAGGCGCTAAGGTTTCAGGATCGAGTCCGGCTACAGATTTATGCTGCGCCCAAAAGGCTAAGGCATCCTTTGGCGTACGGATCGAGGTGGTCCAATTGATGGTCGTAGAGCCACCCACGGCGCGACCTTGGAAGATACCAATCGCTTTATCAGCGGTTTTCATCGCCGCCGCCTGTTGATACAAATTCGGGTAAGCAACCCGCTCCTCCATATTAAAATCGCTGGAGGATTTAAGCGGCCCCGCTTCAATCATGATCACACTGAGCCCAGCTTGGGTGAGGATCTCCGCCGCTACGCCGCCACCTGCGCCCGTGCCCACAATCACCACATCGGCTTCAAATTGTTGGTTTTCTTGCAGCTGACTGGCATCGGTATGTAACCAACCGGAATTTAAGCCTGTCACTATGGGATCTATGATTGCCACTTGGAATACTCCATCTTCACATTATTGTTATTATTCGATGCTCAGCCTATTTGAACAACTCAGGCTTGGCGTAGTGGAGTCGGCTCCAATGCTCAGGACAAGCGTAATAACTGGCCATCACTAATTCTCGCAGGCCTAAATAAGCCGTTTGCAATAACGCAAAGTAGCTGTGGCGCCAAGTCTCGAGCATTTGGGTCAACTCGGCGGGAGAGCGCATTAACAGTGGCGTCATGCTTGAGGTAAGTAGCAATAATCCAAGGCGATTCTCGAGCATATCGAGTAGTTCAAATAACTCGGACTGCTGTTCATCTGGCAACACAGCGATCGATTGTTTAATGGCATCTAAGGTGCGATTTTGCGCCGCCACCTTATGGGTTGCCACATCAGGCAAAGCCCCATCAAGCATCACAGGCAACAGTACACTGAATAGTAAGCGGTAGTCTTTCCCCTCGCCTTCATCGGGTAGACTAAATTCGGGAGAATAAAGATTCACCCCTAGGGCTATCGCCGCTGTACCAGCAAACGCGCCCAGTAAAAAGGTTCGTCTATTCATCAATGTCTCCCCAAGACGCTTAGTGTTAAATTACTGTGCTACAATGACCGCGAACCTAAATTAAACACACGTTTTAATTTTCAGCAATAGTTGATGCCAAGATAAGATCCCATGCCAAACGCTTTTACACCGCCTTGGTGGGCCAAAAGTCCCCATGTACAAACCATTTTGCCCGTATTCACTAAAGTGGCCAAACCTGTGCTTAAGCGACAGCGACTCGAGCTTCCCGATGGCGATTTTATCGATTTAGATTGGCAAGCTAGGCCAGAAATCGGTAAACCCATTGTGGTTATCATTCATGGATTAGAGGGCAGTGCCCAGTCCCATTATTCCAGACGCATTCTGCAAGCCTGTAAAGAACAAGAGTTAGCGGCCGTGGTTCACCATCATAGAAGCTGCTCAGGTGAAGCCAATCGTCTCGCCCGCAGTTACCACAGTGGCGACACCGACGATTTGCAGTTTAGCCTAAGCCAGCTGCAACAAACCTATCCGCAATCACCTTTATTGGCAGTAGGTTACAGCTTAGGCGGCAATGTATTGACCAAATATCAAGGCGAATATCAAGAGCACAGCCTGTTGAGTCGCGCTGTAGTCGTGTCGGCGCCGCTGCAATTATCGGCCTGTGCAAAACGCTTAGAGAATGGTTTTTCAAAGGTGTATCAAAGCCATTTAATCAAGCAGTTACAATATAAGGTCAATCAAAAGCTTAATGATCCAGAGCTTGCTGGCACTATGACCTTGACCCCAATCCAAGTTGCTAATCTCAATACTTTTTATGACTTTGACGATAAAGTCACCGCCCCGCTCCATGGATTTTTAGGTGTAGAAGATTACTATACCCGCGCCAGCGGCTTACCCTTTGTTAGCCGAATCACTAAGCCTACGCTAATTATGCATGCCAAGGACGATCCCTTTATGACGGATGAGGTCATCCCGCATCCCAGCCAGCTTTCCGAACATGTGGAATATGAGTTACATGCCCATGGCGGCCATGTTGGTTTTATCGAAGGCGGCACGCCATGGAAGCCACGCTATTATTTAGAGCGGCGCATTTTAGACTTTTTACTCGCCAATGATGCGTCATCGGCACCTTAAGGAACCCGAATGCTTATCCCCTACAATGCCTTACTCCAACTCCCCAAAGAGACCTTAGTCAATTTGATCCGCGAATATTTGTTAGGGCAAGTGGAAGATGGAAGTTTTACTAGCCTAGATGAGCAAGAACTATCAAGCGCAATAGTGCAATGCCAACAAGCACTTAAACAAGGTAAACTTGTCTTAGAATACAGTGAAGAGGATGAGTCCTTTGCCATTCGTCACGCTGACCAAGTGGCCAAACGGCAAGATTGACCATTAGTATCCCTGTGCCGTATAAATAGCTTATACGGTTTATCGCTCCCACTGAGCGGCTCTTTATGGTGCCTAGGTAGAAAAAATGTCAGCAAAACATCCAATTATTGCAGTTACAGGCTCATCTGGGGCAGGAACCACCACAACCACCACCGCCTTTAGTCATATTTTTCGCCAACTTGGAATCAATGCCGCCTTTGTAGAAGGGGATAGTTTTCATCACTATACCCGCGCAGAGATGGAAGTGATGATCCGTAAATCCCAAGCCGAGAATCGTAACCTGAGCTATTTTGGCCCCGAGGCCAATAACTTTGCCCGCCTAGAACAATGCTTTCGCGATTATGGCGCCACGGGCCAAGGTGAAACCCGCAGCTACTTACACACCTTTGACGAAGCCGTGCCATTTAACCAAATGCCTGGCACCTTCACCCAATGGCGTCCACTGCCCGAAAACACCGATATGTTGTATTACGAAGGCTTACATGGTGGCGTAGTCACGGGCGATGCCAATGTGGCCCAGCATGTGGATTTGCTGATCGGCATGGTGCCTATCGTCAACTTAGAGTGGATCCAAAAGATCATTCGCGATACATCGGAGCGTGGCCATAGCCGCGAAAAAGTCATGGGCTCAATCGTCCGCAGCATGGACGATTACATTAAGCATATGACGCCGCAATTTTCGCGCACCCATATCAACTTCCAACGGGTGCCGACGGTAGATACCTCTAACCCCTTTAGCGCCAAAGATATTCCAAGCCTAGATGAAAGCTTTGTGGTGATCCGTTTTCGCGGCATCAACAACGTCGACTTCCCCTATTATTTGAGCATGATCCAAGGCTCCTTTATGTCACGGGTTAACACCTTGGTGGTGCCGGGTGGCAAAATGTCGCTCGCAATGGAGCTGATCCTTACACCGCTGATTAAAGATTTGATGGAAAAACGCCAACAGCTTAATAGTCCGCAGGCGAACTGAGATAGCGTTAACGTTTGACTAAAGGCTAATGAAATAAAGCCTTTTTGAGCAATAGATTAAGTTTGATTTAAGCCATTGAAGTTAATCTTATTGGCATCGGGATTTCAGGCGAAAGAACGATAGTTGGCATACTCTTGGGAGTTAATTCCCCCATCTTGATCTGTTGATTCCCTTGAGTATGTCAGCAACCTTCAAAACAATTTTGAGCTGTTAACTCCACATCCATGCTTGATCTGTTGATTCCCTTGAGTATGTCAGCAACGCTGAACCAAATAGGTTCTAGGTTCTAGGTTCTAGGTTCTAGGTTCTAGCAGCGAAGCGCTCTCGCAGTTGTGAAGCAACGCCCTAGATTCTAGCAGCGAAGCGCTCTCGCAGTTGCGAAGCAACGCCCTAGATTCTAGCAGCGTTTTTGCTGCGCCCTAGCAAACCAGATTTTTATACATCACCATACATTCCAAGGCGATACCGCGGGGTGAGCAATAGATAGATTCTTCCTCAAAACCTTCACCGCCGAAACCGTAGTGGCGATAAAACCCCACGGCATTGAGGGTAGATTCTAATCGCAATTGGGCGATGCCTAAGTTAAAGGCTTTTGTTTCAATAAATTGCAGTAACGACTTGCCGACACCTAAGCCCATCGCCTCGGGAGCAACGAACAGCGCCTCGACCTGAGCATAGGGTTCATCCAGCATAATGGTACCAACCAAAGTGCCTTCTTGAGTCTCATCATCAAGGATTTCAGCCACATAAAAATGCGCGCCCACCATACGACGAAAAGATTCGGTCAATTCGCCCTGCATCCAAATCTGCAAGTCATCTTGAGCATAAAATCCGGCGCAGCCTTTATTAATCGCCGCATTGCGAATGTCCCAGCAAGCCTTAGCATCTAATTGCGTTGCTTTACGTATCCTTAGCATAGTCATCCCGATAAATAGCCCAGGTCCTAGCTGTAGCCATAACCATAGCCAACCGCTAATACGCTGAATCATAAAATAAACATATAAAGACTCATACTGCCCACGTTTTAATTCTATGCAGTAAAGAATCCACCTTCTAAAGAAGGTGGCTTTGTTTTAACCCCCTAAAAGGGGGCCTTTATTCAAGAGCAAGTTG
>NZ_JTLE01000094.1:3933282-4080722 GCF_000798835.1 Shewanella sp. ZOR0012
GTTTTTGTGGGGAGAAATGCTCAACCACGGAATCTGTGTAAAAGCCAATGCGGTCAAAGGGATGGGGTTATTGCGTGATGCAGCTGAGCAGGGCAGCCCCGAGGCCATGGTGAAACTTGCCGAATATTATCAAAATGGTAAGTTTGTTATTCGTAATAAAGACCGTGCGGTCAATTATTTATTGCCAGCGGCAGCGAGCGGTAGTTTAGCCGCGCGGATGATGCTGGTCCGTTTATACGGTGAAGGTTATGGTAGTCCAAGAGACTATGAAATGGCCTATAACTGGTTATACAACAATGTATTTACCGATGAGGCGACTAAGAAAAAAGCCTTGTCATTACTGCAGGTGTTAGCCGCTAAAATGCCCGCCAGTGCAGTGGCGCGGGCCCAGCAAGAGCACTTGCGAACCCGTTGAGTTGTCTCTACTGATTGAGACAAAAATATTGGATATTGAATGATCAAAGACCCTCATTTCGAGCGTGAACAGGATAAGTACGAAAACCCTATCCCAAGTCGTGAGTATATTATCGAGTACTTACGTTCTCAAAAATCACCTATTACCCGTGACAGCATCGCTGCTGCACTACAGATCCATGATGAAGAGCAATTAGAAGCCCTGCGCCGCCGTTTACGGGCGATGGAGCGCGACGGTGAATTGGTATTTACCCGCGGTCAAAGCTACGGCTTACCTGAAAAAATGGATCTGATCCCCGGCATTGTTCTTGGGCACCGAGAAGGCTACGGCTTCTTTAAACCTGACGAAGGTGGCGACGATCTATTTATCTCAAATCGCGATATGCTGATGTATTTCCATGGCGATAAAGTGCTGGCACAAAAAGCCGGTATGGATCGTAAAGGTCGTCGTGAAGCCCGTATTGTCCGTTTGATCCAGCCCCGTAGTGCTGCGATTGTTGGTCGATTCCATGTCGACAGTGGCATGGCATTTGTGATTGCCGATGATAAGCGCATTACCCAAGAAATTTTAATCGCTAGTGAAGATCGCAATGGCGCCCGTCAAGGCGATGTGGTGGTGGTAGAATTAACCCGCCGTCCCGGTCGATTTGTTAAAGCCGCAGGCAAAGTGACCGAAGTGCTTGGCAAGCAAATGGCACCGGGAATGGAAATCGAAATAGCCCTGCGCAATTACGATCTTCCCCATACGTGGTCGGCCGCCATTGAAAAGAAACTGCGCCGTATTCCCGATGAAGTGACTGAATCAGATAAAGTGGGTCGTGTCGATCTGCGTGATCTACCCTTAGTGACCATCGATGGTGAAGATGCCCGCGACTTTGACGATGCTGTTTATGCCGAAGCTAAACCCAGTGGTGGTTGGCGTCTGTGGGTGGCGATTGCCGATGTAAGCTATTATGTGCGTACCGATTCGGCCTTAGATACTGAAGCCCGTGCCCGTGGTAACTCGGTGTACTTCCCATCGCAAGTGATCCCAATGTTGCCGGAGAAAATCTCTAACGGCTTGTGTTCACTCAATCCTCATGTTGACCGCCTGTGTATGGTTGCAGAGATGACGGTTTCAGCCCGCGGTAAGTTATCGGGTTATAAGTTTTATCCGGCGTTGATGCATTCACACGCGCGCTTTACCTACACCCAAGTCGCTGCGATGCTCGAAGGTGGGCCGATTGCGCCTGAGCATGAAGCACTCTTTCCACATCTTCAATGCTTACAGTCGCTTTATTTAGCGCTTGATGAACAGCGCGCAGAGCGCGGTGCGATAGCATTTGAGACGATAGAAACGCAGTTTATTTTTAACGAACAGCGCAAGATCGATAAGATTGTGCCAAGAGCGCGTAATCAAGCTCATAAAATCATTGAAGAATGTATGATTTTGGCGAACGTGTCTGCTGCTAAGTTTGTGAAAAAGCATAAGGGTGAAATCCTCTATCGCGTGCATGAGTCACCCTCTGAGCAGAAACTGGCAAACTTTAAAGAGTTTTTAGCTGAGCGTGGTTTGAGCATGGGCGGAGGGCTTGAGCCAACGCCTGCAGATTATCAAAATGTAATGTTGCAGATTGCCGACCGTCCCGATGCTGAACTTATTCAAGTGATGTTGCTGCGCTCTATGCGCCAAGCAATCTACACGCCTGATAACGAAGGCCATTTTGGTTTGGCACTGGAAGAATACGCGCATTTTACCTCGCCTATTCGTCGTTATCCTGACTTAGTGCTGCACCGAGTGATCCGCTATTTGTTGGCGAAAGAAAAAGGTGAAGCCAATGAGAAATGGACTCCCGATGGTGGCTACCACTATCAACTCGATGAATTAGATAAATTAGGCGAAGAATGTTCTACGACTGAACGCCGCGCCGATGAAGCAACACGTGATGTAAGCGACTGGCTTAAATGTGAATTTATGCAGGACCATGTGGGTGACACCTTCGAGGCCGTGATAGCCTCTGTCACTAACTTTGGTTTATTCGTTCGCTTAAATGACTTATTTATCGATGGCTTAGTGCATATTTCTAGCCTGGGCAGCGATTATTACCAGTTCGATCCTATGCGTCAGCGTTTGATTGGTGAGCACACAGGTCAAATCTATCAAGTGGGTGACCCTGTCACGGTAAAAGTGGCCGCGGTAAACTTGGATGATAGACAGATTGACTTAGTCATGATTGGCGACAGTGGTAAAGGCGGTCGCCGCAAGGCGGCACCTAGTCGCGACAAACCCATGACAGCCCGTGAGCGGGTAAACCGCGAAGGCGCGAAAATGGCGAAAACGGCTAAATCGACTGGCGTTAAAGCGAAAGCGGGTTCAGACAAAGCGGCGAGTAAGTCTAAGTCTAAAGCGGGCACTAAGCCTAAGAAAAGTGTAAAAGATACGGCGAAAAAGCCAAAGGCCGCGAAGCGGAGCACGAGAAAGAAGTAAATGAAAAAACAAGATATTATTTTTGGGATCCACGCGGTTGAAGCGCTGTTAAAACACAGCCCTGAGCGCATTATTGAACTTTGGCTGTTGCAGGGCCGTGAGGATGAGCGTTTAACCCCGCTGATCCGTCAAGCGAAAGCCTTTGGCACGAGCATTCAAGTGACTTCACGCAAAGTGTTGGACGAGAAAGCCGAAAGTACTCAGCACCAAGGTATTATTGCCCGTGTGAAAGCGGCTAAAATCCTTGGTGAGCATGACTTAGATGAGCTGTTAGCAAAGACCGACTTACCGTTTTTATTGATTTTAGATGGCGTTACCGATCCGCATAACCTAGGTGCCTGCTTACGTAACGCCGATGCGGCGGGCGTGCAGGGCATTATTGTGCCAAAGGATAACTCCGTTGGCTTAACGGCTGTGGTTAGTAAGGTCGCTTGCGGCGCAGCTGAAACCGTGCCGTTATTCCAAGTGACTAACCTCGCCCGCACTATGCGCCATCTGCAGGAAAAGGGCGTATGGATTGTGGGGACGGCGGGTGAAGCGGATTGCGAGCTTTATCAAGCCGATCTTAAAGGGCCATTAGCGATTGCGATGGGCGCCGAAGGCAAAGGTTTACGCCGCCTAAGCCGTGAGTGTTGCGATACTTTAGTTTCGATTCCTATGTCGGGAAGCGTCTCTAGCTTAAACGTGTCGGTCGCCACGGGTATTTGCCTATTCGAAGCCGTGCGTCAACGCCGTAGCTAATTGATATATATCAATAAAAAAGACGGGCGAGCCCGTCTTTTTTTATTGCCTAAATCAACCCTTAATTGGTTTTAATAGCATCGAGGTTGGATTCGTCCACCTCGTTTGTCTCATCGTGGATAAAGCTGGGCGCTGGGTGAAATTCAAACTCGAATGTTAGCTGTTGCTCATTATCATTCTCTGCATCTTCAACAAGGGCATCGGCACCTAAATCTTCTTCATCTTCCTGCTGTGTTGGTGTCATGTGTTCCTGCACCGATTCAACATCCACCCTCGGGTCAAGTGCCGCAGCCAGTGGTGATGAGACTAAGTCACCGGTCGCCATGATGTAGTCTTGGGTGACACTGGTTTCGGTTTTTTGCTGTGAGTGAACATAACGTAGCCGTAAAAACAGGATTAAGGTACAGGCCGACATAAAGCCATAGAGCATGCTGTTGCCAAACCATTGCATAAGAGTCGAGGCGATTAATGGGCCGATGCTGGCGCCCATGCCAAAGGTGAGCAAAATGGTTGCCGATAGTCCTACCCTTTCACTTTGCTCGACACGGGAGTTAGCCAGTGCGGTTGCCAAGGGATAGAAGGTAAAGCCAAGAATGCCGAACAAAAACGTCATCACCAGTGAGAGTGTCGGATGATAGGGAGTGAGGGCGATAGCTAATGCTAAGATCCCAAGCAGTACGCAGTTGATTCGGATCAGGCGACTGCGGGACATAATGTCAGATAATTTTCCCATTGGCCATTGGGCGAGTAGGCCCGCGAGAATGGTTGCCGTCATATAGGTGGCCACCTTCTCGGGCGGTAAACCTAAGTTGCTCGCATAAGCAGGCGCCAAACCGTAAAAGGAGCCTACAATCATGCTGCCAATGGCAATGGTCGTTAGTGCCTGCGGCGCTTTGCGCCAATAGTGAGCAATTTTTAAGGGGGCGGGCACCAGTGGTGCTGGGTGAATACGCCGCGTTAAAGAAATCGGGACAATACACAGGGCAAAGCAGATGGCGATCAGTAACAGCGGCTCTAGACCGAGTTCAGGATAGAGGCTGATGGCACCTTGGCCCAAGATCAAACCGAAGTAAGAGACTATCATGTAGCTGGCAAACACAGTGCCGCGTTGGCTGCTTTCAGCCTGTTCATTGAGCCAACTTTCGAGCACCATGTATTGGCACATCATCCCCATACCGACGATAAGTCTTAGCAGGATCCAAATAGCTAACTCATCTACGAGTGCGTGACCAAGTGCGGAGGCGGCAACGATCCCAGCACTAGCGACAAAGGCACGGATATGTCCGACTTGGGCGATTAGCCGGTGGCCAATCTTAGATCCTGCGACAAGGCCGACATAGTAGGCCGACATCATGCTACCTATCCACAACTGCGGAACGTGCATCACCGAGAGCCTAAGGCCTAAATATGTGGTGAGTAAACCGCCAGCCAGCACTGTTAATAACGTCGTGCTATATAAAGAGGCGAAAGTACGTAGCGGGTTTGTCATTAACTGCTCCTTGTATGATTGCCAGGGAGAGTATATCAGCAGTCGGTGTTTATTCCGTGTTGCAAAATGTTGGAATTTATCGACTAATTTATCGTTTTTATGTGTGGGTCACTAAATTGTGCTGAAATGGGATTTGGCTGAGTGGGGGAATTGTTGTGCCAGCCAAATCGTTTTATTGCTTGTTTATCTAAAGGTATACAGCAAGTTAAAGGTGGTGATGGTATCCGTCTGCTGGCTGCCCTCAGGAACCACTTCGGTGAACTTGATGTTCATGCCGATTTTAAAGGCCCAATCCTGAAATACTAAATTTTTGTAGTTCATATCGAGAGTCAGGGTATTGTTATTTTCGCCCACTTCGGCGGTGAGATCGGCATTGATACTGGTGTATTCCTGTAATTTTTGAGAAAACTTTGCCGCAGTACGTAGGATCACATCCTTTTCGGGAGCGGGGTCTGGCTCTGCGACTGACTCGGCAGGCAAGTTGTATCGATAACCTGGGCCGATTTCGAGACTGAGTTTGGTCTTGTAGCTACTAATTGCGTTAAAACCATAACCCGAAGAAAGAGTTGAGATTTGGGTATAACTACCAAACTGATCCCAAGTGAAGTCGCCACGGCCGAAGATATAACCTTTGTTGAGTTTATAGTTGCTTTGAAGCTGGAGTTCGTACTTTTCGGAGGTGGTTTGATTTTTTTCAGAAGCAAAATACGCTTTTAGCGTCGCTTCCTGCTTAGTTTGTTTAGTATCGTAAATCAGTTGGGTTCGACCATTAAAACTGCTCGATTCGGTATTGCCTGTGTTCAATTGTAAGCCGGCTTCGACTTCTGCAGTCAAATCACTTGGTGGTTCCTGATAATCGGGAGGGACAAGCGCAAGTGCAGGAAAAGATAGGCAAAACAAACTAACTGGTGCGATAACTTTTAGCATTATAATGGGTTCTTGAGAGGTTGATGTCTGATATCCGAATAGGGGTGAGGCGTCATCATACCTGTATTGGGTGTTGAGGCAAAGTTATTGCTTGAGTTTCGCGTCTGCTTTCTGTACTATCTCGCGCTCAAATCAGTCACTATTTTCGTTCCTTGCCTCTATTTGGTTTGACTGAGCCAATAACGAGGCTACATAACCGTAAGGAGCAATAAATGCGTCATTACGAAATCGTATTTATGGTTCACCCAGATCAAAGTGAACAAGTACCAGGTATGATTGAGCGTTACACCGGTGTTATCACCGAAGCTAACGGCAAAATCCACCGTTTAGAAGATTGGGGCCGTCGTCAACTGGCTTACCCAATCCAAGATCTGCATAAAGCTCACTATGTTCTGATGAACGTTGAAGCACCAGCAGAGACGATTGAAGAGCTAGAAACTGCTTTCCGTTTCAACGACGCAGTTCTGCGTAACATGGTAATGCGTACTAAAGTTGCCGTTACTGAAGCATCTCCAATGGCGAAAGCTAAAGATGAGCGCGATTCACGTCGTGGCCCAGCTGGCGACCGCTCATATGATGAAGCTAACGCTGAAGAAATCGCTGAGTAAGTTTTTCTGTGACCACCAATAACTTGGTGTTGTCAGGAACCATAACCCGTTCCAGACGCTTTAAAAGCCCGGCAGGCATTGCACATAGTGTGATCATGCTAGAACACAAATCGCAGCGTTATGAAGCAGATATGCTCCGCAATGTCTACGTTCAAATACAAGTGATATTGAGTGGACCACGTTTTGAAAGCGTGGCAGATAATCTGAAAGCAGGTGTGGAAGTACAAGTACAAGGTTTTATGACGCTTCAACAGGGGCGAAATGGCCAAAATCGCTTAGTCATCCATGCCGAAAATGTCGAATTGAAAACTTAGGAGACTGTCAAATGGCACGTTATTTCCGTCGTCGCAAGTTCTGCCGTTTCACCGCTGAAGGTGTTGCAGAAATTGATTACAAAGATATCGTTACTTTAAAGAACTACATCACTGAAAGCGGCAAAATCGTTCCAAGCCGTATCACTGGTACTAGTGCTAAATATCAGCGTCAACTAGCTCGCGCTATCAAGCGTGCTCGTTATCTTTCTCTACTGCCATACACTGATTTACATCAGTAATTGCAGTATTCCTAATCGAATATAGAGGATTTGATAATGAACGTTATTCTGCTTGATAAAATCGCTAACCTGGGTAACCTGGGTGACCAAGTTGCAGTTAAAGCTGGTTACGCTCGTAACTACCTGCTGCCACAAGGTAAAGCTGTTGTTGCTAACGAAAGCAACGTTAAAGTATTTGAAGCTCGTCGCGCTGAATTAGAAGCTAAAATCGCTGCTGATCTGGCTGCTGCTAACCAACGTGCTGAGAAAATCGCTGCTCTGGAAGCTGTTGTTATTGCTTCTAAAGCGGGTGATGAAGGCAAACTGTTTGGTTCAGTTGGCAACCGTGACATCGCTGATGCAGTAACTGCTGCTGGCGTTGAACTGGCTAAATCAGAAGTTCGTTTACCATTAGGCGCTCTGCGTACTACTGGCGACTTCGAAGTTGAAGTTCAATTACACACTGAAGTTAAAGCTGTTGTTAAAGTTTCTATCGTTGCAGAAGCTTAATTACCAACTGCTTTAAATGAAAAACACCGCTTCGGCGGTGTTTTTTTATGGGCGCGATTTAGCATTGCTGTGTGAGTGGCTGTTTGTCACGTATTAACGCTAATCAGGCTTAGCCACTTGAGTGCAGCCAAGCCAGACGCTAAAACACATACGCTATTGCTGTGGATTGCGGTTAAAAGGCGCAAGCACTCGCGGTAGCACGCCCTGTAATTTAGAAATCGCCACCCCATAGTTAGTGATAGGCACCTGCCGCCGTTGACATTCACGAATGCGACGGAGCATTTCATTGCGGTTAAACATACAAGCGCCGCAGTGGATGACGAGGGCATATTGTTCTAAATCATCGGGAAAGTCGTGCCCAGATGTGACTACAAACTGGAGTTGTTTGCCGGTGTAGCTATTTATCCAGCGGGGAAGTTTAACTCGGCCAATATCGTCCTCCTGCACATTGTGACTACAGGCTTCGGCGATGAGCACTTTATTACCATCTTGCAATTTATCTAAAGCATCAGCTCCCGCAGCGAGAACGGCTAAATCGCCTTTAAATCGGGCAAATAAGGTTGAGAAGGTGGTGAGAGGGACTGCGTCTGGCACTGTGGCGGCGACTTGCTTAATCGCTTGAGCATCAGAAATCACCAGCTTAGGCGTAACCACTGATAATGCCTGCGTTAGTTCTGTTTCTTTGACGACCATTGCGATGGCGCTGCGATCAAGCGCCTCACGCAGTATCTGCACCTGTGGCAGGATCAATCGTCCCTTAGGTGCGGCCATATCGATAGGGACGACACAGAGAATGACATCCCCCGCTTGGTAGAGATCGCCCGCTAGGAGCGGCTCCTGCTTATACTCCGCAGGTGCTAATTCGACCATCAACTGCTTAAGCTGTTTACCTGCAAGACCTGTTGCGGCTGAGACCACAATAAAGGGTAAGGATTGAGTCTGGCAAAAGGCAATATCCTCAGCTTTGGGGAGGCAGATATCGGCTTTATTGAATACCACGAGTATTGGCATTTCTAATTGCTGTATTTCATCGATTAATGCCATGTCTGAGGGGCACAGCCCGTGCTCATCAACGACTAAGAGTGCCATATCGGAGCGAAACAACACTCTGCGAGTGGCGCTCACTCGCATTGCACCTAATGTCCCTTCATCGTCTATGCCAGCGGTATCGTAAAAGGTCACAGGCCCTAAGGGCTGTAATTCATAGGCCTTGGCCACGGCATCTGTGGTTGTGCCTTTAATATCGGATACTATCGAGATATGTTGCCCTGCGATCATATTAAGTAGGGAGGATTTCCCCGAATTACGCCGACCGACCAAGGCGATATGGTAGCGCATTCCTCTTGGTGCCGATTGGGTTTGGCTATGCTCTTGTGGATTAATGCCTTGACACATATTGGGTCCTTTTTGAATCACCACGGCTAAAGGAGGGGATTAGCCCGTGGCGTTGAATTTGCTGGCAGACTTGGTTAAGTCGCTCTGCTGCTGGGTTTTGTTGCTGGTTTTTTCCTGGATAGATGCTGTAATCGCCACTGACTTGTGCTGGGGTGAAGGAGGGCATAAGCACATTACATCCGCGTTTGAGTGCCAGTTCCCTTGCGCCTTTTTCGAGGGCGTCGAGGGAACTGGTGGCAGGAATATTCGCCCCCGGATTCATCAGTCGCAAAATAGCGCTAACCCTATGACTCTTAAGGGCGCTGCCATTGGGGGAAGTCGCAAACGGTGTTTGGTGATGGGCAATAAAGGGGCCGCAGGCCAGCATATCGAGCTGCAACTCCGATAAATGCTGAATATCACACGCTAAAATCGCATCCGTCATTCCCGGTAAATCGACAATAATCCCTGAGCCAGTTTGATATCCCAGAGACTTAAGATAATTGAGCCTTGCAATGCGCTCGTCAAAATTGGCTTTAGGGCGACACCGAGCAAAGAGGGCGCGGTCGAAGGTTTCCATCTTGAGTAAATAGCGATCGGCACCCGCCTCTCGCCAGCTTTCCAACTCATGATGTTTGCGATCACCGAGGGAGAGGGTGATTGCTAGGTTATGGCGCTGCTTAATTTCACTGATAAGGCTACTGATGCGCTTGCAACTGTAGCTAAAATCATCCCCCGATTGCAGCACTACTGTGCCTAGTCCCTGCGCGGCAATGCTATCCACTGCGTTAAGGATTTCTTCGTTCGAGAGTCGATAGCGTGTTACCTGCCGATTTTCGGTGCGTAAACCACAGTAATGGCAGTGGTTACGACAGTGATTCGAAAACTCGACAATGCCGCGTAAATACACCTGTTGATTAAATTGCAATTCAGTGGCGAGCTGGGCGCGACTAAACAACCATTCATCGTCTTGCCCCTGAAGTAGCGAAAGGATTTCGGCATAGGAAAATGCTGTGGGCTTAAGCAAGGTCGGTTTAACGGACGTTGGCTGAGTGACTGGCGCTGGCTGGCTAGGGCGAGTGATCATTAGTTACGCCCTTTATCTAGCTCAATCAAGCTTTGATACCAAAGATCGCCCACTGCGCGGCGGCATTCATCAACATAACGGCCTAGGGCCACTTCTACCGCTGAGTTTTGCTCACTGGGGATGCCTGTATCAAACCAATCGATTAAGCTGTTTGGCGCAAGACCTAAAGCAAGGATGTCAAACTCCAGCCAAAGCCCCTGAGCTGAAGTGGTATGGCTATGGGCGTAGTGGCCGACAAAGAGTCTATCGCCAATCAGCAATATAGGTTGCAGTGGTAGCGTTTGGGTCGACACTAAATTGACTGTCTCAGGAAACTGCGTTTTAAGCTCGGCGCACCAGTGGCGGGAAATATCATACAGCTGCTCAACCTCTTGCAGCGGCATCTCGGGCCTTAGGATGGTGGCAAACTCATCCCGCCATAGACGAGTGGGCTCAAGTTTAATGAGGGTGAGTTGCTTTAAGCTGGCGTTTTGTAGCCGCTGCAATAACAACTGCCCTACGGCATTATCGGCAAAATTACTGTAAATGGCCGCGTGTAGCACGATTTCATCAGCGCGTTCTATCGCATTCAGTAAGGCGCTAGTGTTAAGGCCGAAATGCAACTGCACGCCGAGATTTGAGAATAGATAAGATGCCATTTATAGATAGATATCCCGTTCACCCGCATCGGTTTTTTGCAAGCAGCCGCGCACATTGCGCGCCCGTGACGGGCTCATTTTAGCCAGTTCTCGCTCTATCAGCGCATTGCCAGCCTCGCGAGTCTTTTCACTGGCGTAATCGTTCAAATATTCCTTAAAGGTGATCAAGGCATTGGGCTGGCAGAATTTGCCAATAAACTGCTGTTTGGCTAATCCCATAAAGTGATCGCCAGTTCGTCCTTTGCGGTAACAACCCGTGCAGAAAGAGGGAATAGCATCTGAATCAGTCACTAGCTCATAAATAATATCGTCCATCTCTCGTTGATCTCCAAGGCTGAATTGCTCGGCATCATGTTGATTTTGTTTGCTGTCTTGATAACCACCCGGTGCGGTACGCGAGCCTGCGCTGATTTGTGAAACCCCGAGTTCTAACAGTTCTTTGCGCAGCGCCGCACTTTCCCGCGTGCTCATAATCAGCCCGGTATAAGGCACGGCAAGGCGAGTGATGGCAACAATGCGCTTAAAGCAGTCATCATCGACCTCATAGGGCGGTTTTTCACTGATAGCCGAACCATGGGCAGGTTCAATCCGCGGGAAGGAGATAGTGTGTGGGCCAACGCCACAATCTTTTTCGAGTTGTTGAACATGGGTGAGCATGGCGAGCAGCTCGAATCTATGATCATACAGGCCAAAAAGGGCGCCGATACCGACATCGTCAATTCCTGCTTCCATCGCCCTGTGCATGGCGTAGAGGCGGTATAAAAAGTCGGTTTTTTTACCTTTAAGATGGACTTGGCTGTAGGTGTCTTGATGATAGGTTTCTTGGAAGCATTGATAAGTGCCTATCGCCGCGGTTTTAAGTTGCTTAAAGTCCTCCACACTCATTGGCGCGCAGTTGACATTGATTCGACGAATTTCTCCGCCCTTGCCCTGCTTAACGCTGTACATGGTTTGAATACTTTCAACAATGGCTTGCACATTATTGCGTGGATGCTCGCCATAAACGGCAAGGATCCGTTTGTGACCCATTTCTTCAAGGATCGTAACTTCTTGGCGGATCTCATCCTGTTTTAAGGTTTTACGTTTGAGCTCATGGTTATCGGCGTTAAAGCCACAATAACTACAACTGTTGGCGCAATGGTTGGATACATACAGCGGCGCAAACATCACAATCCGATTGCCGTAAATGGTGTTCTTAATCTCACGGGCAACGGCAAAGAGTGCTTCATCCAAGGCTTTATCTTGGTTTTGCAGTAGGAGAGCGGTTTCTTGAATGCTTAAGCCTTCGCATTGGCGCGCTTTGTCGAGAATGGCGAGGACTTGCTCGCGACTCGGATTGCTAGCGTCTTCAATGGCCTGCCAAATCGCTTGATCGTCGATAAAGCTGACGTTGGGATTATAGTCGGAGACGGTAATGGAATGATGCTCGTGTGTGCTCATGGTTATCTATGCCCTTGAGTATGAATGTGAAAATGCGGCAGTTGTGAGCAACTGCCGCTGGAGACTTAGCTATTTGCTTGTCAGCTGTTCACCATTAGTGGCGACGGGGGCAATTTCATTTTTAACCCACAGAGGGGTGTACTCAGCGGCATCATGGTAGGGCACATTACCGTGGATCATCATGGCCTTGAAATCATCAAAGCGGTATACCGCGAGGAAAAGATGCACGGGTAAAAAGGCGGTTAACACTAAGCCTGACACTAAATGGGCCTGACCTAAAAACCACACTATATCCCGCGGCGCAGCATGGGGAATAAGCCACAGCACTAAACCGGAGAGGATTAATAGTGTGCCGCCAATCAGTACGCAGGCACCAAAGAGTTTTTGGCCTGAGTTGTATTTGTTCATCGGTGGAATAGGCACTTTTTTACCCAGTAAGAATTTCTGTGGATAGCCGCCTAACACCATAAACCATTTCACATCGCGCCCTGAGAAGCTAAACACACGGGCGATAAACAGTACCACTCGATCGAATGCCATGATGGTAAATGCCACGGCATCGAGGGCCATAACAATCCCTGCAATAATGTGCACATCATAGGTTAGCTGCATACCTTCTTGGGAAAGCGGTTTAAAAAACAATAACAAACCTGTCGCGGCTAATGGCAAAAAGCTGAGCAGCAGGATGTAGTGGAAGATCCTGACGTTTAGCGGATGTTTTAAAATGGGTCTCATATCATGTTCTTGATGCATTTCTCATCTCCAATCAAGAGCTTAATTTGGTGCGATCGACAAAGTGGGTGTGTAGCAGCTCGTGGGACATATGTCCTAATGGCTCGCCACCGAACTCTTTGTAGTACTTTTCAACTGCGGGGTTGGCGTGGCTGACACGTTTTTTCGCTAGGCTATCGTCCTTATATAACCCTTGGCTTCTGGCCTTAATGTATTCATTACGGCGCTCAAGCTTGCTGGTGAACCAGCCGATAGGGATCGCGAGCGCAGCCACAAACGCGGCGCCGACAGCCATAAATTTACGGCGTGACAGAAAGAAACTGTCCTCGGCAAATAGGTGTTTTTTCTTGTTCATTTCTGTTTCCCGTTAAATGTTACCAAGCCATGAAGAGCCTTTACCCTCAATAGGTTGACCTCCACCGTTAACGCAACCACCTGCGCAGTTCATCACCTCAATAAAGTGGTAGGGAGAGGTGCCTGCCATCACATCGCGTAGCACGGGTTCGATGTTGTTGCCCATGTCGTGCACTACGGCGACATTTACGGTCACATTCTGCTTAAGCTGAGTATCAAACAGGCTGACGGAAGCAGATTTGACGCCTTTTAGCCCGCGTACGGGTTCAAATTCTAATTTGGCCATTTCAGTACCAGTGAGCACCTTGTGGGCGGTACGTAATGCCGCTTCCATCACGCCACCTGTGGTACCAAAGATAGTGCCCGCGCCAGTGTATTCAGAGAACAAACTATCACCTTGATATTCCGCGGTATTAGCGAGATCGATATCAAGCAGTTTGAGTAACTGTGCCATTTCTCTTGTGGTGAGCACGGCATCAATATCTTGGTACGAAGGCGTGTTAGCCCCGTGTTCCTGATGATATTGCCAAGCAGAGTTAAATTCGGGGCGTGAGGCTTCGAGTTTTTTCGAGGTACAAGGCATCACAGAGACGGTGAAAATATTCTCCGGCTGCATTTGATACACCTTGGCGCCGTAAGTTTTGGCAACCGTTCCGGCCATTTGCTGGGGCGATTTGGCGGTTGACAGGTTAGGTAAAAGTGCAGGGTAGCGGGTTTCGAGGTAGCGTACCCAGCCCGGGCAGCAAGAGGTGAACTGCGGCAATGCACCTGCATTTTCTTCACCTTTCACATTGGCATGGAGGCGATGAATAAACTCACTGCCTTCTTCCATAATGGTGAGATCGGCGGCAAAGTTACAATCAAAAATCTTAAAGCCCGCCTGATTCATGGCGCCATAGAGTTTACCCGTCACCAGTTCGCCCGTGCCTAAGCCAAATTCTTCACCAATCGCCACCCGTACCGCAGGGGCGATAATGCCAACGACGGTGGTATTCTTATCGGCGAGTTTTTTTATCACGGTTTCAAGGGCGCTGTGGGTTTCTTCAATGGCGCTAAAGGGGCAGTTGATTAAACACTGTCCGCAACTTAAACATTTATCTTCATCGATAGAGTGCGCTGCACCCGAGGCTCCATTAATGGCGTGGGTTGGGCAGAACTGTTTGCAAGCATCACATCCTTTGCATTTGGATGCATTAATCTTGATCAGCCCTTGGATTTCTCCTGGTTGATAAGTTGTCGCTGTCATAGGATTTTGCGTTCCTCATTTTCAACCTGAATTATATTTTCAGTGTTATTTAATGTGTTTGTTAAGTGCTTATGTTGACGGTTACATTTAATTTGTGAAATTTTAGGCGGTTGGATGATAGGAAATTGAACCTATGAAAAACATGATGGTGATCAAGTTTTATGGTTTTTGATAAAACAGGTGTTTTTAATAGTTTTATTTGCGTTTTTTGAGTTTTTTTGAGAAATAAAAATAACAATCTTGGTTAGTTTTATAGTGGTGATTTTTATATTTTTTATTTAAATACAGTGTGTTATTTTTCTTTTTGTGTTTGCCTACCACTATTTGTGATGTTTTAAAGGCTTAGATTGAAATTTGTTGGTTAATGTGGCTTTTATCACTGGATTTTATTTTTAGGTTGGACAAATTGTCCATGTGTAGTCTTGCTTTAAATAATACTAATTAAGACGCTTTGATTGAGTTTTTGGTGAATTGATAATGCGGTAGATCACAAATTGATAAATTACATAAAATAAAAACCGTCCAAGGAATATTCCTGGGACGGTTTTGAAAGATGCTTAATTTATATTGATTAAATTAAACGGTTCATATTAGTTAATTCCATTATCATTAATCATGACAGATTAATAATAATTAGTTTCTTACTAAATCCAGTTCTTTAATCAGATTATCGGCATGGTCAACTTCATCCATCATCCATAGGATATAACGAATATCCACGTGCACGGCACGGGTGATGGTGGGATTGAAGAACCAATCCTTAGTAATCGCTTCGTAGGTGGAGTCGAAGTTAAGTCCTACAAGTTCCCCTTTGCCGTTAAATACGGGTGAGCCTGAGTTGCCACCTGTGGTATCTACGCTCGATAAGAAGTTAACTGGTACTGAGTTGAATTCTTCTGGCTTGTCCAAACAAGAGAACAGACGGCAAATCCAGCCACGGGGATCTTGGTAGACAGATTTCACTAAGTGATCGCCAAAACGTTGCTCGTGAATCGCATCGAGCAATTTTTTCGGGGCATTATAGGGCTCAACACCTGTGTGCTTAGCTACTATCCCATCAAGACGTGTAAATGGCTGTTTGTACAGCGCATCGCGGGATTGATAACCATCGACCATACCGTAGCTGATGCGTAGCGTACCGTTAGCATCGGGATACACTGGCCAGTTGTTGGCTTTGTAGTAGTCGATAACGGCGGCCATATATGCAGGGCGAGCGGTAGACAGTTTACCCGCTAGGATTTTTTCTGCCTTTTCCTGCGCCATATTGGTGTCATACAGCGCGACGGCAAGGCGGATAAATGGATCGCTGCTGGTTTCGAAGGCCTTGGCATCGGCGTCCATCCAAGCCAAACGTTGCGCTTGGTCTGTCAGAGTGGTCAGCGAATATAAACCATCGAGTTTAGCAGCTAAACTGACGTTTTTATCGTCCAAATTCAGCATATTGTCTAAGGCCGCAACACGGTTTGGCTGCGATAAATAAGCATTTAAATCTTGTAACCAGAGGGTTTTATCGACTTTGACATCAAAACTAGAGTCGATACGTTTTAAGCGTGAGCTGAACATGGCTAAGTCGCGCTCTTGGTAACCGATTTCACGCTCGGCATCGCTCTTTTGCTTTTCTTTCGCTAAGCGGTAGAGGTTGTTGGCCGCGGTGAGCAGTGTGCTCGATTGGGCGTTGGTGAAGTAATAATTGGTTTGGGTTTGCAGTTGCTGCTCGGCCAGTAACACTTCTAGTTCGCTGATAAGATTTTGATTAAGGCTAGAGTTTTTCTTTAACCAAGCCAGAAAGTCATCTTCACGTTGCTGCTTAATGCCGACGATATCCGTGGCTTTAAAGCCAGCCAGCAGACCGTTGAGCTTTTTCATCCGGTTCGCCATAGACGCCATATTGCCCGCATATTTAATCGCGATGTCGGCATCTTCCTGACCCATGGCTTCGATAGTATCAATCTGTAATTGATAGCGTTTTGCCTGAGTTGGATACAACCAATCACTGGCAAATTTAAGCTCGCTAGTGAGATTGTAACGGTTGGTCGTGCCAGGATAGCCTGCCACAAACACGCCATCGCCGGCTTTGACGCCATCGGCGTTCACTTTTAAATAGCTTTTGGGCGTATAAGGAATGTTATCTTCGCTGAAAGCCGCAGGTTTTCCGTCTTTACCCACATAAGCCCGTAGGAAGGCAAAATCACCCGAGTGGCGTGGATACTCGTAGTTATCAATATCACCACCGTAACCACCAACACTTTCAGGTGGTGCATACACTAGGCGCACATCGCGGATCATCAATTGCTTGATGAGGTAATATTCCAAGCCATTGTGGAAGCTGCGAACGTTACAGCGGTAGTTATCATCGGCTTCACAGCTTTTGATTAAGGCTTTACTGTGATTCTCAATCTCTTCGTAGCGTTTTAGTGGATCTTGGCTTAAGTCTTTAGTTACCTCAGCGGTGACATTAGTCACGGCTTCGGTGATGTATAAACGCTCATTGGGACCGGCCGACGGTTCTTTATCCATTGACGTGGCTAAAAAGCCTTGTTCGAGATAGTTATGCTCTTTCTTAGTGTTATATTGTATCGCCTTGTAGGCACAATGATGGTTTGTCACAACTAGCCCTTGGGGCGAGACAAAACTGGCGGTACAATAGCCCAGCCCGACAACGGCGTTCATTGGATAACTGGTGAGATCGGCCAGCTTATCTGCGGGAATATCGATTCCACGCGCGCTGAGTTTGTCTGCAATAGAAGGCATTTGATAAGGTTGCCATTGCCCTTCATCGGCTGTTGCAATGCCAGAGGTCAGTACTAAGGCTGCAACCAATGCAATACGCATGTTCTTTCCTTATTTTTAGTTTGAGTATCCGTTGGGTGAGATAACAGGCCTGTGAAACCACCTGTTTGCTTGACGGGGTTTTATATCATATTTTGTTAAGTTGTTGGAAATCGGGAGTGTTAATGTCACAACAAGGTGCTTTTAAGCCTAAGAGTAAGCCAAGGGATTTGCAGGTCGATAGCCTCAAGCTACCGCCGCATTCAATTGAGGCTGAACAATCGGTATTAGGCGGCCTCATGTTAGACGCCGACGCTTGGGATAAAGTGGCTGAAACCGTAGTGAAAGAGGATTTTTATTCTCGCTCGCACCGGATGATTTTCGCCGCCATGCACCGTTTAGTCGAAACAGGCCAACCTATCGACTTAATTACGGTTTCTGAACAGCTTGAGCTTGAAAACCAACTCGAAGAAGCGGGCGGCTTTGCCTACTTGGGCGAGATTGCCAAAAACACCCCGAGTGCCGGCAACATTGTTTCCTATGCTGAAATTGTCCGTGAGCGCGCAGTCGTACGCGAGATGATCCGCGTTGCTCATGAGATTGCCGATGCGGGTTATAACCCTGAAGGCCGCGATTCCAGCGCTCTACTCGATTTAGCTGAGAGCAAAGTCTTTAAAATTGCTGAGCAGCGCACCAATGCTAACGAAGGCCCTGAAGGCATCAAAACCATTCTGGAAAAAACCGTTGATAAGATTGAGCAGCTCTACAACAATCCACACAATGGTGTAACCGGGGTATCGAGTGGCTTTACTGATCTCGATAAAATGACAGCAGGCTTTCAATCCGGCGACTTGATCATCGTGGCGGCGCGTCCGTCGATGGGGAAAACGACCTTTGCGATGAACCTGTGCGAACAGGCGGCGATGAATGAAGACAAGCCCGTGCTTATTTTCAGCCTCGAGATGCCCTCAGAACAGATCATGATGCGTATGTTGGCCTCTTTAGGGCGGGTTGATCAAACCAAAATCCGTACCGGACAACTCGATGATGAGGATTGGGCGCGGGTATCCTCGACCATGGGCATTATGCTTGAGCAAGGTAAGATGTATATCGATGATGGTTCAGGCTTAACGCCGACCGAAGTGCGCAGCCGTGCCCGCCGTATTGCCCGCGAGCATGGCGGATTATCGATGATCATGGTCGACTACTTGCAGCTGATGCAAGTGCCGGCATTATCGGACAATCGTACCCTTGAAATTGCTGAAATCTCTCGTTCTCTTAAGGCATTAGCTAAAGAATTAGAAATCCCCGTTATCGCACTTTCCCAGCTTAACCGCTCGCTCGAACAACGTGCCGATAAACGCCCTGTGAACTCGGACTTACGTGAATCAGGTTCTATTGAGCAGGATGCGGATCTCATCATGTTTATTTACCGTGATGAGGTGTATAACAACGACTCTCCCGATAAGGGCACGGCGGAAATCATTATCGGTAAACAGCGTAACGGCCCAATTGGACGTGTGCGCTTGACCTTCCAAGGCCAGTTTTCCCGTTTTGATAACTATGCAGGTCCTCAGTTTGAAGAAGATTAATTCCCGGTGTTAGAAGATAAGCAAAGCTTATGTATTCTTTTTATTTCCAGACTTTTCCAAATAGACAAGGCAAATTTTGAAACCTTTTCCTCGAGCAGAAATTAGCAGTACTGCACTGCAAAACAACCTCGCCGTTTTACGCCAGCAGGCGAGCAGCAGCCAAGTGATGGCGGTGGTGAAAGCCAATGGTTATGGTCATGGATTATTAAATGTCGCTCATTGTTTACATACTGCCGATGGCTTCGGCTTAGCCCGTTTGGAAGAGGCATTAGAACTGCGCGAAGGTGGTATTAAGGCGCGTTTATTATTGCTGGAGGGCTTTTTTCGCAGCACCGACTTACCTTTGTTGGTGGAGCACGATATCGATACTGTGGTGCACCACGAATCGCAAATCGAGATGTTAGAACAGGCAAACTTAACGAAGCCTGTCACCGTGTGGCTAAAAGTCGATTCGGGGATGCATCGTTTAGGGGTCACGCCTGAACAATTCACTGCGGTTTATGCGCGTTTGGCCGCCTGCGAAAATGTTGCCAAACCTGTTCATTTGATGACCCACTTTGCCTGTGCCGATGAGCCGGATAATCATTACACTCAAGTACAAATGCAAACCTTTAACCAGTTAACTGCGGATTTACCTGGGTTTAGAACCTTAGCCAACTCGGCGGGTGCGCTTTATTGGCCTAAAAGCCAAGGGGATTGGATCCGTCCAGGCATTGCGCTCTATGGCGTATCTCCTGTCACAGGAGATTGCGGTGCGAACCATGGTTTGATCCCCGCGATGAACTTAGTCTCACGTTTGATTGCTGTGCGCGATCATAAAGCGGGTCAACCCGTAGGTTATGGTTGTTATTGGACAGCCAAGCAAGATACTCGCCTTGGGGTTGTCGCTATTGGCTATGGTGATGGCTATCCGCGGAATGCGCCGGAAGGTACGCCTGTATGGATAAATGGCCGCAGAGTGCCGATTGTTGGCCGGGTATCTATGGATATGTTAACCGTAGATTTAGGCCAAGATGCGGCGGATCAAGTCGGTGATGATGTGCTACTTTGGGGGCAGGCTTTACCCGTAGAGGAGGTGGCCGAACACATTGGTACCATCGCCTATGAATTAGTGACTAAACTGACTCCAAGAGTAGCTGTTTGCTTAGCATAGTTTGCTCAAATTAGAATGACAAAACGGCGCAAATGCGCCGTTTTTCTTTATCTAGCATACAGTTAATCGATTTACTGATTTGGCTATCAGGTTCGCTCTTGTGGAGCAAAGCGTACCCGTTACAGCCAACCAAACATCCAATATTTTCCTACAAACTTATGATATTTAATTAATTTTCGAAGCAAACTTCGATAAATGCAGTTCCGTAAGAACTGGTAAATGGCATGATAATTTTGGTGCCGTTGGCTTTATGGGAAATTGTATGCCCTTGACCTGAAACGACCATTGGTGTTGCCATTTCGAATTCGTAACCCTTTTGTCCTAAAAGATTTTTTGCGCCCCCCGTAACCATATTAGTGATTTCACCCACCAGATCGGTTACTTCTTCATTTATTTTGCCGGGGTTTTCGCCCAGCATATTTTGCATGATTTGCAGTACCAGTTTTTGCTCAAACGTAATTGAAAGTGAGCCTTTGGTTTGTGGCCCAACCATACCAATCAAACCTGATACATCGCCTTTGGCTAAGTTGTCAGTTTTGATTTGGGGTTTACCTGGCGTGAGCTCTAGGCTGGCCATGGTCGAAATAACATTGAGCAGCGACTGCAAAAAAGGATTAATAAAATTGACGTTCATGCTTCAGTGTGTCCTCTTATGAACTTAAGCCTTATGGTCACCACGTAATTAAGGGTAGTCGAAAAGTGGCTTGACCACAGCAATCTTAATCACACTCTATCAGCTTAGATGACACAAATGGAAATGTGAGGTTAATTTCACGATTTTCTTGTTATTTATCGTAAAAGTCTTTTTACCAAAAGCCACGCTACAAGCGGTAAAAGAGTCGCGTATTCTGCATGCCCCCTCAATGAGT
The DNA here is from genome assembly GCF_000798835.1 of Shewanella sp. ZOR0012. Lineage (NCBI taxonomy): Bacteria > Pseudomonadati > Pseudomonadota > Gammaproteobacteria > Alteromonadales > Shewanellaceae > Shewanella > Shewanella sp. ZOR0012. Next base: position 3,954,225 of record NZ_JTLE01000094.1, read on the forward strand.
CCAAAGGCACGTTTCCACCGAAAGGTTGATGATTCGAATGAGCATGCCGTTAGGCTATAGTGCGATAGCTTGAATGTATGCGAAAGATTTTTGAAGGAAATTTTCATTTCTATCATAGGCGTATCTTTAACCCTACCAATGTAGCTACAGTCGTTTTGCTGTGCCTAACAACTATAAACGGCTTAAACTGTGATTTACATTAAATTATAATGTAAATGATAATAATTATTGATCACAAAAATAATTTTACATATATTAGCGGGCGATTAACAGGTGGGGGACATCTGTTACAGGGTTTAGTCCGCAACAGGAATGCTTTAAATGAAATTTGCAAAACGTCGCAATGGTCGAGTCACGCTTGGTGCCCATGTTTTAGGTTCGTTAACCATAGGGATGGCGGTTTCTGCTATCCCTGCTATGGCCGCGGAGCAGGCACAAGTCGCAGATAAAAAAGTTGAACATATTGAGGTCAATGGTGAGTACTTGGGTTATAACACCCGCAAAGTACAATCGGGTAAATTTACCGAAGACCTGCTCAATACTGCGAAAACTGTAACAGTCATCAATCAAGATCTGATCAAAGATATGGGCGCGCAGAGTTTTACTGATGCGCTACGAGCGACGCCTGGTATTACCTTGGGTACTGGCGAAGGGGGGAACCCCTACGGTGATAGGCCGTTTATTCGTGGATACGATGCTCAATCCTCTACTTTTATCAATGGTATGCGTAATGTGGGTTCACAAAGCCGTGAAACCTTTAACATTGAACAAATTGAAGTCCTGAAAGGCCCAAGCTCTGTCTATAACGGCCGTGGCGCGGTTGGCGGTAGCATTAACATTGTGACCAAAAAAGCTCAGGCTGAAGATTTTATTAACGCCGATGTTGCCGTGGGGACAGATGCCCTCAAACGTGCCAATGTTGATATTAACCATGTGATTACCGATGAAGCTGCGGTTCGTGTCAACATGATGGCTCACGATGCTGACACTCCTGGGCGTGATGAGGTCACAGGTAATCGTTGGGGCGTTGCACCGTCTGTTACCTTTGGGTTAACAACGCCAACTAAAGTGACCCTTGAATATTATCATTTTGAAAACCATGATATTCCTGATTATGGTATTCCCTACGATCAGGCGACAGGCAAACCTGCCGATGTCGATCCCGACAATTTCTATGGCTTATTATCGCGGGATTTTCGCGATACGATGGACGATACAGCTTCGGTTTTGATCAGCCATGATTTTAACAACGACATGCAGTTCACTTCGACGTCTATCTATAGCCGTAACAGCAATGACTATATTGTGACTAACCCAGACGACACCACTGGCAACGTGGCTAATGGTTATGTTTGGCGAAACACTAAGTCGCGCCATTCGGTGACAAAGACCCTAGCGACTCAATTGCAACTCTCGGGTGAAGCAAAACTTGCAGGAATGACTAACCGTTTTGCAGTCGGGACTGAACTCAGTAACGAACGTACTAGCAATTTGAGTTACACCGTCGATACGGGCAATGGTCGCAACGCGGGTTGTAATCAGGCAATGCTGGATAACTACAACTGTACGTTGCTGGATAATCCGAATCCCCACGATCCTTGGGTTGGTACGATTACACTCGGTACCGATGCGACAGTGACTGAAACTGATACTCGCTCTATCTATGCCTTTAATACGATTGAGTTAACTGAAGCATGGATGGTTAACGCAGGTATCCGCTGGGATGACTATAACACCAGTGCTGAGAACTCAACCTCTCGATTCAGCAATGATGCTGATTTCTTCAACTACCAATTGTCGGTGCTATATAAGCCCGCAGAAAATGGCAGTATCTACGCTGCGTGGGGCACTTCCTCTAATCCACCTGGCACGTCTAACGGAGATGGGGCAGATCGTCTTGGCAGCACTAACGCCGATTTAGAACCAGAAGATACCGAAAGCTACGAGTTAGGCACTAAATGGGATCTTTGGGAGGGTCGTTTATCTCTGAATGGCTCTGTATTCCAAATCGAGAAAAACAATGCCCGCGTTGCAACCTCTGGCGATCGTAATGCGCCACAGGAAAACGTCGGCGAGCAAAAAGTCAAAGGCTTTGAAATCGGCTTTTCCGGTGACTTTACTAAAGATTGGCATGGTTTTGGTGGTTATACGTATTTGGACGCTACCCTCGAAAGCAATGGTTACAACGCTGCGCTTAATGGTAATCGCTTCCCTAATACAGCCAAAAATAGTCTTAGCTTATTCACAACTTACGATATTACCGAGCAGTTAACGGTCGGCACGGGTGCCTATTATATGGACAAAGTGTATGGCAATACGGCTAATACGCTGTCAATTCCGTCTTACTGGCGTTTTGATTTGACCTCATCCTATAAGATGAGCGAATTCTTGACCTTACGCCTGAACGTTCAAAATCTAACGGATGAGCGTTATTACGATAAAGCGTACACCGCGCACTTTGCCAATATGGCGCCTGGACGTTTGGTGATGTTAAGTGCCGATATGCACTTTTAATATCAGTGAATGACGATTTGAATGGCAGCCCTAGGGCTGCCTTTGATGTTTATGCTTTCCTTAAGGTTTGAAGATGCTTATTGAAATTCCTCATGTTTTTTCTAAACAAGAAGTCAATCAGTTACGTGAACAACTCGATGCTCGCACTTGGATTGATGGCAATCAAACCTCAGGCGTGATGGCGAGTACCCGTAAGCGCAATCAGCAGTTGGATAAAGACGATCCTGTTGCGATTGGCATCGGTGAATTGATTATGGAGCGCTTGTTAGCTCATCCTTTATTTGTCTCGGCAGCACTTCCATTACAGTTTTATCCGCCCTTGTTTAATCGTTATCAAGGTGGAGAAACCTTTGGCTATCATATCGATAATGCAATTCGCTCGACGAGTGACGGTATGGTGCGTACCGATCTGTCAGCCACCTTATTTTTAAGCGAACCAGACACTTATCAGGGTGGTGAGTTGGTCATCCAAGATACCTATGGCCAGCAAAGCATTAAGCTGGCGGCGGGATCTTTGGTGTTATACCCGTCAACGAGTTTACATCAGGTTACGCCTGTCACATCAGGTGAGCGAACCGCCGCCTTTATGTGGCTACAGAGCATGGTGCGCGATGAGGGGCAGCGCCGCTTGTTATTTCAACTCGATCAATCGATTCAATCTTTGACGTCGCAGGCCGCGCCTGAACAAGAGCTGTTTAATCTAACGGGTGTTTATCATAACTTGCTCAGGCGTTGGAGTGAGTTGTAGTGATATCGAGCTAGGCTTCTCTCCCTGCTTAATCTCCACAAAGCAGGCGGTTTAGGGTATAATCCCGCTTGCTCTGAGGGGCAATAAAACAGTAAACGTTAACTCGTTTACTGTTTTTCCATTTTTAAGCTTAAGGCTTATTGGCAATCTGCGACTCAAATTAGGACTCTTTGCTCCTCTGAGTGGCAACTTATTCGCAAATTTTAATTACTTGAGTCGATAGTCACGTGTTGAAAAATAATCTTAATGATGGTCTACAGCTCGACCGCACCTTTTCCATTGCACCGATGCTCGATTGGACGGATCGTCATTACCGTTATTTTGCGCGTTTAATGTCGGCCAATGCCTTACTGTATACCGAGATGGTGACCACCGGCGCGATTTTGCATGGCCGTGGCGATTATCTTGCCTATAACCAAGAGGAACATCCTCTGGCATTGCAGTTGGGTGGCTCGAATCCTGCTGAACTTGCTCGCTGCGCCAAACTTGCCGCCGAGCGCGGTTATGATGAAGTGAACCTCAATGTGGGCTGTCCTTCGGATCGGGTGCAAAATGGTCGCTTTGGTGCCTGTTTGATGGCTGAACCTGAGCTGGTGGCTGAATGTGTCGATGCCATGAAGCAAGTGGTTGATATTCCTGTGACGGTAAAAACGCGCATCGGGATCGATGAGCAGGATAGCTATGAGTTTTTGACTCACTTTATTGATACTGTCATGGCTAAGGGCTGTGGTGAGTTTATTATCCATGCGCGTAAGGCTTGGCTGCAAGGCTTAAGCCCGAAAGAGAATCGTGAGATCCCGCCCTTAGACTACGAACGTGTGTATCAGCTCAAACGTGATTATCCGACGCTTAATATCAGCATTAACGGTGGCATCACTAGCCTTGAACAGGCCCAAACCCACTTGCAGCACTTAGATGGTGTGATGGTTGGACGTGAGGCTTACCAGAATCCTTATATGTTGTCGCAGGTTGACCAACTGCTCTGCGGCAGCCAAAAGGCGGTGATTAGCCGTGAGGCTGTGATTGAGGCGATGGTGCCCTATATTGAGGCTCACTTGCAGGCGGGCGGACGCCTAAATCATATCACTCGCCATATGATTGGCTTATTCCAAGGTTTGCCTGGTGCCCGTGCGTGGCGTCGTTATTTAAGCGAAAACGCCCATAAAAACGGTGCGGGCATAGAGGTGGTAAAGCAGGCTTATTTGAGTATTCAAACAGAAATAATTGCTCAATAATCATTCGATTTAAAAAGTGGTGAGATTCACTAAACGTTGTAGTATTTTTCACCACTTTACCTTTCCTAAATATCTCGCTTATCTCGTTCTAGCTTAAAATAAATTTTTAAATATAATTAAATTAGTATGTTAGGGTTTGTTTGATAAGTTGGCACGCCCTTTGTAATAGTCCCTATGTCAAGTTAATCAATCGAAAGGGACGACATCATGTTTACTTCAAATGTTAAAAAATCAGTTCAAGCAAGTGTGTTATTCGGTGCATTAATGGCGAGTGTTACAGCACATGCTGAAGCGGCTCCTGTATCTGATGTTATGAGCGCCATTGAGCAAACTCTTAGCACCCAAGCGCAGGAGTTGTTAGTGAATACAAAGCGTGAATTGGTGTTATCGCTACAAACGCAACTGGCTGAAAGTATCTATGACTTTAATAGTCAACTAACACTGAGCGCGGATACCCAAACTGATTCGGCAACCACAGGTGAATTGAGCGCGAATAAGTAAGGATCTGCCTATGTGGTTTGTAGCACCTCTAATGACTTTGCTACTGCTACCAGTGATTAGCCTCGCGTTGTTTTCAGGCATTATCTGCTGGTTTCAGTGGCATAGTGTCAGCGATAAGTAACTCATAAAATTTTGGAGTTCAAAATGAAACGAGCGCAAATACGAATGAACAATTCACAACGTTTGGTCTGTGGTGTTGCATCAGGTATGGCGTGGCAATTTGGTTGGTCCTGTTTTTGGACGCGAGTGGTATGGGCGGGGGCAATTCTGTTTATGCCAGGCGTGAGTCTACTGGTGTATTTTGTGTTGGCTTTGCTTGTAGAACAATGGAAAAGACCGATTTAAGCCAAGTTTTTGTACTCTAGATTGTGGGACATTAATGGGACAGCCTATACACGTTTATGGCCACAATCGTTAGCGAGATGCTATCAACAAGAGGGCACATTGACCCTCATGCCAATAATGAGCACTTGCTAAGTGAGTATCACTTTTTAAGAAAAGCCTGGAATCTGGCTTTTGCTTCATCACTTTTAAGTCTTGCACTAAATTGTTCTAATTCTTGATGCATTTGGTGTTGCACACGGTTTTTATGTGGTCGCATCAACTGACGGGTAATTTGCAGCGCCTGCGGTGGTTGATTGGCTAGTTTTTTCGCTTGGTTAAAGGCATAAACCAATAACTCTTCTTGGGCGATCACATCGTTAATGATGTTCAGTCTGTGGGCGGTATCAGCATCAAAACTTTCTCCGAGCAGCAATAATTCAGCTGCTTTTTGATAACCCACTAATTCGGGTAGGAGTAAACTCGCGCCCGCTTCAGGGACCAAGGCTAAATTAACAAAGGGCAGTTGAAACTTAGCTGTATTGTCTGCGTAAACTAAATCGCAATGCAGTAGCACAGTGGTACCAATACCAACAGCCGCACCAGAAACGGCAGCGACCAGTGGTTTTTTGAGCTCTAATAAACAAAATAAGAAGCGTACCGCAGGATGGTTTGGCCCTAAGTCACTATTTTTCAAAAAGTCTGCAACATCATTGCCCGAGGTGAAACAATTATCTTCACCATGGAGCATAAAGGCACGAATGTCGTTGTCTGCTTCACCTTCGATCAGGTATTCTGTCAGTTGTTTATACATATTAAGATCAAGTGCATTGCGTTTATCTGGGCGATTAAAGCTGATAACACGAACGCCCTGATCATCCCGAACCTGTATATGACTCATGGGTTGTTTTCCTTTACGACGACATTGGGTAGACATGGAGTTTAAGACATTGAAACCGATATTCAAACAGATGTTTAATTGTGTTGCCTTATCCTGTGCTTCATTTTCTGTTTTCGCCAACGTAGTGATGACTGAAGGTCATGTACGTGCAATGCCTGATACCGTTCCAAATACTGCCGCTTACTTTACGCTCGAAAATCACAACGATAAAGCCGTACGCTTGATTGGCGTGACAACCGACGTAGCGAACGAAGCGCAATTGCATACCATTATTGAAGAGCAAGGTATGGTAAAAATGCGCCATGTTGAAGGCTTTGATATTCCATCCCATGGAAAATTAACCCTGATGCCATCGGGGGAGCATGTCATGCTAATTGGGCTTAAGGCTCCATTAGTGTTAGATCAGCAAGTTAAGCTGCAATTAGAGTTTAACGATGGCGAAAAAATGACGATTACATTGCCTGTCGCTAAGCAGGCCGAGAATGCTGCTGAACCCGAGCATCATCACCATCATTAAGGAGTCGCTTGATGCAAATCACATGGAAGAAGGTTACTGGAGTTAGTTTATGCGTTGTTTTAATTGGTTATGTTGTGAGTGTCTGGTGGAGTATCGAGCCTGATCCGCTGACGCCACAACAGCTTACTGCCACAGAAAAGAATGTTGTTGGTTATGCGACCACAACCTCTTTGATTATGACCGTTGAAACGCTGCTGGATAAGCAAGGTGGTTGGCTATCGAATGATGTTATGCCACCCTCAATCTTTATGGATAACATGCCCGCCTTTGAGTATGGCGCTTTAGAGCAAGCGCGTGATTTGGCGCTGATTATGCGTAAAGAGTTTAGCCGTTCACAGTCGCAATCTACCGCTGATAAAGATTTGAGTGAAGCGCAGGCTAAGTTAAACATCGACCATACCAGTTGGTTAGTGCCGAGTGCTGAAAGCGAATACCGCGATGGTATTAAGCTACTTAAGTTGTACCGGGCGCGAATGATGGACCCGAATAATCAAGATGCACAGTTTTATGCCCGCGCAGATAACCTTAATGAGTGGCTCAAAGAAGTGCAAAAACGTTTAGGCAGTATGTCGCAACGGTTATCTGCAAGTGTAGGTCAAGAACGTCTTAACACCGATTTAGCGGGGGATAATGCTGCGCGTCAATCAACCCCTAATTTAGCCAGCCATCAGGTGAAAACCAGCTGGTGGAAAATTGATGATGTGTTTTATGAGAGCCGTGGCGCCTCATGGGCATTACTGAATTTTATGCGTGCAGTTGAAGTCGATTTTGCTGACGTGCTGAAAAAGAAAAATGCTGAAGTGAGCCTAAAACAGATCATTCGTGAACTAGAGGCAACTCAGCAAACGGTTTGGAGCCCTGTTGTGCTTAATGGCAGTGGTTTCGGTCTAGTCGCTAATCATTCATTGGTTATGGCTAACTATGTATCCCGTGCAAATGCCGCGGTGATTGATTTAACGAACTTGCTATCTCAAGGTTAATTATGAAAAAAATACTCCTGGCCAGTGCAGTATTAGGCTGCATAATGGCTACATCAGCTCACGCGGCCACTGTGGTTGGTTTTAAAATAGGTGGCGATTATTGGCGCGCCGATACTAGCGGTACTTTTTCCGATAAAGGTCAGCCACAACAAGGTTTTGACTACAGCTCATCAGCGCAGGGTAGCTATTGGTTTGCCGTTGAACACCCACTGCCTTTTGTGCCAAATCTGAAAATTCGTGAAAACAGTCTTGATCAAAAAGGTAGCTTGGCGAACGCTGATTTCAGCTTTAATGGTCATGATTTTAAAGGTAATGTGACCAGTTATACCGATCTGAGCAACACCGATTTTGTGTTGTATTACGAACTGCTGGATAACGATATTTTATCTTTTGATTTGGGCGCAGCTTATAAGTTGATGAATGGCTCTCTGCGTGTCCAAGATGCAGGTCATCCAGAAGAGAAAGACGTAGATAGCGGAATTGTTATGGGGTACGCCAGTACCCATGTGAGCATGCCGGGTTTAGGCTTATTTGGCTTTGCAGATTTAATGCTTGGGGTGAATGAGTCGAATGTACATGATTATGCGGTCGGTTTAGGCTGGCAGTTTGATGGTGTTGCGGTGGATACCCGTGTGCGCGTTGGCTATCGTGAGTTTGCCTTTGATGTGAATAATTTCTCTGGCATTAGTGCTGACTCAAAGTTTGATGGCTATTTCGCTGGCGTCGAAATTGACTTCTAAGTCGTAATTCTGACAATAAAAAACCGCCAATCTTGGCGGTTTTTTTATTGGACAATATTGCTTAACTTATTCAGCTTTTAGGCCGTTGTTAATAGCAATAACATCATCTTCGTTTAATGTACCCGCTGCTTGTTTCAGTGCAACAATCGAGTTGATGTAGCTGTAACGCGCATCTGATAATTTACGTTTTGAGTCGTACAGATCGCGTGTACGGTTCAATACGTCAACAATAGTACGAGTACCAACTTCGAAGCCTGCTTGCGTAGCCTTTAATGCACTTTCAGATGAAATTACAGACTGTTCGTAAGCACGGATAGAGCTGATTGACGCCCCCACGTTGTTGTAGTTATTACGAACGTTTTTCACTACGCTACGGTAGGTTTGTTCCAACTTCTCGCTTGCCTCAACATATTGGAACTGCGCTTCTTTGACTTGTGATGAGACTTTAAAGCCTTCAAAAATCGGAATACTTAAGTTAATGCCTGCGCTCATGTTGTCAAAATCAGGTTCATTCGAATTACCTAATTTTTGCTCTAAACCTTTGCTATAACCAGCATTTAAGCTTAGTGATGGCATATGGCCTGCTTTATAGAGGCTAATGGTCTCTTGAGCGATATCTTTGCCAATACGTTGAGTCATTAGATCGACGCTATTGGTCTCGGCAATTTTTAACCAATCACTAGATGAACTCGGTGCTGGTGTGACTGCAGAGAAGCGGTTAGTGTCGAGTACGTTTAAGGCTTTGTGATCGATACCCGTGATTTCGCGCAGTGCTTCATAACTATTGGCAAGGGTATTTTCTGCCAAAATTTCAGAGGCTGAGGCTAAGTCATATTGTGCTTGAGCTTCATGAACGTCAGTAATCGCAGTTAAACCAACGGCAAAACGTTGTTTAGTTTGCTCAAGTTGACGCTCAATCGCGCGTTTTTCTGCACCTTGGAACTCGTAGTTATCTTTGGCTGTTAATACATCAAAGTAGGCTTTAGTCACGCGAGTGATCAAATTTTGCAGTGCCGATGCATAGGTTGAGTCAGCTTGAGAAGCGGCTTTCTCCGCAAGGCTTAAACCTACCCAAGCACTATGGTCATAAATGACTTGATTGAGCTTTAGGTTGCCAGTCAGGCCGCTGCTATCATCTCGAGGATCATTCCATGCCTTGTCATAGCCCACGTTTGCACTGATAGTCGGTAACAGTGGCGCACGATTTTGTTCAATCTTTTCAAACAAAGCGTTACGTTGCGCTTGCGCTTGCAACACGAGTGGGTCACTTGTCAGTGCCTGTTGATAAATTTGCAGTAAATCATCTGCTTGAACCGCAGGAGCGGAAGCGGCTAGAGTTAATGCTACGCATAGAGAACGGATCTTAAATTTCATTTGCTGTCCTTATTAGACAAAATCTCCAAAAGGAGAAATATATAACTTCGTTTAGACTAAGTAATGCCTTTACCAAGGCGGTTTGCGCTTCCCGACGCTTCCCGATACAGCTAAAACTTAATGACGTAGAGTCTAAAAACTCCCACACGTTCAAGTCAACTGCGAAGTGTAACAGATTTTATTTAAAAATGAGCCAAATTGCCTTGATAATAGGCGAAAATTTAACTGTTAAGGATAAGATATGAAGCCTCAGGTTTTTTCGCAAACAGATATTGAAATCCTCGAAAAAAAATCGCTATATCAAGGCTTTTTTGCCTTAGAGCAATTTACCTTCAAACATAAGCTATTTGCTGGAGGCTGGAGTCAGCCAGTCACCCGTGAGGTCTTTGAACGTGGCCATGCAGTCGTTGTGCTGCCCTATGATCCTAAGTGCGATAAGGTTGTGTTGATTGAGCAAGTTAGGTTTCCTGCATTAGCAACCACTAAATCTCCTTGGCTTATGGAGTTAGTCGCGGGTATGATTGCGCCCGACGAAACGCCAGAGGATGTCGCGCACCGCGAGTTGTTAGAAGAAACTGGTTTGACCGCTCGCCACATCCATTTTGTGAGCAGTTATCTTGCAAGCCCTGGTGGCAGTACTGAACGTTTCTATTTTTATTGGGCTGAGGTGGATTCATCACAAGCCCAAGGTTTGCATGGATTAGCTGACGAACACGAAGATATTCGATTGCATGTTGTAGACCGTGAGGTTGCCTATCACGGTGTCGTTAATGGCGAAATAGACAATGCATCGACCGTTATTGGATTGCAGTGGTTGCAATTAAACTATCAGCAACTGGTTTAGGTTGGAAAAGGTTTGGCGCATTCAACATCACATCAAAAACCGCGTTATCAACCCAACGTGAGCGACTTTTTAGCGCTATGCGGGCGTAACTATGGCTACATGCAAAAGTGGTTGCCACTGGATATTGCTGTGGGTCAATCTTGGCAACTTGAAGGTGAATTTGGTGTATTAGTTATCCGTATTTTAGAAAATACCAAATATACTCAATTAGTTGAAATCTCACGCCCACTACAAATAGTGGAGTTTGTTAATATTCCCAAGGTGTTAGTGAGAATTTATCATGATGCTAAATTAGCAGAAGTGTTAACTGGTCAACAGATTTACCAACTGCGCCCAGTGTATGATTATCCCAATTTACGTATGTATCATAGTGATGAGAAGTACCAGGTAAATGCATTCCTGGGAGAATTATTGAAGATTGGTGGCCAACAACGTTTGGTTTGCCAGTCTTAGAATTGGGTATTCAATGTGCTGAAAGAGGCTATCTCTTACTCTGTAGCTGATGAAAGTGTGCGCATAGTGCAAGTCACTGACCCGCACCTCTTTGCCGATCCTGAAGCTCAGCTACTTGGTGTTAATACCAGCAAAAGTTTGGCCGCGGTACTCAATACCATCCGTGCCGTTAATTACCCTGCGCATCTTATGCTTGCCACAGGTGATTTAAGTCAAGATTATTCCCCTGAGTCTTATCGCCAATTTGTGTCAGCGGTCGCCCCGCTCAATTTACCTTGCCATTATCTTCCGGGTAATCATGATGATCCGCGGATCATGTTTTTGCATATGCAGGGCGAGCGGATTTTTGGCCAGCAACGTATCTTAGTTGGTAAATGGCAAATTTTGATGCTGGATTCCACCGTGAGAGGAAAACCTGGTGGTCATATGGCCGCGAGTCAATTCGAACTCATTGAACAGGCTATAGCCGCACATCCAGACCGCCATACCTTACTGGTGATGCATCATAATCCTATTTTGGTTAATTGTGCTTGGTTAGACCAACACTGCATGGATAATGGGACGGAATTTTTAAAGCGTGTCGCTCAATACCCGCAAGTCAAAGCTTTGCTTTGGGGCCATGTGCATCAACAATTGGATAGCCTTTACGATGGTCCCCATGGTGCGTTGCAATTAATGGCGACACCTTCTACTTGTATCCAGTTTAAACCGCAATCGCCTTATTTTGCCCTCGATGGACTGCAACCCGGTTATCGTTTGCTGGAGCTCAAGGCCGATGGTAGCATCAGCACTAATGTGTATCGCGTACCGGGAAATCTGTTTTCCCCCGATAAAGATTCCAGCGGTTATTAACGCGAGTGACCGCAGCTTGAGGAACTATGCTGCTCTATATTCACGGATTCAACAGTTCTCCTTTCTCTGATAAAGCGGTGATGACGGCACAATATATGGCCGAGCATCACCCGTCCCTCACTTTTCATCAGCCACAGTTACCCAATACACCCAAAGCAGCGATGGCCTTACTACAGCGCTATGTTGAGGAGGCTTTGCAATCGGGTGAGCCGCTTAACTATATTGGCTCGTCCTTAGGGGGTTATTTTGCCAGTTATTTGGCTGAGCATTATGGTGGCCGAGCCGTGTTGGTGAATCCGGCAGTAAAACCCTTTGAACTGTTTGATGAATTTATGGGGCCGCAATTTAACCCTTATACCGAAGAGCATTATCAGGTATTGCCAGAGCATAAGCAGGAAGTGGCTGAATTTAATACGGCTGTTATCCGCAATCCCGATCGTTTTTTGGTACTATTGCAAACGGGCGATGAAGTGCTGGATTATCGCGAAGCGCTACATAAATATCATCATTGCCAATTACGGATTGAATCCGGTGGTGATCACAGTTTTGTGGGTTATGAGCGATATCTGCAAACTGTAAGCCAATTTTTACACTTACCTTGACAAATCGTCATCCACAGCCGCAACATGGCCGGATATAACAACCTATAGCGTACACTATGACTAATCAATACACCTCTGACGCCATTGAAGTTCTTAACGGACTTGACCCAGTTAAACGCCGTCCAGGTATGTATACCGATACCAGCCGACCTAACCATTTAGGCCAAGAGGTCATAGATAACAGTGTCGATGAAGCCTTAGCTGGCCATGCCACTAAAATCGAAGTTGTGCTCCACACAGATAACTCACTGGAAGTCACTGACGATGGTCGTGGTATGCCAGTGGATATCCATCCCGAAGAAGGTATTCCAGGGGTCGAGCTGATCCTGACTAAACTGCATGCCGGCGGTAAATTTTCAAATAAAAATTATCAATTCTCCGGTGGTTTGCATGGTGTAGGGATTTCAGTCGTTAACGCCCTGTCTCGCAGAGTTGAAGTCACTGTGCGCCGAGATGGCCAAGTGTATGATATGGCTTTCGAAAATGGCTTTAAAGTCGAAGAACTACGAGTCAGTGGTACCTGCGGTCGGCGCAATACCGGTACTCGAGTACATTTTTGGCCTGATGCGAGTTATTTTGATTCGGCGAATTTCTCCAATTCCAAACTTATTTATTTACTGCGTGCCAAAGCAGTATTGTGCCCCGGTCTTAGAATTAAATTCACTAATAAGCATACTAACGAAGTGCATGAGTGGTACTACGAGAGTGGCTTAACCGATTATCTTAAGACGGCGGTAGGCGATAATATCATGCTGCCGGAAGAGCCTTTTATCGGTAGTTTTAAGGGGCAAATTGAGGCGGCAGATTGGGCTATTACCTGGTTGCCAGAGGGCGGGGAGTCGATCAACGAAAGTTATGTCAACTTGATCCCAACGCCATTGGGTGGCACCCATGTGAATGGCTTTCGCCAAGGTTTGTTGGAGTCGATGCGTGAGTTTTGTGAGTTTCGTAATCTCATCCCCCGCGGGATTAAGCTCTCTCCTGAGGATATTTGGGATCGCGCAGCCTTCATTCTGTCAGTGAAAATGCAAGACCCGCAGTTTGCGGGACAAACCAAAGAGAAGCTTTCGAGCCGTCAAAGCTCAGCCTTTGTTTCAGGTATCGTGCGTGATGCATTTTCGCTTTGGTTAAATTCGAATACCGAATTAGCCGAGTCATTGGCTGAAATGTGTATTAATAACGCGCAAAAACGCTTAAAAGCAGCCAAAAAAGTCGCCCGTAAAAAAGTCACATCAGGTCCCGCATTACCGGGTAAATTGACCGATTGTAGTGGCCAAGATCCAATGCGCGGCGAACTCTTCCTTGTGGAAGGGGATTCTGCGGGAGGCAGTGCTAAACAGGCTAGAGACCGTGAGTTTCAAGCTATTATGCCGCTACGTGGTAAAATCTTAAATACGTGGGAAGTGGATGCATCTCAGGTATTAGCGTCGCAGGAAGTACATGATATTTCGGTGGCAATTGGTTGTGATCCCGATAGCAATGATATTTCTGAGTTAAGGTATGGCAAAATCTGCATCCTCGCCGACGCCGATTCTGATGGATTGCATATTGCGACTTTACTCTGTGCACTGTTTCTGAAACATTACCGAGTGTTGGTTGAGCAGGGGCATGTTTATATCGCCATGCCGCCACTGTTCCGTATCGATATAGGTAAAGATGTTTATTACGCTTTAGATGAGGCTGAAAAAGAAGGTATTCTCGATCGTATCAGCGCTGAGAATAAAAAAGGTAAAGTTCAAGTAACACGCTTTAAAGGTCTGGGTGAAATGAATCCACTGCAATTGCGTGAAACGACAATGGACCCTAATACTCGCCGTTTAGTGCAGTTAACTATTGATGATGCGGAAGAAACTGATTCTCTTATGGATATGCTGTTAGCTAAGAAGCGTTCACCCGATCGTAAAAACTGGCTCGAAGATAAGGGTGACATGGCGGTACTTTAATGTTGTGCACTATTGCCGATAACAATAACACTTAGGCATAAAGAAAATTACCATGTTGTATATTAAAACGAATAATTATAAATGTTTAAAGGTGTTCTCTGCCTATTGGACCCTACTGGTGAGTCTGGCTTTGTTACCGATCCAGACGGCGATTGCAGGGTCTCAGTCGATCATGATTACCGTCTCAAAGGGATTTGGTTTATCGCTCTATGCTTCCGATCTTGGGGATGCCAAACAGCTTGCGATGGGGGCAAATGGCACCTTATTTGTCGGCTCCAATAAGAGTGGCACAGTGCATGCGCTTGTTGATAGTAATCAAGATGGTCGTGTAGACAAGCGTTATGTCATCGCCAAGGGGTTAGAGTCTCCCGATGCGATCGCGTTCCATAATGGTGATCTGTTTGTGGCAACTGAAAACCGAATTGTCCGCTTTATTGATATCGAGCAGCGCTTACGCCGTCCAAGTCGTCCTAAAGAGATTTATAGCGATTTACCAGAGTCAGATAAGAAAAGTGCACGAGCGATGAATTTTGGTCCTGATGGCAGGCTCTATGTCTCTATCGGTGCACCTTGTAACGTGTGTGAAGCTAGCGCGCCCTATAGCAGTATTATTGCGATTAATGTGGATACCGGCGCCAGTGAGCAAATTGCGTCAGGAATTCGCGATGTGACAGGTTTTGACTGGTCTCCTCAAGACGGCAAATTGTGGTTTGCCGATCAAGGACGCGATTGGATGGGCGATAACTTACCCCCCGATGAGATTAACCGCATCGATGTGGCGGGCAGCCATTATGGCTTTCCGTATTTACACGCATCATCCGTGGTCGAACCTGCCTATGAAAAGCCAAAAAATTTAAAAATTTCTGTACCGATATACGAACTGCCTGCACACGTTGCACCAACGGGACTGGCATTTTACCGTGGTAAGCAATTCCCAGAAATCTATCATAACCAATTGTTTGTTGCTGAAAATGGTTCTTGGAACCGTTCAAGCAAAGTCGGTTATCAAATCGTCATGTTGAAGCTTGAGAATCAACAGGTGGTCAGTCGCGAAACCGTAGTGAGTTTTCTCGACGGTGAGTTTCCTGTCGCCCGCCCCTATGGATTATTGTCCGGTGAAGATGGGGCCATGTACATCTCGGATGATTTGAAAGGTAACCTGTATCGACTGTTCTATAGGGATGGCGATAATACTGAAGAACCACAGGAACTAGAAGAAAATGAGTGACGCAATCAAGTTAAGCTTGGATGGCGTAGAGCAGATGCCATTGCGGCGCTTTACCGAAGAAGCTTATCTGAATTATTCCATGTACGTCATTATGGACCGAGCCTTACCCCATATTGGTGATGGCCTTAAACCCGTACAACGACGGATTATTTATGCTATGAGCGAGCTTGGTTTATCGGCTCAATCAAAGCATAAAAAATCAGCTCGTACAGTGGGTGACGTATTAGGTAAGTACCATCCCCATGGCGATAGTGCCTGCTATGAGGCGATGGTGCTGATGGCGCAGCCATTTTCATATCGTTATCCACTCGTAGATGGTCAAGGAAACTGGGGGGCACCAGACGATCCTAAGTCATTTGCAGCAATGCGTTATACCGAGGCGCGCCTGTCGAAGTTTTCTGAGCTGTTATTATCTGAGCTGGGACAAGGTACGGTTGACTGGGGGGCAAACTTCGATGGCACGTTAAAAGAGCCCAAAGTGCTGCCTGCACGTTTACCCCATATTTTGCTCAACGGCATCACTGGTATTGCGGTGGGCATGGCGACAGATATACCGCCACATAATGCTAGAGAGTTAGTGAATGCCTGCGTTGCGCTTTTGGACGATCCGAAACTCGACCTTGCGCAGTTGATGGCCTATGTGCCAGGGCCTGATTATCCTACAGAAGCTGAGATCATCACCCCGTCTGCCGATATTGCCAAAATCTATGAAACTGGGCGGGGCTCCTTAAAAGCCCGTGCGGTTTATACTGTCGAAGCCGGTGAAATAGTGATCACCGCGCTACCACATCAGGCGGGTAGTGGTAAGATTTTAGAGCAGATTGCTGCTCAAATGCAGGCGAAAAAATTGCCTATGGTTGCTGACTTGCGTGATGAGTCTGACCATGAAAATCCCGTTCGCTTAGTGATTGTACCGCGCTCAAATCGCGTCGATTGCGATCAACTGATGGCGCACTTGTTTGCGACTACCGATCTTGAGAAAAGTTTTAGGGTAAACCTTAACGTACTGGGCCTTGATGGTCGTCCAAGAGTTAAGGGCCTAAAAGACTTACTCACCGAATGGCTTGAGTTTCGTGTCGATACCGTAAGACGTCGCCTAGAATATCGTTTAGATAAAGTGTTGGCGCGTTTACATATCCTTGAAGCGTTAATGATCGCTTTTCTCAATATTGATGAAGTCATTGAGATCATTCGTTTTCATGATGAGCCCAAAGCGGAGTTGATGGCGCGTTTTAACCTGACAGACAAGCAGGCTGAGGCCATCCTCGAGTTAAAATTACGCCATTTAGCTAAGTTAGAAGAATTTAAGATCAAGGCTGAGCAGGACGAACTGGAAGCTGAACGTGAAAAGTTAGAGCAATTATTAGGTTCTGAACGCCGCTTAAAAACCTTAATAAAGAAAGAATTAATCCAAGATGGTGAGACCTATGGCGATGATCGCCGCTCTCCTATTGTAGAACGCCATGAGTCCCGCGCCTTAACAGAGCAAGAGCTTACCCCGAGTGAACCTGTGACTGTGGTGTTATCAGAAAAAGGTTGGGTGCGTTGTGCTAAGGGCCATGATATTGATGCCGAGTCTTTATCCTATAAGGCGGGCGATCAATATCTCTGTAGTGCCATCGGGCGCAGTAATCAGGTGGCAGTGTTTATTGACTCATCCGGTCGCGCCTTTGCCACCGATAGTCATAGTCTGCCATCGGCTCGTACCCAAGGTGAGCCCATTACTACGCGCTTTAATATGGCATCTGGTGAGACCATGCAGCATGTTATTTTGGGGGAAGACGAGCAATGCTTCCTCTTAGCAACCGATGCGGGTTATGGGTTTATTTGTACTTTCAATGACATGGTGTCTCGTAATAAGGCGGGTAAAGCGCTATTGAGCTTACCGACGAATGCCAAGTCTTTACCACCCAAACCGATTGATCGTAATCGAGAGATGTCTATCCTTGCCATCACCAATGAAGGTCGTATGCTACTGTTTTCATTGGAAGCATTGCCGCAATTATCTAAGGGTAAAGGTAATAAGATTATCGGTATTCCAAGCGAGCGCGCTAAAAACCGTGAAGAGTTAATGACACATTTACAACTTGTGCCAGCAGATACTCCAGTTACCTTGTGGGCGGGTAAGCGCAAACTCACACTTAAACCAAGTGATTTAGAGCATTATCGCGGTGAGCGCGGACGTCGTGGGGCAAAATTACCACGTGGATTACAGCGTGTTGATAGTGTGGAATTAGGCGAAGGTGCTGAGGTCTTGCCTAGCATTTAACTGTGAATTTGAGGCTGCGTAAGAGGTAGCCAGCACAAGTTATCAAAACCGTTAATCAAAGCCACTCAAGTTTCACTGGAGTGGCTTTTTTATTCTCAGAGTTATGCGCTACAGAGTCACTTTTCTTAAATACAAGGCATAAAAAAACCTACCGCTTGCGGTAGGTTTTTATTAGCGAATATCCGTAATAAGGATATTAGAAGTCGTAACGTACACCAACAGAGAATACGTTGTCGTCTTGTAGGTCTACTTTGTTACCTGCTACGACATGGTCACCACGGTACATTGCGTATTGACCGTATACCATAGTTGATTTAGAGAAACGGTAGTCAGCACCCACGTTGAAGTTTTGTACGCTGATATCGGTACCTTGAGTGATGATGGGTTTACCAGCACTATCTTTGCCTGTGGTATTTACGTTTTTGTAATAGCTACCAAATCCAGTATCATCAAAGCCGTATTCAGCTTTCAGGTTAACACCGTTTAAGGTATAAACAACGTTAACAAAGTAGGTATTACCGTCTTTGTCACTGTTTACGACATCTTCAGATTGTTGGAATAAACCACCCACTTTGAAATCGCCAAATTTAACTTGTGCTACACCACGGTATGCGTCAACACCCGCAATACCTTTGTTATAGGCAACCGCTAAATAGTAGTTTTGATCTTTGAACTTGCTATCACCTAGAGTAAGGCTCAATGCATAATCGTTTGAACTATCTTTACCTTCAGCTGAAGTTGCAGCTTCATTATCATCAATTAGATAAGTTGCATTTAAAGTGATTAGATCAGCAATTTTTGGAGAGTAATACGATACACCATCTGCGCTACGGGTCTGCGCGCTAACTAAACGGTCGATATCGGCGTTGGTGTTACCAAATACGTCTACGTTACCTTCTGCTTGTTTGAATACAGTGTCATTACGACCCACTAATACAGTACCTGCATTAGTTTTTAAACCGAGGAAAGTGTTACGAGCTTTGAACACATCACCTGAGCCAGAAGTGTTTTCAACTTGGAATTCCATTTGATAAACAACATCATAGCCATCAGCGATCTTCTCGGTACCTTTAACACCTAACAGTGAGAAGTTATTTTCTAAATAGGTACCAGCATTGTTTTCATCAGCATAACTTGCTGCTAAGCCGTTGGTGCCAGTTTGTAGAGTCGCACCAGTATCAGTATAGGTTGTTGCAAGCTCTAAACGACCATAGAAGCTTGGGCCTTCGGCTAGCGCACCGAATGAAGCCAGCGCTAATACTGATGCAACTGATGCAGAGATGAATGTCTTTTTCATGTTTTGTGCTCCCTCGAACCTAAGTTCTTATCCATTTTTCATGGTTTTTGTGTGGTTTAACACGTTTGTTACAGAAATAAGTAACAAAGTTGCCGCCGATTTTTACAGTTTTATGCCTTGCAGGCTGTGTCATAGATCAAGTTTTTAGCTCTCCTTGTCTGTATTCGGGGTTTTTTAGGACATTTCCCTATCACTTGACCGAAAATCGGCGTGTAAGAGATAAAACTGTATTTTTGGCATACTACTAAAGAGGTATGCGAAGTGCCGTAGCATATACAGACCGGCGGGCCTAACTGTAGCATATACTAATGTTGTCGCAAGTTTGTCATATACGCGTGAGTTGGTGTTATTGGGTACCGAGTACAATAAAAAAAACAAGTAAAGTTACTTTTTAGCAACAAAACACCTGCGAGGTTGTTGTTTAATATATTTAAAATCAATTGCTTAGTTGATATTACTGTTCTATTATTTAGATATTGTATTAACTCAGCTAGCATAAGCATTAGTTCAATGCGATAGCCATCATCCTAGACCATAGTATTAGGACGTATTGAGGTTTTGAGTGTGAATTTTGTTCGTTCTGGCAAGCTTGTGCTTGCGATACGAGGAATGATTATTGACGAGTAAAGCCGTCAATCAACGTGGGTTTAGCGCTTACATTTGCATTCGTGCAAACATGTCTGCTCAGTGCCTTAGGAAAGCCAAGTGGTTTAATTTAATATCTAGCTGCATCTTTTAGCTCATGGGTTGAGTTTGATTTCGGTTTTTGGCTTAAATCGTTTAGAATCTTCGGCGCATTTTTCATGCATTATGCTGCGTTGGTAAGTGTTTCTCCTCCTTCTCGTTGCGGCCGGGTTCGCTAGATATAAATAAGGTAAGTATTGATGACTGAAGCCTATCAAAATCGCTTTGGTGGCATAGGCCGCTTGTACGGGCAAAAAGCGCTTGCGAAATTTGCAGCATCTCATGTCGTGGTAATTGGTATTGGTGGTGTGGGCACTTGGGCGGCTGAGGCATTGGCAAGGAGTGGTATTGGTCAAATTACCTTAATTGATTTAGATGATATCTGCGTGACCAATACTAACCGTCAAATTCATGCGCTTACCTCAACTATTGGCGATTCTAAGGTTGCAGTTATGGCCAAACGGATCCGCGAGATTAATCCTGATTGCCAAGTCAATGAAGTAGAAGATTTTATTACGGTCGACAATCTGGGTGACTATTTACTAGGTTCTCAGTCAGGCGGCAATATTGATTATGTTGTTGATTGTATTGATGCGGTTAAACAAAAAGCAGCGCTTATTGCTTGGTGCAAACGTCAAAAAATCAAGATAGTGACCGTAGGTGGTGCTGGTGGGCAAGTTGATCCAACACAGATCCAACTGACTGATTTGGCTAAGACCTATCAAGATCCGTTGCTTGCAAAAGTGCGTAATATTCTCCGCCGTGAATATAACTTCTCCAAAAATGTACAACGTCGTTTTGCTGTGGATGCCGTTTTTTCTAGTGAACAGCTCGTTTACCCTCAAGCTGATGGCTCGGTTTGTAGTACTAAAGCCACCGCCGATGGTAGCATGCGGATGGATTGTGCTTCGGGGTTTGGTGCTGTGACTATGGTCACTGGTACTTTTGGATTTGTGGCGGCGAGCCGTGTCCTTTCTCGGTTGGCACAATTAGCTAACGAATAATCCAATTTGTATGTTTTATTGTTCTAAATATTTTCAAATAGTGAACTCGTGGTGAGTGGTTATCTTAGGCGCATCGCATTGGTTAAGAGGAATGCGAATGTTAAATTGCGCGCCGCCAAGTGAAGAGTCTGCTTGATAGCTCATTGAACCTTTTAACAAGGTGACTGCATTAAAGGCGGCGGATAAACCTAATCCTGTGCCGCCTTTACTTCTATTGGTGGTAAAGAAAGGCTCGAACATATGTTCAGCGACTTCGGGGGGGATTGCGACGCCATTATTTTGGATGCTGATATTCACAAAACCCTGCTCAATACTGGCGGAGATTTGTATCTGATTATCTTCTCGGTCTTGAAATGCATGGGTATAAGCGTTGGACAATATATTACTGACGATTTGGTTTAATAGACTCACATTAGTTTGAATATTTAAGTTGGGATCGACTTGTAGGTCGGTTTTTGCGTTGAGTTTAGGATGCATTATCAAGCTAGACGCTAAAATCTCTTTAAGCTGCCTTTGCAGATTGATGCACTGATGCTCTTCGTGGCTGCGGTCGATAGCAATAGTCTTGAATTTTTGAATTAGGCTGCTGGCTTTGGTGATATTACGAACTATAAGCTCACAGCTTTGTTGATACTCGTCCAAAATCGCATTGATTTCGTCGAGTGTCGCGTGCTCACTATGGATAAGCTCTATGAGTTCTTCTATATGGTTTAATTGCGCGCTGGCCGCCGTTAAGCAAATACCAATGGGGGTATTAATTTCGTGCGCCACACCAGACACTAACCCTCCTAAGGCGGCCATTTTTTCCTGTTCAACTAACACCTGTTGTGCGCGCTTTAGAGCGGCTAAGGATTGCTCTAACTCTTGGGTTCGCTCTTTAACTTGTCTTGCTAGTTCTTCCTTATAACTACGTTCGAGTTTCAGTAAACGCTCTCTATCTTCTAATGCTGTTTGTAACTCGGCTTTAGAACTTTTCAGTGCTTCAAATGAGCTGCGAAGTTGCCCTTGCATGCTGTTAATCGCATCAGCAACTTGTTTAAACTCATCGATTTTCTCCTTACGTTCAAATTGAAGGGGTTCGAAGTCCGCGTCTAAGTTAATCCGTTTGCAGTATTTACTGAGTTTATCGAGATGTTTAGTGATGTTGTACCAGACTAAAAATAGAATAAATCCAGCGACTAAGAAGGTTTTTATGCCATTGGAGAGTAAAATAAGGATGGCTTTATCGTAAAGGCGGTCATAAATGGCATCCATGTCTACTTGTACTTCTAAAGTACCAACGTTGATATTGTCGGTCGGTGATTTATACACCAGAGGAAAGATTTTATTTAAAGTATGAGTTGGTTTTGGGGTTCCTCCGTTCCACGACTGGCCACTATCATCTTTGATTGAAATGTAGTTAATATCAGGTAGTTGGATGAGACCATTCAGTTGGGTGTTAATCAGTCTTTCATCTATTACCCAAATACTTGCAGCTAATACATCGAGGTTAGCTTTCTCGATATTAGAAAATACCCGATCAATCCGACTAACATCGCCCCGATAATCGCTAATGAGTTGGTAGGCTGTCGTCATTAGCGTGATTAAGGAGCTGAATAGCACAATTGACAAGGTGAGGTGCCTACCAATCGGGCTTTTTATAAATTGACTGAAGAATGTCAGCATCTTAAATAATCTTTATCTGATAGCAAGTTGGATGCTTATAAGCATAGACTCAAGCTTAAAAAATTTCGCATGTTATCCCAGTGAAAAATCCCTCAATATTGAACAAAGCAATGGCATCAAACTTGCTTGGTCTTGGCTAAGTTCAATTTTTTGTCACTGGGATAACACTATGATTAAACTCAAATTCGATTCAGTGAAGTTGTTTAACCCTAAGAAGGTAATGTTTCGGGTTATGCTGTGGCTAATGGTGAGTTGTGCGGTTTTATTGGCGATGCCGTCAAATATTCTTACTTTGCTGGCACTGGATAAGTTTGTACCCGAGCACGCACATTTTGTCGGGCTTGGACTTATTATCTCGATCGCGTATTTTTTAACTCAGTTATTGAACTTGGGATTAGATGAGTCGATTCGTCATTTAAGTGATAAGCGCATCACCGAGACCATTGAAGCAAAAGTTAATTTGCTGGATCGTGCAGAGCGAGCATTATTACGAGAATTCTTTTTGCAAGGAGCCACTATTTTGACATTGCCGCAAAACGAACCCGCGGTAAAAAGTTTGCTCAGTGCGTGTATCCTCGAATGTTTAGGTAATGAACGTCATTACGCAATCCAAGGGCCCACAGCAGACTATAAAATTTCGATGAAAGCACGTATCTACTTAAATCGGGGCGTTTTACGTTTACCAGCAGGGGAACCAAGTGAAGAAGAAATGCAACATCTGATTAAAGCGCGCCCGCAGTTTCTCAATGGCTTAGTTCAAAACCGTAAACACGCAGCTTAAGTGTAGCGTTGGCTCTAACGCGAAATTACAGGCATAAAAAATGGGGGTTAATGGAACCCCCATAACAACGTGCAATTTTTACAAGCTACAATGAACAGAATAACAATTTGGAAGCAAAAACTACGATTGTTGCGCTGACTTCACGATAAACATCCAAGTGATATAAGAAATTATCCCTATAGTGCTAAAGATAACGATCATTGAAAGTAAACCAATTGGGTTACCGAACATTAAATCTAACCAAAATGCCATGATTGAAATCCTCTTTCTTGTGAAGTCATCCATACACTAGCGCTCTTACTGTCAGCAAATACTGATCCTGATCAATAAAAAATCGACGTCCTAAAACAATCTTGTAACCAAAGATTAACCCTGTGATCTACTTCAAATTTAGCGGGTGATGAAATTTTATCAAACTCAATCTTTTGGGCTTTGTTTCTTACTTCATTCGGGACTAGTCTTAAGAGTAGTAACTATTAAGTGATACCAAGAACAAGGTATTTGCTAATCCGTTTTAGCATTGATTGAAGTTAGACTGCATTTTTGAAGGAGCCAAAAATGGCTAGCACCACTGTTAAAAAGGGCACTATGGGATATGGTATTATTTTCGCTCCTATGGTCTTACTTTTATATCCCCTTTATTGTTTGCTTAGTAGCGCGCATTGGGTTGCAACCTTATGTTTAATCGCACTTGCCCTTATTCTATTTTTTAACATTAACAAACTTATCCGTAATCTGAGGCACCTCGAGCGTGCGGCTCATCACTTGGGTGACGGTGATTTGAGTTACCAGCTTGATGAGAAAGATGCGGGAGTGTTTCACACTGTCGTTCACAGCATCAATCGCATGGGCGAAGATGTGAGTCGTACTATTCTATCTCTAGTTGATACCAGCGAATGGATGAAGAAGGTCGCCACCGACATAAAGACGATTAGTGAGCAGGCAAAACAAGGCGTTTTGGAGCAAGAACGTCAAACCGAGCTTGCGGCAACGGCCATGACCCAGATGGTTTCAACCGTACAAGAAGTGTCACACAATGCGGCTAATACCGCGCAAGCCGCTGATATTGCGCAGACTTCAGCTAAACATGGTGATGAAGTCATGGGCGCTATTGTCAATAAAATCAGCGATATGACTTCGCAAATTCACCAAACAAAAGCAGTGATTGAACACCTTGCCGCCGATACGAATAGCATTAGCAGCATTATTGAGACTATCTCGCAAGTGGCCGAACAAACCAACTTATTGGCTCTTAATGCGGCGATTGAGAGTGCCCGAGCGGGTGAGCATGGCCGTGGATTTGCGGTTGTTGCCGATGAAGTCCGTAATTTGGCAAAACGTACCTCAGAGGCGACCGCCGAAATTCAACAGCAGATAACCGCATTACAAAAGGGCGCTCAACAAGGGGTTGAAGTGATGTTAAAAAACGTCACTATCGCCGATGAAACCGCCTTGATGGTAGAGAAAGCGCATCAATCTTTGGGTGAAATTGTCACTCACGTTGAAAGCATTACGGATATGTCTCATCAAATTGCCACTGCATCGGAAGAGCAGCATGCAGTTGCAGAGGAAATTAACAAAAATATCAACGCGATGACTGAATTAGCGTTGAAAAATGCACATCATACTAATCTAACCAATCTATCTAGTCTTAAGGTTTATAATATGTCTCAGGAGATTGGTTCACTGCTACATCGTTTCCATGTGGATAAGCAGCTATTTACCTCTAATCAAGCCCAAAGCCAACTATTTGTAAAATGGGGGCCAGAACTTGATATCGGTATGCCGGAGATTAACCGCCAGCATCAACGCTTAGTCTCTCTTGTTAACGAATTGCACCGTACCTTAAGCGAAGCCTATGGCCTCGAAGCGATTAAACGGATTGTTCAAGGACTTGTGGATTACACCGCGAATCATTTTTCCTATGAAGAAGAGTTGTTTGCTCGTTTTGGATACCCACAAACTATTGCCCATAAGGAGAAACATGCGCAGCTTGTTGGTCAAGTGCTTGATTTTCAAAAGCGGGTTGGTAGAGGTGAAGATGTGGCTGACGAGTTAATGGCATTCTTAAAATCTTGGTTGGTTAACCATATTCAAAAAAGTGACAAGGAATATACGCAGTTTTTACTTTCCCATGGCGCTGAGTAGATTAAGATGCTGTTTTAAGAGTCATCGAGCAATATGCAAGGTAAAATTAATAGACGCCGGATTTTTGAGCGGTTAAAACTAATTTGCCAACAAGGTCTTTAAAAGGGCTTGCCATTGTCTTTGGCAAAGGTATAATTCCCAGCACTAAAGCCAGCTAGTTGTTTTTATTAGCTCTAAGTATTGATAATGCCAGAGTGGTGAAATCGGTAGACACAGCGGATTCAAAATTCACTGTGTTACAATATCAAATTCACTAAGCTGTTGATTAAAAATGTTAATTGAAAATGATTAACACGCAAAGACGATGCAAAGATTTGCAAAGTTTTTGAAGCTCCAAAGTTGTGCCAGAGTGGTGAAATCGGTAGACACAGTGGATTCAAAATCCACCGCCCTTAAAAGCGTGACGGTTCGAGTCCGTCCTCTGGTACCATACAAATAGCCGACATTAAGTCGGTTTTTTTGTGTCCAAAATTCAGCATTGTTAGATACTTACCGCTTTATGTCCAGCTTTTTGTTGGTACACATATGCCCTTCAAGATCCACCACTCCGCACATACCGATTAGGTTAGATCTTTAATCGTCGTGGTTTTCCCATTTTCCATTACCGACTTGATCCCGTTGTCCCTTGCTGCGGTACTCGAATACATTTGGCTGGTGCCAATGATCTGATGGTTCGCGGCTTTTAGGTTGAAGTACGGCTTATCGTTTTTCGCCACTTCTTTGGTATATCGGGCTTCGATAGGGGAGTTGGTTTGAACGGATTCGATACCATTCATGGCACCACTCTTACCCGTGTAGAGTTCGCTGGTGAGGATGACTTCTCCGTTACCAGCCTTAAGCACAAACTTAAATTGATCGTTACTGCTTTTGCTTAATTCATACCATCCTGACATGGAATTGCTCCTTCTTCTTTAAGGCATTGCATAGCGCAAGCGAGGAAACCATTTCCTGCTCGAGCCTCAGTCTAGCCGACTTTAACTGATTTGATATGTGCCGATGCCACATTTTGAGTGTTTTGAAGGTTAGTCCGTCGAAATGCTGACATTAAAAACGTCCATTTCCTGCCAGTAACACAAGAAGTTTTGCTCCCAAATTGGGTAAAGCTCTGCTGCCGCTTCAATGACTAATAAGCCACTAATGGACTGAAACACGCCGCAGCTAAAATCAAAGTCCAACTCTTTTACTAATTCCCATTGCCCCGCATAGCCGACATAGCAAAAGTCGGTGATGTAGCATAACTGCCATTGGTCAGCACCTTTCTCTAGCCTGATTTCCACGGGATGAAAGCCGCCCGTTTGTGGACTGTAATCAGGGTCGCGAAAGTTAATGGTGACAGCGTTGCTATCAATATTTTTCACGAGTTCTGCCAGTGCTTTGGCAAAGACAGGTGACACGGGTAATGGTAGGTCGGTATTAATGGTTTTCATTATTTAACCCTCAAAAGTGGCAAAACAAAGGGGGCATCGTGTCCCCCTGTTGTTGGTATGGAATGTGGGTGAGGTGAGTTGTCACTTACTGGCTTTCGAGCTGGCTTTATCGGTGGTGGGCTTATCAGTGGTGGCCTTCTTACCTATCTTGGGTGCAGGGGCGAGTAACTGCTCGTCTAACTCGCCTTTCTCCACCGCATCAATCACCACCTTAATTACCGCTGGCAAGTTGGCCTTTGCACCCACATCAATAGCAGGGCAACCTTTTTCCAGTTCGATGGGTTTGTTACTAATCCGCACTTCAAAGTAGTAGTGCTCGTTGCTGTCATAGAACCAAGGTCGGACGATGTAACGGCGGCGAATTTTCTTACGCTCACCAGTCTCAGGGTCTTTAACCGAGCGCTCTTTGTAGGCTTCAAATTCACGGCCTTCAATCATGCATTCGGCTAGAGACAATTGCTGGTCTAGCTTATCGAGTAGCTTCATTCGTTTGCCGAGCACAGGTGGCTTAGGGGCAATTTCAGGGCGAGCGATTACCTTGAGAGAACTCAATACAGTGGTCATGGTGTGTTTCCTTTAGTGGTGTTAGCGGATAAATCCGATACGGGGTTGCCCTTGTTTGCGGCTGTTCTCAGTGGTGAGTAGCGCAAGGGCTGTTGCGCGGTGGTCGCGCTTGGGTTCAAAACGTTGGCGTCTTGCTAAGATGGCAAAGTCGCCGGGCGTTAATTGGTTTAGGCTGCTTAGGGTTGAGACTTCTTCATGGGTCAGGCGTTTAATGCCAAGGACTTGCCGATACAGCGCTTGGCGTTGGTCACTCGTTAAATAGTCACACACCAACTTGAAATCAAAGCGGCGCATGACCGCACTATCAATACTGGCAAGCGCATTGGTTGCAGCGAACACGGGCAGGGTGTTGCACTCAAGCTGTGACAGCAACTCATTAACGAGCTGCACTTCATGCAGCGCTTGAGCGCTATCGCGTTTGCTGAGCAAGCTGTCGACTTCATCAATGAGCATCAGCTTTTGCTGTTTGTGCGCTTCTCTGAAGAGCCTAGCGATGTTC
This sequence comes from Shewanella sp. ZOR0012, assembly GCF_000798835.1. NCBI lineage: Bacteria > Pseudomonadati > Pseudomonadota > Gammaproteobacteria > Alteromonadales > Shewanellaceae > Shewanella > Shewanella sp. ZOR0012. Next base: position 3,982,316 of record NZ_JTLE01000094.1, read on the forward strand.
TGCTCGCTGTCCCCGACATACTTACTGAGTACGTCAGAGCATTTGATGTGCATCAGCTCAAAGCCGTGGGTGTCGGCTAAATGATGTACCCATGCTGTCTTGCCTGTACCAGGGGGACCACTCAGCATCACCCTAATCGGCATGGCCTGCTTAACCGCATGATTAATCGAGGCCAGCATATCATCGGTAGTCATACTTGCCGCATCATCACCGCCTTTGAAGTTGACCATATTGCTGTCGAACGCCAGTTCCCCTTGATACTTTGGCGGTGGTGCTTCTTCACCACAGGCTTCTAAGGTGGCATCAATCACTTCATCAATCAGGACTTCCGCCTTTGCACCTTTGAGTTTGAGTGTCATCGCCACATGAGCAGCATTACCAACCATGGCGGGAGTGACATTAGGCTTCTCTGCCAGTAGCAGGTGATAGTCCTGTGATACCTTAAGCGGTGTTAGTAAGTGCTGATTGATGGCATAGGCAAAGGGTTCATCGGGTACAGGGACTTCCATCACCAACTTAAAACGGCGAATAAAGCTGGGTTCTAACAAGCCAACATGGTTGGTTATCCAAATGGCAGGGACAGGGTTTTGCTCTAACGCCTGCATCAATTGTTCTTTGGAATACTGTTCATCGGCTTGCACAAATAATGCTTCACACTCATCGACCAATAACAAGCTGTCATTGCTGTGAGCCAGTAGACCTTGTAACAAGTTCAGGTGAGCAAGGCGTATGCTGGTTGCCTTTGCAATGTTGTCATTTCGGTATTGGCTCTCGATTAACTGCTGGCTTTGGACTTCCAGTAGATTACGCTTAATCGTCTTTGCCAATGTCCGAGCCAGCTCCGTTTTACCTGTACCTGCTTTGCCATAGAGCAGGATATTGATGCCTACCGAGGGCTTTTGAGTAATGGCCGCAAGGTAGTTAGCCAGTAAGTCAGTGTTCACATGCCCAAATTGCGACAGACTAAATTGTGGCTCGGGGCTTTTGCTGAGCATGGGGGCTAAGAAGTCGACCGCGCTGGTTAACTTCTGCGACACTAAAATGGATACCAGTACGCTTGGGAACAGCAATCTGTAAGGTGCATCCAAGGTCGCTTCTGCAATGAGTTGATAGCGCTCGAACACCGCTAACTGCGACAGGATGACCTCTAAATCAAGGGTTGTCTTAGCCTGTAGCATGCGTTCAAGTACATCAAAGTCATCATCAATCAGGAACTCGGTTAACTCCCTGAGTCCAGCATTGGCATTGATGACAATCAAGAACTCAACTACAGGTTGCATCTGCGGCATTAAGCCAAACAACTGACCAAGAAACTGCGCGTTATGCTTTACCGTTGCAGTGTTGAGCGGTGCGCGGTCCTTGCTCGGTAGCTTGAGTGATGCATCCTCTAGGCTCAGGCGAAGAAACGGCTCTATCTGCTCGCCTGTGATTGCGCCCAGTATCGAGGATGGCACTTCCTTATCGACAGTTATGAGGGCAAAAATCAATGCTTCACTAAACTGCGAGGCGAGGTAGTGGCAATGATTGGCGCGCCATTTACGGGGGGATTTTGCACGCTTTAGCATCTTGTTTTCCCGCCCCGTTCGTTCGGTGCTGACACATAGTTCAGGGTGGCAGCGGCTTCACGCATAAACGCATCACCGCGTTTGTCGTAAATAGTGGTGGTACTGATATCCGCATGGCCAGCCATTTGGCGCACGGTGTTGATATCGACGTTTTGCTCCAGTAGCCGAGTAATAAAGGTGCGGCGTAAATCATGGGGTGATGCACCCACAACACCAATCGCTTCCAGTTTATCTTTGACTAACCGATAGAGCGCATCCCGACTCACGGGGCGGTAATGGACCATAATGCCAGTCGTGCGACAGTGGCAAATGAGTGGTCCTGAGTGCATCTTGCGCACGTTGAGCCAAGCGATGACATGCTGTTCAACCCAATCGGGTAAGAACAGAATACGGCTCTTGTTGCCTTTACCTGCAACCACCTTAATCGTTGACGTTGCACTGTCATAATCGGCGAGTGTCAGCGCCGCAAGCTCACTACGGCGCAGCCCCGTTCCGAGGAACAGCGCAAAGATAGCTAATGTACGAAGTCCATAAGTGTCTTGGCGTTTGGAAAGTAAGGCGAGTAGCTTAGTGACTTGCTCAGCACTCAGTGGATTACCCTGATGGGCACCGTGTTTCATGTTTGCGATGCTATTGATATGCGCGACTTGCTGCATATCAGCTTCACCCATTAAGGCCGCGACTTTAACGATACTCTTAATCGCGGTCATCGCTCGGTTAATCGAGCGCGCCGACCACTGCTCGTGGATTAGCAATGCGCGTATCTGCATCGCTTGTTGATAGTTAATGCTGCTGAGTTGCTTGCCTATCGCTTCGTCAGGCCAGTCCATTAGCTGTGCAATGCTGCGCATCTGCGAAGCAATTGAGCGCTGACTATTGGGCGCAAGACGGCTCAAATAGAGCGCATAAGCAGTCGCTGTAGTCATAGATAACTCCAGTAAGAATAGATTGATATGTTGCTAGGGGATTGAAACAGAAGGGAATAGTGATACCACACTGTAAGAGTATGGTATCACAAGTGCGGTTAATTTTCAGCCGCTGTTTTTGACACGGTTAGCTTGGCTAAGCCTTGGGCGATATGATGCACTTTCGTAACTTACGCAGCACTTTCTCTTGCATCAACTTAAACTGTTTACGATTAATAAACATTGCATGACGCTGAAGCATTTCACTCCGAGCCATAAAGGCGGTTTCATCGTACTCATTTTTCAAATAAACCATTAGACCATCTCTAAGTGCCAATTTGCGTTCTGCCTCATTTAAATTGCTGAGTATGTCAGGGTTATAGATTTCGACAGATTTAAACAAGTGACTCATTTTATGTAGGTCTTGCAGCAACAGAGTACTTCCAGACTGCTGGGGGCGGTAGACGTTTTCATATCGTGAGATGGATAAGGGGTTACCATCTTCATTAATGAGCATCGATAGCCTATTCTTGGCCTGTTTATGCGACTTCTCTAACAACTTTTCTGACTTACTATAAACAACGATGTGGCTATCACCTTGCTTGCAGATGTACATCGTTTGAACAAAGCGCATTTCCTTATGCTCATGCTGACTGTGGTTACTAAAATGTTTAACCTTTGGCTTATCTACAATCACTAAGGGTGTTGAAACACACAACAAATCTATGGCGACATCACAACGAGTGACCTTAGCGTTTTGCATCTTTGCCTTATAGTCTTTAATGCACTTAGAACGCTTAAGTTGATAGAAAAACTCACTAATCTGTTTGGGCGTAAACCTCGCAGGAATAAGCTCAAATCTTAGCTTATTGTGCTGGGTGGCACGACTTTTAGCGTTATCACCGAAGAAAATGCGTATCTGTGCGGTCTTATCAGTCTTTAATGAGAATGTCAGTACATCACTATAGAATTGGCCATTCTGGCGCTTAGTTTTTTTCTTAGAGCACCTGAATTGGGTGCTTTCATAGATAGACGGTAATTGACGGTATAGCTCATTCATCTCATCTTCAGCCACATCCACAGTAATATGCAGTTTATCGATGATGGGATAACACGCCCATGCCTGTGGATTGGCTAATTGAAATGCAAGCAAAATACTCTGAAGGTGCAGGCCTTTCGCGCTATCAGAGACATAACCTACAGTGGCATGTTGCAATGCGTATTTCAGCGCTTTTGTGTCCATCACGTTTAGCGCTGTATGCTCGGCTAGACGTAGGTGCATAGACTTAGAGACAAACGCGTTATGGCTAACACGATACTGAGGGATGGCTTCTAGATAGTTATCTGGTGTAATGTGAATATCATTGTTAGTGTGGTCTAAGTACTTAGAACTATTAGACATAGTACTATTAATGATTGATTTAGATGATTTGTGTTTCATTAGAATTCTCTCTGTAAACTGTTAAATAGAGGGGAGGGATCCCTCCCCATCACAAACCGAATTAATCAACGATATTGGCAATTACCTGCCATTTTTCAGAGGGACGTCCGGTCTTCTTGTTGATATTTACAGATTTAATAACCCCTTCATTGACCAGCACTTCCAGTGCCTTTTTGGCTTTGTCGTTGTCATTTTTGATCCCATCCCAATTACGTTGAGTGATATCACGAGTAGTGAAGCAGCGATCTTTATCCATGAGCTTGTTGAGGTTTTTCAAGATTTTCAGTGCATTTTGCATTTTTGGAGTTTTAGAACCCCAAAGTTTTTTCTGGTGACTGAAGTAATGCATTGCCAACTTCCAAGCCATGTCTAGATCTTGCCCAATAAGTGTTTTGAGTGTGAAAAGGGAGTTAGGATCTGCTTCATATTGACGAAGTACAGCTATGATAAGCGCCAGACTTAATATCATGTCGGGGTATTTTGATAGCTTGTTCTTGATGCTGGTTGGAATTGCGTTTGATTGCTGTGCTTTGATGATTTTTTCTTTATATGTCTTGAAGTTACTTTTGGCATCATCATCCAGTGTGACGTTGACAAAATCGGTACTGACACTTGTGTGGAGATAGAAATCAGAAAGTAGTTTTTCAAATGTTTCAAGGCAGTTGTCAGTATCCGAATCTAAACTCAAGTTAGCTTTTCTAGGGCCAACCACTTCCTGCTCGCTCGGAAATGCAATGAGCTGAATGCGGTCAAGATAACCATCATCAGGCCATTTCCCTGACTCAATGTTGTTGATCGATTTTGCAATGGTTGAAGGTTGTGTCGTTCCAAGTAGACTAATGATTGGCGGATGCTTTGTGCGTGTATGGTTAAATGCCGTGACATTCGTGTAATGGTTCTTACCGTCCATTCCTTCTATCACAAAACGTCGCAATTCCGCATTTTTGCTTGAGTACATATCTGTCAGCAATGGTGTCATTTCATCTCTGTAGACCAAAACTGGCGCCGCAAGTCCAATACACCCTTTCATCGTTACTGTTTGTACACAGAAGATTTTTGGCAATGGATTCTTTGGGATTGGTAGATAACTTTTGACCAATACATCAATCTGCTGCCTTAGATGTTCGATTTGAAGTACGTCTAGATCCTCTGATTGGCTATTTAGGTTGACAAGTTGCGCATTCAACTTTTGGACTGTATTTTCAACAGCCTTATTGTGTGATTTTGCCTTCAATTGTTCGATTTTGAACTGTTCACAATCAAGTTCATACTTTTCGTTAGCATGTTGCTCTACAAGGTTAAGGAAACTGACAATTGCAGATACCGGTGCAGACTTCCGATTACCAGGATTGGCTATCACAATGCCAGACAAGTTAGGTGTTATGACGTGAAGTTCATTTTCTACATCAGGTTGAATTTTAAAGCGATTAGCAATAGCTACGCTCAAAACTACTAAAAGAGGTACAACCGTAAACTCAATACGTGACTCGGTTTTAACCGCTATTGTTTGAGCAATTGCTTGTCCAAGCTTTGGCAACACAAGGCGTGTCTTTAACGGTTTTGTTTGAGAGACAACACGATTTTTGAAATCAGCTATAGAGAAAAGCTTTGGTTTATCCACGGTTGCCATCTTCGACTTATGTTCCTTTGGGGATGGGGGTTTAGGCTTTCCGATCTTTTGTTTATTGTTTGGTTTAGCTTTCATAGTTGCTTGTGATGCTACTTTAGCCTTGCTATTTACCATTCGCTTTAGGTTTGACATGAGGTGTTTTCCTTTTTTCATGAGACCCCCTAATCCTAAGAACTTTGCGATTTGGTATGACGTATTTCAAATTTGTTTTGATGATTTCTAACAAACCCTGTTGTGCTGTGGCTTACGAGCCAGTTACAAGATATAAAAATGAGATTATTTTTTAAAAGTTAAGATTTAGTTTGAAAGATAGTTATCCATCATCGCTATTACGTTATTGTATTTAATTAACTTATTTCGTTCTTTTATCATTGAATACATAAATGGTATCTAATGCAAGATACATATCCGGTGTTTTGTATTGGATACGTATTGTGTTTGTTATATCATTGCTGCCAATGACGCAGAGTTTTGAGGCTAGATGATTGGGATATCAAGAAAGACGTGTTACCTAAGTGGGATAAAGGGTTTAGAAGTTAGCGGAATCAAGGGGGGAGAATGAGCAATATAGGTACGGAAATCAATCCGATTATACTGACACCGGAAAGTTCATCACCGAGTTTGGCTATGAACGACCTTTATTCTAAGCGCGATTTTTTGTTGGAATGCACACGTCTTGGGATGACAGGACAAAATATTGAGGATCTAAATCGAGATTTTCAAGAGAGCAACTATGTATTAAACGTTATATCAAATCCTTATTTAGACGCTAACCTAGTGAAAATGGCATTATTTTTATACACTAAATTAGATGAGGAAGGAAGTATATTTGTTGTTTCAAGGTCAGAAGTGGATGAAGTTAATTTAGAATATTATGGTTCTGATGGTAATATATATTTAAAGTCTCGTGATGGATATGTTGATGTAAAACCTTACAACTTCAATGACATACGCATATTATCTGGTGAAATTTTTGATGTTTTAAATATGGTCCTTTCCTTTCCTAGGCTAACTGGTTCTTTGAGAACTTTACATAGATTTTCATATATTACAGTTACAGATATTAATGAGCATAACACTGTTGATGGGGTGAAATTACTTAGAGAAAAATTAAAAAATAAGAAAATAACTTCTGATAAATGTCACAAATATACACTGGGTCGGTCTCCATTAAAACATATAAGAATCTCGAATTATATGAGGGCGGTAGACCTATCTGATAGATGGATTTATAGTGAATAATGATATTCAACATGTAAATCTTTTTGGTTCTAAAAATTATGCACATGGAGTAATTGTCATGGGACGACGATACAGACGCAGACGCAATGCCAGCCAGATAATCTCTGACTCGGTCGTTATCGGTAGTCGATTGCCTTGGTACGGTGCACTGTTGTTTAGTCTCATCTCCTTCCTCATCTTCTACTACGTTGTTCCACACTGGTTTGAGTCTAGGCTTGCTGCGGAAGCGGGAAGCCGTGTTTATCCCGCAGTGGAAATGATGTATAGCCGTGGCATACGGCTATTTCACTATCTAGGCATCGTTACAGGCGCTGTGGGACTGTTTTTCTGTGTGAGGAACTACTTTCTTATGGGGACGCTGGAACGCCGCCACAGAGGTATCGTGGCGCTATTAGCTAGGATGTTGGGGCATTATTGGGATTAAAATAATGGAGATAAAACGATTGGATTATCAGGAGACGTTTTTAAACGCTATCGATAAAACGTTAGAACTAGGGTTAAATTTAGATTCATACCCAAAAGAATTTAGTGAACCGTGTCCTGAGCATGTACGTGCTTCAATATTGAAACTAACGGCTGACGTCCTCAATGGTAATGGATTTAGATGTTCCTCTGAACTGGCAAACAAATGTGTTCCAGTGCATCTAATCATTCAGTACTGGCTAAAACAAGAATTGAATATAAGCAGCCATATTACTATAGGTGAGCGGTATTGGAGTGACGATGAAATATATTGCAAGATGTCTTACGACTATATCAAATCAGAGATGATAGCCCCTAACCACAGCAAACCAATAAATGCACATGTATGGTTAACGCTGCCAGATGGGAGCATATTGGATTGTACTGCTGAGGCATTTTTGGATGTTACTGAAGATCGGGGAGACTACCCAGTCAATCAATGTCTAATGTTTGTTAGACCAAGTGAGACGCCTCCTTCCGGCTATCACAGACCATATCTTGTCGGTACAGATTTTCTTGAAAAGGCAGGAGTTATTAAACTAGGTTAGTGATGTAACATCAGGGAGTTTACTATTTATGCAAAATTGATGCGTAAGTGCTGAATTTTCTTTGACCATTGTACACTTCTTCTCAAATAGCTCAAAAATGAGCGTTAATACTCATTTTTTGCATGCTTAGTTATTAAAATACAGACCTTTTCGAACAATAAAGTACATTGTAACTCATATAGTTTCTATCAAATAGGTCAATTACCTAAGTCCTTATAGAGTAATTAAGTTACAGGTTATTAACAGTTATATAAAGATTGTAAATATTCTATGAAATGCATCTTCAGTTGGCAATAATTGTTTTAATTGTATTGCTTAAATGGAGGTTATATAAGGTGGGTATACGGAATATTTTTATTTTAATGATTATTTTTTGTGGTTTTTCATCAAATGCTAATCAATCATCTCCGACTGAACAAGTAAAAACTTTTAATCTTGATAAGATAAATATCAATGGCGGTTTTGGTGATGAGTTTGATATTTCATCTGGAACTATAGGCTTCTCTCGCGAAGATGGGAATATACCGGGGAATTTCCCTATAGATGTCAATTATAAAATTAAATATACAACAAATTTCCCTATGATACATGGGTGGGTAGAGGATATACCTAGGATATGGCTAAGTTATGCTGTTTCATCATCATTTTATCAAAATGGTAATGAAAAAAGTAACTTGCCACCATCATGGAAAATTGGGCAATATTGTAATGGGAGTGAACAATCTTATGATGGAACATCAGATACATCGATAAAAGGAATTAATAATAGATTTGCATTCTCCCAAGCTAAGTTAAGCGTCCCAGGCAAGGTAAATGATGAATCGTTATTAATCTCAGAGTCACTTAATGGTTCTTACTATGGGGCAAAATATGCAACAAAGTCAAACTGGAAAGTTGAATGTTTTTCCTCAGAAAATGGAGTCAATGGATTTAAAGCAACTTCTCCTAATGGAATAATATATTATTTTGATCAAATTGGCAGTTTCCCAAGCTCAATAGAAAGCAATAAATCTAACCCTAAGTTAAGTGTTTTTTTGTCCGAAACGATGACAGGTAGATGGCATAATGATGATGACCCTTTTTATATGTATTATGTTGAAAAGTCGTTATTTGTTAGCAAGATTGAGGATAAATTCGGTAATTGGGTGAAGTATGAATATGACCGGAATGAGATTAGTTCTCATGGTGTATATGCAGTTGACTTATTATCTTTGCGACGTATCCATAGTAGTGATAATAGAGAGTTAAATGTAACTAGAGGCGAGAATGAAACTATCGTCAATTCTTCAGGTCATGTTTGGAAATATACTACTATTATACCAACTGATCAGTATTCAAGAGAGTTGAAAAATCACTTAATTGTTACTCAACCTGATTCTAAGCAATGGTCATATAAACTGTATTCTACCGACGTCCACATGGCTGGGAACTCAGATGGTCAATACACTTGTTTCAGAGCATTTACCCCCGATGTATCTAAGCTTCAGCCTATGGTGATTAAAAATCCCCAAGGTTCTGAGATGAAGCTTTTTTTTGGATACATTAGAAGTGATGTGTCTAATATTCAGACAAGTAAAAATGGACATGATTTCGGCTCCCCAGAAAGACGGTGTCATTATTCATTTGCGTTAAAGAGTAAATCAATCACATCAAATGACAATGAATATGTGTGGACTTATAATTATTCTGATACTTTAGGTGTTTTTGATATAGAAGATGGAAAAGGTCCAGAAGGTAGTTATTTGAAAGGGGCTGTGCCAAATGGAATTGATCGCCAGCACACTAGAACATTAACAATAAAAGATCCAAATGAATCGATTGTTAAGTACTTCATTAGTAGAAAGTCAAATACCTACTTAATTGGCAGTATTCTGGCGGCTGAGTTTTATGATAAATTAGAAAGTGGATTGAAAAAAACTATATTTTATGAATATAGTCGTTCTAGTTCAAAAGGCAAGAATCTGACATTTATGCGAGATAGTGATCTTTCTAGGCATAAAGCATTGGTTACAAAAATGACAACATTGTTAGGTGAAGATTCATATGTTGTAGAAAACAAATATAATGAATTTGATGGCGTAATTAATAAAAGAGAGTTGAACTCATTCGGTTTTAATAAAGATGTAAAAACCACTTTTTTTAATGACTTTAAAAATTGGCATTTAAACCAGACTTTAAAAGTTGAGGTGTCTGACAATGATGTATATAAGCCGATTGTTGGATATGTATTTAAGGAGGTTGGTAATAAATCAATACCAATGATTAGTGAGGAACATAATTATGGGAAACTGTCTAAAAAGATTGAATATCATCAGGATGGAAATGTTTTTGTAACTAGGTTTTTAGATTCAAATAAGTTTGAAAAATTGGAAGATTACTTCCGTGGAAAAGCTCGTAAAACAACTCTTCCTTGTTCAACGACGAATGGATGTAACACTGCGAATGGTAGTACTTCAAACTCCATAATGGCTTTACTGGAAGTTAATTCAGATGGCACCACAAAAAGTGTCACAGACTTTAATGGCAATAAAACGTCTTACACCTACAACCCTATCGGCTGGTTAACAAAGATTGACTATGCAGATCCTAAGTGGGCTGACAAAGTTATTAGTTATGCTGTTGTTAGTAGTCTTGGTGATGGCGTTGGCGGCAGTGATGTTGCCGTCGGCAGTTTGCGTCAGACTATTTCGCAAGGGAATTACGAAAAACGGATTTATCATGATGGTTTGTTGAGGCCTATTTTGACTCAGGAACGTGATATATCCAACCCATCAACGACCAGATATCGGTCATTTGCATACGACCATGATAATCGTCAAACATTAGCCAGTTTCCCAAGCGCTGATGCAAGTAACCGGATAGGAATGGAAACTGAATATGATGCTTTAGGGCGAGTGATTACCCAGACTCGAACGAGCGACGGAAGTGTCAATCGTCGTGAATATCTTTCTGGTAATAAAGTTGCCGTGACTGATGGAGAAAACAATACAACGACAACGACATACCTCGCCTACGGCGAACCCTCATTTGATAAACCAACTTTAATTGAGGCGCCAGATACCGATGATGTCGTAATTGATTATAACGTATTTGACCAAGTGACAAGCATTCGACAAGGTAATGTGACTGAAACACGAATTTACGATGCTTATCAACAATTGTGTAAGCAGGTGCGCCCTGAAACAGGGATTTCGGCATTTGGTTACAATGGACAGCGCCAACAGATATGGCGTGCAGAAGGGATTAGCGGCTCAACCACGGCTTGTGATGCAAGTACTGTCCCTGCGACACACAAGGTATTATTGAGTTATGACAACTTAGGGCAATTAAGAACCGAAAACTTTCCTGATACTACGCCCGATAAAACCTATAGCTATGACGGCAATGGCAACCTCACCTCTTTAGTGGCAGGTTCTGTAAACTGGACATATTTGTACAATAGTTTGAATACAATTGAAAAAGAGAACCTTGCACTCGATGGAAAGAATTTTGTTCTGGACTGGGAATATAACAACCTAGGCGGTCTGAACTCTCTTAAATACCCATCTGGCGCAATAGTTGATTTTGCACCTAATGCCCTGGGTCAAGCAACTAAGGCCGGAAGTTATGCTTCAGGAGTAAGTTACCATCCGAACGGACAGATTAAGCAATTCACGTATGGTAATGGGATTGTCAGAAATGTTGCGTTAGACACGACAGGCCGTATCGATGCATTGACAGATATCAAAGCCGGTTCAGTCAAAAATAGTCTCGACCCAAGTTATGACTATAACGACAATTTGGCCCGTCTAATCGATTGGGTAGACCGCAACAATGATGTAGATAATCTCACTTATGACGGAGTCGATAGACTTAAATCTGCTGATGGCAAGTGGGGTACCGGTCTGTATAACTATGATGGTTTGGGCAATGTGCTCAGCCGCAGTCTAAATAACTCAACCATTACCTACAATTACAATTCACTTAACCGCTTAAACAATCTAACGGGTGCCTATGCCTATGGTTACCAATACGATACTCGCGGTAATGTGACCAATAACGGACGCTATAGCCTTGCCTATAACTTAGGCCAACAAATGACCTCGGCTAAAGGGATTAGCTATGTTTATGATGGTCATAATCGAAGAGTTAAACAAACTAAAGCAGATGGTTCTCACTATTCTGTTTACAGCCAGGCAGGTCAGTTGTTGTATCGTGAAGCTGCGAATGGGACAAAAAGTGATAATGTATTCTTAGGGAAGCAATTAATTGCGGAGGTCGATAATGCAGAAAGTCATTATATAAAGTTTGAGAGAACTAATCCTCCAGCAGTTTGTAGGCAAGAACCAATACTTGGTTCAAAAAAGACAAAGACAATCTGTACTCAAGATAAAAAAGGATTTAGTTGGACAACTCAAAATGCCAGTTCTTGTTCGGGGGAAGTTCAACGCTTAATTGGAACAAATATATCTGGTACGACCGAAATTTCAGGCACTTCTGGCAGCTTGAATTTGGGGCAGAATTTTACGTTAAATGTAACTATTACATGTCTAACAAATTCAAATCAAACTATAACAGCGACTTATAGCTTGTAGGCCTGTTAGTTAGGAGTAAATATGAAATATAAAAATTTGATATTTTTTTGTTTGGTTTATGTAATCTCTTTTAATCTTATGGCTACCGTTGTGAGATATCAGCACACAGATATGCTAGGTTCTGTGATATCTGAATCTGATGAGGCGGGCAATATTATCAGTCGTAGCCATTATGAACCTTTTGGTAAACGCATAGGTGGAGACAAAGAAGGTGTTGGCTATACTGGGCATGTACATGATAGAGACTTAGGTTTAACGTATATGCAGGCACGATATTATGACCCACTTATAGGCCGTTTTTACATTAATGATCCTGTGGATGTAATGGAGCATATTGATCGCGGAAGTCCCATACATGCCTACAACAGATACACTTACGCTAATAATAATCCCTATAAATATGTGGATCCTGATGGCGAATTTGGTGTCCAAATTGGTGCAGGAATTATCGGATTTGCGATAGGTGCAATTTCAGAAGCTATTACAAATGATAATGCTAATTTTGGTTCAGTGATGATGGCTGGCAGTGTAGGTGCTGCTGTCGGTGTGGCGACAACATTTGGAGGAGGTTTTTTCGGTACGATGGCGGTTGGAGCGGGTGCTAATGGAGTTGGTGAGGTAGCAAATCAGACTATAAAGGGGGAGTTTAGTCCTGGTAAAGTGGTAGGTGCTGCTGCTGTTGGAGCTGTGGGTGGTGCAATAGCTAAAGGGGCTGCGAACATGGCTGTTGCTAGTAGAAATTTACCAAATAATACAGCAACTCAAGCTTCTCATAATATGACTGGCTCATCTTCACAGCGAGTATTAGCAGATTCAAAAACGTTGAGTTCAACGCCTTCGAATAGGGCTGTCGCTGAAGTTAAGTTAGGGGGGGCATATGGAGCTGGATATGCTGCTGAGGCAGCTCATCAGCAAAAATCTTGTAATGACACATCGTGTAGATAATATATTGAAATGAAAATACAAATTACTGCTGCAAAGTCCGAAAAAAGCAAAAAGAAGAGAGCAATCATTGCATATATTGGCTTAATATTTGCCTGTTTGATTATTTTTCTTTTTGGGGTTCAAGTGGTTGAACTATATGGTTTTTCTTTGGGTACTAGAATAAGGGATGTTGAGATTTCAAAGGTATTGTTGGTGTTTTTTACAATGATACCCATAGTTGCAGGGGTGATATGGGGAATACTTTTATTTATAAGGTATCTGTTCATTAAGTTAAATCTCTAGTGATTTAATTTTTGCTCACTTAAAGCATGGCCCGTGAAGTAGGGCTATGCTTTTGTAGAGCTTAGCATTTGGTTTGTTCTTATGAATATGTTGATATATTACGTCCCGTTATTGCAAGTGAAAACGAAAATAAGGCGTTGATTTTCGATAATATATTCAAAGTCTTGAATAGACACATATTCGTGTCTCAGCTGTATGATAAGGTTCGCACCAGCTCGTCCTTGCAAAGCGAAAAGCACACTTAGGTTGCTGTTTTGGACAACAGGTCTGAGCTAGTACACAGAAGATTCGAGGTTACCTTGCAAAAGTACACATTATACACCTCAAATGAAGACACTATTGGAGCCGATGGAGAACGGGATCAATCTTAGGCTAAACATAATCCTAGGTAGTGCGCCAATTCGACTGTCTGATTTTGCTGGCAGTATTGCTGAAATTCATGATGGTTACTCCACTCATATATCTAATTTTGCAATAGAACTAGCTAGGATCCGCGTTGAATCGTACTGAAAAATACTAATAGCAAAGCTATTGAAATAAATCCTGAGTTCATTATAGTCTTGCCCATTTTAAGATGCGTCTTAAATGCTTCTGAACACTTAATATACAAAATTTGACTATTTATTCACTATTCAATATTCAATATTCAATATTCAATACATAAGCGCTGAATAGCAGCTAACTCACTTTGATTTATGCTAAAACAGCTCAAAACTGCACGTAAACACACGATTTCTGTATGTTAATACATCTTAAAATGCAAAAGTGATTGTTCGAATATAAAAGTAACTGCGATATCGCAATGTTGTTTAGCAGCTGTGCTGTGGGGCTGAAAGTCGTCTAGTGAAGTAGTGGCGATTCAGAGTATTTGCCTTGAAGCTTTTGCGTCTCGTTTCAACTCGATTACTGACAGCCGATAATCTGCAACGTGCCTATTTGAGTGGATCTATAGTCCACCGATTTTGTTTGTCTTTGGGATCTTGGTCCCAAAATTTAAGATTTGTTTGAATTGAAGGTCATAACAGCTCAACTTAATATGTATAATAAACGCACCTTATTTATCATCTGCTACTAGGCTGAAAACTATGCTAAATATTGGTGATCCTACACAAACCGAACGAACTCATGCGTTATGGCGACTTGGCTTTAGACCTTTTTTTCTTGGGGGAGCAATAGTAGCTGCGTTATATATCCCTTTGTGGTTAATAACTTGGTTTACTCCTCAATATAGTTTTTTTCCTTCGTCATTTTGGAGTAAAGTATTGCCCCTATGGTGGCATCCACATGAAATGTTGTTCGGTTTTGCAATCGCAATTGTTTGTGGTTTTTTACTTACTGCTGTTCAAAATTGGACAAATCAACCCACATTAAAGGGATGGCCACTTGCATTGACCTTTAGTTGTTGGTTGCTGGCACGATTATTACTTTTACTCCCTATTCAAATTCCACTCATCTTACCTGCATTGTTTGATTCATTGTTTCTTGGCTTGGCAAGCCTTACCCTATGGCGCTGTATTTATAAGGTTAAGCAATGGCGTAATATTGGTTTTCCAATTATGTTGTTTGTTGCACTCGTGATTAACAACATCAGCTATTATGCTCTATTTGAACGTGACTTCATCCTTGCCAATCAAATTTGGCAGGCCATGTTATGGTGGTTAGCCTTACTTATCACAATTGTTGGTGGGCGCGTCATTCCGTTTTTTACTGCTATGCGCATTAAGGCAACCAAAGCTGAACCCTTAACTTGGATTGAGTACCCACTTATCGTGACTATGATCTTGCTTGTTATTCAATCACTCATTCATTTCATCCCTCTTGAAGTTGCACGAGGCTTATTGTTGATTGCCGGGCTTTTGCAGCTTGTCCGATTTGTACGCTGGTTACCCCATAAAACACTGACGGAACCTATGCTGTGGTCCTTGCATCTTGCCTATTTAATGTTGCCACTTAGCCTGTTAGCCATGAGTTGGTATCTCGATAATGAATATGCCTATCGCAGCCTGCTTCACCTATTTGCTATTGGTTGTATGGCTACCCTGTGTCTTTCGATGATCTCCAGAGTGTCACTCGGACACACGAGCCGAAATATTTATGAAGGCCCGAAAATGATTTTGGCATTTATCTGCCTACCATTAGCGGCACTGCTCAGGGCATTGATGCCCATCTGGTTTCCGGCCCACTCCCAAGTATGGTTATGGTTGGCTGGCACTTGCTGGTTTATCGCATTTGCACTATTTGTATGGCATTACCTGCCTATTCTCACCCGCCCCCGTATTGATGGGCGCCCAGGTTAATATTGATGTTCTGACAAAAGGATACAAAGTGAAAATTTATTTAAAAACAGTCATATTACTCAAGCTGATTGGCTTTCTCGTTATTGCTACATGCACATCTGTAGCGGCTTCTGATACCAGCAATCAACAAAAATATCCTAATCAATATCAATCTTGGCAAGCCACATCTGAACAAGTTGAGCGCGAGGATATGCTCGCAAATTATCCTGCCAGTATCATACTCTGGGCAGGATCTTCCTATGCAAAAGAGTACCATAGCCCACGGGGACACCATTTCGCCGTTGCCGATGTGACACAGACTTTACGTACAGGAGTGCCCCCTAAAGCAGGAGAGAAGGGCTTATCCGCCAGTTGCTGGACCTGTAAAACACCTGATGCGCCCAGATTGATAGAACAATTGGGATTTGAAGGGTACTCTGCCAAAAACTTTACCGATTTGGGCAAAGAGATCCAAAGTGTCGTCTATTGCAGCGATTGCCATGAGTCTGGTACACAGAAATTAGCCTTACCTCGCCCACATGCTCAAGATGCAATGGCCAAAGTTCACTTGCCATTCGATAAACAAGATAAAAATATGCAAGGCGCACAGGTGTGCGGTCAGTGTCATGTGACTTATTATTTCCGTCCAGAAAAAAGTAATGTCGTTAATATTCCTTGGATTTTTGGTAGTACCGCCGATGATATTGAAAAATATTACGACACTCGCCGCTTTTTTGAATGGATCCACCCCATTTCAAAAACGCCCATACTCAAAGCACGTCATCCTGAGTTTGAGCACTGGAGTCGTAGTAAACACGCCGAAGTCGGTGTCACTTGCATTACTTGCCATATGCCAACCCAGCAGGATGCAAAAGGTGTTGAATTTACGAGCCATAGAGTTGATAAGGCCTTACCGCACTTTGATAGTAGCTGCAGCGGCTGCCATAGCAGCAAAACCAAAATCGAAACTAAACTCGCGGCGAATAAGTTAACTATTGAAACAAAAGCCCGCGAAGTTGAAGCTCTGCTCGTCAAAGCCCACTATGAAGCCAAAGCGGCATGGGATGCTGGTGCGAAATGGGATAACATGAATGAGCCTATTATGGCGATACGCCACAGTCAGTGGCGGTGGGACTTCGCGATGTCTTCACATGGTTTGTATGCACATAATCCAGAGGAAGGTAAGCAGCTTTTAGATAAAGCCATCGAACAAGCGAGCGAAGCACGTCATCTGCTCGCTGGAATATTGAAGCAACTTAACGTGACCCAAGTTAGCTATCCAGATATCAGCACTAAAGAAAAGGCCCATCAAGCGATAGGATTAGTTGAGGCCAATTTAATTAAAGAAAAACAAAAGTTTATTGAGAATGATGTTAAGAAACACTGGCAACCAGTTAGTCAATATGGTTATTAGTAATTGACATCCTCCCCCCCCCCTAAAGGAGGTGGATTCCTACCGCTAGACGGCCATGCACAGCCGCAAGAATGTTCTTCGCTGCTTTGATATCTCTATCATGCGTAGAGCCACAACTGCTACAAGCCCATTCTCTTATTCGCAGACCTGCTCTACCTTTCGGACTGCTGGCGGGGATTTCCCCCCAGCACGAACAAGTTTGGGTTGTGTAACTTTCGTTGATTTCTTCAAAAACAACCCCTGCGTGAGCGCATTTATATTCCAGCATTGTTTTGATCATTCCCCAGCCTGCATCCAAAATGGACTTAGCCATTTTGGTTTTGCCAAACCTAGGGAATTGACGTCACCAACGAAAATCGCCGCGTTTTCATTGACTAGCTGGCGACTGTATTTATGCAAGTCATCCTTCTACGATTGTGGATTTTGGCGTGGTTCGCTTTCGCTCGTTGTTGTTTGTTCGCCCGTTGAGCGATGCCTAATGGCCGCTCTAGCTTGCGATATTGCCGACCAGTGACACCGTCGCCATTGCTATCCGTTGCGGCCTCTTTACAGCCAAGGTCGATACCGACACTGGCTGTACCTGAGCTTTGATATGTATATACTGGCATTAAAGTACCAGCGGCCGCGAGCATCCTCGTTGAATGAGGCCGTTTTGAACTGGTATTGACTCAGGCCGTAGCTATCCCACACGCTGTAATAGCGACCATTGAAAAACACTTGGCTATTTTTCCATTTTGCCGCCCCCGTGTTTACTGGTATCCAGCAAAGTGAGCGTTTAGCACCGCCAGATTTGCGCCAGTTCAACTTGGCCTTTTTAAACTGTTTTCTACGAGAAGCGTACTCTTTGGCAATACATTGAAGCGTCTGATGTGGGAGAGGAATAAAGTTTCTTACTATGACGGGTTGATGTAGGAAAAGCATCTTACACACATAAATAAATCTGAAAAACAATTATTCACTGACTGTACTGTGTATGGTCAGTGGTTTTCTGGGGGATTTATGTATCTCATACAATCGAGCGACGTTTACAAGCAGACAGAGTCATCGGTCATTGATAGCAGCTATCAATGTAGCCCTGTAGCGGGAAATATTGGCTCACTACCGACGTTGTTTAATCAAGATGGTTCATTCAACCAGAGACTATAAAATTTTCTGTGTAATTGGCTTGCGGTAATCCCCCTCAAATTAACTGACGTCAAAAGTAGAATTTTCTCGTACTATAAACGCCGGATATTCGGTATGAAAATATCAAAACTTACTGATAGCTAAATCATGGTGATCCTTAAACAAGCCGATGCTGGAACGCTTTTTACTGGGCTGTGCGGTAAGCATGGTATAAGTTCGGTTACCTTTTACAAATGGCGCGCCAAATTCGGCTGTATGGATGCATTGTTGATGGTCAGTCTCAAAGCGATAAGTTAGATACAACCCACTTTTTTGTAGTGTATTTCCCACTCTTTATATTTTTCTTTCAATATATTAAGGTGATTATCACTGCGTTTTCTAATCGACTTTTTGACTGTTACTTCACCGAGATCAACACCAGACAACTCCTTACTGAACATCTTAGGTATTACATGGCTATAGTGTTTTTCAATCATTGCAACACTAGTACCACATTGTTTCGCCAAGACTTCCATATTGACCCCCGCTAAGAGTTGCCAAGTGATATAACTGTGACGTAAGGAGTAAAGTGACCTATCACCATGTGGGGAGTTCTTTAAACCTGCGTTTTTCAACGCCTTTTCAAAGGTCTTCGTTAGCTCATTAGTTGTGTTTCCATCGGCTAAACGGAAGAGCTTGTCTGTGGGCTTCCGGTTTGGGAATCGTTCGCGCAATGATTGTAAGCTCGACAGGACCTCTTCACGGCACACAATCTCACGAGTGCCAGTATGCTTTATGGTTTTGCCCTTGGTGACGGTGATAAAGAACTGAACAGCAATGCCATTGGTCTGGAAGCGGATATCGCCCCACGTTAAATTATCCATTTCAGTACCAGCCCTGATACCTGTGTAGACAGCAAATTCCATATAATCGATGAGCAATTCACGGATTTGTCTGGTCTTTTCTTTACGGCTGTTTTCCTCCAAGGCAACCACTGCATCAAAGGCTTTTTCATACTCTTCTGGTGTGAAGTGTGCACGTCGCTGTGACTCAGCACCTTTAGTCGATAGAGATGGCACTTGGGCTGCCAGCATCCACTTGTTGTCGACAGCTTCTTTGAACACTAACTGCATGGCAGCATTGTGGTTCAGTAGCGTCGACTTTGCTGGCTCACGGCCGAATTGCTCTATTCGCCATTTATCAAATTCACGTAGCTTGTCACTGTCGATAGAGGTGATGTAAGTTCGGTCGAAAAAGGGGATATGGTACTTGCGAAGTACCTGAATGTAGGTTGTTAGTTTGTGCTTTTTTGGATTCTGTTTGTCTTTGTCTTTTTCTTCATCCTTTTCGATTATATCCTTCATAACTTGAATGACTTTATCTGCTACGTCACGAAAACGTTTAGAGCTAACTATAATGTTATGTTCATCCATGAACTCGAATTCCACTTGTAGGCGGTGAGCCATGGCTATGGCTTTCTCTTTTTCCTTTTGCTTTGTGGCTTTAGCAATCCACTTGCCAGCAACTTTAATCCGCGCGTACCAACGCTCGCTATTATCCTGCTTATAGACGTATAATTCGTCTGAAATATCGTGTCGTTCGAGTTGTTTGCTCATGGTCAGCGTCTGATGTGGGTTTTGCAAAGAATTTGCAAAGTGCGATAATGATGTCGTAACTTGCTGAAAAATAAAAGTGGTTTTAAGCACTATCTTTTCAAAATCCGCCGCCCTTAAAAGCGTGACGGTTCGAGTCCGTCCTCTGGTACCATCCCTTTCAAAGGGACTCAAACCGACCTAGAGTCGGTTTTTTTGTGTCTTAAATTTGCTCCAAACATGCAACTTAGTGGGACTCGGCAATATCCATTTGTGTCATAGTCACGCCTTTGATTTGGGCATAGATAGCCTTTCCTGGAGCGAGTTGTAACTCGTCACAAGCCCATGGGGTGATGTTGGCCCACAGTTCTTCTTTGCCTAGTGCAATTTTTAGCTGAATTTGCTCGCCATTATCGCTGGGGTAGAGCTCTTTTATGTTTCCTCTTAGTAAGTTACGAATACTCGAGCCTTTAGGTTCTTCAGTGCAAACCGAAACATGGTTCGCTTGAATGCGTACCTTTAACTGTTTATGGGTGGGGGGCAATTGGCCGCTGACCCAGAGCTGATTGCCGTCATCCATCAACAGTCTGGTCATTGGATAATCAGGATGTCTGTCGGCGATTCTGGCGCTCAGCAGCGAACTTAATTCCTGCAATGGTACCCAGGGGCGCATTTGTTCACTATTCCATACCTGTGTTAGCGGTCCTTGGGCGATCATTTTTCCTTGATGTAACACCAACATATGGTCGGCAAGTTGTAGGATTTCATCCAAGCTGTGGCTCACATAGACGATTGGTAGCTTCAATTCCTGCGCTAGGGTTTGTAGGTAAGGCAGCAATTCGCGTTTTCGGGGTAAATCGAGGGAAGCTAAGGGCTCATCCATCAATAGCATTTGCGGCGAGGTGAGTAGGGCTCGGCCAATGGCGACCCGTTGTTTTTCACCGCCAGACAGTGTGCTGGGATAGCGGCTTAAGAGTTTTTCTATACCCAGTAGCGAGACAACTTTATCAAACAATTCAGGTGCTTTATGACGCATCCCATAGGTGAGATTGCCCTTCACACTGTAATGGGGAAATAATCTCGCTTCTTGAAAGACATAGCCAATTCGGCGTTTTTCAGGGGGCAGATTAACGGTTTTATGCTTGAACAATAGTGTATCGCCCAGGCTAATTTCGCCTTTGTCTGGCGTGGTTAATCCGCCGAGTAAATTCACTAAGGAGGTTTTGCCCGCTCCTGATCGGCCGAATACGGCTGTGACGCCCTGTAATGGTAAATGGGTGTACACCTTGAGTTGTAGTTGGCCGAGTTGTTTTTCAATATTGATGTTTAACATACGCTTGCCGTTCTTTTGAGGGCTTTTTTTGTGAGCCATTGGGAGGCGAGTAAGGAGGCCAGCGCTATCACTATCGAGATGATACACAGGCGCATTGCCTGATATTCCGCCCCCGGTGTTTCGATAAAGGAATACATGGCCAGCGGAATGGTGCGAGTTTCGCCGGGAATATTGGAGACGAAGGTAATTGTCGAGCCAAATTCCCCTAGGCTGCGGGCAAAGGCGATGATCATTCCCGACACTATTCCGGGCGAGGTGAGCGGCAGGGTGATGGTCAAAAATACCCGCCAGCGGCTGCTTCCCAAGGTGCGCGCCGCCTGTTCGAGGCGTATATCGACGGTTTCGAAGGATTGACGTATGGCTCTGACCATTAAAGGAAAGGAGACCACAGCGGCGGCGAGTGCCGCGCCGCGCCAGCTAAAGCTAAAACTTACGCCAAACCAGTTATAGAGCCATTGTCCGATTACGCCCTGACGCCCCATGCTGATGAGCAGCAGGTAACCGACCACCACGGGCGGTAACACCAGTGGGAGATGTAGGAGACTGTCGAAGATAGCCTTACCGGGAAACTCCACGCGCGCTAGCAACCAAGCGCATAAAATGCCTAAGGGTAAACTGGCGAGCACGGCAACCGCCGAGACTTTGAGACTCAGCAGCAGCGCGGTGGTTTCGTATTCGCTGAGCAGTGGCCCGTTAAACAGCGAGCCACTCAAGAGAACATCACTCAGCACTAGTTCACTCCAAAGCCATATTTTTCAAATACTGCTTTTGCACTAGAGCTTTGAAGGTATTGATTAAAGTCTTTAGCGCTGGCGGTTGATTCTTGCTTAGTTAAGGCGCTGGGATATTCAATCGGGCTATAGCTGGTGGCGGGGAAGGTCGCCACAATTTTAATCTTTTGCGCTACTTTGGCATCGGTCGAGTACACGATACCGAGCGGGGCTTCGCCCTGTTCTACCAATGCTAAAGCGGCGCGCACATTGTTTGCTCTCGCTAGGAGTGGCTCGGCGGTTTTCCAAAGGTTCAGGTTTTCAAGTGCTTGCTTGGCGTATTGTCCGGCTGGGACATGGTCAGGGTCACCTACCGCTAAACGGCTGCCATTGACCGCGGCCTTAATATCCCAATCACTGTTTAGGGTGACTTGGTCTACAGGGCTATTTTTTTCGGCAATCAACACTAAGGTATTTTTTAACAGGGTAATACGGCTATCGGCATTCACCGCCTTGGCATCGACAAGGTAATCCATCCATTTTTGGTTTGCGGAGATAAACAGATCGGCAGGCGCACCATTAGCGATTTGTTTGGCGAGTGTTGAGGAGGAGGCATAGGAGAAAATCACTTTCGTTTGATGTTCTTTCTCATACAGCTGGCCAATCTCATTCAGCGCATTCGTGAGGGATGCGGCAGCAAAAACAGTCACTTGCTCTTTGTCTGCGGCAAAGGTGACGCTGCAACTGAGGGCTAAGCCAACGACTGAGGCTGTGGTAAAGCGTAAAAAGTGTTTGAGCGAGCTCATGGTGTTCCTCCGTGATAAAAAGTGATCGTTATATACCAATCTATATATCGATCATTCAAGCCCCGATGTGTAAATTAGTGATCTCGGCTCGATTTATCTGCCAAAACAGCAATACCTTGGTGGATATTTCCGACCGTACGTATTGGTATCTCAAGATTGATCAGGGAGAATAACATTCACTTAAGCTAAGGCGCGCAGGAACATGGACTTACACGCACTATTGACATTGTCATTGGGGGACAAACCCTTCGCCAATCCTCGGCGGATAGCTTTGCTGCGCCAAGTGGCTAACACTGGGTCTATCAGCCAGGGCGCGAAGTTGGCTGGGATCAGCTATAAGGCCGCGTGGGATGCGATAAATGAGATGAATACCACTATGCCCGAGCCTGTCGTCAGCAGCGAAAAGGGTGGTAAGGGCGGTGGTGGTGCCAAACTGACCGAGTTTGGTGAGCGTTTACTTAAGGTGTATTCCATCACCTCGCAGGTGCAGGAAATGGCGTTGTCAGCGTTGCTGGATGATTCGGTCGACATGCACAGTTTGTTAGATGTGATGGCGCATTTCTCCCTTAAAACCAGTGCTCGCAACCAATTAACGGGGCGTATCCACAGCATTGAGCCACTCGGTTTGAATGACAGTCTGAAGGTGACATTGGCGGGGGGGCAACAGATCCAAATCTCAGTGACCCATGCCAGTTTTGAGCGTCTGCAGTTAGCCTTGGACCAATCGATTCTATTGTTGTTTAAGGCGCCTGCGGTGACTGCTAGTCGTGATGCCTGCCAGAGTGCGGGGCAAAACTGCGTCAGTGGGCACTTACTGAGTGTGACTGAACTTGCCGATAAGGCTGAACTAGCCATAGAAATTGGTGGCAAAGAGATTATCTATTCGGTGATGCCACTGGCCGATATTCAAACGCTCAACGTAGGCGAGCCATGCTTTGCCTGCTTTGATGCCACACAAGTGATTGTTGCCAGTATGAATTAAGGCATTAAGCTAAGATGCTAGGCATCCCGTGGTAAGCCTTTTTGGATGACCCTAACCAGTCGCTCCGTTTTACGGTTATTGGTTTGTGAGCCGCCCGCACGTTGCCGCACTAGGGCCCAATCGATATGTTCTTTCACCATTTCATCGACATCTGCTTGGGCTTTACGTTGTTTAAGGGCGGCGATGATTTGCGGCGAACTCGGCGCATTGCCTAGGGCGACGGCGATATTGCGTAGCCAGCGCTGATGACCAATACGGCGAATGGCGCTGCCTTCGGTCTGTTTAAGAAACTCGGTTTCGCTCCACGCAAACAAGGTGAGCAGTTCAGGCTGCTTGAGTTTAGGTCGAATGTGGAAATCACTCTCCTGAGTCAGCGGCGCCTCGCGATTGACCGGACACACCAACTGACAATCGTCACAACCGTAAATGCGATTTCCCATTAAGGGGCGAAACTCCTCGGGAATGGCACCCTGTAATTCGATTGTGAGATAAGAAATACAGCGCCGTGCATCCACGGTATAAGGCTCGACTATGGCGCCTGTCGGGCAGGAGGTGATGCAGGCCACGCAGGTGTTGCAGTCTTCCTGGATAGGAATGTCTACGGGTAAGGGCAGGTTGATCAGCAATTCCCCAAGGAAGAACCAGCTACCAGCATCGTGATTAAGGATAAGTGAGTGCTTACCTGTCCAGCCTATGCCAGCTTTTTCGGCGAGTGGACGTTCGAGCACTGGGGCAGAATCGACAAAGGGTCTAAAGTCGGCAGCATCGAACCCGAGAGAGACAAGCTCGCTACTGATTTGATCCCCCAGTTTTTTTAAGCGGGCACGGATGAGTTTGTGGTAATCCCTACCGCCCGCGTAACGCGAGATATAGCCCATATTCGGCGAGGCTAAGTTAGTGGCAAAACCCGCCTCAGGCGGTAGATAATCCATCCGTGCTGAAATCACTCGAACTGTGCCTGGGTGCAATTCGTGGGGGCGGGCACGCATCATGCCATGGGTGGCCATGTAGGCCATTTCTCCTTGATATCCTTTATCTAACCACGCTTCCAACTTAGCTTCTTCCGCGGTTAAATCGGTGTCACAAATCCCTATTTGGGTAAAACCGAGCGCCTTTCCCCAGTTTTTAATTTGTAAAGCGAGGCGGGATAGGGTGGCTGCATCGGGAATATTGGCGGGAGAGGTTGCTGTGGTTGACATGGAAGCTGCGTTGAACTTAATAAGATGGCGCTATGATAGCAGTTTTAAGCCGCTGCGGACGAGTTTAGTGTTTAGGGCATTTAAGCCAAACAGCAATTGTTACTTTCTTCTGTGCGTAAATCAGATCTATGATTAAGATTAAACTTCCCCTTTGGTCTTGCCTATGTTATCCGCCATCTCCAAGTACTGCTATCGATTGTTATTAGGTGTGAGCTTAGGTTATTCAGGGCTAAGCTTTGCGATAGTGGCTCCAGTGCGTTTAGTCACAGAAGCTTGGCCGCCTATGAGTTTTGAGCAAGATGGTGTACCCACTGGTTTTGGGGTGGAACTGGTGAATATGCTGCAAGCTCGCCTTGGACAGCAAGAAAAGATTGAAGTATTGCCTTGGGCGCGGGCGTATTCGATCGCGAGTACAACGGCAAATGTGCTGCTGTTTGCGACATCTATTAGCGATGAGCGGGAAGCCAATTTTGATTTTATTGGTCCCATCGCGACTAGTAACATTACTCTTTACACCAGAGCGGACGATCCTATCAGCATCAATCACTTGTTGGATGTGAATACGGCGGGAATTGTTGGTGTGTATCGAGAGTCTGTGGGGGCACAACTGTTGCAACAGCAGGGAGTTAATGCCCTCTTAGTGGCAAGTTTTCCACAGCAATCGGCTAAACAGCTGTTGTTTTCGCGGATACGATTCTGGTGTCAGGCTGATCTGGCGGTAAAGCATATACTTGAAGATGTTGGGGCGAAGGACTCGGCTATTAAACCTGTTTATATTATCGCTGAAATCCATCTTTATCTTGCTTTCTCGAAGGGGACACCTGCCGAGACTGTGCAGCGTTGGCAAGTTGAGTTAGAAAAGCTAAAAGAGTCAGGGGAGTTTGCAAAGGTCTATCAAAAATGGTTTGGCGCACTGCAGCCGCCCCTCGAAAATCAGATTTTTTGGCGTAAAAATAATTCAGCTAGCAGGTAAGTTCCGCAGCTTTAACACAGTTTCTTCCGGCATTTTTGGCTTCGTACAGCGCGCTATCAGCCCGTTTCAGTAAACGGGCAAAGCTTTC
Organism: Shewanella sp. ZOR0012; assembly: GCF_000798835.1. Classification (NCBI taxonomy): domain Bacteria; kingdom Pseudomonadati; phylum Pseudomonadota; class Gammaproteobacteria; order Alteromonadales; family Shewanellaceae; genus Shewanella; species Shewanella sp. ZOR0012. The sequence continues at coordinate 4,008,387 of NZ_JTLE01000094.1, forward strand.
ATCTTGAGGCTTTTTCTCTGGACATAAGGTGGCAACTCCTGCACTAACAGTCAGTTTTAACTCTTCCGGTAAATTAATGGTGCCGTAACGGCTGATTAAGCTTTGTAATTCATGGGCCAGCTCCCAAACACGTTCAGCGCTGGTATTGGGTAATAAGATCAAAAACTCCTCACCGCCGATCCTGCCGATTTGATTGCGGTCCGCGGCAAATTCTTTGCAGGCCTGGGCTATGGTTAAAAGTGCTTGGTCGCCAATTTCGTGGCCGAAGTTATCGTTGATTTTTTTAAAATGATCGGCATCGAAGATGATGATCGAAAAAGGCATTTGCTGTTTAAGCGCTTGCTGAAAATACTGCTCTGCTTGGGCATATATATGCCTGCGATTAGGCAATTGGGTGAGATAATCGGTTAAGGCGATGGTTTGTAGTTGGCGGTTTCTGTGCACTTGCTTATAGGCAAATAGCGACACTATGCCCAAAATACAGCCCGTCAACAACAGAATGATAAGCTGTAGTGACTTATTTTTTTCGAGCAAGGCTAATTCTTGCTCTTTTAATTTTTGATTATCAATCAATCGCTTGTTTTCAGACTCGATCCTACTGGTATCAAATTTTACTTTTAATTCAGTTGTCTGGTGAGCCGTGGAGTTGTTATCAACTTTCTTCGTTAGATCAACAAATTGCTGCAGAGTATAGTAGGCTTGCTGTAAGTCCCCCATCGCAGCATAGATATCACTCTTGAGTTGTAACAGTTGAATAAGACCACGGTCATTATGCATGGTCCGAAAAGCATTTTCGGCTGAGGCTAGTTCAGTTAGCGCCTCTGGGTAAAGAGCTTGTTGATAAAGGATTTTTGCCATAAAAAGCTTCATAAAACTATAAGCTCCGGGCTCTTTCTCTGTAATGTCGAGTGCAGCCTCCTTTAAATAGTTTTCCGCTTCCTGTAACCGGTTTAATTGAATAAGACTGTAGGCAATATTCGTTGCATTTATTGCAGCCACAAGCTTGTACTTGTGGTCTTTAAAGTATTGGTAACTAAAGCGAAAGTTCTCTATGGCTTGCTCATGCTCCCCTATTTCATCTAGGGCGAGTCCAATATCTGAAGTTACACCAGCAACTTGATCCATATTGCCATTTTTTAAATATAACTCTTTGAGTTTTTGATAGTATTTTATTGCGCTTTCAGGGTCGCCATAGCGTCTAAAGCTGGTGGCAATATCGGTCAAGTTTATATTGGCCCAGCCTGTGAGATTTAATGATTCATAAAGCCCTTGGGCGGTGACAAGATCGTCTAATGCCTCTGAAAAGTCACCAATATAGGAGTGTAGTGCTCCACGAAGACTGCGGGCATCGGCAATGAGTTTTATATCTTCATGCGCGTATGCGCTTTTCACGCCTTTATTATAACCTTCCATAGCTCCGCTAATATCACCACTTAGCTGTAAAAACCAAGCATGGCAAAGGGTTATATCGGTAATAAAATGGGCCGAAGCGGTAGATGGAATATGTGAGAGCATTTGCTCGGCATAATTAAGCGCGTTAGTTATTTGGCCTTCATCATCTGAAGGTTGGCTCCAGCACTTGATTTGGTTAAGTTTTTCAATACGTTCTATATCATCACTTGAGATGTACTGCTCTAGTAAAGCAATATTTTCCTCGATGGCTTCACGGGACATTGTCTCGCCGCTATCAAATAATTTGAATATTTGTTCGACCTGTGGCGGCTCTTCAGCTAAAGCTAGGTATGCTTGCCCGGTGAAGAGGAGTAGTGCTATGGCAAAGAATCGTCGGCAATATCGCAAGAGATAGATTTCCTGTTCACTTTGAAACAGATAGCTAACTATTATCCTAACATAAGTTTTTCACTAATTGTTTACATTGTGTATTGGCAATTTTTGCATTCATTCCGCTATCAAGGTATAAACGTCGCCTTGGATCTCACCCAATAAGGAAAACCCTTGAAAAAATTACTCTGTGCCGCACTGTTACTGTTCACGGGAGCGAGTTGGGCAAACTCGGATGATATCGAAACCTCGGGCGATGTGGTTCATTTACTCCTGCCGGCGACGGCTTTGGGCGCGACCCTATTCTATGAAGAGGGGAATGAAGGCTCGTGGCAATTACTTAAAGCAACAGTTTCGAGCCGAGTCATAGTCGAAGGGCTTAAGCTGGGTGTCAATAAGGATAGACCCGATGGCAGTGGTGATGATTCTTTCCCATCCGGGCATACCTCGGATAGTTTTATGGCAGCCACGTTTATTCAGCAGCGTTATGGCTGGCAATATGGTCTGCCGGCGTATCTTGCTGCGACTTATGTGGGTTATACCCGAGTCGAGAGCGATAAGCACTATTTAGAAGATGTCCTCGCCGGCGCTGCGATTGGTGCACTGGCGGGTTGGTATTTTACTGAGCCCTATAAAGGGATCACAGTGACACCGTTAGCCCATAATGGGGTTTATGGTTTATATATTAGCGGTCAATTTTAAGTTGTTTATAAAAGAGAGTCATTATGGCTGAAGTATCAGTTGAGTATCGCGAAACTGCCGAGCGGATTTCTTACAATGTTGCCAATAAAGTGTTACCTATGGCGAAATTGCCCGAGAGCCTATTAGCGGCCTATCAAGGTTTATGTGCCGAGCTGTTAGAAGACAGAGAAACTAAATTTAGCCAAGCGTGGGATGCGTTACCCGCCAGTGCGCGTAATTTAATGCCACAGGCTGAGTTTCACGGTTTCTATATTGCCAACGCTTGGTTGCAACTCAGCCGTGTTGCACAGGAGATTTCTGAGCTGGCGGATACGGACGAAGCGATTAACGAGAAGGAATACAACGGGATATTTACCCGTTTGGCCGATGAGTCGCTCAAGGAAAGCCTGCGTAAGTTGAAAAAGGCCCGCACCGATCGCTCTATGCTCAATAGCTTTAAACAGGTGATGGCGCCTTAAGCTGTGAGTTTGACCCAATAAAAAGCCCGTCGATTGACGGGCTTTTTATTGGAATAATGTCTGAAATTAGAACGAAGTACGCTTATAACGGCGGTACTCTGGCTTCCAGAAATTATCTTCGATAGATTGCATCAGCAGCTCATCACTCGCAGGTAAGGATAGGCCTTGCTCAATCGCCACTTTACCGACGGCGAACGCAATATGCTTACTCACTGAGTGAATATCTTCCAGTTTTGGCAGGAGTGGCCCTGAGCCATTAATGGCTAACGGTGAGCATTCGGCGAGCGCGCGGCTCGATGCCATTAACATCGCATCGGAGACATGGCGAGCTCCCGAGGCGAGTACACCTAAACCAATGCCTGGGAAGATAAAGCTGTTGTTACATTGCGCGATTTCATAGGTCTCGCCATCGACAACTACAGGCTCGAACGGGCTACCCGTTGCCACTAAGGCTTGGCCAGACGTCCAGTGCAGAATGTCTTTTGGCGTCGCTTCAACACGGCTGGTGGGGTTTGACAGTGGGAAGATAATTGGACGTTCGCAGTGGCTATGCATTGCACGAACAATTTCTTCGGTAAACAGACCCGGTGCGCCCGATACGCCAATCAGTACCGTTGGCTTAGCGTTATTGACCACATCGAGCAGTGAAATATTATCGCTAAAATTATTCCAGTTGCTGATATCGGCACATTTTTGAGCCAATTTTTGTTGGAATGGCAACAGGTTCGGCATGTTGTCGAGCAGCAGGCCCCAACGGTCAACCATGCAGACTTGGCTGCGGGCTTGCTCGTCGCTGATACCTTCAGACACCATTTGCGCAACGATAGCTTCGGCAATACCGCAGCCTGCGCTACCCGCACCTAAGAAGGCAACTCGTTGTTTGTTCAGCTCTGTGCCCGCGGCTTTACAGGCGGCGAGTAATGAACCCACAGTCACAGCGGCGGTGCCTTGAATGTCATCGTTAAAGCAGCAGTAGCGATCCTTATAACGCTCAAGGATTGGCATCGCATTCTTTTGGGCAAAATCTTCGAATTGGATCAGTGTATCTGGCCAACGTACATGCACGGCTTGCATAAAGGCTTCGATAAACTCGGCATACTCTTCGCCGCCAATACGTGGATGGCGCCAACCCATGTACATAGGATCTTCCAGCAATTGTGGATTATCGGTACCTACGTCTAAGGTAATGGGTAGTGTGTATGCGGGGCTGATCCCACCACAGCTGGTGTACAGTGACAATTTACCAATCGGGATCCCCATGCCACCAATACCTTGGTCGCCTAAGCCTAAGATGCGCTCACCGTCGGTCACAACGATGATTTTTACTTTTTGGCGAGTTGAGTTATTGAGGATGTCGTCAATTCTGTCTTTGTTTGGGTAGGAGATGAACAGACCACGGTTACGGCGATAGTTTTTCGAGAAGCGCTCACAGGCCAAACCTACCGTTGGGGTGTAGATAATTGGCATCATTTCGCTGATATGATTTTGCACTAAACGATAAAACAGGGTTTCGTTGGTGTCTTGAATGTTGCGCAGATAAATGTGCTTATCGAGATCGTTATTGAAACTTCTGAACTGATCGTAGGCGCGCGAAGCCTGTTCTTCAATGGTTTCAATGGCGTAGGGTACTAAGCCTTCGAGGTTAAAGAAAATACGCTCTTCTTCCGAAAATGCACTGCCCTTGTTAATTAAGGGAGCTTCAAGAATGGCAGGTCCTGCAAACGGAAGATAGAGGGGGCGTTTATTATCGTCCATGGGTAACCTTTGAGTTATTGTTTAAGTGGTTCGGTACGTGCTTGAGACGTGCTATAGGTCACGTAAGGTTATCACGAAATGTGATCTTTGTTGCCTGTGTCGTGCGCTATTTGTGGCTTTTTTTGCAGCACAGGCAATTCTTACTGTTTAAAACAGGCTTCTGTTAAATTGTTGTAAATGCTTTTGCCGAGTAAATGGCTGTTTAACGGCTTTATTGAAACAAAAACGCAGCCTAGGCTGCGTAATAGAATCACTGCATTTCGAGCACTAAATTGATGGATTGATATCCCACAGCGCCTTGGGCTAGCTGGCAGCTATCATTTAGCAAAGGTTTAATCGTTAATCTGGCTTTATTTACCATGACTTGGTTTTGCTCTTCATCTAAGCATGCACTCTTCACCCATTGTGTAAAATTATTCACTACTGGCTTAGTTACTTGGGGTGAATTAGAGGTGGCTGTTACTGCAGTTTTCCTTATTGTTAATTCAGCAATTTTATTGCCCTCTTTGTCCATAGTGAGCACTGATCCCTTAGTGAGATAATGGGATATAGCGTTTATTTGAGAGTGAAAACTGTGTGCGGTTTTCTGCTTAACTTGTTCGATAACCCATACGCCATGTTGTCCAGAAACTGTGAGTTTTTGTGATTTAGTATCAACCAGTAAAGCTGTGTTTTCATCAATTCCAAACGCCGTCTCAGTACCAGTATTTGCGGCCAAGATCAGCAAGCGTAGCTGGCGATCCCGTTCAGTAAAGTGGGTATCGAGAATGCCAAAGGGGAAAAATCCTAAGCCCCCTTCAGGTCGGTAAGTCACTGCTGTAGCTGGAATTGCACCATCACAATTATTGAGTTCACAACGTTCACTTGGCGCCTTTGCGGCATACGTGCCAAAGGTGAGTGCCCCCTCGCTGGTGCCACCGGTAATCATATTATGTTGGGTCATGACTGCTGTGCCAGCACTGGTGCCGCCGATAATGATTTGTTGCTGAGCAAAGCGCTTTTTAACCAGTGTTAAGGCGTCACTTGGTTGACCCTCAGGCGTTAGCCAGGCTTTTAGGGTTAGACTTTGATCGCCTCCGTTGAGGAACAATCCATCCATTTGTTCAAGAAACTTGTAAAGTGTGTTTGGATTATCGCAGTAATCATGTTGACGTTGAGTCTTTGCAGGATATAGCCTTTGTTTATCAATGTTTCCTTGGAGTTGCTGACGGAACAATGGCAGCATATTACATTCACCAGTGGCAATTCCCTTTTGCAGAGCAGCGTCAATGGGTAGCCAAATCACCTCTGCGCCCGCTTGCTCAAACACACTTAGATAAAAGTGAGCACTCTCAAAGGGATCTCTGGCCGATGCCGTAACGATAGCAATTAATGGCCGCTGTGCAGTCGGTTGCCTTTGTTGACGCTTTTTTAAGGCTTGCTGAACAAACAATCGATAAAGTTCAATAGTCTGTGAACTACGACTGGCATCAAGTATGACTTGCTCTTGTTTACTTGAACCATCCGCTTGCTGTTGTCCTTCGAGTAAATCGAGTAGGGCAAAATACGTTTTATCATCCAATGAGTTGAGTAACGCTGGATCGAATTTTCCAATCTTCTGTTTTAATTCGTTTAAGGGAATTAGCGCGGGGTATTTTTCTGCGGCTAAGCTGGCATTACGTAGATTGGTCTGTTGTGCTTGAGTGAGCATCTCAAGGCTTGGGTGAGCCAAAGCCCGCTCTAGCCATAATGGACTGAAATCATAGCGAATGTCACGTTTGGCGGTTGGCGAAAATGCGGTGTTGATTTTGCAATTTTCAGGTGACATTGAACTACAGGTCTTTATTCCTCCACCAACGAGCATCAGGTCAAATTGTAGCTGCTGAGGAGCTTGTTTTTGGGGTTGTAAAATAGGTAACGCATTGAGGTTGGGAGAAACTAAGACGCCAAAAAAACAGCAAAACGCTAGCAACTTCTTGGATCTAAAAAGTAAGTATTTTGATGATGGATGGTTCATGGTGGCACTCAATAAAAAAGTGTGCGCCATGTATTGACTCGGAGCTTATGTTACGGATAGCCTCTTAACAGGTCAATAACAAAAGACTGTTTTTTATAACATGAACTCTGCAGCAACTCTTTTCCAACGATATCACTATCGTACGTGGTATCTGTCCGAATGGTGGGACGAATAACCTACTGAACACGCTTGTGTTTAGTGGAGTTTTGTTCTGCTGTCTAACTCCCCTATCAATGATTTGATAGACGAAAGGCTTTCTGTAAAACATTAACTAATGCCATGCGTATTGACTCACGCACAGCAAAGCCACGTCTCAAAATTCTAATAAGATGATTTTCGGGAGCTTACCATGAGAAGTTCAGTACTTTTATGCACAATTTTTGGCTTGGCCTTGTCACCTATCGCAGTTGCAGTTGCAAATGAATTAGAAAAAAGTTCGCCAAATCAACCCGCGACAGAATCTGAGGTTGAACGGGTTGCCGTCACAGGTTCTCGCCTTAAGGGCGTGGATATGGAAGGGGCAAATCCCTTACAAAGTTTTAGTCAGGATGAAATCACTAAACGCGGTTATGCATCGGTCAGTGAGTTTCTCAAGGATTTACCTCAGGCTTCGAGTGCCGGAACCTTCTCCGAAACTGGCGGAGTGGGGGGCGCGGATGGCGCTCCTGCGGGAGCCTCTGGTGTGAGTTTGCGTGGATTAGGCTCTAGCTCAACCTTAGTGCTCGTCAATGGTCGACGGGTTGCTGTGGATTCATTTTCAAATGGCTCGGACTCCTTTGTTAACGTTAACGCGATTCCCTTATCTGCGATTGAGCGCATTGATGTATTAACCGACGGCGCCTCATCTATTTATGGCTCAGATGCGATTGCAGGTGTGATTAACTTTATCTTACGTAAGGATTTTGTTGGGCATGAGCTGACCGCTCAATATGGTGACGATACCTCGGATCATGATGCCAGCCGTAAAAATCTGACCTATGCGGGCGGTTTTGCAACGGAGAAAAGCAATACCACTGTCGTATTAGATTACGCAACCCGTAACCCCATTTTTAACAGTGATAGACCTGTCAACGTCACGTTTGAATCGAATACTCGCATGACAATTGATGGTAGCGATTATGCCGAAACCTGGTGTGGTAACGACACCCAAAAGGCAGGCACCCGTTGTAATTATGACTATGTGATCCAGCGGGCTATTCAGCCTGATTACGAAAATGCGGGGGCGACTTTCAATCATATTTATCGATTGGATAATGGTTTAGAGCTATTTGCTGAGGGCATGTATCAAAAAAATACGGGCTCAGCATATGAAGCACCTGCGGGCTATACCGTTGATGTAGCTGGTGACGCGGCGTTTATTCCGCAATATGTGAAGGATATTGATCTTAAAGATGGCAGCGTCAGTGATTTTATCACGGTGAGAACACGCTTTCCTGAGCGTCGAGTTCAGGAATACGATACACAAAGCTACCGTTTACTTGCGGGCCTGCGTGGTGAACTGGCGGAGTGGAGCTGGGAAAGTGCGCTGAGCTACGGCAAGTCGACTAATGAAATCAAAAACATATCTGGTTATATGAATGCGAATTTATTGGTCGATGCTGTAGCGATGGGGAAATTTAATCCCTTCAATTTAGGTCGTGATAATACAGAGGCTGAGCTAGCGGCGCTAAGAGATCCCGGAGTTCGACGGGGTGAGTCCGAGGTGCTTTCTGTCGATTTTAATATTAGTGGCGAGTTATTTAATTTACCTGCTGGTACTGTAAGTTCAGTATTTGGCGGTGAATTCCGTAAAGAGGACATATTCGATAAACCGTCGGTTAATGCGGTCAATAACGAGATTATTGGCTTAGGGGCAAGTGATGCCGCAGCAGACCGTACCCAATATGCTGCCTATGGCGAGTTTAATTTTCCACTCACTGAGAGTTTGGATCTGATCGCAGCTTTACGTTACGACCATTACAGTGATTTTGGTGGCGATGTGAATCCTAAAGTATCGCTGCGTTATCGCCCAATAGATGAATTGGTGCTGAGGGCTTCATGGAGCACAGGTTTCAGGGCGCCATCGCTTTCCCAGCTTGGGGCGGGAACCTCCCTTAGCAGTCAATATATTAATTGCGGCGCTGACGAACCCTACAATAGTCTATGCGGTGTCGCGGGTGCTGAGTTTGGAGAGCTAGAATTTGATCAAGAAACCATTGGTAACAAAGGGTTAGAGGCTGAAAAATCTGAGGCATTGAATATAGGAATGTCTTGGAATGCTACTGACAATTTGCAATTTACTGTCGATTATTGGCGTTATGATCACGATGATATTGTCGATATTGATGCTAACACCACCTTAGATGCCTGCATTAAAAATCCTGCAAATATTGTCGATAGTATCGCAGCATTAGGAGACAACTTTGGCTGTGTTGTGGATAGCCAAGGAGATATTAGCTTCTTACGGACGGGTTACTTTAACGTCGGTAACCAATCGACCGATGGTTTAGATTATAAAGTGGACTATCGTCTTGAAACCGATGCGGCCGGCGAGTTTAGCTTTTATCTCGCGGGTACCGAAACCTTCTCCTTTGAGCGGCAATTGACTCCTTCTACACCGAAGGAAGATCTACTCGGTCGTTTAAGTGGCGCCTCTGAAATTGCTCGCCCTGAAAGCGTTATTGATCTCGGTACTGACTGGCAGCTGAATGATTTGAGCGTCAGTATCGCAGGACACTATATCAGCTCATTAGGTGACGGTGATTTTAAGTTTGATAATGAAACCGTAGATAGCTGGCTGACGTTTAGCGCTAGCGTGGGATATGTGCTAAGTGAGCACCATAGCTTGTTGTTGTCAGTGCGTAACTTAACCGATGAGGAGCCGCCTTATGCTTCATCCCCCACGAATGGTTATGCCAGTTCAGTACATGATTGGCTCGGCCGTCGCTGGAATATGAGTTACACCTTCAAGTTTTAATCAGTCTGTGGGCTGGCTTAATCGCGATTAAGCCAGCCCTTTGTCATCCTATTGATGAAGGTATTACTCAATGAAATCACCCCAAGCGCGGCAAATGCCCGACGCCTTTGTTATCTTATTTTTTATTGTGTTACTCGCAGCAATCAGCAGCTACCTTGTCCCCGCGGGGTGGTTCGCGATGACGGAGATCATAGACTCTGCGGGAAATACCGTTAAGCGAATTGACCCACAGCAATTTTTTATTGCTCAAGATACTGCCCACCATGTGAGTTTGTTTTCCTCAACCGATAAAACGGGATTAGTTAACTTTGCCTTTGATGGTATGACCTCGGGCGACAGAATGGGCTCTGCCGTTGGGGTTGTTGCTTTTATTCTTATTGTGGGCGGCGCCTTTGGGGTGGTAATGGAAACTGGGGCTATTACCGCCTGTATCATGGCCGTGATAAACCAATTACAACGTAGTCAAATATTATTAATCCCGTTGCTTTTTGTTATTTTCTCACTGAGCGGTGCTGTTTATGGCATGAGTGAAGAAGCGATTGCATTTTGCATTGTCTTATTACCCCTATTTAACGCTCTGGGTTACAGTGCGGCAACGGTTGTGATGGTGACTTATCTGTCGACCCAAATTGGTTTTGCCACCTCTTGGATGAACCCTTTTAGCGTAGCTATTGCCCAAGGGATTGCCGATGTACCTTTAATGTCAGGTGCGGGACTTAGAATAGCTATTTGGTGTTTGTTTACCGCGGTAGGACTGGCTTTTACTCTGCATTATGCCAACAAACATCGTACTCCTTTGTTAATTAAAACAGAGCAACTTGAGCAAAGCACCTTAAGCACTCAATGCTCTTCCTTTGATATCATAGTGTTGCTTTGCTTGTTTGGCGTCATCCTGTGGGTTATTTGGGGGGTGGTAGCCAAGGGATATTATATTCCCCAAATTGCCAGCCAATTTTTTACCTTAGCCTTACTGGTTGGATTAATTAGCGTTTTATGGCGCAAACGCAGTTTGAACCAAATTTCAATGGCGTTCCAACGGGGGGCGAGTGAATTACTCCCGGCTGCCATGATCGTCGGTTTTGCCAAAGGGGTGGTGTTACTGCTGGGGGGAGATGATCCGCAGCAGCCTTCCATTTTGAATACTGTGCTGCATTATGCGGGTCAATGGCTCGCCTCCTTACCTGATGCTATTGCGGCACTGCTGATGTATCTGTTTCAATCTGTGATGAATTTTTTCGTCGCATCTGGTTCCGGACAAGCAGCACTGACTATGCCTATTATGGCGCCGCTGGCTGATATTGCTGGAATTAGCCGACAAATCGCGGTTTTATGTTTTCAATTAGGGGATGGTTTAACCAATTTGGTCATCCCTACATCCGCCTCCCTCATGGGCTGTTTAGGTGTAGCCAAGCTGTCTTATGGTCAATGGCTCGCGCTGATTTGGCGCTTTCAACTCTTATTGACGATTATGGCGAGTGCGGTGGTTTTATTTGCAATTTTTATGGGATATCACTGATGTTAACTTTAATTCGCAATGCCTTGGTCTACTCTCCACAATTACTGGGGCTACAGGATGTCCTATTTTGTGGGTCGAACATACTGCAAATTGCTAAAGGGATTAAATTACCCAATGCCGCTTGGGTCAAAGAAGTTGATGCCGATGGCTGTATCCTTATTCCTGGTTTGGTTGATCCTTTAGTGCATATTACTGGTGGCGGTGGTGAGGGGGGCTATCATACTCGAACGCCTGAAATGCAATTAACGGATGCCACACTTGCCGGAGTGACCACCTTAGTAGCCGCGCTTGGGACGGACGCGGTAAGCCGCAGTTTAAATGAGTTAGTGATTAAGGCGCGAGCATTAACCTATGAAGGCCTTAGCGTTTTTTGTTACACAGGCTCATATGAGTTTCCGGTTAAAACCATTACTGGTGACGTCACTCAAGATTTAATGATGATTGATAATGTGATTGGGGTTGGCGAGATCGCCATTGCAGATCACCGAGGCTCGCAACTTTCAGTTGCAGAACTCGCACGGGTGGCAGCGCAGAGTCGAGTGGGGGGTATGCTCAGTGGTAAAGCGGGTATTGTATTTGTTCATGTGGGCGATGGCGCATCGGGGCTCAAATTATTACATCAGGTTGCACAGCAATCGGATATTCCTCTGACTCAGTTTTATCCAACGCATATCAATCGCTCACAACCGCTGTTAGAGCAAGGAGTTGAATTTGCTAAAAAAGGTGGTGTCATTGATTTTACCACATCGACCAATCAACATTTCTTAAATCATGGAGAAGTGTCAGTGGTGTCGGCTGTCAAATTTGCATTTGAGCAAGGGGTTGAACTTAGTCGGATAAGCTTAAGCTCCGACGGTAATGCTAGCTTACCCGTATTTGACTCTGCGGGTGAATGTATTGGTGTTGAGGTGGGTAAGGTTAGTAGCTTATTCAATGCGATGCAGGCATTGATCATAAGTGGTTTTACCTTAGAGCAAATTCTTCCACTAGTGACATCCAATGCCGCACGTAATTTGAAGTTAAAGCGCAAAGGAGGGATTGGTCTTGATAAAGATGCTGACTTTGTTTTGTTAGACCATAAGCTTGCTATTAATAAAGTCTGGGGTAAGGGACAACTACTTGTTGATAATGGCATTGCCGTTAAACGGGGAACCTTCGAGCTTTACTAGCGTTACATTTACATAGTGCTTTGCGTTAAATTGATGTATGAAAACTAAAAATCCGAATATTTACAGATATTCGGATTTTTAGTTTTCAGGCTAATCTTAGCAAGATTTGCATTGATGCTAGCAGGATTAGACGCCGCGATATTTCAGTGAGAGGCCGCGGATAAAGTTACGCAGGATCTGATCGCCACAGGCTTTGAAGTTTTTATGGTCCGGGTTGCGGAACAGGGCACTTAATTCAGATTTAGACATTTGCACTTCGGCGAGCGCTAGGGTGGCCACAATATCTTCCTCACGCATTTCGAGGGCAACACGTAATTTTTTGAAGATTAAGTTATTGTTTAATTTTGATACAGGTTTAGGAATTTCAGCACCTTCACGTAGACCACGCTTTTCGATGATTAGACCATCTAAAAACTGACATAGGGTGGTATCGTTACAGGCTTTATAACCTTCTTCCTCTTCTTTGCGCAGTAAGTTAATCATCTCTTCGGTGGAGACTTCTCTACCCACTTTGGCAAAAATCTTAATCATTTTGGCGTTGCTAAAATCGAATACGAAGCGCAAACGGCGCAAAATATCATTGTTTATCATGGTCATCTCTAGGCGCGGCTGCGCAGTCTGGTTTAAGAGCAGATAGTATATACCCAAACAACCTGAAGATGCAGGATTCAGCGGTATTTGTGGTGTTAATCATTAATATCACGCTAGTGTTGAACACCTGCTAGGCCTTTACCCAGTACCAGTAAATAAAAAGTACGGCAAAAATAAGTAAATAACTTAAGCCTATCCAAGAGAGGCATTTCATCTTTGTACCGTAGCGGTCTGCTTCTGGGAGTTGGCTGCTGGTCATTAAGCGATAATTTAACCATGCAAAGACGACAGTGGTCATAAAGGCCAAGATCATCACAAACTCCAGTAATGGCAGCAGTGCGCCCTTAAAAAACAGGATTAACAACAATCCTAACGCACTGACACCGAGCATAATGCCTGTCAGAAGTTTATCCGCTTGTACTTCTGACACTACTGACTTGGAGAGTAGTTGCCAGCCCATGTTTAGGGTCCGGCTATAGCCATCGATGACGGTGACAGTGGTGCTGAAAATACATAAAAACGCCACTATGCCAATCAAATATCTGCTTTCACCGCCCATGACTTGGCTATATAAGTTGATTAACTGATTTGCAAATTGGGCACCCGATTCAGAAAAATGTTCGCCGCTGCCATGCATTACCAGAGCGCCTAATGCCAGAAAGACCACTGCCAGCAGGGCGGTGATGATATAGCCTAAGTTAAAATCGAGCAGAGCTTGTGATGGTGTTACCAGCGAAGTCTTTTGTTTTTCCAGCAACCACAATGAATTCCATGCGCTGACTTCAATCGGTGCAGGCATCCAGCCCATCATCGCGACTAAAAATCCCACATGGGCCCACTGCCAAGGTGAGGGCGACACAAACTGACTTTCCAGTGCTTTCATATGATCAAATGCCAGCGCGACCGCAATTAAAGTGGTGAGCGTCAGGGCAAACATAATGATTTTGGTCAGTTTATCGAGCAGAGAATAATGCCCTAAAATCAATAACAACAGTGAGCTTATCAGCACCAGTAACGCCAAAATATCTATGGGTAATGGAATAAACTGGGTGAGCATGGCGGCTGTTAGCATGCAGACCCCAGCGGTGCTTGCAATAGAGGCGATCACATTGAGGCCTGTGAATAGCCATAGATAACCCCGACCTTGCTTAAGATATCCATGCAGTAAACTTTCGCCCGTGGCGGCGGTGTAACGCGCACCTGCGGCAAAGAAGGGGTATTTCAGCAAATTTACGCCAAGAATGACCCAAGCCAATTGCCAACCAAATTCTGCGCCGGCGCGAGTGGATGATACTAAATGTGAAGCCCCAATCGCTGCGGCGGCCATCAACACTCCAGGTCCCATGGCTTTTATGCCAAGGGCGAGCTGTGCAGTCCAATTGATGGAGAGTGGTTTAACTTCAGAGTTGTCCATGGCGTGGTGCGTACTTCCTTATCGGTGAAAATTTATCTGTTTGATATTAATGCATACATTCTAAATTTGGATCGAATTAACTGTTAAGCATCGTGTTTGGATGCGAGTAAGCCTTCGATACGTTTTAAACTGGCGGTTATTTCGACAAGCTGGCCGAGTAGCGCATTATCGTTTGTAGCTGGTAATGCTTCAGATTGTGGATGCTTGTCACTCAAGCGCTCCTTCTGCTCCAAAATCTGTGCTCTAAAACTAGGGGCATCGACTATGCCCACTAAACTGATTAAGGCACCCGTTCCCGATTGTCCAGCAGTTTCGACTGTGAGTTTATGTAATCCCATTAGGCGCATTATGGGACCTTGGATTAAGGCGATATCGGTGATTTTATCTAAGGGAACGGTATTTTCGGTGCGGGTTAATATGCCTCTACGCACAATAAGTTTTTTGCTGGTGAGACGCGCGCTCATATTGTTGATATAGCGACGCGTCCCCCATAAGCCAAGAGGAAACCAAAGCAATAACAAAGGTATACCTACAATGCTTAGGGTGAAGTAAGCGGCCCCTGCGAGTAACCAATACATGCCTAAGTTGGCTTCAAATTCGGCTTCATGAATCGTTTGTTCTTGCATTTTCGTCCCTATTTTATGCAGTGAGTTGTTAACTATCTTGAGATGTTTGTGCTGAAAAATACATGGTTTTTATTAGTAACAAAAGTTTAACTTTTTTCAGTGGGCCATTGACTTTGTTTCACAACACATTACCTTGAATATTGTTAATAAAAAGTTGAATTAAAGTAAATTAATTCCAACAATACTAAAGTTAGGGAATGCAAATGAAAAGACCTCAGATTCTACCCAATGCTTGTGCTATCGCGATCGCAATGGCGTTTGCCCCGAATGTTAGCTATGCAGCTGAAAATGGTGCTGATAAAGTTGAACGAATTGAAGTGACGGGTTCTCGTATTAAGCGTACCGATATTGAGGGACCGTCGCCGATACAATCCATCGGCAAAGAAGATATTGCTAACATGGGGTTTGACAACCTGCAGCAGTTACTCGAGCGGATGCCTGCGAACGGTGCAGGTGCTTTCTCTACCCGTGGTAACAGCCAAGACTCAACAGCTAACGGCGGAGCCTCGATCAGTTTACGTGGCTTAGGCCCTGACGCCACTCTGGTATTGATCAACGGTCGTCGTGTCGCGGCAAGTGCTTTTGCTGAAGGTATCACTAACTCCTTCGTCGACATTAACAACATTCCGGTTTCAGCGATTGAGCGAATAGATATTCTGAAAGATGGTGCGTCGGCGATTTACGGTTCCGATGCGATTGCGGGCGTAGTCAACATTGTCTTGAAAAAAGACATCGAAGGGATTGAGGTTAACTTAGGTTACGGCGACACCCCTGGTACGGGTTACGATGAAACCACGGCGAGTGTTGTGTGGGGAACCAAATCCGAAAAGGGCAGTGCATCTATTATCCTTGATTACTTTAAAAACGAAACGCTGTCAGCGACCGATTTAGGCCGTTTTGGCACTGCGGATCAAAGTCCTTATGGTGGTGAGGATTTTCGTTCTTCCCGTGGTTTCCCCGGTTATTTTTATGTTGATGGCGTGAAGACTATCGACCCATCCTGTCCGCCCGATCGCGCAACAGCTAGTGGCAGTTGTCTATTCGACTACGGCCCTTACAACCTAGTGATCCCTGAAGCTGAACGTATCGGGGCTATTGGTCAATTCGATTACCATTTCAATGACGATTTGACTGCTTTCCTCGAGTTAGCGGCGCAACATAACTCCTCTATTGCGGGTGGTGCGCCCACACCTCTGGATGAAGATGCGGCCTTAACTGTACCGGGTACCCACCCTAATAATCCTTGGGGCAAAGATATTGAAATCGGTCGTTTCCGTACTGTGGATGCGGGCGCACGCCGTTGGGATATTGAGTCTGATACCCTGCGTTTAGTTGCTGGATTACGTGGCACTATCAAAACTTGGGATTGGGAAGCCTCGGTACAACGCGGCCGCAGTGAATCGATGCAAACTGGCGATCGTAGCCAAGGTTGGGTCAGAACCGATTATCTACAAGCTGAGATCGATGCTGGCCGCTACAATCCTTTTGGTGGCACGATGAACTCGCAGGATGTGATCGATGCCATCACGACTAGCCTTGTCCGCCAAGGTTTGTCGAGCATGACTTCATATGCGGCGAACATTTCGGGTCAAGCGTTCACGCTGGCGGACCGCGATATTATGATGGCAGCGGGTGTAGAATACCGTGAAGAAAGCGTGAGCGACGTGCCGGATGAACAGTTCCAACGTGGGCTGATTTTCGGTACCGAAGCGGTTTCTGCGGCGGCCTCTCGTGACCAATACGCGGGTTATGTGGAGTTCTCTATTCCAGTGACAGATAACTTTAAGCTTCAACTTGCAGGTCGTTATGACCACTACAGCGATTTTGGTTCAACCACTAACCCTAAAGTGGCGTTCCAATGGGGGATTACCGATGAGCTGACGAGCCGTGGATCTTGGTCAACGGGTTTCCGTGCACCTTCATTAGCACAAATCGGTTTAGGTCCATCTCGCGAAAGTAGCTTCTTTATCGATACTTATCGCTGCGCCGCCGATGGTGTGGATTGTGAAGCGCTCGACTATAACACTGAATTCCAAGGTAACTCTGAGTTGGATGCCGAAGAGTCAGAAACATGGAACTTGGGGATGATTTGGGCACCAAGCCAGAAGTTTGATATCGGATTCGATGTTTACAGCATTACTCAAGATAACAAGATCGATAAGCAGCCATTGGGTGATATTTACACCGCAAACTGTAATGATCAAAACAGTACTGTGTGTGAGCGTTTAGCACCGCAAGTGGGTCAAACCTTAGGTCCTATCAGCATTATTCACTCAAGCTTTATCAATTTAAGCTCGCAGGATGTGCAGGGTGTTGACCTGTCAACCCACTATGGTCTTGAGTTAGATAACTTTGGTGATTTGAAGTTTGGTCTAGAGTACAGCTACTTACATAACTTCGAAAAAGACGGTCTCGATTACACTGGCGAGTACAAGTTCCCACAACATCGCTGGTTACTCACCACGAACTGGACCATGGATAACTTCGCGGCCAACGTAAACCTGAGTTATATCGGTGAATTCGAAGATACTCCAGATATCGACTTTGATGGCGTGTTAGACTTCGAAACCAACAAGTCTCGTATGGTTGATGCACAGTTATTAGTTGATATGTCAGGTAGTTACCGTTTCAACGAGATGTTTAAGCTGACATTAGGCGTGAACAATGTGTTCGATGAAGAGCCACCGTTTGCGATTGGTGACGGTGATACCGACCTCTATGGTTATGTGATTTCTGTACACAACCCTATGGGACGTTATATCTATACCAAACTGACAATGAACTTCTAATGAGTCATTGGCCGAGTCATTTGAAACGGCGCTTCGGCGCCGTTTTTGTATTTTACTCTGCCGCGACAGAGTGTATCTTCGTTCTCGTTAATCAGTCATCACTAAAAGGACGTTAATATGATCACCTTATATGGCATGCCCCGCAGCCGTGCATTACGAGTCGCCTGGGTGCTAGAAGAGTTAGGCGCCGAGTGGGCCTTTTCGTTTGTGGATATGAATAAGGGCGAGCACCGTAGCGCCGCTTTCTTAACGCTCAATCCCTGTGGCAAAGTGCCTGTGTTAACCGATGATAATCTTGTGTTGTCTGAGTCTGCGGCTATTTGCCTGTATCTGGCGGAGAAGTTTGGCAAGTTGTTACCTGAAGCGGGCAGTGCGGCATCGGGTCTGCATCATCAATGGGTGAGCTTTATTATTACCGAACTCGAGCAGCCTCTATGGACCCTAGGCAAGCATAAATTCGCGCTGCCGGAAGCGCAGCGTCATCCTTCCATCATGCCTTGCGCTGTGTGGGAGTTTAATAAGGCGGCGGCCTTGGCCGAAGCTATGCTGCCCGATAGTGACTTTTTACTCGGTGACACCTTGTCGGTTGCCGATATTCTGCTGGCACATACATTGATGTGGGGCACTTTATTTGAGCAGCAGATCCCGCCTAAATTGGCGGCGTATCGCGATAGAATTGCAGCGCGTCCTGCGCGTAAATCGGCGTTGGCCAAAATGGATGCTGTCGCTGCTGCGGCGCAGGTTTAATCTGATTTAGGCATTAAAAACAAAAGGGCAGAAGATTTACTTCTGCCCTTTTTGCTTAAGTCGTTTAGCGTTTATAGCTGAGTTGCCGCCCATTTCGCACGGCTTTCACGGCTCTCACTTAATCCATTTTGCTCACGGAATGCCTTGTAGGCTTCGACATCGAGATTGACTAAGCTAACATCCACTTCGAGCACCAGTTTACATTCTTTCTTAATGCGCCACGCCGCTGTGTTGTACAGCTCAGTTAACGGCAGCGAGCTTAAAAATTCAGGATTATATTGGGTGTAAACGGCTTGGGTTGGATACACCACGAAGGCTAGGTGACGTTTAGGCTCTTTCTTAAACAAGGCTTCGATTCCGTCTGTGGTATTCAGTACTTGCATCTCGATAATATCGTCGAGATCTAACAGCTTTTTCTGTGCCTGTTCAGGGGCCTGTGTTTCAGCATTTTCCCACGCTAAGACATCGGCTTCGCTGTGGTTGGTCAGTTGTCCAACTTGAGCCGCACTGAGGCTGAGTGATTGGCGTAAGTAGCTCATTTCGATGGCGTTCAAGCCAATATTTTTAGACATAATGCGGTTCTCAAGTTGATAAAAATACAATCTCGGTAAAATCAGTATTTGTTTTTAAGCCAAATATCTTCGACCCATTCCCAGAAGGATTCCCAATAAGTATCGGTAAAGTCACCATTTTGCCAGAAGTGAACTTGGCCATCCTGATCGATACAGTAAAAGTCATCGCCCAATTGGCAGATGGCGATTAAGTCCCTCGGCAAGCCGATTGACCAAGCATAGCAGGTGACTTCGGGTAAATAGGTGTGTGAATAGGGATCGGCTGCGGTCACAGGCTCAATCGCGCCATAAATCACATCACTGGCATGGAGTAGGTATTCCTTTAATTCCCGTGGCAGCGGGATCAAAATCTGTTCCTCAACCTCCACTAACTGCTCGAATGTCGGTAACTCGAGTGGCACAGGTACGGTTTCGCTGCGTTCTTGGAGTTGCTCAATAATGTCGTGCATGGAATTTCCTTAAGGGTCGCCTTATGGCGCGGGATTATATAGGGAAACAAGGCTGGATGCGAGGGAAGGGCTGTGAGCTTGTAGCAGGGATAGTTCGGCTTTTGTTTGCGTATTTGCAGCAGTGACGCTTTGGTTGAGTTTGGGGTTACGCCATAAAAAAGCGCTGGCATCTGTTTTCACAAATAGCCAGCGCAACAGTGGAAGTGGTACAGCGTTAAACGGTTAAGCGATAAAACAAACGGGTGATTAAGCAACTGAGTTAGTGAGCAGCAGTCCTTCATCGACGCGTTTGTAGTTAAGCCAAGCTTTGTGATACAGCTTATGGGACTCTTGGCGCAGCTTAGCGATCTGTGCCGTTTCAAACTCACTTAATGCACGTTGCTGTTTTATCGCATTTGCTTCAATTTGTTGAACCTGTTCGTAAACCTTGTGTTCTGGGCCGCTTTTAATGTCGGCAATATCCTTAAGGTGTAATTGAACTTCGGCAATCATGCCGCTTTCGGGCAAACGTACCAGTAAGTTAAGGTCGCGATAACCTGAGGCTTTAGGCTCGGCGAAACGGTTTTTCTGTTTTACGACCTGAGCTTGCTCGCTTAATGCGTAATAGCTTTGCATCAGCTCAGAGATGCTGTTACTGACAATGCTGGCGCGGGCAAGGTCGGTGATCTGGCTTGCATCCCCCTTAAATTTGCTGGCGACCTTCTCGGCGGCGCGTTGATAGCTTTTTACGTCGGGCAAAATCACCTGCGCCTGTGTATCCGCAGTGACTCGTTGCAATAAGTTACCTAGCTCATTTTGGGCAATAGGGGCATTTGAATACAGTTTATCTAAACAGCTTAAAGATTGGCGTGGTGTGTCGAAGGTTTGGGTATTTAGTGCATATAGCCCTTGCAGATCATGGCTTTGAGCTTGCCTTGCACTATAGCTGCTACGTTCGGCTCTGCTGTCATTGATATCTAGAGGATTGGCTACACCGGTGCGGGTCGATAATAAGAGTAGAAAGATAAAAAAGGTACGAAACAACTTATTCATAACGGCCTACTTCCTTATGGGAGTGATACACATCACAGGGATACCATAGGCTGACGTTGCTTAATTAAAGCTGAATCAATGATGAAGACTTGTTCATGTTTGGCTTAGGTTCACATTTTTCGCACCTAAAAAAATGGCACCGCTATTGTGAGCGGCGCCATTGCGCTTTCATGATTATGTCGCGTTAACTACAATCTTGAATTAATTTGGCATTACCAAATTTTTACGCGTTTCTCTGGCGCGATATACATTGCATCACCTGGTTTCACATCATAGGTGGTGTAAAACTCTGGCATGTTAGACAGTGCACCCAGTGCGCGGAATTCCGCTGGTGAGTGTGGATCTGTCGCTACGCGGTTACGCAGGGCTTCTTCTTTGGCTTTTGCACGCCAAATTTGGGTGAAGCCGATGAAGAAACGTTGGTCGCCAGTCAGACCATCGATAACTGGGGCTTCTTTACCATTGAGTGACTTTTTGTACGCGCGGTAAGCAATAGTCACGCCTGATAAGTCACCGATGTTTTCACCTAAGGTCAGGCTGCCGTTCACGTGCAGATCGTCAAACACATAGTAACCATCGTATTGTGCAATCAGCGCCTTACCACGGGCAGAGAATTCTTCTAAGTCTTTCGCTGTCCACCAGTCACGCATATTACCATCGCCATCGAACTTAGCACCTTGGTCGTCGAAACCATGGCCCATTTCGTGACCAATTACTGCACCGATACCACCGTAGTTGACAGCGTCATCCGCTTCCATGTTGAAGAATGGTGGTTGCAGAATGGCAGCTGGGAACACGATTTCGTTCATGGTTGGGTTGTAGTAGGCGTTAACCGTTTGTGGGGTCATGTGCCACTCGTCTTTATCGATTGGCGCGCCTAACTTAGCCAGTGACTTAGCGTGCTCAACTTCGCTTGCGCGAACCGCGTTACCAATCAAATCATCGGCTTTGATGGTCAGTTTGCTGTAATCTTCCCACTTGTTTGGATAACCAATTTTCGGGTTGAATTTCGCTAATTTTTCGGCAGCAGCTTGCTTAGTGGTATCGCTCATCCAAGTCAGATCTTTGATGCTGTCGCCGTAGGCACCGCGCAGGTTTTCAACCAGTGCTTGCATACGCTCTTTAGCTTCTGGAGCGAAGTGACGCTTCACGTACACTTTACCCACCACTTCACCTAATACACCGTTGACTGCCGCAACACCACGCTTCCAACGTGGTTCTTGTTCTTCTTGACCGTTAAGGATTTTAGAGAAGAAGGCAAAGTTTTCGTTGTCGAAGTCTTCGCTCAAGTTGCTCGCCGCGTGGGTCAGCACTTGCCATTGCATGTAGGTTTTCCAAGTTGCTAGATCGGTCGTTTTGAGGACTTCGTTCAGGCCTTGGATATAGCTTGGTTGGTTAACGATAATATCGGTTTGTTTGTCAGCACCTAATGCCGCTAAGTAGCCTGTCCAGTCGATATCTGGCGCTAAGCTTGGCAGATCTTTAACTTGATAAAGGTTATAGGATTTAGTGCTATCGCGGGTTTCAACCACATCCCAATGTTTAGCGGCAATGGCGGTTTCAAGTGCGAGGATAGATTCTGCACTGGCTTTTGGATTGGCAAGGCCAGCTAGCGTGAACATTTTTTCGATATGAGCAAGGTAAGCTTTACGAATATTAACGAAACGCTCTGACTCGTTAAAGTAGTAGTCTTTTTCTGGCAGGCTTAGGCCGTATTGATACAGGTGAGTCGCGTAACGGCTAGAGTTTTTCGCATCGATATCGATGTAGAACGCCATTGGTGTACCTGCGCCCATGATCTGGCTATGGGCGAAGTATTTAACCAGTTCGTTTTTATCTTTTAAGGCGTTGATGGCATCAAACTCGCCTTTGAGTGGTGTTACACCTAGTTTGTTTAATGTGGCAGTGTCCATAAATGAACGATAAAGATCGGCCACTTTTTGCTCGTCAGTGCCTTCGGCTAGGTTTGGCGTAGCTGCGACTTCTTCGATAATCGCTTTGACATCGTCACGGGATTTTTCACGCAGATCGTAGAAGGCTCCAATGCTAGTGCGATCGGCTGGAATTTCAGATTTTTTTAGCCAAGTACCGTTAACATATTTATAGAAATCGTCCTGTGGACGTACTGATTTATCAAAGTTGTCAAATTCGATACCAGAACCCAATGCTTTAGTGACAGCGGCAGCTGTGGCGGTTTTAGCGGTTTCGGGCGCGCTAACTTGTGCTGGTTTGTCATTACAGGCAGTAAGGCCCGCGATAAGTGAGGCACACAGTCCCCCAATGAGTACTTTTCTCATGTCGTTTCCTTCGAGTTTGTTATTGTGCCCATATCTGGGGCTATTTGGGTTCTAAATGGGATTGCTTCAGGCGCAATGCAACGTATGTTAATGCTTTAGTGGGAATCGAAACAAGGTGATTACACTTTTAAAGATGGATTTATTATCTGGCAGTTGTAACTAAAAATTACCATAACTTAAATTGACCTAAAAAGCAGCAAACATACCGTATGCAAGCATTACCGAGTTAGTAGGTACTTATTTTATTTACGCCGACGTACTGAAGTCGTTTTAGTTTAGGCTTTGTCCTTTTATTGATTGGGCTCATAATACGTCAGTTTTCATTTATTGAAGTTGAGTCATCAAGTGCGTTTAGACAAATTTATCTGTGAAAGTACCTCACTTACACGTTCCCTAGCTAAAAAAGCCTTACACCGTGGTGAGATTACCTGTGACGGCGTTGTAGTCAAAGACTCTGGCTTTAAAGTGCTTGAGGGGATGCAAGTATGCCTCGACGGCGAGCCTATTTCTCTCGTTGGCGAACGTTATCTTATGCTCAATAAGCCCGTTGATACGATTTGCTCGACCATAGATGAAGCCTATCCATCGGTATTGAGTTTGCTGGATATCGAAAAGCCTGAAACATTACACATTGCTGGCCGTTTAGATGCCGATACCACAGGTTTAGTGCTGATCACTAGCGATGGTCAATGGTCGCATCGGATCACCTCGCCGAAAAAAGACTGTGGCAAGCGTTACTTAGTGACGTTAGCAGAGCCTGTGGATGAGAGTCTGATTGGCGTCTTTGCCGCTGGAGTGGAGCTTAGAAACGAGGACGGCCTGACAAAACCCGCGGTGCTTGAAATCATTGAGCCACAGTTGGTGCGTTTAACCATTACCGAGGGTAAGTATCATCAAGTAAAGCGGATGTTTGCCGCAGTGGGCAACCATGTGGTTGGCTTGCATCGTGAAAGTATTGGCAAAATTGAATTAGATTCCGAACTTGCCCTAGGCGAATGGCGCTATCTGACGAGCGAAGAAATCGCCTCGATTTAACACCATTTGGCTAAAAAAATGCCGCTCCTGATGAGCGGCATTTTTATTGCTATTTTTATCGCTAATTCGTGTTTTCTGATAAGGCTATTGTTTTTTCAGGATCAGATTACCGCTAATTGTATCCATCTTCACACTGGCGCTACCAGCACCCGTTTGGAAACTTAAGGATTCATTCGGTACGTATTTTTGTCTTTGTGGCACATCTTGGCTCAAGCCGTTTTTGATTTTGCCGCCTGGGCCGCCATTGAGCTCGAAGCTGGCATCGGGCACATCGGCAAAGCTTAAAGTCATATCGCCACTGACACTTTCAAGATTAACTTTATTAAAGACTTTGGCTAGCGACACTTGGGTGTCGCCGCTAACGGTACGTACATTAACTTCTTTAGCGGTTTTAAAGTCGCCATTAATTTCGCCTGAAACCTGCTCGACGTTGACTTTGTCGGCTAAGGTTTGGCTGCTGAGATCGCCACTGACTAAGCGGTATTTAATTTCGCCTTTGCTTTCAGAATCTTTAATCTCGCCAGAAACTGTATCTAACATCACTTTACCTGTTAATCCTTTGGTGGTGATATCGCCTGAGACAGTGTGTAGCGTCGGATTACCCCCCAAATTATCGGCGCTGATATTGCCACTAACGGTATTGAGTTCAAGCTCGCCTTGAGTCTGGCTGATTTGTAGATTAGCTGAAATCGTATCGGCATTGAGCTTAACGGTTTTAGGTACTTTAATGGTGAGCTTTGAGCCATTGTTGTCACTGCCGTTATAGTGGCGTGGCATTTTATCTTCGATATTCAGATTGTTACCTTTCTGCTCAAAGACAAAACCTTCGCTTAGCTCATCCAAAGTGCCGGTCACGCTGACTTCATTTTTATCCCAGCTTTGAATTTGCACGTCGCCCCGTTGGATTTTTATTTGCAGCAGAGTATCGCTGCTAATGGGTAACTGTTTATCCACACTTTCAGCGGCGAACACGCTGCCCATAAGACCAAGGTAAAGTGTTGACACTAATAGACTGGTTTTCGTGAGGGTAAAATGGCTCATATGCTATTTCCTTGTGTTGAGTTTTGAATCGGAAGTTTTTGGCCTTGTTGTAGCAAATCGAGTTCACGTTGTTGCACCCAAAGCCAGAGTTGCCAAAGTTGTTTGTCGGTTGGATTAGCCTGTAATGCTTGATAAATCTGTTCGCCGGCACGACGTAATTCCGCTAAGCCTTGCTCTAATGGCGCGCTAAAGCGGCTCGTTTGCCAAGCGACTACCGTTGGGGTCTGTGCGAGGCTCGTCACCTGGGCTTGATGTGTCTGGGCTATTTGGCTTAGCAGAGCTTGCAGCACTTGCTCATCATCCGCAGCTTGGCTGGCGATTTGTTCTGGGAGCGACGTTTTTACCGGAGCTTGAGTGTAGAACCCGAAGAACACCGCCAGCACTATAGTTGCGGCAATCGCCCATTGCGCACCTTGTAGTCGCGGCGCTTGGCGACTCGCTGGTTGCGACGCCAATGGCTTATCCATACGTTTTTCGATGCCTTGCCAAAGATCCCGTTCGGGCGTTAGTGTTTTGGGGGTATCATCAATCAACTGCTGGAGCTTGGCCTCGCGAGCATTATTAGATAAGGACATTACAGCATCTCCTGTAGTAATTGCTTGGCTCTGTGGTACTGGGTCTTACTGGTTCCCACGGCAATACCAAGTAATTGTGCAATTTCTTCATGTTGATAGCCTTCAATCGCGCAGAGTACAAACACGATACGCGCCCGTTCTGGCAGTTTGAGGATCAACTTGTCTAACCCTTGATAATGTTCATCGGCGCTTGAATGTTCATCGTCACTCTCCATTGGGATAAAACGTGCCCAAAACGACTTTTGCTTACGGATAAAGCTCAGTGCCTGATTTACACAAATACTGTGTAACCAAGTGGAGAACTGACTCTCTCCCCTAAATTGCGGCAATTTCTGCCACACCAAAATAAAGCACTCTTGGGTGATTTCTTCTGCCTGCGAGGCTTGGCCAGATAATCGCAGTGATAGGGCATATATCCTTGGATGATGGTGTAAATACAGCTGCTTAAATGCGGCTCTATTACCTTGGCTAGCCAAGGTGATGAGGTCAAATTCTGACATTGCATTGTTGAGTGGGAGTCTCCCTGCCGTCACAGCCTTTTCCTGTCATCTGAGTGAATGTTTATAGATTGGACGCTCTGAAAAGCACAAAAGGTTTGTATCCGATAAAAATAAATTTTTTATCAGTTCATTTAGCATCACTTGTTCGAGTTTTATAGTAAAATTAGCGGCAAAAATTTAGAGTTAAGTTTATGAACTTACAGGTTTTATACCAGTTGGTATTCTGAATGATAACTCTATGAAAGTAAAATCACAGATTATACTTTCATAGTTGCCACTATACTTGGCTGTCAATGTAAATCGAAAAATGGAGAAAGTTCCGAAGCGGATAAAACAATAAATGAAAGATGAACTTTTTATGTCAAGGCTATATTTACTGTAAAAGACGTGACTCCCAACTATCTTTTTAAGAGATGTTATTTATTAGGGGCTTTTTATGTTAATCCGCTCGAAATTGTTACTCAGTGCTGCTGTATCCGTTACGGCCGTGATAGCCATGTTTGGATTGCAGCTTTATACAAATTCAGTTGAGTCGGAACTCTCCCACGCGGCGCAAAACGTGCTCGAACTTGAGCGTGACGTGTTGTTACTGCGTAAAAATGAAAAGGACTTTTTTGGCCGTAAAGATATTCAATATGTTGAAAAACATAAACAAGTTCATGCCTCAATTGATGACATGATTCCTAAGCTTGAAAAAATCTTTAAAAAATACGATGTACCTATTACTTCCCTCGAAAGTTTTGACCGCAATTTAAATCAATATCAACAGGCCTTTAATGAGGTTGTTCAACTGCAACAAGAAATTGGCTTAACACTCAAAACAGGTCTCTATGGCACCTTAAGAACTGCGGTGCACAATGTGGAATCCATGCTGAAGGAATACGATCAACTTTCTTTGCAAGTTGCCATGTTGCAGCTTAGACGCAATGAAAAAGATTTTATGTTGCGCCGTGAAATGAGCTATGTCGAGACCTTCGATGCCAATATTGCTTTGTTTAATAGCAGCTTAAGGGCATCAAGTTTAGATATTGATGCGCAAAATAAAATTGTTGCATTGATCGAACAATATCAAAAAGACTTTAAAAGCCTCGTTAGTAAAGAGCAGCAACTGGGTTTAGATGAAAAACAGGGCACGATGGCACAGTTAATCGCCGCGAATAAATTAACAGAATCTAGCGCCGATGAACTGCATAACCTTGCATTGAAAGCAATTGATGAGACTGATAATAGCAGCAGGAATATTGGAATCGCTGTCTTTCTGATAATTGCATTAATCCTCGGCATAATTACTTACCTAATAATCCGTAGCATTATTAACCCCGTTGAGCGCATTACACAGGTTATTTCACGCATCGAAGTGAGTAAAAACTTAACCCTAAGATGCGATGTATCAACGCAAGATGAGTTAGGCAAAATTGCACAGCATTTCAATAGCATGGTGGGCAGTTTCCAGCAGCTTATCGAGCAGGTTATTGAGTCTGCCTCTACTATCAAAACCTCAAGTAAGAGTGTCTCAGAGAATGCCATGCTTGCCTCTGAAGGTGTTGCGCAGCAACTTAACGAAACTGATATGGTGGCTACCGCGATTACCGAAATGGGCGCCACCATTGATGAAATCGCTAAAACGACCGAGCTTGCGGCACTCAAAGCGGGTAAAACCCATGATAACGCTCAGTTGGGGCAAACTGAGGTAGAGCAGACGATTCTTAAAATTAGACAGTTATCTGAGCAAATTAATACGAGTGCTTCAGTGGTGGACGAGCTTGAGCGCGATAGCGAAACCATTGGCAGTGTGCTTGATGTGATCCGCGGCATTGCTGAGCAAACCAACTTACTCGCACTCAATGCGGCGATTGAAGCGGCGCGTGCTGGAGAGCAGGGGCGTGGATTTGCTGTTGTGGCTGATGAGGTGCGTAGTCTAGCGATGCGAACCCAGACATCGACACAGGAGATTGCTAATATTATTCAAACCTTGCAAAGCCGAACCCGTTCTATTGTGCAATTAATGGATGCGAGCCAAAAACAAGGTGCAGAGAGTGCTGAGCAGGCCGCAGCAGCGGGGGAATTACTAAAGCTTATCAATAATGACGTTCGAAACATTATGGATATGAGTACGCAGATTGCTGCTGCAATTGAAGAGCAAAGTATGGTGGCTGCTGAAGTGAATAAGAATGTTGTGGTGATCCGCGATATTGCGGAGCAATCTTCCCATGCCGCCGATGCTAATGCTTCGGCATCGGACGAGTTAAGAACCCGAGCCGAGTATTTGGTGAGTGCTGTGAGCCATTTTAAGATCTAAACGATTATGCTAGAGGCGCACCTTGGGGAGCGTTTCTATAGCATTTTGAGGCGCAGTTTGTGGATGGATAAGGCAGAAGTCGATTCAATCCTAAAATGTAAACTAAGACCAAAGCTAAAACGCGCAAACAAAAAACGCACCTTGAGGTGCGTTTTTTTATGCAAGTGCCGTAAGATTAGTGGCTGAACATTGCAGAGATAGACTCTTCGTTGCTTACACGGCGAATGGCTTCCGCCAATACCGCCGACATCGTCAGTTGAGTCACTTTCGCCACTTTCAGCATTTCAGGGCTTAAAGGTACGGTATCTGTGACGATCACTTCATCGATCACTGAGTTGGTGATATTTTCAGCCGCTTTGCCAGAGAACACTGGGTGAGTTGCGTAAGCAAATACGCGGTTTGCACCATGTTCTTTCAAGGCTTCAGCCGCTTTACACAGAGTGCCGCCTGTGTCGATCATATCGTCAACGATAATGCAGTCACGGCCTTGAACATCGCCGATAATGTGCATGACTTGTGCAACGTTTGCCTGTGGACGACGTTTATCGATAATGGCCAAATCAGAATCGTCTAACAGTTTTGCCACTGCGCGAGCACGAACCACGCCACCGATGTCAGGAGAGACAACCACAGGGTTATCTAACTTCTTCGCAACCATGTCTTCTAATAGCACTGGGCTACCAAATACGTTATCAACAGGAACGTCGAAGAAGCCTTGGATCTGCTCAGCGTGTAAATCACAGGTTAAAACGCGGTCAACACCGACGCTAGACAGGAAGTCAGCAACCACTTTTGCCGTAATAGGTACACGTGCGCTGCGGACGCGACGGTCTTGACGAGCATAACCAAAGTAAGGAATAACAGCAGTGATACGACCAGCAGATGCACGGCGTAGCGCATCAACCATCACGATCAGTTCCATGAGGTTATCGTTAGTCGGCGCGCAGGTGGATTGGATGATAAACACATCGGCACCACGTACATTTTCGTTGATTTGGACACTGATTTCACCATCGCTGAAACGACCAACCACTGCGTCTCCGAGTTTACAAAATAGACGATCGGCTATCTTCTTAGCGAGACTGGGGGTGGCATTCCCAGCAAAGAGCTTGATGTCGGGCACTGTATGAACCTCAGGCGTTTGCTTTATATTTTAGTGGCTAGAGCAACGACGATGCGGGGACGGGAGCGGACCCGTGGGCGATCGTGAAAAAAGTTGCTCTAGAAGAAAGTAGTTTATGGACGATTGAGTCGCACTATGAGCGGCGAAATATTCATCCCTTTTGCAACAAATCCTTGCATATCAGACGGTAATTTCGCCAAGGCTGCGAGAGCTTGCTGCTGCGACGAAAACTCCCCAAACACGCATGCGCCCGTTCCGGTCATTCTCGACGGCGCATATTCTAGCAGCCAGCCTAAGGCCTTGGCAACTTGAGGGTATTTAGATACGACCAGTTCTTGGCAATCATTTCTCCAAGATTGGCTCAGTAAAGTGTCAATGCCAAGCTTAGGCGTATTACGCGGCAGCTGCGGATCTTGGAATACCGCTGCGGTAGAAACATGAGCGTCAGGGGCAATGATTAAATACCATAATTCAGCGGGATTAACCGTCTGTAAACACTCTCCAACTCCCTCGGCAAATGCAGCGAAACCATGAATAAAAACAGGGATATCGGCACCGAGTTTTAATCCAATTGCCGCTAATTCATCATGAGACAATTGGGTATTCCATAACTGATTCAAGGCGACAAGTGTGGTGGCTGCATCCGAGGAGCCACCGCCTAAACCGCCGCCCATGGGCAGACGTTTATCGAGCCAGATTTCAGCACCGCCACGATAACCTGTAGATTGTTGCAGTGATTTTGCGGCTCGCAGAATTAAGTTATCGCTATCCGCGACAACGTTTGACATGTCCGAGTGCAAAATCAGTTCAGGTGTGTCAGTCACTCGAAAGTCGAGTTGATCGCAACAGTCAACAAATTGAAATAGGGTTTGCAACTCATGGTAACCGTCACTGCGGCGTCCGTTGATATGCAAAAACAGATTGAGTTTGGCGGGAGCTGGCCAATTGCGTGAAATCTCTTGGGACATGCTAAGGTTTTTCTCCGAGCAGTATTGAGGGTTTACCTAAGGCTTGCCATTGATTGAGCTGAAGCTTGAGCTGTAAATCACCGCGTTCGAGCGTTAATTGGTAAGGCACCTTAGCGCCACTTTGGGATTGCCAGCTTAAAAATGTGACTAACCAAGGCGGTGGCGTTTGCACATTTTGCAGTTGCTTAGTTTGGCCTGTACTATCAACGGCGATAACGCGATCTAAACTGCCAACTTGCCCTGTGATCCACAGGGGCAAATCGTTAATCGGGATGGACCAGCCACTGACGCGTTCAAGTAAGGCTTGGGCGTTATTATCACGAAAATCTTTGCCATCAATATGTAGGTGAGCCGAGTGAGGCGTCGCCTCCAAAGTCAATACTGTAGTACCTAACATCGTCGTGAGTGTGAGCTCGTCGCGTTCCTCGCTGTGGCGCCAATAGAGATTGGCACTGAGCTTATCTTCAGGTGTGCGGATAGCGAGTTTACCCTGTAGCTCCCACGCTTTAGCTTGGGCTGCATTATCGACCGTAATAGGGCTGAGATCGGTCATAGGCGGCAGTGTTTCACAGCCGCCTAAAAACAATAGTCCGCTCAAGGCGATACAAGAGAAAATGGATTTTGTGAAGCGCTTCAAATTATTCATCTATAACTGATATACCAAAGTCCTTATGATACGAGGGCTTGGAAAGAATACCAATGCCATTTGTAAAAATTTCCATTGGCAGTCACTTGGGATAACTTCAGTCGTGCTAATCGGTAATTGTCTATCATTGATAGAAAATTTAGGTAAGAAGTTAGACCTTTATTCGGTTTTGTTAAGCGTATTCTGTTTTTAGTTGGGCCAATTCAGTAGAATGCCCTTATTAAGATAGACGCCAAGAATCTAGAAAAGAGTCAGATGAGCCTTGTAGCAATCGGTATTAACCATAAAACAGCCACGGTAGACCTGCGTGAGAAAGTCGCCTTCTCTCCAGACACAATTCATGATGCCATGAAGAGTCTGGCCAGTCGTACGCGCTCCGGTGAAGCCGTTATCGTCTCGACCTGTAATCGCACTGAGTTGTATTGTAACAATGGCGATGAGGCCGATATCATTGAATGGCTTGAAGAATTTCATGGCCTAGAGCATAAAGATGTCGCGCCCTGCCTCTACAATTATCACGGACAAGAGGCTGTGAGGCATTTGATGCGCGTTGCTTCGGGTCTTGACTCGTTGATCCTGGGTGAGCCGCAGATTCTTGGTCAAGTTAAACAAGCCTTTGTCAAAGCCAAAGAAGCCGGCACTGTCGCCTTAACTATTGACCGCTTGTTCCAAAATACTTTCTCTGTTGCTAAAAAAGTGCGTACCGAAACCGAAATCGGTGCCGCTGCTGTATCGGTCGCTTTTGCGGCCGTGAGCATGGCAAAGCATATCTTCTCTTCGCTGTCGACCACTAAGGTACTGTTAATCGGTGCGGGTGAAACGATAGAGCTAGTAGCTAAGCATCTTAAAGATAACGGTGTTGCCTCAATGGTGGTGGCAAACCGTACTTTAGAGCGCGCTCAAAGCATGTGTGAAGAGTTCAATGCTACGGCTATTACGCTGGCACAGATACCAGATTTTCTCCCTAAAGCCGATATCGTGATATCCTCTACCGCCAGCCCGCTACCAATCCTTGGTAAAGGCATGGTAGAAAAAGCGCTAAAGCAGCGTCGCCATCAACCTATGTTATTGGTTGATATAGCAGTTCCCCGGGATATTGAGCCGGAAGTCGCCGATTTGGACGATGCGTTTCTGTATACAGTGGACGACCTGCATAGCATTATTGAACAGAATAAGGCTTCCCGTAAGGAGGCCGCCGAGCAAGCTGAATTAATTACTGAAGAACAATCTCACCTCTTTATGGAGTGGGTGCGTTCTTTAGAGTCGGTCGATAGTATTCGCGAGTATCGCAGCCAGAGCATGGCGATAAAGGATGAGTTAGTGGAACGCGCCCTGAATAAATTAGCGCAGGGGGGCGACACTGAGCAGGTATTGATTGAACTAGCCAATCGCCTGACCAATAGACTCATTCACGCACCCACCCAAGCCCTCACGGTGGCGAGCCGTCAGGGGGATTTGAATACATTAGGTCAGTTAAGAACAGCGCTCGGATTAGATAAAAACTAAGGTTAGCGAGTTAAATGAAGGAATCCGTTATCCGCAAGCTGGAAGGCTTGCTCGAGCGCAACGAAGAAGTCTTAGCTTTGCTTGGTGATGCGTCTGTCATTGCCGATCAGGATCGTTTTCGTGCGTTATCCAAAGAATATTCTCAGTTAGAAGAAGTAGTTGCAGGCTTTAAAGCCTACCAGCAGGCACAGGCGGATCTCGAGTCTGCTAAGGAAATGCTGGAAGAAGATGACGCTGAAATGCGTGAAATGGCGCAGGAAGAAATCAAGGCTGCTAAAGCTGAACTTGAACGTCTCGAAGCCGAACTGCAAATTCTGTTACTACCAAAAGATCCTAACGACGACACTAACGCCTTTATCGAAATTCGTGCCGGTGCGGGTGGCGACGAAGCGGCGATCTTCGCGGGCGACTTATTCCGTATGTATAGCCGTTATGCTGAAGCCAACCGTTGGCAGCTCGAGATCATGAGCTCGAACGAAGGCGAGCATGGCGGTTTTAAAGAAATCATCGTTAAAGTCAGTGGTGAAGGCGCCTACGGTAAACTCAAATTTGAATCCGGTGGTCACCGCGTTCAACGTGTACCTGAAACCGAGTCCCAAGGCCGAGTTCACACTTCCGCAGTAACTGTGGTAGTAATGCATGAAGTGCCTGAAGCTGAGGCGATTTCCATCAATCCTGCCGATCTTAAGGTTGATACCTTCCGCTCATCGGGCGCCGGTGGTCAGCACGTTAACAAAACCGATTCTGCCATTCGTATTACCCATATTCCAACTGGGATTGTGGTGGAATGTCAGGATCAACGCTCGCAACATAAAAACCGCGCACAAGCAATGAGCGTGTTAGCGGCGCGTATCCAAGCCGTAGAAGATGAAAAACGCCGCAGCGCTGAAGAGTCAACTCGTCGTAGTCTGGTCGCCAGTGGTGACCGTTCTGAGCGGATTCGTACCTATAACTTCCCGCAGGGCCGCGTGAGTGAACACCGTATTAACTTAACCCTATATCGCTTAAACGAAGTGATGGAGGGTGACTTGGATGCGATTTTAGGACCGCTGATGCAAGAACATCAGGCAGATTTATTAGCCGCACTCGCTGACGAGCAGGGGTAATTTTGGCTGATCAATCCTGTATCGCCGAGGCCCTGCAATGGGCCTATGTACAGCTAGCTTCAACCTCTGAATCCGCCCATTTGGATGCAGAGGTTTTATTATTGTATTGCCTCAATAAGAATCGTGCTTATCTGTACACTTGGCCTGAAAAAGCCTTGAGCGTAGAACAGTGGAAACGCTTCCAGCAAATGGTGCAACGGCGTCAGCAAGGCGTACCTGTGGCTCACATTGTTGGCGAGCGTGAGTTTTGGTCACTGCCCTTTATTGTGAATGACACGACCTTGATCCCTCGTCCTGATACTGAGATCCTCGTCGAATCCGCCCTCAACCTACCCCTTGAAAGCCATGCAAAAGTGCTCGATCTGGGAACGGGAACCGGCGCGATTGCACTGGCTTTGGCTTCTGAACGCGCCGAGTGGCAAATTACCGCGGTGGATAAAGTGGAAGATGCGGTCGCGCTGGCAAAGGCGAATCGCACTAATCTGAAACTTGAACAGGTTGAGATACTACAAAGCGATTGGTTTAGCGCTATCACTTCCCGTGACTTTGATTTAATTGTTTCCAATCCGCCCTATATCGATGAGGCCGACGAGCATTTACACCAAGGTGATGTGCGTTTTGAGCCACAAAGTGCGCTTACTGCCGCCGATGAAGGGTTTGCTGATCTTTACTACATTGCAAAAACTGCTCGAGATTATTTAAAGCCCAATGGTTATATATTGCTTGAGCATGGTTTTGAACAAGCAGTTAAACTCAGGGCAAAACTCACTGAGCTAGGTTACCAAAATGTCGCTACCGTGCGGGATTTT
Organism: Shewanella sp. ZOR0012; assembly: GCF_000798835.1. Classification (NCBI taxonomy): domain Bacteria; kingdom Pseudomonadati; phylum Pseudomonadota; class Gammaproteobacteria; order Alteromonadales; family Shewanellaceae; genus Shewanella; species Shewanella sp. ZOR0012. The sequence continues at coordinate 4,042,846 of NZ_JTLE01000094.1, forward strand.
GGCAGCAACGATAGATGCACTATGGGTAAGTGGATGGGATTGATTGGAATTTAATATTTGCTCCAATCTAGCTGAGTGCCCAAAAACGCCATTGATTACCCGTCAATGGCGTTGTTGTCTATGTATCTGCTGAGATTATTAGTCTTTATAAGATCATGACAAGACGTCTTAAAATCACATTTTATCTTTAAGAAGCTACAGCTCCTTGACCATAAAGAATTTACTGCCGGTTTCGGGATAGGCTTGCTGTACCCACTGCACACGATATCCGTGGCGCTCATAGAAAGGTTTTGCTTGAAAATCTAAGGTATCGAGCAGAACAAATTGGCAGCCGCGTTGTTTGGCTTTGCTTTCAGCCTCGAGTAATAAGCGTGAGCCGATGTTTTGCTGGCGTAATGCTTCATCCACCCACAGATAGTCGATTAAGAACCAATTGCCGAAGGTCTTGCCGCTTAAGCCCGCAAGTAAGGTGTCTTGCTCATCCTGCAACTTTACGCCTAGGTTTTGGCGTTGCAGCGTTTGCCAGTGCTGCTGATTAAATTCGACGATTTTTTGCTTTACCGTGTCGGCAAACTCGGTGGACTCATCGTCAATTATCATTAAATTCATCATGGTTTCCTGCAAAGTGCGCGACGGGGCCCGTCTGTGAATCTCGAGTGTTAGGCATTGGTCTGGCGTTATGATTAGGGTAAACTAGCGCCTTTGTCACTGGCCATAAGTATCACAATGGAAACTTTTTACAGTCTTTATCCTGCTGTTAAGCACCTGCACTTAACCTTAATTGCCGTGAGTGTGCTGTTTTTTGTCGTTCGTTTTGTGTTGCATTTACGTCAGTCAGCACTGATGGGCAAGAAGGTCTTTAAAGTCGCTCCCCATGTGATTGACACTTTCTTGCTACTTTCTGGTTTAACTTTGTGCTTTATGATCAAGCAATATCCCTTTGTGGATCCTTGGTTGACCGAAAAGATTGGCGCTGTCGTTGCTTATATTGCCTTGGGTGTAATTGCAATAAAAGCCAACAGAAACAAACTTTTCAAAGTATTCGCCTTTCTCGGCGCTATAGGTTGGTTGGTCTACGCGGCTAAATTGGCGCATTTTAAACAAGCGGTATTATTGGGTTAATGGGTAAATACACTCTGCAAGATGGCATTGCTTTGCCCGAGTCGGCATTGGATGTAGGTGCTCACCTTGGCTTTTCAAACCTCGAAGCGGCGAAATGGGCTTGGTTTGAATTGGCTGGAGCCGTATTAAGTCATTATCTGGTAGATCAACAGCAACGCTTAAAGGCTTTGTTTCGTTGGTTTTATCAGGATTTAGGGTTCTGTGTTCGCGACAACTACTTCAGCACCGAAGCGGCGGACTTAGGCACTTGTCTTATCACTAAACAGGGTAATAGCACCACGCTGGCAACGGTATTGATGCTACTGGCCAAGCAGCTCGATTTAGAGCTCGAGGCCCTGCTATTACCGGGTAATACCGTGCTTCGCAGTAACGTTGGTGGCGTTGTTCGTTATCACGATCCGCTGACGGGCAAAGAGCTGACGAAACACCAGCTGCATGTGTTAGTGCGCGGTGAGTTGGGTAATGCGGCTGAACTTAAGCCAAGTTATTTAAAAGCTGCGTCAATAAAGAAGCTGATTTCGCGCATGCTGCATGAGCTTAAGGCGGGTTGTATTGTCTCCCATCAATTTGAGGCGGCGATGGAGTGTTGTAACTTGTTGCTTCAGTGGCATCCCGATGATGTGCATTTGAACCGTGAGCGCGCTTTTATTGCGCAGCAACTTGGATGCATTAATGTTGCTGCGGCCGATCTACAACATTTTGTCGATAACAGCCCACACGATCCTGTTATCGAAATCGTTAAGATGCAGCTCAAAGAACTCAGTGAACACGCTGAAATCTATCATTAAATCTTAAAGGAGAGCCTTACAGGCTCTTCTTGTTTTTCTAAAACAATAACTAACCGGGCGAATGGGAAGTTTGCCCACTAACTGCAAACGGCAGTTTTTAGCATAAATACAATAACAACTGTACCAAACAGGGAGAACACACATGGCAAGTACGGCATTAGTTACCAATGACGCGGTAGCGCTGGGGATTTTAGCGACGATTCTGGGATTTGTGTTTTATACCAGTACGAGCAGTCATCCATTTTGGCAAAAGTTTTACCGTTTCATCCCAGCGTTATTACTCTGCTATTTCTTGCCTTCATTGCTAAACACCTTTGGGGTGATTGATGGCCATACATCACAGCTTTATCCTGTAGCTTCTCGCTATTTATTACCCGCCTGTTTGGTGTTGTTGATTTTAAGTGTGGATTTAAAAGCCATCTTAGGACTTGGGCCCAAGGCTGTGATCATGTTTTTAACGGGAACCATTGGTATTGTCATCGGCGGCCCGATTGCTTTACTCCTGGTGTCATTGATCGAGCCATCGCTGATTGGTGTTGATGGCCCTGATGCTGTGTGGCGCGGTATGACGACCCTTGCGGGTAGCTGGATTGGCGGCGGTGCTAACCAAGCGGCGATGAAAGAAATTTATGAAGTCGGTGGCAATATCTTCTCCGTGATGGTGACAGTTGATGTAATTGTGGCCAATATTTGGATGGCGGTATTATTGTTTATGGCGTCAAAGGCCAAGGAAATCGATGCTAAAACTGGTGCGGATACGACGGCGATTGAAACTTTAAAGAACAAAGTTGAACAGTATCACGCTGAAAATGCGCGCATTCCAAGCCTACGTGATCTTATGCTAATCGTGGCAGTTGGTTTTGGTATTACGGGCGTAGCCCATATTGCTGCCGATTTCCTCGGCCCGTATTTTGAGGCCAATTATCCTTGGACCGAGGACTACAGTTTTACCTCGAAGTTCTTCTGGTTAGTGGTGATTGTGACCACCATAGGTTTAGCAATGTCTTTTAGTCCTTTGCGCCATTTGGAGGCAGCGGGGGCATCTAAGGTTGCATCGGCTTTCCTGTATATTCTAGTGGCGACCATTGGTTTGCATATGGATGTAAGCAAAGTCCTTGATACACCATTATATTTTTTAGTGGGTATTATTTGGATGATTGTACACGCTAGCTTTATGTTATTGATTGCTAAGCTAATTAAAGCGCCATTATTTTATATGGCGGTAGGTAGTCAGGCTAACGTGGGCGGCGCGGCATCAGCGCCCGTTGTGGCTGCTGCGTTTCACCCTGCATTAGCTCCCGTCGGGGTGCTGTTGGCCGTATTTGGTTATGTGTTAGGAACGTATATGGCTTGGATTTGTGGCCAAATTTTACAGCTAGTTGCGGTATAGTCGCTCTAGTGCCAATATTCAGTTTTCCGCTGGACAGAGTCTAGTATTTGAGAGAGATGTTGCGATGAGTAATAAAATCATAAAGTTAGGTTCAATCGAAATTGCAAACGATAAACCTTTTGTGCTATTCGGTGGCATGAATGTGCTTGAGTCTCGCGATCTCGCGATGTCGATTGCTGAAACCTATGCCGAAGTGACTCAAAAACTGGGGATCCCCTATGTTTTCAAGGCATCGTTCGATAAGGCTAATCGCTCTTCTGTCAACTCTTACCGTGGTCCAGGCATGGAAGAAGGCTTAAAGATTTTTGAAGAAATCAAAAAGACCTTCAATCTACCACTCATTACCGATGTGCATGAGCCTTACCAATGTGCGCCTGTAGCTGAAGTGGTTGATATTATTCAATTACCAGCTTTCTTAGCGCGCCAAACAGACCTTGTTGTCGCGATGGCGAAAACGGGCGCTATCATCAACGTGAAAAAGCCGCAGTTTTTAGCCCCCCACGAAATGCGCCATATCATCACTAAGTTTAATGAAGCGGGTAATGATGAAATTATCCTGTGTGAACGTGGTTCATGCTTCGGTTACAACAACCTAGTAGTAGATATGCTGGGTATGGACGAGATGAAGCAATCGGGTTATCCGGTGATTTTCGACGCCACCCACGCATTGCAACGCCCAGGTGGCCGTGCTGATTCAGCGGGAGGCCGTCGTGCTCAGGCGACTGAATTAGCCCGTAGTGGCATGGCATTAGGCTTAGCAGGTCTGTTTATCGAAGCTCACCCAGATCCAGATAACGCTAAGTGTGATGGTCCATGTGCGTTACCTTTGCACCAGTTAGAAAATTATCTGAAGCAGATGAAAGCGATGGATGATTTAGTCAAATCCTTCGAGCCAATTGATACCAGCAAGTAAAAAAAGAGAGGTTAAATTAACCTCTCAAAAATAGCTGGGGAGCTTTTGAAGTCAGGCAATAAATTGATTGCCAATAATCATGATGAATAAAGCTTGCGATGAGATGTGACGAGAGGCGATTCCCACGCCTCTCTGAACTAGTACATCTGAGCTTGAGTTACTTAGTTTCTAACGCATGTTTTGCCGCATTAGTGCCTGCAATTTTTCCAAAAATCACAGTGTCTGCAACGGCATTGCCACCTAAGCGATTATACCCATGTACACCACCTGTGACTTCGCCAGCAGCAAACAAGCCGACTAATGGTTTACTTTGAATATCGAGCACTTCAGCTTTGGTATCAATGGCGACACCACCCATAGTATGGTGGATACCAGGAGCCACTTTTACGGCATAAAAAGGCGCCTTTTCTAGTGGCAATGGCATTTGTTCGCGAGCAAACTCTTCATCTTTACCTTGTTTAAAATAACGATTGTAGTTTGAAACCGTTTTTTCTAATGAGCTTTCTTTCATGCCTGTAATTTTAGCAAGTTCAGAAACTGTATTTGCTTTTTCAAGCATATCTAAATGGTCATATCCCTGAACCATTTTAGCTTTTTTATAAAGCTCATTATCAAAGACTAACCAAGCATATTGTTCAGGCTGTTTAAGAATGGCATCGGATGCTTTATCGCGAGTCGTTAATTCACTGACAAAACGATTACCATCTTTATTAACCATAATTGCACCTACCCCTCGAACAGTTTCGGAGATTAAAATGCGGCTATCTTTTCCCACAGTTGGATGAGCTTGTACCCAATCAATATCGGTCATACTCGCTCCGATTGCTTTGGCAAGCTCAATACCATCACCAGTGGAAGTAATGTTATTAGAACTAGTCATCCCTTTAAACGTTGGACGATAAAATGCGACCATTTCCTTATTAAAACCATATCCACCGGTTGCTAGAACAACTGATTTAGCAGCAATCATATAGTGGCCAGAATGTTTTCCATGGACGACTACGCCGACAATTTTTTGGTCTTCATCAATCACAAGTTTGACAACTTTAGAATTAAGCCGAGTATCGACCCCTTCTTTTACTGAAGCTTTTCTCAATACATCAATGATATGTGGACCAACGCTTAAACCTCCTGTGGGTCTATGGGTGCGGTCAACTCTTGCGCCACCTGAGCGTTTTAAGTCATCCATGTTTGCACCTAAAGATTCTAACCATTTAATACCATCAGCAGATTGCTCAGCTAATATTTGCACTAACTTTGGATCATTGGCATAGCGACCACCTTTCATTGTGTCTTCAACAAACCATTCAATTTTATCATCCACTTTATGTTCTTTTTGCTGAGCAGTTCCTACTGCATTGTAACCGCCAGCTGCAAGCATAGAGTTACCACCACTAAATGGGCCTTTTTCGAGTAATACTACTTGCGCTCCTGCTTTTTTCGCTGCGATAGCAGCATTAAACCCTGCGCTTCCCGCTCCGACAACAATGACATCCGTCGTTTCTTTTGGACCAGCTGCAATCGCCTTGCTGATTGCATCATTGTCCCAACCTTTATCCCATGGTTCTTTAGATTGTGCACTATTAAAAGGCATCTCAAGCCCTTTAAATGAGTGGCACTCATTACAGTATAATTTGGGTTTTTCATGACCTTTATGGCAGCTTGTACAGTTAATATCACCTAAATGTGATGCGTGAGGATCTAGCTTTAGTTTAGGATTAGCCAAAGCACTGTATTCACCATGACATGATTTACATTGCTGATTTTCATAAGTTTCACTGTCAGATACTTTGCCAGGTTGAGTGTGGCAGCTCTTGCATCCTCCCATTTCTTTATGAAAAGAGGCCAGATCATTTTTGTCATTTGCAGCCCAAGATGCTGTAGAAAAGATGGAGCACAAGACAAAACTTAAAAGTGTTAACTTCATATAATTCTCCAATTATAGTTTTATTGAGGTAATCATCACTTATGATATTTTTTTATTAATTGCTAAATGGTGATGTTGCGCAATAAATTATTGTGGTTAAATAAAATTGAAATTGTTTTAAATAATTTTTAATTAATCATTTTTATATTAGAGGTGTGATTAAAGTTCAAACGGAATCTTTAACATAGAATTAGCATAATTACGTTTTTATGTTAAAGGATGAAATTTATGAAATATACCAATTGTTTTGTGCCTGTTGCTTTATTACTTTGTTCTAATCAAGCTTTATCTGAGCCCTTAGATTTTTATGGGAGATTGTGGCTTGGTGTATCAAACTCTAGTCATGGTATTTCTGGTAATGAAAAGGTTAATGGTTTTTCACTTGAGAATTTTGCCTCATACGTTGGAATTAAAGGTGATTATGATGTGCATGAAGATTTTAGTTTGATATATAAGTTCGAAGCTGGAGTTGAAAGTTTTGATAATGATGATACAAATATTTTTAAACCGCGTAACTCATATTTAGGCTTTAAGGTTAAATATGGTAGTGTCGTTTTTGGGCGAAATGATACTGTATTCAAAACTTCAGAAGGTAAAGTCGATCTATTCAATATTACATCAAGTGATATGAATATGATTATTGCAGGTAATGACCGGTTAGGTGATTTAGTCACGATCAATACTGCAAAAGTTGCAGGCATGTCTCTTGGCATTACATATGCTTTCGATGATGATTTTAATCAAAAAAATCCAATGCTTGCTGACAATCAAAACAATTATGCTGTTAGTATAGTATATGGTGATCCTTCATTTAAAAAAGGAAATAGTTATCTTTCTCTCGCCTATGCTGATGGACTAAATTTGTTAGAGGCAACAAGAGTTGTTGCTGGTGTTGCTATTTCATCTATAAAAGTTGGGGCGATATATCAGTATTCTAAATCCAGTATCTATGAAAATGTTAAAGGCAATTCATATTTATTAAGTATGAGTATTCCTGTTAATAAATATGATTTCAAGTTTCAGTACCTTAAAGATGATGCTGGTCTGGGTAAAGTTACCAAAAATGCTGGTGCAGATCTTAAAACATTAAATAATAGTGATGCGAGTCAATATTCAATTGGTGTCGATTATAATCTGATGAAGGAATTAACATTTGGTGCAGCAGTAAGCTACTTTGAAGGCGAGTACTCAGATTCAAAAGGTAATAATGAATTTGACGATACTTTGATTTCGTTTTCAACAAGATACCTTTTTTAGAACATATCAAATAAAGCGGTCTAATAGACCGCTTTATTAAAATTAGATATCAGTCATGTTAAAAAATGTATCTTTCATTTATCTTGTTCCAACTGGAGTTTATTGGGGATGTAGATGCGCATTACGTTAAGGCAGTTAATGATCTTTAAGGCTATCTGTACCGAGAGGCAGATCTCAAAAGCGGCAAAACTGATGCACATGTCAACTCCTGCAGTGAGTATGGCTCTGAAAGAATTAGAGAACTCGCTAGGATGTCGACTATTTGAAAGAGCTGGTGGTGGCTTGGAGCTAAATGCCCATGGAAAAATTATTCTGCCTTATGCTAATGAAATGCTTAGTAAGGGAAATGAATTAGAGAAGCTTTTTAATTTTGCTGAGGATGGCGTTAAAGGTTGTTTAGTGATCGGTAGTAGTAAAACGGTTGGTAACTATGTTTTATCCAGAAAGATCCCATTATTTAAAGATAAATATCCAGACGTAAAAATTAAACTCATAATAGAGAATAGTCTGGTGATTGAAAAAATGGTATCAGAGAAAGAAATCGACTTAGGTTTCATTGATGCCAAGCCTGCAAGTAGAAATCTAGTATGCGAGCAATGGATGCAAGATAAGCTTTGCATTGTAAGTGGGTGCTCACATCCTGTAGCAAAGCAAGCATGTTCTAGTCATATTTTAAGTGAACAATTGTGGGTTTTTGACCATGAGTCCTCTCTGTCACATATTAGGGCTGTTCAATTGTTAAAAAGTTTAAACGTTTATGTCAGAAATGACATTTGTATGTCTACTATTGGGGCGATTAAACGTGCAATTGGAACGGGTATAGGTTTGAGTGTTTTACCCTATGTGGCTATAAAAGAAGAGTTAGAGCGGGGGGAGTTATGTTTGATCGATTTGAAAGGATGGGATTATAAACGCACTTACTGGTCAATCCAGCGAGAGTCTGATGAACTTTCATTACAGTCTAATATTTTTTTGAATTTTTTAAATAATGCTAGTTAGAAAGTTGGTGAAATAAATGATTTCTTCAGAGTGTGGAATCGTTATATTTTTAATCTCACTTCTTGTCGTTGTGTTATATTCAAACTCTTCATCTTGTCTTTTTTTTAAACGCTTTTATAGTGTTTTCCCTGTCATGTTTATTTGCTATACCTTACCTGCTGTATTTAGTTTTTTTAATGTGGTAGATGCAAGCAGGTCAAGTGTTGATGACTATTTTAAAGCGCATTTAATTCCATTTAGTTTATTTTTGCTAATAGTGAGTACGGATTTTATTACATTAAAGTCAGTCGGTGGAAAGATTTTATTGATGTTTTTCATCGGAACTGTTGGTGTTTGTATTGGAGGGCCAATTAGTTTATGGATTGGCTCTAAATTATTTCCAGAAGAGCTTTTATGGCAAGGTGGCGATGCAGCATGGCGTGGCATGGCAACATTAATGGCGAACTGGTTGGGTGGTACAGCAAACCAACTTGTAGTCAAAGAAATTCACCAAGTTGGCGAGGCCATTTTTGCAGTAATGATGACGATAAATGTGGTTTTTTCTGGCGTATGGATGGCTATTTTGTTGTTTTTGGCTAAAAAACAAAAAGCGATTGATAGAATGTTGGATGCTGATTTGAACAATTTACCTGTTTTTATTGAAGATGATATAACAAGGTTAGATGGCAAAAAACATTTTATTGGCTGTATGTTACTCATTTCTTTTTCATTATTTATTTTTTTGTTTTGTCATTCTGTCTCCGAATTTTTATCCCTAACAGTGAACAATTGTTTTCCTTATTTATTGCATTATAACCTAGGATCAAGTTTCTTTTGGTCTATGATTTTGTCAACACTTTTAGGTATTTTACTCTCCATGACCTATGCAAGACATGTGTTTGTTAAACAAGTCAGGTTTGTTTCATTTTTTTTGCTGTACTTTATGATTATGAATATTGGATTAAATATTGAGTTTGCTTCATTTCAATCCATATTCTACTATTTTATTATTGGGTTGATTTGGTTTTTTACTCATATAATTATTCTACTATTATTTTGTTTGTATTTTAAACTGCCCATATTGTATTTTGCTATTGCAAGTCAGTGTAATATTGGGGGCGCAGCTTCAGCGCCTGTTGTCGCGAGTGCTTTCCATCCTAAATTAGGATCTATCGCGGTTTTAATGGCTGTGTTGGGTTATACATGGGCGTCATTTATTGCATCAATTATTGGCTCTTTCATGCAATTTATACATCCATAATTAGTATTCAAATTATTATGTATATTTTCTATTCGTTTTATAGCGATTATTTAATCGATGACCATACTAGCGTATGATCTTAAAGGCATTTATCAGTCTTTGTGTCGTGTCTAATGTTTCCATGTGGGGTATGATGCTTGTCTTATCTTTTGCGTCGAAGCAAGAGAACATGCTTTGGTGGAAATAGGTTTATGTGGATTTTGTTTACCTTGCTCGCTGCGTTTATGCAGGCGTGGCGCAATGCTTTTCAGAGCCAACTGAGTAAAGAGGTTAAGGTCGCGGGCGTCACCTTAGCGCGGTTTATTTGGGCAGGCCCAATTGCGGCCTTGTATCTTGCACTATTATATCTTTGGAATAATGTCGGCTTACCACATTTTACGGCGGAATTTTTCGGCTTTATTATCGGCGCATCCATGATGCAGATCCTTGCGACCGGCCTGATGGTTAAGCTATTCCAGCAGCAAAACTTTGCTATTGGTGCCGGGCTTGCTAAGAGTGAGGCAATAGTCGCGGCAATCTTAGGAACATTGTTCTTTGGTACCCATTTATCCTTACTCGGCTGGGTTGGGGTTATCTTGGGCGGTATCGCTGTATTTTTGCTGAGTGCTAAGCTGGGGCTTAGGCAGCTATCCCTAAGCACAGTGCTCCTTGGCATTGCCAGTGGCAGCGCCTTTGCGCTGACTTCGCTTTGGGTGCGAGAAGCTAGTTTGAGGTTAGATGTCGGTTTTCCTCATAGTGCGGCTTGGGTATTGTTGTTGGTGATTAGCCTGCAAACAATCGTGCTAGCCAGTTACTTGGTTTTAAAAGATAAAGAAACATTAATCGGCCTGTTACAACGGCCTAAATTAACCTTGTTGACCAGTACTACAAGTTGTTTTGGATCTATTGGTTGGTTCAGTGCGATGTCGTTACAAACTGTCCCTTATGTGAAAACCTTAGGCCAAGTGGAAATCTTTTTTATGATGTTGATTTCCGCATTCTGGTTAAAGGAACGCGTAAAAATAAAAGAAATGCTTGGTCTAGCACTCATTGCGGTTGCTGCCATACTCGTGATGTGGGGATGAGTATTTGAGCTGTTTTATATTTATCATATGCAACGCAATGTTTAACCAAGATAAATCGCTATAACGGCAACAAGATAAGGATTCCGGATGCAGAATCGTATTAACAGCCTGTCGTCACTTTTACGCTTATTCATCTCCCAGTACGATCTTTCAGGCAAGCATTTATTCATTATGTTGTCTGTTCCTGTTGTCTTGGCTATCGCATCCAGTTTTATGGTGACGAGTTATTTGGTTGAGAAAAAGGTGCATGAAGTTGGTGAGTTTAATCTCAAACGGCTTGAGGATTTATTAAGCCAGTCTGAGTCAATTGGTCAGTATGCCATCACTCTTAGTCAAGGTGATTGTAGTGACCTGAATGAGTATATGAAGTTTAAGCCCTATTATCGTGGTGTACTGCTTTTTAATGCTCATGGTTTTTATTGTTCATCCACAAATGGTGAAATTGATTTTCCACTGAACACACTCTTACCTGAACCGACCCTAAAAGAGCCTACTTATTTTATTGTTCCTGAAACGCCTGCGCGTTTAGGTGTCCCTGCCATCATTGTTATTGCTACGCAGGCCAACCTAACGAGTGGGGCGGTTGTGATTATTGAAGGGCAATATTTTATCGACAGCTTTATTCAGCCAGAGGTGTTTCCTCGTCCTGTGCTAAATGTGGTATTGGGGTTGAAGGGCGCGACATTGCCGACTGTGCCACAGTTTGGTGATGGGAAAGTTGTTGCCGTAAAGGCTGATAATTCGGAATTGGTGATCCTACTTGAGGTCTCGCAAGCGTTTTTTTGGTACTTCTTCTGGATATCTTTTGGGCTATCGCTCCCCGTTTTTTTGGCATTTACTTGGTTAGTCGGTTTACATCTTTGGCGTAAAAAAAACCGCTATTCACTGGCCGACGATATTAGAAGCGGGATCGAAAATAAAGAATTTTTCCTTGTATACCAACCTATTATTTGTACTGAAGACGGTAAGGCTAAAGGGGTTGAGGCATTAGTACGGTGGCTACATCCGCAAATGGGCTTGGTGCAGCCAGATCTATTTATTCCCATCGCGGAGCAGAGCCAACTGATCGTGCCGCTAACTAATTATATTTTTGAACGCGCTTTAGCCGATTTTAGTTTGTTTTCCGTGCAGCCAGGGTTTCGAATTGGTTTTAACGTAGCGCCTGAGCATTTTATTCAAAGTGATATTGAAGCTAAATTTCGCTATTTAAAGGATGCTTTTTCTCAAATTGGTGTTCAACCTTTGATTGAGATTACCGAGCGGCAGCTATTAACGGCGGATATGTGCGAGCGAATTACAGCATTGCGTGAGCTTGGTATTTTAGTCGCTATTGATGATTTTGGCACCGGACAGACAACCTTATCGCTGCTGCAAACCTTTACCTTGGACTACCTTAAAATAGATAAGTGCTTTATCGATACCATAGGCCAAGATTCGGTCACTTCCCATGTGCTCGATACTATTATCGAACTCTGCCATAAAATGAATTATGTCGCTGTAGCAGAAGGGGTAGAAACACAGGAACAGGCGGATTATTTAATCAGTCGTGATGTGCATTTTCTGCAAGGATATTTATTCGCTAAACCGATGAAATTAGATGAGCTTGCCCTTTGGCTGAAGAAACGCAACTAACAACAACCGTCAGGATAGGTATCCTGACGGTTATAGGTTTTGCGCAGAGGTTGATGTGCTTACAGGCTGTAACCCGTTTCTTCATGTTCAGAAAGATCGAGCCCATTCACTTCTTGCTCACTGCTGACACGCAGTCCTCCAAGGAGTTTGCTAATAACGATAAACAAGAGCCAAGTCACTACTGCGGTATAACTAAAGGTCGCCGCGATACCAATCATTTGGACGCCGAGTTGGTCAATCATAGTGTCGTTAACAGTGGCAAAACCATAGCCGCTAAAGATCCCAAGTTGAGTCGAACTAAAAACGCCTGCGAGCAATGTACCGAGGATGCCGCCTACACCATGGACAGGAAATACATCGAGAGAGTCGTCAATCTTCAATTTTTGTTTAATGTAAACCGTTGAAAAGAAACAGACCACCCCGCCAAGAAAACCAATCACTAAGGCTCCAGCTGGGCCAACATAACCCGATGCAGGCGTGATTGTTCCCAAACCTGCCACCATACCTGTAACGATACCAAGTGCGCTGGCTTTACCAAATTTATACCATTCAATCCCAGCCCAAGTGATGGCACCCATCGACGCCGCCAAATGGGTCGCGAGTATCGCCATTGCCGCTGTACCATTGGCGCCTAAGGCGCTGCCGCCATTAAAGCCAAACCAGCCCACCCACAGCATGCCCGCACCTGTGACAGTCATGGTCAAGTTGTGGGGCATAATCGCTGAGTTTAAAAATCCCCTGCGTGGGCCAAGCACTTTTGCCGCAACCAGTGCCGCCACCCCTGCGGTAATGTGTACGACTGTGCCGCCGGCAAAGTCATAGAGCCCAAGCTCAGCTAACCAGCCGCCACCCCATACCCAGTGGGTGATAGGTGCATAGACTAACAGCAGCCAAGTGCTTGAGAATATGAGTACCGCAGAAAATTTCATTCGCTCAGCAAAGCCGCCGATAATCAGCGCTGGCGTGATAATGGCAAAGGTCATTTGGAATAGCATAAACAAAGGTTCGGGAATGTCACCGCTCATACTCTCACGACCAATGCTGGCTAAAAATGCTTTATTTAGCCCACCGATAAAACCATTGCCTGTATCGAAGGCGATGGAGTAACCCACGACAAACCAGAGTATTGAGGCAATAGCAGCAATCGAAAAACACTGCATTAAAATGGAGAGCACGTTTTTGCTACGCACCAGTCCACCGTAAAATAATGCCAGTCCTGGGAGCGTCATCAGTAATACTAAGGCTGATGAACTTAAAATCCATGCGGTGTTGGCACCGCTCAACTGCGCCTCATCCGCGAATACTGGAGCGGTAAAGCTACTCGCGATGAGGATAAGTAACGCTTGATAACTGCACTTAGATTTTGGATTGATCATATGGCATCGCTCCCTTCTTCAGAGGTGCGAACGCGGATCACTTGCTCGAGCGGAGTGACAAAAATTTTACCGTCACCGACTTTGCCTGTGCGAGCGGCTTGGATGATGGCTTCGATTACAGCTTCTTCAAGCTCTGAGTGGATCGCGATTTCAAGCTTCATTTTGGGAAGAAAGTCGACAGCATATTCGGCGCCGCGATAGAGCTCTGTGTGCCCCTTTTGCCGGCCAAAACCCCTCACTTCAGTCACTGTCATGCCGTGGACGCCCAGTTGAGTGAGCGCTTCACGTACATCATCAATTTTGAAAGGTTTAATAATTGCGGTGATGAGTTTCAACTTTATTCTCCAACGAACATCAGGCATCAGTTCGTTGGATATAGCAGGAATTAGGCCACAACAATAAACGTTTTATTATCATTATGTTAATAATGTGGTGCACCCAAATAAATCTTATTTTTGCTGCAAAATAGTGCAAGAATAGATGAGCACGCCCTGACTTGGTGCGCGCCCTTGGTGCGTTAAATGTAAAAAAACCAATTAGGGTGCATTTAAACACTGTTAAGTATTATCGAGAATGATTTTCTACGGCAGGCTTATATTTAATCTATTTAAAATCAATTGAATATATAGTTATCGTGGTAGCGTTATTGCCGAAAGCTGTTTAATAGCGCGGACCATCTTGGTATTAGTTGCTGCACTTAAACCGTGCGCGTTGGCGCGGTCACAAATATAGCCATTAATTTGGTCTATCTCGGTGAGTCTGTGGTTTGCAACATCTTGGTGCATCGATGAGAAGTTTGCGGCTGTGAGTTCAATCACTCGATAGACGCGCTCCTCTAAGAAGTGCCTGTCGAGCTCAATCCCATCATGTGCGGCAACGTCGACTAATTCATCTAGGATACTAGCAATGGTTTCACTAAACTCAGCTTGAGCCAAAGCGCCGTTGGGGCATTGATGCAGCGCCGTAAGAGGATTGATTGCGGCGTTTACGGCCAGTTTTTGCCAAAGACAGGGGATAATCGCCTCAACCCACTCACTGTTTGGGATGGCATGTAATAGGTTATCTCTAAGCGTTTGTGGTAGCGCCGGGCCAGTAAAATGACCCAACTGGGTTAAGCCTTGGCCGGTTTGCTTAACTTGCCAACATGACTGACGTAATACGCCCTGCGAGGTAGTGCCTAAGCTTAGGCCGCGGCCATTTAACATTGGTGCGAGCGCGAGGTGTGGCCCCATACCATTATGTAATAATAGGATATGACATTGTGGCGATAACTTGTTGAGTAAAGGACCTATCGCATCAATGACTTGATAAGCTTTTACGCACACAATCAACAGTTGTACTTGCTGTAAGTGGGCTTTGTCGGCGCTAAGCAGCGGGACTCGATAGGACACACAGTCAGTAACGGCATCGCTTGGGGACAAAGGGCTAAATACCAAGTCTTGCCAATCAGTTGCTTCAAGGTTTGATACCGAGGAGTCCCGTGCAATTAAGCCTACCGCTAATCCCGCCGAAGACAATTGATGGCAAATCAATTGCCCTACAGCACCTGCGCCTAAAATCGCGATATCAGTGACTTGAGACTCCATAGCTAATGGCACATCTTGGCCTAACATTATTCTTCCTTGAGTTGTGCGGCACTAACATATTTTCGATAGGCCCAAAGACAAAAATAAAACAAGGCAATACCCGCAAAATCAGCCAACACATCACCTATTGAAGCGCTGCGATAGGGGAGGCGGGATTGCACAATCTCAATTAACATCGCGTAAGTTGCAAGTACCAGTGAGAGCCAATACCACTTAGGACGAAAGGCGAGATAGGTCAGATACGAGAGGCAGAAAAAGCTTCCAAGATGGCCTACTTTATCGATATGGGGGATGCTTTGCGAATAGGTTGGTCTGGAGAACACCAGATAACTGATCACGACAAAGGCTACGGCTAAAGCCAGTTTGAATAGGGTGTGTTTAGTTATCACAAATACAATTTGATTATCTTAGTGTGACGCCATAATAGGAAAATGTGTCGCCAAAGTCATCCCTAAGCCGAGTTTTATCTTGCTGGGACAAAGTTAACCTTCAACTTGGGGGAGGGAGTCGGTAAACTATGGGCATTTACAATCACCTAAGGGGCGGCAACTATGCCTTCATTTGATATTGTGTCTGAAGTTGACGAGGTTGAGTTACGTAACGCGGTCGAAAACTCTCGCCGTGAACTCAGCGGCCGATTTGATTTTCGCGGTAAAGATGCCAGCATCGATTACAAAGATCATGTGGTGACGCTCACCGCAGAAGACGATTTCCAGTGCAAACAGTTAGTGGATATTTTACGTACTCAATTGAGCAAGCGTAATGTTGAGCCTTCGACTATGGATGTCGACGAAAAGTCAGTTCACAGTGGCAAGACTTTCTCCCTGAAAGTGCGCTTTAAGCAGGGCATCGAGACGGATATCGCCAAGAAAATCGTTAAGATGGTCAAAGATAGTAAAATTAAAGTGCAATCGCAGATCCAAGGCGACACAGTGCGTGTGACGGGCAAAGCCCGTGATGATTTACAAGCTGTGATGGCGTTAGTGCGTCAAGCCGATCTTGGTCAGCCTTTCCAGTTCAATAACTTCCGCGATTAATCATGAAAATTGGCTTGAGTTCGCGTTAAGCTAACTTAAGCGTGGAAAATACAGTAAGCCCCAAACCTTTACGGTTTGGGGCTTTTTTATATCTGATTATTCTTGGTCTGGTTTGTTACTGACGTGGGGGGCGTATTTATTCACTAAGTGAATAAGTAACAACACAGGAAAGCCAATCACGCTGGCAGCGACAAAGAAGTTCACATAACCATAGGCATCGACATAGGCGCCCGAGAAACCCGCAATAAACTTAGGGAAGAGCAGCATAATCGAAGAGAGCAGGGCGTATTGGGTTGCGCTATAGCCGCTGCTGGTGAGGCTTGATAAATAGGCGATAAAGGCAGCGGTGGCAATCCCCGCACTGAAGTTATCAACCGAAATGGCAAAGGTTAAAAAGCTGACGTTATAACCAATGACCGCTTGCCAAGCAAAGAGCAAATTAGTGACAGCAACCAACAGCGCGCCAAGAAATAATATCTTCATGGTACCAAAGCGGGCTAACAGGACTCCGCCAAAGGCTGCGCCAACCAAGGTCATGATAAGGCCATAGATTTTACTCAGATAAGCAATTTCTTCCTTAGTGAATCCCATGTCCACATAAAACACGTTGGCCATAATTCCCATCACAATATCTGAGATGCGATAGCAGGAAATCAGCAATAAAATTAAGATAGCACTACGGCCATAGCGTTTGAAAAAGTCGATAAAGGGCAGGATGCTGGCGGTATAAATCCACGAGAGAGTCGCAGCTATAGGTTTAGGGTAACGCTCGCTTAAGCGTTGTTTGACCGCTAATTCGGTCTCATCGGCGGCGCGGGTATCGACCTGTGGCTCTTGGCTAAAGAGCGTAGTCAAAACCCCAATAAACATCAGTCCAGCCATGACTAAATAGGAAGTTTGCCAAGCGATTAAGTTATATTCGGTATTACCTGGCTCAACCCAAGCTGCGATGGTCAGCGCGCCTGCGGTCGCCACAATCATGGCGCTGCGATAACCCACCTGATAGGCCGCCGCTAAGGCTGCTTGCATTTTTTCGGGAGCCGATTCAATGCGAAAGGCGTCAATCACGATATCTTGGGTCGCAGACGCAAATGCAACCATTAATGCAAACAAAGCTAAGCGTTCGAGATCTTTAACGGGATCACTAAAAGACATCCCCAAAATTGCACCGACCAGTAACAACTGGGCGAACAACATCCAGCCGCGTCGCCGGCCTAAAAAGCGCGTCAGTAAAGGGAGTGATAATCTATCTACTAACGGTGACCAGGCCCATTTGAAGGCATAGGCTAAGGCTATCCAACTGAAATAACCGATAGAGGTGCGATCGACACCTGCTTCCCGTAACCAAAATGACAAGGTTGAAAAGACTAGCATTAATGGTAGGCCAGCAGAAAAACCGAGTAATAGCAGGATCAAAACGCGTTTATGGTAATAAACACTCAAGGAATCTAAGGTGCGACGAGTAAAACTGGGTACGGACATATGTATTAGCCGAAGAGTCGAATCCGCCTAGCTTACGGGTAAGATGTGGTTAGGTTCAAGGGGCAAGGTATCTCCTTTTGATACTCAGAGCGATTTTGTTTGCAAAAGCTAAAAATAAAAAGACTCAGCAAGCTGAGTCTTTTAAGAAGGGATTGTTCAAGGTCGGATACCGATACAACCCGAGGGCATTTGGCCTCCCAAACAGAGGAAGTCACAGCACGCATGCAACTGCTGACACAGGTACTGATTGCCGCGGATCATCCAGTCTGGCCAATTACTAAAGCTATGGAGCAAGTGCCAAAACACGGTTTCCATTTCTGTTTGCGCTTCACTTGTTGGAATGAGTTGTTGCCATTCTTCAAGTGTGTCCCATAAATAGAGCTGGATCTCGCAGAAATCGAGTTCATCACTCAAAAACGCTTTCCCATATACTGCAAGTTGGGGCGCTTTATTATCGATAAATTCTTCAATCGTCACCCTTGCCTCCTTTCTTTCTGCTTGTACAGTATAGATGCAGGATTAGGGCTTTTGCTCAAATTTTTTTCGATTATTTTTTGGGGAGTAATTTAGCTGTTTTCAATATGATAGGTGTTACTGGCACATCGGGCCAATTCAGTTTGGCATTAGTAGTGGTCTCTACCACTGCCATGGCTTCGAGGACTTGCTTTCCTTCGATCACTTCACCAAATACCGCATATCCCCAACGACGTTTTGATGGGTCAAGCTTTGTATTGTCCGCAACATTAAAATAAAACTGGCGGGTGGCAGAATGGGGCTCATTATCACGCGCCATGGCGATGGTGCCCATGCTATTTGATAAACCATTACCCGACTCGTTGACTATCGGCTTGCCCGCTGGCAACTCTTCTAATTGTGGATTCAGCCCACCGCCTTGCACCACAAAGTCACTGATCACGCGATGGAAAATCGTATTGTTGTACTCGCCTTTGACCACATAGGTGAGGAAGTTATCAACCGTAATCGGCGCGCGAGTTCTATCGAGTTCGACGACAATCTTACCTAAACTCGTATCAAACTCGACCTGTGGATACAAGCTATCGGGTTGAATGTCGATTGCCGCCCAGCTGCTATAACTTGCACAGAGAACTAAAAGTGCGGATATCCAACGAAACATCATTCTTTCCTTAATCATTATAAACTTGCGCAATTATTGTTGTAGAAACTGGTTTAACTCTGGGTCATTTAGAATCTCCCCTGTGAGTTGACCGAGGAGCTTATTCATATCCATTTCTAAGGTGGCAAAGTCAGGAGTTAATGGGCCTTTTAAGACCCCCTTGGCTTTATAGCGTTTGACCAATTCTTGATTGGAATTACGTGCTTGGACTGCGATACGGACGCTGTGTTTGGCTTCGTAGCCAAAGGTCTTTTTGGTGACATCCATCTGTAATTCTTCTAATTGAATTTGAACAGAGTTGGTTGCACTGGGATCGATTTGGTATCCCGCTTGAGTGAAACCGTTACGAAATACTTCGTCGAGCAATAACTTAGGGGGCTCGCTTGGGCCGACTAAACGGGTTTTGGTGCCTTCTTCCATAAAACGCGCAACGTATTCGGCGTTACGAGTGTCGATTGTGTCTAGTGAGATTTGCAGCGGTCTTGAAGTCTGTTGGCTAATATCTGGAACCTGTGGACTAAATGCCATATGAGTCGGATTTTGGCTCGCGCAGCCTACAAAAAGTAAAGGAAAAGTCAGCGTCAATAATAACCGTTTCATGTGGAATCTCATGCTAGTAAAAAGTGGTTACAGCATACCAGAAATCATCTCTGTTGCCACAATGCATAGGTGTTCAGTTTTTGTACAGGGTTGGGGGCTATGATATGACTACCTTATAATAATGGAATATTAACAATATGAAGTACTTAAAAATAAATGTTTGCGTGTTATTTCTCGCTTTATGTGCTGGTTTTGCTGGTAATGCCAATGCCACCGATTCACCCCATGTGTTAGGCGGCAGCTTAGGCTATGGTTCCCAAGAGTTTGAAACTAAAAGCGGTAAATATGATGCGGGTGATACATTTACTGGCGACTTGTATTACCGCTATATGCTCAACGAGCATTTTGGATTTGAAGCGGGATATTTAGCGGGCTCTGGTGGCGTGGCGAGTGCGCTTGTTAGTGCGATCAGTGATATAAAAGACTTAGATTACCAAGGCGTGAGAGCTACTGCTTACGGTGAGTATGCTCTGTCTCGTGGTAATAGTCTGTATGCCAAAGTTGGTGCAGCCTACACTAAAGTGAGTTATGAGTTTGAAAAGCAGGAGATGGATTCGGACGATGTGGGCTTTTACGGCGCTATCGGTTGGCAATATCGTTTTCGCTCTGGCTTTGGGCTAAATCTCGAATACCAATATGTGCCGATGAAAGAGCTAGAGTTACAAGGGGTAAACTTTGGTATCAGCTATCGATTTTAACGACTGAGGTGTTCCACTGGATTCGTCAACATTTGATTAAATAGGTTTGTCTCAACTAAGCGCCTTTGGGCGCTTTTTTAATGGCTTTTTGAGGAAACTAAACCGAACTCCTCTCGGCAACAAAATAACAACAATTTGAGCTTGCACTCTTTTAATGCAATGAATGACAGGTTAGAGTAAAAATTCAACATTAAATAAGAGAGCATAAATGCTCCCTCGAGTGCAAAAGCAAAGGCGAAGTTATGTCTAGGATTATCACCCAAATCGCCCCCGACAGTTTGATCAATGCCAAAGGTCAGCCACATTTTGGTCATTTCGACGGTATAGTCAGTCGCTTAGGTTTAGCGGATTTTGCCTATTTCGATACTATGGATAAGCCCGCATCGGCTTGGGCGAAACGGTTTGACTATAAGCAGTTCCAATTTATTTCTATCGTTACGCCCCGTTATATTATTGGTGTTGCGCTCGCGGATATCGCCTACCTTGGCAGTGGATTTTGTTATTTATACGATGTTAAAAACAATAGGTTAACTCAGCAGGACTGGCTAAAACCCCTTGGGTTTGGCTACCGGATGACGCCTTCTCCAGCCAATGGCACGGCAACCATTGGCGGCAAAGGTAAGCGCATAACCTTTAAAATCCAAGAGGGGAGTTGGCATTTAGTCATTGATACTAAAAGCATTAAAGCCGATTTAACCTTACATGCATTGCCTTTAAGTTTACCTATGGCCATGTGTAGCCCCACGGGATACAACGGCTGGACCTATACCCAAAAACACAATGGTTTGTCGGTCAAAGGACAACTCACCGTAGATCATGAACCGCAGCCATTGAATTTCGCCCTCGCAGGCTATGATTTTTCCGCGGGATTTATGCGCCGAGATACCAGTTGGCGTTGGGCATCGCTGAGTGCGCAAATTGACGACGGAGTGATTGGATTAAATCTTGCTGCGGGCGTGAATGAAACTGGTGCTAATGAAAATGTGTTTTGGATCAATGGTGAGCGGCATTTACTCGGACCAGTACAATTTGAATTTGACCGTCATGGCCACCAGGGCACAGATCTCTGGCGTATTCATAGTCACGATGGCCGCGTCGATTTAGAGTTTACGGCGCGAAATTGCCGCAGTGAGAAACGCAATTTTATCTTGCTGAAGAGTAACTTCCGTCAATATCTGGGGCTTTTTAGCGGTTTTATCATTGACAATCAGGGGCGGAAATTCCAACTCAACAATGTATTGGGATTAACTGAGGATCATTACGCTCGCTGGTAGACCATGGGCAGATTTACGCTTTAATACAATAATAACAATAGGATAAAGGTATATGGATATCGCTGCGTTAATTAATCATCCCGAAGTGCTGTTACTGGTATTGGCTCCACTGTTTTTTGTCTGCATTTTGCTGGAATGGTATTTCGGTGACAGAAGACAAAAACTGCCCGTTAGCGCCCGTTACTATCCAAAGGAAGTGTTGTGTAATTTTAGCCTCGCCGCCATGCACCAAGGAATGGATATTTTGGCGGGCTTGCTGATCGCTAAATTGTATCTTGCGGTATTTGGTTGGAAATTATTCGATATTCAAATGGGGCCATTCAGCTTTGTGCTGCTGATGATTGCCCAAGATTTTTGCTATTACTGGTTCCATCGTGCGAGCCATAGAGTACGGTGGATGTGGGCAGCCCACGTGGTGCACCATAGTTCGGAGAATATGAATTTTAGCACCGCGTTTCGCCAGAGTTTGATGTATCCCTTCGCTGGTATGTGGGTGTTTTGGTTGCCGTTGGTAATTTTGGGTTTCGACCCTAATTGGGTGGTTTTTGTGGTGCTGCTCAATTTGGGATTACAGTTTTTTGTGCACACCCAAGCGGTGAGAAAACTCGGCCCATTGGAATGGCTGTTTAATACGCCTTCCCACCACAGGGTGCACCATGGGCGTAATCCGCAATATATCGATAAAAATTATGCCGGTATCTTGATTATCTGGGACAAACTTTTCGGTACCTTTGTTCCTGAAGAGGAAACCGTGATTTACGGCATCACTAAACCCGTCAACAGTTTTAATCCAATCAAAGTGACCTTTAGCGAATGGCGCGATATGTTTAGTGATGTCACGACTAAGGGGCTGAGCTTTTCAGAGCGGCTTAAGCTGTTATTCGCCCCTCCTGCCAGTCAGCAAAAAGATAAGTGAGTTGCTTAAATTCAGGAATCATCCATCTTCAAATAGTGCAAATGGGTAATTGGAGTCAGATCTTAACCTTGCTAGCCTACTTTTCTTTTTTTGCAAATTAATCGCTGAAAAAATATACAGAATCACGCTTTGGTGGTAATTTTTTGTACAAGTGATTCATCTGAGTAGGTTGTCGTATGGTTGATGAGCCGCATTTAACCTTAGAGGAATTAGCTTGTTTTAGAGAGCTATTTTCCCCCAATCGCATAATCCATAGCACTGAGGACGCTCATCCTGAGCCTTTGGTTAACCATGTATTAACGGTCAAAACCGAGGTGCCACAGGCGCTTGCCTCACTATTGGGTAAGGCCAAGTTGACCCTATTGGCTGAAGTCGGCTCCTATAAGCTCTGGTTTCCCCTTGAGATGCGTCTCGATGATTTTGGCCAATTACAGCCCACTCTTGGGGTGCCTGAAGTGTTAGACGCAAAAGGGGCTGAGCGGAGTTGGCGTTTGACTCAGCCTGAAGATGTGTGGATCTTCGACCAAGATCAGGGCGAACAATGGTCTGTGGTGTCTTTATCGAGTTCTGGCATGGCGATTCGTGCTAAATCACCACAACAGTTTGAACAGTTGGTCGATAGCCAAGAACTGCAATTACAGTTGCCCGATGGTGAAACCATGCGGGTTAAAATCGAGCCTATCCGCCATGAAGAGGGACTGGCGATTGTCAGATTTCAGGCCGAAGCCGAAGAGCGAGAAGCCCTACGTCAATTCCTCTTTAATCGTCACCGCAGTCAATATCCCAAGCTCTATGCCAGCTTGCGCGGATAAGTGAGCCTAGTGGCATAATTCTGTTAGTTAAACTTCAGCCAATTGTTAAAATTTATTCCTCTCTCAGGATCTTTGCCGAACATGTGGCTTTTCCGAGATCCTAACCTGCCAATCTGCTGTGCTATGGATTAGAATAGCCTTGAATTCAAAAACATCAGAGCGAGCGGTATGCACGTACATATTTTAGGAATTTGTGGAACCTTCATGGGTGGTCTTGCACTCTTGGCTAGGGCAAAAGGGCACAGAGTGACAGGCTCGGATGCCAACGTCTATCCACCGATGAGTACGCAGCTTGAAGAGCAAGGTATTGAACTCATTCAAGGTTTTGATCCAAGTCAGTTAGGTGAAGCGGGCAGTTATCCCGATCTTGTGGTGATTGGTAATGCCATGAGCCGAGGTAATCCTTGTGTCGAAGCGGTATTAAACCTTGGGATCCCTTACACCTCTGGACCACAGTTTTTAGCCGATCATATTCTGCCTGAGCGTTGGGTATTAGCCGTATCTGGTACCCATGGAAAAACCTCCACTTCAAGCATGCTGGCGTGGATCTTAGAGGACTGTGGTTATCAACCCGGTTTCTTGATTGGCGGCGTGCCACAAAACTTTGGCGTGTCGGCCCGTTTAGGGGAATCGGCATTTTTTGTGGTCGAAGCCGATGAATACGACAGCGCCTTCTTCGATAAGCGTTCTAAATTTGTGCATTATCATCCCCGTACGCTGGTGATTAATAACCTCGAATTTGACCATGCTGATATTTTTGCCGATTTAGCGGCGATCCAAAAACAGTTCCATCATTTGATCCGAACTGTGCCAGGACAAGGCAAAGTGATTTGGCCAGCCGATTCCCACGCGGTAAAGCAAACCATTGATATGGGCTGCTGGAGCGAACAAGAGACCTTCCATACCACTGATGCGACGAAAGGTTGGCATGCTAAGGCCTTAAGTGATGATTGCCATGAGTTTGAAGTGTTTTTCGATGGCCTGTCCCAAGGCGTGCTCGAATGGACGCTGATTGGTCAGCACAATATCGAAAATGCAGTAATGGCCATCGCAGCCGCGCGCCATGTTGGGGTTAAACCGAGTGCTGCGATTGATGCATTAACCCGCTTTGTACCGCCGAAACGTCGCCTAGAGTTGTTGGGCACTGTCCACGGCGTCAGCGTATACGATGATTTTGCCCACCATCCAACGGCGATAGCGACCACCATTAAGGGCATGCGTGCCAAGGTCGGTCAAAGCAAAATCACTATCGTATTAGAACCTCGCTCGAACACGATGAAGAGTGGAGTGCATAAAGACACTTTGGCCCATTCCATGCTGCAAGCGGACGAAGCCTTTTTATATCAAGCCGATACTATCGATTGGAATATGAAAGAGGCGATGGAAGCGGCGGTGATCCCTGTGACTGTCCTGCATCAAATTGATGATGTTGTCGCTAAAGTGGCAGCCTCGGCAAAAGCGGGTGACACTATCGTGGTGATGAGTAACGGTGGTTTTGGCGGCTTACATAAAAAGCTGTTGGCGGCGCTTGAAGTTAGCCCACAGTTTGTTCAGCAGGCGGACTAATATGGCCTATGCCAAATCTGAGAAAGCCATTAGCTTAGCCTGGACAGGAGCCTCGGGTGCGCCCTATGGTTTGAAGTTATTAGAATGCTTATTAGCCTCGGGCTACCAAGTTTTTTTAATGATCTCAAGTGCTGCACGTGTGGTGCTGGCGACTGAACATGGCTTGCAACTCAGTGCTAACAGCGATAAAGCTAAGGCGCAATTGTTAGAGGTGCTTGCAGAAAAGAATGCAACTTTATCTGGCGAGTTAGTGGTATTAGGCAAGGATGAGTGGTTTTCGCCGCCAGCCTCAGGCAGTGCTGCACCCAAACAAATGGTGATCTGTCCTTGCTCGACGGGGACACTGGCAGCTGTTGCGACGGGAATGAGCAATAATTTGCTCGAGCGCGCGGCAGATGTGGTGTTAAAAGAACGTGGTCAACTGATCCTCGTTCCGCGGGAAACTCCCTTTAATGCCATACACTTAGAGCATATGCTCAACCTATCGCGCTTAGGTGTCACTATTATGCCTGCGGCGCCTGGCTTTTATCACAATCCCAAATCGGTTGAAGATCTGGTAGACTTCATGGTCGCTCGAATCCTCGATCATTTGGGCGTTGACCATGCATTAACGAGTCGTTGGGGTTATGACAAACACTCCCCTACTGACATCGACAATTGAGACTGATATGAAACACACCACCGAAGTGATGATCTCCGCTGAAGAGATTAGCCAAAAATTGGATCAAATGGCCGAGCAAATCAATGCCCACTATGCCAACAGCGAGCGTTTGCTGATGGTGGGATTATTAAAAGGCTCAGTCGTATTTATGGCTGATCTGTGCCGCCGTATTAAAGGCCATGTTGAAATCGATTTTATGTCGGTTTCGAGTTATGGCAATTCCATGACCAGCTCACGGGATGTGAAAGTGCTGAAGGATGTGCAATCGGATATCGCGGGCCGCGACGTGCTGATTGTGGAAGACTTGATTGACTCGGGCAACACCTTAAACAAAGTGCGCGAAATGCTGTTATTGCGTGAGCCAAAGAGCTTAGCCCTGTGCACTCTGTTGGATAAACCCGAGCGCCGCGAAGTGGATGTCAAAGTCGACTTTATCGGTTTTACTATCCCAGATGAGTTTATTGTGGGTTACGGCATCGATTATGCTGAGCAATATCGCAACTTGCCTTATATCGCTAAAGTGGTGCCGCTCGAATAAGCCCAGATGCGTTATGACTCAAACTCCCGCCTAGGCGGGAGTTTTGTTTTGTGTAGAAAGTTGGTCACACCAATGCGGTTTGGTATAACTGACCTATGTATGGTGCTCTATTAGTTATTTTTAATAAATTAATAACTATTTTTTCAATCAATTAGAGTCATAATTCGTTTTTATACAGCTTAGCGTATTGCATTTGCTGTTTTCGTCACCATTTTAGTATTTCGTTTATTCTTTCAGGATCAGGTAGCACTATGGCCAAGCATGCCCATGCTCTCGTACTCGAGGGGCTAAAAAAAACCTACAAAGGCGGTGTAGAAGCGGTAAAGGGCATTAGCCTTACCGTTGAACAGGGAGACTTTTTTGCACTGTTAGGCCCTAACGGCGCGGGTAAGTCGACTACCATTGGGATTATCAGCTCCTTAGTGCAGAAAACCGCTGGCTCTGTGCAGGTTTTTGATTTTGATATCGATAAGCAACTCGAGGAAGCCAAGCTGTGCATAGGTTTAGTGCCACAGGAATTTAACTTCAACCAGTTTGAAACTGTGCTGCAAATTGTGGTGAATCAGGCGGGTTATTATGGCGTACCTAAGGCCGTTGCTCTTGAGCGAGCCCAAAAATACTTAAGCCAGCTGGATTTGTGGGAGAAGCGTAATAGTCAGTCCCGCACCTTGTCGGGGGGGATGAAGCGGCGGTTAATGATTGCCCGCGCCCTGATGCACGAACCTAAGTTACTGATCTTAGATGAACCAACTGCGGGGGTCGATATTGAGCTACGACGCTCAATGTGGGAATTCCTCAAGCAAATTAATCAGCAGGGTGTGACTATCATACTGACCACCCACTATCTTGAAGAAGCTGAAATGTTGTGCCGCAATATCGGCATTATCGATAAGGGCGTGCTGGTGGAGTGTACTAGCATGAAGGCCTTGCTGAGTAAGCTGAATCTTGAAACCTTTATCCTCGACCTTCGCCGCGATATCAATGTCGCGCCCACACTCGATGGCATGGTGTGCCGTTTAACCGATCCGCATACCTTAGAGGTCGATGTGGCAAAGGATCACAATCTCAACGATGTGTTTACCCAATTAACCGCGGCCAATGTGGAAGTGTTGTCGATGCGCAATAAGTCCAATCGGTTAGAAGAATTGTTTGTGGAGTTAGTGAAGAAAACCCAAGGAGCTAAGGCATGAAACAGCTGTATTTTATCGCCTTCAAAAGCATATTAACCAAGGAAATTAACCGTTTTACTCGGATCTGGATCCAGACTTTAGTTCCGCCTGCAATCACTATGACCTTGTATTTTTTGATTTTTGGTAACTTGGTCGGTAGCCGCATTGGCGATATGGGCGGTGTGTCCTATATGGAGTTTATCGCGCCAGGCCTAATCATGATGTCGGTGATCACTAACTCCTATTCGAATGTGGCGAGCTCTTTCTATAGCGCGAAATTTCAGCGTAATCTCGAGGAGTTAATGGTCGCTCCCGTACCTCACTATGTGATGATCGCAGGCTATGTGGGGGGCGGTGTCGCTCGGGGGTTATGCGTTGGTTTAATCGTGACGCTGGTGGCGATGTTCTTTGTCGACATCAGTTTGCACCATGCAGGCTTAGTCGTTATGACGGTATTTTTAACCTCAGTGTTATTCTCCTTAGGGGGATTAATTAATGCGGTATTTGCCAAGAGTTTCGATGATATCAGCATCATCCCGACGTTTGTGCTCACGCCATTAACTTACCTTGGTGGCGTATTTTATTCTCTGTCGTTACTGCCATCCTTTTGGCAAGGCGTTTCGGCACTGAACCCTGTGGTCTATATGATCAACGTCTTCCGTTATGGTTTCTTAGGTTTTGCCGATATCAGCATTCCGCTTTCTATTGGCATTATGGTGGGCTTTTGTGCCGTACTCTGGGGTGTTGCGTATTACCTGATATCCAGAGGCATAGGGTTGCGTTCGTAATCCGGTTCTTGTTGATACCATCATGTCTCACGTATTTCAGGACGGGACATTGAATAATAAAAAGGGAGTCATTTAGACTCCCTTTTGTTTACTTATATGGACAGATTACTTCATACGACGACGCATTGCCGCCAGAGGTAATAACAACGCCGTTAACCAACCCAGCGCACCGCCGGAGGTACCACCAGCATTGTTTGCTTTTGTTGTTTTAACTGTCACTGTTGATGTACCAGTATTACTATCATCTACCCCATCAGATGCGACAACGGTAAATGTGTAAACGTTGTCACCTGCAGGGGCTGTAAATCCAAGTTTATCTGAGCCGTTAACAAAACTTATTGCAGGACCAGATGTTTGCTTCCAAGTGTAAGTTAAAGTATCGCCATCAGCATCTTTACCATTTGCTAGCAAGGCTACATATGAGTTCTCAGTAGCATTTGCACTGGTAGGAGAGACTGTTGGCTTAGTGTTATTAATCAACACTGTCACTTTGGCTGGTGCAGAGGCATTCCCCATCGTATCTAGAGCAATAACTTCAACTTCCATAGTTTTGCTTTGCTGATTAATTACAGCGTCGTCACTTAAGCGTACTGTTCCATCTTTAGCAACCAAAACCATACTGCTATTCGAGCCTGTAGTCACAAATTCGGAGAACGGGCTTGTCAGCATATCAGGGTCAGTCGCTTTTATTTGTCCTAATACGGTTCCAGCAGCAGTACCTTTCTTAACTGATAGTGTTAAGTTTTCTACCGTTGGCGCTGAGTTACCTTCATCAGTGGTATTAGCTACAACAGACATAGAGCCTGAGTCCGACAGGAACATAAAGCCTTTAGCGTTATCACCAACTTGAGCTTCTAAAATCGCACTTTCACCTGGTTTGAGTTCAGTGACTTCTTTTCCATCGCTATCCACTAACATGGCTGATGTTCCTGAGCCATCAAGTACAAGCGATGCAACAACACTGTCTTCATCACCAGAAGGTGTCGGAGCCCAATCACTGTCTTCTACACGGTAACGAACTTTAATGGTTTTACCTAAGTCTGCTTCAGTTAACCCCATGTCTTCAAAACACACTTTGCTGGTTAGGAAGTCATTACCTGTGACGTGGAAAACAGGCTCAAGCGTACCTGATGAGGTGCCATATTTAGCCACTAAACCATAGATTGATCTTGGATAGGCATCATTAAACCAGTTTAGGTTTGCGGTTGCTGCTGTGTAGTCCCAAACACCGTCATTGTTGAGGTCATAGTCTACGTCATAACTGGCCACTAACGCATGAACGATAGGATCGCGCATTTGTAAGGTGTTATAGATTGCAATGCCAGTATCACATGAGCTACTGAGCAACAGTTCACTCGATGCATTTAACAAGTCATGGCGTTTAGATTCGTCGACAGGGCTTGTTGCGATCAATGGAGCTGTAAATGGATCGGTAATTGAGGTTGCACCAACGTTGGTTAGTGTACGAACTAAACCGTCTTCAGTGACTTCAGTTTCAACTGAAATTGCCGCCGCTGCTTTAGGTAACACGTGGTATACCAAGTGGAGTGCTTTCGATTCACCATCCATGAACTCAATTGCACCATCGTATTCAGATAGCGTCAGTGCTACTGATGCATCTGCAGCAGTTCCGTCTAGTTCATATGATGAGGTTAGCGTCCATTCTGGCAACTTAGTTGGATCAATCGTTGCAGTAACATCAAAATCAACGGTTTGTCCGGCAGGAATAGTGACACTGGCTGGTAATGCAAAACTTAAGGCGCCTGAATCAAGATCGTTTTGGAAACGTTGAGCGACTTTTAAGGCGTAAGTTTTTTCAGCCGTAGAGAAGTTTTTAACAGTAACTGTCTTAGTGATTGATGTGGTTTTGTTGAGCGCTAATAAGCCAAAGGCTAACGCCGCTTGTTTGGTGTCTTTATTCCAAGCCGCAACGGGCAGATTAATGGCTTTTTCTACGTCAACTAAACCTGAACCGATATAGCTGATAGGTGCAAGCTCTGTATCAGGGTTGATTTCTTTAGGTTCCAGCGTTACATCAAGGTTAGCCGCGTTCATGATGGTCGCTTTTACCTCAAATGCATTGCGATGAGGTAAGGCTTCACGAATGATACTGACGGCACCTGCTGTAATCGGGCTAGAGAATGATGTGCCGCTGATTGGACTTAATCCTTCACCTAATCCTGGGTGTGCGGTGAGAATATCAGTACCAGGTGCGGTGATCTCAGGTTTTAAGGTTCCGCCGATTGATGGACCTCTTGACGTAAAGGTCGCAATGGCACCTGCGGTAGTGACTTCAGTTGATGTAATACTAAATGGAACATCGCCAGATGCGAGTGCAGCTTTGATTGCATCGCCATCTTCCTTAGAAACCATTACCGAAGGAATGGTGATCTTGTCGTCGGTCCCGCCCATCACAATCGCACCAGCATTGGCTGCGTTGTTAGCCACAATAACAAATGAGGCTCCTTTTAGTTGAGCATTTAGTACCTTAACTGTAAAACCACAGGTTCCGCGGTCAATTAGCACCGTTTTGCCTGTTAAATCTTCAGTATAAGCCGCGCAGCCATTTTTATTGGCAGCAGGGTAAACAATCGGTGCAACGGTATTTGTGAAGCTATAAGCATTGGATTTATTAAATCCAGCACCAATTGCTGTGACTGTATTACCCGCTATGGATGCTTCAATTTTGCCAACTTTAGTCGTTGGATGTGTCATTGCGCCAACGGAAAGAGCGCTATTAGTGGTACTTGGGCCACCGA
The DNA here is from genome assembly GCF_000798835.1 of Shewanella sp. ZOR0012. NCBI lineage: Bacteria > Pseudomonadati > Pseudomonadota > Gammaproteobacteria > Alteromonadales > Shewanellaceae > Shewanella > Shewanella sp. ZOR0012. The sequence continues at coordinate 4,073,575 of NZ_JTLE01000094.1, forward strand.
CCACAAAAGGTGTTGGACCATCGTTACCGGCTGAGATCACAAGGTTTACACCTAGTTTGACCATTTCATTGATCATGGCTTGAACGGCGCCGTCCTCAACATCACCAAAATCACCGCCTAACGACATGTTAACTGTGTCGACGCGATCGCTGATGTCTCCATCACCGTTTGGATCCATAGAGGCTTCAAGAGCGTTTAATTGAGCGATACCAGAACAGCCAGAGTTACATACTGAATATACGAGCAGCTCAACATCTGGAGCTATTCCAACAACAGAATGGCTTACATGAGTACCATGATTGGTTGTGACATCAATTGGGTTTGGATCATTATTAACAAAGTCCCAACCTCCAATGACTTTGCCTTGTGGCCAGTTTGGCATTTCACTTTTTGCTGCGACGGCTGCTTTGTAGTCAGCAACTAATCCTGAGCCACCTAAGGCTTTGTGGGTATAGTCAACGCCAGTATCGAGCACAGCCACTCGTTGACCTTTACCCGAGGCAATACCTGCATCAATCACTGCTTTTGCTTTGATGTATTCAGCGCTTGCGGCAACATCTAGTTTGTAGTCATAGATTGGCAGAATAGCCGCTACTTCAGCGTTGTTAAGCAGGGATGCAATTTGCTTATGATTACCTTCCACAACAATCGAGTTTACTAATTTTGATGTTGTTGCAACAATTTTTAAATCAGCATCCATGCTGTTAATTGCATTTTTGACTTTGGTTTGAGAGCTTTCAATTTGGCTCATGACCGATTGCTTATTAAATCCCTTTAGCTGGCTTTGTTGCGCAAGAGAAGGTGCCTTTAATTTTACCATCCAAGCTACAGCTTGTTTTTGTTCGTTACTATCATTTTTAGTAACGCTTAAGCCTGCATACTTATCAGTTGTTTGATTGGTTGTATTGTACTGAGCAGTTGTACCTGCAACAGCAGCACTTGATAATAGTGCCGCGGAGATAGCGATAGATAGTTTTGTCTTCACAACTTCATTCCTTGTCAATTAATGCTTGTAGTGCAAAATTAATCGCACTTGTAGCTGAATTGTTATAATTATGCTGCGCATTTTGTGGCTAGCAATGGAGTTGTAACACAAAAATATCGTACGGTTAACACTTTTGAAGTAAAAAAGACTTAAGTCATACTTTTGCAATATATCGTTCTGTTTGTTGAGCTTTATATTCGTGGGTTGATTAAGGCTTTACTGCCCGTGTAATCGGGTTTTGCAGGCTGATCAGGGTTTCAGTCGATTGAATTTCGTCGATTGATTGGATGCGGTTAATCAGCACATGTTGCAGGCCATCGATGGATTGGCACATGACTTTGACAAAAATGCTGTAGTTGCCAGTGGTATAGTAGGCTTCAACCACTTCTTCTAGGGCGTTTAGCTTGGCGATGGCGGCGGGGTAGTCGCCAGCACTTTTGAGATTAATTCCAATAAAACAGCAGACATCGTAACCCAGTGCCTTGGGATTGATGGTGATCTGGGCACCCGTGATAATCCCCGCTTGTTTCATTTTCTCGACACGCACATGAATGGTACCCGCACTCACGCCGAAACGTTTGGCAAGTTCGGCAAAAGGTGTGCGCGCGTCTTGCATTAAGGCTTCGAGGATATGGTTATCTAGCTGATCACGCTGAAATGCGGTTTCCATAAATAAACTCTCTATAACATAATGAATTGTCATAAAGTTACGTTTTTTTATAGGGAATGGCTACTGCTTTTGCGTTTTTTAATTGTTTTTAGTGATCATTGCTCACCTTCTGGTTTGCAAAAGGAGGCATTAGCGCTGAATGTCATAGGTTCACCCGTATATGGGTGTTTGATCGTAAGCTCTGCGGCGTGGAGTAATAATCTCGGTGCTAAGGATTTGGCCAGTGGATCGGCGTAAAAGCCATCGCCTAGGATAGGATGGCCGAGTGCCATCATATGTACTCTGAGTTGGTGTGAGCGCCCAGTAATCGGCTTGAGTTTAACCAGCGTCGAGCGCTTGGCACGGCTTAACACTTCAAAATGGGTCAATGATGGCTTGCCAATGTCGTGGTCAACTTTCTGTTTTGGGCGATTGGGCCAGTCGCAGATCAGCGGATAATCTACGCTACCTGTATCGTTTTTGACATGGCCGGCGACTCTGGCGAGATAGGTTTTGCTGGTTTCTCTATCATGAAACTGGCGTTTTAATTCGCGTTCGGCGCTACGAATGAGCGCAACCACTATTACACCTGAGGTCGCCATATCAAGGCGATGGACGATTTGGCAATGCGGATGCTCAGCTTTTACTCGGGCGTACACACTGTCGTAATGGGCGGGATCGCGACCAGGCACTGATAACAACCCCGAAGGCTTGTTGACGACGATAATGTCTTTATCTTGGTAAAGCACATCGAGCCGGGGAGTTGTTGGTGGTTGGTAAATAAAATCAGTCATAATCGCGCCTATTCAATAATGCGCGGCAAAGATACTCCGCTAGGCTCTGGGGTGCAAGTTTGTTGTCTCTCCTCCTGAGTTCGCCTCGCTTTAATCCAGCGAAAAATGATTTGCAGATAGAGCTGGATTTGAGTTTTTGTTATACTCGTCACCTTTTTCGTTATTGTTCATTTTGAGCCTGTGAAGTATGAGCCAGCCAGAGATTTACACCCCTGAGACACTTTCTCACGTTAATAACCGTCTAGAGTTATTGGCGCCAGCAAAAAATGCCGATTATGGTATTGAAGCCATTCGCCATGGTGCCGATGCGGTTTATATCGGTGGTCCAGCATTTGGGGCGCGTGCAACGGCGGGTAACAGTGTGGAAGATATCGCTCGCCTATGTGCTTTTGCACACAAGTATCATGCGCAAGTGTTTGTCGCCCTCAATACGATTCTGATGGACGATGAGCTCGAAACCGCAGAAAAACTGATTTGGGATGTGTATAACGCGGGCGCCGATGCGCTGATTGTGCAGGATATGGGGGTTTTACAGCTTAACCTGCCGCCGATTGCGCTGCACGCCAGTACGCAAATGGACAACCGTAATCCCGAAAAAGTTGCCTTCTTAGAGCAAGTGGGATTCTCGCAGGTGGTACTGGCGCGCGAGTTGGGCTTAAGCCAAATCCGTGAGGTTGCGGCTCATACCAATATGCAGATTGAGTTCTTTATCCACGGCGCCCTGTGTGTGGCCTACAGTGGATTATGTAACTTAAGCCATGCCTTTAGTAATCGCAGTGCTAACCGCGGCGAATGTTCGCAAATGTGTCGTCTGCCGGGCAATCTTAAGACCCGCCAAGGGGATGTGTTGGCGCAAAACGAGCACTTACTCTCATTAAAAGATAATAACCAAACCGATAACCTCGAAGCTTTGATTGATGCCGGTGTTCGCTCCTTCAAAATTGAGGGGCGTTTAAAAGATTTAAGTTATGTAAAAAACGTGACTGCTCATTATCGCCAAAAACTCGATGCCATTATGGCGCGTCGCCCTGAGTTTGTGGCTTCATCCCATGGCCGTACTGAGCATACGTTTACCCCAGATCCCGAAAAAACCTTTAATCGTGGCAGCACCGACTATTTTGTCCATGAGCGTAGCCAAGGGATTAAAGATTTTCGCTCGCCCAAATATATTGGCCAAGATGTGGGTAAAGTGGTTGCTCTTGGTAAGGATTTTATTCAAGTCAGTTCAACCCACGAATTTAATAACGGTGATGGGTTAGCGTATTTTCCACCCAATTATGCGATGGCAAAGCAGTCCGACGACAAGTTGCAAGGTTTACGGGTAAACCGCGCCGAAGGCCATAAGCTGCATGTGTTACAAGTTCCACGGGATTTACGTGTTGGTATGACTTTATACCGTAACCATAATCAGGCATTTGAAGCCTTGTTAGCGAAAGAGTCGGCCAAGCGAATTATCGGCGTAGATATGCGTTTAACCGATACCGCCAGGGGCGTAGCGCTGACTTTAACCGATATCTACGGCCTCAGTGCTACGGTTGAGTTGGAAGTTGAAAAGACGCCCGCCACCGACGCTGAAAAAACCTTGCAGACGATTCGTACACAATTATCGAAGCTTGGCAGTACCGATTTTACGGCGCGCCAGATTAGTATCGAAACTGCTCAGCCTTGGTTCCTGCCTGCTTCAACCCTTAACGGCCTGCGCCGTGATGCGGTAGCGGCATTAGAACTTGCCCGTGTTGAAGGTTACCAGCGCCCAAAACCTTGGAAATATAATCAAGATGCCGTGTATCCATTCAAACACTTAAGTTACTTAGGTAACGTGGCAAACGAAAAGGCGAAGGATTTTTATCAGCGCCATGGCGTGATTGAAATTCAAGATACCTACGAGAAAAACGGCGTGACTGAAGACGTGCCTTTGATGGTGACTAAGCACTGCCTGAGATTTAACTTTAATCTTTGTCCTAAGGAAGTGCCGGGAATAAAGGCCGATCCTATGGTGCTCGAAATCGGTAACGATGTACTTAAGTTAGTATTTGATTGCCCTAAGTGCGAGATGCTTGTTGTCGGTGAAAACCGTCAGGTTCGCGGCCAAAAAGCGCTTTAATTAATGCCTTGATAGCAAGGGAGCATTGAGCATTCAATGCTCCCTTTTTTATTGTTTTTCAGCTGCTCAGCTTTCTCATTGTTGCCTATGGGTTACTGAAAGGATACTTTATTGAAAAATTTTAATAATAAAGGATGTCAGCATGGGACTATTAGATGGGTTGCTCGGAAATGCTTCTGAGGTGAATTTACAGGAGCTGGCCGAAGAGCTGCGCCCAATCATGGGGATTCAGGAAGAATTAAAGCTGGCCTATAAAGTGGTCCGTGATCTGTTTGTTTTTACCAATAAGCGCTTGATCTTAATTGATAAGCAAGGGCTCACGGGCCAAAAGACCAGCTATCACTCCGTGCCCTATAAATCCATCACCCATTTTGAAGTGGAAACTACAGGCCATTTCGATATGGATGCCGAGCTAAGAATTTGGATTTCAGGTCGAAGTGAGCCACTGGTAAAAGAGCTTAAGCGCGGCACCGATGTGGTCGGGATCCAAAAGACTATCGCCACTTTCGCACTGTAGTCTTTTGATTTAATACTTTTATATCAAGCTATTATAAGCAAGCAGGTGTGCTTGCTTATATCCAATCAATTTAATACTCGGTAGTTTAGGTCGTTAGACTGTTCTATCGGTTTTCCGCTCATAGTGTAAGTTTCTGATAGTGTGATTCGACCTTGCTCATCATATTGATTATGGATGCCAACCCAAAATTGCTCTTCTCCTTGGAAGTGTAGGTTACCCTCCTCAGCGATTTGGCTGTTGGGGTGATAGCGCTTCATGGCGTAGAGTTGGCTATCTGGGTCAAATTTTAAATGATAAGAGAGGATAGGAGCGGGTTGTTTTGCTTGCTGCCAGCTTGCAGTGTCTGCTCCAGTTGAAGTCACTTCTGTAAGATTCAAGTGAGTTTCATCAGCACCAGCTTGAATTGTTGCAGTTTGTTCCTGTGTATCCTCTGCGCCATCAAAATAATGGCGGCTTTCATTGAGCTTACCATCGTCGCTGAGCCACGCTTCACGATACAGTTGCCCTTGAGGCGTAAATCGTTGCCAATGGCCGACATCAAGGTAATCACCATCGATATAGGTGATAAAACCCGTTTCGATGAGTTTGCCTTGTTCAGAAAAGGATTTTGAGCTGTATCGTTCCCCTTCTAAGCGAGTCAACAACCAACGAATTGTCCCATCTTGATAGTATTCTATCCGAGTATCAGGAGTGCCTTCTTGATAGTATTGCCTTTGATTATTCTCAAGATGATAGCCGCAGCGAGTATTTGAGTGGCTCTCAAAGGATTCAAGGATGCCCTGCTTGTTGTAGGCGCTACTTTGTTTGAGATAACCCTGTCCCTCTCGAACGACATATTCTGTAATAGTGCGGATGGTGCCATCTTCATAAAACCAGCGTGCTGTGCCATCACGATTGCCTTGGGTATGGGGCAAATACATTTGAATTTGTTGGTTTTCATAGTATTCAATAAAGGGCGCAATTGAGAGATTATGTCGATATTGACCTTCGGCAGATAGGACACCGCTTTCATAGTAACTGCGAAATAATCCTTCTCTTAAGCCCTTTTCAAGGTAGATTTCAAGGGCGAGTTGGCCATTTTCATGGTACCAAGTGGCAAGGCCCTGCTCATGGCCATTTTCAAAGGGAATGCACTGTTCTAACTGCCCATTGGGATACCATTGTTCACTGTTGCCATGGGCGATACCGTTACTAAAATTGAGCTGTTTGGCGAGCACGCCATTGGGATGCCATTCTTGACGTAGGCCTTCATTTACCCCCTGTGAATTGAGTTGTACTCGCCACGCTAGTTGGCCGTCTTCATAGTAAGTTTCAATGTGTTTGCCCACGTGATTGAAGTGGACTTCTTGCTTAAGATTGCCATTGGGATGATACCAAAGTTCGTTAACAGGCTGACCCATATCATGGGTTAATTCGGCTTGCAGCTTGCCATCCTCATAGTACATATACTCAATTCCGTGGATGTGATTTGCCACCATTGGGCGCGTCAGCCATAGATTGCCAGATTCATAATAGCGTTTTAACTGATTGATATAATTGCCTTCGCTATCCTTTTCTGCGGTTTCCCTTATCTGACCATTACTATGGTAGTAGGTGAGTAACATACCATCGAGCTGGCGTTCTTCGACTTGATTGATTTTTCCTTCATGGTCGTACCAAGTTTGGCGGCCAAGTTGTTGGTCATTAACGAAATGCCCCTCAAATTGCAGTACACCTAAGGCATTGAGCTGGCGCGTTATCCCGTTGCGCTCACCAAAGTAATTGCAATCTACCGCCTGAGTGATGTTAGGGGATAGAGTGATTATCCTCAGCAGCGAGCGCCCTTGCTCGGTATGAATTTGATGTAAAGTACGCTGCAATTTCCCTGTGAGGCTGGAGAAATCTTGCATATCGCCTTGAACGGTATGGGCTGAGTCGATAATAAAATGGCAAGTCACTAAATCTTGTTGGTTATAGAGTTCAACTTGCCATAGTGTTTGCTGGGCATTATTGGGATGAGGGAGCAGACTACAGGTTTTATCTTTGCCTAGATAAAAATATTGCCCAGGTCCATTGACCTCAATGCTGTCAAACTGAGTATCGTGAAAAGTACAGGACTC
>NZ_JTLE01000094.1:4080732-4099444 GCF_000798835.1 Shewanella sp. ZOR0012
CAAAATCAAGCGAGATTGAACGCAATTTTATTTCCGGCTGCGGCGCAACCGCTTTTGCACGTATTGCGCTAAACACAGGCAACTGTCCATCTATGCCAGCATTGCTGACATAATGTCCTAAAAATGCCACATCGAGTGCCACAAAACGCTCGATTAAAAAGCGCTGCTCTGGACGGATATCCGACTCAAATAAGGGAATACCCGCATCTGTCGCTATCCGCTGCAAGTGACGAAATACATTTGTCGATTGAGCATAAATCGCAGCCACGGATTGTCTTTTAAAACTTTTAAGCATAAGCGGCACAAAGCGTAGCGCCAGCCCCGGCGTTTGTAACTGTAATGCAGCCATATCGCTTTGATGGCAAAAACAAATGTACTCAGAGCCAGGTAACTCCACCAGCACAGGGCCTGAAACGGTGGCGAGATAATACTGCAACACAAGCGTTGCACCGCGTGTAATAGCATGGCGCGAGAGGACGCGTCCCTGTACACTCACAGGCGCAGCAGTGTCATGTGCAAGACTCTCGGGGGGATTCGACTGCGGTTTCACTCTAAGGCTCTCGCTGTTTATTGATTCTCGGGACACAGAATAAAATTGCCATAAAATGGCAGAAAAGTTTCTTAGGCTATGCAATCACTGTTATTATGTACAGCATTAATTCGATAAAGTAGTGCCGCATGTTACCTGACAACGTAAAAAACCAGATCCGCGCTATCTATAAAGATATTGCCACCGCTTTGCCTAATTTTAGGCCGCGCCGCGAGCAAAACTTTATGGTAGCAGAAATCTCTAAGACCCTGGCTGGCGACTATGACAAAGATAGACGCATCATAGTGGTCGAAGCGGGTACGGGGATTGGTAAATCATTGTCTTATATTCTAGGCACGATTCCGCTTGCGCTTGCGAGTAAGAAAAAAGTCTGTATCGCCACGGCAACCGTGGCGCTGCAGGAGCAGTTGCTGCACAAAGACTTACCGTTTTTTCTCGAACAATCAGGGCTAAACTTTCGCTTTGGTCTGGTCAAAGGGCGCCAGCGCTATGTCTGTTTATCCAAGCTTGCCATGTTGATCGGCGATGATAACAGTACCCAAATGGCCATGTGGCAAACAAAGCCTGATAACAGCCAAATTGCCATGTTACAGGAGCTGCTCAACGACTTTAATGAAGGCCGCTGGAACGGTGAAATCGATACGCTGTCAACACCGATACCGGACCATCTCTGGCAACAAATCGCCTGCGATAAACACAGTTGTCATCGGCAACTCGCCAGCCATCGTAATTGCCCGTTTCACAAGGCCCGTGAGGATGTGGATACTTGGGATGTACTGATCGCCAACCACAGCTTACTTTTTGCCGACTTAGAGCTAGGCGGCGGGGTGATTTTACCCGATCCCGAAGAGGTATTTTACGTCATAGACGAAGCCCACCACTTACCTATTGTTGCCCGAGACTTTTCTAGCGCACAGGCAACGCTTAGAGGTGCCGCCGACTGGCTTGAAAAAGTCGGTAAGACCAGCGCCAAGTTACAAAATCAGATAAAGAGCAACAATATCATCGCCCCAGCACAGGCGATGCAGGATCATATCGGTGACTTAATCGCTCAGCTCAATCAAGTCGCCCACTATTGTGATACCCAGACCAAGCAGTTTGCCAATCCAGAGAGTCGCTATCGGTTCGAACACGGCAAATTACCCGATGCGTTAAAAATCCCTGCCGAGAATCTCGCAACCACTTCCAATCTTGCTCTCAAGCAATTTAATAAGATGCAGTTATTGCTGGCCGAGGCGATAAAAGATGGCGATATTCCTAAGCACCAGGCTGAAGCGCTACAGGCCGAAATGGGCTTTATGTTGCAGCGACTCGAAAACCTGCAAAAGCTCTGGAAAATGATGGCCAAGGAAGATTCCACTAAAGGTGCCCCAATGGCCCGTTGGATCGAGTTAATTACAGGCAAACAGGTCGATTATCTGTTTAGCGCCTCGCCAATTGAAGTCGGTTTTATGCTCGAATCTATGCTGTGGCAAAAGGCTGCTGGCGTCGTGCTATGTAGCGCTACGCTGCGGGCGCTGAATAACTTTGACCATTTTGCCCATCAGGTAGGGTTATCATTAAAGGACGGCAGTCGTTATCTCGCTCTGCAATCCCCTTTCGATTATCCGAATAATGCCACGCTCTACTTACCTAAGATGAAAACCGAGCCGACGGATGATGCCTATACTGCTGAACTTGCCGAACAAATTATCGAGCTAATTGACGGCGAAATGGCTACCTTAGTGCTGTTTGCCTCTTACTGGCAAATGGAAAAAGTGGCCGAATTGCTCGAGGGCAAACTCACGCAGGAAATCCTGATCCAAGGTAATGCACCACGCCAGCAATTGCTGGAGACCCATAAGGCCAAATGTGATAAAGGTGAACCGAGCATCTTGTTTGGCACCGGCAGTTTTTCTGAAGGCTTGGACTTACCCGGAGATTACCTCACCAACCTCATCGTCACTAAGCTACCCTTTGCTGTGCCAACCTCGCCCGTTGAGCAAGCCCATGCTGAATATGTGAAAATAAAGGGCGGAAATCCGTTTCTGCAGCTCACCATTCCTGATGCATCGCGAAAGCTTATCCAAAGTTGTGGTAGATTACTGCGTAAAGAGCAGGATTATGGCCGAGTCACTATCCTAGATAGACGATTAGTGACCAAACGTTATGGCAAATCCTTGCTAGACGCCCTACCTCCCTTTAGACGAGTCATTGAGTAGGATTAAGATTTGGAGTTGTTACTCGAGCCCAGTAACTGGGCCCTGTTGGCTGTCATTGGCTTAATTGCAGGTTTTATCGATGCCGTAGTCGGTGGTGGAGGCCTGCTCTCCATTCCTGCCCTGCTCACCCTAGGGATCCCACCACATACGGCCTTAGGTACCAATAAATTTGCCGCCAGTTTTGGCTCGTCCATGGCGGCTTGGACCTATTATCGCCAGCATCTGCTGAAACCCAGTTTTTGGTATATGGCGTTTATCGCCACCTTTATTGGTGCGGTTTTTGGCAGTGTATTAGTTTATTTGTTAAACGCGCACTGGCTTGAAAAAGCGTTACCGCTTCTTATTATCGGCATTGCGATATACAGCTTAGTCAGCACCAACGCCATCTCAGATACCGACTGCCAGGCGCCAATGCAAGCACCATCCAAATTGAAACAAAGCCTACAAGGTCTATTTCTTGGCGCATACGATGGCTTTGCCGGCCCTGGTATTGGCGCCTTTTGGACAGTGAGTTCAGGTTCATTATATAAATTACCTCTTTTGCATAGTTGCGCGCTCGCTAGAGCCATGACTTTTACCAGCAATTTGACGGCACTGGCGATCTTTGGCTTTCTTGGGCAAGTCCATTGGCAAATTGGCCTGTGGATGGGGTTATGTATGATGCTCGGCTCCTTTATCGGCGCTCGCTGTGCGATAAAATTTGGTATGCCTTTTATTCGGCCTTTGTTTATATTAATTGTCCTGTCAATTGCCGCTAATCTGGCGTGGAGCGCATGGTTTTGAACACTTCGCAGCTAATCAGCACGTTGAAAAATCAGCTAAAAACATTAGAGCAAGAAGTACTGCAACACGACAGTCATCTTGCGCCGAGCCAACGCAAACTCCTACTAGATATTGAACGCTTTAATCAATCGCTGTTTATTCAAAATGGCGCCCAGTTGATGCCCTGCATTGAACAAATTCGAAGTAGTATCGGTCAGTTAGAGAAGCAAATCGCCCTAAAACTCGCGCCGCAAACCATCGCCTTAAGCTGTGAACGTATTCAAGACCGTTTTACTGCGGTTAAACGGGCGCTACTGACGACCTCAATCGATATAAAGTCTAAAAATCAACAACGTGCCAGTAAGCGCGCACGTTTTGCCCAACAACAAAACCAATCGCATCAAGCCAGCGGGTTTGCTTGGATCGCCAGCAATGTGTTACAAAATAGCCACGAAATCTATGCCGAACTGAATAAGCATCTGAATTGGGCGAAAAAATTTGAACAAAAAATTGCAGAAATGGAGTCAAAACTTGAAAACTGTCATAGTGCTGACAAAATCCGTTTGCAAAATGACATCCTTTTGATGCATCGTCGTTTGGGAAAATGCAGGCAAGCCATCAGTTATATCGAAGATCGCATTCAAGCATTCGAACGTCCGCATCAGAGCCATAATCGTTAAGGAGCAACAATGAAATCACTTTTGCCAATCAGCAGCCTGCTAATGCTACTCGGCTCTGCCTCAGCCTTTGCCGCAGATCTGAATATCCCTATGTCCTTCGAATACCTTGCCCTCGATGGCAAAAAAGTCGAGTCCAGCGTATTCAACCATAAAAGCAGCTTAGAGTTGGCGCCCGGCACCCACAAAATCGCCATTCGCTACCACGAAATGGTGGAAGACGATTTTAGTGACAGCCAAACCTTTGTTAAGTCATCTCCTTTTATTGTGACCTTAGAGGTTGATGGCGATCATCAATACTATTTACAAGCCGCTGAAGGCAAAGTCGTTAAAAAGCCTAAAGTGTTTGCCCAAAATCCCCAAGTCGTGTTAACCCGCTCCGACAAAGGTCAGGTTAATTACCAAGTGGCAAACACCGATATTGAAGAAGAAGGCTTTGTCTCTCGTCTCTTTAGCGGTAACCAAGCGGTAGATGTGTCAGGCACAGCAGCCGCAGTAACAGGCGCAGCAGGCACAGCAGCGGTGGTTGCCGCGCCAGCACCCACTTCGGCGCAGGCAGCAGTTAAGGCAACCTCATTAACCGCTCCGGTTGATACTTCTAAAGCGGCTGGCGCAAATCCACAGCAGATGTTGCAATACTGGTGGTTACAAGCCGATGAGAAAACACGTAAAGAGTTTATGAGCTGGGCTATTTCACAACTCTAATCCAGATGATCCCATTGGTTTATCACGCCAGCTACTCCAAGCTGGCGTTACCCGCCCATCACCGCTTTCCCACAACCAAATACGCACGTCTTTATCAGTATCTGCTCGATAATCAACTGGCTGTTGCGGATCAATTTCATACTCCCTCGCCGATGACGGCTGAAGATGTAATGCAGGTGCATCAGCAAGATTATGTCGAACAATTTATTCAAGGTACCTTAGCCAACACGGCCTTAAGACGCATCGGCTTTCCATGGAGTCAAGCCTTGGTCGAGCGAACCTTGCACTCGGTATCGGGGACGAGTTTAACCGCAAGCTTGGCACTACAAACGGGTATCGCCCTTCACTTAACCGGTGGCTATCACCATGCTCATTATGACTTTGGCAGTGGTTACTGTATTTTCAATGACTTGATTATCGCCGCCCGCAAACTTATCGCCGAGCAGCAACTGCATAAGGTATTGATTTTTGATTGTGACGTGCACCAAGGAGACGGCACTGCTACCCTCAGCCATAGGCATCAAGGCATTATCAGTTGTTCCATCCACTGCAAAGAGAATTTCCCCAGCCGTAAACAACAGTCACACTATGATATTGAACTAACGAAAGGTGCTGATGATAGCGCCTATCAGGAAACCGTCGAACAGACTCTCGAGCTGCTTATTCGGCTCCATCAACCAGATTTAATCCTGTATGACGCTGGTGTTGATATTCATCAGGACGATGATTTAGGCCATTTACAGATCAGCCAAGAAGGGCTCTATCAACGTGATGTTACTGTGCTCTCCATGGCAAAAGCGGCAAATATTCCTGTTGCTGCGGTAATTGGCGGCGGCTACAGCCGAGACGAACTACAATTAAGCCAAAGACATAGCCAACTTTTTATTGCAGCCAACCATTTGTGGTAGCAAACTCAATAAAAATCATCATGGAGCACAGCGATGCAACTCGAAATCCGCAACTATTACGAAGTTCTCTTAATGGAAATGTTATCCGATGAAGGCCTGATGGATGAATTGCCGGAGGATTATTTAGCCGATCTCTGCTGTGTGACACTCAATCAACTGCCCGTGCGTTATATTCGCCATTTAGTCGACACTTATTTCTTTGAAGATTATGATGAATTGCAGGAACTTAAACGCGAAATACAGGCTGCACTCGAAAAATCGCGAGCCTTTTTAAAACAGAATTTACAAAAAAGAATGCAGCAGGAAGAAGCCAACAGCTAAGTCATACGGTATAGGGCATCGCTACATCGATTTGCAACAAGGTTTTACGAGTAAATTCTGCAGTGTTGCTAAATGCTAAGCTGAGCAGTTATTGCTAATCAGTGAGTTAAAGATAAAGAAGATTGGAAAATGATGGGGAGATTTGGAGGTTCCCCTAGAGCCGACACCCCGGCACACGAGTCGCTTGCTGCGGTTGCTCCCTTCCGGGCCTGGCCGAGTTCACAAGTTATCATTGCGGGGGGACCCTAGGGTCACCATAACTTCAAGTGGATCACCAAAAGGATCATCACCGAACGACGCTGATTATCCCCTATGGCCTCTATGGGATCAAGTGCTAATCCGCCCGTTTGATAAATATCCGGTTTAACTGGACAATCTATAGGCAAACCTAAGTATTGAAAATGATAAAAGCCTGCAAAGCAGGCTTTTTATTCGCTAAAAGACGTCAAGCTAACGCAAATGACTCAAGACAATGCCAAGGCGTTACAGCTTAATCATATGACGATTTTGCTCAATCAGCTTAGCACCGATCCCTGAGACATTTGCTAACTCATCAATAGTCTTAAATTGCCCATTTTGAGTGCGATAATCAACGATGGCCTGCGCTTTAGCGGCACCAATCCCCTTTAGCAGTTGTAATTGTTCAGTTGAAGCGGTATTGATGTTGACTTGAGCCGCGTCTGGCAATGCTTGTTTAGCATCGTTTGCCATATTTTTGGCCTCAGTTTTCGCTTGGTTTTGCACCTTACTCGCTTCTTTTACCGGATCAGCTGCCATTACTGGCAAGGTTAACAGGGCAGAAAATGCAATAGCAGATACCATCGCAGGTAAACTAGGTTTTAGTTTCATAATGCTTCCTCTCTCTCCTTGATATTCGGCCTTTCGTCCAACTTCCGTGGCCTCCAATCAAACATAGACGAAGCTTTTATGAATTTCCAAACGCCAAAGTACAAATATTACCTCTGGCTTAAATGTGTAACTTTAGAGCAATAAATTTACAGATAACAATGAAGAAAAAGGATGCGGTTAATGCATCCTTGTTATAAAAATTATCCATAACCAGCTAAACAATCGTTGCTAATGCCTGACTTAAATCAGTAATAATATCGTCACAATCCTCCAAACCGACAGAAATTCTCAGCAGATTATCCCCAATGCCCGCAGCTGCCCGCGCATCTGGGGAATAAGGAGAGTGGGTCATTGAAGCCGGATGCTGAATAAGGGATTCCGCATCACCCAAACTAACCGCAATTGAAAATAATTTAAGCTTGCCAACAAACGCCATAGCCTGAGTAAAATCCGCAGCTAATTCAAAAGCGATCACCCCTCCAGCTCGCTGCATCTGATCACCAATAAATTGATGACCCGAATGGGATTTAAGCCCTGGATAGTACACTCGCGTCACCGCAGGGTGTTGCTCTAAAAACTCAGCAACCCGCTGGGCACTCTCGCAATGGCGCTGTAAGCGCACATCGAGGGTTTTAAGGCCTCGTAGAATAAGCCAAGCATCATGGGGTGAGATCACTGCACCGATATCCTTTAGGATTTCATACTTCACTCTGTGAAGTTGCTCTTCGCTGCCACAGACGATGCCCGCAATCACATCACCGTGACCATTTAAGTATTTAGTCGCGCTGTGAACCACTAAATCAATGCCTAGTGCAATCGGTTGCTGCAGTAGCGGCGTCATAAAAGTATTATCGACAATGCTAACTAATTGATGCCGCTTCGCAATATCGGCAATAGCTCTAAGATCAAACACCTGCATATGAGGATTGACCGGCGTTTCACAAAAAATCACCCTAGTGTTCGGTTTGATTGCCCGCTCAATTGCCGCTAAATCGGTAAAGTCGACTAAGGTGACTTCGATGCCAAAACGGGCAAATTGGCTGGTCATAAGTGCAAAAGTGCAACCATATACCGCATTTGAAGCCACTAAATGATCGCCCATCTGCAAATTAGCGAGCAATGCCGCCGACACAGCCCCCATACCTGACGCCGTTGCCGCCGCCGCTTCAGCCCCTTCTAAAATCGCCATTTTACGCTCAAGTTCGGCCACAGTTGGATTACCAAGACGGGTATAAATATAACCGGGCTCGTTACCCGCAAAACGCTCGCCACCTTGCTGCGCCGATTCAAATACAAAAGTTGCAGTTTGATAAAGTGGTGTGACTAACGAACCGAAGGCCTCTCGCTCATGTCCTGCATGGATGGCTTGGGTCGCCGCTTTCCACATCTTGCTCGATTCATCTTGCATTGCTTACTCCTTGTTATGCCATTACATCATTCGATTCTTGATTGATTGTTCGAGGAATGATGATTTGCTTGTGTTTTTAGTCCATATAGATAAGTTAATAAAACATTAGCCCTATCGAATAAGCACTAACATACCCTGCTGAACAGTTGAAACCAGTGCAACGGTGAAAATAGCAACAGACGCACTGTAACTAAGTTGTTACATTCAGGCGTTTAGGGCAGAACATCGGCGATAAAAAATGCGCTAATGACAGAGTCATTAGCGCATTAGCATTTAGCCTAAAATACACTCGCGGTTTTGTGCATTCGGCTATGTTATTTGTCTTTTGCCGTTGAGCTGTTTTTTAGCTCAGCAGCCTCTAATTGGCTCTTAAGCGCATCACGCCCATCTTTGGTCAATAACTTACCAGCAAACTGCTTAAGCTCAATCAACAACTCTTGATGAACTTTCGATAATTTGGGGCGCTGCTCTTCCCTAAAACCGATAGGCCGACACAGTGCCATGGCCTGATATCCTAAGCGCGCCGTTAACAAACCGCCCCCTAATCCTTGGGCAAGCCGCGCGGATAATTTACCGGTCATCTCGACCGACAGCAATTGAGTTCCTAAGTCCGTGACTAACTCACTGGTGCCCGCATAAATAATGTTAATCACTATGCTGCGAATGAGTTTAATCCGGCTCCAGTAACCCAATTCAATACCATAACAAGCGGCAACATCACGCAGCATTCGCTGATTACGCCAAAGAATGATCGCCATATCCAATGCCGCAAGCGGGCTAGCAGCCAATAACACTGCTGATTCAGCCGCATATCGACGCACGATTTTTTTAGCGAGTTCATCCCGCTCCGTTAGGACTAAGTCCTCAAATAACAGCACTTTTTCGGCATCGTTATGTTCATCTTTTAACGAGTGACGCAGCCGTTGTAATCCTTGGCTATCGGGGTAATGCCGTACAATATTATCGATAAAGCTATCGGCCTCACCCATTTGCATACTGAGGGCAAGTCTTGCACCTGTATCCTGGGTATCGGCAACCTGTTTTAAGCGTTTTAATTTTCGATACTCGCTAACGGCACCGACTATAGCCCAGCTCCCGACTAAACCAAGCACCACACCATAAAAACTAAATAGCCAAGGACTGGCAACCCAAGCATCCCGCAAACCAAGGCCTGTTTGCACTAGCGTGAGTAGTATTAATGCCATTAGTGATAAGCGTGCCAACCAAGACCAGCGGCGAGATTGATGTAATTTAGGGCGTATCGATGCCACATCTAACACCTGCGGTTGAGCAGCTAACGTCTCTTCAACAACGTCATCAATCGCCTTTATCGGGGTTTGTGGCGCAAACATTTGCGCACTTTTTAACTCATCTGTTACAGACTGTAGTTTGACCTGTTCAGCATCAAATACTTGCTGCTTTTTAAGCGCTTGAGTTGTAATCGGAGCGACAGACTGCTCCGACTCATTTATTTGAGACTCAGTTGAATGTGGTAACGGGTCTTTTCTCATTCCAGTTTATCCCCCACAAGATACTGCAGAAGGTGATCAAGACGGATATGGTCAAAATGCACCGAAGATGGATCAAGATTACGGTTATCCGGCGGTGCAAAACCTATAAAATTAAAGCCTTGCTCACGCCAAAAAGTGGACTCAGGTAAGCGAGTGGGCACTTCGCCGGGAAACAGTGTCAGGGCTTGGCCATTCAATCCTGTGCCCTGCACGACTTCCACATCCCCATCTTGAGTGGTCACCATACCGTGGCGCGTGGCCTTAATCGCACTAATGGCCATGGTTTCGACTTTACAACCATCAAAACTAGCAAAGTGCTGACTGTGCTTGAGCATATCCGTTAACAGCGACAACACATGACTTTGTTGATCCCGCGTGACATGGTCAACCTTACTGGCGGCAAAGAGCAAACGGTCAATCCGCGGCGCAAAAAGCCGACGTAAATAACTGGATTGTCCGTATTGAAAACTCTCCATAATGGCATTTAGCGCCGCGCCCATATCTTCAAATTGTGATTTGCCACGATTTAACGCACTGAAGCAATCAACGAGCACCACCTGACGATCAAACCCTGCGAAATGTTGTTTATAAAAAGGTTTAACAACCTTAGCGACATACTCTTGATAGCGCTTTTCCAGCACATGAAAAGCGCTGTGCTTCTCACTTTGTTTAAGGTTGCTCCACTGAGCATCAGTCACAGATAACAGCGGGAAAAACGCCAGCAGCGGTGCACCTTGCCACTCACCGGGTAATAACATACGCCCCGGTTGCGCTTGGTAATACCCCTGCACATGCACTAAATCCTGTAATAACTGCTGATATTGATCGGCAAGTCGTTTCAGTTCCGCTTCATCGGCCATCGCCGCTAAATTGAGTGCATTTAACGATGTTTCAAAACCAGCATATAAAGGTGAACTCTTCAAAACCGCAAGCCGTTGCTGCTGGGCAGTACACCACTCAATATAGTTTTGGCGCAGCATCGGTAAATCTAACAGCCACTCCCCTGGATAATCCACAATATCTAAATATAGCGTTGCGGTATCGGCAAACTTGGCGAGTAATCCCTTTTGCGGCCGATATTTAATCGCTAGACGCAACTCTGAAATGGTGCGAGTCGATTCAGGCCAAGTAGGAGGATTCGAAGTCAGCGCTAACATAGCGCCCTGATAATCAAAACTCGCGATTTCAAGATCTGGCTGCATCGCGCGCTTAACCCCAAGCAGACGTTGTTCACGGCTCACCTGCCAAAGAGGCAAACCATGTTGGCGAGAATGCGATGCAGATGATGCAGCGCCGCTATTAAGTAATTGATTGACTAACCCTGTAATAAAGGCCGTTTTTCCCGCTCCCGATAACCCTGTTACCGCAAGGCGCAAATGCCTATCGGCCGTTCGATGGAGGAGGGATTGGCTCTTTTGCGTGATTTTGTGGAGCGATACATCAAGCATTCCCATAAGGATTTCCCTAAATGTTGAATGAGATAACTATATACTGGAATCGACGGGAGATAACACTGGAATCAACGAAAGATTACACAACAAGGGCGGACATGGCCGCCCTTTCGAGGGATTACAAACTATTGATTTGTCTTTTTAAATCAAAATTATCAGAAGTCACATGGCGCTCAAGGTTTTGCAATCTCACCTCTAGGCTCCTAAACTGACGATTCACATCGCTCAGCGCCTGTTTAGCTGGCTCTCCCGACTGCCAAGGTTTCTTCTTCACTTCAATGTCATCCCTAACAGAGCTATTTTGAGGTTTGATATCGAGTATCACCCATAACGCCACATAGATGATAAAGACAACACCCGAACCACCTAATAGAAAGATAGAAACAGCAAGTACGCGTACTAACCAAGTTTCAATCGCAAAGTACTCAGCAATCCCTGCACACACTCCGGCGATTTTACCTGACTGGGGAATACGGTACAAAGTTCGACCATTAGATCCTCTCATGTTTCCCCCTCCATTCAGGCGATTCAGAATCGAGAATCGCCTCTAAGGTTTCGATACGCGCAGCCATTTTATCGGCTTTCGCAATCAAGTCATTCAGCTGTGAAAACTCTTCCTCAGTGAGTCCCTGGCTCACTTGTCGCTTACTGCGATAATGAAGAACTAACCATATAGGCGCCACCACTATCATAAAGATGATAATCGGAGCCATTAGTATGTCCATATCCATAACTCACCTCTAAAATGTTATTCTTTTGACTTTGTGGGAGCTTTGCCTTTCACTTTTGCCTTGAGCGCTTCCAACTCAGCATTGACTGAATCTTCAGCTTCTAATGCCGCAAACTCATCAGCTAAGGTTTTTTTGCTGCCAAGATCGTAGGATTCAACCTGCGCTTCTAATCCTTCAACACGGCGCTCATATTGCTCAAACTTAAGCATGGCATTATCAATTTTGCTTGAGTCTAACTGCTTTTTCACTTCTAAACGTGATGACGCAGTTTGAGTGCGCAAAATAATGGTCTTTTGGCGCGCTTTTGCATCTAACAGTTTTTCCTGTAACAAGCTCACTTCATCTTTTAAACGAGCAATATGCTCATCCAGCACTGCCAACTCTTGGTTTAAAGTATCCACTAAACCCGCCGCTTTTTGTTTTTCAACTAAAGCCGCTTTGGCTAAATCTTCGCGGTCCTTTGAAAGTGCCAGTTCCGCTTTATCCTGCCAATCCTGAACTTGCTCCTCGACTCGGCTGATACGGCGATGCAATTCTTTCTTTTCAGCCAATACCTTAGCTGAGGTTGAACGCACTTCTACCAGTGTATCTTCCATTTCTTGGATGATCAGGCGAACCATTTTTTCAGGGTCTTCGGCTTTGTCGAGTAATGCGCTGATATTAGAGTTAATGATATCGGCGAAACGAGAGAAAATACCCATAATGCTATCCTCAAATTGATGTTGGTCTCGCTTAAGGTAATACACTAACTGTGCCAACTTTTATTTATTATTTAAATTCAATTAGATAAACAAAATTTTAACTTTTACTTTATTTTACAGCGCAAGCCACTTATTATGATTTTCACCAAAATTTAGCGTTAAAGACTAAAAAATATCGTGGATAATAAATTTCAGCAAGACAATCTAATCGGTCAATCAAACGCCCTACTTGAAGTATTAGAGCATGTCTCACAAATCGCTCCGTTATCAAAACCTGTACTGATCATTGGTGAACGAGGCACAGGTAAAGAGCTGATTGCCGAACGCCTACATTATCTGTCTAAGCGCTGGGATCAAAATTTTATTAAGCTAAATTGTTCATCTTTGAGCGAAAACTTGCTTGAAAGTGAATTGTTTGGCCACGAATCTGGGGCCTTTACTGGTGCCAAAGGTAAACACGAAGGCCGTTTTGAACGGGCTGATGGTGGAACACTGTTTCTTGACGAGTTAGCCAATACCTCTGGATTGATTCAAGAAAAACTACTGCGAGTTATCGAGTACGGTGAATTTGAACGTGTCGGTGGCAGTAAAACCATTCAAGCGGATGTGCGCCTTATCTGCGCCGCCAACGAAGATTTACCCTCACTGGCCGAGGCCGGTGAATTTCGGGCCGACTTACTCGATCGTTTAGCCTTCGATGTGATCACCCTGCCGCCACTACGTTGTCGTCCAGAAGATATCATGACATTAGCCGAATACTTTGCTGTGGGAATGGCTCGGCAACTCAAGCTCGAACTCTTTAGTGGCTTTAGTGCAAATGCCATCGAGCAGCTCATGAGTCATGACTGGCCCGGTAATATTCGTGAACTTAAAAACGTAGTTGAGCGAAGTGTTTACCGTAATTGCGGTGAAAATCGTCCCATCGAGCACATTATTCTCGACCCTTTCTCCTCCCCGTACCGGCCGACAACTCGGGTGCGCACTCTTGAGCGTCAGGTGGTGCCCACACCGCACTCAACCATCATAAGCCCTCCCACCGTTACGGCAAAAACCGACATTGATGTCATTGCACCTAGTGAAGCAACGTTAAATGACTTTAGTTTTCCATTAGACTTCAAAGAGCAAACCGAGCGTTATGAGATGGAGCTTATTCAGCAAGCCTTATCGGCGAGCCAATATAATCAAAAGAAGACCGCTGAAATCTTGGGGTTAAGTTATCATCAGCTACGTGGCATTCTAAAAAAATACAATTTGCTCGATAAAGCATAAGCTGATTGCCCATGGGCGAGATGCACTGCTAAAATAGTCGTTCATAGTCGATAAAATAATGATTTATAAATGAGTGTGCTAATTAGACGCCTGTGCCTAGCAACTGCGGTATTCTGCATGAGTGGGTTGTTGGTTGCATGTGGCCCCCAACGACTTCCTTCTGGTTTGGTCTATTGTTCCGAAGGGAATCCCGAGTCTTTTAATCCGCAGTTGGTGACCTCAGGCACTACGATCGACGCCACTTCACACCTGATTTATAGCCGCTTAGTAGACTATGACGCGCTCTCTGGTCAGTTGGTTCCGGCCTTGGCAACCAGTTGGGCAGAAAGTGATGATGGTCTTAGTTACCGTTTTACGCTCAGGGAGGATGTTAAGTTTCAGCATTCTTCCCGTTTTACGCCAAGTCGCTCATTTAACGCCGACGACGTACTGTTTTCCTTCAATCGAATTATCGATAAGCATCACCCTTACCATGGTGTGTCACGCACTGGTTATCCCTTTTTTCAAAGCATTGGTTTTTCTGAACAAGTTAAAAGTGTTGAAAAAATCAATGACTATGAAGTCATCTTTCGCTTAGCCCGTAAGGATGCTTCATTTTTATCGAATTTAGCGACTGACTTTGCCGTTATTCTCTCCAGTGAGTACGCCGAACAACAACTTGCACTAGGTCACCCGGAAAATGTTGACCATTTTGCCATTGGTACAGGGCCTTTTACTTTAGTGCATTACGCCAAAAACGAATATATTCGCTATCGCCGTAATCCGGATTTTTGGGGAGAACCCGCCAATGTCGAGATGTTGGTCTATGATATCACCCCAAAAAGCACCGTGAGATTAGCAAAGTTAATCGCGGGTGACTGCAGTGTTTCAGCACTGCCAAAAGCAGGGGAACTTCCCGTTATTAAGCAACATGAACAGCTCAATATCGAATCACAACCCGGCCTTAACGTAGCATTTTGGGCATTTAACACTCAAAAAGCGCCATTAAATGATGTTCGAGTTCGCCGCGCGCTCGCCCATGCGGTGGATAAACAAAATATCTTACGTGCTGTGTATCAAAACACCGCAATAGAGGCGATAGGCGTACTTCCACCAGCCTCTTGGGCCTACGACAGCAATAAGAAGCTACTCGATTATAATCCCCAAAAAGCCAGAGACCTGCTAAAAGAGGCAGGTATTAGCAATCTCAGCATCGATATTTGGGCAATGCCTGTTGCGAGAGCTTATAATCCTAATGCACTGAAAACAGCTGAGTTAATCCAATCTGATTTGGCCAATATCGGTGTTAAAGTCAACATAATCAGTTACGACTGGAGTGTCTTTACCCAAAGATTAAGTCGAGATGAATACGATTCAGTGCTCATCGGCTGGAACGCCGATAACAGTGATCCCGATAACTTTTTCACGCCACTGCTTAGCTGCGCGTCGATGCAATCAAACAACAACCGCTCTCGCTGGTGCAATAAACAGTTTGATGCCATTCTAGACAGAGCAAGAGAAGTCTCAACACAAGCAGAGCGCAAGCAAATTTATCAAGAAGCCGAAGCATTCATCGCCGAGCAAGTACCAATGCTGAGTTTGGCTCATGCCAAACGGGTCGCTTTAACGCGTAATAATGTACATAATATGCAACTCACGCCTTTTGGCGGCATTTCCTTTACAAAAACCAGCCAAACCACACAGGAGACTAACTGATGTTAAGATACCTGTTACGGCGCCTCAATTTATTCCTAGCGACTTCACTCGTCATGATTGGTGTCCTATTTTATGCAACAGGTTTGTTCCCCATTGAACGCACCTTTGCCCTCACAGGAATACATTCACCATCGGCAGATCAGCTTGCCCAAATCGAACAAGACTATAAGTTAGATAGCAACAAGGCGTTGCAGTTTATTGCTTATTTACAGCAAAGGCTGAGTGGTAACTTAGGGGTTTCAGTGACCTCCCATCAAAGCGTTGCAGAGGAGTTAAGTACCGTACTCCCCGCCTCCTTCGAGCTCGCCGTCATGGCCGCGGTAATCGCCATTGGTTTAGGCGTACCTTTGGGCGTTTTGGCTTCACAAAGTCAGCATAAACTCACCCAAAATACCATTATGGCGATTACTCTTACGGGTTACTCTGTTCCAGTCTTTTGGTTGGGACTGTATTTATCGCTTTGGTTTGGTGTCGATCTCGGTTGGTTGCCAATATCGGGGCAACTCAATCTTTTATATGAGATAAAACCCGTCACTGGTTTTATGCTAGTCGATATCCTACTTTCTGATTCGGAATATCGCATATCGGCGTTTAAGGATGCACTGCTACACATTATTCTGCCAGCGACAACGCTCGCAGTACTGCCTTTTACTGTGGTAGTACGTAGCACACGTTCTGCAATGATGAATGTGATGAACCAAACCTTTATCCGCGCAGCCGAAGCCAGAGGTATGCACACCAATACCATTATTTTACGCCATGCCTTACCCAACGCGCTGATCCCTGTATTAAAGCACTTAGGTTTAATGCTAGGTGCCTTTGCTAGCTATGCTATTGTTGTTGAAGTGATATTTTCATGGCCAGGTGTAGGCTCTTGGTTAGTATCAGGGATTTATCAGCGGGATTACACGGTTATTCAAGGTGGAATATTGGCTGTCGCCTTGCTGATCATCTTTTTAAGTATTTTGATTGAAGTGCTACATACCGTCTTCAATCCATTAAGCAGAAAAGATCTTTATGCCTCCAGTTAAAATTTATCAGGAAGATCAAATTGCTTCCCCAATGATGCGGGTCTGGCAAAATTTTTCGGCAAACCCTTTTGCCTTGGCGGGATTGTGGACCATTATTTTTCTGCTGCTGCTCACCCTCTTTGGCCCAATGATTGCGCCTTTCGCACCAGAGGCTCAAGATCCACGCGCCCTATTGTTACCTCCCTCTTGGGATCCTTCCGGCACTGTGGCGCATTTTTTAGGCACCGACGATCTTGGCCGGGATATTTTTAGCCGCTTGCTACATGGCGCGCATTTAACCTTTGGCATGGCATTAATGATTGTCGGTACAGCTCTGTTTACTGGATTTATCATCGGCTCACTTTCCGGCATGATGCGTGGATTAAAGTCTAGTATTTTGGGCCATTTGCTCGATGCATTGCTGTCAATCCCTTCGCTTCTGATGGCGATTTTAGTGGTTGCCGTTATGGGGCCAGGACTTGAAAACGTGTTTTGGGCCGTAGGCATTGCCTTGACGCCACAGTTTGTCCGCTCTATTCATCAATCGGTCCATGAAGAATTACAAAAAGAATATGTTACCGCTGCCCGTTTGGATGGAGCCAATTCAATGCAGATTTTTTGGTATGTAATCATGCCAAACGTCTGGGAAGTGGTGATTATTCAAACCACGTTAGCCATTTCTGCCGCGATTTTAGATATTGCCGCCCTCGGCTTTTTAAGTCTTGGTGCTCAAGCACCTAGCCCAGAATGGGGCGCTATGGTGGCGCAAGGCATGGATAATTTATTGACCGCACCTTGGACTGTAACTATTCCAGGGCTAGCGATTCTTTTTAGTGTGCTTGCCATTAACTTGGTAGGCGATGGCTTGAGATCGGCGCTTGCGCCCATCAGAAACTAACCTATGCCATTACTCGACGTTAGAAACCTGACGATTGAACTCGACACGCCCCACGGCAAAGTGCGGGCTCTTGAGAAAGTAAGCTTGACCTTGAATGCGGGTGAAATCCACGGCCTAGTGGGTGAATCCGGCTCAGGCCGTAGTCTACTCGCCAGAGCTATTCTAGGGATCCCTGGCCCCAACTGGACCATTACTGCCGACCGCATGATGTGGGATGGTAACAATCTGATGGCCATGACCTCGAAGGAGCGCCGTAATCTGATGGGCTCAGATATGGCGATGATCTTCCAAGACCCATCAGGCAGCCTTGATCCTTCGCAAACCGTGGGTAGCCAGCTGATGCAGGCCATGCCTAAGAATCCTAAAGCTTATTTTTGGCAAAAGCACAAACATGCCAAACTCACGGCGCAAAAATGGCTACACAAAGTTGGCATTAAAAATCCGCAAAAAGTCATGTCTAGCTATGCATGGGAATTATCCGAAGGCGAATGCCAAAAAGTGATGATCGCTATGGCAATTGCCAACCAGCCTAGATTATTAATTGCAGATGAGCCTACAAACTCGATGGAGCTGAGTACTCAGGCACAGATATTTCGCCTACTATCACAGCTTAACCAACTGCAAAATGTGTCAATTTTAATCATCAGTCATGAGCTTGAGACCCTCGCCCAATGGTGCGATCACTTATCGGTACTCTATTGCGGCCAAGTGATGGAGTCAGGACCGACGGATGAATTGATTAATCAGCCCTATCATCCTTACACTAAGGCACTCTTGGATAATATGCCGGATTATTCGGGGATAGAGGCGCACAAGGCAATTATGCCAACACTGCCAGGCTCGGCGCCAGCACTCCAACATCTCCCCATTGGCTGTCGCTTAGGGCCAAGATGTCCTGAGGCGCAAAAGAAATGTGTTAATCAGCCAAGTTTGAGTCATTCAAGAGACCGCTACTTTGCCTGCCATTTCCCTTACCACGGTGAAACGACAAATGACGACTCCACTGCTTAAAGTTAACGATCTCTTTAAAAGGTATGATACTGGTTATAAAGGCTTTACCCGCCA
>NZ_JTLE01000094.1:4099454-4146253 GCF_000798835.1 Shewanella sp. ZOR0012
AGAGATGACTTCTTCAAATCCTGATAATTGGCCGTAGCGTAATTGTGCTCGATCTTTTATTTGGGCTTGGGGAATAAGGATCGCGGCTTTTAATTGGCCCGTTGGGCATTGTTGTGTTGGGTCATCATTCAGATCGAGCCTGAGCGCCACATAAATTTTATTCCCTTGAATGCGTTCACTCACTAACTGAATACTAATCGCTTGAGCGTTACGATTAATGGCGAAGCTGTCTTGTGTGAGATTGCCGTTGGTGGTTTGTTGTTCACTGGATATTTGGATCCCGGTGCTGAGGGTGGCATAGCTAACCGCTTGATTGATGGCTTCTTCCCGCGCTTGGGCGATGTTGCCATTAGTGATGATTGCTTCACCACTGGCTTCGACCCATTCTGCTTGTGCTTGATTAGCTTGAAGTGCGGCCAGCAGTAGGCTGCTAATGATGAGCAAGTGCTTTCTGAGTATGTTCATTAATAAGCCCTTCAGGTCAATTGTGCCAATCAGTTGAGTCAGTTTAATGGCGGTTTTATTGGCTGTAAAAGCAAGTTCCGTGCCTGATTTATGAAATATCCCCAAACTATCTGAAGTTGCTGAATAGGTAAAGAGGGTAAAGTTATTGGCACCGTTGTCGATAATCAGGTGAGTGAATCAAGGATTGTATTTTGACTTGGTCTAATATTTGCAATCTTTTTGACTAAAGATTGCGGCTCGCTTTGAGGCGCATTGATATCGATAATGAGGTTATTCCCATGCTAAAGCGTGCGTTCATTCCCCTGGCTCTTTTGGTGCTGATTGGGTGTGCGACTAAACCCGTTGTGCCGCCAAAACCTAGCCTAGTTGATGGCAATGGTTTGCCGCCGACAGCGGTGATTAATCATTTAGCTCAGCGTATTGTGACCGAGCTAGTCAAGCAAAATGATGCATTGCGTCCTGATCAACCTATTGTTGTAACTACACCAGTATTGGTGGGCGACATGACGAGTACGAATGCGGTTGCGCTGCAATTGCAGCAGGGACTCATGGCATCGTTGCACAGTTTTCAATTTAACGTGGTGGAGTTAAATCTCGCCGATGGACTGCGTGTTACTGGCGAGGGCGATTTTATTTTGACGCGTGATTGGCAAAAGCTTTCGACCAACTTACCTGTTGACCATATTGTGGTATCCACGATGAGCCCGACGACCAATGGCTTAGCCATTAATACTCGAATCGTTACCTTAAGTAACAACCGAGTGGTGTCAGCTTCACAGACCTTTGTTACACAAAAAGAATTAAGCAATTATATGCAGCCCTCTGAGCAAGTGATCTCCCACGATGGGATTTTATATCGTCAGTCGGCTCCCGGTATGAATGAAGTGCGTGTATTAGGAGATGGAAAATGAAACGCTATCTGTTAGTGATTGCGGCGCTTCTACTGACAAGTTGTGCCTCTAGAGACAAGTATGTGCAGTGGGAAGATGTTCCTCCATCTAGCTTCCCTAAGCTAACGGCCATTGGTTATGCCCCGTTAGCGACTCAACCAGCGAAAGAGCAATCTCAAAGAATGTTGATGGCGATGCAAGCATCTAAAATTGTGGCTTACCGTGAGCTAGCTGAACAAGTATACGGCCAAAAGATCACCGCTAACAGCAGTGTCAGTGATTGGATGCTAACCGATGATAATGTTAAAGCTTCAGTCACTGGGGTGATCCGCGGCGCAAGAGTAGTTAAAAGTTATCCCGCAGGTGAGCATTACGTTACTGAGTTAGAACTTGATTTTTCTAAGGTATGGCAAATCTATCAGCAGCAGAGTCGGCCACAGAGAATTAAAGAAGTCACTTACTTTTAAGGTGTCATCTCCTATCCGCCAGAAGACAAGCATGAGATGGTTTGGGTACGGATAATCGATAAACAAAAACCGCGCTTACTAAGCGCGGTTTTTGTTTGAAATCCGTTTGTACTTATAACACCTTACGCTTTTAGATCATTGCCTAAGCTTGAGATTGTTGAGGTTTTACCTTTATCGTTATACGTCAGCGTGGTGGCATTTCGGCTCGCCTGCAAGGCTTGAGCAAAGCGGTTTAGGCTTGCAAGATTCATCTCGATCAAACTAGCATTTTGTGCGTTGAGATCTTTGCATTCTGCTAGAGCCTCTTTAACCACTGCCATTTTATCGGATAGCTCAACTTGCTCTGTGAGTAAGGCTTTATCGCTGTGACTAGCCAGCAAGTCATCATTTGCTTTAAGGGCTTGTAGACATGTTGATTTTTGCTCAGCAAGGGACAAAAGCAAATCGGCGTTTTGGTCAACCAAAGCGCCTTTTTCCTTAAGAATAATTTGTTTAAGAACAGCCAAATGGGCGTGTTGTTGATCTACCAGTTTAGCTATTTCTGTCATAGTTACTCTTTATTAAGCTCATTTAATTCTGCTTCGAAGCTGGCAATATTCGCAGCCAACTTTTCGGGATCAATTTTATAACGACCTTCGGCAATGGCTTGTTTTATTTCGGCCACCTTCTTTTGGTCGACTTCAGGTAGACTGGCCATTTTGGTTTGAGCTCCTTGTAACTGTTGAGCTTGAGCCGTAATGACAACAGAGTCACCTTTTAGTTGAGTTGATTTAGCTGCTACCTGAGAGGTTTTCTCGCTTTCGCTGCTTTGTTTAGTGCTGTTTGAACGGACTTGTGCGGCCGCTCCGGCGTTAAATTTGCTAATATCAATTGCCATTTTAGGCTCCAGCGTCATGTATACGGATTTCTTAACTGGGGTATCGGCAGCTTATCGAAAAGCTTTAGCTTATTTTACATTCTAACTTCTACTTCGCCAATCGCCGTAATTATGGCATCTAGCTCTTTGTTAGAACTGCTATTTTTGATTCGAATTTGGTCGCCAATATTACCATCTTGCAGCGCCTCTCCCACAGTTTTTAGTACGAAGTTATTTGAACGCACATAAATCGACACTGTGTCATTTTTACAGACAAAGCAAAGGTTGTTCGCAAAAATAGGATAATTTTTCGCGACTCGGCGTTTAACTCTCACGCCTGTTAGCTGATTAGTATCGCTAAATTGCATGCCACGCAAACTATTTTGGTCAACATAGCGGATCTCGACCTGTAAAGGACTGATTAATTCACCTGGCGCTAAGGTTTCGGTTGCGACCACAACAGGAAAAAGAATGTCTACTCTAACAGACATAAAAATCTGCCAAGGGTAGGCGAGATCGGGGGTATCACAACTGACTTTTATGGTGTTATTACGGCTAATTTCGCGTTCTGAAGCTAATTCGACCCTTATTGGTGATGTGCACTGTGCTGGCAGCATTCGGTTATCGACCGTTTGTGGATTAATGTCGACTTTCGCATTTGCAGGTACAGCAATCTTTTCATTAATAAGGGCTTTAGCTAATTCGGATATCGCCGATACGCTAGGTATCACGGGTTCAGCCTTAGCTGCCGTGGATAGAAAAAGTGCGAAAATACTCAAAAAATAGACTAAATTTACTTTCATAATGAAGAGACTAGCTTGTAACGCCAGAATACACCTATACTTTTATCAAGCGTGAAACTGTTCAATGCTTCTTTCTTAGATTTTTGGTGTCAGAAGTTTGACTTAGTTTCAACTATGTTTATCGATAACAAGACGTAAGCAATTAATATGCCTATACTCAAACGAGTTTTAGGGCCGTACATAAACAGAACAACAAGGCAGAGTTATGTCGAGTATTCTTGATTCAGTCAACAAACGAACCCAACTCGTAGGTCAAAACCGGCTAGAACTATTGCTATTTAAGTTAAATGGTCGTCAACGGTTTGGGATAAACGTATTTAAAGTGAAAGAGGTTTTGCAATGCCCGCCATTAACGACATTGCCTAAACTCAATCCTTACGTCAAAGGAGTTGCCCATATTCGTGGCACAACTATTTCTGTTATCGATCTGAGTGCGGCAACGGGAGGGCGTCCGTTAGCGAGCACTGAAAATTGCTTTATCATCATTTCGGAATATAACCGTAGTGTGCAGGGGTTCTTGGTTAGTTCTGTTGAACGTATTATCAACATGAACTGGGAAGCCATTATGCCGCCACCGCAAGGTGCTGGGCGTTATTCCTATTTAACCGCGGTTACCGAGATTGAAGGTGAATTGGTTGAAATCTTGGATGTTGAAAAGATTTTAGATGAAATCTCACCTGTCAAAACGGCCATTAGTGAAGAGGTTAATGAGCAACTTACTCTCGATAGAAGTCAGCATTACCATATTATGGTGATTGATGATTCTGCGGTGGCACGCAAGCAAATTATTCGGTCGTTAGAGTCGTTAAATTTACAAATTGACACGGCAAAAGATGGTCGTGAGGCACTTGATAAGCTCAAGGCCATTGCAAGTGAAATGAATAACGTTGCCGATGAAATTCCACTCATTATCTCCGATATTGAGATGCCCGAAATGGATGGTTATACCTTAACGGCTGAGATCCGTGATGATCCTAAGCTTAAAAATATCAAGGTGGTACTGCACACCTCATTAAGCGGTGTCTTTAACCAAGCCATGGTACAAAAGGTTGGTGCCAATGACTTTATCGCAAAATTTAACCCTGACGAATTAGCTGCGGCAGTGAACAAGCATTTAAGTTTGTAGTGAGAGTGTGGGTTAGTGCCTAGTTGAGCTTTACGCTATAATCTAGCCCTTATTACATGATTGTTGTGCACTTATTTTGGTGCTTGCTATAGGATCTAGGACGTGAATGTGCCTGATAAATCACTCGCTGAAGCAGAATATAATCAATTTAGGTTGTTCTTAGAACAACATAGCGGCATCGTGCTAGGTGAAAATAAACAATACCTCGTACGTAGTCGTCTCGCGCCATTGATGGGCAAATATAACCTTCCTTCGTTATCCGATGTGGTAAAGCATTCGATGAAACCCACGGAACGAGCTTTACGAGCTGAAGTTATTGATGCCATGACCACTAATGAAACCTTATGGTTTCGTGATCGTTATCCATTTGAATTGCTTAATAATGTGCTATTACCAGAATACAGTAAGTTAGGTAGACCTTTAAAGATATGGTCTGCAGCTTGCTCGTCGGGTCAAGAGCCATATTCTTTAGCAATGACCATATTAGAGTACCAGCAAAAAAAACCAGGGGCGCTGCCTGGTGGTGCCTCGATTCAAGCAACGGATCTTTCTCCTTCTATGTTGGAGCGATGTAAAAATGCTGAGTATGATAGTTTAGCGTTAGCACGTGGATTGTCTGAAGAACGTAAGCGGCAGTTTTTTGATGCTTTGCCTTCTGGCAACATGCGCATAAAGGATAACGTTAAACGTCTCGTCAATTTCCGAGCTCATAACTTGCTCGAGAGTTACACTTTGTTGGGTAAGTTTGACATTATTTTTTGCCGAAATGTGTTGATCTATTTTGCCCCTGAGGCAAAAGCAAAAATTTTGCGGCAATTTGCTGCCGCGTTAAATCCCAAAGGTATCCTCTTTTTAGGCGCATCCGAATCCATTGCTGGCCTTACTGATGAATTTGATATGGTTCGTTGTAACCCTGGCATTTATTACCAAAAGAAAACTTAAGGGTTTGATTTTAATTGATAATTACCGGCATAGTTCGGTAATTTTTTTATCTGCTATATCCCTCACAAACTTTATTACCTCCCATAAAAGTATTGGCACATGAATTGCTTTGTTCCCGTGAGTGACACGATGGAGGCAATTTTATGGCGATTAATTTTGATAAGGCACTGGGTGTTCACCAATTCACGTTGGGGATCCGTGCTGAGCGGGCTGAAGTGATTTCAAGCAATATCGCAAATGCTGATACGCCACATTATAAAGCCCGTGACGTCGATTTTTCTGCCGCCTTAAATGTTGCTAAAACCCAGCAACAACAGCGTAATAGCTTAGATATG
The DNA here is from genome assembly GCF_000798835.1 of Shewanella sp. ZOR0012. Classification (NCBI taxonomy): domain Bacteria; kingdom Pseudomonadati; phylum Pseudomonadota; class Gammaproteobacteria; order Alteromonadales; family Shewanellaceae; genus Shewanella; species Shewanella sp. ZOR0012. Next base: position 4,105,339 of record NZ_JTLE01000094.1, read on the forward strand.
ACCGCTGATGAGCAGCATTTTGGGCTAGCGCAGCTAACCGGGCAGTACGTTAAATTTCGAGTGCCGAATCAACCCGATACTGGGGATGGCAATACTGTCGACGTTCAACAAGAGCAATCAGCATTTATGCAAAATGCTCTCGAATATCAAATGTCTCTGGGTTTTTTAGACAGTAAATTTAGCGGTATGAAAAAAGCGCTGAGAGGGGATTAATCATGAGTTTATTTAATATCTTCGATGTTGCGGGGTCTGGCATGTCAGCCCAGTCTCTGCGGCTAAATACTACCGCGAGTAACATTGCTAACGCAGATTCAGTCTCCAGCAGTGTAGATAAAACTTACCGTTCTCGTCATCCTATTTTCGAAGCCGAAATGGCCAAGGCGCAAAGTCAGCAACAAGCTTCCCAAGGTGTCACGGTGAAAGGCATAGTCGAGAGTGATAAGCCCCTATTAAAAGAGTATTCGCCGGATCATCCGATGGCGGATGCTGATGGCTTTATTTACAAACCAAATGTCAATGTCATGGAAGAAATGGCTGACATGATTTCAGCTTCTCGCTCATATCAGATGAATGTTCAAGTGGCTGAGGCGGCAAAATCTATGCTGCAACAAACACTTGGGATGGGTAAATAATATGCGTTATTTAGGAGGTACGTTGTGAGCCTCATTAACCAACTGAGTCAAACCTCATCGCAGCTGACTCAAACAAACACTCAATCGAATACGGTATCAACCAATACCACGAAAACCTCGACTAGCTCGACAGGTAACCCATTTTTGGATGGATTACGTTTGCCGAATAGTTCTGCTGTTCCAGAGGCTAAGAGTCAGCAGCTCACTCAAGAGGATTTTTTCTCATTACTCAGCCAGCAGTTATCGATGCAGGATCCCTTCAAGCCCGTTGATAACGACCAGATGATTGCACAGATGGCATCTTTTTCTACTGTCGATGGCATTTCTAAGTTAAATGATCAAATTGTTAATTTAAACAGTGTGATGACATCAAGCCAAGCTTTGCAAGCATCGGGATTAGTTGGGCGAAAAGTGCTATTACCGACTGATACGGGTTATATCTCTGCAGAAAGCCCTGGCTTAAATGGTGTGATCAGTACTTCAGAGAAAATTCCCGTCATTAATGTTCGAATCGAAGATGATAAAGGGCAGGTCGTTAGAACATTTACTGTTGATGGTAGTAAGGGTGGTAACACTGATGTCAAGTGGGATGGTTTGAATGATAAAGGAGAACCCGTTGCTGCTGGTAATTACTCTATTAAAGCATCGGGTTTAGTGAATGATAAATCACAAGCGTTAGCTGTATCGACCTATGCGCATGTGACCAGTGTTTCTTTAGGTACTGCAGCGACTGGCGCCATTTTGAATCTCAAGGGTGGAATGGCCTTTAAACTGTCGGATGTACTTGCGATTAGTGAAGTTTAATCGTAATCAAGATTGTAAATGGACATCACACTTGTCCATCATTGAATTGAGCAAATGTAGAGGTGAATTATGTCGTTTAACATTGCATTGAGTGGCATTTCTGCTGCGCAGAAAGATTTGAACACTACTGCGAACAATATCGCGAATGCTAACACCATTGGCTTTAAAGAGTCGCGTGCTGAATTTGCGGATGTTTACGCTAATTCAATTTTCTCAAACTCAAAAACCGCTGTGGGTGGCGGTGTGGCTACGAGCCAAGTGGCGCAGCAATTCCACCAAGGTAGTTTGCAACTGACGAATAACTCGTTAGATTTAGCGATTAAAGGCGGTGGCTTTTTTGTAACTGCGTCCGAGATAGGTACCTTGGATCATCAGTTTACTCGGGCAGGTGCTTTCAAAGTCGACAAAAATAATTATATGGTTGACTCTGCTGGGAATTTTTTGCAGACCTTTCCAGTAGACAAAGATGGTAACTCTACCTCTGTCAGTTTAACGACAGCTAAGCCAGTACAAATTCCTGATACTGCAGGTAGCCCTGTTCAAACTGAAAACGTGACTTTGCAGATGAATTTAAATGCAAAAGAAGGTTCACTCGACCCTGCTGCTTTTGATCCTTTAGACTCCAAAACCTATAACAGTGTGACATCCATGACGATTTATGACTCTCTGGGTGAGCCACATATCATGACGACCTATTTCGTCAAGCCAAATAATGGCTCATATAATGGTGAAAACAACTGGGTTGCATACTATGCCATTGATGGTAAACAAGTTGATATTTCTGGCCCTGCTGGTACATATCAGACTGACACCAATGGTGATGGCACTCCCGATGCTTCTGGCACAGCTCAAACGGCTGGCGGCTGGAAGGGATCGGTTCTGAAGTTTAATTCTGTCGGTGTGTATACTGGGAGTGATCCGGCAGTCGTCGCCACCGAAGCGCTAGGGGTTGGCGGCGCTGGCGTGTTAGGCCCTGGTGCTGATGGCACTCAAGCCGTGACTATTAAATTTAATGCACCAACCCAATATTCAGCTCCCTTTGCCGCCACTGAATTATCACAGGACGGTACCACAGTAGGGCGTTTAACCAATGTCGAAATTGGTGAAGATGGTTTGATCACTGCCAGTTACTCCAATGGTTCAACAGTGCCATTAGCCCGCGTTGCTTTAGTTCGCTTTGCAAACGAACAAGGGTTGACACAAGTGGGTAATACCTCGTGGAAAGCCAGTTTATCGTCAGGTCCTGCGCTGGCTGGTGAGCCTAACAGTGGTACGTTTGGTAGTCTCAGTTCTTCAGCGTTAGAGCAATCTAACATTGACTTGACGACTGAGCTGGTGGATTTGATTTCGGCACAACGTAACTTCCAAGCCAACTCACGTACGCTGGAAGTGAATAACACTCTGCAACAAACTGTTCTGCAAATTCGTTAAGTTAATCTTGTCTCTGCTAAGTGTTGCCGCAAGCGGCAACACTTAGCCTCTTTCTGTTGTGCATTCATTCGTTTATTAAAATCTCCTAATTTATCAGTTAACTAGCTGCTTATTTTATTGGCATGATGCTTGCTTTGCTATTGTCAGGTTGAAACTTTGACGGAGCAGTCTGTGGACAAATTCCTTTATATCTCCATGAGCGGCGCTAAGCAAAATATGAATGAGTTGGCGTTGCGTGCCAACAACTTAGCCAACGCAAATACCGATGGATTTAAGTCGGATATGGCGCAAGCCAGATCGATGCAAGCCTTTGGTGAAGGATTGCCGACAAGGGTCTTTGCCATGGTTGAAACCCCCTCCGCCAATTTTCGTTCGGGCCCGATTAAATCTACTGGACGCGATCTTGACGTTGCCATTAAAGGTGACGGTTGGTTTGCCGTGCAAGCACAGGATGGTAGTGAAGCTTATACCCGTTCTGGCAGTCTCAGTTTTGACTCAACAGGTTTATTGCATAACGACCGTGGTAATCCCGTGATGGGTGATGCCGGACCGATTGTGTTACCGCTGCCAATTGAAAAGGTCACTATTTCACAGGATGGGATTATCTCTGTTCGTCCTCAAGGTGCGACGACAGAAGTCGTCGAAGAGGTAGGAAGATTAAAGTTAGTAAACCCTGGCAATGCACAAATGATGCGCGGCGAGGATGGGTTGTTCCGTTTGGTATCCGGTGATCCGGCGCCTGCCGATCCCAGTGTATTTGTAGAAAGTGGTGCTGTAGAGGGCAGTAACGTCAATCCCGTGGATGAGATGGTGTCCTTAATCGACCTACAGCGACAATTTGAATTGCAAGTGAAGATGATGAAAACCGCGGAAGAAAATGACCGCGCTTCATCCTCATTAATGCGGATTAGTTAGGAGATAAATTATGCATCCAGCGTTATGGATTAGTAAAACTGGCTTAGACGCACAGCAAACCGATATTGCGGTGATTTCAAACAACGTCGCTAACGCCAGCACTGTGGGCTATAAAAAAAGCCGCGCGGTATTTGAGGACTTACTTTATCAAACTGTTAACCAAGCGGGTGGGATCAGCGCCTCTAACACTAAGTTGCCAAACGGTTTGAACATTGGTGCGGGTACCAAGGTGGTAGCCACCCAAAAAATGTTTACCCAAGGCAATATGCTGACCACGGATAACTCGCTCGATTTGATGATTGAAGGTCCTGGATTTTTCGAAGTGCAGCTCCCCGATGGGACTACGGCTTATACCCGTAATGGTCAATTTACCTTAGATGATACAGGGCAAATTGTCACGCCGGGTTCGGGTTATGTGTTGCAACCTGCGATCACTATTCCTGAGGATGCAACCAGTATTACGGTCTCTGCTGAAGGGGAAGTTTCGGTAAAAACACCAGGTGCGGCGGAAAACCAGGTCGTTGGGCAGCTAAGTATGACCGACTTTATTAACCCGTCGGGTTTAGATCCTATGGGACAAAACCTATACACCGAAACTGGTGCGAGTGGTACGCCTATTCAAGGCACTGCATCACTTGATGGTATGGGAGCGATTCGTCAAGGTGCGTTAGAAACCTCTAACGTGAACGTGACCGAAGAGCTAGTTAACCTCATTGAAAGTCAGCGGATCTACGAGATGAACTCCAAAGTGATTTCGGCGGTCGATCAGATGCTGGCTTATGTGAATCAGAATCTATAGAGGCACATGATCATGGCTAGATATCTACTATTGGCTAGTACGCTCTTGCTGGCGGCATGTAGTTCAACTCCAAAGAAGCCGATTGCGGATGATCCCTTCTATGCCCCAGTTTATCCCGAAGCACCACCGACTAAAATTGCTGCAACGGGGTCGATTTACCAAGATAGCCAAGCGGCGAGTCTTTACTCGGATATTCGTGCCCATAAAGTCGGTGACATTATCACTATCGTGTTGAAAGAAGCGACTCAGGCGAAAAAGAGTGCCGGTAATCAGATCAAAAAAGGTTCTGATATGACACTCGATCCCATTTATGCCGGCGGGAGCAATGTGTCTTTAGGCGGTATTCCCCTCGATTTACGCTACAAAGACAGCATGAATACTAAGCGTGAATCCGATGCAGATCAAAGCAATAGCTTAGATGGCAGTATCTCCGCCAATATTATGCAAGTGCTCAATAACGGTAACTTAGTTGTGCGCGGTGAAAAGTGGATTTCAATCAACAATGGTGATGAGTTTATTCGCGTGACCGGTATTGTGCGCTCGCAGGATATCAAGCCAGATAACACCATTGATTCAACCCGTATGGCCAATGCGCGTATTCAATATAGCGGTACTGGTACTTTCGCCGAAGCGCAAAAAGTGGGCTGGTTAAGCCAGTTCTTTATGAGCGATTGGTGGCCCTTCTAAGGAGTCATATCATGAAATATAAACTCATTTTGGCCGTTGTTATGTTGGCGTTTTCGATGCCAAGCCAGGCTGAACGCATTAAAGATATTGCTAATGTGCAAGGGGTACGAAATAACCAGTTAATTGGTTATGGCTTAGTAGTGGGGTTGCCTGGTACGGGTGAGAAAACCAATTACACAGAGCAAACATTCACCACCATGCTTAAAAATTTCGGCATCAATTTGCCTGAAAATTTTAGACCCAAAATCAAAAACGTGGCCGTGGTTGCTGTGCATGCCGATATGCCAGCGTTTATTAAACCAGGCCAAGAATTGGATGTGACCGTTTCAAGCCTAGGTGAAGCAAAAAGCTTACGTGGTGGGACGTTACTGCAAACCTTCCTCAAAGGGGTTGATGGCAATGTATATGCGATTGCCCAAGGCAGCTTAGTGGTAAGTGGTTTTAGTGCCGATGGTTTGGATGGTTCGAAAGTGATTCAAAACACGCCAACGGTTGGCCGTATTCCTAACGGCGCAATTGTTGAACGCAGTGTGGCTACGCCGTTTTCTACTGGCGATTATTTGACGTTTAACTTACGTCGCTCGGATTTTTCGACCGCGCAGCGTATGGCCGATGCGATTAATGATCTGCTCGGCCCTGATATGGCGCGCCCGTTGGATGCAACGTCGATTCAGGTCAGTGCGCCAAGGGATGTATCACAACGGGTGTCTTTTTTAGCTACGCTCGAAAATATTGAGGTGGAACCTGCTGAAGAGTCTGCCAAAGTGATTGTGAATTCGCGTACTGGCACGATAGTCGTTGGGCAGAACGTCAAGTTATTACCTGCGGCTGTGACTCATGGTGGTTTGACGGTGACGATCGCCGAAGCGACTCAGGTGTCTCAGCCAAATGCGCTAGCCAATGGCCAAACAACAGTGACCAGCAATAGCACGATAAATGCGACTGAAAGTGATCGCAGGATGTTTATGTTTAATCCCGGCACGACCTTAGATGAATTAGTGCGCGCCGTGAATTTGGTCGGTGCAGCCCCTTCAGATGTCCTTGCCATTCTGGAGGCGTTAAAAGTGGCAGGTGCTTTGCATGGTGAACTTATCATCATCTAATTTCTGTCGGGAAAATCATGGAAAAGCTTTCAAGTTCATCACATTTTCTTGATCTGGGCGGGCTCGATAACCTGCGCGCCCAGGCTCAGAAAGATGAAAAGGGCGCTTTGAAAAAAGTCGCCCAACAATTTGAAGGCGTTTTTGTGCAAATGCTGATGAAGAGCATGCGTGATGCTAATGCGGTGTTCGAGTCAGACAGTCCTCTCAATAGTCAATACACCAAATTTTATGAGCAGATGCGGGATCAGCAATTGTCCGTCGACTTATCGGATAAAGGTGTGCTGGGGCTGGCTGATATGATGGTGCAGCAGTTGTCTCCTGAGTCAAGCCAGCTAACACCTGCATCGGTGCTACGTAATGATGGTGGCATGAAACTAGAACATGACGCTAAAGCGTTTAATATTCCTGTTCAAGCCCCATCGACTGCTGAAGCTATAAATAGCAACACTTCAGAACAAGCCGTACAAGGTGTGCCTGCATCGATAGCGCGTCCAAATGTTGAATTTGAAAAGGCCGATGGTGTCACTTCTTCCTTAGACATTGACCGACCTGAACGCTTGTTGGCGATAGATACACCTAAGCCAAGCTGGTCTGAGCAACCCTTATCACCGATAGAACCTGTTATCAGCGGCCAAATATTGCCGACAGTGGCATTTAGAGAAACGCAAAAGACGCTTAAGTTTGGTAGCCGTGAAGAATTTTTAGCGACGTTATATCCCCATGCAGAAAAAGCCGCTAAAGCCCTTGGCACTAAACCTGAAGTGTTATTGGCTCAATCGGCCCTCGAGACTGGTTGGGGGCAAAAAATTGTTCGCGGAAATAACGGCGCTCCTAGCCATAACTTATTCAATATTAAAGCGGATCGTCGTTGGCTGGGTGATAAAGCTAACGTGAGTACCTTGGAGTTTGAGCAGGGTATTGCCGTTAGACAAAAAGCCGATTTCCGGGTTTACAACGATTTTGAGCATAGTTTTAACGATTTTGTTTCCTTTATTGCTGACGGTGAGCGCTATCAAGATGCCAAGAAAGTGGCAGCGTCACCGACTCAGTTTATCCGTGCATTGCAGGATGCGGGTTACGCTACCGATCCAAAATATGCTGAAAAAGTGATTAAAGTCATGCAGTCCATCAGTGAAGAGCTGAAATCGATACTGCCAGGAGAAGACAAATGATCATTCTTCATAAGACATTAATGTTGAGGAGTATCGGCTAATGGCTATCGATCTATTAAACATTGCCCGTACAGGGGTGCTCGCTTCTCAGTCGCAACTAGGGGTGACCAGTAATAACATTGCTAACGCCAATACCGCGGGTTATCACCGACAAGTGGCAACCCAAACCACCTTAGATTCTCAACGTCTTGGAAATGGTTTTTACGGTACTGGGACATATGTTTCTGATGTAAAACGTATTTATAATGACTATGCCTCGCGCGAACTGCGTATTGGCCAAACGACTCTGAGTGCGGCTGAGGCTAGCTATGGCAAGCTTAGTGAGCTGGACCAAATTTTCTCCCAAATTGGTAAAGTGATACCACAGAGCTTGAACGATTTGTTTGCAGGCTTAAATAGCTTGGCAGACTTACCTGCTGATTTAGGTATTCGTAGCTCAACCTTAAATGATGCCAAACAACTGGCAAATAGCTTGAATCAAATGCAGTCAACCTTGAACGGGCAGCTAAATCAAACCAATGATCAAATCACTGGGATGACTAAGCGCATTAATGAGATCAGCACTGAACTTGCTAATCTCAATCTTGAGTTGATGAAATCGCCTAATCAAGATCCGATTTTATTAGATAAGCAAGACGCGCTTGTGCAAGAGTTAAGTCAGTATGCGCAGGTGAATGTGATCCCCTTGGATAATGGGGCAAAGAGCATCATGTTAGGCGGTTCTATCATGTTGGTTTCGGGGGAAGTGGCGATGTCGATGAGCACGACGACGGGCGATCCCTTCCCCAACGAATTGCAATTGGTATCGACCATTGGCTCACAAAGCGTAAAAGCCGATCCTAGCAAGTTAGGAGGGCAGTTGGGGGCATTGTTTGAATACCGTGACCAAACTTTGATGCCTGCGAGCTTAGAGCTTGATCAATTGGCCTTAGGGGTTGCAGACAGCTTTAATAAACTGCAAGCGCAAGGATTTGATCTTAATGGCCAAGTTGGCGCAAATATGTTCAAAGATATTAACGATCCTCTAATGTCCTTAGGCCGTGTTGCTGGTCTTTCTGGTAATACAGGTAACGCAACCTTAGGCGTCAATATTGATGATACCAGTACCTTAACGGGTGGTTCATATGAACTGTCGTTTACGGCGCCGTCGACCTATCAACTGAGAGATACGCAAACTGGCGCGATAACGCCGCTTACCTTAAACGGCACTAAGTTAGAAGGCGGTGCTGGATTTTCTATTGATATTAAAGCTGGCGCCATGGCCTCTGGAGACAGATTTGCCATTCGTCCAACCGCAGGGGCCGCGAATGGCATTGAAGTAGTGATGACCGATCCTAAAGGTATCGCTGCCGCGGCGCCCAAAATTACCGCAGATACTGCGAACTCAGGTAACACTCAAGTTAAGCTCACGCAAATTACTGACCGTAATGCGGCGAATTTCCCTGTAAAAGGGGGTGAGCTGACTATTCAGTTAAATACAACTGCCGTGCCGCCGACCTTTGAAGCGTTTGATGCATCAGGCGCATCACTCGGTGCTGCTGCGCCTTATACGCCACCGAGCATCAGTGCATTTGGTTTTACCTTTGAAGTTGAGAGTAGCGGCGCAGCCGCAGGTGACAAATTTACCTTCGATTTATCTTTTGCAGAGGGCGATAACACCAACGCCGTTGCGATGGCAAAACTGAGTGAAACCAAAGTGATGAATGGTGGTAAGTCAACGCTTGCAGACGTATTTCAAAAGACCAAACAGGATATTGGCAGTCAAACAAAAGCAGCTGAAGTACGAGTGGGGTCTGCAGAAGCCATTTATAAGCAAGCTTATACCCGAGTTGAAAGTGAATCAGGCGTGAACTTAGATGAAGAAGCGGCCAACCTGATGCGTTTTCAACAAGCTTATCAGGCTTCTGCGCGAATTATGTCAACCGCGCAGCAAATTTTTGACAGTCTATTGACTTCAGTGCGTTAGGAGAAGTGACGATGCGATTATCAACCGCGCAGCTCTTTAATCAAAGTATTACTAGCGTGCTGCAAAAACAAACCGCAACGAGCAAAATTTTAGAACAGCTTAGCACTGGCAAAAAGGTCAACACCTCTGGGGATGACCCTGTTGCCGCTTTAGGTATCGACAACCTAAATCAACGTAATGCCTTAGTCGATCAATTTATGAAGAATATCGACTATGCCAATAACCGCCTTGCCGTTACAGAAAGCAAGTTGGGCAGTGCGGAAGACTTAACAGGTTCTATTCGTGAACAGTTGATGCGTGCTGTCAACGGCACTTTATCTGACTCAGAGCGGCAAATGATTGCCGATGAGATGAAAGATAGTCTTGAAGAACTACTCTCTATTGCCAATAGCAAAGATGAATCGGGTAATTATCTGTTCTCTGGGTTTAGTACCGACAAACAACCCTTCTCTTTTGATAATTCCACTCCACCCAAGATCGTATACAGCGGCGATTCTGGGGTTCGCGATAGCTTAGTGCAATCAGGTGTTGCCATTGGAACCAATATTCCTGGCGATCTCGCGTTTATGAAGGCTCCCAATGGGCTTGGCGATTATAGCGTCAATTATTTGGCCAGCCAGCAAGGTGGATTTAACGTTGATACAGCCAAAATAGCCGATCAAGCGACTTATGTGGCTGATACTTATACCTTTAATTTTTCTGATAACGGTTCTGGTGGCGTCAATCTACAGGTGCTTGATTCAGCAAATAATCCAGTCGCAAACGTTGCTAACTTCGATGCCACGACACCTGTGAGTTTTAATGGAATAGAGGTCAAGATAGACGGTAAACCCAGTGCTGGTGATAGTTTCAGCATGGAACCTCAGGCTGAGGTCAGTATTTTTGACACGATCAGTAATGCAATCGCTCTGATCGAAGATCCTAACGCAGCAAATTCTCCCCAAGGAAAAGCTCAGTTGGCACAGTTATTGAATAATATCGATAGCGGCGTCAATCAGATGAGTTCAGCCAGAAGTGTGGCGGGAAATAATCTGAAAACCGTCGAGCGCTACAAGGATACACATACAGAGGAGAAAGTGGTGAATACTTCAGCACTATCACTTCTGGAAGATCTGGATTATGCGTCAGCGATTACGGAATTTGAAAAGCAGCAGCTTGCATTGAACGCAGTCTCTAACGTGTTTAGTAAGGTGGGTTCTGTTTCCCTGTTTGACTTTATTTAACAGAAAGCAAAGACCTAACCCTCTGTAAGATAAATTGTTAAAAATTTAGCCAAGCTCCAAGCCTTGGCGGTATAACTAGGAAGAGGAACTCAACATGGCTATTACAGTTAATACAAACGTGACTTCGATGAAGGCACAGAAAAATTTAAATACCTCTAGTAGTGGTTTAGCAACCTCTATGGAACGTCTATCGAGCGGTCTTCGCATTAACAGTGCGAAAGATGACGCTGCTGGTCTAGCTATTTCTAACCGCTTAAATAGCCAAGTTCGTGGTTTAGAGGTGGGTATGCGTAACGCAAACGATGCAATATCTATCGCACAAATTGCAGAAGGTGCGATGCAAGAGCAAACCAACATGTTGCAGCGTATGCGTGATTTGACCATTCAGTCTGAAAACGGGGCTAACAGTACAGCTGATTTAGAAGCCTTAAAAGCTGAAATGGATCAACTGGCAACAGAGATTGACAGTATTGGTAATAGTACTGCTTTTGGTAATACTAAATTGCTTACAGGTACCTTTTCTGCTGGAAAAGTATTCCAAGTGGGGCATCAAGAAGGTGAAGATATTAAGGTTACGGTAAAAGCGAGTAATAAAACATCCTTATCCGTAGCTGCATTAGGTAACGCTACTTCAGCCGCAAGAGCATCTTCTTTGAAGAAAATTGATGCCGCAATTAAAACGATTGATGCCCAACGCGCCGATTTAGGTGCGGTTCAAAATCGTTTATCACATAACATTAGTAACAGTGCGAACACTCAAGCAAACGTTGCTGATGCGAAGAGCCGTATTGTGGATGTGGATTTTGCAAAAGAAACCTCTGCAATGACCAAGAATCAGGTTTTACAACAAACGGGTTCTGCGATGCTAGCTCAAGCAAATCAATTACCGCAAGTCGCATTGTCACTGTTGGGTTAAGTTTCATTTGGCGCATTTTTGTAGAGTACTTTTGCCTACTTTTTCTAGCTATGTTTAGAAAAGTAGGCAAAGTTTTTTAATTTAAAATATTTATCTCTATGAAAAAAAAGATTTTTTATAAAGATAAAAATTTTTCAAAAATAATACTAAAGATAAAAAAAAGACGGCCGTTAAATATACTGTAACCACTAAGACCCGCCTGGCTTAAGTAGACAGGCAAGTTTAGACAAGCCAGGTATAAAGAGGAAACGATCATGGCCATTACAGTAAACACAAACGTTACATCTTTAAAAGCACAGAAAAACTTAAATACTTCCGCTAGCGGTTTGGCCACTTCAATGGAACGTTTATCCAGTGGTCTGCGCATTAATAGCGCAAAAGACGACGCAGCAGGTTTAGCTATTTCTAACCGTTTAAATAGTCAGGTTCGTGGCTTAGAAGTGGGTATGCGTAACGCCAACGATGCGATCTCTATTGCACAGATTGCTGAAGGCGCGATGCAAGAACAAACTAACATGTTACAACGTATGCGTGACTTAACCGTTCAGTCTGAAAACGGTGCTAACAGCACTGCAGACTTAACCGCACTAAAAGCTGAAATGGATCAACTCGCCAACGAGATTGATGAAATTGGTAAAACTACGGCTTTTGGTACAACTAAGCTCTTAGCAGGTGGTTTCTCTGCAGGTAAGAGCTTCCAAGTTGGTGCACAAGATGGCGAAGATATTAAAGTTACTGTAAAAGCCAGTAACAAATCTTCTTTATCTGTCGGCTCTTTAGGTAATACAACATCAGCTGCCCGAGCATCATCTTTAAAGAAAATTGACGCAGCAATCAAAACAATTGACGCGCAACGTGCGGATTTAGGTGCTATCCAAAACCGTTTAGCCCATAACATCAGTAACAGTGCTAACACCCAAGCAAACGTTGCCGATGCGAAGAGCCGTATTGTAGACGTTGACTTTGCGAAAGAAACGTCACAAATGACCAAGAACCAAGTGTTGCAACAAACAGGTTCTGCAATGTTGGCGCAAGCTAACCAATTACCTCAAGTGGCCTTATCACTGCTTTAATCATCTATTGAAGCATAAGGTTCTAAGGGAGGTTCGGTGACGGATCTCCCTTTGCCACATAAATGATCATTAGGTTATAGTGTTTGTTAGGCTGTATAAAAGACAAATGCTTATGATGGTGAGGTATAGCTATGGATACTAATATAGCAAGCACGTCAATGCAGGTTCCTAGCCGTATTGATTTGGCTCAAGTACCACTGAAAGCACCGACGGCGGATGTTGAGTTAAAACGCAATGCTGCCGTATCAGCTGTTGAACAGTCTACTGAGCAAAGAGCAACAGAAGATGAACAAAATCCTGAAAAGTTAACCCAAGTAGCTACTGAACTTTCTGACATGATGTCAATGATGCGTAAAGGGCTTGCATTTAAAGTTGACGAAAATTCAGGGCAAGCAGTAGTAACAGTCTTAGATAGAGATACTGGTGATGTCATCAGACAGATGCCGAGTGAGGAAGCACTAAAATTAGCAGAAAAATTGTCAGAAGTGACAGGTCTGCTAATGAAGACAGAAGCTTAAAACTCACACCACACAGTAATTTATCCGTTGATGAGTGAGAGGTTTTTATGGCATTAACAGCGACAGGTATGGGGTCTGGTTTAGACATTTCTAACATCGTAAAAGTGTTAGTTGATGCTGAGAAAGCCCCCAAAGAAGCGATGTTTAATAAGACGGAAGACAGCATCAAAGCAAAAGTTTCTGCAATGGGGACTTTAAAGAGTGCGCTATCTACGTTTCAGGATGCCGTTAAGAAACTTCAAACAGGTGATGCGTTAAATCAACGGAAAATATCTGTTAGCACTGATGCATACCTTAGCGCAAAAGCTGAAAAAACAGCTCAAGCTGGTAGCTATGGGATTAAAGTTGAGCAATTAGCAACTAACCATAAGATTGCTGGTACCAATGTTACCGATGCTACACAACCAGTAGGGGAGGGTAGTTTAGCATTTGGTGTTAATGGTAAAAGCTTTTCTGTTGATATAGCAGCTACCGATTCTTTGGCTACAATTGCCAAAAAAGTCAATGAAGCTTCTGATAATGTTGGTGTCACTGCAACTGTGATTACCAGCGATGCAGGAAGCCGGTTAGTGTTTAGCTCAAATAAAACCGGTGAAGATAACCAAATTAGTCTTACCGCAACGAATTCGTCTGGTTCTGGGGTTACTGATATGTTTGGTTCTGGCAATACTTCGATATTGCAAGATGCTAAAAATGCAGTACTTTATATTGATGGTCAAAAAGTCACCTCACAAAGTAATGAAGTAAAAAATGCCATAACCGGTGTGACACTGAATTTAACCAATGCCGATGTTGCTAAAACAACGACGATTAAAATTGAGCAAGACAATGAAGCTGTAAAAACAAACGTTCAAGCTTTTGTTGATGCCTACAATAGTTTAGTGACGGCCATCGATAAGATGTCCGCCTACGACAAAGACAAAAAAACGGCTGCCGCATTACAGGGCGACTCTATGATTCGCTCAATTGAATCCCAGCTTCGCAGTGTGGCAAGTGGACGTGTTCCCACTGCGGATGGTGGTTCAATAGCGCTTTATGATATTGGTATTAAAACAGACAGATACGGAAAATTATCCGTAGATGACACAAAACTCAATAAAGCACTCACCGAAGATATGCCGAGCGTTGAAGCACTGTTTGCAACTCCAGATAAAGGTCTTGCTAATCGGTTTAACGATCTTGCTAATAGCTATGTTAAATCAACAGGTTTGATTGCTGATCGTCAGTCTAGCTATACGAGTCAGCAAAGTCGTTTAGCTGATCAAAGAGCTGCATTTACATTGAAGATGGACCAACTAACCGCCCGTTTAACCAAACAGTTTAATGCGATGGATCTTGTTGTTGGGCAACTCAATCAGCAGAGTAGCGGCTTAGTTGACCGACTAAACTCTTTGCCTGGTGCAGTTAAAAAGAGCTAAATCGATCTAAGTAAAAAGGAATATTGTTGTGAAGCAACTCGATGAGCTTAATATTACACTTGCGCAAGTGTTAGAGCAGCTAAACCGAATTCCTGCTGAGGATCCCCAAACAGATGACTTGGTCTCAAATTTGCAGAGTATGGTAGACGAGCGTCAACTTTTACTCAATGTATTAGTCGCCGATGCCAATATGACGGATGCTAACTATCTTCAGCGTCAGCTTGAATTTACTCAGGACTTTTCGAAAAAGGCGAGTATTATCATGGCTGACAGGCAAGCATTATTACATGCGAGCAATAAGAATAAGCGCCAGATCAGTGTTTATGAGACTATAGATTCAAATAGGTAGGTGTTTATGAGAGGATCACTGCAATCATATCGTAAGGTTTCACTTGAAAGTGAAATTACAGTTGCTTCCCCACATAGAATTATTCAGTTGATGTTTGCTGGTGCTCTACAGCGCCTTGCACAAAGCCGTTATGCGATTGAGCAGAATGATTTAGTCAATAAAGGGATTTATATAAATAAAGCCGTCGGTATCATTATTGGGCTAAGTAATAGTTTAAATATGGATGCTGGTGGGCAAATAGCTAAAAATTTGAGTGATTTATACGATTTTATGTTACGTAAGATTTCTGAAGCTAACCTCAATAACGATGTAAAGGCCATTGATGATGTTTGTGATATTTTACGAACCATCAAAGAAGGGTGGGATGCCATCCCTGTAGATAAACACAATATCTCTTCCCATACTGAAGAAGCTCGTTAACCCTACTTTTAAGTAATGAAAAAGACGCACCCTAAAGTGCGTCTTTTTTGTCTTGTGTCAATTAATTGACCTTTTTAGCTAGAATCATAGCTTAAATGAACTAAAATCAATTCAGTTTGGCAGAATCGGCATTCGAGGCTTGCTTCTCGACTGCTGATAATACAATATTCATCACAGTAGTGATGGTGGCACAGATTGTTACATTGAATTTGTTAAGCTTTTACAGCAACTAATCATAAATAATTAATGCGAATTGATACCTAATTAGCGCTTTACGGCCTACTGAATGATGCAAACAGATCAACGAATTTTACTTGTCGGAACCCCATCAGAGCGCTTAAGTCGCCTGTGTTGCATTTTTGAATTTTTGGGTGAGCAGATTGAAATCGTCGCCATCGAAAAGTTAAGTCTTTGTCTGCAAGATACCCGGTTCCGCGCTTTAGTGGTCACTGCTGATAACATGCCAGCTGATGCTCTCAAGTCACTTGCGAGTCAGTACCCATGGCAACCCATTTTGTTATTTGGCAATGTAGATGATCTGCAAGTGTCGAATGTACTGGGTCACATTGAAGAGCCATTAAACTACCCACAACTAACCGAACTCCTGCATTTTTGTCAGGTTTATGGGCAAGTCAAACGTCCACAAGTCCCAACCAGTGCAAATCAAACCAAACTGTTTCGTAGCTTAGTGGGTCGTAGTGAAGGCATTGCCAATGTGCGTCACTTGATTAGCCAAGTCGCCACCTCTGATGCCACTGTATTAGTCCTGGGTCAGTCGGGGACAGGTAAGGAAGTGGTTGCTCGGAATATTCATTATTTATCTGAGCGCCGAGATGGTCCTTTTATTCCGGTTAACTGTGGCGCGATTCCGCCTGAGTTATTGGAGAGTGAATTATTTGGCCATGAAAAGGGCTCTTTTACTGGGGCAATTAGTTCTCGTAAGGGCCGTTTCGAACTTGCCGAAGGTGGCACGCTGTTCCTCGATGAAATTGGCGACATGCCTTTGCAAATGCAGGTAAAATTGCTGCGCGTGTTGCAAGAACGTGTCTTTGAGCGTGTTGGGGGAACTAAAACAATTAATGCTGATGTACGTGTCGTAGCGGCAACCCATAGGGATCTTGAAACTATGATCAGCAGCAATGAGTTCCGTGAAGATCTTTATTACCGCCTTAACGTCTTCCCGATCGAAATGCCAGCATTAAGTGAGCGTAAGGATGATGTTCCTTTACTGCTGCAAGAGTTAGTGAGTCGTGTCTATAACGAGGGGCGTGGCAAAGTTCGTTTTACTCAGCGTGCTATTGAATCGTTAAAAGAACATGCTTGGTCAGGTAACGTCCGGGAGTTATCTAACCTTGTTGAACGCCTAACGATTTTATATCCAGGCGGTTTAGTCGATGTGAACGACTTGCCGATAAAGTATCGTCATATTGATGTGCCTGAGTATAGTGTCGAACTCAGTGAAGAGCAGCAAGAACGTGATGCGCTCGCTTCGATTTTCACCAGCGAAGAGCCAGTAGAAATTCCTGAAACGCGTTTCCCCAGTGAGTTACCACCTGAAGGCGTTAACCTCAAGGATCTGCTGGCTGAGCTTGAAATCGATATGATTCGTCAGGCGTTAGAGCTGCAGGATAACGTCGTTGCGCGTGCTGCAGAAATGCTCGGTATTCGCCGTACTACCTTGGTTGAGAAAATGCGTAAGTACGGAATGACGAAAGAATAGTCATTTTGATGTTATTTATCTTATTGTTTTATCTATCTAAATTCATTTCTTAATTTGGCATAGAATCTGCAAACACTCCGTCATAAGCAATTTTTTGACGGAGTGACTATGTCTGCTCATCCACTAGCGCAAATTGAAACATTCAAGCACACTAGCAAACAATGGAACCAACTGCGTGAGGCCGCCAATATGTCCAATCGGATGGAGCATATTTTACAGGCTATGCCCTCTGGCGTGGTGATTTTGAACGGTGATGGTATTGTCACTGATGCAAACCCCGTTGCCGTCGAATTGCTGGAGCAGTCGTTATGCGGCGCCCGCTGGATTGATGTGATCCATACGGCGTTTGCGCCACAGGACGATGATGGCCATGAAGTCTCATTACGCAATGGCCGCCGAGTCAAATTTGCGATTACCCCATTAACGCCGGAACCTGGCCAATTAATTGTGCTGACGGATCTGACCGAAACTCGTCTACTGCAAAAGAATCTTTCCCATCTGCAGCGCCTGTCAGCCCTCGGTAAAATGGTCGCGACGCTGGCGCATCAGGTGCGTACGCCACTGTCGGCTGCACTGCTCTATGCTGCTAATCTGGCCAGTCCCAAATTATCGGAATCTGCTAAGGCAAAATTTCAGCAGAAATTAGTGGATAGACTTAATGAGCTTGAACGCCAAGTGAACGATATGCTGCTGATGGCTAAAGGACGTCAAGATGAGCTGGGCGAACTGATTAATCTTAATGATGTTATCGAGAATGTTGTTGCTAACTGTGAACCAATAGTTGCTAAGCATGGCGCTGAACTGGCGGTAACCAATATTTCTAATAGCTTAATGCTGGCGAATGTGAATGCGCTGAGTTCAGCCGTCAATAACCTCGTGATGAACAGTCTTGAAGCCGGGGCAACGCAGATCCAAATCGTTGCTAATGATAGCAATGAACAGTTACATCTCAATGTCATCGATAATGGCAAAGGATTGGATGCCAAAATGCAGCAAAAAGTGCTGGAACCTTTCTTTACCACTAAAGCTCAGGGGACAGGTTTAGGCTTAGCCGTTGTACAGTCTGTGGTGCGTAATCATGGCGGCCAACTGCAATTAAGCTGTATGCCCAATAAAGGTTGTACTGTTTCGCTTACTTTCCCGCAGGCTAAATCTGCTACTGTATTGCCGCTGGAGAAACCCTATGTCTGAAGCCAAATTACTCTTAGTTGAGGACGATGCATCCTTACGCGAGGCGTTGCTGGACACCTTAATGTTGGCACAATACGACTGTATTGATGTGGCATCTGGTGAAGAAGCCATAATCGCACTAAAACAGCATCAATTTGATCTTGTGATCAGCGATGTGCAAATGCAGGGGATTGGTGGCTTAGGCTTATTAAATTACCTACAGCAACATCATCCCAAATTGCCCGTGCTGTTAATGACGGCGTACGCCACTATAGGCAGTGCGGTCAGTGCAATTAAATTGGGCGCCGTCGATTATCTGGCAAAACCCTTCGCTCCAGAGGTGTTGCTCAATCAAGTTTCCCGCTATTTACCACTTAAACAAAATAGCGATCAACCTGTGGTTGCCGATGAAAAGAGTCTTGCGCTCTTGTCTCTGGCACAGCGGGTGGCAGCATCCGATGCTTCTGTGATGATCCTTGGGCCAAGCGGCTCGGGTAAAGAAGTGCTAGCCCGTTATATTCATCAACATAGCAGCCGTGCCGACCAAGCATTTGTGGCCATCAACTGTGCGGCCATCCCCGAGAATATGCTCGAGGCGACCTTATTTGGTTATGAAAAGGGCGCCTTTACCGGTGCTTATCAGGCATGCCCCGGTAAATTCGAACAAGCACAGGGCGGAACTTTATTACTCGATGAAATTTCAGAGATGGATTTAGGGTTACAGGCCAAACTGCTGCGCGTATTGCAAGAGCGCGAAGTGGAGCGTTTAGGCGGTCGCAAAACCATTAAGTTAGATGTTCGGGTGCTTGCCACTTCGAATCGGGATTTAAAGGCCGTGGTTGCCGCAGGGCAATTCCGGGAAGATCTCTATTATCGTATTAACGTGTTTCCACTGACTTGGCCTGCACTGAATCAACGGCCTGCGGATATTTTACCCTTAGCTCGGCATTTACTCACAAAACACGCAAAGGCACTGAGTATCATCGACGTACCCGAATTTGATGAGGCCGCATGCCGCCGTTTACTTAGCCATCGCTGGCCAGGTAATGTGCGAGAGCTCGATAACGTTGTGCAGCGAGCCTTGATTTTGCGATCAGGTACGGTGATTACTGCCAATGACATTATTATTGATGCTCAAGATGTGCCGTTATCGTCCGATGATGCTGAATATTGCAGTGAGCCAGAGGGGTTAGGTGAAGAGTTAAAGGCGCAGGAACATGTGATCATTCTCGAAACCCTAGCGCAATGCCAAGGCAGCCGTAAGTTGGTTGCTGAGAAACTTGGGATCAGCGCGCGCACCTTAAGATACAAGATGGCCAGAATGCGCGATATGGGGATTCAATTGCCTAACTAAGTTGAGTTTTGCAACCTTTCTAGCACCATCGCCACTGGTTATCCTTTGGCGATTTCACACCTATGACCCCTGCAATTCTTTTTAGCTCGGCCAAGTAAAAACTTGGCCGTAGTTTTGCATATCCTCGTTATCTTGAGAGTTTAATCGTCAATAACTCGACGATGGGGAGCACGACATGCAAATTGGCGCGAATTCATTACTGCAAGAAATGCAGTCACTTCAAGGTGAAATCAAACCCTCTTTTGGGATTTCACCTAATAATATTGTGCAGCAAGTGAATAACACCAGCGGTGCTGACTTTGGCCAGCTACTTTCACAAGCCATTGGTAATGTGAGTGGTTTGCAGTCAACCTCATCTAACCTCGCGACTCGCTTAGAAATGGGTGATACCACCGTGAGCTTGTCTGATACTGTTATCGCCCGCGAAAAGGCCAGTGTTGCCTTTGAAGCCACTGTCCAAGTGCGCAATAAGCTCGTTGAAGCTTATAAAGAAATAATGAGCATGCCTGTTTAGGCCTTGAATAACGCAATTAGCAGGTACGAATCGTGAGCACAGAAATGATTGTCGGATCGAATGCCGGCGTAATGGACCAAGGGGTCCAACAGGAAAATAAATCCGGCGTGCTGGGGAGTCTCGGTGGCGTCGATATGATGCGTCAAATCACCATGATTTTAGCCCTCGCCATTTGTTTGGCGTTAGCCGTGTTTGTCATGATCTGGGCACAGGAGCCTGAGTACCGTCCATTGGGTAAAATGGAAACTCAGGAAATGGTGCAAGTACTCGATGTACTTGATAAAAACAAGATCAAATATCAGATCGAAGTTGATGTTGTTAAAGTGCCAGAAGATAAATACCAAGAAGTCAAAATGATGCTTAGCCGTGCAGGGGTTAATAGTCCTGCTGCATCGACCCAAGACTTTCTTACCCAAGACAGTGGTTTTGGTGTGAGCCAAAGAATGGAACAGGCTCGCCTCAAGCATAGCCAAGAAGAAAACCTTGCCCGCGCGATTGAACAGTTACAAAGCGTAAGCCGCGCTAAAGTGATTTTGGCACTCCCCAAAGAAAACGTATTTGCCCGTAATACTTCTCAGCCAAGTGCAACAGTTGTAATTAACACTCGCCGTGGTGGCTTAGGCCAAGGTGAAGTTGATGCCATCGTTGATATCGTCGCTTCTGCGGTTCAGGGCTTAGAGCCTTCACGCGTCACGGTAACCGATTCTAATGGTCGCTTACTCAACTCCGGTAGCCAAGATGGTGTTTCTGCGAGAGCTCGTCGTGAGCTTGAGTTGGTACAGCAAAAAGAAACCGAATACCGGACTAAAATTGATTCGATTTTATCGCCTATTCTCGGGCCTGATAATTTTACCTCCCAAGTGGATGTGAGTATGGATTTCACCGCTGTTGAACAAACGGCCAAACGGTTTAATCCAGATTTACCGTCACTACGCAGTGAAATGACGGTTGAAAATAACTCTACTGGTGGCTCGAGTGGGGGGATCCCTGGCGCATTATCGAACCAACCTCCGATGGAATCTAATATTCCTCAGGAGGCTGATAAAGCTACCGAAAGTGTTACCGCAGGTAACTCGCACCGCGAAGCCACTCGTAATTTTGAATTAGACACCACCATCAGCCATACCCGTCAGCAAATTGGCGTAGTGCGCCGCGTGAGTGTGTCAGTTGCGGTGGACTTTAAACCGGGCGCTGCGGGTGAAAATGGGCAAGTGGCACGCGTTGCTCGTACCGAGCAAGAATTAACCAATATCCGCCGTTTGTTGGAAGGTGCGGTAGGCTTTAGCGCGCAGCGGGGTGATGTTTTAGAGGTAGTCACTGTTCCCTTTATGGATCAATTGGTTGAAGATGTGCCTGCCCCTGAACTTTGGGAACAGCCTTGGTTCTGGCGTGCAGTAAAGTTAGGTATCGGTGCCTTAGTTATCTTAGTGCTGATCCTTGCCGTGGTGCGCCCAATGCTCAAACGTTTAATCTATCCTGACAGCGTTAACATGCCAGACGATGCAAGATTGGGTAATGAGCTCGCCGAGATTGAGGATCAATATGCTGCTGACACCTTAGGGATGCTCAATACCAAAGAAGCAGAGTATAGTTATGCCGACGATGGCTCAATTCTTATCCCTAATCTGCATAAAGATGATGATATGATTAAAGCTATCCGTGCGCTTGTGGCCAATGAGCCCGAGCTTTCAACCCAAGTCGTGAAAAACTGGTTACAAGACAATGGCTGAGAATAAATCAAAAGACGCCGCTGAAACCTCAAGTTTCAATATTAAGGATCTCAGTGGCATCGAAAAAACGGCGATTTTACTGTTAAGTTTGAGTGAAGCCGATGCCGCCTCTATTTTAAAGCACTTAGAACCTAAACAAGTGCAAAAAGTGGGTATGGCAATGGCGGCCATGGAAGACTTTGGTCAGGAAAAAGTCATCGGAGTGCATAAGCTGTTTCTCGATGATATTCAAAAATATTCTTCTATTGGCTTCAACAGCGAAGAGTTCGTCCGTAAAGCGTTAACGGCGGCCCTAGGTGAAGACAAAGCTGGTAATTTAATTGAACAAATTATCATGGGCAGCGGCGCCAAAGGTTTGGATTCCCTTAAATGGATGGATGCGCGCCAAGTCGCGACTATCATCCAAAACGAACATCCACAGATCCAAACCATTGTTTTATCGTATTTAGAGCCAGATCAAGCCGCAGAAATTTTCGGCCAGTTCCCTGAGAATACCCGCTTAGACTTAATGATGCGTATCGCCAATCTTGAAGAAGTGCAACCTGCAGCATTGCAAGAATTAAACGACATCATGGAGAAACAATTCGCCGGCCAAGGTGGTGCGCAAGCAGCGAAGATGGGCGGCCTAAAGGCGGCGGCCAACATTATGAACTACCTCGATACGGGTGTTGAAAGTCAGTTGATGGAAACCATGCGCGAAACCGACGAGGAAATGGCGCAGCAAATCCAAGACTTAATGTTTGTATTTGAAAACCTTATCGATGTGGACGATCGTGGTATTCAAACCTTGCTGCGTGAAGTGCAGCAGGATGTATTGATGAAGGCGCTGAAGGGCGCAGACGATCAGCTCAAAGATAAGATTTTAGGCAATATGTCTAAACGGGCCGCCGAATTGCTGCGTGACGATTTAGAAGCCATGGGCCCAATTCGGATCAGCGAAGTGGAAATCGCCCAAAAAGAAATTCTGTCAATTGCACGTCGGTTAAGTGACAGTGGTGAAATCATGTTAGGCGGCGGTGGTGGCGATGAGTTCCTCTAATCGGAGCGACAATAGCGACAATAAATTGTCCCACAGGGGGGTCAGCGACGCTGAGCTTGAGTTTAGCCATTGGCAATTGCCCGATGTGACCCAAACCGAAGAGGTGAGTATTTCAAACCTCTTTGGTTATTCGCCGCAGCAAGCGCCGAAGGCGGTGGCCGCCGAAACCATTGCGCCACCCACCATGGCGGAAATTGAAGATATTCGCGCTCAAGCCGAAGAAGAAGGCTTTAACGAAGGTAAGACACAAGGTTATGCCGAAGGACTGGAGCAGGGCAGACTTGAAGGTTTAGAGCAAGGCCATACCGAGGGCCTAGCCCAAGGTCATGAGCAAGGGCTTGAGGCTGGGCTTGCTGAAGCCAAGGCATTAGTCAGCCGCTTCGAAGGGCTGTTAAGCCAATTTGAAAAGCCATTGCAAATACTCGATGGCGATATTGAACATTCCTTAATGACACTCACTATGGCGCTGGCTAAATCTGTGATTGGTCATGAACTTAAAACTCATCCAGAACAAATCCTGTCGGCGCTACGTTTAGGGGTCGAATCTCTGCCAATCAAGGAGCAAAGCGTCAGTATTCGCATGCATTCCGATGATGTTGCCTTGGTTGAAACCTTATATTCTAGTACCCAATTGAACCGTAATCAGTGGCAATTAGAGGCCGATCCTAGCTTAACGGTGGGGGATTGTATTATCAGTAGCCAACGCTCGTTGGTCGATTTAACCCTTTCCTCACGGATTGATGCTGTGTTTGAATCACTGCGTAATCAGCAATCTCACTTAGCGTTACAGCAACAACAGCGACAAGCTGCACTTGATGACGAAAATGCCGCTAAAATCGTCCCTAAATCGACACTGGACGATAATGAACTGTTAACACAACCGCAAGCTGATGGAGAGCAAGATGCACAATCGCCGCCATCAACTGCTGAATAAACTGAATCATTGCATCAATAAAGTGCCCCCATTTCGCGCCGTTGCCTGTGGGCAATTAGTGCGCGTTGTCGGCTTAACCTTAGAGGCAAGTGGCTGTCGAGCACCCGTCGGTAGTTTGTGTTCTATTGAGACCATGGCTGGAGAGTTAATTGCCGAAGTCGTTGGTTTTGATGATGAATTATTATATCTCATGCCAATTGAAGAGCTGCGTGGCGTGTTACCTGGCGCGCGGGTTGTTCCCCTTGGAGAGCAGGCGGGTCTGAATGTGGGCTTATCCCTGTTAGGGCGCGTGCTCGACGGTAATGGTGTGCCGTTAGACGGCCTCGGCGCATTATCTACCGAACAGCAGGCGCCAAGACATAGTAACGCCATCAACCCACTTTCTCGCCGTGCGATCACTGAACCACTCGATGTGGGCGTTCGCGCCATCAATGCCATGTTAACTGTTGGCAAGGGACAACGTATGGGCTTGTTTGCGGGCTCAGGTGTGGGTAAGAGTGTGCTGTTAGGTATGATGACCCGAGGTACCACGGCCGACATTATTGTGGTGGGGCTCGTTGGGGAGCGTGGCCGCGAAGTTAAAGAATTTATTGAAGAAATCCTAGGTGAAAAGGGGAGAGCGCGTTCTGTTGTGGTGGCGGCACCCGCCGATACTTCACCGCTGATGCGCCTTCGCGCCTGTGAAACCTCGACTCGTATCGCTGAATATTTTCGTGATTTAGGCTATAACGTATTGTTATTAATGGATAGTCTGACTCGTTACGCCCAAGCGCAGCGTGAGATTGCCTTGGCAGTCGGTGAACCGCCGGCGACTAAAGGTTATCCACCTTCGGTATTTGCTAAATTGCCGCGTCTGGTTGAACGGGCGGGTAATGGCGGGCCTGGACAAGGTTCTATCACCGCATTTTACACTGTACTAACCGAGGGCGATGACCAACAGGACCCGATTGCCGATGCTTCTCGGGCGATCCTCGATGGTCATATTGTGCTGTCACGATCGCTTGCTGATTCTGGGCACTATCCTGCCATTGATATTGAGGCTTCTATTAGCCGTGTGGCGCCTATGGTAATTTCCAATGAACATCTTGAGGCCATGCGCCGCGTCAAGCAAACCTATTCCCTTTATCAGCAGAATAAGGATCTGATTTCGATTGGCGCTTATGCACAAGGGAGCGATCCTCGTATTGATAATGCGATACGTCTACAACCTGCAATGAACGCTTTTCTGCGGCAAACCATGCGTGATGCCTTTAGTTTTGCTGATAGTCAAATGATGCTCGGGCAACTCGCTGCGCAATGTAAATAATTGAGGCCGTTATGGCGAATGCCGATCCCCTATTACTCGTATTAAAGTTAGCCCTCGATGCCGAGGAACAGGCTGCGCTACTGCTAAAGTCGGCACAACTTGAGTGCCAAAAGCGCCAAAATCAGCTCGATGCGCTAAATAACTATCGCTTGGATTATATGAAGCAGATGCAGTCGCAGCAGGGGCAGGCGATTAGTGCGAGTCATTACCACCAATTCCATCGTTTTATTCGGCAAATCGATGAGGCTATTGCTCAGCAAAATCGTGTTGTAGCCGATGGTGAAAAGCAGAAACACTACCGTCAGCAGCACTGGCTAGAAAAACAAAAAAAACGTAAGGCTGTGGAACTACTTTTAGAAAATAAAGAGAAAAAGCGCCAAGTCATTGAGCTCAAAAAAGAGCAAAAAATGACGGATGAATTTGCTTCGCAGCAATTTTTCCGTCGTAAGAAGTAATTAACCAATCCGACAGTCAATAATACTCGAATTTTTAATATCCATTTGTTGGCATTTTATTTGCTTGATTTATGCCAGATATAGCCAAAGCCGTATAAATTGACGTTTGCCCACGCTCTTTTTCCTCTGGGCGGATGTTTAGGAGCTTTTATGCAACAAATGAACAATATCCTATTAGTATCTAATGCGAAAAATAGTGCTGGCTCAAGTAAAATGTTGGGGCAAGATGCTAATAGTGAAGACTTTTCTGCCGCTTTGGCTTCAGTGACATCTATTAGCTCATCCTCGACTAACACCAATGTTTCTCCAGATGTTTCTGCCAAATCGGCAAAACAGAAAACAGATATTGATGATACTAGTGCAGATGATGAAGCTGATATTAGCTTGATTTTTGCTCAAATAGGCATGGCAAACGAGATGAAAAAAGCGGCCGCTCCGAGCGACTCTTTGCCGCTTGAAGCTCAATTAACGACAGAAGATGCCGCTAGCATCTTAGCCCCTGCAACAGAGGATGGCGCTTTACCAACGGAAGAGACTATCAAGCCAACTTTTTTAGATGAGCTAGCGAAATTTGCTCAGTCAAATGAAGTTACCGTAACGAATGACACATTAGATGCACAAGTTTTAGAGCAAACGGGTACATTTGTTTTTCAACAAGAACGAGCATCTGCACTTCCAGAAGATATTATAAATAAACAAAATCAGTCAATTAATACAGTAGGTTTGATTGCAACGGCGAATACTGAAACTGTGGATAAGACTGGCGCTTCGACCGATGATACGCTTATAGATGATGCATCAATGCTTGCAGAGATGCGAACTGAAAAATGGGTTAAACCGCCAGAACCCCCCATTTTACCGATTGAAGGGGAATCTATCTCTGAAGCTAACAAGTTAGAGGCGAAAGAGGCTGAACTAAGCAATAAGTCGATAAATCTGTCGCTCCCATCAATTGATAAAACGACTGCGCCAACGGTTGGACAGTCACCGTCAATCAATACAGCTAATGTGTCAGTTACCGATGCTGATGCTGTGATATTAAACTCTACGACTAAAGAGCTTGATGCCTTAGGTGCGGTTTCGGTTGAGCCTAATGCTATTGACGACAATCCTTCACGCGCCGAAATTTCGGCAGGATTATTGTTAAAAGATGCCAAGTTAGCCGTCACACTGGATTCGCGGCAAGAAAACGCCTTATCTTCGCTCGATACTGGCCATGAAGAATCTGTTACAGAATTTAAGCCTGTTGATTTTAAAGCGGTATCGATACAACACTCTTTAGCTAACCAGCAAATTCAACGCCAAGAGATACCACAGGTTCATCTTTCCTTACGTCAAGGCGTTGAAAACCAAAATCAGATGCAGGAAATGATCCAGCGCTTTTCTCCTGTGATGAAACAGCAGCTTGTTACTATGGTTAGCCAAGGTATTCAACAGGCGGAAATTCGCCTAGATCCACCCGAACTTGGACACATGATAGTGAAAATACAAGTTCATGGTGAGCAGACGCAAGTGCAATTCCATGTTGCTCAGACACAGACCCGCGATGTGGTTGAGCAAGCGATTCCTCGTTTACGTGAATTATTACAAGAACAAGGCATGCAGCTCGCTGACAGTCATGTCTCTCAAGGTGACCAAGGACAACGCCGTGAGGGAGGATTTGCAGACAGTGGCGGTGCAAGTGGTGGAAATGTGGATGATTTCTCGGCAGAAGAACTCGATTTAGGTTTAAATCAAGCAACTAGTTTAAATTCGGGTATAGATTATTACGCTTAAGCAGGTAACCTATAGTAACAAAGTGGATTATAAACTGAGCCTTAATCCCATTCCCAAATTTAGCCTATTAAAGAGAACAGAAAATGGCCAAGGAAGAATCACTAGAACTTGAAAGTACTGAAGCACCAAAAAGTAAAAAGAAGCTATTTATTTTTATCGGTGTGGGTGTCTTTGTTGCGCTATTAATTGGTGGCGCGCTTTGGTTTTTCCTTGGAAGTAGTGAAGAGGCTCCTGTCGAGGCCGAAGGTGCTAAAACCGAAACGGCAGCGCCGGCTGCTGAGCCGGCATTGGCAGCTTATGTGCCGATGCCTCGCCCATTTTTATTTAACCTTCCAGGACCGGATCGCGCTCGGCTTGTCGAAATCAAAGTGCAACTTATGGTCAGAGGTCAAGATGATGATGTGTTGACCCAAAAGCACATTCCATTGATTGAAGATGCGCTGCTAACCACTTTTAGTGGTGCCGATGTGCAAAAGCTAAGTACACAGGCGGGTAAAGATGAATTACGACAATTAGCCCTGTTGAGCGTACAAAACACGTTGCAATCTGTAACGGGACGTAAAGTGGTTGAAAAAGTGCTCTTTACTGGTTTTGTCATGCAATAACCTTTCATCTTCAGCACCTTAAAGAGGCGAAGACAATACTGTGAGTGATTTATTAAGCCAAGACGAAATTGATGCGCTCTTACACGGGGTCGATGATGTCGAAGAGGATGATGAGCTTGATGCCGCTGGGCAGGAGGCTCGTTCCTACGATTTTTCTTCCCAAGATCGGATTGTGCGTGGTCGTATGCCCACGCTCGAAATTGTTAATGAGCGTTTTGCCCGTCACCTGCGGATCAGCATGTTTAACATGATGCGTCGCGCGGCCGAAGTGTCGATCAACGGCGTGCAAATGCTCAAGTTTGGTGAGTACGTACATACCCTATTCGTCCCAACCAGTCTGAACATGGTACGTTTCCACCCCCTAAAAGGTACTGCGCTGATTACCATGGAAGCGCGACTGGTATTTATTTTGGTGGATAACTTTTTTGGTGGTGATGGCCGTTTCCACGCCAAGATTGAAGGGCGGGAATTTACCCCCACTGAACGGCGTATTGTGCAGTTATTACTTAAAATTATCTTTGAAGATTATAAAGATGCTTGGGCACCCGTGATGGATGTGGAGTTTGATTATTTAGACTCCGAAGTTAACCCAGCGATGGCTAACATTGTCAGTCCAACTGAAGTCGTTGTCATTAACTCCTTCCATATCGAAGTGGATGGTGGTGGCGGTGATTTCCACATCACGATGCCATATTCGATGATTGAGCCAATCCGCGAATTACTCGATGCGGGCGTACAGAGTGATAAACAAGATACCGATATGCGTTGGTCGCAGGCGCTGCATGACGAGATTATGGACGTTAAAGTAGGCTTTGATGCCACCGTGGTTGAGCACGAACTCACACTCAAAGATGTAATGAACTTTAAGGCTGGGGATATTATCCCTATTGAATTACCAGAGTACATTATGATGAGAATTGAGGACTTACCGACTTACCGCTGTAAAATGGGACGTTCACGAGATAATCTAGCACTTAAAATTTACGAAAAAATCCCTCGTCCTGAGACGGTCAAATCCGAATTACAATTAGTGACGCGTAAAGGCAAAGCTAGAGACATATCAGAATTATAAAGGTGGAGTGAGATGAGTACAGATGATGATTGGGCAGCAGCGATGGCCGAACAAGCTCTGGAAGAGGCTAATGCCGTTGATCTTGATGAGCTAGTGGATGACTCACAGCCGATTAGCAAGGCAGAAGCGGCTAAGTTAGATACCATTTTAGATATACCTGTGACGATTTCGATGGAAGTTGGTCGCAGCTTCATCAGTATCCGTAACCTGTTACAGCTGAACCAAGGTTCAGTAGTTGAGCTCGACAGAGTTGCAGGTGAACCGTTGGATGTGATGGTCAATGGCACGCTTATCGCCCATGGTGAAGTGGTGGTGGTAAACGATAAATTTGGTATTCGCTTAACAGATGTAATTAGTCAGACTGAGCGAATTAAAAAGCTTAAGTAATATCACTCATTAAGAAAAAGCCTGAAGGAGCGAGATGAGCACATCGGTAATTCTCAATGCCGCGTCAGCAGCTCAGGCGAGTGTCGCTGAAGTGGCCACCCAAGGTGCAGTGGCGACAGCAAAAGTGACTGAGCCATCACAAATGGCAGCAGCGGCGAGTATGCTCGGTGGGCTTATTTTAGTTCTGTTGCTTATTTTCGCCTTAGCTTACCTGCTAAGGCGATTTAATTTAGTGCCAACCAATCATAGTGTGCTCAAAACCCTTGCAGTAACATCCCTTGGTCAGAAAGAGCGCCTTGTTTTAGTTCAAGTGGGTGAACAGCAGTATTTACTTGGCGTGAGTGGGCAACAAGTTAATTTAATTGATAAATTAGCTGAGCCTATCGAAATTGAGTCCGTATCTTTTGCGGACAAGCTACGGCAGGCGAAATTAAAACAATGATCAAGTACATCCTTACTTTTATTGGGCTTAGTACGCTGTTGTTTGCGACATCCGTCGGAGCGGCAGATGGCGTATTGCCCGCTGTAACCGTAAAAACCGCCGCCGATGGTTCGACCGAATATTCGGTTACCATGCAAATCCTATTGCTAATGACTTCGCTGAGTTTTTTACCCGCCATGGTCATTATGTTGACGTCCTTTACCCGCATCATTGTGGTGCTCTCCATTTTGCGCCAAGCGATTGGTTTACAGCAGACTCCGTCTAACCAAGTCTTAATCGGTATGAGCCTGTTTATGACCTTTTTCATTATGGCGCCAGTGTTCGACAAAATTTATGACCAAGGGGTAAAACCTTATATTGATGAACAGCTTACTCTGCAACAGGCCTTCGATAAGGGCAAAGAGCCATTACGGGCATTTATGTTAGGGCAAGTGCGTACCACGGATCTCAAAACCTTTATCGATATTTCGGGTTACCAGAATATTAATTCACCCGAAGAAGCACCAATGAGTGTGCTTGTGCCTGCATTTATCACCAGCGAGCTCAAAACGGCCTTTCAAATTGGTTTTATGTTGTTTGTGCCTTTTTTAGTACTCGATTTAGTGGTTGCCAGTATCTTAATGGCCATGGGGATGATGATGCTCTCGCCTATGATTGTGTCATTGCCCTTTAAAATTATGCTGTTTGTACTTGTTGATGGCTGGGGGCTTGTGATGGGCACCTTAGCCAATAGCTTTGGTTAGACAGGCGGAGTACTGAGATGACGCCAGAAGCGCTAATCGATATTTTTCGCGAAGCTTTAGCCGTTATTGTGATGATGGTTTCGGCTATTGTTCTGCCTGGGCTCGGCATTGGCTTAATTGTGGCGGTATTCCAAGCTGCGACCTCAATTAACGAGCAAACTTTAAGTTTTTTACCTCGACTTATTGTGACCTTGCTTGCTTTGATGTTAATGGGTCATTGGTTAGTACAGACCTTAATGGATTTCTTTATTGAAATGGTTAACCGTATTCCTCAAGTGGTAGGTTAATCCCATGGAGTTGCTGCTTGATACGTTAATGCAAACTATTGCTTCGTATATGTGGCCACTGTTTCGCGTCGCCAGTATGCTGATGGTTATGGTGGTGTTTGGCGCGGCAACAACTCCCACTCGTGTGCGTTTACTTCTTGCTATTGCCATAACCCTCGCCATTGCCCCCGTGTTGCCGCCCGTTAAGGATGCAGAACTCTTTTCCTTAAGCGCCGTTTTTATTACTGCACAGCAAATTATTATTGGTGTTGCCATGGGTTTTGTGACCCAAATGGTGATGCAAACCTTTGTGTTAACGGGTCAGATTATCGGCATGCAGACCAGCTTAGGTTTTGCCTCTATGGTTGATCCGAGTTCAGGACAACAAACTCCAGTGATTGGTAACTTCTTCCTGTTGCTCGCAACCTTAATTTTTTTAGCTGTTGATGGTCATCTGTTGATGATCCGTATGCTTGTGGCCAGTTTTGATACACTGCCGATTTCTAATGTGGGATTAACGTTGACCAGCTATCGCGCGTTGGCGGAATGGGGGTCTTATATGTTTGGCGCGGCATTAACTATGTCGCTGTCAGCAATTATCGCGTTATTGGTAGTCAATTTATCCTTTGGGGTTATGACCCGCGCTGCACCACAGCTAAACATTTTTTCGATTGGTTTTCCGATTACGATGATCGGTGGATTGTTAATTTTATGGTTAACCTTAACTCCTGTTATGGCTCATTTCGATGAAGTATGGTCATCGGCACAGCTTTTGCTGTGTGATATTTTAGGGCTTCAGTGTCAAGCTGATGGCATACTTTAACCGGATAGGAACGCGTAATGGCTGAAGAAAGTAGCGGCGAACGCAGCGAGGAACCCACCGGGAGGCGCCTCGAACAGGCGCGGGAAAAAGGTCAGGTTGCCCGTTCCAAAGAATTAGGTACGGCCACAGTTCTGCTTTCGGCTGCAACAGGACTGTATATGCTCGGTCCTGGTATTGCAAAAGCACTTTCCAATGTGTTTGAACGTGTGTTTACCATGGATAGAGCTGCAATTTTTGATACTAATCAAATGTTTAATGTCTGGGGCGTTGTCGGCGGCGAAATAGGTTGGCCGTTGCTTAAGATTATGCTGCTGATTGTGGTGGTGGCATTTATCGGAAACGTGTCCCTTGGTGGAATGAATTTTTCTACCCAAGCCATGATGCCTAAAGCCAGCAAAATGAGCCCGATTGCGGGTTTTAAACGGATGTTTGGTGTGCAAGCCTTGGTTGAATTAACGAAGGGCATTGCTAAGTTTTCTGTTGTTGCGTTGGCGGCATATTTTCTTCTAAATCATTACTTTAATGATATTTTACTCCTTTCTGCCGATCACCTTCCTGGGAATGTCTACCACGCCTTAGATTTACTGGTATGGATGTTTATCCTACTTTGCTCTTCCGTATTATTCATTGTGGTAATCGATGTGCCATTTCAGATCTGGAACCATAATAAACAGCTGAAAATGACAAAGCAGGAGGTCAAAGACGAGTATAAAGATACCGAGGGTAAACCTGAGGTCAAAGGGCGAGTCCGCCAAATGCAGCGTGAATTAGCGCAGCGACGCATGATGGCCGAAGTTCCCAATGCGGATGTGATTGTGGTGAACCCTGAGCACTATGCAGTGGCGATAAAATATGATGTTAAGCGCTCTGCAGCACCGTTTGTGATTGCTAAGGGCGTCGATGAGGTTGCCTTTAAAATTCGTGAGGTAGCAAGGGCGCATAATATTGCCATTGTTACTGCACCACCACTTGCGCGGGCTATTTACCATACAACGAAACTTGATCAACAAGTCCCTGAAGGTCTATTTACCGCGGTAGCACAGGTACTCGCTTATGTATTCCAGTTAAGGCAGTATCAAAAAGGGCGTGGCCGCAAACCTATCCCTATTCCCGTTAATCAACCTATTCCTGAAGATCTGAAGTACTAGGGCGTGTTGACGTTTCATGGTTATTTTTGCAGCAATTAGGCTGGCTTTTATGCAAGGCAAAGTCCGTGCTGTGTAGTTATTCTACATAAACGGACGATAACGCGGCAGAAAAGCCAGCCAAATGCAGCCATCAGTAATCGTCTTGTAAGCCCTTACTCTTACTTTCTGTCATAAAAGCAGCTCGTCATTTGAGTAGAACAACCACACATCTTTCTTCGTTTCGCGCCAGAATGAACAAAATATAATCTTGAAATCTCAACAAGTCGTAGTAACGAGTAAATAGTGCTCTAACGTAAAGTTAGCTAGCTACATATTAGCTTTACTACCTGATTGTTAGTTGTTGGCGTGCTTTTTGCTTTTAGGCAGTTATACGTCAAAGTTTAGGTATCTGTGAATGGATGTTAAAGCCTCCTTAGGCCAAGTAAAACAGTTGAAGCTAAGCTCTTTTAAGGGCATAGGTACGCCAGCACTAGTGCTTGCAGCATTGGCGATGATTGTACTGCCAATTCCCCCGTTTCTACTCGACATCTTATTTTCCTTTAACATTGCTTTAGCCTTGATTGTGCTTTTGGTCGCGATTTATACCGATAGACCTTTAGACTTTGCTGCCTTTCCAACCGTTTTATTAGTTGCGACACTGCTTCGACTTGCACTTAACGTGGCATCGACCCGTGTGGTATTACTCGAAGGTCACAACGGTGGTGATGCGGCGGGTAAGGTCATTGAAGCCTTTGGCTCCGTAGTGATTGGTGGTAACTATGCCGTTGGTCTAGTTGTATTTATCATTCTGATTATTATCAACTTTGCTGTTGTTACCAAAGGTGCTGGCCGGATTGCTGAGGTGAGTGCTCGCTTTACCTTGGATGCGATGCCTGGTAAGCAAATGGCAATTGATGCTGACTTAAATGCGGGGATTATTAATCAAGATCAAGCCAGAACTAGGCGGGCTGAAGTCACCCGCGAAGCTGACTTCTATGGCGCAATGGACGGTGCGTCTAAGTTCGTTAAGGGCGATGCTATCGCGGGTATCATGATTTTAGTGATCAACATTCTCGGTGGTTTTATTATCGGGATTGTGCAGCATGGTTTGACATTCTCTCAAGCGGTTGAAATTTATACCCTCTTAACAATAGGTGACGGGTTAGTCGCCCAAATCCCAGGCTTATTACTGTCAATTGCTGCGGCATTGATGGTAACTCGCCAAAATGAATCTGGCGATATGGGTCAGATGTTGATGAGTCAGATGTTTGACAGTCATAAATCGCTAGGGATTGCTGCTGGCGTATTGTTCGTTATGGGGATTGTGCCTGGAATGCCGCATATGGCGTTTTTAAGTTTCGCCGTTTTAACGGGATGTGCGGCTTATTTTATATTTAAACGTAATGAGGCTAAACGTGCCAAAGCCCTCGAACAAGTCAAAACGGGCCCAACGGAAAGAGCCGAAAGAGAGCCTAAGGAACTTAGCTGGGACGATGTGCATCATGTCGACACTATTGGTCTTGAAGTGGGTTACCGTTTGATTCCCTTAGTCGATAAAGGTCAAGGTGGAGAATTACTCAGCCGGATCAAGGGCGTACGTAAAAAGCTTTCGCAAGAATTGGGATTCTTGGTTCCTGCGGTTCACATACGTGACAATTTAGACCTTTCGCCTAATGCCTATCGTATTTCTCTTATGGGCGTTGTTGTGGGTGAGGCGGATATTCGCCATGACTGCGAGCTCGCCATTAATCCGGGACAAGTGTACGGTAAGTTAGATGGCATTGAGACCCGTGATCCTGCCTTTGGTCTCGAAGCCGTGTGGATTGCCCCTGAGCTGCGTGAACATGCCCAAACCTTAGGGTATACGGTAGTGGATGCAGCGACGGTAGTGGCAACTCATATCAGCCAAATATTGACGAATAATGCAGCAAAACTTTTAGGCTACGAAGAAGTGCAACAACTGATGGATATGCTTGCTAAACACTCGCCTAAGTTGGTGGATGGCTTTATTCCTGATGTGATGCCGCTCGGAAATGTCGTAAAAGTGATGCAAAACCTATTAAATGAAGGAGTTTCTGTCAGAGACTTGCGTACCATAGTGCAAACTTTGTTAGAATACGGCACTAAGAGTAACGATACTGAAGTGTTAACGGCAGCGGTGCGTATCGCATTGAAGCGCATGATAGTTCAAGAGATCTCAGGCCCTGAACTCGAAATACCTGTCATAACTTTGGCGCCAGAATTGGAACAGATGTTGCATCAATCAATGCAAGCAACTGGTGGCGATGGTCCAAATATCGAGCCAGGTCTTGCAGAGCGTATGCAGCAATCCTTAGCGGATGCCGCTCAAAAGCAAGAAATGGTTGGCCAGCCCGCTATTTTGCTAACGTCAGGTATGTTACGTGCGACACTGTCTCGCTTTGTTAAATATACTATTCCTAATCTCAGAGTGATTTCTTACCAAGAAATCCCCGATGAAAAGCAAATACGCATAGTGTCTGCCGTCGGCCAGTAGAGGACGCATAAGTGAAGATTAAACGTTTTTTTGCCAAAGACATGCGTGCTGCACTGGCCCAAGTGAAGGACACGCTCGGCTCCGATGCGGTGATTATGTCCAATAAAAAGGTGAATGGCGGTATTGAGATTGTCGCTGCCGTTGACTACGACGAGCCAAAAGCGAAAGCGCCTGCTGCCACTCCGACCTTTATGGATGTGAGTGATGACTTAGTTTCGCTCGGCGCCAAAGCGCCGATCCGCGCTGAAACTAAGCTAAAACCCTCGGCGCCAGCGGACTCACTCCAAGCCTTGCTTGAGAAGCAACAAAATCGTTTAAACCAACAACTCACGCATCAACAACAAGATGCAGAGCTTCCTGCATGGGCTAAAGGATTACAAGCTACCGCAGCTGCGCCTAAAGCTGAGCGCCGTGATATGGGCAATCCCTTCGATAAAAAGTCACAGAGTTCGCAAAAGCAAAATGCCGATCTTGAAGCCATGCGCGACGAGTTATCATCCTTACGTAATTTGTTGACCCATCAGGTTTCAGCATTGATGACTGAGCATAAAAAGCGTATCGACCCTGTCGGTGCCATGCTGGAGTCAAAGTTGTTGGAGGCCGAGTTTTCACCAGCGGTGGCAAACAAATTAGCTGCGCTGAGCCAACACTATACTCCTGCAGAATTAGTTCGTGCACTGCCGCAAAGTCTTGCGAATATGCTTGATAATCAAGGTGATGATATTGTTAAGCAAGGCGGTATTGTGGCATTAGTTGGTCCCACTGGTGTGGGGAAAACCACTTCCTTGGCTAAACTGGCCGCACGCTTTGCTGCTCACCATGGTGCTGACCAAGTGGCATTGATTACCACAGATCATTATCGTATTGGCGCCTATGAGCAATTGGCCACCTATGGCAAAATCATGGGCTGCCCAGTCAAACAAGCCCATGACCTTGCTGAACTAGAGCAAATTCTGTATCAGTTTAGAAATCGCAAGCTAGTATTGATAGATACCGCGGGTATGGGCCAACGAGATATGCGGCTTTACCAGCAACTTGATAATTTAACTGCAAATAGCAGAATACCTATCCGCAGTTATCTGGTACTGTCTGCCACAGGACAGCGCCGCGTGCTGCAAGATGCTGTAAATCACTTTAAACGCATTCCCTTATCTGGTGTTGTACTCACCAAACTTGATGAATCTGTGTCTTTAGCGGGCGCATTAAGTGTGTTGATCCAAAGTGGATTGCCATTAAGTTATGTTACGGATGGGCAGCGAGTGCCCGAAGATATGAAAGTTGCTGATACTTTGATGCTCGCTGAGCAAGCATTAGCGGCCTTAGAAAACACAGAACAACAATCGTTACCAGACACAGCGTGGTCAGATAATATGACCTGTGCATTTGAGTAGAGTTATGACCCTGGATCAAGCAAGTGGTTTACGTATGATTAATCAACCCTATAACGAAAAAGTGAAAGTAATCGCGGTTACGGGTGGTAAAGGTGGTGTGGGTAAAACCAGCGTATCCATCAATACTGCTGTAGCATTAGCCGAGAAGGGCAAGCGTGTCTTAGTGCTTGATGCTGACCTTGGCTTAGCAAACGTCGATGTCATGTTAGGGATCCGTGCTGAACGTAACCTTTCCCATGTATTGTCTGGCGATGCTGAGTTAGATGACATTATTGTCCGGGGGCCTAAAGGTATTGGGATTGTGCCAGCTACATCGGGTACTCAGGGCATGGTAGAGCTAAGTCCTG
The DNA here is from genome assembly GCF_000798835.1 of Shewanella sp. ZOR0012. Lineage (NCBI taxonomy): Bacteria > Pseudomonadati > Pseudomonadota > Gammaproteobacteria > Alteromonadales > Shewanellaceae > Shewanella > Shewanella sp. ZOR0012. The sequence continues at coordinate 4,142,481 of NZ_JTLE01000094.1, forward strand.
CGCAACATGCGGGCTTAATTCGTGCTTTCAGTGAGATGCGCACCCAGTTTGATATTCTCATCGTGGATACTGCCGCGGGGATTTCTGACATGGTACTCAGTTTCTCCCGTGCGTCACAGGATGTGTTGGTTGTTGTTTGTGACGAACCAACGTCTATTACTGACGCCTATGCGTTAATCAAAATCCTCAGCCGTGAACACGGCGTCTTCCGCTTTAAAATTGTTGCAAATATGGTGCGTAGTTTACGCGAAGGTATGGAATTGTTTGCTAAACTCAGTAAAGTGACCGACAGATTCTTGGACGTGGCACTTGAATTAGTTGCGACCATTCCATTTGATGAAAATTTGCGTAAATCGGTTCGCAAGCAAAAGTTAGTGGTTGAAGCTTATCCTAAGTCTCCCGCTGCAATTGCTTACCAAGGTCTAGCGAATAAAATTATGAGCTGGCCAGTACCACAGCAACCTGGTGGGCATTTGGAGTTTTTCGTTGAGCGCTTAGTTCAACGACCAGATTTTCAAGAGGAAAAAACGAGTGAATAAAGCCGCAGCGTATACTTGTTTAGACAATAAAACGTCAATCGTTGAACAGTATGCACCGTTGGTTAAAAGAATTGCACATCACTTGCTCGCCAGATTACCTGCCTCTGTGCAGTTAGATGACCTGCTACAGGCGGGGATGATGGGATTATTAGAAGCATCATCTAAGTTTGATGGCGGTAAAGGTGCAAAGTTTGAAACCTTCGCCGGCATAAGGATCCGTGGCGCCATGTTGGATGAAATCCGCCGTGGCGATTGGGTTCCTCGTTCTGTCCACCGAAATAATCGTCGAGTTGCCCAAGCCATTGATGAATTAGAGCAAGTGCTAGGTCGTGATGCGCGCGACACAGAAATTGCAGAAAAACTTGATATGACGCTCGATGAGTACCATCATATTCTTAATGATGTTTCTGTTGGTAAAATCATAGGGATAGAAGACTTAGGCGTATCACAGGATATACTCACTACAAGCGATGATATTAGCGATGGTACGTTTGAGGTCTTGGCAGAAACCCAGTTTCATTCTGCACTTGTTGAGGCGATAAAATTATTGCCCGAAAGGGACGCGCTAGTGCTATCGTTATACTACGATGAAGCATTGAATTTAAAAGAGATTGGCGCCATTCTTGAGGTAAGCGAATCGCGTGTTAGCCAGATATTAAGTCAGGCAATGTTGCGACTCAAAGGCAAACTCAAGCATTGGACATAAGTATAATTATTAATTGAGCACTGAATGTCAGCTCACCGGAGGAAACCTTGGACAAGAATATGAAGATTCTCATCGTTGATGACTTTTCGACAATGAGACGTATCATCAAGAACTTGTTGCGAGACTTGGGCTTTAACAACACCCAGGAAGCGGACGATGGCTCAACCGCCTTGCCAATGTTGCAAAAAGGCGATTTTGATTTTGTCGTTACAGACTGGAATATGCCAGGCATGCAGGGTATCGATTTACTTAAAGCCATTAGGGCCGATGACTCCTTGAAGCATCTACCGGTATTAATGGTCACTGCCGAGGCAAAACGTGAACAAATTATTGCTGCTGCACAAGCGGGTGTGAATGGGTATGTGGTAAAGCCTTTTACCGCAGCAACATTGAAAGAGAAGCTAGATAAAATATTCGAACGACTCGCTTAAGCAGGGATGAGCTATGAAGTCACATACATCAGGGCTCATCACGCTCGAGCATGCTCAGCGTTTAGTCGAACTGTTAAGCGCGAATGAACAAAATCAAGCTGATGATTTATTAAGAGAACTGGCAGCTCCTCTTCAGAGGGAACTTTTTGATGAGGTAGGCAAACTCACTCGCCAATTGCATAGCGCTCTTATGGATTTCCAAATCGATAATCGGTTAGTTGAGTTAGCCAATACAGAAATACCCGATGCTAAGGAACGGCTAAGTTATGTCATTGACATGACTGAACAAGCTGCAAATAAGACTATGGATGCTGTTGAGGAGTGCTTGCCGTTAGCGAATGCATTAACCGCGAACATCCAACAAGTGATGCCATCGTGGGACAAATTAATGCGTCGTGAAATTGCCCTCAGTGATTTTAAGGTGCTTTGCCATAACGTTCAGCATTTGATGTCGCGAAGTGAATTGGACTCAAACCGATTACGCGAATTGCTCAACCAAATATTGATGGCGCAGGATTTTCAAGACCTGACTGGACAAATGATCCGCAGGGTAATCGATCTAGTGATGGAAGTTGAAAGTAATCTGGTGTCTATGCTGACGGTGTTTGGTGAGCAGCCAATAATTGAGAGTCAGATTACTCAGAAAAATAATATTGAAGCTGAAGGGCCGATAATGAATGCCGAGCTTCGTCAAGATGTAGTAACAGGTCAAGACGAAGTGGATGATCTGCTATCGAGTCTGGGTTTCTAACTGGGAGTCAATTTGATGGCCTTTGATGTAGATGAAGAGATACTCCAGGACTTTTTAATCGAGGCGGGGGAAATATTAGAGTTGCTTCAAGAGCAGCTTGTTGCCCTTGAGAATAATCCTGATGATACTGACTTGCTAAATGCCATTTTTAGGGGGTTTCACACCGTAAAGGGCGGCGCAGGTTTCCTAAGTTTGACTCCCATGGTTGATGTCTGCCATGAGGCAGAAAACACATTCGATTTATTGCGTACTGGCAAGCGCAGTGTCACAGCAGAATTAATGGATATTATTCTTCAGGCTGTTGATGCGATTAACACCATGTTTGCTCAAACCCAGCAGGGAGAGCAACAAGATCCTGCTGATGCTGCATTACTTGCAAAGTTAAAGTTACTTAGTTCTGGTGAGCCTCTGCCGTCAGAATTAGGACAAACTGCGTCAGAGCCTGAATCTATTGCTGAGCCCGAACCCGAGCCCGTTATTGAAACTGTTGTTGACGTTGTCGCAGTTGAAGAGATGCCTGTTGAGGCTGTGAGTTCTTCAAACTCAAGTATTGATGAGATTAATGAAGCGGAGTTTGAGGCTTTGCTTGATGCACTGCACGGTAGTGGAAAAGGTCCCGGTGTGACTAACACTACTAATGCTGATGCTGTGGCAGTACCCACTGCGTCAACTCCCTCTGTATCAAATACAGCCAAGCCCAAAGTACAACAAGCTACCAGCTCGGGTGATGATATCACTGACGATGAGTTTGAAGCCCTGCTTGATGAGCTTCATGGTTCAGGAAAATTTAATGGCAAAGTAGATACACCTATATCACCTCAGCCTAAGGTTGAAACTGTTGCTGTGCCAGTGTCAACACCAACACCAACTGCTGTTGCTGTCGATTCAGACGAAATTACTGACGATGAATTTGAGCGTTTACTCGACGAACTTCATGGAAAAGGTGGGGCACCAGCCAAAGCTGTTGCAAAAGTGGAATCTGCGAAACCGACTCCCACTCCTGCCACATCTGCTGCGGCTCCTGCTGTGCCTAAAGCCAGTGTTACTCCGGTAACACCTCCAGCAGTTAAACCTCAGGCCGAAGTTGCGCTCGCCGAGAAGGCTCCTGTTAAAGCGGCCGCTGCCGCATCAGCAAATGTTCCTCAAGGTGAAACGACCGTTCGCGTAGATACTGCACGACTCGACCAAATCATGAATATGGTGGGAGAGCTGGTATTAGTACGTAACCGTTTGGTAAGTTTGGGCATTAGTCGTGATGACGAAGAGATGTCTAAGGCACTCGCGAATCTAGATTTAGTGACTGCTGACTTGCAAGGTGCGGTCATGAAAACCCGTATGCAGCCTAT
>NZ_JTLE01000094.1:4146263-4202445 GCF_000798835.1 Shewanella sp. ZOR0012
GAAGGTGATTGAAAAGGCATCGGAGGAGTTTCGCAGCCGAACCATGTCGGTGCTGCGCATGGCCTTTTTAAGCTCGGCGGTACTGGAGTTTTTTGCGGCGGTGTCGATTGCTGTATTAGCGGTTTACTTTGGTTTTAGTTACTTAGGTCACCTCGATTTTGGCTACTATGGCGCGCACGCTCAAATTGGGCCTAATACGAATGAAGGTTTACCTTTTAGCCTGTTTGTCGGTTTGTTTATCCTTATTTTAGCGCCGGAGTTTTATCAGCCGTTAAGGGATATGGGCACTCACTACCATGCCAAAGCGCAGGCGATTGGTGCCGCGCAGGCTTTAATGACTCTGCTTGAGCATCCCGAGCCTCAGCCAACAGACTCAGTCGTTGGTGATACCAGACTTGAGAAGATTGAAAGCCTGATAGCTGAAGAACTTGAGGTCTTTAGCGTTGATGGCAGCCGCTTATTAGGGCCCATCAGTTTTGAGCTGAAACAGGGGGAACATTTAGCCTTAGTTGGCCCAAGTGGCGCAGGCAAAACCAGTTTACTCAACGCGCTATTAGGATTTTTACCCTATCAAGGCAAGTTACTGGTTAATTGTGTTGAGCTCTCCAGCATTGATCTTGTCTATTGGCGGCGCCAATTAGCGTGGCTTGGACAGGAGCCACAGTTATTCCATGGCACAGTGCGGGAAAACGTAGCCCTAGCCAATTCTAATATTACAGACGAGCAGGTGTGGCACTTGCTAGAGCAAGCCAATATCCATGAATTTGTGCGCATGCAACCCCTTGGTTTAGCGACAGCTATCGGTGAACAATCATCAACCCTATCGGTCGGGCAGGCACAACGTATAGCTCTGGCGCGGGCGCTAGCACAGGCGTCGCAGGTGTTTATCCTTGATGAACCCTCCGCGAGTTTAGACAGTGTTAGCGAGCAACTATTAACGCTCACCTTGAACCGTGCGATGGCGGGCAAGATGTGCATTATGGTGACCCATCGATTAGATCAGCTCGATCGGATGCAGTCGATCTTAGTCTTAGATAAGGGATTGATTGTCCAGCGAGGCGACTTTGCGACTCTTTCTATGCAGGCGGGTTTATTCCAAACCATGTTGCATGAAAATATCGAATCGGTGGCAGATATTGAGCTTGAATCGCCAATGCCTGATACTCGTGTCGATATTGCGTTAGGGACAACAGAGGGAGGTGCACAATGAGAATACTCCTTCCCTTCATTCGGTTGTTCTCGCACCAATGGTTAATGATGGTTATTGGGCTAGTGCTCACCCTTACCACTTTGATGGCGGGGATTGGCTTATTGTCGTTGTCGGGTTGGTTTTTATCGGCGACGGCGGTGGCGGGATTAACTATTATCGGCTCCCAATCCTTTAACTTTTTTACCCCCGCGGGTGGCGTGCGATTCTTATCTATTGCCCGTACAGCCAGTCGTTACGGTGAGCGTCTCGCGACCCATGAGGCGACCTTTAAATTACTGACTGAACTCAGAGTTTGGGCCTGGCGAAAACTCTTCCCTCTCAGCGCTAAAAATCTGCAAGGTTTGCGCCGTGCGGATATGCTCAACCGCCTCGTGGCGGATATAGATACGCTCGACCATCTGTATTTACGATTGTTGACGCCGATGGCGGCTTCCTTGCTGATGACGGCGTTGTTATATCTATTCCTTGCATGGTTTGATGCCAAGCTAGCCTTAAGTTTATGCCTGTTTTTAGTGGTGATTTGGCTGCTGCTACCACTGTTGTTTTATCGTCTCGGGCATGCGCCTAGCCGCAATATGCTGGAGACTAAACGCCAATATCGAGTGCAGTTACTCGATATATTACAAGGCCAAGCGGAGTTGAGTTTATTTGGAGCAAACGCCAGATACAGACACAAGCTCGACGAGGCAGAGCAGGCGTTATTTGCTAGCCAAGGGGCGATGGCGAATATCACCGCCTTAAGCCAAGCCATGCTGATCCTGGCGACGGGCTCGGCACTCATCATGATGCTATTTTTAGCCGCCAATGGCGTGGGCGATGCCGTGCCTCCCGGCCCGATGTTTGCCTTGATGGTGTTTGCCACTATGGCCTGTGTGGAAATGATGATGCCGATTGCGGGGGCTTTCCAACATTTGTCCGGTTGTGTGCTGGCGGCAACGCGTATTAACGAAATCACTGAGCAAGAAAGCGATATTCGTTTTAGTACAGATACAGATCTTAAGGCGACCTCTGGTGGATTGCTGATCCGCGATATCCAATTTAGTTATAGCGAAAGCCAGCCCGTGCTTCAGGGCTTATCCCTCGAGATAAAGCCGGGCCAAAAGGTGGCGCTATTGGGCTCCACTGGCTGCGGTAAATCCAGTTTATTGTCCTTAATTACCCGAGAGTGGCAGGCGCAAAGCGGTCAGATTTACCTTGATGGTCATCAATTGAGTGACTATAGCGAGGGCACATTAAGATCGGCGATGACAGTCGTGAGCCAGCGGATCTATCTGTATGCGGGCACGCTGCGGGAGAATCTTGCTATTGCCTTGCCTGTGCCTGAAGGTCAAAAACGTACCGCCAATGACGAGCGTTTTATCCAAGTATTACAGCAGGTTGGTTTAGGTGAGTTACTCAAAGGCGACAAGCCATTAGATATGTGGATTGGTGAGGGCGGCCGGCAATTATCGGGCGGCGAGCAGCGCCGCATCGGCGTGGCAAGGGCATTGCTGCGTGATGCGCCTTTGTTACTGTTAGATGAGCCAACCGAGGGCTTAGATAAGCGCACCGAGCGGGAAATTCTAAGTTTACTACTTGAATTTGCAAAGGATAAAACTCTGCTCATGATTAGCCATCGTTTAACGGCGATGGCCAAGATGGACCAAATACACCTCCTCGCCGAGGGGCAAATTGTGGCATCGGGCGATCATCAGCAGTTACTTCAAACTTGTCCCGCCTATCAGGCGCTCTATCGTCGCTTAGCTTGAGGCTGGATGTCGAATGGGTGAGAAATACGTGCAGCAGGAGTGAAGCCTTTATATGAGTAACCCAATGCCAGCAGACATTGCACCAAAAGAATTAGCTCCGCAAATTAACGCTCATTTTAACGGCAAGTTTGAGGTAGAGCTTAAGTATCGACTTACAGACCGTGAAGCCTTTTGGGCACGTCTAAGCGCCAAATCCCCCGAGGTGATGCTCGAGGATAATCTTGAGCATGACTGCTATTTTGATTCACCTATAGCATCCTTAGCTGCTGAGCATAAAAGCCTGTGTATTCGCGAGATGCAGCCCTCTGGCATCATGCTGTGGATTGTAAAAGGGCCCGAGAAAGACCGTTGTGAGGCGGTCAATATCACGGATACCAATAAAGCCAAAAGTATGCTACGGACTTTAGGCTATCAATGTGTGCTTGAGATTAAAAAACGCCGCAGCGTGTATTTTCTCGGGGAATTTCATTTAACGCTTGATTGGCTCGAAGGTTTAGGAGACTTTGCCGAGCTTGCTATTATGACTAATGATGAAGCTAAGCTGCCAATCTATGAGGCGCAGCTCCTCGCCTTAGCCGCAGAACTTGGGCTAGAGGAATCACAGCGAGAACTCTTATCTTACAAACAGTTACAGATGGCTATACAAGGATAAGCGAGGCATCCCAAGTCCATTTGGGGATGAATCGATAAAAGGCGCGGCGGCTTATCTTCCTAAGCGCTGCGAAAAGGCTAAGTAACGTTTGACCTCTTCTTCGGGGAATCGCAATTCTTCACCGTCTTTCACGCTGCTGAGCAGGTTTTCCCGCGCATATCGTTTAATCGTCGCAGGGCTCTTATCCAGCAACTTGCACACTTCATCCACTGTTAACAGATTATCACTCATGGTTCACTCCCATTATTGATTGGTGATTAACCCAATGAGTATAGAACAAGAATTAGACTGCGCTTTACTGGCGCAGTCTTAGGCTAAATGACGACTACTTGGATTGACGCTGAGTTTCTCGCGCTTGGTATTCGGTTCCTAAATGTGCCTTCGCAGCGGTAATGGCCATAACAGCACGGGATTTAAATTCGCGGCGATAGAGGGTGACCACCACAAACAAACTCGCCAAAATAAACAGTATTGGGTGCACAAACCAACAGAGCACGGCCATCGAAAAGTAGTAAGCCCGCAGGCCATAGTTATAGGAGTGGGCGGCTTGGTCTTGCACCGTTGCCATTTGCCGCGCGTAGGCTTTGAGGTTGTCATTGGCGCCTTCGCTATCCATCGGGCCTGCGCCTATCATCACGTTCACAAAGCCGTATTGGCGCATCGACCAGGTAAATTGGAAAAACGCCATCACAAAAATGACCACTAATAACGCTAATTTAACTTGTACCAATGAATGATTTGGTGGCGTCGCATAGGGAATAGTAGCAATCACGGCCTCGAGGCGTTCAACCTGGGCAAATAAGGTTAATACCCCCGCGAGCACGAACAGCGTAGTCGAGGCAAAAAAGGCAATATTGCGTTCAAGGTTCGCTAATAACGCCGCATCGCCTACCCGTACACCTCGGGTCATCAACTCAAGCATCCAGTAGATCCTGTGCTTATGCAAACCTCGGGCAATACAGTCGGTATCCTTCGCCTTACGTCGGGCAAAGGCGGTATAGCCAGCCCAAGAAACGATAAACCACGTCAATGCAGAAATATCTAATAGCGAGAATGTCATAGCTACCTTAGAGTTAGGTTAGAAGTGTAGTAATGCGTATGTGTGGATTTCAATTAACAGATTATGCGGGGAGAGAAATACTGTGCGCAACTTAGAAAAACACTTTAATGATAATTTTTATGAATAGTGATTGTTTGTTCACAATCGGAAAAATGAACTTTGTTATTGGTTATCGTAAATGGCTTAGATGAACTATTGCACGCCAGGTTTACACTATCTTCGCTGAATTAATATTTTGGTTACATGAGTATCAACTTTAGATTGACATTCAAAAGGTAATTTCTTCTAATTCTTAAGTTAATTTTCACATACCAAATCAAATTCTTAAATTTTAACGTTAGGGATGACTATGACGTCTAATTTCAAGCCCATAGCAGTAGCAGTCGTTACCGCATTATCATTAAGTAGTTGTGCAATTACGCAATCTGTAGAGGAGAATAAAGAGACTGTTATAGGCTGTGCCATCGGTACTGGTTTAGGGGTACTCATTGGTAATTATTTGGGTGGAAAAAAGGGGATGGCTTATGGCGGTGCTGCTGGTGCTGCGATTGGTTGTACTGTGGGTTACGATTTTCAAAAGAAGCGTGAAGCACTAGAAGCATTAGCGAAAACTGAAAATCTCGATATTCAATTTACTTCAATCAGTGCATCAACCAATGCAGATAACCAACAAAATAGCTTATTGATCAGTGCTAATAATCAAGCTATGTCAAAGGAAGATCAGGAAAAATATTCTGATTATCAAGTCGTAGGTATGGCCGCGACAATTTCTAGCACCGATGAAATGATGTTTGGCTCAGGCTCTGCGGAAGCGACAGCACAGGCAAAACAGAAATTACAAAAATTAGCCGCTATCTATAAAGATTCCAAACAGAACATCCTTATCACAGGTCACACCGATGCAAGTGGCAGTGAATCGTTGAATCAGAGGTTAAGCGAAGCTCGCGCGCGTTATGTTGCCACGCTTTTTAACCAGGCAGGCATTCCGACAGAAAGATTATTTTTCCAAGGCGCGGGTGAATCACAACCAGTTGCCGCTAATAGTGATGATTCTGGCAAGGCAAAAAATCGTCGAGTAGAGATTGTTGAAATAGACGGTAAACCGGATCAATTACTAGCTTATTCATATAAACAGAGGGCCAATTTGAGTTATTTATCTCGCCGCTCGCAGGATAAAGTTGCCACAGTCAAGCCGACTCAAGTAGTAAAACAGTCTGAAACTCAGCCAACCAAACCGAGCATATCTATCTCTGAACCCGCTCAAATAGAAATGAGTCAGTCGGAAATCGTCAAACTGCTTGAGCCAGTGAAGCTAGAAAAAGCCTTAGTTGATTTTGGTGGTAAAGAAATGCTCGATCCATCTACCAATTTCGCCCAGTTAGTGGGCGTTAAGAAAGAGAGCGGTTTTGCATTATTCAGCAAGGCGTATGCATCTGAAGTCTCTAGTTTAAATTGCGCTGTTGAGGGACCGAGAGTCACTGGGGACGTGAAGAGTTTAGCCACTGGTGAGAGTTATAGCCGTAATGACTACAACACTGCTGATTACCTGCCTGGGATGAACGGTACTGTTTGGGTAAATAAAGTGAATGGTCACTATATCGGCTTAACTCCTGTGGCTGTGATTAAGGACAGTGGCACAGCCGTTTCTGCACCTAAAGTGAATATTTGGAAGAATTATAAAGGTTCAAGTAAAGATGCCCCTAGCTATCAACTCACTAGCCATGTAGAAACTTATTATGGTGATAAAGGTTTGTTATATAGAGTTTTTACAACAGAAAAAGATTCTCCAGTCCGCTGTATGGATGTGGTGATGCCAATTGACCGTTCTGCGACCGCGATTGCTGGCAAGTTGTATTACGAAAAGAATAAAACAGTGTATGAAGCTAATTTTGAACCTAAATTGTTATAAGCAATACGCTTAGGAGTGGGAAATGGATTTTATATCTATGTTGTTGAACGAGTATCGTGCACTTGTTGTGTTACTGCTCTCTATGATGGCGTTAATAGTGACGATTACGATTTGGTGGGATCAAGTGAGTTTTTGGTGGCTTAATACCTGGTATGCCTTTCCGTTAATGGGTAAGGAAAGTCGCTTGGCAAAAGACTATGAAACCCAAGTCAAAAATTACGATAAAGAGTGGCTCAATAGTGAGGTCGCATTATGTGCCGATTTCGCTGCCCACTATGAAAAAGTCAATAAAGACGAGGAACTCTTTAGTAAGAGTCAGGATTACTTAGGTAAAGTGACTGAAAATGGGCGCAATAATTTACATATTTTTGGTTGGATACTCATTGCCGCTTTAGTGTTTGTTGAAGCGATGGGGTTCAGTTATGTACTTTCTGGTTTTACGATCCCCGGTGCTTCTGAAAAACTGCAACAGCAAGGTGCTGTCGGTATCGCTTTTATCATCTCAGTTTTATTGGTTGGTTTAACGCATTTTACTGGGCATGAGTTACACGCTAATTCATTAATAAAAAAAGCTAAAGTATGGTGGAAAAATGCAAAAAACCGCGATAAATCAACCCCAGAACTCGCACCCAATACTCGGATTAATTTAGATAAAACCTTCGAGGATGACGACGAGCCTCAATACAAACAGTTGATTAACCGAATTTCAACTAATGCAGAGGTAAAGCCGCGTTATTTAATTACGACTATTACAGCGGTGGCTATTATTGTGATTGCAGTACTTGCAACCTATGTCCGTGGTCAAGTATTAGAAAAAATGCACATTGATGAGGTGAACCTCAAACAGTCAAGTGGACTTTATCAAGAGCAAGATCCATATGCAGAAGCCGCCCCCGCTATGTTAGTGCAAGAGGCTAAAAACGCGGATGATAAAGTGGGTAATGATTTATGGGAACGTGAACAAAAAGGTGGGTGGGGAACATTTATCTTCTTAGCCTTCCTATTTGTTTTACTACAGATTTTTGGCATTTTAATTGGCTTTAAAACTGGGTTTGCGGGTAAGCATTCTAAAGATGCACGTAAGGAAATCGGTAACTTTAAGAGTGAGCGTGAATTTAAGACTCACTATTCTCGTTTAAAGCAGCAAGTTGCGCGAGTAGCACAAAAACGCCTCACTAACTTACAGCAAAGAATGAATCAAAAGGCCGAAGTTAATTGCCAAGATCCTAAGGTGTTAGAGATGCTTGAAGGTTGTGGAAATCGTTCATTCCTTACCTATATGGAAGATTTAGGCAATGCTGAAAATCGATATAATCAATCGGTGCGTTTACGTGAGCATCAAACAATCACTAACCACCAAGCGATGAAAAGTACCACCGTTGCGACACCAAATACAGTGACTGATATTGAAACTCCTGAGGCGATGGAGGCCAGATTAAAAGCCGAAATGATTGCCGATGCGAAAGCTAAAAAGGCCGCGGAAGTCGAAACTCCTGAACAGGCAGAGCAACGCATTCGTCAGGAGTTACTGGCAGAGATGGCACAGCAGAAAAAAGTTGTCGAAACAGAAGAGCAAATGCGGGAGCGTTTACGCAAAGAGTTGCTTGGAGAATTAAGCTAATGGCTCGAATGACAAAACTCTCTCGGTTTATGCGGGGAGGCTTATTAAGCGCGCTTGCCTTAGCTTGGTGTTTGCCCGCAGTGGCAGCCGAAAGAAATGACATTAAAAGCTGTTACGACTTCGCAAAAATCGAACCGTCGACGGCTAAGGCTGTTTCTGGCCGTCATTTATTTGTTGCCGTTGATGGTACGTTTTCACCGGACATTAATATTAAAAAGTTAGTCCATGAAAAAGTGCACCTCTTTTTGCAACCAGGGGATAAAATCACCATTATCAGCTTCAGTGCTTATGTGAAGGATTTTTATACTGATGTGTTATTCAGCGGAAGATTAGACACAGATATTGCAGATAGAGACGATGTTTCCAAAAAGAGTTTAATGACCTTCGATAATTGTATGGCGAAACAGACTCAATTTGTGAAAACGAAAGTCGACACTCATATCAAAAATGCTTTTAAACCTAACGATGCGGATGTGCCTAAAACAGAAATAATTACCAATTTATCTCAGGTGATTGCCCCGCAAGTAGCGGTCAATCAGGAAGAAAGACGGGTGTTGTTATTGGTTTCTGATATGGTTGAAAATTCCGATGTCACTAGCTTTTACAGTAAAAACACCTTGAAAGTGATTGCACCCGAGCAAGAGATACAGAAAGTCCAAAAAGCCAATATGTTAAGTGATTTTAAGCAGGCGGACATTTATGTATTAGGTGCGGGTTGGGTGCCAGCGACATCGAAAGGGTTTAGAGGTGGCCAAGTCATGCTCCCGCTGAAACAGTTTTGGCAGCAGTATTTTGAGGCATCCAATGCCCAGTTAAAGGAATTTGGACAACCCGTATTAATGAGTGATATGTAATAAAAAGCCAGACTCAGTCTGGCTTTTAGTATGTGTAATTGTAGAGCTATGTTGTTATTTGAAAAAAATGGCTTATTTAATCTATTAAGATGAGGCTAAGACTTCATAGCCTCATAGTTGATTTTATTTTAAGGATATTTAATGGACATTATCTTGATCTTATTTGTGCTGTTTTGCGCATTTGCTGTTTGGTCAATTTTTACCTACAACTCATTGCAATCTAAAAAGCAATCTCTGGTTGAACAAGCCTCCAATATTCAGGTTTCTTTGCAAAAACGAAGAGATTTGGCATCAAGAGTGATCGATATTGCACAAGGTTTCGGCGATCATGAAAAGTTAACACATCTTAAAATATCAGCAGATCAGCAAGCCAGTACCCAATCTTTGGCCGCGTTGTCACAAAGCTTCCCTGAGTTGAAAGCAAATGAAACCTATTCCAAGCTTATGAAGCAGTTGGAAGACTTAGAAGATAACATTGCGGCGAAGCGTGAGACTTATAATAAGCATGTGAATATTTACAATAGTTACCGCTCTAGCTTTCCCACTATGTTAGTGGCAAATAAGCTGAGTTTTGATCCAGCACCTTATTATAATGCTGATAACGAGGATACCTTGAGCTCTCTCGCGATTTTCAATCGTGATGATTCGGAAGCGGTGAAAAATTTGATTAACACCTCGTCACAAACCTTGAAGTCCTCTGCAAAATACCTCAAAGCCTCTGCGACCACGCATATCGAGAATGCTAAACAATCGGAAACGTTTAAGTCAGTTGTTGACCAAGGTGATATAGCCATTACTAAGGTAGTTGAAGCTGCTAAAAAAAAGATAGAAAAAAAGGAATCAGCCGCAGTAGAGAAAGAAGAATAATAAAAAAGCCAGACTCAGTCTGGCTTTTGTTCAACTCTCAAGGGTGAGAGAGCTTATTCTTCGCTATCACCCAGTGACAGCAGGGTCGCATTACCACCGATAGCGGTGATGTTATTAGTGCGAGTTTTTTCAGTCACGAAGCGAGTTAAGTAGTGTGGACCACCGGCTTTAGGGCCAGTACCTGACAGACCTTGACCGCCGAAAGGTTGTACGCCAACGACTGCGCCGATTTGGTTACGGTTGATGTACACATTACCTACGTTAACCTTGTCAGCGACTTCGAGGGCATGGCCTTCGTTACGGCTGTGGATACCTAAGGTTAATCCAAAACCTGTGCTGTTGATTTCATCGATCACTTTGCCAAGATCCGCGGCTTTATAACGGATCACATGCAGGATTGGGCCAAAGTGTTCTTTTTCAAGCACTTTAATTGAATCAATTTCAACGGCAGTTGGCGCTACAAAGTGACCATTCTCAGTGCCCGCTGGCAGTGGCATTTGCTTGATAAGCTTACCGACTTGCTTGATGTGGTCGATATGGGCGTCAAGGTTAGCCTTCGCGGTCGCATCGATAACTGGGCCAACGTCGGTTTTCACTGAACTTGGGTTGCCAATCACTAACTCATCCATTGCACCTTGCAGAACATCGATAACGCGGTCTGCAATATCTTCCTGTAGGAAGAGTACGCGCAGCGCCGAGCAGCGTTGACCCGCACTGGTGAAGGATGAAGACACTACATCGTTAACCACTTGTTCGGGCTGAGAAGTAGAGTCAACCACCATAGCGTTTTGACCACCAGTTTCGGCGATTAACGGAATGATGGCGCCTTCACGGTTTGCCAGTGTGCGGTTGATGAGTTTGGCTGTGCCCGTTGAACCGGTAAAGCATACGCCACCGATGCGCTCATCAGCCGTCAGTGCGTTACCTACGGTAGCGCCAGTGCCTGGTAGATATTGCAGCACGTCCGTTGGAATACCCGCTTGGTGTGCTAACTGCACTGCGCGGTAACCAATGATAGACGTCTGTTCAGCGGGTTTTGCGACCACAGTGTTACCCGCAGCGAGGGCTGCCGATACTTGGCCTAAGAAGATCGCTAATGGGAAGTTCCATGGGCTGATACACACGAACACACCGCGACCTTGAAGGAAGAGTTCGTTTAACTCGCCTGTTGGGCCTGGGAGCAGTTCAGGTTTTGACATCAGCTTTTTAGCTTGTACCGCGTAGTAGCGGCAGAAGTCTACGGCTTCACGCACTTCGTCGATACCGTCTTGAATGCTCTTGCCCGCTTCACGGGTACAGAGGGCAATCAGTTCTTCGCGGTTTTCTTCTAACAGATCCGCCAGCTTTTGCAGGGCAGAGGCGCGCACTTCAACAGGCGTACGGGTCCAAGAGGCGAAAGCTGCATGAGCAGAAGACACGGCTTGTTCGATAGCCGCTTTGTCGGCAAAGGCCACTTGGCCCACGGTTTGAGTGGTATCGAATGGGCTAACCACGGTTTTGTGCTCGCCAGTTAAGGTTTGACCATTAACCAGAGGGCCCGCTTGCCACTGCGTCGATTTGAATTTGTCTAAGGCCGCGAAGAATGGCTCTGCTTCTGAAATGATGTTCATATTGAGTCCCTTGGAATTTTTGCGATCGCTACCGAAGATGTCGGTAGGTAAAACGATTTTGTTGTTAGCCAGGGTTTTGTAGCCTGTCAGGGTTTTCAGTGGGTGAACCACTAAAGACTCGATAGGGGTTTTCGGATCGACCAGCTTGTGTACGAACGAGGTGTTAGCACCGTTTTCCAGCAGGCGACGCACTAGGTAGGGCAGCAGATCCTTATGGGCACCGATTGGGGCATAGATACGTACCGCTTTCGCGCCAGCTTCCGACAGAATAGTGTCGTACAGCTCTTGTCCCATACCGTGTAGACGTTGGAACTCGTGGTTACGATCGCCCGCCATATCGGAAATGGCCGCCACTGTTTGCGCGTTGTGGCTGGCAAATTGTGGGTAAATCGCGCCGCGGGTGGCGTCGGATAACAGGTAACGCGCACAGGCTAAGTAAGATACGTCGGTACCGGCTTTGCGGGTGTAGAGTGGGTAAGCAGCTTCGCCAGCTTGTTGTGCCCATTTCAGCTCGCTATCCCAGTAAGCGCCTTTCACTAAGCGAACGGGGATTTCGTCGCCTTGCTCTTTCGCTAGGCGGGTTAACCATACCAGTACTGGCAGGGCACGCTTAGAGTAAGCTTGCACCACGATACCGAGTAATCCCCAGCCTTTAGTGGCGTCAGAATTAAACAGTTTTTGGAACAGTTTTAATGACAGTTCGAGACGGTCAACTTCTTCGGCGTCGATAGAAATGCCGATATTTAATCCGCGCGCGAGTTTAATCAGGCGAATAACGGTGTCGTATAGCTCGGTCAATACACGGTCTTCGTTAGCGACTTCGTAACGTGGGTGCAATGCCGACAGTTTGATAGAAATCGTTGGGCGTGGAGATTCGTTTTCGTTATAGCTTTGCGCGCCTAACTCGGTAATCGCATTGGCATAATCGTTGAAGTATTTTTCGGCATCTTTACGCGTCAGCGCGGCTTCGCCCAGCATATCGTAGGAGTGGGTATAGCCTAGCTTACGCTTGTCTTCGCTGTTCTTGAGCGCTTCTTTCATAGTGCGGCCGAGAACGAACTGCTTACCCATGATCTTCATCGCCGCCATCATGGCTTGGCGGATCACGGGCTCACCTAAACGATTGACTAAACGGCCTAATAGGCTACTCGGGCTGCCGTCGATTTTTTTATCTAAGCTAACAATTTTACCGGTGAGCATTAGGCCCCAAGTGGAGGCGTTAACCAGCACTGAATCGCTCTTGCTTAAGTGTTCATCCCACTTAGCACCTGAAAGTTTATCTTCAATCAAGGCGTCGGCGGTGGCCGCATCGGGAATACGCAGCAGGGCTTCGGCTAAACACATCAGGATAATCCCTTCCTGTGTTTCTAAGCTGTATTGCTGCAGGAAGGCGTCGATGCCAACCATTAAGCCTTTTTTCTCAAATTGACGAACTTTGTTTACCAGTTCGTGGGCACGACGAGTGACGCGCTCGATGGCTTCATCACTGGAGGGTACTAGTTTGATTAGCTCTGACAAGTATTGTTCTTCATCGACAATGTAGTTGTCGGTGACGGCTTTGAACAGTTCGTCGAGATTGGCAGAATCGTAGCGGCCTGCCAGCACTTCACTCGCTTTGAACATAGTAATCGCTTCCATCTTGGCCAGTTATTTTGGGCTCTGTTGTTGAAACAAAAATGGGGGGCGCGAAACGCATTTGATATTTTGTATACAATATGAAGCTTTGCGCGCGCAGATTATACAACCAAAATGTGACGGACAACACTATAGCGTGAAAGAATGTGAAGCTTGTTTGATTGGTTTGTTAAACGCGAGTTGTAACGCTTGATTGACAAAAAGCCAGCGTTTGAAAACACTGGCTTTAGCTTTGACTTTCCGATTATTTGCGTAAAAATTTACATCCAACGCTTCTTGTTGCGGCGTTGTGGTCTTGGCAGATATACCAAAATTACCCCAACCACTAAACCTGCGGCGGCAATAAGTCCGCCCTCACGCCATAGCGCAAATTGTGCCTCTTGGGCGCTATGATCAACCGCTACTTTGAGGTTATCACGCTCTTGAGTGGTTTTGTTCAGCATAGCTTCGGCTTCGCTTAGCTTGGCTTTGAGTTCATCCACTTCATCGGAATGGTTATTCGTCGAACTTAAGACTTCTGCAAGCTTGGCTTTGGTTTCGTTTAACTCATTAGTGAGTGTTGAAACTTGCTCACGAAAACTAGGCGTTGAACTGATTAAGTTGGTTGGCACCCAACCTTCACGACCTTTATGGTCGATTATTTTTGAATAATCACCCTGAGTTTCGCCAAGTAACGTAACGGGTTGTCCCGCTTCAATCGAACCCAAAATACGATAATCAGTACCTGGGCCGTTGAGAATATAAAGAAACACGTTATCCGAGATATAGCGGGGTTGGCCTTCGGCCAGCAGGTTAGGGGAGAGTAACATCATTCCCACCAGAGTCAGCATTCTTAACACTTTTGTATTCTCATCAACGAAATAGTGACCACATGCTAGGGATTTGAGGCCTGCAATGCAAGAGGGAAGTCATAGACTTCCCTCAACTTTGCCGCATCCATGCTAGCAATTCCTCTGTGTTTAGTACATTTCTACGGCGAGCTTGCCATAGTCGTTATGTGCTTCTTAGTTAAAGATGCCTTTAATCATATAGAAGAAGATGATCGATAGACCTGCACCCGCAGGTAAAGTAACCACCCAAGACACAACAATGTTACGCACCACACCAATATTGATTGCCGCAATACCACGGGCCATACCCACACCTAATACCGCACCGACTAACGTTTGTGTGGTAGAGATAGGTAAACCAGTACCAGAAGCAATCACTACGGTAGAGGCTGCGGCTAATTCGGCAGCAAAACCGCGACTTGGGGTTAAATGAGTAATATTTTTACCAATGGTTTGCATCACGCGCTGACCGAAAATCGCCAGACCCATAACGATACCCACAGCACCTAAAGGTAGGATCCACCATACTAACGGTGATTTAGATGCAATTTGGCCACCACTATTAACTACAGATACCACCGCAGCTAAAGGACCAATCGCATTAGCAACATCGTTTGAACCGTGGGCGAATGCCATACAACAAGCGGTTAAAACCATCAGGATCGCAAACACTTTTTCGACGTTAGCGTACATGGTTTTGTGGCTTGCTTTCTCATCCATTTTTAGACGAGAAATAAACACTTTACCTATGATACCAACGACCAATGCTATTACGCCCGCCAGGATATAAGCTTCGGCACCTTTTAAATGAATGCCAACGTGTGACAACCCTTTGAGGATCGTGACTAATGACATCATAAAGCCTGCGAACGCCATGTAGAAAGGTACATAACGTTTAGCATTAGCAAGTGGGTTATCGGTGTTGAAAATCAGTTTTTGAGTGCTTTGGAACAGAATGAACGCCATAAAGCCAGAGATTGCTGGTGTAATAACCCAAGAACCAACAATACCGCCTACTTTTTCCCAAGCGACAGACTCAGTGCCAACGCCTACAGCCGCGAAGCCGATAATCGCGCCTACAATTGAGTGAGTCGTTGATACTGGCCAGCCTAATGCCGATGCCACGACTAACCAAATCCCCGCAGCTAACAATGAGCCAATCATGCCATATACCAGCAATTCAGGGGTTTGGGTAAAATAACTTGAATCAATAATACCGTTACGGATTGTACTGGTCACTTCGCCGCCGGCCAAAAAAGCACCTGCAAATTCGAAGATCATAGCGATAATAATCGCTTGTTTAATCGTAATAGCGTTAGAACCAACAGAGGTTCCCATCGCATTGGCCACATCGTTTGCACCAATGCCCCACGCCATTAGAAAACCAAACGCAGCCGCAATGGCAATAAGCCACGGCCCATTAGTGGCTAATACGTTAGCCACCTCCATACCTGCATCAACCATATTGATACCTTGATAACCTTATTTATTAAACGCGAGCAAGCATAAGCTCAAGACGCGAACCGACGCGTTCGGCCAGATCTGCAAGACCGCCGACCCATTCAATCGTTTTATAGAGGAACATCACATCGACAGGATTCAATTCTGATTCCAATGCGAATAATTGACGACGAAGTTGAATTTGTAAATCGTCAGTATCTTCTTCGATGATATCGAGTTCGTTGATCATTTTGGCCACTAAGTCAACTTCACGACCACGG
Source organism: Shewanella sp. ZOR0012 (assembly GCF_000798835.1). Lineage (NCBI taxonomy): Bacteria > Pseudomonadati > Pseudomonadota > Gammaproteobacteria > Alteromonadales > Shewanellaceae > Shewanella > Shewanella sp. ZOR0012. Next base: position 4,161,981 of record NZ_JTLE01000094.1, read on the forward strand.
AAACCTGCTTCGAGCAAATCTTCGAGTTCGTTAATGACTTCTTTTGCAAGACCAACCGCGTCGATACAACGTTGTAAGTATGCGATAAAGGGGACTTGCATGACCTGAGGGATAAGTAATTGACGGCCGATAACACGACCAGAGATATCTTTTGCTTTGTTAGCGATTTTGTCTTGTTGTGTAAGTAGTTCCAATAGATCTGTACGCTCAACAGGCATAAACAAACCGCTTGGCAGAGTGAGGCGAATTTCACGTTTGAGTGAGTCCCCTTGCTTTTCCGCTAAACTAATTTGTTTACGTAGTTGAACTGCAGCATCCCAGTTACCTGTGATGGTGGCTTCGAAAAAGGGGACCAGTAACGATGCGCAATCGTAGACTTTGTCCATGTGCTCTTGAAGAGGCTTAATTGGCGATTTTGCAAACACGCCCAAAATAGAGTTTACTGGCATTGCCGTTTACCTATTTAGATTGTTCCATGATTGGAAAAAGCGGGCGCATGTTACCCTATGCGTCCGCGTATTGAAACTGTGTTTTTTGAGAAAAAATCACAGCTTTATTCTAACGGGTTATATACCAACTTCAAAACCAAATCCTACGGGATTTTTATGACACATTTGTGACATTATGAACTAAAAATGACGCGTGAATGAATATTTGATGACAAAATGAGCGGTGCAGTAATGAATGCTGAGATTGAATTAAAACTGTTTTTCCTACCTAAATTTCTAGAAACCCTGATAAATAAGCTAGATAGCTTAGAAAATGCTGCTCCGCAAGGCACACGTCGTTTAACCAACGGTTACTTTGACACTCCCACATTGCAATTGCGTCAATGGGACATGGGATTGCGGGTTCGTGGCTATGATGGACACAAAGAACAAACCATCAAAACAGCAGGGCAAGTGATTGGAGGGATCCATTCTCGCCCCGAATATAATGTCACTATTCAAACCGATAGTCCTGATTTAAGTCTATTCCCCGTAAGCATTTGGCCTATAAATGCCAATTTAGCAGCAGTGCAAGCCGAGCTTGGCTGTGTATTTCATACTGATTTTTATCGCCGTGCTTGGCATGTGAAAGTAGGACATAGCATGGTAGAGGTTGCCTTAGACACTGGCGAAATTACCGCAAATGGCCAGCGCGAGGCGCTCTGTGAACTGGAATTCGAGCTGTTAAGTGGCGATGCGAGTGCGCTATTGGCGCTAGCGACTCAAGTTGCGAGCACGATTCCTGTGCGTTTAGGTAAAGCCAGTAAGGCGCAGCGTGGCTATCGACTCGCGGGGCAATCTAAGCCGTTAGCTTTAAGTGCGCTGGAGTTTTTGCCTCTGCCTGTGCCCGAAGATTTGAATCTACATCAACCCCATCAACAGGATTTAACGGCGACCTGCCAAGTGTTACTTGAAACGGCACTTGAACGTTGGCAATTGCTTGAGGCGATGATAGCTGATGAACAAGATAACGAAGCTCAGATAGCCCTATGGTGGCGGATGCGTGCTTGTATTCGTTTATTACGGATGACTCTGAGGCAGTTTGGTCTCGCTAATGCTACTTTGATGCAGCAATTTAATCTTATTGAATCACAACTAACGTTTATTGAAGAGGCACAGGCCTTAGCTGCCTTGCTCGGTAGTCAAAAAGGCTTATTAACTCGGCACGACGCCCGTCAAGCTTTGATGCAACAACTACAGCTGCAATTTGAAGCCATGGATATCTCAGGGCGGTTAAATTTACTCTGGCAAAGAGTTGAATACTGTCAATTGCAGTTAGCGATTGTCGAGATCCTATTGGCTCTCAGCGCGGGGAATATCGAACTGCCCGCAGAGCTTGGATTATCCCACCATGCTGATCATGCTCAGGAAGCTTCATGGCAGGCGATTTTAGCTGCCATGCCTAGCGATAAGACAATGACCGCCGAGGATTATTTGCAGTGTGCCGCGTTACTGGATGAGAGTATTCAAATAGGGCAAGCGTATGGGCTTTTATATGAGGCAAAATCCCGTGATGCCTTTAGGGCGCCATGGCAGGATTTAGTGTTAGGCATTCGAACCTTAGCCTGTTATCGACAATTAACACTTGCGGCCAAATCGCTTGGTGTCGATTTAACCGATTGGCTTGAGGACAAGCAGCAAAGCTTACTTATTGCGATGGAGGCATCGAGACAAAACGCGATTGAGCAAACGACCTATTGGTAAACGGCCTGTTGGAATAGCCATATTGAACGAAGCTTAGGAAGGCAGTGCCTTCCTAATTTTTTTGGGCTTCTAATGCTTGTTTTAACTCAGCAATTTTGGCCAGCATCTGTGCCTGATTTTGCTCCATTTGCCGCTGGGTTTCTTCCATTCTAGCAAGCGCTAGTTCAAGTTCTGACTTGATTTCTGCCTTATGGGCATCTTGGCGCTCCTGTCGTTCGCTTTCATCTGGTGCAACAAACACAGAAGCCATATAGCCCGAAATTACCCCGAAAAAACTCACACCACTAACGATCACTATGCCACCCACAATATGCCCCGCGGTGCTGACGGGATAAAAGTCGCCGTAACCTACGGTCGAAATGGTCACTAATGCCCACCAAATAGCCTGCTCGGCGGTTTGGATATTCGCGCCTTCAGTGCCGCTTTCGACAATCAAAATGATAATTGAAGCGAAGGTTAAAATGGTCACCATCGCTACCAGCAAACTGGCAAGGGTGGCTTGTTTTCGTTGTTTTATCAGTGGGATAAGGAAGGAGCGGCTCATGCGGATTAAACGGATCACCCGTAGGATTTGGAAGACCCGTGCAATGCGTAGCGCCTCAATAGCAGGAATACTGGCGATGAAATCGATCCAATGATGGCGTAGGTAAAAGAGTTTATTCCGCGAGCGTAATAGGCCAGCAAAAAAGTTGACCATAAAAATCATGCAAATCGTGGTATCGATGAAAAAGAGTAATCGATAGGTTTCTGTATCGAGACGGCCAAAGGTCATCACTAGCACTATGATCACCGATAGCAGCGATAGCAGCATCATTGCAACTTCGATCGGTGAGGGATTACCAACGGCGCGGAGTGACCAAGAGGTTTTATCTGTCATGCCTAACATGATCCCTGTGTTTTAAGGCGAATGTTTAAGGTAAAAGAGTTTACGCTATGAGTAAATTAACTTTGTGATAAATCGCCCGAGTTAGTCCAGTCAGGCCATTTGACGCCGGTTTTTGTGCAGGATTAACGCTGAAATTATTAGTCCTTTGCGACAAAGCGCACGAGATCTTCAAGCACTCTACGTTTAATTTCAAGCTGGGCATCAGCACTTAGGCCGTATTTTTCAGCAAGTTGCACATAATCGTCAGCGTTAAGTGACACGGTTAAACGGGGGCGAGTCGGACGTTTTGAAACACTTAAGCCCAAAATCGTTCTGATCTGATCGGAAGGGCTAACGCCCGCATCGAGCGCCGCTTTACGAATAGAATATTGAAACTTTTCATCGAGGTCGAAAGCCACTTGAGTCGCCTTTGCAGCATCTTGGTTCTTCTGCCATTGCTCTGGAAGAGGGTGTTTCATTTTACTCATTGGGTTTTACCTGTTGCTATCAACCGTATATTGCGAGCCAATTCAATGGGGATTGTAATGGCTTAAGCGATAAAGTGCGAGTCACGCACTTTATCTTTTGCCAAATTTTACTGACCTGGCCAGTAGTCGCGAATGTCCGACAAGGGGCGGTATAAGGTCAGTACCACATCGGTATCGCCACCCTCATACACTTCAACTTCGACTGCGCGGCTTTCGTCATCATCGAGCAGCAAATAATATTCGAAGGGTTCACCGCTGGCGCCATTGGCATCCTGCGGCGGTTTAAGTCCTCGATAATCTTCACGGTGGAAGTAGCCAAAGAGTGCAAAACTCACTTGGTGGTATTGCTTGCCCAACCATTGTTCGAGCTGCTCGGCTAACGGTGGTGATAACTCTTGGGTGGTGAGCTCGGCGTGTCCAGGCTCATCGAACAGGGTGCTAAATTGCTCTAGGTCGAATAGTTGCTCAACCTGGGAGCGGGTAATTTTAAGGGAAAAAGCAAGGTAAGTTTCATCGTCTTCTTCGATGCTTAAAAACAAGGTGTCACTACCATGCCCTTTGAGTACCCATTCGGTTTGTTGTTTACGTTCAAATTCGTAGGTATTAACGGCTTCGACTTTGAGTTGTTGGCCGCGCAATTGTGGTGGCAGTGCAAAACTATTGTCGATGGAGATCATGTCACCGATCTTGAGCGCGGAGGGATGATTGAGTTCACGCGCTGGAGGCGCCTTTTTACCAAAAATACTGTTAAAAAATCCCATATTCGCTCCTAAGCTGTGCGCCAATGTTCTGAACTAACCCATGAGTTAGCTTAGACTTGGGTGAATGTTGGTATACCTAAAACAAAAAAGCCGAGCACAATAGGGGGTGATGGTCCCATCAGTGCTCGGCGTTTGGTCAATCTTAATTAGCTTTTACGTGCCTTGATACGTTCGAGCACAGCGTTAGCATTGGATTTTTGCTCACCAATGCCCGCTTCAGCTAACTTAGCCTGCAATGATTTATCACTGCCTTCTTCGGCTAAGGCTTCAGCTGCTTTTAATCTGTCATCAAACTGCTGCTGACGCGCTTTGATACGCTCTAAAGAGTCTTTTGCATTCAGTAGCTTAGAGTTGCTTGATGCGAAAGAGTCGGTAATCGTTGCCGTGGCTTTTTGCACGCTTTCGGTGGTTTTTACCATGCTTAACTGACGTTGATAATCAGACAGTTGACGCTCGGTTTTCTTCACCAAATCTTTTAAGCGTACCGCATGGGCGCTGAAGCTATCATTGGCGGTCTGCTGCTCAGATAGTTCTTGCTCCAATTGGGCAATTTTTTCCGCCACTTCAATCGCTAAGGCTTCATTGCCTTTGTCTAACGCTTGGGTGACATAGCCTTCGTGCTCAGCAATTGAACGTTTTAAGCGGTCAACTTCGCGGCTGGCTTGCATTTCTTTGGCCATGACATCGGTCAGTTCGCGCTTGGCGTTGGTTAAATGTTTCTCGGCATCGCGGATTTCCTGTTCGAAAATTCGGGTCGAGTTTGCGTCTACGATGCTTTGGCCAACTTCGGTGGCACCACCGCGAAACGCTGTTAAAATTTTATTCAGAATGCCCATGTTGTGGCTCCTTATTTCAGATAGTCGACCATTTCATCGATAACTTCTAAACAGTTATCGGATAATACTGCTAGCTCTTGCTCGATTTCGAGCATGCTAGATTGCAGAGACAGTGCACCGTAAACCACGTATTTGTCATCAATCTTGGCAAAGGCTGACAGTGGCATTGGAATGTTTAATTCGAGCATGGTTTCAAACATTTCACTGCGACGTTCTTGGTTTACTTCATTTTCGCCCCACAGGTAACTGATGCAGAGAATTTGGTTATCCGTAACCGATACGAATACCGGGATTTCTTCACGGCCGACCACATTCACTTGCAACACTTCGACTTCACCATCAATTGGATAGCAATCGAATTGGAAGCCGGTCTGGCTGTTATTGCCAAGGCTGTTGAGGTGATTAGCAAGAGTATGGATATTCATATTTGTCCTTATTGACATATTATGTCTGTATTCAAAGATAGCACTGAGACATAATATGTCAAGCACTATCTTCATCCGTTAAAAAAGATCCAGTCCTTGGGTTTCGGACCAAGCCTGTTGATGATAATGGTACAACTGTAATGACCCCAGTTCATTGGGCTTAATATTGGTCGCATCCTGATAAAAATTGGCAGGAAATTCAAACGCGCCTTTAACTAAACCTAAGGTTAGCCAGTCATCCACAATTGGCAGCTCTGTCAGCTGCGCTAAACGATGTTGAGCATCTTTGCCATTTAAGGTGGCAATACTCCAACCCCATTCGCCAAAACTAGGGACATTGTGGTGATATTGTTTTACATCAAATCCCGCTAATGCCAAGGTTTTTGCTACTGAAATAAAGGCTTTTTGCGCATGATAGGGTGACGTTGACTGTACTGTCAGAGCGCCATCACTGCTCATTAGTTCCTTAAGTTTTCGATAGAAATAATCCGAGTAAAGCTTATTCAGATCTGGATGGCTGGGATCGGGTAAATCCACAATAATCGCATCATATTTATCCCCTTTCGCAATCAGTTTATCTACTCCATTAAAGGCATCATCGTGGATGACCGTTACTCGAGGATCGTTAAACGCATTGCCATTGAGTGATAGCAGGGCTTGGCTTAAACGCGCAGGCATATCAGAATCGGGAGATTTAAACAGTTGCACCAATGCCGCATCAAGGTCGAGTAAGGTCACTTGCTCAGGTTCCCAGCGCAATACTTGTTTTAGGCCCAGCCCGTCACCGCCGCCAATGATTAATACCTTGTTATGACGAGCGCTAGCCGCAAGGGTTGGATGAACTAAAAACGCATGGTAAATGTGTTCATCGCTACTCGAAAACTGTAAACGACCATTGATATACAAGGCATATACGGGGGGAAGACCATTGCCTCGTAGGCGCTCTGTAAAGGTCAGCTGTTGAAAACGCGTTGCCTTGGCATAGACCACCTTATCTTTGTAAAGCAGATTGTTGAACTGTTGCTCCCAGCTTGGCCCTCGAATGGCGAGCAGCAACAATACGCCAGTGACGACTAAGTGGCCCACTAACAGTAATTTCGGTCTTTGGATCTTTGGCCAAAAGCGCCAGATAAATACAAACCCAGCTAACAAGTTAAAGCTGGCGGTCAGTGCGGCGGAGAGTTGTATATCGATGGCCAGCATAAAGCCGACCCAAATGGCCGCGCCAACTCCTGCGCCAATATAATCTGCGCCGTAAATTGTGCCCGCATTGTGGAGTAGGTGTTCATCTGAAAGGGATTGTCTTACCCTTGCGATCAGTGGGATTTCCATCCCGATCATCAAGCCGAGCAGCACGCCCCAGACATAAGGTAGATATTCGCTAAGCTTTTGTAGCGTGCCAATCATCCCACCTTCGGGCAGTTGATCCGGCGGCAAGCCCAAGGTGCTGGCGATGATCATCGGTAGCTGTTGGCCAAAACCTATCACGGCAGCGGTAATTAGAATTGCCAGCGAACCACAGAGCGCGACGGTGAGTTCGAGCACCACAAAGCCAGTGAATGCATCCTTAATTTTACGCGCGGCAAAGGCTCCAAGGCCCATGGAGACGATCATCAGACCGATCATGGTATAGATGGCGGCCTCAAGTGCGCCTAAAATCCGCCCTGCGTAGTGGGATAGCAGATATTCGTAGATAAGACCGCACCCAGCGAGCACGGCCATTATGCCCAGTAATAGGACATCGTCGAACCAGCCTAGGCGGCTAGGTTTAGCCGCCGAAGTGGTTAATTGTGACTCGTGCATTGGATTACGCCATTAGGGCCGTGAGGATAAGTGCGATTGCAATACTGATGGCCATTTCCACGGCTGCGATACCAATATTATGTTGTCTTTCGACTTCATCCGCTAAATTGATACGTGCTAAAACCAGCTTTTTAATGATAAACAGCAGCAGTGTCAGTACGACTAACATTATGATTGAAAACACCAACCAACCAATGATGTTAGTGACATAGGCCGTTGGATTGAAAAGAATAAAGTGACTCGCAGCATTAAAGCTGAGCGCCATAGCGATCATAAATCCGGCGTGGCGGATGGCTAAAGCGGTATGGCCTTGAGCGAGTGCCTGTTGCATTGATGAATCTTGGTTACGGCTTGCGAAACGTTTTTCACGTAAGCGGGTGAGAAGCACCAGCATGAGTTGTGAAATCGCAAAGGCGCTAAAGATGGCAATAAAAGTGTCGATTGTTAAATCTTCAGCCCATAACAGTACTGCGCGAATAATGATTGCGGTGGCGATAGCAACACTGGCATCCACAATGGCGACAGACACGTTACCTTTAACAATTTGCTGATTTTTATCGAGTTCATTTAACGCGATTTTATCGTGTAGAAAGCGCCCAAATTTAATCAGTATTAAACCAAATAAACCATAGGCACTCATGCCTATCGCTTCAGTTAAATAGGAGGGCGCTGCGGCACCAGTGATGGCGCCTGTGAGCACAATGCCTAACGCAGCAACTGCGCCAGCAGTGCTGATCCCAAAGGCAAAGTTATCGCGTTCAGCCAGTTCTTTACTGCTATTTACTCTTACGCTCCATCCTTGTAAATAACGCATTAACGTCAATAGGATAACCGCAATCGTGAGGTCGATTGCGAGTATGGTGACTAGCTCTGGTGTGATACCGAAATCCTGAAATAGTGTCATGGGAGATCCTTTACGTTACTTGCCTCGGCGCACACTGCGGGTCGTGCGGTTGCTGGAATTACGGAAACTGCTGTCTTTAGAATAATTTGAGCGGAATTTACTGCCAGATTGTGCGCTCGACTTATTTGCTGAGCTCGAACCAGCAGTATTTGCTTTGGGGGCGCTAGTGCTCTCGCGGGAGAGTGCGGTTGAGCCTGTACGCGATTTTGCATAGGGGCTATCGAAGCGCTTTCCTTGAGAATCAAAACGTTTTTTCGTTTCTGCAAAGACTCTAGCTTGAGCTTCTACCTGTTTTGGCGAGGTGTAGCGATATCGGCCAACGTCGTTGTAATAACTATATCCACGGTTACCTGACCAGCGGTCGTAATAGATTGGACGCTGAAAAATGTTGGAGAACATGGAATACATGCCGTACCAAGCCCAGAAAGACATGCCACTAGAGTCAGTCTGCCAACTTCCATAAGCGGGGTTACCCACTAGTTGACTACCAGGGCCATAGTCCTCGGCATTATTGGCAAGGGCCGCCGCTTCACGGCTGATGGCATTGACACGGGCAAGCTTACCCTCTGACATATCTGCGATCACGTTCACCGGATCGGATAGCATGTCGTTATACAGGCTAGGATCGGCTGCTTGATAGAGATTCTCAACCTCGGCTAATTGTTGGTCGAGATCGGTAAAGTTGGCCGAATTTTTGGCATCAGCTAAGCGGCGTTTTAGCGAGGCATACATGGGCCCTTCGGCGGTTGCATCCTTGGCTAATTCATCTACTAATGGCGCCAAATCGGGCTTTTGCTGTTTTAGCAAGCTGCTATATTGCTTGAGCAGATTAGCATTACGCACCTGACCGTCATCAAGCATGGTATTGAGGGTTGTGAGACGCTGCTCTGTGAGTTGTTGATACTTCTCTATTTTCTCCGGCCGATCATCGCCACAACCCGTTAGCGATAAGGTCGCGGCCAAAATGAGCATCGACGTGAGAACACGCATTAGCATTCCTGCCATGTTTTCTCCAAAAGTGCTGAAATAAAACTCAAATATGGGCGGACAATAATAATCAACTTGCCCAATATGTTTGCCTCACAGGTTATAGTACCCTAAACAGCCAAGAAAGAGGGGTTGCTCTCTTGAGGGAACTTAAGTTTTGCCATTTATAGAAACACGCGTTAAGGCATAGCAACTTTGTTAAACCTGATGCGATTTCATTCTATATCATTTGTGACATAATATGTCGATGTTTAAATTTGTTAGGGATTATTATGGCCGTACAAAAAGACAGTAATAAGTCATTGTCTCCCCTCATCACTCAAGCCGCAGAGCGCCATTGGGCACGTCTCGCTGAAGTATGGTCAGAAGGACTGGCAAATTTAACGCCTGCGCAGCAGCAGGAACTAAAAAACGTTTTAGGATTAAGCGATTATATCGCGGTGCAATTAACTCGTTCTCCTGAATGGATCAACACCCTGTTTGCCGATGATTTGCAGCAAGTCGAACGAAAATTGTTTGATGCCCAGTTACGCGAGCTATTAACCAGCGCCACTACCGAAGACATGGCAAAACGCCTATTGCGTCGATTCCGTAATTATCAAATGGTGCGGTTAGCATGGCGAGACTTTTTAGATTACGCCAGCTTAGAGGAGTCTTTGCTCGATCTTTCTGCGCTCGCAGAGGCGTTAGTTATTGGCGCAAGGGATTGGCTTTATAAAGAGATGTGCGCGCAATACGGGACACCAATGGATAAGGCGGGTAATCCTCAACCGCTGTTAATTTTGGGTATGGGAAAACTCGGTGGCCGAGAGCTGAACTTCTCTTCTGATATCGATCTGATTTTTACTTTCCCAGAACATGGTGAAACCGTTGGCGGTCGCCGTAGTCTTGATAATCAACAGTTTTTCATCCGAATGGGACAGAGGCTCGTTAATTTACTCGACCAAATTACTGTTGATGGTTTTGTATTCCGCGTCGATATGCGCCTGCGCCCTTATGGCGAGAGCGGGCCTTTAGTGGTGAGCTTTAGTGGTCTTGAGGATTATTACCAAGAGCAAGGGCGTGATTGGGAGCGCTATGCCATGGTTAAAGCCCGCTCGCTCGGGCCTTGGAATCATTTTTCCGACGAGCTACACAGTTTGTTGCGCCCCTTTGTTTATCGCCGTTATATCGATTTTTCGGCGATTGAATCCCTGCGCAAAATGAAACAACTTATCGCTCAAGAAGTCCGCCGTCGTCAGTTAACCGACAATATTAAGCTCGGTGCGGGAGGGATTCGTGAGGTGGAGTTCGTTGTACAAAGCTTCCAGTTGATCCGTGGTGGTCGTGAACCCTCGCTGCGCCAGCAAAGTCTGTTTGGTGCTATGGGCACCCTTTATAGCCTTGGGCAGTTTGAATATCTGGCGGTCGATGAGCTAAAACACAGTTATTTATTGCTGCGCCGTGTCGAGAATCTTTTGCAAGCGATTGATGATAAACAAACGCAAACCTTGCCGAATAATCCTCTCGATTGGGAGAGGCTTTGTTATGTGCTAGAGATAGCTAATGAAACGGATCTTCGTACCCATATCGAGGCGGCGATGGCGAAAATTCATCGTCACTTTAAGGCTACCGTTGGCGGCGAAGAAGGCGAAGAAAAAGCCGAGCATTGGACAGCGCAGTTGTGGAACGTACAGCAGGATGATCACGCAATCAACTTGTTAGCTGAGCAGCAGATTGATGATGAAAAACTCTGGCCTTTACTGAGTCGTTGGCGTGAAACCGTGACTAAACGCTCGATTGGCCCGCGTGGACGTGAAACTCTTGATAAATTAATGCCAAGGTTGCTCGACGAGCTGCTTAATCAACCTAGCCCGTCGGCGGCTTTTGAGCCCGTGTCTAAAGTGCTTGAGCAAATTTTAACGCGTACTACCTACCTTGAGTTACTGTGCGAAAACCCCGGCGCCCGTCAGCAACTGGTGAGTCTGTGCTGCGCAAGTCCTTGGATTGCGGTGCAACTTGCAAAGTTTCCTATGCTGCTTGATGAGCTTATCGACCCAGCGCATCTATACGATACAACTTCGCTGGATGATTATCCGAGTGAGCTGCGCCAGTATCTGCTGCGGGTACCAGAGGATGATATGGAGCAGCAAATGGAGGCACTGCGTCAATTTAAGTTATCGCAACAACTTAAAATTGCCGCCGCCGATGTCACCGGTGTATTGCCTGTGATGCAGGTGAGTGACCATTTGACTTTTTTGGCTGAAGCCATTATCGAACAAGTGGTGATGCAGGCATGGCAGCAGATAGCGGTGCGCCATGGCGTGCCGAGTTATCTAGCGGAAAGCAGTGATACGGGCTTTGCGGTGATTGGTTACGGCAAGTTAGGGGGTATTGAGCTGGGCTATGGCTCAGATTTAGATTTGGTTTTTCTGTATGAAGCGCCGGAAAATATGACCAATAGCCTAACCAATGGTGATCGACCGATTGAAGTCGGTCATTTTTACCTTAAACTTGCTCAACGTATTCTGCACTTATTTTCGACGCGAACGACCTCGGGTGAGCTGTATGAAGTGGATATGCGCCTGCGTCCTTCGGGGGCATCGGGTCTTATGGTGAGTGAGATCGCCCGCTTTAGTGAATATCAAACCCAAGAGGCGTGGACGTGGGAACATCAAGCGTTAGTGCGTTCACGTTTTGTGTTTGGTGATAATAGCTTGGCTGTCAAGTTTAGCCAAATCCGCGCTTCAGTCTTAGAGCTGCCAAGGGACAAAGACGAGCTTAAAAAAGCGGTACGTGAGATGCGGCAGAAGATGCGCGACCATTTGCTTAAGGTTGCCGAAGGTGAGTTTGATTTAAAACAGAGTCCTGGCGGGATTGCGGATATTGAGTTTATTGCACAATACTTAGTGCTCGCCAATGCCCATGAGTACCCTGAGTTGTCAATTTGGTCAGATAATGTGCGTATCTTCGGCGTGTTGGCTGAGCTTGAGCTCTTGCCACTGATGAGCGCTCAACATTTAACCCAAAGTTATTGCTGGTTAAGGGATGAAAATCATCGTCTAACCCTACAGCAAAAATCAGGGAAGTTGGCTTACGCCGATGTAGCTGCTCATGCGGAGCGGATACTCGCCATTTATCAGACGATACTTGAGTAAGTAAAAACAAGTGAATCAAGTAGTGAGTCGATGCTTGATATAGAGTTGGAGCGAGCTATGCAATTACCTCCTATCCCAGAGAATGAGTTGCAACGTTTAGCCACCTTAAGGGCATTGAATATACTCGATACCGATGCCGAGGAAAGATTTGACAGGATCACTCGGCTGACTCGGCGGATCTTTGCTCTGCCGATTTGCGTGGTGACCTTAGTTGATGCAAATCGTCAATGGTTTAAATCCCGGCAAGGATTAGCGGTGACGGAGACATCAAGGGATGTGTCGTTTTGCGCCCACGCCATTAATCACGATGGTATTTTTATCGTTAACGATGCCTTAACGGATCCCCGTTTTCACGATAATCCTTTAGTCACTCAGTCTCCCCATATTCGTTTTTATGCTGGTTATCCTTTGACTATTCATAGCGAATATCGGGTGGGGACGTTGTGCTTAATTGATAATGAGCCGAGGGAATTTAGCGAAGATGATATCGAAACCTTAACGGATTTGGGGCAGATGGTTGAGGCTGAGTTGTTGTCTATTGCGCAGAATACTTTAGATCCTTTAACGATGATTTCTAATCGGAGAGGATTTGAACTCCTTGCTTATCAATCTCTTGCTAGTTGTCGACGCATGGATTCTCAGGCAGCGTTAGTCTTTTTTGATCTGGATTTTTTTAAAGAGGTCAATGACCGTTTTGGCCATCGCAAGGGCGATCAGGTACTTTATGATTTTGCCCATATTTTAATGGCGGCATTTCGGGAATCCGATGTAATCGCGAGATTAGGTGGTGATGAGTTTGTGGTGCTATTAAGTTTAGTGCAGCCCGATACCGTTGGCTTTGCCATCAAACGATTTCAATTATTACTTGACCAATATAATCAACAACATCCACAGCAAAACCCCTTAAAAACCAGCATAGGTATCGCCCATTGGTCGCCTGATTCGGATATCAATCTTGAGGATTTACTCGATGCTGCCGATAGGGCAATGTATCAAGATAAAGCCGAACATCATTCAAATAACCCTTAATGGTGGATATAAAAAGGGAGACCTGAGTCTCCCTTATGACAAATTGTTATCCGGTAATTTGCATTATCCAGTGTTGGTACAAGGGTAAACCGATTAACACGTTCACCGGAAAGGTAATCCCGAGGGATGCTAGCATAGCGAGTCCGATATTCGCTTCGGGAATGGCGGCTCGTATGGCGGCGGGTGCGGCAATATAAGAGGCACTGGCACTTAAACCTGCAAGCACTAAGATGCTTCCGGCAGGTAACTCGAGCCATAACCCCACTCCAATCCCACACCATGCCAAGACAAAAGGTGTGACGGCGGCAAAAACTAATAAGCGCCACTGCTGCAATGGGAGTGGTAAACAGACTTTCGCTGTGACTAATCCCATCTCCAGTAAAAACAAGGCCAGTAGCGTTTTAAAACCACCTAGTAATACAGGACTAATGGGTGCAAGCCCTGTCGGACCATAAAGCCAACCGATGACGACTCCACCCACTAGGAGTATTACGCCGCGGCTGGTCAAGGCCTCATGCAGTATGCTCGATTGCTGAGTATTAGGCGCTGTAGCTTCTAGCGGCTGTTTAGCGCTTAAATATCGGTGTAACCAGAGCATAACCACAATCGCTGGGAGTTCGAGTAACACCAAATATAAGGTGGTTTCCGGTCTTAATATCATCCCTGATTTTTCCACCATGGCGATAACAACGGCAAATGTGCCTGCGCTGACCGATCCATAATGGGCTGCGATACTGATAGCATCCGTGCGTCCGAGCCGAACTAAGCGCGTGAGCACAGGGTAAAGTACTAATGGGATGATCAAACCCAGTGCAACAACAGCAACGAGTTCAGTGATCTCTAAGTGTTGAGTATGACCATGCAGTGCCATTCCGCCCTTTAACCCTAAGGTCAGCATTAACAAAATGGATAGGGTTTCGTAAATGGCAGGTGGCACTTTAAGGTCGGATTTGACTAAGCCTGCGAGCAAACCTAAGGCGAAAAATGCAATGACAATATCTGGCATAAGTATCTCATTAATAAAGGCATTAATATTTTAAGGCTATCATTTTATTTGAAAACCATTGAACGCTGGAGATTCTGAACCTAATTCGATATATTGAAAAATAAATTATTTGCTAATTAGGTATAGATAATTATCTATGGATAAATCTTCTCAAGGTCAATTAAAACTACGGCATTTGAGTTTTCGGTTACTTGAGGTTTATGTGCAGGTGGTTCGATTGGGCAATATTTCGGCGGCGGCTCGCACCCTGCACCTTACTCAGCCCACAGTGTCACTGCAACTTAAAAAGTTAGCGGATATTTTGGGCGAACCTTTGCTGAACAGTATTGATGGCCGTATGTCGCCAACCTTAATAGGGCAAGAGCTTTACCGAGCCGCCTGCGACACATTGAGCCGCTTTGAAGATTTCGATGCCTTTATCCAGCAAGCCAGAGGTGGCAGCATTGGCCATATCAATATCGGTTTAGTGACTACGGCAAAATATGTGGTACCACGGATTTTAGGGGCGTTTTATCGACAATTTCCGCAGGTCAAAGTGACCTTAAATATCGGTAACCGCGCGCATATTTTGGGACGATTTGAGCGCCAAGAAGATGATTTATATCTCTTCAGTCATCCACCCAGTGGTGAGCAAGTGTTATCGGCGAGGATCATTAAAAATCCGCTGCAGCTTATCGCGCCTAAGGATCATTGGGCGGTTGGCCGTCAACAAGTTCGCTTTAGTGAATTGAAGCAAGAGCGTTTTATTATCCGCGAGCCCGGCTCGGCAACTCGGCTGATGTTTGAATCTTGGTGTAGCGCTCAAGGGATCGCCTTGAGTGAAACGATGCAAATTGAGAGTAATGAAGCGATCCGCTTGAGCGTGGCATCAGGCTTAGGCTTATCGGTTATTTCTGCCCACACCCTACAGGAAGGGCGTGAAAAACCCGCAATCTTGTCAGTGAACGGATTTCCACTGGAGAGTAATTGGTATCTTGTTGGCCGTCGGGACAAGCGTTTGCCCTATGCCGCAATGCAGCTTGTGGCGTTTATGGCGACCCATCTTGCCGAGTGTATCGAACCAGAGTGGGTTGCGGCGGATATTCAGCAGTTAAGTGCTATCTTTGCGCCTGAAAGTTTGTCTCGGTAAAGGGTTACGGTAGAGGTTGACCGCTGCCGCTTCTTCGGGCGTGTTGAGGGTTCAGGATTGTTTTGTGCTGTGGCTCATTTCGATTAGCCGACTATAGGTGCGTCGAAACTCAAAACTGAGGGCGCCGCCTTGGTAGAGATCCATCAGTGGGACGTCGCAGCTTAAATATAAACTGGCATCTTGATCGTATAACTCATCGATAAGGCTGATAAAACGCCGAGCAGGATCATCGTTGGCGGCGTAAGAGAGTTGCCGCTCTCCGGTAGTGGCCGCTTGGTTTGCACCAGTGCCATCCTCAGTGCCGCGGGCGCGGATCCAACTTTTTACTTCGCCGCCCAGTTTGGGAACACCGCTCAGCAATACGATCTTAAATCGACTGGCAATTTCGATGTAATCGAGTTGTGAGCGCGGGCCATCACACAGGGCATAAAAGTCGAACCAAGCGACGGAGGGGAGATGGCCTTCAGCTGTGGCGCGCACGACGGGGATATCCCGCTGGCAGACTCGCAGAGTTCTTGTTTGAACAGTGTTTGCGCCTTGAGTGAGTGTGGTAAAAATACCATCAAAATCCAGTGTGCCACTTAGTCCAATATGGTTTGAGATGGCGGCGATGGCCTCTGCCGACGGTTCGTGATTCAAGGCGTGCAACCTGTGGTCTTGCTCGCCATTCAGATGCAGCATTTGGGTATGGGCTAGGAGCTGGGCAATGCAGGGTAAAAATCTGTGCCTTGCTAGGCCATTTTCATATAAACGTTCGATGGGAATGTTGGATGTGGCAACCAGCACGACTCCATGGGCAAACAAGGTTTCAAACAAACCTGCGAGGATCATGGCATCGCCAATATCTGAGACAAAAAACTCATCGAAGCAGAGTACCTTACACTCCTTTGCTAAATTTTTTGCAATCAATTTAAGGGGATCGCGCTGCCCCGCATGTTCCTTTAAGGCTTGGTGCACTCGCGCCATAAAGCGGTGAAAGTGCAATCTCAGTTTTTCTTGCTGTGGCAGAGCATCAAAGAACAAATCCATCAGAAAGGTTTTACCTCGTCCGACATCGCCCCATAGATATAAACCTTTGAGTGGCTGAGCGTCTGTTCGACCAATAATCTGCTGATACAACTTATCTAAGGCGAGCACTGCCTGCGCCTGCGCGGGATCTTCAATCAGCTCGGCGCCGATTTTGGCTTGATAAATGGCTAATGGTGTTTGGTTTTGAGTTGAGGGTGACAACGGGTTGAAGGTCATGGAATTTGTCATAAATTGAGTCAATTTTAGGCGGTGCTAGGACCAATATGGGTTGAGATATCAGCCCAATCGTCTTCAGCCTAACATAGATTGTTGCAGGGCTAAAATCTTGTCTAAAACACAGCCTGGTTAAATATCAAAGGAATCCAATGCTTTATTATTGAGAACTTTTAACCTAACATCTTTTTCACAAAAATAATGATCTGGAACTAAACCTATGGGTAGCAAAGGCCATAGTGCCACATTTATCAGTGCTTCAACCGCAATTGAAGGTGAGATGCAACTGGCGGGCACGGCATTCGTTGCGGGGGCATTAACAGGTAAGATCCGCGGTGCTGGACTGATTAAAATTGAGTTTGGCGGTGAGATCATGGGTGAAGTGAGTTGTGATGAACTGAGAGTTTGCGGGGTTTTTCGTGGCAAAGTGCGTTGTAATAAGTTAGTGATTGTGAGTTCTGGTGTCGTTGAAGGCGAAGTGTTGAGCCATCAATTAGAGATTTATGAGGGCGGACAATTTATCGGTCAGCGCCTAAAAAATACTGAATTGGATCATTTGCCCGACTTACTTCAGACCTTAGCGCCAGACGTTATTGCTTCCAATGCGAAAACCGCTCACGTTAACGCCTTATATGCCAGCGAGCCTAAAGATCATCGGCAGGGAGTACACAAATGGTTGTCCTATGGTGCTGCTGCAGTTGCGCTCATCGCGGTTGCTGGAATGATGGCACCAACACCGTTGACTTCATGGTTCACAACCCTTGGTCAAACGGCTTCAACGTCAGTGAGTACTGAGCAGAGTCCGTCAGTGACAACTGAGTCTATGTTGTTATCGCCAGTAAAAGATGACTCTTTAGCGCCGAATGGCGTTATGGCCGCTACCGATAACGAGTCGCAAAATGCTGCATTGATAACCTCGGATAAGGTCGAGACCAGCAGTGCTGAAAATCATCAAGCCCATACGAATATCGACTCGGGCGCTGCTATGGAAGACTTAGCGCAAATGGAACAAGGCCATGCCCAAATGTTACAGCAAGGCAACGTGAGTGATGTTCCTAAGGATAAATTATAACGATATTAATCATTCACCTTGACCTCCTCTAGTTGCCATCCCGGCAGCTTAGCTGAGAGATCCGCCGAGATCTTGGCGACATCTCCCCGTAAAATGATTAAAGGTTCACCATAAAACGCTTGTTGTGCTAATTGCATCAACTGATTGGGCGATAGCGCCTGCAGTTTAAGGTTTATGGCTTGTATTGATTGTGGATCTAATCTAAGCACCTGTTGATGAATAAATTGGGTTTCGCTCAGGTTAGGATTATCTTGCGTTAACAAGGCTTCGCCAATCAGATAGGTTTTTAGGGCGGCTAATTCCCCTTCGCTTGAAGGCGTTGAAGCCAGCAGTTTCAAATGATCTAAGATCCCCACCACAAAGGCGCCCGTATGTTCTATTGCCGTGCTGCCATAAAACTTGATGCTAGTGGAGAGTGGTGCATTGGCGCACTGACCATAGATCCCGTAGGTCAAACCGCGCTTTTCTCGCAAATCGTAATAGAGTCGTCCGGAAAAACTGCGTCCTAAGAGTGCGGCTAAGCTGCGGCAAGCTAACGGCATATCCCGCGCTGACAAATGCTTATCGTCGAGGGCATACCCTATTCGCATTTGTGTTTGCACACTACCCGGTGCATCAATCAAATACAGCGTGCGGGATTGTGGTGGCTTTTGAGTGTTGATGAGGTGTGATGATGAGTGCGTATTTATGCGAGTGGGCCAATGGCTGAGGCTCTGCTTAATATCAAACTCGGTTTGCGCATGATTAGGTAAGAATAACTGCCAGTTTGCCTGAGCAAAGGTGTTCTGCTGTAGCCGCGACAGTTCGCTTAGGCTAAGTGAGTCAAACAAGGCCTGATTGTTGATGTTCTTGTTGTAGGGATGTGCTGTCCCTAGGAGTTTGTCCCGCCAGACTTTATCGATTTCGGCGCCACTAAAGGCATTTAAATGCTTATTAAGCTTCAATTGACGACGAATATTATCGATATCGATTGCCGCCGCTTCACTAAATGCATCGGGTTGCCAAAACTGTATCAGTAACTGGTAGAGATGATTAGCTGATGCGGGGCACGTTAAGCTGATATTAATGCTATGCAGCGTGACTCGAGTTTCGAAGGTTTCAAGGCAAGCATCGGCTTGGGTCAGCGCTAGGCTACGAGCTTTTTCCTGAAAGGCGACTTGTAAAATATCAGGATTATCAAAGGGTATAGTGGGGCTAATTGCTACTAGGCTCATTCTGTTACTAAGGTTTTGAGTCGCGCTAGTCGTACGCTGTAACTGGTAAGGTAGGGTGACGCCATTGGGGGTGACATCAATAAAAGGTTGCTCATTGGGAAGATAAATATTCCCGACTTGAGGTAGGTTGGGTTGGGTATCAAAGTTTGCCAAACTGGGCGCTTGAGTTGGGGTAAAGCTAAGCGGTGTCTGCTGACAGGCACCCAGTATGACAGCAATAAGACCAATACTCATGGTTTGCAGTGCGTTAGATAATCTTGATGTTGGCATTAAGCAGTTGTAGCTGAATGTTTTCATCATAGCACTGCATCCTCTAAATCGTCGCTAATACCTGCGGGTAACCATTCGAGTAAGGTTTTTCCAAAGCGGATATACCAAGGCGGTAACAGATCAACCCTGACCATATTGGGAGTAAAGTATTGCAGGGCAACGCGCTGGATATCCGCTGTGGTTACTGCGTTAACCCTTTCCCATTGCGCCGTTAAGGGATGGGCTTGATCCTGTTTGTCGGTGGCTGATAGTAAGGTGGCTAGGGATTGAGTGTTGTCGAGCTGCCCCAAACGCTGGTTTAACCAGGTTTGTTTGAGCTGACAAAGTGTTGCATCACTTATGCGAGTTTGTTGGGTTTGCTTAACTAACGCTAAGATCATGTCGGTTAGCGCATTAAGGGAGGTTTTTGCCCTTGGCACTAATACCAGATTGGTTATGCCATGATTTTCTAGCTCAAAGGGCAGTGAATAACTCAGCATTTGTGCCGGATCGTGCTGGCTGATTTGTGCGAGGGCGCTGCGAGTATTTTGAAATAAATAGCCTTCGAGCAGGCGTATAGCGGCAGCATCGGGATGATTTTTACCTACCGTATGCCACGCAAGCAGTAAGCCGGGCCAAGGACCACGTTCATCGATAAGCTCCGCATGCACGGGCTTAGGGTTGATTTTTAGCTCGTCAAATTTGGCAATCGGCTGATTAGGCGTGGGCCAAGCACTAAAGTGTTGTGCTATAAGCGACTTGACGTCGGAGGGAAGTGTGCCGACCAGAGATAACTGCATCGCATCGGGACGATAATGGGCGCGGTGAAAGGCGATTAACCGCTCGGGACTTGCCTGAGTAATATCCTCACGGCTACCGATAATACCGTGGCCATAGGGCGTATCTTTAACCTGTGCTAGCAGAAATTCCATCGCACTACGCACATAGGGTTGATTATCTATGGTCTGCGCCATCTCTTGGAGCACGGTTTCTTGCTGATTTTTCACTGTGGTTTCGGTCAAATCGGGGCGAATAAAACGATCGGCCTCGAGGAACAAGCCCAAGGCGAGGGCTTGGCTCGGCAGAGTGACATAGTAATTGGTGTAATCGAAGTGGGTGCTGGCATTAAAGCGGGCGCCTAAGGCGCTTAGCTGTTGTGCATAGGTGTCGCCGGGTGCCTGTTCACTGCCCTTGAATAACATATGCTCGAACAAATGCGCGTATCCCGTTTGCCCCTTAGTCTCGTTGCGCGCCCCCACAGTAAATTGGCTGGCAATGGTGAGGGTGTGTTTATCCTCAAGGGGCAATAAGTGTACGGTAAGGCCATTCGCGAGGGAGTAAGTTTCGATGCGTGATTCTAATTGATATAGCGTTGCAGCGCCTTCGATTTGACATTGTGCCTTGAGCGCTGGACTAAGCAGCATTACCAATATAGCAAGTCCAAGGCGGGTGTGTGTGTTCATTTGGCATCCCATCTCAATTTCCGATTGATGGCATAACGCAGTGATGGTGTTGGCGCGTCAGACACTCGTCGGATTTCATCTAAATCAGTTGAATAGCATTCAGTTTTTGTAAAGAGCTGCTATGATGGCACAGTTCTTTTTCTGGCATAAGTACAAGATATGGTAAGCAGATCTCCGTTCGAATCCTTTCAGTGGAAAAGCGATATTTTTAACTGTGAAAGCACTGATATCGATAATTTTTATCTACAGCTTGAGCAGGAAATGTCCCGTTTGGGGATGGTTGAGAAAAAACTCGGTGACGTGGGTAAATACAGTGTCAGTCTGTATCAGTCACCTGCCGCGAAATCTGGCTTACCTTCGTTATTGATCAGCGCAGGATTTCACGGTGAAGAGTCAGCTGGTCCTTGGGGATTACTGCACTTTTTAAGTGAGGCATCAGTCGAATTATTCGAACGGGTAAACTTAAGTATTTTGCCTTTGGTGAATCCGACGGGGTTTAAACGCGGCCACCGATTTAACAAATTTGGTGAAAACCCTAACCGAGGCTTTGTATTTGAAAACGGTAAACCTAAGGCAAATGAGAGCACCTCAGTTGAAGGTAAATTACTGTTAGAACACGCACAATTACTGATTGCAGCGAGTCGTGATGGTATTTTAACCTGCCATGAAGACGTCTTAAGTCATGAAGCTTATGTTTATTCTTTTGAGCCAAGCCAAGTGCCTGGACGTTTTAGTCTCGATTTACGCGATACGCTGGCAGGATATTTCCCCATTGCTGTTGATGGTGAGATTGATGGTTGCCCGGTTAAAGATGGCTTGATTTTCAATCATTTCGATACGTCGTTTGAGGCATGTTTAGTGCGCAGTGGCGCGCGTGTTGGCGCCTGTACCGAAACGCCAGCGTTGCAAAACTTTGATCAACGGGTGTTAGCAAATAGCGCGGCAATGACCCACTTCTTAGCGTTATGCGCGCCTTTATGTGATTGATTACAAAGCTTCATTGCAACCAATATAAAAATACCCGCCAAGGCGGGTATTTTTATAGAGTAAGCAGCGTTAACACGCCCTAGCCATACAACTATTGATTAATAATTGTCGGTACGCCTGTGCGCTCGTCCAGTAGCTTTTTGATCACGCTGGAGTCGGTATCAGCTTTGGCAATAAACTTAGCGATGTCTTTTGGTAAAGCAATTGCCACAGGCTCGTTTGACTCAAACTCAGCAATAGTGCGTGATAGCGGCTGATGCACGGCTAAATAACGCTTTCCATCTGGCTCTTCGGTCGCTTTAATCGGTTGGTTCACAAATTGTACACGTGTTCCAACTGGCACGGTTTTGAACAGATGTTCAATGTCATCGTGACGTAAACGCACGCAGCCTTGGCTAACACGTAAACCAATACCGAAGCTTGCGTTGGTACCATGGATGGCATACAAGTTACCAATGTAGAGTGCATACAGTCCCATTGGGTTATCTGGACCTGCTGGCCATACCGCTGGCAGAATTTCGCCCCTTGCCGCATATTCTTTACGAATGCGTGGCGTTGGTGTCCATGTCGGGTTAGCACGTTTACGTTGCACGCTGGTTACCCAGTTTTCTGGCGTGTCTTTACCAATTTGGCCAATACCGATAGGTAGAACTTCCACGGTATTTTTGCCTTTTGGATAGTAATACAGACGCATTTCAGCAACGTTGATTACTATGCCTTCACGTGGCGCATTGGGCAGAATTAATTGTTTAGGAATTAACAATTTACTGCCTGGCTTTGGAAGAAACGGATCAACACCAGGGTTTGCTTCCAGCAAGTTGCTTAGGCCGAGTTGGAACTGAGCGGCAATATCTTCGAGGGTATGTTTACCCTCTGGCACTGTGTAATACAGGTTCTCGCCAACTAACCGGCTCTTAGAAGACGGTAAATGGTATTCCGTTGCTAAAGCGGAGAGACTTGGAAAAACCAAAGTCAATAATAAAGCTGTGGTGCGAAGCATACTCATAAGCGGATACTACGATTCCTGTTAATAAAATAACCTGTTTTACGCGGCAGTTTCTTCCCAAAATCGGGCGGCAAATTGTAATACACAATGCACTGGCGCGCGAAGCTCGCATCCTTCCTTATTTTGGATATTATTTCAACTGAAATATGGTTCATAAAGCGTATTTATTGCTTATTTTAGCTTTAAACGTTTTGCGAGCCGATGCAGATTGCCTGGGTCAACTCCTAATGTCCTTGCCGTGGCAGCCCAATTGCCAGTATGTGTGGTAAAGACTTGTTTGATGTAGTCGCGCTGAAATGTGTCGGTTGCTAGGGATAAGCTAACAAACTCTTGCTGGATTTGCGTTGCATAGCTCAACGACGTGATTGCCAATGAACTCATTTTTGAGGTGTTAAGTGTAACAGGTAAATCGAAATGTTGTGGCGCAATGGTGCAGCAGCCGTCCTGTGCGGTTACGCGTGCTAGAACTGTCGCCCTATGGATAGCGTGTTCCAGTTCGCGTACATTACCCGGCCAAGTATATTGATTGAGCAAGAGTAGGCTACTGTTGCTGAAGTTAAGTTGTTTCATCCCGAGTTTTTGCCTGTAGCGTTCAGCAAAGAATCCGCTCAGAAGTGTGATGTCCTGTTCGCGCTCCCGTAAGGGCGGAACCAGTATCGGAAAAACACTTAACCTATGGTAAAGGTCTGCCCTAAAACGACCTGCAAGCACTTCTGTTTTAAGATCTTTATTGGTTGCGGCTATGATGCGAACATCGACTTTTAGGCTGCGATCATCACCTACCTTTTGTATGTCGCCATATTGTAATACTCGCAATAACTTGGCTTGGAGTGTGAGGGGCAGTTCGCCAATCTCGTCTAGAAAGAGTGTCCCTTTGTCGGCCATTTCAAATTTGCCACTGCGATGGCTAATTGCACCTGTAAACGCACCTTTGATATGACCAAAGAGTTCGCTTTCGGCAACCGATTCGGGGAGTGCTGCACAATTTAGATAGACCAATGGTTTACTGGATCTTGCAGATTTTTGATGTATCGCCTGGGCGACTAACTCCTTGCCTGTACCGGTCTCGCCCAAGATCAGCACATTCAGATCGCTATGGGCTACGACTTCAATCTCTCGGTTCAAACTTTGCATTAAGGGCGAATGGCCAATGATTTCGGCATTCTGGCTCAGGTTAGGGCTATTTTCTTGTGCATGGGTTGAATGGCTGTTTAGGGCCATACGTTCAAGTTTTTCAACCAGTAAAGCATTACTTAAAGATGCTGCTGCAATGGCACTTAAACTGCGTAGCTCGGCATTGCTGAATTGATCAAATTGCAGAGGATTAAAAGCATCGATAGTTACGGCCCCGATAAGCTGTTCATCGGCAAATAACGGTAGTCCGATACAGGCATGCACTTTTAATGCGCCTGTTTGATTGGGGATTAAACCATCGTAAGGGTCTGCAAGTTCGCTGTCAGCTGGGAAGCGCACTATATCCCCCGCACGGGCAATAGCCTCAAGCCTTGGGTGCTCATTAAGGATAAAACGTCTGCCTAGTACGTCATCATTCAAACCATCGATGGCGAGTGGGGTAAAATACTGACCATGAAACGTGAGTAGCGCAGCGGCATCACAGTGTAAGTTTTCTCTAACGGTGTTGAGCAGCCGTGAGAATCGGTCTCTATGGGCTAAACCTGAGGTGATATCGAGGGCGATACGGGTAAGATCGGTTTGACTAAGGGCCATAAAAACTCCAGCAGCTAGATTACCCTGATTTATACCATTGATTGTTATATTGACACATGTAGTTTAAACACGACTAACAGCAAAATGTATGCAGGAATGACTCACCGCAACGTAGCTGCTAGAGATTAGGCAACCAAGGTGCCAGCAATGGCACCTTGGTGTGGGACTAACCGGTATTTAGTCTGGTGTTAGTGGTCTGGTAGTAATTGTTCCCCTTGTAACTTTGCAGGTTTATTCAGGGCTTTTCTAATTAAGTCAAATAAGAAGGTGCCCATCAATAATCCGCCGATACTGAAGATGATATCCCCAAACATACGCATCCATACCAGTCTTTCAACCAGCGGACTATGAATGACCTCTGGCGAGCGGGCATACCAATAGCCGTGGTCGATGACCGCAAAAAACTGCGTAATCCCTACAGGTAATAGTGACATAAACACCATAGCCGCTAGGCCAATATTGAGGCTCCAGAAGGCGCCTTTGAGCATTTTGTCATTCCACTGCATATTGCCAGTTAGACCGCGCAGACAGAAAAGCATTAATCCCATGCCGAGCATGCCATAAACCCCCATAAAGGCGGCGTGACCATGTGTGGCAGTGGTATTTAACCCTTGAATGTAATAGAGCGAGATTGGCGGGTTGATTAAGAAGCCTAGCATACCGGCACCGACTAAGTTCCAAAACGCGGTAGCCACAAAGAACATAATCGCCCAGTGATAACGCTGCATCCATGGACTGGCTTTACGCAAGCGGTAGGTTTCCATTGCTTCAAAACCTATGATGGCTAAAGGCACCACTTCTAAGGCCGAGAAAATTGCGCCCCAGGCGATAACCGAGGTTGGTGTGCCAGTAAAATAGAGGTGGTGTAAAGTGCCGATTAAACCACCGGTTAAGAAGATTACCGTTGTAAACAAGACCGCACCGTTGGCGCTACGGCCACGGATTAAGCCCAAACGTACCAGCATTAAGGCGATAACGGCAGTCGCAAAGGTTTCGAAGAAGCCCTCAACCCACAGATGTACTACCCACCAACGCCAGTATTCTGCAATCGCTAAGTTGGAGTGTTTGCCCATAAAGAGGCCGGCGCCATAGAACAAACCAATTGCGACGCAGGAGGCATAGAGTACCCAAATAACAGGGCGCATCTCGCCTTGAACTTTGAGGGCGGGTTTGATGGCGGCGGTGACTAGGGCGAGCCAAATCAATAACCCAACGAGGAGTAAGATTTGCCATACTCGACCAAGATCTATGTATTCATATCCTTGATGGCCAAAGAGAAAGTTCATATCGAGGTCAAAATACTGTTGTACCCCAATCCATTCGCCCGCCATTGAACCGAGCACAACCACCACTAAGGCTACCCAGAGTACGTTAACGCCTATTCGTTGATATTTGGGTTCATAGCCCGATAACGCAGGTGCAATATACAGCCCTGTACCTAACCAAGCAGTTGCGATCCAAAATACGGCTAATTGGGTGTGCCAAGTACGCGTTACTGAATAGGGGAGTATTTCCGCAATAGGTAAACCATAAAACTCTTGGCCTTCTACCGCATAGTGAGCGGTAATACCTCCGAGTAAAATTTGCAGTAAAAAGAGACCTATCGCCGTAATGAAGTATTTGCCGACGGCTTTTTGTGAAGCGGTTGGTTTAGTGAAAAACAGCGGGTCTTGTTCCGACGGCTTAGGCAGGCTTTCGTGCTTACCGCTGGCATGGTGCCATAGCAATCCACCAATACCCGCTATCAGGGTCACGATACTGAGTATCGACCAGACAATATTATCCGAGGTGGGAGTATTGCCTAATTGAGGATCGAACGGCCAGTTATTGGTGTATGTATAGGGGGCATCGGGGCGTTCAGTGATGGCAGCCCAAGCCCCCCAAAATAGGAACGCATTAAGTTGTTCACGGCGTGTAACATCGGGCACTGTGCCCTCTTTCATGGCGTATTGTTCGCGTAGTGAACTGAGTTTAGGGTCATCACCAAACAAGGATAAATAGTGTTGATTAACCGTGCGAATTGCTTCTACCCGTGTGGTCGATAGCCTGATAAGCTGAGTACCATCGATCTGTTGTTCAACACTGTTATGGCGTAAATCATCCCTTAATGCTTGTTCAAGCCCCGCTTTTTCTTGGGAACCTAGTTGCTCGAAAGGCGTTTGATATTGTTGCTTGGCGCGCAGGTCGAGCCAAGCTTGGGCTTCTCTATGTAACCAGTCTGCGGTCCAATCGGGGGCGACATAGGAGCCATGTCCCCAAATCGAACCGAGTTGATGGCCGCCCATTGAGCGCCATACTAATTGACCTTGTTCTATATCATGTTCACTAAAGATAACTTGGCCATTCACATCGACAAATGCACTGGGAATGGGTGGTTTTTCTCGATAAATTTCACTGCCTACGCTCAGTAGTACAGTAAATGAGGCAATCAACACTAATAATAGTGCGATAGCGGTGAGTTTTTGTTTGCTCATAAATCCCCTTAATCCAACGTCATTTTGATACCTGTAATTTGCTATTGCGCAATATGTGCCAAGTATTTTTGTTATTGAAAATAAAGGAAAAAAATTTAATTTAAATTCTTAGTAGTGTCTTTTTGATAGCAATAAAGGTTGTCATAATGACATTAATTGTCTTTATAACAGTCATTGGTGGGCCAATGTTGATAACACAATGAACTATTCAATTTAATGTGCTCTTTCAAGGTATTGCGGCGATAAATATAGTTAGGTGTATGTTTTTATCGATATAGTGTCTTTTTAGATGGTTACCGATATTTTTTTGATTAAAAATGGAAAGTTTGTGTCGGATTTATTTTTTAAAGAACTTGATAAATATAGGCTTTATTTTATTTATGCTTATAGTTTGATGTTCTGGTTGTATTTGTCTTTTTATGTGTTTTTATCTGAAAATTAGCCTAAAGTTACTGTTGATGATTATTTTAGTGTAGATTATTGAAATTTAATATTTAAAACTCCAATAATCTGCATTTTTTATGCTAGTATAGAAACACTGAAATTTTTAATTGAGTCATTTTTAATCTAGGTGTTTTTGCTATCGTTTAGCTGAGCCAGCAGCATTTAAGGAGGCATGTGTGGATGCAGATTCCATCAATAGTTTTTTTCTGATCGGTGCCTTACTTACTGCCGTGAGTGTTTTGCTTAGTCCCATGTCATCCCGTCTTGGGATTCCTATCTTATTAATTTTCCTCGCCGTAGGTATTCTTGCTGGTGAAGATGGTCCCGGCGGTATTCTCTTCGATGATTATTCAACCGCTTATCTTGTCAGTAACTTAGCCTTAGCCATTATTTTGCTCGATGGCGGTATGCGCACTCGGGTCGCGAGCTTCAGGGTCGCACTGTGGCCTGCGTTATCCTTGGCAACCTTTGGGGTGGCGATCACCACCAGTATCACAGGCATTATGGCTGCGTGGCTATTTGACTTACATTGGCTACAAGGTTTGCTTGTGGGAGCTATTGTCGGCTCTACCGATGCGGCGGCGGTATTCTCACTGTTAAAGGGACGCAGCCTTAATGAGCGGGTTGGAGCAACGCTGGAAATCGAATCGGGTAGTAACGACCCTATGGCGGTATTTTTAACTGTCACCTTGATTGCCATTCTCGGCAATGTCGATGCCGAGCTCTCTGCAAGCTTTATGCTGATTAGCTTTATTAAACAATTTGGGCTGGGAATTTTATTAGGCTTGGGTGGTGGCTGGCTGCTATGGAAATTGGTGAACTTAAGTCAACTCGCTGAAGGTCTATATTCGATTCTCGTGCTCAGTGGCGGCCTTATTATTTACGCTGCATCGAACAAGCTAGGTGGCAGTGGCATTCTGTCGATTTACTTAGTTGGCCTATTCCTCGGTAATAAGCCAACTCGTGGACGTCATGCGATATTAAACGTATTGGATGGAATGACTTGGGTGAGTCAAATCGGCATGTTTCTCGTCTTGGGACTACTCCTAACCCCCTCGGATCTATTAGATATTTGGCTGCCGGGCTTAGCACTGGCCTTTGGGATGATCCTGTTTGCCAGACCTTTAGCGGTATGGCTAAGTTTGCTGCCCTTTAAGAGTTTTAGCAGCCGTGACCGCTGGTTTATCTCTTGGGTCGGACTTCGTGGTGCCGTGCCGATTATTTTAGCGGTATTCCCAATGATGGCCGGGCTTCCTGGGGCTCAATTGTATTTTAACTTGGCCTTTTTTGTGGTGTTAGTCTCTCTGCTAGTCCAAGGGGCGTCACTCACTACGGCTGCACGCTTAGCAAAGGTAGAATTGCCCCCAAAGCCTTTGCCCGTTTCGCGTTCGGGGGTTGAAATTTACCCGAGCAGCGAATGGGAAGTGTTTGTCTATCGTTTGAGTGAAAGTAAGTGGTGTATTGGTGAACCGCTAAAACGCTTAGCAATGCCCGATGGTACTCGCATTGCGGCAGTATTTCGCAATAACAGGTTATTGCATCCTTCGGGAAGTACGTGCTTAGAGGCGGGTGATATTCTGTGCGTACTCGGGCAGGAAAAGAGCCTTGAAGCATTGAGTAACCTCTTTAGCCAAGCCCCTGAAACCAAGGAGGTACCACGTTTCTTTGGTGACTTCTTTATCGATACCGAGGTTAAATTGGCGGATCTTGCACCTATCTATGGCTTAACATTAGATGATGAAACTGGCGGTATGACTGTAGCTGATTTAGTTGCTTTAGAGCTAGGTGCGCATCCAGTACTTGGGGACCAGTTTCAATGGCAATCACTCCATTGGGTCGTTGCGGGACTCTATGAAGGCAAAGTCACCAATGTGGGTATTCGCTTACCGGCGGAGGCTTAATCTGGTTTAAGTGTTGTGCTTAACTACCATGTTTAAGCGCTTAGAGCCCTACAAGATGCCTTAGGCAGAAAGATATAAACAAAATGCCAAGCGATTGCTTGGCATTTTGTATTCTCTTTTAAGCGCTTATCTCGATGTGATTAACCAAAAGCTTACTTATATAAGGACTTATCCGTTGGATCAGGGCGCGTCTTAAAGCGGCGATGGAGCCACATATATTGAGCACGATTTTTATCGATAATCTGTTCAATAATTTTGTTACCACGGATGGCATCGGCGACTTCGTCTTCACCTGGGAAATTATCTAATGGAGGCATGATTTCAATCCGGTAGCCTGTATCTCCTTCTGTGCGTTCAACAAAGAAGGGTAATACCTTGGCCTTACCTAACTTTGCCAGCGTGGTTGCGCCAGTAATAGTGGCGGCATCGGGCACGGCATAAAACGGAATAAACACAGCACTGGAGCGGCCAAAGTCTTGATCAGCGGTATACCAAATCACATCGGGGTTACGTAAACAACGCACCATCTGGCGTAGATCGCGTTTCGGCACTAAGGCTTTATTCGAACGTAATCGACCTTTCACTTGCAGGTATTCCATCACGGGATTGTTATGTGGGCGGTACACCCCTACACCGGGTTGGAATTGACCAAAAATACGTGCGCCCATTTCCAGTGGTAAGCAGTGCACTGCAAACAGAATCACCCCATGGCCAGCGTTCAAGGTGTCTTGAACGTATTCTTTGCCGGTTATCTGCATATGTTGTTGGATTTTTTCATCGGACCACCACCAGGCATTGATGGTATCGAAAATCGCTTTGCCCGTTTCTTCAAAGTTACGGGTGAGGAGCGCTTCTCGCTCGGCCTCTGGCATATCCGGGAAGCAGAGGGTTAAATTTCGGCGCGCGGTATGGGTTCTACTGGCCGCAAGTGCCTTGACTAATCGGCCCATGCCTTTGCCTAATTTCATCTGCCATGATAGAGGCAACACTTGGGTAATCCGCATCACTAACACCCCAAACCACATGGGCCAGTGTTTCGGATGATATAAAGATGATGAAAACTCAGCTTTCTCGACCACAAAAATACTCACTACTTTTGAAAATTACTGCTTATTCTAACTCATCTTTTGCTGAAAATTAGGTACAATCACGGTTTAATTTCTGCAACTGATAAGAGCGCTATGAAGGTTTCTCTGCCAGCATTTGAAAAAGCCAAAGTGTTAGTCGTCGGCGATGTGATGTTAGATCGCTACTGGGTTGGGCCTACGGGACGTATTTCCCCCGAGGCACCAGTGCCCGTGGTGAAAATTAACCAAGTCGAAGATAGACCGGGCGGCGCGGCAAACGTGGCGCTAAATATCGCGACCTTAGGTGGCCAAGTACAATTGGCGGGCTTAGTGGGCAATGATGATACGTCTAAAGCGTTAACGCTTGGCGTACAAGCACTTGGGGTTGAACCACAATGGTTGAAAATTGCCGATAAACCGACCATTACCAAGCTTAGAGTTTTATCGCGCAATCAACAGCTTATTCGCCTCGACTTTGAAGAGTCCTTCGATAAGCAGGACAGTGCGCGCTTACTTAAGCAGTCTGAGGCCTTACTCGATTCGGTCGATGTGGTCGTGCTATCTGATTATGCGAAGGGCGCTATCGATAATCCTCGTGATTTTATCGCGCTCGCCCGTTCCAAAGGCGTAAAAGTACTGGTTGACCCTAAGGGTTCCGATTTTAGCCGTTATCATGGCGCCTCGCTCATCACACCGAATATGAGTGAATTTGAGGCCGTGGTTGGCGCGGTAACCTCTGAAGCAGATCTACTCGAAAAGGCTCGCGGATTACTGAACAAGTACCAGTTCGACGCTATCTTAGTCACTCGCTCTGAAAAGGGGATGACTTTAGTGACGGCCAATGCCCCAGAGTTACACATTCCCACGGTGGCCCGTGAGGTGTATGACGTAACGGGTGCTGGCGATACTGTGATTTCAGCTTTAGCGACGTCTCTAGCCGCGGGTGCTGAGTTACCGCAGGCCTGTGCGATAGCCAATACTGCCGCTGGCGTTGTGGTGGGTAAACTGGGTACTTCTACGGTTTCTCGTATTGAGTTGATTGAGGCCCTAGCACTGCATCACGGTGAGTCTGGTTTTGGGGTGGTGAGTGAAGATCAACTTGCTTACGCTCTAGAGCAAGCCAAATTACGTGGTGAACGAGTGGTGATGACCAACGGTTGCTTCGATATTTTGCACGCGGGACACGTCAGTTACCTCAAGCAAGCCAAAGCCTTAGGCGACAGATTGATCGTGGCCGTGAATGACGATGCCTCAGTCAAACGCTTAAAAGGCGAAGGTCGCCCAGTTAATCAAGTGGATAGACGTATGGCGGTGTTGGCAGGATTAGCAGCCGTCGATTGGGTGGTGCCTTTTAGTGAAGATACACCACAACGGATCATCGCCAGATTACTACCGGATCTTTTAGTGAAAGGTGGTGATTATAAGGTTGAAGATATTGCGGGTGGCGCCGAGGTCATTGCTGCGGGCGGCCAAGTGCAAGTGTTGGGATTTGAAGACGGTATCTCTACTACGGCGATTATCCAAAATATCATGGCAAAACAGTGAGTTTAATTGCACTGACTCTGATATCAAGCTTAACTTGGGTGCCTATTGCCGATAAGCAGGCGTTACTTTGTCCTTTAGCGCAATTGAGTCAGTGTCTGGCAACATTTCCACCTCAGGTTCGTGAACAGCTCCCACACAGCGAGGCTCAGTTTAAAACAGAGCTTGGGCTTCGCAGTGCCATGGTATTACCTGTTGAAGATAGTCATTTCTCCGGCCTAATACTCGTCAATGAGCAAGAAACACCAGAGATCCAACTGGCCAATATTGATGGTATTACCTACCAATTAGATCTAAAAGAACAAGCACAATTAACCCTTTGGCATGAACTAGGCCACCTTGAAAACTTGGCGTTGCAGGGGAGTTTATTACCTAAGGAATTAACACCTTATCAGCATGAATGGTTAGCGGATCTGTATCTCATCTGGTGTATTGCCAATGCTAAAGGCAATTTTGATTTAGCTTGGCAGCAGTATCATCGGCGCAACCTAGCGGCGCTTACAAGTTCGCAATATATGTCACACTGGACTGCGCCAATGATGATACAGGTGTTAAATAAATATCAGGTCACTCAAATCGTTCAATATACTCACTATCGTGATTTTGTAGCCGATTTTTATCCTCAAATGGTACAAATTGAACCGCAGGTTTTGCGTGAATATTCGAGTTTAATACAACGAACTTTTAGTGATACCGTGCTACAACCCCTGCCAGAATACCTGTTTTGGCGTAAATCCGATCTTGGGCATTATTTAACGCCTACCCTAACATTGTTAATGGGGGAGCAAAAAGCACACGACTGGTTAGTACAAAATTCAATGTTATAAATATGTAAACAAAAGCAATGAAATCCTCTGTTTAAAACTGAACCCTAGCTGAACAAAAGTGAAATACACTTGTTTCACGTTTTTAAACAGCAGTAATCCCTGAAAGGCTTTGGTAAGCTCTATCCCACAAAAAGAACAGTGGGAGACTTTATTATGGCTAAGCGCTCGCGAGTACAGACTGAGCAGACCATCAATCAGATTATGGATGAAGCGTTAAGACAAATTTTGACTATTGGCTTTGAGACTATGTCTTATACCACGTTATCTGAAGCAACGGGGATTAGCCGCACAGGTATTAGTCACCACTTTCCGCGGAAGAACGACTTTTTAATTCGCTTAGACAGCCGTATTGGCAATCTTTTTGTTGCTGCGCTCGACTTCTCTAGCCAAGAAGCGCTAGAAACCTCTTGGATGCAAGCGATGCAAGAAGAGCATTACCGCGCAGTGTTAAGATTATTCTTCAGCCTCTGTGGCGGCACCAATAATGAAATCACTCTGTTTAGAGCGGTAAGCACTGCACGTCAGCAAGCCATTGCAGAATTAGGATTGGTTGGCGATCGTACCATCAATCATTTACTCGGCCGTACAGCTGTGATGTTGTTATCTAATTTTGATATTGCTAAAGCAGCATAATCAAAAATGAATTGCTATCAAAAGGAGCCTTGTGGCTCCTTTTGGCTTTTAGGGGCTAAATTAGTTCGCGATGGGGGAAGTGATATTTGCCTGCTTTAGCTTTTGTTGGCTAAGGTAAACACCAATCGCCATAAAGGTAAGGGCGGCTGCAATGAGTGCGCAGAGTGCATGATGGAATACCAAATGACTGATTAAAAAGGCTGGAATATCCTCTAGGCTATCGATCAGGAAGAGTTTTACGATAAGGCCGAGATACAGCAGCAGATGTAATATCGCCCCACTGATAAAAAGCCGTCTAAATTTTTTGACCAGGAGGTCTGCAAGATTAATGTGGTAAAAACGGCAAAAAAGATAACCCCCAACGCCGATACCAATTGATATCCAACCCAGCCCTAATAACGACGTTTTGATTAATATTGCCGACAGCATAAATAATCCAAGCAGCATGATATCTCCTTTTACCTGAAGCGATAAACTGCGCAGAGACTAGCTGAGCAGGCTTAAAAGTATGTGAAGCCTAGCGCAATAAAACCCTCTAAAAAGCAAAGGGAGCCAATGGCTCCCTTTGAGTTTTGTATCGAGTGATTCAGTGCTTAAACGGATTACAGCGCTTTTAAAATCGCTTCAACACTGGCCTTAGCATCGCCGAACAACATTTGGGTATTGTCTTTAAAGAACAGAGGG
Source organism: Shewanella sp. ZOR0012 (assembly GCF_000798835.1). Classification (NCBI taxonomy): domain Bacteria; kingdom Pseudomonadati; phylum Pseudomonadota; class Gammaproteobacteria; order Alteromonadales; family Shewanellaceae; genus Shewanella; species Shewanella sp. ZOR0012. The sequence continues at coordinate 4,196,076 of NZ_JTLE01000094.1, forward strand.
TTTTGTACACCCGCATAACCCGTGTTCATTGAGCGTTTAAAGCCAATCACGTTTTGCGCTTTCCATACTTCAAGCACTGGCATGCCCGCAATTGGGCTGCCCGGGTCTTCCATCGCCGCAGGATTGACTGTGTCGTTCGCGCCAATCACCAGCACGACATCGGTATCGCTAAAGTCTTCGTTGATTTCGTCCATTTCAAGCACGATATCGTAGGGAACTTTAGCTTCAGCCAACAGTACGTTCATATGGCCAGGTAAACGACCCGCTACCGGATGAATACCAAAGCGTACTTTTACGCCGCGGTCACGCAGTTTTTGGGTGATTTCAGCCACTGGATATTGCGCCTGTGCCACTGCCATACCATAGCCAGGGGTGATGATAACGGAAGAGGCATTTTTCAGCATATCCGCCACATCTTCGGCGTTGGTTTCGCGGTATTCGCCCATTTCTTCATCACCAGAGGAGGCTACACCATCGGTACCAAATCCACCTGCGATAACCGAAATAAACGAGCGGTTCATCGCCTTACACATGATGTAAGACAGAATCGCACCCGATGAGCCGACTAATGCGCCAACGACAATCAAGAGGTCATTCGACAACATAAAGCCTGCTGCCGCTGCAGCCCAACCTGAGTAGGAGTTCAGCATGGACACCACAACCGGCATATCCGCACCACCGATAGAAGCCACTAAGTGCCAACCAAAAGCAAAGGCAATTAAGGTCATCAGCAGCAGTGCTGGCATAGTGCCACCTGTTTGCACGAAGTACACCAATAGGGCAAGTGATACTAATACAGCGACGAGGTTTAGCTTATGGCGATGCGGCAACATCAACGGTTTAGATGAAATTAATCCGCGTAATTTACCAAAAGCGACGATAGAACCGGTAAAGGTTACCGCGCCGATAAAGATCCCGAGGAAGACTTCCACTAAGTGAATGTTGAGCATTGCGCCAGTCATATGGGCGTTTTCAGCCGCTTTTGCCGCTTCGCTCAGCGCATTCTGCACTGCTGCGAGAGTGGAGTTCATATCCCCGCCCACGGCCACAACCACTTGTGATACTTGTTCTGGGTGTAAGTCGATAAAGCTGTTAAAGCCCACTAACACTGCGGCCATACCCACAAAACTGTGGAGCACCGCGACGAGTTCAGGCATTTCCGTCATTTCGACTTTAAGTGCTAAACGCACGCCGATGGCACCACCAATCACCATGGCGACAATAATCCACGCGACACCGCTGGTGTCTGGATTAAAAATGGTCGCCAGTAGGGCGATAGCCATACCTGTGATACCAAATAAATTGCCGTGTTTGGCCGTTTCTTGTTTCGACAATCCAGCGAGACTGAAGATAAAGAGCACGGCGGCAATGATGTAAGCTGCTGTTACCAGTCCTTGAGACACGTTATACCCCCTTAATCCTTACGGAACATCTTCAGCATGCGCTGAGTGACGGTAAAACCGCCGAAGATGTTAATACTGGCGATCAGCACGGCGATAAACGCCAACACAGTGACCAAGGTTGAACCTTGGCCTATTTGCAGCAAGGCGCCGACCACGATAATGCCTGAAATCGCGTTAGTCACTGACATCAAAGGCGTATGTAGTGAGTGGGATACGTTCCACACCACGTAATAGCCCACCACGCAGGACAGGACAAAAACTGTAAAGTGGGATAAGAACTCGGCTGGCGCAACCGAGGCAACTGCGGCAAAACCCGCAGCGCCAAGGGCGGCGAGAATATACTTGAGTTTTGAAGGCGCTTTGGCTTGAGCAGATTTCACTTCCACCTTAGCGGTAGGTTTCGCAGGGGCAGCTGACACCGAAATAGGTGGTGGCGGGAAGGTGACTTCGCCTTCTTTCACGACTGTCATGTTGCGCATGACCACATCATCAAAGCTGATGCTGGCAATACCGTTTTTCTCTTTACACATTAACTTCATCAGGTTGACTAAGTTAGTGCCGTAAAGCTGAGACGATTGTGCAGGCAAGCGGCCTGGAAGATCGGTAAAGCCGATGACTTTTACACCATTCTCAGTGACAAAGAGTTCGCCAGGCTGGGTGTATTCACAGTTACCGCCCGCTTGTGCTGCCATATCGACAATCACAGAGCCGCTCTTCATGCTGTCGACCATGGCTTTGGTGATGAGCTTAGGTGCAGGACGGCCTGGGATCAGCGCTGTAGTAATGATGATATCGACTTCTTTGGCTTGCTCGGCAAATAGCGCCATTTCGGCAGCGATAAACTCGTCCGACATGGTTTTAGCGTAACCGTCCGATGAGCTGCCATCTTCATTGGTGAAGTCCAGCTTAAGGAACTGGCCACCCATGGATTCGATTTGTTCGGCCACTTCTAAACGCGTGTCGAAGGCGCGAACGATAGCCCCTAAAGAACCTGCGGTACCAATGGCTGCAAGGCCTGCCACACCGGCACCAATCACCAGCACTTTGGCCGGAGGGACTTTACCTGCGGCGGTAATTTGTCCGGTAAAGAAACGGCCAAAGTGGTGCGCGGCTTCAACTACGGCGCGATAACCGCCGATATTTGCCATAGAAGAGAGAGCATCGAGGGATTGGGCACGGGAAATACGTGGCACCATGTCCATCGCCATCACATTGATGTTGCGTTTAGACAGTTTCTCGACCAACTCAGCATTTTGAGCGGGCCAGATGAAGCTGATTAAGGTCGCGCCTTCTTTAATTTGCGCAATTTCAGCATCGGTCGGTGCATTGACTTTAAAAATCAGATCCGCTTGCCAAACCTCTGTCGTGATCTTCGCGCCAGCTGCTTCAAAGGCGGCATCGTCAAAGCTAGACAGTAAGCCAGCATTGGCCTCAACAACAACTTCAAAGCCGAGCTTTTTAAGCTGTTCGACGGTGGCTGGAGTCGCGGCGACCCGAGTTTCACCGACGAGACTCTCTCTCGGTATTCCAATCTGCATGATTACTCCCTGATGGTTTATATAATCGTTCCGCCTGAGTGCTTCCCTTGAGCTAAACCTAGGTAGGGCTAGGCCGCGATAAGAATGAACTCGTCTGTTCAATTGTGGCAGTTAGTTAGCGCATTCAAACTTGGTATAAAATTTGTTTTTTTAAAACAAACTTCTTAGCGAGCAACAAAAGGTCACTGTACTGCAGGCTCGTACCATTGTGGCAATACTTTGGTTTGACACAAGCGCATATTGCTCAAGCTAGTCGATTCTGCACTGGTCGTATCAAAAAGTTTTAACCAGTGCACACTTTTGTAGCTTAATTTTTGCACTTTGTATATTCCAAAATGGAATTAAAAATCAAATTTTATTCTTTTTTGCTTTTCCAAATCCACGTTAATCTGCTGGGTATTACACTGTCATAGGGCCGTCTCATGTTGTTAAAAGAACTTTCATCACTGGCTTCACCCCTGTCGCAACCGCAGGTCGACAAGCTGAAACAACTCACCGCGGAATTAAATGCCGTGCAACTTGCTTGGGTGAGTGGTTATTTAGCCGCAACGGCCAATGCGGGAGGGAATCAAGCCCAGCTAGTGCCAGTGTCTGATACACAGGCAGCGCAGACTGTAACTATTCTCTATGGCAGCCAAACCGGCAATGGTCGTGGCATTGCCAAAGCCTTGGCCGAAAAGGCTAAAGCACAGGGCTATAGCGTGAATTTAGCCTCCATGGGTGAATACAATGTGCGCCAGCTCAAGCAAGAAACTTTGTTATTGCTGGTGGTCAGTACCCATGGTGAAGGTGAAGCGCCGGATGATGCGATTGAATTACATAAGTTTTTAGCATCAAAACGCGCACCTCAATTAAACAACTTACATTACTCAGTGTTGGCTTTGGGTGATTCGAGCTATGAGTTCTTCTGCCAAACCGGTAAAGACTTTGATGCGCGGCTTTCGGCATTAGGCGCTAAAGCCTTATTGCCGTTGGTTGAGTGTGATGTGGACTATGATGCTGCGGCCGGACAGTGGCACGCCGATGTGCTTACTGCGGTTAAGCCACTCATTCAAACCACGGCTAATGTGGTGGCACTGAATGAAATTAATTCAACTTCGGCGCAAGTTGCCAGCGAGAGCGAATTTACTAAGCAAAACCCTTACAGTGCCGAAGTGTTGGTGAGCCAAAAGATCACCGGACGCGGTTCAGACAGAGATGTGCGCCACGTTGAAATTGATTTAGGTGAATCAGGCTTACGCTATGAAGTCGGTGATGCCCTTGGGGTGTGGTTTAGCAATAGCGAAACCTTAGTCGATGAGATTTTAGCGGGCTTAGGGTTAGCGGCCGATACCAAGGTGACTGTCGCTAATGAGTCAATCAGCCTCAAGCAAGCCTTGATCGAGAAGAAAGAACTGACGCAGTTGTATCCTGGTTTAGTCAAAACTTGGGCCGAGTTGTCCGCAAGTCCTGAGCTACTTGCTATTAGCGAAGATAAAGAGCAGGTTCGTCAGTTTATCTTACATCATCAGTTTGCAGACTTAGTGGCTAATTACAAGCTCAAGCCTGACGCTAATCTCGATGCAAACAAGTTAGTGGAATTATTACGCCCATTAACGCCAAGACTCTACTCCATCGCCTCGAGCCAGAGTGAGGTTGATACGGAAGTGCATTTAACCGTGGCATTGGTGGAAGATGAACATCAAGGGCAAACGCGTTTTGGCGGTGCATCGCACTTTTTAGCCTCGGCGCAGGAAGGCGCCGAAGTAAAAGTGTATGTTGAACCGAATAAGCATTTCCGTTTACCTGAAGATCCACAAACGCCGGTCATCATGATTGGTCCTGGCACCGGGGTTGCGCCGTTTCGCGCCTTTATGCAGGAGCGCGTGGCACAAGGCGCTGAGGGCGATAACTGGTTATTCTTCGGCAACACGCATTTTGAGCAGGACTTCCTGTATCAAACTGAGTGGCAACAGTATCTGAAAAACGGCGATTTAACCCGTATCGATGTGGCATTTTCACGGGATCAAGCCCATAAGATTTACGTGCAGCACCGCATTAAAGAGCAGGGGCAAGCCCTGTGGCAATGGCTGCAAAACGGCGCGCATCTTTATATTTGTGGTGATGCCGAGCGTATGGCTAAAGACGTACACCAAGCCTTATTAGCGGTTGCGGTGGAGTTTGGCGGACTGTCTAGCGAGGCGGCGGAAGAATATTTCGAGACCCTGCGCAGTCATAAACGTTACCAAAAAGACGTGTACTAATTAATCGATCCCAAAGATAGAGAGCAGTATCCACTGAGATACTGCCGCCGACCGAATTTTAAGAGGCAGTTGCCATGAGTGAGCAAAAGTTAGCATTAAACGAATACCTAAAGACCGACAGTGATTATCTGCGTGGCACCATTAAAGAGGGATTAGACTCCTCGGTGACGGGCAGTTTTAGCGACGGCGATCAGCAATTGATCAAGTTCCACGGCTTCTATCAGCAGGATGACCGTGATTTGCGTAACGAGCGCAAAGAGCAAAAACTCGAACCTTTATATAGCTTTATGTTACGTGCCCGCGTGCCTGGCGGTGTGTGTACACCTAAGCAATGGTTAGGCGTAGATGAAATTGCCTCGACGCTCACCAGCTCTAACAGTATTCGTTTAACGACGCGTCAGACGTTCCAATACCACGGTATTCCAAAGCGTAATCTCAAGACCATTATTCAAGGTTTGGACCGTGAGGCTCTGGATTCTATCGCTGCCTGTGGTGACGTTAACCGTAACGTGATGTGTAACCCGAATCCGGTGGAATCTAAGCTGCATGCGCAGGCCTATGAAGTGGCGAAAAAGCTGTCTGATCATCTGCTGCCGCACACTCGTGCTTACGCCGAGATTTGGTTAGATGAAGAGAAGTTACTGACCACCGAAGACGAAACCGTAGAACCTGTATACGGCAAAACCTACTTACCACGTAAGTTTAAAATGGCCGTGGCCGTACCGCCTGATAACGATGTTGATGTCTACACTAACGACTTAGGCTTTATTGCCGTGGCTGAAAATGGCGAATTAGTCGGTTTTAACCTGACCGCAGGTGGCGGCATGGGCTCGACCCACGGAGAGGTAGAAACCTTCCCACGCTTGGCCGATGACTTTGGTTTTATCAAAACTGAAGATGTGATGAAGTTTGCCGAAGCTGTGATGACAGTGCAGCGTGACTGGGGTAATCGTACCAACCGTAAGCGTTCGCGCCTTAAGTACACTATCGTCGATCATGGCTATGAAAAGTTTAAAGCCGAAGTGGAAGCCCGTGCCGGCGTTAAATTTGAGCCTAAGCGCGATGTAGTGATTGGCGATCGCGGCGATCGTTACGGCTGGGTCGAAGGTGTCGATGGTAAGTGGCATTTAACCCTGTTTATCGAAAGCGGCCGTATCAAAGACTTGCCGGGTAAGAGCTTACAAAC
>NZ_JTLE01000094.1:4202455-4212723 GCF_000798835.1 Shewanella sp. ZOR0012
TCCTGAATAGACAAGCCACCGTGATTGTAGTAATCACCCGCAACAAAACTTGAGATACCTGGTGCCATTGCAATTGATACGCTCGGGTTCCAGTACCAAGGCACAATTAAGCCATCGTGATGAACATTCTCATTCAAAATAGCGCAACGACGCTGGCGGTTTTTGCCCAGCGATTTATTCAGTTCACCTTTCGGTAATTGATTCGGCACCCACAGCCAACCGTGATCCGTAACAATTTTAATGCGTCGCCATCCAGCATCCAACAAACCACGGATCCTAGCGACGACATCATCTAGCACCTGGTCGATATATTGTGGCATTTTACGTTGCTGTTCATGCCCCAAGTTATCTAAATCCCCCGTTTGTACCCAAGCGTAGCCTTTCGGCTCACCGGTTTCGAGGCCATCCAAATATTGCCAACCGCTGTCAGCAAGTAGCTTCTTCAGATAATGACTACTAAACGCTATTTGGGTATCAGCTAATGCCGGTATGAAATCATCATTGCCTTCCAAACCGGTTAGCATATTGGCCAGAGGTGTAACCGCCGCTTTCGCCGTCGCAGTCAACGATGGTAGCGCAGACCAACGAGATGTCAGCTCAACCTGAATGCCATATTTTGCCAGCTTCTGTTCGAGAGTTTTTGCAGTATCAAAACGCAAACCATCGACAAAGAACACCACTTGGCTACCGACCTGATAGTGAGCCGTACTCTCTTTAATTTGGTTGTCGCCTGGGTAACCATGTTGTGCCACAAGCTGTTGGAAGTTGAGCGTAGTCTGTTCCAACCAAGGTGTATATATCACCGCTAATACATTGGCGATAAGCTCTTGCTGGTGAATATCCTGGGCTTTCCCCATTGCTGCTAATACGGCCGCATCAGCCTGCCAAAAACGCTGCTGATAATTGTCGGCCATTGACTCTGGATTACTGCCCGAAAAAGTAATCTCGGACTGTTCTAACACAGTGATGAGATCTTCAAGAACCACGAGCCAAGGGGATTTATCCAATCGATACCACAACCAATTTTTGCGCGGTTGCTGTTGTAACCAAAGCGCCCCCAATGTGGTCGATATCACCTCTCGATCCTTACCTAACGCATTACGCAGTGCAGTTTCGATGTTCGACTCATCCGCAGCATTACTCGATAAATAGTGTTCAGGATAGAGCACACTAAGATCAGCGGGCTCAACGTTAGCCAGTTGTTCAACCAGTAATGGGAGATTATTGGCGGTTTCCTCAAACCGCTGCCAGATACTTTCCCATGCGCCTTCAGCTTGACATAACAGGTGTAGCGCTTGTGCGTGGTTATTGCTGTCTGGAGTGAAACCGAACTGTGATTGGCAAGCATTGGCAAAAATGTCCCATCGACTGCCTTGCCAAAGGGCTTTTTTCTCTTGAGGATTATTCAGCCACCCCAAAATATCTCTGGCAATGTCGTCTAACACGATCGAATAAAAGTCTTCCGCTTCGAGTTTTTTACCTGTTAGCTTAGCGAGTGGCGTTTCTAATAGATCAGGTAAGACTTTTAAAATGGCCTCTTGGGTCTTTTTATCTTTCGCTAAATCAAGTTCTAAGCCGACTTTAGGATTGGTTAAAAACGATGCCACGCTCCAATCACGTCCCGCAGTGTTATAGGCCCACCAACAGCCACGATATTGCAGCTCAGCCAACGGTTTCAAAAAATCCGGGCATTGCTCAATGGCTCGCAGGTCCTTACGGCCAATCCCTGGTAAATAGATGATAGGGGTGTACTCTTTAGGCAAAGCACAGTCTTCGAGCGTACCGGCAATCATGCATTTCACCCAAATAGCCGGGCCAGTACGTTGTTCAGGTTGATACTCCCCCAACTCAATCAGCTCAGGTAACTGCTGCTTAATGTAAGGCATGGCCGATTGCCATTGCTTATCAATATCTGTCCACAAAATAGCTGCTGGCGCAACTTGCACGCTTTTGTTAAACGTGGCGCTATCGCGCAGCTGTTGTTTTAAATTTTCAATGAGAAGCATATGAGTTAAGCCACCACAGTTTTGCCGTAAAGGGGATACATACTTAGCACCTTATTGACCAAGGCCTCCGTTCTCGCTTCAATCTGATGGATCGACCACGTTTGAGCCCGAGCAAGCTCCTTGTTCAAATACAAACCATTGTTATACCCAACTGGACTGCCTTTTTGATCTTTACGATCTCGCTTATCCTCAAAGCTCTTGTTGCCCAAGGTGCTGTTATAACCAGAAATCGTCAGATTGCCGAGTCTATGCACATGAGACTCACGATACTGTTGCGCAAGCGTCATGTCACCACCAGCAATCATATCTACCCATGAATAGGGAATATTCTCCCCCTGAGGGAAAATGTGCTCAATTGTCCACACAAACTGATTACCTTTCACAGCCCACAGATCACGCTCACTTTCTTTGGTCATTTGGCTCTGTTCTATGGCACATAACACGTAGCGACATACTGCGGTATTCTCTTGATAGAGATTGCCAGAGAGATATTTTATAAAGGTTTCATCATCTGAGCTCACCCTTGCCAAGCTATCTCCGATTAAATCAACAATCGCTGCGCCGTTTAATTGAGGAATGGCCGCAGTTAACTCCATAAAAATACGGGTAAGATCACGAGTAGCAGGCTTATCGGTTGTATTGCGTCGCACAAAAAATGCGATGAGTAACTTGGTGATTTGCCCGAGCTCCTGGTATTTCAAATCCAGCGCTTCTCTTTTCGCAAATAGCAGCATTAACAACAGGTAAGACGGTACACCTTGCACCCGCTCGAGATCGGTCAGCAGATTTGATAACGCAGGCTGCTCCGGTACAGGCTTATTACCAATAATCTGAGCATACAGCTCAGAATGCTTGAGCATTTCCTGTAAAAATGTGGCGGCATCATGGGTAATGAGTTTTTCATATACCTGAATAAGGTTCGATTTTGTCGCTACAGGTACGCTAATAATGTCCTTAAGCTTGGGCTTAAAGGCGTTGTAGTACTGCCTAAAAAACCGCTCTTGCACCCCATAATCATCACCTAGATATCCAAGCACTTTCATCCAATTATTGAAGTGTTTATCTATCTGCCCTACATCAGCGCTTTCCAACTTCGCTAGTAGCTTGTTTTTAATCAGATCAATGGCGGTGAGCGGCATTCCCCGGTTATTCAACGATTCGAATAAGGTGTATGCATCAGAATGACTAGATACTTCAATTTTCACGAGGGTTGCGGTGTTTACTTTTTCAATGATTTCTTCAAGCGCTTGCAGCTCATCGTCAGCTTCAGCTAAATATTCATCGATACGCGTAAAGAAATGACGGTAGGCACGCATAATGCGACGATTGCCCATATTGGCTGCATAATCAGCATCTTTTAATAAACCCGCTTCTTTCAACACATAACAGTAATCGAGCTGATTATTATTTTGAACCTGGGGTACTAAACGAGTTTGGTCATGGCCACCTTTGAGAACCAATTTGTTTTTTAAATTCAAACGAGCGCCAATTAATTCGTCTGTTATTTCAAATTTAGCATTTGAGTAATGTGCATAAACAGCTGCCATGAAAATTGATAAGGTCGTCATTCGCTGTTGGCCATCAACCAACTCCAACGACCTGATTTCCAAAGCATCTTTAGATTGATTGATGCAAATAATTGAACCTAAAAAATAGTTTTTATCATTTTCCATCAAGTCTTCAAAAAGTGTATCCCACTGCCATTTTCCCCATGTATATTCACGCTGATAACGGGGAATGGTATATATTATTTTTTCATCAACACTCAGTAATGCAGAAACAGCATAGTTTTTTACTGAATCAATCATTGCGCCTGCTCCTTAGCCGCTTTTTTCTCTGCCAATGTCAAATGATGCTCATTGATACGGTCGCCCTCTTTGCCACCGTATTCCACACCAAGATGATACCAAGGGGCCGATTCCACATCCGTGCCGCGGTCCTTATTCCAATTAATATTTGGCTTGGCGCGCAATACACCTGCGCCTTTTTTACCCATATCTTTGGCCAGCATAAAGGGGCGAATATTAAGGCGTACACCATCGTTTAGATCGGGGTTCCATCCAATAGGTTGCTGTTCAAGCGGCTTCCAACGCACAAAAATGTCCAAGCCCTTTTCGCCTTCAAGAATGGCTTCTAACTGGGCTTTGAGGTTCTCGGCAGCCATTAGGCGAATATCGGCGCCATCTACGCTATCGGCAAGCTCACGCTTCTGGGTACTAATCCAGTCATCAAGGTAGGTATAAATTAAGCGTTCTAAGCCTTGGTAATCGAGCTTATGGTAATTGGCTAATACGGAGAAGCCATCTTTGAGACCATCCCAAATTTGCCAAATAAACGGACGGTGTTGAAACAGCTTACAGTGTTGATCAAAGAACTTATCACGCAGCCAGCTTTCCCAATCTTTGGCTTTTACTGCTTTGAGCAATTTATCTTCTACCGAACTGCTCCAAGCATCACCGTAGGCTTTATACAGAATGTCGGCTAAGCGTTTTGCGGCGGTTTTCTCACCACGAACAGCGGGAATACAAACAATCCCGTCATCATCAATCAAGCCTGCAAAGTCTGCGTTCTTCTTCATCACTTCACGCATTTCTGGCGCAAGTTCCATTTCAGGATCAAGTTCAGCAGGCCATTGGTAACCGAGTAATCGAGCGACAGAAACTTGAAGTACTGAATCATCTTGGCGTTGTTTGCCTACAACAGTAGATTTAGACTTGTCATCCCAAATCACGGATGCGCAAGGGTGACCGTGGAAAATCCACTGGGTTAAATTGTCAGTATAAGCACGGGGGAGACCATTTGGGTATTTATCTTCGACTACTTTCAACCAATGCTTTCTGTCAAAAGGAACTTTTAAAACTTCCTTAACCTCAATCGATAACCTCGGATTGATTTTACGCACCTCTAGATTGAAGCAACTTGAAGAGAAAAACTCCCAAAGTGCAGAAAGCATTTCCTTACTCTGATCATGAGGAACTACTGCGGTACACTTTGCAGCATAAATTTGGCCACTATAAATTGTTGATGGAAGATTCCTCATAAGGCTCACACTTACACCGTATTTCCCCCAATTAGGTTTGCCAGAACGCCATTGTTGAGCTTTATGATTAAGATGCTTCACACTCTCTGCTAGCCTATACATCTCCCCCTTTTCTTCTTCCCAGAGAATAACTTCTTCTCTTCCTAGGTACTGAGATGTAACTTCTGGTGTAGATTGATGAAACTCCCATATTGTAGAGTCTACTTTTTCGACCTCCCAGAAATTTCTAACAAATCGAAATCTATCACCCGCTCCACTTCCAAATAACGCTGTACAATATTCAGACAACAAAGGTAGGTTTGATGCTTCTTGAAACGAAATAGTAAAATCATCTTTTTGTAGAAACGAATGCTGAGAAATCGTCTCTATCACTTGCGTTTTTAGAGCATCACTTTTTTCGATAGGAGAGTCATTATGACTTACATCAATTCCTCTAACCAATCCTTTTTTTGTAGAGTTATTTAATGTAAATAAAATAACAAACGCCCCTGCTGCTTGAGAGCTTTCAAAACCATTTTCACCTAGCCTAGCTAGCATTTTCCAAGAATAGTTGTTAAGAGAATACTTCCTGAACTCTTTATAGCTTGAAGTGTAAAGCCAATTTTGAGGCATAACTACTTGAGTGACTCCAGCATCACCATTTTCACTTAAGCACATGCACCTATCTAAAAATACATTTGCAAGATCACTTTTAGCATGGCTGTAATTTCGAATAGAAAATTTTTGTAATACTTCTCCTTGTGAAACACGCCCTAGATATGGAACATTAGTTGCAACCCATTGATATTTTTGTGTTAACAACTCCGCAGCTTTTGCTAGTCCTTGTGCTGCCGCTATCGCTTCTTTGCTAACTTCGGCTTGAGTACGCAACACATCTTGTAGTAACTCCCATGGAGGAGTTTGCCCTATAGCCAAGTTTCGAGTCGGATCAATCAAACTCCCTAAAGTCGGCGCATCTTTAAAGGTATGCTGCATCCAAGCAATGGCATCTGTTAATGCTTCATCACCTTTCGCTAAGTCTTTCCACTCTTTTTGTGCTTCAGCAATCGACATACCAGAACAAGCTAATTGAAGCTCAGGCAATGCACGATAACTCCCTGCATTGGGGTAACGCCAAGCTTCCAAGGCAATGGCAAACGCTGCCAGTTCCACACAGCGTTGATCCAGCTCTAGGCCATGAATATTGTCACGCAGTACCGCATCAACCGCTTGCTTCTCAGACAGCCCTTCAAGCTGCATACGCATTGGTACCAGCATCAAAAATAACGCCACCAAGAAGTGGCCTGAACCACAGCAAGGGTCAAGGGTTTTAAGCTTGCTTAATTGCTCAGGCCATTTTTCAAAACTACCGGCAGCAGGTCGCCACTGTCCATTCTCTTCATTTTTAATAAAACGCAGATATTCCAGTGGTACGCCTGGAATAGCCGCTTTTTCACGGAGCTCTTGCTCATTATTGGCGCGGATATAATCATCTTGCGTTAGGCGTTTATTCGCCCACCAGGCACCGAGGGCGTTATCCAGTAAAAAGCTCACCATATAGGGCTCAGTAAACAGCTGTGTTACCGGGCTTAACTCTTGGGCACCGATTTTGACGCCGGATTTGTTGACTTGCTCTTTCTTCTTGGTTTGCCAGAACTGGTAACACCAACCTAAGCTGTCTTGCGCTTGGTACGTTGCCGGGTCGAGCGCGGCAATGAGGTTTTCCAATTCATTGACATGGTTAATCGACAGTTTTACCGCAAACACCGGGGAATCGGCACGAAAGATCTGTGGCAACATTTTTTGCGCTAAGCGGCCAGCGAGCCCCCAACCATCGGCTTTGCCACCTGTTGTTGCTGATTCCTCTTCGGCAAGCTCAAAACATTCTTCCAGTGTGACTGGCGTATGTTCGTCATACATCAACAAGTTGTTTTGTTCGAGATAACGGGCAAACAGCATGCGGTGCCAGTGCTCATAAGCCATTTCGTTGGCTAAGCGTTCAACCTCTTGCTTACCATCAATGAGCTTGTCACCTAATTGGCGTGCGTGGGCACGCAGGGTGTTACGCAGTGCGCGTTGTTCTTCGCTCAAGTAACTGGGCGCTTGCCCGTCAGCTACCCCCAAGCGTTGCAGCGCTTCTACGACAGCGACTTCAACGATTTCGCGGGCTTTGATGACGGTATCTTCGAGCTTTTTACGTAGTGATTTTTCGAGTGGTTGTCTCATGGGATTCTTCTATTCTGTCGCTGATGAATAAACGTCAAAAATGCCTACCACCACTGAGGGCGGTAGGCGGCGATTGAGAGCATTAACAATTAGTTTGGCACTACGGGGCCAAGGGCAAGTTGGGCTCGCAACTCTGTTTCAACATAATCAAGCCATTTTTGCAGCTCTTGCTCATTGCTAATAATCGGCTTATTCAGCTTGTGATAACGGGTTTTGGGCTGTAATTCGCTAATTGCATCTTTTAACACCAGGCTGAAGATACTCGGCAAGCTCGCGGTTTTGTCATTCCATTGGTCTAGGCTAATGGTATCTAATGAATTAAGCGTGTCATCTAGGGTGCTGATCTCAATTGCCGGAATGGTATCGAGATGCCGTTTGGCTAAAAATGCGTTACGTTTGGCCTCATCCAATTTTTGCCAGTTCTCATCGTCCAGCAAGTCAGCCATGCAATGACGATGTTCTGCTTCATAATTTTCACGGTGGCTCGTCAGCGCATCACGCAGGGCATTACCCGCTGATTTCAGTAAATTGTCTAGCGGATTTGGATCGTCTAAGAGGCTTCGATTCGCCATAATAGCTGCCGTTTCTTTTTCGATTGACGCACGTACCGTAAGCCCTGCACAGTATTTGATGACGCTTTGCAGTTTGTGCCACTGTTTCATTCTGGAGGATGCTTTATCTGCCAGTAATTTCCAGGCCTCAAAGTCACTTTTTAATGCCTCTTGATTTTCAAACACTTTGAGTAATTGATCATTGCCAGAATACATCTCCAATTCACTCAGTAACGCGGTGCTTGGTGCCATAGGCAAAGGTGCTGCACCACCCGCTTGGTTGGCGACATTTTTGGCGTTCAGAATAGCTAGCGGGAGCTTGGTTGACTCTTCCCCCGCATTACAAGGTTCTTCATGCAAGGCGGTAATCACACCACGCACTTTAATTAACTGCACTTTTGACAGGGTAGCCTTTTCTGGGCGGAACTTGGTTTGGGTAAGCGCACTGCGATCCAAGCTTTTGGCATCGACCGCTTTTTCTTGCATATTAGCCGCTTTTATAGCCCCAGCAGCAAGCATGGCATATAGCGCGCCATCAATGACATCGTTGCCCCAACCGTATGGCGCCTCTTTAAAGTTGTCACGGATCTCTTTGCCTGTCTTCATTGTGCCAATAAAGCGATAGATTTCGGCACACACGGGTTGTTTATCCGCATCACCGGCATAACCAATTTTTTCTAGCGCGTTGGGGTCTGCTAAACGACTGGCATGATCGTAGACTTTTGCCCAGCCACGATCATCGGACATTTTGAATTTGTGATACAACCGTTGGCAGGCGATTTCACCCGCATTTTGAATTTGCTCAGCCAGCGAATCACCATCGACTTCTTGGCCACCAGCAAGACGCACTTGAATACCGGAAAAAATCTCATCCAGGATCTTTTTCTTATTTTTTTCAGCGGTTTTTAAGCGAGTTTCCATCGCTTCTTTTGCCGCTTTTCCCGCCTCGGTGGTTGCGCCACCACGGATTTCTAAGGTATTTTCCGCTGCTTTTAAACCAACAATCGCCTGTTGTAACTCGGAGCGATATGACGTCGGAACAAAGATATAAATGGTGGCATGATCTTGATCATCACCGCGAGATAAGTCATTAAATTGCTTTTCGGTTTGTTCCGGCGCCCAAGCGTAAATGCGTTTGTCTGAATCAGCAGGTAGTTCAGCATCGAAAGAGGCTGTAATGATTCTCGACTCAGCAACTTCCCCCTGAGTAATACGCGCTTGTGCCACCTGTTTACGAATATAGCTTTGGATCTCTTTGCTGCGATAAGACTCAAGCGTTGCGACATTACCCAAAAGATCATTTTCTTGGCGATGTAGCTCTTCGTACCAGGCTTGACTTTCTACGGTCTGTAAACTGTATTCTCGTCTACCATCTTCTGAGTCGCGACTCATAACTAAGTGTTCATTTTCGAGTATCTGGAGCATCTTCGGCACGATAGGACGAAGTTTATGTTTATCGTTATTCAGATCTTCAAGTAATAAGTCGGCTAGTGTATCCACGGTTGGATAGATGCCATACTCCATATCAGATGGGAGCTTGCTAATTAACAATATTAATGCCAGAAGACGTCCTTGCAGCTTTTCCTCTTCATTTCCATATCGCTTGCGACTAATGGTCTCATATATGTCCTGAGATATGGCCGATGTTCGCGTGAGATCACTAGCTATCTGATCATAGAGAAAATCTGCCGGTACGACATAGCCTAAGCTTTTATTCGCCGTCTCTTTTAACGCTTCATGTACGACACGTAACTGATTACGTAGTTGAGAACCTGTACCGGTTTTATCTAATGCGGGCAGAATACGTTCCCAAAAACGTCGACGCACAGGAAGTAATGGATAGTCTGGTACCATCCATTTTTCATCGTCACGTTGATGCTCAATGGTACTACCACGTAAATGGCGCGAGATTTCACCTAAGTTTTGATTAATAACAATCTGTACTTCTGACTTGGCTGATTCTTTCTTCTGTAGCACGACCTTTCGAATAACCTTGTCTACGTCGGTATCTTCCAGTTGTACAGGCACCTGGAAACGCCCCATCAAACGCTGCAGGTTGGCCATCCCGGTCAATGCACTCTGTCCTGTAGCAACAAACAGTAGCTTAGATTTTAGCGCGCTTGCGCTACTACAAGTTTCAACGACTTCCTGCACATCAAATGCGCGCTGAGTATTGCTGCCGATATATTGTTGGACTTCATCTAGTACCACCAAGGTAAGCGGCAGTTCTCCATCATTTGAAATAGCTTCGACAATGGCATCGACCATCTGCTCATTGGTCACATCTTCAACGATGGTGTATTGCGCACGCATAATTTCGCGTACTTCTTTTAAATCTGCCGCTATGTTGGGAATGGCTTGCAAAACTGCATCATGCAGAACCGGTGATGCATGGATAATGGAATGGACCCATCCACTTTAAATCGGCCTCGCAATGGGCCACGATGTAGTCGCTAAAACTCATCA
>NZ_JTLE01000094.1:4212733-4230582 GCF_000798835.1 Shewanella sp. ZOR0012
AAAGAAATAAGCCTCATCGAAAGATGAGGCTTTTTTCGTTTATTCGCCGGATAAATCTACTCAGACTAACTATCAGCGGTGTTGTACTCTGTCTCATTCTTGTAAGCTATTCTGATACCATCATTTTTATTAAAAGAATTGAGTCGTTTTCGTTATGATAGACGGCTTATTTTTACGGTTGGACTGGTCAGTTTTTCATTTGTGGGTGAGGTGGTTGTGCGCCACTTGGCAGTATTGAACTGTGTTTCTGCCCACAGATAAATTAAACGGTATAATGTTTACCAATTTTTACGAGTAATAAAATGAATTGTCGCCTAGGCTGTGGTGCTTGTTGTATTGCACCTTCAATTAGCAGTGGGATCCCTGGAATGCCAAATGGTAAGGCGGCTGGGGAGCGCTGTGTGCAGCTCAGTGATGATAATTTGTGTTTGATTTTCGGCTCGCCTGATCGTCCTGCGGTTTGTAGTGATTTTGAAGCGTCTTTAGATGTCTGTGGGGATTCTAACGAAGAGGCGCTTTGGTTGATCACAAACCTTGAATCTCAAACATCTCAATAGTTTATTGCTGACAGGTGAATTATGCAGTTAACACGCTATACCGACTTTGGTGTTCGCACGCTGATGTATTTGGCGGTTCAGCCCGATAGAACAACCCTTTTTAGGATCGCAGAGATTACCGAGGTCTTCGATTTGTCACCAAATCATGTCTCGAAAATTGTGCACCACTTAGGCAAGTTAGGTTATCTAGAAACCATACGCGGTAAGATGGGTGGCTTTCGTTTAGGGAAACCAGCGAGCGAGATTAATCTTGGGCAACTCATTCGTGCGTTAGAGAACTCGCTGGCACCGATTGATTGCAGCAAACCTTACTGCCGCTTCACTCCCGCCTGTCAGTTGAAGGGCGTATTAGCCCAAGCGGTTGAGGCGTATTTAAGCGTGCTCGATCAATACAGCTTGGAGGACATTGTAAGCAATCGAAATGAGTTGCTAGCATTGCTGCCAGATATGACTATTTCTGTCTTACAGTTGGATTAGCGCCTTTCTCATGGGCTAGTTCGATGGGCAACAAGCGTGATGTCGGTACTAGCTCAATTCCTTCCGCCTTTAGGCGTGCTAAGTTCGTTTTTAAGAAGTGAATGGTTTCGGGGTAAGGATGCGCGATGGCCACTAAACTGCCTTGCGCGTGAGCCTGACTTATCATCAAGTTAAACTGTTTTTCCAGCGCTGTTGCACTGACATCATTATCCAGAAAGAGTTGGCGTCGTAGCAGTGGCACGCCGAGTAAATCTGCCTTATCTCCCGCCTTAGTGAATTTGGTTGTCATGCTATCGACAAAGTAGAGCTGCTTCTGCTTTAGCGTTTCCATTACCCATAACATAGGATCATCGAGCTGCGTCAGCAGGCTCCCCATATGATTGTTGGCACCTTTAGCGAAGGGCACGCTGGCGATAGCAGCAAGTACACTGCTACGTATCTGTGCTTCGCTCATTTTGTTGGTTAAACCGCCGAGCCCTAAGGCTTTACCATTGAGCGCCTGCATGGGTAAGTGCAGCATAATCTCGTGGCCTTTGGCGTGTGCGGCTTTGGCTAGCTTATTGCTGAGCGGCGTGTGTGGCAGCACCGATAAGGTGACTGCGCTGGGGAGTGAAAGCACGGCTTCGTCGGTGTGACGATAGCCGATATCATCGATGATTAAGGCGATTTGAGCTGCATTGCTTGGCGCAATACTGATAGCCAAAAGGGCCAATATATAAAATAGACGCACTATTTCTTCTTATTAGTCATGATGTTGTATCCAAGAAATAGCGGAAATGACTATGTTATCTTGGCTGACATCGGTTCGTGCTGAGATGGCGTCGATTATAGCCATATTCTTTTGATTGGAGCCAGTTTCGGTTGCAACTTTGATATCTGGCACTATGCCGATAGCGTGGATGTTTTCCCCTTTGGGTGTGTTGTACTGGGCGATAGTGAGCTTGATGGCATTGCCGTCGTTCAGTATGGGGATCAGGCTTTGTACTGTGCCTTTGCCGAAGCTGGTTTCACCGAGCAGCTTGGCGCGACCATTATCTTGTAGTGCTGCGGCGAGGACTTCGGAGGCGGAGGCCGAGCCTTTATTGATCAGCACTAACATTGGCACATTGGTCAGCATGGTTTGGGGGGAGGCGTAATAGTCGGAATTGGCATCGAAGAAGCGGCCTGAGGTAGAGACGATTCGTCCTTTAGCCAGAAACAGGTCGGCAATTTTGATTGCCTGATCCAGCAAGCCGCCGGGATTATTGCGTAAATCTAAAATCAAGCCCGTAAGATGCGCGTTTTGCCACTGGCTTAAACTGCGCACCATATTCTCGGTGGAGTTTTCTTGAAAGCTGCTGAGCCTAATATAGCCGATATTACCATCCAGTAATTTGCTGGCGACAGATTGAATCGTAATAGTGCTTGGTTTGAGTGATACCTCGAACTGGGCGTCATCATTATGGTGCTTCAGTGTGAGGTGAATACTCTGATTGCTGAGGCTATGTTGTTTGATTTGATTGAGGATATCCGCAAGATTGGTTTCGGTGGTTGGCGTGTTATTTAGCTTGATAATGATGTCCCCCGCTTGGATACCTGCCTGTTCGGCGGGCGAGTTCGCAAAGGGCGCGATAATGCTGATATGGTCTTTATCGCTAGCGACCTCAAAACCAAAGCCGAAGTATTCGCCGCGATTGGAATCTTTTAAGTCGAGTAACTCTTGGTGATTTAAAAAGCTGGAATAGGGATCTAAGTGCTCAAAAATCCCTTTAATGGCCGCTTGCACCAGCTCATCTTTGGAAATGGTTTTAACGTAATAGGTTTCGACCGTTTCTAATACATCCTGCAATAGCGGGTAGTCGAAGTCACTCTGATATGATTTGGCATTCTCTTGGCTGGAGAGGCTAATGGACAGGCCTAGGCTTAGGCCGAGTCCAAGGCAGACGATATTGCGTATTAGATGTTTCATAGCCGTCCCCGATGTTGATGGGGACGGCTACCTTAGCAACAGTACTGATTAACGACAGTACTTGGCTGGATCGACCGCTTGCCCCTTATACCTTATTTCAAAGTATAGGCCAGGCTCTGTCTGTCCACCCGAACGTCCGACTAAAGCAATTGCTTCACCGGTTTTGACCATGTCTCCAGGGCTTTTTAACAGGGCCTGCGCATGGCCGTAGAGGCTCATGTAACCTTTACCATGGTCTATCACCATCACCATACCAAAGCCTTTAAGCCAGTCGGCATAGATGACTTTACCGCCAGAAACCGCGCGAATATTTTGTCCTTCGGGCGCAGAGAGCATAGTGCCTTTCCACACCACTTGGCCCGATCTCGGGCTGCCAAAACCAGCAGTAACACGGCCCTTTGTTGGCCATTTGAGTTTACCGCCTTGTTTATCGAAGCCTTCCATCGAAGGATTGTCACGCATGGCCTTAAGTGCTTGCTCAACGACCCGTTTTAAGCTGGCCTCTTCAATTTGCAGTTGTTCGAGTTCGGCACCTTTAGTGTTTAAGGTGCGCTGTAATTCATTGAGGGTTAATTGGCGTTGATCTTGTTCTTGGTTCAAGCGCTTAGATTGCACTTGTTGCTCGGCCATCAACTTAGTTAATTGTTTTTGCTTGCTGGTTTGGGTGACTTTAATCTCATCCAGCTCTGTGATGGTTTGTTTTAACTCATTAATCGATTTCATCCGCGCTTTGTTGAGATATTGGTAATAGGCCAACATCCGCTCAATAGTGGCGGGACTTTGCTGATTCAGCATCATCTTAGTGTAATCGTGGTTACCGGCTAGATAGGCGCTCGCAAGTTGTTTTGAAAGCGTATTTTGCTGGCTCACCTTGAGGGTTTCTAACTCTTCCTGGCGTTGCTTGAGTTCGGCAAGTGTATTATCAATCTGCGTCAAACTGGTTTTGGTGCTATTGACCTTTTTGACTGCCGCCGCAATCGCCTCTTCATCGCTGCGTAGCAGTGCGAGTAACTTTTCCCGCTGCTTACTGGTGTTTTTAAGCGCGCTTTGTTGTTGGTTGATTTGCGCTTGGATGGATTTCAACTCGGACTGACGCTTCTCCAAATCAGAAGCGTAGACCGAGAAAGATAACATCATAAAGCCAGCAATAATGCTGGCTTTAACGGGGAGTCGAGTGCTCACTAGGTAACAACTACTCTTTAACGTGGATTAAGGGCTTACCCGTCATCTCTGCGGGAATGGTTTCACCCATCAGGTGCAGAATCGTTGGGGCGACATCGCTCAGTTTACCGCCTTCATCTATGGTGGCGTCACGGCCAACAAACACAAAGGGCACGAGTTCACTGGTATGCGCCGTATGGGCTTGGCCAGTGGTTTCGTCGGTCATCTGCTCGGCGTTGCCGTGGTCGGCGGTAATAATACATTCGCCGCCCACTTTTGCCAGTGCGTCAACTACGCGGCCTATACAGGCATCGACAGCTTCGCAGGCTTTAACTGCCGCATCGAAGTTGCCAGTATGACCCACCATATCACCGTTAGGGTAGTTACAGATAATCACATCGTATTTAGCGGATTCAATCGCTGCGACTAACTTATCCGTCAGCTCGGTTGAGCTCATCTCAGGTTGTAAGTCGTAGGTTGCCACTTTAGGTGAGTTGATCAGGATACGATCTTCACCGTTGAATGGCTCTTCCTTACCGCCGTTGAAGAAGAAGGTGACATGGGCATATTTTTCAGTTTCGGAGATACGTAACTGAGTACGACCACGATTTTGCAGCACTTCACCTAAGGTATTTACTAGGTTTTCAGAAGGATAAGCAATAGGTGCTTTGATATCAGCCGCGTATTCGGTCAGCGTTACAAAGTTAACCTTTGGCGTCACTGCACGTTCAAAACCGTCGAAATCGGCATTGATAAAGCTGCGGGTGATTTGACGAGCACGGTCGGCGCGGAAGTTCATGAAAATCAGCGCATCGCCATCGTTCAAGCTGGCAACCTTGCCTTCGCTATCGGTAATGGCAGAAGACGACACAAACTCATCATTTTCGTTACGCTCATAAGCGGCTTCTAATGCGGTCACAGCGTTATCGTATTGGAACTTCGCCTTGCCTTGGGTGATCAGGTCGTAAGCCTGAGACACGCGGTCCCAACGGTTATCGCGGTCCATAGCAAAGTAACGACCAATAATCGAGGCGATACGACCATGACCCAATGTAGTAAACAGATCATCAAAGTGGCTTAGGCTGCCTTTGGCGCTGCGAGGTGGGGTATCGCGACCATCTAAGAAGGCATGTAAGTACACTTTAGTGGCACCGCGTGCTACTGCCATGCGGCACATGGCTTCGATATGCTCTTCATGGCTGTGTACGCCACCGGGAGAGAGCAGGCCCATAATGTGCACTGCACCACCAGCTTTTACTGCCGCATCAACGGCATCACAAAGGGCTGGATTTTGTTCAAACTCATGATCTGCAATGGCTTTACTGATACGAGTCAGCTCTTGGTAAACGATTCGGCCAGAACCTAAGTTGATATGGCCTACTTCAGAGTTTCCCATCTGCCCATCGGGCAAGCCTACATCTAAGCCTGAGCCTGAAATTAAACCGTGGGCATATTGGGCGTTGAGACGGTCGAGTACTGGTGTGTTGGCGTGGTAAATCGCATTCATATGCGTATTTTCACGGTAACCCCAGCCATCGAGGATCAACAACGCGATTGGACGTTTAGTTGTCGTCATGGTGATACCTTTAAAGTTTAAGGAAGCTAAAGAAATCTGAAATTGGTTAAATATTACTACGTAAGCGGGGTACGAAAAAGCGCTTTACCTAGATTAAGGTCATCGAATGGCTATTTCAGCGAATTCTGTGAGCGCCAAGAGAAGCGAGATGGCGCAAGGGCTGAGCTGTGTTCTAGAACTGTGACTAAACTGCTGCAATCTGCCAAGGCAATGGGTATACTCTGTGCCCTTATCGAATTTTTCGCCATTTATACGGGCTGTAACCATGCAAGAATATATCGAATTTTTTAAGGCTCACACTATGCTAAGTCTGGCTTGGGTGGGTTTGTTTGTGATGCTTGTGGTCAGTGTGATCAAATCGAGCTTTTCAAAAATCAAAAATGTTACTCATCAAGAACTCACTATTATGGTGAACCGACAAGACGCCAAAGTCGTGGATGTGCGTTCTAATGACGAATTCCGCAAGGGCCATATTGTTGATGCAGTTAACGTTACGCTCGCGGATATCAAAAATAATCAGGTTTCAGCCCTTGAAAAGTTCAAAGGCAGTCCCATTATACTGGTATGCAATGCTGGCATGACCTCGTCTCAAGCGGCTCAGCTTTTAAGTAAACAAGGTTTTGAAAACCTGTATAACTTAAAAGGTGGTATGGGTGAATGGCAGGCAGCGAATATGCCTGTTTCAAAAAGCAAAAGATAAGTTGTCGGCGGCAGTTATGCGCAGTGCTGCATAGTTAATTGATTGTGCAGCCGTAGCGTCATCATTGTTTGGCATACTAATCCTGTGGTCACTAAGGGCTTAAATTAAGTATTTAGATTGACTTCAAAAGTACCCCGTTAAGGGAACGTTGGGACGGTACTGAGATCTCATACAGGCATCAAAGCACAAGCCCGAGCGAAATAGACAAAAAGCCAGCCGGATAAGCGTTGGCATAACATTGATAGGATAGGTAGGAAATTATGGCTGAAGTAGCAAACAACGAACAACAAGCCCCACAATTCAACATCCAACGTGTTTACACCAAAGATGTTTCTTTCGAAACACCTAACAGCCCAGCTGTATTCCAAAAAGAATGGAATCCAGAAGTTAAGTTAGATTTAGACACTCGCAGCGCTAAATTAGCCGATGACGTATACGAAGTAGTTCTGTCTTTGACTGTGACAGCACAAAACGCTGGCGAAACTGCATTCCTGTGTGAAGTACAACAAGCGGGTATCTTCTCAATCGCAGGTCTGACTGAGCCACAACTGGCTCACTCATTAGGCGCATACTGCCCTAACATTCTATTCCCATATGCGCGTGAAGCTGTAGGTAGCTTAGTGGGTCGTGGCACTTTCCCACAACTGAACTTAGCACCAGTAAACTTCGACGCTCTGTTCGCACAATACGTGCAACAACGTCAAGCCGCAGCAGCTGCACCAGCAGCCGAAGAAGCTAACGCTTAATTACATGAAAAACTCTGCCGATATCACGGTGTTAGGGGCGGGCTCTTATGGCACCGCCCTTGCCATCTCTTTAGCCAGCAATGGTCATAAGACCTTGTTGTGGGGGCACGATCCTGCCCATATGCAGACGCTCGCTCAGGACAAATGCAACCAAGCATTCCTGCCTGGTATTGCCTTTCCTGAGTGTTTACATATTGAAGCCGATTTAGCCAAAGCCTTAGCGGCCAGCAATAATGTGCTGGTTGTGGTACCTAGCCATGTGTTTGGCTCTGTATTGGCCCAAGCTAAACCTTTGTTACGCCAAGATGCTCGCATCGTATGGGCGACCAAAGGACTCGAGCCTGAAACCGGACGTTTGCTGCAAGATGTGGCCCGTGATGTGTTAGGCGAGCAATATCCGCTGGCGGTATTGTCAGGACCGACGTTCGCGAAGGAATTAGCCATGGGGTTACCTACGGCGATTTCGGTTGCGGGTACCTGTCCGAAATTTACCGCAGAGCTAGTGGAATTGCTGCACAGCCCTAAACGTTTACGCGTTTATGCTAACGACGACTTTATCGGCCTGCAATTAGGCGGCGCGGTGAAGAACGTTATCGCCATTGGCGCGGGCATGTCCGATGGTATTGGCTTTGGTGCTAATGCCAGAACGGCGTTAATCACCCGTGGTTTAGTCGAGTTAACCCGTTTAGGCGAAGCCTTAGGCGCCAGCACCGCCACCTTTATGGGCATGGCTGGATTAGGCGACCTAGTGTTAACTTGTACCGACAACCAATCCCGTAACCGCCGCTTTGGGTTAGCCTTAGGTAAAGGCTGCGATGTGGATACCGCCCAAGCCGAAATCGGCCAAGTGGTTGAAGGTTATCGCAATACTAAAGAAGTGTTTACTCTGGCGAAACGCATGGGTGTCGAAATGCCGATCACCGAGCAAATCTACCAAGTGTTATACCAAGGCAAAGCGCCCTTGGATGCCGCCAAAGAACTGCTCAGCAGAGAAAAGAAATCAGAAACGCCAGCGCAATAAAGCGCAAGCCGTGATGATGCTGAATAAAATAAAGGGTGCTAAAATAGCGCCCTTTTTTATGTCCGATCGCTATTGCCTTAATGTTACCGGCAGCAGTCGGGCATTGGCTGTATCCATTAAGTGTGGATGCTTAATGCGGAATATCTACCCCAATATCAAAGACCAATAGCGTAACTCAGTCTTTGAACTATTTGGGGTGATAGGCAATAGCTAAATCAATTTATCGACTGGAGTATGAGTGTGAAACATCATGATGTAATTATTATCGGAGCCGGCGCCGCAGGATTAATGTGTGCTGCAACAGCGGGTTACCGAGGTCGTGATGTACTGGTACTCGATAATGCCAAGCAGGCAGGGCGTAAAATCCTGATCAGCGGTGGCGGCCGTTGTAACTTTACCAACCTGAAAGTCGAACCCGCCAACTTTATCTGTGGCAACCCACACTTTGTCAAATCCGCATTGGCGCGTTATCCATCGCAGCAGTTTATTGAACTGGTTGAGCGCCACGGCATTGAATACCACGAGCGCGACCATGGTCAGCTGTTCTGTAATGACTCGGCCAAAGAGATAGTCACTATGCTGCTGACCGAATGTGAATGGGCGGGCGTGAGCATTAAGTTGCGTACCGATATTCTGGCGGTGAGCAAAACCGAGGCTGGCCGCTTTGAGCTAAACACCTCAAATGGCGAGTTAAGTTGCGACTCCTTAGTGATCGCCACCGGCGGTTTATCCATGCCAAAACTTGGCGCCACGCCTTACGGCTATCAATTGGCCGAGCAGTTTGGGCTTAAGGTGTTGCCAACTCACGCGGGTCTGGTGCCTTTTACTTGGCACAGCGAAGATAAAATTCGCTTCGAACCGCTGTCGGGCATTGCCGTACCGAGCCGTATTACCGCCAAAGATGGTACCGCCTTTAGCGAAGCCTTGCTCTTTACCCACAGAGGCTTATCTGGCCCCGCTATTTTGCAGATTTCCAACTATTGGAAAGCTGGCGAAACCATAGAAATCAATCTATTACCCAATATGGATGCCGCGCAGGCTTTAGAGCAACAACTGGCCGCACATCCTAAACAGAGTCTGCGTAATACCTTAAGTCAGTGGTTACCTAAGCGGCTGGTGGAGGTGTTATTCGATGAGGCTTTACTCAACAAAGCCTTAAATCAGCTTGTTCATGCAGAGCGCGCCAAGTTAGTCGACGATCTGCACCGCTGGACAGTCTTAATGAATGGCACCGAAGGTTATCGCACCGCCGAAGTCACTCTCGGCGGCGTGGATACCCATGAACTGTCCTCCAAAACCATGGAAGCCATAAAAGTCCCCGGCCTGTTTTTTATCGGCGAAGTGATGGATGTCAGCGGTTGGTTAGGCGGCTTTAACTTCCAATGGGCCTGGGCATCTGGTGTGGCGGCTGGACAAGCGGTTTAGTCTGTTTGGGAACAATAAAGTTTGAAGAAATATTTAGAAAAATTAAATGAACTAGAAATCGCTTGTCATAACAATTTTGAGGATGATTCAGATGAACATTGGGTTGATGAAGAATACGTCCGTATAAGAGCTGATGCTCTCAAGTTGCTAAGTAGCGCAAGCAAAGAGTTAGAAGTGAATGAACTTACTAGTTTTAGATTGAAAATAGTAAAGTTCTTTTGTGCCAATATGGGATGTCATTTAGATATTAAAGTGCTTGAATCTGAAGATGCAAATGTACTGTCGCATAATGAGATCGAATTAATATTGGGAAATTCTCAGTTAGCGCGGTGGAATACGTAAATTTAAGTTTGTTTTCTGCACATAACAATTCAAGGAAGTTGGCGTTGTATACATTGTCACTATTTCCCCTGTGACACGCCGCCCTTTTATTTTACAAGAAGTATCCCTATAGGCTCGACGGCGGCATACATGCCGCCAACGGTCAAAGTTACGACAATGGCAATCGTAACTATCTAAGCTATTATCTCGATTCTTTACCTCGAATGCAGCCTTGCTACTTTTCTTGTTACTTATTCAAGTCATTCTAGCCAGATGTGTTGTCGGAAAATCGAAAGTGAATTATGTTATTGCTTTACTTTGGGTGACTCTATTTTTTAGGTAAGATTATGGAACTAACTGATCCGAACTACGTATTAGATTTGTTCAAAAAACTAATAATGAGTGTTTTTGAAGAAATGAGAAACCCAACAAACTCTTTTGACTTAAACGAAAAAAATTATAAACGGAATATTGGATTAATAGCTCAGATCGACGTATCTAATATTTATTTACGTTTATCTTCTATTTTGACCAAATCAATGAATTAAAAAATCGTGTTGCTTTAGAAAATGAATTTCAAATTAGTCAATTTAATTATGAGACGATGCTAAGGCAGTTTTGTGATGATTACCATGATGTCGTAAATGTTGCTGCATCCATAAAAAGTAGTTTAGACCAAAGGTCTGGTTTGCTCGGTCTATTCAAAGGCTACAATAATCCGATTGAAACCATATTGAGTGGGAAAAGCTACCAATTGAACTTTCAGCAATTGCGTAACAAATTTTCTTATCATGCAGCAGTTCTTCGGCAGTCAGAAAAGAAAACGATAGATACTATCGCAAAAGATTTGGACGAATTTATGCTTAACTTTACTTGAGGCTGAAAAACTGGACACTCATCCTTAATAGCACTTAAGTCAGCCTCCTATTATGCTTGGTTTGGTTAAGCATTAAACAAGGAGGTTTGTATGCCGCTTCTTCGCAGAACTCTGAAAAGCCTCGAGTTCATTCTTGTATATCAGTTGGTTAGCTGTGTTGTGCTGCGTGACTCTTTTGCGGTAATCCTACCATTTTTTAACATTCTTGCCATTGAGTCTAACTAGTTAGGTGTAATGTATAGAAAACTTGAAAAACTATACATGTTTTCTCTGTCATGTATAATTTTTGAGGAAAACTATACATATTGAATCTCTTCAGTATAAAAAAGAGTGGAATTTATCTATGTTAGACTCACTGGCTTTGCTTCCTCTTCCTAACATTGAACTGTGGGAAACCCGTTCGGTACTCAAAAAAACTGCCGAAGCACATCGCTACTTGGCAGAGCTTAAAGGTGTCGCAGCCAGCATTCCCAATGAAGCTATTTTAATCAATACGTTAGCTCTGCAAGAGGCAAAAGATAGTTCTGAAGTTGAGAATATCGTCACTACGCACGATGAGCTTTATAAGGCCAATTTATTTGAAGAGGCCATTACTAACCCTGCTACCAAAGAAGTCCAAGATTATGCTTTTGCTTTAAAGCAAGGGTTTCATATTGCGCGGCAAAACAAATTGATCCGCCTCAGCGATATTCTTGCGATACAACAAAATCTAGAGCACAACAATGCGGGACTGCGGAAGTTACCGGGCACGGAGCTTAAGAATACGCGGACTGGGGAAGTGATCTATACACCACCACAGCATGCAGATGATATTGCTGAGCTTATGGAAAATCTGATTCTGTTTATCAACGATGACGAGCAATGTGATGCCGATCCGTTGGTAAAAATGGCAATTATTCATCATCAATTTGAAAGTATTCACCCCTTCTATGACGGTAATGGTCGAACTGGTCGTATATTGAATATTTTGTACTTGGTTATTAAAGATTTACTTAACCTGCCTGTTCTGTATTTAAGCCGTTATATTATTCAGCATAAGCCTGATTATTATGCGAAATTGCAGGCGGTAAGAGATTCGGGGAATTGGGAGCCGTGGCTGCTATTTATGCTTGATGGCATTATCGACACAGCACAAAATACCATTTCGCTGATCACCGAAATGAAAACCTTGATGACTGATGTCAAACAAGGTATCCGTGAGCAGCTTCCAAAAGTCTATAGCCAAGATTTACTCAACAATTTGTTTAATCATCCCTATACCAAGATTGACTTTCTAATCGAAGAATTGGGTGTGACACGCATTACCGCCACGAAATATTTAGAGCAGCTGGTCGAGCACGGTTTCTTAACGAAACAAAAAGTGGGGCGTGCTAATTATTACATTAATGCCCCACTGTGTCGGTTGTTGATCGCTCATAGCTAAGCGAATTATTTTTTACGGTGCGCCTTAGTGTTTTCCTTACCCAATCGCTAATTTAGTTTCTGCATAGCGCAGCTTTTTTACCCTTGGGTTGGCAAGGAAGTAGGCCAACATCAGTGGGCCGAGGCGTCCCATAAACATCATAAAGATAATAATTCCTTGGCCTGCACTGGATAAATTGCCTGTTAATCCGCGGGATAGCCCGACGGTGCCGAGGGCGGATACGGCTTCGAAGGCGATATCCATCATTGGGGCGTTTTCGGTGATCACTAGGGCGAATATTGCCAGCCAAGTGACGCCGATGGAGATCATCGTCAGGGCGAGCGCCTTGCTAATGGTGTCTTTGGGGATTTCGCGCTTAAACACATACACGGCTTCATCGCGGCGTAAATAGCCGTAGGTGGCGAGGATTAACACCATAAAGGTCACCACCTTAATGCCGCTGGCGGTACTGAGGGAGCCGCCGCCGATAAACATCAGCACTAAAATCAATAGGGTGGAACCATCCTCGAGTTGGTCTATGGGCAAGGTGTTAAAGCCTGCGGTGCGCGGGGTTACGGCCTGAAACCAAGAGGCCAACCATTTGCCGAGCTCGCTTAAGGGCGCGAGGGTGTTGGGGTTGTTGTACTCAATTAGGTAAATGGCTATCACAGCCACGGCATTGATCAGTATGGTGCCAGTAATCATCATGCGGCTGTAGACGGTGAGTTTCGACCAACGTTTATTGCGCTTGAGGTCAATCCACACCGAAAACCCAAGGCCGCCCACAATAAATAAACCTGTAATAGTGAGGTTAACGACTGGGTCGGCCACATAGGGGATTAAGCTATCTGGGCTTAGGGCAAAACCCGCGTTATTAAAGGCGCTAATGGTATAAAAGAAGCCATGAAATAAGCTGGTTTGCCAGCCCAGCTCGCCGCTCCAGTAGACGGATAAAATCAACATGCCCACAGCTTCAACCAATAGCGAAAACACCAGCACGGCCTTAGCGGTCGAGACTAAAGTTGAGGTATCGGTTTGATTAAACGCTTCTTTCGCCACCGTTTGCTGCAAGAAACCTATCTTACCGCCCAGCGCTATCAGTGTGACTATGGCAAAGGTCATTAGACCTAGCCCGCCGCATTGAATGAGCAGCGCGATAATCACTTGGCCAAAGGGCGTGAACACACTGCCAGTATCGACGACCACAAGCCCTGTGACCGTCACCGCCGAGGTCACGGTAAAGAGGCTTTGCAGCCAAGTAATGGGCGACTCGGTGGCGATAGGCAGTTTAAGCAAGCAAGTGCCAAGTAAGATCAGCAGAGCAAAACTGACACTTAAGATAAAAGGCGGCGCGCCAAAGAGTTTTTTACTGCTTTTAGGTGTGTGCTCTAGGGTGAGCGAAGGATGCCATTGAACCACGTTACACCAACCTTGGTGCGAGCTGTTTTAACTCGGCACGGCTACCGCAGAGGAATAGGGCATCGTCAGTGTGCAGGCTAAAGTCGCTATCAATCTTGCTAAATACGCTCTGCCCGCGCTTAATCATCAGCGGCGCGACTTTGCCCTTAGGGCTGCGTTGCACATTGGTTTGCTCATCGGTGTTTTTCTCTTGTAGGCTACCTAGCAGTTGGCCAACAGTGGTGTGATGCAACTGGGCTTTAATATGAATTTCAACAATATAAAGCCCATCTCCTATGGCGAGAAAGTTATTTACCATAGGGTAGTTTAGCGACTGGGCGACGCGGATCCCCATATCTTCCTCGGGGTGAATAATCCGCGCGACATCGAGTTTAGACAATATGGTGTGGTGCGCTTTATTGCTGGCTTTAACCCAAATATTTTGCACGCCGAGATTTTTCAGGGCTAGGGTGCAGAGCAAGCTCGATTGCATATCAAAACCGATAGCGACAATCACGACTTCACTACTGGCAAGATCGAGTTCCCGCAGCGACGCCTCATCGGCGCAGTCACAAATCACCGCTTCAGTAAGACTTTCTACATATTTTTCAACAGCTTTGTGGTCATTGTCGACACCCGTAACCGTATGACCTAAGTGGATCAATTCTCTGCTTACAGCAACGCCGAAGCGGCCTAATCCGATGACAGTAAAATGTGCCATTTCATATCCTTTTGTGGTTGAGCTAAAGAGTGAGGCGAGCTGGCCTAGGGCGGGCCGAGGTCGGTGAGTCGATACCCTAAACCGGGCTCGGTTTTGATCAGTTGTTGTTCGTCGCTGTCGTTGAGCTTTTTACGCAGTTGGCGGACTAAAATCCGCAGATAGTGACTATCTTCTTGGTGAGTTTCGCCCCAGATATTGCGCAGCAGTTCGCTCTGTTTCAGCAATTGCCCCGGGTGGGACATTAACTGAACCAGTAGGGCAAACTCTTTTTTGGTGAGGGCGATTTCCTGTTGGTTGAGCCAGCATTGATGGCTGCTCTTTTGTAGAGTGAGCGGGCCAAATTGCAAAATATCGATGGTGCTTGAGGTGTCCACAAGATCACGAACCAACACCTTAATACGTACGATTAATTCCCTGATGCCAAAGGGTTTACTTAGATAGTCGTTAGCGCCTGCCTCGAGTAGGCGGATTTTTTCTTCCTCCTGATCGCGGGCGGTTAAAACCAGCACAGGGGTTTTATCCTGCTGGCGCAGCGCATGGAGTAATTCGATGCCATCGCCATCGGGCAGGCCGAGGTCGAGCACGATAAGGTGTGGCTGATGGTTGCGGTACTGTTTGAGCGCCGTGGCTATGCTAGTGGCGCTTACGTATTCAAAGCCTTCCGCCTCGAGTGAGATCCGCATAAAGGTATGGATTTGTGACTCGTCATCGACCACTAACACCTTGTAAGCCATTTATGCACTTTCCTTCGTTATCGGTAACGCGATGCGGATCAGGCTGCCTTGAGCAACATTTTCGGCACTAATACGCCCGTTATGGGCAGTAATAATCCCTTTGGCGACAGGCAGACCCAATCCTGCGCCGCCATCGGTAGAGGGATGTTGGCGGTAAAACAGTTCGAAAATCGCCTCCTTTTGAGATGGCGCAATGCCTTGTCCTAGGTCTTGAATATCGATACGCAGCATATCTTGGTGGCGATAGAGGCTTACGATCACAGGCTGGTTGGTGGGGGAATAATACAGGGCATTATCGAGCACATTAAAAATCGCCTGTTCAATCAAAGAGCTACAAATCATTAATGGTGGTAGCTCTGGCTCAGTATGAATTTTGATCCGCGGTTGCTCGGTTTGAAAGCGAGCGATAGTGCGCTGTAGCACTTCGCGTAGATTGGCTTCATCTAGGCTAAATTTGAGCGCGCCATGTTGTAACTTGGTCGCCTGCAAAAGATTTTCGATATATTGGTGCAGGCGATGACTCTCGGCGGCGGCCGAGTCGATAAGCTCCTCGGTTTGCTCTGGGTTGAGCTTGGCTTGGTATTCCTTCAGCGTGGTTAAGGTACCGATGATGGTCGCTAGCGGCGTGCGTAAATCGTGGGAGACCGAGAGCAAAATGCTGTTTCTGAGCTGCGCCTGTTCGAGTGCATGCTGCTGGCGGCGGTAATGTTCGGCCAATTTGCTGCTAGTGAGGGCGACCAGCAAAAACACGCTTAGATTGACTATGTCTTCGACGTTGAACATCTGTAACGAATAGCGCGGCGTGGTAAATAAAAAATTAAAGCTTACAGCGCCAAACACGGCCACAAAGTAGGCGTAGTTAGCACTGCATTGCAGGGCCACGACGACCACGGCTAACTGCAGGATAAGCAGTACGGCAATGGCCGAGCCTGAAAATACATCAATAAAATAGCTAGTTATCAGTACGATCACTAACAATATGGCGGTAAATAACGCGGGATGCGAGCGCCAGAATTGGTTGATGGATACTGTGTTTGCAAAAGTCATAACGGCTAAGGCGTTGCGGAAATTAAGGGTACTTTAGCAAAGGCCTGTGGGTATAGCGCGTAAAAAATCCGTAAAATTTTCTGGGGTTTGGCGTGTGGTTTTGTCTGGCATTTATATCAGGCTGGTGGTTTTGCTCGCCGCCTTGCATCAGATAAGGGCTGCAATACCGCCATTAAGCGAGGCTATCTAGCTCGATTGCCTCGCGTTAACGCGTTAACGGCAGGGATTAATGACCGAGATTACCAAGGGATGGGCGGCGGCATTAAGCGTTTGCCGTTATAACCCGGCACTGTGGCAAAACGTGGGGACTTGGCCTCCCAATCGGCTTGGGCGCTGGCAATATCTTCCTTACTGTGGCCGACAAAATTCCACCAAATACTGACGGTGTCGGCGAGGGGCGCGCCGCCAATCAGCAGTAAACGTGCGCCAGGGTGAAGGTCGAGCGTCACACTCTCGCGTAGCATGCCAAGGTAAGCGAGGTTATTGTTATCAAAGGCCTCGTCGTCGATATCGAATCGGCCCTCGAGTGGCATTAGGCCATATTCAAATCGCGGATCCAGCCTGAGTGTCAGTTGAGTGGCCTCTGCTGCGAAGATATCAAGCGCGACGACCGGCGAAAAGTGCAGTGTGGGCGCCTGTTTATCCTTCCACGAGCCAATCAATAGGGTGAATTCGGCGCCCGCCTCCTGCCAAGTGGGCAGCTGGGGATAATGGTCGAACCTCGGAGCTGTGTCTTTGTGTTCCAGCGGCAGCGCAATCCATAGCTGTACCGCATGCATAGTGCGATGACCTTCGACGGACTCTTCGGTGTGGGCTATGCCATGGCCCGCGGTCATCAGGTTTACTTGCCTCGGGCGGATCACTTGGGCGCTACCTAGGCTGTCCCTGTGCATGATTTCCCCCTCCAGCATCCAAGTGAAGGTCTGTAGGCCGATATGGGGATGCTCGCCCACATTCATTAAGGGGCCGTCGGTGACAGGACCAATATGATCCAGAAAACACCAAGGGCCTATGAGTCGACGCGGTTTTTGCGGAATAGCCCGCGCTACGGGTATCCCGCCTACATCACCGATTTTGGAGGCTATATGTTGGATTTGGATCCGCCCATCTTCGACGGGGCATTCCCTTGGGCCGCCGTAAAACGGCGACGTTTGCATTTGACTCATATTGACTCCTTATCTTCATTTAGACACGGATAGATTTAACATTTATGCTGGTGCAGCGAGGCGATGTTTCGCCCTCAAGGTCTGTTACTCGGTGCTCGACCTTAATGACTTTAACGCAATATTGGGAATCAGGGATGTTAACAGACCCTCTTTTTTGGCTGGTGGCGATTCCTGCGGTGTTGATCACTGGGATCTCTAAATCGGGTTTTGCCGGCGGCGTCGGTGGTTTGACTGTGCCCCTGCTAGCGCTGGCCATAAGCCCGGCAACCGCGGCGGCAATCATGTTACCTTTGCTGATTTATATGGATTTTTTAAGTGT
Source organism: Shewanella sp. ZOR0012 (assembly GCF_000798835.1). Lineage (NCBI taxonomy): Bacteria > Pseudomonadati > Pseudomonadota > Gammaproteobacteria > Alteromonadales > Shewanellaceae > Shewanella > Shewanella sp. ZOR0012. Next base: position 4,230,330 of record NZ_JTLE01000094.1, read on the forward strand.
TCGTTCGTGGTGGGGCCAACATAATCCACGCCAATTATGGATCCTTTTACCCGCGGCGATTGTGGGCATAGGCATAGCCTATTGGCTGTTCGACCGATTAAACGAAGATTACTTACGGGCTATTTTAGGCTGTGTATCCTTAGGGTTTGGTCTTTATGGCTTGGTTTTAGGGGATAAAACCCAAGCAACGCCTTCGCCACTCGTGGGGCGGCTCTGCGGCTTGACCGCAGGTTTTACCAGCTTTGTGGCCCAT
>NZ_JTLE01000094.1:4230592-4253506 GCF_000798835.1 Shewanella sp. ZOR0012
GAGGTACTGACCTTCATAGCGCAGGAGGCTTTCGCACCATCACAGACCATACCCGAGCTATCGCTGATAACATTTTGAATCGCAAAGCAGGATTGCTCGAAACTGCCGCCCGCTAAATACACCATCGCCATAGAGGCGGCGGCGCTGGTGACCGTATTGCCACAAAATGCCGATAATGGCGGGTAGTGTGACTTAATATAAATCGCCCCTAAGTGGCTCATAATTAAGGCGCGCGCCAGTTTTTCTTCACTGACTTTATAACACTGAGCCGTGATCACTACCGGAATCGTGGCCGCAATCCCTTGGTTACCACTGCCTAAATTGCTCATGGCGGGCAGATTAGCGCCGCCCATACGGGCATCGGAAGCCGCCGCAGTTAGCATCACAATTTTATTGAGTAGGTCTTCGCCAATAATCCCCGCGGCAATACCGTTTTTCATGGTGCGGCCGACTTCTAATCCATAGGGTTTGGACATACCTTCATCGGATAATTTGCTATTTAACTCAGAGGCTTTAAGGATAAATTGGATTTCTTCGAAGGGGACTTCTTGGGCGAAGTGGTAAATCGATTCAATATTGATATCGACGCCGTCGCAGATTGAGCCTGTAGCCTTGGCTTGGGCGTTATCGGCGGTAAATACTAACTCACCATTTAAGCGCTTTTCGGCTATTAAAGTATGGCCGCCGCAGATTTTCACCATGGCCTCTTGTTCACCCGCGGTTAATGTCACACAGCAATAGATAAATTCATCGGTCGCGGTACGCTCGACTTTTACTTTACCCGCATCAATAAGGGTTTGTGCTTGCGCCACTTGCTCTGGGGTGACGCTGGCAAGGACTTCTAAGCCCGCATCGGCATTGCCCGCAAGTGCGCCTGCGGCGGCGGCAATTGCAAGACCTATTTTACCTGTGCCAGGCACATAGACGCCCATTGAGTTTTTATACAGATTATCAGAGACCTGCACTGCAATTGCGTCTGGATCACCAGTCAACAATGTGCGTGCAACCGCAGCCGCGTAAGCTGCGGCAATCGGCTCTGTGCAGCCTAAAGCAGGTTTAACAACTTGGTTGATGATGTGAATATACTGCTGCCATTGGGGTTTCATCGGGCTACAACCTTACAGATGCTTAATCGTTAACGTGGGCGATGGCTTCGATTTCCACTTTGACACCCAGTGGGAGATCTTTCACCGCAAAACAGCTGCGCGCTGGGCAGTCGGTTTTAAAATAGGTTTTATAAACGTCGTTAAAAGCGGCAAAATCACTGATTTCGCTTAAGTAACAAGTGGTTTTAAGTACGGTTTCAATGCTGCCGCCGCCAGCTTCGAGCACGTATTTTAGATTCTCAAGGCATTGCACCGATTGCTCGCTGATGCCGCCATCAACCACGCCACCTTTGTCTTTGCATACTGGCAGTTGTCCTGAGGTAAAAATAAGGTTGTTATAGCGAGTGCCGTGGGAATAAGGGCCAATGGCCAGAGGCGCGAGTTCTGCGTGAATAATGCTTTTCATGATTGAATCACCAAAGTCTAAATTTGCAACATTATTTGCATTTTTTGGCGTTAGAGCAATCGTTATTGCAAATATTTTTGTATCCTTAGAAAGTTTTTGTGTTTTTTATTTAGCTATATCAGATTGTTATGTTTTGTGATGGCTGCTATTGGAAACACTCAACTTGGCTTTGACTCAAATGAATTTGCATTAGATAGCGGTTTTATGACTCGGTAATACCCTTGTTAGCTTTAACTCTGGTTAATAGGGTTAATAGGATTAATAGGATTAATAGGATTAATAGGATTAAGCCCAAATGAATCCGAGCGAAGATTTTGGCTAGATTCTAAAACTGTTGCCAAATTTAGTTGACCACTACAAGGTGAGTTTACACGTCAATCGTGAATTTATTGCAAGTCCATTGAACGTAGTTATCATTGCAATAAGCTGTTTGATATACATTTATTTATCTGAGCTTGGGGTATTCTGGCAAACGCTTACTCTTACTTTTTGTCATAAGAGCTGCTCGACATTGAAGTAGAATAACTAGGCGTTATTCCTTGTTTCACGAACACGATCTTGCCATAACGAACAACATTTAATCTCGAAACATCCCATACGCCCGAGAAATGAGCACACCCTCAAAGCTTGTTTGAAGGTGTGCGAATCAAGCTAAAGCTTAAACTGTGAAGTCGCATTCTTCAGTTCATCGGCAAAATCGACTAAGCCTTCTGACACATTTCGCACCTGTGACAAAATCTGTAAGGTTTCGTCAAAGGAAGCATTCATACTAACCACATTATTCACAACGAGAGAGGCGACAGAAGCTTGTTCTTCGGTTGCAGAAGCAATATTCGTGTTCATTCCATTAATACTGACGATTTGCTCTTGGATTGATTTTAAGGCGAGGCCAGTATTTTTCGCGTTGGTTTCATTTTCTGAGGATTTGGTTAAGGCGGCATTCATGGTATTGACGGAAGAAACTGCGGCGGTTTTAAGATTTTGTAATACTTGACGGATTTCAGTGGTTGCATCGGCGGTTTTAGAGGCCAGGGCGCGCACCTCATCGGCGACGACCGCGAAACCTCGGCCTTGTTCACCCGCTCGTGCGGCCTCAATCGCGGCGTTTAGCGCTAACAGATTAGTTTGTTCTGCAATCGAGGTAATCACATTTAAAATTGAGGTGACATTTTCAGTATCTCTAGCTAACTCATTGATAGAATTTGAAGCAACTTGGATTCCTTTGTTGAGATCTTGGGAGATATCTATGGTTCGTTGCACCACATTCATGCCTTGCATGGCTTCTTTTTCAGCAACTTGGGCGGCACTGGCGGCTTGTCGAGCATTTTGCGATATTTCAATGACGGAATGACGCATATCCTCCATTGAAACTTGCACTGTACTCGCATCTTGGCTCTGTTGCTGAGTCGCTTTAGTCGCATCTTCCATCCGCTGTTTTAACGAATGTGAACTCTCTAACAGCGGGTCTGTTACGTTCACTACTTGGAGGATGGAATCGGCAAGTAATCTTAGAAATCGATTGAAGTTGCTGGAAACTTGGCCTAACTCATCAGTGCCAGAAACAGTGAGTTGATGATTTAAATCCCCTTTGCCATCAGCGAGTTCTTCAAGCGAGCGGGCAACGCTATGGGCGGCGGAGCTAATCGAGCGAGCAATTGCAATGGTTACAATAAACATCACGATAAGTAATGCAATACCAGAGGACACCGTTAGCCACAAGCTTTGCTCTGATCTGTCTGCGGCTTCTTTGATCGCTTGTTTAAACTCAATGATTTTACTCTGTTTGTAGGCTTGTACCTCATTGAGAACCGCTTCAAAGGCTTGAGACTTTTCTTGGCTGATTTGGCCAATATTTGCCATATCGATAGTCCCAGCCAGCATGCCTTTAGCTAGCTTTAGCGTCATGTCATTGTAGCGGGTGAGTTTATTAGATAAGCCGTTTAACTGATTTGCCTGCGAGGGATCAACGCTATCAAGCTGTTGTAGATTCTTACGAACTGACTCGTACATATTTTCCGCGTTGGTCAATAAATCTTCATCTGCAAAGGAAACCGATTGGGTATAAAGTTCATCGAGTCGTTGCACAAAAAATACGTTTTGATTGGCTAACTCTACTCTTTGATAAACTTGTTGCTCCATATAATTAAGCGTTGCGCGATTTTTATTAATTGAAATAACACTAATGCTTAAATTTAATGTGAATATAACGACAGCTAAAATAAAAATTGCGCCAACTTTTTTAAAAATAGAAACGTTGTTAAAAAAATTCATTATCAGCCCCCAAAAGGTGCCGGAGTATACTCCGGCACACCAACTTAAAATTCGGCAACCACTTTGACCGAATCATTGGCCTCACTACTATCAATATAGCCAATAATATTGGGGTTTGAAGAAACAAGTTTAATCATTTCTGCCCCACTAGTGACTTCTTTGGGCGGTGTTCCTTTACCGGTAAATACTTTTTGTGACCAATAGGATTTGAGTTGACTCGATGATTTACCTAAGACTTTTGAGTCAAAGGTTTCCCTTAATGGTACGGCACTGTCCAAATTCACTGGAACAGCTGAAGCACCGTTAGGAAAGGTTTTTGTTTTTCCTAGATAAATGTTTTCTATTGCTTTTTGATCAATAGTATCGCCATTGCTCGGATGAACAATTACCACCACGCCAGCCCAAATGGGCATTGATACTAAGCTAAGTAGGATTGAGCAAAGTAATTTTTTCATGTCTCTCTCCTAAAATACCAAGTCAACGCCGAGGCTGATGGATTGCGAGTCTCCGGCGACCTTCATGCCTGGGCCGCCTTCATCTTTTACATCATCGTATTGAATTTTAAAGGCTGCTGAGGGATGGAAATCCCAGCGAATTCCCGCAGATGTAGTGTGATGAACTTCCCCACCTTCACCATCATCAAAGTCAGAATACGAGACGAAAGGCATAACTGAATTAATGCGGTATCCCAATGTGACCAGATAAGTATCTAGATTACTACCATCGAGATCTAAGCGATTCAGCTCAGATAAAAATAAGAAATTGTTATAGTCAATATTTACAGATAGGCCGTAAAATTTGCCTGTTCTTTGTTTATTGCCGTTCCATTCTTGTTGTACGCCGCCAATATAACGTTCATTGGTATATTGCATATGGGTTAAACGAATATCTAACCAATCACGGTTAAATTGTACTACGATGCCGCCAATATCTTTCCAAACTTCACGGGTGTTCTCTAGGAAAAAGAAATCAGAAAGTAATTTATTGGGGTCACTATCTTCACTGCCGTAATAGACCTGTCCTGACATAGTCCATTCACCCATTAAATAGTTATATAACGCGCTAACACCCGTGTAGTTAAAGACTTGCCATGTGTAGTTATCTGCTGGTGGACGGATCCAAGGATAGGCATATCCCACGTCGAAAAAGTCACTGTAATAATAGAGTGGCAGTCTTTTTTTGCCGCCTTGTACCGTCCAGTGTTCATTTAATTCGTAGGATAAATAGGCCCACTCAAAATCGGCTGAAAAGTCATCGGCACCTCGGGAAACCACCTGAGCGGTCGCGGATAATCCTTCTAGTAAATCGGCTGAAAATTGAATACCAAAAAGTGTGTCGGGTTTAAAGCTGATATCTTCATCGTACGCGCCCACGAGTGGATAATCAGCTAGGAAGGTTGGACCAAGGTCAAACTCTGCAACGCCAGTGCCATCTATTACTCTACCCGCAACCACTGAGGCAAAACCTGAAATATTCACTTCGGCTTGGGCACTGGTGGCAAGTAAGAGAGAACAGAGACTGAATAACAGTTTATGTTTCATAGATAAACCTACTTTTGTAAGGTATGTGCATTTTTAAGCCTAGAATGAATGTGGTTTTTTACCATTATTTTTGGAACAATTTTGCAACAATCACGTCTAAGTTTCATTTTCCGGCAGAGCTTCAGGGCTTTTTTACTTTGATTTTGATTTATTTGGTGTTTAGTCATTTTGACCATGCATCAGTTAAGAGGCTGTCGAGCCAAACATGGATAAGTAATGTGTGACAACGTTTTTAAGAGTACTGAATTGACCGACCACTAAACGCAATACCTTTGCGACAAAATGTCCCACTTATCTTAACTGTTCTTGCATTTATGTGCTCTTTAAGGGTTTTTTTGGTACATCGATCCCATTCCCATCCACGACACTATTGAGGTGCAGATGGGACTTTCTATAATCGCTATCAAGTACTTTAGTGGTCTCTTTTTTTCTAATACTTATCCATATAAGGAATGTCTAATGCAAAGGCGTGATTTTTTGAAAGGTGCAGCAATTCTCTCGGCAGCGGGAACCGTGATGCCAGTGTTGGCGGCGTCGACCCAAGGTTTAATGGTCGATAAAGCCTGCGGCCGTCGCCGTTTTACCTTAACCAATACCTATCAATTAGTCGCGCCAGAAGGCTCATCCGGTGTGGTGAAGTTATGGGTGCCGCTACCCGAAAACACGGCCTTTCAACAGGTTGAAAAACTTAACTTTAGCGGCACTTATCAAGATGCTTATATCAGTGCTAATAACCATTATGGCGCCAAAACCCTGTTTGCGACTTGGCCCGATGCTAAAGGTAAAATGACCTTAACATTAGAATTAGTGATAGAAACCCAAGATTGGGAACCCCTTAAAAGCGGCGAGTTAAGCCATTATCGCGCGCCAGTAAAACCTGAGTATCCTGCTGAAGTCGCTATCTACCTTAAGCCAACCAAGCATATGCCAGTGGACGGTATCGTGAAGCAGACCGCCGATAAGATTGTGGGTAAAGAGACCGAACCACTCAAACAAGCACAACTCATTTATAACTGGGTGAGTGCCAATATGTACCGTGATAACAGTGTGATAGGTTGCGGTAATGGTGATGTGGCCGCGATTCTTGAAAGTGGCAAACTCGGTGGAAAATGTACTGATATCAACTCAGTGTTTGTGGCGCTGATGCGCGCAGTGGGTGTGCCCGCCCGTGAGATGTTTGGAATTCGTTTAGGCCAAGCGATCAAGATGGGGAAATACTCTAAAAAAGCCTTTGGCAGTGCTGATGACAAAGGGGTTGCCGATGTCACTGGTGGCCAACATTGCCGTGCCATGTTCTACCTTGCTGGTTATGGCTGGTTACCCGCCGATCCTGCGGATGTGACTAAAATGCGCCTCACCGAGAATAAAGAACATAACGACCCTGCAGTGCAAGCGGTGAATGACTACCTATTTGGTAACTGGGAAATGAATTGGGTAGGCTTTAACTATGGCCGTGACTTTGACTTATTCCCCGCCGCAGAGCAGACTCCACTCAACAATTTTGGTTACCCTTACGCTGAAGTGGATGGCGACCCTGTCAATTACTATGAGCCAAAAGTATTTGCCTATGACTACCAGTCAAGCGAACAGCGTTAAGCAGCTGTTAGCCACCATGACCGCCGCAGTGATTGCGGCGATCGCCTCCAGCCTTTGTTGTATTGCGCCTTTAATCTATTTAGTGTTTGGCGTCTCTGCGGCGGGGCTGTCGGGGCTATCGAGTTTAGGTTGGTTACAAGTGCCCATGTTGATCCTGTCAACCGGGCTTATCTTGTTTGGTTTTTGGCGTTTGTACTTTGCTAAAAAGCCGCTTTGTACCGGCAAGTTTAGCCGAGGACAAATGTTGCTCATCTACTGGCTTAGCGTGCCGATTGTGCTGGCCTTTCAGCTGTATCCCTTTGTTTTACCTTGGTTGCTTGAGGTGTTTGAATGAAGCCACTATCACGTATCACAGGATTTACCACACTATCGACCCTATTAGCCATCACATCATTAGGATTTACGCCCTCCACTTGGGCAGACAATCTGTTGGTCACACTCGATGTTAAAGGCATGACTTGCCCATTGTGCGTCACCGTCGTCAATCAAGCTCTGCGCAAAACCGATGGCGTGATTAAGGCCAAAGCCAATCTGAAAACTGAGCAAGCGGTAGTGACTGTCGCTGAGGATTATAACCTCGACAATCTGCTAAAAGCTGTTGATGCCACTGGATACAAAGGCAGCATCAACAAGGTTGAAAAGCAGAGTTGAGAAACTTTTAGCCGTTCGAGTGAGTCGTTAGAGCAGGCTAATCTTGGCTTTCTAGAACGGCTTTTAAGCGCGCAAAGGTTTTCATTGAGTCAGTGGCTAACATCGTTTGATAGGCTGGATTTTGGGCGTGTAACTCATATTGATTCGGTGCTGTTTTTCTAACAACGCGGAGCAAATACTGGTTATCACCCGTATCTTGCTTTATCTGGTGGTGTTGTGGTTTTTTTAAAACGATTCAGATTGCTCTTGCTACAGTTAATATTAAGTCCATTTTGCGTATTTCCTAATAAGTTCAGTCCTTTAAATAGCTTGATATTAAGACACATAGCTTGGGTTGACGAGTTTTATTAGGGGTTTCTGATATTAACTATCGCGCTGGCGGGGGATGGAAGGGGTTAACAGGTGAGTGTTAACCCCTTTTTTGAAGCGTTTTACTTCAGTTTTTTAAATCATTTTTGACTAATTTTTAAATCATTTTTTGAAGAAGGCTTCGTTGGTGCCGTATGGGCCTAAATCTAAGTCGCGTTTGCGGATGGCATCTACACGGTCGAAGGCTTCTTCGGCCACGCGTAGGTTTTTCACATCTTTACGCCAGTAGTATTTAAATCCATCAAAGTGGGCGTTGTTTGGATACCAGTAAAACACACCTAAACCTTCTTTATTGAGGATTGGGGTGTTGTGAATATGGGCACCAGGAATATAGAAGTACTGACCTTTTGCTAAGGTTTCAAATTTATTGTTCGCCAGTGTTTTACTGGTGCCGTTGACCACGTAGTAACACTCTGGTTGACCGTGGAAATGTGGTTCATGGTCTGATTTCAAACCATTGGTGATACCGATAACCATTGGGCTGTCTGAGAGTTCTTTCCAGATATAACCCACAGGTGAGTTTTTAGGATCACAGTTTTTGGCTTCGAGCACGTTACCGTGGTCATCCAAGGTTTTACAAAAACGTTGGTCTGCGGCAATGCTGTCATTGGGTTTGATGGTGTTAAAGTCGATTTTGCCTGCTTCCCAATCGGCAATGTAGGCCTCGATTTCTGGGTTACTGCACTGCTCAGGCATGGTGTTTTGCGGCACATAGGGTGTGCTGTCGTACGGCACTGGTGTCATTTGTTGATAGGGCAGTTGCGCATGGTTACATTGTGGGCCTTGAGCCATAACCGCTGTAGACGTTAGTGCGGCTAATCCAAAAAGCATTTTTAATTTCATCATTCCAATCCTATTTTTGCATCGCTTAGTGGCGATATTGTGTTGGTTATGTTGTTACGTGACTAACAATAAAGTGATTGGTTGATGGTAAAGGTGAATTGGATCACGGCATATTTTGAGTGGCAAACTTATTCGTGACTCTACTCGCGAATAATCTTACCGTCCGAGCCGCTTTACAGCTGCAATTGCATGCTGAGCTGGGCATAGTTGGCCATTCCCTGCTGCGCATTGGGATGGGCTGAGCTGTTGTTATCTTCAATTTGATAGCGGCCCACTTCAATACCTAGGGTGAGTGCTTGGGTTAAATTGGTAAACAAATTCACACCAATGTGGCTGCGATCCGTTTGTTCTCTCTCTGTGCGAGTATGACCAAAAAAGAGTGTCGAGCGGGTGTAGTCAGTCCAAAAGTGCCTGTAGGCAAACATGGCTGATGTCGAGGTTTCTAATTCTCCTTCAATAATATCGCGCGCGGCATCGGTGCCGACATAACGACCTAGGTGGCCGTAGTGCAATTGTAGGCGCAGATCATCTTGGCCAAAGGTAAAGAGTTTGGCAGCAAGGGAGAGCCCGCCAGCCCATTGCGAAGTGCCCGCTGGATCTAAATAACGCACTAAGCCTGAGAGAGACACATTGCCCCACTCGCCGGATTGGTTGTAGCGGGCAATCATATCTGGGATGTAGTCATGGCTGGTATCAATCCAGTTTGGTTTGGCTGCTGTAACGCTGGTTAGTCCATCCGTTTGGGCTTGGGTGCCGTAGGTGTAGGGATTTTCGAGGGCGAATTGCCATTGTTCGGTGCTATAGCGGATAAGTGCTTGTCTTACCATGGCTTGTCCAACTAATGGCCCACCTAAATCGGCTGTTTCGGCAAAGGTACTGGTATTGACTAAGGTTGACCAGGTTTGCCCGGCGGTGATGCCTTGATAACTGATATAGGCATGCCTAAGCCGTGGACTGTAGGAGTTGGAGATAATCGGATTTCCTTGGCTGGAGCCAACAAAATCGATTTCGGCAAAGGCTTTGGCCTCATCGGTGTTGAGTGTCAAATTAAAGCGGCTTTCTTGGGCGCCAAATTGGGTGCGTTTGCAGTGCTCAACAACTTTGCCTCCACCTGTCCAACTGTCTTGAAAGGCTAGATTGCCCTCAACAAAGCGAGTGTTGGCCTTAATAAAGCCGCCTAATTGCACATCGGCGGCATATAGTGAGGATGAACAGATAAAATAAACAGCAAGTGTAGGTAAATATTGTAGTTTCATCGTTCACTCTATAAGAAAAAAGCATAAAAAAAGCCCTAACGAATAGGGCAAAAAAAGGTATAGCAGTCTAAAACGGCAGGGAGGAGGGACGTCCTAAACTGCGCAAATATTAGAAGTAGTAACCAAAGTTGATGTTGATACGTTTATCCCAATCGTTACCGACTTCAGGTAGGCCAACGTGGTCGTTATTGGCGGTCGAGAAGGTCATGTTTTTACCCATGACAAAGTCAATCATGGTGTAAGTTGGGCCAGCTGAAATCGCCATACCGGTGACGTTTTGCATACTGTTGTCGTAGCTATCGTCATCAACATCAGGCGTCATTAAACCAAAGTCGTTATAAAACTTAATGCTGCCCCAATCCGTGTTAACGGTTTTGGCAATGTTGATGTTATAGGCTTGGCCTTTTGAGGCGATTTCGTACTGCCAGCTCACTACCGATACGCCAATTTTGTTGTCGTCGATGGCATCTGCAGCGTTGTATTCATACTGCATCGCCTGCATTTGTAGGTTCCAGCCGTTGTAGCTGCTGTCTACATGCAGTGCGACAGCATAGCGGTCGCCATTATTACCGGTTTTGCTGTTGTAGATTTGGCCGACCTGTACTGAGCCACCAAAAGTGGTTGCGCCACCTTCGTATTCGGCGGTGTAGGTTTGGCGCACGTTGAGTTGGTTGGTTTCTTCGTTGTTGTATTCAGTGCCATTGATGGTGCCGGTATACAAGTCAGTTGAATAACGCTTGTTTTCGGTTGGGCCGTATTCGGCATTTTTATAAAACGCTAAATCCGTGTGCCAGCCGTTTTTCTCATAGGTCGCTTTTAAGCCGATGTCATGGTCATCTTCAAAGCCTAAATAGTATGGCAGACCAAACCACCAACTGTTAGAGATAAACTCGCGGTTACCAAAGGGCACTTTGTTGATACCAAATTGCAGTTGCCAGTCTGGATCAATGTTATAGTAGCCATAACCATACTTGATGTAGTTAGTGCCTGAGGTAAAACGGTATTCCGCCGCTAAACCGAAATCGCCTTTTTTACCATCAAATTTGATGGCGGCCATGTCGAAGTTAAAGTCGCCGCCTTTATCCTTCGATTTTTCATCATAATCGCGATAGCCATAGTTAACGCGCACGGCGCCGCCAACATTAATGCCATCTTCTTGCTCTGCGGCAAAGGCGTTAGTTTGAGATAGTGCGATAGCGGTTGCCACCATGGACAACATAAACCGAGTGGATTTTTTCATCATCATTACCTTTCTTAAGTTTTTGTATTATAAAAATTAAATTACATTTCTTTGAACCAAGTTCGGTGGCATTCAGCGCACACTGGAGCCTTTTTCTCATGCTCGCCGTGACAGGCTAAGCAGCTGGCGCCTTCGTTGTAGTGCAGTGATTTGTGTGGATGGGCTTCAGGGATGGCAAGCTTGGACTCATCCACCGCAATACTGGTGATTTCGCCATGACATTCAACGCAGGCCGCATCGGTGGCATTTTGTTTACCCGAACCTTGGTGACACCCTTTACAACCATCTTGGTAGATAAATTCGTGGTTGGTTCTGCCTTGGGTGCTGCCTTTCATCTTGACGAGGTCTCCGGCATTGGCTGCGCCAGTGAACAGAGTTGCAACAACGAGTGTGAGTAGTAATGTTTTCATCATGATTTAGGCCTGCATGTCAGATTTGATGGTTTCAGCAACGATAATTCCCATCGTTAAGCACTCTAGACAAGCTGTTGAACTTAAACGGGTTCCACCGTGAGTTCCGCCTGTCGCTTCGCCGACGGCATAGAGCTTTTTGATGGAGGTCAGTGACTGGCTGTGTATGACTCGCGCACCTAAATCGGTTTTTAAGCCGCCCATGCAGTAGTGCACTTTTGGCCAAATACGCGACACAATAAACGGCGCTTTAAGCTCAACTGCCGTATCCATCATGCGGCCAAATAAAGGGTCAATGCGCTGGGGCACTTGCTTGTTGTACTCGGCAACGGTTTGTTTGAGCTGTGCAAGTGGGATATTGAATTGCTTAGCTAATTGCTCAAGGCTATCGACTTTCCAAGCGATTTGGTCACGTACCGCGCGGGTCACTTCCTCTGCACCAACATGATCGTCATGGTTAAAAAACACCACGGGATAGGCGGGTGAGCCATCTGGATGACGGTTTTTCATAATGGCATCGGAGCAGGTTTTTCTATCGGCGCGTTCATTCATAAAACGCTTACCGTCTAACACATTGACTGAAATTCCTTTATGGAAACCAATCGAGAGCAGAGCATTTGACCAGCCAAAGCCGCCTTCATCGGGCGAGCCCCAGTGACCTGTTTGAATAAAGCTCATATGAACCGGAAAAGCACCGTGGGCCATAGCCGTTAGCGTGACTTCGCCAGTTGCGCCGAGTGCATTGGTACAATCTAAGGTTTTATCTAATGCAGGGTCGACCAGTTCACGTAGTACTAAGTTACGTGAGAAACCACCGTGGGCAAGGATAACGGCCTTGTTGGCTTTGATGTAGATCGTTTTACCGGTTTTGAGATCCGGAAAGCGATAATTTTGACGCACTTTCAAGCCAACAATCTGTTGGCCATCCATGATGAAGTCTTCAACATAGTGTTGTAGACGGTATTCAACGCCTTCTTTTTTACCTGCTTCGTACAGCTTTGTGGTGATATCGCCACCGACACCGTGCTGAGTGCGAATAGCACGTGCTTTATTGTGGCCACCCACTTGTTGGTTAAAGCCTTCGCGGAATTTGACGCCAGTGTCGATACACAATTGGTAGGCATCGAGGGCGCGATTGGCAATTTGTCGCAGCATGTCGGTATTTTGCATACCGCGGCCAGAAATGATTTGATCCTTCACTAGCTCTTCGGGTGAGTCATCATTGATCCCTTGAGCTAATTGAATTGGGTTTTTAGGGATAGCTAACCAGCCACCGTTGATCGCAGAGTTACCCCCGATCACCTGCATTTTTTCTAATACCAGTATCGAGCCTAGACCTTGACGCTTAGCATTTAGTGCGGATGACAGACCCGCAAAACCCGAACCCACCACAATCACATCACGAGTTTCATCCCATTTAATGTTTGAGGCGCATTCAGTGGCTGATGCTGCACTTGGTAGTGCCGCTGCGATACCGCCGACCGCTGCGCTTGCACCTAGCTTTAAAAAACTTCTTCTATCATGCATTTTTTGTTAACCCTCTATGTCAGTTACCAGCAAGATAGAGGTTATGAACCGCGCCTAAGGAGAAGTGAGTCACGACTTTTTTTCAGTGACAATTTTATTCGTGAGTTATCTCGTGAATATCTTTTCTTTGAAGTAGATTGCTTTAATAACGAACGAGATGAAGATAATTTAATCTATGAAAGTATGCTGTTGATAAAATGTAAGTTTGAGGTAACTCACAAAGGTTGGTATTTAAGAGGTTTGGATGTGACCTTTATCCCGATTAACTCTTTACTGTCTATAAATATTATTTGTTAGCAACACATAATGTACTTTTTACGTATGTTGGAATAAATGAATGAAATGTCCATCTGATTCACTCTCTATTTTACGTTGTAATCAAATATTGGATGCGGCTGAAAGGCTGATTGAATCACAAGGTATTGTATCATTTAAGTTTTCCCAGCTGGCACATGAGGTTGGATGTTCTACAGGTACTTTATATAAGTTTTTTGAACGTAAAGAAGATGTGTTGGTTTGTTTATTTTTAAGAAGTGCAACATCAAATCACTTACCGATATTTATCCATAAGAATCCAGAGTTAACTGCACAAGAGAAAGTGCTTTTACCGATATTATTTACCTTTGAAACCATTAAGCGCAGTAGTAGCTTTTTTACGCTGCGTTCGGTGTCGGTAAATACCATGGTGTGGAAATTGGCGAGTGATGAAAAAGTTGAACGTTTTAAAAAACGTATTAATGCTTTTTGGGGGTGGTTTACAGACTCATTACATTTAGCGGTTGAGAATGGTGAATTAGTCGCCACTCCATTACAAATAAAAGAATTAGTTCAAGGAATTACCTTTTATCTAACGGGTGCTCTGACACAATTTGAAAGTCAATTGATTGCGCCTGAGTTTTTATCTGATCGCCGTGAAACCTGTTATCGACATTTGGCAAACCTGATGGCGCGATACGATTGGAAAACGCCGTTAACCTTTGCGCTGTTTGATTCGTTAGAGGCCAGAACCATCAAGTTTTTTGACCAACATTATCGTGACCATATGACCTGCGCAGCCTGTAGCGCGCTATCAAATACCGACACCAAGGCATTATCTCCCTGTACTCGTCAGTGTGGTTAGGGCGTCCTGCAATTCGGGTTTTATTCCACGCGCAGTGAGCGAGCTTTGTCTCACTGCGACTAAGAATTAGGCTTATTAAATCATAAGCTTAATTTCAAAATTTATGATTGGCTAGCAACCAAGCAAGCTCGGCGGCGTTACTCACCTGCATTTTTTGCATGACTTTTTGCCTGTGTAACTCAATGGTTCGCTGCGCGATATCCAGCTCCGCCGCGATGACTTTATTCATTTTTCCTGCCAGTATGCCTTCCATCACCTGCGTTTCACGCTGGCTGAGGGTGGCGAGTCGTTTGGCAATGTCTGATTGCAAATTTTGTTGTTGCCATTTTTGCTCAGTATGTTGTTGAGCTTGGGTTAAAAGCTGAAATAGCTTCTCACCATCAACTGGTTTTTCAAGAAAGTTGAGTGCGCCCTGTTGGATGCAGTCTACGGCCATGGCAATGGTGCCATGACCGGTGAGCATGATGACGCTGATTACACTTTGCGCTTGATTTAAATGGCTTAGCAGTGCGACGCCATCCATACCTGGCATTTTGATGTCGAGCAAAAGTACGGCGGGTTGCTTGATATCAACGCTTTTTAAAAACGCATCCGCAGCGTTAAAGCCTTTGCAGTTAAGCCCCATTCCTTCGAGCATCCAGCTTAACGAATCCAGTACATCTTGATCATCATCTACAAGGTAAAGTGGTGTCATTTGAGCTCTCTTAAGCTGATTGCTGGTTGAGTGGCAGGGTGACTTTTACCGTTAACCCCGGCGCGGCGTGCTGTGCTTCAATTTTGCCTTTGTGTTCCTCAATAATGCGTTTGCAGATAACCATGCCTAGGCCAAGCCCTTGGGGTTTGGAGGTTTCAAAGGGAAAGAATAAGCGTTCGAGGGCGTTATCACTCAGGCCGCAACCCGAGTCAGTGATATGAATATAGACGCTTTCGCTTGTGATACCTGTGTCGATAATCAATGACTTATGGGGGCTGTTTTCCATGGCATCTAGGGCATTGCGTAATAAATTCACCAGCACTTGCTGGATCAAACTGGCATCGGCAAATACGGGTAAGGTTTGTAAGTTGACTTTAGGGCTGAGTTTGAGCCGCTGAAATTCAGGTTGCATCAAGGTCAAGGTTTCTTCTATCACGGCGCGTAAATCACAGGGCTGGTAATCACTGGTTTGTTGGCAAAATGTGCGTAGACGATGGATAGTGGTCTGGGCTCTATCGACTTGATTTATGACCTTATTGAGCGCTGTAGCAAGCTCGGCTTGGGTGTTATCTAGCCGATATAAACAGCCTTGGGTGAGATAGCGAATACCGGCCAGGGGTTGTTTTAGCTCGTGGGCAATGCCTGAGGCCATTTCGCCCGTCAGCAGTACCCGTTGGGCGCGGTAAAACTGTTGTTGTTGCTCGAGTAAGATTTTTTGGGTGTGCTGATGATGGGTTATTTCGGCAGATAGGGCTTGGGTACGTTTGACCACTAAACGTTTAACCCTTAAGTGATGAATATAGCCCAGTAGCAAGGCAAAAATGAAGCTTGCACCCCAAGGTAAGGCATTGTGCAGTAATCGCTGCCAGTTAGTGACAAATGGCCATTGCTCTAATTGTTTTAACAGCTCAAATACTGGGCTATCGTCCACGGGGGCTGACCAATATTGATATCTTCCTTGCACCGCCGCTTGGCTCTCTGGGGGGATTTGCAACAGGCTGGTGACCACTTGGGTAGCAAGTTTGTGATCTGTATGGCCTAATTTGGTTAAGGCATAGCCGGGATACAACTGTGTGGACACTTCGCAGGCAAAATCAGGATGCGGTTGCTTAAGGACCACTTTTAATTTATTCGCTGGAATGAGTCCTCGCTCTTGTGCATTTTCCAATACGCAGCTAGGTAATATCGCAACATCAGCCTCACCCGATAACAGCATTTGCAATAGTTTTTGCTGTGGAAAACCAATAAAGCGCAGCTGGGGAATATCACGGTAGGCATTGATGCCTTTGGTTGCCATCGTCGCTGCAAAAATTTGGAATCCGCCAAAGGCTTGTGGGTCGCTTGATACCAACTTTTCATCTTTAAGTTGTGCCCATTGGCTCAGGTTGTTGTCTATTCGCGTGACGATGGCAGAGCCGATGCTCTGCTCTGGTGAATGCACTCGGTTATGGACTAGGGTGAGTAAGTGACTGGTACCATAGTTTTTTTTAAATGCGACCGTGGTGAGGGCATTGCCAATTAAAAAGTCGATACGTTGCTTAGCGAGTGCTTCATCTAATTGAGTTGGCGTTAATGGCGTGAGTTGTACCGGACGATGCAACTGCTGGCTCAGCCAATCAGCGGTAGGCTGCCAATTGGCCATGACTTCATCGGGTTCATTAAACGCCATTATGCCTATTCGCACCGGATCACTTGTAAGGCTATCGGCGGCAATGGCAGGCAGCTTAAAGCCGATAAAAAGGGCCAGGATAAACATTAATCGAGAGAATAATTGATACATGATTTAAACCTGGCTGGGCGATTTCATTTAGTGGTTAACACAACACGACGTTACAGCATCGCTGTAAAATAGGCTGCGCGATGCTGAGCTGATGGCCAACAATATTGGCTATATTATGCCTATTAGTGATTGCTGATGTATTGAGCCGCTTCACACATTAGCCTAAGGGGTGAGTTTAGCGCGATATTGTTCAAATTGTGGGGTGGCGATTTTGGTGCCTTGTTCATCCAGAAACCATACCGCTTCAATATCGCCAATACGCTTTATTAAAGCTTGCGCTTCTGGCATCGGTAATAAAAACAAACTGGTTGAAATCACATCAGCAAGAATGGGATTATTCTTCATAATAACCGATACTGAGATACCTTCTTTTTTCGGGTAAAGTGTCGTTGGATCAATAATGTGATGATATTCTTGACCATCTACAGTGTAATAGTTTAAATAATTACCACTGGATACAATGGTAATATCTTCACCTTGAATTATTTCATGGTAAATATCACCGCTATTAATCTCGATATTATCTTTATGTTCTAGTTGATATTTGCGGATTAATGGATTTTCGATTGCTGTAATAAATTGGCGGCCATCTGGGTGGGTGCCAAAATGGCGAATATTTCCACCGGCATTAATCATAAAGGCAGTAATATTATCGGCTTTTAATTGGTCGTACACTTTTTCAACCATCCAACCTTTAGCAATACCACCTAAATCCAGCTTCATTCCTGATTTCATTTGAATGGTATTATTGTTCACATCGAGTTTTATCTGTTTTATATCAATGTGTTTTGCCGCATTGGCTAACTCGATATCACTGGGTAGTTCGCATGTGCCGACCTGTTGGCAACGTTTTCGATAGCTTCGCCAAACTTCTAACACGGGGGCTAAAGCAACGTTAAATCGGCCTTGGGTAATGCCATGCCATTCAATACTGGTTGCTAATAATTCGGTGAGTTTTGCATCGATATGGTGTAATTGTTCAGGATTGTTATTGATAGTCTGGATATTGGTGTAGCCAGGGTAAGTGCTAAAGTTTGATGCTAAATAATGATATTCCTGCACCACATTAAGTGCATGGCATAATGCTGAGTAGGCTTTGTTTTTGTCTGCCTCATAAATATCAATGGTAATGGAAGTGCCAAAATATTTTAACGTATTCATACTGCCTTTTCCGTGCTCATAATTAAATGTTGCATTGGTATTGCAGTCGAATGGTGAAAAAGTCGCATTTGCCATTGTTGGCGTAAAAAAGAGATAAATTAATACAGTAAAAGATAATAAATATTTCATACAACCCCCATCTTGATGATGGGGAATTAGTAGCATGAATTGTCGTTGATGACAGTAATCAATCTGCAAAGTGTTAGCTAACTCAACTATTTTGAATTGAGGTTGGCATATTGCGGTTATCCGCAATTGTCGAATTCTTTCCGAGGTCTATGCTGACGGCAAGTTCATTAGTTGAAGAGCGTTATATGATGAAAACTGAATTACATTTCAAAAAAAGTTTGCTTGTCAGTGCGGTTGCATTCGCAACGTTTGCCTTAGCGGGTTGTGCCAATACTGCCCCTCAAGGGAAATATATTGATGGCGTCCATCATGTCAGCGGTAAGGGCAAAAAGAGTGAAATTACCCTTGAGGTTAAAGTTGAAAAGGGCAATATCACTCAGGTAAAAACTCTGTCACATAAAGAAACCGAGTCACTGTACCTCAATGCTGAGCGTTTGCTACCCGAGATTGTGAGCCGTAATGGTCATGAGGGGATTGATGCCATCTCAGGCGCAACCTACTCATCCAATGGTATTTTAAAAGCAATCAATGATTTACCTCGTGTAGATGGCAGTAAGCCTGAATATCAAAGCGTGGGTGCACGCAGCCAAACAGGGGATGATGACTTTAAACTGAAATGGTCTATCCAACCGCGTTTAGGCTTAGTGAAAGGTGATTACTACTTTGAAGAAGCCCGTTTCCGTCAAGGGCATATGGGTAGCATGTTGGTGGTAGTGGATTCAAACAACCTTCAGGATGTGATCCTGGCCGAGTTTAATGAGAGTGGTCGTCCGAATTACTATACCCGCCTTTACCAAAATGTGCCTAAGCGTATGTCTGAATACAATTTTTCTATGGGCAAAAAGAAAGGTACCGCATGGGTACAATCCGCATTAACCATGGAAAAGTTAATGATGGAAAAAGACCAACTTACCTTTGAGTTAAATCCTCACTACGATCCTAAGTTAGGCAACCAGCTCAGCGAGCCTAACCGATTAAAATATCAAGGTATTGATATTGTTGCTGGCGCCTCAAACAGCATTCAGCAATCGATGATCCCCTTGACCGCTAAGATCCATAGTCGGATTCAAGCAGGAGCGAGTGATGCGCTTTTTTATCAGCAAGCCGAAAAATTGCTCGATGAAAAAGGTCGCTGGACAGGCGTTACTGCAATGCTGCGGTTAGTGGTTGATAAAAATAGCCACAAAATTACCCATGCCCATTACGA
Source organism: Shewanella sp. ZOR0012 (assembly GCF_000798835.1). Classification (NCBI taxonomy): domain Bacteria; kingdom Pseudomonadati; phylum Pseudomonadota; class Gammaproteobacteria; order Alteromonadales; family Shewanellaceae; genus Shewanella; species Shewanella sp. ZOR0012. The sequence goes on from NZ_JTLE01000094.1 coordinate 4,249,900, forward strand.
TGAAATCTTTGCTGACGAGAAGAAAGATATCCAAGACGCCTCATTGAAAGCATTTTATCGTCAATCCAAATATGACTCGATTAATTATGTTGAACCCGCGCGTATCGGATTTAACGTGATGATTGATGCCTTATCTTCGCATCTGAAAGAGGGTGGTTCGCTGTTCAATATTAATGATTTACCTGCGGCAGGTGATACCGGTAGTTACGCTCAAACCGGCTTTACTAAGCGTTCAGATGCCTGGGACAACTATCTGCGACTCGCTGATGTGTTGTACAAGCAAATGCGTGCCGATGGCGTGATTAATGAACATGCCTTACCTGCTCAGTAATATTGGATACCTAACATGATGAATAAATCATTTGCTATTTCGATGCTTACCTTGGCGCTATGTGCTACACAGGCCGTGGCCGATGAACATAAGTTTTATGGTCGTATCGATTATTCGGTAACCAATTCCGATAGTGGCAGTGCGACGCATAAAAATAAAAGCGGCACCGTATTAGAAAATAACTTTACGCGCATCGGTATTAAAGGCGCTAGCCAATTAACCGACAGCACCTCACTGTTTTACCAAATTGAGGTTGGCGTAAATGGTGAGAGCCAAGATAGTGGCGATAAACCATTCTCAGCACGCCCAACATTTATTGGTGTGAAGCACAGCACTTATGGTGCCTTAGCGGTTGGACGGATTGATCCGGTATTTAAAATGGCTAAGGGGATGTCTGATGCAATGGACAATTACTCCTTAAAACATGACCGTTTATTTGCCGGTGATAAGCGTTGGGGTGACTCCTTTGAATACAAATCCGCCCATTGGAATAAGTTGCAATTAGGTGTGAGCTATTTATTGGAGGACAATCATTACACTAATAATGATAACCGCCGTGATAATGGCAATTACCAGTTAGCGGTTACCTATGGTGATAAGTTCTTTAAAACGGGTGATGTGTACGCTGCAGTTGCCTACAGTGACGGTGTGGAAGATATTGAAGCTTACCGTGGCGTTGTCCAATATAAGTGGGATAAGTGGCAGTTTGCGACAATGCTACAACATTCAAAATTGGTGAATACTGATAAAACCGATTGGCAACAGCGTGAAGGTGATGGTGTTATCGTTAGTGCCAAATATCAATTAGGCCAATTATCATTAAAGGCCCAATATGGATTTGATAACTCCGGTATCGGATTAATCGCTAATCGTGTTTATGCCAGTAAAAACACCCTAATTGATGAGGTGCCAGAAATCTCTCAGTGGGCGATTGGTGCTGAATATAAATTAAGTAAGTCAACACGGCTACACACCGAAATTGGTCAGTTTGATGTGAAGCAATATGATGATTTTGACGATACCATTGTTAGCCTTGGTATGCGTTACGACTTCTAAAATTTATCAATAGTTTGTCACCTTGCTAAGTTATGTACTGTATTTAGCAAGGTGATAATTATTTAGCTTGGTTGTTATTTTTGCAACATAGTGTTTACTTTGTTTCGCTGGCAGTATTTTTTGCTTTAAACCACTATTTAGTGATATTTTGAGTTCGGTGCTTTTCTAATTATTTAATATTCCCTCCTTCTTCAGCCCTCGAAAGATATAGCATTAAGCGACACGCCAAATAGCCGTTAAGCCTGCATAGAAAAAATACTATGCTAATGACTACTATATAAGTAAAAAATAACCTAATAATTTTATTTATGTTGCATGAACGGGCATAATGCGGCGTTTAATTATTTAGTTACAAGGAATAACCATGAAGTATTTGGTTAGCGTAGTGAGCTGTTTTCTATTATTGGCCTGTTCCTTTGGGGATGCTGATGTGGAGTTTAATCCTAAAAAAGGTGAAGAGCGTGCATATCAAGTGTATAGCTCCACCAAGATTACAGTTGATACGGATAGTCGTACCGAAACAGTGAATACCACATCCCATCAATTATTGCGTTATAAGGTTCTCGATACGGGCACAAATAGTCGGTTTGAAGTGCATGTCGATTATATGAAAATGCGTGATGGTCAAGGGAGTGGCGTGAGTAGTGGCGAACGGGCTGAACGGAACCCTGAAATGCACGCTATTTTTTCACAGGGTTTTGAATTTACATTAAATTTAGACGATGGCAGCGTTAAAGCATTTAGCGCACTCAACAAGCCTGTATGGCAAGCGCAGTTGGCTGAGCGGGGGCTTGAACTGGAGCAGGAGCTTAAAAAGCTATTTAGTTCATCGGTCTTTCTTAACAGCATACCCGCTAAAGAGGGCGCTATCGTTGCGCTTCCAGCCTATCAAGGCCATGCTAATGCCAACCTTACCGTGTTAAAAGTCACAGAGACACATGTACTGGCTCAAGTGCAAAGTGACGGTGCCCAAGCCAACATTTACGGCCAACTGATGCTAGAGCGTGAGCGAGGTTGGCTAGTGCAGATGGCTTTAGTCGCTGAAGCGCCATTTGAGCGTTATGGCTTTAAAGGTGTGATGCGCAGCAATGTGATAATGGTGCCCAGTGAGCGAAAGCTGGGTGACCTGTCGCAACGAGTGGGTTTTGATTACGATTTCCCGCCAACAGCGTACCCAAAACAACCTGAATTAGTGCTAGAAGATGCGAATAAAACCTTAGCGGAAGAGGCGGTATTTGCGCTTGATGCAGGTTACTTTGACCTAAGTGATGACCAACTAAGCCTTGCCTATCAGCATGATGTTTCAGGTTTAAAAGCCTCTGGTGATTTTCACTTAACCGATATCACCGCCCACAGTGCCGATGGCAGCGTGCTGCCAATACAACTATTTAAGGTCGGTGGTTACAGTTATCCTGAAAAGGATGGTTTTTATCGTTCCCTTGAGCAACATTTGCTTATCGGCTGGAACGAGCCCTCGACACTGTTTGATCAGGTAGCTGAGTTTCGTGCTAAAGCCCATTATCAAGGGGCGAAACTGGTCAAACTGACCTTGACGCCAGATCCAAGCAAAACGGTGACCTTGCAGTATCAAGATTTACAACTAGAGCTGACCCCCGTTGCCGATAAACCCTTCACTTATTTGCTGACATCGCAGGATGCGACCAATACATCTTGGTTGACTGGCCGATTTGACGGGGCTGAAGGCGCTATGCTGAAGTACCAAACCCCGACTACGACAGGGCCGGATTGGTTAACCCCTGCTGAGCTGAATATGTTGGCGTTAGTCTCATCGGAGCAATATCAATCCACCACCCTGTTTAGCTTTCCTGCTGAGCCGCCGACGCTCACCATTTATGTTAATACTGCCGCGGATAGTCGCGAATTGACTAAAAATGTGCGTTTTATTCCGATGAACGATTACACGCAAAATACCAACTATCCCCCAGTGTATGAGACGACGCTTTACCGTGATGACATGTATGCGCGTTACGATGAGCAACCACAACCCTTAATCCCCGATGATCCCGCATTACTCGAACCACAAATGCTGGCCAAATACGGCGTTGGTTTACAGTTAACCTCCGAGCAGGCCGCGGTGTGTCGTTTAAGCGTGATGGATGCGCCCCAAGTCGATGGTCACACGTTGCAATGGACATCTATCAAATCTGAAAACAGCTTAGTGGAGCAGCTCGATAAGTCTGTACAGTATCAACTGACGAG
>NZ_JTLE01000094.1:4253516-4287427 GCF_000798835.1 Shewanella sp. ZOR0012
AAGGTTGATGCCTCTTCCGGTACTTGCTTTAGCGCGGCTAACAGGGCTTGGGTTTCGTGGTTTTGCGCCAGTTCGTTTGTCGCTTGAGCCTGCTTAAGTTCCTGCTCGAGTCTCGCTTTAGAGGCCTTGATTGATTCACTTAAACGGGCGGCCGCTTTGCCCGTCGGGGCGACAAGTCTTATCTGCTTTGGTAACCCTAATTGTTGTAACAACAGCAATTTAGTGACCGTGGTGGTTTTACCTGTGCCGGGGCCACCGGTTATCACCGCCAGCTTTCTACCGAGCGCAGTAGCGGTGGCGACCTTTTGCCAATCGATGTTTACTTCATCGGTGTGGGCTGCGCTTGGAAATAAGCAATCCAGTTGCCTGCGTAGCGGCAAAAGTGACTGATTATCCGATGCTAAAGACTGCGAGGGCGTTAACGAAAGCGCCGTCGCTGATAACCTTGTTAAGGCGCTGGCGACTTGGGTTTCAAAATGATGATAACGCTCAAGATAGAGTCTACCATCTTCAAAAATCAGTGGTTTATTGCTATTTGGCGCACCAATGGCATCAAAGTGTTGCAGTGCGTCAATCAGTTCAGTAAGGCTTAAACGGATTTGACAGCGGTTTACTGGCTCCGCCATTGGATTGGTTGGCACTATATATTCGAGCACTAGACAAGTATGTTGGGCCGACAGTTGCTGACTCAGCAGGGCGCACAGCAGCATAAACAGCGGCTCTTGGGCGTCATTGGGGTGAAGACGGGCCATCTCGAGGGCAAAATGGCGATCAAGTGCAGTGATAAGCCGCTCTTTTTCCCAATATTTGAGCAACTCAGCCAGTGGTGCTTTAAGTCTGAGTGCGCCTGCATTGTACCAATTGGCGGCAAGGGCTGTGGCGTTATTCATATCGGCGCTATTCATTGCGGTGCTATTCATATCGGTGCTGTGGTTCATGCCATCGCTTCCGTATTATGTTGACTCATATGGCTTTCATCTTGGCTGCGGTTAAACAGCGCATCTAAGGCGAGAATGAGTGCCTTAGGTGGCTTATCGTAGTAAACCCCAAAGCCGGGATACTGAACCGACATTCCCCGTAAAAATAAGTAATAACAGCCGCCGATATGGGTATCGTAGTCATAGTTTGGCAGTCGCATCGCCAAATAACGATGCAGGGCGAGGGAGTAGAGAATGTATTGCAAATCGTACCTATGATCGCTAATCGCCTGCTTAAGCGCTCCATAATGGTAAGCCTGAATCGTGTCGCCTAAATGGTTTGATTTATAGTCGGCGATATAAAACTTACCTTGATATTCAAAGGTTAAGTCGATAAAGCCCTTGAGCATACCCTGTAATTCATCAAAATGTAGCGCAGTATCGTAACCAAATTGCCCGAGGAGTTGATTAAGCTCAGCATCTTTTAATCGATTTAAAGGCAGGTAAAACTCCATCTCCACTAAGGTGTGTTGTGGCGCGAGCGCTGCTAGACATAGCTCGGGATTGATGAGCTGATTATCCTGCGCCATTAATGCCAGCGGTGCCTGTAATATTTCCATATACCAGTCTTGTAATACGGTTTGCCACTCGGGGGCGATACCATATTGCAGCATGGCTTTAGGTAACTCACGCGGTAAATCGATTTCGGCCTGAGTAAAATCAATTAACTCAAGCACTAAGTGCATAAAACTCCCGGCATTGGCGCCGCGCTCAAAGCTAAAGCGATTGAGTAGCGGTAGCTGCAGCATATCAGCGCTATCTTGCCATGAGGATTCACTTAGGCTATTGGCAGGTTCTGCGCCAAATACCGCGCTAACTTCATCATCGGCGCCCGGACTGGCTTTGGCGTGGGGTGCATTTTTGACTAAGCCAGAATAACTGCCTACTCGCCATGGGGTGCGATACTGACGGGTGACGTTACGGGCATTTAAGGTGTGGGATTGCATTTCACCCGTGTGCAGCTTGCTATCAGCAATGTTGTCAGCCACACACTCAACGCTGATCGCTTGCGCATTCGACTCTACACCATTAAGTAGCGCCTGCGCCGCATTGTGCAGACGAGCAAAATCACAGTTGGCATCGGTAATGCCTAAAAGGTAACCGATAGCGGTTTCATGCAATTGGCTTTTGATCCCGGCTTTTAACATCCGGCTATGGTTAGCGATGTACAAATAACACAGGTACACGGGGCGGGTGAGCGCCACATAAAGTAGGCGAAGATCTTCGGCTAAGGTTTCTTGCTTTGCCTGCTCCCAGCCTTCGTCTGTGCCTTCAATATCCCATACCAGCTCCTGTGCCCCATCCGCATCGGTTCTGTGATAGAGCATGGGTGTCGGGCGGCGGCGATTATCCCGCGCAAGGCTAACAAAGGGGATAAAACACACTGGGTATTCCAGCCCCTTACTTTTATGGATAGTCACGATTTGCACCAGATTTTGCTCACTCTCAAGGCGAAGCTGCTGCTCATCTGCCCCTGTATTATCAATTAGTTGTTGCTCATACCAATTGAGTAGGGCACTGATGCCATCAATCTCAGTGGCCTTTTGCTGCAACAGCTCGGCTAAGTGGCGAAAATCTGTTAGTCGCCTCTCGCCATTACTCGCCTCATCGGGCTCTTCGCTATCTTGGTCGGCAGTGGCTGTAAAGCTGGGTGTTTGCAGTAGCCGTGCCACCATATGGGTAGCGTTGGCTAAGCTCAGCAGCGCCGGCATAATGCCGCGCTTTTGCCAGATCTGATGTAGCGCAAAAAACTGTTCGAGCAGCATTTGGCGCTGCTCTTCATCTTGGTTAAAGGCATGAATTTGCTCGGCACTATAGCCAAGTAGCGCGGTGGCGAGAGCGCTGCGCAGGGCGCGCTCATCCTTGGGACTGGCCAATGCGCGCAGAATGAGCGCCATTTCCCGCGCTTCAACGGTATCAAACACACTATCGCGGCTTAAAAAGACCGCGCCAATCTGGCGTTTACTGAGCGCCGTTTTCATGACCGCAGCTTCGTTTCTATCCCGCACTAAAATGGCAATATCTTTGGCAATTAACGGCCCTTTTGGCGTATGGCATTGTCCATTGGCGGCCTCTGTGAGTAAACGGGTGATCTCGGCGGCGGTATCTTCGGCCAAGGTTTGTCTGGCGCTGGCTTTATTCAGCCCCGTTTCGCCCTCGCGTAACAGTTTTAACCGCAGTGCGGCACTATTGGCTGTACTTTCGACTAACAGTTTTGCTGCCGCACTGGCGGGTGTTTTTACCCTGTCAAAGGGAATCGATTGACTAATAAAAGGATTGGAATGCTGGGCAAATAGATGATTCACTCCCGCTACCAGATTACGACTCGAGCGATAGTTCGTGTCGAGAAAATAGTGCGCCTGGGTTTGCCTGCGCGCCTCGATATAGGTGTAAATATCGGCGCCACGGAAGGCATAAATTGCCTGTTTAGGGTCACCAATCATCAGCAGGCTTAATTTGCTATCCGTGCGAGCCTTAGGTTCGACAGCCGTCGAATTTTGCGCTTTAACCCCCAAACGGGTTTGATAAATCCCCGAGAAAATTGCAAATTGCAAAGGATCGGTATCTTGGAATTCATCGATTAAGGCCACAGGGAAGCGACTTGCCACCGCTTTAGGCAAAGTATCAGGATTGGCCTGCATCGCTGCGGCTAAGGTGGTCAGCAAATCATCCGGTGTTAGCACATTTTTAAGCTGCTTTTGCTTAGCAAACCGCTCGCTGATCCCTTGCTTAGCGCTGAATAAAAACGCGGGTTTAATGGCGTTAATCAGCGCGGCTAATTGCTCCATATGGTCAAGCAGTGGTGCTTCACTGGCACTTGGGAGTACACCGCCTTTATTGAGCTTAAGCTCTGAGAGTGACAAGGCCTCAAGCACTTTTAGCGGCGGTAAGCCGTGACCAAAGGCGATAAAGTTGTCCAATTGGTCGAACATTTCCGCCAATTTGGGGTAATTGTCGCTCGCTTTACCAAAGCGCTGGCCATTAAGCGGCAGGCTATGTAGTAACGCTAACAGCGCGTCGCGGCCACGCGGCCAGGCGAGTTTAAAGCGTTGCACACTCTGGCTTAAGGATTCTGCCAAACGAGCAAAGGGCTGCACGGGTTTAAGCGGTTTTGCTTCACTGGCACCGAGCAAGGCCCGAAGCTGCTTGACTAAGCCATCGGGATCGCCAAATTCGCTGGCAATAATCTGGGCTAAATATTCCGGCAGCGGATAGCAGGCTTCACGCCAAAAGTCCCGCACCGCATGGTGCAAAAACTCGCTGTCGTCTAAGGTAAAATCTGACTCGAACAGTAAAGAGGATTCGAAGGCGAGATCGGCTAAGATCCGTTGGCAAAAACCGTGAATGGTAAAAATCGCCGCTTCGTCGAGGGATTTGAGCGCTAAGTCGAAGCGTCTTAGGGCGATAGCGCGCTCGGCTTCAGGGGTCTTATCGTACAGCGCCTGTACAAAGGGATCGTTAATTTCAAGCCCTAAGAAACACTTAAAAGCCACTTGTATACGGCGGCGAATTCTGTCCCGCAGCTCCTCGGTGGCGGCATTGGTGAAGGTTACTACCAGAATTTGTTCGCAACTCAGTGGTTCGCTTAAGCCATCCCCAAGCAGTAGTCGCAGATACAAGCCCGAAATCGTATAGGTTTTACCTGTGCCCGCACTGGCCTCTATCAATCGGCTACCACCAAATGGCAGAGTGAGCGGATCTAATGGCAGCGCCTGTGATGTAGTCGCAAGTATCATATTGTTTGATAGTTCACTCATTGCTGCGCTACCTCTGATATTGCGGCTTGTGGTTCTGCATTGAGCACAAACTCCTCAAGTTGGGCGAGGGTGTCTTTATGGTACAAGCTCAGCATGGGTCGATAGATCTCGTTGGCCAGTTTGCCAAAATTTGCTTCGGTAAAATCCTGCGGAAACCGAAATAGCCGCTGGTAATGGGGATCGGTGCCTTCGCCAAGCTCACCTTGTTCGTCCAGCCATTCGCTTTGCGCCGCCTCTAGCCGCACACTGTGTTGACTATCGTGCTGGCCATCAAGTTGACTGGTTTCATCCTGATTGATCTCTGCACTGGCGTAGGCAAGGGAGGTTTTGGGCATAAAACACAGCGGATGCAACTGTCCCTGATAAAAATGTTGTAACAAGTGAGCCAGTTGAGCATGGGCCTGCTTTGGTGCAATGGGCGAGAGAGCGTGAAAATGCCCCATATCGAGTAGATAGCTAGGTTGTAGATGATCGCTAGGTTGAGTTAGACCAGCGGCCATTAAACATAAATGGCGCAGATACAGCGCTAAAATATCCCGCCCATGGGCACTGCCGGGCCGACAACTGACCAAGCCTTTTGGACTGATATCATCAATGCGACCTTCGAGGATAACGCGCTTGGTTTTTACCTGATTCCCTGCGTTCTGATGAGGTAACTCAAAGGCGAGCCGAATATCCGCATGGCACGGGGGGACATCGCCACGCATAAATAAGGTTCTGCCGACAAGCGGCGCGATATCATGGCTATATTGGCGCAGCAGCAGATCATCAAAGGGCTGCATGGGTAAATTACCACTGGCTTTTAAGCGTTGTAATAGTTCGCTACTGGGCTGCGCCTGTCCTTGTTCAAGAGCGCCTTGCTCGAGCGCATCATCGAGCAACCTTGCCTGTAACAGATAACGCTCAAGCGCATTGAGGCTAAAAGGCTCATCATTATCATCCGCTTGAATATTCAGGTTTAAATCAACCTTTAGTGTGCGGTTAAAGAAATATTGCGCGGGATTACGAAAGAATCGGATAAAAGCGGAGATATCGACATGGTCTTCTTCGCTTAGTGGCTCAACATCTTGTTGAATATCACTATCCCCAATCGTGTCATCTTCGAGCACGATCAGCGTGTTGGCATCAATAAAACGACACTGGAGTGATTGCGTGCTGATGTCCGGTGGGCACCATTGCTGGCTGTAACTTTGTTTTATCGCCTGCGCGTGCGGCTCTGTTGACTGATACAGTTTAGGATCAAAAGGTTGCAGCGGCTGGTGGCTTATGATGGTCTCAAGCAATGCCTGTTGGGCGGCTTCATTACCCACGGCTGGAGCTTCTGCTGTAAGCGATTCTGGCACATAACACAGCTGGCAATATTCAATCAGTTCGGAGACTAACATAGAGGGAATGCGCTCCGAGTTATCCCGCTCACTGCGGCCAATATAGCTGATGTAAAGCTGTTCCCGTGCCGAGAGTAGTGCTTCTAAAAACAAGTACCTATCGTCTAATCTGCGGGAGCGATCGCCTTTGCGAGCACCAAAATGTGCCATCAGATCAAAGCCCACAGGATGTTGCATGCGCGGATATATGCCATCATTCATGCCGAGCAGGCACACCACCTTAAATGGAATCGAGCGCATCGGCATTAAGGTACAAAAATTTACACTGCCCGCAAGATAACGCTGGCCAACCCGTGACTCGGTTAAGCGCTGATTAAACCATTGTGCGAGTACTTCGATGCTTAAGTTCAAGGCGTTTGAGTGTAAGCCGCTTTGGTCTAAAAAATTGGGGTTAACGTCGTATGCCGTTGTATAGCTGTCAGCAGGGCTGGCGGCCAGTAACTCTTGCTCTAAGGTGGCAATGGCGTCGCGGATTTCCTGTAACTGCTCACGCTCATCCTCATCGGGGGCGTAAAAAGCATTTAACAGTTCAGTCAGTTCCAATAAACGCTGGCAAGGCACTTGAGGCTGGGCTAATTGCAGTGTGGTTTCATCGAGGACTTCAATAAAGTTCAACAGTTTGCCAAGGGCCTGTGCCGATTGGCCTTCCACCCCTGAAACCACTAAATAGCTTGGTGCCTGTGGGCTTGCTTGATACAAGGGGGCATCGTCCCTTAAGGCATAGCCCAAGATTAACCGTTTGATGCCAAAGGCCCAAGAATTTTGCTCAAAAGCGGGCACGCCCTGTTTAACACGGCTTTGCTCATCGCGCCCCCAACGCACACCGGCTTCATCTAACCAACGGCGGATCAGTGGTAGCTCGTCTTCTTCGAGTTGAAAACGCCGTAAAATCGCTGGCACTTCTAAAATGCTTAAAATATCGGTCAGTCCGAAGCGACTCTGATTAATATTGAGTAAATTCAAAAAGCTATTAATGAGTGGCGATTCCTGCGCCGCACCGCGGTCGGCAATGGCGTAGGGGATATATTCGAGCCCCTGTTTGGCGGCAAACACCGCATCGATATAGGGCGCGTAGGCGGCGACATCTGGCATCATTACCACAATATCTTTGGGCGTGAGTTGGTTGTCGCGATCCAGCAGGTCGAGTAAATGATCGTGCAAGGTTTCGACTTCGCGCAGTGGGCTGTGGCAGCTCTTGATTTGAATCGAATGGTCGCTGTTTTTTAGCACTCTTCGATTGGCGACGTCTTGATATAGCTCGGCATCAGGCCCGAGTACGCGGTCGAGGGTTTGCATTTCTAAGATATCGTATTGCACCCCAGCCAGCATGCTGGCGTTGCTATGCGGATCGTTAGGATCGCCGCAGGGCTCGCAGTACACATCGTCGCCAAAATCGCAGTGTTCGGGCGGGAGTTCGAGCAGCATATCGAGTAATTCGCGTCCCATTTTGCCATTGTTGGCAAGCAGCGGATTGCCAACCTCGAGTTTATCTTCCCATTGCTCGGCCAATTGGCGTTTGCCAGCATATTGCAACGCCATTCGCGCTCGATGCCGTGGGTCGATAATATCGCCCCAATAATGTTGGCAGGGGCTGAGGTTAAGGATGATGACATCAATTCGGCCCGCGAGCTGGTGGAGCACGTCAATGGTTTGTGGGGCCATAGACGAAATGCCAAACACAAATAAACGCTCAGGCAATTTGGCAATGGAATGGGTGCTATCAGCCAGCGCGGCAATTAAATCCTGATGTAAATTGGCCCTGTGGTAATGGCTTTGACGCAGCTCGTCACGGTTGAAGGCAATCAGCGCCCGCCAAAGAATAGGTTGCCAGCGTTGTTCCTCATTTAATTTGAGTGCATCGAGTGGTTCATTAGCTTCCCATGCGGCAATCCAGTCGGGGCGGTAAACTAAATATTGGTCGAAGATATCGGCGATACGGCCGCAGAGCTGATAAAGCTTAATATTATCGGCGGCGATTGAGTTTGACGCTTCAAGTTGATTATTTGTTGTGCTCGAGTCGGGGCTGCTTGACTCAATATGATCTAAATAATGCCGCAGTGGCCCAAAGGATTCCTCCTCAAGTAGGCGAGGCAGTAGTTGCATTAATTTCCAAGTCATTGCCGCTTTAGTAAAGGCGTTTTCCTTGGGGACATTGGGGAGTAAATCGTGGCACAGTTGCCAAATAAAACTGGAGGGCAAAGGGAACTCAAGCGCGGCGGCAATGCCATTTTGTTTTGCAATTTCAAGGCGTAACCAAGTCGACATCCCAGGGCTTTGCACCAAAATATGCTCGTTTTGCAATAACGCTGTGCCGGGTAGTGGTTGGCGTAAATACGCAGCGAGATGGGCACAGAGCACTTCCATTTGGTTGGATTGGATTAACTTCAGCATATTCGACTCACGATTTGGGATTGCTGTTATGCATAGCCAATTGCTGTTATGCATAGCAAACGGGCTTGGCAATTCTATGTGTTTGATTTATAAGATTCAACAATCTTGTCTGCCCGCGCTATATCCTATCTATTTTAACTGTTTACTTGGGCCAAATAGCAGCCAGTTGAGGGCTTTGGCCGCGGCATTAAAGCGCTTTAGCGCCACTTGATAGTCGTTATCCGCCAGGTTTTGGTATTTCAGTGCGACGTAGCTTTGGGTGAACGTGTCAAACTCACGACAAAACAGAGGGGATTGCTGCTGGTGCGTGTCAATAAGCTGCGCGGCAAAGGCGTTCGGGCCTAAGTGGGCTGGGCGGGCGATGCCAAATTTACTGAGTCGCTGGCAAATGCGTTGGTACTTAGCGCTGATGGGATCTTGTTCTCTTTTAAAGCGAAATAGCCCTACGCTGTAGGCGATATAGAGGCCAATAAGCCCAATACACACACTCATAAACATCGCGACTTTGGCCTTAGTGACTTCTCCTAAAATACCGCTTAGCACTTTGTTTTGTCGTTCTTGATTAAAACCGAGCACCCACAAACTCCAGTAATAATCAACGCTAACAAAGCGTTGCCTCAACTCGTTGAGCCAAGGCATAGATTTAAATCGTAAACTGCTAAACGGGCTTTCTTGCAGATAACTTTGCTCAGGGGAAAACTCGGCATCAAAGCCTTGTTCAATCCGATTAGGTGCCACCATGGCGGTCGGATCAAAACGCACCCAGCCTTCATTCTCCAGCCACACCTCGGCCCAAGCGTGGGCCATGTATTGATACACGCTGAGGTAATTGGCCTGTGGGTTGTATTCGCCTCCTTGATAGCCTGTCACCATCCGTGCTGGTATGCCGCTGGCGCGCGCCATAAAAATAAAGGCAGAGGCATAATGGGCGCAAAACCCTGCTTTGTTTTCAAACAGAAAGTCATCGACTTGCTGGCGGCCAATCGGTGGGGGCGTGAGGGTATAGAAGAACGGCTGTTGATTAAAATAGCCCATCATGGCCCAAAGTCGCTTATGGGGTTCTGGATATTTAGCATTAAATTCAGCGGCGAGTTGGCGCGCTCGGGGATTGCTGTCCGCCGGCAGATTGAGGTTTATTTGTCGCTGTTTGGCACTTAAGGTGAGATCCATTTTCGCCTGTGGCCACGAACTGGCATTGTAGCCCATTCGTTGATCGACATTACGCAGCGCATAGAGCCGATAGTCGGGCAAATTCACCAGCTTATCATCTTGGCTGTAGGCCACATCAAGGCCAAATAGCCAAGGTTGATGACTGGGTTCGGCAATCACTTGGTAACGGTAAACCCTTGGTTGGCTATTGCTGGTACTGTTTTGTGTTTTTGGCGTTAACGAGGGCAACTGCCGCGCAGGATCTGGCCTTGAGGGCGGAAAGAAAAACGCATCCTTTTGAATTTGTTTGATACCTGCATCTTGGCGCCATGTTAAGCCGTCATAATCTTCCAGCACTAGGGCGCGCCAGTAGAGTTCGGCTTGGGTAGGGCTGGCATCGGTAAAACTCACCCTAAATGCCAAGGCAGATGAGCGAGTGAGTTTACTGATATCGCCCACGGCAAGGGAGTCCGACAGCCCGGTTTGGGCTTCCTTCATATTGGGCACAAGCCAAAGCGGTGCAAAACGGGGCAGCACCAAAAAAAGTAATAACGCTAAGGGCATACTTTGCAGCAATAATTTAGCGCCAATCCATGCCGTGTGTTGCCAGCGATGTTGGCTTTGGTAGAGGGTGACCAGTACGCAGGTATTGATAATCGTGACGCCAATAAGGTGCACGGTATTGAGCATGGATTGGTGGTCAATAAAGGTGAGGGCAATTAGAAAATAGCCGACAATCACGACGGCTCTTACATCCCTAACACTTCGCATCTCAATGTATTTCAATGCATAACCTAAAATGAGCAGGTTGACTAAGGCGTTTAATAGCCCAATTGTGCCCGAGACCAGTGCCAGCGTGATTGCCGCGCCGATAGCAAGGCTTGTGACAAGATAACGAGGAGGTTTAGCGACTTTGCCGACATAGATACCAATGCGCCACAGCAAGCAAATAGCGCAGATCCCAAGTGTCCAAGGGGTGGTTTTATCAAATAAGGGGCTGAGCACCGCTAAATTGGTGAGCAATAGCCAAAACAGGGTTTGACGACTGATATTATCCCCAGTTTGAGGTCCATTAGCGCGATAGGCATTTAGCTGAGCTGCACTTTCAGTGGCCATTGCATTGGTCATTGATTTGAGGCTCATAGGCGATCCTCAACATGTAATGCTGTTTGAGTGCTATGCCTGTGGGGAGGAATATGTGGCTTATGACTAAATCCATGATTAACAGATAATTTATCGCTTGTATCTTGCGTTTGTGTATGTGTTCCATAAAGCGCCAGCGCCCGTTGGCAGGCGATTCGGTGCGAGTTACCGAGGGCGGGCGCCAGAATAATATCTTCCCCATTAGGCTGTTGCAGCCAAAGGCCAAAATATTGCTCAAGCTGACTTAAGCGGTTCACCTGCCAGCTTAATTGACTGAGCTGCTGTTCGAGGTGAGTAGGATCAGGGGCTAATTTTAACCAGACCGGATCACCTTGAGGCTGTTCAAACTCCTTGGTTAACATGCCACGCCCTTGGGCCCATTGCTTCCATGCCACTTGCTTTAATGACTCACCGAGCACATGGGGTTTAAGGCCTTTATATTCATCAATGCCAACAATATATTTGCCTGCCCGCTCAAGCGGTTCGTCCTGTCCGGATTCCGTTGCGGCTTCAAGTTGTAAGGGGCTTTCAAGCGGCTGGGCATAGACAATATGGGCGTTATCAAGGTCGATATGCGACCAAGCACGGCAGAGTCCTAAAGGGTAGGTGGATTCAATCTTCAGCCGTCCAGCGGAGACTATTCCACGCTGTTGATTTGCAAACGACACTAGCGCTTGCTCGTCCTGCGTACCAACGTGTTTGACTAAATAACCTAAATTATTCGGATAATTTAGGCTGATATGATGGCTGCTGTGGTTTGAGTTAAGCAAAATAGGAAAAGTGATCGTCTCGCCCGCATACACCTCCGGCGGCGTCAGTGCCCGTAGTCGTAGCCCTGCTAAGTTTTTGTAACTATAGAGAATGCAGGTATTGAATAAGCTGAGCAGCAAAATACTCAGGCCAATCACGAGATTGTTCTGATAGTTAGTACCAAACAAGTACAGTAGCAATACCAGCCCCAGCCAAACAAACCCAAAGCCACTGGGCAGAATAAAGATACTGCGGTGGCTTAAGGTGAACTCAGAACTGGGTGGCATGCGCCTTGCCAACCAGCGTTGCCAAAAAGCAGAAAACACGCGTTTCACACTGTCCTCATCTTCTTATCAATATTCACATTTAATGGCTGATTGAGCCGTTACATGATCGGATTCACACCAGCGAGTATCCGCTCCGAGAGCGCTTCTCCCTGTAATTGACTGCTGGTTCTAAGCCGGTGTTCGGCGACGCTGCAAAACACCGCCTGCACATCTTCGGGCACTAAATAGTGTCTACCTTCTAAAAATGCCCAAGCCTTGGCTGCTTGTAACAGGGCTTTGGTTGCCCGTGGCGACAGGCCAATGGCGTCCGTTTGGCTGCGAGAATCATGGATTAAGGCCAAAATATAATTAAGCAGCGCATCGGATGCAGTGACCTTATCGCATTGCTCCTGCAATTGGGTTAACGCCAAAGGGGTTAAACATTGCGGCAGATTATCCAGGGTTTGCGGCGTTTGCACTGTTTTGAGCATTGCAAGCTCGGCATCGTGGCTCGGATAACCAATGGAAATCCGCATCATAAAGCGGTCGAGCTGGGATTCGGGCAGTGGGAAGGTGCCTGATTGTTCAGTCGGGTTTTGCGTAGCAATCACAAAAAATGGATTGGGCAATCTGTGGGTTATACCATCGACAGAAATTTGCTGCTCGGCCATGGCCTCGAGTAGTGCGCTTTGCGTCTTAGGACTGGCGCGGTTAATCTCATCGGCCAGCACCATCTGCTTAAAAATCGGGCCGGGATGAAACACAAATTGCGCTTGGTGTTTATCAAAAATCGATACCCCGAGAATATCGGCGGGCAGCATATCACTGGTAAATTGAATGCGTTGATAACTTAAGCCTAGGCTCTGGGCGAGGGCATGGGACAAGCTGGTTTTGCCCATACCGGGTAAATCTTCAATTAACAGGTGCCCACGAGCGAGAATACAGGCGAGGGCTAAGCGAATTTGCCGTGGCTTGCCCAATAATACCTGTTCAAGTTGTTGTAATAGTTGGCTTAAACCAGAATGTGCCACGGGAGACTCCTTGTGCATGGATGAGGTCATTCGCTCTACCACTATGGCGGAATATGCCGCGCTTAGCCAGTCGCTTTTACTGTGAAATCAATCGGCTTAGTGAGTCGTTGCTAAGTAACCTTATGTAGGTCTTACTGCTTGGAGCTTTGAAGCATAGATATATAGGTGAGCTATGGCATTTGCTCAACGACGCGCAGCGAGTCCATCCGTGGATGCTCGACCGCCCCGTCCGTGGGGCGGACGGTCGTCTCGCTAATCGCCACGACTCACCTATTTAGCATCTGCGTCGCCTGTAAATTTTAAAGAAATAAACAACACGTTTTGGGACAAAACCTTGCTAAATAATTCACTCTTATTAGCCAGATTTGGATTAACTATTCTAATAGCAATACTTCGTTTGACAACAAACTAACCAACACTCGATATCACCTGTCGGAATAGGCATAACAGAGACATGAATGACTTGTCTGGATATCAGTGATTCATCTTAGGGGAAAAACCGCCCCATAATAGCCGCAAATGGAGGATAGAGACGGGTTTTAGGAGCTTAGGTGAATCAGTCTGTCCTAGAACGATTCATCTGCACACTCTTCAGCAAGATCACCCCAATCGGGCAGGTTATACTTCTTTTTCAGTTGACCACAATACCAAGAAACAGATAAACCATAGCCTAATGATATGAAGCAGAGTTTCATATAAAGCATAATTAGCTCTTCGATGGCGGCTACATCTTTGAAAAGGTCATTAGTATAAAAAAATATGAAGGATAAAATGGATAAGATGATAGAAAAAAAGCTGAAAAAGTAAGCAGTCTGAACAGCAAGAGTAGTCTTAAAACTTGCTAATAAGGGAGGTTGAAAATTAACACCATATTTCCACAGAAGCCGATAAAATGGTGGTGAGTAAGTTAGCTTAGAAATACCTTTTTGTTCCATTATTTTAAAATACGTATTCATTTTGCATTTAAATGTCATATCTAAACCTCTTAATTATTCACATGAATCAGTCTGGTGTAGAGTGATTCACAGGCTCACTTTGGGACACAAGTGTGTTAGATTTATAACTCTACTCGGTGAGTTTCTAATTAAATTTTTATGGATTAACACTGCCATCATAGAACCAAAACAGTTTAGTGAGTGTAGCTGTTTTGGTTCCTATGCATGGTCTTGTTATGTTTAACGATTTCTTTGAACTGTACCAACAGCTTTTCTGAAACAAGGGTGGACTTGCACTTCTTTCAATAACGGATTTTGAGTTTCACCGAAGTAGCTGACCTTACTTCCTCCATCACCACCTCTAATGAAATCACCAAAAAAACCAATATCAAATAGGATCTTTGCTAAACCTTTTGTATCTGCGTTATTACTAAGGTTGACAAACCAATCATGAGGGATTCGAACTTCATCAAGAATTTTGGACATTCTTGCTTCAAGTGTATCTTCATCAATTTGATACTTGGTCCTAAAGTAGTTGTTTCTCCAATAGTCAAATATTTTATCAAGATCAGGGTATTGATTAACGAACTCTGCGCATAAATCCTCTTTCTTCCATGTAGAATACTCTTCTTCGACATCTTTTAAAGTATCGTCTGATGGAGAGTTTTCAGAAAGAGCTTCGGTATATAACCGTGATAATTGAAGGAGCTCTCTTGGCCGCCCTAATGTTCGCTCAGTCATCCAACCAAGTGTAAATTGGTTGCCAATTTTTTCAGGAAATACCCTCAGGAAATCCGTTTGTATTTCAACTGACGGCATAGAGTCAAGAGACTGACTAATTCTCTCCGCTAGCAGCTTTTGGAAATTGTCGTCGGCCCACGTTATTTTATATACATCCCTATACTTGTCACTGTGGGTAGTTTTCTTCATCAATATTGAATATATATCATCTCTAATAAAGATAATTAGATTCACGTTGGCGTGTATTGCTTTTAGATACATTGAAGAAGTAAGCAAGCCTAACAGTATCTGATTACTTCTATCACTGTTATCCCACCCGATATCTAGATCATCGACCAATATAGTTATTTTGCATCCATCCTTTGCAAGGTTCTTTAAATGATATTCATATCTATCTATGGCAGATGACTCTTTAATAATATTCTCTAGTTGAAGACCTAGTTCACCAATGTCTTTAAACTTCAATTTTATAGAGCTAAGAATTGTTGTAACTGATTCTACAAAATCTGAGTTGACAACACCTTCGGCTTTAGCAAATTTTCTTGCGGCTTCAGCACTACCAACAGTAAGCTTGTTATCCTGCACAGAGCCGATTAAGTTGAGGCATTTTCTCATTATGCTATTAAGCCACGCATACTGAAAAATTGTCTCATCGCCCCGTTCTTGTTTAAGCAAATCAACTCCAGCTAGATTTCGAAATATCCCATTTGTAGGAGACACCTCAACAACTATGTGCTCGCGTTCATCCGCAAACTTGCTGATTAACTTCTTCCTGATTGCTGTTTTTCCTGCTCCTTTCCGCCCAATGATAAATGTTTTCTTAAACTGTGTTATTCGATCGAAGTTTAACGGCGTTACAAAGTAGGTCATTAGTGCAGGGTCGTTTTCAGCACTGTCATTGCCCCAGTCAATATTTCTTATATCTTTCAATCTCTTTTCCTTGCCTTATTTTCTAAGGTTTCTCTATGTCAGACAGCGAAAACATAACGATCATAACGCAACGGCGCGGTTTTCCGTGTCCGTGGCTTGTTTTGTGAGTTACAGAGTACATAAGAAGTGCGCTGATGATGGGCTATTTGACTTCCTTGTATCTGAACTCTCCATATTCCGCAAACATTGGGCTCACTTGAAGCTGGCTGGCGGTGACTGCGTGCCAGCTTGACTCAACTGCGTATGTAGTAACATTGTCGCATTACTAAAATTTGGTCAATCTTTGTATGTTAGATTTTGTCTAAAATCACATGCTGAATTAGAATGGGGCATTAGCTTTTTTGCCAAATGAACAGTGCAATGGTCGTCAAAATTGCTATTGTTGCAACAGTGACCGTTGGCGACATGGATGTCGCCGTCGAGCCTATAGGGACATATTCACGGCGTGTCACTGGGGAAACAATGACAATTCATCCTACACACCTGACGACAAACTTATCTCGCTTTGGGGCAAAAAAGCTTTTAGCCTGATGAACAGTTAATGGTCGTTAAGATTGCCACTGTTGTAACAGTGACCGTTGGCGGCATGGCCGTTCTTTCACATCTGACCCATAAGGATATGGGAAATGCCACTATGATGCATAGGCCATGTGATCGCTGCATTAGTACATCCATGTACAGCAGATGCCGCCGTCGAGCCCTCAGGGATGCTTTTTGTGAAATAAAAGGGCGGCGTGTCACAGGGAAAACGATGACAATCCATATCTTCGCTATGTGATTATGCGATTCTAATAACCCCTAACTTATCAATGGCAGCGAATCTTCAAGCACTCTGCCATTTTTGTATAACACCTTATTATCCCTAACAAATTAACTTTTCGCTTTGCTCTGGGCGGATAAACCAAGGTTTGAATAAAAATCCCTGTACTAGATCGACATTCAGCTCGCGGGCTAGCTGGAGCTGGGCGTCGGTTTCTATGCCTTCGAGGATGCATTGTTTGCCAGTGCGTTTGCCAAATTCAATCAATGCACTGAGTAGTGCGATGCCGTGAGGTTCGGCAACTAAATTTAGCCAGTGACGATCAAACTTCAGATAATCCACATTCATCATTAAATCGACCGACAGCATGGAGTGGGGCGCACCGATATCATCAAGTGCCACGTTAATATTGGCTGCTTTAAATTGATGAAACAGTTGATTGGCAAGCTCGGCGTCATTAATGCAGGTATTCTCAATAATCTCTACTGTGACTTGCGGGTGACTGGAGAATAGGTCAAGTAACTTTTGGGTATGCACGCCGTTAGCTGCATGGGGATCGACATTCACAAACAAGCTTTGTTCAGCGGGGGCGTGTTCAAGCTGAAAGGCTTTGGCCTGAAACTCGATTGAAGCAAGTGCATCGCTGTTTTCGTGTAACTGCTCAAATACCAGATTAGGGGCGATGGCTTGACCTTGCTCAAGGTAGAAACGGGCGAGTGCTTCATAACCATGAATGTGTTTAGTGTGAGGGCAAACGAAGGGTTGGTATTCGCAACTTAAGGATAAACCGCTGAGCTTGAGCATGTAGCAACGCATGGATAATGACTAATTGCTAATTATTCGCATTTAATAGTGCTAAGTGCAAATAAGTTTGCCTGAGTGATGTGCGTTTGCTGATTTTATATACATAGCTTAACGGTATGAATTTGAAACGGTATTATGTTTGTTAATGTAATAAAGGTGGCCTTTGCCACCTTTATTACATTTAGTCTTGTCCTTAGTAATGGAACTTCAGCTCAGCCTCGTTAAATAAAGGCTGTGGTTGTTGTTTTTGCGCTTCGTAAATCAAACGATAACTTAACACGGCTTGTACATATTCGCGGGTTTCGGTGAAGGGAATAGACTCGATAAAACTCATCGCATCGAGTTGACCATTTGATTCCGATAACCAGCGGCGAACCCTTGATGGGCCTGCGTTATAAGCGGCTGTGGCTAATACGCGGTTTTGATTGAACTCCTTCAATAATTGGGCGTAATAGGCGCTGCCTAAATTTAAGTTAAGTTCGGCACTGTAGAGATCCTTTGGATCATTGTACTTAGCACCGTGTTTTTTTGCTGTAGCCTTGGCGGTGGCGGGCATAATCTGCATTAAACCGCGGGCACCAACGCCAGACGTTGCATAAAGGAAAAACGCACTTTCGCGTCGGCTAATGGCGCGGATTTCATCGATATTAACTTTGTGCTTTTTGCTCGCATGTTCGAAGCCTGATTGATGCGCCATTGGGAACCGTAGAGGGATGTCGTCCCAAAGTTTGCCTTGAATACTGGCTTCGACGCCAAAGTCATACCAGCCTTGATCATGGGCATAACGGCCATAACGAGCACGCATGTCATTATTGCTGCGTTTGAGCAGTGCCACCCATTCATAACGGGCATCGAAGTAACGATCGAGCGCCATCAACTCCTGTACGCGCACAAAACCCAAATCATCTTCGAGTTTCGGACTGTTCCCATTGATAACTGGCTCAGGACTTTGATTTAGCGATACGGGCTTATTCAATAATTGTGAGGCGGCAAAACCGTAAAAGCCGCGCTCATTGCTAACGGCCGCTAGGGCTTTGGTTGCGCTTTCTGGGGCGTGTTTGGCATTGGTGCGATACAGCCAATATTGCCAGCGTTCTTTGGCTTGAGCTTCAGGTGATAATAAATCTAAGTAGCGAGCAATATGGGTGCTGTCCTGCTCACGAATCGCCCAACGTAAACGACGTTCGAACATATCGTCGCTTTTCATCTCTGGCAGCAGATTATCGGCCCAGTCTTTAAAATTATCATCCTGCTCAATCAATACTCGGCGCACCAGATACTTTTGCAGCTGTAGATCTTGCGCGGGACTAAAACGTTTGGCTTTTTGATACCGAGTATATAAATCGATGGCTTGGTCGAGATCTTTACGGGCAAGGCGTTTTAACCCAGCAGCAACGATATCGCCAACAATAGGATTTTTGTCTTTAAATTTTTCAGTATGGCGCAGGCTATTGGGATCTTTAAATACCGCGACTAAGCGTTTGGCTTCGGCGCTATGGACCGTAATTTTTTGCGATAGAAAGCTCAAAAGACTGGTTTGGCCTTCATCGAAGCTCACTAACATCCGTGCCCAAATCACCTCTTGAGTGCGCTTGCCCGCTTTGGTCCAAGCATTGAACAGAGGGTCACATTCTTTCGGACGGGAATCACCATAGACCCATAGCGACTGCGCGGCGGTATAGGCGGTTTGGGTTTCACCTTTGGCAAGTTTTGCCTCATAAAAATAACACTGTAGCCTGACATCGGTTGGCGCATCTTGAGCCAGCGTCAGAAAATCGTTCCAGCGCTTTTGGCTACCAGCATTCAATAAATATTTCGAACGCAGTCTTTGGTACATTGGTGTTGTTTGATATTTATCTATCAAAAACTTAGCGTCATTACCGCGTAAATCATTGAGCCGACCTATATCGATATCATGGTCTAAGTAGATCGCCAGCGGATATTCACCTAACTTAGCACGCAGGGGCTTATAGGTTGCATAGTCTTGTTTCTTCAAGGCTTTTTCAGCCTCAAGAAAAGTCTTTTGGGTCGACGTTAAAGCAAAAGCCGCAGAGGCATTAAATGCACCTGCGATAATAATTGCGCTGGATAACACCATCTTTGTGAATGGGTTGCACATGCAGAACTTGCCTCCGGGCATCAAGGTTACAATCGATTTTTCCCTATCGATTCAGGATTAATAGTGATTTAGGCGTTTTGCTGCGTTTGGGTGTTGAGTTGTTCGAGTGCGGTGGCATCCTCAATTTTTGTTACCCTGGTTTGGTGTTCAGTTGTTTTAGCTAAGCTATCGTTTTCGAACTCGCTGGTTTCATCAATATCACTGTCGTCTAAGGCTTCATTGAGCGCCTTCTCAAGTAACATCTTATCGAGTTGTTTGCTGGTATCAACACCCAGTTGCTGCATTAAATGCGCTTGACGTACCAAATTGCCTTTGCCAGAGGATAATTTATTCATGGCACTGTGATAGGTTTTCTCGGCGTTATCTAAAGCGCGGCCAAGTTTTTCCATATCGTCGAGGTAGCCGCAGAGTTTGTCGTAGATCCGGCCTGCTTGTTTGGCAATGGTTTGGGCGTGTTGGTTTTGATACTCGTAACGCCAGATATTATTGATGGTACGCAGGGCAACCAAGAGGTTGGTTGGGCTGACCAGCATAATATTTTGCTCAAGGGCAAAGTTAACAAGGCTTGGGTCATGCTCTAAAGCCAGCAAAAATGCGGGCTCGATGGGGATAAACATCAGCACATAATCTAAGCTTTTAAGCCCGTGTAAACGCTGATAATCTTTTTGGCTCAAGCCTTTAATGTGGTTGCGTATGGATAGCACATGCTCATTGATGGCCTGTTCGCGCACCAGCGGATCTTCACTGTTAAAATAGCGCTCGTAGCTGATAAGTGACATCTTAGCATCAATCACCACGTCTTTATTTTCAGGCAAATGCACGATGACATCGGGCTTAAAGCGTTTGCCGCTGTCATCTTTGAGATCCTGCTGGGTGTGGTACTCGTGGCCTTCGCGCAGGCCACTTTCTTGCAGCACGCGGTCTAAAATCACTTCGCCCCAGTTGCCTTGCTGCTTATTATCGCCTTTTAGGGCTTTTGTCAGGTTAATGGCATCTTGGCTCATTTTTAAGTTGAGCTCACGCAAGTGCTCTAATTGATGTTTGAGTGCACTACGCTCGGATTGCTCATGGTTATAGGATTCGCGGATTTGCTGCCTAAAACCTTCTAACTGTTGCTTTAACGGCCCAAGTACGCCTTCTAATTGATTGGCGTTTTGGTGTTTAAAGTTTTCGCTGCGCTCTTCGAAAATACGGTTGGCAAGATTTTCAAATTGGGTTTGCAGACGTACTTCGGCACTTTCTAGGGTGGCGATCTTTTCCCGCAGTGATTCTTGCTGGGCATCCGCTTTGGCCTGAATGGTTTGTTGTAGGGCATTGGATTTAGACAACGCCAGTTGTAATTCGAGTTGACGGCGATGACTATCGTTTAATTGCTGCTCTAAACTCGGCACGCGCTCGGCTAAGGCCTCGGCTTTGCCTAGATGTTCGATTTTTTGCTCTAGGCGCTGCTGGCATTGACGGAGTTGGCTATCTTTATCGTCCACTAAGATTTGCTGCTGCGCGAGGGAAAGCTCTGCATCTTCGTTCACTTGGCGCATTTCTTGTTCTAACTCGTCCTTAAACTGTTGCCAGCGAGAACGGGTGAGACGTTGATTGAGTAGGGCACCGATTAACAGTCCTAAAAAGGCCACGGCGATTAGGCCGATGATCTGGGCGAGGGAAAAAGATTGAGAAAATGGCATCTTACTAGCACTCCTTTTGCGATGGCGCTTAGGGTCGCATGCCCCTAGAAAGGCTTCAAGTGCTTTAATAAACAATCTGTTTAGCTGATGACTCAAATGAGCAAGACTTAGTCGCTTAGGTTGATATAGTGTGAGGGATGAAATTTTTTTGCGGTTTTCTGTGTCTATATCCCTAAGCTTATCAACACAGGTTAATTTACCTGAGCTTTATGGGTGAGCGCTTAGCGTTAGCAAAAGCCGGTACATAACATTTTATTTCTGCAGAGGTGTCAATTGGCTAATCAATCACGTTTTACACCGGGTATTTTGAAAAAAGCACGCTGGCATATACAAGACAATCAAGTTACTCCTGAGTCGGTCTTTAAGGCGCGCCGCCACATAGTGAAAGCCATGGGGTTAGGTGCGATTGGTGCCAGTATCCCAGGTTATGTGCAGGCGGGATTATTCGATCTGTTTGGTGATCAGCCCAAAACCAGCTTTATCACCACGCCACTGACTTTTGAGGCCAATGCGCGCTTTGGTCAGGGTGAGGTGCTTACACCATTTGATAAGGTCACAACCCATAATAACTTTTATGAGTTTGGTACCAGCAAACAAGACCCGTCTGATAATGCGCAGCAGTATAAAGTCGACCCTTGGCAATTGCGTATTGAAGGCGAAGTTGAGCGCCCTATGACGCTTGATTATCAGGATCTGACTAAGCTGTTTCCGCTTGAAGAGCGTACTTATCGACTGCGCTGCGTTGAAGCTTGGTCGATAGTGATCCCTTGGGTTGGATTTCCACTTGCGGCGTTATTGAAAAAAGTGGGCGTAACCAGCAAGGGAAAATATGTTGCTTTTGAGACCGCCTTCGATCCCGAGCAAATGCCAGGACAAAAAAGCCGTTTAATGGGCGGTGGCATTCATTATCCCTATGTGGAAGGCTTAACCATTGCCGAGGCGATGAATGAACTGACGCTGATGTCCGTCGGGCTGTATGGTAAAACCCTGCCGCCACAAAATGGCGCGCCAATTCGGTTAGTGGTGCCGTGGAAATATGGTTTTAAGAGCATTAAATCGATTGTTCGTATTCGGGTGATGGACAAGCAGCCACCCACCAGCTGGAATCAACTCGCACCCCATGAGTACGGGTTTTATGCCAATGTGAACCCAGCTGTCGATCATCCCCGGTGGTCACAGGCGAGTGAGCGGCGCATCGGTGAAGGTGGGTTATTCTCGGCGCAGCGCATCGATACATTGCCTTTTAATGGTTATGGCGAGTTTGTAGCCTCTTTATATGACGGCATGGATTTGAGGCAGTTTTATTAAGCCATTCGGCGACTGTATTCTAGGCGCAATCGATTGCGCCTAGCGAACAAGTTGCAATATCTGTCTAGCGAGATAGTGGTTAGCGCCTTTAAAGGGGAAAAAGAGTAGGAGTCTTATGTTCAACATCACGGCGTTAAGAGTCACACCAAAACAGCTGCTCTGGGTAAAGTTAGTCTTTCATTTGATTGGGCTTATCCCGATTACTTGGTTGGTTTTTACTGTGCTGTCGGGGCGTGCGGGCGGCGACCCTGTGCAGTATATTATCCACTTTACTGGAATTGGTGCACTCAATGCGCTACTGGCAACACTACTGATTTCACCTATTGCCAAGAGATTTAAGTTAGGTTGGTTAATGCAGACTCGCAGGCTTGTCGGCTTGTATGTGTTTGCCTATGCCACACTGCATATTGTGGCGTTTTTCAGCTTAGATCTGCTGTTTGCCTGGGAGTTGTTTTTCAGCGAGGTGGCGAAACGGCCTTATATTTTAGTTGGTGCTGTGGCTTATGTGATTGTGAGCGCCTTAGCGATTACCTCATTTAAGGTCTTAATGCGAAAAATGGGCCGCCGTTGGCAAACGCTGCACAATGGGGTATATCTTGTGGCGATACTGGCACCAATCCATTTTTATTGGTCGGTCAAATCCGAAATCATCGAACCGAGTCTGTATATCCTCGGTTTTGGTTTGTTGCTCGCATGGCGTTTACCCATTTGGCAGAAGAAGCGCAGCAGCCGTATCGCGATGGCCGCCGAGGGCAAGCGATAATCTGTAGTGTTGGCATTTATCAACGAGCAAAGAAAACGGCGTTTGCATACAATGCAAGCGCCGTTTTTATATCAGACGTTGGAAGAGAATAGGTTTAACCTAAACCTTGGGTTGCCGATTTCATTTGAATAAATTCAATCTTATAGCCGTCAGGGTCTTCCACAAAGGCGATTTCGGTGGTGCCACCTGCAACAGGGCCAGGCGCGCGTGTCACTTTACCGCCTGCGGCGGCAATGGCTTCACAACGAGCATAAATGTCTTCATCACCAATGGCGATATGGCCAAAGCCTGTGCCGAGATCGTATTTTTCAGTGCCCCAGTTATAGGTCAATTCAATCACCGCTTGCCCTGTTGACTCTTCACCGTAGCCCACGAAGGCTAAAGAATATTTGTATTCTGGGTTTTCTGAGGTGCGTAGTAACTTCATGCCAAGTATTTGAGTGTAAAAATTAATACTGCGCTCTAAGTTACCAACGCGGATCATTGTGTGTAACAGTTGTGACATAGGATTATCTCGGTCAATGAATTATGCCGGCATTATAACAAAAATCATTGTTAATCGAGTCTTAATGTTAATCGAATAAGCGAATTGCTATGCCTTGATTTTTGAATTGATGTGCGCTAGGCGAGGTTGCGTGGTGTGAGCTGTATCACGTAACCATTAAATGCAATGTGAAAAGTACAGGATAATTTAGGTCTTGCTCACAAAATAACTATCTCAATATAGGCATTTATCGCAGGCTTGATAATAATGGGTTCATACCCACTAGGAGAGTGAATATGAACACCGAACTTAAAATGGCGCTAGGTACTACAGTTGTAATTGCTTTATTTTTCAGTGCATTCTTCGTATCTATGTTCTGATACCGCATTCTAATCAAATCCTGTGTTAAGGCGCTTAAATCGGTTGATTTAAGCGCCTTTGTGTTTCTAGACTCCGCCATTTTCCGTATCTGTCCGTTTTAACATCTCGTGATTGTCGGCAATATTTCTGCAAATAGTTTGAAAAATGATTATTTTGATATTTATATATTTTGATTTTCAAACTAAAATACTGGTGTAAGTCATCAAACACCACAAGTACTGTTGCCTCAATCGGTTAGAGAAGGGCAGGGAGCGTAGGAAAAGACAATGAAAATAACACCCTCAACAACAATGTCGCAGCCAAGTCATGGCGTTGGACACTCCATCGCCCAATGGCAACATCCCCATGGATTCTCTACACAAAATACTGATGGCGAAAAAAATACCCGTTATGTGCTGTATTTAACGGTTATCACTATGGTGGCCGAGATTGTGGCGGGCACGATATACGGCTCTATGGCATTGCTGGCCGATGGTTGGCATATGGGCACCCATGCCGCCGCCTTTATGATCACGCTGTTTGCCTATTCCTATGCCCGTAAGCACGCCAATGATCCTGCGTTTGCCTTTGGTACTGGTAAGGTCAGTGTACTTGGGGGGTATACCAGTGCAATTGCTTTAGGACTGGTTGCACTTATCATGCTTATCGAATCAGGGATGCGTTTGATAAACCCTGAGAATATTCACTTTAATGAGGCCATTTTCGTAGCCTTGATTGGATTAAGTGTGAACGTATTAAGCGTGTTTTTGTTGAAAGACCATCACTCCCACGACCATGGACATTCACACGGTCACTCTCATGGCAACACTCACGCACATGATCATGATGATGAGAACGATGACCATAAGGCTCATCAAGATAATCATTGCTGCCATGGGCACGATCATCATGCTGCTGACCATGACCATGACCATGACCATGACCATGACCATGACCATGACGACCATTCACACAACCACGCACATGGGCATTCGGGGCATGATCACAACCTTAGAGCGGCTTATTTTCACGTATTAGCTGATGCATTAACCTCAGTGCTGGCGATTGCCGCACTCTTATTCGGTAAATATATGGGCTTAACCTGGCTCGACCCGATTATGGGGATTGTAGGGGCAATTATTATCAGTCGCTGGTCATGGGGATTGATTCAGCAAACGAGTCCAATTTTGCTCGACGGCGGGGTAAATGCAGCGTTACAGCGTAAAGTGCGCGAAACCATTGAAGCGGTGCCTGATCACCAAGTCGCCGATTTACATATTTGGCGCGTGAGTGCCGATCACCATGCTATTATGTTATCCATAGTGTCCCACTCACCGAAAGAAGCCAGTTATTTTAATCAGTTACTGACTAAGTTCCCTGAGTTATCCCATATTACTATTGAGCTGCATACTTGTCGTCAACGTGAGTGTGTCGCTAAGGAAGCCTAATGACAGTTGCACCGCAGCATGATGCTCTATCAGCCTCGGCCGTCCATTCCACGGATCAGGCGTTAAACCATGTGATTATTGAGTTTTATGAAAAATTATCATCTTGGGAGCATGCTATCGTGCGTGATAAGGGTTTTAGCCTATCACAGGTTCACACCATTGAATTATTGGGAGTGCACGGCGCGATGCGGATGAAGGAACTTGCTGATAAAATTGGGGTAACGACTGGCACGCTTACGGTGCAAATCGATAAGATGGTCGAATCCCAATGGGTTGTGCGCCGCCCGCACGAAACCGATAGGCGCTCGATTCTGGTCGAGTTAACCGAAAAGGGCCAAGCACTATTTCTTGAGCATGATGCGCTGCATTTGCAATTAACGACCGATCTCACCGCTAAAATGAGCGCGGAGGAGCGCAGCGTGCTGCTGAACCTGCTGACGCGGATGAACCAAGAGTTTTAATTGCACATTTATGTAGCTCATTAAGTCACGATTAAAGCGCCCCGATGGGCGCTTTTTTTATGACACAACATCTTGAATATTTTCGATTCATTCTCGATTAATCATCCGTGATTACAATATCTTATCTTTTGTTACATTCTTGTTGGATTAAAAGTTGAACTGAAAATCAATTAAGGTAATGTAGAGCAGAAATTAAGATGGACTCAATTTAAGGGCTCTGTTTAAGGACTCTGTTTAAAAAGGAATAACATGAATCGTAAATTACTGCCTTGGTGCATCGCAGGTGTGCTCACTATGACTGCTCAAGTCCACGCGCAAGAAGACAAGTATATTTGGCTTGAAGAGGTTGAAGGCGCCAAGCCTATGGAATGGGTTAAGACCCAAAATGCCGCTTCTGCCGCTGAAATTAAAGCGTTCAAAGGGTTTGATACCTTAGTTGCAAATAGCCTCGCTATCCTCAATGACAAAGAGCGTATTCCTTACGCCACACACATCGGCGACAAGCTGTATAACTTTTGGAAGGACGATACCCATGTACGGGGGATTTACCGTCGCACCACGATGGAAGAATACACAAAGGCGCAACCCAAGTGGGAAACCGTGCTTGATGTCGATGCTTTAGGTAAGTTGGAATCGGTTAACTGGGTATTTAAGAGCATTGATTGCCAATATCCCGATAATCAACGTTGTTTTGTGTCTTTATCCCGTGGCGGCGCAGATGCGGTCGAAGTGCGTGAATTTGATTTAACCACCAAAGATTTTGTGCCAGCAAAAGATAAGCCATTCTTTTTAAAAGAAGCGAAATCTAGCCTAAGTTGGATAGATAAAGACCAAGCATTTGTCGGCACCGACTTTGGCGATGGCCAAAGCATGACGGACTCAGGTTACCCCCGTGTCGTTAAGTTATGGCAACGTGGTACGCCACTTGAGCAAGCGAAAACGATTTTTAGTGGTGATAAAACCTCGGTGGCAGTATCGGGTTGGGTGATGTTCGACGATAAATCTCCGCTGAGCCTAGTCACAGAAGCACATACCTTTTACACCGCCACCCAATATGTTTATCAAGACGGCAAACTGATTAAACTACCCATCCCACAAGATGCTGAGATTAAAGGCTATTTCCAAGGCAAATTGTTTATTGAGCTAAAAAGTGACTTAGCAACGCCTGCGGCGACATTCAGCCAAGGCGCTGTGGTGTTCGCTAATGTGGCCGATCTAATTGCCCAAAAAGTCTCCTTCACTGAATTTGTGAGCCCAACCCCAACAGCATCTATCGCGCAGCTAAGTTTCAGTAAGAGCGCGATTTTTGTTAATTGGCTCGATAACGTGAAGAGCAAGCTGGTTCGCTACGAGCAAGATGAAAAAGGCGCATGGCAAAGCACGCCAGTGCCCTTTGAGGCCAATGGTGCGCTAACTGTGATGGATATGGAGCGTGACAGTGACGATTTCTTCGTCAACTACACTAGCTTCCTTGAGCCATCGAGCCTGTATACCGTCAATGCTAAGACGCTTAAACCTCAAAAAATCAAAGGTATGCCTCAGCAGTTTGCGGCGGATAAATTTAAAACCGAGCAATATTTTGCCACTTCAAAGGATGGTACCAAAGTGCCTTATTTTGTGGTGATGGCAAAAAATCTTAAGCTCGATGGCAGCAATCCAACATTGCTTTATGGTTATGGTGGATTTGAAGTGTCTCTTCGCCCAGCGTATTCAGCCACTATTGGTAAAAACTGGTTAGAGCAGGGCGGTGTGTATGTACTGGCCAATATCCGAGGTGGCGGCGAGTATGGTCCTGCGTGGCATCAAGCGGCGCTTAAGCAGAATCGTCATAAGGCTTACGAGGACTTTGAAGCCATCGCCGAGGATCTCATAGCCCGTAAGATTACCTCGAGCAAGCATTTAGGTATTCAAGGCGGCAGTAATGGTGGTTTGCTAATGGGCGCTGCCTTTACCCGTCGTCCCGATCTCTACAATGCCGTAGTGTGCCAAGTGCCATTACTCGACATGTATCGTTTTAACAAGTTACTCGCGGGAGCCAGTTGGATGGGGGAATACGGTAATCCTGATATTCCACAGGAGTGGGACTACATTAAAACCTACTCGCCATATCATAATCTGCATAAAGACGTGCATTATCCTAAGGTGTTTTTTACCACCTCAACCCGTGACGACAGGGTACATCCAGGGCACGCCCGCAAGATGGTGGCTAAGATGAAGGATATGGGTATTGATGTGCTTTACTATGAAAATATCGAAGGTGGGCATGCTGGGGCTGCAGATAATAATCAAGCTGCGGAACTAAATTCAATGGCGTTTGCCTACTTATTACAGCAGTTAAAATAATCGCACTTGTTACCGCAGTAAATTAACAAGCTGGGGTTAGTTCCGAGCAAGTCCCTATAGGTTGGGGAGTCAAAAACGGTCGAATGCCTTCAGATTCGGCCGTTTTTTTAATCTGTATTATAACTTGTTAATTATAAAGATTATTTAATTGAGGAGAATCTGACGACTTGCTAAGATGGCGCAAATTGTAGGGCATAAGATTGCCTTAAGAAAACTAAGTTAGCTTCGGCCCACTATTGATTTGAGAGACCATAACCAGTGCTGACGAGATTTAAAACCCTAACCGTGAATCGTTTCACTTTTATCACCGCATTATTTTACGTTTGCGTTTTTAATATCCCACTGTTTGAAATCATCAAAAAAGGCATTGAAAAACAACCTGATGTCGATCCGGTTTTTATCGCCAGTATGCCGTTATTTTTGATCTTTGCGCTGAGTTTTGTGTTTTCGCTGTTTACAGTGAAGTATCTGCTAAAGCCCTTTTTTATCATCCTCACTTTATTATCATCTAGCGTGTTTTTTGCGGCCTTAAAATACAATATCGTGTTTGATTACGGCATGATTGAAAACACCTTTCAAACCAACAGCGCTGAAGCGCTGATGTATGTCAATTTTGCTTCCATACTCAATATGCTGCTTACGGGGATTTTGCCAGCCTATTTGATTTACAAAGCTGATATCCAATACAAGCCATTTTTCAAAGAGTTGCTACATAAAGTTTTGTTTATGCTGGCGATGTTAGCAGGGCTTGGGATTATCGCTTTCTTCTATTTCCAAGACTACGCTTCCTTTGGCCGCAATAATGATGAGATTAAGCGTTATATCGTGCCGACCTATTTTATTGGTGCGGCGGCTAAGTACATCAATGTGCATTACCTACAAACACCAATCAAATATGAACAGCTTGGCTTGGATGCAAAAAATGTCAGTCCCAATGCCAACGGTAAGCCCAATTTATTAGTGCTGGTGGTTGGGGAAACGGCTCGTTCGATGAACTATCAATACTATGGTTATGATAAACCGACTAACGCCCATACTCAGGGGCAAGGATTACTGGTCTTTAAGGATAGCCATTCTTGTGGAACGGCAACCGCAGTATCGCTGCCTTGCATGTTTTCCCGCATGGGACGCGATGACTATGATTCCCGCCGTGCCTATGCCCAAGACACGGCCGTTGATGTACTGAATCATGGCGGGATTAAGGTGCAATGGTTTGATAATGACTCGGGTTGTAAAGGCGTGTGCGATCAGGTTGAGAACATCACTATCGATTTAAAGAGCGATCCTGAGTTGTGCTCCGGTCAATATTGCTTTGATCAAGTTTTGTTGAACAAACTTGATGAAGCATTAGCTAACGCCGAGCAAAAAGATACTGTGATTGCGTTACACATTATTGGCAGTCACGGACCGACTTATTATCTCCGTTATCCGCCAGAGCACCGTAAATTCACCCCGGATTGCCCACGTAGCGATATCCAAAATTGCAGCACTGAGGAGTTAATGAATACCTACGACAATACTATTTTGTATACCGATTACATCATCAGTGAAGTCGTCAATAAGCTTAAACAACAGCAAGAAAAATTTGATACTGCCATGTTCTATCTATCCGATCATGGCGAGTCTTTGGGTGAAAAAGGAATGTATTTGCATGGCGCCCCTTACAGCATTGCGCCCATTGAGCAAACGAGTATTCCTATGCTGGCTTGGTTTTCTGAGGATTTTAGTCAAGACAATCATTTGAATATGGCCTGTCTTGCCAAAGAAGCCGAAAAGGGGGGATTTTCCCATGACAATTTATTCGATAGCCTATTGGGATTAATGAATGTTCAAACTCAGGTTTATCAGCCTGAATTGGATATTTTTGCCCGCTGCCGAGGTTGAGCCGCTTTTGGCATAACATAAAAAATTAAAGGAGGATGGCAACATCCTCTTTTTGTTTTTGCGCGCCATCATAATAATCATTTTACCCAGTATCCAAAATGAAGCAGTTGAGTTAACTTAAGTTATACAAAATTATAACAACTCATGGATGCATGATTCATGTCTTTTCCTGCAGCAAATAAAGAGCTCGATTCAGCGGCTCAAATTTTACGTTTAGCTGTACCGCAAATGTCTGCGCTTGATATACCGGTTACGCCAGAAAACTACACCGTTTGGTATGAGTATTTTGCTCAGTCAAACTTAGATCTAAATCGTGCTATTGATGGTTTTCTTGCTAACAATGTCGTATTCACCAAAGAAGTGAATACCAGTCTGTACAAGAATTTTATTCAAGAGAAGTCCCCTGAAGTCATTGAGAATGTCCAGATAGAAACTCAGATACTGATTAACTCTCTCATCAGTAAAATTACTCAGTTAACTCAAGGGACGGAAGCATTTACAAGCACCTTGGCGGATTTTGGATTGCAACTGCAATCAACGCCCGATGTGAATACGTTAAATCAATTAGTCGATGGGGTGCTTGATGAAATGCAGAGCCTATTGGTTAATAACCAAGCCATGGAGCAGAGCCTCAATGCCATGGGACAAGAAGTACAAAACTTAAAAGCTGAAATGGAAAATTTAAGTCTGGCAGCAATGACAGATCAATTGACTTCGTTACATAACCGCCGAGCTTACGAAATTGCCATTCAAGACCATATCCATCGTGCGGAGGAACAACAAACCCGTTGTAGTTTATTACTTGTGGATATTGACAGATTTAAGATATTTAACGACACCTATGGGCATCAAATCGGCGACAAAGTCTTGGCTTATGTTGCGCTGGCTTTAAAACAATGTGTGCGTGGTGATGACTTTGTCGCCCGTTACGGCGGTGAGGAATTTGTGGTATTGCTGCCTAATACCCATTTTCATGATGCGCTGCAAGTGGCCGAGACTTTGAGGGAGCGGATCTCCGAGCGGCGCCTAGCCATAGGCAAAGATAAAAAACTCTCATTGGGCGCCATTACGGTGTCGATTGGCTTAGCCTCTTTGCAAAAGGGCGATGATGCAGAAACCTTGTTTAGCAGAGCGGATAAAGCCCTGTATGAAGCTAAATCTGATGGCCGTAATTGCGTGCGTGGCTGAGTTGTTGCTTATTATTAGTATAGTTTGAGGGCGTATGTATAATGGTTTAAGTGTAAGTAGTCACAGCATCCTTATGCTTCACTGATGCGAATCTTGGGTTCAGGATTGAGCG
Source organism: Shewanella sp. ZOR0012 (assembly GCF_000798835.1). NCBI lineage: Bacteria > Pseudomonadati > Pseudomonadota > Gammaproteobacteria > Alteromonadales > Shewanellaceae > Shewanella > Shewanella sp. ZOR0012. Next base: position 4,284,689 of record NZ_JTLE01000094.1, read on the forward strand.
CCTTACGCCAATAAATGCTTAAAATGCAGTAAGCGATTGTTGGCGGGCATGGCGATATCTTCGACTAAGGTTAAGTTTTGGGCTTGGGCAAGGGTGACAATCCATTCAACATCTCGAATACCGCTTTCACTATCTCTTTGTTTTAATAAGTCATCAAATCGCCGATTGCTGTCGCTGGTAAAGTGACCTTGATAGTTAAAAGGCCCGTACAGGCATAGGGTGTTGAGCTGTGGTAAATACTCTCCTAAGCCATTAAAAAATGCTTCCACCTTGGGTTTACTCATAATATGTAAGGTATTGGCGCTGAATACTGCATCGATATGGGGGCCGTTGATAGACCAAGGTAGTGATACATCAAGTGTAATAGGTAAGCCAAGATTATGAACGCCAAGTTGATGACCTTGTTGTAAACATCTTGCACTAATGCCCTCAAGATATTGCGCTTGATCGCTCGTTTGCCAAAAAAGCTGAGGGAGATTCGCCGCAAAATAAACGGCGTGTTGTCCCGTGCCGCTGCCAATTTCAAGTACCTGTTTGGTATTGGCAAAAGCGGTTTTTAATACCGCAAGAATAGGCGCTTTATTATTTTCACAGGCTTGAGAAAAGGGCAGAACATCAGTTGTTTGAGGTTGTATATCCTGCGGCATAGTTTCTCCTGATAGGTCATTGTTAGACAAGTTATTGTTAAATAAATCTTTGTGAAATGCGTCTTTCTGATGGCGATTACCCTTGAGACAATAACGCAGGGTCAATTCTATTACCATCCTAGCGGGTGGTGCCTAGCTTAAGTCACTAACCTCGTTAATCCAATGGCTTAAGCTGTTTTGCCAAACTCGCTTATTTCCCTGTCAGGGGCATTCTTCTGTTGACCATGATAATAGCTTCGTTATACTCAAAAATTCTGAACGTTTGTAAAAAATATTAAACGAAAAATCATAATAACATCGTGTAAGGAAACCCTATGTCAGCCAAACGCTGCGCCTCTTATTACAATGCCACTATTAAGCAAGAGTCTGATTATCCAGAACTTGAAGGTGATCTTCGTGTAGATGTTGCCATTATCGGCGGCGGGTTTACTGGGGTTGCAACCGCGGTTGAGTTGTCTGAAAAAGGCTACAAGGTCGCATTACTAGAGGCAAATAAAATTGCTTGGGGCGCGACTGGCCGTAATGGTGGTCAAGTGACCGGAAGCCTATCTGGCGATGCAGCGATGACCAAGCAATTACGGCGTCATCTTGGTCAGGATGCCGAGGATTATGTGTGGGATCTTCGCTGGCGTGGGCACGATATCATCAAAAGTAGAGTGGCGAAGTACAACATTGATTGTGATTTAAAATTTGGTCATATCCAGACGGCCTATCGCCCCGCACATATGGCAGAGTTACAGCAAATGTTCGACGAGGCTAATCGCCGTGGCATGGGGGAGTTTATGACCTTAGTGCCTGAGCAGGAGATGCCCACCTATTTAGCCTCGCCCTTGTACCACGGCGGTTTAGTCAATCGGCGCAATATGCATCTGCATTCGGTAAATCTATGCCTTGGTGAGGCGCGAGCCGCGGCCTCATTAGGCGCGCAGATTTTTGAACATTCGCAGGTGCTGGATATTCAGCAAGGAGAGCTTGCAACCGTGGTCACGCCAAAAGGAACGGTTAAGGCAAACAGCGTGCTCATCGCCGGCAATGCCTACCACAAATTGGGCCGTCCCAAGCTACGGGGCATGTTATTTCCTGCCTCCCTTGGCAATTGTGCGACAGCCCAATTGCCAGCTGAGTTAGCTAAGCAACTTAATCCACAGGATTTGGCCGTGTATGATTGCCGCTTCGTGCTGGATTATTACCGCTTAACTGCCGACAACCGTTTGATGTTTGGCGGTGGCACCAATTACAGCGGCCGCGATCCTAAAAACGTTGCCGCTGAGCTGCGCCCGGCGATTGAACGTACTTTCCCCCAGTTAAAGGGCGTCGATATTGAATTTGCCTGGGCTGGCATGGCGGGGATAGTGATTAACCGTATTCCTCAGCTGGGCAAAATTACTCAGAATATCTTCTATTGTCAGGGATATTCCGGCCATGGCGTGGCAACTTCCCATATCATGGCCGAGATCATGGGGCAGGCGATCGATGGTCAAATGCGAGAGTTCGATCTCTTCGCCGCCATGCGTCATATCCGGATCCCGCTGAATGAATGGTTTGGTAATCAGGCACTGGCCTTAGGTATGTTGTATTACACCCTCAGGGAAAACTGGCGCTAAACAGGTGGGGAGTCCGGCGGCAGCGAGATGATTGTCACTCATATTGGATTAATTGTTGTGAGTTAACTGCTCGCCAGTTTTTCAGCTAAATAATCTACTAAAACCCGCACTTTGGCGCTCAGGTGACGATTTTGGGGGTAGAGCGCCCAAATGCCTTCTTTGGATTCGCGGTGTGCGTCGAGGAAGGAGATAAGTTTGCCTGCATGAATATCTTCTTCAATATAATAATCAGGGAGTTGTACTATCCCTATGCCCTTTAACGCTGCATCCCGCAGGGCATAGCCGCTGTTGCAGATAAGGTTGCCGCGTACCTTAATATTGCGCTCGCGGCCATGTTCAATAAAGCGCCAGTAATTGTGATTCCCGATCAGACAATTATGTTGATTTAACTCCGAAAGCGTATGGGGCTCACCGTATTTTTCAACATAACTGGGCGAGGCGGCCACATAATGGGTGCGGCTACTCAAGGGTTTGGCCATCAGGCTTGA
>NZ_JTLE01000094.1:4287437-4304438 GCF_000798835.1 Shewanella sp. ZOR0012
GCTACTGACTTGACTGTCCGGAACGTGGAGAACTTGAGGCTGTGATTGGGGAAGCTTAAAATCGGCTTCTTCATGGTAGAACAACTCGAGCATTTTTGCGGTTTGCAACATTTGAGCATCAAATAATTCTTCAATTTGATGCTTCGCATCACGAGTGCTAAACCAGCTTGAAATCCCTACTGAAACCGAAATCCCCGAGAGCATTAGCAAGGTTAATAGCAAGCGTAAAGAGTACACATCCAGCACCTTGAGTCGATTCAACCCGTTATCCCCGTCGTTTGTATGAGTGTAAACCTGTCTTATAAAGCAGTTACTTCATACCGATAAACGTCGAGTTTGTCACTTAAATCCTTGCATAAATTGCAAGATGGCTAATTCAGTTCCGTAAGGGTGTAGCCAATTCCGCGCACGGTCTTAATTAACTCATTAGCTAATTTTTTACGTAAATGATGAATATGGACTTCGATTGAATTACTGCCCACCTCATCCCAGCCATAGGTGAGCTGTTCCAGCTGATTACGGGTTAACACTCGACCAGCCGACTGAGCAAGTTCAAGTAATAATTGAAATTCTCTGCGTGAAAGGGGCACATTTTGATCGCGAAAAATCACTTCTCGCGTGTTGAGATCAATACTTAATGCACCAATATTTAAACTGTTATGGTCTAGACCATATTGACGGCGCACAATTGCCCTTATACGTGCCGCCAACTCACGCACATCGAAGGGCTTACCTAAATAATCGTCGGCTCCGACATCTAGGCACTCCAATTTAGTATCAAAATCGGTATTCGCGGTCAGCACTATGGTGGGAATCGATACCCCCTGCGAACGCCATGTTTTAAGGAGTTCTTTACCATTACCGTCGGGAAGACCTAAATCAAGCACAATAGCGCTAAAGGTTTCATTTTTTATTCCCACTAACGCCTGCTGATAGCTACTTAAGTGATCCACCTGCATGCCCATTTTGGCAAGGTTGAGGCAAATTCCCTGGGCCAGTAATTCATTATCTTCCACTAACATGATACGCATGATGATGCCCTATCGAAAAAGACTAAACTGAACCGATTGCTCGGTTAAAAAGGCTTCTGCCTGCTCACCCTGCAACATTGCCATGGTGGCGAGCATTCCCGCGGTAACGCAATTGGGTCCAAGAACGGTCACCGACCGTGGCGCACCGCGCACAGGATATCCGGTTCGTGGATCAATGATATGCCCATAACGCCTGCCATCGACCTCAATAAAACGCCTTGTGTCACCACTCGTCGCTAAAGCACCTTGTGTAATAGCGAGCACTTTGGCTGCACAATCAAGGCGATGCGGATCTTCAATCCCCACCTGCCATGGGACTGAATGAGCTACAGGACAAGCAATATCACCGCCAAAATTCACTAATACCGAAATCTTAGGGTAGGATTCCGCCAGTTCATAGGCCACACTGTCAACCGCGTATTCTTTTGCAATCTCCCCCACATCAAGTTGCATACCCGTGGGGATTTTTAGCTCGTGTGAATTAAATTCAAGGCGTTCAAATCCCACTAAAGATCGCGCTGCGGCGATATCAGCCATTGTGGGCAGAGTAGCGTCCGGAGTAAAACGCCACACTTGCATCAATGGACAAGCAGAAATATCAAATAGTCCACCACTAAGCTCAAAGCATTGTTTCGCAAAGGATAAAAGTTGCCAGGTTTCTTCATCAATGGTCACTGGTTTGCCTTGAGCATGATTCAACTGCCACAGGTAATTACCTTCAATAAAACGGCTGTATTTTTGCTCGATGCGAGACGCCTCCCGAGCTGCCATATCGAGCATATCGTAGGCAATACTCTCATCATGACTGGCAATGAGTAGCTCGCATGGGCTGGCCATTGCCCTAAATTCCCCCAAGAATCCCCAATCACGGCGCAGGAGTCGATATGGCGCACTTGGAGAAAATGATGGCATTTCGCGTTCCTTATGGTGGTGCTTAATGTGGCTTCACCAATGACAGGTTTAAATACAAGTCTTACATACAGGAACTGGGCAACTCAGTTGCCCAGTTCAAACCGTAATAACGTGAACTAATTAGCACAGTTTAGCTTTAAAAAGAATAACTAAACTGTGCAGTAATCGCCTTTTGAGTCGGGAACAGATCATAGTTTTGCAACTGACCAGGGAGCTCGGTGCCATTGTTTTTCGGATCTTGTTGATAGTATTCCAAGCGGTATGTCATCTCATGTCCGCCTGACAAACGGTGACCAAACTTAACCCCTACCGTATAGGCGCTCATATCCCCAATGCGGTAATCAGCACTAGCAAACTCAGGCAATGGTGACTCCGCCATCAAAAAAGGTTGATAGAAATTCACCGCAGCTTGTTGATAGTAACGAAGATGCAACTGACCATAAAAACTGCCACTGAAGTAATAACGATAATGGGTTTCTAAGGTGTGTGAAGTTAAATCCCAATCATCGGTAGTATAGCGATAGGAAAAATCGACCACTCCCGAATCGAGCGCGCCTTTAGTCATCATATAAAAACTGTGTTTTAAGCGTGAATCTGGACGATTCTCGTAGACGATATTCTCGGTCGTACCGTTATTGTCTACGACACTTAAGACTTTGTAGGGATCGGTTAAATAGCCACTGACACTCGATAAACCATAGTTTGCTTGCAATAACCAACGCTGATTAAGAATTTGAGTGATACCCAACATCAAATCAGCAGTTTGTTTATTATCGCTACTAGTTTGGCGAGTGGCATCAAATGCACTGCGATAAGCTTCATCGCTGGTAAAGTTATCGCGGATCGCCATCGTTGATAACGCTACAGGCCTGCCACCAACAGGGTCAACCACATCGAAGCTATATGAGGTGCCTAAAAACAGCGTAGTGTTGTCCTTATTAAAGCCACGCTCGACACCTGCATTAATCCCCATCGACATATAGTCGAATTCCTTAGAAGCATAAACACCGCCATTGACCTTCCAATCGGGATTCAGTACCTGCGACCAGTTCGCATTTGCCTGCACTCGAGTGTCGTGGAAAGTATCATCGAGCGGGGTTTCTCCCGCTGCTACGGTATATTGGCCATTGCCAGAAGGACGGGTAAAGGTTTGACTGTTACTTTGAGCGACAGCGCCCGATGCCGAGGCCCCCGTTAAGCTATCAACCACCAGCTTAAGGTCAAGTACACTGTCATCACCAAAGTTTTTCTGTGCCGTACCTATGGCTTCTATCGCTTGAACTCTGTCCTGTTCACCGTAATACATGAGTGCGGCATCAACTTTCCAGTCATCGATATTTTTCGCCAGCTCGGTTGCGTGACCATTGGACGCGAACAACCCACAACTGGCTAAGGCTAACGCGCTAGCGATCTGTTTTGTCTGCGGTTTTAGTTGCACAATTTGCGAGTCATTTTTGTCTAACTTATTGTTCTTATTTGTCATGGCTGACAACACCTTTATGTCACTGAAGCTTATTTAGACGAAAACCTAAGGTATTAACGATTATTAAATTAAGGTTTAGTTACAACCGCATCCACCACCAGCAAAAGCTCGGCCACCACTACTACCTTCTTTACTGAAGTAAATATGATCATCTAACGCCTGATCTAACTTTTCGCTATCAAGCGCCATATCACTACGCGCAAACTGCCCTCTTTCCCACGGCTCAACCCCTAAGCTTGAACAACCACTCACTCCTAGCATCACTAACGAGACAGCAACTAATGTGATTTTGCGCATAGATCACTCCTTCAAAAGATTCACCAGTTCTTGTTCATAATCGGCAATATTGTCTTGGTAAAAACCGACATGCTGATTTACTAACTTGCCTTGGCGATTAAAGATAAAACTACTGGGCATACCCAATAAATCGAAGCTACGTGCGACATCGCCTTCAGGATTAAAGCGCACCGTAAATTGGGCTGGTACTTGCTTTAAAAATGCATCGGCAAGGGCTTTCTCGGTATCAAGGTTAATGGCTACCACCGCTAACCCTTGCTCTTGATACTTTTGCTGCATGGTATTCATCCAAGGAAAAGACTTACGGCAGGGTCCACACCAAGAGGCCCAAAAATCGACGTAAACGACTTTTCCTTTAAATTCATTCAGTGAAACAGTTTGATTTTGTGCATCAAAGACAAGGTGTTCAAGTGAAGGAGCGGCAAGTACGCTTGCACTAAATAATCCGAGGAACAACACGAGTTTTTTCATAGGCTATCCATTTATCACAATACAGTTCGAATTTATTAACTGAATCTTAAGGTTTGCTTAAACTTAAAAAGAATAAATAAAGTCTTTATGCCACATGGACATCTGAGCCATCAATTGGTTGGAAAGTGAGCTCTAACGGCAAAAATGTTAAAATTGAGACATTTTGTCCCATTAGCAAAATCGAAATTAGATCTGAATCATGTTAATTTAATGTCAAAATCAGTTTAATCACATCTCTGAAAAATTCTTGATATGCATCAATAATTTTCTAGTGCCTAGCGCCTAAACTGCATGTGTCAATTATGTAAACCCTTAACAATTTACATTCCAACAACAAAAGGTTGACCCATGGACACACATGCAGCCCTCTATGAACAGGGAAAGGCGCGCTTAGATGCGTTGCGCCAATTAGCTCCCCGTCAACAGCAAACATTACTCGATAAATTACAACAACATGGCATCACACGCCGTGACTTCATGAAATGGAGTGCGATGGTAACGGGTATGCTCGCCCTACCACTCCCCTTTAGTAACTTAGTTGCAGAGGCCGCCGAATTAGCCGACCGTGTACCCTTAATTTGGTTACATATGGCTGAATGTACTGGTTGCTCCGAATCCTTAGTTCGTGCCGACACCCCCAATCTAGATTCGCTGATCTTCGATCATATCTCCTTGGAATATCACGAAACCTTGATGGCAGCTGCGGGTTGGCAAGCAGAGGAAAACCTCGAGCACGCCTTAGAAACCTACAAGGGTCGCTACCTGCTCGCGGTAGAAGGCGCGATACCGACCGCCAATAACGGCAGCTTCTTGACCGTGGGCTGTAAAGGCCATACAGGCTTAGAAATAATCAAACATGCCGCCGAAGGCGCCGCAGCGATTATCTCTGTGGGCACCTGTGCATCCTTCGGTGGTGTACAAGCCGCCTACCCTAACCCCACAGGGGCTAAGGGCGTGCACGAAGTTGTGAGCAAACCCGTGATTAACTTAGGCGGTTGCCCACCAAGTGAAAAGAACATTGTCGGTACTTTGATGTACTTCATCATGTTCGGCAAATTACCTGCACTGGATATGTTCAATCGTCCAAAATGGGCTTATGGCGCACGGGTACATGATAACTGTGAACGTCGTGGCCGTTTTGATGCCGGCGAGTTCGTTGAAGAATTTGGCGATCACGGTGCAAAAGAAGGCTACTGCCTCTATAAAGTGGGCTGTAAAGGACCTTATACCTATAACAACTGCCCCACTGAACGCTTCAATCACCATACCAGTTGGCCTGTGTTAGCTGGTCATGGTTGTATGGGCTGCTCGGAACCTAATTTCTGGGATGATATGGCTGACTTTGAGAAACCCCTTGGTCGTCAACTGCTCCATGGATTGGATGCAACCGCAGACACCGTCGGTGCGGTGATTTTAGGCGCGACTGTCGTCGGCATTGGAGCCCACGCTGTTGCCAGTATTTTTGCCAAGCCGCTGGAGGAATAACCCATGAGCAAGCGCGTTGTTATCGACCCTATCACCCGTATCGAGGGTCACTTACGTATCGAAGTTGAAGTTGATGAGAATAATGTCATCAACAAAGCATGGTCATCCTCCACACTTTGGCGCGGTATTGAAGTTATTCTCAAAGGCCGTACGCCTATGGACGTGGGCCTCATTGTGCAACGTATCTGTGGTGTATGTACTTATTCGCACTATCGCTGTGGTACCGAAGCGGTGGAAAATGCTTTAGGGATTCAAATTCCCTTGAATGCAAAGTATCTTCGCTCGCTGATGCAAACATCGCTCTATATGCATGACCATATAGTGCACTTCTATCATCTCCATGGCTTAGATTGGGTCGATGTGGTTTCAGCACTCAGTGCAGACCCCGCTAAAGCCGCCCAAGTCGCCCTCAAATATACCGATAAGCCTATCGCCGCTGGCGAAGGTGAATTAAGGGCTGTGCAAGAGCGCGTAAAAGGCTTTGTCGAAACCGGAAAACTTGGTCCATTCGCCAACGCTTATTGGGGTAATGGCACCTATAAGTTTACCCCTGAACAAAACCTGATTGCTCTATCTCACTATCTTAAAGCCCTCGAAGTACAAAGAGTTGCCGCCGAAATGCTTGCAATATTCGGCGGTAAACAGCCACATCCTCAATCATTAGTTGTCGGTGGAGTTACTTCTGTACGCGATATGTTGAGCCCTGCACGTCTGCAAGAATGGAAGCAAAAACACGCAATCGTAACAGACTTTATCCTGCGTGCTTATCAAGCCGATATCGTGATGGCAGCCGAAGCCTTTGGTACTGAGCCTAGCGTGCTAGGCGGCGTCAATATTAAAAACTTCATGGCTACCAATGATTTCGTGCTCGCTAATGGTGAATATTTGTTCGACCAAGGCGTGATTATGAATGGCGATTTAGCGGGTGTGAGTGATATTAACCCTGATCTCATCGCCGAGGACGTCAGCCACGCTTGGTACAATGCTGATGCGCCGCAACATCCGTATGATGGCACCACCATTCCAAACTATACCGGCTTTGTTGAGCGGGATACGGTTTACGGCAAACTGCCAACCTTAGATGGTGATGGTAAATACTCTTGGGTGAAATCACCTCGTTATCAAGGTGAACCTGTCGAAGTGGGCCCACTGTCTTGTTTATTAGTCAGTTATGCCCGTGGCAATAAAGTGGTGGTCGATGCCGTCAATGCGCTGCTTGCACGCACAGGTCTCCCAGTAGAAGCACTCTTCACTACCCTAGGCCGTACGGCTGCGCGGATGCTGCAAACCGTGATCGTCGCGCAGGAAGGCCTGAAAACCTTCGATGCCTTGTTAACAAACATTCAGTCAGATGAAACCACCTATGTGAAACCCCATATCGATCCAAGTAAAGAGTATGTGGGTCACGCCATGATTGAAGCGCCCCGCGGCATGCTAAGCCACTGGATCCGAATCAAAAATGGTGTCATTGAGAACTATCAAGCCGTGGTGCCTACTACCTGGAACGCAGGTCCCGTGGATGCTAATGGCAAGATAGGCCCCTATGAAGCCTCACTGATTGGTTTGAAACTGGAAGATCCCACTAAACCCCTTGAGGTGATACGTATTATTCACTCATTTGACCCTTGCATGGCGTGTTCTGTACACGTGATGGATTTTAAAGGTCAGGCATTGAGCGAGTTCCGTGTCAGCCCCAATGGTCAATAACAACGAGGGAGGGAACGCAACATGAACCATTCTGAAACCCGCATTCGGACACTGGTTTTTAGTCCTGCGATACGGATTTTCCACTGGTTACGGGCACTGACGATTTTAGTGCTGGTGATCACCGGATTCTATATTGCTTGGCTGTTTCTTGTGGCGCCCGAAAGTACGGATGTATTAGTACAAGGTTGGATCCGTTTTGCCCATTTGATCTGCGGTTTTATCTTAACCGCAGTTACCTTGGCCCGCTTCTACTTGTATTTTTTCAGTCGTAGCGATATCGAGCGACGCTCGTTTCGTGATGTGATGAGCATTAAGAGCTGGATTACCCAACTAAAATCTTACATTTGGATGGGACATTTACATAAAGCTGGCGTTTACGGGCCACTGCAATTTGTGACCTATGTAGCAATCTCCTTTGTTGCGCTTGTGATATGTATTACTGGTCTCGTACTGTATGCCAATGTCTACCATGAAGGTTTAGGTGGCATGCTTTGGAGCAGTGCAGCTTGGATCACCGCACAAATGGGTGGGCTGGCACAGGTGAGAATTTGGCACCACTACCTCACTTGGGCATTCGTTATCTTTGTGGTTATCCACGTCTATATGGCGGTTTGGTCAGGGATACGCTTCAAACATAACTCAGTTGACTCAATTGTCTCTGGTTACGACTACCCGAAACCAGACTCACACCACTAGGAGTCCAATGAAGATATTGCTACTGGGTATTGGCAATGTCCTGTACGCCGATGAAGGCATCGGCGTACATTTTGTCAATTACATCACTGAGAATTATCAGTTTACGCACGAGTCCCATCAGCTCGAGATGCTCGATGGCGGCACTTTAGCCCAGGGACTCATTCCGATTATTTGCCAATACGATTATTTGATCGTGGTCGATACTGTCAATGCCAATGGCGTCGAAGCGGGTGAGGTCTATTTCTTCGACTTTGATAAAGCCCCGCAGGAAATTGACTGGCAAGGCAGCGCCCATGAAGTCGAAATGCTACAAACCCTAAACATGATGGAAATGGTTGGCGACAGGCCAAAAACCTTTGTATTAGGTGTTACTCCAACCGTGCTTGAACCTATGACACTCGGCCTCACCCCCAAAGTTGCATCCGCAGTTCCTTTGATGGAGCGCACCCTGTTATCCCACTTAGCCTCCCTTGGATTCACTGCGACACGCATTGCCGATCATAGTATCGACTCGCTGATCCCCGACTCCTATAAACGTGGTGTCACTCTTGGTGAAAATATAGAAGATGAAAAACATCAGATTTGATTTTACCTGCTCACGTCAGGTGCCCTTATATGCGCATTTATGTAATCAATACCTAAATTATGATGTGCTGAATATTAGCATTGGTTGCGACAACCACAATGATTTTGGTCCACAAACCTATTTTATTGAAGCCCAAGGTGAGCAAGCGCCGCTAGAGCAACTGGCCGATGCGATTGCCGCTGACTTTTTAATGTCTGTTTGGTTGGTTGACTCAGGCATTAAAGTTATCGATGAGCCACAAGGCCAGCGTACCTTATTGGAGACTCATGATCCCCAAATGGATAAATCGGTTGCCGCTTTTTGCCAGCAATGTTATCCCCTGTTTGGCGATAATCAAGCGGCGCAATTTGGTGCCATTGATTTAACCTGTTCCTGTTGCCACGGTGAAACCCGCTTAACCCCTGCCCAAAAAGCCCTCACACTAACCGATCTTAAAGCCATGGCTGAGCAGTTAATAACCCAAGGCTCATTAGCGTTAAGCTGTGAAGGTATAGCGTTAAGCTTAGAACCGTTTGCTCGCGATGCCAGCAGACCACAACTGCTGATCTGTAATCCAAACACCTTAAATGCGCATTTTTGCTTAAAGGATCATCAAGTCGTTGCGCTATCCAGCATTGAAAAACCGCTTATTTGCGCAAGACCCATTCAAGATCACCAAAAACTGTTTGCGCCGCTATACGATATTTGTTTTGGCTATAGTCGCGTGGTAGCGGTCCTTAGCGAAATTTTGCGGCAAAAAGGAATTGATTGGGTTTATCTTCAAGGTCAGCACCATAGGCCCAAATTGGCTTGGATTGACGGTGCATGGGCCCAGTTGTCCCACCAAGATGGAGACAATGCTAATAACATCAGCAAACATTTCAATGCGCCGGAGCCGTTAAGGGAAGAAATTCGCTTTCTCGGTTTTAAAGCACAATGGCAAGCGCATAAAAAAACACGCTCACACCAAGGCACGCTTAGCGTACAAGTCTTATCCTCTGTAGAGAGTGAAACGAATTACGAAGGTGATCAAGAAGATCATACAATTACCGATGCAGCGCTCTTTGCTGCATTGCTAAATGGTAAATTTACCAGTCATAAGCAGGCCAAAAATGCGGCGGTGATTTACTTAAGCCATGATCATCCGAGCCAAATTGTCACCTGCGATAATAAAGGCGACACATCACTGTTTTTTGCCCTGCCTGAGCTGCCCGATAATGGATATGAGATTTTCCACAGGCTCGACAGCAGCCCGCAAAAAGCGGTGGCGCAGAAGTTTAAAACTCAGTTTCCTGATGACTACTTGAAACTGCTCAGCCTAAAACTCCACGGCAGACGCGATAATCTTCAGAGCCTATGGGCTATTGCCGCGATCTTGATTGGTTTGAATCCGCAGGAAGAAACCCAGACACAAGACTATTTGAGCGATGCTCTCATGGCAGCTGCCATGCGTTATCAGGGAGCGAATGCACCGCGCATCGACTACCCTCTCACCAAAGGCGAAGCCCATCGGAGCCTTAATTGGTGCAAAACCCTTGGCACACTACTGAGCTTTAGAGTGGCTGGCCACAGCGACCCAAGCCAACTGGCTTTTGCGATGCAGGACTCCCTCGCCGATTACCTTGCCAATTGGCTTGAGCACATAGACTTAAATATTGGTGTACAGACAATTGCTTTAGCGGGTAATGAGTTAGCTAATGAAACCCTCTGTAAACGCATGAGTTTACGCTTAGGGAAAAACTTTCCGTTACTGGTTAATCGTAGTCTCGACTTAGAGGGAGATAACCTTGCTGTAGGTGCGCTGTATGTTAAGCAGCGGCAATTAAATACCCTTGGATAAATACTGTTAACATTCGTGTTTGCTCCAGAGATATCGCAACATTAGAAGATAGATTGTTATCTTCTAATGTTGCAGCCAAACCTAAAAGAAGACTGAAATTGAAACAAGCAGCCTCATCCGCTAACCAACTGGATATGATTGAACGTCGCCAACTGCATATCACTGGCATAGTACAAGGTGTGGGCTTTCGGCCATTTGTCTACCGCTGGGCAACCGATTTGCAACTCACTGGCACAGTACTCAATAATGCCAAGGGCGTGATGATAGAACTGCAAGGACCGAGCGCAAAACTGGATATTTTTATCCAAGAGTTAGCAACTAACCCGCCACCACTGGCACGTATCGACCATATTAGCCATGGACAACTAGCGGTAAAATTAGCGGAGACACGCTTCGAGATTGTTCAAAGCGATAGCCAAAGTGATGGTACAAAAGACCGGAGCTTAGCTGCACTCGTTGCCGTGTCGGCCGATAAAAGCACCTGCCAGGATTGCTTAGGCGATATGCACAATCCACAGGATCGCCACTTTGGCTATGCCTTTACTAATTGCACCAATTGCGGCCCAAGATATACGATTATCAATGCCTTACCCTATGATCGCCATCATACCGCCATGGCGGATTTCGCTATGTGCCCCGATTGCGCCAAGGCCTATCAAGATCCATTAAATCGCAGATACCACGCTCAGCCAGTCAGTTGCCCAAAATGTGGCCCACACCTGAGTTTAAAAACACCTAAGGGTGAGCTAATCGCATTGACGCCCTTGCTCCACTCGCAAAACAACAGCATGGCGGTATTATCCGCAGCGGCCGATAAGCTTGCACAAGGACACATCCTCGCCATTAAAGGGCTCGGTGGATTCCACTTGATGTGTGACGCGAGAAACTGCCACGCAGTGAGTCAACTACGGCAGCGCAAACAGCGTAAAGCAAAACCGCTAGCGGTAATGATGCCGAGCATTGAAATGGCAAAACAGTACGTTACGGGCACGGAGGCGGAGTGGCACACCTTAAGCTCGCCGGAACGGCCCATCGTATTGATGCAAGCGTTGGATGAGCATGACCTTAGCCCCGAAATCGCACCCAATATCCCCAAGCTGGGAGTATTTTTACCTTATACGCCACTGCACCACTTACTGCTTAGCCAATTTAATGGTCCTTTAGTTGCCACCAGCGCCAATGTGTCGGGCGAGCCCATTATCACCGTTTGCGATGCGCTTATCTGCCAACTTGGGCATGTGGTGGATGCCATCGTCGATCATAACCGACCGATACTCAACGGCTGTGATGACAGTGTTGTGCAACTTATTCAACAGCCAAATGGCAATACGCCACAGGTGCAAGTGCTGCGCCTAGCACGAGGGTATGCACCATTAAGTTTTCCATTAACTGCGCCATTAACACGCTCAATCCTCGCCGTGGGAGCACAGCAAAAAAATGCTATCGCTTTCGGATTTGGTGCAAATGTGTTTTTAAGTCCGCATATTGGCGATCTTTTTAGTGTCAGTGCCGAGCAGTATTTCGAGCGTACCTTAGCAACCTTCGCCCGCCTGTATCATTTCAGTCCCGAGCTGATTGTCCATGATAAGCACCCAGACTATGCACCATCGCGCTGGGCAGTGGCGCAGCAACAGCAAAGCCTTGATACACAGAGTGGAGCCTATCGTTCAATCCAAACCTTAAGCGTGCAACATCACCATGCCCATGTACTCAGTGTCATGGCCATCAATCAATATCAAGAGCCCGTATTAGGCTTTAGTTTTGACGGTACCGGTCTTGGCGATGATGGCAGCCTCTGGGGCGGTGAAGTGCTATTGACGAGCTTAGACAAAGCGCAGCGCTTAGCCCATTTTGAAGCCATCTCCCTACTCGGCGGTGAGCAGGCAATAAAACAGCCTGTACGACTATTGCTGGCACTGCTGTTTGAACAAATGAGTTTAGCGGCGCTACAAACCTTAGATTTACCGATCCTAAAAAGCCTGCCCCCCATAACCTTAAGTAATTTGCATCGGATCTGGCAAAATGGCCGTACGATTAAAAGCTCATCGGTTGGCCGATTATTTGATGCCCTCGCCTGCGCCTTAGGATTGATTGATACCACACAATTTGAAGGCCAAGCGGGCATGCTGATAGAAGCCGCCGCAAGACGCGCCGATAAACAAAATCTACCGCCACTTATCCTCGATTTGCCACTGAGTTCTTTAGGGGATGACCCGCAACAAGCGCAAGTTTGGTGCAGTAGCCAACTGTTTAAACAGCTTATCGCGCACATCACTGAGGCGCCACTTTCCTCCCACAGGCAAGATATTATCGCCCGCGCGTTTTTGCATAGCCTTGGAGATGCTATTTGTAGTTATGCTGCGCGCTATCCATCACTGCCCATTGCGCTATGTGGCGGAGTATTTCAAAACCAATATCTGCTCGAATATTGCCTCTGTAAACTTCATCTGCAAGGCAATACCGTGCTCCCCAACAAACATATCCCCGTTAACGACGGTGGTATCGCCCTTGGCCAGCTTTGGTATGGAATTCATCAAGAGGCAATGGATAAAAACCACAAATAAACCGCTGCTATGACATATCTTCGTAGAGCTTGATATGCGCCGTGACCAAATGGCCAAAATCTGATTGATCAGGGTCAAAACGACCTAATAACCTGACGAACATCAAAGATTCCTTTAAGGATTTGTATCACACTTAACATTAGCGTAATCAAATTAACCCTATTCGATAGCATCACCATATTGTTCGGACAACAGCTCAAATCTGTGACGAGAACAAGGAGAATGACAAGATGTGTAAAGACTGCGGCTGCTCTCTACCCCGCCACTCTGCGATTCAACAAGGGCATGATCACCATACAGGTCATTCCCACGAACACAGCCATAAACATCAGGAATTGCATACCAATCCTCAGCTTAACGATAAAAAAACCTTGTCGGTGATCCATAAAATTCTCGATAAAAATGATGTAGAAGCTGCCCACAACCGTGCCCATTTCGAGGCTCACCATATTACCGCCTTCAATCTAATGAGTAGCCCAGGTAGCGGCAAAACGACCTTGCTTGAGCACTTAAAAGAGTACACAAAACTTAATTACGCCGTTATTGAAGGCGATTTAGAGACCTCCCGTGATGCTGACCGTTTAATCGCAAAGGGCATTACAGCCCATCAAATTCAAACTGGCAGTGCATGCCACCTAGACGCCTTTATGGTGCATGGTGCTTTGCATCACTTGCCGCTGGAAGGGTTAGATATTTGCTTTGTGGAAAACGTGGGCAACCTCGTCTGCCCCGCCAGTTATGATGTGGGCACCCATAAAAATATCGTGCTGCTCTCCGTTCCCGAAGGCGATGATAAGATTGAAAAATATCCAGTAATGTTCCGCCGTGCTGACCTGGTTCTGATCACAAAATGTGACCTATTACCCTACTTCGATTTCAGTGTCGACGAGGCCAAAGCCCAGCTTAAAAAACTCAATCCGGACACTCAAATACTCGAAGTCTCAATTAAAAATGGCGATTCCATGCATGCCGTCGCCGCTTGGCTAAATGAAAATCTGCGCCGAAACACTGTGGGAGAGCCACAATAATGTGCCTATCAATCCCCTCACAAGTGGTAGCAGTTGATAACGAGCGCCAATCTGTAACCGTCGATACCTTAGGCGTAAGACGCGATGTCAGCAGCCATCTTATGACTGAACCCTTGGCTATTGGTGATTATGTGCTCATTCATATCGGTTTTGTGATGAATAAAATTGATCGCAATGATGCTCTGCAAAGCCTTGAATTATATCAAGAGATAGTCGCAAAACTTGAAAATGAAACCACGCATTAAGCAACAGCCGCAGTTGTAAACGATCACAAACCACAGACGATACACTGCGACAAGGATTGAACATGCTTGAATTAAAACAACTTTATCAAGGCTTTCGCGATCCCCAAACCATTGCCTCGCTTGCAAAGGATATTGCCCAGGTCGCTCACTCACTCGATCAACAAATCAACATTATGGAAGTGTGTGGCGGCCATACCCACACCATCATGAAATACGGCTTACTGGATTTGCTGCCGGATAACATTGAGTTTATCCACGGCCCCGGTTGCCCTGTATGCATTATGCCTAAAGAGCGGATCGATCAAGCCGCAGTGCTTGCCCAGCAGGAAGATGTGATATTAGTGACGCTAGGCGATATGATCCGCGTCCCCGGCTCCCAAGGGTCACTTGCCAGTTTCAGAGCCAAAGGCTGTGATATTCGGCCTATCTATGATCCTTTAGACACGCTCAAAATTGCCCGTGATAATCCAAATAAAACCGTGGTGTTTTTCGCCATTGGATTTGAAACTTCCACCCCAATGACGGCAATATTGTTGCAACTGGCCGAGCAGGAAAAGCTGGCGAATTTGTTTTTTCATATCAACCATGTATTAGTCCCACCCGCAATTGATGCCGTGATGCACGATCCTAATGCGAGGGTCAATGCCTTTATTGGCCCAGCACACGTCAGTGTGATCAGTGGCGCCAAAATCTATCGCCCTGCCGTAGAGCAATACGGCACACCGGTAGTGGTCTCAGGTTTTGAGCCCGTGGATGTAATGGAGTCTATCCTGCGCATCGTGCGTCAAAAGGCCGCAGGCAAGGCAGAACTCGATATCCAATACAGTCGCGCTGTATCTGAGCAAGGTAATCTTGCCGCACAGGCAAAAGTTGAACAATTTTTCCAGATCAGACCGCAATTTCGTTGGCGCGGGCTTGGACCAATCCCCAACTCGGCGCTGCAATTAAGGGATGAATACGCCCACAGGGACGCAGAGCTGCGCTTTAAAGACAGATTGCCCGTCAAAGAGATTGATGATCATAAGGCTTGCCAGTGCGGCGATATTCTACGTGGACTCGCCAAACCGAAGGACTGCAAAGTCTTTGGCCGCGGCTGCAATCCCGAAACCCCTCTCGGTAGCTGCATGGTCAGCTCCGAAGGCGCTTGTAATGCTTATTACCGCTATCAAGGCATCGATAGCAAGGAGCAACATCATGGCTGATGTATCAACCAAAGAGAAAGCGATTCAACTCAGCCACGGTGGTGGCGGTAAAGAGATGAATAAACTCATCCGCGATCTGTTTTTTGCCGAATTCGATAACCCGATTTTGCGTAGCGAAGAAGACGCCGCAAAACTTGAATTACAGGGTGCGACGGCCTTTACGACGGACTCTTTCACTGTATCTCCGTTGTTTTTTGCCGGTGGTGATATCGGTAAGCTGGCGATTGCTGGCACTGTTAACGATCTCGCCATGATGGGTGCTGAGCCTCAATATTTAAGCTGTAGTGTGATCATCGAAGAAGGTTTTTCGCTCAAAGACTTAACCACAATTGTACGCAGTATGGCCAAAGAGCTGAAACAAAGTGGGGCTAGAATTGTTTGTGGCGACACCAAAGTAGTACCTAAGGGCTGCGCCGATGGCTTATTTATCAATACTTCAGGCGTTGGGCGTATTTTACGTCCGAATATCTCGGCGGCCAATGTCGCGCCCGGCGATGCGATTATTGTCTCCCGTGATGTCGGCTGCCATGGCGCGGCTATTTTGATGGCGCGTGAGGGTCTTACCCTCGAGTCCACGCTACAAAGCGATTGTGCCACGCTCTGGCCAGTCGTAGAGCAATTGATCGCTGCTAATATTCCACTGCATGCTATGCGCGATGCAACCCGCGGCGGGCTCTCTGCCGTATTAAATGAATGGGCCGTTGCCGCGAATGTCGGCATCACAGTCAATGAGGCGAGCATCCCAGTTTGTGATGAGGTCAAAGGCTTGTGTGAACTCTATGGCTTTGAGCCAATGGATTTAGCCAATGAAGGCACCTTTATCTTGGCTGTTCCCAACGATATCGCCCTTGGTGCGTTAGAAATTATGCAACGATTTGGTCACTGCGAGCAGGCGGCCATCATCGGTACCGTCAGCGACGAACTTCCCGGAAAAGTGATCTTAAGAACGCCATGGAATACCAAACGTTACTTAGACTTGCCTCAAGGTGAACTGCTACCAAGGATTTGTTAATGCACGAGTATTCTATAGTAAGCGCCTTAATTGAACAGTGCGAGCAACATGCACGGGCAAATCAAGCAACTAAAATTACTCGGGTAGCAATCAAACTCGGCGTAATGAGCGGTGTCGAACCCACCCTACTTCAAACGGCGTTTGAGACCTTTAAACTCGATGGGATCTGCCGCGAAGCCGAGCTTTGCATGACACTACAGCCACTGGTGATCAAATGTGCAGATTGCCAACAAGAGTCGGTGCTCGATGAGCGTTCAATCGTGTGCCCCGCCTGTAACAGTTATCATACGCGGGTATTAGAGGGTGAAGATATGCTGCTGATGCAGCTCGAAATGGAGCAGGCAGAGGATATTTAATCGATTATAAGCACGGCTTCAGTGATAAAAATGGCTTTAAGTCTACACACTTAAAGCCATTTTTATTCGGGTTTACGATAAGCGATAAACGCTTACTGATAAATTGA
>NZ_JTLE01000094.1:4304448-4359048 GCF_000798835.1 Shewanella sp. ZOR0012
ACACCCTGAGCTTGATATTGATAGAGGCTTGCAGCTAGTACAAAACTCCACGCGCCTTTACCAAAGGATCTTTGATCGTTTTGTTACTAGCCAACGTAATGTTGTCGAGCAAATCAACAAGGCCGTTGCCAGCAATAAACGTGAGGATGCGGTGCGAATGGCCCATACGCTTAAGGGACTTGCGGGCAATTTAAGTTCCACAACGCTTGCGGAATTGGCTCGGCAATTGGAACTTCACTTAAGTGAAAATACTGAGTTCCAAGCGGAGTTGGACCAAATCCAAACGTTAGTGGCATCGATTTGCCAAGCAATTGAAAAAGTTAAACCTGAGTTTGAAGAATCTAGTGGGCCGACGGCGGAGCATTTACCACCAGAAGCCCTCATTGAGGCCTTAACGCGATTACGCCAAAGTTTAGAAGAAGCGGATTCCGATGCAGTTGCCCAAATGGATGCACTTAAACCGCAAGTGAGTGCGCAGTTATGGCAGCAGTTGAGTCCAGCGCTAACGATGATTAATCAATATCAATTCGATGAGGCCGTCGAGTTGATTGATGAAGTACTTGTAGACTTAACGTAAAACGGTCAATTATGCGCAGTATTGATCATTGATAAAGCCACTGGAAAGGTGAATGTGTTGATGGATAAGGCAACAATATTAGTCGTCGATGATACTCCAGAAAATATCGATATTTTGGTGGGCATACTCGGTGATGACTATAAGGTCAAAGTCGCGATTGATGGACCAAGAGCGCTAGCCCTTGTAGCCAAAACACTGCCTGATTTAATTTTACTCGACGTCATGATGCCCGGCATGAATGGTTATGAAGTCTGTAAGCAGCTTAAACAGGAGCCCTTAACTTGCCACATTCCTGTGATTTTTGTGACGGCATTATCTGAGGTTGCCGATGAAGCACAGGGCTTTGCCTTAGGTGCGGTTGACTACATTACCAAACCAGTCAGCGCTCCCGTGGTGAAGGCGCGAGTCAAAACTCATCTCGCGCTGTACGATCAAAAACGCTTGCTAGAGCAACAAGTTAAAGAACGTACCCAAGAGTTAGAAGAAACCCGCTTTGAAATCATTCGCCGTTTAGGTCGCGCCGCCGAATACAAAGACAACGAAACGGGTCTGCACGTTGTGCGTATGAGCCATTATGCGCGGCTGCTCGCTATCAAACTAGGTTTACCGAGTACCTTCTGTGAGTTGTTGTATAACGCGGCACCTATGCATGACATTGGCAAAATCGGCACGCCCGATGCGGTACTGAAAAAGCCGGGTAAGCTTGATGCTGAAGAGTGGAAAATCATGCAGCAACATGCCGCCATTGGTGCTGAGATCATTGGTGAGCATGGCGACCCACTGCTGCAAATGGCGCGGCGTATCGCCTTAACCCACCACGAGAAATGGGATGGTTCGGGTTATCCTAATGGTTTGTCGGGGGAAAATATTCCGATTGAAGGTCGGATTGTGGCGATAGCGGACGTCTTTGACGCGCTGACTTCGCGCCGTCCTTACAAGGAGCCTTGGACCATTGAAGCCACTGTCGAGTTACTCGAAAGTCAAGCAGGGCAACATTTTGACCCTAAGCTGGTGGCCGAATTTAAGCAAATCTTGCCCGAGGTGGTGGCGATTCGAGATACTTATTTCGAGCATTAAAAGCAAAAGGCGCCTAGAGCGCCTTTTTCAATACGATTCGCTTATCATCGAGAAACTAGTCTTCGAGCGAGTAGGGCAATGCTTGAATACGTAAGCTAGATTGCTCGTCATCAGCGAAACGCAGTTTGGCATCACTCTCGGTATCGTTGGCGAGCACTGCGGTGAGCAGCACTTGATTACCACGTTGAACAAATTCAATGATTTGTCCACCCTTGCGATAACCGTCTTCCAATTCTATCTCGATACCCGTTTCCAAATTGATATTTAAGGAAGTGGTGCCTTGAAGAATATAGAGCGCACGCTTGTTACCACCACGGTATTTCATCCGAGCCACAGTTTCTTGACCCATGTAGCAGCCTTTGTTAAAGCTGATCCCGTTGATAGCCTGTAGGTTACACATCTGCGGTACGTACTGATTAGCATGACTTGGCGCTAGATTGGGGTAACCCGCAGCAATTTCTAATGCTTGCCAAGCGCTGGCATCAAATACGGTATGCTCGGCAATGAGGGCACTTGCGGCTTGTGGTTGTAGAACCAATATAAATCGATCCGCATCTTTTAAAATGGCGCCATGCTCGATGAGAGTGAGTTCCTGAGTGACTTCACCATAGTGTTGGCTGACAAATTGTTTAGCCTGTTCACCCGCCACACCGAGTAATGTCCACTCATCAGAGGCATTGGTCAGGGTCGCCTTACTAAATACCGCATATTTTTGCAGTTGTGGCAGATCCACTGCAATAGTGTCCTTTGGCATCAACATCAACAGCGCATCTTGGATGGCAAAGGTGCGGAAGCTAGCCAGCATCTTTCCCTTAGGATCACAATGTGCGCCCCAGCGCCATTGGTTGGTTTCGAGTGAGCTGATATCTGTGGTCACTTGGCCATGGATAAAACTGCGGCCCTGTTCGCCAACCACTTTGATAAGGCCTAGGTGGGATAAGTTGGCGAGCATAAGTGGAGGCGTGGAGGCGTCCAGATCCCAATTGGGTGTCGAAACTGCAATAGTCATAGCGAGATCCTGAAAATGAAGGCGATGCAAGAGGCTTGATTGTAGCGGAATTCCTCTGGCCTCAAAAGCATAAGGCGCACATATCTTAAATGAAATGTGCGCCTTAGATGGGGGCAAACCTAAGCGGTTTAGGCTTTAGAACAACACGCGAGTACGCAGTGTGCCTTCAATGGCTTTAAGCTCAACCAAGGCTTCTTCTGCTTGGTGAGTGTCGACTTCCATTACCACATAACCGATTTCTGCCGTGGTTTGCAGATACTGAGCGGCAATGTTAATGCCTTTTTCAGAGAAGGCTTTGTTGATTTTGATCAGCACGCCTGGACGATTTTGGTGGATATGCAGTAGGCGTGAGGTACCTTTATGCATTGGCAGAGACACTTCAGGGAAGTTAACGGCCGATACGGTTGAACCGTTATCTGAGTATTTGGCTAATTTGCCTGCCACTTCGATACCGATATTTTCCTGTGCTTCGGCGGTGCTACCACCCACATGTGGCGTGAGTAGCACATTATCTAAACCGCGTAATGGGCTGATAAATTCATCATCATTCGATTGTGGCTCAATGGGGAAAACGTCAATCGCCGCGCCCGCAAGGTGACGCTCTTTTAGTGCCACCGTAAGCGCATCGATATCGACCACAGTACCGCGGGAAGCGTTGATAAAGATGCTGCCTTTACGCATAGCGGCGAATTCGGCAGTACTTATCATGTCTTTGGTTTGCGGCGTTTCAGGCACGTGCAAGCTCACTACATCGGACTGTGCCAGCAATTGCTCCATTGAATGGATTTGCTGGGCATTACCCAATGGCAATTTGTCTTCGATATCGAAGAACACCACACGCATGCCTAAGGTTTCTGCCAGGATCCCCAGCTGAGTTCCAATATGGCCATAGCCTATCACGCCTAAAGTTTTGCCACGGACTTCGTAACTGCCTGCGGCAGTTTTCATCCAACCACCACGATGGGCGATAGCGTTACGTTCAGGAATACCGCGCATCAGCATGATGATTTCGCCTAATACCAGTTCAGCCACGCTGCGAGTATTAGAGAATGGTGCGTTAAAAACGGGGATACCGAGTAATTCGGCGGTCGCTAAATCCACTTGGTTAGTGCCGATACAGAAACAACCAATCGCAATTAATTTTTCGGCACGTTTTAATACATCGGCGGTGAGTTGGGTACGGGAACGAATACCAACAAAATGAGCATCTTTGATGGATTCATGCAGGGCTTCATCACCTAACGAGGCTTTGTGATACTCAATGTTGGTGTATCCCGCGCGTTCAAACACATCTACCGCAGATTGGTGGACGCCTTCCAACAACAGGATTTTGATCTTATCCTTGTCAAGCGAATGTTTCGCCATGATATGGGTACCCTCTAATTAATTGAAGTGGTTCTTGTATGTTATGCTGACAACCTTGGCTCATCAAAGTAGCACTTTTTTTGCTCACTGTGGAGGGCTAGATGGCTAAAGTTAATATTCTAAAATTAGAACAATATCGCATAAGAGGAAGAAACATTGAATAATAAAATCGCTTGGTGCGGTATTTACCTCTCAGTATTAGTCTGGTCGGCGATAAAACCTGCTGATACTTTCACTTGGTGGCTTGAAGCTTTACCTGCATTAGTGGCGGTTCCGCTATTATTTTTTACCCGCAAACGCTTTGAGCTAACCCCAATAGTGTATTTTTTAGTACTTGTACATTGTTGTGTGCTGTTTGTCGGCGCGCACTATACTTATGCTGAAGTGCCATTATTTGACACCATTGCCCAATGGATGGGCAGTGAACGTAACAATTACGACAAGGTCGGGCATTTCGCTCAAGGCTTTATTCCTGCCATGTTGGCCCGTGAGATTATGTTACGCAATCAAGCCGTCAAACCCGGCGCTTGGTGCGCTTTTTTGGTCACTTGTTTTGTACTCGCTTTCAGTGCTTTCTATGAGCTTATTGAGTGGTGGGTGGCCGCTGCAACGGGCGAAGGTGCTGAGGCATTCTTAGGCACACAAGGTTACATGTGGGATACTCAATCGGATATGTTTTTAGCCTTAATTGGGGCCATCGTGGCGCTACTCAGTTTATCCCGTGTGCAGGATAAGCAAATCACTAAACTCCTGACTCAAGCCTAATCGTAGTCTGAGAACATCCAATCCCCTTTGAATTAGATTCAAAGGGGATTTTTATTCTCAAAAATGTCATCTTCAGGTGTTAATTTTTTGTTTAAACTTTCGATTGATGTTTTCATAGACTAAGGTATAAAGATGAATGTGATCTCTATCTCATTTAGTATTAATTGCTAGCAATTAAATACTATTTAGGGACTTAGTCGAATTTACTACATATAAATAGAGGTTATTAGTACATTTGGGTGATGGCATTCATACGGTAACTAGTCAAAATGGGCTATGTTAATGAGATGTATGCTGAGATTTAAGCAGATTTCATTAAGCCGGATAAAAAGATAATGAAATACTTTTCAGGGAGAAGAGTAAATTGGGTACTATCAATGAGTTAGTATTTTTACATCAAGTGGCGGCGCCTTGTCATCTAGCGATACTTGCTGAATCTATCGGATTGAAAACACGGATCGTTAAACATGCCTCAGAGTTAGAGTTAGATTTAGACAAAGGGCATCGCAGCTTTTGTTTAATCGCCCAGAAAGGTGCGGCCTTAGACAATAAAGGGATCCCTTTGCTGGCATCTCGTCTTGTCCCCCATATTCCTGTGGCTCTGTATCAAGTTGAGCGCAATTCCTTAGATCAAGAGTCAGCTATGCTGCTTGGCATACGCGGACTACTGTTTACTGACCAGCGTATGGATTTGATGTTGACCGGATTGCGTAAAATGGTTGCCGATGAGCTTTGGTACGATAGAACTTTGCTCAGTAAGATGTTTCGTCGCGTAGTGCAAAAGTTGGATGGACAACATGATATGCCTGCCGACACTGTGGCCATGCTGCAAGCGCTTACCTCTAGAGAAAGAACCATCATTCAATTCGTTTCCAGCGGCGCGAGAAATAAGGAAATTGCCCATCGTCTTTGCATCAGTGAGCACACGGTAAAGGCGCATATTTCATCGATTTTCCGTAAAACCCAGTCACGAAATCGTGTCGAGTTATTAAGGTGGGCTCAGACCTATCAAACCCATTTTGAGTTTTGTAGTTAAGCCTTTGTTTGTGATACCCAAACGATAAGACGAATAGCGATGTACTTTTGCGTGTGATAGGCAAATAAAAACGGGAACATTATCAATGTTCCCGTTTTTATTTAGTCGCCTTCAACTTGAAGGCGACTCATATTTAAAGATTAGTATTGCACAACAGTCGCAACGTTCATATCACCATTTTGGGTTACGCTGATGCTGTTGTTGTTACCCGCTTGTGAGCCTAATACTAAGTTGTCATTACCTGTTTGGGAGATCATTAGGCTGTTGTTGTCACCACTCACGCCAAATGAGTTGGCAGCAAATGAACTACCGCTATCACCACCGACCCAGTTGCCGTTACCCGCTTGAGTGATTTCTGCTGAGTTTTCATCACCTTCGATGATTAAATCGATAAGGTTCAGATCGCCACGGTGTTGCAGTGCAGTTACATCGGCGTTGTTACCTGTTACGCTAATGATGGTCTCGTTTTGATCACCATCTTGCTCAACATCCACTTCGTTGTCGCTACCCACGGCATCCACATAAGCGAAGTTCGCATCACCTTCTTGGCTGATTTCGATGCTGTTGTCCTCACCTGTTGCGAAGGCAACCAGCTCGTTGTTATCACCTTTAGAGGATAAGTCGAAGTCGTTGTCAGTACCGTAAGCGCCAAAGGTTGCGAAGTTAGCATCACCACGTTGTTTTAAGTCTACGTCGTTGCTATCGCCCCATACTTGGAACTCTGCACCGTTGCTATCGCCTTTTTGCTTGATGGCGATATCATTATCATCACCTTGAATATCAGCAACTAAAGAATCACCAACTGTGTTGCTATCACCATCTTGAGCGATGTCGATAGTGTTATCATCACCCGTAGTCATAGAGAGGTAAGCAATGTTATTGCTGCCTTCTTGCTTCATGCTGATATCGTTTTCGCTACCGGCTAAGGCGTAAACAAAGCCAGTGTGGTTATCACCTTTTTGGTAGATATCAACACTGTTGTCGTTACCAGCGATGCCTTTGGCTGCACCAAAGTTATTGTTACCAATTTGTTCAACTGATACGTCGTTGTTGTTACCCACGTTGGCAGTCAGATCGAGTGCAATAAGACCCGCTTGGTTGCTATTACCGTATTGTTTGATATCACCGTCGTTGTTGTCGCCTTGAACACGGAATACGGCAAGGTTTTCATCACCTTCTTGCTCAACAAATGCACTGTTTTCTGTGCCAGTGATTTCAACATAGCTTTCGTTCAGCTCGCCTAATTGGCTAACTGAAACAAGGTTGTCGTTGCCCACGACATCGTTGCTGCTTTGGTTGAAGAAGCCGTCTTGAGTCACTTCAACTTCGTTATTATTGCCTTCCACATCAACAGAGGCTACGTGCCAATCTGTTTGTTGGCTAACAGTCACTTTGTTAGCATCGCCAGTTGAGTTGACTTGTGCTTCATGCCACACACCGTCTTGTAATACGGTGGCAACTTGGTCGTTACCCGTTTGGGTTACTGCTGCTGCGTTAATGACACCAGTTTGAGCGACTAAGGTATCTTGACCTTGGCCTGTTTGCTCAACGCTGATTTCGTTGACTGTGCTTGCTGCTAGCGCATTACCACTTAATCCCGCAGTAATGGCTAATGCAATCAATGACATTTTTGCTTGTGATTTCATGTGACTCTCCCTGTTTAATACTGAGTTATTGAGATTGCGGCACCGTCCGCAATCTGTTGAATCGAAAAATTGCCGCTTCCTAGCTGGTTCAATTGCACCAGGTTGTCATTACCAATCTGGGTAATCGAAGCCATATTTTTAGTGCCGACTTGTCGTAGTTGGACTTCATTATTGGTTCCAATCTGTGTCACAAGCGATACGTTATCGTTACCCGCTTGCGTCACATAGGCGCTGTTATCGTTCCCTGATTGAAACACTATCCCTTGGTTTGCCGTGCCTTGCTGCACTAGGTCGATAAGATTATCGCGCCCTGAACGCTCAATTAGCGCCTGCAGTGTGACGGGCAATTCACTGACATCTGCCGCATGGGATGATGTCAGGCAACTACATATCAAGAGCAGCAGTACCAAAAAGCGTGTTAATGGATTTGGCACAAGTGACTCCTTGCATGTATTGGTGTTTTGGTCAGAGCACAGACTCCTTCCAACTCAGGCATCAAGGTACGAGCCATAGTGCTTAGAGACAATTGGCCAAAAGGGTATTTATTTTTGAGGTGTAATTTAAATGCTAACCAGATTAACTTTTGTTAATTCCATGAATATCTTGTTTTTTGTCGATAAAACCCTGCGTTTAGGCGGTATTTACCTCACCGAGTTGGTCTAGTAGTTAAGTTGTATTTAGCGTGCAGCGTCTTTTTTAAATTGAAACATTATGGCAACAATTTGCAGGCAAACATGCTGGAAATTCGTCGTTTTTATCCATTTCACTTTGAATGGTGGCTGCGTAATTGCCGTTCCAGAATTTCAACGTAAAGGACTATAGGAAGCTTAAGTATGTCAATAAAACTCTCACCATTGGCGTTAGCAATTGCAGGAGCGATGACGTTGTCAGCGGTGCCTGCAATGGCAAAAGATGCACCAGTCTATGAAAAAGACGCCATCCTTGTGGTGTACAAAGATAATGTGACTAAAGCCGAACGTGCAGCAGCACAGCGTTTAATTCGCGGCACCTTAACCGATGCAAATGCTGATGGCGTAGACGATAAATTCCAGCATTTACTCAATGGTAAACTTGCCCGTTTAGCCCTGCGTAAAGGCGCTAATATTGAAGATGCGATTAAGGTGATTAGTCGTCATCCAGCGGTAAAATATGCAGAACCCAACTACATTCTTAAGGCGATAGGTACGCCCGATGATCCAAGCTTTGCTAGCCTGTGGGGCATGAACAACACTGGCCAAAATGGCGGTAGTGCCGATGCAGATATCGACGCGCCAGAGGCTTGGGAAATCACCACGGGTAGCTCGGATGTGGTGATTGGGGTTATCGATACTGGGGTTGATTACAATCACCCAGATTTGCAAGCCAACATGTGGGTTAACGCTGGCGAAATTCCAGGTAATGGTATCGATGACGATGGTAACGGCGTGATCGATGATATTCACGGTTACAGTGCGGTAAATGATAACGGTAACCCAATGGATGGTAATGGTCACGGTACTCACGTATCTGGCACTATTGGTGCTAAAGGCAACAATGGTGTGGGTGTCGTTGGGGTGAACTGGGACGTTAAAATTGCCGCCTGTCAGTTCCTTGATGCCGATGGTTATGGTTCTACAGCTGGCGCTATTGCATGTTTAGATTACTTTACGGATCTGAAGGTTAACCATGGCGTGGATATCAAAGCCACCAACAACTCTTGGGGCGGCGGTAGCTTTAGCCAAGCCTTAAAAGATGCGATTGAAGCGGGTGGTGAAGCAGGCATTTTATTCGTTGCAGCAGCGGGTAATGACGCGGTCGATAACGATGCGAGCCCACATTATCCCTCAAGCTACGATTCTGACGTTGTCCTCTCGATTGCAAGTACGGATCGTAATGACCGTATGTCAGACTTCTCACAATGGGGTTTAACTAGCGTCGATATGGGAGCACCAGGCTCCGCGATTCTCTCTACTGTTCCAGGTGGTGGTTACGCGACGTATTCTGGTACCTCTATGGCTACTCCACATGTCACCGGCGCCGCAGCTCTGGTGTGGTCATTAAATCCAGATCTCTCACCAGTAGAAATGAAATCCTTACTGATGGCATCAGGTGATGCTAATGCAGATTTAACGGGTAAAACCGTGGCTGGTACTCGCCTCAATGTGGCTAACGCACTCGAGCAGGCTAACCCATCTCCTAGCTACAAGTTTACCGTATCGCCAGTGTCACAATCTGTCGAAGCGGGTAGCACTGCAAGCTATAACTTTAGTGTTGGTAGTGTTGCTGGATGGGAAGGCGATGTGGCGCTTTCTGTCTCTGTTTCTCCAGCGCTAGAAGGTGTGTCCTTATCAGCCTCAACTGTTTCTGCTGGTGGTTCATTTACCTTAGATGTTGCGACAACGGCGCAAACAGCTTGGGGTGATTACAGCATTACAGTAACAGGTACCGATGGCACCATTGAAAAGGCTAAAGTCGTTTCACTGAATGTGTTCCCTCAAGGATTAAATGACTTTACCTATGGCAATGAGAATGCTGTTGCTATCCCTGATAACAATGCTAGTGGTATTGTGAGCACGATTGAAGTTACTGATGATGTGCAGATTTTTGGCGTGACCGCCGATGTCAATATCAGCCACACTTGGATTGGTGACTTACGCGTTGTGTTAACTTCACCAGCAGGTACTGAAGTGGTTCTACATAACCGTGATGGTGGCAGCGCTGACAACATTGTTAAGAGTTGGGACTTAAGCGCGTTTGATGGTGAAAACGCACGGGGTACTTGGTCATTATCAGTAGATGACAATGCAGCGGCTGACACGGGTACTCTTAATAACTGGGGCTTAGTGATCAGCGGCTTAGGCGAAGCATCTCCAGCGGCACCAGTGGCGGGCTTCGAGTATGCAGTTGAAGGTTTAAGTGTCGCCTTTACTAACACTAGTACCGATGCGAATGATGATATCGTGAGCTACAGCTGGGATTTTGGTGATGGTTCAACTTCAACTGAAATGAACCCTAGCCATGTATTTGCTGCGGCAGGTACTTACACTGTGGCCCTCACTGTGACTGACTCAATGGAACACAGCAATACTGTGACCATGGAAGTTCAAGTTTATGAGCATAGTATCAACGCATCCGTCACTCGCGCATTGGTATCACGCCGTGGTAGCGCTATGGTAGATATTGAATGGGATAGTGCATTAGGCGAAAGTATTGCTCTATACCGTGACGGTCAGTTAGTGGTGACAACTGAGAACGATGGCAACTATCGTGATCGCTTCACTACGTCTGCATCAAGTGTGACTTACCAAGTATGTGAAACCACTGGAATCTTATGTTCTGCACCAGTAGTAGCACAATTCTAATTTAGTCCTTAAAAATGAAGGCGACCGAAAGGTCGCCTTTTTGCTTTCAACCCCTAAACTAGCTGTTTAGTCGGTAGTTACCATTTACGTTTAATGCTCAACTAATGCGTGTCATTTTTTTGGGGTTCTTCGTGTTCTACATCGGCATTTATTTGGGTTTTTCTATCCGATAATTGCTGTATAAGTTGGCTATTGATTGTGGTGAGTTTATCAAAATGATCATTAATCTTACTCAGTTGCTTTAAATAATCGGGATCACTTTTGTCTTTATTTTGCCAATATCGCTGCCGTTCTAGTTTCTGTAATTCACTGGCCCTTAGGATTTCAAAATAGCTATTCTCTTGTTTGAGGCTATAGATTTCACCGTCGAGTAATTGCAGCAGTTTCTTTGGGGGTAAGGAGTGATTATTTAACAAAGCTTGCAATGGGTCTACTTTGGTTTCACGTTTATCCGAATCAATTTCGTTGCTAGTACCCAACTGATATTCAATTTTATGCTGACTGTATTCCTGCGGACAGGCGATTTGGCTAAAGATGACTTTATCGCCTTTGCGACATTTATAGACGGTATTTGCGAGCGCCGTGAGAGGCAAAAGCATACAAATAAGAGTCACTATGAGTCTTGCCATTCGACGACAAATCCTTTTTATACGCAATGAATGAAGTTATCACAATGGGTATTAAGCTAGAGTTAAATGGAGTTGTCTCACTTATCTCCCTTTAAACTTTAGCAGTTATAAATCCATGTAGTATAAACATATGTTACTTAACGTTAACATTGGTGAGTACTATGGCGTAAGTGAAAGAATAAAACCAGTTTTTTGACGCTGGAATTTATTTGACGCTTCACTGGAACGCCAGCAATACCAGCGTTCTGAGGTAATAAAAAAGGAGCCTAAGCTCCTTTTCTCAAATCTTAAATAGATGTTTAGCGATCAAAGCGCAGATTATCAATAAGACGCGCTTTACCTAAGTAAGCGGCCGCCAAAATCACCAGGGCTTGGTCCGTAGCTTCCGCATGGGCCAGCGTGGTGGCATGGCGAACTTCTAAATAATCCGGTGTAAAGCCTGCGGCGATAAGGCTCGCTTTGGCTTCTGCGGTGACTTGTTCGATACTCACGCCTTGCTTGATCCCTTGTGCCATGGCATCAATGGCTTTTTTCAGTGCGGGCGCTGCGGCCTTTTCTTCTGCAGTAAGGTAACCATTGCGTGAACTCATGGCTAAGCCCGAGGCTTCACGAATTGTATCTACACCGATAATTTCAATCGGCAGCGACAAATCCTCAACCATAGTGCGGATCACTAACAGTTGTTGATAATCCTTGTTGCCAAAGAACGCGACATCGGGCTGCACTATGTTGAACAGTTTACAAACGATGGTCGCGACGCCACGGAAGTGGCCGGGACGACTAGCACCGCAGAGTACATCGGAGATCCCCGGTACTTCAACATAGGTTTGCTGCGCTAACCCTTTGGGGTAAATAATCGCCGGTGTTGGAGTAAACAACAGCTCGGCGCCCGCTGCGGTTAAGGCTTGGCTATCGGCCTCTAAGGTGCGCGGGTAGGCATCGAGATCTTCATTTTGCCCAAACTGCATGGGATTGACGAAGATAGACACGACTACATGATCGCATTTTTTCGCCGCTTCTTTCACTAAGGTGATGTGTCCCTGATGGAGATTGCCCATGGTCGGCACAAAGGCGACAGTCTCGCCCTTGGCACGCCATGCTCGCACTTGAGTACGAATATCATCGATATGGGCGCTAGTGATCATTAACTCTTACCTTGCTAAAACCTAAAATGAGTAGTCTGTGTGCTTAGCACAATTTAGCTTTATGAGTGCTAGCACTCTTAGTTGAACGTGTGATCTGCACTCGGGAAGGTGCCATTGGCCACTTCTTCAATATAAGCGCGAACCGCCGAGCGGATTTCGCCCGTTTGCTTGAGGTAGTTCTTTGAAAAACGTGGAATATAACCACTCGAAATACCAAGCACGTCGTGCATCACCAGAATCTGACCATCGGTGCTGGCGCCCGCGCCAATGCCAATTACAGGGATAGTTAATGCTTGAGTAATGGCGGTAGCAAGCGATGCTGGAATACATTCAACCACTAACAGCTGCGCGCCTGCCGCCTCTAAGGCCTTAGCTTCATCGAGAATGCGCTGGGCATTTTCAGCATCGCGGCCCTGCACTTTAAAACCGCCAAAAACGTGTACCGATTGCGGGGTGAGGCCCAAGTGGGCGCAGACAGGAATACCGCGCTCGGTCAGTTTAGTAACCGTTTCGAGTAACCAGTGACCGCCTTCCAGCTTGACCATATTGGCACCCGCCTGCATTAGTGCGGTGGCGTTTTCCATGGCTTGTTCTGGCGTGGCGTAACTCATAAACGGCATGTCTGCGATCAGCAGTGATCGCTCGATACCGCGACGCACACAACGAGTGTGATAGGCGATTTCGGCTGTCGTGACGGGCAGCGTATCATCGTGGCCTTGCAGAACCATTCCCAAAGAATCGCCGACCAGTAGCACATCGATGCCTTCGCCGTCGAACGCGCTGGCAAAGCTGGCATCATAGGCTGTCAGAGCGGTGAATTTTCTACCTTCCTGTTTGTATTTCAACAGGGTTGAGCTAGTAACTTTAGACATATGGGTGATCTTCAAACCAAATGGAAGTGGTGTTATAAGCTAACTGGGGGCTGACTTCAATGATCATTGCCCAGTAGTTGTAACTCGGCCAAGAATTTTTCACTGATAAGGCTGTGTAGCGGCGTTTTACAGGGCAACACGAGATCGGGCGCAATGGCAGCTAAAGGAACTAGCACAAAGCTACGTTCTTTCATGCCGTAGTGCGGCACTTTGAGTCTGGGCTCATCGATAATGGCGTTGTCATACAAGAGTAAGTCTAGATCTAATGTTCTGGGCCCCCAACGCTCTTGGCGTACACGGCCTTGGGTATTTTCAATGTGTTGCAGTGCATCTAATAAGGCCAGCGGGGCCAGCTGAGTTTCAAAGCCTGCGACAGCATTGATATAGTCAGGCTGCACAACCTCACCCATTGGCGTTGAACGGTAATAGGGAGATACCCTAAGACTTTGATTTTCAGCCAAGGTGGACAAGGCCGCTACGGCATTGTCCAGCTGTGCTTGGGGATCTTCAAGATTCGCTCCAAGGGCGACAAACACTTGAGTCATTATTCTTCGGCTTTGGCTGCACTTGGGCGGCGACGGCGACGCTGAGGTGAATTGCGATTACGGCTGCTCGAGGCTTTATTACCGCTGCGGGCAATCGCCAAACGCTCGATTTCATCCGCTTCAACAAACTGTTGCCACCAGGCTGCACTCTTGGCCAGATTGCCCCCTTCGACTTCGCCACGCAGTAACAGTAAGTCGTATGCCGCTCTAAACTTCGGATGCTCTAACAGTTTAAAGGCGCGCGTGCCTTGGCTGCGCTCAAAGCGAAGTTGTAGTTGCCAGATATCCTTGGCTGGTGTGCTAAAACGGCGAGGAATACTAATGGTTTGGCATTGCTGCTCCATCACATCGCCCATGGCGGCGAAAAAGGCATCATATAAAGTAAGGCCACTTTCAACAGCAATATCTTCGGCGCGTTGGCGCAGTGGATACCAGAGAATCGCCGCATAGAAAAACGATGGCGTGACGGGCTTATCTTCATTAACACGATCATCCGTACTCTTCATGATGGCTTGCACCATCTTCATTGCCGGACCTTTAGGCGCTTCTTTTAATAGGGCGTCAACCTGAGGAAATAGGGGCGCAAACAGTTTATATTCCTGCATCATCTCAAAGTTTGCCATGGCTTTGCCGGCGAAGAAGAGTTTGAGCACTTCTTCATACATGCGGGCGGCAGGAATATCTTTGAGCAGTGGTGCTAACTGTTTGATTGGTTTAGCAGTTACTTCATCAATTGTCATGCTGAGCTTAGTGGCAAAACGCACGGCTCTGAGCATACGCACTGGATCTTCGCGGTAACGGGTTTCGGGATCGCCAATCAGCCTTAAGGTGCCGGCTTTAAGATCTTCCATGCCACCGCCATAGCTGCGGATAGAGTAGTCGCTAATATCGTAGTAAAGGGCGTTAACGGTAAAATCGCGGCGCTCTGCGTCTTCGTCGATTTCTCCGTACACGTTATCCCTGAGCAAACGCCCTTCGGCATTGGCTTTGGAAATCTTTTCATTGCTTTCACCGTGGTGGCCACGGAAAGTCGCCACTTCAATCACATCGCGGCCAAACACAATATGGGCAAGGCGGAATCGACGACCAACAACACGGCAATTACGGAACAGTTTTTTGATTTCTTCCGGCGTCGCATTGGTAACCACGTCAAAGTCTTTCGGTTCAAGCCCAAGGAGCAAATCCCGTACACCCCCGCCCACTAAATAGGCTTGGAAACCAGCTTTATTCAGTCGATATAGTACCTTAAGCGCATTTTCACTGATCTGCTTGCGGGAAATGGTGTGCGCATCCCTAGGCACGATCGCCAAGCTTAAGCCGCCTGAAGTAAGTTCTGGCGTTTGGGGTTCAATCTGAGCTGGAGTTGGAGCGGTCGTTTTAGGCGCGTCTTCAAATAGCTGCTTGCAGAATTGGCTAATACGGCGAAAAATGGGACACCTCGGAATGTATCTGTTATGTGATTAAAAATCTGGCGGCTATGATATACCAATTGCGTCCCGATGGGTATATCGCGATTTTTGAGCTATGCCACGACTTAGCGCTGATAACATGATGCTTTTAGGTCGAGAACTTGCCCGTCAGGCTTTAAGGGGCGATCAGGATTTCCCGCTGTTTAGGGATTGCCGACAATTGAAACTGGGCCACTGCCTGGGCCAGCATTTGCGGCGCAGTTGTGAGCTCTACTGGTGCTTGGCCCAAAAAGGCGAGGGCTGCATTGAGACTCGCTTGCGGATGCTGTTTATCGATAGCCTGCGCGTGATTTTGTTTTGACAGCTTAAAACCCGGACTTAAACTGGCGAGCGGTAAGTGCAACCACTGCGGCGCGGTTAGACCAAAGGTTTGATATAAGCTTAATTGGCGACAACTGGCTTCGATTAAATCGTAGCCCCGCACCACCTCGGTAATGCCTTGGTAGGCGTCATCCAGCACTACGGCGAGTTGATAGGCATAAAGTCCATCACTACGTTTGATAATAAAATCTTCAGCAGCAAAGGCCCGATCTACAATCACTTTTCCCATCAGGTTATCGGTAAACTCGGCCACTTGAGCGCGATTAACTAGCCGAACCGCACCACTGTGATGTGGCGTGGCTAACCGATGGCAGCGGCCATCGTAAATCCCACCCATGGCTTGAATTTGTTTGCGGCTGCATTGGCAGAAGTAGGCGTTATCCTCAGCGAGTAACTCATCGAGTTTGGCCTGATAGGCCTCGGTGCGCGCACTCTGGTACAGCACCGCATCGTCCCATTCGAAACCATAAGCCTCTAAGGTGCGTAAAATATCATCGGCGGCGCCTGCAACTTCCCTAGGTGGATCAATATCCTCAACGCGTATTAACCACTTTCCTCCCTCTGAGCGCGCCCGCAGATAACTACCAAGGGCCGCGACTAGCGAGCCAAAATGCAATGCTCCTGAGGGCGAAGGCGCAAAACGGCCAACATAAGGATGTAAAGCGGAAGTGTTGAAAGAGTGAGTCGCCATCATAGGAATTTGCAGGAATAACCAGTCAAAGTGGCTGTATTTTAGGGGGATACTAACAAAAAAGCGAAGTGAAACGAGAGGATGTTTATGCAAGATGCACAAACAAGTAGGCGGGGAACTCCCCGCCTAGGATGGCCGATTAACCCGCCATTTGCTTCTCTTTGATCTCTGCAAGCGTTTTACAGTCGATACACTGATCGGCTGTTGGACGCGCTTCGAGACGGCGAATGCCGATTTCGATACCGCAAGAATCGCAGAAGCCAAAATCGTCTTCTTCGATTTTCTGGAGAGTTTTTTCGATCTTCTTGATCAGTTTACGTTCTCTGTCACGCGCACGTAATTCGAGACTGAACTCTTCTTCCTGCGCTGCACGGTCCACAGGATCGGGAAAGTTTGCTGCTTCATCCTGCATATGACTCAGAGTACGGTCGACCTCCTCACGCAACTGATTGCGCCAAGCTTCAAGAATGATCTTGAAGTGACCCAGTTGCTTAGCGTTCATATACTCCTCACCGGGTTTTTCCTGGTAGGGACTTACACCTGCGATAGCGAGTACGCCAAGTTTTTTGGTGCCTTCAGGCATAACGCATCTCCTGTCATCATTTGCGTTTGTAGGGCGTCCTTAAGAACGGCCGCTATCTATATCAGAATCTTTACAACGAGGCAAATTTTTCGTTTCACCTTGACAGAATTTTTTGACTGCCTTCGCTAATTGAAATGAAAAAGTATTTTACTCAATCTTAACATCATACTCGGACTGGGCATGATTGGGCCAGATGTATCTCATCGGGGGATATTTCGCAGCGATACGCTAGCACTTCTACACCTGATAAAATAGCTTTTTTCAATAGGTTAGAATACTCAGGGTCAATGTGTGCCGCTGGTGCCACACTAATAATGTCAGTATGTTGCACCACAAATAGCAATACGGCTCTGTGCCCAAGGCTGGCCATGTGCATTAATTCCCGCAGATGTTTTTGGCCGCGAAGACTCACTGCATCGGGGAAATAACCTTGTCCATCTTCAAGCAAAGTACAACTTTTGACTTCTATATAGCAGGCGGGTTTTTGAGCAGCTTCCAGCAAGATATCGATACGGCTATTTTCATCTCCGTACTTCACTTCGCGACTTAAGCTGTCGTAACCTTTAAGTTCAGTGATAATACCTTTATTAAGTGCCTCCTCGACTAGGGCGTTGGCATTGCCCGAATGAATGCCGATAAGGCCACCCGTTGGCGTGGTCATCAACTCCCATGTATGGGCATATTTACGTTTAGGATTGTTAGACGTGGAAAACCACACGGTTTCACCGGGGAACAGGCAGTTACGCATTGAACCGGTATTGGGGCAATGCAGGGTGATTTCACTGCCGTCTTCGAGTTGGACATCGGCGAGAAAACGTTTGTAGCGCTTAAGTAGCTTTCCCGATTTCAGTGCTGGAGTAAAGTGCATGTGATCCCTGTCGCTAGTTGATTCTGGCTCCGAAGACTAACAAATTTCGCAAATGTTTACAGATTTTACCTCGGTAACTTAGGCCGATGGCTTTCAGTCCTGGGCCACTGGCAGTAAACTGCCGCCAACCCCGTTGTATTGTGTGTACCCCAAAAGCCTGAGGATGCAGGACGTCTCACCTCAACTTGTATGGGTATAAGAGCAAGAACAAATTAAAATAAGGACCCCTTATGAGTGAACTTAAAGTGACTGAAGTGATGAGAGTTGAGTTAACCAAAGATGCCCCCGCAGCCCATTGGGGCAAAGCCGATGTGACCTTCAATGCCGAAGGTACATTAGTCCACTTAGGTGGCGGCGATGAGCTACGCCAAATTCAAATGGCAGCGCGTAAATTACGTAATCAAGGGATTAATACCGTCGCATTAGTGGGTTCTCTTTGGGATCTAAATAGCCAATGGGTCTTCGCTCAAGGCTTTGCCACCGCTAAACCCGGTTACAAGATCCAATGGTGCGGCGATGCCGAAGTACAAGCCGAGTTACAACGTCGCTTAGACGTGGCTACATTTGCCCGTCAACTGATCAATGAGACTCCTGAAAATCTGTCTCCTGTGAAACTGGCGCAGCAAGCGGCCAAATGGTTAGCCGAACTCGGTGGTGCCAAGGTCAGTTACCGTATTATTGAAGGTGAAGCATTATTAGCAGAGCAATGGATTGGTATTCATGCTGTAGGTCGCGGCAGTGAGCGTCCACCTGCGATGTTAGAGCTAGACTTTAACCCGCTGTCAGCCGATGCCCCAGTATCTGTTGCCTTGGTCGGTAAAGGGATTA
The DNA here is from genome assembly GCF_000798835.1 of Shewanella sp. ZOR0012. Classification (NCBI taxonomy): domain Bacteria; kingdom Pseudomonadati; phylum Pseudomonadota; class Gammaproteobacteria; order Alteromonadales; family Shewanellaceae; genus Shewanella; species Shewanella sp. ZOR0012. The sequence goes on from NZ_JTLE01000094.1 coordinate 4,323,216, forward strand.
CCTTCGACTCCGGCGGTTACAGCATTAAAGCTTCTGAAGGCATGCTGGGCATGAAGTGTGATATGGGCGGCGCCGCCACTGTTACTGCCGCTTTAGGTTTAGCGATTAAATCGGGCCTGAACAAACGCGTTAAATTATTCCTGTGCTGCGCTGAAAACCTGATCAGCGGCCGTGCCTATAAGCTGGGTGATATCCTCACCTACAAAAATGGCGTCACAGTTGAAGTAGTTAACACCGATGCCGAAGGGCGCTTAGTGCTGGCCGATGGTCTGCAAGCGGCTTCTGCGACGGGTGCTCCTTTTATTATCGATGCAGCAACCTTAACTGGCGCAGCTGTGATGGCGGTGGGCTCTAACTACAACGCGATTTTTTCGCCACAGACAGAAGTGTTACAACTGGCGCAACAAAAAGCCTCGACAGTAGCTGAGCGTGTATGGCCATTGCCACTGGATCCTTGGCATAAAGATATGTGTCCATCGGCCTATGCTGACACGGCAAACAGCCGCCCAGTGAAAGGTGGTGGTGCTGGCGGTGCCTCGAATGCGGCCGGCTTCCTGTGGCGTTTTGTTTCGCCAGAAGCCAAGTGGTTACACGTGGATTTAGCGGCCGCCTTCGAAGATTCTGCTTCTGCACTATGGGGCGCTGGCGCGACCACCCACGGCGTGCTGACCATCAGCGAGCTGATTAAAGGCTAAGTTTGCTTTCGCGACTGAGTTTGCTTTTGCGGCTAAGCTTGCAAGTAAAGCTTCTTATTGTATTAAAACCGCCTTCGGGCGGTTTTTTATTTTTAGCCCAAAACCACCTACTTCAGTAGGTGGTTATCATCATTTGAGGCTTTGCCTGTATACCTACCCATGTTAAATGCATCTTTGATTTTTAGCGAAGTCAAAAGAGGCAAATAACATGAGTAGATACGAGCAAGCATCGCATGTGTTCTGGCGATGTCAATATCATATAGTCTGGACACCAAAGTACCGCTTTCGGATATTGAAAGGTAATGTCGGAAAAGAGGTTTATCGATGCATTCAGGTTTATTGCCATCAAATGGGATGCATAGTCATGGAGCTAAATGTTCAAGTTGACCATGTTCATTTAGTGGTGAAGGTACCTCCGAAGATATCTATATCGAATTTAATGGGGGCGTTAAAAGGTAAGATAGCTTTGAAAATATTCAGTAAATTTCCTTACCTACGTAAGAATAAACTTTGGGGAAATCATTTTTGGCAGAGAGGATACTTCGTCGATTCGATTGGAATTAACGAGGAAATAATCCGTAGATACGTTAGGCATCAAGAGAAAGTAGAGCGGCAAGAGCAGGGTCAACTTGCTCTTGAATAAAGGCCCCCTTTTAGGGGGTTAAAACAAAGCCACCTTCTTTAGAAGGTGGATTCTTTACTGTTAGATCAAAATACTTCTCTGCATATAGATATATGGATGTTGAGGTCGATTCTTAAAGACTTAACTAGATTGGCCGATAAAGGCGTTGGCATTCTGTCCATTAATTTAAATCCCATGCCATACAGTGTTACTTATCAAAATTTATTGCAAATGCTGTTGCTTCAAGCAAAAGTGCTGGGCATCAAAATTTGGTTTGAAGTGTTAGAGCATACTTTATTAGATGATAAACAGCATGAAATGATTGAAATGCTACGGGCACTAGGAGCTAGCATCGTATTAGATGATTTTGGCACTCAAGAATGTAATTTTTTACGTTTGATGGTGTTGCCCTATGATGTCATCAAGTTAGATCGTTCCCTTTTGCAGCAAGCTTGTCGCTCTTCACATTCAATGCGAATTTTGACGAGCTTAGTTGAGTATTTACAGCGATTAGGAATGCAGGTTGTTTGTGAAGGTGTGGAGACTTTGATGCACATTGATGTGGCAACCTTATTGGGGTGCGATTATCAACAGGGATATGCCCATGCTATGCCAGCGCCGATTTCACACTGGGGTAGTTAGGGTGAATCACGCATTAGCCGCAAATTAACTGAGACTGTTTATTTCGTTTTTCGCTTACCGAGTAATCCCATCCAAAATGTTCCTTCAAAAAGCATACCTAAGATGATAAACGTCACAGCGCTTGTGGCGCTGCCATAGGCGTAGGCGCTTAATGCTCCAAGCAGTAGCAAACTTAAGCTAATCCAGCGTGTAATTGGTTTCATATGCACTCCGATTTAAATGGCCGTTTAGTTGACTCTAGAACAACGGGATTGCATTGCCAATCGTACTTTTTGACGACACAGATGCGCTAAAATACCAGCTGAAATTCAATTAGTGTGATTTTAAATGGCTAAATGATGGGTTTTTACGGTAAATGTCATACTTCAAAATCCCCAGATGATCAAAGCTTAATCTTGTTTCCATCGGTGTTTCAGTCGCTATTAGGTAAACTGAATGCATTCGTCAGTGTTTGCTGAGTTTGAATCAAGTGGATTGAGCAATTCACATGAGTGATGAACTAGGCGCCATCATGGGCAAACAGGGATAAAAGCGATGGGATTTTGGTACGCCATCGACATCTAACTGATTGTCTCATAAGATACAAACTTAGCCGATTTTTATGGAGGAACCATGAGACTATGGTTGCTAGGATTCATGTTGGTATCTGGGATTGCCACCGCAGCCCAGAGCATGTATTCGATGCTTTCGAGCGGTGAGTATCTGCCGCCGTTAAGCGTGATGCAGCAAATTGAGAAGGAGTTTCCTGGCGTGATTGCCGAGTTTGAAATGGAAATGCAGGAAGGCGAGTTGGTCTACCAGTTTGAGTTGATTAATCCGCTGGCGAATGCAATTACCCGTTTCGAATATCGGGCGCGAGATGGTAAGTTATTGAAACAAAAAGCGGGTAAAGTCACAGCCGATGATGTCGGCGAGGTGGAAGCCGCACGCCTTATCAGCACTAAGCATCAAACCTTCTCCGGCATTATTGCAATGGCGACTCAGGATCATAAGGCCTTTCTGACCGATGCTAAATTAGACCATGACTTAGGTATCAGTTACTTAGAGTTAAAGTTGCTGGACGATACAGGCAAGTATAAATTGGCATTCGATATTGAAAATTTACGACAGTTACCTTTACTTAAGTGGGATTAGCACGCTGAGTATTACCGCTAAGTGAAGACAGGGGAGCGCAGCATACAGATGAAAATACTTTTAGTTGAAGATGATGCGACAACGATCGACTACATCGTTAAAGGATTTCTTGAGCAGGGACATAATATTGAGACCGCCAGCGATGGTCATCAAGGTCTGCTGCAAGCCACGAGTGGTCAGTACGACCTCTTGATTCTCGACCGCATGTTGCCCCAACTCGATGGGTTGAAATTGCTGGCCGCCCTTAGAGCAACTGGCAACCAAACTCCAGTGCTTATCCTGTCGGCGCTGGCCCATGTGGATGAAAGGGTAAAAGGCCTGCGTGCGGGTGGCGATGATTATATGACTAAGCCCTTTGCCTTTTCGGAGCTGCTTGTACGTGCCGAAAAGTTGATGCAACGGGGCCAATCCGCACCTATTACCACAGATCTGGTGGTCGGTGGCTTAAAAATGGAGCTGCTAACACGTAACGTGACCTTAGATGGCCACGATTTGATGCTGCAACCCAAAGAATTCCAATTGCTTAAGTATCTGATGGAACACGCTAATCAGGTTATTAGTCGGACGCTATTATTTGAAGCCGTGTGGGATTATCACTTCGATCCCCGTACCAATGTGATCGACGTGCATATTGCCAAGTTACGCCGCAAGTTTGAAGAGTTAGGCCACGGTGAATTGATTGAAACCGTAAGGGGAGCGGGTTATCGCTTACGCCAAAGGCATTAAGCCTTACCAAAGCAGCGCCTGGCGCATCACTATTATCTTCTCGACCTTAGTGACTGTGATCATAGGCGCTTTGCTGTTTGCCCTTTATCGGCAACTCATTATCGAACAGCAGTACCAAGTGACTCAGTATCTTGAGTCCGAAACCCAACGTTATCAGCAGCTTGCTCTTACTGTCGACCGTCGTAGTTTTGCGGCGCAAATTCGTGCAGCCGATCCGCAGACGGCGCTTATCGCCTGGCGCAATAGCTATGATATGGTTGGCGCCTTAAGCTTTATGCCCGAAGGTATGCCTATGCTGCCACAAACCCGGGATTTTCCGATTTTAACGGGTGGCCCTGATAAGTTGCATATCCTTACCGGCGGCCTAGTGATGACTCGCTATGGCCCCGTACTTATCGCCACCCGTACCGACAACTTAGCCACACTCATCGATAAATTTATCAGCGCAGCGGCCACGGCCGTGATGTTGACCATAGTGTTAACCTTAGCGCTGGGCTATCTGTTTTCTAAAGCAATTTTACGCCGTTTAGTGCAGTACAACCGTTTAAGTGAGCAAATTGAGCGTGGGCATTATGATACGCGTCTGCCGCTCAGTTGGCGTCAGGACGAGTTTGATATGTTGGCGCTGCAATTTAACAACGTGCTGGATATTCTTGAGAATAACCTGATGGCGGTGCGTGGCGTGACTGACAATATCGCCCACGATTTGCGCACGCCTTTATCCCATATTCGCATTGGTCTTGAGGAATTAGCGGCCAAATCCCCCGATGAAATCAGTGAGGGCTGTGCGATTTTGACCGAAGAGCTTGACCACTGCCTTGCGACCTTCGATGCCATGCTCTCGCTGACACGCATTGAGGAAGGGCAGCAAACCTTAGATTTGCAGGAGCTGAGTTTGGCGCAGCTATGTACTGATTTGCTGGAAATGGCTGATGCAGTTGCGGAGTCGAATGAGCAAACCTTGAGCCTGTCGCTGCTATCTGACCATAAAATTTATGGTGACAAGTATCTGTTGTTCCAAGCCTTATATAACTTGGTCGACAATGCGATGAAATATTCAGGCCAAGGCGCACGTATCGATATTATTCAATCCGGTGCCCAAATTAAGATTTGCGATAACGGTCCTGGGATACCCGATGACAGCAAGGAAAGGGTGTTTGAGCGACTAGTGCGGCTTGACCCCAGCCGCCATTTGCAGGGTACAGGTTTAGGATTATCTATGGTCAAAGCCATTCTATCGCGGCACAATGCGCAAATTACTCTTTCGGATAATCATCCCGGCCTTGTGGTTACTATCCAGTTTTAGGCCAATATCCGCGTGACAGTGTTAGGAACCCCATGTACCGAATCATAGCCAATGAGGCTGATTTTCTTGTTATTTCTAAATCGCCGAATGTGCACTTTCATAGCCAAGATGGCACCGCGGGTGTCGTTGCGCAGCTGGAGCAGGATTTGGGGATTAAGCTCTTTGCCGTGCATCGGCTCGATACCCCGACCTCAGGGCTGTTACTGTTAGCCAAACATCCGGCTGCGGCGCGGCAGTTGACTGAGCTTTTTAGCGTCCATCGAGTGCAGAAATACTATCTTGCCCTCGCCAAAGGTAAGCCGAAAAAGAAGCAAGGCTGGGTGATTGGCGATATGGCTAAATCCCGCCGCAGTATGTTTAAGTTACTGCGTACCAAAGAAAATCCAGCGATTACCCAATTCTTTTCCGTCAGTGTTGGCGATGGGCTACGGCTGTATTTGCTCAAACCCCATTCGGGTAAAACCCATCAGTTACGGGTCGCGCTTGCTAGCCTTGGGGTACCGATTTTAGGCGATGCCCTCTATGGCTCCGATGTCGCCGACCGCTGTTATCTGCACGCCTATTGCCTGCATTTTCGTTATCAACATGGAGATGGCAGTTGGCAGGATTATGCGTATCTTGATATGCCTGAGCAGGGCGAGCTCTTTTTAACTGAGGCTGTCAGTGAGGCGCTAACATTTTGGCAAGCACCAGAGACTTTAGAGTGGCCTGAACGATAGGTGTTTATTGGGAGGGGAATGCTTGGCAGATCCGGTCGCGCCCCTCAGACTTTGCTTGATACATGGCATGATCGGCTTCAATCAATAGTTTGTCTGGCTGACATCCTTGATAAATCGTGGCGTAACCCACGCTTGCGCAAAGTTGGACTTTTTTATCCTGCCAGTTAATCGGATTTTCCCTCAGTACCCGATGTAATTTATCCGCAACGGCTCTTGCGGATGGTGCGCTTGTGGCTGGCAGTAAAACCAAAAACTCTTCCCCACCATGACGACACAGGACATCGTGTTCTCGTAATACCGAGTTAAATAATCTTGCCGCCGTCAGCAGGGCGAGGTCACCAACATCATGACCATAGTGATCATTTATGTGTTTGAAATGGTCGAGATCGAGCAAGATCACGCTATAAGGCTCTGCATTTTTCTGCCAGCATTGGTGGGTTGTGGTGAGTCTTTTTTGCATTGCGCGTCGATTCCACAGCCCTGTGAGCTGGTCTTTTTCAGCTAACATTCTGATTTTACTCACCAGACGAGTCATCGCATTACCTATCATCAGGATATTGATAAGTAAGGCTAAGAACACATAAAACCACAGCACAGGAATGGCTTCAATCGTGTGCATGGCAATAAATATTGGCGTTTCACTCGGCGATAACAGGGCGATGAAAAACCGAATCATGAAGATGATAGCCATTGCTATTAAGGGAGTGATCATGGCAATCGCTATCTTATTGCCAGTCTCTCTGCGGATAGCGTAATAGTTATCTCGACTGAGCATCACAAAAGATAGTGCTGCATTGGCTGAAAAAAGCATGGCGAGTATCGGCTGAGATTGGACATTTGGGGGAACCATCAACATGAGTGCTGCGGTGATTGCGAGCATAGTGAGATCGAGTTTAGTGCTGTGCTGTAAGCGGAACAGATATTGTGTGCCCCAACGCAGCATGATAAATCCGAGTAAGATAACAATATCTGCGCAAAACCAGTAGAGGTAACTATTTGATTCGGTTCTTAGAGTGTTGAGAATGATGCCGATAAACACACAGATATTCGCAAGGGAAAAACGTATGCTGGCTAATTTGGCAATGTTCAATGGTTTGGCGATTAATCCCCATGCAATAGCGGCTGTACCTGTCAGTAGACAAATAAATTTAATCAGTAAAAGCGCTTGGGGATCAAATTCCATGGCGGCGTTCAATTTTCCTTTAACTATAGATGGCTTTTGGCATTTTTGTTGAAATGGGCTGAATGTTAAGTGAAGACCTGTGCCACAACGCCCAAGCCACAGGTTGATAATGCAATGGTTGCAAACCGGTGGGCTAACGACGAAGTTAAAAACTGCTTACTCGTCATTTATTACGGTTTAAGGATGGCCTGCTGTCGATATAAACAAATGACTATGAGTCATTATTGCGATTCTATTGCCTCCCGTTGTGGTATTTTTAAACGCGGGCGTAGGCAAAGATCTGTTAATTATCATAGTGCTGTGTTTATTTTTCGGGTTTCTGCCTTACCGTTGTCACTAAGGCATAGCGTGTTTCAATGAGCCAATAAAAAGCGCAACCTAAGTTGCGCTGATTATCAATTCAACCCGAGGCATTTATTAAAACGCTACGGTATAACCTATAGTGGCAGTACGACCCATACCTTTGAAATAACGATCATTTGTACCCATGGTTTGTGAGTAGTAGTTGAAATAATCCTTATTAAACAGGTTTTGTACACCAATGCTTAAGGTACCCGTGTAGAGCGGCATTGAAAATGACGCGTCGACAGTGGTGTAACCATCAAACTCGGCATATTTAGCACCTTTGGCATTTTCAAAATCACGGTCCATAAAGTAATTTGCTTGAACACGTGTCGACATTTCATTATCGAAGTTGTGGGTCCAGAATAAGTTGATACGATTCGGGGAAATATTGGCGCCATCGAGATCAGTATCGACCTTATTATCACCGTTTACATCGTATTCGCCCCGTTGCAGTGCGATGTTCATGCCCAAATCATCATTGCTTGTTAGATAAGCGGTAACATTCGCTTCGATCCCATCAATGACGCTTTTTTCACGTTTTACATCATAGAAACCGTCGCTGTTTAAGGCTAAACGGGCACCAAAATCGGTAGCAGAACGGTAGTAAGCAATCTTAGCACTTAAGAAACTACCTTGATAATCGGCACCCAATTCAACGTTATCCGTCACGATTGGAGTTAAGGCTAAAGAGTCACTAATGCTTGGATTGGCGCCGGGGAAACTGTTTCCATCACGCAGAATACGGCCAATGTCTGGCATGCCAAAACCTTGGTTGTAGCTAGTGTAGACGCGGATATCCGGCGTAATTTTATAGGATAAACCGACATTGAATAAGGTTTCATCAAAGGTGGCTTCGCCCCCCGCGATTTGCTTATTGCCAGCGCCATAGAGGGTTTTGTAGTCATCAACATTGAGGGTAGCGTGCTCGTAACGCACACCGGTTGATACGGTTAAATCTTTAATTAAATCATAGTCTAACTGTAGATACGGCGCGAAGTTATCATAGGTGCTTTCAGGTACCCAAGAGAACCCAGTTTTCACTAAGTCCTGTTCAGTTGTATCGCGGAACAAGTCGATACCATAGGCCGCATCGATGCCAGTATCTGCAATGTTTTTCGCGATTAACGAAGTTTTTAGGCCCCATTTAACCGAAGAGTTGCGTGATTGCTCGTAGTATAAGTGCTCGCCTTTGCTATTTACACCGCATTGAACCACTTGATCGCTGCCTTCAAAGGAAGGATCGTAGAAGCTATCGAAGCAACCACCGCCGTACACCGCTTTAAAGTCTTGATTAAACAACTGCATGTTGAGCTGTTGGCCTGCAATGTTTTCGTGGCTATAGGTCAAACTAGTGGTGGTGACTTGGTTATTAGCCGCTTCCCAGGGCTGTTTTTGTTCCACGGCACCGGTTGGAATACCATTGGGTTTATTACCTGCAACGGCCATCCAGTCGCCATTGTTATCCATGTTGTAATGGTTAACCATCAGCTCTAGGCGTGACTCGGTAAAGTTGTGGCCTAATTTGATGAAGAAGTCCTTACTCTGGCTATCCATGGACTCGCCTTGCGTCGTGTCCACCCCAATCACATCGTGATTGGCATCGTAGTAAACCCCGTTATTGCGATAGCTGACCGAGCCTAGCATATCGATCAATTCTGACTCGCCTGAAAACGCATAGCTGGCACCAAAACTGACACCGTTAGACTTGAGTGAGTCAGGGACTGTGACATCAAAACTGGCGACGTGCTGGTTATCGCCCGTGGGCTTTTTGGTGATGTAGTTGATAATACCGCCCTGTGCGCCTAGGCCGTGCATCGCATTGGCGCCGTGAATAATTTCAATGCGTTCAATCATTGCAGGATCGATAGTTTGTCCTGAGCGGCCACCGCTGCGCAGCGGGTTCGATTGCGGCACGCCATCGATCATAATTAATGGTGCACGACCACGCAGGGTTTCACCCGTATTACTCATCTTTTGGCGGCTAGGTGAAAAGCTTGGTGCTAAGTTGCCGATAATGGTCGACAGATCTTTGGTGGTGCGGAACTGTTCTTCGAGTTGCACGCGGTCGATAATGGTCACTGTATTAGGAATCGAGCTTGGGGATTTATCCATACGGCTCGCGGTCACGGTAATTCTTTCTATTTCTTTGTTTTTATTTATTTCCGTGTCGGATTTTTCTTGTGCAATAGCGGTTTGGGTGAGTGCTGCAAAGACAGCGAGAGCAACAAACGAGGTTTTGAACGTCATATAACTTCCTGCTAAGGGCGTGTGAATTTGCTACACCGAATTCCTTGGCATCAGACTCTTCCGTTAAACAACATTGCAAATGATAGTGATTTTTATTAACTGCGGATGATAAGGAAGTCATTCAAGGTTGTCTAGTCGATCTGTAAAGCAAACGAGCTAAAATGTGGCGTTTTTTGCAACTTGTGACTCGGATAGCAATTATAGGTGTATTAAGATTGAGGGTTTATCTTCATCCTACTGATTTGTTGCTGTGGCCTAGGATGGCTATAATGTCGGCTTGAATATTGCCCAGATACAGCGCTTATGAACCGCAAAAAGAAAATTAATCAAACGCTTAAGCAGAAGGCGAAAAAAGCCAATGCCAAGCTTCACACCAGTAATAAACCTAAATATATCGCTAAGGCCGAACGAGTTGCACAGGCTCTCGCGGCAGAAAATGAGCTAGAAGTGCCCGTTGAGTGAGCCGTTAATCTCTAACAGTTAAATCCTCAATAAAGCTTACTTAGCCTCTAAATACTCAATGGGATTGAGATAAAAAGCCTTTTTATATCCTTGGGTTGAAGTGTCTATTCGCCAAGTTCTTGGGAACAGGCTTAAAATGGAATAGTGCAAATGGGGTGGTTTACCTTGAGCATTGCCAGTCGTACCGACTGTGCCTAGCGTTTCTCCACCTGTCGCGAATAAGCCTGAAGATGCTTCAATGCTGCCTAGGTGCGCAAAATAATGCATTTGCCATTTAGGGCCGAGTCCAACAACGACTTTTCCGCCTTTTAAAAAGTCACCCTTGTACAGCAGTAGCATGGGCGTTGGTGCGACCACGGGGGTATTGGCTGCGGCAAAAATATCGATACCCTTGTGTGTGCCTGAACTTCCCCAAGGCTCATACCAAAAGGTTTGGCTATTCCAATCCTTATTCGTGGCACCTTTTACGGGGATGATAGGTTGTTCTGGCACCAAGCATCCGGCAAGGAAAAAGAGTGCGAGAGTGAATGCGATATATTTCAGTTTCATTGTTATCTCTTACATAAATCTTTTAGTGAAACTCACTGAATTCACGCCAGTTTATTGGATATTGCAGGCGCTCGGTTTCACCAAGTGATAACCAATAGGGTCGCCAAAACGCATCGCACCAAAACTCAAGGTTCCCTTGCAAACTCCCAAGTGTATCAGGATCAACATTGGGAAAACTTTCCCAGGGTGGAGGCGGCGCGGCTTTAAAGGCAATAAGCTGTTGCAATAGATTGATATCATTGGTGATCAGCAATACACAGATCCCGGCAAAATCAGCATATTGCTGTAAAAATACTGTTGTCTGTAGGTTGGTGTGATGCAGTACGCCATTAAATGGCGCATCAGAACCTACAATTTGCTCGAATCCCGCCTGGCAAAGTAAAGTGTCGAGTCGCTGTTTATCTTGATCATTCAGCAAGCAATGGAGTTGATAGGCGGATAATTCAGTCTCAGTTGTTGGCGTGACTAAGGGATAAGCTTGGTGGCGAGGTAAAGTGAGACTCGCAGTTGCCTCGCCACCAAAGAGTGCTTGAAGATCCGTTGCCTGCGAGCGGGTTGTCGCTTTTATGGCTAATAGCCGTTTTACCCAGTTAAAAATCCCCATAGCTTATTCCTTAATGGCCATCGCAGGGTCGATAAAGCCGCCTGTTTCTGTTATCACCTTAGGGCTTATTGCCTCCCAGCGTAACCATCCTTTGGCGCGTGGTGCGTTTATATACCAGAGTCCAGCCCGTTGTTCTAATGGAAAATATTCCCTTGATGGGGCAAATGGGCCGGGGTTTTGCTGGGCGATTTCGATACTGTTGTCCGTGACGGCCGCGATAATGGCGACATGGCCATAGGGATTAAACATCCATGGGGCAAAGACCAGCAAATCATCTGCCATAGGTTTGCTTTGGCTGCCATTGGTAAATTGGCGCAGTGCACGTTTTTCATTCCAACTGCCATCAGTGAGCAGATTATCGAAGAAGTCTCTGGCGTACCCAAAACTGTCAGGCATTTTGTGTTGATATCGTTGGTAAAAGTAGCGCTTAACAAATTCTACGCACTGATATTTTATGCCGAGGTTATAGCCGTCGAGGGAGAGGTTGCGTCCCTCATTAGTGTTAACGCCACCGTTATAGTAAATCTCGATTCCATTGAGGGAGTCGATAATGTCACCCACTTGGTGAGCAGTGTTGAAGTGATAGCGTGTAAGCAACTGATAGCCGAGAAAACTGACGCTAAGCCCCAGACCCACAATCAGCATCCATAAGCGAAAACCTTTAATCATCTTTAGTATGACATTCTCAAAAGATAAATTGATTCAGCATGATATAAGGCGGGATTGTATGCTGCTGTTGCTAAAGACGTCTAGCTTATAAGGGAATGTGGCGGGAGCTTAATACTTTCGTACTGAGCGCTTGCACATCTTTAATTCGTCAGGCCGATAGCGTTAATGTGCTATCGGCCTGATTATATGTGCTTATTAACGCAAACTAACTTTACAGTAGCGCAGTTGCCAACAGATAACCCACGGTTGATGCGGTACTAACACCAATCAACCCTGGAATAATAAAGCTGTGGTTAATGATGAACTTACCAATTTTAGTGGTACCTGAGCGATCGAAACCGATACAGGCCAAATCGCTTGGATAAGTGGGCAGCACAAAGTAGCCATAACTGGCGGGTAAAAAAGCAATTAATAGCTTAGGATCGACACCTAAAGCTAATCCCATCGGTGCAATCGCCGTGAGCGCGGCCGCTTGGCTATTGACCAGTTTGGAGATTAAAAACAGCACTAGGGCATAGGTCCAAGGTTGGTTTTGCACTACGTGGGAGAGGTTTTCCTTCAGTACATCCATATGGCTGATAAAGTAAGTATCGCTCATCCACGCCACGCCAAATACCGAGAATATCGCCACCATACCCGCTTTAAAAACCGGACCATTGGCAATTTCAGCTGGCTTGACTTTGCAGCTCATCAAAATAAATGCGCCTGCAATCAACATCATCATTTGGATCACTAGGTTCATCGACAGGGGTGCGAGCTTGCCTTTCTCTTCAAACACTGGACGCAGCTCGCTAAAGGAGCCGAGTAACACTACAGCAGCGATAGCGGCAAAGAAGATCCCTGTTGCCCAATACGCTTCTTTGGGGAAGGTTTGATTCAGCAGCGTTTCGCCCTTGTCGTAGATAAAGGCTCTTTGCACAGGATCTTGAATTCGTTCTTGAAACTCTTCGTCTTTATCTAAATCTTTGCCGCGACGTAGGCTCCACAGTGCCGCCACTAACACACCGCAAAGAGAGGCGGGCACCGACACCATTAAAATGTCTAGCATGCTGTAGGCATGGCCGACACCGTGCTGCGCCGCCAAAATCGATACCATAGAAACGACTGCGACTGATACAGGGGAGGCGCAAATCGCCATTTGTGAGGCGACGGAGGCGACCGCCATGGGGCGTTCTGGGCGAATGTTTTTCTTCAGAGCAATGTCAGAGATAATCGGGAACATGGTGTAAACCACATGGCCTGTACCGCACAAAAAGGTGAGCGTCCATGTAGTTAACGGTGCCAGAATGGTGATGTACTGTGGATGGCGGCGCAGTAAACGTTCGGCAAACTGCATCATCACATCTAAGCCGCCTGCGGTTTGCAATACTGCGGCACAACCGATAACCGCAAGAATGGTTAACATCACTTGCACTGGTGGCTGTCCGGGGGCGAGACCAAAGACAAACGTCAGTAAAAATAAACCTATACCACTTATCAACCCGAGCCCCATACCACCATAGCGGGTGCCCAGTAGCAAGCAGCCGAGTACGACAATAAATTCCATTAAAATCATTTTGATTTACCCCTGCGGAACCTGCCGCGCTATTTGTATTAGGACTAGCTGTATTTGGCGTTATTTTGCGAGGCGATTGACTTTGATAACTTGCGCTGGCGCAAGGTGTAAATAAAAAGTGGCATTAGATTTTTCATAAATTTGAGCTAGCGCTAGAAACGTGTCGCCAGAAGTTGCATCCTTGTTAACTCGGAAGCGCTAATGGCGCCTGTAGCCAAGTGAAACATGCCCTAGTACTTGCTCCGGTAAAAATAACCATAACAATCGCCAAGGATGTCCAAGTGAAACCTGCCACCTATAATACCGAAGCCTTCGATGAGTGGATCCGCAGCCGCTTTGTAGAACTCAACTCGCAGCTTGAACAGCTTTATTACCAGCAGATCGACCGTGCTAATGTGCAAGATATCGGTACCGAGCTTAAGCAAACTCTAGAAAGCGAAGGGCGAGGGCTGATTAAGGCTTTGCTCGATGAGGGTAATACCGACGAAGGCTTTGATAGTGCTTTTGATTTGCTAGGCAATGTTGGCCTGTATATGGCCGCCTGCCGCCGCCATGAAATTACTGAGCCAACACGGGAGACCACCTCGCCACTTCTTGAAGCGTCAGCGCTGGCGATGCATATCGGCGCCTCAATTGGAGTCACGCCGCGCTTTGCTACCGCCCATTTAACCACCCATAACCGCGCCCATAATGGTATCTACAAACGCTTTACCGATCTGCCCGATGAAAAACTGTTTGTGGATTACAACACTAAAGGCATTTTGGCCTATAAACGTGCAGCTGATGCGCTATTAAAAATCCAGCCTTTGGGGATTTCTCATCCAATTAGTCACGATTTACTGCGCGTCGCTAAGCAGGCATTGCAGGATGTGATTGATTCGAATACGCAGTTATTCAATCGTTTAGATACGGACCGTTTCTTCTACTGTGTCCGCCCATATTACAAACCCTATCGGGTTGGTTCTGTGGTGTATCGTGGCGCCAATGCGGGCGACTTTGCTGGGATTAACGTTATCGATTTAACCCTAGGTTTATGTTTTGCCAACGAAGCATCTTATTCGCAAATGCTGGTGGATAAGTTTTTATACATGATGCCGGAGGATCAGCAAATCTTGCGGGAATGCATGCGCCGCCCTAATTTGATGGATGACTTTTTGCAGGCCAAGGGCTGTGTGCATCAGGACTGGTATCAAGAAAATCTCAAGCTGTTTATCGAAGTCTGTGAATTACATGGGCAAACTGCGATTCAACATCACAATGAATTAGTGACTAAGTATATTGCTGAGCCTTCGGTCAGCATGGAACAACAACATTTAGCCAAAGTGACCGCCAGTGGTCCACCATTGCCTGTGTTACTCGCCTCCCTTGAGCGTTTAAGGGATAGACGCGCGGCTGTATTACGTGACGATATTCGCACCCGTTATTATGATTTGAAAAAACTCAAAGACAGTTTGAGGTAAGGCCATGCTGCTAAATGTAAAACAGGATTTTTGCCTCGCAGGCCCTGGATATCTGCTTAACCATTCCGTGGGGCGGCCACTCAAATCGACCGAGCAGGCGTTTAAGCAGGCGTTTTTTGCACCTTGGCAGGAGTCTGGCCGCGAGCCTTGGGGTCAATGGTTAGGTGTCATCGATAACTTTACCGCGGCGCTGGCAAGCCTTTTTAATGGTCAGCCGCAGGACTTTTGCCCGCAGGTGAATCTATCGAGCGCATTGACCAAGTTGGTGATGTCACTGGATAGATTAAATCGCGATGGCGCCGTGGTGCTGATGAGCGAGATTGATTTTCCTAGCATGGGATTCGCCCTTAAAAAGGCATTGCCCGCAAGTTGTGAACTGCGCTTTATTCCCAAGGGCTTAGATGTTACCGACCCCAATGTGTGGGACGCACATATCAGCGACGATGTCGATTTAGTCTTTGTCAGCCATGCCTATTCTAACACGGGACAACAGGCCCCCCTCGCGCAGATTATCCCCCTTGCCCGTGAGCGTGGCTGCTTGAGCATAGTGGATGTGGCGCAATCGGCTGGGATTTTGCCGCTGGATTTAGCCAAGCTACAGCCAGATTTTATGATTGGTTCGAGTGTGAAATGGTTATGCTCCGGCCCCGGCGCTGCGTATCTGTGGGTCAATCCGGCTATTTTGCCCGAATGTCAGCCACAGGATGTGGGTTGGTTTAGCCATGAAAATCCCTTCGAGTTTGATATTCATGATTTTCGCTATCATCCAACAGCGTTGCGGTTTTGGGGCGGCACGCCTTCTATCGTCCCCTACGCTATTGCCGCCCATAGTATTCAATATTTTGCCAATATTGGCTCACTGGCGATGCGTGAGCATAACTTGCAACTGATGGCTCCAGTGGTACAGGCATTGGACAATGAGCTCGTCTCGCCGAGGGCAATCGATAAGCGTAGCGGTACGCTGATTTTGCAATTTGGCGAGCGGCAAGCGCCGATCATGGCGGCATTGGCTGAGGCGAATATCAGTGTCGATGCCCGCAGTTTAGGGATACGCGTATCGCCACATATTTATAACGATGAGGCCGATATCCTAAGGTTACTGGAGGTAATAAACGCCCATCGTTAACTGATTGAGCATAGCTTGCTCAGCCGACATGGCGTAATAGCCTCGAACAGTGAGCATGGCTCTGGGGCGCCAAGGCGCCCCCTAATGCCGATGTCGTTAACCCATGCCCTGAGGCTGAGGTCATTTATTGGGGCGAATATGCTCAAATGCTGTAGTTATAGTGGCAGAACATAGAACGCGGGGTTCGGAGCTTGGGATTACTGGGCGTGATAGCCAAATCGACTGGCAGCATCACGGTATCGACGATCAGCGAGCTACCCATATCGACCAGTGTCAGAGGGATAGTAAACAGTAGCAGTGGCGGGGCGGATAACGCAGAAACTATCGCACACTCCTCGCCATTATCAACAGCAGTTTGAACACTGGAGAAAGAATGCCCCCAAGTTGAATTTTCTCCCATCCTCGATGTTATTGTTGCACATCCCGTGAGAGAACAGCACACGACCAAGCAAGTCAACCAACGCATAACCACTCCATTGTTTATATGTGAAAAACCGCATTGTTTCGGTATGAGCGACTCGCTTGATTAACTTTGGGCGTTAGTCTTATGGAACCCGAACTGGTTTTGTTCGACACCGATATATTCAGTTTTAGCAAGTCGGCATTCTAACCACATGAATATATGTGTCAATTATTCAGCAGCAGTAATGAGACAACAGTAAAGAGACTCCCAACTTTAGTGTCGCAGTAGTTAACGCCTCTGCCTATAAGTTAGTTTTATATCGCGTTTAGCTCAGTCTTAAACGACATCTGTCCCTATTGTTGTTATTGCAGTGGTGTCTGCTGGTATGCTTTCTTTTGATGATAAATAAGTGGTTGGCTATGTCGCCATTTAGAGAAAAGTGTTGGTCATTGCACCAGCATGAAAGAAGCGTATACCTTCAAGAAACAAAAAGCCCCATCAGCAAAACTGTTGGGGCTTTGATACTTTATGCATGCATTTATACAGTGAGTAATTGCATGCATCTAGCCATTACAGGCTGTAGTACATTTCAAACTCTAATGGGTGAGTTGTACGGCTTACACGCTCAGCTTCTGCAGATTTCAGTGCAATGTAAGACTGGATGAAATCTTCGCTAAATACACCGCCGCGAGTTAAGAACTCGTGGTCAGCTTGCAGGTTTTCAAGGGCGTTTTCTAATGAAGTCGCTACTTGTGGGATTTCAGCCGCTTCTTCCGCTGGCAGATCGTACAAGTCTTTATCCATCGCTTCGCCTGGATGGATCTTGTTTTGGATACCGTCGATACCCGCCATCAGCAGTGCTGCGAAACCTAAGTATGGGTTTGCATGTGGATCTGGGAAGCGAGTTTCGATACGACGACCTTTAGGGCTTGGTACCACTGGAATACGGATTGAAGCGCTGCGGTTACGTGCTGAGTAAGCTAACATCACTGGCGCTTCGAAGTGTGGTACTAAACGCTTGTAAGAGTTAGTGCTTGGGTTAGTGAAAGCGTTCAGTGCGCGAGCGTGCTTGATGATACCACCGATGTAGTACAGTGCAGTTTCACTTAAACCAGCATATTTGTCGCCTGCGAACAGGTTTACGCCATCTTTCGCCAGAGATTGGTGAACGTGCATACCGCTACCGTTGTCGCCAACGATTGGCTTAGGCATGAAAGTCGCAGTCTTACCGTAGGCGTGAGCCATGTTGTGTACTACGTACTTCAGAATTTGGATTTCGTCCGCTTTCTTAGTCAGGGTATTGAAGCGAGTTGCGATTTCGTTTTGACCCGCAGTCGCCACTTCATGGTGGTGAGCTTCAACCACTTGACCCATTTCTTCGAGCACTAAACACATAGCGCTACGTAAGTCTTGTGATGAGTCAACAGGAGCTACTGGGAAGTAACCGCCTTTCACGAATGGACGGTGACCAGTGTTGCCACCTTCGTAGCTAGTGCCAGAGTTCCATGCCGCTTCTTTAGCGTCGATTTTCACGAAACAACCAGACATGTCAGTACCGAAACGGACATCGTCGAACAGGAAGAATTCTGGTTCTGGTCCAACTAATACAGTGTCAGCGATACCGGTAGAGCGTAAGTATTCTTCCGCTTTTTTCGCGATAGAACGTGGGTCGCGGTCATAACCAGTCATAGTGCCTGGCTCGAGAATGTCACAACGGATCAGCGCAGTGGTTTCTTCGGTGAATGGATCCAGTACGAACGTAGTTGGGTCTGGCATCAGTACCATGTCTGATTCGTTAATGCCTTTCCAGCCAGCGATTGACGAGCCGTCAAACATTTTACCGTCTTCGAAGAAGTCAGCGTCTACCTGATGAGCTGGGATAGATACGTGCTGCTCTTTACCTTTGGTGTCGGTAAAACGTAAATCAACAAACTTAACTTCTAATTCTTCAAGTTGCTTTAAAACTGATTCAACTGACATTCTCAAGTCTCCGGTAGGGTAAAGGGATGTCCCTTCTATAATCTTTTAACTCAAGTTGTGCTTGAGCAAAACTTACTAGCTATAAAGCGATATCTATGCCAACAATTTAACTTGTTGATAATTAATGAATATGTGTTTTATCGCACTATCTTTAACTCTGTGTTGCACCTTATTGGTGCGTTTTGATGTGGTATTTTGGTGCATTCATCCATTTTGGTGCGCGCCATTCGCCCCCCATTTTAGTGCAGTGACGATGAGCATCGGCTTGCTTGGTTAATTCATATCCATATTCAAGCTGAGCAGCATACTCGCTGTTAGCCTGTTACTATCCATTAGGCTCAGCAAAACAGAATGAATTTAGCATATAAATAAGTCTAGATAACCGCGTAAGCTCACTGTTTTCAGTGCTCGCCATAATGTCACAAAACAGTGAGATGCTAAGCTGTTTTTCTGATAATGATTTTGGCTTGTTTTCATTTCTTATCATTAAAAATCAATTGATTAGTCTTGTTGTTCTTAGGTGGGAATAGAGTTTATTGAAACTGCGTCTAAAGCCATTTATTTAGGCTATAGAGAAAATACTTAGGTAGCGGTTTGGCATACTGATGTGTTTGGACGAAAAAACGGGGCTGCCGAATTGGGGTTATTCGCTATACTTATGGCGGCCTTGAGCGCATAGTCTGCAATGACATTCCAGTGAAAAATAGTAATTTCAGCTGGTTAGTCGTATTGAGTTCGAGATAACGTGGCAATTGTCTGCGCGTTAACGGTGCATTTGGGTTATTTGCCTTATCGCCATAACTGATTCGTTAGCATAGGCCCCAAAAAATAGTTTTATAAGTGTTCAAAAATAATCCTGTGCGATATGGCCGCTCTGGAGTAGAATGTCACGCTTTTTTATGGCGACTCAACGTAGATTGCTGTAACGAATATTGTAATATCCCTAATTTTGTTTGATGGTAAGAGGTTTATCTGTGCTAGAGAATTTACGTAACATCGCCATTATTGCGCACGTTGACCATGGCAAAACGACCCTGGTTGACAAGCTGCTGTCGCAATCAGGAACCCTTGAGACCCGGGGAGAAGCTACTGAGCGGGTGATGGACTCCAACGATCTTGAAAAGGAGCGTGGAATCACGATTCTGGCAAAGAACACTGCCATCAAGTGGAACGACTACCGCATCAACATCGTAGACACCCCAGGCCACGCCGACTTCGGTGGTGAGGTTGAGCGCGTTCTGTCTATGGTTGACTCAGTATTACTGCTGGTTGACGCCGTTGACGGTCCAATGCCACAGACTCGCTTCGTAACCAAGAAAGCGTTCGCCCAAGGCTTAAAGCCAATCGTTGTTATCAACAAGATTGACCGCCCTGGTGCACGCCCTGATTGGGTTATCGACCAAGTATTCGACCTGTTCGATAACTTAGGTGCGACTGACGAGCAATTAGATTTCCCAATCGTTTATGCTTCTGCATTAAACGGTTTTGCAACTTTAGATCCGGATGTCGTCAGTGAAGATATGACGCCACTGTTCCAGACTATCATTGAAAAAGTATCTCCACCTGCAGCAGATGCTGAAGGTCCGTTCCAGATGCAAATTTCTCAGCTTGATTACAACTCTTACGTAGGTGTAATCGGTGTTGGTCGCATCAAGCGTGGTAGCATCAAAGCTAACCAACAAGTGAGCGTAATTGGTGCTGACGGTAAAGTACGCAACGGTAAAATGGGCCAAGTATTAGGTTACATGGGCTTAGAGCGTACCGAAGTTGACGTTGCAAACGCGGGCGACATCGTAGCGATTACTGGTTTAGGCGAGCTGAAGATTTCTGACACTGTGTGTGCCGCTGGTAATGTTGAAGCACTACCACCACTATCAGTTGACGAACCAACGCTGACCATGACGTTCCAAGTCAACACTTCACCTTTCGCAGGTAAAGAAGGTAAATACGTGACATCACGTAACATTCTTGAGCGTCTGCAACAGGAATTAGTGCACAACGTGGCACTGCGTGTTGAAGAAACCGACAGCCCAGACCGTTTCGCGGTATCTGGCCGTGGTGAATTACACTTATCTATCCTGATCGAAAACATGCGTCGTGAAGGTTATGAATTAGCGGTTTCTCGCCCAGAAGTTATCTTAAAAACCATCGATGGCGAACTGTGTGAACCATACGAAACCCTGACCGTTGACGTTGAAGAAGAGCATCAAGGGACAGTCATCGAGAAGCTGGGTATCCGTAAGGCTGAGATGAAAGATATGCAGCTTGACGGTAAAGGCCGCGTGCGCGTTGACTTTATCATCCCAAGCCGTGGCTTAATTGGTTTCCAAACTGAGTTCTTAACTGCAACTTCTGGTACTGGTCTGATTTACCACTCATTCGATCACTACGGTCCGCACAAAGGTGGCGATATCGGTCAACGTGCTAACGGCGTATTGATCTCTAACGCTACGGGTAAGGCGCTGACATTCGCACTGTTCGGTCTGCAGGACCGTGGTCGTCTGTTTATTGGCCACGCAGCCGAAGTTTACGAAGGTCAAGTTGTGGGTATTCACTCACGTTCTAACGACCTGACAGTTAACTGCCTGAAAGGTAAGCAGCTAACTAACATGCGTGCTTCTGGTACTGACGAAGCTCAAGTACTGACTACGCCAATCACTTTAACACTCGAGCAAGCGCTTGAGTTTATCGATGATGACGAATTAGTTGAAGTAACACCTAAGAGCATCCGTGTTCGTAAGAAACACTTAACTGAAAACGACCGTAAGCGCGCTAGCCGCGGTTAATGGTGGTTGTGGTGGTCACGTAAAGTGACTGCCATACAGTGAATAAAGCCCTGCTAAGGCAACTTAGCGGGGCTTTTTAATGGCTATATTTCAGGTTCATGTACTGAGCGTATGCAGTTACGACCTGCGGACTTCGCCAAGTAAAGGGCGGTATCTGCTTGGTGGACTAATTCTAAGGCATTATGTCTATCTGAGGGGAGTAAACACGCGACCCCCACGCTGACCGTGACAATTCCTATGTCTGTTTTAATATGGGGTATAGCAAGCGATTGAATAAGTTGATGTACGTGCTTGGCGGTGTCGAGTGCGCTTTGGTGATCCGTATTGGGGAGTAAAATAACAAATTCTTCGCCGCCATAGCGTGCAACCAATTCACCTGCCCGACGACCTGATTGAGATAAGCTGTTCGCCAGCATCTTGAGACAATCATCTCCAGCGAGATGGCCATAAAAATCGTTAAATAATTTAAAGTGGTCAATATCGAGCATGATAAGCGAGAGTGGCGTGTTGTTGCGTTGCCCACGACTCCATTCCTTTTGCAGCATTTGATCAAACAATCTACGGTTGCCAATATTGGTTAACCCATCGGTATTGCTGAGTTTTTCGAGTCTGTTGTTCGCTTCGGCAAGTTCATAGGTTCGCGCTTGTATAATGGACTCTAGCTCTCGATTGCGCTCTTCTAAACTCGTCATCGGGTAAATTTCGCCTTGTTTTGCTAAACCATAGGGAATGGATATTCCACTATGGACGATTTTCCAATCGTTGCTTTCTTGGCGAAAAATCAGCACTAACCTTGCGGTTTCTTGGCTGAGTATCGAGTCTGGAATAGGGAGGTGTATATGGAAAAACGCTGTAATAACAATAATATCTTCGGCAAGATCCTGTAGTGAAAGATCTAATACTTCAATATGGATCCGTTCGGGGACTTGGGCGAAGTCCTGACGGGTTATTTTTACCCATTCATCTTTACTGGTGACAAGAATATCGCTGCTACCTGCATAACCACTAAAAGTATCGCTAAAGCGGGCTGTGAGTTTGTCATCCCGTGCAGCGTACATCTCAATATATTCATCAAAAAGTGACTGCATAAGTTGCAAGCGTCTCTGTCGCATAGATTCACCTCAAGTAAGAATATAAGCGTTTTATTGTTCTTATTTGAGATGAGTATTAGTGATAAAACCATCTTCCGTTCTGATTAAAATCAAGATAGTGATGTAAAAACCACCAATAGTGTGATCTGTGCCCGCTTTTTGAGCTAGGGTTTGCTGTTCTTGTTACAGTTACCTAGCTTTAGTGGCAAAAGTTTGAAATGTTGTCATTTTGCTTGTTTAGTATACAGACCGAATGGTGCATTAATCGTTACTTTGGAACAGTGCAGAAGGGATTAATGCAAACGATAAACGTTTTAGAAGACGTCCAAACCAGATAAGCCTAATGACGCCTTATAGGGTCATTCCCTTCGTTAGCCATAAGTAAAGGAATATTCCATGGACAAGACTCAACACTCTCAAGGTAAATGCCCCGTGATGCATGGGGCAAATTCAGCCGTTGCCAGCAACAATATGGATTGGTGGCCTAAGGCACTAAATCTCGATATTTTGCATCAGCATGATAAGAAGACGGATCCCATGGATCCCAACTTTAATTACCGTGAAGCCTTTAAGACCCTTGATCTCGCTGCCGTGAAGCAGGACTTACATTCTCTTATGACCGATAGCCAAGATTGGTGGCCAGCCGATTGGGGGCATTATGGTGGCTTGATGATCCGCATGGCATGGCACTCTGCGGGAACCTATCGCATTGCCGATGGCCGTGGCGGTGCGGGGACGGGTAATCAACGCTTTGCCCCACTCAATAGCTGGCCCGATAACGCCAACCTTGATAAAGCCCGCCGTTTACTCTGGCCGATTAAGAAAAAATACGGCAACAAACTCTCATGGGCAGATTTGATGATCCTCGCGGGTAATGTGGCCTACGAGTCTATGGGCTTAAAAACCTATGGATTTGCCGGCGGTCGAGAGGATATTTGGCATCCTGAAAAAGACATTTATTGGGGCTCTGAAAAACAATGGCTTGCGCCAAGTGATAATCCTAACAGCCGTTATTCGGGCGCGCGTGACCTTGAAAATCCCTTAGCTGCCGTAATGATGGGGCTGATTTATGTGAATCCTGAAGGGGTTGATGGTAAACCCGATCCACTGCGCACCGCTCAAGATGTGCGTGTCACTTTTGCACGAATGGCGATGAATGATGAAGAAACCGTGGCCTTAACCGCCGGTGGTCATACGGTGGGCAAATGCCATGGCAATGGTAAGGCACAGGATCTTGGCCCTGAACCCGAGGGCGAAGAACTTGAGGCCCAAGGTTTGGGCTGGCTCAACAAAAAAGGCCCAGGCACTGGCGCGAATACCGTTACCAGTGGTCTCGAAGGCGCTTGGACGACTCATCCCACTCAATGGGATAACGGTTATTTTCACCTACTGTTAAATTACGATTGGGAATTGAAAAAAAGCCCCGCGGGCGCCTCTCAGTGGGAACCTATTAATATTAAAGAGGAAGATAAAGTCGTCTCAGTGGGCGACCCGAATCGCAAGTTTAACCCCATCATGACCGATGCGGATATGGCGATGAAAATGGACCCCGAGTATCGCAAGATCTCCGAGAAGTTTTATCAAGATCCCGCCTATTTCTCCGAGGTATTTGCCCGTGCTTGGTTTAAGTTAACTCACCGCGATCTGGGGCCTAAGAGCCGTTATTTAGGGCCAGAAGTGCCGAGTGAAGAGCTGATTTGGCAAGACCCCATCCCAACCGTTGATTATCGTTTGGATGCCAGTGAGATTGTCGACCTGAAGGCGAAATTATTAGCCTCGGGACTCAGTGTTTCCGAATTGGTCGCAACCGCGTGGGACAGCGCGCGCACCTTCCGAGGCTCGGATTTCCGCGGTGGCGCCAATGGCGCACGGATCCGTTTAGCACCACAAAAAGATTGGCAGGCCAACGAACCCGAGCGTTTGCAAAAAGTATTGCAGGTGTTGAGCGCGTTGCAGGCAAGCTTAAGCAAAAAGGTCAGTATTGCCGACTTGATTGTCCTCGGTGGCGCTGCGGCGATTGAAAAGGCCGCCCACGCTGCGGGAGTCAATATCACAGTACCTTTCATGCCTGGCCGTGGTGATGCCACGCAGGAAATGACCGATGTGGAATCCTTTGCCGTACTTGAGCCTTTGCACGATGCGTATCGTAACTGGCAGAAAAAGGATTATATAGTTCAGCCCGAGGAGATGATGCTCGATCGCACTCAACTTATGGGGTTAACCGCCCATGAGATGACAGTGTTGGTTGGGGGAATGCGGGTGTTGGGCACTAACTATGGCGGTACACGCCACGGCGTGTTTACCGACAAAGTGGGTGTGTTAACTAATGATTTCTTTGTGAATCTTACCGATATGGCCTACAACTGGAAGCCTGCGGGTACTAATTTGTATGAGATAGTCGAGCGTAAAACTGGCGCAGTGAAGTGGACCGCTACCCGTGTCGATCTGGTGTTTGGCTCTAACTCGATTTTGCGCTCCTATGCTGAGGTTTATGCGCAGGATGATGCCAAAGAGAAGTTTGTGCATGACTTTGTGGCCGCTTGGACTAAGGTAATGAATGCCGACAGGTTCGATTTGGCTTAGTCACTGGCACTCAAGCTTATCGTGACCATAAAAGGTGCAGCTTAGACTGCACCTTTTTTATGTCTCTTATTAACAAATCAGAGAGTTAATGACCCACTCGGTCAATCACTTGGATAAGTTCCATGCGGATAGCGTCCGGTGTTTGGCTATGCCAGAACCCGGCTAAATAAGCGCCGAGTGGCAGGAGGAAGAGCGCCAATAATAACAAGACTAACAATCCTTTATGGCTAACTCTGTGACCCGATTTAAGGCCAAAACCGAGTGCCGCCGATTTAGGGCAGGCCGCCACACAGCGCATACAGGCTTGGCATTCGTCGCTGCGAACCGTGGTTTTGGTATGCACTATGATGTTGGCTGGGCAGGCGCGGGTGCATTTGTCGCACTTCATACCCTTGGCTTCGATCAGGCAATGCTGAGTATCGCGGCGGATTTTGAGTGGGCTGGCAAAACTTAACAGTCCGAGCATGGCACCATAGGGACACAAGTAGCGGCAAAAACCTTGGCGACGCCATGCGGCGAGGACGAGGATAAGAGCAAAGCAGGCTAAGGTAATAAGCCCTGGTGTGACAAAAAACAGTGCCATCTTAAGGTCGGCAATCTTGTGGTAGTTACCCTGCAGATAATAGGGAATCGACTCGCTTGGCATGCCGATCACTACATAAAACAGCCCTAGCAGTAATAAGTATTTCAGCATCCGTAGTGGCCAGTCTAGCCATGCTGGGGGCGCAAGTTCTGCTTTGATAAAGCGTTTGCGCAAGGCGTAAAGGTATTCGCCGGCAAGTCCTAAGGGGCAGGCCCAGCCACAAAAGGCGCGTTTACAGAGTAGGCCAGTGAGTAGCACGGCGGCGAGCATCACTGCGGCGGCGGGATGGATTTGGTCCCACAGGTTGAGCGTCAATATGGCTTTTAATTCAATCCCGCCGGCGATGGGCAAAAAGGCATCGACAACATCAGGGCGCATTAACCAAGGCGTGACCCCTTGTTTGAGTTGGATAGCATTAATGCAGTATTGGATGGCGACTAAAAACAACGAGAGTGCGAGCAGGTGTTGGCAACCTTCACGCAGGGCGTTGATTTTTATCTCGGCCTTATACTCCACCGGAGCAAACTTATGGGCAATAAGTGCAAGGGGCAAGGCAATGATTAGGGCGAGCGCCAAGGGCCAGTAGAGGCTAATCGCCACGGCGCCAACACTCAGGAGTAAGGTGGTTACTGCTCCCCATTTTTTACCACTCCAATAGCTTAGGGAGGCAATATACATTAGGGCCAACATTAGGGTAAGGGATTCAATAAAGGTCATGTTAATACTGCAAATAGAATACACGTATTCAATCTGAGCAATCTTTTGTAGATAAGTTTATGAGCCTAAAGTGAATTTGTGCGTTAGATCCAATATTGATTGAATCATCACACTAAAGCGCGCCATCGCTCACAAAGCTAAAAATCTTAGCCTTGCACAAACGAAACTGGGAATGCAGGGAGGATAAAATCAACAGCAAACCGCCATCGCAGCTTGCCGAGGTGTTTAGAGGGTTAGAGCATCAGTGCTAAGCTGTTAATTCAGATTGGTTTGACGGAATTAACAGCCAGTTTGAGCAAGCTAAATGGCCTTACCCTTTTGAGTTATCAAGGGCCTCGATAAATCGAGTAGACTCGTTGATAGATTTATTCATCTCTTTGATTAAGCCTGAGATATCCGTTTGTAAGTTGGCAAATTCACCTTTAATCGCGCCTATCGCCTGGGCATTTAAGTTATGCTTTAAATACAGCATATTGTCTTTCATAGCGGTGAGAATGGGCGGCATTTTTGATTCGGCGCGGCGCATGGTTTTAATCAACTGCTCGTAGGAGCGACGGGTTTCCTTGAGCTTAGTTTCACTGTTGCGGCGTAGGCTCGCTTTGCTGATCTCACCAATTTCCGTTTGCCACTCATCGAATAGCGCCTCGGCAACATCTTCGACTTTGTTGATGCGATTACTTACATCATCGGCGGCACTTTGGGCTGACTCGTATTCATCTTTAGCCTTGTTATAGGCCTTTTCGAGGTTGCCACCATTGTGGTTGAGTAGGGCTTGCATCTCCTCGAGTGCTGAGCTGAACTCTTTTTGCGCATCCTCTTGGGATTCTTTCGCGGCTTTCACTCTGTCGACCATAATGTCGCGCTTGTGGTAGCCCACTTTTTCCATGGCACCGTAATAGGCACTCTGGCAGCCCGTCAGTAATAGCGTTGCCGCTATCAGACTAGAGGTGATCAATCTTTTCATTGGGTATTCCGTCACTGAGTCAGATGAAGTTAGTCGGCTTTAAAACGCGCCGCATCGATAATGCTCCAGAGGTGAAAGATAGCACCAATTACCGCGGGCACAATTAACCACCAAAGGGCGTAGCCGACTACAGTGACCACGAAGAATAGCAATGCTGCCAAAATTCGCCCTTGTAGCAGTTGGCCTAGGCCGGGGAAAAACAGACTAGCGATTGCGGCGATAACATTGCCAGTGGATCCTTGTTGTGACATCAATTCACTCCTTAGACTTGTAAATTAAGTGTTTATTGTACGAAGATAACGAGTCTATACCAACAGAATCAAGAGAAACCCGTGACTAAGAAGATAGATCTGGCACAAATTCGAGTCTTACTCCTTGGGATTTGGCACTTCCTGCTGCATTTACGCCAGCGCCTAGTAGAAGATCAAATCAATATTCGTGCGGGCCACTTGGCCTATGTCACCCTATTATCGCTCGTTCCTATGGTGGCGGTGACTATGTCTATGCTGTCGGCGTTTCCTGTGTTTAAGGGGATCCGCGGCCAAATTGAAGCCTTCGTTTACGAGAATTTTCTGCCCGCAGCGGGCGATACGGTACAAGTCTATATCAATGAATTTGTGGGTAATGCCTCTAAAGGCACAGCGGTGGGGATTGCGGCCTTAGTGGTGGTGGCGATTATGCTGATCTCCGCCATTGATAAGTCACTGAATAATATTTGGCGCACTAAGGAAAAACGTTCTGTGGTCGTGGCCTTTTCCATGTATTGGATGGTGATTACCTTAGGCCCTGTGCTGGTGGGGGCGAGCCTAGTCGCGACCTCCTATGTGGTGTCGTTAAAGCTGTTTGAGGGCGACACCTTATCTGGCGTAATGCCGCTGTTTATCGAACGTTTGCCGCTGTTATTTTCGGTGGCTGCGTTTTTACTGCTCTATATGGTGGTGCCGAATCAAAAGGTGAAGTTTTGGCACGCACTACTCGGTGCAGTGGTGGCGGCCTTGCTATTCGAGTTGGGGAAAAAAGGTTTTGCCTTGTATGTGACGAAATTTCCAAGTTATGAAGCCATTTATGGTGCGCTGGCGACCATTCCTATTCTATTTGTTTGGGTATATTTATCTTGGATGATCGTGCTGCTGGGCGCCGAAATTACCGCCGCCATGCCCGAGTATTTGGACTATGAGTCCAGCAGCGATATCAACGAAACTAACCTCGAGGGGCAGCCTTTAGCGGTGCAGGATACACCCGCCGCGGAGCCCGAAACCACATCTGCCCAAGCAAGCCAAGTGCTTGAGGTGACTGGTGAACTCGCTGCAAACGCGCCTTCATCGACTACACTGGATAAGCCGTAGCTAAGTTATCATTCACCAAGACATTCAGCGAGCCTTATCCCACCTATGATCACTGATGCCCATCCGCTTGCCGCTTTTATCCGCCGTGATTGGCTGATGATGGGCAATGGGCAGCAGTTACACCTCGCTCAATATGGTAATCCGCAGGGTATCCCGCTGCTTTATCTGCATGGTGGTCCTGGCGCAGGCGCTAGTGTGAGTGAGCTCAGTTTATTTAACCCCGAGCACTATTGGATTTTACTGTTAGATCAACGTGGTGCGGGGCAATCACTGCCCGCTGGCGAGTTGGAACACAATCATTTAAATGGACTCATCAGCGATATTGAGGCGATTCGCATTCACTTAGGCATAGCGCGTTGGTGCTTAGCGGGTGGCTCATTTGGCGCCACCTTAGCCTTAATTTACAGTGGGTTATTTCCGGAGCGGGTAATAGCTCAAGTATTATGGGCGCTGTTTATTCCATCAAAAGAAGGGATTGAATGGCTCTATGCGCCCTCGGGCGCAGCGCAGTTATATCCACAGGCATACCGTGAATTTGCCGCGCCTTCTATTGGATTGGCGGATTTATTTACGCACTATCAGCTAGGATTTAACGCCCAAGATGAGGTAACTCGCCATGACTTTGCCCGCCGTTGGATCCAATGGGAATTAACCCTAGCGGGCGTACCAACTGGCCTACCTAAGCGGCTTGCGCCGCCGCTATTCGCCTTAGCTCAAATTGAGCTGCACTATGCGCAAAATGATTACTTCAATATGTTCAGTGTATTACAACGGGTGACATCTCAAGTCTCTGCGCGTACTCTGCTATTACAAGGCACGCAGGATGCCGTCTGTCCGGCACGCTTATTAGCCGCATTTGGGGCAAAAATCGATAACCCTTGGATACAAATCCACACTATTGTTGATGGCGGGCATTCGTTGAATAGTGAAATACTCTCACTTGCCGTCACACTCGAAATTCAAGCCATGTGGTCTTGGATAAAGCGACAGGAGTTTGCATGAAATTAGCTATGATTATTGCCGCCATTTTAGGATTAACGGCTTGCGCGGCCACCTCATCCTCAACCCCAGAATCTCAATCGTCATCTTTAGCTGTCGAGTCGACTGAGGCTCGCGCCCCTGTGGCGCCTAAAGTGGTGCAATTGGCGGGAATGACCAATGAGGCCGCCGCTGATGCTTTGTATCAGGCCTTAATTAATGCCAACTATTTAGCCACCAAAGTCGGGGCGGATAAGGTTGCGGTGCAATTTGGCAATAATGATTTTATGCTCGAACCCAGTATAAATGCTGCGGGGATTGACCGTATTCTGATGAACCGTTTTTATGCGGTGCATCCACAGTTGCAGGCCAGCCCTGAACTGCCCGCGGTGATTGGCGAACTAAACGCCAAGCTAAACTTCGCTAAATTTGTATTGCGCGAGCAAGGTGCGGTGATCCAAATCCAAGGTACTGTGACCTTTGCTGATAAGGTCGAAATCGAGGAGCTTCGCCGTTTTATGCTGTGGACCGATGGCGGCTTGGCTGAAATCGCTAAGTCCTTGCCGGAGGGAATTGAGCAGTATCTGCGCCCAATTCCTTTGATGCCCGTTGTTAAGTCTTAATTTAAAGGAAAAGTTGTGATCGCTTTAATTCAAAGAGTCAGCCGCGCCAGTGTGGCTGTAGATAATCAAACCATAGGTGCAATTGATAAGGGCTTGTTAGTTTTACTTGGGGTTGAGCGGGAAGATAACCGCGAGAAGATGGAAAAGCTAGCTACTAAAGTGATGAGTTATCGAGTGTTTTCCGACGAAAACGGCAAAATGAATCTCAATTTGACTCAAGCGGGAGGCTCGCTTTTAGTGGTATCACAATTTACCTTGGCCGCTGATACTGAGCGTGGGCTAAGGCCGAGCTTTTCGGGGGCGGGCACACCAGAACAAGCGCTTGGCCTGTATGAAGAGTTTGTCGCCTTTTGCCGCGCCAAGGGCGTGACCACCGAAACAGGGCAATTTGCTGCTGATATGAAGGTTGAACTCGTCAACGATGGCCCAGTGACCTTCCATTTACAGGTTTAACCTACAGGACAGTGTGCCAACGGCAGTAAGGACATGCACATGGACGAATTATTAAACCAATTACGCCAGACCTGGCACCGCACTATACCTGTGAGTGAGTTTATGCAGATAGCGCCGCTGTCATTTTCTGATGGTGAATTGAGCGTGAGTGCGCCACTCGCGCCGAATATCAATCTGCATCACACCATGTTTGCGGGCAGCATTTATACCCTTATGACCCTCACAGGTTGGGGCATGGTATGGCTGCAACAGCAACTCCTCAATGTGGATGGCGACATAGTGTTAGCCGATGCCCATATCCGTTACTTGGCGCCCGTCGACTGTGCACCCGAGGTCAAAGTACGTTGGCCGGATGCGAATTTAAGCCCGCTGCTACGGGGGCGCAAAGCCAAAGTAAAACTCGAAGTACAACTCTTTTGTGACGAAAAACTCTGCGCCCAATTCGATGGCTTGTATGTTAGTGTGCCTAAAATGTAAAACCTTTCTAAAAAATCGAAATCAATCTCAAATTTTATCCGCTTTTTTTCTTTTTTATGGACTAATAAACTAAGCCCATAGAGTCGAGAGCAAGCTGAAAGACTCTCAAGAATTTCAATTTTCGGAGCAGATTATGTCTAAAGTCCTAGTGTTAAAATCCAGTATTCTTGGCGGTTATTCACAATCTGCCTTGTTAGTTGACCACCTGATCGGTAAATGGGAAGACCAAGGCGCGGCCATCACAGTTCGCGATTTAGCGGGTAAAGATGTGTTGCCAATGGTTGATGGCGAAATCGCCTCTGGCCTACGTGGCGGCGCTGAGTTAACCGCACGTCAGCAAGAGATGCTCGACCTGTCGAACGCCTTAGTTGAAGAGTTAAAAGCGAACGACACAATCGTGATCACCGCGCCGATGTACAACTTCAACATTCCAACCCAACTGAAAAACTGGATTGATTTTGTGGCCCGTGCCGGTGTGACTTTCACTTATACCGAAAACGGTCCTAAAGGCTTAGTAGAAGGCAAACGCGCCGTGTTGATCACCACCCGTGGTGGCGCCCATAAAGATGGCCCAACCGATCACATTGTGCCTTTCTTAAAAACCTTCCTCGGCTTTATCGGTATCACCGACGTGGAAGTGGTATATGCTGAAGCGCTGAACATGGGCCCAGAAGCCAACCAAAAAGGTATCAGCGAAGCTAAAGCCAGTATCGATAAGTTAGCGGTTTAATCGTAAAGATAATAAAAAATGCCAGCGTAAATGCTGGCATTTTTGTTTACACAGAACGCGATTATTCGCAAAGCTTGCAGCCAAGGGATATGGTGTTGGTTTCGATATAGCGAACCTTAGTGCTTGCTTGGCCACGGTTGCGGCTCACGCTGTAGCGGGTTTCGCGAACCACTTTGGGCTGCGGCGGTTGTTCGCCGCTAGTTGGGCGCGGGCACTTTGTTGTCATCTGCACCTCCTCACGCATGGTTGCTTTGCTTAGGTTTTAGCTTGGCTGGCAGCAGACTAAATCTTTTAGCGAACCACCGTTGATCACACATTCAAAACCGTTGGCTTTGAGAATATCGCAGCCCTTTTGGGCACGAATACCTGCGCCGCAGTAAAGCACAAAGGGATGCTGTTTATTGTCAACCTGATGCAACCATTGGTCGAGTGTTGGCAGCGGCACGTTGATGGCCTGAGGCAAATGACCCGAGGCAAACTCCTCCGGTGAGCGCACATCGATAACGCGCGCACCTTGATCAATCAATTGCCAACATTTTTCACCGTTGCTGCTGCCAGATAATTTAGCCAGTAAAGATTGAAACATAGCTTTGCCTCTATGATTAGAAAACTTTCAATAAGTTTATTCTAATGAATTGGTGAGCGCAAGCGGCAATCTGTTGGGTGCTTGGCTTGTCGGCGTTACTCGGTGGCAGGCGGTTCCCTGTGATAGTGGATAAGATCATGAAACACCACGGGTTGATCGCTTAAGTTGCGGTAACCGTGGGGTTTGTCGGCGGCAAAGCGCACGGCCTCGCTCTGCTGTAATGGCTGCCAATGGCCATCGACTAATACTTCCATGGTGCCGCTCAGTACAATCACATGCTCGGTCACGCCCGCCTCATGGGGCTCGGAAAGGCGCTCATAGTGCGGTAATAGGGTGAGTTCAAACATCTCAAAACCAAAGCGTGGCTCAAAGGGAAATAGCGACGCCACTAACATGCCGTCGGTTGCAGGCTTTTGGCGTAATGCATCGGCGTTACGAAAGACCGCGCCTTGGCTCTCGGGTGTCGGCTCCAGAAAAGTTGAGAGCGAGGTATTAAAACCGCTAGCGATTTTCCACAAGGTAGCAATAGTGGGGCTAGATTCGCCGCGCTCAATCTGGCCTATCATGGCCTTGCTCACGCCTGTCTCGAGTGCCGCTTTATCTAAACTCCAACCCTTTTGGCTGCGCAGTTGTTTTAGGGTCGCGGCAAGATAGCTGTTGATGGTCTGCATTGTGGTCTGATACTTAAAAAATTATTTGTACGTTATAACGCACAGGTGCTATCTTGTCCATTTTGTGCGTTATAGCGCACAGGTAATGGTGCGATGCTCGAGGCAAAGGTAGGATTAGGAGTAGGGATGATGTGGCGCGAGGCTTTGGGACTATCAAAAATATCGGCGGGTTTTATTGCCGTGCTGGTGGGCTACAGTAGTTCTGCGGTGATTATTCTGCAGGCGGCGGATGCCGTGGGTGCGACATCGGCACAAATGAGTTCATGGCTGTGGGCTTTGGGGGTCGGCATGGGGCTCACCAGTATTGGCCTGTCTCTCTATTATAAAAATCCGGTGCTTACGGCATGGTCGACCCCCGGGGCGGCGCTAATGGTCACCAGCCTGGCGGGATTGAGTATCCACGAAGCCGTCGGTGCCTTCCTGATTAGCTCTTTGTTGATCACCCTATGCGGCATGGCGGGTTGGATGGATAAGCTTATTCGTATCATGCCACAGTCAGTCGCTTCGGCCATGTTAGCGGGGATTTTACTGCAGTTTGGTTTAGGGCTGTTTCAAGCCATGCAGACTCAACTGAGTTTAATCCTATTGATGTTATTAGTGTTTGTTGTGCTTAAGCCCTGGGCGCCGCGCCACATTATGTTACTCACCCTCGTAGCGGGAATAGGGATGAGTTATCAATTGGATCTCCTGCAACTCGATAAGCTTGAGCTGCAATTCGCCGCCCCTGTATGGATAGCGCCTGCGTTTTCTGTCACCAGCGTAGTGGGCGTGGCGCTGCCCTTATTTGTGGTGACGATGGCCTCACAAAATATGCCTGGGGTGGCAGCGCTTCACGGCCATGGTTATCGCCCGCCTATCTCGCCATTAATTACTGTGACGGGTCTGATGGGCGTATTGTTTGCACCCTTTGGCGGCTTTGCTTTTAATCTCTCGGCCATTACGGCGGCGATTTGTATGGGTAAAGAAGCTGACCCAAATCCCGCGACCCGTTACTGGGCGGCAGTGTGGGGCGGCGTGTTTTACTTTATCACTGGTTTACTCGGCGCCACTGTAGTGGGGCTCTTCGCCGCGTTTCCAAAGGAATTGGTGCTCGCGATTGCAGGATTTGCCCTGCTTGGCACCATAGGCAACAGTCTAACCGCAGCGCTCGCGGATAACGACGAGCGAGAAGTGGCGGTGATTACGTTTCTCGTCACCGCCTCGGGTGTGAGTATATTGGGGATCGGCAGTGCATTCTGGGGATTATTACTCGGATTTTTAATGCATTACTGGCACAAGCATCGCGCCTTAACCACAACTAAACAGGCAAAAGCTTAGCTGTGGTTAGGTCTAGACTGAGGTTTGCTACCTTAGTGGATTGATGTGTGAAGAGGCCTAGAGCTTTTTGGTCATAAACAGGCTATTGGGGTCGAGCGTGTAATCGGCAAAGGGGCCACACAGCTCGAAGCCAAACTTAGCGTAGAGAGAACGTGCGGGCAGGAAAAAGGCCATCGAGCCGGTTTCTAAACTGAGGCGTTGCACGCCAGCGGCTTTGGCGTCATTGATCAAGTGCTGCAGAATCTGGGATGCCACGCCTTGTTGTTTGTAAGTTGCTGCGGTTCGCATCGATTTGATCTCTGCATGTTCAGCATCTAACCATTTTAGTGCACCGCAGCCCGTCAGATTTCGGCCATCCCACAGTGTCCAAAAGCGAATATTGGGTTGGCGCAGGCCATCCAAGTCTAATGCGTGCACACTTTCCGGCGGCGAGGTTGCCCGCATATCTTTAAGGTGCTCCGTTAAAAGTGCTGCAATTTCAGGCCCTTTTAGATCATCTAGTATTATTTTCATTGTTGCTCTCAAGATTAAAATTCCCTGTGTTGTCACTTATCCATCATAACGTCATCGCGTTTGGTTGTTTTTAGGGGTAAAACGCTGCGGTGATTAAGCAAAGGGTAGGCCAAGAGTTTTGCTTAAAGGATGATGCTTCATCCCTTGGTTTTATCGAGAGGCGAGCAAGAAAGCTTGTGCTTACTTTTGTTTGAAGGCAAGGTAAAAACATATTATGTTATTGTCTTATATTAAGCGTTTTAATTTTTACTAAAACTACAGGGATTGTTATGTTAAGGAAGAGCGTTTTCTTTTTATTTGTTCTACTCGTTTTAATTTTTATTACATTGTATTTTTTTGAAAATAATAATGAAGCTAATGTTAACGATATATCCTTTATGAAAGATAGCCATATCGTTTTGGTCGATGATTCTAACTCTGCTAATGTTAATTTTGATGTGTTAACAAATATAAAAGAACCACGAGCAAGTGATAGTTCCTTGCACTCTTTGACTGAGCATAAAATGGAGCTTAATGGAGGTTATGATACAGGGATAGTTAGTGATGACAATGTTGTTGATAGTACTAAGCTAAATTCAATTTTGGCTTCAGCTAACTTTTACGAAATTATAGATGTTTTCTCGACAATGCCAGACAAGTCGTTTGAAACAATAGTTTTTGAGAACAGTATTAGTGAGTTTTTAAATAAGTCAAAATATAGTTCTATTCTAAATGAGTACCGTGTGTCATGTGATAATAAAATTTGTTTTGGATATTTTATATTTTCAGAGTCAGATGATTTTACTCATTTCTACAATGAGTTTAGCGTTAGTAATAATAGTCCAATGAATAAGTCTGGTTATGTAAACTATTTAATGGTTACAAACAATGCTAAAGGGGGAAATGAGTATAGGATATCATTTAATTCAGACCCTTTAGTTAAATCAATAACTGCACAGAAATAGTTGCACCATTGGCAAAATAGGACGGGCAGAATTGAATGGTGATT
>NZ_JTLE01000094.1:4359058-4372516 GCF_000798835.1 Shewanella sp. ZOR0012
CTTTTAGGCACCAAGAGTCGCATTACCCTAGGGCATTTCCTAGTAGAAGTGCCAGTTTGGGAGTAAGGAAAACCATGGACAATATCCTCGATCTAACGAAAGACAATATTCAGCAAGTGGTTGATGCTTCGATGCAGCAACTGGTGGTGATGGTGTTTTGGGCCCAGCCACAGCCGCAGAGTGTTGCCATGGTGCAAACACTCGAGCAACTTGCCGCGCAGCATGCTGGCCGTTTTGTGCTGGCGAAAGTGAACTGCGAAACTGAGCTGGAAATCGCGAACTATTTCCGCATTCAAGCACTGCCGACTACCTTAGTACTGGATAAGGGCCAGCCAATCGATGGCTTTGCGGGCATGCAGGAGGCGGCGCAGGTGAGCGCTATGCTGGAGAAACACTTGCCACCCTTATGGCAATTGCAGCTTGAGCAAGCCAAAGCCCTGTTAGCCTTAACCCAAGTATCGGCGGAGGATTTAACTACTGCGGCTGTGTTACTGAAAGACGCCTATAGCGCCTCACATCAGGCGGCCGAGGTGAGTTTAGTGCTTGCCGATGTGTATTTGATGCAGGGTGAACTCGCCCAAGCGCAGCTGCTACTCGAGCAGATTGGCCTTGCCGACCAAGACGGTTATTACCAAAGCTTAAAGGCGAAATTAACCCTTGCCTTGGATGCGGCGGACACGCCAGAAATTCGTGATTTACAGCAGAAGTTCGAGCATAATCCGCAGGATTTAGTGTTATTACTCGAACTTTGTAAGGCTCTGCATTCGGCCCACCGAGACGAAGAAGCGCTCGCGCATTTATACAGTGTGTTATCTAAGGATTTAACCGCTGAAAATGGCAAGGTAAAACAAGTCTTTATGGAAATTTTAACGGCGCTTGGTCAAGGTAATAGTCTGGCGAATCAATACCGCCGCAAGCTCTATACCTTGCTCTATTAAGGATTAAATTGGCTGCAAAACTGCGATTTATTTACGGTTTCTGAGGCTAAAGTCGAAGCTAAAAGCCTTCTCAATGGCGGCCAGATGTGCGAAGATCGCCGCCCTAAGAAGAATATCAATGCGAAAAAGAGGACTCTTGAGATGCGCATTATCCTATTGGGCGCCCCAGGTGCCGGTAAAGGTACCCAGGCCCAGTTCATTATGGAACAGTATGGTATCCCACAAATTTCTACTGGCGACATGTTACGTGCTGCCGTTAAAGCCGGTACTCCGCTGGGTTTAGAAGCGAAGAAAGTGATGGATGCAGGCCAACTGGTTTCTGATGATCTGATCATTGGACTGGTTAAAGAGCGTATCGCACAGGACGACTGTGCTAAAGGTTTTCTGTTGGACGGTTTCCCACGCACTATCCCACAAGCGGATGCGATGGCGGCAAACGGTATCAGCATTGATCACGTGATTGAAATCGATGTGCCAGACGAAGAAATCGTTAAGCGCATGAGCGGTCGTCGCGTTCACCCAGGTTCTGGCCGTGTTTACCACGTGGTATTCAATCCACCTAAAGTGGAAGGCAAGGACGATGTGACTGGCGAAGACTTAGCGATTCGTCCAGATGACGAAGAAGCCACAGTGCGTAAGCGTTTAGGCATTTACCACGAGCAAACTAAGCCATTGGTTGAATACTATGGCAAAGTGGCTGCGGCGGGTAACACTCAATACCACAAGTTTGATGGTACTCAGTCGGTAGCGGCTGTGAGTGCACAATTAGCCAGCGTGCTGAAATAAGCATCATTGCTAAATTCGAGAACAAGTTCTCATATTAGGAAAAAGCCTGCTATTGCAGGCTTTTTTTATTGGCAACTGAATGTTAGCCTGCCGTGGTATTTGGCTGATAAAAGGTACCACATTGACTTCTCCCTCTCCTGCGTTTGGCGTGTTATTGGTCAATCTCGGCACGCCCGATGAACCCACTCCCAAAGCGGTTAAGCGATTCCTCAAACAGTTTTTAAGTGATCCTCGGGTTGTCGATTTGTCCCCTTGGCTGTGGCAGCCGATTTTGCAGGGGATAATCCTTAACACCCGACCCGCCAAGGTGGCCAAACTTTATCAGAGCGTGTGGACGGAGCAGGGCTCGCCGCTGATGGTGATAAGCGAGCAGCAGGCACAAAAATTAGCTACGGATCTGAGCGCGACCTTTAATCAAACCATTCCGGTGGAACTGGGCATGAGCTATGGCAATCCTTCGATTGAGAGCGGCTTTGCCAAACTCAAGGCCCAAGGCGCCGAACGTATCGTGGTGCTGCCGCTGTATCCACAGTATTCCTGCTCAACCGTCGCCAGTGTGTTCGATGCGGTGGCGCAGTATTTTACCCAAGTGCGTGACATTCCAGAGCTGCGTTTTAGCAAACAGTATTTTGACCATGAAGCCTATATCGCGGCCTTAGCGCATTCGGTGAAACGCCATTGGAAAACCCATGGGCAGGCCGACAAGTTAATTCTATCCTTCCACGGTATTCCGCTGCGGTATGCCACTGAAGGCGATCCCTATCCTGAGCAGTGCCGCGCGACGGCCAAGTTACTGGCGCAGGCGCTGGAGTTAACCGAAGGACAATGGCAGGTGTGTTTCCAATCCCGCTTCGGCAAAGAAGAGTGGTTAACCCCCTATGCCGATGAGTTGCTGGCCGATTTACCCCGCCAAGGCGTGAAAAGTGTCGATGTGATTTGCCCAGCCTTTGCCACCGATTGCCTTGAAACCTTAGAAGAGATTTCCATTGGCGGTAAAGAGACTTTCCTGCATGCGGGTGGTGAGGCCTATCACTTTATTCCCTGTTTAAATGATGATGAGCTCCATATCGAGCTGCTCAGGCAATTGGTGCAAGAACAAGCTCAACCTTGGATACGCGCAGAGTGACGGTAAATTTCTCCCGTTGAAACCTAAACACGGCCTAGTTTCATGCTGATTTTATGGTAGAATCTGCGCCCTTTGTGGCTCGGGAGTGGATTTTTTATCTCTCTAGCCTAGACTCATTATTTTTAGGACACAATGAGCCAACGCTCGTTGTAATGCCCATTAGCATGGATGCCAGGAAAAGAGAGCCACTATGAAGTTTCCCGGTCAGCGCAAATCGAAACATTATTTTCCGGTCAAAACCCGTGACCCATTGCTTGAGCAATTAACGCAGCAACCTCAACCTTTTGCGACTTATATCAGCGGTATCGATCAAACCTTAGTTGATATCGAAGCCAAGGTAGAGGATGAGTTGCTCGGGCGTTATGGTTTACCCAAGGGTAATTCGACGCTTATCAATGATGAGCAAGCGCACGCCCTGTATACCGAGCTGAAACAAAACGGTTTGATCAGCGATGAGTTTGCGGGCGGCACTATTGGCAATACCGTGCACAATTATTCTATTTTGGCCGACGACCGCTCAGTGCTGTTTGGGGTGATGAGTCAAAATATCGAAGTCGGCAGTTACGCCTACCTTTATCTTTGCAACACCTCCTCTAAAGTAGACCTTAACTTCCTGCAACCCGTCGATGGCCCCATAGGTCGTTGTTTTACGCTGATTTCTGATTGCGGTGAGCGTACCTTCGCGATCAGTAAAGGGGCGATGGATAAGTTAACCCCAGAATACATTGATAAAGACGTAGTACAGGGCAGCTCTGCCTTGGTATTAACCGCCTATTTAATGCGTGCCAGCGGCGGCGACAGGATCACCGATGCGGCCATGTGCGCGATTGAATATGCCAAAGCAGCCGAAGTCCCTGTGGTATTGACCTTAGGCACACGCTTCTTAATCGAAGAAGATCCGGTTTGGTGGCAAAACTTTATCCAAGAGCATGTGACCATTTTGGCGATGAACGAAGATGAAGGCGAGGCGTTAACTGGGTTTCGCGATCCGCTGCTTGCCAGCGAAAGAGCCCTCGAGTGGTGCGATATGGTGTTAACCACCGCTGGCCCAATCGGGCTTTATACCGCAGGTTATACCGATGATGCCGAAAAGCGCGAGACCACTCATACGCTGCTGCCAGGTGCTATCCCTGAATTTAACCGTTATGAGTTCTCACGTCCAAAGCTCAAGAGTGACTGTGAAAATCCGATTAAAGTCTATGCCCATATTTCCCCTTACATGGGTGGACCGGAGAAAATAGGCAATACCAATGGTGCGGGTGATGGCGCGTTGTCGGCGTTATTGCACGACTTGGCGGCCAATACCTTCCATAAAACCAACGTGCCTGGCTCAAGTAAGCATAAGCGTGATGGCTTATGTTATTCATCCTTCTCACAAATTTGTAAGTACGCTAACCGCGTGGCCTATGAGGTATTAGCGCAGCATAGCCCGCGTTTGTCCCGTGGGTTACCCGAGCGTGAAGACAGCTTAGAAGAATCATACTGGGAAAGATAAACCAGCATAGGTTTCAGTTAATAAGGGCAATAGCGGCAAACCGTTATTGCCCTTGTTGTTTTTAGGCGCAAATAAATGATAACGTTAGGCGGTTTACCGCTCCCAATAACAGCGAATATTTAAGGTGGAATTTTCGGTGAAAGCGCAGATCTTAAGAGAAATGAAGGTACTCAAGGCGATTGAGCCTGAGTTTGAAGTGCAGCGCCGCGTGGCGTTTATTAAAACCAAGCTCAAAGAGGCCCGCAGTAAGGCGTTGGTATTAGGGATCAGCGGAGGTGTGGATTCATCGACGGCGGGGCGTTTATGCCAGTTGGCCGTTGATAGCCTCAATAGTGAACATCCCGAGGGCGGTTATCAGTTTATTGCGGTGCGTTTACCCTATCAAATTCAAAAAGATGAGCATGAAGCTCAGCAAGCATGCCAATTTATTCAGCCATCAAAATTAGTCACAGTAAATGTGCATCAAGGTGTTGATGGCGTGCATCAAGCCACCTTAAGTGCGTTTGTTGAGGCGGGACTGAGTATGCCGGATGAGGCGAAAGTGGATTTTGTTAAGGGCAATGTTAAAGCGCGGATGCGCATGATTGCCCAGTATGAGTTAGCGGGATTAGTCGGCGGCTTAGTGGTGGGGACTGATCATAGCGCCGAAAACATTACTGGTTTTTATACCAAATGGGGCGATGGTGCCTGCGATCTCGCGCCTTTATTTGGCCTCAACAAACGCCAAGTGCGTCAGGTAGCGGCGTATTTGGGCGCACCAGAGTCCTTAGTTTATAAAGCACCAACCGCGGATTTAGAGGACAACAAACCGCTACTCGAAGATGAAGTCGCGCTCGGGCTGACCTACGAGCAAATCGATGATTTCCTCGAAGGGAAAGCCGTAGATAAGGCCGTGGAAGAAAAGCTTATCAATATCTATAAGGCCACCCAACATAAGCGCCAGCCCATTCCAACCATCTACGACTGATTTTTATCACTAACCTTGGCATAGGCAATGCTATCTAAGTTTTCTTTTAAAGCACTCGGCCTATCCGGGTGCTTTTTTATGAAATTTTATCAAGCAGATACGTTTTGTATATGCGAGCGCGTAAGCGCAATCAGGGCATTAGAGTATTGGCGATAATCCAAGTAGGGCGTGAGTAGCACTTGTTTCTTCTGTACTGAGGAAGTTTGCATTATTTCAGTGACATCTTGCAGCTTACCCTGTGACGCATGCATCAGCGGTTGATAGGCAGTTTGTCGGTTTGATAGTGGTGTATTGAACAGCTCAGTACTCAATCCCAAAGGCTTCGCGGCAGCTTGCCCACACACAATGTGAATGCTGGCATGGGGCGATAGGGCACTTGCACCTATCAAGAGCATTTGGTGTTTTTTGAGTAATAAGTTGTCGCGATAGTGGCGCCAATCTTCACTGGGGGCGTAAATTTTGGCCATAATGGTGAAGATCTTACGCCAGTGGTTACCGTTTAAGGCGATGAGTTCTGCTATCGCGTTATCCTGCTCCCAATGCCAATATTCAGGCATGAGTGGGGGATTAGGGAGATAAAACGCATAGGACGCTGTGGCTGGACCAATATGCATATTAAGTAAAATTTGCGAATATCAAATAAAAGTGACGCGGATCTTAACCTAAGTAAACTTAATCGCGACAATTAAAATGCCATCAAAACAAATCTTAAATATGAATGTTGAGGTTTATTTTTATCTAACCGTATAATCTGCATGCGTATTTTATCGGAACCATGGGGCAGCAATGAAAGCCATTATCATAGGCTCAACTAAACATTTATTTTTCGCTGCCTTTTATGGCTGTTTAGGGATTGCTGTTGCCTTATTAGTGACTGGAATCTATTTTCTCAATGCTAAACCCGATCTGTCCCTCTGGCACACGACTGAGTTAAAACACGAATTCCACTACAACACTAAACTTGATAACTTTCGTGATTACATTGCCTTAGAAGATAAGCTCTTTGCCGAGGTTGATAACAAAGTACTCAAAAAAGTGTCGGCGGCAGATGCATCGCCAGTCAATCGTTATGTTAAAAATAGCCTTGCCGATCCCGCGAGATGGCCACAAAACTGGAATCGCAGTTTTGAATGGCCTAAAGCCAATGCGCCTTTTGGCGTATTGTTGCTCCATGGTATGTCAGATTCACCCTATGCCATGTCTAACGTGGCAGCACATTTTAAGGGCAAAGCCCATGTACTTGGATTAAGACTCCCTGGACATGGCACTATCCCTAGCGGTCTCACTAGCCTCTATTGGCAAGACTTAGCCGCCGCAGTGAATTTGGCAACGGCGCACATGAAACAAGAACTTAAAGGTAAGCCGTTATTCGTTATTGGTTTTTCAACGGGTGCTGCGATAGCGCTTAACCATGAACTTGAACTGATTAATCAAGATAAAGCGCCCGATTATGCCGGGATGATTTTTATGTCGCCAGCTATTGGGCTTGCTCCAATTGCGGCCGCGGCTCGCTGGCAAAGTTGGATAGGTCGCCTGCTCGACTTAGATAAGCTGCAATGGAATAGTGTTCAGATGGAATACGATCCCTTCAAGTACATGTCTTTTGCCGTCAATGCCGGGGATGTCGTCTACCAATTGGCGTTACGTAACCAGAGTTTGTTAAGCGGATTAACGCCTTTGCAGCGTGAACAAATCCCATCGATTTTAAGCTTTCAATCTGTTGCCGATGCAACGGTATCTAGCGCAGCTGTTGTGAGTTTGTTGTATCAAACGCTACCGCAAAAGGGCCATGAATTAGTGCTATTTGATATGAATCGTACCGTTATCAACAGTAAGTTAATGACTAATGATCCACTACCCGCCTTGTTACCTATATCCACAGACAACATTCATTACCGTGGCACGCTGATTGAAAATATCAATAGCGAAACGACTCAGGTTCAAGCTCGGGAATTTGGATTGAGGCCACAGGATGAGTCGTTATCTCAGATTAAACACCTCCCGCTTTATTGGCCGGCGGGCGTGTATTCACTCTCCCATGTTGCGTTACCATTTGCTGAAAATGATGGCCTATATGGCATGTCAAGCAATGAGAAGCTAACCCGCATACAAATAGGCGCAGCCGCTTCCCGTGGTGAGCGAGGCGTTTATAGTGTGCCTGCTTCAGAAATGTTACGTCAAAAATGGAACCCCTTTTTCCCCTATATGATGGACCGAATTGAACAATATCGAAGTGCACATATGTCTAATTAGGATGTGATTAGGGTACAAACGACGCAATTGCGCCCTTGTTCCTTGGCCTTATAAAGGTTCTCATCAGCCTCTTTTAACCAGTCATCCAGTTTTGCACTATAGGCGGCATCAGCAATGATGGCGCCAATGCTAACGGTCACGCTAAACGTGACTTGATCTGTTGGGTTGGTGATGACCACGCTGGAAAGTTTCTCTTTGAAAGCATTAAGGTGTTGCTCGACTTTTGAGGCATTACACATTGGTAATACAAGTGCAAATTCTTCGCCACCATAACGGCAAAGCAAATCGACATCTCGCTTGAAGTGATTTGATAAAACCTCTGCCATGACACGTAAGCATTCGTCACCCGCGAGATGACCGTAGGTATCGTTCACTTTTTTAAAGAAATCGAGATCGAGTAACACTACCGCAATCGTATCCTTGCTACGTTCAGACAGATGCTGAATATGCAGGAACTGTTTTTCAGCATAACGACGGTTGTATAAGTTAGTGAGCGGATCCCGCTCCGCCATATCTTTTAATTTGCGGTTGGCGATTTCTAAAGCCATGGT
This sequence comes from Shewanella sp. ZOR0012, assembly GCF_000798835.1. NCBI lineage: Bacteria > Pseudomonadati > Pseudomonadota > Gammaproteobacteria > Alteromonadales > Shewanellaceae > Shewanella > Shewanella sp. ZOR0012. The sequence goes on from NZ_JTLE01000094.1 coordinate 4,367,175, forward strand.
GCGTTGTTTTACTTTATCTTCTAACTCGAGTTGATTGTTGAGTAGTGCTTGTTGTTTTGCTTCTAAGCTCTCGTACAGGCTATAGATTTCTTGAGGCGTACTGTTGTCTAGCAGTCCATGCTCAAACTTCTCCTCATTAAAACTGCCATCTTTTGTTTGACTAAAATGCTGAGCCAGCAAGGCGAGGGGCGTAGTGGTTAAACGACTAATTACCTTAGCAATTATCATGGCTGCGACCATGCTGATTAACAGTAGCCCTACCGTATTGAAATATTGTTTTTGCGCTAAGGTTAGAAGGGGGATAAAGGGCTCCAGAACATATAAATGCCAACCATTATTCAGTTGATGGTGAGCATAAATATATTCAGGGGTATCCGCTTCCTCATGCTGATTAATATCCATCAGCTTTAATCGAGTACGGTATTCTGTGCTGCCCGTCTTGAAGTTAAAAGGAGTTAAAGGGGTAAGCCTAAGTCTTTCGGATGAATAAACGATGTTCTTTTTCTCATCCAATAAAATGATGGACTGTGTCTCATGATGTTGATTTTGGTTATCAATACTAGAGAAATAACTTAAGTCTAGATTACCTTGCACAATGCCGATGGCAGTATTTGAATCTTCTTTAAAAATAGGGGTACTGATGGCAATGACAATTTCTTGATCTGGCCCTCTAGCAACAAATACGGGGGACACAAATGTGTTGTGGTGGGTTAAAGCTTGGATAAAGAAGTCCCTATCTTGCACATTAATCTTTTGTGCTATTTTTTTCAGTTTATCGAGTGGACTCCCAGCGACGATTTCCCCATGTGTATTGACAATAAACATAGCGGTAAAGCTGTGCTTAAGACTTTGCACACTCTCGAGGATAAGCTGCCATTGGTCAAATGGAGCTCCTGATATACTAAGAAACTTACCGATACTGGCAACGATACTGGTGTTGGAACTGAGATAGGTTTCGGTGGCGTGACCGAGGAATATGCCAGTGTCATTCAGATTTTTATTAATTAAATCCTGCTGTTTATCCATAAAATACTGGTTAAACATTAAGGATGAGGTCAATAAAGTAATCGTGGTGATTAAAATAAATAGATAGCTGAGCTGAGCACTAAAGGTTCGGCGAGTGTGATTGACGATCTTATCTTTTAAATGCCATAAGCTAGGGAGCGCCACAACGCAAAGTTCCCCAATAGTAGCGTATAAAATGCCATTAACTGCTTGTTTTACCGTAGTAAAAGGGATGTGATAATTTGGCAGGCCCGTGATTAACCATAAGTACAAGCTTATTAATGGTACGCCCACTAACAACCAGTAGCCAATACTGGCATACAGAATGGGTACATCTTTGCGCCGCGCAAACCCCAGCCACAACGCCTCAAGTAAAAAGACGACATACACATGGGAACTGGACCAAGCCAACATCAAGCCTGTAGCTGTAAATAATGCAGTATAAAGGGCATACCAAGGCCCAAGCAGGATGGCCACTATCACTACTGCCGCATTACCTAAAATCAGCTGTACGTTAGCAAATAGTGGGATAGGAAAAATATTGATCACAAGACCGAGTAGGCCGAGTAGGGTGGCTAACTTTAAATGGCTGGCATTAAAGGATGGTAAAAGCAATGATAAGTCCCTTTCATGTAAATTATGCTTAAAAAGCAACCTGCTATCTCAGAATAGCGGATGGCATTTAGTTTAGCAGATCCGTCATTATTTGATATTTACAGAGCCATTTAAGTCTTAGTTTAAATCTCCGTCTGCGCGTTGCGAGTGCTTTAACGGGCAAACCGCCTCACTGCATTGCAAAATTTCACCATTCAGGCCAGAAACTAAGCAGTTGATCAAACAGACTTCACTAAGCACTTGCGTTGATTGAATCCAATTGCTACAGTCTGCGTCACTTAAGGTGAACCCCACTCGATAGCATCTTAAGTAATAAGTACTTAAGCTGATGTCATACAGTTCTATTAAGTGCAAATTTCGGTATGTAGCGCAGCCCGGTAGCGCACTGTCATGGGGTGTCAGGGGTCGGAGGTTCGAATCCTCTCATACCGACCAAATTCATAAGCAATAAAGCCTGCAATCTTAATCAGTTGCGGGCTTTTTTGTGTCTGGAGTTCGGTATTTTACTGCTTAGAGGTGGTGAAACAGTGGTGAAATGGGGGTGAAACGGATTTCAAAATAACAGTGGCCAAGTATGCTGATTGCCTTAGTTTTATTAATGGCTGAATTTAATCTCAGCGTGTGGAACTTCGGTCCATTGCAGGTGATCCCGCACATAGATTTTGGTGGACTTGGCATCGGTGTGAGCCATCCGACCTTGAGGGTCAACACCCATATCAGAAAATAATCTGGCAGATAGTGCACGTATCTCATGGAAGGTTGGGCGCTGGCTCATTTCTAAATGGTTGCACAGACCTAACTCATCCCTTAATGCCGAAAAGGCTCTGCTAAGGTAATTAGGATCAAGCTGATAGCGGTGGTCTGTGGCCACACTTTGCTTATTGAGTTTGTCTGGTCGGCGATGAACCACATAAGGGCAAAGTGGCCCGTCGCGGCTCTTATCAATAATGGCCTTTAATACTTCACCAATCGGTATGGCCACATGGCTGGCTTCTTTTTCTTCTACCTTTTGGCGGTGAATAAATAGGGTGCCATAAATGCCATCTACAGGTTCATCAAACCATAGGCAACCACATTGGCCGTCCTTAGGTTTTTTAATGCTGTATTTAATCCGCGACACTTCAAGGCGCGCTTGGGTAGATTGCAAAGCAAGATCCATTGCAGTTTGTAACCACAGTGGCGCCGCGGCATGGATTTGTTGATACACTTCAAAGCTTAGGCGTTGGCGTTCTTTGCCTTTGGTTTTACGCTTTTTCATCTTTCGAGAGGCTGGATTATCTAACATGATGGACTGGTCGATCGCGTAGTTAATCAGTTTCTCTAAAAATCCCAACTTACGGTTATGCACATTGGGGCTAGCATCAGGATGATATTGGTTTAGGTAGCCGTTGATATGTTCAAGGCTAATATCTTGACTGCTAACCTCCGCAAAATAGGCTTTAACCCGTTCGGCATCGTTGCGCATGGTACTGGCCAGTTGTTTACTTGGCATTTCTTCTTTAAAGATCAGCTCTAACAGTCGGTCCACATGGCTGGCAAATGACTGGCCATTAGCCAGAGGCGACTCACTCGAGGCTTCAATTAACTGATCTACGGTTAACCCAACAGTCGGTCGCATTATGCGATTGTACTCAACCGCAATTTGAATCGCCTGCACCTTATCTTTACCGAGTGTTTTGCGAACACCATTTACCAACGTAAAACGGTAAGTGCCCTTAGATCTATCAAACATAAGGTGCTGAGGCAGATTTTTATTATGCGACTTTTTTGGGCGAACCATGATAAAAATACCTTGAGGGATGATTTTCACACTGATTAAATACACTACATGACTCTAAGTGCAATTCGGCAAGAGTCTTATAAGGATATTGCTGATAATAAGAGGTTAATCGGTTCTTGAAATGAGTTGTATATCTTAGAACGTTTAATCCAAAATTCATATTACTACGAATATTTATTAAGGGTATACCTATGAAGTACTTAGTGGTTCTGCTATCAATTTTTATATGTAGTTTTACAGTGGCGGTAAATGCAATCACTTTCACTAAAGATGAACAGTATATTGGCTTGGATTTGACTCCTTTATGTACAGTCGATGGACAAGTTACTCTTACTCTTACAAATACATCTGGCCAAAAATTATTTGTTGATCCACATATAGCTGATCCAGCTCTTTTTGATTTAGCTAGAGCAAGGATGTATCTCAGAAATGCAAATGATAATAAGCTTATAGGTATGAGTCCGTTAAGTGAATATGTGAAAACCTCTAATTGGAGTGTGTTGCCTGTTGGGGGAGTAATTACTTACCCAATTGACTTTACGAAGCATGTTGCTTTAGATACTGCAAAATTTTATAGAGCTGGAGCTGAAATTCGTATGAAAATTCTTCTTGATAATGGTCAAGAAGTTGTTGTAAAAATTGATTCAGCAATCCTTAATAAATATGTAGACATTAAACCTGATTGCTTTATTTAAGTTTTGTTTAAATTAAGCTTTGTCATGTTTTAATTATTGATATAGTTATTAAGTTACTATTTTCTGTCGATAAGTAGCTGTGCATTACGCTGGAGTGTTTATTAACTAATTTATTTTATTCAATTATTGTTTTCATGAATGTTTTTTTAGAGTTTTGTTAATTTTAGTAAATGGTAATAATTTAGAGAAAAACATAGCTTTTAGGTATTCTTGTAAGTGTTAAATATACCCGCTATGTTTCTCCATATAAAGCATGATAATAGACGCTAAACTATTTCTTAAATGGTTGAAACTTATCTACAGTGACGATTCCCCATCACAGACTCGATTTCTGCCTGTGCGCTTTGCTCGCATCATGGCCTGATCGGCATTATTGAATAGAGTCTCCAAGAGTGCTTGTGCTTCATCGGGATGATTGATTTGAGGCAAGATCAAGGATGATATGCCGAAGCTTGCGGTGCAATGAATGGTGTGTCCATCAAGGTAAAGTGGCTGTGTATCAAATCCATGGCGAATCGACTCTGCAATTTGCCATGCTTGTTCATGTTGGGTGTTGGGTAAAATCAGCCCAAACTCTTCGCCGCCTAAACGAGCAAGAATATCATTTGTTCTCAGTTTAGTTTGCGTCAGCTGTGCGATATGGATAAGGGCAGCATCGCCTGTAGCATGTCCCCATTGATCATTGACGCGCTTAAAATGGTCAATATCAAACATAATAAACGCTAGCGCTTGGCCTGACTGATGTGCTGTAGGGTGCCCAAAATGGAAAAAGGCGCGGCGATTGAAGAGTTTTGTGAGCTCGTCGGTATTGGCAAGGCGTTCTGCGATGAACTTAGCTTCGATTAATGCCTGTTCCATGTGTTTACGTTCAGTGATATCAGTGGCGATTTCTATCCGAACTAGGCGGCCATCGGTCCAACGAATCGCTTGATCTCGACACTGGTACCAACGCTTATTTTGTGTATTTTGAAACTCCCATACATGTACACCAGTGGCGTCGCCCTCGGGACCAATCAGTTTGTGGTTGGTGCAAAAAGCACAGGGACTATTTTGGCCTGCTTGGAGGAGTTGATAGCACTTTTTACCGGCGGGTTTGCCCCAAATGGCCGTTCCATAATCGTTTAAATACAGTAGCTCATAGTTGTGTAAATCAGAAACGTAGACCAGCGCATCTAAATAGCTGTTCCAAATAGTAGATCAAAGGAAGGGAACTCAGTCCTGTTTGAGCGATCTGATCTATCGCCAAA
>NZ_JTLE01000094.1:4372526-4379003 GCF_000798835.1 Shewanella sp. ZOR0012
TTGGCATCGCTATTATTTTGCACTAGACCTAAATAGCCATTGAGTTGCTCACCTAAGTAACCTTGGGATTTGGCTTCCTGCAATGACATGGCAAAGGCGTTTAAGCTGAATAAACTCAGGCCGAGCAACAGGAGTAATGTTGGCTTTTGTAGCAGGGTCTTGAGTGACATTGATTTCATCGTATATTCCTTAATTCTTTGTGATTAGAACAACTTATCATCTGACAGAAGCTGGTCTAGCTCCTTGTCCACTTTGATTTTTATCTCGTGTTCAATTTTCACATTGAGATTAATCACAATCGGTTTATCCGGCGGCTCAATTTTTACTGTAGGCGCACAGCCTTGCAATGTGCCCAGTAGCAGCAATGCACCTAAACTGACTTGCTGTAATTGAATGATCTTCACTGAGGGTTCCTTTTACTTCACGGATTTTTCGATTCTATCCTGCAGATCGTTACCAATCTGAAGGCTCCTGAATAATTGCAGCATGTTCTCTTCATGAGAGTAATTCAAGTGGATAGGGCGTTCAATCCCTTTGCTGCGACCTTTGACTTCCACTAATAGGTTGGCATCGCCAGTTTGATCCATATCGAAACTACTGGATAACTGGCTGTATTCTAAGTGTTCGAGTGCCGAAAATACAAAGTCGAGATAAGGTTGTGATTGGCGCATTTGATCGACCGCCGGATTGCCAGATATGGCAATTAAACCGCCTGGGGCGCGGGCCGCTAATTGGCCGCCGCTGATCGACACTTTACCATCGACTAAGTCCACGGGTAACACGCCATCGAATATGCCATCGGCATAGATGCCTATTTGGGGTTGAATTCGCAGTACTTCTTCAAGATTCATGCCCTGCAATAATAGATAGGCGTGGGATTTCTCTTGCAATTTTAAATTAAAATCAGGGAGTAAGAACAGGCCGCTCAATACTTTACCCTTGGCGGTCATCGACACGTCGGTATCACTTAAACCCGTGAGTTGTTGCAACCAATTGTCGGGAAGCTTCTCTGCATCTTTGCCTAGGACAATATCGGCCTCTACTTCGATATCGGTCAAGGGGAAGCCGGGATCAAACAAGTTAAAGTTTATCATAGTCTGCGGGCAGTTCAGTCGGCTTAAACTGCTGAAATAGCCTGACGCTTGCGGCGTTTTATAGGATTGCCCCCAAGTGAACTCGCATTGGGCCTGTAATTTACCGCCCTCGAAGAGAATGTCTTTGTAAAAACCTTCAAGCTCGGTCATCGATTGGGTAATTTGCATCGCAAATTGGGTTTGTTCGGGCTGATGTGTCAGCTTAAATTGTGCCTGTAATTGGTTATGCCCGGTCATATTAAACTCAGCGGGTAACGGCTGGGTTTGATTAAGCAAAGATAGTGCCTCTGTCATGCTGGTATCGACAACCCACTGGCCAGTTAACAGCAGTGGCAAGTTTGCATTGGCGAACTGCAATTGGTGATGGCTTTGTAGTTGAACATTGCCGACTTGCCAGTGTTCATCGCCGATAAGCGTGCTATTTTTCCAATGTAAATCTTGCACTAGGGCTAAGCTATCCAGCTTAAGCACAGTTTGTTTACGTGTACGTCCCTTTGTCGAGAGCTGCTTTTCAATTGATAACTGTTTGGCTTGCCAGTGGAGTGTATTTTTGATTTGGCTCGATTGAATCGCTGTTAAAAAAGGGTCTTGGCTCGAGAAATTCACTGCTACGCCCTGTGATACTCCAAGGGAAACATCCTGCACTGTTATATCGCTGCGGCTACTCAGACTGGTTTTCGTGTTGTTATTTAAGGCCTGCGTTTGGTGTTGTGCATGGGTATTGGTTATTGCAAGTGTTTCTACCGCTTGGCTAAAACGCAGTTGTGCCAGCGCGAGTGACACTGGGGGCAAGTTTAGCGCAAATTGACTCCCCGCCGCGGTAGTCGCATCCTGTGCTGAAAATGATGTTGAGCTAAATGTGAGTGGAGCCTTGGCGTTTAGTTCAATATTGCCTAAGCCCAACTGGGTTTGTTTATTTTGAGGATCAGATGCTCGAGTTGCCTTATCTAGCTGAATATCCCTAAGCGTTAATTGCAGTGTATCCGTTGACTCAGTAGAGAAGGGCGCTGTCTTAAGTTGCCAATCGATGCCTTGGACTGACTGTTTAAGATCCATCGTTCCGGCAGTTTGCAAAGCGCCAGAGCCCCAATTTAACGCTTGAGGTGCATCTTGCCAGCGCTTGTGTAAGTCAAGGTCACGTAAGTTGAGCGGAGTATTTTGTTGAAGCGCGATGTGCCACTGCGTTTGCAACATCCATGTATCCGACTCTTGGGTTAAGTACTTGTTATTTAAGAGAGTGTTGGAGAGACGAATGTGCGTTTGCAGTTTACTGCCTAAGGTGGATAATTCCACCGCGGGCAAGGTTAACGGCTCATCTGATTTTGCTAATGCATAATGCAGCGGCTCAGTCATCAAGAATGCCAGTCCAATGGGGGACTCGGTGCTTTTAAGCCCTGAGAGTAAAGTGTTAAGCGCTTGATAGTCAATATTATTTAATTGCAAAGAGTGATTTAGGGCATCTAATAACAGCGCTTGTTGCGCGGCATTGGGCGTTAACGCAAGGCTAAAAGGCTCGAGTGTTAGATTCAGTGCTGCTAATGGACCACTGACATTAAACGCCAGTGTTGGTTGTGGTGCTAAGGTGAAGTCTGCAAAATGCGCCAAAGTGACACTCGGCTGGATAAACTGATGGTCACTCTTTATATCGCCCGTCGGGAGCTTGAAAGTACTTTGCGAGACTAACTGACCACTCAGTGTCACGCCAAGCGCTTGCCATTGTTCGTCCCATTGTATCAATTGGCTAAGAATACTGGTTGGCGTTTGGCGTAGGCTAATTTGATGCAGACTCTCAAGCAGCGGCGCTATGTTCAGTTCACTTTTTAACGTCCATTCATCGCTGCCGAGTGTTGCAGCTAAGCTGATAAGCGGCTCGTCTTCATGGCTAAAGGCGGTGGTTAATTGTCCATAATGATTAAGGCTTAGTTTTTCCATCACCAGTTGATAGGCGCTGTGATTGGCTTGCGCTTTTAGCTTCAGTGTGGTTTTACCTATCTCAATTAAGGGTAATGAGTTGATGTTTAGCGCTATTGCGGGCGTTTGTTCATCGGCAATGTTGGGGCTTCGCTCAAAGAGTGATTGACCGAGCTCCACTTCAATCTCACCTGTACTAATGCGTTTGATTTTTTGGCTCAAGACATCAAGCTGGGCCAACTGGAGTAGTTCTGCAATACTTTGGGGCCAGCTTAATGCCAGTTGAATATCGAGATTTTTTACCACTAAGTGCGAGTCATGCACGCGCAGGTTGGCTGAACTGACTTGCCAATGTGCTAAGCCCATTTTTCCTAAGCGAATATCGGTCAGCTCACTGTCCATGCCGCTTAAGGCATAATTGGCGGCACGCAGAATAAGGGTTTCGGTCTCACTATTGACAATCCATACAGTAAGCGCAATACCCGCTAACATACTTGCCACTGTGGTGGCGATAAGGCTTTGTTTGACGCGCTTTTTGATTGTTGTTTTGCGTCTAGGCACGCCAGTTCCTACCGCTTGGGAATGTGACGTAGCAGCCGAGCTTGCCTGCGGTGCGGGTTCGGCGCTAGCCTTTTTCAGTGGTATTGGCGTCTTAACCATGTGAGTCGAATATCATCCTTATCATCAATGCGCTGTCATTCACTCTAGTGCTGGCGATTGGAATACCAGCGATAAAGGGGCGTGGGATGAACGCCAGTTTAACACTCCACTACGTGGCTGACTAATTTTGCGATGGGTCTTGCTATGGGCAAATGAGGTTGAGTGCCTACTCAATCATCTTGATTTTACAGGCACTTATTCTGTAGTGACCTAAACCGATGTTAACCGAATAATTGGGCGCCAATGACGGCAAGGCCTGACACGAGTGCAAGCACTAAGCCTAATGTTCCCCCTGCGACGCGGTAGCCTTGGGGAAGATTGGCGTTATCCCGTTGTTTTCTTTGTACCCATACCATGGAAACAGGTAAAAAAATCGCGAGGATCACTAGGGCAATTGCCGCATAACCTAGTGCGGTAATAAATCCCTGTGGGTAAAAAAGGGCAAAGCCTAATGGCGGCACAAAAGTGATCGCCGCGGTAATACTGCGACCCGTCGCATTATCTTCTTGCCTTAAGTTGGCGGCTATAAAGTCAAATAGACCTAGGCTAACCCCTAAAAAGGAGGTTGCCAGCGCCAGATCGGCAAACACACTGATCGCTGAGCTTAAGGATTGACTGTGCAGTACACTGGCTAACTGATTGATAAAGCCTGAAAGACTCTGATTTGTCATCAGTTGGCTTTGGCTGAGCACGCCTTGGCTGCCCAGTTGCCACAGCAGGTAAATCAGCAGCGGTAATGCCGAGCCGAGCAACATGATTTTGCGCAGGCTGTTAACCTCAACGCCTAAGTAGCGCACCACGGATGGAATCGAACCATGAAAACCAAACGAGGTAAAAATCACTGGGATGGCCGACACGATAAGCCCTTGCTCCAGCGGCAATTCGAGTAAATGTGTGCCTTCCACCTGCGGCAGTAATAACGCCAGCATCAAGATCAACGCAATGATTTTTAAGCTAAAGAGCAGGCGGTTAATTAAATCGACGCAGTGGGTGCCTAAGCCCACAATCGTACCAACTAGGAGGGTAAATAAGATGGCGCCCGCCTGTGGCGGCAGTGCTAACCCTAACCAAGTGCTGAGCTTTTGATTGACTTGCTCACCGCCGCCTGCGATGTAGGCGGCGCACAGGGCGTAGAGTAAAAACATTAACGCGATACTGGCAACCACTTGGCCCTTAGCGCCCAAAAGCGTGCGGGCTAATTGGTTGAGGCTGGCATCACTCGGGGCAAATTGATGGATTTCGACCATAAGTAGGGCGGTGTAGGCCATCAATGCCCAGAGGATTAGCATAATCATGCTCGATACACCAAAACCGAGTCCTGCTGAGGCGATGGGGAGTGCGAGCATGCCCGCGCCAATGGTGGTGCCTGCGATCAGCAGCAAACTGCCGAAAAATTTATTTTGTGTCATAACTTACGCTCAAACGTCTTAATGAATGGCTCGAATATCTCAGCTAAAAGAGATAAAGGCTTAAGCAGAATGGCGGCGCGATACGGCGGCTGAGAGTAGTACTTGTGTGAGTACAAAGCATTGGGATCGTGGCGCAATCTGCGGATCGTTGGGGATATGGCCACAATGGAAGGTCAGGCGAGTGTGCCTATCTATGCCATTGCGGCTACAGATAGGGATAATAAGCTGTTGTAATACACATAAAACGCGCCTTTGATTGGGGTTAATTCGACACTTAAATTACATCTAATGACTTAATCACATCTAATTGCTTGGTCACATCACATAACGAAGGCAATTCGGCCTGTTTTTAAAATTTGTCTTAAATGTTAATAAGTTGAGTCAACGCCTCGATGCAGGTATCGAGTACGCTGGCTACGATAGGCAGTTAAGATGTACTTGTCAACCATTACAACAGTATTTTGCTGATTTTTTGTCAATTACGGTGTGATGGCTGATGAGAAACTGTGCGGTTTTAGGATTCACTATTTTGGGGGGGAAGGGTTTTAAGGCGCATGATAGAGCGTGGGATGTGGTGTTGGCTAACACTGCGTAAATAGAAGGTTGTCTGCCGCAGACCAAAAAGGCTTGCGGCAGATACTGGTGCAGTAGTGCTTAGTTTTTAGCTTATTTTTGCAGTGCTTTTTGATGGCGAGCGAGTAGATTAGCCGTGATATCACTTAAGCTCAGTTGTTGATCTTCAAGTAGCACTAATAAGTGGTACATGAGATCTGATGCCTCATTAATCAGCTCTTCTTTATCGTGAGTCGCAGCGGCCAGCGCGGTTTCTAGTCCTTCTTCACCGACCTTTTGGGCGATGCGTTTGGTGCCGCGCGCAAATAAGGAGGCGGTGTAGCTCGATTCTGGACTTTGCCCTTTACGTGAGGCGATAAGCTCGGCCAGATTGTTTAAAAACGGGTGAGCTTGGCCATCGAGCCAGCAGCTTTCGGTGCCTTTATGGCAGGTTGGGCCATTGGGCAACACCTGTACCAACAGGCTGTCGTTATCACAGTCTTTATCGATGGCAACCAATTTGAGGGTATGACCTGAGGTTTCTCCCTTGGTCCATAAACGTTGCTTAGAGCGGCTAAAAAACGTCACATCACCTGTTGCCAGAGTTTGTTCCAGCGCGGCTTTATCCATATACCCGAGCATTAATACCTTGCCTGATAAGTGGTTTTGGATAACAGCAGGGATAAGCCCATCCTGTTTGTCCCAATCCAGCTCGCTCAAATCTGACTTAGTGTTTGTTTGCGTTGACATAGTATTCACTCTTAATCTATTTGTAGAACCTAGAACCTAGAACCTAGAACCTAGAACCTAGAACCTAGAACCTAGAACCTAGAACCTAGAACCTAGAACCT
>NZ_JTLE01000094.1:4379013-4379085 GCF_000798835.1 Shewanella sp. ZOR0012
AAACCATTTGAAGTCGCTGGTCACCCGTATGTCAAATTCAAACCATTTGAAGTCGCTGGTCACCCATATGTG
>NZ_JTLE01000094.1:4379095-4437114 GCF_000798835.1 Shewanella sp. ZOR0012
TGCTGGCTTTGTTGTTTTTGGATGATAAGTGTTATCCATATTCACTGCTTTTTGCATGGCATCTGATTTACGTCATAACTTTTCTCGAAGCTTTTTGCTACTTTCTTGATCTCATTAGTTGATTTGACCATTAACTGTTTAGTGTTCATCCATAGCGATGGTCGATTAGATGAGTCACCCTTTTGTTATTTTGTCGCGCAGGAGATCCTCTATGGCACAAGATTTATCGAGTTTACCCACAGCGCTTTATACGCAAGAGCAGGTGCGAGCGGCTGAACTGCTCGCAGTTTCAGAAGGGGAAGCTACGTTGTATCAATTAGTTGAACGTGCTGGATGCGCAGCGTTTAACTATTTAACAGAGCAGATAGTGCGCCAGCCTAAGCTTGGGGCTATGCCATTATTGGTACTCGCAGGTAATGGTAATAACGGTGCCGATGCCCTCGTTTGTGCTCGACTAGCTCTAGAAGCAGGACATAAGGTTCACGTTTTTTTACTAAAGACCAAGGGTACGCCAGAATTTGAACAAGCGCTTTCTGCTTACCTTAATCAAGGTGGGATAGTCGATTCTCCTAATATTGATGCGATCTTACAGGCGCCAATCCTTATCGACGGATTGCTGGGGACTGGCGTTCAGGGCGCGGTGCGAGAACAGGTTGCAGCGCTTATCCATGCCATTAATCAGAGTAATGCTTGGGTGCTTAGTTTGGATCTCCCCTCGGGGATCTTGGCCGATACCGGTGTTGTCGCTCAAGTCGCAGTGATGGCGGATGCGACTTTATGCTTTGGCGGTTTAAAACAAGGCCTACTCACCAGTAAGGCAAGACATCACTGCGGTCATCTTGCTTTTGCCGATTTGGGATTAACTCCTTTTTTTAATGGTGAAAGCGCGACTCGAGTGGGTGGTGAAATCCTAAAAAGCTATTTTGCCGCCAGAGCAAGGGATAGCCACAAAGGTCAATCGGGTAAAGTTACCCTGATTGGTGGTGACTTTGGCATGGCTGGGGCGATTCGGCTTGCCAGTGAAGCTTGTTTGCGTGCGGGGGCTGGATTAGTCACAGTGATCAGTCGGCCTGAGCACCAACTTACGGTAAATGTATCTCGACCTGAGTTAATGTTTTGGGGTTGTGAGCTAGTCGATATGGAGGTGTATCTGCGCCTTGGTTGGGCACAGGTGGTTGTGCTTGGCCCGGGGTTAGGTAAACACGATTGGGGTTATAACTTGTTTAAAGCCGCGGGGTTAAGCGATAAACCCTGTGTTCTCGATGCCGATGCATTGAATTTACTCAGTCAAGAACCGCGCAGGCAAACTAACTGGGTACTCACGCCCCATCCGGGAGAGGCCGCACGACTGTTGGGATGCAGTGTCGCTGATATTGAGCATGATCGATTCGCAGCCGTGCGTGCTTTGCAGCAAAAATACGGTGGAGTTGTGCTGCTTAAAGGGGCTGGAACCATCATTTTTGATGGAAAACAGATGGTCGTGGCGCCAGTTGGTAATCCAGGTCTTGCGAGTGGTGGGTGCGGTGATGTGTTATCTGGTATTATAGGCGCCCTTATGGCTCAAGGTATGGATAATATGCAGGCGACAGTTGTTGGCGTTGTCGTTCATGGTTGCGCGGCGGATCTTGCTGCGGTTCAAGGTGAACGTGGCATGTTAGCCAGCGATTTGATGCCTTTTATTCGCCAATTAGTAAATAGTGATTTACTCTAGGCGCTGTAAAATTTAAGCGCGTGTGGACTGCCGCGCTTAAATTGCCTCCATAATCGATAACGGCAGTGATATAAGCGGACATGACAGAGACAGAGTTAACCTTTCAATTACATAATGAAGACGAGACTATTGCGGTTGGGCAAAAATTGGCTCGCCATATTCAAGCGCCTTTGACTCTGTATTTAACGGGGGATTTGGGGGCGGGTAAAACCACTCTGAGCCGCGGTTTGATTCAAGGATTAGGACATAAAGGTGCAGTCAAAAGCCCAACTTACACTTTAGTTGAACCTTATGAGCTCGACGGTGTCGAAGTTTATCATTTTGATTTGTATCGTTTAAACGATCCCGAAGAGTTAGAGTTTATGGGGATCCGTGATTACTTTACCCAGAGCAGCCTCTGTATCGTAGAATGGCCTGACAAAGGTGAAGGGTTGTTACCCGATGCTGATATCCACCTACATTTAAAATATTTTAACCAAGGACGTGAAATCCATATTCGAGCCTTAACCGAATCAGGTAAAACGCTATTAGCCGCGATAAAATAAAAACAAAGATGACTAAAAATAAGTATTACTTTCAAAGAATTATTCTTTTTTTATGCGCGTTTTTTGCTGTTGCAGCCCACGCGGCCAACCAGCTCGAAGGTGTGCGTATTTGGGCAGCACCCGAGTCGACACGAATTGTGTTCGATTTGAGTGAGGTGCCCAATTACAGTTATTTTTCCCTCGATGGTCCTCATCGTTTAGTGGTCGATCTAAAAAAGGCATCAACTAAACTGAGCCTGAAAAATATCGATAACAACAGTAAGTTAGTCAAAGGCATACGAGTCAGCAAATCTCCGACGAAAGGCGATTTACGTCTGGTTATTGATTTAGTTAAACCCTTAAATACGAACTTATTTTCGTTACCCGTGACGGCCCCTTATGGTAATCGGCTTGTGGTTGACCTAGAGGATAAAACTGTGACGGCTTCGCCGTCAGTCACGAGTTCAACTTCAGTTAAAAAATCCGTTAATCAAAGTGTGCCATCTTCCCGCGATATTGTTATCGCGATTGATGCTGGGCATGGTGGTGATGATCCCGGCTCGATTGGACCATCCGGTCTCTATGAGAAAAAAGTCGTGTTCGAAATTGCAAAACGGTTATCGAGCAAAATTAACGACACACCTGGAATGCGTGCAGTGATGATCCGCACTGGTGATTACTTTGTGAATTTGAATAAACGCTCTGAACTTGCTCGTAACAGTAAAGCAGATTTGCTGATCTCTATTCATGCGGATGCTTTTACATCACCCAATCCACGAGGTGCATCTGTGTGGGTATTGTCGATGCGCCGTGCAAACAGTGAAATTGGTCGTTGGTTAGAACAAAAAGAGAAACACTCAGAGTTGCTGGGTGGTGCTGGGGAAATTATTCAAAATACTGATAATGAACAGTATCTTGCTATGACCTTACTCGACATGTCTATGAACAGCTCTATGGCCATTGGTCACTCGGTTGCTGGGGATATTTTAAAAGATTTAGGTGCAGTGACGGAGCTGCATAAGAATCGTCCTGAATCAGCCAGTTTTGCAGTGTTAAAGTCTCCTGATATTCCGTCAATCTTGGTGGAAACGGGCTTTATCTCGAATCCGAAAGAAGAACGTTTGCTGAGCAGCAACCGTCATCAAGAGAGTATTGCCACTGCGATTTACAAGGGCGTTAATCGTTATTTCCAAAACAACCCACCGGCTGATACCTTATTGGCCAAGCGCAATCATGGAAGTTCAACGGCGCCATCAAGTACAAAATCTGCGGGAAATATTAAGCATAAGGTGAGTCGGGGAGAGTCGCTTTCTGCTATTGCCCAGCGCTATAAAGTCCCGATGGCTAGCATTATACGTGCTAATGGCATGAAGACTGATGTGGTACAGCTTGGGCAGACACTCGTGATTCCTGAGAGCTAAATAGGATGAAGTCTATGGGGATCCAGATCCTTCCGCCGCAATTGGCGAACCAAATCGCCGCTGGCGAAGTTGTCGAAAGACCGGCCTCAGTGGTGAAAGAACTCGTTGAGAACAGCTTAGATGCTGGCGCAACCCGTATCGATATCGAAATCGATAAGGGCGGCAGTAAGCTGATTAAGATCCGTGACAATGGTTCGGGGATCCCAAAGGATGAATTAGCCTTGGCGTTGTCGCGCCATGCCACCTCGAAACTGCATTCCCTCGACGATCTTGAAGCTATCCTCAGCTTTGGCTTTCGCGGTGAGGCTTTAGCAAGTATCAGCTCCGTCTCCCGTTTAACCTTAACGTCGCGCACTGCTGAGCAAACCGAAGCGTGGCAAGCTTACGCTGAAGGCGTCGATATGGCTGTTAAAGTCATGCCTGCGGCGCATCCGGTGGGTTCAACCATTGAAGTCGTTGATCTATTTTTTAATACTCCGGCGCGTCGACGCTTTTTAAAAAGTGACAAAACCGAATTTACCCATATTGATGAATGGTTAAAGCGAATTGCTTTGGTGCGGGGGGATATCCATTTTACCCTGACACACAATGGTAAAACCGTGCGCAATTATCGCCCGGCGATGAATGAGTCACAATATTTACAACGACTGACCCAGGTTGCGGGCCGGCCGTTTGCCGATCAAGCACTTAGAATCGAATGTCAACACGATGATTTACGTTTAAGTGGTTATCTGCAATCGCCTTGGTCAACCGTGCAGACCGATACTCATTACTTTTATGTGAATGGCCGTCTAGTGCGCGATCGTTTAGTTAATCATGCGGTACGTCAAGCATTTGCACAAAAGGCCGAAGTAGAACAACCCGGCTATGTGCTGATGCTGGATATTGATCCTCATCAGGTGGATGTGAACGTGCATCCAGCAAAACATGAAGTGCGGTTCCATCAAAGCCGTTATGTGCATGATTATATTTTGCAGGCACTGCAATCGGCGTTAGAAGAAGCCGGAGAGCTTAGTTTTGAACGTCCTTTCGAGCTGGGTTCGCCCCAAGTGGAGGATGATGTTTCAGAACCCAAGTCTGAACATACTGCCTTCGAGCTGCAATCTCCGAAAGCTAACTTAGCTTGGACTAATACTCCTCAACCTGAAAATTATCGAGGGAGTCAAGTCGATACGCCTGTTGGTGAGTCTCGTGCTCGAGATATTGCCACCGTACGGGCGGGGACTATGGTGCAGAGCAATGCCTATGGAAGCATGGAGGTACCTAGGGAGTCACGCAGTAGTTCGGCTGGAGAAAGCCGTGCAAGAGCTGAGCTGCCTTCTAAGACAGCGATTGCCAGTTATGGTGCATTACTGCAGACCCCATCTTACAACGTACAGGACAAGGCTTATCAAGCTGTTTTACCTATGCCATCGATACTAGATGGACAATTTTGGGTATTTAGTGATGGGCCAAAATTAAGTTTATTACGTATTGAGTCTGCAGCATTAGCAGTCCGTAGCCATGAGATTGAAATAAAACTGGCTACAGGGTTGATTGGGCAGCCTTTATTGATGCCAGTATCGGTCGCCGCTGATCCTGATTGGGCAGCGTTACTCGAAGAGCATGCAACACTTATCCGTCAACTTGGTTTAGAGCTAACAATTCGTTACCAGCAGTTGATTATTAAAAAAGTGCCCCCATATCTGAGGGACTGTCAGTTAGCGAAGGTCATTCCTGAGTGGTTACAATCGCTACGTTTTGAAGCGCCAGCACCCAATGCATTAGCGTTATGGCTGGCAGAGCAAAGCCTAACTGGATTTATCTCGGCACCCGATATTTGGGCCGCTTATTGTCAGTTAACGGAAGATAAAAGGCAGAAAATTGCCAGTAAAGCAGTATCCTTACCTTGGCAATCGTGGCTAGAAGAGCAAGCAATTGAATAAAGAATTACAGCCTAAAGTGGTTTTTTTGATGGGGCCAACGGCGTCAGGAAAAACGGCTTTAGCTCTCGAATTAGCCGAAAAGCATAATTGCGAAATTATCTCGGTTGATTCAGCATTAATCTATCGCGGCATGGATATCGGCAGTGCTAAGCCCTCTGCCGAGGAATTAGTGCGAGGTCCGCATCGTTTGATTGATATTCGCGATCCGAGTGAAAGTTATTCGGCTGCCGATTTTAGAGCCGATGCGCTGCGCGAGATTGAACAAATTATCAGCATGGGCAAGACCCCTTTATTAGTGGGCGGAACCATGATGTATTTTAAGGCTCTATTAGAGGGATTATCGCCGCTACCCAGTGCTGATGAGGCTATTCGCGCCGATATTCAAGCTGAGGCGGATATAAACGGATGGGAAGCGCTGCACGAGCAATTGAGGGAGATAGATCCCGTCTCTGCAGAAAGAATTCATCCTAATGATCCACAAAGGCTTTCAAGAGCGTTAGAAGTCTATAGAATAAGCGGTAAGAGTTTGACTGAGTTAACAATGACCAAGTCGACTCCTTTACCCTATGATGTGGTGCAATTTGCCATTGCACCGCGAGAGCGTAAAGTGTTGCATGCGTTAATCGGGCAGCGTTTTCGCATAATGTTAGAGCAAGGCTTTATTGATGAAGTCGTCCAGCTTAAAGCGAGAGGTGACTTGCATTTAGATTTACCCTCAATGCGTTGCGTGGGATATCGACAATGTTGGCAATATCTCGATGGTGAATTTGACTATGATACTATGGTCGAAAAAGCCGTTGCCGCTACTAGGCAATTAGCTAAGCGTCAATTAACATGGTTGCGTAGTTGGCCAGAGTTGAATTGGCTGGAAAGTGGTGCTGAGGGGAATTTAGTTACACTTATGCGTCAATGCCGCTAGCTTATTAGCCCTTGCTGTATAATACTAAAACTAAACAAAAAACTTCACTGATATCGATTTATTTTTATATAAATTAAAAAGGAAATAATAAAATGGCTAAGGGGCAATCTTTACAAGACCCATTTTTGAACGCACTACGCCGCGAGCGCGTTCCTGTATCTATTTACTTGGTAAACGGCATTAAACTCCAAGGACAGGTAGAGTCGTTTGATCAGTTTGTCATTCTGTTGAAAAACACAGTGAGCCAAATGGTTTACAAACACGCTATTTCTACTGTGGTTCCTGCTCGTCCATTTAACGTTGCTGGCCATCAAAATGCCCAGGGCGGTTATGGCGCGCAAGACGATATGCCAAGTGGCGAATAAAGTTTAGTTAAGGAGTTTGCTTCTTGTTTGATCGTTATGAGGCGGGAGAAACAGCGGTTCTTGTCCATATCGACTTTTCCGATGAGGAACGCCGAGAAGACTTAGTGGAGTTACAGCTATTAGTCGAATCAGCTGGAGCACGCTCAGTCGGGGTCATTACTGGAAGTCGACGCTCACCAGACCGTAAGTTTTTTATTGGTTCTGGTAAAGCCGAGGAGTTAGCCGCCTTAGTGGCAGCCACCGAGGCTAATGTGGTTATTTTCAATCACGCCTTGAGTCCAGCTCAGGAGCGAAATCTTGAACAGGTATGTCAGTGCCGAGTATTGGACAGGACATCACTGATCTTAGATATTTTCGCCCAAAGAGCTCGGACTCATGAAGGTAAGCTGCAAGTGGAGCTAGCGCAATTGCGCCACATGTCGACTCGCCTAGTGCGTGGTTGGACTCACCTTGAGCGCCAAAAGGGCGGTATTGGTTTACGTGGCCCAGGGGAAACCCAGCTCGAAACAGATAGGCGCTTGCTTCGGGGGCGCATTAAAAATATCAACAAACGCTTAGAGCGTGTTGATAAACAACGTGAGCAGAGTCGCCGCGCCCGTAAGCGTAGTGACATGCCAACCGTCTCATTAGTGGGTTATACCAACGCGGGCAAGTCGACGCTGTTTAATGCCTTAACCTCATCTGATGTTTATGCAGCTGACCAGCTATTTGCGACTCTTGACCCTACATTGAGAAAGTTAGATCTACCCGACGGTGCCGTAATTTTAGCGGACACTGTAGGTTTTATTCGTCATTTGCCACATGATCTCGTTGCTGCATTTAAAGCAACATTACAAGAGACGCGTCAAGCAGATTTGTTACTGCATATTGTTGATTGTGCAGATGAAAATATGGCGGATAATTTTGAGCAAGTGCAATCAGTGCTTAAAGATATCGATGCTGATAAAGTGATGCAATTGATTGTTTGCAATAAAATTGACTTGCTTGAAGATGTTACGCCGCGTATCGAATATGATGAACGCGGTAAGCCTGTACGAGTCTGGGTTTCGGCACAAAAGCGTTTGGGGTTTGATCTGCTCTTGAAGGCGATCACTGAGTTAATTGGTGAAGTTATTCATGAGTTTACACTTAAGATTCCGGCAACTGCTGGACATTATCTTGGCCAGTTTTATCGACTGGATGCGATACAGCAGAAAGAGTACGACGATCTGGGGAACTGTATTTTGTCTGTTCGTTTATCGGATGCCGATTGGCGCCGATTAGCTAAACAGAGTCAGGGTGAGTTAGAAACCTTTATCTACGATGCGTCGATAGAAAAGGCTGTTTGTTAATAATCTAATTTATTTCATCCACTTATGGAGTGCTAAATGGCTTGGAACGAGCCCGGTAACAAGGGTAATGATCCTTGGGGAAATAAAGGTGGTAACGACAAAGGACCACCGGACCTTGATGAGGTTTTTCGTAATCTTTCAAAACGCTTTGGCGGCAAAGGTAATGGCTCTTCTGGCCAAAACTTTAGTTCCTTTAGCTTAATCATCATTCTTGCCATCGCTTTTGTTGTTTGGGGACTTTCGGGTTTGTACACCATTAAAGAAGCTGAACGTGGCGTAGCGTTGCGTTTTGGTCAACATAATGGTGAGGTGGGACCGGGTCTTCACTGGAAACCAACGTTTATCGATGAAATTTATCCTGTTGACGTGCAATCAGTTCGCTCTGTGCCATCATCTGGCAGCATGCTAACTTCTGATGAAAACGTCGTGAAGGTTGAGCTAGACGTGCAATATCGTATTTCTGATGCGTATGCCTATCTTTTTAGTGCGGTAGATGCCAATGCCAGTTTACGTGAAGCCACTGACAGTGCGCTGCGCTATGTCATTGGTCACAACAAGATGGACGATATTCTGACCACAGGCCGTGATGCTATTCGTCGCGATACTTGGAAAGAATTAGAACGCATTCTTGAGCCGTACAAGTTGGGCTTGGCTATTGTTGACGTTAACTTCTTGCCAGCGCGTCCGCCTGAAGAAGTGAAAGATGCATTCGACGATGCCATTTCAGCGCAAGAAGACGAACAACGCTTTATTCGTGAGGCTGAAGCCTATGCCCGTGAGATTGAACCGAAAGCACGTGGTGAGGTCGAGCGCATGGCGCAACAAGCTAATGCTTATAAAGAACGTGAAATTTTAGAGGCGCGCGGTAAAGTGGCTCGTTTCGAGTTGCTCTTACCTGAATACCAAGCTGCACCTGAAGTGACCCGTAAGCGTTTGTATCTCGATGCAATGCAACAGGTGATGACTGACACTAACAAAGTCATTATCGATGCTAAAAACAACGGCAATTTAATGTATCTGCCACTAGACAAGTTAATGAAAGAGAAGCCTGCGACTATGCCAGACGTTGAGCCTAAACCTCAACAGAATGTCAATTCTTCATCTATTTCAACGACACGCATTGGTGAGCCTTTGAGTGAACGCCCATCTCGCGAGGAACGTGCTCGCCAGGGGAGGGAGTAATTCATGGGTAGATTAAGTATTGTTCTGATCGCCGTTATATTAGGCATTGGTTTGTCATCTGTGATGGTGGTTAACGAAGGCGAACGTGCGATTGTGGCGCGCTTTGGCGAAATCGTTAAAGATAAAGTTGATGGCAAACAAGTAACACGTGTTTTCGGCCCAGGTTTACACTTTAAAGTGCCTGTTATCGATAAAGTGAAGTTGCTTGATGCGCGTATCCAAACCTTAGATGGTGCTGCAGATCGTTTCGTCACCTCTGAGAAAAAAGACTTAATGGTCGACTCCTATGTGAAGTGGCGTATTTTTGATTTCGAAAAATACTACCTCTCTACTAATGGGGGGATTAAATCGAATGCTGAGACCTTGCTGCAACGTAAGATCAACAATGATTTACGTACCGAGTTTGGTCGTCGTACGATCAAAGAGATCGTTTCTGGGCAGCGTGATGAGTTACAAAATAACGCGTTAGCGAATGCTGCTGAGAGTGCTAAAGATTTAGGTATTGAAGTTGTTGACGTGCGTGTTAAGCAGATCAACCTACCCGCAAACGTGAGTAACAGTATTTACCAACGTATGCGCGCTGAGCGTCAAGCGGTGGCTAAAGAGCACCGTGCTCAAGGTAAAGAGCAATCTGAAATTATTCGCGCTACGATTGATGCCAATGTTACAGTTAAAATTGCGGAAGCAGAGCGTAAAGCCTTAACCATTCGTGGTGAAGGTGATGCATTAGCTGCAAAAATTTATTCGGATGCTTATAACAAAGATCCTGAATTTTTTAGCTTTTTGCGTAGTTTAGATGCTTATCGTGCGAGCTTCTCCGGAAGTTCAGACGTTATGGTGTTAGAGCCAGATAGCGAATTCTTCAAATACATGAAGAGTAGTGCTACTAAGAAATAAGCGATGCTAAATCGTTCAGAATGGGCCCCAATCACTGGGGCCCATTTTTTTATCCTAAATGAAAACAGTAAGTGACAAAGTGAGCGCTAAAATTACATTAGCAATGCATTGTTTATGCCTATCACACAGTCAATATGCTCAAAAAACAGTTCAAAACGATTAAAATTGCTTAACAGCTGTACTTTTTTTGCCCTTTTTTTAAAAAACTCGCAATCTCCCTAACTTACTTGCGTGTTTTCACTATGATCTGCTTCTAATTTTTAGCTATAATGAGCCCCGCTTCAAACTTCGATTTTTGCCCATGGTGATAACTAAGAGGCAAAAAGTCTTTGAAATATAAAAATTCCAACACCCTCTGGGAGATAAGTGGATGAGCAATGCGCCAGTCGATACCGGACGTCGCAGATTCCTGACAGCCGCAACCGCCGTAGTAGGTGGTGCTGGTGCCGTCGCTGTAGCGGTTCCTTTCATCAAGTCATGGAATCCGAGTGCCAAAGCGAAAGCTGCAGGTGCACCGGTCGAAGTAAATATCAGTAAAGTAGAGCCAGGTCAGCTGATCCGTGTTGAATGGCGAGGAAAACCTGTATGGGTTGTTCGTCGCACTGAAGCTGTGATCAATGAACTGCCAACACACGACGATAAGTTAAGAGATCCAGCGTCTGCTGAAATGCAGCAGCCTGAATATGCAACAAATCCTCTGCGCTCAATCAAGCCAGAGTATTTTATTGCTGTCGGTATTTGTACCCACCTAGGATGTTCACCCAC
Source organism: Shewanella sp. ZOR0012 (assembly GCF_000798835.1). Lineage (NCBI taxonomy): Bacteria > Pseudomonadati > Pseudomonadota > Gammaproteobacteria > Alteromonadales > Shewanellaceae > Shewanella > Shewanella sp. ZOR0012. The sequence continues at coordinate 4,390,136 of NZ_JTLE01000094.1, forward strand.
TTATTTGCCAGATTCATTTGCTGAGCAAGTTCAAGGTGTGACTTCTGGTTTCTTCTGCCCATGTCATGGTTCTAAGTTCGATATGGCGGGCCGCGTGTTCCAAGGCGTTCCAGCTCCATTGAACCTAGTTATCCCTCCACATCAATATGTTGATGATGGCACTGTTATCATCGGTGTAGATAAAGGAGTGGCGTAATGGTTAAGAATTTAATTAATTGGATTGATGCTCGGATCCCAATGACGGCGACGTATAATCGCCATGTGGGTCAGTATGCTACGCCAACTAACTTTAACTTTTGGTACTTTTTTGGTTCGCTAGCGATGTTGGTATTGGTTAACCAATTACTGACGGGTATCTGGTTAACGATGAACTATGTACCCACAGCAGAAGGTGCTTTCGCCTCTGTTGAATACATCATGCGTGACGTAGAGTACGGCTGGTTATTGCGTTATATGCACTCAACGGGTGCGTCTGCGTTCTTTGTGGTGATCTACTTACATATGTTCCGTGGTCTGATTTACGGTTCATATCAAAAGCCTAGAGAACTGCTGTGGCTATTCGGTATGTTGATTTTCCTCGTGCTGATGGCTGAAGCCTTTATGGGTTACTTGTTGCCATGGGGACAAATGTCTTACTGGGGTGCGCAGGTAATTATTTCTCTGTTCGGTGCTATCCCTGTTATCGGTGATGACTTAACTCTATGGATCCGTGGTGACTACGTGATCTCTGGCGCCACACTGAACCGTTTCTTTGCTCTGCACGTTATCGCACTGCCATTAGTGTTAGTGGTTTTAGTGTTCTTACACTTAATCGCTCTGCACGAAGTGGGTTCAAACAACCCAGACGGTATCGAAATCAAGAAGAACAAAGACGAGAATGGCTGGCCAGTTGATGGTATTCCATTCCACCCATACTACACAGTTAAAGACATTATGGGTGTTGCGGGCTTCCTGATCGTGTTCTGTTACGTGCTGTTCTTCATCCCAGAAGGCGGCGGTTACTTCCTTGAAAAGCCAAACTTTGAAGCGGCTAACCCAATGAAGACACCTGAGCATATTGCGCCTGTATGGTACTTCACTCCGTTCTACGCCATCTTACGTGCTGTTCCCGATAAATTGGGTGGTGTGGTAATGATGGGTCTGTCGATTGCAGTACTGTTCGTATTGCCTTGGTTAGACCGTTGTAAAGTGAAGTCAATTCGCTACCGTAGCACGCTGCACAAGTTGAATATCGCTCAGTTCGCTGTATCGTTCATCGTCTTAGGTTACTTAGGCGCTGTACCTGCAACACCAGAGCTGACTATTGTTGCACGTATCTTCACTGTGACGTATTTCGGCTACTTCTTATTACTGTGGTTATACAGCAAAAATGAGAAAACTAAGCCTGTTCCAGCGAGGTTGACACACTAATGAAAAAATTACTGATTGCATTAGTTACATTGATCCCGACGCTGGCGATGGCCGCGAGTGGACACAATGTACATTTAGAAAAAGCCAATGTTGATCTGCATGATAAGGCTTCTTTAGAGCGTGGTCTGGACATGTTCCAACACTATTGCTCTGGTTGTCACAGCACTCAGTATCAACGCTATGAGCGTGTGGCGAATGATCTCGGTATTTCTGCCGATGATATGCGTAGCAAGTACATGTTTACCGATGCCAAAATCGGTGAGCTGATGCAAAACGCAATTCCACATAAAGATGCGGCTAAGTGGTTCGGTGCAACACCACCAGACTTAACCTTAGTCGCACGGGTTCGTGGCGAAGATTGGGTGTATTCATACCTCAAAGGCTTCTACAAAGATCCAAGCCGCCCATTTGGCGTAAACAACACTGTATTCCCTTCTGTGGGTATGCCACATGTTCTTGAAGAACTGCAAGGCACGCCTGTTAAGCAAGAAGATGGTACAATTGTGGTTTCTGGTGGTAAGTTAAATGCTGAAGAGTATGACCAAGCGGTACGTGATATCACTGGTTTCTTAGTTTATTCAGCTGAACCTGTTAAGTTAGAGCGTCAAGCTTTAGGTTGGTGGGTGCTCGGATTCCTGTTTATATTCTTTATTGTGGCCTACCTCTTGAAGAAAGAGTATTGGAAAGATGTACACTAGGCACCAATAACGGGTAAAATATAGTATCCGCATAGTGTAAACGGGGGGCTTTGCCCCTCGTTTACTTTTGTTTTATTTCGACTCTGGAGGGTATCAATGGCTGTTGCTGCCAACAAACGCTCTGTCATGACACTGTTTTCAGGTGCTGATGATCTTTATAGCCATCAAGTCCGTATCGTGTTAGCTGAGAAAGGGGTTACTGTTGATGTTTTACAGGTCGACCCTAATGAAATGCCAGAGGATTTACTCGAAGTAAATCCTTATAACTCAGTACCTACTTTATTAGACCGTGAGCTCGTACTCTATGAGTCACGTATCATTATGGAATACTTGGATGAGCGTTTCCCTCATCCACCTTTGATGCCTGTTTACCCTGTATCTCGTGGTCAAAGCCGCTTGATGATGCATCGTATCGATACTGATTGGTACTCACTCGTCGCACGTATTCGTAAAGGTGACCGCGCAGAGGCTGCTCGTAAAGAGCTGACTGAAAGTTTACTGTCAATCGCGCCAGTATTTGCTGAAATGCCTTACTTTATGAGTGAAGAATTTGGTTTAGCGGATTGTTACCTCGGCCCATTATTATGGCGTTTGCCTGTATTGGGTATTGAGTTAGACAGCCGCGTAGCAAAAGACATCAAAGCTTACATGACACGTATTTTTGAGCGTGAATCTTTTAAAGCTTCGTTGACTGAAGCTGAACGCGAAATGCGCATGGGTATGTAATGAAAGCGTTGACTCCAAATCGTCCTTATTTACTCAGGGCTTACTACGATTGGTTGATGGATAACCAATTAACACCTCACGTTGTGGTTGATGCCTTTGTCAAAGGCACTCAAGTACCGCAGCAATATGTGAAGGATGGCCAGATTGTATTAAATATCGCGGCTGGTGCAGTGGGCAATTTGCAAATTGGTAATGAATTTGTGGAGTTCAATGCGCGTTTTGGTGGTGTACCTCAGCAGGTATTATTGCCAATGGCTTCGATTGTGGCCATTTACGCTCGTGAAAATGGCGCTGGGACTGTCTTCGATATTGAAGATGCGTACTTAGTCGAAGAGGAAGCCGAATCGGCCTTGTCTATCATTGAGACAAAAGACAAGCCTACCGAACCAACGGATGAACCGCCTAAGCGTCGTAGCCATTTAACCTTAGTCAAATAAGTTACTTGTGCTCTGATCTATACTATGGAAAGCCAGTCAATTGACTGGCTTTTTGTTTTTTTAATGCTTAATCCCAAGCTGGTGCTGTGGTAGCATTTGCGCCGCATTTCAGCCGTGGAGTGCATCGACTTCCCATTTGAGCCAATGGATTTTGTATGTTGCTAATGATCGACAATTACGACTCTTTTACCTTTAACTTAGTGCAGTATTTTCAGCAGTTAGGGCAAGAGATCGTGGTTAAACGCAATGATGAAATCAGCTTAGCGGAAATCGAGGCGCTATCGCCGAATCATTTAGTCATCTCTCCTGGCCCTTGCTCACCTAACGAAGCGGGGATTTCCTTGTCAGCAATTGAGCATTTTGCTACTCGTTTACCGATCCTTGGCGTGTGCTTAGGACATCAAGCCATGGCGCAGGTGTTTGGGGCCAAAGTTGTGCGAGCACAGCGGGTGATGCACGGTAAAATTAGCGAGATTACCCATACTGGTGAGCGCCTGTTTAAAGGGTTAAATCAGCCATTAACTGTAACTCGCTACCATTCATTACTGGTTGATTCTATACCTGATGGTTTTGTGCTGGATGCTTGGTTTGATGACCCGAACCATGGGCGCGAAATCATGGCCATGAGTCATAAAGAGTTGCCGCTCTTTGGTGTGCAATTTCACCCCGAGTCGATTCTCACCGAGCAAGGGCATGAATTGTTGGCAAATTTCTTATCTCAATCGGCTTAGGTTGAATCCAAAAAATCGATTTTGCTCTACTCTTTGTTACAAGATTTCTCCTTCATTTAAGCAAATATGTCGCTCAAGTGTGATATAACTGCCGCAAAACGATGCCTGCTCACGTACTCATGGAGTTAGCTCCAAAGTGTAACTAGGGCTGCGATAACAATAAAAGGAAGGACAAATGAACAGCGTAATGCGAAATTTGGGTTTAAGTGCGTTAGCCGTTGCGGTATTGACGAGTTGCGCCGCCACCTCAACTGAAACGGCAACTCCCGCGACCACACCACAGGCTTATCAAGTCCCTTTAGCTCAGCCTCCCCAAGTTTCACAACCGCTTACGCTGAATCAAATTATGGCGAACCCCGATTGGATGGGGATTTTCGCTAAGGAAGCCTACTGGAGCGATGACAGTCAGAGCGTTTTCTTTGCCCGTCAAGCCAGCGCATCACCGCTACGAAATTATTATCAGCAGGGCATTAATGACAGCCGCGCCGTTGAACTGGCTATCGATAAGCTACATGCGGCTGATCAGCAGTTTGGTGTGTTCGATAGCACTAAAGCTAACAAGGCGTATCTCTACCAAGGCAATATTTTTGTTAAGCATTTAAGCTCTGGCAAAATCACCCAGCTTACCCGCCAGCGCACTGCCATCAGTGGCCTGTGTTACCTTAACAATGGCGATATCGCCTATTGGCAAGGGGATAATGTTTTCCAAATCCATCAAGACAGCGGATTAGTGGAGCAGTTGGCTGAAATCAAAATGGCGAAAGCGCCCGAAGGCGTGAAAGAACCCAGCAGCTACTTAGCCAAGCAGCAGCACAGACTCATTCAATATGTGGCGTTGCAGCAGGAAAATGCCAAAGCCAAAGAACAGTTTAAGAACGAGCTGCAAAAGAGTGATCCGACCCTCGCCGCTAACACTTGGTATCTAGGTGATGCCGAGGTGGTGTCTGAGCTAAGTCTGTCGCCAGACGGTCGCTATCTGTTTGTAGCCCTAACCGATAAAAATTACACCGGCAGCAGTGAACACGACATCATGCCAAACTACCTCGGTAGCGAAGGCTATATCGACCCTGTGCCCGTGCGTGCCCGTGTCGCGGAAGATAATCCACCAGGACAACGTTTTGTGGTGTTAGACCTCACTGAGCATAAACAGATCGATGTGACTATCGAAGGCTTAACTGGCTTCGATGAAGACGTTTTAGCTAAGGTTAAGAGTGAAAACGCTAAAGCAAAAGGTGAGTCATATCAAAGTACTAAGGCTCCACGTAAAATCCAGCTGATGCAGGATTGGGGCTGGACTCAAAGCGCGATTCAATGGCATGAGTCTGAGGACAAACTGGCTGTAATGGTCGAAGCGACCGATAACAAAGATCGTTGGATTGCCAGTGTCGATCTGGCAAAAGGCAAGTTTATCACCGAGCATCGCCTGCATGATGATGCTTGGGTGAACTACGACTATAACCAATTTGGCTGGTTACCCGGTACGGACAGTCTGTACTATCTCTCTGAAGAAACAGGTTATTCCCAGCTTTATATCAAGGCGAACGGTGAACAGCCCCGCGCTTTGACCCAAGGTAAGTTTGTGGTGAGTGATATTACCCTATCGCCCCATGCAAACTACATCTACTACAAGGCTAACAAAAGCCACCCCGGTATTTACAATGTTCACCGTGTGAATATTGCCTCGGGCAAAAACGAGCAATTAACTCAGTGGGACGGTAATTTAGATTACAGCTTAAGCCCCGATGGCACTAAGTTGCTGCTGAATGCGTCTCGCCGTACAGAGCCGAATGAGCTTTATATTCAGCCTATTGGCGGTGAGTTAAAACAGCTCACGTCATACACCAGCGATGCCTTTAAGCAATATCCATGGCAAGCACCCGAAGTGGTTGCCGTTCCTTCAAACCATGGCGCTGGCCAAGTGTATGCGCGGGTTTATTTGCCGCAGGGTTATGACAAATCTCGCGCCGAGAAATATCCTGCCGTTATCTTTAACCATGGCGCAGGTTACTTACAAAATGCCGATTATGGCTTTAGTGGTTACTTCCGTGAGTTTATGTTCCACAACCTACTGACCCAACAAGGCTATGTAGTGATGGACATGGATTACCGTGGTTCTAAAGGCTATGGTCGCGATTGGCGCACGGCGATTTATCGCAATATGGGGCATCCTGAAGTCGAAGATTTAAAAGATGGCGTGACTTGGATGGGCCAAAATGCCAACGTGGATATTAAGCGCGTCGGTACCTATGGCGGTTCTTACGGCGGTTTCTTAACCTTTATGTCCTTATTTACTGAGCCGGAATTATTCCAAGCAGGCGCAGCACTGCGCCCTGTGGCGGATTGGGCACATTACAACGCGCCATACACCTCCAATATTTTAAACACGCCGGATGTTGACCCTATCGCCTATGAGCGTAGCTCGCCTATTGAACATGCCCAAGGCTTGACTAAGCCATTACTGATCATGAGTGGCGTGATGGATGATAACGTGTTTTTCCAAGATAGCGTGCGCATGGTGCAGCATCTTATCGAGCTGGAAAAACCGATGTTCGAAACGGCGATTTATCCGGTTGAGCCCCACGGCTTCCGTCAGCCATCGAGCTGGTTAGACGAATATCGCCGTATTTACAAACTCTTTGAACAAGAGCTTAAGTAAATCTCGCGAAAGTATTAAGGCCTCAATATGAGGCCTTTTTGTTGCGTGGATTTCGGCGCGAGTGAATCTAATCAGGGTTGTAAAATAGTCACTTGTTTGCTTATTGCCAAGAGGTAACCTATATGCTGAAATTGCAATGTTTTTAACGATTTTAGCGTATGCGCGCCACTTAGCACGGGCGAGATAGGAAAGGTAAACTGTGGCGATATCGGTAGCGGGCGGCGTCAGACCTGGCAAAATTTTAGAGATAGAACATAGGCTCTATCAGCAACTTATTCTCGGTAAACAAAAAGCCAGTCCTACTCTATTGGATGATTTAGACCAAGAGCTTGAGGCTGATGCTAATAAACTCGATGTAGAGCGAGAGGCGATACTGTCACGGCTACTTAAACAAATTCAAGCTCGAGAAGTATTTGAGGCCATTTCAAAGCAACTTATTGACACAGTGAATAATGCTATTGAGCATCAATTAGCTTCCCCTGAGTTAGTGCTAGCCAAGTCGGATATTAACGAATCGCAACTCCTGTTACTTGAATTACTGCTGGCTAAAAATCTTGATGCCACAAGATTAAGACCTTTAATCAGCAATTTAAGCTGGTTATGCCGTGATTTAACCAATATGGTTAATAGTCCTGCATTTCGGGCGCGCCGCCCGCAGAGTTCCGACGTACGCGTCACCGATATCAAATTAGTAATGAATTACATTGGCATCGAAAACCTGCGTACCATTATTCCTTATTTTTGCCTGCGTAATTGGCTGCCCAGTGGCAACGCTAAGTTACTCTGGACCACCCGCAAGTTGTGGCGCTATAGCATTGTCAGTGGAATAGCAGCGAATGCGTTAGCGCAGCTTCATAATACTGACTCAGCCTTAGTTTATAGTGGCGCATTATTGAATCAGTTAGGCACCTCGGTTGTGCTGAGTTTGAGTGCGCGTTTATTTGATAAAACGTGGGGCAATTGGATCCGTGAGGCAAGCTCGAGTCGAGATAAGGAAGTGTACGATGCTGTTATTGCCACCGAATTCCCTGCTAAAGTGGTTTTTGAGCAAGTGTTAGCCCATGGACATAAGCTTAATTGGCAACTATTAGAGTTACTTAAGTTTGAACAGAGTCCATTAACTCAATTGCTTAAAGAGTTGGACCAAACCTTAACTTACCGCGAACTCTCGATGCCGGCCGCATTAGTGGCACGGGCGAATTGTTATGCTAAGGTGCTGTTGCTTGAAGAGATGCGCCAAATCGAGCCGCAGGAAAAACGCTTAATGTTCGATTATTACGAGCTCAGCGAGCAGGAAGTGCTGCGCCTAAAAGCACAAAATTATCGGAAGTTGGATCTGCTGTAATCTGCACGCCGCTCCCATCGGTGTCCAATTGCGGCACTGATGTGGAGGACGGAAAATGCCAAGCTGGCAAGCTTCTGTATTAAATACTATTTTATCCTATGTGGCACGGCCATCGATCAGCTGAGGTAAAGCCAAACTTCCCCTAAGCCAAGTACGGCAACGTTTATTAGAGCTGGATAAGCGCTGGTTGCCATGGCCTGAAAAGCTCGTTACGGCCTCAATTCCCTTACAACATTCCACACTACTGCATTACGTGCTGCTCAATGACACGCCGCGTTTGGGCAATCTATTTTACATTCGTGGCGGCGGATTCTGTTTTAAAACTCCCCATGCCCACGCAAGACTGGTGGCCGATATCAGCGAACGTTGTCGCCTCGATACGTTTATCCCTGATTATCGTTTAGCGCCGGAGCATCCGTATCCCGCGCCCTGTGACGATGTACTCGAGGCATACCTGCACTTAATTGAGTTGAAAGGGAGCGATAACCTAGTGCTGATGGGCGATTCTGCCGGCGGTAATTTAGCCTTAAGTCTGTTGCTCGAACTTAAAAAGCGCCATCTGCCCATGCCTAAAGCCTTTGTGTTGTTGTCACCCGCACTGGATTTAGCGATTACCGGCGATACCGAGCTGATTTTAGGCGCGGATGACCCGTTCTTTACCATTGAGTCGCTATTGCGGCTGCGCGGGGCGTATCTTGCTGGGGCGAATCCTATGTCAGAACGGGTTTCACCTTTACAGGGGAACTTGGCAGACCTGCCACCACTCTTAGTGATTGCCGGTACGCGTGAGTTGCTTTTACAGGACTCAGAACGACTGGTTATGCAAGTTAAGGCCTGTGGTGGCGCGGTAGAATCGCGTTTTTATCACAACATGCCCCATGTTTTTCCCCTGTTCCATCTGTTGCCCGAAGCGCTTGAGGCGAGGGAACAAATTGCGGATTTTGTGCTTTCACAGCTGATTCGTTAAAATTGTGTAGTTATTCATATTCGGTGAATAGCTAGCAAAAATAGAGGTAAATAACTTTTTTTCTGACTAAATATGCTAAATGCCTCTGGCGTAAACGCTTGTATAGTTCTTAAACTGCAATCTTTATGCACTTTGGCCTTAAGCATGGTGAATGTTGTTTGTGAAAAACTGGTATTTTGATCACAATTTCGCTAATAATGGCTATTAATAGACACAAGCATACCCTGTATCACTAACTCAAGATAAAGATACGTTGGGGACTCAGACGGCTCCCGATGCCGTTACATTTAAACAAAGGATGAAGAAGAATGAGCGTTGATATGAAGTTGAATCGTGCCCAGTTTGATGCGGTTATGGTGCCTAACTATGCGCCTGCTGCCGTGATCCCTGTACGTGGCGAAGGCAGCCGTGTATGGGATCAAGAGGGTAACGAATTTATCGATTTTGCTGGCGGTATTGCAGTAAATTGCTTAGGTCACTGTCATCCTGCCTTAGTGAATGCCTTAAAAACCCAAGGCGAAAAATTATGGCATCTGTCTAACGTCATGACCAACGAGCCTGCACTCGAGCTGGCCACTAAGTTAGTCAATAGCACATTTGCTGAGCGTGTCTATTTTGCCAACTCTGGCGCCGAAGCCAACGAAGCGGCACTGAAATTAGCCCGTCGTTATGCTTTAGAAAAATACGGCGTAGAGAAAGATGAAATCATCGCCTTCGATAAAGCCTTCCACGGCCGTACTTTCTTCACCGTGAGCGTTGGTGGTCAAGCGGCATATTCCGATGGTTTTGGTCCAAAACCGCAAAGCATTACCCACTTACCTTATAACGATGTTGCGGCATTAGAAGCGGCCGTATCGGATAAAACTTGCGCCATCATGCTTGAGCCGCTGCAAGGTGAGGGCGGTATTATTAATGCTGATCCTGCGTTCCTCAAAGCGGTGCGTGAACTGGCAAATAAACACAATGCACTGGTGATTTTCGACGAAGTACAAACTGGTGTTGGTCGTACAGGCGAACTTTATGCTTACATGGGCACCGACATAGTGCCGGATATTCTTACCACGGCTAAAGCACTTGGTGGTGGTTTCCCTATTGCAGCTATGCTGACTACTGCGGAAATTGCTGAGCACCTAAAAGTGGGGACTCACGGTTCAACCTATGGTGGTAATCCATTAGCTTGTGCTATCGGCAACGCGGTATTAGATGTGGTTAACACGCCAGAAGTTTTGAATGGTGTGAAACATCGCGAGCAATTATTACGCGACGGCTTGAACAAAATTAATGAAAAATATCACGTTTTCTCTGAAGTTCGCGGTAAAGGCTTACTGTTAGGGGCGGTTCTTAATGAACAATATCAAGGTCGTTCACGTGACTTTTTAGTGGCATCTGTTGCTGAAGGCTTAATGAGCCTGATGGCGGGGGCCAACGTAGTTCGTTTTGCACCTTCACTGGTGATCCCTGAGGCAGATATTGCAGAAGGTCTGGCACGTTTTGAACGTGCCGTGGCGAGCATCGCCGCTGCCTAAGGACCAAAGGAGTGCTGAATTTTATTCGCACTCCTTTTTTGTCAGGGAATTCTTGCAGACATCATTCCTGTCTTTTGAAGATAGGCGCATTGGTGCACTGCAAGCTTAAGTGAGGAGACACTAAGATGTTAATCATACGTCCTATTCGGGCTGGCGACTTTGAATCTCTATACCAAATTGCCGAAGAGTCTGGTCATGGCTTTACCTCATTGCCAGTCAATGCCGATTTGCTTCGGCATAAAATTGCCCGTGCTGAAGCCTCTTTTGCCAAAGTTGTCGATAAGCCCTTTGATGAAGGCTACTTAATGGTGCTCGAGGATACCACGACCCGTGAAGTGGTCGGCACCTGCGCGATTGAAGCCGCAGTCGGTATGGAGGATGCCTTCTACCACTATCGTCTCGGAACTGAGGTGTACCATTCTGAGCAAATTGAAGTTCGCAACGAGGTGGAAACCTTAACCCTTTGTCACGATTACACCGGCGCCGCTGAGCTTTGTACCCTGTTTTTACGGGAGCCTTATCGTAAGGGGAATAATGGCCGCATGTTATCCCGCAGCCGTTTTCTGTTTTTGGCGCAGCATGCCAAACGCTTTGGTGAAACGGTGATTGCTGAAATGCGTGGCGTGAGTGATGCAGATGGTCATTCTCCCTTCTATGGTTGGTTGCAAAAAAACTTTTTAGGCATTGATTTTATTCAAGCTGACTACCTGTCTGGCTTAGGTAAAAAAGCCTTTATGGCGGAGATGATGCCCCGTAACCCCGTGTATGTTTGTCTGCTGCCAGAAGAAGCGCAAAAAGTGATCGGCGAAGTACACACTAATACGCGTCCGGCCCTAAGTTTGCTGCAGGCCGAAGGTTTTAGATGCCGCGGTTATGTGGATATTTTCGATGGTGGCCCAACGGTCGAGTGCCGTTTAACCGATATTCGTGCTGTGCGTGAAAGCCGTCTACTGACGGTCGAAATTGGTGATATGCCAGAATCCGATAAGCAATTTATTATCTCTAACACTCAATTAGCCAATTACAGAGCGACCGCAGCTTATCTCTGCGTTGATGATAAAGCTGAGCAGGTGGTAATTAGCCCAGAACTCGCCGAAGGTTTGTTACTCGCAAAAGGCGATCAAATCCGTATTTTGGCAATGTAGGAATAGCAAATGACACATTTTATTAAAGGCCAGTGGCACGCTGGCAAGGGTCATGATGTGACCTCTAGCAACCCAGCAAATGGCGAAATTATTTGGCGCGGCCAAACGGCGACAGCCGATCAAGTCAACGCTGCCGTCGATGCCGCCCGTGAAGCTCAGTTCGATTGGTTTATGTTAGGTTTTGATGCGCGTCTAAAGATAGTTGAAGCTTATCGTAGCCAACTCGAAGCGAACAAAGCCGAATTAGCCGAAACGATCGCTCAAGAAACCGGTAAACCCCAGTGGGAAACGGCGACAGAAGTTGCTGCCATGATTGGTAAGATTGGCCTGTCGGCAACGGCTTATAACAAGCGCACCGGCACTGAAGCCAATGACACGCCAGCAGGGCGCGCCGTGCTACGCCATAAGCCACACGGTGTGGTTGCTGTGTTTGGGCCTTATAACTTCCCTGGGCATTTACCCAATGGTCATATTGTGCCAGCGCTGCTCGCGGGCAATACCGTGGTGTTTAAGCCCTCTGAATTGACGCCTAAAGTGGCCGAGTTGATGGTCTCTCTTTGGGAAAAGGCGGGTCTGCCCGCGGGTGTTATCAACTTAGTGCAAGGCGAAGTCGATACGGGTAAGGCGCTGGCGTCGCACCCACAACTCGACGGCCTGTTCTTTACCGGCAGTTCTCGCACCGGTCACCTGTTGCACCAGCAATATGCGGGTCATCCAGGTAAGATCCTCGCCTTAGAAATGGGCGGTAATAACCCGCTGATTATTAAAGGCGTGGCCGATATTAAAGCCGCTGTGCACGATATTCTGCAATCGGCCTATATTTCATCAGGCCAGCGTTGTACCTGTGCCCGCAGGCTCTATGTTGAGCAAGGCGAGCAGGGCGATGCCTTAGTAGCCAAGCTGGTTGAAGCGGTGAAACAGATTAAAGTCGGCCCTTGGAACGCGCAGCCACAACCATTTATGGGCTCAATGATTTCCGAAGGCGCAGCGAAAGGTATGGTGGCGGCGCAGGCTAACTTGCAGAGCTTAGGCGGCGTGTCGCTGGTTGAACTCACTCATTTGCAGGCGGGAACGGGCTTAGTCTCACCCGGGCTTATCGATGTCACAGCGGTGAGCGAGTTACCCGATGAGGAATACTTTGGACCATTGCTGCAATTAGTGCGCTACAGTGATTTTGACCAAGCGATTAAGCTGGCTAACCAAACCCGTTATGGCTTATCCGCAGGTATCTTGGCCGATAGCCGTGATGATTATGAGTATTTCCTTGCTCGCATTCGTGCGGGGATTGTGAACTGGAACAAGCAGATCACTGGTGCTTCGGGTGCTGCGCCCTTTGGTGGCGTAGGCGCTTCGGGTAACCACAGGGCGAGTGCATTTTATGCCGCAGACTACTGTGCTTATCCCGTTGCCTCCGTTGAGGCCGATGCGGTGAGCCTACCTGCAAGTTTAAGTCCAGGGTTAAGTTTAGAGTGACATCATTGAGGAAGAACCTAGGTTCTTCCTTTTTCATTACAAGCAGTAACGTTACTTGGGCTGCTACTGAGCGCCGTTGTGCAGCAAGTAGCTAGGGTCGTTACATTGAGTGCGAGCGGCAAAACAATACGCACTATAGTCGCAGCACAATAAAAGGAGTTTTTATGCACACAGATATCAATGCGTTATTTGCCGCCCTCTGGCAAGACTATATTCAAATGACCCCATCTGCGGCCAAGGTGCACGAGCTACTTGGACACGGCAAGCCGATTATCAACGACCATATCGCTCTGCGTACTTTTAATATCGCTAAGGTGAATTTAGCCGTATTAGCAGAGCACTTTACTTCTTTAGGTTATGTGGCCTGCGGTGACTATAAGTTTGAACAGAAAAAACTGGTGGCAAAGCATTTTGAGCACCCAGATGCGACTCAACCTAAGGTGTTTATTTCTGAGCTATTGGTGGAAGAGTTTAGCCCATCACTGCAAAGCACCATTCAAGGTTTGATTGCCCAAGTGGATGAGCAAGCGACGAAAGCGGATAACTTTATCTATTCGGGTCGTCATTGGACGCTGGATGCTAAAACCTACGAGACGCTGCTCGAAGAGAGTGAATATGCGGCTTGGGTTGCAGCTTTTGGTTACCGCGCCAATCATTTTACGGTTTCTATCAACCACCTAGAGGGTTTTGATACCTTAGAGTCGGTAAATGATGCACTCAAGCAAGCGGGTTTTGTGCTCAATAGCTCAGGTGGCGAAATCAAAGGTTCACCAGAGGTGTTACTGGAGCAATCATCGACTATGGCCGATAAAATCGCTGTGGTATTTAGCGATACAACGGTTGAGATCCCAAGCTGCTTCTATGAATTCGCCCTGCGTTATCCAAAGGCGAATGGTGAGCTGTATACCGGCTTTGTGGCCGCATCAGCCGATAAGATTTTTGAGAGCACCAACGCGAAAAAAGCCTAATGAATTAGGTTGTTGCTGACTTAATCTCAAACAAAAACGCCATCAATTGATGGCGTTTTTTATGGGTGGCACTTAGAGCAAGTAGCTAGAACAACAATAGTTAGCTCAACACATGTTCGCTAAGCACTCTTAGCTAAGCACTCGTTAGCCAAAGACTAGTTCAATACTGAGGCCAGATAAGTGGCTGCTGTGTTTAAACTTAAGTTCAATGCCATATTGCTCGGCAATTTCCTTCACTATCGATAAACCTAGGCCATGGCCCATGACGGATTCATCAAGGCGCGTGCCCCTTTGGGTGAGTTTATCGAGTTCGTCGTCAGCAACACCTGGGCCATCATCGTCGATGCTAAGGCAGAGTTTATTTTGTGCCTTCCACAGTTTTACCGTGACTTGGCTGCCCGCCCATTTAAAGGCGTTATCGAGCAGATTCCCTAAGAGCTCCATACCATCTTCCCTATGAATAGGCAGGCGCTGGATACTAGGATCGAGCTCAAAGTCGCAGTTGATGTTTTTGCTTCTGTGCACTTTGTTGAGGGTATTGGCGAGGCTGTGGAGATCCCTCGGCACCACTAACTGGGCGGCAGGTAACATATCACCGGTGATCCGCGCCGCCGCAAGCTTACGCTCGACCATTTTATGGATAGCGTCGAGTTGCTGTTGCAACGCCATGGCGGTATCGGGATCTTTTAGCCCCAAGGCTTCTACCTGTTGCTGCATCACTGCCAGTGGGGTTTTGAGCCCATGGCTTAAGTTGCCTAAGTTATTGCGGCTACGTTCTATTTGCTTGGCGGTGTATTCCAATAACTCGTTGTAGGTCTTCGCCAGCGGTTGCACTTCGGGCGGAATGTTATTCAGCTCTAAGGCGTTAATCTCGCCTTCTTGTAGGCGTGACAGTGCATGTTGGATCTGTTTAACGGGTTTAAAGGATTGGCGCAGGATCAGGAAGATACCAGCGATCATGGCTACTAACATGGCGAGGTTAACCCCAAGCTTAGTGCCGTAGACTTCACTAAATACCCGTCTACCAATACTCAAATCCTGCGCTACCGTTAGGGTGGCGGTGACATTGGCGCTGCTGGAATTTAATCCAAGAGATAATAACTGCATATCATTATTTTTAGGTCCCTTTGCTTGCCAGACACGGGTTTGGTTTGGCGCTAAAGGTTCGATATCGAGCTGCATATCCCACAGGGAGCGGGAGCGGATCACTTCATTGGGCAGGTTTAGCTGGAAATAACGCCCCGAATAGGCGGGGCGGTAGAAGCTCGACAGTTGGCTCTGATCGATGTGGATTTCCCCATTATTGAAATGGGTTGCCAGCATAATGTGTTCTAAATCTTCTTCTAAGCGATTGATAATCGAGTCGTGAAACGCTTGGCGCAGCATGGACTCAAATAATATGAGTCCAACTACTGTGCCTAATACCAATAAGCCCGTTAACCATAAACTGAGCTTAGTGCGAATCGAGATCATGCAGTCACGCCGTGGAAGATATAACCTTGACCGCGGCGGGTTTCTATCGCAGTTTTACCGAGTTTTTTGCGCAGATGAGTCACGTAAACTTCAACCACATTACTCTCTTTCTCGTCGTCAAACTGATAGAGCTTGTCCGTCAGTTGAGCCTTAGATAACAGCTTCTTAGGCGACATGAGGAAGATTTTTAACAGCCTGAATTCCATTGCGGTCAATTCATACAAGTGCTCGCCAACGCTGACTGTCTGCTCCGCCTCATCTAAGGTGACGCCACCATAGCTCAACTGTTTACTTGGATTATTTAACCGACCGTGTGCACGGTGAATAAGCGCTTGGATACGCGCTAATAGCTCCTGTGCGTGGAAGGGTTTTCCTAAATAATCATCGGCACCGGCATTGAAACCTTCGACCTTTTCATGCCATTGGCTGCGGGCGGTTAACATAATAACAGGGGTGCTAATGCCTTGATTACGCCAGCCTTCGAGTAATTCCAGCCCATTGCCATCGGGGAGACCAATATCTAAGATCACGCAGTCGTATTGGGTTTCTTTAACGAGGTAATCGGCTTCAACCGCTTTATCAGTAATATCGGTAACGTAGCCAGCCTGTTTGAGTTGTTTCTCCAGTTCGGAGACCAACATCGGATTATCTTCAACGAGTAGCAGTTTCATGTTTTCGACATTCGCTCGGTAGTGCGGTGGAGTGTTCAAGTTGACCGTTGGTGGCATCAATACTCAGATTCACTATTTGGCCGCGTTGCACTTTGATTTGCAAATCATAGCGCCATTTATGATCTTCTTGATAGAGATGTGCGTCAATTAGTTCACCTTGGCAGAATTGATTGACCACGGCTAGGGTGCCATTGAGTGATAGAATTTGCCCAGAGTTGACTAAAGCCTTGGCTTGATAATGTTCTAATTCAATCGGTTCGGCGTTAATTATTGTTGGATGCACCAGCGTAAACAGACTGAAAAAACAGATAAATAACAGCCGTTTCATTTATGCTCCCCAATAAAAAATGGCCTAGATTTTATGCTAGGCCACTTTAATGAAACAGGCTTAAATCAAGCTGAAGTCTAACTTAACGGGTGCCATAAACCACAATGGTTTTACCGTGTGCTTGAATGAGATTTTGTTCTTCAAGCATCTTTAAGATACGACCCACAGTTTCGCGGGAACAACCAACGATCTGACCAATTTCTTGGCGAGTGATCTTAATTTGCATGCCGTCTGGGTGAGTCATGGCATCAGGTTGTTTTGCTAAATGCAACAATGTTTGGGCAATACGGCCTGCCACATCGAGGAATGCTAAATTACCGACTTTCTGGCTAGTGCTCTGTAGGCGGTATGCCATTTGAGCCGATAGTTTCATCAGAATTTCGGGGTTAACTTGGATTAATTGCTTGAACTTCTTGTAAGAGATTTCAGCAATTTCACATGCTTGTTTTGCACGAACCCAAGCAGTACGTTCAGCTTGTTCTTCGAACAATCCTAACTCACCGATAAAGTCGCCTTGATTAAGATAAGATAGGATCATTTCCTTACCTTCTTCATCTTTAATCAATACCGCAACAGAACCTTTTACGATGTAATAAAGGGTATCTGAGTCTTCACCAGCATGGATCAAGGTGCTTTTAGCGGGATACTTATGAATGTGACAGTGTGATAAAAACCATTCCAAAGTTGGGTCCGGTTTTGGCTTACCAATCAGAGCCATGTCGATGTTCCTCGATTGATTAAAACGAAAGTAAGAATATTCTAAATAAGCATTTTACGTCAATTACACCCATAAAAACTTGATGGACATCTTAGTTTAGAATGAGTGAATAAATGCAATTAACCAACTAAAATTAGAGCTTATTTTGCTACTTTAGTGATATTAGTCAACTAAATCGGTGTCAAACTCACTGGATTCACTTAACTCTGTAGAGTTAATCACATCTTATAAAGGCTTTTAAGGGTTTTTTGTGAGTAAAATAATCGTAAACCTTAGTGGCCTGACATTGTGAGTCGAGCAATTTAAAAATCAGCGGTGATTTTTCCCTTTATTTAAGGTCAATTGAACCTATTTAGACTCGACTTATGGGGTTAATTCTGGCTAACTTGGGGACGCGGTTGTTTTTCGAAGAGGTTACCACGTGAAATACAGACAATGGGTTTTCGGTGCAGGATTGACTTTATCCGTTGGATTAAGTTCTGCTGCATACGCATTTTCTATCCCGCAGCCCGCAAATGAAATTGCGGCGAGTAAATTTGTGCATATTCAAGTTCAGGCGGAACAAGGTGATGCCGATGCGCAATTTTTACTGGGACTGATGTTTCTCTCTGGACGTTATGTGCAGCAAGAAGTGCCATCAGGACTGCACTGGATAACTCTCGCCGCCGAGCAACAACACGAAAAGGCGCAGCAAACTTTGGCGGATCTCTCCTTTGAAGGCCAATTGATAAAACGAGACTTAGCTGTAGCCGAGCGTTGGTATAAGGATATGGGGGAGCGTGGTAATCGTTGGGCACAGTTTCGTTTAGGCTTTATTTACGCTTCGGGTGGTGATGGCGTTAAGCGCAATTGCGGCAAAGCGGTAGAGCAATTTTCCCGTGTTGGCGATGATATTGCCCTTGGCAATGTGGCTTGGATTCTCGCAACTTGCCCAGAGGCCGAATACCGTGATGGCAATAAAGCGCTTCAGTTATCTCTACAGCTCCTTAAGGTCAACGAAAATGATCCCACTAATCTCGACAACTTGGCCGCGGCCTATGCGGAAGTGGGCGATTTTGGCGCTGCCGTTTCGACGCAGCAAAAGGCGATTGCAGCTTTGAAGATGACGGCTGAAGCGACTAAAACCGATGAATTTAAGCAGCGTTTACATAGCTATGAGCAGAAACGCGCCTACCGTGAGACACTGCGTTTGCTCGATTAAACCCGTTAGTGTTTTATTATCTTTATCAGCCCGGGCTATGCTCGGGCTGATTGTTTCTGGCGTTTTATTTATTGGGCGGATTCAGGCTGTTCGAGCGGCCAAGAATGTAAGATGTGATATTCCACCCCACGATTACCGCTTGACGAAAGGTACAAATGAAGCTGTTCGGGAGCGAGCGTGAATGCAGTTATCGGTGTATTCGCTAGATCCTTGAGGGGAAGCTCGTTATCAAAGGTGCTCAATGACTTGGCTTTTCTAAACAAGCTGATATGCGGTCGAAATGGATGTTCGCTCTGATGCAATTGCAACTGCTGCGCTAAATCTTGCGCCTGCGATGCCAATAACGCCAACGCAGGGCTAACCCTATCTCCCTTTAAACAACATACCTGTGCCTTGGGCCAAACGGCGAGCTTATCTAGTTGTACTGTAAATCGTGGCCGATACAGTCTATCAACGGCTTCGAGCAGCAGTGTCTTTTGAGACTGATTGGCTAAGCCTAAAAAAGCGAGGGTGAGATGAAAATTCGCTTTGCTTACGGGTTTTGCATGGGGCGTTAACTGTTGTGCTAAGCATTGCTGCAATTGCAGCAGTGGCATGCGTTGAGTCTCATTAAGGGCGAATCCAAGAAATAGTCGTTGTAACACTCTTTATCTCCGCTACCTGCTCAAATGCCAAACATAAGCTATGCTTTTGTTTGGTAATACAGAAAGGCCCGTGGTCATTATTCATCATCGGCTTTCGATGACTTGAATTTGTTTCTGGGAAGTGTAGCAATAATACCTTAAATGGAATTGTAGGTAAGGAAATCCCTTTTCATGTCAGATGGTTTAGCAAATTCACTCCAACAGGCATTAGTGACGATTTTTAGCGAAACGCCGCTAGAAACCCTAGAGCAAAATGTTGATAGAGCATTAGAGGCGATTACACTTCAGTTGCACTGTGATGGGGTGTTTGTGCTAACGGGGAGTTTATCCCTCGACCATTTACGCACCCGTAATTTGTATTTAAAACCGCAATTTAGCCAGGGCCAGCAGACTCGCGTTTGGCCGCTCGCGCGTATGCCTTTTTTTCGCTCCCTTGTGAGAACCCCCAAGCTGCTGAATCTACCCGATGTGAATACATTACCGTCAGAAGCTCAGGCAGAGCGGGCATTGTTACGGGATTGGGATGTCAAAAGTCTACTGGTGTTACCCCCCGTCGTATTTGGAGAAACCCGTATTGCCCTTGGGGCGGTAAATTGCTCCGAATGCTGTGAGTGGACTGAGGAATTTATTCAGGAGTTTCAACATGCGGCTGTGATGATTGGTTCGGCGATGGAGCTGACCCGTATCGCCCATGATATGTTAGCGAGTGAAAACAAATATCGCGAAGTCTTTAATCAATTGCCCTTGGCTTGTGCTTTGCTGGATAAACAAAATCAACTGACGATGCTGAACAAAGTGGCGCTGCAAACCTTGCCAGTGCAGCATGGATACGATTTATTCAGCATGGTGCGCGATGAAGAGCACGCGATGCTCTCCGATACGTTGCATATGGTGCGTGAAGGCGTATTAGGACAAGCTTGGTGCGAATTGCCGCTTAAATCGCTGCATCAATTAGAGTGGTTAAGGCTCAGTTTTAGTCAGATCCACGGTGATAAGGACACCCTGGTTATGATTGCCGAAGATGTGAGTGAAAAGTATCGGCTGGCCGATGAGCTCTCTTTTCATGCTAACTATGATGCTCTTACCGGATTGCCCAATCGGCTGCACTTTGAGGCATTACTCGATAATTTGCTGCATAGCAAAGATGATATGCCAACCTGTGTTGCCTTTATCGATGTCGATCAATTTCAAGTAATCAACAATGTTAGCGGTCATCAAGCGGGGGATAAGTTACTGTGCCAGTTGACATTGCGGCTTAAACAACTGGTGCGTAAGGGCGATATCGTTGCTCGGCTTGGTGGTGATGAGTTCGGTATTTTAATGCATTACTGCAATGTAGATTCGGCGCAGCATATTGCTAAGCGGATTTGTACTCAGTTAGCAACCCACGAATTTATCTGGGAAAACCGCTGCCACAATGTCAGCGTCAGTATGGGGATAGCTAAGTTCGATAGGTCGGCCTCTGATATTTATACCGTGATGAGCCATGCTGATGCGGCCTGTCGACTCGCCAAAGATAAGGGGCGAAATGGCTGGCATTTATACAGTGCTAAAGATCCTAAAATGACCCGTCTTTACACTGAAATGATGGCCTCGGTAGATATTGTTAGTGCCCTCGCGTTAAATCAATTTGAGCTTTATTTTCAAAGTATTGCACCACTAAATTGCGAAGAGCCAGGATTACATTTAGAAGTGCTGCTCCGTATGGTGCAGCCCAATGGCAACATTGTTTCGCCAGCAATTTTCCTACCTGCCGCTGAGCGCTATAACTTGGCCGCCAAAGTCGACTTGTGGGTCATTGATAATCTGCTGAAGTGGGGGAGTAGCCATTTAGCGATTTGGCAGCAATTGGGGCTGGTATCCGTCAACCTTTCGGCGACGTCTTTGGGTGATAGTGAGTTTATGAATTGGCTTGAAATGCGGCTAATGACTGAACCTGAGTTGGTGGATAAACTCTGCATTGAGATCACCGAAACCGCCGCCGTAAGCCAATTAGATCAAGCAACTAAACTGATTGAAGTGCTTAGGCCATTAAATTGCCAGCTCGCACTGGATGACTTTGGTGCGGGATTTTCAAGTTTCGCTTATCTAAAACGTTTAAATGTGGATTACGTCAAAATCGATGGTCAGTTTGTTATTAACCTGTGTGACGATGATGCGGATCAAGCAATCATCAAAGCCATTTGCCAGCTCGGACAAGATATGGGATTTGATGTGGTAGCCGAGTTTGTTGAATCGACAGAAATTGGTTTAAAATTAAAGAGCTTAGGAGTGGATTATGCTCAAGGTTATGCGATTAATAAACCCGCGCCATTGCTAACATTAACCTCTGGATTGGCCGAGCCTTGGCTGCTGTAACGGCGGTTATCCTTCATGTGAGTTTTTATACTTCTGCAATTCTTAATTTGTAAGTGACTCATTTATCACTATTTACCTTAATGTGAGCCCATGCAACTTAGGCTGCGACAGATTGTCGCGCCAAGCCGAGTTTTGATTGCACTTATATCACCAGTCATAACAATACCCCCACAAAAATCATTAAAAACAATATGTAGGGGAAATTTGTGCCATATCAACCGATCAAATTAGCGCTTATTTTAGCGGGTGTTTTAGGCTCCACTTTACCTCAGTTGGGCTGGTCTTCAGAGGCGACCGACTGTGGTGATGACCAAAAATGTAAAGATTATCTGCTGGTTACCGCTGATGTGATGCGTCAGCCAGTACACTTAGTGAGTGATCCCAAACAAAATCGATTGCCATTACCCGCCTATGATGGCTCAGGGTTTTTACGCACGATTCCGGGATTTAATATCACCCGTAAAGGCGGCTCTGGCGGCGATCCGATGTTTCGTGGCTTGGGTGGTTCGCGCTTAAACATCGTTGACGATGGCCAGCATGTGTATGGTGCCTGTGGTGGACGTATGGATCCGCCAACCAATTATATTTATCCCGAAACTTACGATCAGATAACGGTTATTAAAGGCCCGCAGACGGTGAAATATGGCCCCGTCGGCACCGCGGGCACTATTCTGTTTGAGAAAAACCGCCATCGTTTTAATCAAGCGGATCTTGAAGGGCGTGCCAGTGCGACGGGTGGCAGTTTCGATAGACGAGATGCCATGGTGGAGTTGAGTGCCGGTGATAAGAATTACTACCTTGATTTTGATATTAATCAATCGAGTAGTGATCATTATCAGGATGGCAATGGCAATAAGGTGCAATCCAGTTATGACCGCCAAAACGCCAATCTTGCCCTAGGTTGGACACCTACTGAGCGTACCGTTGTGGAGTTAGCTTACGGTGAGTCGAGCGGTGAGGCAGAGTATGCCGACAGATTAAATAAGGCTCGCCAAATTGATAACCGTGATGCGGCGGTGCTCATACAACATGAGTTTGAGTCGACCTGGCTGGCCGCAGTCGAGTTACAAGCCTTTAGTAACAAAAACGACCATATTATGGATCGATTTGATGAAGGGGTGAATTCTGGCTCGAATGTGCGCCGAATGACCGACGGTGGTCATCTTTGGTTTGATTTAACCCCGCTCGATGGCCTCGAATTAACACTAGGGCTGGATTATATGTCTAGCGCGCATGATGGCCGCAGCATGGCAATGGGAGATGTTGGTTTAGACGACTTACTCAATAAGCCGTTTAAGGAAGATATGCGCTATAAAAACTACGCGCTGTTTGCCGAATCCCGTTACGGCTTTGATAACCAAGGTTTAGGCAATAGTAGCTTGCACGCTGGATTGAGGGTCGATCGCTGGGATGGCGAATTGTTAATCGCCCAACAGGGTGAGCGGGAGGATACCCTCTACAGCGGTTATGTGCGTTATGAATATCAACTCGATGCTCACCAATATTATGCAGGATTTGGCTCGGCGCAGCGCGTGCCAGACTATTGGGAGATCATGAAGGCCAGTGCCGATAATCCCGCACAAAAAGCCTTTGATCTTAAGGCAGAAACGACCAATCAATTTGATATAGGCTGGATTTACCAAGGTCCGGTTGAAGCGTCAGTGTCACTCTTTTACGGTGAGATTAATGACTATATTTTGATTGATTCGACCAGCAACACCACGGTAGCCCGTAATATCGATGCCAGCTTATTCGGTGGCGAAGCAAGCCTAGACTATGCGTTTAATGATCAATGGTCGACTCAACTTACCTTAAGTTATACCCAAGGTGAAAACGATACCGACAAGGTCGCACTTGGGCAAATATCGCCGTTAGAGGCAAGATTAATTGTTAATTATCAATGGCAAGCTTGGACAATGGCGGCGCAGTGGCGGCTAGTTGCATCGCAGGATCGTTATACCTTAGGTCACGGCAATATTGTGGGCCAAGACTTAGGCCCAAGTAGTGGGTTTGGTACCTTGGCACTCAATGCTTCTTGGTCATACAGCAAGGATTTATCCTTTATCTTTGGTGTCGAAAACCTGTTTGATGCAACCTACGCCGAGCATGTGAGTAAGGCCGGTACGGGTAATGATCTGCCTGGCAGTGAGGCCATGTTTAGGGTTAATGAGCCGGGGCGTAATCTCTGGGCTAAGCTGACCTATCAGTTCTAACTCGGCTTATTTGTGCTATTAGCGCCCCGAGAGCCTTGCTGTCGGGGCGATGCTATTTTTAGCAAGCCAATGCCAAACTGCGACGTATCAAAGCCGAGGCTGCGGGAGGGACACTGCCAAAGGCCTATGTTAAACTGCCACATCATTTTTCCCTGTTGATACTGTTGCATTGAACAATCTACCTATTCATTCCTTACTGCCATCTCTGCGTGATGCCTTTGCAACGCATGCCCAAGTGATCCTCGAGGCACCCACAGGCGCGGGTAAATCTACCGCATTGCCTTTAGCCATCTTGGATTGGGCTGAGGTTTCTGGGCGGATTTTAATGCTGGAACCTCGACGTGTGGCCGCTCGCAGTGTGGCGCAATTTATTGCCAATTGTCGGCAACAGGCGGTAGGGCAAGAGGTCGGTTTTAGGGTGCGTGGCGAGGCCAAGGTCAGTGGTGAGACTCGGCTTGAGATCGTTACCGAAGGGATATTAACCCGAATGATCCAGCAAGATCCTGAATTGACGGGGATCGATATGATCATTTTCGATGAGATCCACGAGCGACATTTGACCACAGATCTTGGTTTAGCCCTCGCTCTCGAAGTGCAAAGCTCACTGCGGGATGACTTAAAAATCCTCGCCATGTCGGCAACCTTATCTGGCATTGCGCTCAGTGAGTTAATGCCAAACGCAGCCCTGCTCAAGAGTGAAGGGCGCAGTTTTCCGGTTGAAATCATCTACCGTGCTGTCGCGGGCCAGCAGCATTGGCTCGATCATTTGAGTCGCACCGTGCTCGATAGTGCTACCTCAATAACGGATAGTGCGGCCTCAATAACGGATAGTGGCCCGCAGGATATACTGGTGTTTTTACCCGGTAAGGCGGAAATCCTCAGGGTGGCGCAGTATCTAGAAGAGCGCCTCGATAGCAGCAGTGTGGCGGTGTGCCCACTCTATGGCGAGCTATCGGCGCAGGAACAAGACAGGGCGATAAAGGCCGACAGCAGCAGGCGCAAAATAGTGCTCTCCACCAACGTTGCCGAGTCGAGTCTCACCATTGAAGGCATTGGGCTGGTTATCGATAGTGGCTATAAACGCCAAGCGAGTTTTAACCCTAAAACGGGGGTTACGCGCTTAAGCCTTAAACGTATTAGCCAAGCCTCGGCAACTCAACGTGCTGGTCGCGCTGGCCGTTTAGCGGCGGGCGTGTGTATTCGATTATGGGGCCAAGAAGAGCATCAACGTCTGCTTAAAGCCGATGAGCCCGAAATCAGCCAAGCCGATTTAGTCTCAATGGCCCATGACTGTGCCTATTGGGGCGCAAAATCCTTCAGCGATTTGCTGTTATTGACAGCGCCGCCGAGCGTGAACGAAGCGCTGGCGTGGCAACTGCTGCAGCACTTAGGTGTGGTCGATGGGCAAAACAAACTCACTCAGCATGGTAAAGCCGCCTATGAGCTGGGCTGTCATCCGCGCCTCGCGCACATGTTATTAGCTGCTAAATCCCATTCTACAGAACTTGCGGCCTTGGCCTGCCTGCTCGCGGGCATTTTAGAGGCGCGGGGATTGCCACGCAAAGGCGCAGATATCATGAATTACTTGCATTTTGCCACCCAAGGCAGTGCGGGGCAGCAGGCCAAGCAATGGCTTAAAAAGCTGGCGCTAGATAAGCAATTCTCTCAGGCCGATTTAGTGGCCATCGCTTCCCATGCCCATCATCAGGATGTTGGTTTGCTGTTGGCGCTGGCGTATCCCGATCGCATCGCCAAATCCCGCGGTGTTGAGGGTTACCAATTAGCCAATGGCACGGGCGTGGTGCTCAACGCCGAAGATGCCTTAGCGCAAACGCCTTGGCTGGTGGTGGCTGATTTTCAAGAAACCGAAGGTAAAAATGCTGGGCGGATCTATTTAGCTTGTCCGTTGCAACCGAGCCTATTTGAGCATGAGTTGGCCGACTTGGTTGATACTCATGAGCTGTGCGGTTGGGATGAAACCAAAGGTCGCGCTGTTGCTGAGCGGCAAGCAAAAGTCGGGCAGATATTACTGAAATCCGAGACGATTGCTAACCCTAATCGGGCGCAAATTGTGGCGGCATTAGTGAGTTATATCCGTCAGCAAGGGTTACAAATTCTTAATTGGCACGATAACTTAGCGCAGTTTCAAGCGCGATTGCATTTAGCGCGAAGCTTAGATCCGACTGCTGATTGGCCGGATATGAGCGATGCCGCCCTGTTGGCCGATCTTGAAACTTGGCTGGCGCCTTACCTTGAAAATGTGAATAATCTGCCGCAATTACAAAAACTCGATTGCTTTAGCTTAGTGATGAATCAATTGAGTTGGTCGCAGCAGCAGGCGCTTGATGCACTGTTGCCGACCTCATGGCCTTTAGCCACGGGCACTTTCGCGCCCATAGTTTACGAGACTTCGGGTCGCGCCTTACTGCGGGTTCGCTTGCAGGAAACCTTTGGTATGGCTGACAGCCCGCTACTAGCCCAAGGTAAGCTGAAGGTGACGATGGAGCTGCTGTCTCCGGCGCAGCGCCCTTTGGCACTGACGGCAGATCTCGCCAGTTTTTGGCAAGGGCCCTATGTTGAAGTGAAAAAAGAAATGCGTGGGCGTTACCCTAAACACCTGTGGCCGGACGACCCTGCCAATACGCTACCGACAAAATATACCAAGAAAAAAACCTTAGGTTTATCTCAGTCATAGCCTTTAGACTGCCTTGATTTACAACCTTGTGTTGTGCCTATGACTGATGCCGTTAACGCATAAATGATGAAGTAGATATGACAACTCATACGACAAAAAAAGCGCCAGCCCAACGTAAAGCGAAGCGAAGCCGTGGCCTATTTGGGCAAATTTGGTCGCTCACCTGGAAGCTCGCCTTAATCGGCCTCGCCGTTGTGACCTTCTACGGTATTTACCTCGACCAAATTATCGCCCGTAAGTTTGAAGGGCAAAAATGGCATTTACCTGCACAAGTTTTTAGCCGCTCCATGGCGTTATACCCAGGAGCTGCGGTGAGTCATCCACAGTTAATGGCCGAGTTAAAACTACTTGGTTATCGCAAAGTGGCGAACCCCCGCGAGGTTGGCGAGTTTTCGGCATCGAGCACAAAAATCGAATTATGGCGTCGACCCTTTTTACATCCCGAAGGCGATCAGCATGAGCAGCGAGTGATGATCACCTTCGATAGCGAAGGCGTTAGCTCTATTGCGCGCATGGAAGATAAGCGCCAGTTAGCGGTATTCCATTTAGAACCCGTCTTGCTCGACCGCATGATCACGGGCGATGGCGAAGACAGGCTCTTTGTCTCTACCGAAGATATGCCCAAACATATTGTGCAGGCACTATTGCTGGTGGAAGACCGCAGTTTTTACGAGCACCACGGGGTGAACCCCTTCGCGATTCTGCGTGCTGCTTTTGTAAATATCAGCGCAGGGCGTACCGTGCAGGGCGGTTCGACACTGACCCAGCAGTTGGCGAAAAACTTCTTTCTTTCAAGCGAGCGCTCATTGTTGCGTAAGGTTCGCGAAGCCTTAATGGCGGTAATTATTGATTTTCGTTACAGCAAGGAAGAAATTCTCGAGGCTTATCTCAACGAAGTGTATATGGGGCAAGATAAATCCCGTGCCGTGCATGGTATGGGGCTGGCTTCGCAATTCTATTTTGGTCGTCCCATCGGTGAGTTAACCACGGCGCAGCAAGCCTTTTTAGTGGCGGCGATTAAGGGGCCATCTTACTACAACCCATGGCGCTACCCAGAGCGCAGCTTAGAGCGCCGCGATTTAGTGCTGCGGTTATTGATGGAGTCGGGCGAGCTGACTACCGCGCAATATAAGGTTGCAGTGGAATCGCCCTTAGGTTTGCGTAATGCCAATAAGCCTGTGCATCAAAAATTACCTGCGTTTTATGCCTTGGTTAAACAAGAGCTTAACGAGCGCTACGGCGATGCATTATTAAAGCAATCTGGGGTGAAGATTTACACCACACTCGATCCTATGGCGCAGGAGGCCGCCGAAATCGCCGTGACTCAAACCTTTAAGAGCTTAGATAAGGGCAATAAGTCGTTGCAGATAGGTATGGTGGTCACCGACAAATACACTGGCGGTATCGCGGCCATGGTCGGTGATAAAACGCCGGGCTTTGACGGCTATAACCGCGCAGTGGAGATCCGCAGACCTATTGGCTCGCTTATCAAGCCATTTGTGTACGCCACCGCTTTGGCACCAAATAGTAAATTTACTTTGGCCACGCCACTTAAAGATCAGCCGATTACCCTAAAGAATGAGCAAGGCAAAACCTGGTCACCGCAGAACTTTGATAAGACCTTTAGCGGCCAAGTTTCCTTGTTAACGGCGCTGAAAAAATCGATGAACGTGCCGACGGTCAACCTCGGGATTGCCGTTGGAGTCGATGCGGTGGCAACCACGCTGGACAAATCGGGTTGGGAAGAACCACTTAACGAGTACCCGTCGATGCTACTGGGCGCGGTGAATGGCTCACCCTTAATGGTGGCGCAGGTTTATCAGACGCTGGCCGATTATGGTGCCTATCGTAAACTCACAACAGTGACGGCGGTGCTCGACAGTCACAATCAGCCTTTGCCCGTAACGCGTTCTGCCAAGGAGCAAGCGATTACGCCTGATACTGACTTTTTGGTGCAATATGCTATGCAGCAAGTGGTGCGCTCCGGTACGGCAACGCGCTTAGGCAATGCCTTCCCAGGTGTGGCGCTGGCGGGTAAAACTGGTACCAGTAACGATAGTCGCGACTCTTGGTTCGCCGGTTTTGACGAGCGTAACGTCGCGGCGATTTGGGTCGGACGCGACGATAACGGTAAGACGACTCTTTACGGTAGCAGTGGTGCCATGGCCGTGTATCAGGCCTTCTTGAAGGAACGTCCACCGATTGGGCTGCGCTCGATTCCGCCAACGGGCGTGATCCAAGGCTATTTTGACCGAGATACGGGTGAAGCCAAGGAAGCAGGATGCAGCAATACTGAGGCATTACCCGCCCTGAGAGGCACTTATAATCCAGCTAAAAACTGCGGCGAGCCGTTGCAGTGGTGGCAGAAGATTTTGGGTCAGTAATACTTATTTTTCATAGGCAAAGATATAACGGCGGTGCAACTTAATTGCACCGCTGTTTTTGATAAAGAGAGTGCAAGATGTTTAAAACCGCAGCCGCAGTGCATATCCTTGTTAAACATAAAGAGCAGGCGGAAGATATTATTAAGCAATTGAATAACGGCGCGAACTTTGGTGCCTTAGCCAAGCGCTATTCCTCATGTCCTTCAGCGAAAAAGGGCGGCGATCTCGGTGAATTTAAGCGTGGGCAAATGGTACCGCAGTTCGATAAAGTCGCCTTTTCTGGTGAGTTATTAGTGCCACATCTCGTTAAAACCAAGTTTGGCTGGCATGTGGTGAAAGTGCTGTATCGCACTTAACTATTGATCACACTTAGCTATTGATCGCACTTAACTATTAAGCACACTTAACTATTGGCTACCCAGTGGCGACCGAGCTTGGCAAGTTATTTTATGGCTCGATTTACTCTTTTCGATCGATAAATTATCGCATTCGAGCATAGGCATGTTCGGTTGCTTGTTCAGCGACGCGCAGCAAGTCCATCCGTGGATGCTCGGCCGCCCCGTCCATGAGGCGGACGGTCGCCTCGCCAATCACCCTAACTCGCCTTGTGAGCAATAGTGTTGACTGTTGAGTTAAAGCTCACTGAGTATTTAACAATGGGTGGCTCGATTTACTGGTATCTCCTAAGAGCTGGGATGATTTACCTCGTCTGAAATGCCCCATTTTTTAAGGGATTAGCGCAATTTATTGCCTCAGATGCTGTCCCTATGACTTTTGATGGTTCTTTTTTTAACAATGTTCACTTTTACAAGTTGTAGGCAAACTGAAAGTGCATTATGTTGTTGATTTAAAAATGGGTGGCCAGATTTATGTTTGGCACACCTCTAGCCTACGCCTCATATGATGTTCTTGTTCATCAGCTCGCAAATTTGCTAGCGGCTTCCTTCAGACCAATCCTCGCGGATAAGCCCTTGCCATTCGCTAGTAGTTAACGTTTAATAACAGCATGTTATTGAACGGTGACCTTCCTACAGAGGACTTTCACCTCATTAGTTCATGCCCATGCTGGGCGTACACAAAGCATTTAAGAGTGATTCGCAACGCTTGCCATTTTCGCTTCGCTCAAAGTATGGCCAAGCGTCGCTCACACCTTAATGCGGCGTTAGAAAATTTGGAGAGGTTACTTGGATAATTCATTGTTAAAACTTGGAACTTTGATTGCTGTATTTGCATTCTATATTCCTTTCTTCATCGTGATGTCGAAAGGGTTAGGTGCGAAAAGCGGAAGAAGACATTTTTACAGATCAGTGAAGAAAATACTTGAGAGAGAAGAACAAAATATTAAGGCCATAGATCAATTGTCTATTGTCTACAGAAAAGTCGCTGAGAATAATGCCGAGTTCTCGAAGAAATATAGAACGCCAATTGATATATGTGAAGATCTTTTAAGTCGCTCTACTGGCTTCAATGGATGGGTTTTCAAGTTTCACTATGGAATACAATTTTCAGATGAGCAGGTCAGTCGCATAGCAGAGATAATAAAAACCATTGAAAATGATTTGCCGTTTATTTCTTTGTCACCTAAATATGGTAACCAATTAGACATGTTAAAATTAGCTTATGATTCTAATGATATAGGTTTAGGTTTGAATGGGCTAAAACAACTCGCGAAAGATATAAAATTCCTTGAAACTACGATTGATACTCAAGAACGTAAGAATAGAGTTTCAACATGGATATCAGTAATCGGTATTATTTTAACGATTATCTTTGGTGCCGTTTCTTTAGTCCAAGTTTATTCGGGTGGTAATTTTTTCTAACAAGTTGCTTAAATGCAACTAAAACAGTTGGTTACGTTTCGCTCCACATTATAACCCACAATTTTAGTCCGCTTAGCAAGGCGTTATGAGTTTTGAGTGATCGATAGAGCAAATCTGGTCACCCATCCTTAATTGTGCTGCTGAGACTATTCATCATTCTGTGTCAGATTACCCTCTGCTTTTAATCGCGGTTAACAATGGCTGGTTTACTAAGCAATCGATCACGCAGAGTGTGAGTTTGAGGCAAGGCTAAAGCTGTCTTAGTGTGCTAACCGATTGAAATAATAAAAATCCCTGCCTAGCAGGGATTTTTGCTTTTAGCTTTTACCGCTATAGTGCGGCTGATTAACGTAAATCTACTTGAAGGGCCACACCTGTACTTTGGCTTTCACTTTGGAGCGTAATGTAATACCAGCCAGCACTGGGATTATTGACCTTGATTTGCTCCGTAGTGCTGCCAGCATTTGTTGAGGCGGCTTCATATTGCTGGGCATTGGCCCAGCTGCGACCCGAGTAAATGCTGGCATCTCCAGTTCCGTGGGCCGAGCGTACTTCTAGTTGGCTTGTTCCTTCGGGAACCCAAAGATAATAGTCATTGAGCAAAACTAGGACACCCACCCTTAATGGCGCTGTAGCTAACCTCCGACTATGCTTTGGTTAAGCATTGAACAAGGAGGTTTGTATGCCGCGCCCTCGTAGAACCCAGATAAGCCTTGAAGACACGCCTTATTACCATTGCTGTAGCCGAGTTGTTCGGCGGGCTTTTTTATGTGGCGATGATAGTTACTCGGGTAAAAACTATGACCATCGCCGCGCTTGGGTAGAATCGCTACTGTTTGAACTTGAAGCCGTTTTTGCTATTGATGTGGCGGCCTTTGCGGTGATGTCGAATCATCTGCATCTGGTGCTACGAGTCGATATCGAGACGGCAAATCACTGGACTGACCGCGAAGTGCTTGAGCAGTGGCATAAGTTGTTTAAAGGCGATGCGTTAACGCAAAAGTTCGCAAAAGGTGAGTTGGTTGAAGCGCATGAGGTGAGCAGATTAAAGCATTCAATCGCCCTTTATCGTAGTCGTTTGTGTGATATTTCATGGTTTATGCGCTGCCTCAACGAACCAATTGCAAGACAAGCAAATCAAGAGGATAACTGTACAGGTCGTTTCTGGGAGGGGCGGTTTAAATCCCAAGCATTACTCGATGAAGCCGCTGTGCTAGCTTGCATGATTTACGTCGATTTAAATCCCATCAGAGCGCAACTCGCTAATACACCAGAACAATCCGACCATACCAGCATTCAGCTACGTATTCGGGCCGCATTAAAAGGTGAACAGCCGAGCAATCTCCTGCCTTTTATTGGCAATGAGCACGACAACCAACCCAATGGCATTGCGTTTGCCTTAACGGATTACCTTCAATTGGTGGAAGATACAGGGCGAATCATTCGCAATGATAAACGTGGATACATCAGTGAAAGTAGCGGTAAGTTACTGAACAGATTAAATATCCCCCATGACAATTGGCTCAAACTGACCACCGAATTTGGCAAGCTATTTCATGGCCCCGTGGGAACCTTGCAAGCACTAACCGATTACTGCAAACATCTTGAAAAGCGACGACGGCACTTTGCCGCAAGCTGTCAGCACTTTCATTGCAACAGATAGCGACTATATCCCTTCGACAGCAATCATTGCCTAACACTTCCCAAGCACTATGGGATGACTTACCTCGTCTGAAATAAACCATTTTTTAATGAATTAGCTCAATCTATTACCTCAGATGCAGTCTCAACGACTTTTGATGACTCTCATTCAAATCATTTGAGCTAGAGCTGGTTGCAGGCAAACGGAAAGTGCATTATGTTGTTGATTTAAAATGGGTGGCCAAATTTTTGAAAACCAAATTTGGCTGGCATGTAGTGAACCGAGTTTGGCAAACTATTTCATGGTCCAGTGGGCACTCTGCAAGAATTGACCGACTACTGCGAACACTTAGAAAAGCGACGACGGCACTTTGCGGCAAGCTGCCAGCACTTGCGCTGCAACTGACAACGACTTATATAACTTCGAAAATAATCATCGCCTAACATCTTTCAAGCACTATGGGCTCACTTGCCACGTCTGAAATACACCATTTTTGAAGGGATTAGCGCAACTTATTGCCTTATATGCCGTCCATGCGGCTGTTGATGGTTCCTATTTAAGCCATTTTAAATCGTACAAGTTGTAGATAAACCTAAAGTACATTATGTTGTTGATTTAAAATGGGTGGCCAGATTTATGCTTAGATTTATGCTTTCCGCGCTAAATTTGGGCGTTATGACTACTGAGACCTGAAAAATGAATTGTCCATCGTGCTCAAAAAAAATCCATTGGAGTAGAATTACATTTTCTGCAATACCTGTGTGGATTACTTGTAAATCATGCAGCGCGAAGCTGGTTGGAAATAAACTTATAAAAATTCAGACTATCGCTGCAACAATCCTAGCATTATTTCTGGGCATAGGTGTTGCAAGCATGAGCATTGACCTAACTTACAAATACTTATTACTCACAATCGGCATTATTGTAATAGTAGTGCCAAATGTCATATTGACTGTAATTAAAGGGAAATATTACGTCAGGCCGTCATAATAAGCTGCTCAAATCGCTCACTTTATTCACGGAATGAGCAAGATCGCTCATTGCCTCGAGGGTCGTGCACGACGAACCAGTCATAACAACTGGTTCAATTCGCTCGCTGGGACGGGCTAAAGCTCGCCACTTAACCAAGCGTTAGAGCCTTTGATGGGTGCACTTGAATATTCACAAGCAGCTTTGCGGATCTGCGGGGATGATTTGATACCTGAAGACATTTCAAACTTGCTTGGCGCTAAACCGACGAGCAAATCTGGACACCCACACTTAATGGCGTTGCCGTGGCTGTGTCAGATTACCTTCTGCTTTTACTCGCGGTTAACAATGGCTGTTTTTCCAAGCAATTGACCACATAGCGCGTGAGTTTGAGGCAAGGCTAAAGCTGCCTTAGTGTGCTAACCGATTGAAATAATAAAAATCCCTGCTAGGCAGGGATTTTTGCTTTTAGCTTATACCGCAATAGCGCGGCTGATTAACGTAAATCTACTTGAAGGGCCACACCTGTACTTTGGCCTTCACTTTGGAGCGTAATGTAATACCAGCCAGCACTGGGATTATTGACCTTGATTTGCTCCGTAGTGCTGCCAGCGTTTGTTGAGGCAGCTTCATATTGCTGGGCATTTGCCCAGCTGCGACCCGAGTAAAGGCTGACATCTCCAGTTCCGTGGGCCGAGCGTACTTCTAATTGGCTTGTCCCTTCTGGAATCCAAAGGTAATAGTCATTACGGCCATTGGCGCTGCAGACGGCATCACCCGGCGTGAGTTGGGTATAGCTCACGGGGGATTTAGTCGCACAGGCATTGGCAATTTGATTAGGAACGCTACTGCCACCACCGGCTTTAAGGTTGAAGTTCACGCCACTAAATTCACTCGTGGTATCAACAGTGATATATCGCCAGCCACGGTTTGCCGTAAAGCTAAAGGACTCTTTATTGCCTTGATTTACACTGCTGGCTTGGGCATTGCTCGCGCTTGCCCAAGTATTGGCATTAAAGTAAATATTGGCATCGCCTGTTCCCCCGGTTGTGCTGACACTAAATTGGCTGTTGTCAGCATCGACCCAGAAATAAAAGCTATTACGGCCACCGCTAAGGCATTCATCTTTTCCGAGGGTTAGCTTGCCGTAATTGATGGTTGCGGCACCGCAATTGCTGGGGACTTCACCACCAGTATCGCCGCCATCACCTAAATCGGGATCGGTATCGGCAACTAATTCTGTGGTACTCACTAGCATATCAACACCACCAAAATCGCCTTCTAGGGTGATATAGTGCCAAAGTTCATTGGGGTTTAGGCTCACTTTGATTACTTGGTAATTACCATTGCCGATGCCATAGCCCTGATTTTTTTCAGCACTTGCCCATCCCCTTGAATCGTAATAAATGTCGGCATCACCCCAACCACCGCCAATTTTGATCCAAATATCCTGAGCCGAGCGATCACTATTGGCAAAGCTAAAGCTGGCTCGGCCTTGTTTGGCGTCAATACACTCCATGGGAACCTCAAGACTGAGGCTGGCTGACTCGCTGTAGCGGTATGCTTCGTTACTGACTTGGCAGGGCGAGTAATCTTTGCTGATGGTGCCCGCGGGGCCAGCCCAGTTACCTTCGCGACCACTGGCATTAGCCTGTTCATCACTTGGGCCTTTATCGACAATACCATTGTTGGTGGTGCTTAAACCACTGGTGAGCCAGCCGCGCCATTCGTTGTCATAGCGGGTGCCAATGGAATCCATAAATGCTTGATATTCAGCATATTGGTTATTACGCAGGAAGGTTAAGATCTGGCGAACATCATCGCGGTGATTTTCAAACATAAAGCGTACGGCGAGGTAACCCCAACGGTAGATGCGGTCTTGGCCAGAGTCATAGGTGTTTTTAAAGATGGTTGAGAGCATATACTCGCCCGTTTCCCCCATGGCGATGGCAGCGGGGTTGGCATCTCGGTATGAAATATATTCTGCTAATCCTTCAATCCACCAAATTGTGTTGGCGGATACGCTGCGGCTGAAGTCGCCAAACAAGTTATAGCGGCCATCGAGGTAATGCACGTATTCATGCTGTAAGTTCCACACATGAAAATCTGGGCGACGCCATTCGGCCTCATAGGCAATAAAGCGTGCTTGGTTTTTAAGTCCAGCGGGAGAGCCTTCTAAATACATGCCGCCATTGTTGGTATTGATCCCAAAAATGCTGTTGGCAAGGGATTGATATTCTGACGAGCTGCCAAAAATCACCAGCTCTAAATCATCATTGTTATCCTGTGCGACCGCCTGCATTCCCGTTTCGAGTATCGTGTGGAAATGGCTTTCTTGCTGGCTCAATACTCCACATGCCCATTTGGCTTGATCTTGGTAAAGATCTTGGGCGCGGATCTTGAGGCTGTCGGAGCATTTCCAATTAAACGGTAAGCTATCGGCGGCTAATTGCGCCTTGAAACCGCAGATCTGATAAGCATTACAGTTGCTGCGATCGTAGTAATCTGCCATCTCGGCGGCAGCAAACCACAGCACTTTACTGGGATCATTTTTGCTGGTGCTATTTAAGATATTTTTGACCAATTGGGTCAGTTTAGGGCGCATGGCATCAATGTAGTACAGTCTAGATAACTCTCTGACAGCATTGACTAAAACATATTCAGCATTGGTGCCGAGTAAGTCCCTATGGTTAAGTTGGAACTGGTTGAGCGCATCTAAAATAGCATGATCTCGGGCAAACAGCGCCTGCATGTCAGTATTCCACTGGGCGCGGAATAAGGTGGTAAATACGGTATTGGCGGCCGCATTCATTGCAAAGCTGGCTTGCCATGTGCTGTTGTAGTCATGGAGCACTTTGAGGGTGACAAAGTTAAAATCAGCCCCCAGTTCAGCCGAATCAATCAGGATCAGTGCTTCTTTGAGCACGCTGGCATTGGCATCGGAGAGTGTCCAAATGGCGTTATTGGCAAAGAGAGCATTAAGCGCTGATTTTAAATTTTTTTTCACCGCACTGCTGTAGGCGGGTACGTCGCTGGGATTGTAAAACTGCACATAAAGCGCGGCGCGCACAAAGTAAATATGTGACTCAATGCCTTGGTTATCCACGCCAGTGTATTCGGGCGCCTTGGCCGCAATCGCATTAGCAACTGTGGATACATTCGCCTCACTAAATACGCTGCTTGCGTCACTTCCCTTGAGATTAAATAGCTTACCGACACACTGTGGTGTGGACTGCGTTAGCTCATCTAACAGGGCTTGGCCCGATTTACCGACAAAGTTACTACAGTCGGCATTGGCGGCAAAGCTGCTGGTTTTTGATCTCGGAGAGTTCTCGAGCAACGCTTGCTGTTGTGAAGAATGTGCATCGAGGTACTCAGAGTGTGTCGGCTCGTTTGGGGAGGCTATCAAGCTGTTGCTGGGTAATAACGGCCGATGGCTGACATCAAAATTGAGTGGCGCTGACGGCGAAGCTAACGGTGCTAGCGCACTAGGGATTGCTGTGTTTTTCGCTTGTATTGAATGGTTTGGATCTTGTTGTGAATGGTTATGGGCGAGCGAGGGTGTAGCGATGGCTAAGCTAATAGCCGCGAAAAGTAGGGTCTGTTTCATGGTGTATCCATAGTTATTTTTATCTGCAAAGCAGATCTTCCTTGGGCGTTATCCGATGTATTACAGCAATTAACCTCGGACCTCATTGGTCCAACTGAATTTAATGCTTGTCTAATTCAGTTAGCGCCGAAATATCATGAAATAAATTGCATAAAATATCCAATATAAATCGATAAAAATTTACAATTTTTTCACATTATTTTTATCGTTATGTTTTTATTGTATTTTTTATTGAACTATCGTGCGGTTAATAAAGATTGGTAATGTAGACGGCAATTGTTTTAATGTGGCATCGTTTCATTCAAGTTGCTGGCGTCCCTTTGTTACCTCGCTAACGGTCAACAAAGTTCATTCCAACATTGTTTGGGTTAATATGCTTTAACCTGAGTATGATGCCGCTATGTTTGCAGCGATAAGCCGAAATCCCAAAGTTGTACAAGGAGTTAGCTATGTCAGATTTACCAAAAGATTATGCCCATATTCATATTGAACAACCCGGTGAGCCAGAGGTGATGCAACTTTCCCGTTCACCCTTACCGGTTGTCGGGGCCGGACAAGTTCTTATTCGAGTAAGTGCGGCTGGGGTGAATGGGCCGGATCTCAAGCAAAGGGCTGGAGCCTATCCGCCGCCACCCGGAGCATCGTTAATTTTAGGGCTTGAAGTGGCTGGTGAAATTTGCGCCATAGGTGAAGGCGTGACTCAATGGCAACTGGGGGATAAGGTTTGTGCTTTAGTCCCTGGTGGCGGTTATGGCGAATACACCTTGACCTATGCAGCTCATTGTTTGCCGATTCCAAAGGGATTTTCGATGGTGCAAGCGGCCGCGTTACCTGAAACCTTTTTTACCGTTTGGGGTAACTTATTTATGCGCGCCGGACTCAAGGCTGGCGAAACCGTTTTGATACACGGTGGCTCAGGTGGCATTGGCAGTACGGCGATTGCGCTGGCGAATCGTCTTGGTGCGCAAGTGATTGCGACTACAGGGCAGGATGAAAAGCGCGACTATTGCTCAGGATTAGGTGCCCATCTTGTCGTCAATTACAACACTCAGAATTTTGTCGAAGAAATCATGAGCTTTACGCAGGGTAAAGGCGTTAATGTGGTATTTGATATCGCGGGTGGCGATTTTATTAACCTCAATTTGCAAGCACTCGCGTTGGATGGACGTATGGTGTCGGTTTCAACTCAACGTAGTCCTAAAGCTGAGGTTAATATTCTCCAGCTGATGGCTAAGCGAATTGTCTGGACAGGTTCAACCCTAAGACCACAAACGGTTGAAGCCAAAGCTGAAATCGCAAGGCAATTACACGAACGTGTTTGGCCATTACTTGATAGCCAGCAAATCGTGCCACATATTTTTGCAACGTACCCATTGAACGATGCGCCTAAGGCCCATAGATTAATGCAGTCGGGCGAACATAGGGGCAAAGTGGTATTAACATTTTGAATTAACTCAGCTACAAGCTGTAACCTCTTATCGCTTCAATAATTTAATGGTTATAGGTGCATAATTAAAACTTGATGTGATGTTTTTTTAGACTAAAGTCGTTAGTGACAAATTTTTTTAGAGACTTTGGCCGAAATTAATGCGTAATAAGTGAAAATTTCATGGTTTGAGGCATTGATTATCGAAAATATTCTGTAAAAATACCCAGTTGAAAACGTCAGAGACTTTCCGGCGCTATTCGTGGATCAAAGCAAGCGTCGCTTCGCTTATTCAGACTAAAAAACTCATAGTGTATGTGTTGATTTAAGGGTATTGGCATATATGTATAACACAGCAAAGAAACAGGTTTGGTATGGTGAGCTGAGAACATCGAAGGGCAATGCGATTGTCGTCCACGACAACCAGCTGCCAGAGGCTTCCCCTGGACGAATTTACCTCTACAATACCGACCGTGATGCCATTGTTGAGTATGTAGAAGACATAGTAAAAGTGAACCTATACGACTTAGATGAGGCCGCATTAAAAGCTGCTGAGGCTAAGTTTAGTGGTGCATGGAAAGCGGCTCGCGCTCAATTTATGAGCAAGCATCAAGCTCGTATTGATCTGAACAACGTTAAGGATTCTGGCCCAGTACGTAAGGCTAAACCTGAGGTTGAGCCTGAAATCGAAACCGATGCAATTGGTGCTGATTTCGATGAAGATTGGGGCGATGATTTCGACGATTAATATCCAATTTGCTTCGGCAACATTGGATAAAGGTAAGGAATGAAACGACTTTATTCCTTACCAGCCTTTCTTTTTAATTCCTACAGATGCTCATTTCAACTTTAGTCAACAATATCAAATTGATATCGACTAATATGATGATAGATTTTCCCTGGTACTAACCAGGCATCATCACCCAATTGCGGTTGATTGGGCGAGTCAGGCAGCTTTTGCGGTTCAATACACACGCCCTGATGTTGGTGCAAACTTTGTTGGTTTCGTCCCACGGTTCCCGCTAAAAAGTTAGCGCAGTAGAGTTGTACGCCAGGCTGATTGGTAAATACCGTCATGGCGCGGCCGCTGACAGGACTGCTTAAACAACCAAAGCGGCGTAGTGAACCATCAGGGTTATCCATCAAATAGCAATGATCATAACCTTGGGTGCTTGTTAGTTCGGGAGTGTGAAGTTTTTCGCCAAGGGAAACACTTTGAGTTAAATCGAAAATACTATCTTTAACCTCAGCAATTCCTGTCGGGATGCCGACTTCATTCATCGTCAAATAGCGTGTCGCATCGATTTGCATCTGGTGCTGATAATTATTGCTCGTACCATCCAGATTAAAATAGCTGTGCTGCGTCAGGCTCACCGGACAAGGTTTATCTACGGAGGCCAGCATTTCTACATAGAGATTATTGGCGGCAAGGCGATAGTCTAATTGCACCGTGCAATTACCGGGGAAGCCCATATCGCCATCTGGACTCACTAAGGTTAATCTTACCCCATCGGGAAGCGGGCCTAAGTGCCAGTTCTTTCTGTTAAAACCTTCGCGGCCACCATGTAAGCAGTTGCTCGCTTGATTGATATCCAGTTGATAGGTTTGCCCCTGATATTGCAGCTTGCCAAGGGCTATACGATTGGCAAAGCGGCCTGCAATGGCGCCAAGGTGGGCATTTTGAGTCAGGTAATCTTCGGCACTGTCGCAGCCTAAAACGATATTGGCGCGCTCGCCCTGTTTATCGGGCGTCCAAAGCGCGCGAATAATGCCGCCTAAACTGAGCACTTCCAAGGCGATGATGCCATTGTCTATCCGCACACGTTCAATTTCGCCGCCGCGGGGATCGGTCCAAGGATCTAATACACTGAAACGCACCATTTAGTTTCCCTCAATGTCAAAATGCCTACCGTAGATTATTTAACCGTTTGATTTTGCCTCTTAAAAATGACAAATACCACACAATTCATGGTTGAATTCGTATGGTATTAGTGGCGGAGTTAGCAGGTGCGATTAAGTGTTTAACTGTCGATACGGCCCGCGCCAGCACTTGCTGAACAGAGATAAACGGTTGCATCTATCCCTGTTTGCTCGAAAAATGTCTGTTCGACCGCAGAAACTACCGCATCGGTAAGCTCATGGTCGACGAGCGCGACCACGCAGCCATCGGTCATGCGTATGCCACCGCGTTCGCCAATCACTTGGCTAACAATATCCACCAAAGTGTCAAATTCAGGCAGTGTTACCTCAAAATCATCTCGCAGTGATTGATGAGATTGAGCCATTAATAGGCTGAATTTAGAAATATTATTTTGCTCGAGTGCCCGAGCAGCACTCTGAGTGCGTTTATTCTCGGTGACTACGTGTTTGGCGCGGCGATAAAGGGTTTCATCCAATTTATCCTTGGCACTTTCAAGCTGACGCAGTTCAAGATGGCGCAGAGCGTCTAAACCAAAAAATTCGGCAGCTTGAGCGCATTCCTCACGTCGCTGCTGGCTAATCGCCGCTAATCGTTGTTTCTCAATATGCGCATCAATGATGATCAGGCTGAGATTCTCAGGGATTGCAATCGGTTCGCTATCAAGGTCAAGGCAGTCGATGAGCAGGGCATGATCCGGCTCACCCATCGCGCAAACCATGTGATCCATAATGCTGCAAGCCGATGCGACATATCGATATTCGCCACGTTGCGCTAATTGTGCCACTGCCATCGGTGAGAGATGCAATTGGCTGCTGTCACTAATCGCTGTGCCAAAGGCGACGACCAAGGCGCCAGAGGAAGATAATCCTGCTGCGAGCGGTACATCGCCTACCACGGCCAAATCTAAGCCCTTGGCAATGAGCCCTGTGTTGGCCATCGCCGCGGTGAACCCTTTTAAATAATTTACCCAACCGTCCTCGGGATGGATTTCGGTTTCTTTGCCGAAGGTCCATTCTTTAATTTGCCCGGGAAAGGCATCAGCAACGGCGCGAAACTTGTTGTCTTCACGGCGTTTAACGGCAATCACCGTATGAAAATTAATGGCGGCAGGCAAAACAAAGCCGTCGTTGTAATCCGTGTATTCACCGATCAGATTTACTCGACCTGGGGCTTGATATAAATCATCGGCTTTAGTGCCAAAGGTTTGGACAAATAACTTGGTGGCGCGCTGCGCAGGGTTCGACATGCTGAGAAGACTTCCAAAAAAGCTGGGCTAATTTCGTTCTTGTCTTCGATTTATATCACGACTAAGTCGGCGATGTAACTGAGATTTTCTATGGCATTGACGATAAGCTTGTCAGAGAAAACCGATAGTCAAAAACGCCGCAATGTTTGAGCGTGTGTAAGTGCGTTAAGGTGATTGATTTTTTAGTGGTTTTGATAGGTTTTATCGGGTGAGGTAATGACTCAGGTTAATCCCTTTCCTGAGTCATTTTTAACCTAAATAGGATGAGTTTTATTCATGATAACAAACGTAAACACGCCTTAAACCGCGGCAGAATGTTGTTTGTTGTCATCGTCTAGGTCGGCAACTGCCTTCGTTTCAGAGTCTGGTAGTAACTCATGAACCACATGGTCGACAAAACCCGCACCCGCCGCTTCGTATAGGTTGTAAACGCTGTGCACACCAGAACTTCTGAGTGATGCGGCATCCTCACCATATTGTACGATTGCACTTAGTTTACCTTGATAATTCAGCTTCTTAAGTTGCTCAACAGCGAAGAGATTCCCCGCATGATGCGGCATTGCTAGCAGCACTAATTCAAGATTGGGCGCTTTATCAAGCTTCTCCCAAAAGTCGGTATCGGAAGCATCCCCTTGCACTACATTACGGCCTTTAGCGCGGTGTAAATCGACCAGGTCTTGCTTATGCTCAATCCCGAGGATCTCACCGTCGAACCGGGCACGCAGTTCATCGTAGGCTCCACTACCAATACGCCCCATCCCTAGGATTAAAAAGCGTGGATTACCAATGGCAATGGGGCGATCTTCTGGGTGCAATGGGCGTTTTTCTAACCTAACGAGTCGCTGTTGGAAGCGTTGGTAAATATTTCCGACCGTAGCATTGAGCGGCGCTGCTAATAAAAAGCTAAA
Organism: Shewanella sp. ZOR0012; assembly: GCF_000798835.1. Classification (NCBI taxonomy): domain Bacteria; kingdom Pseudomonadati; phylum Pseudomonadota; class Gammaproteobacteria; order Alteromonadales; family Shewanellaceae; genus Shewanella; species Shewanella sp. ZOR0012. The sequence goes on from NZ_JTLE01000094.1 coordinate 4,432,445, forward strand.
GCTTAAGGCCACGGCAATAATCACCAACCATTGTGACGGTAGCCAGCCTTTGCTGGTGGCAACCGCAGCGACGATCAGACCAAACTCGGAGAAGTTACCTAGGTTAAAGGAACCTAACATCGAGGTGCGCGAACGTAATTTAAAGCGAGTAAGAATATAGACAAACAATAAGATTTTTAGCGGTACTAACAGTACTAATAATGTAGCCAGCACGATATCCGAAATCGTGGGTAAGCCATTGAGACCAATGGTTAAGAAGAAGGCGACAAGAAAGAGTTCTTTAAAATAGAACAATGATTTAGCTAGCTCAGAGGCTTTTTTATGTCCTGCGAGCAAAATACCAATAACTAATGCGCCGAGATCCGGTTTTAAGCCAACGGATTCAAATAACCAAGCGCCGACAACCAGTGCCATTACTAATCCAAATAGCACTAATAATTCACCGTGGCCAACACGGTCAAAAGCTTTATAAATCAGTGGTTTTGCCAGAGGTAATAACAATAACGCAAATGCCCACACCGAAGGCACATCGCCCTTAGAAATGGTTAAAAAGAGTACGGCAAAAATATCCTGCATAATCAGGATACCAATAGCAACACGGCCATACAGGGATTGCATATCCCCTTTATCTTCTAAGACCTTTACCGCAAAAACGGTACTGGAGAAGCTTAACGCAAATGCCAGTAAGGTTAACTGCTCAATCCCTAAACTGGTAAGTTGAGATAATCCTAATAACCCTAATATTTTGAGAATAGGGACGAATACTAGGATCGATAGCATCAAATGCACACTCGACCCCGCCCACACTTCAGCCTTAAATAGACTGCGAATATCGAGTTTTAAACCAATCGCAAACAGCAGTAGCGTAACCCCTAAATTGGCGAGTTCTTGCAGCAGTGGCAGGCTTTCTTTTTCAATACCTAATACAAAGAGTACAAAGCCCGCCACTAAGTAGCCGATGAGTGGGGGCAGTCCTATACGGCTAACGAGCATGCCGCAAATAAGGGTGATAATGAGGATAGCTGGTTCCATAATGCTCCAATCTAAAAAGTCCACGATAAACAAGGATTGTATAAGAAATCGATGACAGCGCGATAAAAAAGCGGACTTTTAATGAAAAAAGTCCGCTTGTTGTTGATTTTACGCTAAAACGCCGCAGAGGAGTGTTAGCGTTTAGTCGAGATTATTTCACCAAGTGATCTAAATGAGCTGCAAACTCCTTGGGACCCATAAAGCCGGTTACCCTTAAATCTTCTCGCTGTTCACCTTGCTCGTTAAACATCAATAATGTCGGTAAACCGAGGACATTGTATTTTTCAAGCAGAGCGACATCCACTGCATCACTCTTAGTGACATCCGCTTGCAGCAGCACGATTTTGTTCATTCGCGCTAATACTTCGGCGTCTTTAAAGGTAATGGCTTCAAACTCTTTACAAGCCACACACCAGTCAGCGTAGAGATCCAGCATCACAGGCTTACCAACTGCTGTGGCTGCGGCAATTTCGCGATCCAAATCTTCAATGGATTTTATCCGTTTAAAGCCATGGGCTTGCTCAGTCGTTGTCGCAGTCGCAACCGGACTGTGGCTAAAGCCAAAGTGACCCATCACGGCTTGGAAGCCATAGGAGAAGCTTGCCAGCAGGGTTAAGGTGAGTAGCACTGAGCGTACGGTTTGTTTCCAGTTAAAGGCGCTGAGCTTATTTTGGTGCATCAGGTAACCGGTGAAGCTAATGCCCCAAAGCGACCAAAGCACATCGGAAACCACGCCCGTCCAAATACGGCCAAGCATCACAATCGATACCGCAATCAGCAGGAAGCCAAACACGGTTTTAATGATATTCATCCAAGCGCCAGCGCGAGGCAGTAACTTACCACCCGAGGTACCAATGATCAGTAACGGTACGCCCATGCCCATACTCAGCACATACAGGGCGAGGAAGCCTTGTAATAAATCCCCGGTTTGCGCCACATAGACTAAGGCGCCAGAAAGTGGAGCCGTGGTGCAAGGTGAGGCGACCAATCCTGAGATTACCCCCATCAAAAATACGCCAATCAGATTGCCGCCTTTTTGATTGTTGGAAATGGAGTTCATCTTCTCCTGCCAGCTTGAAGGCAGTTTGAGATCGTACAAGCCAAACATGGATAAACTGAGTACAAAGAACAGGATGGCTAATACCACGAGCACAGCGGGATGTTGCAGCGCCGCTTGGTATTTCATCCCCGCCGACGCGACGACTAAACCTAAAATCGAGTAGGTGATTGCCATTCCTTGCACATAGGCCATCGACAGGGTGAAGGCTTTGGCGGTCGACAGTTTTTGCCCTTGACCGACAATAATGCCCGATAAAATCGGATACATGGGGAACACGCAAGGGGTGAGTGCAAGCCCAATCCCTAAACCGAAGAAGATCACTAAGGTCCAGAGTAAACTGTCGTTAGACAACATCTGGCTTAGGCTATCCTGCTGAGTAATCGGCTTAGCAGGGGCGCTGCTTGCTTTGGCATCTGTGTCAGTGGCGGCAGGCTTGGTATTTTCGCCGCTATCTGCGCTAGAGGCGATTTGCCCATCATTAGCTGCCACCGCTTTTAAGCTGACATCTCGCTTGGTTGGTGGATAACAGAGTTTACCCTCGGCGCAGCCCATAAAGGTGACGCTTAAGGTGCTGTTGTCATTGGCTTGCTTTAGGCCAACGGGAATGTCGATATAGGTGTAGTAAACCTCTTGTTCACCAAAATACTCATCGTTATGAGGTTTGCCCTTTGGTAGGTCAATGGTGCCCAATTCAGCGCCATTGACACTAAATTTGAGTTTATCGCGGTACATGTAGTAGCCGTCGGCAATCACCCAATTAAGGGTAACCTTATTGCCTTCCTGCTTAAAATCAAAGGCAAAGGCTTGATCAACGGGCATTAACTCAGGTTCGCTTTTTAGAAAACCAAAGTTATTCGCAAAAGCATTGCCACTTAGAGTGAGAGGCGCGAGGAGCAATAATGCAGTAAAGGTGAGGCTAAGTAGTTTTTTCATGGCTGAGTGTTATCTTTTATCCAATCTAAGTAGGCTGGTAGCCCGTGAGTGACGGGTACGGCAATAATTTCAGGCACTTGATAAGGGTGAAGTTTAAGCACAAGCTGTTCTAACTCTGGATAGCGAGTTTGTAAACATTTAATGTGTAAGCTAATTTCTTGCTCTTCACAGATTTTTCCTTCCCACGTATAGACCGAGCGGATGGGTGCTGAAATATGCACACAAGCCGCGATACGCGCTTCCACTAACGCATGGGCGATGCGATTGGCATGAACGTCGTCTGGACAGCTAGTGCTGACCATTAAATACTGAGGTTGCATAGTGTGGGTATCGTCCCCTAACAATCTTAAACTTCGCTTAAGCCTATTAGGCTAAGCTACTTTACGTGTTTTTATGGTCTCATACATTAACGGCTTAACGAAAGAGTGAGCTAACTATCAGAAGTTTCACCGCTTTAGCGCAGTCTGCGCCCTAATGACTTGAATTAAGACCGGATTGCCCCCATTTAGTTTTCAAACGAGCAAGATAAATCTGAGGTCGGTATGTTTTTAATCCTATTTTTATTATTTGTGCTGATCCCAGTTGTTGAGCTATCAGTGTTAATCCGCGTGGGTGAAGTGCTGGGTACTTGGACCACTATTGGCCTTGTATTATTTACTGCTGTATTGGGCGTGTCTTTAGTACGCAGTCAAGGATTAAGTACTCTAATGCAAGTGCAGCAAAAGCTCGCGCGAGGTGAGGCGCCAGGGCAAGAAATTGTCGAAGGTATGATGCTAGCCATGGCAGGGGTATTGCTGGTTATTCCTGGATTTGTGACTGATTTTATTGGTTTATTGTTGCTCACTCCTTTAACCCGTCGTCCGATAGCAGCCTTAGTGTTTAAACGTATGCAACTGCGAGTGGTGTCGGGTTTACAAGGCGGTATGCACGGCGGTTTTGGTGCGGGTCCCTTTGGCTCTCATTCTGGCTCACAAACAAATCCTTTCGAGCAACCTCCCTTTGAGCAAAATAAACATGCCGATGGCAATGTGTACGAAGGCGACTTTGAACATAAGGCCGACCCTAGCGATAAACGTCCTGAAAGCCATCAATTGGTGGATAAAGACGAGCAACCCAAAGATCCAAAGGCGTAATCCGCTTTTCAGCTCGACTTTCTTTCCTCTGTGTAAAGCCTCAAGTTATCGGGGTTAGCCGCTATTCTTCGACATCCCAATATGAAAAGGCCAATCGATGCTAATAAGCAGCATCGATCGGCCACGCCGGGAAGCGTTTAGGGGGAGTGGCGGGCTAGTGTTTCTCGCTCGCCACCGCATTCGGTTTGATGTTAAAGGCCAAGCTGTACATCACTGGCAGCACGATAAGGGTCAGCAGCGACGCAAAACCTAAACCAAAGATGATAGTGATCGCCATGGAGCCGAAAAAGGCGTCGGGGATCAGAGGTATCATCCCGAGCATGGTCGTGATCGCCGCCATCATCACAGGGCGAACGCGGCTGACACAGGAATCGATTAAAGCTAAATAGGCGGCTTTGCCTTCACTGAGTTCGAGGTTGATCTGGTCAACCAATACAATACCGTTTTTAATCACCATGCCCGATAGACTCAGTAGTCCCAGCAGCGCCATAAAGCTAAAGGGCGCGTCGAAA
>NZ_JTLE01000094.1:4437124-4452784 GCF_000798835.1 Shewanella sp. ZOR0012
TACGTGAGGCTTACTACGTTCAAATTTAGCTTTTGCCACGATATATTCCTTTCTTTTCAGAATAGTCCTGCATTGACAGGACCATATTACATTTATGTCGTAACTGGAAATTAGCTACGAGATTCAATAATCGCTTTCGCAATGTTTTGCGGTGCATCAGTGTACTTCAAGAACTCCATGGAGTAAGAAGCACGACCCTGAGTTGCAGAACGCAAATCAGTTGCATAACCAAACATTTCAGAAAGAGGCACTACTGCATGGACTATTTTGATGCCACCAAAGCCATCATCCATACCTTCAATCAAACCACGGCGACGGTTTAAATCACCAACAACATCACCCATATAGTTTTCTGGAGTAGTTACTTCTACTTTCATGCAAGGTTCGAGCAACACAGGTTTCGCCTCAAGCGCACCCTTTTTGAAGCCCATAGAACCCGCAATTTTGAACGCCATTTCATTCGAGTCCACATCATGATATGAACCATCGAACAGAGTGACCTTCACGTCCAATACAGGGAAGCCAGCGAGAACGCCATTCTTCATCTGCTCTTGGATACCTTTATCAACCGCAGGGATGAATTCACGTGGAACTACACCGCCAACGATTGCGTTGATAAATTCGTAACCAGCGCCTTCTTCATTAGGCTCTAGTTTTAACCAAACATGACCGAATTGTCCACGGCCACCTGATTGGCGTACAAATTTACCTTCAGCCTCAACTGATCCACGAATGGTTTCACGGTAGGCCACTTGTGGCTTACCTACGTTACACTCAACACCAAATTCGCGACGCATACGATCAACGATAATGTCTAAGTGTAACTCACCCATTCCAGAAATCAGTGTTTGTGATGATTCTTCGTCAGTCTCAACCCGGAATGAAGGATCCTCTGCTGCAAGTTTTTGCAGTGCGATACCCATTTTGTCCTGGTCGGCTTTTGACTTAGGTTCAACGGCAATGGTAATTACAGGTTCTGGGAACTCCATGCGTTCCAAGATTACTTTGTGGTCATTATCACAAAGTGTATCACCCGTGGTTACGTCTTTTAGACCAATAGCCGCGGCAATATCACCTGCACGGACTTCTTTCAGTTCTGTGCGGTCGTTAGCGTGCATCTGCACGATACGGCCAATACGTTCACGTTTCTGTTTAACAGAGTTGTAAACGCCAGAACCTGATTCAAGTACGCCTGAGTACACACGAATAAAGGTTAAAGTACCCACGAACGGGTCTGTAGCAATCTTAAATGCCAACGCCGCAAAGGGGGCGTTGTCATCTGATGGGCGCTCAACTTCTTGCTCATTGTCATCGATGCCCTTAATAGGTGGCACATCGACTGGTGCTGGCAAGAATTCTACTACCGCATCAAGAACCGCTTGAACGCCTTTGTTCTTAAATGCAGAACCACAGGTCGCTAAAACGATTTCATTATTTATAGTACGTTGACGCAGTGCTTTTTTGATCTCTTCTTCTGACAGGGTACCTTCTTCAAGATACTTGTCCATCAGTTCATCAGAGGCTTCAGCGGCTGCTTCAACCAGATACTCATGCATTTCAGCCGCTTTAGCTGCTAAATGTGCAGGGATCTCTTCATAAGAGAACGTCATCCCCTGGTCCGCTTCGTTCCAGTTAATGGCTTTCATCTTGATTAAGTCGATCACGCCAGTGAAGTTTTCTTCTGCGCCGATATTTAATTGGATCGGTACACAAGTTGCTCCAAGGCGAGTTCTGATTTGCTTCACTACACGTTCAAAGTCCGCGCCTGCACGGTCCATCTTGTTGACAAATACGATGCGTGGAACGCGGTATTTGTCAGCTTGACGCCATACGGTTTCTGATTGAGGTTCAACACCTGAAGCACCACAGAAAACCACAACAGCGCCGTCAAGAACGCGCAAAGAACGTTCAACTTCAATAGTAAAGTCAACGTGACCAGGGGTATCGATGATATTGATGCGGTGTTCAGTGAATTGAGCATCCATACCACGCCAGAAAGTAGTGACAGCAGCCGAGGTGATAGTAATACCACGCTCTTGCTCTTGCACCATCCAGTCAGTGGTCGCGGCGCCGTCATGCACCTCACCGATTTTATGAGACAAACCGGTATAGAACAGAACACGTTCTGTTGTGGTGGTTTTACCTGCGTCCACATGAGCACAAATACCGATATTACGATAACGCTCAATTGGGGTTGTACGAGCCACGATTATACCCTCTCCACCAAAACCTAAGTCTTGGCAATATCAACAACAATGGTGTGGGCCTAAGCCCACACCATCAGATTACCAACGGTAATGAGCAAAGGCCTTGTTAGCTTCAGCCATGCGGTGCACGTCTTCACGCTTCTTAACAGCAGTACCTTTGTTTTCAGACGCATCTAGCATTTCACCTGCTAGACGTAAAGCCATAGATTTTTCACCACGCTTACGTGCAGCTTCAACTAACCAGCGCATCGCCAGTGCGTTACGACGCACAGGACGAACTTCACATGGTACCTGGTATGTAGAACCACCCACGCGACGAGATTTAACTTCGACTGATGGGCGAACGTTGTCCAGGGCTGCTTCAAGGATGTCTAAATGGTTAGCGCCTTTCTTTTCAGCGATAACATCAAGAGCCTTGTAAATGATTTTTTCAGCAGTCGACTTTTTGCCGTCCTGCATAATGACGTTGATGAACTTAGCCAGCAACTCACTGTGAAACTTTGGATCTGGTAGGATTTTACGTTGTCCTACAACGCGACGTCTTGGCATAACAATTCTCCGTATGCTTCAGGGATTTCCAAAACTGGAATTCTCAAAATAAACTAGCTTGGCCTTACTTAACGGATACGTTAAGACTTAGGACGCTTAGCACCGTACTTAGAACGGCTTTGGCGACGTGAAGTCACGCCTGCACAGTCTAATGCGCCACGAACAGTGTGGTAGCGAACACCAGGTAAGTCTTTAACACGACCACCACGGATCAAAATCACGCTGTGTTCCTGCAGGTTGTGGCCTTCACCGCCGATGTACGAAGTAACTTCGAAACCGTTAGTTAGACGCACACGAGCTACTTTACGTAGTGCAGAGTTAGGTTTTTTAGGGGTAGTTGTGTACACACGTGTACAAACACCACGCTTTTGTGGGCACGCATTCAACGCAGGCACATTAGTCTTGTCGACTTTTGGCGCGCGTGGCTTACGTACCAACTGGTTTACAGTTGCCATGTATAGCTCCGAGTCAGTTGAATCAAACTCAACGATAAGGTGTGAAAAATCTATATCCCACAATGGTGGGACGCGGAATTCTAGAAAGGTAAAGCCTGACTGTCAAGAAATAGCCAACTTTTGCGGCATTTTCCAATAAAAAAGGCGCCATTGGCGCCTTTTTGTTACAAACTGTTCACTTAATCTTGGCTACCAGCCAGGTTTAAGAGGTCAGCGAGATTTTGTTCCGCTTCACTTGCAGTGATCTTATTCACTACAACTGGCTCGTCTTTCTTAGCACGGGCATCGTTACGGGTCTTGTGATAAGCGTAACCAGTACCGGCTGGGATCAGACGGCCAACGATTACGTTTTCTTTCAGACCTCGTAAGTTATCAGACTTGCCGCCTACGGCAGCTTCTGTCAGTACGCGAGTTGTTTCTTGGAACGATGCTGCAGAGATAAACGATTCTGTTGCCAGAGACGCTTTGGTAATACCTAGCAGTTCACGTTCGAAGGTCGCAGGCACTTTGCCTTGTTCGATCAGGTCGCGGTTAGCGATCTTCACGCGAGACACTTCGACTTGTTCGCCTTCTAAGAACTCACTATCACCTGCAGAGGTGATTACGCACTTACGCAGCATTTGACGGATGATCACTTCGATATGCTTATCGTTGATCTTCACGCCTTGTAGACGATATACGTCTTGTACTTCGTTCACAATGTAGTTAGCTACGTTGTGGATGCCACGTAGACGCAGAATGTCGTGCGCCGCTTCTGGACCGTCAGCAATAACTTCACCACGTTCGACTTTTTCACCTTCGAACACGTTTAAGTTACGCCATTTCGGGATCATCTCTTCGTACTGTTCACCGCCATCCGCTGGTGTAATCACCAGACGACGCTTGCCTTTAGTCTCTTTACCAAACGAGATGGTACCAGAGATTTCCGCCAGAATTGCAGGCTCTTTTGGCTTACGGGCTTCGAACAGGTCGGCAACGCGTGGTAGACCACCCGTGATGTCGCGTGTTTTAGACGATTCTTGTGGAATACGTGCTAACGCGTCACCCACGGCGATTTGCGCATTGTCGTCAAGGTTAACGATCGCACTGCCTGGTAAGAAGTATTGTGCTGGCACTTCAGTACCTGGGATCATCAGGTCACTACCGTCGGCACCAACCAGACGGATCATTGGGCGCATTTCTTTACCCGCTGAACCACGTTGACCCACGTCGAGGATCACGATTGATGACAGACCAGTCAGTTCGTCTGTTTGACGAGTCATGGTCACGCCGTCGATCATGTCAACGAACTTAATACTACCCGCCACTTCAGTGATGATTGGGTGAGTATGTGGGTCCCAGTTAGCGATGATATCGCCTGCTTCTACTGATGCTTCTTCTAACTTCTCGAGCACAGTACCGTAAGGCACTTTATAACGCTCTTTCTCACGACCTAATTCATCGATGATTGCCAGTTCAGAAGAACGAGAAACGATAACCAGCTTGCCGTCTGTGTTTGTTACGTACTTAGCGTTGTGCAGTTTCAACGAACCTGAGTTCTTCACTTGAACGTTGTTTTCTGCAGAGGCACGTGACGCAGCACCACCGATGTGGAACGTACGCATCGTTAACTGTGTACCAGGTTCACCGATTGATTGTGCAGCCACAACACCGATCGCTTCACCGTGGTTGATGATATGGCCACGGGCCAAGTCACGGCCGTAACAGGCAGCACATACACCAAAATCGGTATCACAGGTAATAACTGAACGAACAATCACTTCATCGATTGAATGCTCTTCTAACTTGTCACACCATGCTTCATCGAGCAGGGTATTACGTGGTGCCAGTACGTCTTCAGTGCCAGGATAGAACACATCAACAGCAACCACACGACCCAGTACGCGTTCACGTAATGGCTCAACCACATCACCACCTTCGATCAGCGGCTTCATGGTTAGACCTTCGTGAGTACCACAATCGTCTTCAATGACGACTAAGTCTTGAGCAACGTCTACCAGACGACGAGTCAGGTAACCCGAGTTCGCTGTCTTCAATGCAGTATCGGCAAGACCTTTACGCGCACCGTGAGTAGAAATAAAGTACTGAAGTACGTTTAGACCTTCACGGAAGTTAGCGGTAATTGGCGTTTCAATGATCGAACCGTCTGGTTTCGCCATCAGACCACGCATACCCGCTAACTGACGGATCTGTGCAGCACTACCACGAGCGCCAGAGTCGGCCATCATGTAAATGCTATTGAACGAAGCTTGTTTTTCTTCAACGCCATCACGGTTAATCACTGTCTCAGTTGACAGGTTTTCCATCATCGCTTTAGAAACTTTTTCGTTCGCACTTGCCCAGATGTCGATAACTTTGTTGTAACGCTCACCGGCAGTAACCAGACCTGATTGGAACTGCTCTTGAATTTCGAGCACTTCGGCTTCAGCGTCAGCAACTAAGGTGTACTTCTCAGCTGGGATCACCATGTCGTCGATACCGACAGATGCACCAGAGATAGTGGCGTAACGGAAACCTGTATACATCAGTTGGTCAGCGAAGATAACGGTATCTTTCAGACCTAATTGACGGTAACAGGTGTTCAACAGCTTAGAAATCTGCTTTTTGCCCATGTTCTGGTTAACCAGATCAAATGACAAACCTGCTGGCAGAATCAATGACAGCAGAGCACGACCGACTGTGGTATCTACGATACGACGTTGTTCAGTACGCTCACCATTGTCACCGATAACGGTTTCAGTGATACGCACTTTCACGCGGGCATGCAGTTCAGCAGCGCCAGTTGCATAAGCTTTTTCAACTTCAGCAACAGACATAAAGTACATACCTTCACCACGGCCGTTAATACGCTCACGGCTGGTGTAGTACAGACCTAATACCACGTCTTGTGATGGAGTGATTACAGGCTCGCCGTTGGCTGGTGACAGGATGTTGTTGGTAGACATCATCAGGGCACGGGCTTCAAGCTGCGCTTCCAGTGTTAACGGTACGTGTACCGCCATTTGGTCACCGTCGAAGTCGGCGTTGTATGCCGCACAAACGAGTGGGTGTAACTGGATGGCTTTACCTTCAATCAGTACAGGTTCGAACGCTTGGATACCGAGTCTGTGCAGTGTTGGTGCACGGTTAAGCATCACTGGATGTTCGCGGATCACTTCATCCAGAACGTCCCAAACTTCCGCCACTTCACGCTCTACCATCTTCTTAGCCGCTTTGATGGTTGTTGCTAAGCCACGACCTTCCAGCTTGCCATAGATGAATGGCTTGAACAGTTCCAGTGCCATCTTCTTAGGAAGACCACATTGGTGCAGACGTAAAGTAGGACCAACGGTAATTACCGAACGACCAGAGTAGTCAACACGCTTACCTAACAAGTTCTGACGGAAACGACCTTGTTTACCTTTGATCATATCGGCCAAAGATTTCAGAGGACGTTTGTTAGAACCGGTAATAGCACGACCACGACGACCGTTATCTAATAGCGCATCAACAGACTCTTGTAACATACGCTTTTCGTTGCGTACGATAATGTCCGGCGCAGCTAAATCTAACAGACGCTTCAAACGGTTGTTACGGTTGATCACACGGCGGTACAGATCGTTCAGATCTGAAGTCGCGAAGCGGCCGCCATCGAGCGGTACCAGCGGACGTAAGTCAGGTGGTAACACAGGCAGTACTTTTAAGATCATCCACTCTGGCTTGTTACCAGAAGTGTGGAACGCTTCCATCAACTTAAGACGCTTGGTCACTTTCTTGCGACGAGTCTCAGAGTTGATTGATGGCAGCTCTTCACGCATTTGTTCGATTTCTTTTTCAAGATCGATCGCGCGCAGCAGTTCTAATACCGCTTCAGCACCCATCTTGGCTTCGAATTCGTCACCGTACTCTTCTAATGCGTCCAGATAGTTTTCTTCTGTCAGCATTTGGCCACGCTCAAGGCTGGTCATGCCAGGCTCGATCACGACGAAAGATTCAAAATACAGTACGCGCTCGATATCACGCAGCGTCATGTCCAGCATTAAACCGATACGGGACGGCAGTGATTTCAAGAACCAAATGTGGGCAACTGGGCTAGCCAGTTCAATGTGACCCATACGCTCACGACGTACTTTAGTCTGGGTAACTTCTACACCACACTTTTCACAGATCACACCACGGTGCTTCAAACGCTTGTACTTACCGCACAAACATTCGTAATCTTTGACTGGGCCAAAGATACGCGCACAGAACAGACCTTCACGCTCAGGCTTGAAGGTACGGTAGTTAATGGTTTCTGGCTTCTTAACTTCACCAAAAGACCAAGAACGGATCAGATCAGGCGATGCCAGACCAATTTTGATGCCGTTAAATTCTTCAGTCTTGCTTTGCTGTTTCAGAAACTTTAATAAGTCTTTCACGTTTCTCTCCTGAAGGAGTTAAACCGGGTGCTCCGCGACTGCGGAGCACCATTCTGTTGCCAAACGTTGCCTTAAGGCGACGCTTATTCCTGATCCAACTCGATATTAATACCGAGTGAACGGATCTCCTTCAGTAATACGTTGAAGGACTCTGGCATGCCAGGCTGCATCTGATGGTTACCGTCGACGATGTTCTTATACATCTGAGTACGACCGTTAACGTCATCCGATTTCACGGTGAGCATTTCTTGAAGCGTATAAGCGGCACCGTATGCTTCGAGTGCCCACACTTCCATCTCCCCGAAACGCTGACCACCGAACTGAGCTTTACCGCCCAATGGTTGTTGAGTTACTAAGCTGTACGAACCGGTAGAACGGGCGTGCATCTTGTCGTCAACTAAGTGGTTCAGTTTGAGCATGTACATGTAACCAACAGTTACTGGACGCTCAAATTCGTTACCGGTACGACCATCAAATAATTTCAGCTGACCAGAGGTTGGCAAGCCTGCAAGCTCAAGCATCTGCTTGATCTCTTTCTCTTTAGCACCGTCGAAGGCTGGCGTAGCAACTGGGATACCGCCTTTCAGGTTGTTCGCTAAGCGCAATAACTCATCGTCAGTGAATGAATCGATGTCAACGCGCTGCTGCACTTCGTCACCTAATTCGTACACTTGCTTGATGTAGTTACGAACTTCTGCAAGTCCCTTCTCGCGCTGATCTTCCAGCATGGCAGCAATCTTGTTACCAATACCTTTAGCCGCAGCACCTAAGTGAACTTCAAGAACCTGACCGATGTTCATACGTGATGGAACGCCTAGCGGGTTCAACACGATGTCCACAGGGTTGCCTTGCTCGTCGTACGGCATGTCTTCAATTGGGTTAATCTTAGAGATAACACCCTTGTTACCGTGACGACCCGCCATCTTGTCACCTGGTTGGATAGTACGTTTAACCGCTAAGTAAACCTTAACGATCTTCAGTACGCCCGGTGCCAAGTCATCACCTTGGGTGATTTTGCGACGTTTGATTTCAAACTTCTTATCGAAGTCTGCTTTCAGCTCTTCATGCTGTTCAGCTAATTGCTCAAGCTCAGTTTGTTTGGCTTCATCATCAATGACTTGAACCAATACATCTTTACGTGGCAATGCAGCGATTTGTGCTTCAGTGAAACCGGCACTTAATAATAAGTTGCGTGCACGGCTCAATACGCCTTCTTCAAGGATCTTGAACTCTTCGCCTAAGTCTTTACGAGCTTGGGCAATGTGCATTTCTTCGATTTCAATGGCGCGTTTGTCTTTCTCAACGCCGTCACGGGTAAATACCTGAACGTCGATGATGGTACCTTTAACAGAGTTAGGTACACGCAGTGAGCTGTCTTTCACATCAGACGCTTTCTCACCGAAGATGGCGCGCAGTAACTTCTCTTCTGGAGTCAGTTGTGTTTCGCCTTTTGGCGTCACTTTACCAACCAGAATGTCACCGCCCTTCACTTCTGCACCAATGTAAACAATACCTGACTCGTCGAGTTTCGACAGAGCAGATTCACCTACGTTCGGAATGTCAGCCGTGATTTCTTCGCTACCCAGTTTGGTATCACGAGCGATACAAGACAGCTCTTGAATGTGGATAGTGGTGAAACGGTCTTCCTGTGCAACACGCTCAGAAATTAAGATCGAGTCTTCGAAGTTGTAACCGTTCCAAGGCATGAACGCGATACGCATGTTCTGGCCAAGGGCTAAGTCACCTAAGTCAGTAGAAGGACCGTCTGCTAACACGTCACCACGAACGACTGGCTCACCAACAGAACAGCATGGACGTTGGTTGATACATGTGTTTTGGTTAGAACGGGTGTACTTAGTCAGGTTGTAAATGTCGATACCGGCTTCGCCTGGGCGCAGCTCGTCTTCATTTACTTTAACTACGATACGGCTCGCATCAACGTAATCGATCACACCGCCACGTTTAGCGGCGACTACTACGCCAGAATCCACAGCGAGCGTGCGTTCAATACCTGTACCGACCAGAGGCTTCTCTGACTTCAGTGTTGGTACCGCTTGACGTTGCATGTTCGCACCCATCAATGCACGGTTCGCGTCGTCGTGTTCTAAGAACGGGATCAGTGACGCAGCAACAGAAATAATCTGCTGTGGCGATACGTCCATGTATTGAATGTCAGATGCGCGCATAAAGGTAGATTCACCTTTGTGACGACATGCGATCTGCTCTTCAACCATGCGGCCTTCTGAGTCAACTTCGATGTTCGCCTGTGCAATCACATAACGACCTTCTTCAATCGCTGACAAGTATTCCACTTCGTCAGTGATCACACCGTCTACCACTTTGCGGTATGGTGTTTCTAAGAAGCCGTATGAGTTAGTACGGGCAAAGCTTGCTAATGAGTTGATTAGACCAATGTTTGGACCTTCAGGGGTCTCAATTGGACATAAACGACCATAATGCGTTGGGTGTACGTCGCGGACTTCGAAGCCTGCACGTTCACGGGTCAAACCACCTGGGCCTAGAGCAGAAATACGACGCTTATGCGTTACTTCTGACAGCGGGTTGTTTTGGTCCATGAATTGTGACAGCTGAGAAGAACCGAAGAACTCTTTCACTGCAGCAGAAATTGGCTTAGCGTTGATTAAGTCTTGTGGCATCAGCTCGTTCAGATCGCCTAATGACAGACGTTCACGCACGGCGCGCTCAACACGGACCAGACCAACACGGAATTGGTTTTCAGCCATCTCACCCACAGAACGAATACGACGGTTACCTAAGTGGTCGATATCGTCCACTTCGTCGAAGCCGTTACGGATGTGAATAATGTTCTTCATTACAGCAACGATGTCTTCTTTAGACAATACACCGCTACCTTCGTCATCAGGAATGCTGAGACGACGGTTGAACTTCATACGACCGACTTTAGACAGGTCATAACGTTCTTCGCTGAAGAATAAGTTTTGGAACAGGGCTTCTGCTGCATCTTTGGTTGGTGGCTCACCAGGACGCATCATACGGTAGATCTCAACTAACGCTTCTAAGCGGTTAGTGGTTGGATCAATACGCAGAGTGTCAGAGATGTAAGCACCGTGGTCCAGCTCGTTAATGTATAACGTGCTCAACTCTTTGATGCCTGCCAGTGATAACTTCGCTAAGTCTTCTAAGCTGATTTCACTGTTAGCAGAAACTAATACTTCGCCCGTGTCCGGATCGATGTAATCTTGAGCAGCATATTTGCCCACGATGTACTCAACTGGTACTTCGAGCTCAGTGGTGTTGGTTTTTTCGAGTTGGCGAATGTGACGTGCCGTCACGCGACGGCCCGCTTCAACCAATACAGTACCTTCAGCATCCTTGATGTCGTAGCTGGCGGTTTCGCCACGCAGACGCTCAGGGACTAAGGTCATAACCAAAGTATCTTTCTTGATCTTGAACTCAACGCGTTCGAAGAACAGGTCAAGGATCTCTTGAGTAGAGTACTCTAATGCACGCAGAATGATGGTCGCTGGTAATTTACGGCGACGGTCGATACGTACGAATAGTGCATCTTTAGGATCGAATTCAAAGTCTAACCATGAACCACGGTAAGGAATGATACGTGCGTTATATAGCACCTTACCTGATGAGTGGGTTTTACCACGGTCGTGATCGAAGAATACGCCTGGGCTGCGGTGTAATTGAGAAACGATTACACGCTCAGTACCGTTGATAACAAAGGTACCGTTGTCAGTCATCAATGGGATATCACCCATGTAGACTTCTTGTTCTTTAATATCTTTTACAGTGCCGGCCGCTGCTTCACGGTCATACAACACCATGCGTAATTTGACGCGCAGTGGAGCTGAATATGTAACACCACGGATCTGACACTCTTTCACATCAAAAACAGGCTCGCCAAGCTTATAGCTGACGTATTGCAGTTCTGAATTACCAGAAAAGCTCTTGATGGGAAAAACGCTACGGAAGGCGGCTTCAAGACCGCGCTCACCGGTAGGATCTTGATCGGTGAACTTCTTAAAAGAGTCTAACTGAATAGACAAAAGGTAAGGAATATCCAACACCTGTGGACGCTTACCAAAGTCTTTGCGAATACGCTTCTTTTCAGAATAGGAGTAAACCATGGGTTTCCTCTGCTTACGAGATGTGACCAAGACTGAATCAATAACTTAAGTTATTACATTCAGCACGTTTGCCCATCACCGTTGATGGCAAGAACCTAACCAGTAATCTCTGCTAGGGACTGCAAAATCTGGCGACAAACGGTGAAAAAAAATCGCCGGCGCATATAGCGCAAAAAAGGCCGACGGTTAAAAAACCGCCAGCCTCCACCCAAGTGGCTTGGGTGAGCAAGCTAAATAATAGCTTACTTGATTTCTACTGAAGCACCAGCTTCAACTAGTTCTTTCTTCAGAGCTTCAGCTTCTTCTTTAGAAACGCCTTCTTTAACTGCTACTGGAGCAGCTTCAGACATTGCTTTAGCTTCTTTCAGGCCTAAACCAGTTGCGCCACGGATGGCTTTAATAACTGCAACTTTGTTGTCGCCGTGTGCAGTCAGAATTACGTTGAATTCTGTTTGCTCTTCAACAGCAGCAGCAGCTTCGCCACCACCAGAAACAACAGCAGCAGCGGCAGAAACGCCGAACTTCTCTTCCATTGCTTCGATCAGTTCAACAACTTCCATTACAGACATAGCTGCAAAGGCTTCTAAGATTTGGTCTTTAGTGATAGACATAACAAATGTTTCCTATTGTTCTGAATTCAATTCTATTAAGCAGCCAGCTTGAAATTAAGCGGCTTCTTGTTTTTGATCGCGCAGGGCGGCCAGTGTACGAACGAACTTGCCAGCAGATGCTTCTTTCATAGTCATCATTAACTGTGCTAGTGCTTCTTCGTATGTTGGCAGTTTCGCCAAACGATCAATGTCAGCTGCAGGGATGAAATTCCCTTCAAAGGCTGCGCCTTTAACTTCGAAGTTAGCTTGCTCTTTAGCAAAGTCTTTTAACAGACGAGCTGCAGCACCTGGGTGCTCGTTAGAGAAAGCAATCAAAGTTGGGCCAGTGAACGTTTCTGCTAGGCACTCAAATGCAGTACCTTCAACAGCACGACGAGCCAGAGTGTTACGTACTACACGTACATAAACACCAGCTTCGCGAGCTTTTTTACGCAGACCGGTCATAGCACCTACAGTTACACCGCGAGAATCAGCGGCAACTGCAGATAGCGCACCTTTGGCAGCTTCGTTGACTTCAGCAACAATCGCTTTTTTGTCTTCGAGTCTTAATGCCATTGGCTTTACTCCTGGATTCTACCTAGGGTATTCCCTAGTATTTACCATACTAAATACTTATGTATTTAGTGACTTACGGTGCAGATTATCCAGTAAAAAAATTTAGCTGGGGCCTGACACCGTCTACGCAGGAAATTAAGTAAACCGTTAAAGTAAACACCTGCGGTCTTGGACGGAAGCCTAATTAATGATGCTTAAAGCATCAAAAACAGGCTTCAACCCACAAAGTGCGCGCATTATAGACTAATGCACTCACCTTGTAAAATTAGTTAGCTGTTTCGAGAGAAGCTTGGTCAACAGCAACACCTGCACCCATAGTGGTGGAGATGCTTACTTTTTTCACGTATACACCTTTTGCAACTGCAGGCTTAGCCTTTTTCAGTGCAGAGATTAACGCTTCCAAGTTTTCTTTCAATTGAACTGGTGTGAAATCCACTTTACCGATAGTAGTGTGGATAATACCGTTCTTGTCGTTGCGGTAACGAACTTGACCTGCTTTAGCGTTCTTAACTGCTTCAGCAACGTTAGGCGTTACTGTGCCAGTTTTTGGGTTAGGCATTAAGCCACGTGGGCCTAAAATTTGACCTAACATACCAACAACGCGCATTGCGTCTGGAGATGCGATAACTACGTCGAAGTTCATTTCACCGGCTTTGATTTTCTCAGCCAGATCATCCATACCAACAAGTTCAGCACCAGCAGCTTTAGCAGCTTCAGCATTTGCACCTTGTGTAAATACTGCAACGCGAACGTCACGACCAGTACCGTGTGGCAACACAGTTGCACCACGAACGTTTTGGTCAGATTTACGTGGGTCGATGCCCAGGTTAACAGCAACGTCAACACTTTCAACGAATTTAGCAGTTGCTAATTCTTTTAACAGAGCAACAGCGTCGTTGATTTCGTATAATTTAGTACCGTCAACTTTCTCGCGGATTACGCGCATGCGTTTAGTTAGTTTTGCCATTATATTAACCCTCTACAACCAAACCCATTGAACGCGCAGTACCTTCGATTGAGCGAGTCATCGCTTCAATATCAGCACCAGTCATATCGGCGGCTTTCATTTCAGCAATTTCCTGAATCTTAGCACGAGCGATAGTACCTACTTTCTGAGTGTTTGGACGTGGAGAACCTGATTTCAGGCCTGCAGCAGTCTTCAGTAAGTAAGAAGCTGGTGGTGTCTTAGTTTCGAAAGTGAATGAACGGTCACTGTATACAGTGATCACGACTGGAATAGGCATGCCTTTTTCCATTTTTTCTGTACGAGCGTTGAACGCTTTACAGAATTCCATGATGTTCACACCTTTCTGACCCAGAGCTGGACCAACTGGTGGTGAAGGGTTCGCAGAACCTGATTTCACTTGTAGCTTAATATAAGCATCAATCTTTTTTGCCATCTGACATTTCCTCAGTTTGGGTTCAAACGCATATCAGCGACATGCCAACATGCTCCCCCGAAAACAACGGGTGCGGATTATATAGAAATCCGCACCCGTTGCCAAACGGATTTTGTATTTAATTTAATCAGCCTTTTTCGACCTGACTAAAATCGAGCTCAACTGGTGTAGAACGACCGAAGATCATTACCGACACTTTTACGCGGCTCTTGTCATAATCCACTTCTTCAACGGTACCGTTAAAGTCAGCAAATGGACCATCACATACACGCACCACTTCGCCTGGCTCAAAAATAACGCGGTGAGTTGGCGAAGCTGTGGTTTCTTGTAAGCGACGCAGAATAGCATCCGCTTCTCTATCTGAAATTGGAGCAGGACGATCAGATGTTCCGCCAATAAAGCCTAAAACACGCGGGATGCTTTTGACTAAATGCCAGCTATCATCGTTCATTTCCATCTGGACCAAAACATAACCAGGGAAAAACTTACGCTCGCTCTTACGACGCTGGCCTGCACGCATTTCAATGACTTCTTCAGTCGGAACTAAGACTTCACCGAAGTATTGTTCCATGCCGTGCATTTTAATGTATTCAATCAGTGACTTACAAACTCGGCCTTCATAGCCAGAGAATGCCTGCACTACATACCATCTTTTTTTAGCTTCTTTAGCTTCAGTCATTCGAGGTGCCTATACGCCAGTGATAAAATTGACAATTCGCATTAACACTGCATCTAAACCCCATAAAATAAGAGCTAAGATACCTGTTGCAGCAAGGACAATAAAAGTGGTGTTAAGCGCTTCTTGACGTGTTGGCCATACGACCTTACGCACTTCAATTTGCGACTCACGCGCGAATGCTAAAGCTTTTTTACCCTTTTCGGTTTGCAGGGCAATAAAACCAGCAATAGCGAATGCAACGATAACAGCCAGTGCGCGGATCACGGCACTCGCCTCGCTATACATTTGATTGCCAATAACAGCAGCGGCCAGCAATAGGATCGCTAAACCCCACTTCACGATATCCAGAGAGTTAGTCTGGTTTTCAGTATTTGTTGTCATCGGTTATTCCGTTACTCAATACGGCCTGAGCTTGAGCACAATAATTAGGGACATACGACCCAGTTACAATACGCTTTAGATACTCTGAATCCCGAATACCCTTAGAAACGCATGTTGCATAAGCTCAGGGTCAAAAATCGGCCATAGATTGTATTCTGATTCGACTTTGTTAGCAAGGATGCACAACAGTTGCAACCCACAAAACCCACTAAATAATCGACTTAAACAAAAAAGGAAGCCTAAGCTTCCTTTTTTCTAATCACAATTGCTATTACGCAATGATCTTAGCTACAACACCAGCGCCT
>NZ_JTLE01000094.1:4452794-4471690 GCF_000798835.1 Shewanella sp. ZOR0012
GATTAAGGCTGCTACCAATGCCAAAGGGCGAGGAATTGAATAAGACTGCATAACTTATTTCCTTGTCGTTGCTGAAAACGTGAGTTGTTGAATATGTTGCGCTACGTTATCCGATAATGACTCCATTATCGGCCTCAATGCGCACTGAAAACCATGACTCGCATCTAACCGAGATAATAATACTTGTGTATGTTTATCAATCACCTGAGCGCTGTCGAGGCTGAGTGTTTGCAGCGCCATTCTCTGGCCAAACGCCGCCAAGATCCGCGCTTGCACGGGGCTAACCGTTTGCTCCACCGCACTATGGGTATTATCGAGTACCCATTTAACTAACCAAAGTAAATATTCGATGCGGGCAGCAAGGTCGACACAGCATTGTTTTTCATCCTCCAAGCCAAAACTGAGCTCTTTGGCATAACAAAGTGCCTCCAATGCCTTGAGCTTTTCTGTGGATAATGTCAGTGCCAAAGGGAGCTGATAAGTGCGAGTTATCAGTACAAAGGTTGCCAAGGTTCTTGCCGACAAAGCTTGATTGCTACGGGCTAACATCGCGAGCGCCAAGTCGTGAAACCCTAAGGTACTCAAGCGATAAAAGCTAATCATCACAATGGATTCATCTATCGGTTCTAACTGTTTTTTGCTTGGCACAGATTGCATTTGGGCAAATAAGGCAACAAAACGCGGGTATAACTCACGGCAATGGCCGATATGATCGGCTGCTTCCCATACCAGAATATTCGCGGCGGGGTGACTCTTGTAGGTTTCAAGCAGATTGATAATCCCAGCGTAATCCTGCTGCAGTCCTAAACGCTTGACCATTGGCACATAACGACACTCAGCCCAACGAATTCTGAATAAGTTCAAGCAGAAATAACCGACAAACAAGCCAAATAATAAGCCTGCGACGCCAAAGCCAACGTCCAGTTTGGCGCGATCGCGGGTTAATTCAAGATTGGCGCTCGCCCGTGTTGGAGCATCAGGCAAGTAGCTCACAGCACTTTGCGCATAGTTGGGCACTAATGCCCCCGGCGTATCATCCTGCGGCGAGACTAATTGATAAGTTGCACGGCAATCCACACCATCGAGATCCCACTGACGAATATCCTCGCCCTCGGCGGTGTGATACTCCACCAAACACACCAATCTTTGGCGAGACATGCCGTTCGAAGCTCGTTCACTCCGATACTCAGTGTCAATCACCCGGCCAATGGCGACAGCACCACGCTCTTCAAGTTGATTGACCAACGACCACTTTTGCACGCCTTCCCACAGAAATAAGGCGGCAAAACTAAAAAGCAGCAGAGGGATACAGATTAAGAGTATTTCTAACCACCCCAAAAAACGAGTGGAGGTACTCGAGGTTAATTGACTAGGATTCACCAACACGCCAGAACGTCCTTATCATTCCATGATATTTAAGGCATTGAATATCTATCTTTATTGTGCCTAAAGCGGGCGCTATTGTAGCAGCTTATGAAGATAAATCAGAAAATGCTCACAGTTTATTGTAAAGACACTATTAGACTCACTGTCTTCACGCTTTAGCGTGCTATTCTAAGCCTCCATTGCGCTGTTTAAAGGAGTAACAGTATGACTCGTCCTATTATTCTGGATTGCGATCCTGGCCATGATGACGCCATTGCGCTCATTTTAGCCCTCGCCCATCCAGAGCTCGTTCCACTCGCCGTCACCACCAGCGCGGGTAACCAAACCCCCGATAAAACACTTAATAACGCCCTGCGGATCTTAACCTTATTAAATCGCAGTGATATTCCGGTCGCGGGCGGAGCGGTTAAACCCTTAAGCCGTGAGTTAATCATTGCAGATAATGTCCACGGCGAAACCGGACTCGACGGCCCAGTATTACCAGAACCCAGCTTTACGCCACAAAGCATCAATGCAGTTGAGTTGATGGCGCAGCAGCTGCGTCAAAGTGATAAGCCCGTGACACTGGTTCCCACAGGGCCACTTACCAATATCGCGCTATTACTTGCAAGCCACGCCGAGTTACACGCCAAGATCGAACGCATTGTATTGATGGGTGGTGCTGCGGGTGTCGGCAATTGGACGCCTGCCGCCGAGTTTAATATTTTTGTCGACCCAGAAGCCGCCGATATCGTGTTTAAATCCGGTATTCCCATTACCATGTGCGGCCTCGATGTAACACATCAAGCACAGATCATGGATGAAGATATCGAACGTATTCGTGCGATTCCCAACCCTGTGGCTAAATGTGTCGCCGAGTTACTGGATTTCTTTATGATTTATCATAGGGATCCCAAATGGGAATTTGTGGGTGCGCCGCTGCACGATCCCTGCACTATTGCTTGGCTACTCAAACCTGAACTGTTTGATGCCCAAGACTGTCGAGTAGAGATTGAAACCCAGAGCGAATTAACGCTGGGGATGACGGTAGTCGACCGCTATCAGCTTACGGCTAAACCTGCGAATGCCACAGTACTGTTTGGACTCGACAGACAAGGCTTTGTTGACTTGTTAGTTGACAGCTTAGCGGCCTACACTCCAACGTATCTCAACCGCAGATGACACTAAGGTGAACCTTCCATGAGCCATATTCTTGTTATCGGCAGTGCCAACGCCGATCATGTCATGAACTTTGAGTATTTGCCCGCTCCCGGACAAACCCTAAAAAGCCGAAGTTATCGGCTAGAACATGGTGGCAAGGGCGCAAATCAGGCCGTCGCTTGCGCTCGCCTGTGTCTACCAGATTCTCGCGTGGATTTTATTTGCCATGTAGGCCAAGACGGTATCGGTAATGAAATGCGCAATAATTGGCTCAAGGACGGAATACAAGCCGATGGCATCACTCAAGTTGCCAATATGAGTACAGGTACAGCGATGATATTTATCGCTGAAAATGGCGAAAACACTATTGGGATTGCCGCTGGGGCTAATGCCCACCTCAGCCCTGCCGAGTTAGAAAAACATTACGCCCTGTTTGCCAATGCGCAATACCTGCTGATCCAACTCGAAACACCCACTGAGACGGTGAGTAATGCGCTGCAAATAGCCAAACGTCTTGGTATCACCACTGTGCTTAATCCTGCGCCAGCAGCCACTCAGGAGCTGGACTACCTCAAATGGGTCGACATTATTACTCCCAATGAAACCGAGGCCGAAGCCTTAACGGGTATAGAGGTCAAGCATGAGGAAGATGCCAAACTCGCCGCCCAATGGCTACATCAACAAGGGATTGCGACGGTAGTGATCACCTTAGGCAGCAAAGGCGCATTTATCAGTAGCGCTGGCTTTACCGGGCTAATTCCGGCACTTGAAGTACGAGCCATAGATACAGTCGCCGCCGGTGATACCTTCAACGGTGCACTGGTTGTCGGCTTAAGTGAAGGTATGTCGATTGCCGCCGCCGTCGGCTTTGCCAATGCGGCATCGGCGATTACGGTTACCCGTGAAGGCGCACAACGCGCCATTCCCTACCGCAACGAAGTGCCGCGTTAATGCCTGATGAGTGCGGCAAATTGTCGCACTCAATCTCTTTCAATCAAAAGTTGTATATACATAATTTACATACCGAATTCATTCCCATTTAATGAATTCAACCTATGCTGAGCAGCGCATACTCGAGTCAAACGGCTCGATCCACCTTGTTCAGAATAAGGAAGTACCAGATGAAAGCGAAAAGCACCACTTTCCGTGACATGACTAGCGCAAGCCTACTCGGTCTAGGATTATTCGTCGCCAGCCAAGCGAGTGCTAACGAATGTGAACTCAAGATTGCTGCAACTGACGCAATGCAATTTGACACTAAAGAGCTATCTGTTCCTGCTACCTGTAAAGAAGTCACACTGACCCTAACGCACACTGGTACCCTGCCCAAAGCCGCTATGGGCCACAACTGGGTATTAACTAAAGCCGCAGATATGTCTGCCGTTGCGACCGATGGAATGAGTGCTGGTGCCGATGCAGCTTATGTTAAAGCCGGTGATACCCGTGTTATTGCTCACACTGCGTTAGTGGGTGGCGGTGAATCTACTTCGATAAAATTTAGTACTGCGGGTATGAGCCCAACTGAAGCTTACCAATTCTTCTGCAGCTTCCCTGGTCACTGGGCGATTATGCAAGGTAGCTTTAAAATTCAAGGCTAATCCCATTGCCTAACAGCTACTTAGGGGAATACCTTAAGATGGCATAACAAAAAGCGGACCTTGGGTCCGCTTTTTGTTGAATGCAGATTGGCTCACAAGCCTGCTTGCCTTCGAGACTTTTGTTCCGAGATTTCTTCTGCGATTTATTCTTCGCCGAACTCGTCTTCATCATCAAAATCATCGGCGCCAGTTGCCGCTTCCGCTGCTAATGCAGCCGCTAATTTAGCCTTAGCTTGTTTCTCTGAGCGACGCTTATTACGCTCAACCAGTGTGCCTAAAAACACTTGCAGCTCGGCTTGACCCCAAGCTTGTGCCTCGGCCTCAGTCGCAAAACCATCATGGCTTTTCGACACAACCGTCTTAGTCGACGTCATACGACGGGTGATTTCCGTCTTCCAACCATTTTCAGCTTGAGTGACGCGAAAATCGTATTTTTTACCCTTGCTCATTCTGCTCTATTTCCTAAATGATGCTTGCCACGTTTGTCTTATCAAGCGATACAAACGCCATCATAAAACAAAAGGAGCGCAGTTTACTTGATTTCGGCACAGAAAGATCGCTTGCGAGAAAATTTTCATGCTTAGCACTTTCAAATAGCCGTAATAATCCCAAAAGTAACGCGACATGCTAGATGATTTTTCGTCCTAATCTTAGTCCTAAGCTCAGTATCAAGCTAGCGTAAAAGCGGCGGGCAAACGGTAACTTTTCTTGTTTTGATCATAAAACTGAACATATTTAGTCATCTAGCCATTTTAGAGTTTGAGGTGAATCCATTCACAAAAACTCAATCTAGGAAAGATGATGAAAACCTCTCCAATAACACGCTACATGCTATTTGCCACAACAGCTCTGCTTGCTGGCTGCAACAGTGATACTAAAGATAACGAGACCACAGCACCCACCACTCAAATGGTTGCGGCCCAAGTGGGTGAGCGGCCGCTGTTTCTGGTGCGCCAGATGCAAGACAGCACACTTAAAACCCGCTTAGAACAATGCACCACTGATCATTTTTATCGCAGTGAGTTTTCCATCGGTCATCGCGGCGATGCAGTTTCCTGAACACACCAAAGAATCCTACCAAGCGGCTATAGATTCCGGCGCGGGTATCGTCGAGTGTGATGTGACCTTTACCGCCGATAAAGCCTTAGTCTGCCGCCACTCTCAGTGCGATCTCGCCAGCACGACCAATATTTTGGCCATTCCAGAACTAGCCAATAAATGCTCAGTGCCTTTTACGCCCGCCGATCCGGCCAATGGCATTGCCGCCACAGCAACCTGCTGTACCAGTGATATCACCCTTGCCGAGTTTAAAACCTTAAAGGGTAAGATGGAGGGCGAGAATCCCAAGGCCACCACTGTCGAGGAGTTTATGAATGGTACGCCTAAGTGGCGCACGGATTTATATGCTGGCAATGGCACCCTAATGACCCACGCCGAAAGCATTGAGATGTTTAAAAAGGCCGGTGTAAAAATGACACCCGAGCTAAAAGCCGCGAGCGTAGCTATGCCCTTCGATGGTTTTACTCAGCAGCAGTACGCCCAGAAGATGCTCGATGAATATACCGCAGCAGGCGTCGATGCCTCACAGGTCTTTCCTCAATCCTTTATTTTGGATGACATTAAATATTGGGTCGCCAACGCGCCGGAATTTGCTAAACAGGCAGTATTTCTCGATGACAGGTACGATTATAACAACGCCTTCGATCCGCAAAATTCAGCGACTTGGTCACCCTCAATGGCGGATTTAAAGACCCAAGGCGTCGAAATTATCGCGCCGCCACTCTGGGTTTTAGTCGCCTTAGATGCGGATAAAAAAATCATTCCCTCGGAATACGCTAAGGCAGCTAAAGCCTCGGGACTTAAGATCATCACATGGTCGCTGGAGCGTTCTGGTTTATTAAAAAATGGTGGCGGCTTTTATTATCAAAGTATTACCGATGCCATTGATAATGAGGGCGATACCTACGAACTACTCGATGTGTTAGCTAAAGATGTGGGCGTGATTGGCGTGTTTTCGGACTGGCCAGCGACTGTGACTTACTATGCCAACTGCATGGATTTATAGACCCAATAAATAGGCGCTATTTCAAAATCGAGAAATAAAAAAGCGTTAGCAAAAACTGCTAACGCTTTTTATTAACACATCATTTTTACTTAAAAAGATGCTGAATATTTTTTAAATCGCCCTTACCTTCGGCAATTTCTTCCGGCGTTAAACCCGTCACTTCATGTGGGAACACTAACCAGTCTTCAGAGGCATGGATATAGTAATCAGGCTTTAAAGGCACAGCGGTATTCTTTGGCTTGTAATAAGGGCAAGCGATACGAATATCCTGCGGCATATTTAAGCGCATCAGTTGGCTTAACTTTTCCTTCAGCGCATGGATACTGCGGCCAGAGTCAAACACATCGTCCACAATCAGTAAGCTATCGCTGGCATTGGCATTTTCAACAATGTAGTGCAGACCATGTACTTTGATTTCTTTGCTTTGCTTGTCGGTACCAATACCGTAATAAGACGAGGTACGCACAGCGATATGGTCGGTTTCAACCTTCTTAAAGTCGAAAAACTCTTGTACCGCGATCCCGATTGGAGCACCGCCACGCCAAATACCCACGATAAACTGCGGACGGAATCCACTCTCATAAACCTGTGAAGCTAATAGAAATGAATCTTCGAGCAGTTGCTGTGCGGTAACGAAATATTTTTCTGACATGACACCGATCCCCATCTTAATTATTGATTTTAGGCGGCAAAGCGTAGCTTTTTACCCAGTAAGGTCTGTTCGGCGTCCAAAACACGAGAACAGCATTCTCTTTATAAGAGTCCTAGCAAGTGTAGGCAGCCGCCGAATTTTGGGAGCGAATTTTATACCAAAAAAAACCACCGTGCTGCAGTAATAGTAATAAGTTGTAGATTAACTGCGGTTTATTTTGCATTTTTAGGACGGAACTAACAAAAACGCGTAAAAAAAGGCCACCCAAAGGTGGCCAACAAGGAACGAGCACAAGCTCAGCGCAAAGGATGGAGCTTAAGTTTGGCGCTTAAGTTAGCTCACTGGGTTGATAATATGTTCACCGACCTTAGTCATGGCGCTGTAGCTACGGCTGGTCGACTCTTCAAACTCCTTCGCCAGAATCGTGCTGACATAATGCCAGTCGCTACGCACCGCTTCCTTAGTGAAGGTTAAGGTCATAAAACCGCGATCTTTGAGGTTGGTGTATTTCAGATCCGGCACCAACTCGACAATTGCCGCCTCGGTTGCGGGGATCTGCTCCACAGGCAGATTTAAATAGTATTCCAATCCAGGGGATGATACTGAGCTTGTGGCAAACTCCACCCCAACACTATTACCGTTGACGTCTTTAAGCTCATTCGCCCACGCGTTATGGGTGTCACCCGCGATCACCACTAGGTTGTGATTTTTCGATTTAGCCGTGCCTAAAATCACTTCCCTTTCATAGGCATAACCATCCCATGCATCCAAATTATAGGGAATAGATGGTAGTTGCAGCAGGGCAATCACCTCTGGCGTTAACAAGGCTTGGTTGGCCTGTAAATACTGTAATTCCGCCACCGTTAGGGTTAGATCATTTGCCGCTGCGCGGGCCGCTAACTTCGCCAGCGCACCAAGCATGGCGTATTGTGGAATGCTCATTTGCTGGGTGGCAATCGCGGCAGGTAGAGACATTTTGCCCATGAGGATCTGCTGACCCAACACCTGCCAAGTACCCGTGGCTTGCAATAAGGTGCCCTGTAACCAGAGCAACTGGGTCAACCCTAACATAGTGCGCGAGGTCGATGTCACATCAGCACGGAAACGCTCGCCATCGAAGACGCCCGTGCTGGCATCCATATAGTCGGCATAGTCGAGCTGCTTATCACGGGCTAACACACGCGTATCGAGCATATGTAAGTCGACTAGATTACCGTAACTAAAGCTACGGTAAATCTCCTCATGGTTGCCCTCGCGCCATGGACGGATTGGCAGCCACTCGAAGTAAGCTTGCAACGCCGCTTCTTTGCGTGCCGCAAAAGTCCCTTCGCCTTCGTTATGATTCTCAGCGCCATCACGCCAAGTATCGTTTGCTACTTCGTGGTCGTCCCATACCGTAATAAAAGGCACTTTAGCATGCAGTTTTTGCAGGCTGGCATCGGTATGGTATTGGGCGTAACGGGTACGATAATCGCTAAGTGCTAGTAGCTCATTGGCGGGTAACACTTCACGGCCAAGCTCTGCCGCATGTTCGCTGGCATAACCACCACGGGCATATTCGTAAATATAATCCCCAAGATGCACCACGGCATCGAGATCATCCTGCGCCGCTGCCAGTTCATATACGTTAAAATAACCCGCAGGAAAGTTAGCGCAGGACATCACGGCTAACTTGACTGAACTCACTTCTCCCTCGGGTAAAGTGCGGGTTTTGCCCACGACAGAGGTTTTATCAGCCGTCATAAAGCGGTAGAAATAGGTTTGTCCCGCACGTAAACCGCGGGCATCAACTTTAACGGTGTAATCACGATTAGCATTAGTGACCATCTCCCCAGTCGTCACTAATTGGGAGAATGCCGCGTCACTAGCCACTTGCCAGCTGACTTTAACATCCCCCGCAGAATCCGGCGTCACGCGGGTCCAAAGGATCACCGCATCCTGCGCGGGGTCACCACTGGCAACCCCATGTAAAAACTGTGCGGGCACAGAGTTATCATCATTACTGTCACTACACCCCATTAGGCCGTAGGAAATCACTGCGGCACCAATACCTTTGGCTGACATGGCTAAAAAATCACGACGAGTCACGGTTCGTTTCATTATTATTATTCCTTTCTAAGATGAGGGTTCACTGGTATGAGGTCTAATGAGGCCCCGATTGTGAGACATCACTGTTACACATTTGTGACATCTTTGTCAGCCTTTTATGATTTCTTTTAATTCATAAGCTTATACTGGATGACGTACTTTATTTGTACAGCACTGGCACAAGCTATGATTAAGCTGCTAACATCGGATCAGTGGCAAATCGCTCAGATTTTGGCTCATGCTGAGTCAAACCAGAGCATTGTTAAAAAAGGAATTTATAGGATGAAAGTCAGCGATATTATGAGCACAGAGGTCATCTGCATCAGCAATGGTGCGAGCCTTAAAGATGCCCACCACTTAATGCAAACCCGCGGCGTGCGCCATTTACCTGTTATTTCTGAAACCGACGGTACCTTAGTCGGTATTCTTACCCACAAAAAGATGATCGCCAGCGTATTGTCTATGTTGAATAAATACGGCCAAGGCGCATTAGATCGCAAGGAACGTTACACCCCCATCGCCACTGTGATGGATAAAGATTGCCAATCTCTCACCCCTGATGAACCTTTAACCGTGGTAGTCGAATACTTTATCGGCAATAAACTCGGCTGTTTACCCGTAGTGGATAACAATAAGAAAGTATTGGGAATAGTCACCTCATCTGACTTTATCAAGCTCTGTCGTACCCTGCTGCAACAGCAAGCTTAACCTCTAATACTCGCCCAATATCTCGCCAGCTCTCTCAGAGCTGGCGAGTGTGCTTATTTCAACACTCCCAAGGACGCCCGTGGCCAAGTTATTAACCCAAGAACAATTTATCCGCGCCTATGAATGCGCCGAATTAGGCTGTATTGCCAACCATGACCGCCTCGCCCAATTGCTCGCCGATCCCGATTATGACGCTTTACATGAATACAGCGCCTACTTTGGCAAAGCGGCGACACAAATCACCTGTATCAGTGACTTACAAAGTATGGAGGAATTGCATTTTGTCGCGGGCAACCTGAATTGGGATGACCATGATCCCGATATGGTCAGGGCTATTATCGAACATCCACTCTGTGATGCGGGTACCGCCTTATTGCTCTACTGGTACGGACAAGGCTTTTATTACTCCACGCCGGAGACACTCTATACCCAATTTGGACAGCTATTTACAGATATCACCGAGCGTTTTGTTAAGCGCGGCTATGCCAGTTATAAAATCCATTTTGACCCGATTAAAGAATGTTTTATGCCCTCATTAGAAGATGTGTTGGCGCAAGGATACCAAATTCCAGGGGCTATTTTTGCCCCTTACAGCACAATGGAAATCGAAACCGATGCAGGGCACCCAAGGTATCTGCAATTTAAAAATGAACTGCTGAAATCGGGCAAATGGGGCAACCAATAAGGGTTGACCTTTTATTATCAGAACGATTTAAGCTGAGGTTGCTGGCGGAATACGCGTAAAACGCTGCCAGCGACCCGAGCGCCAACGGTGCACCATAATCAAGCCTCGCACCCATTCATCGGCCGCAACGGCAAGCCAAGCGGCCAGCACACCATAACCTAACTGCAGCCCAAAGAACCAAGCTAACAGTACGCCAATGCCCCACATGCTAAACAGGCCCACGCGCACCGGAAACGCCACATCCCCCGCGCCTTTTAATGCCGAAATAATCACCAGATTAAAGACTCGGCCGGTTTCCAGCGCGATAGAGCCCAATAGCAGAAGTGCAGTAAGTTCAATCACTTCTGGGTTTTCACTCAACCAACCCACAATGGTAAAACGCTGCCAATAAAAGGTTAACACTATGGCAAGGGAGACGATAAAGCCTACTAAGCAATACTTTTGCACCCGCAGCGTTATCTCATCAAACCATTGTTTACCGACGTAGTAACCGGTTTGAATTTGCGCCGCCTGCCCTAGCGCCACCGCAAAACAGTAAATAAAACGGCTGATATTCAAGCCATAGGTATAGGCGGTCAGCGAGAGCGTGCCCATCTGGCTGATAAAATAGATGATGGTCATCTGCGCCACATTGTAGGACAGCATTTCGCCGGCATTGAGCAAACCTATGCGCATCACGCTCCAATAGGTGGTGCGCGGCAATAACTTAAGTCGTTGCATTGGCAGTGGAATACGCTTACTGCGGATCACCGCCAGCATAATCAAGGCACCAATCATCTGGCTGGTCACAGTCGAAATCGCCACCCCTGTCACTCCATAAACCGGCAAACCAAAGGGAGAATAGAGGGCAATATAGTTACCGAGCACGTTCATCAATCCCGTGCTCAATGTGACCAACATAGCCGAGCGGGTAAAACCGTAACTACGTAAGATGGCAGCAAAGGCGATGTTCATCACCAGCCCGATACTTAAACTGCCGCAGATCAGCAGATAATCGTAACCATAGCCCGCAACCTTAGGCTCTAGCGCAAATAAACCGATAATGCCGTGGGCACTGAAAAACATCGCAGCGCCCATCACCACTGCTAAACCTAAACTTAAGGCCACGCTGGCGACACCAATATCAGTCGCCTGTTGGGTTCGCCCCGCACCATTATTTTGGCTGATCAGAATGCTGGCGCCCGTGCTGACCATCATGGACATCACCATCATAAAAAACATCAATTGGGTAGTGAGTCCGACCGCCGCAACCGCATTATCGGAATAATGGCTCAGCATAAAAATATCGCTGATCCCGAGTAAGGATTGCAGCAAGGTTTCGATAAAAATCGGCCAAGTGAGGGCGACAATGCCCATGCGTTGTTGCAGGGTTTTAGCTGATGTGGCCACGTCCAATCCTTACCGCTGGAAGACAAGTGAAATAGCAATAACACGCCAAGGCTGGCGAGCGGTAATTTTCTTACATTTTTAGATTGTGCTCAATCCTTCATCAAACCTAAAACCTGCCCCTGCAACCGTATTCATTGGGCGAAGCTCAATACATAGGAGTCGCAATACATCGGCAATGACAAATCAATAAGCGTTAATCAATAACTGCCAATCAACTGAAATAGATGGAGTTAATTGCAAATCACCCATGACACTCTACCCTTTTCTAGATTGAGTCGATACACTTTGCCGACCACAAGGGGCGATAAACGCTCACCGAATATATTCAGGGAAACTGCACATGAGCCAACGCTATTTAGAAGACGGAATTAAACAATTGGTGAGCGAGTTTATCGCCGCAGGTTGCCCTTCGGTGCGCAAGCAAAGCCTTGAGGAACGTCGCCAAGGTTATATTGCCAGCACGGTATTGGCTGGCGAGCCGGAGGCTGTGTTTGAAGTTAAAACCTTATCCCTTGAGGGTATAGAATTAACCCTGTTTAAGCCCTCGGCGGATAACAATTTACCCGTGGTTATTTACTATCACGGTGGTTGTTTTGTTAGTGGCGGCATCGCTACTCATAATCAGCAACTGCGTAAAATTGCCAATGATTCCGGCGCATTAGTGGTGGCGGTTAGCTATCGTCTCGCCCCTGAGCATGTGTACCCAGCAGCCCATGACGATGCCTTCAATGCCGCCAATCTCGTGCAGCAACATTGCCAGCAATGGGGCGGCGATAACACCAATATCACTCTGATGGGCGACAGTGCCGGCGGCCATTTAGCCTTAGTCACTTGCCTGCGGTTAAAAGCCAAAGGGCAATGGTTGCCTAAAAAACAAGTGCTTATCTATCCGATGTTGGATGCGACCGCCAAAAGCCAGAGTTATATCGACAATGGCGACAAGTACATTATCACCCGCGACACACTGCTCACGGGCTTTGATATGTACCTCGACTGGCACCCCAGAACCGATGTTGAAGCCAGCCCTCTGCGCAGCCAGGATTTAGCCGGTTTACCCGAAACCCACATTATTACCGCCGAGTTCGATCCCCTGTTAGATGAGGGCGAGCAGCTATTCCGTAACCTACTAGAGGCAGGCGTCGATGCCCATTGCCGCCGCTATTTAGGGGTGATCCACGGCTTCTTCCAACTCGCTGGCGTCAGCCAATCGGCGAGGGATGCCATGGTGCAGATAACCCACATTATTCGCTCTTAACCTCAGTAAGCCGCATGCCTTAATGCGGGGCATGCGGCAATTGAATCCATTCAACGAATAACCTATTGCATGATAACGCAATGATCTCACAACGTTATTTCGACTCTGGTCGACTCAATTTTTGGATCACTGCTTTATGCTGCGGATACATGGTCAACAGGGCTTCTTGGCTAAACAACTCAAAGTCATCGAAGGTAAAGCCAGGTGATACCATGCAGCCCACCAGCGAGAATCCATCTTGATTCATCGACGAGCCAAAAATACAGCCCTTAGGCACTAAAAACTGTGGGCGCTCACCCGCCGCTAAATCGAGCCCTAATTGCGCGGTCGTTAATTCGCCATCGGGAGAAATCATATAAATCGTCAATGATTGACCCGCATGGAAATACCACATCTCATCCGCCGTGAGTCGATGAAAATGCGACACTTCGCCCGTTCGCAGTAAGAAATAAATACTGCTCCACAGCTGACGACTCGGATCAAAGGCCGAATCGGAGCGATAAGACGAACGGTAATATCCGCCTTCTACATGCTGCTCAAGCGCTAAATACTGAATAAAATCATCTGCCGTGTGCATGGCATTTCCTCGTTTTAAATGTTAATGCGCCAAAGTTTACACTCTCACCTAAATGGGATTAACCCTAATTATTTGCAGATCGAGGATTTGACCACAAAAACCACCTAAACTGATAAAGCTAGTCGACTATTCATCATATTGTTAATAATGCTGAACCCAAATTTAAGGTTTGAATACCCACAAAAAAAGCTAAATTCAAAACCAAATGACTGCCAATAATGACATTTGCAGTAGCAAGGATAATGAACACATAAAATGTGTCAGGGAGTAGATTTGATGATCAATGTTGAGCAAATCGCTTTAGTGCTGGACGCCCTACCCGATCCAGCGTTTATCCTTTCCCAAAGTGGCCGTTATATTGCGGTGTTTGGCGGTAAAGATGATCGTTATTACCATGATGGTAGTGGATTAGTCGGCCTATATATCAGTGACGTATTAAACGAAGAAAAAGCCAATTATTACCTCAGCATTATTGAACAAGCTTTAATAAGCCGTAAATTGCTCATCGAAGAATATGAGCTCAGTAACAAAGATATCAAAGGCTTACCCGAACAAGGCCCCACCGAACCTATTTGGTTTGAAGGGCGCATTCAGGCATTAGATTTTCTCGTCGATAATGAACCCGTGGTGCTGTGGGTCGCCAGCAATATCTCCAAACGCCATCAGCTTGAAGTCCAGCTTCGGCAATTAAGCGATACAGACCAACTCACGGGACTATTTAACCGTCGCCGATTAGAGCGCGATTTAAACCTGCTGTTCGATACCTATAGTCGGCACCGCATTCCCGCCTCGATCTTAGTGCTCGATCTGGACAATCTAAAATTGATCAACGATCAACTTGGTCACCATGCGGGTGATAACGTCATCATGGCTGTGGCCGACACTTGCAAGCAGCAATTTCGCAAAACCGACAGTGCCTACCGTTTTGGTGGGGATGAGTTTGTCGTCGCCCTGCCCGGCGTTGAATACGATCAAGCCATAGTGTTTGCAGAATTTCTCTGCGATTGCTGCTTCAAAGCACTACAAAAACACGCCGTAAAAGGGCTCTTCGCCACCGTCAGTATTGGTGTCGCCACCATAGAGGCGAGCGATAAATCCTATGAAGACACCTTAAAACGCGCCGATGCCGCGCTCTATCAGGCCAAGCGGAATGGTAAGAATCGCGTAATAGCCAATACGGCTTAATTTCCGACAATAGGATAGTATAGAGCTTGATATGAGTTCACCTTGCAACATATCACCCCCAGAATTTATGACCTTATAATCATAACACATTGTAATAAAACAAATTCACACAAGCCTAATATACAAAAACATTTAAGATAAATATCAAAAAAACCAGTTATTGTAAGATTAATAAATTGATAGAGTGAATAAACTCATTTACAATTATTAACCCTATTTTACCTTAGACGACATGATTGCTTATACATAATCAAGTCAACAGAAAAATATTTACACTCAAAATTTAAACAAGGCTAATATAATGAGATATTCTCAGGAAGAGATGAAAACAGCATATAATAATGTTATGAAAAAATGCAAACCTATGGGTGCTATTTTTGGCGCATTGGTCGGTACCATTCCGGCGCTAGCAATTTATATATCATTTGTTTTTATGAATGTTAATGGACCTATTTGGATTTTATGCATTTTGCCTCCAGCTGTAATTGGCATGTTTTCACGCTTTGTTGGAAGAACCTTTAGACCAGAGCATCGTATCCCCACAGGGCTAATCGGAGCAATAACTCATATTTTAGGATGTTACATATTAGGAAGTGGAATAATTTTTTATCTATTAGCACCGATTAATTTTGCAATAGCAATGATAGCAGCAAAAACAAAGCTAAGCGAAGTAGAAGAATGGGCAATTTATCAAGCTGATATTGGAAAACTATCCTAAAAACATAATAAATAAAAATAAGAAAATGAGATTACTAAATATAGCATTATTCATTCTACTCCTTTGTAGTTTCCATGCCGACTCTACGGAACATTCTGTTAAAAGCTCAACGATAAGCTCCAGAATACAGATAAAAGATATCAATCAAGTATTACCAGCTCAAAGCGTAGGTATTCTGGTCATTACAAGGAATCGATTTAGCAAAGATACTCAATCACTATGTACGGGTATTCTAATTGCTGATGACTATCTTATGACAGCGGCGCACTGCATTATCGACCATATGACTGGTGAAGGTGTGCTCAATGCAGAATTTATTCCACAATACCTTGGCGATGGAAAGCAAATTCGTTCAAGAGTGTTTATTGAAAAAGGCTGGGTTCACAAAAAATACTTAACCACTGATTATAAAGATATTTTACAGTTCAAAAATGGTTTAGTCTCACTCAATCGCAAACCAAATACGAGTGATTTAGCTATACTAAAAGTCACAAACAGCCAAACAGGATATGGCTTAGGGAAGCAGTACGGATATGTTTCCCCTATTGCAGCAGAAGATGTGTTAACCACTAAAAAACCTAATGTTAGTTTACTAAGTTATCCAGCAGATAAAAGTGGTAATACATTATGGTATCAACAATGTCACTTAACAGAACACAAGTCATTAATAGGGAAGTTTGACTGTGAAATCTACTCAGGTTCTAGTGGTGCAGGATTACTAATAAAGGCACCGAATTCTGATAAAGATAGAGTGTTAGGGATAGTTTCATCTTCATCGGATAATGGACTATCAGGTGCTGCGGTTCTTTTTTCTACTGAAATGATACAGGATATTCAGAATATTATTAAGAATCGCACTGAATCGATTAAACATTTTAGCGCCGTAAAATTTAAAACAACACCTCGAACTTATGTGCATATTGAAAATCTTTGCAAAAAAGAAATTATTGCCATGGTATATTCAGAAGAAAATAATCAGGGAATGGTTTCTGAGAGTAAAATACCAGTTAATACATCCGTAATTTTTAATAGTATACAATCTAGAATATGGTACAGTCATATCAGAGATCTAGAAGGAAAACCTTACAATTTTGGCAATGATATATTGCTAGATGTTAATAACAAATCATATTACTTTAAAAAAAATACTATTCCATATAAAAATATTGGCAATGGAAGTGTTTTTTATGGTGATTATTTTCTAAAAGTATACTGTATTTAATACAAGCTGCGTTTATTAAACACAGTACTGTACGATGGCCTATAACATCAAACTAGGAACTACGATTTAGGGGCTTGCATCAACACTGTTTAGGTTAGTTTGATGCAAGCCTCTGTTGAGCCTTACTTAACCGCGTTAGCCTTGCGGGCGGCGTGCAGTTTCTTATAGCTTTCGATAAGTCTTAGGTGCGGTTCAATCCCTTCGAGTTGCATACTGGTCTTAGTTAAACCGCTGAAACGGATTTTACCAGTAACGCTGCCAACCACTTGTTCCATCACTTCCGCGCCAAACATGCGAGTAAAGTTATGGCTAAAGTCTTCGAGTTCAAGGTCTTCATCCAGCGTCACTTCCAGTACCGCGCTCATGGCTTGGAAGAACAGATTGCGCTTCACAGTATTGTCGTTAAATTGCAGGAACTCACCGACTAATTCCAACGCCTCTTCATGTGCGCCGAGTGCTAGATAAATCAGGATCTTAAGTTCGATAATGGTTAACTTGCCCCAGACGGTATTTTCATCGAAGACGATACCAATCAGGGTACGAATATCGGTGTAGTTATCCAGCTGACTTTCTTCTAAGCGATTCACAAGGTTAACCAATTGCTTAGTGCTTAAAGAATGCAGATTCAGAATATCTTCACGGTAATCCAGCGCCTTGTTGGTGTTGTCCCAAATCAGGTCTTCTACTGGATAAACCTCAGAGTAATCAGGGACTAAAATACGGCAAGCCGATGCGCCTAACTGGGTAAATTCGGCAACATACACCTCTTTACCAAGATCTTCGAAAATGCCGAATAAGCGGTCCGCTTCCTCTTCGTTGGTGCCAGAGAAATCCCATTCGCAGAACTCATAGTCATGCTTGCTGCTAAAGAAGCGCCAGGAGATCACGCCCGTTGAGTCGATAAAGTGCTCGACAAAGTTTTCAGGCTCGCTCACCGCCATGCTATTAAAGGTCGGTTTTGGCACATCGTTTAGGCCTTCGAAGCTGCGACCTTGGAGTAATTCGGTCAGGCTACGCTCCAATGCCACTTCAAAGCTTGGGTGGGCGCCGAAGGAGGCGAATACCCCGCCGGTTTTCGGGTTCATCAGCGTCACGCACATGACTGGGAATTGGCCGCCTAATGAGGCGTCTTTCACCACCACAGGGAAGCCTTGTTCTTCTAAACCCTTAATGCCCGCAAGAATGCTTGGGTATTTTTCTAACACCGACATAGGCACGTCTGGCAGGACGATTTCCTGCTCGATAATTTGGCGTTTCACCGCGCGCTCGAATATCTCAGAGAGACACTGCACTTCGGCTTCTTTCAGGTTATTACCCGCGCTCATGCCGTTGCTTAAGAACAGGTTTTCAATCAGGTTTGATGGAAAGTACACCGTCTCACCATCGGATTTACGGGTATAAGGAATCGCACAAATACCACGTTCACGATTGCCCGAGTTGGTGTCGATAAGATGCGAGCCGCAAAGCTCCTCATCGGGATTGTAAATCTCGAGGCAATAGTCATCTAACAGGCCTGCTGGCAGCGAATCGTCCTCTTCTAAAGCAAACCATTTTTCGTTGGGGTAATGCACAAACTCGCTACTCGCGATCTCAACCCCAAAGAATTGATCGTTATAGAAGAAGTTATTGTTTAACCGCTCGATAAATTCGCCGAGGGCCGAGCACAGCGCGCTCTCTTTGGTTGCGCCTTTACCATTGGTAAAACACATGGGCGATGCAGCATCGCGGATATGCAGTGACCACACATTGGGCACGATGTTGCGCCATGAGGAGATCTCAATCTTCATCCCCAAATCGGCGAGCATCGCCGTCATATTGGCAATGGTCTGCTCCAGCGGTAAGTCTTTGCCCAAAATATAGGTACTGCTCTCACCGGCGGGATGACCCATCAACATAGCATTGGCGTCGGCATCGAGGTTTTCAACGGTTTCGATTCTAAATTCGGGGCCAGTCTGCACTACTTTTTTCACTGTGCAGCGGTCGATGGAGCGCAGAATACCTTCGCGGTCTTTATCCGAAATATAGTCGGGCAATTCGACATTGATCTGGAAAATCTGGTTATAGCGATCTTCTGGATCGACAATATTGTTTTGCGATAGGCGGATATTGTCCGTCGGAATATCGCGGGATTTACAATATACCTTCACAAAGTAGGCGGCGCACAATGCCGAAGAAGCTAAGAAGTAGTCGAAGGGGCTCGGCGCCGAGCCGTCACCCTTATAACGGAT
>NZ_JTLE01000094.1:4471700-4548140 GCF_000798835.1 Shewanella sp. ZOR0012
AAATATCCTCTCTGGCAAATCACATTATTTATCTTTTAGCTCCCTAGAATGGCTTTCATCAAACCAGTTTTCTGATTGATAAATAAAAGCAATTACTAAAGAGGAATTTATGATGAGCATTAATCGACGCCAAGCATTAACTCGTATTATCGGTATCAGCACAGCGGCAGCGGGCGCAACATTAATGGGTACGTCAGCCTTTGCGGCGACCAATGCCGACGGTCAATATCAATTAGCACTCGGCGAAAAACTCAAATACGCACCACTAGACCCCATGGCAACCGCTAAACTCGCCTACGAGACAGGTGGTGGCTGTATGCACCAAGTCTTTCACTCTGTCGTCACTATGCTAGCGCAATCTAATAGTGCCGATGCTGATAAGTTTAAAACTATCCCAACCGCGCTTGCTGGTTATGGTTTTGCAGGGGTTACAGGCCAAGGCACCTTATGTGGAAACCTCAACGCTATCGGTATGTTAGTCAATATCTTAGATGATATTAATGGTCAAAACAGCGCAGTGATTGCCAACACATTCCGTTATTATGAAAATACAACGTTACCTTTATCTTCCCCTGAATTTATTGCAGGCATAGGCTCAACCGCAGAAAAAACGGCTCTGGTTGGTAGTTCATCAAAAGCCATGAGCGTATTGTGCCACTCTTCTATTAGTAACTGGTCTAGGGCATCGGGCCTACCCTTTGCTAAAAAAGGTGAACGCTGTTATCGCCTATCAGCTTCCATGGCGTATTACCTGGTCGAACTGCTAAACCGTGCCCATCAAGGAGAGAATATCGGTGCCTTACCAGGTAGCAAACCTTCACTTGAGGCTCAGGATTGCCAAGTTTGTCATGGCAGCACAGGAACATTAGGCTCAGCAGCAAGCGTTAAAACGGATATGGAATGTACCACTTGCCACACTGGACATTTTAATTAAGGAGGCAGTGATGAAATACCCATTACTTGCGTTAACCCTAGCTTCGTTTGCCCTTGCTGGCTGTGGTAGTGACGATAACAACTCAGAGGAAATCACACCTCCGCCACCACCTCCGCCCGTCGAAAAAACCGTGAGTATTGACGAGGCGACGCAAATTAATCTGGCAGTAAAGCAATTTGATCCCAATACCGGCACGTTGTTATTTACATTGGCTGATGCGTCACAAGCGGCAATCACTGCGGCTAAAAACTACGATATTTACTATTTTGGCTTTCCTGACAAGAATAAATCGTCGTCAAATGCTAAAGCATGGAAACGTTGGCATGTCACTCAAAGCTATCGTTGCCAAAGCAAAGGTGAATGCAGCGGTAAATTAACCGAGGTAAAAAATGGTCAATATCAGTTTGAAATAGCAGGACTTGATTGGCAGCAACAGGACCCAAGTGGCGCCGTGGCGCAAATTAAAGTCGCGATTCAAATTTATGGTACCAAAGCCAATAATGAACTGACCTTAGTTCCAGTCGTTCCGTTGTAATCCTTTTCATCGACACCTTATCAAATAGGCATCCACCTCTAGGTTTGGATGCCTATTTTGTAATTAGCGACTACTACACGCCCATAAATTACCACTGGGCATAAATTTAATCAGGGTATAGTCATCAATACGATTAATATCCACAATCTGCATATTAAAGCTCATAGTTCCCAGCGCGATTAATGCAGCCCTTGAGCGCTGCACATCTTCTCGAATCGGCTCAGGGAGCTCTGTTTGCAGCAGATCCATTTTGATATTCGCTTGAGCTAAATCAAATTGATAGGTCATAGTGCCAATGTCAAAATGTTTAACCTCACCAGAATAGTTGATGGACGCAAGATCCTTATTATCAATGCCATAACTATAATCTAAAGTGGCCTTTTGCCCCTGCACTTGGACCGAAAGCGATAAAGAATGGCGCAATAATGACGAAGATGCATCGGAAAATGGTGGCTGGAATAACTGAGCATGACAATCTAAGTGTAAACTTTTATGGCTAACACTCTGCCCATATCCATATAGCAGCCCCCCCAATCCGAGCATAATGATTAACAGGAGTTGCCATGGTTTTAAACGGCTTAACGCAAAAATGCTGGATGCCATCTTAGCTACATATCCCCGCAAGTGTTAACCAATCAGGTTGCGATGTATCACTCATAAAATTGTCAGACATTAATTTTATCGTCTGAAACTTAAGCCCATTCTCACGGTTATCCCGTAAAATAAAGCTGATTAACTTGCGATCAATAGAAATATTCGCCGCCACAGATTGCCAAGGAAACACGGCACACGCTTCAATTTGCCCCATCATTTGTTCGACGAGGGACTTCATCTCCGTACAATAGTATTGCCCAGTGTAGAATTTAACTTCTGACGCCAAACCATTTGGCTTCTGGATCTGCTGGCTATAATTCGGTGCAATTTGCGTTGGATGGCTAATATGCGCCCCAATCCCACATAGAGCTATCAGGGTAACAAGTATGATCAATGCGAACTGTAACGGATTGATTTGATATGTTGGGGAGTCAAGTAGCTTATGATTAATCGACACTGATGAAGGATATAAAATAAACCCCTCACCCCGTACCGTATCGAGTAAAGAATATGGCTTTTTTCCTAATATAGAACGCAACCGCTTGATAACATCATCGAGAGTATCATCACACCGACGGGCCCCCTTAACATAGGATGACAATAACTGCGTTAATTCAAAGCGGGAAACCACCTTACCTCGATGCTTAGCCAATACGCTCAGTACTTGATATTCATCGCTACTCAGTATCCAGCGACAGCCAGAGGCATCGACTAACAAATGTTCTTGGGCATCAAACCAACAATCACCAATTTGCATCTCGGCTCCTAGCATTACCTAACTTGAAGCCGAGTATACAATTTGAACTTTAATAACGCAGTAATCCGAGGACATCTCCCCGCATCAGATGAATAATCTGTGAATTACATCAATAAAAAATTTAATGCTAAAAACAAACAAGGATACATTATGTTTCATTTGTTTTTAGAACATTGCAGCATTGAGCCACATATGTACTAAAATACTCGCCACATATCCCAACGCAATGACAGGAGTCCAACGTAAATGTGATCCGAAGGTGTAAATCCCCCTCGCCTGACCCATTAATGCTACCCCTGCCGCACTGCCGATGGACAATAAACTGCCACCCACCCCTGCGGTTAACGTCACCAGTAACCACTGACCTAAGGCCATATCTGGATTCATAGTCAACACCGCAAACATCACCGGAATATTATCCACGACTGAAGACAACAAACCGATGGCTACGTTGGCAAAGGTCGCATCCCAATGGGAATACAAGGCCTCAGAAACAAGACTTAAATACCCCATAAAACCAAGACCACCTACGCATAACACTACCCCGTAGAAAAACAGCAATGTATCCCACTCAGCACGGGAGATCCGATTAAACACATCGAACGGCACGACACTACCTAACTGTTGAAGACGCTGTTTATCCTGACGTAACTCCGCCTTTGCCCGTTCACGAGCAACGGAGCGATCAAAGGTTTTACGCAGGTAATAACCAAAGAATTGCAAGAAGCCAAGACCTGTCATCATCCCCAGTACCGGTGGCATACCAAGGAAAGAGTGAGCACATACTGCAGTAGCAATCGTCAGCAGAAAGAGCGCCACAATACGTTTAGCGCCAGGTTTAGTGTAAACCTGCTCTTTTTCAGGCTCAGGGATATAATGCGGAATAAATATACTCATAATTGCCGCTGGCACGACAAAGTTGACTAATGCAGGAATAAATAGATGGAAAAAATCGGCAAAGTGCACTAACCCTTTTTGCCATACCATCAAGGTCGTGATATCACCAAATGGACTAAATGCGCCGCCCGCATTGGCCGCCACCACGATATTGATACAAGCGAGGGTAATAAATTTTCGCTGTCCAGCCCCAACTTTCATGACCACAGCGCACATTAATAATGCGGTAGTTAAATTATCAGCCACGGGCGAAATAAAGAAAGCCATAAAGCCTGTCAACCAGAAAACGGTTCGTAAGCTAAAACCACGTCCCACTAACCAACCGCGAATGGCATCGAATAAATTACGTTCTTCCATGGCGTTGATATAGGTCATCGCCACCAATAGGAAGAGTAATAACTCGGCATATTCCAATAAATTATGCTTAAAGGCTGCTTCAGAGACCTCTGACATACCATTTTGCACATACACAAAACCTATCATGCCCCAAATAATGCCGGCTGCGACCAATACGGGTTTGGATTTACGCAGGTGCAGCGCCTCTTCGGCCATCACCAAAATATAGGCAAGTACGAAGACGCATACGGCAATATACCCCACTGATGCAGCGGTTAAATCGAGCCGTTCTGTTCCTTCGGTCATTGCCCAAACTGCTGGTGAGAATCCGCTCAATATTGCAACACAGAATAGGCTAAATAATGCCATTCCACTGTTTCTAAACCACCGCTGTAATTTCATCTAAATTCATCTCTGCAAGGGAAATCAGTTCGCAAATTACCATAGCTCGGGTTCTGTAAATTTTGATAAAACGCAACTTTCTATGCATTTCCCGATAACCAAAGGCACTTAGAACATTAATTTTTGTATAACTACAGACGAAACTAATAAAGATTTAACTAACTTTATTTCAAGTTAGTCTAAAAACAGCCAATAAAAAAGCACCTCTCGGTGCTTTTATGTTGATATCAATCACATTGATTAGAACGAATAGAGCAAGGTCATGTTGGTTTCGGTATCGGTGCTCTTTTTATTGTCCAGCGGCTCGCTGTTATAACGCACGATAATGGCAAACTTCATTGCCAAGGCGCCAATAATATTCGCAGTGAGTGAGGTTTCCGACCGCGCATCTAATTTATCACCATAGTCGGCGACAAAACGCTGTTGGAATTTAGAGGTTTCTGTGATTTCAGTTTCGAAGTTAATCACACCGTGGGCAACCACACTGTCATTGGAATCTGTGCCTTCTAACAGAGCTTGCTCTGAATCGAGGCGTTGATAGATATAACCGGGACCGATTTCAACATCTAAGAAAGTCTTGCTGGTGTCATAGAGTCTATGAC
Organism: Shewanella sp. ZOR0012; assembly: GCF_000798835.1. Classification (NCBI taxonomy): domain Bacteria; kingdom Pseudomonadati; phylum Pseudomonadota; class Gammaproteobacteria; order Alteromonadales; family Shewanellaceae; genus Shewanella; species Shewanella sp. ZOR0012. Next base: position 4,476,758 of record NZ_JTLE01000094.1, read on the forward strand.
CATAACCCGTCGCGCCAGATACTGTGTAGTCATAACCGGTAAAAGGATCAACTTCGTAGTTAGCGTTAGCAAATAGATAGCTGCGGTCAGTCATCTTATAGTTGCCTTGTGCCCCCGCTAAATAGCGCTTAGCCGTGACCTCGCCAGTATCCTCTTTATATAAACCTTCTAAAAGATATTGGTTTTCCCAATCACCTAATTCGTGTTTGAAGTTTAAGCGACCTTTGTAAGATGAGGTATCTGTGTTGCCTGTGGTTAAGGTTGCACCTAGCTCGGCTTCGCCTGCGAATGTTTTATCGCCTTTAACAAAATCGGCTCCCGCATTCGCCATAAATGGCGCCGTCATCAATAGTGCAGCGGTCAGTACTTTCTTCATGTTTATCCGTTCCTGTTCCGTTTAATCCCCTAAAAATCTGCGTAATACTAACATTTACGATTGAAAAATAAAAATTCATCGATTTTTCTATTAAAGCCAAGGCATCAATAAATCCCTTATGTATCACCAAATCCACATAAGCAGTTTAAAAATATGTCATGGAATGTCCATCATCATTAAACCTTAACAGAATAAGCAAAATCATATGTTTTTATCGAAACTTGAGGTCTAAAAACAACGCCACTATTATTTGCAGCTCTCTTGATATTAATACCAATTACTCATTAGATTTAAGGAGATACGCTGAGCACTGCCACCGTCCATTTTGCTCAAGGACTTGATAACGCAAGCCCTGATATTGCCACTCCAAGGGTAACATTGACGTACCACTATTTAGCTTCAGATAAGTTTGCGCATTCGCCCCCGAAAAGGTATCGACCCAAATCAGGCGATTTAACCAAGTGCAGGCTTTTTCTAACGGCTCTCGGCTTTGAGTCGTGGCGGTAATACTCTGCCACCCGTTATCGCTCAATTGTACTTGCAGCAAAATCTCTGCTGTTTCATCGTCAAAATACACAGGCACGGGCAACAAGTGCTTGGCTCTGTCTTCTAAACGATGACGTTGCTCAACCGCGCTGCCTTGGCGCAGTGCTTGCCAATGCGCTTGTTCCGCACTGCGACCAATTAGTAAGGGATGTGATAACACGCTGGCACATTCGCTTTCTTGCCAACTGCATTGGCTAAAGTAGTAGCGGGCTTTGTCTAAGTCGCGCTCGGTATTGAGGTAATACACGCCAAGGTTATATTGAATATCGCTATCGTAGGGATCGAGCTTAGCGGATAACTGCCAATAACGGCCGCCTAAGTTTTTATTTTGCTTAACTAACCCATTGTAATAAAGCGTACCGAGATTAAGGTAAAGCAAGGCACTTTCGTTGTCAGGAAGACAGCTTAAATACTGAGCCTCGGCTTGTTGATATTGCTGGCGCTGCTCATAACTCGCACCTAAGTTAACACACGCATCGGCACTGCCTTTGGCTATCGCACGGCGATACCAAGTTTCACTCTCAGCCAACTCACCAAGCTGCGCATAGCTGTATCCTAACTGATAGAGCAAGCTCTGCTGACTGAACTCGTTCAGTTTATCTACATCCGCATAGGCTCGATTAAACCATTCAATCGCTAACGGGTAATGCTGCGCCTGCGCACTGTAACTGCCGAGCAAATACGCTTGATATTCCACTGGATGGTGCCCAAATAACGCAATATCCAAGCTAGCACCCTGTTGTTGCAATAAGCTAAAAGCCTGCTTAAATGTAGGCGTATTTCTATCGAGCACAGACGGAAAAATAGCTTCTGTCTGTACGGCTGGCAAGGGATCTTCCGTGGCTTTTGCGGCATAGGTAAATCCATATAAGCCCACAAGCAGGAGCAAGCCAAACCTTAATTCCTGCCAAAGTGCATTACACCTCTTTATCACACCGAAAATCCCTGTATATAGTGGCTCTTAGTCAATATGATTCCAATACTCTGGCACTATATTGAATCATAAACTTGAACAAACTTTTTGATAATATTGCAATGTCGATCCAAATGTCCCGCTTGCATCAGACCCTGACCACCCAGTATTTTCAAAATTGTGTGCACTAATTGACTGCAATTTGACAGTATCACCATTAGCATTTGTACAAACGGTATCACAAAAATAACTATGCATATTACCACTATATGCATCTGAACAATATGACAACTCTTTTAAAAACCAAGGCCCCTTATTTCTCGATATAGTCCGTTGAGCTTCATTCTGACTGTTAATCTCGCCTAGTGTTTGCCTCATACTATTAATTGAATGTTTAACTAATCCTGCACCAATTAAAAAGGCCAATTCAAATTGCTTTTCTTTTATTTCTCGTCTAGCCTGCTCTTTTCTAATTTCATCGTCTCGCCTAATATAGAAATTGACAACCATAGGCACTATTTCCAGTTCTGTTTCTATTGGAGAATATTTTCCATTAAGCAAATTGCTATTCAAGAAGATTCTAATCACTAATGCAAGCTGAATATTTTCCAACTCACTAAGTTTACTTTCACTTTCACTAAGCTCTTGTAGCAGTAAAAAATAACTGTATGCATATGAAAAGTAATCTAGCCCACCACGATGAAGATATGCATTATCAATCAGATTAGAATCAAACAGCCTATCAATTGAATCAATCATTTCTTTTTCACCCGATACAATTGAAACAATATCATGATCCATTATTCTTGCTTTACTAGCATCAGCATCATAATTCGCATCAATTACTTTTCCCTTACTGATTAACACAGGATTAACTCTATACATAACAAGCAACTTCACAGAGGCTAAATTAGCCATTTTTATATCTTTATCTTTTATGCATTCTTTTATAAAAAAAGCCAACCCAGACTCAGTATCCAGTAATTTAAGTGCAGCATGCAAATCAGCTTCATCACTTGACCATTTATAGGCATTACGGTAGCCACTTGCAGAGTTTTGTTGTCGATAAATATGAATCAAACGGTGCTTTATTTCTTCTGCCTGATGAGAATCAGGATATTTTAAAAGAATATTACTTAATGCTTCAACATCATCACTCACCAAAATATCTTCATGCAAATTAATAACATCAGCTTGCTTATCTTGCTGTGTTACCCCGTCCATTGAATGCTGACTAGAGCACCCACTTAGCATCAAAGTAAAAATTAAAAAGATATTTTTGTACATGTGTTCCCGCCTTAAAACGGATTATTAATAGTGATGAGTTGTCATCTTTTTAGGATATGTAGGCACACCACGCTGAAAAACCTAACGCTGCAAATCACTTTGTTCATATAACTGCCATAGTGTTAGGCAAGGCGCTTTACCTTGATAACAGCGCAAGCGATGTTGATTTTTGGCAGAAATTGGCACTGGCTGTGATTCACGCGTCTTCTGCTGTAAGTAGGCTAGGCTGCGCTGCATGATGGCTTTATCGTCAGGGTAGTAATCAATATCGTCGATTTGCTGCAACCGCGTTTCGGCGTACGCCACGGCCTCGGTTTTATCTAAACCAAACAGCGTAATAAAGCCCAAATACTCATCGATATGCGCAATGATGTTGTCTTGCCATATGCGGGCATCGAGCAGTTCAAATCGGAACACCTGCGGCCACACCTTGGCGGCACTTTGCACATCACCGCGCGCAAGGTATTGATCGATTTGATGCTCTAGCAGCAGAGCAAAAAAGTCATCAATCACAATGCCTTTGCCACCACCATTGTCGGTAAGGTAAATCGGCACAGCATCGAGGGAGTCATCATTCTTGACCCGCATCGCCCATTGCAAGCAGTGATTATCGCTTGGCCAATCCGCCCACGGCCACCAAGGCTGGCTCGCTTTTAGCTGATGATCCAACTGCTGAAACTGCTCAAGCTGTTTTGCCATCCGGTTTTTCAGCCAAGCACTGAAGGTGATGCTTTGCTCTGCAGTGCTGCTTTGCAATAGCGTTTGCAACTCGCCACGTAAAAAAGGCCGATCCTGCTTAAAACGAAAGCGTTCGTTCAGTAATGCAAGGCGACTTTTAAGATAGTCCTGCTGTGAAAACTCATTTTGATTTTGCAGCACTTCTTGCAATAACAGGTTATCGTAAGCGAGATAAGGCAAGGGCCAATAGTCTTCACCTTGGCACAGTGCCAGCGCATACTGTTTCTGCGCCCGAGGGATGAGACGGGCGTACTCGCCCTCTTTAAGGTTTAAATAATAAGGCACTGGCATGGGAGATAGTGGATCACTATCCCCCACTATTACCGCACCACGCTCTAGCATGCTCAGCGCGTAAACCACAGCGCCAAGCAGCAATACGCCAAGTAACACCAATCCAAGCTGTATTGTTAGTTTCACTCGCAGCATCCGCATCTACTCTGCCTTTTTACCCCTTAAAATGCGCTACAAAGACGCACAGCCAAAGCCAATCACTGTCCAACACGCACCAAACGGACGCGGGGGCCGTTGTACTTACTGTAGTAGACGTAACCATCACTGAAGCCAACGTACCACGCACGGTCACTATAGCCTGCATAGGGCGAAGACGACCAGAAAACACGGCTAGGGGTGTTTGGAAAGGCAATGATATTGATTTTGGGATTGTTATATTCACTGCCATTGCAGAAGCCATTTGTATCAGTAACATACTCACCATTGGGGCGTACAGAAGGCTTACGCCCTGCTGGGCATTGCACCAGAGTATCCAACTCATCGACAGTTGGTACTCGCCAGTCGCTGTGGCCAGCATAGCTAAAACTTTGCGCGGTTTTCAGTGCCTCATTCCAAGACATTTCCATGGACAAACCTGCACAGGTGCTGCCTGTCCATTGCTGCCCAAGACTGCAACGCATCCAGATAAGGTTGGTTTGGGTATCGGTAATGGTGCCATTGCCGTTATCTCGATAGCGTCCATCAATAAGGGCTTTAGCTGGAGCGCTGGCAGGCTTGGGGGCAGTATTATTAGCATATTGGGCTTGGCATGCCTCAGTGATCGCTTTTACGGCGGCATCATGGGTAATGCCCTGCAATTTTTCGGCTAAACAACTAACATAATCACTGGCCTGCACCGGTTTTGATAAACACAAAAAACCGCACAGAGATAAGAAAAATAATACGGTCAGGGTTCGTTGACTACTCATAAGCGATCCTTGTTATTAATTAGGTTTTGGCTACCTTTTAGCTGGTGAAATAATCCGCAATATCTACCACCAGCAACGCCAAATCGTTTGGGTATAGCGGCTAAGCGAAAACACTCCATAAATCTCCCCAAAGGTCAGCGATGGCAGCAACCGCAACCACGCCTTAATCGCCCCGCGCCACTGGGTTTGGGTAAAACCTAGGTAGCGCGGGGAGCGTTTAGGCGGCTTAAGTAGCTCAGCTAAGCTTGCCGTTTTAGTCATAGCAATCACCACAGGGCTTTAGTGGCTGGCGATAAGGGCAAAAGCACCAAAAACCAATCACTGTCCGGCTCGCACCAAACGGACGAGGCTGCTGCTGCCCTTATGGTTGAAGCTGACGCCACCACTGGCGAAGTTGACGTACCACGCGTAGCTACTACTGTATGTGTATGTACTGGGCGAAGACGACCAATACTCAGCTGATGGCGTATTGGGAAACGCTTGTTTATTAATCGCAGCCACGCAGCGGTATTCGACAATCGAGGCAAGCTCATTTTTATTCGGTAAGCGCCAATCTCTGAATCCTGCCAAGCTATGTTGCGCGGCGGCCACTAAGGCCTGTTCCCAAGTGTAGGTTCTTGCCTCGCCAGTGCAATCGGTGCCATCCCAGCTTTGCCCGAGGCTGCAGCGCTGCCAGATAAGCCCGGTGGTATGGTGAGTAACGGTACCATCACCGTTATCGCTAAAATCCGTGCTTGGCGTAGTGGCTGCGATAGCCGTGTTTTCGCGACCTTCACATAAGCTGCTGGCATGGGCGTTCACGCCCAGCAGCAGCGCCAATAATACCCAAGCCCGTGGCCAGTAATGATTGATTGTCCGCATAATATCTATCCTTTATCACAAAACATTTCACGGCGGCGGGCAATAGCAGCCGCACAATGGAAGAGGATGCGCAACGCCCGTGAGACAACTGAGCCAAATAACGCATCACCTCTCCTTATTTGCCAAAAACCTATTACTGTCCGGCTCGCACCAAACGAACGTGGAAGTCGTAGAACTTAATGCCGTTGCCGACGCGACCATAGCCGAAGTTGACGCTCCACGCGATGTTACCATTGTCGGCATCGGGCGATGACGACCAATACCGACTCGAACTCCCATGTGGAAAATAGCTTTGCTCTATCGCAGGTTCAATGCGCCCATTATGGACAATGCTAAGTAACTCATTGACCGACGGCATACGCCAATCGCTGGCACCACATAAGCCTTGGCTATTAACCGCATTAACAAAGGCTTGAGTATCACAATCACTGCCTTGGCAGGTGCCACCGTTTTGCGTGCCAGCATTACCACCATTAGTGCTGTTATCGGGGTTATACCAGCTGTAGGTATAGTTGGCATCGCGTAGGCCGCCGCTGCCCGCGGGTTGTTTGACTTCCCAAATTAAACCTGTGTGGTTATCGCGCACGCAACTCCATTCGCTGGCGCTTTCGGGTAATGCGTTACCGCTGTTATCGAGCTTGGTAAAATCAAAGCCTGCCGCGCCACCACCGACTTTTTGCAACTGGCCGTTGCGCGCAAGCGCATCGCGGCCATACTCGGCATCTTGGCCCTCATAACCTTGTACAGGGCAATCCAAGTAGTTATTGCTACCATCGGCGCACCAGTCGATGCCAGTATCATTAAGTTTGCCGGTGGGCTGGGCCACTCTGCGGGTAACGAGTTGCACTTGATTACTTAAGGGGCTTTCTTTATGTGCGCCTTGGGTGGTGGCGACCATAAAATACTCGGTATCTGCCGTTAAACCGGTAAAGCGGTACTCAACTGCGCCTTTTACCGATGTGCGCCTTGCCCCTTTTAAACTGGCGTAGTTGGCAATATCGTTTAAGTCGGTAAAGCTTTCTTCGGCGAGATACAGATTGACTGCGCTGCTCTGTTCAATATTGCGCCAATTGAGGGTAATGCTGGCGCTGCCATCGGTTTCAATTTGATAACGCGGTTGCTCAAGCATTGGCGTACGTAGGCGCTCACCCACCGCAACTGTTTGGCTGACCGTGGTTTCAATCCCCGCTTGGGTGACAACGGTTAAGGTAACGGTAAAGCTACCTTCGGCATAGACATGTTCGACCAAGGTAGAACTGGTTTCTAACACCGCTGAGCCATCACCAAAGTCCCAACGATAGGTGACAATCGGGTCAAGATTGGACTGCACTATTTGGGAGACATCAAACCCAATCACATAGCCACCGTTATCGACGGGCATTTGCACTGTGCCAAAACCGACATTGCTTACGGCTGGCACAAAACTAATTTTGTGGGTAATCGCGTTAGTGGAGTGGCCATCAATTAGAACCAATACGGGTTTATCGCCCTCACGATAAATATGTTGGTAGCTGATCAGCGCCTGAGCATCACTTAGCTCGGGTTTTAACTTGAGGCTATTTGCTAATTTATCATTGTCTTCATAAATGGTTGCACCTGACTTAGTGCCATTAAACCAAGTATTAGCATACCAATCGCCAGCGCCACATCTTGTATCGTAGGCGTCAGCCATTGATGTATTGGCTATTTGGTAATCGACATATTTCAAGTCGTTTAATAGGGTGCGAGTACATAAAAAGCGGCTGGCATAGCCACGCTGATTGGTGTCAATAATCTTGGCTTCATAGAGAGATTGAGGCGGCACATTACCACTCATTAACCAAGGTGAACGAGTGGTATCGAACATATTTGGGCGTGAGAGTGCAACCTCAATATCCAACTGCTCAAGGTGTTCTAAAGCAATAACCGTATCTTTAATCACATTGGTATTACTGAGTTGCTTAACTAATTCACGCGCGCCATTATTTGCCACACGATAGATATCCACACGGCTTTGCATTGCTCCTAGCGGGTTTAATTTGCCGTCGACCAAAGCAACTGACATTTTGCCCGGTGCCCAAGCTAAATCCCAAAGAAAAGGCAATAGCTTGTTGGCAATGCTGTTACCAATGGAGACCCCTTGGCTAAGTTTGCCAGTGACATGATAAATATGTGCTCGGCCATCACTTCCCGTCATGCGTTGCAGTGCGTATTTAGCTAATATGGTTGCACCGTCGGCCCCGTCAAAAACTTGCTCCGCCATTTCGGCGCTGGCTTCTACGCCAAGCTCAAAAATCGTGCTGATCATTTTTTGCGGTTCGGCTTTAAGATCTTGATAAATATCGCTCGAATTTAGTACTAACGAGGAAAGCAAAATCACGACTCGCGCTTGGTTTAGGTCCTTAATTTGAGCTTCAAGGGATGTAATGATCTCCTTTTGCCCCTTTGCTTGCGCGATCATTAATTGTTGCCGTAATCCCTTTTGATAAGCGGCTAATGCTTGCCCGACTGGCTCCATAATATATTTAGCAATAATGATTTCGGCCGTCTTCGGATCAGCACCTTTGAGGCTTTCGGTGAATTTTTTAGCGCCAAATTTGATTAACTCATCATAGGAATCACCTGACACTTTACCTGCATCAATGTCGGCTTTTAATAATCGCTGGTATTGCTGCTTTAAGGTGCCTTTTATTGGTGAGTCATCATCCACCTCACCGGTAATAACTTGCAGTTTTTCGAGTCCCGTGAAAATGATTTCACTGTCGTGTAGGGTATATTCCAGCCAAGGGTAATCGGCCGCATTAATATTAGCAGCATCAACAAAGTTGCTAAGGATATCCCGTGAAAGTTTTACATAGTCAATAAAATCAGCGTATTTATTCCAAAACTTTTGATCTCTTGCATTTCTGACATAATCGGCAAAATGGGCAAACCTATCCAATGATTGTTGAAACTGGTTGCGTTTTTTAGCTGTAGATATTGGCCCCCCAGTGACGGTATTGGCGGCAATATCAACAACCACTAACGTATTTAATGCCAATAGCGCGACCATATCGGCAAAGTCTTCTCCTTCCATGCTTTCATTATCATTATACTCATTCACCAAGCCCACTAAACTAATGCCTTTGAGGGTCAGCTCAGCATTTTGCCAACCGTTAGCCGTTGGCAGTACCTTAGGTAATTCAAGCTCAGTGCTTTCGTATTTCCGCTGCGGCAGCTTTAACTCAACCTTAGGGAAAAAACCATCGAGTTCAAGATCGGCCACATCAAAGTCGATACGTTGACTAGAAGCACTCACTAAATGACGCCCCGTTTGGTATTCGGTTTTAGGATCGTAACCGCGCAATAAATAATAGGTGAGGTAACCGCTATTAACGGTCAATTTGCCTGAATCATCTAAGGTGAAATTAATATTGTCATTTAAACGGTACTGCGTTTGCGCTTGTGCACTTCCCATTGCCATGGTGATGGCAAACATACCGATACTGGCTGCGACTTTGAGTTTAAACCCTTTCATCCTTATTCTCCCGCCACCAATAAACCATCAACATTTAAAGAACTGGCAATGCGCTCAGAAATGATCGCCGCCACTGCGCTACAGCTTCTATCCATTGGGCAAGGATTACCGTTTTGTAACTGCTCGCTAAGCTCACTCACTAATTGCGGGAAGGTTTGATGCGCGCGTATACGGCGGTTGAGTTCAGCTCGGTCGGTAAAATCAGCACCGTAAAAATGGTTGCTGCTTAAAACAAATACCACTGCGCTGCTTTCTACCGTCACCTCAGTGGTTGGTTGATTGGCGAGTTTTAGCCCTAGCATTAAAGGCTCGCCAGTGTGATCAATTAGCGTTAACAATTGATTTTGCTCGGGTAACGTGGCGATACTTGCTTCGGCTAGGTTGTTATCGAGGGATTTGGCGTAGGCATCGTTTACTAAAAACAAGGGTTGTTGCTGTTGCTCAGGGCTTAAGGCTTGAGTACCTATCTGTACATTGGTGAAATTTGCCGCTAATGCAAAATGGGCTTTTATGCTGCAATCAGCCGAGCCACTTTGGATAACATAGGTATTCTCCTTTAAGGTGCCATCGCAGCCACTCACTGTATCGACTCGATAACCTGGATTAGGCGTAAGGGTAAAAGATGCGCTTTGACCATGGTTTACCAGTTGGCTTTCAGGCGAAATAATCCCTCCCTCACTCGCACTGGCGGTAACGGTATAAGCAACAGGGGTAAAGCTAGCGTTAACCGTACAAGCACTCGTCACTGGTGAGCTGGTATAGGTATTGCCGCTTAAGTTTCCCTCACATCCCGTCACATTGGCGATGATAAAACCCGTTTGTGGGGTGAGAGTAAATTGCCCTTGCTGACCATACTCTAGTTGCAATTGCGTCGGAATAATCTGGCCGTTGCCCGTGATCTTTGTATCTATTTGATAGCGATTACGCGTAAAAGTGGGGGTAATTTGGCAACTTTGCTGCACATTTTTAACCTGGTAAATATCGCCTTGTCGCTCACCATCACAGCCAGTGATCTGGTCAATGGAATAGCCAGGATTGGCGCTAATCACAAAGCTGGCTGAACCGCCTTTGTTGAGTTCAAGCTGTACGGGCAGTATCGAGCCGCCCTCTGAGGCGACCGAACTGATAGTGACCCGAGTAACGCCACCACCATTATCCGGTTGCTCTGGTGAAGGATTAGCCCCTGCGTCATCTCCGCCACAGCCAGAAAGTACGCCACTGAACATGGCAAACAAGGCTATTGAAAATGCCTGTGTAATTGGTTTTTTCGCTCGAATCACGGTTATTCCCTTTTCTGCTTTATCTGTTATTGCCAAGCCAAAGTCCACCAAGTGCTATCGTGATACTCAACAGCCCATTGACATTGAGTATTGAAATAGCGGTCTCTCGCGATAACAGATTAACGACTGAAAAATAAAGAACTTGTATGTGAACTCAGCGGGGGATTGAACGCAATCACCTTGGCGTATTAGTCCGAATAGTTGGCGTAAAAGTGCGAATAAATAATGCGGTTTAGGTGTCAGCCTTTTGTTTTATGCTTATTTCTTTCTTGTATTGATGACGTTAAGATAGGCGCGCATTTGTAGAAAAATGGATACTGAGCGGATATGCGTCAGTTAGCCGCGTGTGATTGATGTATGGGTTACGGCGTATTGAGAAGGCGTTAGCATGTTTGCTGATTTTACGGTTTTCAGTTGGGTATTGTTCGTTATCTCCGCGCTATGCCTCATCCTTGCCGGGGCAACACTTAAAATCCGTTATCAAGCGGTCACGATTTGGTTTATTGGGCTGCTGCTGGCTTACGCGATTCAAGCCTTTGGTTATGCTTTTGAACTGACAAGCCATGAGCTAGATTCAATTAAATTTTGGCTCAATATTGAATTTGTAGGTGCCTGCTTTATTCCTACCTGTGTAGTCTTGTTTGCGGTGAGTTATCAGACCCGAACCTCGCCACCTTTATGGTTAGTGAGCAGTTTGCTTTCGATCAGTGCCATAGTGCTATTAGGCCAATTAACCAATGATTTGCATGGGCTAGGCTTTAATATTGTCGGGCTAGAAAAAGTGGATAACATCACTGTCACGACCAATCATTTAGGATGGCTGTACTTAGCTTATTCGCTCTATATTCATTTGGCCGTTATCGTGAGTGTGATTATTTTTATCCGCTGCATGCAAAATACACATCCAGTATTAAGACCACAGATTTTACTCATTCTGGTCGGCATTACTTTAACTTGGCTGAACTATATTTGGACGCTTTTTGGCAATACTCCCTACGGCCTTGATATAGGTACTTTTGGTTTTATCTTTTGTACTATCGCCTTTGCGATAAGCGTGTTTCGTTATGACTTAATTAAACTCACCCCCATTGCACGGGATCAAATATTTCACCAAGTTGAACAAGGTTATATCGTGATTGATGAGCAATCGCGCTTAATTGACTATAACCCAAAGGCAAAAATCTTCTTGCCAGCACTATCGACGGGGAAAATAGGTCAACCATTAAGTAGTTTTATTGACCCATCGCTAGTGGCTGATAACCAAACTAAGGTGATCAGATTAAACGATGGTAAAAGAGTCCAAATACAGCGTTCACTCATGGGAAAAGACGCCGCCATGGCGATTGGCAGTGTGATTATGCTGTCCGATGTCACCGAAAAAGAGCAACTGCTCGAAGAAATGGAAAGAATCGCCAATACCGACTCATTAACGGGCTGCCATAACCGCCATGCATTACATTGCCGACTTAAACAACAAATTATTGAAAGTCGCCACCAGTTAACGCCGCTTTCTATTGTTGTATTGGATATTGTCGGCTTTCGTAAAGTGAATGAAGTTCACGGCTATACTGTTGGCGATATGCGCCTAAAACAGCTAAGCCATATCCTCAGTCATCACTTACCCAGTGATGCCATATTAACTCGTTATATTGGCGATATTTTTATTATTATTTTACCCCGCTATTGGTTAGAGGATGCCAATCAACTCGCGCTGCAACTAGCAGATAAAGCCAAACAACTGACCTCACTTGCTATCAGCACTTTTTGTGTTCAACACCTCTCTGAAGAAAGCGATCGACAAGTTATTGATCGCCTCTTAGGTGAGGCCATGCAATTAAAAAAACTTAAGCCAAGTTTGGCGGTTTAGTACTGGCATCCTTTTTAAATTGGCTGGGCGTTACCCCATATTCCGCTCTAAAGACGCGGCCAAAGTAATTTTGACTGGTAAAACCTGCATAGTAGGCCGCTTCTTTAACGCTGTGCCCTGCGACTAAAGCATCCTTAGCGATTTGTAATTGGGTTTGCTTTAAATATTGAGAATATGACAAGCCAAATACGCTTTGTACCCGCCGCTGCAATGAGCGGCTACTGGTATGAAACTGCTGTGCAACAAACTCAACCGTCAATTCCTGTGTGGTAATGTGCAGATCAATCACCCATCTTAAACGTTTAGCGAATTGTTCATCGAGGCTTTCTGTTGTGCTTAGCACAGGTGCAGAAGAGGGTTCTTGCACAGAATTTGTGGCTAAGGAAAGCGATAACATTTGCTGCTGCACAAGGCGCCTATTTTCAATTAAAGCATTTAACCTCACCACCAATAATGCGGGATCGCTGTTTTTGCTGACATAATCATCAGCATAACACTGCCATGCCTGTAAGCGCTGCTGCGGATCATCAACCGCAGTTAACATCACAAACGGAATAGCGGCATATTCAGGCTGATGTTTGAGTGTTGATAACCAACTGGCCGCATCGCCATCACTTAACTGGGTATCGCACAGGATTAATTCTGCGCCCTGTTCATCTAACTCATATTGCGCTCCTTGCCATGTTTGGCAAAGAGTGAGCCGAAAATCCGCCGCTAAGTGGTAATAAAGCCAATCCATAAACTCTGGTTCGCTCTCGACGATCAATATTTTAGCTTTGCTTTCATCGGCAATATGGTGCTTTAGATATCTGAAATCCGGCGTAAATAGCGGTAATTCATAGACAGTCGCTGGTAGGCATAGCGTATATTGCGCTATTGATTGTGAGCTATGCAGGCAACAGAGTTCCCCTCCATTTTCTTCCACCTGTTTTTTTAGCAGCAGGTAGCTGTCATCGGCATATTCTTCCCGCTTAGCCTCGACGTTACCCGTTAAGGTTAAGCGAAGCCCTTGCTGTGACTCTATCTCAAGTACATAGCCAGCTAAGCCTGTCGATTGTCTGACGTCCTGACAAAACTTATTAAAGACTTTTTCTAACAGTTCGAGATGGGTTTGAACAAGCAGATCGGGGATTTCACTGATATGAATGGGTAAAGGTTGTTGGCTTTTTGCCTTTTCGAAACTTAACTGATTTTTTAGCCAAGGTTGCAACAAAAATGGTGAGGATAACATCTGGCGAGATGACTCATTCCACTGCTTTGTACTCTCGAGTAACTGATTGATTCGCAGCAATAGTACATTCATCTCATCAGTATGGGTCTGAGTGTTGGCAATATAGGGTGCTAACCAAGTGACATTTTTTGTTATTTCAGTAAATAGCTGACTAAAGGTGCGCTGTTCACATTCACGTTGTTGCCTAAGCGATTGTATTATTTGATTAGCCTGAGTAAGTTCAGTCTGAAATGACTTCACCTTTGCTTGGTAAGTTATCGTGAGTTTGACTAGATAAACACAAAAAACCAAGATGCTTAACAGCAACAGAAACCCAAAAAATGAGGACAACAGTACTTCTCCAGACATTCCATTCAACAAATCGATAATTTAGCTCGGTTATTGTGAAGATTTTTCGACTATTGGCAATCCAATTGACTCGATCAAAATCACATAACCCCACCAAAGATACTTAACATACAAAACCCAAAGCCAACATAAGTATCAGAAAAAAACGCATTCAAGTTATAATAAAAAGTAGCTAACTTATTAAAGTAAAATAAAAAAGCCCGCTAATCAGCGGGCTTTGAAAAGTGATTTAAAGCTTACAGATTGATCTTAGGATCTAAGGCACCTGATTGATACGCTTTGTACATTGCTTGTAAAGACAAAGGCTTAATCTTAGAAGCTTGACCCGCACAACCAAAGGCTTCGTAGCGAACGGTACAGATGTCTGCCATCGCTTCCATAGAGGCTTTCAGGAACTTACGTGGGTCGAACTCGCTTGGGTGTTCGGCCAAGTATTTACGTACTGCACCAGTAGACGCTAAGCGCAGGTCGGTATCGATGTTCACTTTACGCACGCCGTGTTTGATACCTTCAACGATTTCTTCTAATGGCACACCGTAAGTTTCAGGAATTTGACCACCGTATTGGTTGATGATTTTAAGCCATTCTTGCGGCACTGAAGATGAACCGTGCATCACTAAGTGAGTGTTAGGAATGCGGGCATGGATTTCTTTGATGCGGTCGATACGCAGTACATCACCCGTTGGTTTACGGCTGAACTTGTATGCACCGTGGCTAGTACCAATTGCAATCGCTAGCGCATCAACATGGGTATCGGCAACAAAGCGTGCCGCTTCTTCTGGGCTGGTCAGCAGTTGATCGTGGCTCAATACTCCTTCTGCGCCCACACCGTCTTCTTCACCGGCTGTACCGGTTTCTAAGCTGCCTAAACAACCGATTTCGCCCTCAACAGACACACCACACGCGTGGGCGAATGCTACGGTTCTGCGAGTTACATCAACGTTGTACTCGTAAGAAGCAGGGGTTTTACCATCGGCCATTAATGAGCCGTCCATCATTACTGATGACATACCTAATTGGATAGAACGCTGACAGATATCAGGGTCAGTACCATGGTCTTGGTGAATACAGACTGGGATATCGGGATACTGCTCAAGTGCAGCCGTCATCAGGTATTTTAAGAATTGTGGACGCGCATATTTACGCGCACCCGCAGAGGCTTGCACGATAACAGGGCTGTCGGTGGCTTCTGCGGCCTGCATGATGGCGCGCATTTGCTCAAGGTTGTTTACGTTGAACGCTGGCACACCGTATCCATGCTCTGCCGCGTGATCGAGTAGTTGTCGTAGGGAAATTAACGCCATTTTTTTAACTCCAATAATAGGGTGACTTCACATTAACGCTGGGTCACCGAGGTCGCTATCGTTTGGATGGATTTTTATGCTCAATCGCTCTAGTGATGTGTAAATCCCTTTAGAGAAGGAGCGGTTTTTTTATAATTTTTTATCATTTTTGTGCTGTCGCGGCGCAGTGCCGCGACAGCGCAATACCTAACTCAATGTTAGGCACCGCGTTTTTTCAACATAGCTACAGCGGGTAACTCTTTACCTTCGAGGAACTCGAGGAAAGCACCACCACCAGTAGAGATGTAAGAGACTTTATCGGCGATACCGTATTTATCGACCGCCGCTAAGGTGTCACCACCGCCAGCGATAGAGAAGGCTTTAGAATCAGCGATAGCTTGCGCGATACGCTTAGTGCCTTCACCGAATTGGTCGAACTCGAACACGCCCACAGGGCCGTTCCATACGATAGTGCCAGCAGACTCAATGATTTTCGCTAAGGCTTCGGCGCTGTCGGGACCGATGTCGAAAATCATGTCGCTATCGCCTACTTCATTGACCGCTTTTAAGGTCGCAGCAGCTGTAGGGCTAAACTCACCCGCAACAACCACATCAGTAGGCACAGGAATGTCGCCACCGCGGCTTTGGGCGTTCGCCACTAAGCGCTTAGCTTCATCAATTAAATCCGCTTCGTATAAGGATTTACCTACATTGTGGCCCGCCGCAGCGATAAAGGTATTGGCGATACCACCGCCAACCACTAATTGATCCACAATACCGGATAAACTTTCTAGCACAGTCAGCTTAGTTGACACTTTAGAGCCGCCAACAATTGCCACTAATGGACGCGCTGGATTATCTAACGCCTTACCTAAAGCATCTAACTCTTGGGCCAGTAATGGACCAGCACAGGCGATTGGCGCGTATAAACCAACGCCATTGGTTGAGGCTTCTGCGCGGTGAGCCGTGCCAAAAGCATCCATCACATACACATCACATAAGGCTGCCATTTTCTTTGACAGCACTTCATCGTTTTTCTTCTCGCCTTTGTTAAAGCGAACGTTTTCAAACACAACCACTTCGCCTACCGCAACTTCAACGCCGTCTAAATAGTCGGTCGCTAAACGGACGGTGCAAGACAGGGCTTTGGCCAAGTAATCGACTACAGGTTGCATGGAGAATTCACTGTTGTACTCACCTTCGGTTGGACGACCTAAGTGAGACATCACCATTACCGCCGCGCCTTTAGCAAGGGCTAACTCGATAGTAGGGAGTGAGGCACGCAGACGTGCATCACTGGTGACGACGCCGTTGCTGACAGGCACATTGAGATCTTCACGAATAAGCACTCGCTTACCTTGGAGATCTAAATCTGACATATTGATAATTGCCATGGTAACGCTTCCTTTTATAATCAAAAAACAAACTGGTTTTTCATCAATCGGTTAGTGTAGATGGCGATTCGGCACTCGACATCCCGTCGAATTGACCACTACGCTTTAACCCATTGGTATCAATTCTTATCTTCAGCTTTGTTTAGCTGCAATCATCGCCAAACTGGTATCTAACATGCGATTGGCAAAGCCCCACTCGTTATCGCACCACAGCAGCAATTTGACTAACTGCCCAGCGCTTACTCGAGTCTGGGTGCCATCGACAATACTGGAGCGCGGATCATGGTTAAAATCACAGGATACCAGCGGCTCGTCAGTATAGCCTAAGATGCCGTTAAATCGTCCATTGGCGGCCAATTCTAACACTTGATTGACGGTCGCAATATCCACTGTTTTATCTAATGTTACCGAAAGATCGATAGCTGTTACGTTGATCGTGGGAACACGCACCGAAATCGCCTCAAATTTGTCCTTCATGTGCGGCAAAATCCGCTCAATACCGCGGGCAAGTTTAGTATCAACAGGGATAATTGACTGACCCGCCGCTCGGGTGCGGCGTAAGTCATCATGATAGGCATCAATCACTTGCTGATCGTTCATCGCCGAATGAATGGTGGTAATCGCGCCACTTTTCACGCCAAAGTGTTTATCCAGTACATCAATCACAGGCACGATACAGTTGGTGGTACAAGAAGCATTAGAGACCACGGTATGCTCGGCGCGCAGTAATTCTTGATTCACACCGTAAACGATTGTGCCGTCGACATCGGCCGATGAAGGATGACTGATTAAGACTTGTTTGGCACCCGCGTGGATATGGGCCTCGCAGCTTTGTCGATCTAAAATGGCACCTGTCGCTTCATAGACGATATCGATGTCCATCTCGCGCCAAGGTAGCTTGGCTGGATCAGGTTCATGGAGAATTTTGATGGCGTCATCGCCGATCAGCATCTGATCATCGACTAATTTGACTCTGGGCTGAAATCGACCGTGGGTAGTATCGTACTGGGTCAAATGGACAATGGCTTCAGGCTTAGCCAACTCATTGATTGCGACAATTTGGATTTGCTGGCGTTTTCCGGACTCATATAAAGCACGAAGGATTGAGCGGCCAATACGACCATAACCATTGATTGCGACTCGGATCATTGAGGTCTTTATTTCCTCTTAACAATACTGCATATACAAAAACGGCCTGCAAACGATTGCAGGCCGCATTATACAGATTAACCTTTCAAAAGTTTAACCTTTTGTCGGTAATCCCATCACCTAAACAATTAGCCTAGTGATTTTGCAGCGTTCAGCACATTTTCAACGGTGAAACCGAAGTGCTTCAGCAGCACGTTGCCTGGCGCAGACTCACCAAAAGTAGTCATGCCCACAACTGTGCCTTCGAAACCAACATACTTGTACCAGAAGTCAGTATGGGCCGCTTCGATAGCAATACGTTTAGTTACGGCTTTTGGCAGTACAGATTCTTTGTAAGCAGCATCTTGCTTATCAAACTCAGTGTTTGATGGCATAGATACCACGCGAACTTGTTTGCCTTGTTCAGTCAGGGCCGCAGCAGCTTCTACCGCCAATTGCACTTCACTACCAGTAGCGATCAGAATGTACTCAGGTGTACCTGCACAGTCTTGCAGTACGTAAGCGCCTTTTGCCACATTGGCTAATTGCTCAGCAGTACGTGCTTGAGCCTTCAGGTTTTGACGGCTGAAGATCAGTGATGTTGGAGCATGGCGACGTTCGATAGCCGCTTTCCACGCTACTGCGGTTTCAGCCGCGTCACATGGGCGCCATACCGCCATGTTTGGCGTCATACGCAGGTTAGCTAATTGCTCAACGGGTTGGTGAGTTGGGCCGTCTTCACCTTGACCGATAGAGTCATGGGTGTAAACGAAGATGTTTTGAATTCCCATCAGTGCAGACATACGTACAGCGTTGCGTGCGTATTCCATGAACATCATGAAAGTCGCGCCGTAGTTGATGAAACCACCGTGCAGAGACACACCGTTCATGATGCCGCTCATACCGAATTCACGCACACCGTAGTACACGTAGTTACCCGCTGGATCGTCTTGAATCCCTTTAGAACCTGCCCACAAGGTGAGGTTAGAACCCGCTAAGTCTGCTGAGCCGCCTAACAGTTCAGGCAGCATAGCGCCAAAGGCTGCAATCGCGTTTTGTGACGCTTTACGGCTCGCAATACCTTCGCCTTTGGCTTGGCATTCTTGGATAAAGGCTTGTGCTTTGGCTTCGAAATCGGCTGGTAATTCACCTTTCAGTACACGGCGCTCGTATTCGCTTGCCAGTTCTGGGTAAGCTTTCGCGTAAGCGGCAAACTTATCGTTCCATGCCGCTTCACGGGCAGCTCCCACTTCTTTAGCATCCCAACCAGCGTATACATCGGCAGGGATTTCGAATGGCGCATGTGGCCAGCCTAAGAATTCACGGGCTGCGGCGATTTCCGCATCACCTAATGGCGCGCCGTGGCAATCGTGGCTGCCAGATTTGTTTGGCGAACCAAAACCGATAATGGTTTTGCAGCAGATCATGGTTGGTTTGTCGGTGACCGCTTTAGCCGCTTCGATAGCAGCGCGAATCGCATCGCTATCGTGACCATCTACGTTAGCAATCACGTGCCAGCCGTATGATTCGAAACGTTTTGGCGTGTCATCGGTAAACCAGCCTTCAACATGACCGTCGATAGAGATGCCGTTGTCATCCCAAAATGCGATCAGTTTGCCTAAACCTAAGGTACCAGCCAGAGAACACGCTTCGTGGGAAATACCTTCCATCAAGCAGCCATCGCCGAGGAAGCAGTAAGTGTAGTGGTCAACAATCTCGTGACCTTCACGGTTAAACTGTGCCGCTAAGGTTTTTTCTGCAATCGCCATACCCACAGCGTTGCTGATCCCCGCACCTAATGGACCCGTGGTGGTTTCAACACCTGGGGTGTAACCATATTCTGGGTGACCTGGGGTTTTAGAATGTAACTGGCGGAATTGCTTCAGCTCATCCATTGGCAGATCGTAGCCAGTGAGGTGTAATAAAGAGTAGATCAGCATAGAGCCGTGACCGTTAGAGAGGATAAAGCGGTCTCTATCTACCCATTTCGGATTGTTCGGGTTGTGCTTAAGGAAATCATTCCACAGCACTTCAGCAATATCTGCCATGCCCATTGGGGCGCCTGGGTGGCCTGAGTTTGCTTTTTGAACTGCATCCATACTTAACGCACGGATTGCGTTGGCGAGTACTTTACGGGAAGACATGCTCTCTCCTGCTTAATTTGTGGGGTCTAGCGGGCAATTTGGACGCATATTTTCCCCTACATAGCGAAGCGACGCAAACGAAAATTCATCACAATCTCGCCTTACCATCGCCAATAGAACTTTTTGCGATAAAAAATGGCTTAAGGATGAACTATTCAAGCCAATGATTCGTAGTTTAAGTCGCTATGACAATACTCTGTACAATTTCCCCCAAAGCTCGTCTCGGTGGAAAAGAGGAAATGCCGCCGCGTATCCTTAACGGAATTAGATGGATTTTAAACACTTTTAATTAATTATTTTCAATCAGTTAAATGACTAACATGCTTTTTAGTTCAAATTTTAAAGCTGAGATTTACCTCACTAAGTACAGAAATATTTAGCTTTGGGGGTGTCATGGCGATGAAATTCCACTAAAATAGCCGTCTAGATGTAGATGCTTCTACACGTTTGATTGCTAACAACGAGATTTTCCTACTATGGCAAAGCACTTGTTTACTTCTGAGTCGGTCTCAGAAGGTCATCCCGATAAAATTGCAGATCAGATTTCTGATGCTGTGCTAGACGCGATTCTGGCCCAAGATCCCAAAGCACGTGTCGCGTGCGAAACGTATGTCAAAACTGGCATGGTATTAGTAGGTGGCGAAGTGACCACCTCTGCCTGGGTTGATATTGAAGAGCTGACCCGTAAAACGGTTCGTGAAATTGGTTATATCCATTCAGATATGGGCTTCGATGCCGATTCTTGCGCCGTATTAAACGCGATTGGTAAACAGTCTCCAGACATCAACCAAGGTGTCGACCGCGCCGATCCAAAAGAGCAAGGTGCCGGCGACCAAGGTTTAATGTTTGGTTATGCCAGCAACGAAACTGACATTCTGATGCCTGCGCCTATTACTTATGCCCACGCATTAGTGAAGCGTCAATCTGAAGTGCGTAAAAACGGCACTCTGCCATGGTTACGCCCAGATGCGAAAAGCCAAGTTACCTTCGCTTACGAAGACAACAAGATTGTTGGTATCGATGCGATCGTACTGTCTACCCAACACAGCCCTGATATCGCCCAAGCGGATTTGATTGAAGGCGTGATGGAAACCATCATCAAACCAGTTCTGCCAGCACAATGGCTGAGCAAGGACACTAAATACTTCATTAACCCAACTGGCCGTTTCGTTATCGGTGGTCCAATGGGTGACTGTGGTTTAACCGGTCGTAAGATCATCGTGGATACCTACGGTGGTATGGCGCGTCACGGTGGTGGTGCATTCTCTGGTAAAGACCCATCAAAAGTTGACCGTAGTGCTGCTTACGCTGCCCGTTACGTTGCGAAAAACATCGTAGCAGCAGGTCTGGCAGACCGTTGTGAGATCCAAGTGTCTTACGCTATCGGTGTAGCTGAACCGACTTCTATCAGTGTTGAGACTTTCGGTACGGGTAAAGTATCTGAAGAAGTCTTAATCAAGTTAGTCCGTCAACACTTCGACCTGCGCCCATACGGCCTAACTGAAATGTTGAACTTAGCTCGTCCAATTTATCAAGCGACTGCCGCTTATGGTCACTTTGGTCGCAGTGAATTCCCATGGGAAGCGACGGATAAAGCTGACGCACTGCGCGCCGATGCAGGTCTATAATCTACATTATCCCCATGCTTTCGCTTGTAAAAAAACCGCCTAACGGCGGTTTTTTGTTACCAATGACAAAGGTTACAACCTTTAACTTTTTAAAATGATAAGTACAATCGAATATTAGGTGACGAGTCTAGTATTGAGACTATCTTCCTATTATTCCGTAAAACAAGGCTCTAAATGCACACCATGGCAACAGTCTTTACCAGCCCGCTTAGCAACATATAACGCCGCATCGGCTGCACTAAGTAACAGAGTTTCAGAATCACGAATTCCTGCACAGAGAGTCGCAACCCCAACACTCGCACTCAATCGAGTATCTCCCTCGATAACAATATCCAATGCTTTAATTGCTTGACAGATCTTCTCAGCAATCTGTTGAGCATTTTCTCTATCCGTATTGCCTAGGATTAACGCAAACTCGTCTCCCCCAAACCGGCAAGGTAAGTCAGCAGGACGTTGGCAGAAAGACTTCAACACTCTTCCCACCATCTGTAACGAATCATCCCCCATCTGATGGCCAAGGTGATCATTACATGCCTTGAAATTATCCAAATCCAGCATAAGAAGGGAAAGCGGGGTTTGCTCTCGCTGACTTCGACGCCACTCGTTGTGCAAAAAACGACTAAATAACCGCCTATTAGCTAAGCCAGTTAATGCATCGTGTTCAGATAAATCCGCTATCTCTAGCTCCAGTAGTTTACGCTCAGTAATATTGGCATGGGAAATAACGTAATAACCGGGTTCAACGCCTTGGCCTTGAACTGAGACGACTCGCATCAGAAAATATCTTAAGATATCAGGACTATGGCAAGGGTACTCCATAGAAAATCGCTCTTGGTCATGCTGAATAACTCGGCGAATACCCTCAAATGCGGTTAGTGCAAGCGGCTCATCAGAACCTGCACACACATTCATATAGTTTGTCCCAATCCAATTATAGCCCTTCGGCATACCATTTTGCTCGGCAAACCGATTCCATGAAAGATTGGTAAATTGTATGACACCTGTACTATCAATTACCGAAATTTGATCCTCCAGAGAATCTAGAAGAGCAGCCAGAAATTTGGCATGTTCGATAAAATACGATCCATCACACCAATCATCATCCACCATGGCAGTGTACATCCCGCGCTAAAAACAATACAAATTTGATAAATAAGTAGGTTAAGTAAAGCAGCCAAATCCCAATACGCCAAGAATAAATACTCAAAAAGAGGTACTAAATAACTTAATACTAATGAACAAATGAGCAAGTTATTATCAAGAACACTAAGTAACTAAGTTTACCATTATTAGGGCGTGTTGACGTTTCCACTTTTATAACAATTAGGCGCGATGTTATGCTGTGCAAAGTGCATGACGTGTCGTAATCCCTCGTTTGGCGAAATAAGAAACACAAAGCCACTGCAGAATTTATTATTCTAAGGAATATCAGAATTGTTTATGTTTTAGCAGTGGTCAAAATGAGCGTTTTGCATACACAGCAGGTTTATCTGCGCGGCGGATAACAGTGCACACTCTTGTTCGCCAATTATCCTTGCACCTTGAACGACCTCAGGCGTTAAACATACTATAGCCGCACTGTAAGCATTGGTGCGGCCGCAATCGAGCCAACAATCTTCAATCTGTAACCAATAATGGGGGCGACTATCTTCGCAATCGACTTCAAATCCTCGGGCCTCACATTGCTGCAAGGCACACTCGGATAATAATACGCGCAGGTTGTCCCACGCCGATAAACTAGTCTGGGCATAGTTAGTCAACAAGATATTGACCAAGGATTTACTCACCATTTATCTCCAACCAAAAGGCTTTAGCATCGGGTCCTGGCATTGCCTTGGCATATAACCAACCTTGCACATAAGCAACACCAGCTTCTTTTACAAACTCGGCTTCAACACAGGTTTCAACACCCTCAGCTGTTAAGCTAAAACCTAAACTACTACAAAGTTTGCAAATTTGCAGATATAAAGTACGACCTTTAGGCTCACTGGCATTGGCGAGAATACTGCGATCTAGCTTAATACCATCGACATTGATTCGACTCAGTAGACTTAAACTCGAAAACCCAGTACCAAAATCATCCAACCAAAAACGGAAACCACACTGCTTAAGCTGTTTGATACAGCTATCAATGCGGCTTAGATCCAACATGAATGCCGATTCTAACATCTCAATTTCGACCTGATGAGCAACACTACCTAATCTATCATTCATAATCGCTAATAATTGACTATCAGTGATGTTATTGGGGTCAATATTGATACTGACCTTAGGAAAAAAGCCCTCTAATGCCCAACGAGCAAGATCTTCTGCAACGGTATTAATTACAAAACGATCAATAATGTGGGAATAGCCCGCACGTTGAAACGCATCAATAAAATAAGGGCCTTTTAAGGCCCCATACTCATCCCGAAGACGAATAAGCGCCTCAAATCCAACCACTTTACCATCAATTAAAGCAATCTTAGGTTGATAGTGAAGCTGTAATTCACCGGCTAACACCTCTTTGATGGTTTTCTCTAAATTAATTTCAGCCTTTAAAGACTCTGACTGTTTTTTTAGATAATGTGTTTCATTCATCAGCTCAATATCTGCTTGAAATTGAATCCTTTTGATAAGCTCACGATCGAACTCATAGTGTTCACTCATTAAAGAAAATCGCTGTACAAATGGTAGATAAATCAACACACCGATAGCTATCAAAAAGCATTGAAATATTACAGCACTAAAATGCCCACTCGCCATATAAGCATTAATAAATGGAGGTGTTATCCAAGGAAAGCTATGAGCATCAAATTCTAGAATACCTATACTGATGGCGCTATAGGCCAATATAAAATTCACTATGGGCGAGAGTATAAATGGCAATAATAATCTAGGGTTGAAAATAATAGGTAAACCATAAATTAATATTTCATTGATATTGAAAAATGCAAAGGGTGTTGCAATCTTAGCAATATGGCGTGTTGCACTGTCTTTAGAACTAATGAAAATAGCAATAATGAGCGATAAAGTTGCCCCGCTGCCACCGTAAAGAATAAACAAATCCATAAATTGACTAGCAGTTAGATTAGGTACAACCTCAGTCAAGCCATTATCGACACCAATTAATAGTAGATATGCATTATCACCGTGCACTCCGAAGCTCCAGAGCACATGGGTTAATAAAATACGGATAAACAATTGGATCCCAATACTAGCGGTTTGCAAAGTATCAATTAGTGGCGAAAAAAACCAGCTAAGTAAGGCAGATGCTTCAGTAACAAGCATCAATATAACCATAAAACAAATAACTACTGGCAAAAAAATATTCAGATGCTGTTTTAAGTATCGACTCAATGCTTTTCCTTTTACTAAGTCTAGCCATCGCCAAGTAACCAATATGCGCAATAGATATGCCGTTAAAATCGGTAATAAAACCACCCGAGGATCACCTAAAACCACATCAACATAATCAATGCTAAGTACTTCCTCTGTGGTTGGCACATGCAAAGCCAGTAAGATGCTAAAGGAGATTGAGCACACAACAATCGCTGAAAGCTGAAGATATTTGGCAAAATGGAAGGAAAGAGAAATAAGCGCAAGCAACGGAAATATCTTTGCAAGCTGCACAGAAAAAAATGTTAAGCCATAAAAAAATGCCGTTGTTTGCCATTCCGGGATCCAACTACTTAATAACGCTATAACCAGTGATAGTAGTGAGTTTACAAGAATAAACGGCAATAACGCGATGAAGGACTCACGTACAGAGATAAGAAAACTTCTGTCCAGAAAATTTCGAAGTTCAAACATGATATCAGGGTTATTATTGACAACTATTTAATAAAACATAGTCGATCAATCTTTTAGGACACAATCAACCTAAAAAATACTGATTTTTGAAAGCAGAACAACGTAACATATGGCGGGAAAACGAGTTAACGATGAGCGAGTGCATATGAGCGAATATCAACGCTCATAATATAATAATCCCTATCAGAAAAAGTAAAAAAATCTGCAACTTGCATTTTAGCTTTACGAGTATGCGCCGCCAAAGAACGCTCATTTTCATCAGCTATAAACGTCACCAGATAAGTAAAACTAGGCGCAACTTCTCGGTAAATGCGAGTAACAAGTGCCTCAAAAACGCCTTGGCCACGATATGCTTTATCAACCCAGATAGGACCGTATTGGCAGCTGTTTTGCACCGTTAATTGAGGACCATCGCCATTGATTCGATTCAATCTTTTCAACAAATTGCGATAAATTGGCCAGATCTCAAAAAACGACCAACGTCCCGCAATCACATAACCTATAATGCGTCCGTTAATTTCAGCGACCACAATCCAATGCTTATCAATTAGCTGAGTTAATTCATTACGATTAAATGCTTGCCCTTCCAAATTGACACCATTAGACATTAACTCATCATTGAGATGCTGGCGCTCTAACGCGGCCAATATATCAACATCTTGTTTAGTTGCTAATCGCGTTTGCATCAGAGGTATGTCCAAGTTGAGCTTATCACTAGATTTTAAGCGCGTCAGTATACTTAAATAAATGCTAAAGACTTTATTTTTTAGGAAAAAATTTGCTAATAACGCTATTGTTTCCCACACTTATTGAATTGTAGGTCATTCACTCGCCATTTTATGCTGCCAGAGACTATCAATTCCCAAATCAGTGTGCTTGACAACGATCTACTTCAAGTCAATTTAGGTCGTTGGATGCAACAATGCGAATTAATAAAAAGTTACTACAGCGCTACCCACGTGTTTGTATTACAGATAACGCAATCGGGTTTTGAAGTGATCGTCAGTTCTGTCAGCGAAACGCCGCTTTTTACTTCTGGCACGCTTTTTCCAAATAACTTCCCGCTCTTTGAAGCATTAAAAAATAGCAACATAGACGGAGATTATCTCAATTTAAGCCGCTTTATGCTCGATGAACTTCCAAGAGATTTTGACGGAATTCAATACATTCTGTCCCGCCCCATTGCATGGCCAGATGGCAGTCAATTTGGTTCACTATGCGTGTTAAATCCCCATATGGCCGATCCTTTAAGCAACAGCGCCATGCTTGAACCTTTCCAAATCCTGCTTCAGCAGGAATTATCCCTGTTATGTCAAAACCATAGAATCGAATCGCTATCAATGCGCGATCAAGAGACCGGCATGCTCAACCATTACGGCTTTATGATGATGGCTCCTAGGCAACTCAATCTTGGACGACGCTTTGGCGCCCATGCGGGGATTCTTTTCTTCGAATTGATTGAAGCTGACTCGCCGGAAAAACGCTTAGAAGAGAAACATCACAGGCTCCTCGGTAATTTGGTTCAAGATACCATTCGCACAGCCGATGTTGCAGCCCATTTCAGCGCGACTCAGTTTGTGGTGTTAGCCTTTGTCGATAGCGAACGCGATATATTGCACATTATAAAGCGGGTCGAAAAACAATTAGAACAGCAAAATCATCACCTTAAACTCGATTCCAGTTACAGTTTCTTTACCCCTGAATCGACGGCTAAGTTAGCGCCCATGATGGAAGATGCTCGCTGTAAACTAAAATCTATGTTGTAAGAGCCAACACAATCGAGCAGTAATCAGGCAAAAGGGATCAATGCCGAGCTTTATAACAACCCCGCTGCAGACTCGGCCGAGTTGTAAAAGTCGCAAACGCTATTATTTTGGCAACTCATCCTGACGCTTCGCCCATTGGATAAATAACACCACAGGATAAGGTGACATCAACACTAAGCCTAAGCCAATTAAGCTTGCGATCAATAACATCCCACTGATTTCTAGACTCCATTGAGTCAACATATAAAGCCCAAGTCCACAAACTAACATCAAAACCCCTAACCAATGTAAAAACTTCAACAAATTCATAGTGCTTTTAATGCTATCTTGCATATAAACCTCTTTTTATCTCTCGCTAAACTTGTACACTATTGCCATGAATATCGAAAAAGGAACTGAGACAATGTTAAAACAAACATTTCTATTAAGCGCATTACTTTTTGGCTTAACGGCTTGTCAGAGTACTGACGTCGCCCATCAAGACACAGTGTCATTACAGGGAAGCTGGCATATTGAAGCAGTCCAAGGACAACCGACTGTTGATTACAGCCCAGCTCAAATCACCTTCGATGCTGAAGGTAAGCTTTCAGGCAATAACAGCTGCAATAACTTTTTTGGCCAATATAACCAGCAAGGACAGGAGTTGAAAATCATCCCTGGTGGCAGCACCATGAAAGCCTGTGTCGATTCATTGATGCAGCAAGAGCATAAAGTCATGCAAGCACTACCACTGGTCGCTAAAGCCAAATTAGTGCAAGGACGTCTGACATTACTCAGCAGCGACGATAAACCTGTTTTAGTGTTAACCCAACTGAAATAAAAGTGTATCGATAATAAAAAACCGCCGATTGGCGGTTTTTTATTCGAATCAAATCTTAACTCGATCGATTAACTCTTAGTCGCAGCACTTTCGTTTGCGGCATTTTGCTCTGCAATCACGGCGCTTTGCACCATATCAGCATTGTAATGCTCAACGTCAAGCTCATCTTCTGATTTGGCAATTACGGTCGTCGCCACTAAGTCACCAGAGACGTTCACAACAGTTCGCGCCATATCCAAAATGCGGTCAATCCCCGCAATCAAGGCTACACCTTCTAAGGGTAAGCCCACTGTCGAGAGCACTAGAGTCAACATCACTAAGCCTGCGCCCGGTACCCCCGCGGTGCCGATTGAGGCTAACGTCGCGGTTAAAATAATCGTTAGATAGTCGACCCACGTTAAATCAATCCCAAAGGCCTGCGCCACAAAAAGCGCGGTCACGCCTTGGTATAGGGCTGTACCATCCATATTGATGGTGGTGCCTAAGGGCAATACGAAACTGGAGATCTTCTTGTTTACCCCAAGATATTCGCTCGCACATTTCATACTTGCAGGTAAAGTGCCTGCCGAACTTGAGGTGGTAAATGCCACCGCCATCGCATTGCTGATCCCCTTGAAAAAATGCAACGGATTAAGCTTGGCAAATAGGCGCAGCACTATGCTGTAGAAACCTAACACATGGATAATACAGCCAATATAAACGGCAATAATGACTTTAATCAGTGGCCATAGCATGTCGATGCCATACTCACCCGCAACCCATGCCATCAGACCAAACACACCATAGGGCGCAAGCTTCATCACCATATCGGTCAACTTGTACATGGCCTCAGCAAGGCTCTCAAACACCTTAATCGCAGGTTTGCCATGGTCGCCAATCAATACCAATGCAATCCCAAGTGCCACGGCAAACACAATGACTTGTAGGATCTGGCCACTCGCCAATGCAGCGACAGGGTTGGTGGGCACTATATCAATCAGCGTTTGCATCACCGAGGGTACTTCTTTGGCCGTACTTACCGCCTCGTGTTGCAACAAAGGAACACCCGCACCAGGTTGAATCACATAGCCCACCACTAAGCCTAGGCTTATCGCAATCGCCGTCGTACAGAGATAAAACGCAAAGGATTTAAAACCAATCCGGCCCATTTTGGCGGTATCTTCCATTGAGGTGACACCAACAATCAAGGAACAAAAGACTAAAGGCACAATCAGCATTTTGATGGTATTCACAAACAGCGTGCCAATAGGTTTTAGGTAGGAAGCTTGCTCGCCTAAAGTGACCCCCACCAGAATCCCGAGCACCATACCAACGAAAATTTGTAGCCACAGGGGCACTGACATCCAAGCAGACCAGATCCGGCCTAAGGCTGATGACCTTTGTTTTGACATGTTTATAACCTTGAATTTGAAATGATGATAGGGCAAAGCCTTATCCTTGGCGGGACTAACCTTCAATTAGCCAGCCGCCGAGTCTACCATAAGCAATAAAACTTTAAGGATGATCTATATCACGTTGATATCAACCGCGGCAAAATCCAGCTAAAGCATGGCTTAGGCCTCGAATTGCGCCGTATTGTCTGACGGAGCAAAACGTTGACGATACAACGATGCAGGCGGCTGCTCCCGCTCAATAAGGTAGCTCCAATAGTCATCATCGAAACCGCTAAAGAGTGACTGATTTTCCCCCTGAGATTTTAGGATCAAATACCACCAAACCAGCCCCCATAAGCCAAAGGTAACTAAAGTTAGCATAAAGTGCATCCCATGGTTAACTTGAAGATCTTTATGAGCATCATAAGGTTGTAAGAATATTGGTTTAAACCGACGAGTTGATTTAACGAATCCCATAATCGCGCCACTTCTGCTAGTGAAAACCTTATTCAAGCCTAGCAGATTAGACTTTAGTCGTACAAAATTTAGCCGCAATTAAAGGGCAATAGGGATCTGTGCTCACTCGTTCTGATGGGGGGTTCCGTGCTACAGTGTATGCCTAACTCATCCCGATACATCAGCGTCATCCCAAACACAAGAGCGGTAAATGCCATTAACCGCCGAGGAGTTGTTAAATGTTGATCCGTAAAGCTAAAGTGCAAGATCTTAGCGCCCTAGTCCAATTTAATCAGGCAATGGCGCAAGAGACTGAAGGTCTTGCCTTAGATGAAACCACGCTTATCAAAGGCGTCAATACCCTACTTAATCATCCCGAAAAAGGCTTTTATCTGGTGGCTGAAATCGATGCCGAAATTGTCGGCTCGCTGATGGTTACCTTCGAGTGGAGCGACTGGCGAGCCAAAGATTACTACTGGATCCAGAGCGTATATATTCGCCCGCAAAATCGCCGTCAGGGGATTTATGGCAAGCTCTATGCTGAGGTAAAACAATTGGCCGAGGCCAATGGTGGCGCCGCCAGCTTCCGTTTATATGTCGAGCAGGAAAACCTCGCAGCCCAGCAAACCTACCAAGCCTTAGGGATGAAGCAAAGTTACTATCTAATGTACGAAGAAAAGTAATAAAAAAGGATCGAGCAATGCTCGATCCTTTCATTTAAACCGCTTATGTATCTCAGTCTTAACTGAGTAGACCAAATAGAATCGCCGTCATCGCCAGTAAACCCGCAATCACCACAAACACATTGCTGATACGGTGACGATAAGCTTTTAGTGCCGGCACTTTATACACAGCATACATTGGCATTAAGTACAAAATCGCCGCAATCACTGGGCCGCCTAGCGCCTCAATCATTCCCAGAATACTTGGGTTTTTAATCGCAACGCCCCAAATGGTGGCAAACATAAACACGAGGATAAACTTGTTCAGTTTATTGTCACAGACTTGCTTATTGCTTGAGCGTAATTGCTTAACAATAATGCCCTTCATACCTTCAGTTGCGCCCATATAGTGACCAAAGAAGGAAGAAACAATCGCGATAAAGGCAATGAAAGGCCCGAAATAACTGACAAAACCGCTATCATGCACGTTTGCTAAATAGGACAAAATCGGCAGGTTCTTTGCCTTCGCTTCGGCCAATTGTTCAGGCGACAATGACAACACGCAGGAGAACACAAATAGCATCACAAAGCCGACTAACATCATCGACGTATTACGCAGGATCACATCGGCCTTACGTGCGGCATTGCCGCCATGGTCGCGCTTAAGGGAAACCGAAAATTGCGAAATCGCCGGAGAATGGTTAAAGGCAAACACCAGTACAGGGATGGTTAGCCATACTGTGCCTAAAAAGGCGCCAGTTTCAGGCACAACTTGCAGTGCATCCATTTTCCATTCAGGAATAAGATACAAAGACATAAAGGCCAAAATCCCTACCAGCGGATACACCAGCAGTTGAGTCACCTTCAACATAAATTGCTCACCGGCTACCATCACGGCCATCATGCCGAAAATCAAGATACCAGAAAGCAGAAAACGCGGCGGTGATGCCATGCCCAATTGGTTGACGATAAAACTATCAACAGTATTGGTGATCCCCACGCCATAGATCAGCACAATCGGATAGATCGCTAAAAAATAGAGCAGCGTAATCGCCTTGCCCGCGCCAATCCCAAAGTGTTCTTCAACCACTTGGGTAATGTCACTGCCAGGAATGCTCGATGAACAAACAAAGCGTGAAAGACCACGGTGGGCCAAATAGGTCATAGGTCCGATGATAATGGCCATCAAGACTAAGGGCCAAAAACCACCCATACCCGCATTGATAGGTAGAAAGAGAATGCCCGCCCCCACAGCGGTACCAAATAAACTCAGCATCCAAGTAGTATCTTGGCGCGTCCAAGGTAAGCGTCTTGTTGTGCTTTCTTGCGTGCTTTGAGGTGTTTCTAAAACACTGATCGCATCTTTTTGCATAGTAAAATTACCTTACGGTGAAACCGCATAAAAAATTCGGCGTAAGGATAGCGAAAAAGCTTAAGCAAAAGTTGATCTAAAACCATTTTAAGTAATGGAATTTCAAATAAAGCTGGGATTGAGATCTAGATCTATGAATTTATGTAATAAATTTTCAATAGCGCATCAAAGTGATCACAATTAATCACCAAGAAAGTACAGTAAATTTACCCTTAAGCCTAAATGGCGACATTACTCTGTCGTCGATAAAAGCCACAAAAACGTGTTAAATCGCAAAAAACCGATAAATACAACAAAGCTCAAACAACCACTATAAAAACTTGAACTAGATCACTAGCGGCATTGTTAAATTTTTACATTTTGTAACGTTGAACAACCTATAAAAAGCCCACCCAATAAAAAGGCCCACCTAAGTGGGCCAATGAATCACCACCCGACTAGCGCAGCATTATTGGGCTTTTTGCAGCACCAACTCAGTGGTTGAGACTACGGCTGGCGCAATATCAGCTTCCTTAAACAGTAAAGGACGGAAACTCTTACTGCTGGAATACAGATTGCTTTGGTCGGTAAACGAAGGCGACAGTAAATTGCTCGACTCAGAATAAGTGAGCATGCCGCGCGCAACAGGGCCCTCATCGGTAAAGCTCACCGCCATCATCCAACTTGAACCATAACGTATTTGATATCCCTTCGCCGTTAAGCCAGAACCCATGGCTTTGCCTGTAACGACGTCCATCAGAGGCGCATATTTATGTTGTGGAATTAACGTATCGTCGCCTGACAAGCTAGTTGAAAACACGTTAAAACCACCCTCAGCGTTGTGACTCCCTGGCCAAGGCAAACGCGCTCCGCTGGCAGTACCATCGGGAAGAGACTTCTCGACAAACTGCACATCACCTAGCGGTGCATCTAAAGCAAAACCTGCGGCTTCTAAATTCAGCGCCGCATGAGCAAGCGCCACTAATGCACTGCCGTCGGTAGCCAGTGTATTCGGAGTGGTCGCCGCATTCGCGGGATCAAATCTCTTGGTCAGCATCGTCTTTTGATTAAACTGATGGGCAAATTCGCGCAGTAAGGCGCCGCCTTTGCTGTCATTATCTTGCTTACCATTCCAGGCTTTTAACGCCGCACAAGCTGAGGTGAGATCTTTTGATAAACTGGCAGACACTACCACAGGCGTACTGCCTTGTGCCTCACATTGGGCAATTAATGCCGGCAAGACCAGTTCAGCCAAGTAACTACGATTTGATAATACGGCAGCCTCCAACTCTTGGAGATTGAACTTACCATCGCTCCCTGCTGCATCCTGCATTAGCGTTAATCCCATACGGGTACGCAGTGATAATTGCCCTGCTTCTGGGCCATACATAGGCGAGAAGTACGTCAGGGGCTCATTCAAGTTTGTTGACCAGAAGGAGTCATTGGAGTTTTGCACAAAGTCACTACGCTCCAGCTTAGGCGCACGTTCATAGGGCGTGGGGCCACTAAAGCTAAACAAGGAAGTATTACCCGGCAAAATAGTAAAGCCTGCTTTCTCTTTTGCCGCCTTAATATCGGGCGAAGTCTTTAACAGCACAACGGCAGACTCGGACAAACCGGGTACTGTCGAGTCGTCGATATAGAAGGCATTACCCTCTTTATCGGCATACATAGTGTTGTTGAAAATAACCCCGTCGTAATCTTTAAAGGCTTGTTGAAATTCATCTTTATTGGTCGCTAAGTTCATGGCGAGCCAGTGATCGACAGGATCCATTGTCGCCATATTGGCATCTTGGATCATAAAGGCACTGCCATCATCCCAACCAAAAGGCGCAAGCGTAGGTGGCGCCTCAACCATAGGGCCTTTGGCCGTGGTGTAAATATCCTTTTCAGCCACTAACATGCCCGCAGGACCGGCGTTCACTATGATAGAAACCGTCTCTTTATTGATCGGCATGGGCTTACCATCAAACAGATATTGCAATCTATCGCCCGAGACCAACTCAAGGTTGTACATCACAAAATGCTCAGCAGTTGAGAAGGTATGAGTCCAAGCTAAGTCTTTGTTAAAACCTATATTGATCGGGCCAGGCATCCCCACCAGCGAGCCACCCATCATATCTAAATGCCCAGGGATGGTAATATGGGATTGCCAAAAACGCAGGTTACCCGTGTGCGGGAAATGCGGGTTGCCCAGCACCATACCGCGACCATTTTCGGTCTTATCTTTACCCAGTCCCCAGCCGTTAGATCCTAAATCCCGAGGATTGGTTTCTGGCGTGGTAATACGGGCTGCACGGGCTATCAATTTAGACTGCATATCGCTAACAAACGCGGTCTGCTCTTGGCTTGGCGCAGGCCCCACGATACGTGGCATATATTCCTGCGCATCCCCAGGATTAGCGTAGAAAATCAAATCGAGGAAGTTAGCCGCTCCGGGTAACAATGCAATGGAAAACAAATAAGTGACCACATCTTCAGGCACGATAGGTTTTACCCAAGGTTGGCCGCCACAGAAAGGTTCTGCTGTTTGTTTACCCGCCTCCACATCCGCAAGATACTGGTTATAACCCGCGGTAAAACCTTGGATTAATGCACGAGAGCGTTCACTAAACTGCGGCCACTTAGCTTCGGCTTGCGCACGGATTTTTAAGGCTTTGTAGGCAAAGTCGGAGATTAAGTTGCCATTATCTTCGGCGGTAGGTAGCCCTGTGGTGAAATCTATCGACGCATGGGGGCCGAAGTACATAGAGCGCTGGGAATTCGCCTTAATAAAACCATCGGCGAGTACACAGAGGTTGTCCTGCGCTTGTGCGTAACCGCTACCAAAACCTAGGCTTTCTAAATTGTCGGCTTGGATATGGGGTACGCCGTAGGTGGTTCGTCGGATATTGGCTTTGAGTAAGCCATTAGGGGCAAAGGTTTGCAGTTGGGTTTCAGGTTCGGTAGGTGGAGTACTATCTTCGCTATCGTTACAGCCTGTGAGCATCACCCCGCAGGCCATCCCCATCGCGATCATGAGTTTGTTGAATTTCATTATTATTATCTCTTAATTTTGGTTCCTTCAATGACATCGCTTTACTGCTTAAATCAGCTAACTTACTGAAGGAGCAATAATGGCATGTCGCTTCCTGATGCTCGGCTATGGCTATTTGCTCCCCAAACATTTGCTTTTACTGAGCTGTTTTTACTGAGTCATAGCAATGAATATGGCAGAATAGAAAACCCATAGGCGAGACACCTCCGACCATTTAAGCAATGATCCATATGAGCGTCCACTTTAAAAATCAAAATAAATAACTTATATGCAACAAAATATTATCAAGGTAATCGTTGGGTCGAAAAACCCCGTCAAAGTGAATGCTGCGACCAATGCGATGAAGCTGCTGTTTCCTGAATCCCAGATTGAAACCCTCAGCATGGACGCACCTTCTGGCGTCCCCGCCCAACCCATGACAGATAGCGATACCCGCCAAGGTGCAGTGAATCGCGTTAACTATTGCCAACGGCATACCGAAGCTGATTATTATTTTGCGATGGAAGGCGGCGTCGACCATTTCGAGTTTGGCCCAGCAACCTTTGCCTATATTGCGATTGCTCACCAGCAACGCTTAAGCATTGGCCGTGGCGCACTGTTACCGCTGCCGATGCAGGTTTATCAAGCACTTGAAGCGGGTGAAGAATTAGGCCATGTAATGGATAGATTATTTAACACTGTTAATATCAAGCAAAAAGGTGGCGCAATAGGCCTGCTCACCCACGGCCACGCTACTCGTGAAAGCAATTATACCCAAGCAATCATCCTCGCGATGGCGCCGTTTTTAAATCCCGAGATTTACCCATAAATTTGTTAATAAAATATTGCAAAACAACGCAAATCCCGCTAATTTAGTTGTAACTTGCAACTAAATTATGCGATATAAGCCTAGCTAGCCCACCGGCTTGCAGTACTCGTCAGGCTCAACGTTGCATAACGTAAAGGCGTTTAATTAAACTATGGCAAATGATTTAGACTCATCTAGCCAACTCCGGCAGCTCTCTCGCTATATGGTGAGGCATTTAGGCATGCTTAACGCAGCAGTCGGTGATTTACCTCTCTCCCCCGTGCAAGCCCATGCTTTGCTTGAGATCGGTAATCAACCGCAAACCATTAAAGATCTCGCCTGCAAACTAAGTATTGATAAATCCAATGCTAGCCGAGCAATAAAGCACTTAATCGATAAGCATCTCGCCCAGAGCCAAATGCATCCAAAGGATAATCGCTGCCTTGTCGTACAACTGACGAGCGCGGGTAAAAAGCTACTCGCAAAACTCGATAACCAACAAAATCAGCTGTTTCAAGAAATATTAGCGCAACTCACCCCTGATCAAATACACCATATTGAGCAGGCGCTGATGCAGTACAACCAAGCAATAGATAAAGCCAAACAGCAATCGGGCTATATTATTCGTGCAGCCTCTGCCACCGATGATGCCGCCATAGCCCAAGTTATCCGCGATGTATCTGCCGAATATGGTTTGACCGCAGATAAAGGCTATAGCGTGGCCGACCCGACCTTAGATTGTTTAAGTCAAATTTATTCGCAAGCGGGTGCTCAATATTGGGTTGTTGAATATGAAGGTAGAGTCGTTGGTGGTGCAGGCATTGCCCCACTTGCCAATAATGCAGGCATTTGTGAACTACAAAAAATGTACTTTATGCCCGAAATCCGCGGTAAAGGCTTAGCTAAACGTTTAGCATTACTCGCTCTCGACTTTGCCCGTCAAACGGGTTACCAAAGCTGCTACTTAGAAACGACTGCGATATTAAAAGAAGCACTCAAGCTCTATGAACACTTAGGTTTTTACTCTCTGAGCGCACCACTAGGAAATACTGGCCACGATGCCTGTGAGATCCCGATGTTATTACCATTGCAACCTAAATAATTCCATTTAGCAGGCCACGGATGGTCTGCCAACCGAGTAAATCCCCGCTATATTCTTCGCTAAACATCCTGCCTGATAATAAGCGGCAATCAATGCCAACCAACACAGTTAATCACTTATTCAACTAAAATCAGTCTTTAATTCTCCTTATTAGCATAGAGTTTTAGTGGCTAACCATATTAAAATACACACAAAATCACTCAGTTAAATGATGTTTATTTGAAATGATTTTGCTGCATTATTGTTAAAGCATTAAATAGGGAAGCCCATGCTAAATTGGATTTTTGGTGATAATAATCTCACCCTGCGGGAAATATGTGTTAATAACGAGCTGTCTACAGCCAAGAAAATTCAAAAAATTAATAAGTACCTCGCCAATGGCGGTGATATTAATTTTATTGATCCCGATATTTCCCCCTGTAATGTGTTAGTCCCGCTTTCTCGTAGCCCTGAATCCGACCTCGAATTGATACAATATCTGCTGGATAATGGCGCTCAAATTGAATGCAATGGCTTT
Source organism: Shewanella sp. ZOR0012 (assembly GCF_000798835.1). Lineage (NCBI taxonomy): Bacteria > Pseudomonadati > Pseudomonadota > Gammaproteobacteria > Alteromonadales > Shewanellaceae > Shewanella > Shewanella sp. ZOR0012. The sequence goes on from NZ_JTLE01000094.1 coordinate 4,514,140, forward strand.
AGTGCCCTGCACGCAGCAATTGAGTTTAATAATCCTGAGTTGGTAAAGCTCTACCTCAAGGCTGGTGCTAACGTTTACTATCAAAATCAATTTAATAACTGCTGGTTAAACTACTTATTTCATCCAAATCCTCAGTATATCTACCAAGATAATCAGCGGATTATCATGCTCGATCACTTGCTTGAACTGGGGCTGGATATCAATCATTCAGTAAGTTTTTGGACCAATGGCGAGTTAAATCATCCCTTAGAAATCCTTTATGCTGAGCGCAGTAAAGATGTCTTTTTACATCTCATTAATAAAGATCTTTATTTGGACATTGGCCAATTAAGCCTGATTGAAGAGATTATTTTTTCCAGCGACTTTTGGGGAGTTGAAGCCTTCGCGCCATTAGTAAAACGCTATCCTGAGTTTAAAAAGTCCCGTTATATTATGGCCAACGATAGCAGCTTTTGGGATGACGCCAATTTACTCGAACTCTGTGTCTACGCTAAATCACAACAATACACTGAATATCTGCTAGATCATTATCCGCAGCTCAAAGCCGACTCCCACGCTAAAAGTTTGCTCTATGCGGCATTGACCTCAGAATTTGACCTCAGAATTATCGAAAAATTGATTAAGGCGACCGTCGATATCAATCGCATCTATAGGATGACACCGCCTGACGCCGACCATTCCCCCGTGCTCAACCAATTTATTAATAACGCCCAATTTACCGATGTGAATCAACGGGAATATATCTATCAAGTACTAGAGCTGTTGCTCAAATATGGCGCGGATCCCAATTCTGTATTTATGAATGCGGGTAAACCCTACGAAATGTTGGCCTGGTCGAACTTGCGACTATTGGTTTATCCAATGGTCGAGAAGAAAACCTTTCTACCGGAGTTTCTCGACCTCTTCATAAAATATGGTATGGATATCAATAAAAAATTTGGTGCGGTGGATGAACCAAGCTTGCTGACTATCTGCCAACGTGGTTCGGGTAAAGAAGATCAAGCCACACTTATCCAAGTGATGGAATATCTGCTCACCAAGGGACTCGATTTAAGTCTCACCAATATCTACAACACTAACTATGTGTCCGCTGCGGCCATCGCCTGTCGAACCCAAGTACTTGAATGGCTGATTAACCAAGGCGGGGATATTTTTACCCATTGCGGCCATGATAATTCGCCTATTCTGCACAAGGCGATTTCGACCTACTGGTGGGATCAGATTACTGGCCCGATGCGGCGTAATACAGTGGAACTATTACTAAGCCACGGAGCCAAAATTGAAGAATTCTCAGTAGATGAACAATTTACACCACTGATGTGCGCCTGCTATTACGGCGCGCAGTCCTGCGTTGAGGTGTTACTCGAACATGGCGCCAACCCCAATGCCATCAATGCCGAAGACACCACCCCCGCCCTTTGCGCCGTGATGGGCGGCAGCTCGAATGAGTTTCCTCGCTTTGAATCAACGGCGGTGCGGATCTTAAGACTATTGCAGCAATATGGCGCTGACTTAACCGTAACTAATAGTATCGGTAATAACCCGCTAAGCGTGACTATGGAGCAGGAATATAAAGAGATTTTCGAAGTACTACTGCAAATCGTCCCCTACAGTGAGTCCCAACTTGAGCAAGCTCTGAGTAAAGCCCTGCCACAAAGTTATTTCCAACGTCGGCTATTACAGAAGCTAGGGCGTGAAATACCCCCCACCCCCACAGTTATCGACCATCACGTAGCGAAGCCAGAAGTCGCATCGCTTACGCTTGAATGTGGCACAACCCATGTGGAGGCGCCAAAACCTGCACATACTCATAAAGCCAGATTAGAGGTCAGTGATGCGGCGGTGGATAGAAGCCAAATCCCGACGCTATTTGATCTCAAAAACAAAGTGCTGCATTTCTTTAAGCCGATAGCCAGCGATCCAAGCATCACGGCTCAACAGTTAAACTCGGTTAAAGAACTGGTGGAACTATTGATTGAAAAGCTCGACAACTTTAGCTTTTTCCGCAATCAAGCGACAAAAGCCGAATTTGAAGAAGGGGTTCAGGACTATCTCGATGAAATGGTTGATGAAATCAACAAGGTTATCGGGGATGATTATCCCGCACTTACCGAAGCCTTAGTCGATTCTGTTTGGACAATTTTGCAATACTTTAGGGTAGAAATTGAAATCGAAACCGCACTAAGAAAGCGCTTTTGGTAGCAGTGAGCACCTTAGCTAGCAACCCAAGATAAAGCCCCTTTTATATCGTCACTTAAAGGGGCTTTATACTTTCGAGTTTAAGCCTAACCGCGGATCAGCAGACTTAGCAGTCTATTCGCCAACATAATGGCGAAAGCTAAGGTTTAATTAAACATCAGAGGCTTAAACATTAGAAGCTTTTGCAAGCAGCAACTGGCTACGGATAATTTGGCGGATCTGATTATGCAGTTCAAATACTCGAGCGCGATCATTGAGATTTAGCGATAGATTTTCCAGCATCACCAAATCCATATTAAATTCGGGATAATGCAGCGTCATCGACATATAACCGGTTAAATAACCCGTATGACTGTATTCGACGAGGCCATCGTCCTTATTGATCCTTATTCCATAACCATAACGCATATTCGGCCACAAAAATGGCAACTCGATATACGCAGTGGTCATCCTTTGATAACTCTCTGGACTCAACAACTTGCCAGCATGTAATTGCTGCTGAAAGTCGGCATAAGTGGCCGCCGAGGCAATAAGTCCGCCAGCGGGCAACAAAGCTTCATCAAGCACTAAATCAGAGGGGGCAATCACCTCGCTTTCCTGTAAACCTACAGCGAGTGAAGGCACTTTGCTGTGAATAGCCGCAATACTGCCAAGCTCTGCACTCAAACCATGAAGCTGGTATCGCGTTGCAAACTGCGCCACTTGCTCGGCAAAGGATTGGTGATTAACCTTCTCAAGCACTTGCCCAAGCAGTGAATAACCAAAGTTCGAGTATTCAAATTGGCGACCAGGCTCAAATCGATTGGCCTTACCCAGTTTATCGACGCCCGATGTATGCGTCAGTAGTTGATGCAGCGTAATCCGCTCATCATATCGACTGGGATTTAAAGCGTTTGCACTTGAATTTGTGCCCGCCACAACGGCTTTTAGTACCTTGTTATCTCCCTTCGCATCACCCAAAAGGTAATGATTAAGCGTTTGAGTTAAATCGAGTTTCCCCGCATCAACCGCCTGTAATATCAAGGTTGCAGTGATTTGTTTAGAGAGCGATGCCATCACAAAGCGCGAATCTTTACTAATACCTTCACCCTTTTGCAATTCAAACAGTGGTTTCCCCTCTTCAAGCAGAATGACACTGCCACTAAATGGCTGCGGCGAATCCTTGATCGCGGCTTGGATTAAGCTCTTAATCTCCGCAGTCTTTGAGACAGAGGATGCTGTTTGGCTTTCAAGCTTAACTGACTGACCGCCTTGCGCGCTTTCCGACACAATCGCAGTTTCAAACGACTCGCCAACACTATTGGCACTTGGGAATAATAACAACCCCGATAGCAGGGAGCCGATAACACTCAAACGCATGGGTTATCCTTAACTTAATTAGCAAATATTGCCTGATTAGAAAGCGGCCAGCTTATCATAAGTTTTCATAGTGTTGCGGCGTTTGAGATGAGCAATTAAAGTATGGATTGAGTTTTTAAAAGCAAAGTCAAAGTCGTGGGGCTTCACCCCCATTGATTTTTAATAAAGAGTCGACCAAAGAGAACTGCTCGTCCTATCCTCCTTGCCTATCGTTTTCACATCAGCCAAGACGCCCCTGACGGAGTTGAAAACCCCTTGGGCATTTAGCGTCCCTTATGTTATCGCATCAGACGCTCCCCCTGATTCGACTGCCCTGCGGCAACTCCTAGGGGATAGTGAACTCCAGTAGCTTTAGTGCTGCCTGCTCGTCATGCAAAGCAAACCGAGTAACGCTTACCATAATTTTTAGAAAATTTAACAATGGGTGGCTCGTTAAATTCTGTTGGATAATGAGCGAATGAAATATCGAAAGATGTTGCAATATGTTTTTGTTATACAATAAGTTATGACATTTGCGTGCAAGCATAGATAGTGCTATTTTGTAAAAGAGATGAGTTTTTTGTCTTTATTAGGCGTGTGTTAAAGGTTAAAAAATCACGAGTAAAGGAGGTCTGGTCGTATGCCGATCAAACAAACAGGAAACTTCGACTTAGCATCAGGAATTTTGGCTTCTACGAAAACTAAGCTCGCAATATTTCTAACCGAAGAAGAAATTTCCAAGACTGAAATTATTTTAAAAGATGGAAAACTTAGCTTTAATGCCGAAAACTCCATCTTGGATAAAATCACAGCTGAATTCGGGAAGCCCGCAGAAAGGAATTAATGTCAACATGTCAAACTCTTCTAACAATAATCGAACCTTTGTTGTCAATGGTTCACAGGTGAATAAAAATACAGCACCAGAAACTCAAGCAACATTAGCTAAATATCAATTAATGTACTCTGTTACGGGTTTATTTTTGGGTCTGGCAGCTATTATTGGCGGTATATATCTCTTTGTTCAAGGTGTTAGCGGAGCTTCTGACTGGGATATAAAACTCCTAGGTGCTGAGTCTAAAATTGCACAAGCTGCTCCTGGATCAATTTTGTTTATAGTCGGTTTATTCATGGTGTTTATAACTCGTTATAAGTTCAAGCATATTGTAGCCAAGTAACTCATTATTAATAAATCATGCTGTCAGCAGTATTATCAGAGGAAGATTATGGAGTATTTTTTAGGTCCCGATGCGGAGAAAGTATTTCTAGAAAACCACGAGAAGTTATCTGCAGAAAGTGATCGTGGTGCTGTTATTCTTTCTGCATCTTTACTCGATTCTGCATTGGAAGATAACCTAAAGGCATTTTTACTAAGTCCAGTTAATAAGAACGATGAATTATTTTCTGGGCGAGGTGCTCCATTGGGTACATTTTCATCGAAAATTGAGATGTGTTATAGGTTAGGAATTATTAGTGTCGGTGTTCGTTCTCAACTGAACAAGTTCAAGGCTATTCGAAATGACTTTGCTCACAATCTAGATTCTGCAAAGTTAGATGATGAAGCAAATAAAGACAGAATGCTGGCAATTTTGAGGTCGGAACCTGGCATTCCACAAGCTTTGAATAGCATAGTTATTCAAGGTGGAACTAAGTGTGACAAAAGCTTTGAGAAGAACTTACTGGACGGATTTGGCTCTAGGCATACATTCAATTTATTGTTTGCGGTAGTATGCATGTGGCTAAAAAGAAGCGCGATTTCAATAGAAAAAATCAATTATTTTGAGCAGAAGAGTTAACCAAAGTATTCTTACTACGTTCGCAACGTCGCCTATTTTTACAAAGTACCTTAAAAACATATCCACATTTTATTTGCGGCTGATTTCGGCATTATCCATAAATTTCCTTATAATTGTTTGCTCGTAATCCATCTTTGAATCACTCTACATCAGACTGATTCACGCCACCCCAAAAACCAGTCCTAGGCCGCCATTTGCAGCTATTTTGGGGCGTTTTTTTCCTTTAAGATGAATCAATACTGGTTCATGCCCCTGTTATGCCTATTTCGACTGGAGATATCGAGTGTTGGTTGGTTTGTAGCCAAACGAAGCGTTGCTATTAGAAGAGCTAATCCGAATCTGGCTAAGAAAGGTGAATTATCTAACAAGGCTTTGTCCCAAAACAAGCAACATATCTGCTTTAAAATAAACAGGCGACACCGATGTTAAACAGGTGAGCCATGGTGATTAGCGAGACGACCGTCCGCCCCCATGGCCGCTTTTTGGCATCCATGCCATCGCGGCATTCGTGAATCCATTCACATCAGACGGGGCGGTCGAGCATCCAAGGACGGACTTGCTGCGTGTCGGTGAGTCAATGCCATGGCGAGCCTATTCACATTGACTAATGTTAACAGCCACTTTTGCCACGTCTTTAAAGCAATCTCAATCACTATTCGCTTGAGGGGAAGCCGAAAGCAGATTATGTTGTTGATTTAAAATGGCAGATAGAATTATTGGTTGCCGTTTTCAATGGCTAAGGCGTGTAGTAACTGAAATGGACAACTTTGACTATAAATTGGGTACGATAAACGGGATACTCACAGGGCTATCCTATGTAAACAATAAAACGAATCACGGCTATACGTTTGAAATCATTAAAATTGATGCACCAAAACCATTAGAGATTGCAACGGAAAATTATCTTAAGGGTTTTTATAAGGATGCCACGGTTAGCTTTAGTGAAGTCATAGACTGGCGTAGTGAGATCAATGCAGCACTTCATGATTGGCTTTTTTCCTATATCCTACCTACAACACCGAGCGGTTGCGGCTCAGCTTTTGCTTCTGTTAAGGATGTCGATAACGCCTTTTCAATGTCCATAAAAAGCTTTAGAGACGAATTTATCAAACAGATAAGTGATCAACTTGATGCGCTGCTAGAGGTCAAAAGGGTTTTAGCTGTTTCATTGATAACGGATGAATGGTACGAGATGGAATGGGTTGATTTTGCTATCGAGGGCAAGAAAGGAGTTGTATTGCTTCACTTGGGCGTTTCTGATTGATCTCCTTTAAATTTGCTTCACAGGAACAGGTTAAATATCCCTATGAGCACTGAACTTATCCATGCAGTTAAAGCCAAGGATACACTTGCGGTTAAGCGCATTATTGCTAATGGCGCTGATCTTGAAGGCGTTGATAAGAATGGGATGACGGCACTGTTGCATGCCTGTGATCTACAGTCTTTTGAACTGCTCAAACTATTAGTGGATGCGGGTGCCGATGTGAATCATCCAAATGCGCTGGGGTATCGTCCGCTCGATATTGCTTACTGGCAAGGAGAGTTTCGCATGGGATGCTATACCACTGAAAGTCTGCGTATGGTGAGCTATTTAAGCCACCATGGCGGTAAATCCTTTAGCTAGATATCAAAGCCAACTAAAAGCCCTATAAACAAAAATCGCGTTAGGCTCCGCTGTTCTAGCTTTGCCTAACGCGATTTTCTATTCCACTTACCACTTACCGCTTAATCACCAAAGTCATCGAGCAGGATATTTTCAGGCTCGACCCCTAGGCTTTCAAGCATACGGATCACCGAGGAGTTCATGATTGGAGGGCCACACATGTAGTACTCGCAATCCTCTGGTGCCTTATGATGTTTAAGGTAATTTTCGTAAATCACATTATGGATAAAGCCAGTGTAACCCGTCCAGTTATCCTCTGGTAACGGCTCCGACAGCGCCACATGCCAAACAAAGTTGTCATTCTCAGCCGCTAATGCATCGAAATCATGTTGGTAAAACACCTCACGGGTCGAACGGGCACCGTACCAAAAACTCATCTTACGCTTGGTCTTTTTACTCTTTAGCTGATCGAAAATATGTGAGCGCATCGGTGCCATGCCCGCACCACCGCCGATAAATACCATTTCTGCATCAGTATCCTTCACAAAGAACTCACCGAATGGGCCAGAAATAGTCACCTTATCCCCCGCCTTAAGGTTAAAGATGTAAGAAGACATCTTACCCGGTGGCACATTGGCCGATGGTGGCGTGGCAATCCGCACGTTAAGCATAATGCGGCCCTTTTCATCGGGATAGTTCGCCATTGAATAGGCGCGCAGCACATCTTCATTAACAGTGGAGACTAAGTCGAACAGACCGTATTTTTCCCAATCGTCGCGGTACTTAGCCGGAATATCAAAGTCGGCGTATTTCACCACATGGGCAGGCGCTTCAATTTGAATATAGCCCCCCGCCTTAAAGCGCACGTCTTCACCTTCGGGCAGTTTTAGCAGTAACTCTTTGATAAAGGTGGCCTTGTTATCGTTTGAGATCACCTCACATTGCCACTTCTTCACGCCGAAGATTTCTTCCTCTAGCTCAAGTTCCATATCGGTTTTCACCGCGACTTGGCAGGCGAGACGACAACCTTCTTTGGCTTCTTTTTTAGTGATATGCCCTTGTTCTGTGGGCAGAATATCACCACCGCCCGATTTGACTTTCACCCGACACTGGCCGCAGGTACCGCCGCCGCCACAGGCCGAGGGAATAAAAATATTCTTGCTCGCTAAGGCGCCAAGCAGTTTGTCGCCTGCGGCAACTTTAATGCTTTTCTCAGCATCGTCGTTAATTCCGATAGTGATCTCACCGGTAGTCACTAATTTCTTTTTGGCGATAAGGATTACTATCACCAGTAGGCACACCACTAGGGTGAACATGCCTATGCCTATTGCCATTTCCATTCGATAACCCTTTTTCTAAACAGAATGCGGTTTCACTTTCTCAGCCACGCGTTACAGCGAGATCCCCGAGAAAGACATAAAGCCAAGTGCCATCAACCCTGTGGTAATAAAGGTGATACCAATCCCCTGTAAGCCTTCGGGAATCGCATGAAACTTCATCCGCTCACGCAGCCCTGCCAGCATCACAATCGCCAACGCCCAACCCGTGCCCGAACCCATGGCAAACACCGCCGATTCGGCAAAGTTGTAATCACGGTTAGCCATAAAAATCACCCCGGCAAAAATCGCGCAGTTTACGGTGAGCAGTGGCAGGAAGATCCCGAGGGAGTCATACAGGCTTGGAATGTATTTATCTAAAAACATTTCAAGGATTTGCACTAAGGCCGCAATCACACCGATAAAGGTGATCAGTTGCAGGTAACTTAAGTCGATGCCAGGCATACCCGCCCACGCCAATGCGCCCGGTGCTAATACCTTTGCATAGATCAGTTGGTTTAAGGGCACGGCTAAGGTCATCACCACGATAACCGCAACGCCTAAGCCGAAAGCGGTCGACACCTTTTTAGACACGGCTAAGAAGGTACACATACCGAGGAAGAACGACAGCGCCATGTTGTCTAAGAAAGTGGCCTGTATAAACAGATTAATATAGTGTTCCATATCCGCTCCTTAACCGCGTTTACGCTGGATCACGTTAATGGTCCAGATCAGCAGGCCAATCAGGAAGAAGGCGCTTGGGGGCAACTTAAACATCTCATTGGGTAAGTACCAGCCGCCGTTTTCAACCGTAGTCAACACGCTATGCCCAAACAGATTGCCCGTGCCTAACAACTCGCGCACAAAGGCCACACTGATCAGCACCAAGCCATAACCCGCCGCGTTACCCACGGCATCGACCACAGCTAAGTGCGGTGGATACTTCATCGCAAAGGCTTCTGCGCGGCCCATGATGATACAGTTAGTGATGATTAACCCAACGAATACAGAGAGTTGCTTAGATAGCTCGTAAGCCACATCCTGCAATACCATGTCGACAATAATCACCAAGGAGGCAATCACCGTCATCTGGGCAATAATCCGCACACTGTTAGGGATAAAGTTGCGAATGGCGGAGATAATCAGGTTAGAGAACACCAGTACGAAGGTCACCGCCAGTGTCATCACCACGGCCGTCTGCATGGAGTTACTCACCGCCAGCGCCGAACATACGCCCAGCACTTGCATCGCCACTGGGTTATTGGCAAATACAGGGCCTGCTAGCATGTCCCGCATGGATAAACTGTTGCTCATTTTGCACCTCCCAACTCACCTTGTTCAGCCGATGCCTTTAATTGGTTGAAGAAGGTTTGGAAACCCTCGACGCCAAACCAAAACTCCATTGCGCGCTGTACGCCACGGCCGGTCATGGTCGCACCACTCACAGCATCAACACCGTGGATATCACCCTCTTTGGCACCGCCTTTCACGAGGCGCATCGCAAACTTGCCTTTTTCATCAAAGAGTTGTTTACCCTTCCACAAGGATAACCAATGTGGGTCAGTCACAAAGTCACCGATACCAGGGGTTTCACCGTGCTCGTAAACCACCATGCCTTTAATGGTGTTAAAGTCAGGCTCAACGGCCACGTAACCGTAGATCATCGACCATAGCCCTTTACCGTAGAAAGGCACTACGACGCTGGTTAATTTGCCGCTATCATCGAACACCTTAAACACACGGGCATCGTTGGCACGGGTTTTAATCTTAGCGATATCCTTTTTAGGGGCGCTTGAGGTTTCAGGGTTAATCGCTGCCATGCGCTCGTCAAAGTCGAGTACATTGGCATCAGAGTCCACTTTGCCTGTGTCGAGATTAATCAATAATGGCTTAACGGATTTAGCAAAAATCTCTCTAAACTCATTGCCTTGGCCAATATTCACATCGGCCGCCATCAACACATAACGTTGTAACTCATCGCGTTTTTTTGCGAGCTTACGCTCTTTCAACACGCCTGCGGTGCCGGTGATCATAAAGGAGCACAAAAGGCAGAGCGTAATGGTGAAGATCATGGTCCCCACCACAGTATCTTTCTTAAATACCATGACGTTTTACTCTCCGTTTGATGTTGGCACGGGCCACCAGATAATCGAACAGCGGCGCCCACAGGTTGGCGAACAGGATGGCTAACATCACGCCTTCTGGCATTTTGGGGTTAGCCACACGGATAAGGATTGTCATAAAACCAATCAAGGCGCCGTAGGCGAACTTGCCTTGGCGGGTATAAGAGGTCGTGACAGGATCGGTCGCCATAAACATCATTGCGATAGCAAAACCACCCGTGACTAAGTGCCATGTCCAAGGCATTGCCATCATCTGGTTAGTGCTCGAACCGATCAGATTGAACAAGGTTGCAGTGGCAATCATGCCTAGCATCACGCCCACCACAATACGCCAGTCGGCTAAACGGGTGATAAGCAGTAATAGCCCACCGAGCAACACAGCAAGCGTGCTGGTTTCACCAATCGCGCCCACGGTAAAACCGAAGAAATTATTCCACCAGTTAGGATCGCTAAAGGCACTGTACCAAGCGTAATCGGCAAATTGCAGCTTACCGGCAGCGGCTTGCGCTAGGGCTGTCGCGCCAGAAAAACCATCCACGGCAACCAGTTGCTTAACGGTCGTGACTTCTGAGGGATAGGCAAAATAGATAAAGGCCAAGCCAGCTAATGCGGGGTTAAGGAAGTTATATCCCATACCACCAAACAGCTCTTTGGCAATTACCACCCCAAAGCTAATCCCCATTACCACCAGCCAAAGCGGAATCGAAACAGGTAAAATCAGCGTAAATAACAAGGCTGTGACGAAGAAGCCTTCGTGCAGCTCTTGGCGACGCACCTTGGCAAACACCACTTCCCAAAACAGGCCTGTCAGCAATGCAGTTAAGTAAATCGGCAGATAAAAACTTAAGCCGTAGAGGAATAAACCAATTACGCCCGTCTCGGCACTTAAGCCACCGCTTAAAGCGTTAAACAGCGCGAGTTTCCAGGTTTCTGGCGTAGTTAAGCCGCTTGCTAGTGCGAGCTGAGCCTGTAAGCCTACGTTATATAAGCCAAATAAAATGGCAGGTAATAAACAAAGGCCCACTAAGGTCATGGTACGTTTTACGTCAATGGCGTCACGCACGTGCACTTGTCCCTTAGTGCTACGACCACTGGCGATCACCAATGAGCGCACAAAGCCCTTCATCGATTTACCCGTGGCGTAGTAGTCGTCCTGTAAATCAGGTTTTTTAGGTTGTGTCGTCATTAACCTTCCCTCTCGATAACATCTAGACAAGCACGTAGCTCTTTACCGAAGTCATACTTGCCAGGGCACACAAAGGTACACAGGGCCAAATCTTCTTCATCTAACTCCAATGCGCCTAACGCCTGCGCCTCATCGGTATCTCGCACCACTAAGTCACGCACTAGCAGAGTGGGTAAAATATCTAATGGCATTACGCGATCGAGCTGACCAAAGGCCATCATGGCGCGCTGAGAGCCGCCCTGATGGGTGGTAAATTCGAAGGATTTAGTCAGGCCAAATAAACGGGAGGTTACCGCACGGGTGATAGAGAATTTGTCCGAACCGCCACGCACCCAAGGCAATACTTGGTGCTGTGCATCTTCGGCGAGAACCGATACCTGGTTGTGGAAGCGGCCTAAAAAGTCATGTACGCCTTGGGCGGTATGGCCCGATAACACTGAGCCTGACACCACACGGTTATTACCGGGTTTAATCTCATCGGCCACTAAGGCGCTCAGCTCTGCCCCTAACTGAGTGCGCAGTAAACGTGGATTAAGCACACTTGGACCACCTAAAGCCACCACGCGGTCGGTATAGAGTTCACCTGTTTGGAACAGCTTGCCGTAAGCGATCACATCTTGATAGCCGATGTGCCATACCTGACGCTCAATGCTCACGGGCAAGGTAAAGTGGATATGAGTTCCGGCTAATCCGGCTGGATGCACGCCAGCAAAACGGCGCACTTCAACCTTTGGTAAATCAGTACCGACTAAGGCTTCGCCCTTATCTTGGCAAAGGTAAACCTTGCCCTCAGTTAAATGACTCAGTACCGCTAAGCCTGCCTTAAAGGCATCGCGCTGCTCGGCAATAATCAACCTAGGATCGGCAGCGAGTGGATTGGTATCCATAGCCGTCACGAAAATACCTGCGGGTTTGCTATCTAACGCGGGAACACGGGAGAAAGGACGGGTACGCAGCGCAGTCCACAGACCACTGTTAACCAATTGCGCCTGAACCACCTCGGCAGAAAGTGCCTGTAAATCGGTGTGGATATCGAAACGGATCTGCTCATCGGCGTCTAAGCCATTGCAGCGGATCACCACGGATTGTAAGACTCGACGCTCGCCACGGTTAATCGCCACAATCTCGCCACTGGCGGGAGCGGTAAACAGCACGCCCTTTGTTTTTTTATCTTCAAACAAAGGTTGGCCTTTTTTGACCTTATCGCCGACTTCCACCAACATCGTCGGTTTTAAGCCAGCATACTCCTCACCCAACAGGGCCACTTGGGATGGCCTATTACCGGGTTCGATGATCGGCCTAGGCTCACCCGAAATCGGCAAGTCGAGGCCTTTTTTGATCGTTATAACTTGGTTTGAAAAATCTGCCATCACAAATATCAACCATGAAAATTTTTAGATAAATTTAGGGTAGATGTTTGTTAACAGATAATCCGATAGTGGCGTCACATTCCGCCGCAATTTCGTAAGTAATATACGTAAAATTGCATTATTTTGTGATGAAGATCGAGTCAGATTCTGAACAAAAACTTCAAATGTAGTTTTATAACAAATAATTAATAATTACGTCATAACTGTTTTAGAAATAACTTAACTATATAAAAACAGACAAAAATCCCCCTCTTAGACCCCGAATCGGGGCAAAGGCACAAAACCCAGAGTCAGTGGCGAGTTAGTGCACAATATGTCGCAATAAACCTAGCAAAATCCCCACAAGGCATTGGTTATTTTTAACCCACTAACATTCTTAGCGCCGCATTAACCTTTGCTTTACAGCAAAAGCTTGATAGCCTCGAACTAAGATAGTTTCCGTAGGAGAAATAGATGGAATACAGACGCATACCGCATTCTAATCTCGAGGTGAGCAAAATCTGTTTAGGCACCATGACTTGGGGCGAACAAAATACCCAAGCCGAGGCCTTTGCACAGCTAGACTACGCCATAGGCAGTGGCATCAACTTTATTGATACTGCGGAAATGTACCCTGTGCCGCCAAAGCCGGAAACCCAAGGCGAAACCGAACGCATTTTGGGCCAATATATCAAGGCCCGTGGCAACCGTGATGACCTAGTGATCGCCACTAAGATTGCCGCGCCAGGTGGCAAGAGTGACTATATTCGCAAAAATATGGCGCTAGACTGGAACAACATTCACCAAGCAGTTGATGCCTCGCTCGAACGCCTGCAAATCGATACTATCGATCTCTATCAAGTTCATTGGCCGGATCGCAATACCAACTTTTTCGGGGAATTATTTTACGACGAGCAAGAGATTGAGCAGCAAACGCCGATCCTCGAAACCCTCGAAGCCCTCGCCGAAGTCATTCGCCAAGGTAAAGTGCGCTATATCGGCGTGTCGAACGAAACCCCTTGGGGACTGATGAAGTATCTGCAACTGGCGGAAAAGCACGGCCTGCCGCGCATAGTCACAGTGCAAAATCCCTATAACCTGCTCAACCGCAGTTTTGAGGTGGGCATGAGTGAAATCAGCCACCGCGAAGAGTTACCACTACTGGCCTACTCGCCCTTAGCCTTTGGCGCCCTGAGCGGCAAATATTGTAACAACCAATGGCCCGAAGGCGCGCGCTTAACCCTGTTTAAACGCTTCGCCCGTTATACTGGTTCGCAAATGGCACTCGATGCCACAGCGGCCTACGTAGACTTAGCCCGCGAGTTTAATTTATCCCCCGCGCAAATGGCGCTAGCCTTTGTTAATTCACGTAAATTTGTTGGCTCAAACATTATTGGTGCAACAGATTTATACCAACTGAAAGAAAATATCGACAGCTTAAAAGTCACCCTATCGCCCGAGTTACTCGTACGACTAAACCAACTATCCGATCAATTTAGATTACCTTGCCCTTAGTCGATAAGCGGGTTAAATAATGGAACGATGGCATCAGGTAAATACACCTGATGCCATTGATTTAATAGCAATAGACTCTAAGCCGTTATGCATTCCTTTTCTCGCTGTACCTATCTGGATATAGCTTAATTGAAACCTTATTCCTCTCTCACTGACGCTGCGTCATTAACCTCCCAAGCCACACCCTCAACGCAATCCCCAATCCTAGGTTACATTCGGATACAAAGTCCTTTTAAGAACTGAAATATAGTGACCCCACAGTCACTAGACAGCTATTTTAAGGATAGAAAATGAAAAAATTCTGCATTGTCATCACAAGTATTTTGATCTCCAGCCATGCTTTTGCAGAAAGCAATACTTACATTCGTAACGGTAATGTCTATAGTCATCAAAATCAGTTTTTTGCAGGAGTTGGTGTCGCAACTGGCAGCAAGTTTTACAAAGGACAAGATCACCAAACGGGTGCCTACCTCAATGGAGGCTACCATGGTGAGGACTTCAACGCCGATCTGTCCGGTATTAACTATCGCTTTTTAGGAACAAATGATAGTGCTATCAATTTCAGCGTATTTGCGGTTGCTAACCCAGGGTTTGATGCCGATGATGCCGATATTTTAACTGGCATGAAGGATCGCAAATTCAGCGGCGATTTAGGGTTAAACGCCGACATTCATTTAGGTGTGGGTACGCTATCAACCAAATTCCAACACGATGTGACAAATGTTTATAATGGTTTTCAGGCTGATATTACCTATTACCATCCCATTAATCTTGGCTTTGGGGATCTCGTTCCTTATGCGGGCGTGCATTACTTTAGTAAAGACTTTGCTAACTACTACACGGGTGTCAACTCATCAGAAGCAACTGTATTGCGCCCTGATTATCAGGCTGAAGGTACCTTCGCATATAAGCTAGGCTACACCTTGGTCATGCCTGTCACTCAGCATTTAGACATTACACAAGCCACAGGTTACTCGCTCATAGGTGCCAACATGGCCAATTCTCCGCTCATCGGCAGTCGTAATCAGTTGGCGACATACCTTGGTATTAGCTATAGCTTCTAAGTAATCTGACGAGACAAGACCATGATATCTATTAACAAAACGTTTTTATGTGCAGGATTAGCTCTGATGCTTTCCGCTTGCGCCACTTCCTACGATACCGAAAAACAATTTTGGTCTTTCGGTAAGGGATTTGAAACCATACAAATTGCGCCCGATGGCTGGCAGATAAGCTTTGTTGGTAATACCAACACTGACCGTACATTAGCTCGTAAATACGTTATGCGTAAGTCGGCAGAGTTATGTAAGCAAGCGGGTTATCGCTACTTCACGTTTACTCACGAGCAAACAGATCGTGACACCGTAGGCCAGTTTGGTGTAGGTGCAACCGCGAGTAAGGATATCCTGTGGGGAACATCGACAATGAATCAAGAGACCTCTGTCATGGTCGAAGTCACTGGTTTACAAAGCAAGCCTGAAAATCCCCGTTCACGTATCTACGAAACGGATTACATACTGAATAATGTCGATGTAAACAGTTAATTGCCCATCCAAAGTGCATCAGCTCATGCTGGTGCACTTTAATCCCCATTATCCCCTATGCCCCCATACGCACACCCTGCTAAGGCATCGTTCCTAAAGCGTAAACGTTAGTGACATGCGAGCACCACCAAGCTTAGCAGAGCGCCCAATGCTTAATGGCGTGCCCATCCAACAGCCAATTCTATCGACAATCGCTAACCCCATACCATGACCTGCATTACCACGGCTATGCTGACCACGCACAAAAGGTTTAATCACTTGCAAAGACTCATGTTCATCAATCCCCGGACCATCATCTTCAACATGTAACCAAGTCGCGCCCTGCTCTACATCCAAGCTCAACCGGATCGTCGATTTACCAAAACGCAGTGCATTACTGAGTAAATTATTAACCTGCATGGACAAGTAGTTAGGATCTGTTTTGACAACAAGTGGTGTGCAATAGGTAACCACTTCGACCGAAAAACCTGGATATTCTTGGCCTTGGTATGTGTCGAGCAACCATGCATTTAGCTCAATCGACTGCCAATCTGGCTCGATATTCGCTTCATCAAGGCGGGCATAGCTTAGCAATGTCATTACCAAGTCTTCCATCGTGTCCAAATCGCGGTTCAAGCGCTGGAAATACTTGACTCTAAGCTGCTCGCTTTGGGTTTCTTCCAATGCCTCAATACCAAATCTGAGCCGCGCAATCGGGGTTTTTAAATCGTGAGAAACGGCTCGACTGAGCAATTTGTTGTCATCAATCAACTGCTGAATGCGATCAGCCATGCGGTTGAATTCGTTTTCAATATTGCCTATATAAGAGGTTTTTTGGACTGGAATTCGCCGTTGTAAATCCCCCATGCCAAACGCTTGAGTCACTTTACTAAGATTAACTAGCTGACGGATTAAAGGAGATACCCACACCAACAAAATCATCACCAAACCACCATAAAAAAGCATGGTGTATAGCTTATTCAAGTCAAAGCTGACATCCGTCGGCGTAACAATATCGGTATTGATGTTCAATACTTGCCCTGTTTTAGGCAGTAAATAATGCAAGGAGATGCCGTCATCGGACTCGAGCAGAAGTGATTTTCCCGCATAAAACTCTGCTTTAAGGGCTGAGGGTAAGACGAAATCGGCTTCACTCACTAAAGACAGTTGCTCTGAATTTAGCTGGTTCCAATTTTCTATGACGCGATGCTGACTGGCACTGTCTTCATCTAGGGTTTTAGCCAACGTGCCGCCTAGCAGCTTTAATGCTGCGAGCTGAGTGGCTGGGATTTGCGTGTCATTATCAGGATCCAAAAGGCTGGCAAACTCAGTTATCGACCATCCTAAGCTTGCAATAGAAACCAACACGACCAATACCAGAGAAGTGATTAATTTCTTCATCACTCCAGCTCAGCCTCGTCGCGGCAAAAAAGGTATCCCTTGCCACGGATGGTTTTCACTTTGTAGGGCAGGCTTGAAGCTTCCTGCAATTTTTTGCGTAAACGGGATATACGAATATCTACCGAACGATCCAAGCCATCGTATTCAAAGCCTCGCAACTCAGCGACTAACTCATTGCGACTGACAATAGTGCCCGCCTTGAGTGCCAGCAGCCACAATACATCGAACTCATTGGCGTTTAAATCCAGCAGCTGCTTATCAATAGTGACCGTTTTTGCCGTTGCATTAAGCAACATAGAATCAAACACTAACTGTTGTTTTTGTTCTTCATCCCCCACGCGACGTAATAGGGCTTTTATCCGCGCTAACAACACCTGCGGCCGAATCGGTTTAGTGAGATAATCATCAGCCCCGGCATCTAACCCGCGGATCTCATCGCCGTCCTCAATACACGCCGTCATAAATAAAATCGGCCCAGAGTAAAATTCCCTCGCCTCCTTACACACATCGAAACCATTCTTAACGGGCATCATCACATCGAGTAATACTAAGTCCGGTGTTTCTTCAGCAATCATCTCTAAGGCAAAATCACCTTGGCTGGCGACCGTTACCCCATAGCCATGATCCAGTAAATAATCACTGATCCACTCTGCCAGTGAGATATCGTCTTCAACCACTAAAATGTGCTTTTCAGCTGACATATTAGAATAACCTCCAACCTGACTGGCTCTGCTTAGGGGCCTTATAAACCCATGTGACCACCACTTTGACTTGAGCGAGCGCTTGCACGTCATCATTGCGGATCAGAGTAAAGCTCGTCGTTTTATCCCCTTCAAAACTATATTGGTATTCCTGCAACCTATTACCACTCCAACAAATTAGCTGTTGCTGGCGATCCGTGAGGATAAGGCAATACTCACCACTCGCGGGTGTCTGCCAGCGAAATAAGACGTCTTGATAGCAGGTTTGCCCTTTATGTAGTGCGATACAACGCTCGGGAGTGGCAGTAAACATCACCGAATCGTCCTGACTCCAAGCAAAAAAAGGCGCATTCAGTAACACTAGCCATAGAAAGAATCGCTTCATGCTTTCTCCCTAAAATACATAGCTGATAGAGGCATTAAAGTACGATGCATAGCTAGCTTGATTAAAGGGACTGTCGGTTACCTCTTGGGACAACAGGTTGAAGCGATACATAGCTCGAAAGACAACATTCTCACTGATAGGATAGGCAACGCCTAGCTCCATACCGTAGCTAAAAGAACTACTCGGACGATATTCGGGAAATTGCTCAGTCGCCTCTTCCTTACTGATACCAAAAAGATAGCGATTCAAGGTAGCAGAAGAATACCCAACGCTCCCCAATACGTGAAAATTCCAGTTACGAACCTGCCAAGATTTACCCAATCTGGCAGTACTCTGAATACCTTGATCATCATAATAATCAGACACTAATCTGTACTGAAAAACGTAGTTATCACCCCAATAACGCGTGGCACGAAACCCCGCGCCAATGTAGAGAGAATCCTCTGAGAGTAAATAAGCATTGCGGCCAGCTTCATCAAGCATACTGGGGTCCACATCCGACGGACGAGTCCATGACCCCTGTAAGTTCGCCAGTAACAGCTCTAAGGACCAATCCTCAGAGCTCCAAAGATTAACCCCAAGATTCACACCATCCTGAGATTGGTGGATCATCTCAACAAATACCCCTTTATACTGATACATGCCACTGACCAACAGTGACAACTGCGCCGTACCCGCATCGGTTTGCCGGACATCAACTTGATTGACCCCATAAACACTCATGCCCAGCTCAAAATCACCACCGTCATCAAGGCGATTTGTACCACCATTGACACTGCTTGCAATATCTGATGCGGCAACTGTTGCGGGAAAAATGCTGAGCATTAACACCAAAAACCAATGAATACGCATGCCTATTTAATTCACATTATTAATCGTTATTTTGCGCTACATATTACAACAGTTTGTTAGAACATGTGGGTTTTAGGAGGATTTTGGTAACCATTTGGCTGATTTTTTAGGTAATACAAAGTGCGTCTAATACCCTTATTTTGCATAAGCTGGCTAACCGTGCTGCAAGCTAAGCCAACGCGGCCCAGAGGGAATATAGTGCAACTAATTGAGCTGTATTTCTTTCATTAAATCCTTTGGGCGCATATCGATACATTATCCGACCAGCTTGCTACCATAACTGATACGATTGGGCTCAACATCAAGGAACAAAGATGAAACAGACTATTGTCCATATCGCACTCGTGGTAAGAGATTATGACGAAGCGATTGATTTTTATGTCAATCAACTCAAATTTGAGTTGATTGAAGACTCCTATCAACCCGAGCAAGATAAACGTTGGGTCGTAGTAGCGCCGCCAAATTCCCATGGTACGGCCTTACTATTAGCCAAAGCCTCCAAACCCGAGCAGGAATCTTTTATCGGCAATCAAGCCGGAGGCCGAGTGTTTTTATTCTTAAATACCGATGATTTTTGGCGCGATTATGAGTATATGCGGTCAATTGGCATTCACTTTATTCGCGAGCCACAAGTGCAAGATTACGGCACTGTTGCCGTATTTGAAGATCTCTATGGCAACCGTTGGGATTTATTGCAGCTAAGCCCCAATCATCCCATGGCGAAAAGATGTCAGTAACTATGTGATTGAATAAAAAGTAAATCAGCCTTTCCCTCATTTAGCAATAATACTCTGCATCGACACCGATGCAGTAATGGCAAGTGTCGCTAGTTACGACCAAATACTCGGATTTAGATGCAATAAAAACAAAAAAGCGAAGCCATTTGGCTTCGCTTTTCCCCAGAAACTAGCTGAGACTAAGTTACCAAAATTTCCACCATGGCTTTTCACGCTGCAAAGGCATAGGAGCTTGAGTCTCTTTAGTCGCAGGAGTCTCAGGCATTGGCACCCAAGAAGAGGTATCGACGCCTTTAATCCCCATATCCAAAGAGGAGGAATTTCGACACCTGTATCTGTCATTCAAATAAGGGTTAGCATATAACTCAACTAAACCGTATGGAACTAAATTTTTATCATAAAAGGAGAGTTCAGCAATACCTGAAAATGATTCCGCCGTTCGGGTAAAACATTGATTAAAGGTAATGGCGTCCTCATCCGGATCATTTAAGAAAAATACCTCTAAAGGATGCATTGAAAGGTAGGGATATTTTAAGTCTTCTAGATCACTAACGGCTTTGGCCCAATATTCTTCTGCTATTGCTTCATGTCCACAAAACTCAACAAACAAGTGCTTGCTAGCAATAATATTTGCTAAGGCTTTTTCTTTGGTTGTACAAGGAGCCATAAATTTAAATACACCGGGCTCATCTTCATCACTGGTGTAATTGTATTCAGCAGGTTGGAGATCCGCTGCCTCAAAACAAAAAAACCAAGCCGCAGGAATTTGATTACTACCAGTAGCAACAACATCGTAAGGTTCTGCTTCTTCGATTAAAGTTTCGACACAACCACTCATTAACTCAGAGTTAATTAGGTAAGCATTATTTGCCATTTATTATTTCCATAATACAAAATATTTTATCATCAGCTGAAAATCAGCTTATTTATAAAGCAAAGAAAATTATTAAATTTACAGAATGAAAGACTTATAAAACCATTCAATTAATCACTTTTAATTTGTATTTATAATATGCCAAGACATTGATTAAAAATAGTATTCAGAACTCACAATTATGAACTGTAAAAAGTAAAAAGCGAAGCCATTTGGCTTCGCTTTTTGTTCACTCAATAGCAGTTTATTTCATCAACCACGCGCGGTAGGACTTACCCTTAATGCGGCCGCTGGTGATCTTGCTCAGTGCCTTTTTAGCCACTTTACGGTTTACCGCCACATAAGCTCGGTAGTCGGTCACGAGGATTTTACCCACCTGCGTACCCTCAATGCCATTATCACCCGTCAGGGCGCCAAGAATATCACCAGGGCGAAGCTTCTCTTTTTTACCGCCATCGATTTGCAGAGTGATCATGGTTGGCGCATTGGGCGCACTGCCAAGCAAGCTTAATGATGGCAGTGATTCACTGGTAATTTCTCGATCTAAGTACTCTTCTAGCAAGGCAATCTTGTAACCGTCTTGATCGTTGTAAAAGGTATAAGCAGCGCCTTTACTGCCCGCACGGCCAGTACGGCCGATACGGTGAATATGCACTTCGGTATCGTAGGCCACATGGTAGTTAAATACCGCATCTAGCGCATCGATATCTAAACCACGGGCGGCCACGTCGGTAGCCACCAGCACGCATGCGCTCTTGTTAGCAAATTGCAACAGGGTTTCGTCCCTATCGCGCTGCTCTAAATCGCCGTGCAAGGCCAAAACACTAAAGCCTAAACCCTCGAGTTCGTCGGCCACTTTTTGCGTTTCACGCTTGGTATTACAAAATACCACGGCGCTTTCTGGCTTATGTTCTAACAGTAATAATTGCAGCGCTTGCATGCGCGACTTATCGTCATCTAACTGATAAAAATGCTGTTCGATGGTATTTTTTTCATGGGTAACCGCGGCCTTAACCATCACAGGGTTATACATGATTTGTTTAGCAATCGATTGAATTTGCTCAGGGAATGTCGCACTAAACAGCAGCGTTTGGCGCTCTCGTGGTGACTGTTCAATAATGGCATCGAGCTGTGGTTGGAACCCCATTTCGAGCATGCGGTCAGCTTCATCAAGCACTAACATATTCAGATGACTTAAATCTAAACGATTGCGGTCTAAGTGATCGACAATCCGACCTGGGGTTCCCACAATAATATGGGCACCATGCTCTAAAGAGCCAATTTGTGGCCCCATTGGCACACCACCACACAGGGTTAATACTTTCACGTTGTGTATACCGCGAGCCAGAGTACGGATCTCCTGCGCCACTTGGTCGGCCAACTCGCGGGTTGGGCATAGCACTAAGGTTTGAATGCGAAAACGCTTAACGTCTAATTTATTTAGTAAACCTAGACCAAAGGCCGCCGTTTTACCTGACCCCGTTTTACCCTGACCTATCACATCCTCACCCGCTAAAATCGCTGGCAAGCTTTGCGCCTGAATGGGCGTCATCTCGTTGTAGCCCATAGAAGAAAGGTTCTCAAGCAGTTCGGTTTTTAGCTTAAGGGTCGAGAAAGCCAGTGATGGAGTAGGCTTAGTATCTGAATTGCTCAAGGCGAATATCCTGTGGTGGGTAACGAAGCGGCTGCTAGGTTACTAAAATTGCGTTACTTATCGATTAAACGGGTTTATCAAGATTCAGGTTTACGTAAGGCAAGAATTCAATTCTGCGCTCGCTCAACCCAAAAGTACGGCTATTGTAGCAACAACGGGCAGCTTTTACCTCAAGTCCTTAAACTCAAGTCCTTAAACAATCGAAATCGTCGGCGTAAACAGCAATAAAAAAGCCCTGCAAGGATACAGGGCTTTGGTTTTGATCAGCACGGCAAACTTAACAGATTAAGCGATTTGGCCAAAACGCCCTTCTTGATAATCGCGAATCGCCTGCTGAATTTCCGCTTGGGTGTTCATAACAAAAGGGCCCATCTGCACAATTTTTTCGCGAATCGGTTTACCCACAAACAGTAACATGCCCGCACCGCATTCATCGGCCTTAAGCTGCAATGGCGTTTGGCTATCGAGCACTAAAAACTCGCCTTCATTGAATGACCACTGTGAGCTTTCACCCTTACTCAAGCCACCTTGGTAAATATAGAGGGCGGCAAACTCATGCTTGGATAAATCGAGCTTCGCTTCACCATTGGCGTTAATCATCAAGTCGGCAATCGCCGCTTCGCCCGCTAATCCTTGAATGGTGGCACTGATCGTACTCTTATCCGCAAAAGCCCAATCACCCGCCAAGGCTTTAAGGGTTGCGCCTGTGTCATTCGTGGTTTCAACGCTTGGGATTGAAGCCGTATCCTGATACGTCGCGGGGCGCAGTTTATCTTTCGCGGGCATATTGACCCAAATTTGGAAGCCATGCAGACCATTGAGTGCATCGGCCAGCGGCATTTCAGAATGCACCACGCCGTAACCCGTGCTCATCCACTGCACATCGCCAGCACGAATCGCTTTGACATTACCCATTTGATCTCTATGCTCAAATCCGCCCTTACGGATATAGGTAAAGGTCTCCATCCCACGGTGCGGATGCGGTGGAAAGCCACCAATAAAATCCTGTTTATCATCGGATTTGATCTCATCTATCATCAAGAATGGATCAAACTGAGTGCTGATAAAGTCAGCCACTCGGCGAATATTCACCCCGTCGCCATCCATCGCAGGTTTAGCAGAAAACTGGCCTAAGACTTTCATTTTATGCTCCTAAGTCGTAAGGCATTAGCCTGTGCACTCACGATCACTTGGGTTAGAAGTGACTGAGTGAAACAGTGGCAATGCTGATGGAGGCAGAATAACAAGGACATTTGCAAAAGAATAACGCGAAATCACGCTTAGATTTTTCGAAAAAGTAGAATGGTTTGGAATTGAGTAAACGGCGTTATGACTTGCTTAAACAATACTTCTCGAAATAAAACGTTTGTGAAAAAGTGTGTGAACTGTTTATCACTAGGACAAAGGAAATTGCCATTGTCTCCCCAGTAAGACGCCATCCCATTCTTTGATAAAAAGCCCAGAGGCTCGACGGCGACATCTGCAACACATGGAAGTGTAAATGCCACGTTCACATGGATGTGAAAGAGCGGCCATGTTGCCAACGGTTACTGGTGCTTCAATGGCAATTCACACACCCCATACAACCGTTTCGTCATCCGAAGATATGGGACAAAAGCTTAATAGCAATTTTATCTGCTCAGAGGGAGCTTATTGTCATTGTTTCCCCAGTCACACGCCATGAATATGTCCCTATAGGCTCGACGGCGACATCTGCTGTATATGGATATACGAATGTTGCAATCACATGGATGTGAATGAGCAACCATGTCGCCGACTGTCACTGTGGCTCCAATGCCAATTTCAACTACCCAATTGCTGTATGAGTCTAAAAAAGCTAAGGGACAAAAGTTTGTCAGTGACCACCCTAAATTAGACATTCATGGGTAACAACAGATATGGAAAGCCGTTAACTACTCCGATTTGGTCATATCAAGGAGAAAGAAGCCAATCTCATTAAGTTGGCTTTTTTCAAAACACTCTGACAACTACATAGATCAATCTAACGGTTTAAGAATAAAACTTTGGGTAACATGTAGTTAGTATCAATGGTAGTATTCTTTTACAACCAGTTGCATAGGCGTGCCTTTCATGAGTTATCATTTAAATAATTTTCTAAAAAGTCAGATTCTAGATGATGTCTCCTATCTATATCTATTGTCCCTCATTAAAAATCAAAAAGACAAAAAACTGACAAAAGTGATTTTTTCGGAGCTTGGTGACATAGATAAGATAAAGAGAAGAGTGAAAAAGAATGTAGAAAGGTACAGGCGAATTGTAGACGAAAATATGGCTTTAGCACGTGACGGCTCCAAGTTAGTACTGACACCGTTGAAATCAATACAAGTGAAAAACTTTAGAGGCTTTTCTTCGCTAAACGAAAATGACAAGGGTACATTCATACCTTTTACTAAAGGAGTCAACGTATTTTTTGCACCGAATGGTGGAGGAAAAACATCCTTGTGTGAAGTCATAGAGTATAGTCTTACGAGTGATGTTAAAGAGGCGAGCAGAAGAAATACTTCACTTAAGAACTATATTAAAAATGGCGGTCCTCATAAAATCCAGTGCAAATTAGCCAGTGATGGAGATGTTCCTGTATCGTCATATTGGAATAGTTGCTTTATTGATAGAAATAGACTTCAAGAGTTCTCTTTGCTTGGCTCAAAAGATACAAATGTTAAGCAATCAGATGTATTAGCTATTTTATTTGAACTAGAGGAAATAGACGAAATCATAAATGGAATGGTTAAGCCTTCATCGTTTAAATCTAGTGAGTTTATTCGCACATTAAGTGAAAGCAATCACCTAGCGGCTGTAGATCATCTAATCAGAAAAAAGGAATTGAGAAGGATCGAAACTCTACACATTAGAAATACCGAGTTGAAGATCGCTGAGGTTTTTGGCCTTACCCAATTTGACTCAGTAAATGTTGAATCAAGAAAATCCTATTTTACAAAGTTAAAAACTCACTTAGTGACATCAACCCAACAATTTGAATCATCTAGTGAAGAACTACAATTCAACAAGCTGAAAAATTACATAGATTCAATCATTCGTTTAAATAACACGCTCGAAGAGAAGAGAAATAAACTGAGCGTTGATGCAAGTAAGGTGAATTATCAAAAGCTTTATAATGCCATTAAAATCTTGGATGACATTTCAGCACTTGAAATTTGCCCCGCATGTGAAACACCTATTGATAACGTGCATAAGCACCCCCGTGATGTTGTAAGAGATGAATTGCCAAAACTTGATCACCTTAATCGATTAACTAGTGCCTGTAATACAATCCAAGAACAAATTCAGTTGCGAGTCGATACATCCGCTAGTTATGTTCAAAAATGTCTGAATGAACACAAAGACACACTAAGCGTACAGCTTAAAACGATACTAGAGGAGATTTATGATTGTGATAAAAGCTCGGTATCAGAGTATGTTGTCAGCTTAAGCAAAATAGTCCCATATCTCAAAGAAATAGAAATCATAAATAATGCTCTAAAAGCAAAGAACAATAGGGTAGATTCTCAGGCTTCACGATTGAAATCCTTAAATTCAAAAATTGAAAAAATCGAAGATAAATTACGTTTATGTGCGGTACTCGAAACTGAAATTACTGCAAGGAAGAGAACATTAAAAGACCTAAACAATGAAATCGTTAACATCCTAATTGATATTCGCGGATACAAAGCAAAAATTGCGAAAGACCATATTTTCAATGAGTTCGCGAACAACCTCGAGGCAAGTTACAAAAAGCTCTATAACGAACTAAACTCGTACAAACAGGAAATCGAGGCGGAAAATATTAGTGGAATTGAACTCTCTACATTAAGTTATTATAACCAAATAAATAAGAATGATGCACCAAGCGATCTAGTTTCTGAAATTAAATTCAAGCAAGCTAACGGGACATATCGCATTATACTAAAAATGCCAGATGACAAAGAAGATGATGCGTTTTGTGTACTCAGTGAAGGCCACCTTAGGGCACTGGGCTTAGCCCTACTTTTATCCGTAGCTAAGAAAAATTGTCATCCAATCATAATTTTTGACGACGTAGTTAACGCTATTGATACTGAGCATAGGTCAAACATTATCGATATGTTCAGTGAAGATAGTTACTTGAAGAATACGCAAAGAATAATTACGACACATGATAGGATGTTTTGGGAGAAAATATCTAACAAGAACAAGAAAGCCACAGATGCAGAAACTTTCTCAAGTCACGTATTGAAATCGAATAACAGAGGTATAGTAATACAAAACTTTGGTGTTAGCTACTCACAAAAAATAAAAGACGCCTTAGAGGTATTCGATATACGGCAAGCTTTGGTTTATTCAAGAATTTGGTTTGAAACGATGGTTAATGAGTACTGCGTAAACAACGAAATTCAAGTAACAACTCGGTTTACAAGTAGACAGTTAAAGAAAGACAATTGGTTGGAAATTAGCTTAGAAGCTACTTATGCTAAAGTAGCTGAATCTCTAGGTGAAAACGTTACGACTTTTAACTTTTTGAAAAACGATTTAATTAACTGGGGAGCGCAAAATCAGGAACATCATGCTTTCGATGAATACAACTACAATTTTTCGCACTCTACAACCAGTGTAGAAGTCCAAAGTATCTATGAAAAATTATGGGTCTTGGAAGCGCAGTTTAAGCCAACCGAAACAGTCGAAAAGCTGAATAGAGAAAAGAGCGAATTGGAAACGACTAAACAACGTTTAGTTCAAATCTTGAGTAATAGTAACTTTGTCGAAAATGCTCCGCATGAAGTCGTACAAGATCGTCGTGACAACCTTAATAAAGTTAATAGCGGTTTGAATTTACTAAATAAAATTTTAGAACAAGTCTAGTTGTGGGCTTTTAGTAACTTTGAATCTCCCACATCACGGGGATTCAAAGCGAGCAACATTATATGAATGGATAACTTTTTGTAGGGAAAATGTAGATTAACAAAATGTGAATGAGCAAAGGTGCTAACTGATAAAGGGGCAAAAATATTTTATCAAAGGCTGCGTATTGATGGGATTGCTGCCATTTAGTGTGATTCTTAATTGCTTGGTAAGAGACTGTATTCCTCTCACACAGTAGCGAATAGCAATATATCGTATCAGGCTTTTGTTAGCATAAAAAACGGGATTGGCATATTAAGGCCCATCCCGTTTTTATGACTCTACACTTTGCCGTTATAAGGGCCAAATCTCTAACAAGATAAATCCCTAAGACTAAGCTAAGTCTATATTTGGCAGTTTAGCGCCTATTGACCCAGCTTTGGCGTGCGTGGCGGAATAATGCGCCTGTTACCTGTTGACTCAAATGCACCGGCAAATTTAAGCAGGTTATTGTCGTCATAGGCGCGGCCCGCAAAGGTTAAACCCACTGGCATGCCAATATCGGCCATCACGCCCATAGGTACAGTCACAGTCGGTACGCCTAAGTGACGAATCGCTAAGTTACCGTTTGCCACCCAAACCCCGTTACTCCACGCAATATCGGCAGAAGCTGGATTCACATGGGCATCGGCAGGCCCCACATCGGCCACCGTTGGGAACAGCACGGCATCAAGCTTAAGTCCGTCCATCCAGTCTTCGAGATCCAGCTTACGCGTCTTTTCTAAACCACGCAGACCATCGGGAATACTGTCGATCTGGTCATAGGATTTCAGGCCGCGTTTGGCCATGTTGACATACTCTTCCATGCCTGCCGCTAAGTCACCTTCACGATTTGGCAAGGTGCCAAGATCATGGGGGAATATCAAATGCCCCACCACATCTTCAAGCTTGTTGAGTTTAGGGTCGTTGTTAGCCCGCAGGAATTCATCGAACGCCCAACCTGAGAGTTCCCACAATTCATCATGCAGGAATTGAGGCGAGACGATACCGCGGTTAAACACGGTCGGCGCGCCGGGGCGATCACCTTCACAATTGGAAACCAGCGGGAAATCCACTTCAATCACTTCGGCGCCAGCAGCTTCTAAGGCTTTACGAGCCGCTTCCCACAAATCGATAACCGATTGGCGAGTGTGGATACGTTGGCCCGTTGGGCCACCGATACCTGGGTTTTCGCTGGTTCCCGCCAATTCATCCTTATTGATGTACATGCGCGGCACGCCAAAACGCTTACCCTTGAGCGTATCGGCGCTAGCCGCCAGCGCCAGATAAGATTCTGGGCGAACTGTTGATGCTTTAGGGATTTTAACCCAAGGTTGTAAACGCCAGAGATCGCCACGGGTGATTGGGTCGTCGGCCACAATCACATCGAGCACTTCGAGCATATCCGCCATTGTGCGGGTATAGGGCACAACCACATCCATGGTCGGGGTTAGCGGCCAGTTACCACGCACCGAAATCACGCCGCGAGACGGAGTATAGGCGCATAAACCATTATTGGACGCAGGGCCACGACCACTCGACCAAGTTTCTTCGGCAAGACCGAAAGCAGAATAACTTGCCGCCGTGCCCGTGCCCGCCCCATTGGAAGAACCAGAAGCAAAGGGTGCAGTAAGATAATCAGCATTGTATGGGCTTTCAGCGCGGCCATAGTGACCACGCTGCATGCCGCCATTAGCCATGGGAGGCATATTGGTTTTGCCTAGGCAAATAGCACCCGCGGCGCGTAGGCGCTCGACGGCAAAGGCATCGTACTGGGCCACTAAATCTTTAAATGCTGGGCTGCCAGACGCCGCCGTCAGTCCCTTCACCAAATAGCTGTCCTTAGCGGTGTAAGGAATACCATCGAGCGGGCTCAAGGTTTCACCTCGAGCGCGGCGCGCATCTGAGGCTTCAGCTTCTTTCAGCGCATCGGGATTGTGCACTACTAACGCATTGAGCTTAGTTTTTGTCGCAGGGCCGTCATAGGCCTCAACCCGCGCGAGATAAGATTTCACCAACTCAACCGCAGTCGTACGGCCAGATTCGAGCGCAGCACGCAGCTCGGCAATAGAAACTTCCGTGACTTCAAACATCTTACGCCCTCCCGCTGAAAGCTAATTGTGGTGCAATAACAGTGACATCAATCGTCATGCTGTTCTCCTTGGGTTACTTTCCAGCAGGGATTTGCTGAGTAATACAATGGATATTGCCGCCACCTAATAAAATCTCACGGGCTGGCACACCCACAATCTCATGCTCAGGGAAAATTTCCTGCAGCTTTTGAGCGGCGATATCATCGGTTGTTGGGTCAAGCAGTGGGAATACGATGCGATGATTGGTGATTAAAAAGTTCACATAAGAACCCGCTAAGCGCTCACCTGCCGTGCGTGGCACACCAGTGCCCTCAGTTACACCTTTTGATTCTTCTTCGCTGCAATACAGCGGCCCCGGTTGTGGCAATAGATGGATTTTTAACTTACGACCTTGGGCATCCACGGTATTTTGCAACACCTCTAGCGCGGCTTTTGAGCGTGGATATTGTGGATCCGATTCATCATCAGTCCAGTGTAGAATGACTTCACCAGGACGGGCAAAACAGCACATGTTGTCGATATGGCCGTCGGTTTCGTCCATATAAACGCCCTCTTCCAACCAGATAAACTGCTTAACATTCAAATAGTCACGTAGTAAGTCTTCAATCTGTTCTTTTGTCAGTTCAGGGTTACGGTTGGCGTTGAGTAAACATTCGGCACTCGTCATACAGGTGCCTTCACCATCGACATGGATGGAGCCACCTTCGAGGATCAGCGGCGCGCGATAACGGGCAAAACCATGCTGTGCAAGCATTTGCTGCGCGACTTGCTCGTCCTTATCCCATGGGAAGTACAAACCACCGTTATGGCCACCCCAAGCATTAAAGCCCCAGTCAACACCGCGGCATTCGCCCTCGGCATTAACGACCACAGTAGGTCCTGTATCACGAGCCCAGCAATCGTTACTGTCCATTTCAACCAAGGTGACGTGGGATGGCATTACCGTTTTAGCTTCGGCTAAAAAGGCTTTAGGGACACCCATATACACTGGCGTTGCCGCGCCAATCGCATCGGCCACCTTAGCGAAAGTCGCCTGAGCATAGGCACCAGCTGCGCGCCAGTTATCCGGACGATAGGGCCAAATCATCCACACCGCTTGCTGCGCCGCCCATTCGGCGGGCATATAAAAACCATCTTGTGATGGCTTAGTCGTTAACGGCGTGACATCCACATTCACGTTTGTCATGAGTTTTGTCTCCAGTAATGCTGAAATCGATAAGGGTGTACGCCCCTAAAATAGGACGACAGAATACAGTTGTATCAGCCCCACAACGATGCGAGGGCCATTGGCAGCGGTTAATAAAATCTCTTACATACTTTGCCAGCATGTGTTTGGCGCTTCATAAAGATGAGCCTAGTCGGGTTTAAACACCCCAATGACGGCGCCCGTGGCTTTTTCGGTCACTCTGATATCGGTTTGCTGCTCACGATAATCACAGTCAGTACATTCTACGGTTTCGATACCGTTTTCTTTAAACAGCAAAATGCTGTCTTTCGCGCCGCACTTAGGGCATTTTGCGCCAGCAACAAAGCGTTTTTTTATTTTAGTGGTCATGATACAAACCTATAAATGGCTACGCGCCCAGCGATAAGCGAATCATCGGCGTTAAGGCGAAAATGTGGCGCTATTTTGCCATACTGCCCAGCTATTGCCAGTCCTTGAATAAACTTGTGCTGCCATACTCCCTGACCACGCGGTAGAGCGCTATCGCACTAGGCCATAAAAAGTCGAAGAAATACGCAGCAACTCGGCCTAAGTTGTGGTTTGCCATGAGCTTGTACGTTATCATCACAACCCTTACTCATTCATGATATGACCAAGTTGTAGTTAATGATCAGCATCAACCAAGCACAATTAATCCGTGGTAGCAAAACCCTGCTCGACGAAGCCTCTCTGACCATTTATCCCGGCCATAAGGTCGGCCTAGTGGGCGCCAACGGCACGGGTAAATCCTCACTGCTCGCATTAATTATGGGTCACCTGAGCTTAGATAAAGGCGAGTTTAGTATGCCTTCGGGTTGGCAGATTGCCAGCGTCGCCCAGGAAACCCCTGCGCTCGATATGTCTGCACTTGAATATGTGCTTGATGGCGATAAAGAATATCGCCAGCTTGAGGCTGATCTGCACATTGCACAGGAACATAATGATGGCCATGCCATTGCCACCTTGCACGGTAAAATCGATGCCATTGGCGGTTATGCTATTCGCGCCCGCGCCGGAGCCCTGCTTGCAGGTTTAGGCTTTAGCGAAGCCGAGCAAAATAACCCTGTGAAAAGTTTTTCGGGCGGTTGGCGGATGCGCTTAAACCTAGCCCAAGCACTACTGTGCCGCTCGGACTTACTGCTGCTCGACGAACCGACCAACCACTTAGACTTAGATACCATGTACTGGCTCGAAGGTTGGATTAAGTCCTATCAAGGCACGCTGATTTTAATCAGCCACGATAGGGATTTTATCGATGAAATCGTTGATGAAATCGTCCATGTCGAAAATCAAAAACTCAACTTTTACAAAGGCAACTACAGTGCCTTTGAACGCATCCGCGCTGAACGTATGGCACAGCAACAGGTCGCCTTTGAACGCCAACAAAAAGAACGGGCGCATATGCAGTCTTTTGTTGACCGCTTCCGCTACAAGGCCAGTAAAGCCAAGCAAGCGCAGAGCCGCTTAAAGGCGCTAGAGCGGATGACTGAGCTATTACCATCTCAAGCAGATAGCCCGTTTTATATGGAGTTTCGCCCGCCTGAAGCCCTGCCCAATCCGCTGATTAAGATGGAGCAAGTGGCGGTGGGTTATGGCGATAAGCAAATCCTCAGCAAAGTGCATTTAAACTTAGTGCCCGGTGCGCGCATTGGGTTGCTCGGCCGTAACGGTGCGGGTAAATCAACCCTAATCAAGCTGTTATCGGGCCAGTTATCACCGATGACCGGATTGTATGAGCCCAATCCCGGTTTGAATATCGGTTACTTTGCCCAGCACCAAATCGAATTTTTACGCTTAGACGATACGCCGCTGCAACATTTAGTGCGCCTTGCGCCTAATGCCCGCGAGCAGGAATTGCGTAACTTCCTCGGTGGTTTTGGCTTTAATGGCGATATGGCACTCTCGCCAGTGCGCCCCTTCTCTGGTGGCGAAAAAGCCCGTTTAGTGTTGGCATTATTGGTATGGCAACGGCCCAATCTGTTGCTGCTTGACGA
Source organism: Shewanella sp. ZOR0012 (assembly GCF_000798835.1). Taxonomy (NCBI): domain Bacteria; kingdom Pseudomonadati; phylum Pseudomonadota; class Gammaproteobacteria; order Alteromonadales; family Shewanellaceae; genus Shewanella; species Shewanella sp. ZOR0012. Next base: position 4,546,855 of record NZ_JTLE01000094.1, read on the forward strand.
ACCAACCAACCATTTAGATTTAGAGATGCGCCATGCGCTCACTATGGCATTGCAAACCTTTGAAGGTGCAATGGTGATTGTATCGCACGACCGCCATTTATTGCGCTTAACCTGTAGCGACTACTATTTGGTTGACCAAGGTGAAGTACAAGCCTTTGATGGCGATCTTGACGATTACCACCAATGGTTGCTCGATGCCGCGAAAGCCGCCAGTGCCAACCAAACGGCCAACAGCGATGACACCAAACCCGCTGTTGATAAGAAGCAGCAAAAGCGCTTAGAAGCAGAGCTACGCCAAAAGGTGTCACCACTTAAACGCAAACAGGCGAAGCTTGAAACCGATCAGCAAAAGCTCAGTGAGCGGCTCGCCGAACTGGAGCATTTGCTGGCCGATAGCGAATTATATGATCAAGACAATAAAGCCAAGCTCACCTCGGTACTCAGTGAGCGCACCAGCTTGACACAAACGCTAGAAGAAAGTGAAATGCAATGGCTTGAGCTACAAGAAGAAATTGATGCAATGGAACTTGAGTTAATGGGCCAATAATCGGTCTGCTGTCGCCTACGCCTAATAGACAAGGAAGCCGTATGTCGGATGTAACCCCGCTAGACTGCCAAATTTGGCATTGGTGTGATATGAGCTATGGGCAAAATAAAGTGCTTTGCCTTGAGCTTCAGGATAATTGTCAGGTGAATGTGAATCTATTACTGCTAGCGCAGTATTTAGATCTCACCAGTGATGTGGCGGGGCCGCGGGAATATTCAACCGAGCAATGGCAACAACTTGTCAATGCAGTATGGGAATGGGATGAAAAGTTTCTCACCCCCTATCGCCGTTTGCGTCGTCTCGCCAAAGCCAGCCTGAATGCAGCAGAATATCAGCAAATGCTCGATGTTGAGTTGATGATGGAACGCAAGGCGCAGCGCACCATTTTACATGCCGTCAATGATTTATCGCCTAGCGGTCAACAAACCAATCTCGTGAGTTACCTCGCGCTATTTGGTTTATCCGCTGCGGATGTTACTGGGCTAGATCTTATCGCACCTTAACTGGCCTCACGCACAGCTTACTTAACCTGAACTCGGGATAACGAGTGTCGGAAAAATCTAAATTTAACAATCAAAATCAATGCTATAAATGATTTTTTGAAAAGAAGAATCTTTTTTCTGACTGAATGCGCAGATTTTTGCGCATATCAAGGCGCCCTGTCGTATGCCATAGCGAGCTATGGTTAGACAGAGCAACGCAGAGAGGCCCGAAAAGATGCCTATTCAGCGGCTCTACT
>NZ_JTLE01000094.1:4548150-4574261 GCF_000798835.1 Shewanella sp. ZOR0012
CTGTATTACTCGGTATCAGCCTTTGGTAAAAACACCTCGGCCATTGGTGTGACAGTCAATAAAACCCTCGACAAAAACTCAAAGGACTATCAGTGGGCAGATAAGGGGATCGTTATTCAATCAGTGCCAAATCGTGATGCATGGAACGCGATTGATCCCAATATTATTGTCGATGAAAAGGGCACGCCTTGGATGAGCTTTGGTTCCTTCTGGCAAGGGTTAAAACTGGTCAAACTCAACCCAGACTTTATTTCCATCGCCAAGCCTGAAGAATGGCACACGCTAGCCAAGTTAGAACGCCCGGCATTGCTTGGTGAAACCGAACCGGGTCCTGCACAAATCGAAGCGCCTTTTATCTACAAAAAAGATGACTATTACTATCTTTTTGTTTCCTATGGCCTTTGCTGCCGTGGGGATGACAGCACCTATCACTTAGCCGTGGGCCGAGCCAAAACGGTGACTGGGCCTTACCTCGATAAAGAGGGCAAAGACATGGCACAGGGCGGTGGCTCAGTATTACTGAAAGGCACTAAGGACTGGCCAGGATTGGGCCATAACAGTGTTTATAACTTCGATGGTAAAGATTACTTAGTCTTTCATGCCTATGAATCCGCCGATAATGGCTTACAAAAACTCAAGATGGCGGAACTGAGCTGGCGCCAAGGTTGGCCCGTAGTCGATCCTAAGGTGCTCAATCAATACCAGAGCGTATTAGTTGCACCCGAAGGAAAATAATAATGACTCATTCTATCAATAAAGTAATGGTCGCCATCTCCCTTGCGATGGGACTTGGCTTCACCAGCTTGGGAGCGGTTGACCTACATGCAGCAGAGAGTGCGAAGGGCGCGGATGAAAACCGCATTACCGCAGCCACTTTCGCCAATCCGTTATTTCGCAACGGTGCCGATCCTTGGCTCGAATACCACAATGGTAACTATTATCTCACCACCACCACGTGGACCTCTGAGCTGGTGATGCGTAAATCGCCCACCATTGCTGGGCTTGCCGATGCGCCAGCCCACAATATTTGGAGCGGCACCGATAAGTCTAACTGCTGCAATTTTTGGGCATTCGAATTCCACCCTCTACAAACTGCGCAGGGACTACGTTGGTATGTGATTTACACCTCGGGCGTGGCAGAAAACTTCGATGGCCAGCGTAACCATATTCTCGAGAGTGAAGGCAGTGACCCCATGGGGCCATACAAGTTTAAGGGCACGCCAATGCCCGATCACTGGAATATCGACGGCAGCTATTTGGAGTATAAAGGCCAGTTATATTTTCTCTGGTCCGAATGGCACGGCCAAGATCAAGTGAACTTGATTGCCAAGATGAGCAACCCTTGGACCATCGAGGGTGAACATAAGGTGATTACCGCACCTATTCACGACTGGGAAAAATCAGGCTTAAACGTCAATGAAGGCCCAGAGATCATTCAGCACGAGGGCAGAACCTTTTTAGTTCACTCGGCAAGCTTTTGTAATACTGAGGATTATTCCTTAGCCGTGGTTGAACTCACTGGTGACGATCCCATGGATCCCGCCGCATGGACTAAGTACGACAAGCCTTTCTTTAGCAAAGCCAATGGCGTCTATGGCCCTGGGCATCATGGTTTCTTCAAGTCACCCGATGGGAAAGAAGATTGGCTTATATACCATGGCAACTCCTCGGCTTCCGACGGCTGTAGTGGCACCCGTGCGGCACGTGCTCAACCCTTTACATGGGATAACAAAGGCTTGCCTAAATTTGGTGAACCGATGGCGGATAAAAAACAATTGCCCGTCCCAAGTGGCGAGTTTGGTCCGATAACCACCCAAGTGGAAGGCGTAAAATACCGCATCGTAAGCCGTGAAATCGGTCAATGCCTAGTGACTAATGCTAAAGGTCAAGTCAGTGTCGGCAAGTGCGACGATGACAACAGTCAATGGGTTATCGACCCGAGTAACGATGGCCTATATCGCTTTGCCAATGTGGGGCAGGGAACCTTTTTAACTCAGGCTCAGTGCCAAGATGAGTCATCAACGGCACTGAATACGGCGCCCTGGGTTGCCTCCCGTTGTCAGCGTTGGTCGTTGGATTCGACTCGTGAAGGCTGGTTCCGCTTTGCAAACGATCGCTCCATCGGTAATTTACAGGCGAAAAATTGCAGTAAAAAGGCCGGTGCCGACGTGATTGCGGGGGAAAACCGTGTCAGTGAATGCACAGATTGGCGGATTGAGCCTGTGTCAACATTAGCCATAGTCAACGCTCACAGCGGCAGAGTGGTCAGCGCCGAACAATGTCAGCTCAAACCCAATGCCAATGTGGCTCAGTTTGAATACACCGGCGATGCCTGTCAGCAGTGGCAAGCAGTGCCGACGACGGACGGCTTTTATCGCCTGCAATCCATCCAACTTTCAAACAACAAGGCGCAACAATGCCTTGTGACCAACGAAGGTAATCTTGAGCTAGGGGCTTGTAATGCAATCGACAGTGAATTCCGCAGCGAATTGATGCCCAATGGCTCATTAAGGCTGGTGTCCCGTAAGGGCGGTTCATCCATGAAAGTGGCCAATGGCTCCTATGCCAACGGCGATAACATAGTGGAAGACGTGTGGAAAAACACCATTTCACAACAGTTTTACTTTAGAGAGGTGAAATAATTCATCCCTTTGAAATAACTGAGCATCACCACGGCGGTGGTCATACCCAAACAACCTGAAGATGTAGGATTCAGCGGGAGTTTAACGCACTTTAGGCAAGGCGGTTATTTGAGAACCTAGTGAACTAAGTTAAAAATAACCAACACAGCATAAAGTACGTTAAAGCCCGCCGAGACGGAGCGCCTAGGGCACTCTACTTCTGTGTTACATCAATTCAAAAGGTGGTCGATTTTTTCATTGATGCGCCTTGAATTGAAGCCCCCTAGGCGCTCTGAAACTCGTATCTTCAGGTAGCTTGGGTATAAACGCGTGCTTGTAATGTCGTTTAAGTTGAGGTCGCTTAACGGCATCTTGGTTGAGCCTAGTTTGCTCGGCACCAGAGCAGTAATTGTGTATGCAATTACTGCTCTTTTTTATCCCGGCTCTTTTTATCCAGTCATGGCCTGCCATAACAGTCGTATTGCCAGTAGCGTGAGAATCAAATCAAAAGCTAAATTGAAATGTTTGTCCGTTACTCGAGTAAGCATCTTAAAGCCTAGCCATGTTCCAATACCGCCACTGATAATCATACAAACGAACAGTGGCCACCATGGGAGTATAGGGATATCGACCCCCTCAAAAACGATAATTTTCACCCCATGTTGTAAGGACATAATCATTGCAAAGGTGGCTACGGTACGAAATCGATCAATCTCTAACTGCTTGATAAACGCCGCAACCAAAGGGCCAGTTGCCCCAACGAATAATGAGATAAAGGTCGTTATCCCACTCGCAATTAACATGCCCATAGTACCCAGTACTACACGAGGTATTTTGGGGCCCCAACAGGAGTACAAGATAAATAGGGCAATGGTGAGATACATCACCGTAGGGGGGATCGCCACTAAGACTAAGCTGCCCAGCGCGGCACCAACGAGCGCCCCCGGTAAGAATACCCTGATAATTCGCCATTGAATATGTTGCCATCCCAATAGGGCTCGTCCTAAGTTAGAGCCCAATTGCACTACGCCGTGGAGGGGAATAATCACTTGAGGCGGAACCACTTGCGCCATCACGCCCAATAACATCACACCACCGCCAATACCAAAACAGGCGGTAAAAAATGCAGTAAAGGCCGAGGCTAAGGTTAACAGCGTGAATATATCAATAGGGATCAGATTAAAATCGAACCAAGCGGTGTGCATAGCCAATATTCAAGGAAGAAAAATATAAACTAGCAAAGCTTGGGCTCAGACAAAAGCAATTTGATGAATAAGCATTAGAAAGATCGAGTAAAAATCTTGCCATTTATCTGATATAAAAAGAAAAAGCTAATCACAGGATTAGCTTTTTCGGTTTAAACAACAGTGGTCAATTAGAAGGAGTAACGCGCACCGAGGGCAAACGTTCGGGTGTAGATACTATTCGTGCGGTTATAGAGTACTGAGTCCTCATAGTATTCTTGATAGATATCATCAAGAATATTTGTCGCATCGAAGGTTAGTACAAATTCATCTGTTACGTTATAGCTAAATTGGAAGTCAAGCGATTGCTCCGGCTTACGATAAATGCCACGAGGCATTGCGAAGCTACCTGCGTCATAAGCAGATAAGAATTTGTCACGCCAGGTGTAAGAGAGGCGAGCACTATAAACGTCTTTATCATAAATCAATACAGCACTCATTGAGGTATCTGATACACCAAATAAATCTCGTGTTGTAGTTGCAATTTGCTCACCACTTTCACTATCAAACTCTGGGATGTCTTGGCTAGAATCTAAGAAGGTTGCACTCACTTGAGTACCTAAACCATCTAGGTAACTAGGCATATTTTCAGGGAAATACACCGCACCAAGTTCATAACCACTTAGTTTTCCATTCGAAGAGTTTTCTGGTCGGTTTAAAAGATATTTTTTTGTTTCACCATCAACTTCACGAGTGATAGTCGATACTGAGTTAAATACAAAACCTTCAATATCACGACGGAAATAAGTACCGAAAATAGAAGATCCCTCACCAAAGTAATATTCCAATGAGAAATCATAGTTTTGTGAAGTAGTTGGTTCTAACTTAGAGTTACCACTTGAAGCTTGACCGAATCCAAGCTTTGTTAAGTCTTCTGTATAGGAAATCGCAGTGGTTAAATCACCAAAGGCGGGGCGACGAATCGTTTCAGTGTAGGCAAAACGTGCAACCAGTTCATCCGTTAACCAGAAGCGTACCATTAAGCTTGGTAATAACTCCGCACTTCCATTGGTATCGGTGTCATGCACGAGATAATATCGAATGTCATCAACGACATCCTCAGTAGCATATTTTTTGCGTTCCCAAAAATCCATATCCGCATCGGCTTTCTCGTAACGTAGGCCGATTTGACCATCGACTTGCTTACCCCATAACTCAGTTTCAAAATCACTTTGGATATACGCAGCGTATGATTTTTCAGTGATGTCATAGTTAGTATACATAGCAAGAGCTTGTTCATCTGCACCGTACATCGTTTCAATAGCAGAACGATTAGCATACAAATAGTTACCGTTAGCGATAGCCCAGCTAGTTGGTACATTTCCACGGCCATCAAAGAAGTCAGTAGTTACGGTAAACATGTTCGGGTCAAGATCACTAAATAGAACATTAGTGTTTAGTGAGCCTGCATCGTACAATCCGTGTTTTGCACCACGTTGCTCAGCACGTACACCAAACTTCATCTTAGTGAAGATACCGTAGTCGAGGTAATAGTCACCATCGAGTGTCCAAGTAACTGAATCCCCCTCGTCTTTGGCACCGCTATCGTATACGTTTGCAGTTTGCCACAAGGATAATTGCGTTAAATCAGATTCATTAATAGCAGTGTCAGGGTTATCTAAATAAACCCAGCTAGGGACACCACCACTTTTGTCGTTATAGTCAACATCAACGCCGTAGAAAGTTTGAGTGCTATTCGCGCTTACACCACGCATCGCCAGAAATTGTGATTCATAGGTACTGGTTTGATAGACAACTTCAGACTTTAAGATCAAATTGTCAAAGTCCCACTTACCTCCTAAGGCAAATACGTAACTATCTGTTTCGTTGTGGCTATGATCTGAACTGCTAAAGCCGCCAACGTTATATGCAGTTCGCGATTTAACCACATTGGTACCATCATAAACTTCGATACCATCTTTGATCACTTGCTGCCAATTAGCCGAGGAATCAACATTGCTAAAGAGCATAGAGTTGAAGTTATCATTGCGATAACCGTTATAGAATGCTTCAAAAAGGTACTCGGAAGTGTCAGTTGGTGCCCATTGCAATGAGAAATTTAGTGCTGGACGCTCACGTTCACCGTTATTCATATTTTGAAACACAGCATCACGCATGAGCAGATATTCTTGACCGTTGATCAAGGCTCCTTCAGATGTATCAAGACCATGAGCTAAACCGCGGGTCCAATAAATATCAGGGATTTGTGTACCCGTTTCTGCGTAGTAGGGCAAGGACGCACCAGGAGCGACAACTTGATCGTTGTAATTGGTACGAATATAAGAAACGTTAACTAATGCACCGACTTCACCGATGCTGGTATCCCAGCGGTCGCTAATTAAGGCACTGAAATTGGGATCGATAGTGTCAGGCTGATCAGAGTAAATCCCTTTGGCTGCTACCGAAATTTTTTCTTCTTGAAAATCAAAAGGTCTATGGGTACGAATGTCAATTTGGCCTGCGATACCACTGGCGACTTGAGAAGAGGAGCGTGTTTTAAAGACTTCAACACTGCCGAGTAATGCCGCTGGTACGTCTGCAATTGCCACTTCACGGCCTGCGGCGGTGAAGATTTGGCGGCCATTCACTGTGGTTGTCACATCCGTTAAACCCCGAATGCTTACAGTATTGGCTTCACCTGAGGCGCGGTCGGTGACTTGAACACCCGTTACCCGTTGTAAGGCTTCAACGACGTTATTATCTGGGAATTTGCCAATATCTTCGGCAATGATGGCATCAACAACTTGAATATTTTGACGTTTGAGTTCTACCGCCTTATTTAAACTACCGCGGATCCCCTGAACCTGAATGATCTCCATCTCTTCGTTATTTTGCGCTTTACCGCTAGAAGAGGGCTGTGCCGTTTCTTCCGCCTGAGGCGATTGTGTCGCTTCAGGTTCTGCTGCATACGTCGCTTGACTAGCAAGAGCAAGCAGAATCGCACTTGCCAAATAAGTCTGTTTAAACATCTAGTTAATCTCCGGTAGTTTTATTATTTGACCCGGTAGCCTAAGACACCATCTGACGTCCCGGTCTTTTTTATTCCACTTCAGAGTCACGGACATCCCCACAGTGTCCCTGAAAATTTAGAATTTTGTAGCGTACTTTGCACCATGGCATCTGATGATGCTTCAAGTGCTCAATTAAGATCTTATCAAAGTGTTAAAATCATATTGTATGACCATTGACCTGTCAACATTGCTATTTCATTTTGATAATAAAGAGAGAGTGCATTTCTTAGAATGAATTATGGACAAGGAAAAAATTAAATTTTTAAAACAAAACAGAGAGATAGTTTACTGTTTGACGGTAGGTAAATTGGTGAGTATGCGGCAAAATCAATATAAATCGCATTGTATATTTAGCTTTAATGTCTAATTTCTTGCAAAAAATCATAAATCTCTTTCACAAGATATTTACTTCTTTCGTCAGAGTGCTAATGTAATTTTAGTGTTACAGTAGTATTGTATTACTAATATGTAATGCATTGATACACGATTAACCTCTAACTATCCAACACAACAATAAAAGGAACGACGCTCATGGTGCTTAAACGCTCATTCGTGTCAGCAAGCTTGATCATGGCACTTGCCGCCTGTGGTGGGGACGACAGCAGCTATAGTGCTAACGACACAAATACCTTTACACCTCCCGCTCCAGTGACTTCGGCGGATCCGACAATAGCAGGTGAGGTGAGCTATAAAAATGCAGTGGTCCATGATCCATCGATCATTAAAGATACTGATGGTACTTACTATGTTTTTGGCTCCCACCTAGCGGTGGCCAGCTCTACTGATTTAATGAACTGGACACAAATTGCCTCGGATGGTGCCGCCACGAGCAGCTTGTTTAATACCTATGCGTCAGAAATCGCTGAAGGCACGGCATGGACGGGCGGCTTTGTCGGTTCGTGGGCGCCGGATGTGATAAAGCTTGCCGACGGTAAGTACCATTTCTATTACGACTTTTGTGGCGGCCCCGATAAGATTGATTGCGTATCGCGCTCCTATTTGGGGATGGCGACTTCTGACAATATTCTCGGTCCCTATGTTAACCAAGGCTTGATCTTGAAGACTGGGCATATTGGGGCTGAAAACCCAGGCGCAAACGGTCAAATTTACGATGGCAATGTCGACCCTAATGCTATCGATCCAGCCGTGTTTTACGATAAAGATGGCGGCCTGTGGATGACCTATGGTTCCTATTCCGGCGGGATCTGGGTCATGCAGTTAGATCCTGCAACGGGTAAACCGCTCGCTGGACAAGGTTATGGTACTAAGATCATGGGGGGCAATTACAGCGCGATTGAAGGGTCTTATGTTATCTATAGCCCTGAATCCGAATACTATTATATGTTTACCTCCTTTGGTGGTTTTGCCCAAAAAGACGGTTACAACATTCGTATCTCTCGCTCTAAAAATCCTAACGGTCCCTATGTCGATGCAGCTGGGCTCGACATGATTGGCGCAACGGCCGCAGGCAATATCGCCGACTATGGTGTCAAACTGATGGGCGGTTTCCAATTTGTGGCCCACCCTGGCGATGTGGGTCATGATCACGGTTATCTGTCACCCGGCCACAACTCAGCTTTTTATGATGCACAAACGGGCAAATACTTCTTAGTATTCCATACGCGCTTCCCCGATACCGACGAAGGTCACAGCGTGCGCGTGCATGAGCTATTTCTCAACAGTGATGGTTGGTTAGTTGCCTCACCACAGCGTTATGCACCGATCAACGGCGATAACATTGTCGATGAAATCGATGTCATTGGTGATTATCAATTCATTAATCACGCAAAAAATATTAATACTGCGGCACATAAATCAGTCCATGTGAAGTTATCCCGTACTTGGACCAATAAAGGCACTGTATCTGGCGATGTGACTGGTACTTACCAACAGGGCGATGACAATAAAATCAGCTTAACGCTAGACAATTTAGGCACATTTGAAGGCGTACTCGCCTGGCAATGGGATCCTGAACAAAACAAACTTATGCCTACCTTTAGCGCCATTTCTAATGATGGGGCGAGTATTTGGGGCGTGAAGCTCACCAATAAAACCACTGAGGAAATTTTATCGGCATCGGCAAACGGCATTAGCCTGCCGACCGAAGCCACCGAAGGCACGCTCGCCTTACCGATACAAGGTACCCGTGGGGCAACTATCGAGTGGCAATCGAGCGACGAGTCAGTGATCCGTGCCGATGGCACCATTATCAGACCCAACGTCGGCGAGGGCGATAAGGTCGTGACCTTAACCGCGACAATTATGGTCAATGGTAAGAAGGTGACTAAAACCTTCAAAATCACCGTATTTGCCCATAAAACCTATAACCGTATTGCCCAGTACAGCTTTGAGAATAACCTCAAGGACTCCTTGGGCTTATTTGGTGATGGCCAACCCACTGGCGATAGGATCTTCAAAGCGGGCGATGCCATTGGCTACGCCACAGGCTTTGAAGGACAAGCCCTGTCACTCGATGGTACCCACGGGGTGTTACTACCATCGGGCATTATCTCCAGCTACGAGTACACAGTGTCTTTTTGGGCAAGTCCTGCGGTTATTACAGGGTTTACCACGGCATTCTTCGGCGCAGTTAACGAGCAAACCGCTGAAGATGGTAGCAAGTTCTCCAATACTTGGGTCAGCATGCTGCCACAGGGTTGGGACGGTAATACCATGTTCTGGAGTCACAATATTGATACCAGCGGCAGTGCCGCGGTTGAAAGTTGGTTTGATGGTGTAACCGGCGAGCGCATCGCTGAAAACACTTGGTCGCATCTGGCGTTCTCCGTCAATAAAGGGCTAGTTAAAGTCTTTATCAACGGGATTGAGCGCTTTAGCCGCGGTAACCTTGCGAACTACTTTACGGGTGCTCAGGGTGTTTTCGGTCTTGGCGTTAACTACTGGGATCTGCCATACAACGGCCTCATTGATGAACTCAAAGTCTATGAAGCGGCATTAACGGCTGAAGAAGTCAAAGCCCTCGATATCGACAAGTTAGCCGACAGTGAACTATTGTCCTCAGCAACGGCCATTCTGGAGCTAGGCGACTTATCGGCGGTGCGTAAAAATATCGAACTGCCAGTTACGGGTCCTTATGCTGCGGCGATTTCTTGGGTATCTTCAGATCCAACGACTATTGATACCCATGGTAGCGTAACGCAACCTGCACGTGGTGAAGAAGACAAGGTGGTCACCTTAACGGCCACCTTAAAACTGGGTAATGCGACTCAAACCAAAGTCTTCACCGCAACCGTAAAAGCTAAGAATCCACCAACACCTGTAGCGATTTACAGTTTCGAAGATAATCTTAACGACAGTACCGCTAACTTCGGTGCGGGCACTTTAGTGGGTAACCTGATTGGTGTCGAAGGCGGTAAAATCAGCTATATAGACGGCGCGGTAGGCAAGGCGGCGGTCTTTGATGGTGCCTCTGGTATTGTATTGCCGAATAACCTTATCAAAGACTACACCTACTCAGTGTCGATGTGGCTCAATCCTGAGCAGCTGAATAAGTACACTACAGCCTTGTTTGGTTATGCGACCGATTCTAGCTGGACCAGCGTCTTACCTGGCGGTCAAAATGATTATGAGCGCATGGTATTATGGTCAGGCACAGCATGGTACGACGGTAGAACCGGTTTTGTGATGCCAAAATCCCAATGGACGCACCTTGCGTACACAGTGAATGGCGGCGATGTGAAGGTTTATATCAATGGTGAATTGAAGTTTACCGGCGCTAACTTCCCGGACGTATTCTCAGTACCGACCACTAAGTTTGCGGTCGGGGTCAACTTCTGGGATACGCCTTTCAAAGGGGCAATCGATGAAATCAAGTTCTATGACGAAGCGATTACTGAACAAGATGTGGCTGATTTATTTGGCGAATCTAATCAATAACTGAACAGTTAAGCCAGATCGCTTGACGATCCCATTCAAAAGATCAAAATCCGATGACCACTCGTCATCGGATTTTTTTATGCAACTCACTACCGCGTTTGCACTGGCCGGAACCATTCCTAAAAGAATTGATAGTTTAATCGCAGAAACAGAGCAACATATACTACCGATACAACGAGAATTAAGGGTTTACCCTCAGTGTGTCATAGCGAAACCAAGGAAATACCCAGTCAAAAGAAAAGGCCAGTCAGCTCTTAACTGATTGGCATTACTCTAAATGGTGCATTTAAATCAATGTTTTAAGATATTTAAATCTTGGCGATTATGAAGGTCATTTATCGACTATTATCGCGATAAGCCGGTAGCTAAAAGAACCACAAGCTATATTCACGTTTTACCCTTGCTTCATCCCATAAGTTGTTTAAGATTAAGCCTTTCTGGATTACAGAGTTTATTTCTGAGTAACGCAATGCAAACGGTCACGGTTGGCGAGCTGTTGATGACGCTCCCAGTAGGAAACCTCCTTGGAGAAGGCGTATTATGGGATGAATTACACCAATCCATTTGGTGGACTGACATTCTCTCCTCTGTGATTTATCGTTTTACTCTCGCCACCTGCACACTAGATACTTTCTCCATGCCGCACCGCGTCGGCTCCTTTGGCCTCACTGCAAAGCCTACAACACTGATCGTCGCATTCGATATCGGTATTGCGACTTATAATATTGAAGATCAAAGCCTGACATGGTTGGCGCAGCCAGAATCTCATTTTGCCGGCAATCGCTTTAATGATGGTCGCATCGATAGGCAAGGGCGTTTTTGGGCGGGCACTATGGTTGAGCGGCGCGATACTTTGCAACAAACGGCAGCCCTGTATTGTCTGGATGAGAATGGGCATTGCCACCAACGCCTCTCAAATCTCGAAATCTCCAACGGCCTATGCTGGAGCGTGGATGGGCGAACGCTCTACCATGCTGATTCGCCAAAACACCAAATCTATCAATATGATTTTGATATTGAGCAGGGGCTATTGAGTCGTAAGCGCCTCTTTGCGAGCACGAGCCATCACATTTTCCCTGATGGTTCCGATGTCGATGCGGCGGGTTATCTTTGGAATGCCCAGTGGGGCGGTGGACAAGTGGTACGCTATCGTCCAGACGGTGAAGTCGATCTTATCCTCAAATTGCCCGTTACAAACCCAACCAGCATCGCCTTTGGCGGCGCAAAATTAGATTTACTTATCGTGACCAGTGCTAAACACTCACTTGACGCATCGCAATTAGCTCAAGAGCCGCAAGCGGGGGATGTATTTATCTATCAATTACAGGGTATTTATGGCGTAACCGCCCCACGTTTTTGCGGTTAGATCTAAGTAAACATCAGCGTTTTTAGCGCAAATTTTGTTATCAAATCCACTCACCAATCCCTTAGACAAAAACGATTTACCGCGCTTTCAGGCAAAATCGCCGCTTATCGCCCCAATCATTTACCTTAAATTGTGATCTTGCTCAAAAAGCGGCTAATCGGTATTTTCACTCATAATTTGAGCAACTAACGCCATTTTTGTGACGCGCATCAATAATAAGATTTACAGCTATCAGAAATTGGTACAAAGTGGACAAAATGACTACTCAAAATGTCCATATCAATAAAAGCTTTAAATCCTGAGAAATAACATTATTTAAAAGTATTAATTCAAAAATAATAATAAAACTTACATACATCAGGATATTATTCTGTTGAAAGCTTAATGTGATTTCGATCACCTGTCGGAAATTGTCATTATTAGTCACTTTTTTATACTCGCACCTTGAGTAGGGTTAAGTTCTCTACTCAAGCATGCAGCGTATTCGCTGCAACTTGTGAGCACATAAAAGAGAGTGTGTGAAATGACAATGAATAGACGACAGTTTTTTAAACTCTGTGCTGTGGGAGCCGCGACTTCTGCTATTTCTGCACTGGGGTTGATGTCCGAAAAGGCATTTGCATCCGTCAGAGGTTTTAAATTGCTACGCGCAAAAGAGACGCGTAACAATTGTTGCTACTGCTCTGTGGGTTGTGGTTTGTTGATGTACAGCCAGAGCAGTAATGGGAAAAATGCGGAGCAGAGCATTTTTCATATCGAGGGCGATGCCGATAATCCAATTAACCGTGGGGCTCTGTGTCCTAAGGGCGCTGGCTTGGTTGACTATGTGAATAGCCCGCACCGTTTAAAATATCCTGAAGTGCGTTTACCTGGTTCGGATAAATGGCAGCGCATTAGCTGGGATGAGGCCTTTAAGCGTATCGCAAGACTTATCAAAGACGAGCGTGATGCCAATCTGATTGAAAAAAATGCCCAGGGTCAAACCGTTAACCGCTTAGTCAGTCTAGGCATGATGACTTCATCGGCCCAAGCAAACGAAGGCTGCTACATTACCCATAAATTTGGCCGTGCCATTGGCATGTTAGGCATAGATAACATCGCCCGCGTTTGTCACGCTCCGACACCTGCTGCGATGGCGCCCACCTTTGGCCGCGGCGCTATGACTAACCACTGGGCGGATATGAAAAATACCGATCTGGCCATTGTGATGGGCGGTAACGCTGCCGAAGCGCATCCCGTCGGTTTTGGTTGGGTGACAGAAGCGATGGAGCACAACAATGCCAAGTTGATTGTGGTCGATCCGCGCTTTAACCGCAGTGCTGCCGTCGCCGATTTATATGCGCCTATTCGTTCGGGCACCGATATTGCCTTCCTACTCGGCATGATCCGCTACCTGCTCGAAACCCAGCAAATCAACCTTAACTATGTCAAAGCCTATACCAATGCCTCGTTTATCGTGCGGGAAGACTTTGAATTTAATGAAGGTTTATTCAGTGGCTACGATGAGGCTAACCATAAATACGACCAATCTACTTGGTTCTATGAGTTAGATGAAGAGGGCTACGCTAAGGTCGACCCTAGCTTAAGTCATCCTCGTTGCGTGATTAACCTGCTGAAAAAACACGTTGATCGCTACGATCCCGACACAGTTTCCAGTATCACTGGGACGCCTAAAGAAACCTATCTTGAAGTGTGTCAGCAAATTGGGGCAACCCATGTTGACCATAAAGCCGCCACCTTCCTGTATGCACTAGGTTGGACACAGCACAGCGTCGGCGCGCAAAACATCCGCACCATGGCGATGATCCAATTGCTGCTTGGCAATATGGGGATCATGGGAGGCGGCGTGAATGCACTGCGTGGTCACTCAAACGTTCAAGGCGCAACGGACTTAGGGTTATTGTGCCAAGCCTTACCGGGTTACCTTAAATTACCTCAAGATAAAGATGTTGATTTACAAAACTATTTAGCCCATTACACCCCAAAAGCCTTAAGACCAAACCAAACCAACTATTGGCACAATTACCCAGCCTTTACCGTGTCGTTGTTAAAAGCCTTCTTCGGTGAACATGCGACGGCAGAGAATGATTATGGCTATGACTGGCTGCCAAAGTGGGACCAACAGTACGATATCAACAAGCAAATCGACATGATGGTTCACGGTGAGGTCAATGGCTACTTTATCCAAGGCATCAACGCGCTTAACTCTCAGCCCGATAAGCAAAAAGTGTCTAAGGGCTTATCGAATCTGAAGTTCTTAGTTGTGCTGGATGCACTTGCAAACGAAACCTCCACTTTCTGGCGCAATGCAGGTCAGTTTAACGATGTGGATACCGCCAGTATTCAAACTGAAGTCTTCCGCTTACCCACGACCTGTTTTGCTGAGGAAAGTGGTTCAATTGCCAACTCAAGCCGCTGGTTACAATGGCACTTTAAGGGCGCAAATCCACCCGGCGAAGCCTTGTCTGATCCTGAAATTCTTTCTGGCATCATGTTGGAATTAAAACGTTTATACCGTGAAGAGGGGGGTCGTTTACCTGCGCCAATTGAAGCCATTAAATGGGACTATGCGATCGAACATGAACCTAGTTCAGAGGAAATCGCGCGGGAGATGAATGGTTATGATCTCACTACCGGTAAGTTACTCAATGGTTTCTCCGAGTTAAAAGCCGATGGATCAACCTCATGTGGTGTTTGGGTTTACTCAGGCATGTGGACCGAAGCGGGCAACTTGATGGCGCGTCGCGATAATAGCGATCCATCAGGCAAAGGCATTACCCCAAATTGGTCATTCGCTTGGCCAGCAAACCGGCGCATCTTGTACAACCGCGCCTCCTGCGACGTGCAAGGTAAGCCGCGCGATCCAAGCCGTGTACTGCTCGAGTATAAAGACAACAAGTGGCAGGGCATTGATGTGCCAGACTTTAATGCCAAATTGAATGCCGAAGAATCGGCCCATCCTTTCATCATGCAAGCCGATGGCGTTGGCCACTTATTTGCGCTGCGTGACTTAAAAGATGGCCCATTCCCAGAGCATTACGAGCCGTTCGAATCACCACTGGCGAGTAATCCGCTGCACCCTAAGGTCACCAATAACCCAGTGGCGCGGATGTTCAAAGGCTTACGTGAAAGCTTTGGTACCAATGAAGAATTCCCCTATGTTGGCACCACTTACTCAATGACGGAGCACTTCAACAACTGGACCACACATTGTCACCTTGCTGCGATTACCCAGCCACAGCACTTTATCGAAATCGATGAAACCTTGGCGGCGGAAAAGGGCATCAATAACGGTGATTGGGTCAAGGTGAGCTCTAAGCGCTCGCATATTGTGACTAAGGCCTATGTCACTAAACGGCTCCAACCCATGATGGTTCAGGGCAAAAAAGTCCATACCATTGGTATTCCACGCCATGGCAGCTACGAGGCCTTGACGCAGAAGAGTTATATCGTTAACGAACTGACTTCATCTGTGGGCGATGCCAATACCCAAACCCCTGAATACAAAGCATTCCTTGTGAATATTGCCAAATCGGAGGGCTTCTAATTATGGCTTCTCAAGATATTATCCGCATCTCAGGCACCACGGACATCACCCCAGCGTCTCAAGCACGCATTGGAGCGGTCCAGCAGGTGACTAAGCTGTTTGATGCGACGAAATGTACCGGCTGTAAGGCCTGTCAGGTTGCCTGCTCCGAATGGAATGACCTTCGTGAAGATGTCGGTACTTTCCAAGGCAGTTATCAGAACCCGATGACACTGTCACCGGAAAGCTGGAACATAATGCAGTATCACGAAGTGATGGATAACAATAAGTTGCGTTGGCAATTTACCCACACTGCCTGTATGCACTGCGCCGATCCAGCCTGTTTAAAAGCCTGTTCAACCAGCGGAGCGATTGTGCAACATGCCAATGGCACAGTGGATTTTGACTCGAATAAGTGTATTGGCTGCGGCTATTGCGCTAGTGCCTGTCCTTTCAATGTGCCTAAGATCAGCGCCAAAGATAACAAAGCCTATAAGTGCACCCTGTGCTCCGATAGGCTCGCCGTTGGCCTCGAGCCTTCCTGCGTTAAAACCTGCACCGTGGGAGCACTGCGCTTTGGTACCCGCGAAGACATGTTGTTCTATGCCGAAAAACGCGTCGAGCAGTTAAAGGAACGTGGCTTCAGCAAGGCGGGACTTTATAACCCAGAGGGCGTTGGCGGTACGCATATGATGATGATCCTCCACGACATCACGCAACCCGAAAGCTATGGCATGCCCAAGGATCCGCAAATCCCTGCGGCAACCGAATGGCGTCAAGATTGGCTCAAACCGTTGGGCACCGCAGGCTTGCTCGCAACGGCGGCGTTCGCCCTGATGCACCGCATTGCGGTAGGGCGCAACATCGTCGAGGAAGATCAGCCTGGTTATATTGATGCCGGCGTCAAAGAGGAGGAAAAACTATGAGTCATAAAGAAATGATCGTGCGCCATAAGCTCGTTGATCGTCTGTGTCACTGGACCATAGTCTTTGTTGGCCTAGTGACCTTTCTAACGGGGTTCTCGTTTTTTTATCCCTCGTTCCAGTGGCTCAGTGGCATTGTTGGCACACCACAACTGGCAAAAGTGATGCATCCATTCTTTGGAATTGCCATGTGTCTGCTGCTGGCGGTGATGTTAATCCGCTACTACCAGCACAATAAGTGGAATAAATACGATTTGCCCTGGATGAAAGCCGTGGTGTGGGTGTTACTGCAAAAAGAAGAGAACATTCCGCCCGTGGGCCACTACAACCCAGGTCAGAAAATGTTATTCCGCGCCTTTGTGGTTTTTGTACTGGCGTTTCTGATCAGCGGCATCATGATGTGGCAACCTTATTTTGCCCCCATGTTCTCGGCAGAAGCCGTCAATTGGGCCACCTTAGTCCACTCGGCCTGCGGCATATTAATGCTGTTATCCCTAGTGGTACACGTATGGATGGCCTGCTGGATTGAAGGCTCTATCACTGGGATGCTCTACGGCAAAGTCTCTAAGGCTTGGGCTCGTAAGCACCACCCAGCCATGTTAGAAGAACACGAGGAATAATAGCGATGAAGATGGCCAGCGATATCCCGTTAAGTTTTGTTGATAAATCTCCCTTAGCTTTGAAACCGCTAAAAGCGGCAGATCCTGAGAAAATTTATCAACATAGAGCACGTCGTTTAGCCCAATTAGCGCAGGATTCTCCGCTGGCGGATTATCTTAAGCTCTGCCAAATCCTAGTGTCTGTGCAGCAAAAACTGGCGGCAACGGATATGGGCCCAGCACCAATGATTGACGTTGAGGCGCCATATCCGTTGTCCCTAAGCCAAACTCAAACGGCTCAGGATTGGTTACAACCATTGCAAGCATTGCTGACAGAATTGTTATCCCAAGTGCCCGCGCATTTAGTGCCTATTCTCCAGGAGCTACTGGAGCAATCGCCAGTCCAATTGCTCCAGTGGGGCAATCAACTGAGGCAAGGGCAGTTTAGTGCCGTACCCGCACAGTTTAGCTTATTTATTTGGGCGGGTTTGTCACTCTATTGGTCCCATTGGGCGCCCATGGTGATTGCGCGTATGGATACCAATAGGGTTAAGCAGTCCAGTTTATGCCCTGTATGCGGCAGTCATCCTGTCGCCAGCATGATTGTCGATAAACCCCGCGAAGGGCTGCGTTATCTACATTGCAGTCTGTGTGAAAGCGAGTGGCATTATGTGCGCGCCCATTGTACCTGCTGCGAACAATCCCGTGAGATGTCTATTTGGTCGTTTGACGATCATAAGGCTGCCGTACGGATTGAGAGCTGCGAGGCGTGTAAAGGATATACTAAGATGTTGTTTATCAATCGTTTGCCATTGTTAGATGCGGCAGCGGATGATATCGCATCGATGGGATTGGATGCCGAGCTCAATACAAAGGGCTATGGTGCGACAACTGTCAATCCGCTATTGCTGGCCCATGAAGCTTAGAAAACGTAGTTAACAGGAGATGCGTTGATGGTTGCTGATAATTCTTTCCCTAATTCAGTTGTTACAGCCGATGTGACTCGATTTAGCACGGCAGGGAATGTTGAACAAACTGAATTACTCGCCAATGAGGTAAGAGTGGCGTTGGTGTATAACGGATTGGCGCACACAGTCATGATGGCAAGCCCACAGGACTTGGAAGTGTTTGCGATAGGTTTTACGCTTTCGGAAAGAATTGTCTCAACCATTAATGATATAAAAGATATTGAACTTGAATATGTTTCTAATGGCGTGATCATTAAGATAGAGATTAATCAACGCTGTTTCAATGAGTTAAAGGAGCATCGCCGTAGCATGGCAGGACGCACTGGCTGTGGTCTCTGTGGTGTTGCACAGCTTAAAGATGCTGTAAAACCAGTTCGAGTCGTCGGATCAGATATCCGATTTAACATTGCCCATCTCGACCCGATTTTAGTCCGAGTCAAACAACTACAACAGACTTTTGCTTTAACTGGTGCAACCCATGCTGCAATTGGTGTAAATGAAAACGGGGAGGTGATTTATCTATTTGAAGATATTGGCCGACATATCGCTTTAGATAAATTGATCGGGGCGATGTCTGTTCGGTATGCAGCAAAACCCGCTGCGGTATTGTTAACCAGCCGCGCCAGTTTTGAAATGGTACAAAAGGCGGCAAGTGTCGGTATTCAAATTCTGTTTGCTATGTCAGCCGTGACGGCGTTGGCTACTGAGATTGCGGAGCAAAGCAATGTGACTTTAGTCGGTTTCTGCCGTGATGGTCGAGCAAATATTTATAATCATGGCTATCGACTTCAAGGAAGCCAACTGTCACAACCAGCCGTGGTCGGGCTTTAAGATTTGATCGTAGGCAAATGAAGAGATTGATTGGCAAAATAAAAAGTCGATCCAAGTAATAATAGACACCAACATCATGATATAAAACGCGATGCTATGTGAATTCTTTAGCACTATGTGGAGTAATCTCTGCAAACATTCACGTAGCAACGCGATATAAGCAATAGCATTTCTTCCTTAAACCAATAAATCCTCAATCAAGCAGAACCAGCAGAACCAGCAGAACCAGCAGAAGTGAAAGTACTTTAACGTAAATCCATAGAGAACTGTTTCTTTCCCCAAAACACAATTTAACATAATATACATTGTGCGCAGTTTCAAATATTGCAAATCAAGATAAGTGATTGATACGGAGCTTTGGTGGCGTTTTCATAGGAAAAGCCTTTTTTGTCACGTTTTAAGAAATTACGAGCTTATTACTTATTAACTGACTTAAAGGGTTTTGTTATGACAAATAAATCTAATAAGAAGGAATTTAGCCCTATGAAAACTTGTACGCGCCGATGGTTTTTAGCCACGTTTGGAAATGGCACCGACGGAATCGACTATAACGCTGCGGCCAAGTTTTGTGATGTTAGTCCGAGAACTGTTCGTTATTGGTGGTCAACAAGTTGTCCACCTTGGATTGATAGACTCGCTTACTTAGCGAGTCGCTCGATACCAGAATCTAAAGAATGGCAAGGTTTCGGCTTTAGCCACGATGGTAAGCTATTAACTCCATATAAGAATTTGACCTTTACCAGCGGCCAGTTGTTAAACGTGTTTTTTGATAGACAGTTTAACCGCTTTGACCGCGCCGAAAAGGAAAAGCTCTCGGCTCAGGTCGATAGTTTACGCAGTGATGAAGAAGCCGCCGCAATTAGGGATGAATTAGAGGTGATCATCAACACGCTAACTAAGCTTAAACAGTCGCCTATTGTTGCGCCGAAAAAGGCCTTTGCTAAGACCACCAAGCGAACCGTGAAGCGTAGCGAGTAAATAGCAAAATGCCGATAACGTCATTTATCGGCATTAATCAATTCGGCATTTTATCAGGCTTAGTATTTTCGCTTAACCCATGCGGCGGCAATGATTAACACGCCCGCAAATATGGCGATTAGCGAGTCACTCGGCTGGATTTTGACAATCACAGGGTCTGGCGTTCTGACCGCTACACTAAAGTCACTTGGTAAGCCGCTGAACATTATAAATATCCTCCCGCTGCTGTTTGACTTCGAGCGCGACCACCCGCTTGTCGATTTCGTTAATGACTTTAGTCAGGCTGGCTTGGTTTTCGTTTATGCCCGATTGAATGTCTAGCATCATAATCAGCAACACCGCACCAAATCCCCCTATCCCGCTGCCTTTGAGTAATTCCATTTGTTTTTTCTTATCATCTTCGTGCATATCAGCCTCGCCATACTTTGGTTTTGTCTTTTTTACGGTCGTTTTTGAATACGTCCCACGCGCCCACGCTGGCGGCGGCTGAGGCGGCAACGCCCTGCACCACTACATCACCCACATTAACAACGGCGTTAACTAAATCAGGGTGAACACCCGCCACGGCGGCACCAATCAGCACTAGGCCGCGCCACGTTGACCACTGCGTTAAATAGTTGGTTAAAGTTTGCATCTAAGCCCCCTAGCCTATGGTTTTGGCGCTGACTTCGCTGTTAATTAAGTAATTGTATTTAGGCAATAAAACGCCTTGCGGAGCGATTTTGTTAAATAGCGCGGCAATGCCCGAGTTGCTACGCTCCATAATCAACCGCCAAGTGGGGTCAATAAAGCCGTTTGCAGCCACATAGCGGCTGTTGAGGTAAAACGCCGCGCTTGAGAACTCCACAGGCTGATAGCCGTTAGTCCACGCCGCAATATCCGACCATGCTTGGCCGATTGGCTCGGTAATTTGCGCCGCTAATCGGTCGCCCGCCGAATACATCTTGCTGAAAACGTACAGGCCATAAATCGCCGCCACGGCGATAAGGCCATTAGTTAAACCCTGCGGCCACTGCGCTGGTAATGGTATTTTGGTCATAGGGGTTATATCCGTTTTCAAAATGGATCATGGCCGATACCACCCGCGAGTAATACGCGGCTGGAATAACTTGGTTAACTTGCAGCCCTGCTTTAGCAGCCACAAAATCAGCGTATTTCTGAGTGGGATTGTTATCACTTGGCGGCGCCCATCGGTTAATGATGCCAGCCACGGTGTTAAGGCCGTACTTGTCGCGGTAATTCTTAAGAATGCGAGCGGCGGCGCGGATACCGTAGAACGGCGATGAAAAGATGACAAAACGGCCGTCATTGCCCGTCATGCCTTGCCATTGGTCACCGCTCTTTTCGACGTTGAGCGGGTTATTATTGCGAATGCCTTTAGGGGGTAACATGCTATTGCCTGCCTCCGTTCGAGGCGCTGGCTCCGCGGGTGTTTCAGGGTACAGATACGGCGCTTGTACCACTGGTGCGGGGCTGTTGCGCTGGAAAATGATGTCCTCGAAGCTTTCAGCCGAGAAAATATCGAGCCAATCGAGGTTTGCATAAGTGGGTTTGTACCGCTCCGACTCAGTCGGTGCGGTCACGCTGTTTGATGTGGGCGAACCGTTGACGGCAACGGGCGTTAATGGCTTTTGTGAGTTTTTAAGCCACCACCACCCCGCCGCTGCCATGGCTGCGCCTGCGGTAATCACGATAAGCGGGCGCATTAGTTTAATAACTCCATGACTTCGACCAAAGCGGGGCTTAAGTCACCGTTAACGCTCAATTCTACGCGCTGCATTTCTTCACCTGCGGCGCTGCTTTGCCCTGTGATTAAATGCCCCGCTTCATTGATTACGTAGCCGCCCTTTTCTCTCAGCCCTTCAACGTTGCCTTCGTCATGCCGATATTCCCCATTAACGAGGTAAAACGCTAACACGCTGCCGTATTTAGGCTTTATCCAAATGTCATTATAGAAATTCACCAGCGGCCTATTACTTACCGCGCCCGCCCCTGTGTAGCGAACAAATGATAAGCCCCCATCATTTGAAAAATAAGGGTAAACAGTGCCATAAATGGATAAGCCGCAAACTTGCTCGCCTGTTTGGTCAAAATTAAGGGTTAAAAATTCATTCACCACAACCGACCATGTCACGCCGCCGTCATTGCTGGCGAATGTTCGCCGCACAGGGCTTGAAATAGTGCCAACAATCCGCTTGCCGTCTTTGCTGGTAATTCTGGCGTTATAACGCTGTGATGAACCCAACTCTGGCACAACTTTTTGAATTGCTGCGGTATAACTTGCCGTTTTTGCTACGCCGCTGAATGTTAAGGTGTCCAAATCCAACAGCCCCCACCATTCGCTTGCAGAGAAAAACAACTTGTTTTCGATGATATGGCCGTAAGGAAAAAAGTTTAAATAGCCGATTCCGACTAAATCCAAGGCGCTGGCAGTTATGAGGTAACTAAAGGTCACGCCGTCATCATTCGACACAAAAAAGCGCGTTGAGCCTGATGATCCATTAGTGGCAATCAGTAAATAAAGCTTGCTCCGCGCCCGATGGTGAACAAGGTAAAATCCCGCGCCTTGCATGGCGACATCATTAGTCCACGCTGGCTGCGCCCAAGTTGCGCCGCCGTCTGTTGAAATACGAAATCTATCAATGAAGCTTTGTGAACCCGCTAAAATGGTGTTGCCGTCTTTGCTTACGTGAAACTCACCAGCCGATAAGCTATCTGTTTCCCTTCCCGTTGCCTTTGAATATGTGTTTAACACGCTGGCATTTTGCACGTTTAATTCAGGCAGTTTTTTATAGGCGTATAAACTGCCAGCGATTGGCAATTCTTCCACCACGCCCACAGGTAAACGCCAGCCCGTCCCATCAACACCCGAGCCGCCAAGAAATACTTCTTTATTGGTGCGTAGGCGAATCGCTTGGCGGGTTAAATCGCTTAAGGTGATTAGCTTTGAGCCGAGCACGTCAACGGTTTTTGTCCTAACCGCCGTTGCCCCTTTGATTGAGACATTGGCTTGACCAGAAATTGAGGTATCGCCCGCCCAAAAGGTAACCGCGCCGTCATCGCCTTGAATAGTGATTTCATCAAATGGAATGGCTTTATCTATGGACATGCCAACCCACATTTTAGTATCGAGCACCACACGGCCTTTTTCAGATAGGCGCACGTTTACCACGCCGCCCGCGCTGATTAAGCTAAAGTAAGCGCCTGTTTTGTTTACCGTTAAAAAGCCGTTGTTAATCGTTTGATTAATAATCATTATTTGCGCCCCGCTAAAATGACCGCGCCCGCGATTAATGCCGTACCGCCGAGCATATAAAGCATGGTTTTGTTATTGGATTCGGCCAAGGCCGCGCCGTCACTGCGGCTAAATTGCTCGGCAAAACTCATCATGGAGTCAAAGCCGCGCTGCAATTGCCCTGTGGCGTCTTTATTGGCTTGATTGCCCGCATCGAGGGCGGTTTTAGTGAGCGATTCCGCAAGGTCGGCGCTGTTATTCATGGCGCTACCCGCTAGATAGGTGTTGTTGTCGTTGGCCTTAGAAAGTGCATCCGAGACAACTTTTGCCAAGCTAACGGAATTATCCATTGATGCTTGAGACACTGCGGCGTTAACCGCTACCGCACCATCGGCAAACTTAAGCGAATCGCTCAGGTTGTCGCGGGTGGCGTTGGTCATGGTTTCAAAGCCGCGCGCCTGTAAATCGCCGAACTCCGTTAAGGCGTTGGCACCGACCCTAAACATATCTTGTTGTGCTGAGTTGGTTTCGCCGAACAAATCCACGGCGGCATTAAGAAAGTTTTCATTTTGACGTTCACCCATCAAGGCGACATCGGTCACGGCGTTAAATCCATCCGTGACCATGCCCGCGCCTTGGCTGAATAACTGCGGAAAAATATCGACAATCTGACCAACGAGGTCAAATGCGCCGCCGTCTGTGATGGTGTTACCACTGCCATTAATCACAAGGCCATTATTAGCCCCTTGGATGCCGAACGTGGTCGAAGTGTTATTGGTTGTTTGGCTGGATGCGCTGCGAGAACTTGAGCCCATTATAAAACCGCCCTTAAAATGGTTTCGGCCTTTTCATAGCCAAAACGCTTGCCCATACGGAGCATGGCTTCGGGGCGCTTGGTGTGTAGTCGAACGCTGGCGAACCCCTGCGCCTTTGCTTGTTTGTGGATGGTATCGAGGTAAGGCAGTGAGTTTTTACCCGCCGCCGCGACAATCACTAGCTCTTTACCGTTGGCGGTGACTTCACCGCGCAGCACAGTAAAAAACTCGTTATCACCCCATGCAATTAATTGCGCCGCGCCTTGCTGGACTTCGCTTTGAATGGTGCGCAAGTCATCACCCAAGGCGGGCGCTAATTTTCCCCATGCAAGGGCGGCTATTTCTTTTGGGTCAACAGGTAAACGGCTACCGCCGCAATCCCGAGAATTAGCCATGTGTTTACCCCGCTACCGCTTCCGATACCGAATGAAACATTGCCACCCTGAAAAGCGGCGTTGTTTAACTGGTCACCAGTGCCCGAACTTGCGGCACTGGAATTTGACATACCACCAGACGGACCCATTATTTAGCCTCAGCCTTGGTGTTGCGTGTGTTGATATAATTCAGGATTAAGCCAGCCACTACTGCGCCCGCTACCTGCATTAAAAACGCTTTGTTATTCATCGCGCTCCCCTTATTTTTTACGGCTCAGCCAGTACAACAGCGCTAAGCCGCCGACCACTATCCCGAGCGTACCCGTGCCAATTTGCAGCCCTTGAGCCATTTTTTGTTTCATTTGCTCGGCGGGACTGGCATAGACATAGTTGGAATTTGGCGCAGGCGTTTGAACCGTTTCGAGCAGTTCTTTTTGACCTACGCCGTTGGCGTTTTTCATGGCGCGGATTTGCTCATACTGTGCGTATAAGCCAAGCGCCGAGCCTAAGCCCTCATTCACACGGTCAAACCACCCCGTCGTTGACGGGTTTGGCGCAATCGTTGGCAACTGGGTATCCGTTGCCTTTGCCGTGGAATCGAGGTACTGGGACACCGACCCAGTGAGGTAATCAAAAGCCATACAGCCCCCTTAGATACCCGCTAGGCCGTCGAAGTATTCCACCACCACAACCGCCGCCGCGGCGTCATCGGTATAGACACGAATACGCAAATCTTGCAGACCTTTCAGCGGTAACGCTTGGAGCATGTCGCCTTCCAGCACAAAATCGAGCGTCACACGGTCAGCTTGCGGATTGCGACCATGGTCAACTTGGATTTTTTCAATCAGGGTTTTGTTACCTTCAAACGCCTTAAGTGAGTCCATTTCAAGTTCAACCTTGGTCACGACGGCGGTGGTAACAATGTGGATCGCCGCGATACTTGCAGAGGCTGGGCGCGGGATTTTGTCGATTTCTGTTACCCCCGCATTGAGCGCAACAGGGAAATTTTTAACTTTGGTGATGTAGCCAATCTCGGCGGCATCGGATTGAATCGCGAAACCTTCTAGCTTTGGCGCTGTTGCGGCGGCGTCAATTTCAATGCGCATAGTCACGTTAGAAATGATGCCAGACGCGCCCGACTTAGTACCTAAGCCAAACATGCGGCCTTCAAGCAAGGTTTTCATTTCATCGCGCTTAAAGTGGAAGTCCAACACGCCCGCAACGGTGTTACGTTTATAGAACTTATTGTAATCCGCTAACGCTTGACCGTCCTTAAACTCAAGAATGGCTTTTCCGTTGACTTCAATGCGGATATTTTTCATTTGCGCCAAAGTCACGCCCGAGTATTGGACATGAATCTTGTCATAGGTACGGCCAATGGGCAGTTCTAAGGTGGCAGTATTGCCTGCGGCAACGTTTGAAAATGATGGGAGTTTAACTGTTGTGCGCATGTTCTACCCCTTAACCAATTAAACGGCGAACAGACGGGACGCGATTGGCGGCATAGACAACACCGACAGCAATCGCCACAAAAGGCAGGTATTTTTTAAGCATGGTTTTCCCCTTGGGATACGCTGCCTCACGGCAGACTATAAGCGCCTCACGGCGGGTTAACATGCCTACGCTTCACAGCGTTGGCTAAGTGCGCTTATAGGTATACGGGGATTTTAGGCGGGAGAAAAGCGTACCCGTTAACGGGTACGCGAGTAATTATGGTTGGATT
>NZ_JTLE01000094.1:4574271-4587999 GCF_000798835.1 Shewanella sp. ZOR0012
ATACTGGTATTTTGCGCCCCGAACGACCTCGCCGTTCCGAGGGCGCCTATAATACCTTTTTCATTTCCCCATGCAAGCGTAAATTCCCAATTTTTTGTCGTTTGCATGAAAAACAGACTAAGAGTATGTTTTTTAGTTAATTACGCTTTAATTGCAGCCAGTTGTTGCTGGGCAATGCGTGCTGCAGCGCTGTTGGCGTAGTCTTTTACTACCTGTTGGTAATATTGAGTTGCACCAGCTTTATCGCCCATTTTCTCTGCGATCATGCCAAGCTTCACTAAACTGTCACCACGTTTGTTGGAATCACTAAAACGGGTCACGACCGTATTGAAAACTTGCTTAGCTTCAGCAAACTCACTTTTATTAAACAGCAATTGTCCTAACCAATAATTAGCATTGGCGGCGTAAACTGAATCTGGATATTGTTTAATGAAAGCGCGAAAGGCTGGGATTGCATCATCATACTTACGCTCTTTCAGCACGAGATTAACTGCGCTTTCGTAGCTGGCCGTTTCACTTAAACTACTGGCGGCCGCATTCGCGGTTGCTGCTGCAGCGGCAGGAGTGGAAGGCACTGAAGCGGCTGGAGTCGCTGCTTTAGAAGATAAATTAGCAATTTCATCATAAAGCTGACGCTGGCGTTGCTGCATCTGCTCTATTTGATAATTTTGTTGTTCAGTCAAACCACGTAAGTCGAGAACTTCTTGCTGCAAAGTATCCAGACGGCGCTGCATATCAATTTCGCTTTGTTGTCTCGATTTTACAATGCGCTCTAAACGAGCAAGTCTGTCATCACCTGAACCACCAGCAAGGTCTTCAACAGGAGCAGGAGCTGCAATTGCAGCTCCTGCGCCGAAGAACATTGCCGTAATTAAGACGGCACGTTTCATCTCGTTACTCTCCGTAATTCAATCTTAGTAAACTAAAACTGCACGACGGTTTTTAGCAAAACCTTCATCGGTACGAGTGAAGTCAAGTGGCTTCTCTTCGCCATAGCTTACGATGCTCATTTGGCTTGGTTGTACACCCATGCCTTGTAAGTATTTAGCAACAGCTTTAGCACGACGCTCACCCAGTGCGATGTTGTATTCTGGCGTGCCACGCTCGTCGGCATGACCTTCAATCAATACACGAACACTTGGGTGCTCAACTAAATAAGTACCGTGGGCTTCGAGGACAGCTGCATATTCAGTTTGAACTTCACTGCGGTCGAAATCGAAGTAAATAATGTGCTCTTTTCTCAACTGCTCGAGTTGCTGACGTTGTTGCTCTTCAGGCGACAACATTCCACCAATACCGCCCGTTTGAACACCACCATTGAGTTCACTACCAGAACCGCTTGTAGAGCCCATAGCATCAGTTTCTGATTCAGAAGTTGAGCTACACGCACTAATAGCCATAATTGGAAGTGCTACCAACATAGCTTTTAACAACTTGTTCAGATCCATTACTTGTTCCTTATAAAATTAAATGTTAATAAATCAAACTAATACACTAGAGAAACGGAGACCAAGAAGGTGATTTCACCTCGCCCTGACCTACCGGTAATCTCGCTTTAAAGCGTCCGTCCGTAGAAACAGCTGCTAAAACTTGCTTGCCTTGATACGTAGTGCCATAAATCACCATAGTACCATTAGGGGCCACACTTGGAGACTCGTCCAAACGTGTCGATGTCAGCACCTGCATAAAGCGCGTACTTAAATCCATACGTGCAATATTAAATTTACCATTTGTGCGATTCACAAAAATCATGCTGCGACCATCAGGGGTAATTGAACCACCTAAATTCCATTCACCTTCAAAGGTTTCACGGGTCACTTTGCCTGAATTTAAATCTACACGATATAACTGTGGTCTACCACCACGCTCGGAGGTAAACAACAATGACTTGCCATCAGGATACCAAGAAGGCTCAGTATCGATGGAATAGTGGTTGGTAATACGTTTAATCGCCTTAGTGGCAATATCAATGACATAAATCTCAGGTTGACCATCCTTAGAGAGGGTCACGGCCAATGATTTACCATCGGGCGAGAAAGAAGGCGCACCGTTAATGCCAGGGAAACTACTCACCTTCGTACGCACTTGAGTGTATAGGTCCTGAACAAAAATCTCGGCTTTTTTGTTTTCAAAACTCACATAAGCTAAACGACGGCCATCGGGTGACCACGCGGGTGACATCAAAGGCTCAGGAGAGCGCAATAACATCTGCTCATTGTAACCATCATAGTCAGCAATCATTAATGAATAAGCCGCTTTTTGACTGTGGTTAACCAATACATAAGAAATGCGCGTTAAAAACGCACCACGAATACCGGTCAATTTTTCATAAACGATATCACTTATACGGTGGCCATACTGACGAAACTGGGTCGCAGAAATCACGGTCTGACGACTATCCATCAAAAATTCAGTTGGACTTGCAGGACCTTTTAGTGCTTGGTTTTGTGCTTTAACCAAATCAATAAGATCAAAGCTCACCAAAAACTGATCCGTGCCGTAAGGCTTAACCGAACCAACCACAACGGCTTCTGCACTAACATTAGCCCAAGCATTGGCATCAAACTGTGCTAAGGCTCCAATACCACGTTGAGGTAACCCTAATTCATCGAGAGGTTTAAACGTACCGCTGCGCACTAAGTCAGACATAACCACATCTGCAATCGCCTGTGGTGGCGCACCAGCACCTTGCCATTGGAATGGCATCACCGCGATTGGTCGCGCCGCATCCACACCTTCGGTAATCACAATATCCAGCGCCGCTTTTGCCGGCATAGTGCAAAGCAGAACTGCCAATGCTAACCATTTTGCCAAAATTTTCATGGGACTCCTTTAATTAAACGTTGGTTCAACGATTAAGTTAATTTCTTTCATCAAGTTATATACCGCAGGGTCTGGAGACACTGGTAACTTACCCGCTTTTAAAATCGCCGCTTTAGCTGCACGACACACATTCGGATCACCACCTTGTGTCTGACTGCTAATCACAAATCCATCATTCGCTAAACGCACAGAAACGGTACACGTTTTACCACGCATCGATTCATCAACCACAAGGTTACGCTGAATCGTTGATTTAATCATCGCGGTATACTTACCGACTTCCGTTTGCATCTGCTTATTCATGGTTTGCGATAAGGCTGCCTGCTCGGCGGCTAACGCATCAGCCATTTCCTGCTCCTGTAGAGCACGGGCTTCAGCATCCGCTTTCGCCTTAGCATCTGCTTTTGCCTTAGCTTCGGCTTTTGCTTTCGCCTCTGCATCAGCCTTGGCTTTTGCCTCTGCTTTGGCTTTAGCTTCTGCCTCAGCTTTTGCCTTGGCTTCGGTTTCTTTCTGCTTACGGTCTGCCTCAGCTTTCGCGGCAGCGGCCTCTTCTACTTTACGTTTTTCCGCGGCTTTTTGAGCTGCATCTTCAGCAAGTTTACGTTCTTGCTCCTTCTGCTTGCGATCGGCTTCGGCTTTTTGTGCTTTTTCCTTTTCCTGTTGCTGCTTCACCTGCGCGGCTTTCGCGGCATCATTGGCCTTTTGGGTCTCAATTTCTTGCTGCTTACGTTCTTCCGCCAGTTTCTTCAACTGTGCTTGTTCACGCTCACGGGCTTGCTTTGCTTCCTGTGCTTTGCGTTCAAGTTCGGCTTGGCGCTCACGTTCTCGGCGCTCTGCATCGCGCTTTTCCTGCTTTAGCTTTTCAACTTTATTAGCGACTTGTTGCTGATCAACCATAACAGCTTTTACTGCAGGGGCGCTAACTTGTTGCACAGGTTCAGGTTTATGGGTGAAATCTATGCCAATGGCCAGAATAATTATCACGCCAATATGAATACCTGCTGAAATTGACAGAGGTAATGCAACATTTGAATTATCCGCCACCTATTTCTCCTTGGGTGAATCCGTCATCAAACCGACTGAGGGAACGCCTGCCTGTTGCAAGGTCACCATCAATTGGATCACGTTATCGTAAGGAATAGTTCTATCGGCTTTAACCACCACAGGACGTTCAGGCTCAGTCACCATAATCGCCGCCACGGCGGTGGCTAACTCTTCCAATTCCATTTCTTCGTTATTGGAACCGCCCTGATTAAGAAAATAAGTACCGTCGGCATCAATAGACGCCACAACCGGCGGCTTACTATCCGCGGGTAGCACTTCGGCCGCACCTTGCGGCAGCTCCACCTTCACCCCTTGGGTCACAATCGGCGCTGTTACCATGAAAATAATCAGCAACACGAGCATGACGTCGATGTAAGGCACCACGTTGATTTCGGCAACAGGGCGACGACGTTTACGCTGATAACCGACTTGCATTATACGCCTTCCTTCTCACTGTATGCTTGGCGATGCAGGATGCTAGAAAACTCTTCCATAAAGTTAGCGTAACCGATTTCCAGCTTTTCAACCTGAGTCGCAAAACGGTTATAAGCGATAACTGCTGGAATTGCCGCAAACAGACCCATAGCGGTAGCAATCAGTGCTTCTGCGATACCTGGCGCTACCATGGCTAATGTTGCGTTTTCCATCGAGCCAATTGCGATAAATGAATTCATAATACCCCATACCGTACCAAACAAACCGATATAAGGGCTAGTCGAACCAATGGTTGCCAATAACGGTAAGTTAGCTTCTAACTTTTCTAACTCACGGGATAAGGTCACACGCATCGCCCGCGAAGTACCATCCATAACCGCATCAGGCACTTTGCTATTTAATTTATTCAGACGTGAATATTCTTTAAAACCCGTCACAAATAATGACTCTAAGCCCGTATTATCTGGACGAGCCGATAATTCTTTATACAGACGATTTAAATCGACGCCTGACCAAAATTTATCTTCAAATTTTGCCGATTTATTTTTTGCAGATGTCAATAAACTACGGCGTTGTAAGATCACCGTCCAAGACATTACAGACAAGCAAAGTAAAGTGAACATAACAAATTTCACTAATAAACTGGCTTGTAAAAATAACCCGACAATCGACATATCAGCTTGCACTGTCAAACTCCTGCACAATATTTAAGGGGATAGCTCGGGGCCGCATACGTGATAAGGTTACACAGGCTACTAGCACTGTGCCTTCACAATAACAGTCTCCCAGATGATCAACCAAACGTTGATGAAATACCAACGAGGCCTTTTTCAACTCTATGACCTTAGTTTCTACAATAAGGTTCTGTTCAAAACGTGCGGCTTTTTTAAAATCCAATTCCGCCCGCTTAACCACAAACGCCGTGTCATCGGCCAACAGTGCAGTCTGACTTACGCCTAAGGCTTTTAACCATTCGGTTCGCGCTCGCTCAAAAAAATTGAGATAGTTCGAATGATAGACAACGCCACCTGCGTCGGTATCTTCGTAATAGACTGAAATGGGCCAATTAAACGTCATGCGAAATCAGTAGATTTTGGTTGAAAAATTGACGCTACTATACCTAGGGAAACAAGACTTGTGAATGACCCGATGAAGATATAGATAGGGATGGCAGGGGTTTCAACGCAATTGAGGGATTTGTAAATAACAATGGGGTCAAACGACCCCATTTAATTAACATAGTTAGCTATTTTGCAAGGGTTTGCGGTAGTGCCAAACCAAAGCTTTGCCACAGGAAGCTATAAATATCGGCAAACTCGTCGATCTTCATCGCGGTTGGTTTACCCGCACCATGTCCAGCATTAGACTCAATGCGCATTATCACGGGTTTATCGCCCTGCTGTTTTTCTTGCATCATGGCGGCAAATTTAAAGCTGTGTAGCGGCACCACACGATCATCGTGATCAGCCGTCATCACCATAGTTGCAGGATAAGCCTGCGCTTTAACATTATGGTAAGGCGAATAAGCTAATAATGCCGGGAACTGCTCTGCATTATCTGCACTGCCATATTCACTGGTCCAAGCCCAACCAATGGTAAACTTATGGAAGCGCAGCATATCCAGCACACCCACTGCTGGTAGCACGGCAGCAAACAGCTCAGGACGTTGCGTCACCGCGGCGCCCATCAATAAACCGCCATTACTGCGGCCATAAGCGCCTAACTTTGTAGTGTTGGTGTATTTTTCGTTGATCAGGTATTCGGCAGCGGCAAAATAGTCATCAAACACATTTTGCTTTTTATCGAACATACCTGCCTGATGCCAGCTTTCACCATAATCCGCGCCGCCGCGTAAACTTGGTACGGCGTAAATGCCGCCCATATCTAACCATGCGATGTTGGCAGGGCTAAAACGCGGCGTCATCGAAATCGCGAAACCACCGTAGGCATAGAGTAACGTTGGATTTTGGCCATTCTTCACAAGACCTTTCTTATAGGACAGCATCATCGGGACGCGAGTACCGTCTTTGCTGGTATAAAACACTTGCTCAGACACATAATTATCGGGATTAAATGACACCTGAGGTTTCGCAACAACGGTCGACTGCGCTGTCTTAAAATCAAACTTATAGGTGGTTTCAGGTTGAATATAGCTGTTAAAGACATAGTAGAAATAGTCTTTACTCGCCTTACCGAAAGGCCCGGCGACATTACCTTTACCTGGTAAAGTGACATCTTGACGCTTTTGGCCGCCCATACTGAAAATCGATAATTGTCCCAATACATCGTGTAAATAGCTGACGACTAAATGGTCATTGATAATGGCGACTTTATTAATGGGATCTTTTGATTCAGGAATGATGGTTTGCCACTGCGATTTCTCACTATTACGGGTATCAATGGCAATCACTTTACCGTTAGGCGCATCTAAATCGGTTTTAAAATAAAATACCGAACCGTCATTACCTAAAAACTCATACTCTGCTTCGAGGTTAAGGATTAATTCCACCACCTGTGCTTTAGGTTCAAACAGTGATTTATAGAAAAAGCGATTACGTTTGTCCGTACCCTGCGAAATCGACAGCAGTAAATATTCGCCCTGCTCAGACACATCGATGCCAAATCCCCAATCTTTGTTTTGGGGGCGTTCGTAAATCAATAAATCTTGGCGCTGATCTGTGCCTAATTTGTGGTAATACACTTTTTGATTAAAGTTCACATCGGCCAGTAAATCCCCACCCGCTGGCGCATCGTAACGGGCATAGAAAACACCTTGGTTTTCCTTATCCCATACCGCGCTGGAGAATTTAATCCAGCTGAGTTCATCTTTAAGCTTTTTACCCGTGGCAATATCAATAAACTGCCACTGCTGCCAGTCAGAGCCTGACTTAGACACTCCATAGGCTAAAATCTTACCGTCATTACTTACCGATACTCCAGACAACGCCACGGTACCATCGGCTGAGAAGCTATTTGGATCGAGCACGGCTTTCTCAACGCCATCTTTGCCTTTTACATAAAGGACCGATTGCGCTTGTAAACCATCGTTACGGTAATAAAACTGGTTATCGCCATTCTCGAAGGGGGCTGAAATCTTCTCGTAGTTCCACAGTTCAGTGATACGATCAACCACGGCTTGTTTGTTGGGGATCTTCGCCAAGTAAGCCTGACCAAAGGCCTGTTGTTCTTTTACCCAGCTTTCGGTTTCTGGCGTGTTTTCTTCAAGATGACGGTAAGGATCCGCCACCGCAACACCGTGAAGAGTGTCGACTAAGGCATCTTTTCTCGTTTCAGGGTAAACCAATTTGTTTGCGCTGACCTGCTGTGCGGCCTCTTCTGGCGTATTGCCACTCTGGCAGGCGGCCAACGCCATGCCCAATGTGGCTACTAATAAACCTTGCTGGGCAAGGCGAAATCTTAATGCCATCTTTTATCGTCCTTTTGGTGATGTCCGGCTTAACGCTCTTTTGCAGCAAGTACTATACAAGCAAAATTTTTCATGGCAATGCTGTAGCAAAAGATGAGGTTTTCTCGCGAAGAAGAAAGATTTAACAAACTGGTAGCAATGATGAGCTTATTGAAGTGTATTTTTATGCAGTAATTATGACTGAGAAGTTATTAATCATGCTAAATAGTGACTTAAGTGAGGCAGATCACTTAATCAATCATTAGTTTTGCTAATGTATCGAGGCAATTTTTCTCGTTTGCTAGCCAAATAACAACACCCTAAAATGTGCTTGTTTTCAGGAGATATCCGCTAGCGGATATTGAAAACAAAGAACTTTTAAACTGATGTCTTTTAAGTACTTCAGTTCATCCCTGGTTCTTATGCTTGACTTCCTTCCTTCAATTTGTTGATTGCAAATGCATTATTTTGCGGCCCGCTTAGATTAAGCGGGCTTTTTTTTACCCAGAATCAAACATCAAGCGACACTTATCGGCGTTCAGTATTTTTTGTTACATAAAAACCACTGGAGCCTCTCAATAAATGGCGCTTATTTGCGTGTCGCCATCCGAATCAACAGACTGCCATAGTATTTTGACGCGAATACAAACAGCGTCAATAAACAACAATGCCAAGTCAGTAGACTTGGCATTGTTAGGTTAAGCTTTGATTTAGAGGGGCTTACTAATGCGGATCACAACTCGGCGGTTTAGCGCCCTTTCTTCAATATCGTCATTTGAAGCCACGTGACGCCGCTCGCCGTGACCCACAGTCACAATTCGATCTTGCGGAATACCGCTTGAGACAAAGAAATCTTTTACCGATTCAGCGCGTTTGTCCGAGACTTTCTGATTCACTGAACGACCACCATAACTATCGGTATAAGCATCGACTAATACTAATTCTACATCTGGATCGTAGGACAAATATTCCTGTATTCGCGTAAGCTGTTGCTGTGAGAAGCGAGTTAAATCCGTTCCTCCTTCATCATAATTAAGCACGGTAAAAGCAATATCTTCAAAGCTATAAGGCAATAGGTGCGATAAACACGCCTTAAACTCAGCATATTTTCGGCCAAAATTCGCTGCCGACAGCCCTACAGCAATTTTATTGGACTCATCATACCAATCGGCATAGTAAAATGTCGGCTCCATACCACGGCTTAGCTCGTTTAACATGGACCACGCGGCGCGTTTAGGCACTTCACCATTAAAATACTTTTGGTAACGTAACGAAGTGATTTCTTTTGACACCACACCTGGTCGCCATTTGGGAGCTCGGCTCATCAACTTGGCTTGGGTCACTTGATCAGGTTTTACCCACATATCCAAAGTGAAATTGAGATTTAATTGCTTACCCGCTTCACTGGTAAAAATCGCTTTACCGTAGGAAGGAATATCATGCTCAAGACGGCACACGATCGGACTGTTTTGACTGACTCGCCATTGGGATTCACCCAAAGAGGCCACATAGTGGCGCAACTCTGCCATTGCAGTTGCTGGAACGCATAAAATTGATACTAATATCAGTTTTCGCCACATAGCCCTTACTCGTGTTTATTCGGTTACGAGGTTTTATCGGCAAACTTTTTAGTTCCTTTAGCTCATAAAACCAGCAATCAAACATGACACATCCCAGTTCATTAAGCATAATAGCGCCCTGTGATTTTTCTTGGGTACTTTAATGAGCGATATTTGCGACGCAAACAAATTGAAACACCGATTTCGTGGCTACTTTCCGGTAGTGATAGATGTCGAAACCGCGGGCTTCAACTCTCAAACCGATGCGTTGCTGGAAATAGCCGTCACGCTACTGAAAATGGATGATGAAGGTGTGCTCGGGATTGATAAAACCCTGCATTTCAACATTGAGCCCTTTGAGGGTGCAAATTTAGAACCCGAGGCGCTGGCTTTTAATGGTATCGATCCCACCAATCCATTACGCGGTGCGGTCAGCGAAAAAGAAGCCTTTTTAGAAATATTTAAAGCCGTTAAAAAAGCCCAAAAGGCATCTGATTGTCACCGTAGTATTATTGTGGCGCACAATGCGGCCTTCGATCATGGCTTTGTGAGTAAGGCTATTGAACGTTGTGACTTAAAACGCTCTCCATTCCATCCGTTTGCCACTTTTGATACCGCGACGTTGGCAGGATTAGCGATTGGCCATACGGTATTAGCAAAAGCCTGTATTATGGCAGGCATCCCTTTTGACAATAAAGAAGCCCATTCTGCACTCTACGATACCGAGCGCACTGCTGAACTCTTTTGTTATATCGTCAACCGCTGGAAATCTTTAGGTGGCTGGCCACTCTTAGCCATCAACGAACCTGATGATTCGGATAGCGAAGCATAGCTTTACCAACAATTGCCTAAAACAAGAAAGCTGCCATTTGGCAGCTTTCTTTTTACCTAACTAAAGGTTTGTAAATTACAGAGAGCTTGCGTTTTCAGCTAAGTAAGCCGCAACACCTTCAGTGCTTGCGTTCATACCTTTGTCGCCTTTTTCCCAACCTGCTGGGCAAACATCACCGTGCTCTTCGTGGAATTGCAGTGCGTCGATCATACGCAGCATTTCGTCAACGTTACGGCCTAATGGCAGATCGTTAACCACTTGGTGACGTACCATACCTTCTTTGTCGATCAGGAATGAACCACGGAAAGCCACGCCAGCTTCTGGGTGCTCAACATCGTATGCTTTACAGATGTCGTGTTTAACGTCAGCAACTAAAGTGTATTTCACTTGGCCAATACCACCTTTTTCTACTGGGGTGTTACGCCATGCGTTGTGAGTGAATTGAGAATCGATAGACACACCGATCACTTCAACACCACGCTTAGTGAACTCTTCCATGCGGTGATCAAAAGCGATCAACTCTGATGGACAAACGAAAGTGAAGTCAAGTGGATAGAAAAATACCACTGCAGGCTTGCCTTTGATGGCTGCAGTTAAGTTAAAGCTATCTACGATTTCGCCAGAACCTAATACAGCTGCTGCAGTAAAATCAGGAGCCGGACGGCCTACTAATACGCTCATTTTATATCTCCATCTATGAGTTGAACTAACTATAAAAGTAAAACATCCCTTAAATACGCTTGCACATTTGTGCGAGTGTATTTGAGAGCGCTTACCAATCAAATCTTTAGGCATTATAAGTCGTGCGTTTCGCCTTACAACCTATTTAAGACCAATATCACATTTTTCAAGGGCATTTTGACGTTACTGCTTAAGGATAGAGCAATCTGTGCCATTGATAAGCGCTTTAGCCCACATTCATCTAACACTAAAAGCCCTCTGGATTCACATTTTCAGATATTTTTCAGATTAAGGCTCGGTAAACTGGACAGACACGGCCTTAGCAGTCGAAAATAACCCTTTTGGTTTACAGAATTAAGAATTTGTCTATGAATGCAGTCGTCATTGCTGTGTGTTTAATGTTAGCCCTTAGTTTGGCGAGGGTGAATGTAGTGGTAGCGCTCACCATCAGCGCCCTCTTTGCTGGTTTAGTCGGGGGAATGGATCTGCATCAAACGATTGATGCCTTCAATACAGGATTAGGTGGCGGCGCACAAATCGCCCTGAGTTATGCCTTATTGGGTGCATTTGCCGTAGCATTATCCCATTCAGGCTTGACGACGCTGATCTCCAACTCGATCATTAAAAGCCTTGGCCAAGAACCTAATCCGACTAACACTAATTGGGTGCGCTGGTTACTGCTGTTATCCCTGCTCGTGATGTCGATGGCCTCGCAAAATATCCTGCCGATCCATATCGCCTTTATTCCGATACTCGTGCCGCCACTGCTGCATGTGATGACCAAGCTGCATATCGACCGCCGTCTAGTCGCCTGCGTGCTGACCTTTGGCCTTGTCACTACCTATATGATTTTACCCGTGGGCTTTGGCGGTATTTTCTTAAATGATATTTTGCTGTCAAACCTCACCAGCAACGGCTTAGTCGCTGTGCGTGACCAAATCCCCCCTGCCATGTTGATCCCCGCAGCGGGCATGGTGGTCGGTTTATTGATCGCCGTATTTGTTAGCTATCGCAAGCCAAGGGTATACGATGAAACTAAAGTGCTCAGTGCCGAGCCCGAAGAGACGCTCAATAAGCGCAATATCGCTATCGCAGCGGTAGCAATTCTTGCAACTTTATTTGTACAGCTTGAAACTGATTCGATGATCTTCGGCGCTTTAGTCGGCTTTATGATCTTTAGTTTCTCTGGCGCACTAAAACACGTTGCTGACCAAGATATCTTTACTCAGGGCGTGCGCATGATGGCCAATATCGGTTTTATCATGATCTCCGCCGCAGGTTTTGCCGCAGTAGTGAAAGAAACTGGTGAAGTTGGCACCCTGGTTTCATCATTGAGTAGTCTGATTGGCGACAATAAAGCCCTCGCCGCCTTTTTGATGTTAGTCGTTGGACTATTAATTACTATGGGTATTGGCTCATCCTTCTCGACCATTCCGATTATTGCGACCATTTATGTGCCCTTGGCGCTAAGTTTTGGCTTTTCAGTACCCGCAACTATCGCGTTAGTCGGAACTGCTGCTGCGTTGGGCGATGCAGGCTCGCCAGCGTCGGACTCAACATTGGGTCCCACATCGGGTTTAAATGCCGATGGTCAGCACGACCATATCCGCGACAGCGTGATCCCCACCTTTATTCATTACAATATTCCACTATTAGTATTTGGTTGGATTGCCGCCATGGTGCTCTAAGCGTAGGAAAGACATATAAACATAAGCAAAAGCGTGGTAATGCCACGCTTTTTTTATGATAGGGATTTAAGCATTGAGTATTAGAACGTTACCGCAAAACATCATTTTCATCATCGGATCTTTTTTGTGTCTTATCCGCGTATAAAGCCTTATCTGCCGCCAGAAATACCGCCTCAAAGGATGGACAATCCATTGAATCTGCGACACCGCAAGAAACGGTTAGCATATTTAAAAAATGTCGCTGCCGAATGTTATCTTTAAGTCTATCCGCAAGTTGTTGTGCTTTATCAATAGGACAGTTGGCTAAAATCACTACAAACTCATCACCACCAGTGCGGATAATAATGTCGTTTTCTCGAAAAACGGCTCGCATCGCTTCGACAATTTGCATTATTGCCAAATCACCTAATTGATGACCATGTGTGTCGTTAATCGCTTTTATTTTATCGCCATCAATACAAATCACAGCATATTGAGACGCAGTTGCAGCCTTAAAAATAAGTGTTTCATAGATTTTTTTATTGTAGGTCTTCGTAAATGGATCCAACAGCATAGCTTCAGAAAATTGCTGACGCTCAGTACGTAACTGCTTGAGACGCATAAATTTAAGTTGGAAAATAATTGTTAAGCCCGACAGCAATAACCAAAGAGGCAGATATTGCATAAAAAACCTTAACGTACTGATTTTGTATGTTAAAACACTCTGATTATCTAAGTGATTACTCATAGCATAAAACAGAAAGTTGGGCGTGATCCGTGTCCAAAAACTATCTCCGCTAATGACAATCTCAGTGCCATAAGCCGAGTTCTGAGTTTCAAACACTTTTCTTTGCATAAAATCCGTTGCCATAAATGATGCATCAGCAATCACATCTCCCCAAAGATGCTCAGGCGCATGTGAGGATGAAATGGGCGCCGCCATAGAAAGAATAATGTTTCCCGTTACTTCATCACGATAAGGAACGGACAGCACAATATCATCAACTAAGGAGTCAGCAGAGGCATCCTTACTGCAATAATGCAGCCGTTGGCAAAACTCATTGGTGAAAGAATTTTCGTGTATTAAGCGACTTTTCACCTCATCAGGAATCGTGGAGGCAAAATATAGCGCATTACTTTTGTATAGACCGATATATATAAACGCACTTCTGACGGGATTCTTATTATTTGAATATAAATAGTCTGTTCTGGTCTAATCCCATCGGACACTTAATTTTGAGACAGTATGGTCAATAAATTAAGAGGTCTATATGAGTCTGA
>NZ_JTLE01000094.1:4588009-4588129 GCF_000798835.1 Shewanella sp. ZOR0012
TCTACTACACTTCAAATACCGTTAACTTATTCTATTTACTAGAGTAAGTGGTGGGTCGTGAAGGATTCGAACCTTCGACCAATTGGTTAAAAGCCAACTGCTCTACCGACTGAGCTAACG
>NZ_JTLE01000094.1:4588139-4639151 GCF_000798835.1 Shewanella sp. ZOR0012
GGTACATCGCGGATAAACTGGAAGGCATCTAGATGTTTTTGATAATTGCGTGGCAAGTCGGCGGCCATTTGGATTGGGCTGTAGAGCACCACATACAGGGCGAGTTGCTTCATTAAGGTGGTTTGCACGCGATTTTCGGCATCTAACCCCTTAGGCGCCAAATCAAAAATCCCCGGGGTGAAGTCCATTGGTCCAGCCAGCATGCGGGTAAAGGGCAACATGGCGGTATGTTCTGGGCTATTTGGTGGGCTGCCCCAAGCATTGTACTCTTGGCCGCGGGCACCTTCGCGGGAGATCCAGTTAGGATAAGTGCGGCGCAGCCCAGTATCTTTAATCGGCTCGTGGGTATTAATGCTGATATGGTGCTTGGCGGCTTCGGTAACGCTGTGAAGATATTCACCCACCATAAACTGACCGTCGTGCCATTCGTGACGGGTGATACCGTTTTCATCGATGCGTTTGATTTGTCCACCGTCAGCGACATAACCGGTTTTGACTTGGGTCACGCCATGTTTTTCATACAGGGCGAAGGCATCATTCATTTGCTTGCGGTAGTGGGTGACTGAGCCTGCGGTCTCGTGGTGACCAATCAGGCGCACGCCTTTTTTCGCGCCGTAGGCGGTAATGGCGGGTAAATCGAAATCATCATAGGCCTTAGTAAAACTGAATTGATCGCCATTATGGAACCAATCGCCATCCCAACCTTGGTTCCAGCCTTCGACCAAGACACCATCAAACTGGTATTTGGCGGCGAAATCCATATAACGCTCTGTTTCGCTGGTGGTTGCGCCATGCGCTGGGCCCGAGCCCCAAGTGTTGTCATTGAGGTGCATCCCCCACCAAATGCCGACATATTTGCCCAGTTTAACCCAAGAGACATCCCCTAGTTTATTGGGTTCATTCAGGTTGAGGATAAGGTGAGAATTAAGCAGTCCCGTGGCTTTGTCGGCGATTTGAATCGTGCGCCATGGGGTATAAAAGCCCGCTTGGGTTTTAACCCGAATACCATCTGACCAAGGAGTAAGATCGGCCTTGAGCTTGCCATCACGCTGTTGATCGAGGGTCATCGAGGCAAAATCAACTAACGCCGCCTCGTGAATGCTTAAATGGGTGCCATCGATCAGTTTAAAGGTAAAAGGGGTGTGGGCTCGGTCGACCTGATTGAGTGCGCTGGTGCGATACAAATATTCGTAGCGGTTCCATCCACGAGAAGGGATCCACCAGGCGGTGGCCTTATCACTCTGGCCAATATTAAATTCGGTGAGTTCATCGGTAATGGCAAGCGGCGTATTGTTCGGCAACGCGTTTTGGGCCGCTAAGTGATAACGAAAGCCGATGCCATCGTCAAAGGCTTTAAACTCGAGGTTTAAGTCGATTTTACCGTCGGTTAATACCACGCTCAGTTGATTGTGTTGATCCTTTACCCACTCCTGCTCACCCCAAGGTTGCTGCCATTTTTTATTGGCACTGGCGGGGTGGCTCGATTTAATGCGAAGACCTTGTCCTAATTCGCCCAGTGAGGCAAAGACTAACCCTAATCGGCTCGGTTCGATAACGGTTTTGCCATGAAAATGGATTTGATATTCGGGGCGGCCCGTATCATCACTCAGACTCAAGACGATTTGCTTATCGGGGGAGCTCAGGTTGAGGGTCTGCGCCGTGGCACCTGTACTCAACAGGCTGCCAATGCTGAGTGCTAGCAAGCTGGGCGTGAATAAATTGTGTCGATTTCGCGTTGGCGAGTTGATGTGGCGGGTGTGGGTAAGCAGATTGCTGAACATTCCCTGATCCTTGTTTTTATAGTGAATATGGGTCAATGCATACTAGTGGTGATGGCTTTTTGCTCGCAATGGGTTGCATACGTATTCACCGATGCGGCCTAGAGGCTGGCAGCCTGATAGTCAAACCTAAAGAGATGGGTTTTAACCGCTGACTCGGGTAGAATGCGCGGCTTTATGGCGCTCAAGCATGTATGGGCGCGATTTTTGAGGCGTCAGCGGTGAAAATCAGTCAGCGATTACAGCAGATCAATCAGATGGTAGAGCAAGGATACGATCATATTTGGGACTGCTGCTGCGATCATGGTTTACTCGGCATGCTGTTACTGCAAAGAAATGCTGCGCCTAAAGTGCATTTTGTCGATTGTGTGGCGCCCTTAATGCAGCAACTCAGCCTTGAGTTAGCTCGGTTTTTCCCCCAGCAGCCTATCTCAAACGCTCAAAACGAAAAAGAGCAAACCACCCATGCCCAAAGTGAATGGCAAGTGCATTGTCTGGATGTGGCGGCGTTGCCACTGGCACATTACGGCAAGCAAGCCAAGCACTTAGTGATTATTGCGGGTGTCGGTGGCGAGTTATTGGTTGAACTGGTGCGCAGCATCGTGTCGTGTTATAGCCAGTATCACAGCGACAATCACAACCATTCTTATCATTCCAGCCCGCTCGAGTTTATTTTGTGTCCC
Organism: Shewanella sp. ZOR0012; assembly: GCF_000798835.1. NCBI lineage: Bacteria > Pseudomonadati > Pseudomonadota > Gammaproteobacteria > Alteromonadales > Shewanellaceae > Shewanella > Shewanella sp. ZOR0012. The sequence continues at coordinate 4,590,601 of NZ_JTLE01000094.1, forward strand.
GTGCATCATAATTATCATGTGCGCAGCTCACTTGCTGAGTTGGGATTATCCCTTAAGCAGGAATATTTACTCGAAGAAAATCAGCGCTTCTATGAGATATTGCATTTAACCCATTCGAGTACAGCTTCGAAGCGCAATGACGTGGCGCCCTTAAGTTCGACTGGCTCAATTATGTGGCAAGGGTTAGATGCGGATAAAACCAGCCAGGCTAAGCGTTATCTTGTGCAGACAATCAGCCACTACCAACGTATCCCCGAGAGCCGCTTGCCAAATAAGGCACAAATTGTGGCGGCCTATCAGCAAATCTTGCGGCAACTAAGCAACTGAATTAACCCGTTTCAAGTGTACGTATTGTTGTGCGTGTTGCTTGAAAACGGTTTTGCTCTATAAATCTATAAAGTTGGTTTATGCTATTAGGCCGTTAATCTTGAGTTTTTCTATGCGTTTATTGAAGTCCACCCAAGCTGCCAATATTAATTTAAAACAGGCAAGGATCTTTTATCGCCAAGCCGCCCGAGCCATTGTGTTGTCGGGGGAAGATATTTTGCTGCTCTATACCCAAAAATATCGAGATTACGGCTTGCCCGGCGGTGGTGTGGATAAAGGCGAGAGCATCGAGGTTGGGCTTATTCGTGAGTTACAGGAAGAAACCGGCGCCATTGCAGCTAACGTTATTGCACCCTTTGGCCGCTATGAAGAATATCGACCTTGGTTTCGCGAAGGCGCCAACGTAGTACATATGGATTCCTATTGCTACCTGTGTGAAATCGATATGACTTTAGGTAACCGTGGCTTAGGTGAGCCAAAGCTTGAAGCCCATGAAGTGAAAAACGGTATGCGCCCTGAGTGGATCAATATCCATCAAGCCATTGCCCATAATGAAGAAATTCAGCGCACCTTCGCCAACAAAGGCCAATCTATCGACAGGGAAACCTTTTTGCTGAAACAGATAGTTGCAGAATTATTGTAGATAACGCTTGGCTGGCGACTTTATCACTTAGCCATAAAACTCAGTCTCAAAGCATAGATATAAAAAAGCCCCCCAGAGAATGGCTTGTGTGACTCAGAGTGCGTGAGATGCTAGATCACTGTTAAATAAATACAGAAGAAATGACTCATCGCGCCAGCTAGCACAAACAGATGCCAAATCGCGTGATTGTACGGAATACGTTTGCCGACATAAAAGATCACTCCAAGGGTGTAAAACAACCCGCCCAATAGCAGTAGATTAAATCCAAGCGGTGACATTGCTGCTGTCAAATCGCCAATCACCGTCATACAAAGCCAACCCATCGCCAGATATAACACAAGACTGAGTTTTTTAAATCGGTGAATAAATAAGGTCTTAAATAAAATCCCACCAATAGCCAAAGACCAAATCGCCGTCAGGATAATGGTTGAAAGCTGTCCTTGCAGGCTGATTAACATCAGTGGGGTGTAGGTGCCCGCAATTAAGCAGTAGATAGCACAATGGTCGACAATCTTAAGTTTATGTTTCCAGCCAACATGCGTTACGCTGTGGTACAGGGTGGAACTTAAAAATAACAGGATAAGACTTACGCCATAAATAATAACGCCTGTAAGTTGAATATTGGTGAGATGATCTGCGCCCTTAAGTAGCATAAAGATTAAGCCCACTACACCTGCAATCACCCCTAGGCCATGGCTGATGCTATTGGCTATCTCTTCACTAAGGCTATAGCAACTGATATTCAATGGTTTTTCATGACTCATTTGCGGTTCTATCAAACTCTGGCTTGGCATGCTGTTGATCCACTCGATGACGATAATGATTGAGTCTATCAGTAGATAAAAGGGAAAGCTATAATTGGCTTACACGTGTAAGCTGATTTATTTTACGTGTTCTTGTCATCGGCTATAACACTGATGAGTTCTGTTGTCCTTGTACAAGATTATGGTACTGGTTGACAACTGAATAATGTCACTGCTTTGGAACTTTGTTCGACTCACTTTCTCTAATTCTCCGTAAGATGTCATGGATTTGTTAAGTACTTTATTCATTAAGTACTAAGGGATGGATTTTGCCTGTTCGATCGAATATAGCCCCAGAAGATAGCATCAGATTTGATGCGCACAGCAGTGCCACAAAGGACGAGGCTTTACCATTTTCCGCTTTGCCTTTTTGTGCAACGTTTTTAAGTGCTACAACCCAAGGCGCTACAGATTTGAACACTAAGCCTTTTAGCGCTTTAAGTGTTCATGCCGAGTCTTGCGATAACAATCTACACCTCAATTTAAGTAAAGCAGACCAAAGATCAATCGATAGCGCATTTAAAACATCTTCAAATCTAAGCGGGCTAGAGCGGCCACATTATTTCAATCTTAAGCTATTGCTTTGGGTCATGTTTGGCCATGGCTTACTGCTGTTTTTATTAATTTTTTTATGGCGAACCCAGTCGGAACACTTAGGGCTGCATTTTACTGAATCATCTGCTAACGCACGGACTACAACCAAAGCGTTAAAGGCATATTTTATTTATGCGCCGCCAACGCAAACTGCTCCAGCGGATTCTGCTCAAGATATCTCAGTGGAAGAGTTTATTAACACTAGCGAGCCGATAACCTCACCGCCTAATACCGTAAAGCCGGCAGCTGATATTGAGCAGTCAGCGAAAGTGTCACCAAAAGTCGCAGTAAAGCTGACGCCAAAGCCCATGGAGCAGATAGCCAAACCTCCAGAAGTCAGCGCCCAAGAATCAAAAGTAACAGAATCAAAAGCATCAGTACCAAACACATCTGTGCCTAACACCTCAACGCCGAACACCTCAACTCAGGGCCAAACCCAGCAGAGTGCAAAAGAGGCTGTTAAACCGAAAAAGGCAGAAACCCAATCACGCTCGGCACAAGCGGTAAGTACAGAGCAATCTGCGGTAAGTGGGCAAAGCGGTGGGGTGGCGGGCAGTGTGGGATTGTTTACTCAGCGTTATTTTGAACGACAGCGTGAGCAAGCTTTAGATGATTTAGTGTTAGAGCAAGCAAATCATTACAGCAAACGGTCGAATTTGTCTGAAATGAGCCCCGAGATGGAGGTACTGATTGTGCCCAATGCCGACGATTTTAGCGGCCCCACCAGTTTGGATTTAGAGCTGGATCCGAATCGTATCGTTCGTCAAGGTAATACCTGTTATCGGGTCGTCAAAGTAGGCACCCCAATTAATCCCTATGCTGAGAACTTAGGTTTCCCCTTCGATTGCAGTGGCAAGAAAATGAACCAAGAAATTGATGATGCCATTAAGGCGCAGCTCGATAAAATGATGGTAAAGCGGCCAAAAGGTTAAAAAATAGTGATGATAAATTTTCACTAAAAATAGTTTAAACTATGATCGCTAAAACAAATTTAGATTAAAGTCATTTAAATACATTGCTTTATGTGTTCTTTAATTTTGATTGATAATTTAATTTTTATTCTGAAATTACGCTTGTTTGTTCGCAGCGCTTCTGCCTATACTTTTGCCCATCTTGTCGGAGTGCCTCTTGGCTGAGACCGTTTATTCGGGATCCGTTGAACCTGATCAGGTTAAAACCTGCGAAGGAAACAAGCATAATAACTTCCATTAAATCGTATCAGCGGCCAGCTTTTGCCCTGTATTAACCCATCGATTTAGTCGTTATTGAGTCAGTAAATCCACTTACGGTTTACAAGGCTCAGCTCTCAACACTCAAGTCTCCAGACAAGCAACCCCATTTTTATTTGTTAAAGTGAGATTGCTTATGTCCAGTTTAGAATCGTCCTCAGAATCACTTGCCGTGAACACTCATGGGCAAACGAACCGCCGTGTGGCGCGCGCCGAGGCGCAAGCCTTTATCGATACCCTTAAACCATTACAACATCCTAATTCGCAAAAACTTTATTTGCAGGGAAGCCGTGCGGATTTACGTGTGGGGATGCGGCAAATTCTGCAAACCGATACGCGGATTGGCGGCACGGCGATCGCGGCCAACGTTGAGAAAAATCCTCCCATTCCGGTGTACGACTGCGCTGGCCTGTATTCCGATCTGGCTGCGCAAATTAACGTGCGCCAAGGACTAGCCAAACTCAGATTACCGTGGATTATCGAGCGCCAAGATACCGAAGTACTCGATTGCGCGACCTCAGATTTTACCCAGCAACGCCTAAAGGATGATGGGCTCGATCATCTGCGTTTCGAAGCAGGCTCAAGTGCGATTGTTCGTCCTCGCCGTGCCTTACCTGGTAAACGCGTGAGCCAACTACACTATGCCCGCCAAGGGATTATTACCCCTGAAATGGAATATGTGGCGATTCGGGAAAATATGGCGCTCGCCCAGGTGCAAGATGAAATCTTAAACCGCCGCGGCCATGGTGAATCCTTTGGTGCCGTAATAGGTAAACCAATTACCCCTGAGTTTGTCCGCGACGAAATTGCCCGTGGACGCGCCATTATTCCGTTAAATATCAATCATCCCGAAGCTGAGCCTATGATTATTGGCCGTAACTTTTTAGTCAAAGTGAACGCCAATATCGGTAACTCGGCGGTCACGTCTTCCATCGAGGAGGAAGTGGAAAAGCTTGTTTGGTCAACCCGTTGGGGCGCGGACACTGTGATGGACTTGTCCACTGGCCGCTATATCCATGAAACCCGTGAATGGATTATCCGTAACTCGCCAGTGCCGATTGGCACAGTGCCGATTTATCAAGCACTGGAAAAAGTGAATGGTGTTGCTGAACACCTGACCTGGGAAGTGTTTCGCGATACTTTGATTGAGCAAGCGGAGCAGGGCGTCGATTACTTTACCATCCATGCGGGCGTGTTATTGCGCTATGTGCCTATGACCGCTAAACGGGTGACAGGGATTGTGTCCCGCGGCGGCTCAATCATGGCCAAATGGTGCTTGAGCCACCATCAAGAAAACTTCCTCTATACCCATTTTCGTGAGATTTGCGAGCTATGTGTCGCCTACGATGTATCGCTGTCATTAGGCGACGGTATGCGACCTGGCTCCATTGCCGATGCCAATGATGAGGCGCAGTTCGCCGAGCTTGAAACCTTAGGTGAGCTAGTCAAAATCGCCTGGGAATACGATGTGCAGACCATTATCGAAGGGCCTGGGCATATCCCGATGCAGCTCATCAAGGAGAATATGGATAAGCAGCTTATCCACTGCGCCGAGGCGCCGTTTTATACCCTAGGGCCGCAAATTACCGATATTGCGCCGGGTTACGATCATTTCACCTCAGGGATCGGTGCGGCTATGATCGCATGGTATGGCTGCGCCATGCTCTGCTATGTGACGCCGAAAGAGCACTTAGGTTTACCCAATAAGCAGGACGTCAAACAAGGGCTGATTGCCTACAAGATTGCCGCCCATGCGGCCGATATTGCCAAAGGCCACCCGGGCGCTCAGATCCGCGACAATGCGTTATCTAAGGCGCGATTCGAATTCCGCTGGGAAGATCAATATAACCTCGGACTTGACCCTGAGACCGCCCGAGCCTATCACGATGAATCCCTGCCACAGGAGTCGGCCAAGGTTGCGCATTTTTGCTCTATGTGTGGCCCTAAGTTCTGCTCAATGAAGATCACCCAAGATGTGCGCGACTATGCGGCAAGCCTTGAAGCGGATGCAAAGGCACAAAGCTTTGCTGCTGAGACTGACGGTGCGCTTGCGCCATTAAGTTCCATTCAGCAGGTGAAAACGGGAGATTCTAAATTAAGCCATATCGCTGTCAAAACCCAAGAAGAGTTAACCGCCGCCATGGCGCAAAAATCGGCAGAGTTTGCGGCTTCGGGTGCCAAGTTGTATCTACCGATGGGCGAGGCTAATACAGCTAAAACTGCCAATGAATCGGGCAAGTATCAGGATGGGAGTGAGCTCAAACCAACAGCACAGGTTGCGGAGGTTTGATAATGACCCCTGCGAAACATATTAGCCAGGTGGCGCCTAAACCTATCGTCTGGACCATTGCCGGTTCAGACAGCGGTGGCGGCGCGGGGATCCAAGCCGACTTAGCCACCATCAAGGATTTGGGCGGCCATGGATGCAGCGTGATCACCACGCTAACGGCCCAAAGTTCAGTAGCGGTGGCGTTAGTTGAGCCTGTGAGTGAGGCAATGTTACTCACACAGCTCTCGACCCTGTTAGCCGATCTACCGCCTCAGGCGATTAAGATTGGTTTACTCGCAAATCAGCAACAAGTGCACTTAGTAGCCGATTGGTTGGCTGGTTTTAAAACCCAATTTCCACTCGTCCCCGTTATTCTCGACCCTGTGATGGTTGCAAGCTGTGGAGACGAACTCGGCGATAAGAGCACGGCGAGTAAACCTCTGGATTTTGCACCCTTTAAGGGCTTGATTAGCCTGATAACGCCGAATGTGCAGGAGTTGGCAAGGCTTACTGTCGCCACAGACAAACGAGCTTCAGCCATTCATACAAAAGCAGAATTCGCCGCTGCGGCAATGCAACTCTCTGCGCAATTAGCTTGCAGCGTATTAGCCAAGGGCGGCGATATTGATTTTGCGGCTCAGGCAAGTGCTGGCATTAACACCAGTGATGTCTTAAGCGATCAAAAAAGCGATATCACAAGTCATCGCATCGCTACAGAGAATCAGCGTTTGGCGGAGGATTTGTTGATTTGTCATCAGGTTACTGGCTGCTCACCGCTTGACGAGAATGGTGGTTTTTGGCTCAGTAGTGCGCGGATAAACACGCGCCATAACCACGGCAGTGGTTGTACTCTGTCTTCAGCCATCGCCTCGGTGCTAGCTTTTGGCTTTGTATTGCAGGATGCGGTTGTGGTAGCAAAAGCCTATGTCAATCAAGGCTTAACTTATGCAGTCGGGATTGGCCAAGGCCCCGGACCACTCGCGCGTACCGCATGGCCGCACAGCTTAATGGCGTATCCTTACGTCACTTCTTACACTAAAAATAGCTTGAATGAATCCAGTGATTTGCAATGCGGCGCGTTTAAGCGCCTTGATCCTGACTTAGGGATTTATCCCGTTGTCGATAACTTACTGTTACTCGAACAATTATTGGCGGGGGGCGTGAAGACGGTACAGCTCAGGATAAAGTCTAATGCGCTAAAGTCTAATGTGCTGGCGTCGGACGAACTTGAGGCACAAATCCAAACCGCGATTGCCTTAGGTAAACACTATGATGCGCAGCTTTTTATCAATGATCATTGGCAGTTAGCGATAAAGCATGGCGCATTTGGGGTACATCTTGGACAAGAAGATCTGGCGGTGACGGATCTAAACGCCATTCATGGCGCGGGATTGGCGCTTGGCATCTCTAGCCACGGTTATTTCGAGTTGCTGCGTGCCCATCAACATGCGCCATCTTACATCGCCCTTGGGCATATTTTCCCGACGACGACCAAGCAAATGCCATCGGTGCCACAAGGGTTATTCAAGTTAGCGCATTATGTTGAACTGTTAAAAGCGCATTATCCCTTAGTGGCAATTGGCGGCATCGGGCCTTCGAATCTTGCCCAAGTCAAAGCCTCTGGGGTGAACAATATTGCCGTGGTGCGGGCGATTACCGAATCAAGCGATCCAATAATGGCCTTTGCCGAATTGACGCGAGCTTGGGAGTCAAGCTTATGAGCATGACACAAGAGCAGGCGCAATCCCTTGCCGATAAAGACTTTATTCGTTATTCGCGGCAAATATTTTTACCTGAGGTCGGCGAGACTGGCCAGTTGCAGCTTAAACAGGCTCATGTCCTTATCGTAGGCTTAGGCGGCCTTGGGCAATTGGCTGCGCAGTATTTAGCCTGCGCCGGTGTTGGGCGCTTAACGCTTGTCGACGGTGATAGGGTGGAATTGTCCAATCTGCCAAGGCAATTACTCTTTAATGACGACGATATTGACCATCACAAAGCCCTCATTGCTAAACAGAAATTAGCCGTGTTGGCGCACGGTTGTGAGATTGATGCCTTTGCCGAGCATTTGACTCTCGAGTCTGCGAACACTGTATTTTCTGGTCTGTTAACCCATGGTGAAGAGACGAGGTTAGTGCTTGATTGTACTGATAACCTTACTGCGCGCCATTGTATCAATCGGTTGTGTATTGAGCATGCCTTGCCTTTGGTGAGCGCCTCGATTGCTGCCTTTAACGGCCAATTGTTTGCGGTTGATCAGCGGCGATTTCCCGCAGGCGGCTGTTATCACTGTATCTTCCCCTCGAATACTCGCGCGCCACAAAACTGTAGCAGTCAAGGAGTGCTCGGCCCCAGTGTCGGCGTGATGGCATCGATGCAGGCGCTGCTAGCGATGCAATTGTTGCTCTTAGCCACGCCGCCAACTTCTACAACAAAACAAACGGGTAATCAGTCTTTCGAAGAGACAAGTCACCCAGTCACCTCCACGAGAGCGCTACTTGGCCGATTTTGGCGTTTCGATGCCAAGTTACTCCAATGGCATTCGGCCGCATTAACCCGTGATCCCGAGTGCAAGGTGTGCGGATTAAAGCCGAGTGCATTAATGCAATCAACCACAGCTGCTTCATTCAAATCTGTCTCTAATCGAGGTTTGTTATGATTTTAATTCATCTCAATAATGTGCCCCAAACACTTCAACAACCGCTCAGTTTACAAGCCTTGTTAGAAGCACAAAATATTTGCCAACACTCGGTTGCCTTAGTGCTTAACGAGGCCGTTGTGCCAAAACACCGATGGTCATCTATCCTATGCCACCATGAGGATAAGATTGATGTATTTGCCGTGGTCGCGGGAGGTTAAGATGTTAACGATTGCAGGTGTGGAATTTGAGTCACGATTATTTACGGGCACGGGAAAATTCAGCTCAAGTCAGCTGATGCTGGAGTCCATTAAGGCGTCTCAGTCGCAGTTGGTGACAGTTGCGATGAAAAGAATTGATTTAAACACAGGGGCCGATGATTTGCTATCGCCACTTAGGCAAGCGGGAATGCGACTCTTGCCAAATACCTCGGGGGCGCGTAATGCTAAAGAAGCGATATTCGCCGCCGAATTAGCGCGGGAAATGCTGGGAACACAATGGGTTAAACTTGAAATTCATCCCGATCCTAAGTACCTGATGCCCGATGCGGTCGAGACGTTAGCTGCGGCCAAAACCCTGTGTGAACGCGGCTTTATTGTGATGCCCTACGTGCATGCCGATCCCGTGCTGTGCCGACGTTTAGAGGATGTTGGCTGCGCCGCTGTGATGCCACTAGCAAGCCCAATTGGCACCAATCAGGGGTTGGTGACTGAGCCTTTCATCAAGATGATTATCGAGCAAGCAAGGGTGCCGGTGGTGATTGATGCGGGAATTGGCGCGCCATCCCATGCAGCGCACGCGATGGAGTTAGGTGCCGATGCCGTGCTGGTTAATACCGCCATTGCCAGCAGTGCTTCTCCCATTGAAATGGCGCTGTGCTTTAAGGATGCGGTAGATTGCGGGCGACGCGCCTTTGAAGCGGGGCTTGGCCGAGTGCAAACTCAGGCTGTGCATACCAGCCCATTAACGGGATTTTTGCAGCAATGAGTTTTGTCGATCAATTTACCCGTATTGAACGGGATAAGTTATTGCTGGCGTTATATTCCTGCACGGCGGTGGAGGTTGAGCGCGCCCTGATGCAACCCGAGGGTAACCTACAGAGTTTACTCGCCTTGCTGTCTCCTGCGGCCGAGCCCTATATCGAAGAGATGGCACAGCGCTCGGCAGCGCTCACTCGGCAACGCTTTGGGGCCAATATCGGATTGTACTTACCACTGTACTTGTCCAATCTTTGCGCTAACGAATGTGATTACTGTGGTTTTAGCATGAGCAATAAGCTCAAGCGCAAAGTGCTCAATGAGCAGGAACTTGCTGCCGAAATGGCGATTATAAAATCCCGCGGCTTTGATTCTATCTTGCTAGTGTCGGGAGAGCATGAAACTAAGGTTGGAATGGATTACTTTCAGCGGGTTTTACCGTTGGTAAAACAGCAGTTTAGTTATGTGGCTATGGAGGTGCAGCCGCTTGAGGAGATTGATTATCGCCAGCTTGTCGAGCGAGGGCTGGATGCTGTGATGGTGTATCAAGAAACCTACCAAGCCGCGACTTATGCTAAACATCACACCCGAGGCAAAAAACAGGACTTCGCCTATCGGCTTGCCACGCCCGATCGCGTTGCCCGTGCGGGTATCGATAAGATAGGCCTAGGTGTGTTACTAGGATTAGATGACTGGCGGCTCGATGCCTTGTTGATGGGTCATCATTTGGACTATTTAGAACGACATTACTGGCGTACTCGTTTTAGTATTTCTCTACCACGTTTGCGGCCTTGTACTGGTGGCATAACACCAAAAGTGCATTTAACCGATCTTGGACTGGTGCAAATGATCTGTGCCTTTAGACTTTTTAATCAACAACTTGATATCAGTTTATCGACCCGCGAGGCACCATCGCTTCGGGACAATTTACTGCCTCTTGGGATAACGCAAATGAGTGCGGGCAGTTCAACTCAGCCCGGAGGTTACCAAGCACCTGATAGTCAGCTCGATCAGTTTGAGATCAGCGATGAGCGAACTGTTGAGCAGGTCATCAGTCAAATGCGGCTCAAGGGATTTAACCCCGTCTTTAAGGATTGGGAATCGGCTTGGATAGCCTGTTAAAAAGGAGCTGAAAATGAGCAAAAAAGCTCTCCATAAGAGGGATAAATCTGTACATCAAGGTAGGTTTGGTCAATAATTAACCTAGTGTTCACCAGATGCAGGAATCCCTTTATGCAAATCCAATCTGCTTATGCTTCCGGTCTGCAAGGCTTGCAAACGGCTCAATCAGGCTTAACACAGGCTACGATTGATGTGGCTAAACCGAGTCCTTCGCAAAGCGCTGCACCCACAGAAACCGCTAAGGCGGTAGATGAAACCGATAAAACCTCAGTATTAGTTGCTGCCAATTCATCATTGCGACAAGGCGAAGCATCGACTGAGGTACTAGAGAGAGAATCTGAAACTATAGGTTCGATTATTAACATCAAGGTGTAACTATGTCGGTCATGGCGCTGTCATCCCAGGTTGGCGCGCCATCCAATTCGTTTTTGAGTGCTGATAAGCCGATTGAGCCGCTAAAAGGAGCAAGACCTCAAAGTGGACTGGTTTATCAAGGTGACAATAGTCAGACGGTTGCTAACCATAGCGCTTCAACGGCTAGCCTGCATGCACCAAAATCCGAAGTGAGTGGGGCACTTGAACCGTCTTTAAGTAGCTTTACTGCTGCATCCAACCAAACTTTGCCTTTCACTGGGACTCAGCCTGAGTTATTGGCAGGCGCTAAATCGAGTTATGCGAGCCTTTCTTCTAGCGCGAATAATGTTGCGATACAGAAAGCTATTGTAGATTTAGGCGTAAACGCTTCTGCTCAATTACATTCAAACCCCTCCGCTCCAAAACTGATAGATTCGACTTCACAGTCTTCAACTAATAAAAGTTTTAGTTTACTCACAGGACCTCGTTCCATAGGTGGAATGAGAGGTGGGCAAATTGCTGCCTCTCAGACAGCCGTGTCAGTGTTGAGTGCTCCGGATATGGGGCTTTCAACCTTGAATGGTGCCGTTAATCCTCAGGTGTCTTTGGCGCCAAGCACAACCGCTTACTCAACTGAAAGCGATATCGGTAGTATTACTTCGCCAAATTCGGATTTCGCCAATATATTCCCGACTTCAGATCCCATCACAACGAGTATCGCACCATTGGGACAACAAAAGGCCACTACTACTGCAATTAATCCTTTTGCTACTGAGTTTGCAGGGGCTGATGTCGTGGGTACTACTTCGGGGACCCGCGATTCGGTGGTGGCCAATGTTGGTGATAAAACCTCGCCTCAGGCAAACAGTTTGAGTGAGCAGTTTAGTCATATCTTTGGCCAACCTGATGCGACCAAGGAACCAGTTGGGAGTGAATCGGTAGCAGGCGAACTTTCTCACATTCAGCAAAATCAAGCTGAACAAGTTCGTGATGAGCAAGCTAAGCAAGCAAGGGAAAAGGCTATACAAGAGCAGGAGCAAAAACAACAAGCATTAGCCGAAGCCTTTGCTAAAGCCGATAATCGCCAACAAGCTCAGCAGACACAGGGCGAACAAACTCGCCAGCAAAACTTAGCGAAGGAGCAAGTCAAACAGACACAAGAAAAGGCGATAGAGCAACAACAAGCCCAAATTGACGAATTAAAAGCAAGGGACACAGAAGTCAAAGCTCACGAGCACGCTCATGCCAGCGTGGGTGGTCAATATGCCCAAAGCCCTAGTTTTAAATATGAAAAAGGAGCTGATGGCCAACGCTATGCCACCGACGGTGAAGTACAAATCGATGTGTCGACAGTACCAGGCGATCCTCTGGCGACCATCAATAAAATGAAGCAAGTCTATGCGGCTGCGATGGCGCCAGTTGACCCATCTTCTGCCGATATTCGCGTGGCGGCGCAAGCACTGCAGAAAATGAATGAGGCCAAGGCTAAACTTGCTGAAGAACGTCAACAGCAGATTGTTGACCAGTCCACAACGGAAACCTTAATAGGTGCCGAGGCGCAACTTGAAAACTTGCCACCGCTCAAAGAACGTCAAATTCAAGTCACGGGTAAGGTTGATGCCGATGGTAATATCACGGTCCCCCAAGACGAGCCATCGGCTCCTGTTACCGAAGTGATTGATAAGATTAAGCAAGCTATTGCGGCGCAGGTTGCATCGAGTGATACCTCTGATGCCGTAAATGCCATAGAGGTTGAAAATAGCGATACAATTGAACCTCCAACAGCAACCTTGGCCGTTGGTTCTGTGCAATCAAACCAAGCTGAAAATCCGCAGATTTCCTCACAGCGACTCGAATCATCCGCTCGCTTATTCAACAAGGGTGCATTGAATCTTAACCAAAGGGACAGCAATGCGGTTCGTTTCTATGATGCGGTAGCCGTAGCAGCGCTAGCCAGTAATCAAAACTCAACACTAGTGCACAATGAGTCGAGTGTTGATGCACATCGTGGGGAGATAGCAGAACCAATAGACGATTCTGCATTGGCGTCTAGCTCGACTGTTTATGGGGAGAATAGTCTTATTTCCAATGGATTAACACTTGACTCATCAAACCGCCAAGACACTCGCGGCCTGTTCAACCCTCAAACTTTAGCACTGCATCGTCCGCGTTTCTTAGATGTGAATGTCTAGCCTCTAATTCTCGATATTCTCGCAAATATTAACCGAGTAGCGTTTGCCCATTGAGGCCAATTGCTTAAGCGTGCTCTGTTTGCAAGTTCATTAGCCATAAATCAAATAACAGTGACTCCCTATTACCCAAGCGCTCATTTTTCCGTGCTAGAGGAAACAACCTCAGCGTTATCAATCGGTAGTGCTCACACCATGGTGCTTTAGGATATAAGAGGCCAGCAGTTTCGAGGCGGGGCCTTGGTGATCGCGGTTGGGTATCACAAGGCTAAGCATTATCCGTCGTTTCTGGCTGCCTTGCAGGTGCAAACGCACCAGTTTACCCGCGGCTAATTCTTCTTGGATAAGGAAGGATGGGATCCAACAAAAACCAATTCCCTGATTTAAAATAACTTTAGCTTCATGGAAGTTAGATACTGTCCAGCGCTGCTCGGCTTTGAGCCAGCCGATATCAATGTTAGATTGCACGCCCGTGTCTTTGATCACTAATTGCAGATGCTGTGCCAACAGTTTGTCGTCATCTAAAGTGCCAATGTCGGCTAAGGGGTGGCTCGGGTGGCAAACCAGATGCAGCTCTTGTTCACATAGAGGCTCGGATAAATAGCCTTTGGGTGGGATGCCTGCACAAATGGCTATATCGACTTTATTCTGCAGGATCAGCTCCTGCGTCCCAGTGATCACTGAATCAAGCATAATAATGCGAGTACCACGGCTATGGGGCAGAAAGTCACTTAGCGCACATACAAGGCTTTCCATCGGATAGACAATTTCACGGGCAATGGTCAGCGTTGGCTCCCAACCTTGCTCTAGGTTGCTAGCAAGTTGTTCTAATTCATTCACAGATTGAGTGACATGGCGTGAACGTCGCAGTAACACTTCGCCCTGTGGCGTCAGATAGGCTTTACGCCCACGGACTTCGAGTAACTCAATTCCCAATTGATGTTGCAACTTGGCGACAGCATGGTTGAGAGACGATTGGCTCTTGTTGAGTTTTTCTGCCGCCTGCGCATAGCCGCCATAATCGACGACGGCCTGTAAAATACGCCATTGCTCAAGGGTGGATTTAGCGCGAGTCATGGAGATCCTAATGTCTAACGACAATTTTCTAAAAAAACGATAGGTTTAGCCCTATAGTGGCTAGTCATGATCGTTTTTTCAATGGTATCGGTGATTTAATTGGAAGACGATAATCGCGGCGATGTGCAGCAGTATGATTATTACTGACGGTAAGATTACGTGTGGATATTGTTTGTTGGTGTGTGCAAATCACCACTCCCATTGAGTTAAGCCGCTAAAAAGCACAATGGCTAGCGTTAGCGTGCGATCCTAAGACAACGATAATCCTCTGGATAAGCGATGCCGCATCAACGGGATCGCCAATAGTAGCGCGTAGTTGCTCACTTAAGGTGAGTGCAGCCTCATTGACTACCAACAGATTAAAAAGCCCAAGTTTATCTTGGCATTCTTGTGTGGATAAATAGACAAATTTAGCTAATTGCGTTTGCCACAGGGATTGATAATAGCGTGGACCTTCATTAGCGATTGCATTGAAACTATATGCATAGTCAATTGGTTGTTCCCAATTTGCGCCAAAACTCTTACTAAACTCTGCTTGTAGATCAGGATAGCTTTGCTGTTTTAAAGACTGATAAAAATTAAGCGCCACTTTAGCGCGAAACACATTAAGTTGTTTGGTATAGGCCTTGGCGAGTATCTCCCTTGGCGCTATATGTTGAATATCATATTTTGGAAAGAGTGTTTCGTGTAATACATTGGCTAGCCAAAGGCTTGGTAACTGATTTGAATCGAGACTCGGGCCTAAGGTATTGTTTAGATAAAAATGGCTTCCCTGTGCAAGTGCTACAACAGCTTGGGCTAACGCATTGCAAAAACGTTCAATATCTTTGTCACTGTTGAGTGTGGGATTAAGCTCGAGTGCCTGTTGACCAAACTGTTGGCCAATCACACTTTGTCTGAGGGTATGTTGACTGGCACTGGCATGCCGACTATTTACGTCAAGATACACTTCACCAAGCAAACGATGTTGGTGGTAAACCCGGATGATTTGTTGCTGCCGTTGAGCCGCGGTTGATGCAATATGCCCATCTATCACTTCAAAACTCAATCCATACTCACCGAGAATAGCAAAAGCATTATCGAGCACTTCGCCAGTGTGTAAGGAAATCTGTTTGGCACTACTTAGCTGCGATAATTTACGGCCGACATCCCAAGGTGCGACTCCAATTGATTCAGTTTGGCTGTCGAGAAACTGTTTTACTAACGCAGGAGAATTGAGTTGCTGTTCAGCCAAGCTGTAACTGGCAAAATCGATAAAGTTTGCGTCATTTGCCATTTGTTGACGCAATTCAGCAATACGATGCAATGCGAGTTGGTTATGCTCGCGGGCACGACCTTGATAGGCCTGCCACAGAATTTGCCGACAGTGGCGATCGGGTTGTTTTAAGAGATAACCGACAATCGTGCCGGAAAACGTTGTATTTGATGTTTCTGTGGCGTTGTCGGCTGCATCAACGGCGACATTTTCTGTGTTGGCAGTAGTAACCTCAGTTGGCAGTTGGCATTGGGTTGCTTGAACCGCTAAATGAAATTGTTGACTGCCTAATCCTTGTCGAATAGTGGCTTGTGCTGTGTGCAGTTTGGCCTTATCAAGGGGGGATTGATGCTGACGTAGTAATGCGACTAATTGTTCACCGAATAAGAGTTGATCTTGGGTGAGATGCTCATCATTGCTATGTTTATCAGCCGCATCAGTGAGCTCATCGACAAGTTGGTTGAATGTTGCTTGGCTCAGCAGGTCGTTTAGGATATCGGCAAGGCGCAACTGACATTGCAGTAGTCCTTGGCGTTCTTCGCCCGAGAGAGATAAACCTCGGTAGTAGTTGAGTCTATCATTAATGTTATTAAGCCCTATGGTGTGTTGCTCTAATACCAAGGCTTTATCTGAGAGCATTAAAGTGGGCAAATTATGTGTATTGGCATAGCGGCTAAAGGCGCTAGTCAAGTCAATATTAGGATGACGTAAACACTGTTCCACTAGCAGAGGTACAGGGCTTGGTGCAGCAGAGGCTGCACCAATAGAGGATAATAAACACCAGCCAAACAGGCTAGCCGTAAACAATGTTTTTGGCATAGGCAACGGGGCTGTGACCCTCATGGTATGGGATGACATGGTTTTAACATGCCTGAGTGTATCATGCCTTAATTCAAATCTTGATTCGGCTGATTTTTCACTGCAATAATCGTTGCACGTTTCGGTGCGGGGTAACCCTCGATAGTCTTAGTGATATCGTTAGGATCAAGATATTCAACCAGTGATTCATTTGGCATCCAATCGGTTCGGCGCTGCTCGGCAAGGGCGGTGACATCGGTATCGACACAACGTATGTCGGTGAAATCACATTTTTTAAGCCAGAGCATCAGTGCCGCAACGGATGGAATAAACCAAACGTTATTCATTTTGCCATACCTATCTTGCGGGACGAGTACGGCGTTTTCATCACCATCAATCACTAACGTCTCTAATACTAATTCTCCCCCCATACGTAACTGATCGCGTAATTGCAACAAGTGATCAATGGGTGAGCGTCTGTGATACAAGACGCCCATGGAGAATACTGTATCGAAGGCATCCAATGGCGGAAGTTCTTCAATACCAAGTGGCAACAGGTGCACAGGGTGATTCTCACCACTCAAGCGTTTAACCGCTTCAAATTGGCATAAAAACAGCGGGGAAGGGTCGATACCCACGACACGCTTAGCGCCGGCCCCTAACATACGCCACATGTGATAGCCGCTACCGCAACCTACATCGAGTACTGTACGGTTTTGCAGGGGTGAAATATGCGGTTTAACCCGATCCCATTTCCAATCGCTGCGCCATTCGGTGTCGATATGAATGCCGTGAATATGGAATGGACCTTTACGCCAAGGCATAAAGAGCCGCAGTAAATTCTCGAGTTTTTCCTTTTCGCCTGGCGTGAGCTGCTCACCCGTGCCTATCGTGACACTATCAACAAAATCGACTTTATCTGGGCTTGGATAGTGCAGTTTATTAAGCACTTTTTCCCATTTCGGGAGGTTGCCGTGTTTGTGTTCTCTTTGCCATTTACCGAGGATTGCTGGCAAGGTTTCAAGCCAATGTTGTAAATTTGAGTCGGCAATTTGCTGATAAAAGGAACTAAAATTAATCACTTGATGGCCACCATAGAAGCAAAGTTAAAACATTGGAACCATGTACTAAAGTGACTAAACCCTTGGCGAGTTAAGCGCTGTTGATGCGTACTTAAGGTATCTGGTTTCATGACATTTTCCAGCGCACTACGTTTTTGACTGATTTCGAGCTCGCTATAGCCATTGGCTCGTTTAAAGTCGAGATGCAGTTCTTCAAGTACATTTTGAATTGGCGCATCATCAAAGCGGATTTTTTCCGAGAGTACTAAGATCCCTCCTGGATTTAAGCCTTGATAAATCTTGGCGATAAGTGACTCTCTGTCCTCGGGAGGTAAAAATTGTAGCGTAAAGTTGAGCACCACTAAGGAGGCGTTTTCGATGTGAATATCGCGAATATCACCGCAGATCAGCTCAACCTCAGTATCACTGACATAGGCATTGAGGTTTTCTTGGCAGCGCGTCACCATAGACTCACTATTGTCTACGGCAACAATTCGGCAGTCACGGCCTTGGATCTGGCGGCGAATGCTCAATGTTGCAGCACCTAAAGAGCATCCTAAGTCGTAAATCTGGGTATTAGGTTTAACAAAACGATCCGCAAAATCGCCGATAGTATTGATAATTTGGGTGTAACCAGGCACTGAGCGGCGGATCATGTCACTAAAGACACCCGCAACACGGCTATCAAACTGGAAATCGCTAATGTGCTCGCTCGCTTGAGCGTAGATAGTATCTTGGGAAGCGTTCATTTGGGAATGTCTCGAAAATTCAACCCCGCATTTTAACGAATCCCGTTGACTAGCAGCAAGTCTCGGGCTAGTAATTTGCCAGAAATTTCTGTCTAATATGCGATAAATAACAAAGTATTTACATTGTACATCAGGTACTAGGGACCCCAGTTGAAGTTAGTGTTCCAGCTTATTGTGATCCTGTGTTGTGTTTTTTCGAACAACACAGTTAATGCCAGTCAAGGACCGACTGATTCGCTTATCGTGGTGATGGGGGAAGACAGCTTTCCCTATCAATTTGTGGATAACGAGGGCGAAGCCACGGGGTTACTAGTCGATCTTTGGAAGGAGTGGAGTAAACGTACCGATACCTCACTTGTTTTTGTTGCGCGACACTGGAATGAATCCCTCGCACAGTTACAACAGGGAAACGCCCAAGTGCATATTGGTATGGGTAAAACCCCGGAGCGTGAACAACTATTTGATTTTGCCGATCCGATTGCTGATGTTCGCACCTATTTGTATTTACATAAATCCTTGCAGGGCAAAAAAAACATTAAAGAATTGGTGCCTTACCAGATTGGAATTGTGTCCGGTTCTTCCCATGAAGCGGAATTACGCCGTATCGAACCTGCGTTAGTATTTAAATATTATGAAAGCCGTGAAAAGCTACTTGCAGGTGTGGCGGCGGGTGACACAGTGGTGTTTGCTGGGCTCGACGGTTATCTTCGCGATCCTTCCTCTAACCAAACGATCGCAGCAAATTTTCCTCTCAATATACGTATCCCCATTAAAGCGATGCAATTTGTGCCTGCGGTGATGAAGTACAATACCGCCTTACTGAATAAAATTAAGGCGGGCTTTAATGCTCTTGACCCTAAATTTATCCAACAAACTGAGCGTCGCTGGTTGGGTTATCACGGTCAAAAAGCGGGACTGATAGTCGCGATGCAACTGGGGGTTGAGCCTTTTGTTGATTTAGGTGTTGATGGTTTACCCCATGGTTTTTATGTGGATCTTTGGCGACTATGGTCGGCTAAAACGGGGATTGATGTCGATTTTATCTCAGGCGATATGAACGGCAGTGTTAACGATGTACGTCAAGGGTTAGCCGATGCTCATATTGGTTATCCAGAGAGTGATGACATGAAAACGGGGTTAACTCGCGCGTGGCACTTGTATACGGTAAAGAGTCGACTGTTTTTGTATCAACAGCAATTAACTGATTTACATCGCTTAAAAGGTAAACGTATTGGTGTTGTGCCAACGGCGCCATATTTAGTCCAGTTACGCAAAGCACTGCCGGATGTGTCATTGCGTTACTATGACAGTATGGATGCGATGGTCGCCGGTGCAAGAGCGGGGGAGATTGTTGGGTTTGTTGCTGCGGGAGCATGGACTACCCATTATCTTCTGCAAAACAAAGCATGGGCCGATTTTAATCAATACCCTGAGCTGGAATTTCCTACCGATATCTATGTATTAACTCGAAGCGATGATCCTGGACTGACTCAACGGATCAGCAATGGATTTCACAGCATTAGCATGCAGGAATTTGCTGATGTTGAACAAAAATGGATGCTTAACCCTAAAGACCGTATTTTTAATCAGGCAGGCTTACGCAGTATCCAACTCTCAAGCAGCGAACAAAACTATCTTTCACAATTGGGTGAACTCAAACTGGGTTATCTTAAGCAGTGGCCGCCGATGGAGTTTAACGATGAGCAAGGCCAATTTGCTGGGATTAATAGCGATATCGTTAATATGTTCGCCAAGCAATTGCATCTTAAGATCCAACCCGTGGCATTTGATGATTGGCAATCCCTTTTTGGCGCATTACGGACAGGAGAGATTGCACTGGCGGGCAGTATTGCTAAAACCGCTGAGCGGCAACAGCATGTGGTTTTTAGTGATGCCTATTGGCCATCGCCATGGGGGCTAGTATCGCAGCTTGAACAAGTCTCTGTCTTTAATTTGGCACAATTGGCAGGTCAGAGAGTGGCCGTGGTTGAAGGCTATCATCTTGTCGCTCAACTAATGATGCTACAACCTTCGCTGAAGCTCGTGTTGGTACCCGATACGCACTCAGGGCTTTTAGCGGTAAATGAAGGTAATGCCGATGTGTTTATTGATAAGGTGGTGACGCTAGCCTCTGAGTTAAAAACGGGCCAGTATCCTTTACTTAAAATGTCACTCTTAAGCGATTTAGCCGATCAACATAGTCATTTTGGCATAAACCCGCAATTTACCCCATTGGCACCATTAATCAACCGAGTATTAGCGCAGATAGATCAGCAAAAGCAGCAACAAATTTATTCCCACTGGGTGAGTTTTGCGATTGCTACTGATGATGGCCAATACTTGCGTTGGATCCGTTATTTATTGCTTGGTGCACTGAGCTTATCGGTAGTGATGATTGCGGTGTTAGCGGTTAATCGTCGTTTAAATCGTGAGATAACTCGCCGTATTGCCGCCGAAAAACGTTTGCAACACGTTGCGAGTCATGATGTATTAACTCAGTTACCTAATCGGGGTTTACTCGATGATAGATTAGCACAGGCATTATTAGCCCACCGTCGCGATCAGAGTTATTTTGCGCTGCTGTTTATTGATTTAGATGGATTTAAACAAGTTAATGATCAGCATGGACATTCAATAGGTGATGGCTTGCTTTTACACGTGGCGGGGTTACTGACGCAAACTGTTCGCCATTCTGATACTGTGGCTCGATTTGGCGGCGATGAGTTTGTTATCCTGCTAAATCGTGTGCAAGATCTCGATGCCGCTACCCAAGTTGCTGATAATATTCTGCACTCGCTTTCATCGCCCTTCACTGTTGAAGGCGTAAAGGTAGAAATTGCTGTGAGTATCGGTGTGGTGATTTATCCCCGCGATGGTGATACGGCGATTGAATTATTAAAAAAAGCGGATCAATTAATGTATCAAGCCAAAACGGCGGGTGGGCGTTGCTACCGCGTGGCTTGATGTTTTTTTGTACGTTTATGCATAGATAGTGCGTTCGCCTCTAGTCAAGGGCGTAAAACTGTTTGATACTTCACCGCCTAAAAGTGAAGTACTTTGGTAATCGGCATTATTTGACTATAATGCCGCTTTTATCTCGTTTTGATTATTTCCAAAGCACCGGTTTCCGGATAAAGGATAGAGTTAGATGCGCAGTCATTATTGTGGAGACGTCAATAAGTCTCACGTTGGACAAGAAGTTACCTTGGTAGGTTGGGTTAATCGTAGCCGTGATTTGGGTGGTGTAGTCTTTTTAGATTTAAGAGACAGAGAAGGTCTGGTCCAAGTGGTTTACGATCCAGATTTACCTGAAGTGTTCAATGTGGCTAGCACACTGCGCGCTGAGTTTTGTGTGCAGGTAAAAGGCGTGGTTCGTGCACGTCCTGATAGCCAAGTTAACGCACAAATGAAAACTGGCGAAATTGAAGTGTTGGGTAAAGCACTAACTATTATCAACAGTTCTGAGCCACTGCCGCTGAGCTTAGATAACTATCAAAACAACAGTGAAGAACAGCGTTTAAAATATCGTTATTTAGATTTACGTCGCCCAGAAATGGCACAGCGGTTAATGTTCCGCGCGAAAGTGACCAGTGCTGTGCGTCGTTTCCTCGACTCAAACGGTTTCTTAGATATTGAAACGCCGATCCTGACTAAGGCAACGCCAGAAGGCGCGCGCGATTACTTAGTGCCAAGCCGCACTTACAAGGGCCAATTCTTCGCACTGCCACAATCACCACAGCTATTTAAACAGCTGCTGATGATGTCAGGTTTTGACCGTTACTATCAAATCGTAAAATGCTTCCGTGATGAAGACTTACGTGCTGACCGTCAGCCAGAATTTACTCAAATCGATATCGAAACGTCTTTCATGAGCTCAGAGCAAGTGATGGCGAAAACCGAAGAGATGATGCGTGGTCTGTTCCTTGAGATGCTGAACGTTGATCTAGGCGAATTCCCGCGCATGACCTACAACGAAGCCATGCGTCGTTTTGGTTCAGACAAGCCCGATTTACGTAACCCATTAGAGCTGGTGGACGTGGCTGACTTGCTCAAAGAAGTAGAGTTTGCGGTATTCTCAGGTCCAGCCAATGATGAAGAAGGCCGTGTTGCGGCGCTGCGTATTCCTGGCGGTGCAAGCCTGTCTCGTAAGCAAATCGACGATTACACAAAGTTCGTGGGTATCTACGGTGCCAAGGGCTTAGCTTGGATGAAGCTAAACGACCTGACTCAAGGCCTAGAAGGCATTCAATCGCCTGTGCTTAAGTTCTTGAATGAGAGCATTGTGAACGAAATCATCAGCCGCACTGGCGCACAAACTGGCGATATTATCCTGTTTGGTGCAGACCAAGCGACCGTGGTTGCCGAATCTATGGGTGCACTGCGTCTTAAAGCCGGTGAAGACTTTAATCTGCTTGAAGGTCAATGGCGTCCACTGTGGGTGGTTGACTTCCCGATGTTTGAGAAGATCAACGGCAGCTTCCACGCGGTTCACCATCCATTTACCGCTCCGCGCGGCGTGACACCTCAAGAGCTAGAAGCCAATCCTGCTAACCGTGTGTCAGATGCCTACGACATGGTATTAAACGGCTGTGAATTAGGTGGTGGTTCGGTACGTATCCACAACCAAGAGATGCAGTCTGCGGTATTCCGCATTCTTGGCATTACCGACGAAGAAGCGAAAGAGAAATTCGGCTTCTTACTCGAAGCGTTACGTTACGGTACGCCACCACATGCAGGTTTAGCCTTTGGTTTAGACCGCATCATCATGCTGATGACGGGCGCAAGCTCAATCCGTGATGTGATGGCATTCCCGAAAACCACCACAGCGGCGTGCCCGTTAACCAATGCGCCAGGTTTTGCTAATCCACAACAATTAGCTGAACTAGGTATTTCCGTGGTGAAAGCCGCGAAGACTGAAGACTAATCTTTAGCGATTATCGAGTACCGAGGCGCAAGCCTCGGTCTATTTTTACCCCGTCATTTCATTTCTTATCAATATCTGCGTTATCGACGTCACTTAATTTGCCGTCATTCACTGCGTAAAGGAACATTGAGTAAAGGCGCCTTATTCGAGGCACCGTCAAGGTTACCTTAGGCTATTGATAAGATGTGCAATGGCTACATGTAGAGGAGAACTCCCATGGCAGGTCATAGTAAGTGGGCCAACATTAAACACCGCAAAGCAGCGCAAGATGCCAAGCGCGGTAAACTCTTTACCAAATTTATCCGTGAACTAACGGTTTCGGCCCGCGAAGGCGGCTCAGATCCCGATTCAAACCCCCGTTTACGTATCGCCATCGATAAGGCGCTGGGTGGCAATATGACCCGCGATACCATTGAGCGCGCGATTAAGCGCGGTGCTGGCGAGCTTGAAGGTCAGCAGCTCGAAACCATTATTTACGAAGGTTACGGCCCAGGCGGCACAGCGGTGATGGTGGAAACCATGACAGATAATCGTAACCGTACCGTCAGCGGCGTACGTAATGCCTTTAGCAAATCGGGCGGTAACTTAGGAACCGATGGTTCGGTTGCCTATTTGTTCACTAAGCGCGGCGTGTTGTCCTATGCGCCGGGCACCGATGAAGATGCCCTAATGGACGCGGCGCTCGAATCGGGCGCTGAAGATGTGGTGAGTTACGATGATGGCGCGATTGATGTATTTACTGAACCAACCGCGTTTTACGGGGTGAAAGATGCCCTCGATGCGGCGGGATTTGTCAGTGATAACGCCGAAATCGCGATGATAGCCTCGACCAAAGCCGAGTTAGATGCCGAGACTGCCGAGAAGTTTATGCGCCTTATCGATACCCTTGAAGAGCACGATGATGTGCAAGAGGTGTATCATAATGCGGAAATTTCTGATGAGATTATGGAAAGTTTGGGTTAAGCCAACTTGGGGAGGTACAAGTGTTTGCAAGCTAGATGCTGAGTAAAAGACAACGTGTCTCCTTTGGTTGAATGAACGCGAGCAGGTTTTGAGTGGTTCTTTAATCAGTCATGATTTGGTTGAGGCGCTGTTAAGACGCAAATCGACCGATTTACGTAAGGCGCACGCATAAGGAAACAATGGCAATTATTTTAGGTGTAGACCCAGGATCGCGGATCACAGGTTACGGCGTTATCCAATGCCAAGGGCGGCAGCAACTTTATTTAGGCAGTGGCTGCATTCGTACCTCGGGTGATGATCTGCCGTTAAGATTAAAGCAGATCTTTGATGGGATCAGTGAAATTATTCGCCAATATCAACCCGATGAGTTTGCGATTGAACGGGTATTTTTGGCTAAAAATGCTGACTCAGCCTTGAAATTGGGTCAAGCCCGTGGCGCAGCAATTGTCGCAGCAACCGTGGCGAATTTACCTGTTGCAGAATACAGCGCAACACAGATAAAAAATGCGGTGGTAGGGACGGGACGTGCCAAGAAAGAGCAGGTTCAACATATGATCCAGCAATTGCTAAAGCTTCCAGCCGCACCACAGGCAGACGCCGCGGATGCGCTTGGCGTTGCAGTATGTCATTATCACACCAATCAAAGTTTGGTTGCCTTAAGCGGCCGAGCGACAACAAGAACATATGGACGGTACAGATGATAGGTCGTTTACGTGGCGTATTAATTGAAAAACAAGCGCCAGAGGTGTTGATTGATGTGAATGGGGTCGGTTACGAATTACAAATGCCGCTGACCAGCTTTTATGAGCTCCCAGAGCTCAATCAACCGACCACGGTTTATACCCATTTTGTGGTGCGTGAAGATGCCCAGCTGCTGTATGGTTTTATCACCAAACAAGAGCGTTCACTGTTTCGCTTATTGATTAAGGCTAACGGTGTTGGCCCAAAACTCGCATTAACCATTCTTTCTGGCATGACGGCCAGTGAATTTGTGGGCTGTGTTGAGCGCGATGATATAGTGACGCTGGTGAAATTACCCGGTGTTGGTAAAAAGACTGCCGAACGTTTATTGGTTGAGATGCGCGATAAATTGAAGAGTTTGATGGAGGCATCCGTAGGCTCCGAGCGTGAGTTTGTGCTGCAGTCTAATTACTCACCTGCACCTATGGTCAACAGTGCTGAAGAGGATGCTATTTCAGCGTTGATCTCCCTCGGCTATAAACCGCCGCAGGCGAGCAAAGCGGTTTCAGCAGCCTTTAAAGAAGGCATGGACAGTGAGACCTTGATTAAAGCCGCGTTAAAATCGATGCTCTAATGCATGGTTTTGATTGAGGCAGTTTATTGCGGTGCGTGATTTTTGCAGCCAAGCAGGCTGCAACTGCAGCAAAATAGCAAGTGCCGCATGTCAAGAATGCAATGCGGTAACAGGAATAGGTAAATGATTGAAGCAGATAGACTGATACAGCCACAGCTGCAAGGTCAAGATGATGTTATCGACAGGGCCATGCGCCCTAAATTGCTCGATGAATATACTGGGCAGGATGATACGCGTGCCCAATTAAAAGTGTTTATTCAAGCGGCGAAGAATCGCGAAGAAGCCTTAGATCATATGTTGATCTACGGCCCACCAGGTTTAGGTAAAACCACCTTGGCGATGATTGTCGCCAATGAAATGGGCGTCAATATCAAATCGACCTCGGGTCCCGTGTTGGAAAAAGCAGGGGATTTAGCGGCGCTGCTGACTAACCTCGAAGCGGGTGATGTACTTTTCATCGATGAAATCCATCGATTAAGTCCAGTGGTTGAGGAGATCCTGTATCCGGCGATGGAAGACTATCAACTGGATATCATGATAGGTGAAGGACCGGCAGCGCGTTCCATTAAGCTCGATTTACCACCTTTTACTTTAGTCGGCGCGACCACGCGGGCGGGGGCCTTAACCTCTCCGCTAAGGGCGCGTTTTGGCATTCCATTGCGACTTGAGTTTTATAATGTCAAAGATTTAAGCACCATTGTGACCCGTTCTGCCCAAGTGATGGGCTTAGCCATTGATAGTGAGGGCGCGACCGAAATTGCCAAACGTTCGCGCGGTACACCAAGGATTGCCAATCGATTACTCCGGCGGGTGCGTGATTATGCGGAAGTGCAACACGATGGGGCTGTGACTCAACATGTTGCTGAGCTGGCGCTCAATTTACTCGATGTCGATGGCGAAGGCTTCGATTATATGGACCGCAAATTGTTGCTCGCGATTATCGATAAGTTTATGGGCGGCCCAGTGGGCCTTGATAACCTTGCGGCAGCAATTGGTGAGGAGCGCGAAACCATTGAAGATGTGCTCGAACCTTTCCTTATTCAACAAGGTTTTATCCAACGCACTCCCCGTGGCAGGATCGCAACGGCCAGAGCGTATTTACACTTTGGAATGATAAAACCAGAGTGATCGCTAAATAGTGTTATCTATTGCTTAATATAAAAGCGACTTAGGTCGCTTTTATATTTTTTGAATAGAAATAGATGAAACCTGGATTTAATTTAATCCTTATTGTTTTTATTAGCTTTTTACGTAATCTCTGCAAGTAATTTAAGTGATGCGTTATTGAGTGTTGTTTGATTGTATATCATCTATCTTCTTCGTATTTTCGTTATCTTAATACATTTTTGTCCCTTAACGATTGTCCCAATAGCAAATTAGTTCTCAATTTATAAATTGACAATTAATTGTTGCATTTGTGTTTAAAATTCCCTGGGTTTGCATAAAAACCACACCTTATTCATTTTGTATCCATTAACTCACCAAAACTACTTATGTTTTCTCAATTCTTAGTATTGCAAAGATTGCTAATATGCATATTTTCTCATAATTAATCGATACATTATTCTGTGCGCAAGACGGTTTACCTTTGATAAAATGTGACATGTATCACACTTTTGAAGTGTTTAGATGTTTTTTAAATGTTGCATTGTTAACAGTTGTTGTGTCTATCTGAAATCAGTTTTATTGGTGTTTTATGCTGAATAAATCTAAAAGAAAGTGCACACGATCTTTTTGAAACAAATAAAAAACAAAGTAACTAAATAAATTAAACATTTTGATTTTTAAAGTTAAAAAAATGAACGTTGACTGAATGAAAGTGAATCCTCAGTATCAAGCGCAACAGTCGTACAGCAATAGTTGTACATACTGTAAGCATAAAAATAATAGTAAGATCTAGGGAGCATTCATTCATGATAAAAAGAACCAAAGTTGCGTCGGCTATCAATTTAGCTGTCGTTAGCTCAATTGCTGCTGGTACCTTCGTGGTATCAAGCGCATTTGCAGCTGAAGAGACTGCAAAAGTCGAGCGTATTGAAGTCACGGGTTCACGTATTCAACGTCAAGATATGGAAACAGCTTCTCCTGTTACCGTTATTGATGCTGCTGCAATCAAAGCCGAAGGCTTTACCTCTGTAGACCAAATGCTACAAGTACAAACCTCAATGGCAGGTGCTGCGGTAGGTTCAACCACTAACAACGGTGCTGACGGTGTTGCCCAAGTTGACTTACGTGGTATGGGCTCGCAACGTACTCTCGTACTATTAAACGGTCGTCGCATGGTGAACTCAGGTTCAGGTGCTGACAGTTCTGTGGATTTAAACTCTATCCCTGTTGCGATGATCGCTCGCGTTGAAATCCTGAAAGACGGTGCTTCAGCGGTATACGGTTCTGATGCGATTGCTGGTGTAGTGAACATCATCACCAAAAAAGATTTTGAAGGTTTCCAATTAGACTTCATCGGTAGCGGCACCGACAAGGGTGACGGCGAAAACGGTGATGTGAGCGCACTGTATGGCTTCAACACCGATGGTGGTAACTATACATTTGGTGCAGCTTACTCTGATCGTCGTGGTGTAATTCAGGGTGATCGTGATTGGTATGATCCACTGGATAACACTAGTTCAATTATTCCAACTGGTGCATTAAATCAAAAAGTTATCGATGCCAATGGTAATTGGGTTAAGAGAACTGAGACCTATGACTACTCAAATGACGTCTATTTCCAAACACCGAGTGAACGTCGGAGTTTATTTGCAAATATGACGCAGGAGTTAGGCAATGATGTGGTACTGACTGCCGACGCTATCTATACCAATCGCCGTTCTAACCAACAACTTGCGGCACAACCTGCCCAAATCAAGTTAAACGTGTGTGGTGACCCAAGAGTCCAAGATCCAACTGCAGGTTGTCTTACCCTTGACCAAGGTATGATTGATGCAGGGATTAAAGCGGATGCTCGTGGACAAGTTCAATATAACAGACGTATGAACGATGTCGGTCCTCGTGTTTACAGTCAAGATACTGATACTTGGCGTTTATCAGCAGGTTTAGCGGGTTCGTTAGACGTACATACTGGTATGAACTGGAATGTGGATTACACATTTGGTAAAAACGAAGCTAAAACTGGTGTTGCAAATTCTATTAATGCAACATTGATGGCTAATTCAATCTATGCTGACCCATATGCTTGGTTTGAAGGTACCCCTCTGACTGATGCTATGAAGGATGTTTCTTATGACCAGCAAGAGACGGGTGGTAATGAGCAACAAACACTGTCTGCTGGTCTGAACGGTGAGTTATTCGACCTGAGTGCAGGTGCGGTAGGTTTCGCTATCGGTGCTGAATACCGTCGTGAAAGTGGTTTCTACAATCCTGATGCAATTGTGGTTGCAGGTGACAGTACAGCTGCCCAGCAAGATCCTACAAGTGGCAACTACAATGTTATTTCTATCTTCCAAGAAGTAAGCGTGCCATTTACTGAAAAACTAACGGGTGAATTTGCACTTCGTCTAGATGATTACTCTACCTTCGGTAAAGCGACTACTTGGAAAATTGGTTTAACCTACACAGCGACAGATGAGCTGATGGTTCGTACTGTAGCTGCGACTGGTTTCCGTGCACCAAGCGTAGCTGAGCTATATGGCGGCAACTCAGGTTCGTTTGATTATCTAACTAATCCTTGGTTACCTCTGAGTGAGCAAACTGGTCAAATTTTAGTGAATCGTACATCAGATCCAGATTTGAAACCTGAAGAATCAGAGTCTTACACTGCTGGTTTAGTATACTCACCAAACTATATTGATGGTATGTCAATTACTCTTGACTACTGGCGTTTCAAAGTAACTGATGCAATTGCTCGTGCAGACGTGCAAGTTGGCTTAGATGCCTGTCATGCTGGTGATGCAGAAGCGTGCAGCACATTCAATATTACTGCGGATGGTGACTTGTTCAACTTAACAAGTGCACTGACTAACGTAGGTTCACAAGATACTAGCGGTATCGACTTCAACTTAGCCTATAACTTCGAGTTATTTGGATTAGATTGGAAAGTAAGTAACGATACGACTTACTTGATTAAGTTCGAGCAGGATGGTGAAAACTATACTGGTACAATCGACGGTAATATGGGAGCTTATGCTCGCGTACGTAACAACTTCAGCATCTCTGCAGGTCAAGATGATTGGAGCGTAATGTACTTCAACCGCTATATCAGATCGATGACAGATGTTTACACTGATTATGATGCAAACGACAATCCATTCGTTGCTGCAAGAGGTGTTGATTCAATTCTGTATCACAACATTTCTGGTACCTATCATGTAACTGATAACACCACTGTTAGTTTAGGTGTGAAGAACTTGACTGATGAGAAGCCTCTATACGTTACTAACGGTAGTGATGCTGGTACTGTTCCAGAAGTTTACGACACTATCGGCCGTACCATTTACGGCG
This sequence comes from Shewanella sp. ZOR0012, assembly GCF_000798835.1. Lineage (NCBI taxonomy): Bacteria > Pseudomonadati > Pseudomonadota > Gammaproteobacteria > Alteromonadales > Shewanellaceae > Shewanella > Shewanella sp. ZOR0012. The sequence continues at coordinate 4,620,340 of NZ_JTLE01000094.1, forward strand.
GTGTGACTGTTAAGTTCTAATTTTAATTTGAACCCACTCAAAAAAGCGCCTTCGGGCGCTTTTTTGTTTTGGTGCAAAAGGTTACAAGCGTTATCTATCGCTGCCAACTTGATCACAATTAAGTAAATACTGATTTTTAATCTTCTTCTTATACTAGAGCCAAACATCTGGGCATGGTAACATAAATGATATTGATTATCGTTTGGTGTTTTTGAAATGAGTAGAATACTGTTAGTCGATGATGATCCATTATTCCGAGTGTGGTTAACTGATGTGCTCCGAGCACAAGGACATGAGGTTGAATGTGCCGTTAACGGTGTTGATGGGCTTTCACGCATTCGCTCCTTTGCGCCCGAGATTGTTATGCTCGATCTGGTGATGCCGCAAATGGATGGTTTTGAGCTTTTACAGGCAAGGGATTGTTTGACGCCGATAATGATGTTGTCAGCCCGCGATAATGAAGAAGACAGGATCAGAAGCTATGAACTCGGTGCGGATGACTTCTTAGCTAAACCCTTTAGTATTAAAGAGTTATTGGTACGTTTGCAGGCGATTGAGCGACGGTTAGTGCAGCGGCATAAGCCACTAATGGCGATAGATCAAACCGCAGCCATTCAATCGATTAAGTTTGACGAAACCGCCTACAGGATAACCATCGACAAGCATGCTGTGGAGTTAACCCAAACTGAGTTTAGGTTATTTAAGTACCTGTTTGAACGAAAAGGGCAAGTGATCACTAAGCAAGAGCTGCAAAAGTCAGTTTTGCAGAAGGACTTAGGGCGGTTTGATCGTAATTTAGATATGCATATCAGTAATACTCGGCGAAAACTCGCTAATACTCGCTTACCGCGTACCTTAATCAATACTGTGCGCGGTCAAGGATATAGCTTTAGCGCTTAAATGATGATGTAAATGAATTTGCCCTAGGCACTGATTAATTAAAGCGCGACTGATGGCTTCTTAGGCAATTTTAGTCGCTTTCATTTTCCCCAGATACGGATTTGGTTTATTCTAACGGGCATTATAGTAGATGCGCATTCAGCATCATTACCCTCACATGAATAACTAAGTAGGAATCAGTATGCGGATCAGTGCCAATTTTGATGGCGGAAATATCCAAGTCATTAATCTTGATAATAAAGACGATATTCAACTGGCAATCCGTCCCGATGCGGGCGGTGAGTTTTATCAATGGTTCAACTTCCGATTCGAAGGTGAGGTGGGAAACCAGTACACCTTAAATATTATCAATGCGGGCACCGCTTCCTATCCTAAGGGCTGGCAGGATTACCACGCAGTCGCCAGTTACGATCGTCAGCATTGGTTCCGTGTACCAACTCAATATATTGATGGCAAACTCATTATCCAGCTTGAACTTGATTGTGATGCGATTCAAATCGCCTACTTTGCGCCCTACAGCTACGAGCGTCATTTAGATCTTCTCAGCAACGCACAATTGCATCCCGATGTAAATCTTGAGCATTTAGGTCTGACCTTAGATGGACGTGATATTACCCTGATGAAAGTGGGCGATGGCAATCCTGATAAACGCAATATTTGGATCACCGCAAGGCAACATCCCGGTGAGACCATGGCGGAATGGTTAGTCGAAGGCTTAGTGAATCGTCTGCTGGATAATGATTGTCCAACCGCAAAAGCACTGCTCGATAAAGCGAACTTCTACATTGTGCCTAATATGAACCCAGATGGCAGCGTAAGAGGCCATCTGCGTACCAATGCGATTGGGGTTAACCTTAACCGTGAATGGCAAACCCCGAGCTTAGAAAGAAGCCCTGAGGTCTACCATGTAGTGCATAAGATGCAGCAAACGGGCGTAGATTTATTTTACGATGTCCATGGTGATGAAGGTCTTCCCTATGTTTTCCTCGCGGGTTGTGAGGGGGTACCAGCTTACAATGAGCGATTGGCGCAGCTGCAAGCGGACTTTAGTCAGGCATTAACCTTAGCCAGTGCCGATTTCCAAACCGAGTTTGGGTACGCTAAAGACGAGCCTGGTCAAGCCAACTTGACCGTGGCGTCTAATTGGGTGGCGCAAACCTTCGATTGCTTGTCGAACACCTTAGAAATGCCTTTTAAAGACAACAACAACCTGCAGGATCCGTTTGTGGGTTGGTCACCTGAGCGCAGTATTTATTTAGGCGAAGCGTCATTGATTGCCATGCTCGCCGTGGTTGATAAGTTAAGATAGGTGTGACTATGGCATTAATCGAATGTCCAATCTGCCGTAAACGGATGTCGAGCAAGGCGCCAGCTTGCCCGCATTGTGAGGCAAAAACCAATGGTGATAATAGCTCGCTCGTACGGATCAGTCATATCCAAAAATCCAGCAGCTTAATGAACCAAAGCTTTGTTGCCATGACGCTGTTTATTGCGGGGGTGGTGATTTGGTTTTGGGGTGGAGAGCCCGCCGAAGGCGTACGCGCGACCATTGGTGCCATCTGTTTTGTCTTTGGTTTTGTGGGCTATTTAATTACCCGCGTTAGAATCGTATTACATAAGCGAAAGAGTGTATGACCGACATTAATCAAGTAATCGACCAAATGCCTGAAGAAGTCTATGAAAGGCTGCGTAGCGCTGCTGAATTAGGCAAATGGGAAGATGGCACAGTATTGACCGAAGCCCAGCGTGAATCGACTCTTCAAGTGGTGATGCTCTATCAGGCGCGCCGCTTAGATCAAACGGAGCATTTCACCATAGGTGCCGGCGGAAAATTAAATGAGCTGTCAAAGGCGGAGTTGAAGAAACAATTCCGTGGCGAGTCGATAGCCGAGTTTAAAGCTGACGACCTGTAATCTCAGTTGACGCAACGTAGTAAAAAGCCCACTAATGTGGGCTTTTTAATACGCAAAGTTGCGATCCTTAATCGGGGCTGAGCTCACCAACTAAGTTTTGTAACATAGCAGCCTTAATTTCGCTCGGCTTTAAGTTTTTCGACAGCAGATAATGCAACTTAGCCAATGCAGCCTCAATGGTCATATCTGCGCCACTGATCACGCCTGCTTTAGCGAGGGCATTTCCCGTTGCATAACCGCCCATATTCACCTTGCCTTGGAAACACTGAGTCAGGTTCACTAACACAATTCCCCGCTCATCCGCTTGCTTTAGGGTATCGAGTAATGCCGTATCTTGCGGTGCATTCCCTACACCAAAGGTCAGTAAAATGAGCGCCTTAACGGGTTGCTGTAGAATATTCTCAAAAATCTGCGTGGAGATACCTGGGTAGAGGGTGACCACACCGACAGGCTGAGGGCTTATATTAGCGACTTCTAACGGTTTATCGCTTGGCGTGGCAATTTTACCTGCGCGCAGATTAATTTTGATCCCCGCTTCAAGCAGTAAGGGGAAGTTTGGTGAGGCAAAGGCATCGAAGCCGTCGGCATGGGCTTTGGTGGAACGATTGCCACGAAATAGTTTGTTATTAAAGAATAAGCAAACCTCAGCCACTGGATAATTAGCAGCGATATACAAAGAGTTGAGTAGGTTGGTTTGGCCGTCGGAACGCAACTGCGCCAAGGGGATTTGTGAGCCGGTGACAATAACAGGCTTTGACAGGCCTTGAAGCATAAAGGATAAGGCCGATGCAGTATAGGCCATGGTATCAGTGCCGTGGAGGATCACAAAGCCATCGTACTTGTCATAATTGGCTTTGATATCATCGGCAATCATTTGCCAGTCGGTCGGTGCCATGTTTGATGAGTCGATGAGCGGGCAGTACTCGTGGATCACAAACTCAGGCATTTCAGCATGGTAAAACTCGGGCATGGATTGGACGCATTGGGTCAAAAATCCTGCTACTGGTGCAAAGCCATTATCGGTTTTTTGCATGCCTATGGTGCCGCCCGTGTAGGCGACATAAATGGAGCGTTTAGTCATTCTTGTCGTTATCTTAGCTTCACGTGGGCTAATTATACGATTTTGCTGACATAAACCCAATAAAAAAGCCCGAGGTATCGGGCTTTTGTGTCTTTCATCTTGAGTCTGCGCTAGTTGATCGCACAGCTGTCACAATATACATACACATGGTTAGGGTCGTTAAAGGCCGCTATAGTCTTTAAGCTACCGGTCCATTGGCTCAGCATTTGCTCAAGCAGCGTTGAATGGCTGAGTGAAGCGGGTAAATAAGCCGACACAGAGGCAAACATTTGCTGCACAAAACGCTGCTCAGGTGTGAGCTCTTGCTCAATCACACGGGTATCGAACAGGCTTAAATCCGCCAGTTTAGCGGCTTTGGCGACTGCTTGGTCGATATCGCCAAGCTCGTCCACTAAACCTAACTCTAGGGCTTTTTTACCACTCCACACACGGCCTTGGGCGATGCTATCCACTTGTTCTAAGGTCATGTTACGTTCCTTAGCGACCAGTGAGATAAAGTCTAAATAGCCACGTTCGATATGGCGCTGGATAACCGACTCTATTTGTGGCGAGAGGGTGCGCGTGACTGATAAACCCGCCCATTCAGAGGTTGATACGCCGTCGGTATGGATGCCTAAACTGGCGAGTGAATCTTCGAAGGTGGTGATCATCCCGAAGATGCCGATAGAGCCCGTCAGTGTTGTTGGTGTCGCGAAGATATAATCGGCGCTGGCCGAAATCCAATAACCGCCGGATGCCGCAAGGCTACCCATACTGACCACCACAGGTTTACCCGTCGCTTTGAGGGCGAGTAATTCTTGGCGGATTTGCTCCGAGGCAAAGGCGCTACCGCCAGGGCTGTCAACTCGTAACACCAGCGCTTTAATATGTTTATCAAATCGCGCCTTACGAATGAGTTCAGCCGTGCTATCGCCACCAATCTGCCCGGCGGGTTGGCTGCCATTTAAAATGGTGCCGCTGGCAACGATAATACCAACACTGTCTTGCTCAACAAAGCTTGGTAAAGGTGTCACTAGGGTTAAATAGTCGTAAAAGCTGACTTGCTTAAAGCTGTCACCCGACTTTTCTTTACCCACGGTCTCAAGCATAACTTTGCGGAAATCTTCATCGGTCGCTAGGGTATCGACCCATTTCATATTGAGGGCCATAGTCGCAGAATCGCCCTCAGCCTTATCGAGTTGCGCGAGGTAATTTGCCGAGTCCAAAACCAAGGCTTTGCTATCAATTTGGCGATTTGTCGCCACCGTTTGAGTGTAACTTTGCCAAACATCAGCAAGTAGGACGCTGCTAGCCTCTCTGGCCGCATCTGACATATCGTCACGCATATAAGGTTCTACTGCGGATTTAAACGTCCCAACACGGAAAATATGTGCTTTTATCTTGAGTTTTTCGAGGGCGGATTTGAAGTATTGGTTATACATACTTAATCCCTCAAGTGAGACGCTACCTTGAGGGTTGAGATAGATGGTATCGGCAAAACTGGCAAGAAAATATTGGTTTTGTTCGTAATAGTTACCAATCGCTACGACCTTTTTGCCGCTTTCTTTAAAACGATTTAAGGCGTCGCCAATGGATTGTAATTTGCTGATCCCCGCACGTTTTAGCTCTGCCAAGTCTAAGACTATAGTGCTGATCCTGTTATCGTGCGCCGCATTATCAATCACATAGATAATATCCGCCAGTAGGATTTCGCCATCGCTGCTGCCGTTATTACCTTGCTTGAGTGCGGCTTCAAGCGGGTCGACCTGTTGTTTTTGATCAACAATCGATCCCGCAAGATTAAGTACCAGTGCCGAATTATCTTCGACCTGAATATCTTCACTACTGCCAATGACAATCAGAATCATGGCGAGGAGGCCAAAAAAGATCAGGTTAAGTATGAATTTACGGATCCCGTTAAGGGCGTTCCAAATGAATAAGCATATTCTCTTGAAAAACGATGGGTTAGCGGACATTAGCCACTCCTTTGCATATCGAATGTGCCAATGCTAACTGAAAATCTCTTCACTGGCTAAACACAATTGTAAAGGTTTTTAACTTTTAACCCGTTAGCAACAGTTGAGCTTACATTTGACTCAAGGTATGCTCATTTAAATCACTTGTTTAAAAAGGATGTTTGAATGTCGTTTCCCCATTTATTAGAACCCTTAGATCTGGGATTTACCCAGCTCAAAAACCGTGTGTTGATGGGCTCCATGCACACGGGGTTAGAAGAAGAAAAGGGCGGATTTGAGAAACTGGCAGCGTTTTATAAAGAGCGCGCGTTGGGCGGTGTAGGATTGATCGTCACTGGCGGAATTTCACCAAACCTACGTGGTCGATTGACTCCCCATGCTTGTCAGTTGAGTTTCCCCTGGCAAGTGGGCAAGCACCGCATTGTGACTCAAGCGGTGCATGAAGCCGGAGGTAAAATCTGTATGCAAATCCTGCATGCTGGCCGCTATGGTTATCATCCTTTTTCGCAGGCACCGAGTAAAATCAAATCGCCGATTACTCCCTTTACGCCTTCTGCCATGTCGAGCCGTCAAGTACGCGCCACCATTAAGGATTACGCCAGTTCTGCCGCCTTAGCAAAAAGAGCAGGGTACGATGGCGTTGAAGTGATGGGCTCTGAGGGGTATTTGATCAACCAATTTATCAGTTCCCGGACCAATACGCGCACCGATGAATGGGGCGGTAGTTTTGAAAAACGCGCACAATTCCCAATTGAAATTGTGAATGCCATTCGCGCCAAAGTGGGCAAAGACTTCATCATTATTTTCCGCTTATCCATGCTCGACTTGGTCGATAACGGCTCCACCTGGGATGAAGTTGTGCAACTGGCCAAATGGCTTGAACATGCGGGAGTGTCGATTATCAATACTGGGATTGGCTGGCATGAGGCCCGCGTGCCAACTATTGCGACCAGTGTGCCCCGCGGCGCCTTTGCTTGGGTGACTGAAAAACTTAAAAAATCGGTTTCAGTGCCCTTGATTGCCACAAATCGTATTAATACGCCTGAGATTGGCGAGCAAATCATCGCCTCTGGTCAAGCGGACATGGTATCTATGGCGAGGCCGTTCCTAGCTGATCCTGAGTTTGTGAATAAAGCGGCGGCCAATACGCCAGAGCTGATTAATACCTGTATTGGTTGTAATCAGGCCTGTTTAGATCATACCTTCTCTCTGAAACGTGCCACCTGCTTGGTCAACCCTCGTGCCTGTTACGAGACCGAAATTAACTTTTTACCTACCAATAAAAAGAAGCGAATTGCAGTGATGGGCGCGGGTCCCGCAGGCATGGCATTTTCGGTGTATGCAGCGATGCGTGGTCATGAAGTCGTGCTTTTTGAGGCGAAATCTGAGGTGGGTGGTCAGTTTAATCTGGCACGTAAAATCCCAGGAAAAGAAGAGTTTAACGAGACAATTCGTTATTTCCTCAATCAAATTAAACTGTATAAAATTGATCTGCGCTTAAATACCCGCTTGGATGCTAAGGTACTGGAAACCGAAACGTTTGATGAAATTGTTATTGCTTCCGGCGTGGTCCCGCGCGAGTTGAGCTTGCCAGGATTTGATAGCCCCAAAGTGGTCGATTATCAGCAGGTACTGACGGGCCAAACTGCGATTGGTGACAAAGTCGCGCTGATTGGTGCTGGCGGTATTGGCTTTGATATGGCGCATTACCTCTGCGAATCTGAGTCTAGCACCCTCAATCCTGAAAAATGGTTAAAGCAGTGGGGTATAGACAAGCAATATCAGCATGCGGGTGGGTTAGCCGAGCCTGAAGTCGATAATAGCGATCACAGACAAGTTTATTTGCTGCAACGCAAGACTTCAAAGATGGGCCAAGGCTTAGGTAAAACCACCGGTTGGATCCACCGTTTAGTGTTAAAACAGCATGATGTGAAGATGAAAACCGGCGTCAACTATGAAAAGTTTGATGACGCGGGCCTACATATTCGGGTTGGTGAGCAAACTGAAGTATTGGCCGTGGATAATGTTATCCTCTGCGCCGGACAAGAATCAAATCGCACCTTAGTCGATGAGATGAAAGCAACGGGCATTCCTGTGCATTTGATTGGGGGTGTTGATGTTGCCGCTGAGCTGGATGCAAAACGGGCCATTCGTCAAGGCGCCGAGCTTGCTATGCTGCTGTAGTTTTAAGCGGTTTATCCTAAAAAATGCCTGAGTCAGACTCAGGCTTATTTGTTGATTGATATGAAGATAAGCGCTTATCTATATGAGTGGGCCATTTGCTTAGTTGGGTAAATGCCCATAACTGACGACTCTAGTGACTTGCCACTGGCCATTGGTGTGTTGCCAGACCATTAAAAATTTGGCTTTGCCGTCACAACTGCCAGTTTCTTGGCTGCAAAATTTATGTACACCCTCTGTTATCGCGCCAAAGTCCTTGATGGGATAGGCTTGAAAGCTCTCTTCAACCAGTGAGCGGGTGTATTTACCACAGGCATAGTTTTTAGTGTTGTTGATCATCGACTGGCGATCCCAAGTGACACCACCGTTGTCATGGTAAAACTCGACCTTATCTGCAAAGTAACTTTCGTGCAGCTTGAGTTGTTGCTCATCGGCACAACGATTAAATGAATCAAATACCTTACTATCCATGTCTTTCATTTCGGCAACGAGGTTATCTTCACTCGAAAATGCACTCATTGACACAAGCAGCAAGCTGATTGCGATTAACTTATCCATAGCTCTCCTTGGCATAAACTGGTCCACCTAATACAAAGTAAAAATAAGTGGAAAGCAATAACATAATGATCTTTTGGCAAGCTAACAAGGGTGAGCGATAAAGCGTTTGGGAAGCTGTAAAGATGTTGTTTTTTGCTAATCAGTAGGTGTTATGCAGGAGGATGTTTGTCAATAACAACCAATAGTAGACGACTCTGCTAGTCTTCGATCACTTCTTGCTGTGGCACGGCTTTTAGGTTGGCGGTTTTACGTGTAGATGTAGACTGAGCGCGGGTGTTGCAAGAATAGGTCACCACGGCAGCGCCTTCGGGCGATAAGTCGAGTTCTAAATCTTCGCTGGGTATACAGCAGCAGGGCAGACATTCGTCGGCATTGAGATCGGCTAGAGGCTCGGTTAAATAGCTGACACGACCACTAAGCACTTTTGTTTTACAAGCACCACAAAAGCCACTACGACATTCAGAGAAAATTCTGACTTTTTTGGCCTCAAGAGCTTGCAGTAAAGAGCCGTGCTGCGGGGTAAATAGCAGCACAGGTTGCCCTTGCAGGCGCACAATGGGCGCCTTGGCAAAGGGATTATTCAATGGATGGCTCTTTAGCTGGTTCGACTTAGTCATTTCGTAATCTAGTCATTTCACAATCAAAAGTGATTAGAGATCGAAATCAAGAAATTCATCACTGTCGACGGCTGCATCAATTTGGCCGACCAGATAGGATGACACTTCCACTTCTTGTGGGGCCACTTGCACTGCGTCACTCTCTAGCCAGTTTTTCATCCATGGCAGTGGGTTAGTTTGTTCTGCGTAAGGTAGCGGCAGGTTAACTGACTTCATCCGTTGGTTGGTAATGTACTCAACATATTGGCAGAGGATCTGCTCGTTTAGACCGATCATTGAGCCGTCTTTGAACAGGTATTTTGCCCATTCTTTTTCTTGTTCGGCGGCTTTTAGGAACAGGTTATAGGCTTCCTGTTGGCATTCTGCGGCAATCTCGGCCATCTCAGGATCGTCTTTGCCGCCCTGCATAATGGTTAAGATATGCTGGGTGCTGTTTAAGTGCAGCGCCTCGTCACGGGCGATAAGACGAATAATTTTCGCGTTACCTTCCATAAGCTTACGCTCAGCGAAGGCAAATGAGCAGGCAAAGCTCACGTAGAAGCGAATGGCTTCGAGCGCGTTAACTGACATCATGCACAGGTACAGTGCTTTTTTCAGGGTGCGGGTATTTACCTCTAAAGGCTCACCATCAATCACATGGGTGCCTTCACCGAGTAAATGATATGTCTGGGTTAATTTGATGAGGTGATCGTAGAACTCTGCAATGTCTGTGGCACGGCGCAGGATCTCATGGTTCACCACGATATCGTCAAAAATCACTGAAGGATCGTTGACGATATTGCGAATAATGTGAGTGTATGAGCGCGAATGAATGGTCTCGGAGAATGACCAGGTTTCAATCCAGGTTTCTAACTCAGGCAGTGACACCAATGGCAAAAAAGCTACGTTAGGCGAGCGACCTTGAATTGAATCGAGCAGTGTTTGGTATTTCAGGTTCGAAATAAAAATATGCTTTTCATGATCGGGTAGTGAGTTGTAGTCGATTTTATCGCGGCTCACATCGACTTCCTCTGGGCGCCAGAAGAAAGACAGCTGCTTTTCAATTAATTTTTCAAACACTTCATATTTTTGTTGGTCATAACGTGCGACGTTTACCGATTGTCCGAAAAACATGGGTTCACGGGTGGCATCGTTGGGTGTTTGGCAAAAAGTAGAGTAGGTCATGGTACGAGTATTCCAATAAGTCGGGATCCCATTGGGATCCCGCAACCGTTAACATTGAAGATTAGATTTTGCAAGCGCCGCCAGCACAGCCGTCATCTTCTTTCTCTATGTTGGTAATGTCATCGTGTTGATCCGATGCACCATCGCGAGTGTTATGGTAGTACAGCGTTTTTACACCTAACTTGTAGGCATTGAGTAAGTCTTTTAGCAGGGTCTGCATTGGGACTTTACGGCCCTCAAAACGCGCTGGATCATAGTTTGTGTTGGCCGAAATCGCTTGGTCAACGAACTTTTGCATGATACCCACAAGTTGTAAGTAACCTTCGTTGCTTGGCATTTGCCATAACAGCTCGTAGTTGTATTTCAGTTCATCAAAATCGGGTACCACTTGCTTTAACTGGCCATCTTTACTGGCTTTCACACTGATCAAGCCGCGTGGCGGTTCGATACCGTTGGTGGCGTTTGAGATCTGTGATGAAGTCTCAGACGGCATCAGTGCAGACAATGTCGAGTTACGTAAACCGTATTCTTTGATATCTTGACGTAGTGTTTCCCAGTCTAAATGCAATGGCTCACTGCAAATCTTATCTAGGTCACGTTTGTAGGTATCGATAGGTAAAATACCTTGAGCGTAAGTGGTCTCATTAAATAATGGGCACGCACCTTTTTCTTTCGCCAGATTCATTGACGCTTTGAGCAGATAAAACTGAATCGCTTCAAAGGTCTTGTGAGTCAGATTGTTCGCGCTACCATCGGAGTACTTCATACCATTCTTCGCTAAATAGTTAGCGAAGTTGATAACACCAATCCCTAAGGTACGACGGTTCATCGACGAAATTTGCGCCGCTTTGATTGGATAATCTTGGTAATCCAGCAGGTTATCTAAGGCTCGCACGGCTAAATCAGCTAATGGCTCCAGTTCCGCTAAATCGGTAATTGTCCCTAGGTTTAATGCCGACAGTGTACAAAGAGCGATTTCGCCGTTTGGATCGTCAATGTTATTCAATGGCTTAGTCGGCAGAGCGATTTCAAGGCAGAGGTTAGACTGTCTGATCGGTGCAACTTTTGAGTCAAATGGACTGTGGGTGTTACAGTGATCCACGTTTTGAATGTAGATACGGCCTGTAGAAGCACGCTCTTGCATCATCAGTGAGAATAATTCAACCGCTTTTAATGTCTTCTTGCGAATGCTGCTGTCTTGCTCATATTGCAGATATAAACGCTCAAATTCGGCTTGATCTTCAAAGAAGGCATCGTAAAGACCGGGTACGTCCGATGGGCTGAACAGGCTGATATTTTCGCCTTTGATCAGACGTTGATACATCAGTTTATTCAGTTGCACGCCGTAGTCTAAATGACGGATACGGTTATCTTCAACGCCACGGTTATTTTTCAGTACTAGCAGCGATTCAACTTCTAAGTGCCAAATAGGATAGAAGAGGGTAGCTGCACCGCCGCGCACGCCGCCTTGCGAGCACGATTTCACCGCAGTTTGGAAATACTTGTAGAAAGGTAAGCAACCCGTGTGGAAGGCTTCGCCACCACGGATTGGGCTTCCTAATGCACGGATACGACCGGCGTTGATACCGATACCAGCGCGTTGGCTCACGTATTTTACGATAGATGATGCTGTCGCGTTGATTGAATCCAAGCTATCGCCACATTCAATCAGTACGCATGAGCTAAACTGACGAGTCGGCGTACGCACTCCCGCCATGATAGGCGTTGGCAGTGAAATCTTAAAAGTCGATACCGCGTCGTAAAAATCTTTGACGTATTGCAGACGCGTAGCTTTTGGATAGCGGGCAAACAAACAGGCCGCCACCAGAATATAGAGGAACTGGGCGCTCTCATAAATCTCGTGGGTGACGCGGTTTTGAACCAGATATTTACCTTCAAGCTGTTTAACGGCTGCGTAAGAGAAGTTCATATCGCGCCAATGGTCGATATAAGTATCCATAATATCGAGTTCTTCGCGGGTGTAATCCTGCAGAATATGCATATCATACTTACCCAGCTCTACCAGCTTAGTGACATGGTCATATAACTTGGGCGGCTCGAACTGACCAAAAGCCTTCTTACGCAAATGGAATACGGCTAAACGCGCAGCCAGAAACTGATAATCTGGTGACTCAGGGGAAATTAAATCCGCCGCAGATTTGATGATCGTTTCGTGGATAGCTTCGGTTGGGATCCCATCGAAAAACTGTAAATGCGTGCGAAGTTCAACTTCAGAAACAGAAACGTTTTTTAATCCCTTGGCTGCCCAAGTAATTACGCGGTGTATTTTGTCGAGATCAATTGTCTCACGTGCACCACAGCGTTTTGTAACTGTCATATTGCTATTCATTGAAGAGAGGCCTTGGTTCTGATATCTGTTCAGGTGAACTAAGTCACCGTACGTTTCCTTGTAAAACAATCAACCTGAAAACCCTTAATACTGTTGACTATGGTGAAAATAGTCGATTTAGCGGGGAACTTCTAGTGTGTCTGATTGCTACCTATACACAAGATATGGTGTTTTAAATAATCTGAGATACAAGATAGTGAGGTTTGCTATTATTTGCAAGTCTCAATTTAGGGGGTATCTTGTGGATATCTTGAGGATAAAAAAATGCGTTAGTAATGACTAACCCTGTAGCTCAAATTGAGATTAGCGTGCGTCTGATATGGCGAATTTTTATTCCGATCCCGCAGTGTGATCGATCGCTAAAATAAGCAGCGATCACGATCGCGGGGATTGACCCATAGCGTTAATTCTATTAATAGCTATCAGCACGAATCCTGATTCGCGCTTATTTTGTTAACGCTTGGCTTAGTGCCGAATGTAAATTCGAAGGCGTCGTAAACTGTGCATAGGCAGGCCATGCATCGGGTGTATCGTCCTCGCCCAAATATCCCCACAGCGCTACACCGCCGAGCATGCCCGCCGCTTGGGCTGCGAGTAAATCCCGCTCGGCATCGCCTAAATAAAGGATGTGCTGTGGCTTGCACTGCAACTGCTGCGCGCCCAATAGCATAGGTGCGGTATGGGGCTTAGGGTAACGGGTCGAATCGCCGCTGATCATCACTGGCATACGCGAGCTGAGCTTAAGTTTATGTAACAGGGGACGAGTAAAGCGGGCAGGTTTATTGGTGATGACTCCAAATGGCACGCGGCATAACTCGAGCCAGTCAAGCAGTGGGGAAATACCTTCAAACAATTGGCAATGGTCGCCATTGATCCTTTGATAGTGGGCAAGGAGTCCTTGCTGGACTTGGGTGCGTAGCACCTCATCTGCGCCTGGAATGGCCGCATCGACTAAGGCAAAGCTGCCATGGGAGGCGGCGCTACGCATGTCTGCAAAGGGTTTTGCTGCAATACCGACATCAGACAAACTGAGGTTAAGGGCCTGAACCAGATCCGGCGCGGTATCGGCAAGGGTACCATCAAGGTCGAATAAGACCCCTTTAACCTCAGCTAAACCCATCTTAATCTGCCTTTTGCGTTGCAATCATATAGTTTACATCGACCTTAGATGTGTACTTAAAAATCCCTGTTAACGGGTTATAAGTGATCCCAAGGGCGTCTTTGCAGATGAGGTCGGTGTTATCGACTAACTCAATCAATTCGGAAGGTTTAATAAACTTATTATGATCATGAGTGCCAATCGGTAACATCTTCAGTAGATATTCAGCACCGATAATGGTTTCGACAAAGGATTTAACATTGCGATTAATTGTAGAGAAAAACACAAAACCACCGGGTTTTACCATATCGCAGCAGGCTTGGATCACTGATTGGGGATTGGGTACGTGTTCGAGCATCTCCATGCAGGTCACCACATCATAGTATTCGCGGTGATCTTCCCTATGAGCCTCGGCGGTGTTTTTCACGTAATGGATGCTCACACCGGTTTCCAGCGCATGCAAGCGTGCAACTTCTAACGGTTCTTCACCCATATCAAGACCATCAACCACTGCACCGATGCGCGCCATACTTTCGGATAAAATGCCACCGCCGCAACCGACGTCGAGCACTTTTTTACCAAAAATCCCGCCAGCAGTTTGATCGATATAGTTTAAGCGAAGGGGATTTAATAGATGCAGTGGTTTAAACTCGCCATTGAGATCCCACCAGGTTTCGGCCATACGTTCAAACTTTGCGATTTCCTGTGGGTCTACGTTGGTATTCTGTTGCATGCGATTACCTAAAGCGGCTGAATAGTGCGGCTATTATAACGACAATGGTGGATAAACACAGTATTGGCTGATTCTAAGTCTTTGTGGTTGAGTGAAATTTCAGCAATTATCATTAATTCTTAAACACTTTGTGAAGCGGAGCGGTTTTTCTGCTCGGATATTAATCAAGTCTTGGACTCAATTTCGCCATTAACAACCGATTTTATCGGGTTTAAAAGTGCAAATTGACAGTGTTTTCATCTATTAAGCCACATCCTTCTCAATTCGCGCAGGATAGGTCTGGCGACATTAAATAACTGTGTTAGAATGCCAAATCACGTTTTTGGGCCGCTCAATGATACGGATTATGCGTTGTCGGCTAATTTTCAGGGGAACGAGCAGTTTATGACTGATCTGGCATCATCTATTTCGCCAATTAATATCGAAGACGAACTAAAGAATTCGTACCTTGATTACGCCATGAGCGTCATCGTAGGACGTGCATTACCAGACGTGCGTGATGGCCTTAAGCCTGTACATCGCCGCGTGCTGTTTGCCATGAGTGAATTGAAGAACGATTGGAACAAGCCGTACAAAAAGTCTGCCCGTGTGGTCGGTGACGTGATCGGTAAATATCACCCCCATGGTGACTCGGCGGTATACGACACTATCGTGCGTATGGCTCAGCCTTTCTCACTGCGTTACACCTTAGTCGACGGTCAAGGAAACTTCGGTTCGGTTGACGGTGACTCTGCCGCGGCAATGCGTTATACCGAAATCCGGATGGATAAGTTAGCGCACCAGCTCCTTGCCGATCTTGAAAAAGAAACCGTTGACTATGTGCCAAACTACGACGGCACAGAACAAATTCCTGCGGTATTACCGACACGCGTACCTAACCTGTTGATTAACGGTTCATCGGGTATTGCGGTAGGTATGGCGACTAACATTCCGCCTCACAACTTGACCGAAGTCGTTAAGGGCTGTTTAGCGCTAATTGCCGATCCTGCGCTGTCTATCGAACAGTTGATGGAACATATTCCTGGCCCAGACTTCCCAACGGCGGCGATTATCAACGGCCGTAAAGGCATTATCGATGCATATAAGACGGGCCGCGGCCGTGCAGTAATGCGCGCACTGGCTGAAGTCGAAACCGAAGATAATGGCCGTGAACGCATTATCGTCACCGAAATTCCTTATCAGGTGAACAAGGCGAAACTCATCGAGAAAATCGCTGAGTTAGTGAAAGATAAGAAGATTGAAGGCATCAGCGGCCTGCGCGACGAGTCTGACAAAGACGGTATGCGTATCGTTATCGAAATCAAACGCGGCGAAGTGGGCGAAGTTGTCCTGAACAACCTCTATGCCCAGACACAAATGCAATGTTCTTTTGGTATCAACATGGTGGCATTGACCAATGGTCAGCCTAAGTTGTTTAACTTAAAAGAAATGCTTGAGTGCTTTATCCTGCACCGCCGTGAAGTGGTGACTCGCCGTACCGTATTCGAACTGCGTAAAGCGCGCGAACGCGCCCATATTCTTGAGGCATTAGCGGTCGCGCTTGCTAACATCGACCCGATTATTGCGCTGATCAAAGCGTCGCCAACCCCAGCAGACGCTAAAGTCAAACTGGTTGAGCAGGGCTGGGCACTGGGTCATGTGCAGGGCATGCTTGAAAAAGCGGGTGACGATGCGGCGCGTCCAGAATGGTTAGAGCCAGAATTCGGTATCCGTGATGGTTTATATTACCTGACTGAGCAACAGGCTCAGGCAATCCTTGAGCTGCGCTTACACCGTTTAACCGGTCTTGAGCACGATAAGATCATCGCCGAATACGAAGAACTGCTCGAGTTCATCGCGGGTCTGCTGTTTATTCTGCGCAGCCCTGAGCGTTTGATGGAAGTCATCAAAGAAGAGCTGGAAGAAATTCTTGCTGAATACGGTGATGCTCGCCGCACTGTCATCAACGCCAATGAAATTGATATGAGTCTTGAAGACTTAATCAACGAAGAAGACGTGGTTGTGACCCTGTCACACTTAGGTTACGCCAAGTACCAACCGCTGAGCGATTACCAAGCCCAGCGCCGTGGTGGTAAAGGTAAAGCCGCAACTAAAGTGAAAGACGAAGATTTCGTTGAAAAACTGCTGGTTGCGAATACCCACGACACGATTCTGTGCTTCTCAGATTTCGGTAAGATGTACTGGCTCAAGGTCTATCAATTACCGCTGGCGAGCCGTACATCGCGCGGTCGTCCGATTGTTAACCTGCTGCCGCTGGCCGATGGTGAGCGCATTACGGCGATTCTGCCGGTGCGTGAATACGCAGAAGATAAGTACATCATCATGGCGACCTCTAACGGTACCGTGAAGAAGACTGCGCTAACGGCCTACAGTAACCCACGTGCAAACGGCATTATTGCCGTTAACCTGAAAGACGGTGACCAACTGATCGGTGTCGATATCACCAATGGTGATGATGAGATCATGTTGTTCTCCAATGAAGGTAAAGTGGTTCGCTTTAAAGAAGGCGAAGAAGTGGCCGTACTCGATGAAAACGGCAACCCAGTGCTGGACGAAGAAGGCAACCCACAAATCAACTTCAAGGGCGTGCGTCCAATGGGTCGCGGCGCGACCGGTGTTCGCGGTATCAAGCTCGAAGAAGGTCAAAAAGTAGTGTCTCTCATCGTACCTAAGGGCGATGGCGCTATCTTAACCGTGACCGAAAACGGCTATGGTAAACGTACTGAACTGTCTGAATATCCATCGAAGAGCCGCGCGACCAAAGGTGTGGTATCGATCAAGGTGAGCGAGCGTAACGGTGCAGTGGTTGGCGCGGTACAAGTTGGCGGCAATGATGAAATTATGCTGATCAGCGACAAAGGTACCTTAGTCCGTACGCCTGCGAACGGTGTGTCTATCATCGGTCGTAACACTCAAGGTGTGACTATTATCCGTACCGCAAGTGACGAAAAAGTGGTTGGTCTGCAACGTATCGATGAGATCCAAGGCGACGAAGATGAAGTCGAGCTGGATGAAAACGGTATGCCAATCGTCCCAGTTGTCGCTGAAGGTGACTCTGTTCAAGAAGAGCCTTTAGAGGATGAACTGGAAGAAGAATTAGACGAAGACGAAGAGCTTGACGACGAGCAAGACGAAGACTAATTCGAGAGTATGAAAACGAGCGTCCAATTGGACGCTCGTTTTTTTCATGGCAACGTTTTATTTTATGAATTCTAATATCATGGTTTGTAAATAAGGAGAGTGGCAGTGAGCGCGATTTATAATTTCTGTGCAGGTCCTGCGATGTTACCCGCAGCGGTAATGAAAAAAGCACAACAGGAATTACTCGATTGGAATGGGCTAGGTGTCTCCGTGATGGAAGTCAGCCACAGAGGCAAGGAATTTATCGCGCTGACCAAGCAAGCTGAGGCGGATTTACGCGAGCTGATGCACATTCCACAAAACTATCATGTGCTGTTTATGCACGGCGGTGGTCGCGGTCAGTTCTCTGCCGTTGTGAATAATTTTTTAGGCAACCAAGGCCGAGCCCTGTATTTAGTCAGTGGTCAATGGTCTTCTGCAGCATTAGCCGAAGCAAAAAAGCTGGCGGGCGACGCACAAATTGACAGCCTTAACATTGTTGAAAAACATAATGGACTCAATGCGGTAGTATTGCCTGAACTGCATAAGATTGATGCTGATTACCGTTATGTGCACTACTGCCCAAATGAGACAGTTGATGGTATCGAAATTTTTGATGAGTTAGACAGTCCATGGCCGATTGTCGCCGATTTATCGTCAACCATTATGTCGCGTGAAATTGATGTCAGCCGTTATGGTTTAATCTATGCTGGTGCACAAAAGAACATTGGTCCTTCGGGCTTATCCATCGTGATCGTGCGTGATGATATGTTGAAACTGCCGAGTTTAACCCAATCATCGATCATGGATTACCGTTTAGCGGTAGAGCATGACTCTATGTTCAACACCCCTCCAACCTTTGCTTGGTACTTAGCGGCGGAAGTGTTTGCTTGGCTCAAATCCTTAGGTGGTGTAGCCAGTATCGCGAAAATCAATCAGCAAAAAGCGCAAATGCTGTATGCCTGTATCGACGCCAATCCTTTCTATAAAAATGGTGTGGTGGCTGCGAACCGCTCACAAATGAACGTGACCTTTCAACTGGCGGATGAGTCCCTCGATGGCGCCTTCTTAAAAGAGGCCGAAGCGGCGGGCTTAGTGGCTTTAAAAGGGCACCGAATCGTCGGTGGTATGCGTGCAAGCC
>NZ_JTLE01000094.1:4639161-4660454 GCF_000798835.1 Shewanella sp. ZOR0012
CTTCGTCTACTCCCATTTCGCGGAAGATTTCGCGGGCGGCACCGACCATATCGAAACGACCTGCGATATAGATGTCATAGCCATTGAGGCTAATAAAATCCTGTTTGATTTGCGCGAGCAGATTGGCGGTTTTGCCTTGCCAGTTTGCTGGGGCCTCTTCAATAACGGGCACAAAATGCAACCAAGGGTGAGCGTCGTGCCATGCGCGGGCGATGCTTTCGTAGTACATGGCATCTTGGGTGCGGCAACCCCAATACAAGATTGTTTCGACCTGTTGGCCGAGGGCCATTTGTTGCTCGACAATACTCTTGATGTAAGAGAAGCCTGTGCCACCGGCGATCAATAAACGTGGGCGCTGGCTGTCGTGGCGTAGGTGGGCTTCGCCGCCTGGCGCTTCGATGTCGATATGCGTGCTATTACGCAATCTTTCAACCACTTGCATTGGATAACTTTCGCTGACGGCCGCACCAATATGAAGCTCAATCACTTCGGCATTAGGGGCGGACGCGATAGAGAAAGGACGTTTATCTTTTTCACCCATCACAACACACAGGTATTGTCCCGCTTGAAACTCCAACGGGGTGTCAGGCTTTAACCACACCTGATATACGGCGTCGTTAAAGGGGGTTACTTTCTCTATCTTACAACGTATGGTTTTCATCAAACTTCCTTTGCACCTTTTTATTTTGTTAGAGGTGTCGCATTAGGGCCATTCGCGGCCAATTCTCTTGGCTTAAGTGGGTACGTCGTGCTTAAGCTGAATTATAGGGTTGGGCTGTCGTCTATACCTAACTCATCCCAGATTGAGTCGATCTTTTGCTTAACCTTAGGGTCCATCACAATCGGCGTACCCCATTCGCGGGTGGTTTCGCCTTCCCACTTATTAGTCGCATCGAGGCCCATTTTGGAGCCGAGGCCCGCTACGGGAGAGGCAAAGTCGAGGTAATCGATAGGCGTGTTATCGATCATCACGGTGTCGCGTTTCGGGTCCATACGAGTGGTAATGGCCCAAATCACATCGTTCCAGTCGCGGCAATTCACATCGTCATCGACCACCACAATAAATTTGGTATACATAAACTGGCGCAGGAAGGACCAAGCGCCCATCATCACCCGTTTCGCATGGCCAGGATATTGTTTACGAATTGAGATCACCGCCATCCGGTAAGAACAACCTTCGGGAGGCAGATAAAAGTCAATAATTTCAGGATATTGCTTGCGTAAGATTGGCACAAATACTTCGTTGAGTGCCACGCCTAACATGGCAGGTTCATCCGGTGGACGGCCAGTATAGGTGCTGTGGTAAATCGGATCTTTACGGTGAGTAATATGGGTCACAGTAAAGACGGGGAATTTATCCGTCTCGTTGTAGTAACCCGTGTGGTCGCCGTAGGGACCTTCTTCGGCCATCTCATCGGGGTCGATATAGCCTTCGAGGATAATCTCGCTGCTGGCGGGTACTTCTAAATCACAGCTTAAGGCTTTGCAGACTTCGGTGCGTTCACCGCGCAGTAATCCCGCAAAGGCGTATTCGCTCATCGCATCGGGTACTGGGGTTACCGCGCCTAAAATAGTCACTGGATCTGAGCCTAAGGCTACAACTACAGGGTAACGCTCACCGGGGAATTGCTCTTTAAAATCAGCAAAATCAAGCGCGCCACCACGGTGGGATAGCCAGCGCATAATGAGTTTATTCTTGCCGAGCAATTGCTGGCGATAGATCCCAAGATTTTGGCGATTCTTACGCGGGCCTTTAGTAATGGTTAAGCCCCAAGTGACCAGTGGCGCGACATCGCCCGGCCAACAATGTTGAATCGGCAGCTGAGTTAAATCGACCTCATCACCGGTTTTAACCACTTGCTGACAGGCGGGATTACGCACCGTCTTGGGTGGCATATTCAAGGCTTGCTTGAACATAGGGATTTTTGAAATCGCGTCTTTAAAACCGCGTGGTGGCTCAGGTTCTTTTAAAAACGCTAATAGCTCACCGACTTCGCGCAGTGCTAACGGGTCGTCTTTACCCAGCGCCATGGCGACACGTTTTGGAGTACCAAAGAGGTTGGCCAGCACTGGCATGGAATGATTGGTTGGATTTTCGAACAGAAGTGCAGGGCCTTTGGCACGCAGAACGCGATCGGCGATCTCTGTCATTTCTAAATGAGGATCAACGGGGTAGCTAATGCGTTTGAGTTCGCCATTGGCTTCCAGATGATCAATAAAGCTGCGTAAATCCTTAAAACTCATGTGGAAATAGCCTCTGCAGTGGAAATCCGTGTGGCGCGCACTATAGCATTTTTCTGTTTTAGGGTTAACCTATTCAGTGATCTTCCAGCTTTGGAAGCGTAAAATACTTGTCCTAGGTCGGTGTTTATTTGACCAACGCCCGGTATATCGAGGTTTATATGAGATTCTATTCATTCCTTGCTAAAGATAAATGCCTTAAACATCAATCGGTTTCCTTAAGTAAGCACGCGGAGCCTTGGCATAAAACAGGCTTGGCTTTGTCTTTACTCGGCGCCTTGTTGATCGGTGGTCTTGCCGCGCCAGATTGGGCGATTGCGGGGGATCGAGGCACAAATGATCGCTATAGCGAGAGTTATGGGCGCCAAGATAATCACTATAAAAAGCATCATAAACATAGTGATAGCCATCGTTACTATCGCCCATATTACCGTCCCTATTATCCTTGGGGATTGGGTTTAGGAGTTGGCTTAGCGACGGGCTGGAACCTTGGCTATGGCTGGAATGATGGGATATGGAATGACGACTGGCGTTGGAATCGCGAGCGTTACTGGCATTCGCCTTATTCGGGCATCGGTTTGTCGATCCCGACAGGCTATGATGATACGCCAGTGGCCATTTCTGCGCCTGTGCGTGTTACCACCAGCATGCAATATTCGCCGAGCGAAGGTCGGATGGTGTCGAATATGCCAACCAATAGCGCAACTGTAATGTCGGCGGCCTCGACGGCGAGAGCTTCAACAGTCTCAGCGGAGCCAACTGCCGCAGTTCCCCGGGCGCGAGCGGCGCGCAGTGTGTCGAGTCTGCCGAGCAATGCCAGAATAGTGCAGCAAGATGGCCGTACCTTATATGAATGGCAAGGCACGCTTTATGCCTTCGATTGGAATAGCCAAACCTATCAAGAACAGTTAGTTAAGTAATCCATTTTTATCAACGCTTCTATAACTGGAGCCCCGAGTGGGCTCCTGTTTTTTTCTTAGCAAGTTGTCGTTTTACAGAATCGCGGAGAAATCGTTTGCAAGCAGTTCACCCCAACTCTCAACCCCCAGCCCAAAGCAGCGCGCTTTGGGTGTTGTTAGCCTTGGCATTAGGCACTTTTGCCCTAGGCACCACAGAGTTTGCCGCCATGACCTTAGTGCCTTATATCGCCAGCGATTTAAGTGTCGATGTCGCCCATGTGAGTTATGCCATCAGCGCCTATGCCCTTGGGGTGGTGGTGGGATCGCCCATCATTATGGTGCTGGGAGTGAGGATTAAGCGGCGCACCCTGTTAATCGCCTTGGCCGCCATGATGGCAGTTGCTAATGGTTTAAGTGCCTTGGCGCCCAGCTTGAATTGGTTAGTCTTTTTCCGTTTTTTAAGTGGCTTGCCCCATGGTGCATATTTTGGTGTCGCTATGTTACTGGCGGCGTCCTTAGTGCCGCCAGAGATGAAGGCTCGAGCGGTTTCTCGGGTGATTATCGGCTTAACCTTAGCCACTATCGTTGGCGTGCCCTTCGCGACTTGGATGGGGCAAACCGTCGGTTGGCGCTCTGGTATCGGCATAGTGGCGATTATTGCCACCGTTACTGCCGTGATGCTGTATTTTCTCGCCCCGAATGTCGCCGTACCGCAAAATGCCAGCCCGAAAAAAGAGCTGCAAACCCTTAAGAACCGCGAAGTTTGGCTCACGCTCGGCATTGCGGCTATCGGTTTTGGCGGGATTTTCTGTGTGTATACCTATCTGGCCGAAACGCTGATCCAAGTCACCCAGGTCGAGCCCTTTAAAATCCCGGTGATGATGGCGGTCTTTGGGATTGGTGCCACCTTAGGCACTTTAGTCTGTGGCTGGGCGGCGGATAAGTCGGCGCTGGCGGCGGCATTTTGGTCGCTGGTGTTAAGCACCTTAGTATTGGCGCTGTATCCAAGTTTGACGGGATCTTATTGGGCATTAATGCCGATTGTATTCTTTGTGGGTTCGGGGATTGGTCTAGCAACGATAGTGCAGGCGCGATTAATGGATGTGGCCCCCGATGGGCAGGCCATGACAGGTGCCTTAGTGCAATGTGCCTTTAACCTTGCCAATGCGATTGGCCCTTGGGTTGGCAGCTTAGTGATCTTATCAGGCCAAGGCATCGCCGCGACTGGTTATGCCGCAGCACTTCTATCCCTTGGCGGTTTAGTCATGTGGTGGTTAACCCACAGGGAGAGTCGCCGCGCTGATAATCTTTGTACTGCAAACTGCATTGATTAAGCCGACCATGACGGCGCAGATCCATCTCTGCGCCGCTTTTAAGTAAACTTCTTAACCTCTTTGTATGGTGATATCGGCGATATAACCGTGCTCAGTGGCGAGTAGCGCTTGTTTTAGCATGCCTGCGGCCTCATCGGCGGACATAAAGCTTGAGGTATCTAGACTCTTACCACTGCTTGGCCAAAAGCCGGTATCCATACCGCCGGGATAAACCGCAATCAACTTCATTGGACTTTGCTTGAGCTCCAAACGTACCGATTCGATAAAGCCCCGCACCGCCCACTTGGCGGCACAGTAAGTCGACTCTCCCGCTTTGGCGGCGAGGGCGGCGGTGGACATAACGATCACCACCTTAACCGCTTGCTGCTTATAGCGTTTCACCAATTCACGCACCAGCAGAATCGTTGAGGTGACATTGTTATTCAGCAGCGCTTGGATTTCGCTCGCACCTTGGGTTTCCAGTGCGCCAAAGTAACCACTGCCAGCGCAGTGGATAACCGTGTCGGGGGCATCGGTAAGGCCATCGAATAGCGCTTCGACACTCGCTTCGTCTGCTAAATTGGCACTGATGGCGCTAATGCTTTGATTCGAAAATGGGCTGAGGGCATTGGCCACGGTATGCAGACGGTTGGCATCGCGTCCCGTCAGTGTAAGTGCTTGGTTATCCTTGGCATACAGGGCGGCTAATGCTGCGCCTAAGCCACTGCTTGCGCCAGTAATCAGTATCATCTTTACCTCTAAATTCTATTTCGAAGTCTAGGTTTCGATCAGAGTGAACAGCGGCTGGTCGAAGGCGACCTCGTCTCCGTCTTTCACCCAAATAGCGCCGACTATACCGTCACGCTCGGCCTCGATGGGATTTTGCATTCGCATGGCTTCGATAATGCAAAGCGTGTCGCCGCGAGCCACCCGTTGACCGATGCGCACCAAGGGCGCCTCGGTTTGGCCTTGCGAGGTATGGAAGCTGCCCACCATGGGCGATACTTGCACAAAGCCTTCAATCACAGGCAGGGCGTCACGGGCTTTCGCCAGCTTTGGGCTTGATGCTGTGGAGGGCGGTGGATTATGCGCGCCTTCGAGTGTGCTTACTGTATGTGGGCCGTAGCGGGTGATGCGAATAGACTCTTCCCCTTCGGTAATCGCCAGCTCTGCAATCCCAGATTCCTGCACTAATTCAATCAGTTTTTTGATCTTCCGAAGGTCAACGGCCATGGCTTGTGGCTCCCAGTGCTCACGCTTATCGCGTTTATGCCTTTAATCTTTTAATCGCCGCCGCGAGGGCAAACTCATAGCCTTGGGCACCGAAACCACAAATCACCCCAATGGCCTTATCGGACAAATAGGAGTGGTGGCGGAAAGGTTCGCGGGCATGGACATTAGATAAGTGCACTTCATAAAAAGGAATATCCACCCCAAGTAGCGCATCACGCAGGGCCACGCTGGTATGGGTAAAGGCTGCGGGGTTGATAATAATCATCTGCGCATCGGTGGCATGGATCGCGTTGATCAGCTCAAATTCGGCATTCGATTGAATATGCTCAAGTTCTACGCCCGCCGCCTGCGCTTGTTCTGTTAACAGGGCAACAATATCGGCTAAGGTTTGATGACCGTAAACACTGGGCTCGCGGCGGCCAAGGAGATTCAAATTGGGGCCATTGATGAGCAGAACTTTATGATTCATTACGCTTTCCTTTTGCGACATGCCTTAACGGGTTGAATGCCATTAACTTAACCTGTTCGGGCGGATTTTGCATTATGAATGTCGTTACTGTGCAAGCTGGGTTAATCCAGCTTAAGCTGGCGCATCGCTTTAGTGGCGCCACGTTGCTTTTTGGTGTCTAAGCGTTTGGTTTGGCTGCTTTTGGTCGCACGGGTGGGGATACGTTTTTTTGGCACTTCGGCCACGCTGGCAACTAGGGCGATAAATTGTTCCAATGCGGTTTGCCGATTCGCCTCTTGGCTGCGACTCGCCTGACATTTGATAATGATTTTGCCGCTGGCGGTAATCCGATGATCGGCTTTTTGCAGCAGGCGCTGCTGATAAAACTCGGGTAATGACGAGTTTCTGATATCAAAAATCAATTGGGCGGCGGTGGAGACTTTATTGACATTCTGCCCGCCAGCCCCGCTGGAGCGGATAAATTGCCACTCGATTTCATTTTCCGGAAGTTCCACACGGTTTGAGATTTTTATCATGGCAGACTTAGGGTTTTGTCCAATTGCTTTGAGAAGCGAGCAATAACTGCTTATGGCTTTTCAATAGATTTGTTATCATCGGGCGCATTCTTGCAGGGCAGGCGTGGTTGCCCGTTCGCAAAATAGTGTTCTCGTTTCGGAGTGCCTTTATGTTATGCCAAATCCCCGATATTGCTAAGGGTGTTATCAGTCTTTTCGCCAGTGGTCGACTCTCTTCAACCGATTATCGTACCCGCTTACAGCCGGCCATTAAGAGTTACCGCAAGGATTGGGGACAGGTTTGCCTGTATATCGAGGCGGACGTCTTACTCGAAGGTTGGGAATTTGAGTCGCTAACGGGCAGTGGTGAAGTCCAACTTCCTAATTTTGAAGCTTTAGTATTTGTTGGCGGCCCAGATTGGGTGGGTAATGCTGTGCGCTTACTCGGCCCCTTTATGCAGGGCGAAGTGGCTTGGTTCCCCTTGGAGCAGAAAGCCAAAGCCATTGCGTGGATCGCTAAACGTTCAACTTTTTAATGGCCCATGGTGGGTATAACTTATAGGGAATTAACTATGTCTTTGTTGAAAACTATGACTGCCAAACCGACCGCTAAATTAGGCGCTATCGCCCTAGTGTTGGCCTTTACCGCAGGCTTAAGTGCCTGTGCGCCAGAGGTAGGTAGTGATGCTTGGTGTAAGCAAATGAAGGAAAAACCTAAAGGTGATTGGACTGCGAACGAAGCGGCCGATTACGCCAAACACTGCGTGTTTAAGTAAGTTTTTCAAGCGAATAGTGTCACAGCTTGACAGATTAATCCTTGCAAGCTGTGAACTTATGCTTAAAATCCCTGTCTTAAGTTTGCACAAGCTATTGCTGAATTATGACTAAATCGTCCAAAGGTGATATTTGATTTCGACCGCTAAGCCATTCTTTAGCCGAATGGTGACCCTACTGATAGCCATTATCGTGCTGCAATTTGCGGGCGCGAATTTGGGTGCCCATCAGTTACATGCGGGTAATGGCGTTGAAGAAGCCGAGAATCATCCCCACCTACAATTTAGTGCTCCTGTGACCACCTTAACTCAATGTGTGGATTGTGTGTGCCCCAATGAGCAGGCTCCCGGATTCAGTACCGAGCCGTTTGGTGAAGCCGCATTCAATGCGGGCGTATCGACTGCCAGTGCTAGTAGCCACTCACATTTAGTGCAAACCACTGAAATTCAACACTTTGACCTTTGCCTTGATTGCCAATGCCATGGCGGTCATGTGGCTTTACTCTCCTATTCCGACAGCCAAACGCTTACAGCCTTTGAAGCGGCCTATGTGCCAACGGATTTAGCCTATTTCCCTCCAGATCAATTACCTAAGTACCGCCCACCCATCGCTTAACCCTCAATATCTGCTTATTTCTGGTTGCGTATCTATTGTTCGGGCGCGCCGCAATAAGCCCTTAATTTATCCCCAAAGCAAAGGTTTTATTAACCTCGAACGTGTTTGGCTCGCGCTAGCGCTTTGAGCTTATTCGACATTTTGCCTCAGGGGAGCATTCGATTGGTATCCGCACGTCGATGGCGTAGGGCCAATCCTATTTAGATATTGTTAGGAATTGCGATGAAGAAAACCATTATCGCCCAGGCCTTGTTTGGCCTGTTGAGTACGCTAGTGCTCGTTGGTGGACAGGTGAACTACGCTGTTGCAGCAAGCTCAAGCCTAGACGTCAAAGAGCTAGATGCAGTAGCGCAAGGTGAACTATTAACCCAAGAAACTCAAACCTCGCTGAATCAGTGGTTGCCAGAGTTACTCAAGCAAATTAATCAGTTGCCAGAGGTGCAGGCGCAAATTGCTCGGCAGCAACAGGCGGAGCTGGTGATTGCCGCGGAGGATCGCGCCGTCTATAACCCTGAACTAGGACTCAATTATCAAAATGCCGACACTGATACCTACAGCCTAGGGCTGAGCCAAACCATAGATTGGGGCGATAAGCGTGGCGTAGCAACCCGCCTTGCCCAGCTTGAGGCGCAGATCCTGTTAGCGGATATACAGTTAGAACGCAGTCAGATGTTGGCCGAGCGTCTATTAGCGCTGGCCGAGCAGTCGCAAAGCCACAAGGCGCTTACTTTTGCAGAGCAGCAATTAAGATTTACTCAGGCACAGCTCAATATTGCCGAGCAGCGCTTTGCCGCGGGAGATTTGTCCGATGTTGAGTTGCAACTGCTTAAACTCGAACTGGCAAGCAATACCGCCGACTATGCGCTGGCCGAACAAGCGGCCTTAGTCGCCGAAGGTAAAGTGATTGAGTTACTTGGGGTTGATAAGCTCAAGTTTAGGGAGTTCATCTCTGACATTGGCCAATTTGTGTCGATGATTGCCCCGAAAGCGGAATTACCCGCATTGACCAGTGCCCATCAGCAGGTGTTATTGGCCAAGGCCAATGCCATGAAGGTTAAGGCTGATACAGCGGCGGATCCCATCATCAACCTTGGTCTCGAACGGGAAGGCTCTGACAACAAGTTTGGCGTCGGTGTGGCTATCCCCTTGCAGGTTCGTAATAACTACAGTGAGTTACAGTCGGTTGCAGATAAGGGCATCGCTATCGCAGAGCAGTCCTACTTAGCCCGTGAGCGAGTACTTACTGCTAAACAGGCGCAATTTAACAATGCCTTACCCCGTTTACTGGCTCGCTACCAAGATTGGCGTGAGCGAGTCGCAGCCTCGGGGAGTAAAGCCGCTAAATCCTTAAGTGAACAGTGGCGCTCGGGCGATGTGAGCACCAGCGAGTATTTACAGAGTCGGCGACAACTTGCGGCCAGTTATTTGGTCGGTTTAAACCTCGAAACGGCGATTTATCAGAGCTGGTTAACCTGGATGGGGGACAGCGGTCAACTGCTGCCCTTTATCGATTCGTTAACAGCCACTTCTCCCACTAACGCCGTGCCAGCCAAGTCAATCGTGAGGTCACACTAATGAATTCAACTTTTCCTAAATCTGTTTTTCACTCTTTCGCCAATGTGTCTGCCGCAGGTTTCGTATCGGTGTTTACGCCATCACGTTTAGCGTTGGCACTGATGCTTACCTCGTTAACCGTGATTACGCCAACGTCAGCATTTGCTGGTGACGGCCATGATCATGCTGGCGAAAAACAAGTTAACACCGCAGTGAAGAGTACCGCTGCCGAGCAAGCACCGGATGACCATGGTGAGCAAGCATTAACCTTTACGCCGGCACAGTTGGAGCTGGCGGGAATTCGTTTGTTACCCTTGAGCAGCGATAGCTTAAGTCTTGCCAATTTAAACCTCGATGTTCGAGCAACGGCTTCTTTAGTGGTTGATCGTGATAGAACCGCGACCTTAGCGCCACAGCTCGATGTTCGCGTACAAGCGCGCCATGTGGTACCAGGCCAAGAGGTGAAAAAAGGTGAGCCTTTACTTACCTTGGGTGGCGCAGCCGTTGCGCAGGCACAGGCGGACTACATTAATGCCGCTGCTGAATGGAGTCGAGTCAAGCGCATGAGTGAAGGCGCTGTGAGTGTGAGTCGCAGAATGCAGGCTCAAGTCGATGCCGAACTGAAACGGGCGATTTTAGAGGCGATAAAAATGACCCCTGAGCAAATTCGTACCTTAGAGTCGAGCCCTGAAGCTATCGGTAGCTATCAACTGTTGGCGCCTATCGACGGCCGTGTGCAGCAAGATATCGCCATGCTAGGCCAAGTGTTTAGCGCAGGCACGCCATTAATGCAGTTGACCGATGAGTCGCACCTTTGGGTGGAAGCTCAGCTAACGCCTGCCCAGGCAGTCAATGTGAAGGTGGGTGCCCCAGCCTTGATCCAAGTGGGAGATAAAACCTTAGCAGGTAAGATTATCGGCCGCTCCCACGAGCTGGATAGCGTGACACGTACTGAGCAAGTGTTAGTCAGTATGCCTAATCCTGATCATGTGTTGCACGCAGGGCAATTTGCCGAGCTGTACTTTGCCGATGCCTCTCAAAACATGGCAGCGGCGAGTAGCGGATCAGGTATTTCATCGGGAATTGTATTACCCGATGCAGCGTTAACCCGTAGCAGTGATGGCGATTGGCAGATTTTTATTCAGGATGAGGATGGTTTTGAAGCCATTGAGGTGGAGCTGGTGCAGCGTCAGCGCGGCTTGAGTTTAGTGCGCGGCAGTGAGCTGGATAAAGCACGGCAGGCACAATTAAAGGTGGTAGTTGCAGGGGCATTTTTCTTGGCATCGGAGCAGGCGAAAGCTGGTTTTGATATTCATGCCCACTAATCGCGATGCCTATCACTGTGCCTATGGTTCTCGCTTAAGGAATTCTTATGTTGCAAAAAGCAATCGAAGCCGCGATTAAAAATCGGCTATTAGTGGTGTTGGCGCTGCTGGCGGCGGTCGCTGTCAGTGTGGCCATGTTGCCCAAGTTGAATCTCGATGCCTTTCCCGATGTCACCAACGTACAGGTGACCATCAATACCGAGGCTGAAGGTTTGGCTGCTGAAGAGGTAGAGAAACTCATCAGTTATCCGGTCGAATCGGCCATGTATGCTTTGCCAGCGGTGACTGAAGTGCGTTCGTTATCGCGCACAGGCTTGTCCATTGTGACGGTCGTCTTTGCTGAGGGCACGGATATTTACTTTGCCCGACAGCAAGTGTTTGAGCAGTTACAGGCGGCGCGGGAGATGATCCCAAGCGGGGTGGGTGTGCCAGAAATTGGCCCTAACACCTCTGGATTGGGGCAGATTTATCAATATATTTTGCGGGCAGATCCAAGTGCAGGTATCAATGCCGCCGAGCTGCGTAGTCTTAACGACTACCTCGTCAAACTTATCTTGATGCCCGTTGGCGGCGTGACCGATGTGTTATCTTTTGGCGGCGAAGTTCGCCAATATCAAGTGCAGGTCGACCCTAATAAGTTGCGTGCTTATGGCTTGTCGATGGCGCAGGTGAGTGAGGCGCTCGAAAGCAATAACCGTAACGCTGGTGGCTGGTTTATGGACCAAGGCCAAGAGCAATTAGTGGTTCGAGGCTATGGTATGTTGCCCGCCGGAGAGGCAGGGCTTGCCTCAATTGCTCAAATTCCACTCACTGAAGTACGTGGCACGCCTGTGCGAGTGGGCGACATTGCTAAGGTCGACTTTGGCAGTGAGATCCGCGTAGGTGCCGTGACTATGACGCGCCGTAATGAGGCGGGGCAGGCGCAAGCCTTGGGCGAAGTGGTCGCGGGCGTAGTGCTTAAACGCATGGGCGCCAACACTAAGGCGACGATTGATGATATCGATGCGCGGATTAATCTGATTGAGCAGGCGTTGCCCAAGGGCGTGTCCTTTGAGGTGTTTTACGACCAAGCAGACTTAGTAGATAAAGCCGTTACCACAGTGCGCGATGCGCTGCTGATGGCTTTTGTGTTTATTGTGGTTATCTTGGCGCTGTTCCTTGTGAATATCCGCGCCACCCTGTTGGTGTTGCTGTCTATCCCTGTATCCATCGGTTTGGCGCTGATGGTGATGTCTTACTATGGCCTTTCAGCCAACTTGATGTCCCTTGGTGGTTTGGCGGTAGCCATTGGTATGTTGGTCGATGGCTCAGTGGTGATGGTTGAGAATATTTTCAAACATTTAACCCAACCGGATCGCCGCCATTTAGCTGAGGCAAGGGCGCGTGCCGATGGTGAAACTGACCCGTACCATGGTGATGAGGATGGTGGTGTTAACGCTGATGATGACGAACATCAGGGGAATATGGCCGTGCGCATTATGCTGGCGGCGAAAGAAGTGTGCAGTCCTATCTTCTTCGCGACGGCGATTATCATTGTGGTGTTTGCACCGCTATTTGCGCTGGAAGGGGTTGAGGGCAAGCTGTTCCAACCTATGGCCGTCAGCATTATTTTGGCGATGATTTCCGCCTTGCTGGTGGCATTAATCGCGGTGCCAGCTTTAGCGGTATATCTGTTTAAACGTGGAGTTGTGCTCAAAGAAAGTGTGATCTTAAGGCCGCTGGATAGTGCATATCGCAAACTGCTCAGTGCAACGCTAGCGCGTCCGAAAATGGTGGTACTCAGTGCGGCACTGATGTTTGTCATGAGCATGGCATTGCTGCCCAGACTCGGCACCGAGTTTGTGCCCGAGTTAGAGGAAGGCACGATTAACCTGAGGGTCACGTTAGCACCCACCGCCAGCCTTGGCACCTCTTTGGATGTCGCACCTAAGCTTGAGGCTTTGCTGCTGGAATTCCCCGAGGTGGAGTATGCCTTAAGCCGAATCGGTGCGCCCGAATTAGGCGGCGATCCTGAGCCTGTCAGCAATATTGAAGTCTATATCGGCCTAAAACCCATCGAAGAATGGCAATCGGCCAGTTCGCGTTTGGAGTTGCAACGGCTGATGGAGGAAAAGCTCAGTGTCTTCCCTGGGCTGCTACTCACCTTCTCACAACCGATTGCGACTCGGGTCGATGAGCTGCTTTCAGGGGTTAAGGCGCAGTTAGCGATTAAACTCTTTGGCCCCGATTTAGAAGTCTTATCTGAAAAAGGCCAAGTGCTGACCGATCTGGTGGCGAAAATCCCCGGCGCTGTGGATGTGTCCCTCGAACAGGTGAGTGGGGAGGCGCAGCTGGTAGTGCGGCCAGAGCGTTCGCAGCTTGCCCGTTATGGCATCAGTGTTGATCAGGTGATGACACTCGTCAGCCAAGGTATTGGTGGCGCTAGCGCTGGCCAAGTCATCGACGGTAACGCCAGATACGACATTAATTTACGCCTTGCCGCCGAGTTTCGCAGTAGTCCGGATGTGATTAAGGATTTGCTCTTGAGTGGCACCAATGGCGCAATTGTGCGCTTAGGCGAAGTGGCCAGCGTTGCAGTGGAAATGGCGCCGCCGAATATTCGCCGTGACGATGTGCAGCGCCGAGTGGTGGTGCAAGCGAACGTGGCAGGGCGCGACATGGGCTCTGTGGTAAATGATATTTATGCGTTGGTGCCTAAGGCTGATTTGCCTGCTGGATATACTGTGATTGTGGGTGGTCAGTATGAAAATCAGCAGCGGGCACAGCAAAAGCTGATGTTGGTAGTGCCAGTCTCAATCGCCTTGATTGCCTTGCTGTTGTACTTCTCCTTCGGTGCGGTTAAGCAGGTATTACTGATTATGGCGAACGTGCCGCTAGCACTCATCGGCGGTATTGTGGCGTTGTTTGTTAGTAGTACTTATCTGTCGGTGCCAAGCTCCATTGGCTTTATCACGCTGTTTGGGGTGGCTGTGCTCAACGGAGTGGTATTAGTGGATTCGATAAACCAACGCAGGCAGAGCGGCGAGTCGCTCTATGAATCGGTTTATGAAGGCACTGTGGGCCGCTTACGACCAGTATTGATGACGGCATTAACCTCTGCCTTAGGGTTAATTCCGATCTTAGTGTCATCGGGCGTTGGTAGTGAAATCCAAAAGCCGCTAGCGGTGGTGATCATTGGCGGTTTGTTTAGCTCAACGGCGTTGACCTTATTGGTATTACCGACCTTATACCGCTGGTTATATCGACACGATAAATTGCCTGACTAGTTGGGGCTGAGTCTTGGCATGATTTTGTGGTAAGTCTCAATGTTAAAGTTTAAAAATCAGCGAGCTATAGTGTTTGATATAGGCTAGGCTTAGCGCTGGTATTAAGGATAAGTATCTCTGGAGAGAGTATGATCGCAGTCATTTTTGAAGTCGTTCCCACGAAAGAAGGAAAGGAAGAGTATCTGCATGTGGCCGCTGAAATGCGCCAGTATTTAGAAGGCCGCAAGGGATTAATTTCGATTGAACGTTTTCAGAGCTTAACCGACGATGGTAAGGTGCTGAGCTTATCGTTTTGGGATGATATGGCCTCTATTACCCAATGGCGTAATCAAATGGCCCACAGCATTGCCGAGCAGACTGGCATAGTGCCTTGTTTGTTTAACGCTTATCGCATCCGTGTCGCCGAAGTGGTGCAAGATTATAGCGAAACCGTGCACGAAGCCGCAGAGTAATCGAGACCTGACAGGTTAAAAACAAAACCCATCGAAATCGATGGGTTTTTTATGTTCAATACTCTGCCTAAGTGACTTTTAAGGCTTATTTTTCCTGTTGAGCTTTAAGCAGATCGCGGATCTCAGACAGTAGTTCTTGATCTTTGGTTGGTGCGGGCGGAGCAGAAGGCGCTTCTTCTTGTTTACGTTTTAAGCTGTTAATGGCTTTTAAGCCCATAAAAATCGCGAAGGCGATAATGGTAAAGTCGATAACGGTTTGGATAAATTTACCGTAAGCGATGACAACAGCAGGCGCATCACCTTGGGCAGCGAGGAGCACAACGCTCAGATCACTAAAATTCACCCCCCCTAAAATGATCCCAATCGGTGGCATAATGATATCGGCCACAAAGGATGAGACTATCTTGCCAAAAGCGGCACCGATGATAATACCCACCGCCATATCGATTACATTGCCACGGGATGCAAAAGCCTTGAACTCTTTAAGTAAGCTCATTAGGTTTCCTCCGAAAATATGATTAAATGTTAAATTTTATTGTATTAACTGTATCAGGAAAACCTTAGGGTCTTTTGCTGCCTGTTACCTTGCCAAGCTTATAGGGGCTTAAGGATTAAGGCAATTCTGAGATTAAGGATTTATCCTGCACTGGCAGATTTCACACTCTCAAGGTTACAGTTGTTAATTTCTGTGTGAATGGGTCTATTTTTGCTGACCGATAAATTCTGGCACTTCTAATACTTGTGATCCCCAGCGTTTAAACAAAGAGGCGTAGATAAACTCGATAAAAACGCGGTATTTGCGCGGCAGATAGGCTCGCTTGGGATAGCTGAGTACCACCTTGGTTTGCACCATAGGATAATCGTCAAGGAGTCGCACTAAATAGCCTTTCTCTATCGCCTCTTGGGCAATAATCGACGGCACGGCCGTAATGCCAAGCCCTGCAATGGCAGCTTCGCGGGCAATGGTGACATTATTCACTGTCAATTGCGTGACGGGCTCAATGACTACCCAAGTTTTACCATCAAATAGCTTCCATGCCCCTTCAATATGGGCCGACTGTAAACGAATCGCTTTATGTTTAGCCAAATCCTGTGGCACTTTTGGCGTGCCATGTTCGGCCAAATATTTAGGGCTGGCCATTAAGGATTTATAGGCGTTAACTAAGGAATAACTTTGTAGGCGGGTATCACTCGAGTCAGCGATTTGGAATAGCAGATCCACACCTTCTTCTATCACATCCACTTTACGGTTAGTGAGCTCGGCTTCTATGGTGATATCGGGATAAAGGGTTAAAAACTGGGCGAAGATCGGCCCAAGAAACAGTTGACCTAATTCAATAGGGCATACGATTCTTAGGTTACCTTTGATTAATTGCTGGTGGGCACTGAGCTGATTTTCGGCGCTTTGAAGATCACTTAAGATCTTATTGATTCGATTGTAATAACCTGAACCCGCTTCTGTGAGTTTGAGTGCGCGAGTCGTTCGGAATAATAGCTGAGTACCCGTATCGGCTTCTAGTTCGGCAATTTTGCGACTGACTGTTGCCTTAGTGAGTCCGAGGGCTTTAGCTGCCCCGGTAAAACTACCTTGCTCTACCACTTGAGCAAATATTTGCACCCGATTGAGATCCATGATTGTTACACCTGTGAAACAGTGGGTTGATTTTTAACTACCTAATAAACTTGATGAGACAGTAGTACACTAGTACTCACTAATCAAGGAGTCATTCATGTCCAAAAGTAAGCTCATTATCGCCGTTCCACTATTACTCGCCGCCGCTGCGGGTGGCGGCTATTACTGGTGGACGCAAGTACGTTTTATCGAAACCACTGATAATGCTTATGTTGAGGCTGATATCTCCCATGTGAGCGTAAAAGTGCCAGGTTATGTGGTGTTATCCGATGTGACCGATAACCAGCATGTGCGTAAGGGCGAGTTATTGGCGCAACTTGAAGATAACCAGTTTAGCGCCAAAGTCAGCCAAGCTGAGGCTGCACTTGCCAGTGCCAAAGCCGATCTACAAACCTTAGCCGCTAAGGTGGATCTGCAACATGCGCTGATCAGCCAAGCGAGTGCGGGTGTGGTGGCGGCGCAGGCTGATAAAATTCGTGCCGAGCAACAATTAAGCCGAGCGAAAAAGTTAAAAGTCAGCAATTACAGCTCACAGGACGATGTCGACCAATTGCAGGCGGGTTTTGATTCTGCTGCTGCGCGCCTCGATGAAGCCAAGGCGCTGTTAGTGGCTAAAGAACGTGAGCTTGCTGTGTTTAATGCTCAGCTTAATCAAGCTAGCTCTGTGGTTGAGCAGTCGAATGCGGCATTGGAGCTAGCTAACATTCAGCTCAATGATACCCGTGTGACCGCGCCCTTCTCTGGGGTGATTGGTAAACGCGGCGCTATGGTGGGGCAGTATGTGCAGCCCGGCCAATCACTCTTTAGTTTGGTTCCGGACGGGGCTGTGTGGATCTCGGCGAACTTTAAAGAAACCCAAATCCAACATATGCAACCCGGGCAGTCGGTGCAGGTCAGTCTCGATGCGTTTCCCGACAAAACCTTTACAGGTGTAATCGATAGTCTGTCGCCGGCGTCCGGAGCCAAATTTAGTCTGTTGCCCGCTGAAAATGCCACGGGTAACTTCACCAAAATCGTGCAGCGTATTCCGGTGCGGATCCGTTTAGAACTGTCCGAAGCAGAGGCGCGTGTCGTCCCTGGGTTAAGTGCGGTGGTGAAGGTCGATACTGCGTCGCATCCGACGACAGCTATCGCTGCTAACGTCGGTCGCTAAGTAGGTCGTTAACATGAGCACAATTGCTGCTGCACCTGAGGCTATCGCCGCTGGGGCTAGGCCGAGCGAATATGAGCGTGGTAGTCGCCGTTCGTGGATTGCCGTTTTTGGTGGTTTGATTGGCGCCTTTATGGCGATCCTTGATATTCAAATCACCAATGCCTCGATGAAAGAGATTCAAGGCAGCCTTGGGGCAACGCTTGAGGAAGGCAGTTGGATTTCAACGGCTTATCTGGTTGCCGAGATGATTGCGATTCCGCTCTCGGGCTGGTTAAGCACAGGGCTCTCGGTCAGGCGTTATCTGCTGTGGACCACTGCAGCCTTTATCTTTGCTTCTATCCTGTGTTCGATTTCGTGGAACCTCGAGGCCATGATCGCCTTTCGGGCGTTGCAGGGCTTCTTTGGTGGCGCGTTGATCCCGCTGGCTTTTCGGCTGATCTTAGAATTTTTACCCGAGAATAAACGTGCCGTGGGGATGGCGTTATTCGGGGTGACTGCGACGTTTGCGCCCTCGATTGGCCCAACCTTAGGTGGTTGGTTAACTGAGCATTTTAGTTGGCATTACCTGTTTTATATCAACGTACCGCCAGGATTGCTGGTTATGGCGATGTTGGCCTATGGTCTCGAAAAACGCCCTGTGGTGTGGGACAAGCTGAAAAATGCCGACTTAGCAGGCATTGTCACCATGGCGCTGGGCATGGGTTGCCTCGAGGTGGTGCTTGAGGAGGGAAACCGTAAGGATTGGTTTGGCTCGGATTTGATCCGCAATCTCGCCATCATTGCCGCGGTGAATTTAGTGCTGTTTGTGTGGATCCAACTCAACCGTAAAGATCCTTTAGTGAATTTACGCTTACTCGGTAAACGTGATTTTGTGCTTTCAACCGTGGCGTATTTTTTACTGGGGATGGCGCTCTTTGGCGCGATCTATTTGATCCCACTTTATTTGTCTCAAGTGCATGATTACACACCACTGGAAATTGGTGAGGTGATTATGTGGATGGGATTCCCGCAGTTGTTAGTTTTGCCCTTAGTGCCACGTTTAATGCAACGTTTCGACGGGCGTTACTTAGCCGCCTTCGGCTTTTTTATGTTTGCCCTAAGTTATTACATGAATAGCCAAATGACCGCAGATTACGCTGGGCAGCAGATGATAGCCTCCCAAGTGGTGCGCGCCTTAGGCCAGCCCTTTATCTTAGTGCCTATCGGAATGCTCGCGACTGCGCATTTAAAGCCCCATGAGAATCCTTCGGCTTCGACCGTACTGAACGTGATGCGTAACTTAGGTGGGGCCTTTGGTATCGCCTTGGTGGCGACTTTAACCGATAACTTGGCTCGCGGCCATTTGGCCCATGTGAAGGAATCTTTGCCAGCGGTTAGCACACAGGTGCAGGACTATTTGAATCAGAGTGCCAGTATGTTGCAACAGGGTGGCTCGGATCCCTATACCGCCTCTATGCAGGCCAAGGCATTGTTAGGGCAAACCATGAGTCAGCAGGCCTATATTCAAGCCTATAACGATGTGTTTTTGATTATGGGGGCCCTGTTGTTAATTGCCGTGGTGGCTGTGCTGCTTATCCGTAAACCACAAGGCCCAGTCGCCCACGATGCGGTGATCGAATAACACTGAGTCAGTTTTCGCAATGCGTAACCCTTGCGTCTTAATTCCCCCCAGAATTAAGGCGCTTTTTTATGCGCTGAGCTGTGATAGACTCGAGCTCTTTTCCTGTCGTACGCAGAGCCTTTTTATGTCTATACAAGATTCAGTTGAGTGGCAAATTCTTAAATTTAATCAATTAACTGCCAACACCTTATATGAAATCCTTAAACTGCGAGTCGATGTGTTTGTGGTCGAGCAGGCCTGTGCTTATCCAGAGCTTGATGATAAAGATAGACACCCTGAAACCCAGCATTTAATCGGCTTATCGCCTGCGGGCGAGTTACTCACCTATGCCCGTATTTTGCCTCCGGGGCTGAGTTATCCCGAGGCCAGTATTGGCCGAGTGGTGGTGTCATCTGCTGGACGAGGTAAAGGATTGGCAATGCCGTTGATGCAGCGGGCGGTCGAATCTGCACTCAGTACTTGGCCCAAGGCGGGGATCCAAATTGGTGCTCAGGATTATCTGAAAAACTTCTACCAAAAACTCGGGTTTAACATCTGTTCTGAAATGTATTTGGAAGATGGCATTCCTCATATCGACATGCGCTACCAGCCTAAGTAATCTAGTTTTAACTAGCTGAATTTACTCTTATTAAGGAAATCAAATGACTACTGTTGCGGACTATAAAATCAATCAACAACAACTCGTTTGCGTCGCGAGCTTTTTAGCTAAGGAAGGCAAAACCGAGGCCTTGATTGCGGCGCTCGCCTCGCTGATCCCCGATACACGCCGTGAAGCCGGTTGTATTCGGTATGAGCTCAACGTCAGCCGTGATGAACCGCGCCGCGTGACCTTTGTGGAGAAGTTTGTTGATATTACTGCCTTCGATGAGCACTGCGCTAAAGAGGCTATTCAACATTATTTCCACCAAGTGATGCCTGAGTTGGTTGAGTCGTTCCAAGTCGAAACCTATCATCAGGTCATCGTCTAAGTGTTTTACCGTGTTATCGCTTAATAAACCTTATGTCGTCAGTAGAATGTATTAATTTACATTGTCTTTGCAGTTTATAGCATTGTATCAGGAGATTTTATTGGTTAGCTTACTGTCTTCGCTATTCAATACCGCAACAAAATGTTAAACACTAATTAACTCACGGATGTATACAATGCTAAAAACATGGACACTGAGCCTTATTCCCCTCGTATTTCTCGGTTTGAGCGGTTGTGCATCGACAAATGCTGATACTAACTCTAACTCGAAAGTTACAAATACTGCTGAAAAGAAAGCTGCCAAGGAGTGTGACAAAGTTGCATCTATTGGCTCCAATATTGGACGTTGCAAAAAATAACATCCTGAAGCTTTGGGTTATAAGCATTCTCAATTCAGCTAAATCTGCAATCAATTAGATCAAATTTGTGCGACTGTCTGGTTTGCCATCAGAGCTACTGATTGACTCCTAAAACACCTGATGAACCCATCGGGTGTTTTTATTTAAAGGTGTAATGCGGCGGTTAATCGCTCAAAGGGAATAGTAAAATCTGACGCGTTAATTAATTTTATCTATTAAAAATCAAATTGTTAAATCTTGCATGGTTGATATTTAAGAGTATGGTGCAGAGAATCGAGCTTAACTTATTAGATAATACTGATATTGAGTTGATTCAATCAGTCGTCAAGAGTTGTAATGGAAGAATTTGGCATTACAGTAAGTCGGCTTATCAAACTGTAATGCCAAAATTTATCGCGGGCAGTACTAAGCGTTATTTTGCCGCTTGATATACCTTAATTCGATTTCTTTCAAACGACGATTAAAGTCTTCTAAATGTGCCAACATGGCGGCTTCGGCTTTGGCTTCATCTTTTTCGATAACGGCTTGAACGATAACATCGTGTAAGCCCAAGGGATGGATTTCATCCGTTGGTGGCTCAAACTTTATTGTTTGATTTTTAAGTAAAATCAATAGTGATTTTACAATTGCCTCTAAGAAACGATTGCCTGACATTTCTGCTAATAAATAATGCACTTCAGAGCGTAAAGCGACAGTCTCGGGATATGCGTACGAGTCATTTTCATGTCGCAATGCTTCATGCAAAGCAATTGCTTGTGCTGGTGTGCAATTTTTAGCTGCCATTCTGGTGACTTGAGGTTCAATCAAAATGCGCGCTTGGCATAATTCGGGGAGTGATAACTTTCCCATCATAAACATGTCATGGCAGGCATCACTTAACCGCTCAAATGTCAGATGTTTAACAAATGCACCACCCGTTGCTCCT
>NZ_JTLE01000094.1:4660464-4672765 GCF_000798835.1 Shewanella sp. ZOR0012
CGGTTTCGTTCCAACGTTCCACACACACTAACTGACTTAAACTGTCTTGACGCGTAGGCGTGGAGGATAAAGTGATATTGGGTAGAGTATTGATATTCATAATCTTTGTATCCATAACACTGCGGCCTTATCGTCAAGCCGCAGTGATTCTATGCTATCAATCGACCTAGGCTACGTTTAGCATGGTCTTAAGATCGGCTTCCACTGTGGTAGTGTTACGCAGGCCAAATTTTTCTTCCAAAATTTTGGCAAGATTAGCCGTTAAAAACGCCGGTGGCGTTGGGCCAGTACGGATGTTTTTCACCCCGAGTGACAACAGCGTCAGCAGCACCACAATGGCTTTTTGCTCAAACCATGAAAGCACGAGATTCAATGGTAATTCATTGATATCGCATTCAAAGATTTGTGATAGCGCGATAGCCAACTGGATAGCAGAATAGGCATCGTTACATTGGCCAATATCAAGTAAACGCGGAATACCATTGATATCGCCAAATTCCAACTTGTTGAATTTGTACTTACCACAACCTAAGGTCAGGATGACAGAATCCTTCGGTGCAGACTTCGCTAAATCGGTGAAATAACTACGCTCCGACTTATCACCATCACAACCTCCGACTAAGAAGAAGTGTTTGATAGAACCGTTTTTCACATTTTCAACTACTGTTGGGGCGGCAGCCATTAAGGCATTACGGGCAAAACCGATAGTGATATTGTGTGGGATTTCATCGTAGTGGAAGCCATCGAGCGCTAGCGCTTTTTCAATCACTACTGAAAAATCATCGCCAGTCACATGGGTCACACCAGGCCAGCCTACGATGCTACGAGTAAAGATACGGTCGCTATATTGGCCAACATTCGGGTCAACAATACAGTTAGATGTCATCACCACCGCGCCAGGGAAGTTGGCAAATTCTTTTTGCTGGTTCTGCCATGCACTACCATAGTTACCCACTAAATGGGGGTATTTTTTAAAGGCTGGGTATGCAAGTGCGGGCAGCATTTCGCCATGGGTATAAACATGAATGCCTTTACCCGCCGTTTGCTCAAGGATAAGCTCTAAGT
Source organism: Shewanella sp. ZOR0012 (assembly GCF_000798835.1). NCBI lineage: Bacteria > Pseudomonadati > Pseudomonadota > Gammaproteobacteria > Alteromonadales > Shewanellaceae > Shewanella > Shewanella sp. ZOR0012. Next base: position 4,661,530 of record NZ_JTLE01000094.1, read on the forward strand.
CTTTCATATCATGGCCAGAAACCAGAATAGCTTTGCCTTTTACCGGTTTAGTGTTGACGACTGTCGGTTCAGGATGACCAAAGGCTTCGGTCTCGCCCGCGTCAAGCAAAGCCATAATGCGGTAGTTTAATTGGCCAATTTCCATCGCAGTGGAGAATAATTTATCTGCATCAACACTCGGTTCACCGAGAAACGCCATGATTTGATGGAAATCCGCAGCAATCTCAGCATCGGTTTTACCGAGTACACGCGCATGCTCCATATAAGCGGCTGCACCTTTAAGGCCGTATAAACAGAGTAATCGAAGTCCTAAAATATCTTCATGAATGTTATTTTTGTCTTTATTTAGCGACGCGATTGGTGCTTGAGACAGCATTTCAAGCTTGCTTGTGCCTAACACTAACTGCGCGACTGGCGGCATCTGCTCTGCCGTTTTCCCGCTCTTTTCACAAGCGGCTTCATAGGCTGTTTTTAGATTTTCACGGTGTGTTGCAGCTTGCTGTACATAAGCAATGATCCGCTCATCATCGAAGTTGACGTTGGTTAAGGTTGAGAAAAAAGCTTTAGGAACAAAAGTATCGACTTCAGAATCTACAATGCCTAACTCGCGCGCTTTTACCGCATAAACGGAAACACCCTGCAACATGTAGATTAATAAGTCTTGCAGATCGGAGGTTGCCGCTAATTTGCCACACATACCTTGGGAATAACTACAACCATTGCCAGCGGGTGTACGAATGGTTTGCTCACACTGAATACAGAACATGGATAGACTCCTAATTTAAATTCATGCTTTATTTATGCATGTTTAAAATTAGTCTACCTAAACCGAAAATAAGCGACAGTGTTTTCTTACCTTGAATGCCAAATCTTAGAGAATGATCACCTTAAGCAGTTACTAATTTACACAATAAAAGTGACTCAAAACCCATAAAAAATGCCCATCAAAGATGGGCATTTTTTATGGGTAACTCATTCATTATTAGTTCGTTTTCATATCACTTACCGATTGCAGCATCATGCGGCTTTCGCGCTGAAACTGCGGCGCAAAATCACCAAACCACTTAGCAACCGTTTGGAACTGGTTGATAAACGCTTCCCTATCGCCCCGCTTTAATAGCTCTAATGCTTCGCGATAGTTATCCAAATAATCGCCAATCGCATGCTGGCTGTCCTGCTGGGCAAAAATAATATCGGCATAAAGCTCTGGGCTTTGGGCAAACAAGCGCCCTACCATGGCGAGTTCTAAGCGATAGATGGGCGAGCTAAATTGCAGCAGAGTTTCGATATCTGCTTCTTCTTTGCAAAGGTTTAAGCCATACACAAAGGTTGAGAAGTGGCGCATCGCCTGTACCAACTGCATCGCATTATCGTGGCGTTCAGGCTCGGCTTCGACAATTCGCGCGCCCCAAATCGTAATTTGCTCGAGTAGCCATTGGTATTTATCCGCTTCGCGTCCATGACACACCACCACAACCTGCTTAGCTAAACTGCCGACATCTGGGCCAAACATAGGATGAAAGCCAACAACGGGTCCCTTGTGGGCAGCTAACATGGCATTCATCGGTTCAGTCTTGATAGAGGTTAAGTCGGCTAAAATACAGTCCTGTGGTAATTGGGTTAGTTTTGCACGGATAAGGTCGCAGGTGATGGCGATAGGTACAGTTACCAGTACCAATCCGGCATCAGCAAATAAGGTTTCCGCTTGCTGCCAGTCGTCTTTATCAAGCACTTTGACCTGGTAACCCGAGAGCGACAGCATCTGTTGAAACAGTCCACCAAGCTGGCCTTTCCCGCCCACAATCACAACTGAACCTAAGTCATTTTTCACTTGCTTAAAGCCAACATCCTTCTCATTGAGATAGGACTCACGCATCAAGCGGCGCAAAATATCTTCAATCAGTTGCGGTGCAATACCCATGGTTTTGGCTTCTTCGCGGCGTTTTGCCAGCATTGCAGCTTCACGTTGCGGCGCATAAATCGGCAGGCCTGCGGCATGCTTAACTGTGCCCACCTGCGCGACTAAATCTAGCCGTTTACGCAGTAAATGCAGCAATTGCTGGTCGACGCCGTCGATAAGACCGCGAAGGTGTTCTAATTCAGTTGTGGTTTTTTCGTTCATGTTATCGGTCCACTACCCACCTAAAAGGAAGGTGTTTAAACGTTAGGCACTTAAGATTTGCTCTCAAGCATTGGCCACTTTGAGCATATCAAAACGCGTTGGCAATACCGAAGATAACTTCGATGCGCCCGCACGTAAAACGCTTTCGGTTTTTTCCCAATTAATACAGGAGTCTGTCACAGAAACCCCATAGGCCAATTCGCTTAATGGTTTATCACAACTTTGATTACCTTCGTTTAAATGACTTTCTAGCATTACGCCAATAATGGACTTATTGCCGTTGTAGATCTGGGCAAATACATCTTCACACACAGGGACTTGCCTGGTGTAATCCTTAGAGGAATTGCCGTGACTGCAATCGATAATAAGGCGCGCATTGAGTTTGGCCTTATGTAGCTGCGCTTCACATTCGGCTACACTGGCCGCATCGTAGTTTGGTGTTACGCCGCCGCGCAGGATCACATGCCCATCGGGGTTTCCCGCCGTTTGCAACAGAGCGACTTGACCCTGTTGGTTAATCCCCATAAATCTGTGGCTGCTGGCCGCCGATTTAAGGGCATTAATTGCCACATCGAGCTTTCCATCTGTACCATTTTTAAAGCCAACGGGCATAGACAAACCCGACGCCATTTCCCTGTGGGTTTGCGATTCAGTCGTGCGAGCACCAATGGCCGACCAAGTCACTAGCTCCGAAATATATTGCGGACTGATAGGATCGAGCGCTTCGGTGGCGACGGGCAGCTCAAGCTCGGCGAGCCAAATCATCAGCTCACGCGCCATCTTTAAGCCTTTTTCGACATCGAAGGATTCATCCATATCGGGGTCGTTAATCATCCCCTTCCAACCCACTGTGGTACGTGGCTTCTCAAAGTAGACTCGCATTAAGATGTAGAACTCATCGCTGAGTTCATCGTGTAACTTTTTAAGCTTTAAAGCGTATTCCTTGGCGGCATCGATATCATGGATAGAACAAGGTCCAGTGACAATAAGCACGCGGTGATCGCGCTTATGGACAATATCAGCCACGGTTTTGCGTGCATTGAGGATATAACGATACGCGTGCTCAGAGAGTGGCAGAGTCGCTTTTAGCTCCTGCGGTGTAATAAGGACTTTCTCTGAACTGATGTGTACGTTATTGATCGTATCCTGTTGCATGCTTACCACCTAAAACTGAAGTCATATCCCCAGGTTATCAGGAGTCTGGATCTCAAACCGCTGCGGGGAAGAATTAAATAGCCGAGGCCACCATGTAATATTGTAATGATACACCATTACAATAGGCGACCAATATGCCTATTAATTGGCAGAAGATCAAGGAAGAATTTAACAAATTCGGCATTTATACCAATCGTATTAAATATCTGTTCATTCAGCGGGAGTTCAACGCGCTTTAGACAAGGCAAAGGCTTGAGGGCATAGTGGCTCTCTGTCAAAAGCCGTATTAACCCGAAACGCACTCAATACGGCTAAAAAGAAAAACGTCAGCCAACAAAAAACCGCCACTAGGGCGGTTTTCTGTGCGAACACTACGTCTTGTTTTCTGTAGCGGGTACTGTTACTTAGTAGCCAGCTTTTCACGGATACGTGCAGATTTACCTGAACGATCACGTAAGTAGTACAGTTTGGCGCGACGAACGCGGCCACGACGCTTAACTTCAATGCTAGCGATCAGAGGGCTGTGCGTTTGGAATGCACGCTCAACACCTTCGCCATTAGAGATTTTACGTACTGTGAATGCAGAGTGCAGGCCACGGTTACGTTTAGCAATTACAACGCCTTCGAAAGCCTGTAAACGCTCTTTATCACCTTCTTTAACACGAACCTGAACTACTACTGTATCACCAGCACCAAACGCAGGTACGTCTTGTTTCATTTGCTCATCGTTGAGCATTTTAATGATGTTGTTCATAACTTACTCCGTTCTAGAATTAACTGAGCTACGACTAAGCATGCTTGTCCATTGCTTCAACGAACTGCGCTAAAAGAGTCGATTGTTCGTCAGTCAGAGCTAGATTTTCAAATAATTCTGGCCGTCTTAGAAAAGTCCTACCAAGGCTTTGCTGCAAACGCCAGAGTCTAATTTGTTCGTGGTTGCCACTTAGCAGTACTGCAGGTACATCGAGTCCATCCAGACTTTCAGGGCGTGTGTAATGAGGACAGTCCAGTAAACCGTCGGAGAAAGAATCTTGCTCCGCCGAAGCTTGTTTTCCTAGCACGCCAGGAACCAATCTCGATACTGCATCTATCAAGGTCATTGCGGGTAATTCGCCGCCCGAAAGCACGTAATCCCCAACCGACCATTCTTCATCCACTTCCGTTTGAATGATGCGTTCATCAATACCTTCGTACCGACCACACACCAAAATCAACCGGGATGATTTAGCCAACTCAGTAACGCCTTGCTGATCCAGCTTGCGTCCTTGAGGTGACAAGTAAATCACCTTTGCCTCTTCGCCTGCTGCTGCTTTCGCAGCATGAATGGCATCGCGTAAGGGTTGCACCATCATCAACATACCAGGACCACCGCCGTAAGGCCTGTCATCCACAGTACTGTGTCTATCATGGGTGAAATCGCGAGGATTCCACGTGTGCAACTCAAGCAGACCGTTTTTCACGGCACGACCCGTAACCCCAAAGTCTGTTACGGCACGAAACATGTCTGGGAACAGGGTAATTACCCCTAACCACATATGTTGTACCTCGACTTAAAAGTCAGGATCCCAATCCACTAAAATCTGTTTCCCTTGGACATCCACCTTTAAGATGAATTGCCCTGGGACAAAGGGAACCATACGTTCCACTTTGCCGAAACTATCTTTAGCGTTGGCCTTAACAAGTAGTACATCGTTCGAACCGGTTTCCACGATTTGATCGACAATCCCCATGTTATAGCCGGTACTATTAATCACTTCACAACCGATAAGATCACGCCAATAGAACTCGTCTTCTGGCAATGATTGCATCTGCTGCGGCAGGATACCAATTTCGCAATTGGTGAGCATTTGTGCTCGCTCCCGCGTGGTGACACCTTCAAGTTCGGCTACAACGGCCTTGCCTTGGTAACGCCACTGAGTGACTTTTACTTCACGCCATTCGCCATTTTCTTTAATAAGCCAAGGCGAATAATCAAAGATACCTTCAACAGAATCGGTATAGGCGGTGATTTTCAGCCAACCCTTAATGCCATGACAGGAGCCTAATTTCCCCAGTACGACTGGCTGTTGGTTACTGCTCATCAATCTATACCTTAACGCTATTAAGCAGCAGCTTTAGCGTCTTTAATCAATTTTGCTACGCGATCAGTTGTCGCAGCGCCGTTCGCAACCCAGTGCTCAACGCGAGCTAGGTCTAAACGTAAAGTTTCTTCTTGGCCACGGGCCAATGGGTTGAAGAAACCAACACGCTCAATGAAACGACCGTCACGAGCGTTACGGCTGTCAGCAACAACGATGTTGTAAAATGGACGCTTTTTAGCGCCACCACGAGCTAAACGAATGGTAACCATGCGTTTTCAATCCTCTAATGATTTGCTTGAAGCAAAAATAAAAACTGGAACCCCGTGTTCGCGAAGAGTCCCAGATAGAAAGCCGGAAGATTTTACCTGACTTTTCAACGAATGCAACCCAATCTGGCGATTATTAAACCTGCCATAGAATTGCCCGCCTCATTCCAAATACAATCAACCAACTGATAAGACATCAACTTTGATGAAAATCGTTGAGATTAGCGCCCAGGAAATTTCATTCCGCCAGGCATCATGCCACGCATTCCACGCATCATCTTTTGCATGCCGCCCTTAGCCGACATTTTTTTCATCATTTTTTGCATTTGGGTAAATTGTTTCAATAAACGGTTTACATCTTGAATCTCAGTCCCCGAACCCGCAGCAATACGACGCTTACGTGAGCCCTTAATTAAATCAGGGTTTTTACGCTCTTTCGCCGTCATTGAGTTAATGATGGCTTCCATTTGACGGGTCATTTTACCATCTTGGATTTGCGCTAAAGCATCCGGCGGCAACTGACCAACACCGGGCAGCTTTTCAATCATGCTCATCATGCCGCCCATGTTTTTCATTTGCTGCAGCTGTTCACGGAAGTCTTCGAGATCGAAACTACCGCCCTGCTTCACTTTGGAAGCCAGCTTCATCGCCTTTTCTTTATCGACGCCACGCTCCACTTCTTCAATAAGTGAGAGCACATCACCCATACCTAATATGCGTGAGGCGATACGGTCAGGATGGAAAGGTTCTAAGGCATCGGTCTTTTCACCCACACCCAAAAATTTAATTGGCTTGCCTGTGATGTGGCGAATCGATAATGCCGCACCGCCGCGCGCATCACCGTCGACCTTAGTTAAAATCACACCGGTGAGCGGCAGCGCTTCGTTAAAGGCTTTGGCCGTGTTCGCCGCGTCTTGACCTGTCATGGCATCAACCACGAACAGTGTCTCAATCGGTTTAACCGCCGCGTGCAGCGCCTTGATCTCATCCATCATCGCTTCATCGACGTGCAGACGACCCGCGGTGTCGAGGATCACCACATCGATAAATTTAAGTTTAGCGTGGGCAATGGCCGCCTTAGCGATATCGATTGGCTTTTGGCTCACGTCCGATGGGAAAAACTCCACATCGACTTCGGTCGCTAAGGTCTCAAGCTGTTTAATCGCCGCTGGACGATAAACGTCGGCGCTGACCACCAATACGGATTTCTTATGGCGAGTACGCAGTAATTTACCTAATTTGGCGACACTGGTGGTTTTACCCGCACCTTGCAGACCCGCCATCATAATCACTGCGGGTGGCTGAGTCGCCAAATCTAAGGCTTCATTCGCCTCGCCCATGGATTTTTCAAGTTCGCTTTGAACTATCTTAATAAAGGCTTGGCCTGGGCTTAGGCTTTTCGCCACTTCTTGGCCAACGGCGCGCTCTTTAACATTGTTAACGAACTCACGCACTACAGGCAGGGCAACATCGGCCTCCAGCAGTGCCATACGCACTTCGCGCAGGGTTTCCTTAACGTTTTCTTCAGTTAAGCGACCACGGCCACTGATGTTTTTCAGCGTGCGTGACAGTCTGTCGGTTAGATTCTCAAACATCGTCCTGCTCTATACCTTTAAGGATCTCGATTAATGGGCAGTATTATAACCATGCGTGCGTATTATGCTACTGCTACGCCCCGGTTGCGTTAACTTAGGCATTTAATCTGCTACCACACTTATTTTGCGACTTGACGGCGACTATTTACACCTAACAATAAGAATCTGCTAAATTTTGCAACTTATGTCACTGCCCATTTGCCGATAGCTCATGCTATTCTAGGCAAAATATTGATCTGTATGCCCAGTTAAAACTCAAACAATCTGAAAATACGAGTTTCAAGTAGTTTGGGGATATAAGGCACCTTTAACAACACGAATAGGTTAATTACCCATGGTCATTTTTTCTGCCTCAGCCATGTTTTTTTATTGCATCGCATTGGTATTAGTGACAAGCCGGCTCTTCCATCCTGAAGGCCCTAATCGTAAAGCCGTTGCAGGTATCGCAGCGATTGCGGTGATTCTACACGCAGCCGCCCTCTCACAAGCGATATTTACCCCTGATGGACAAAACTTCAGCCTCACTAATGTGATCTCGTTAGTGAACTGGATCATCGCCTTCACCTTTACCGTGATGATGTTTAGGCTAAAAGTGATTGTGGTTGTGCCCGTGGTTTATGCCTGTTCCGTGCTCTCTGTAGCCCTGCTCTGGTTATTGCCGCCTAAGTTTATTACTCACTTTGAGCTGTATCCTGAAGTCTTAGCGCACGTTGTCCTCTCTCTCATGGCATACAGCGCCCTGATGATCGCCGCCCTGTACGCGATTCAACTGGCGATGATCCAAAACAAGCTCAAAAAGAAACAACTCATGTTAAGCCCTAGCATTCCACCACTGATGACGGTAGAAAAACAGCTCTATCATCTTGTAATTATTGGGGTCATTTTACTGAGCTTATCCCTGGCCACAGGCTTTATCTTCCTCGATGACATGTTTGCCGATGGCAAAGGCCATAAGGCGATTTTGTCAATTATCGCGTGGTTCGTGTATATCGCTATGCTGTGGCAGCAGTATTGGGTTGGCTGTAAGATTCGCACCGCAGTCATTTACACTTTAACTGGTGCAACCTTGTTATCCTTAGCTTATTTTGGCGCTCGCATTGTCAAAGAATTAATTCTTAGTTAATAATTTCAAGTCAGCTTAGGTGCTTACTCGCTAAGCTGACTTGACACCCCGTTTATTTCTCGGTATCAACTTAACCCTATCGGCCTAATTGGAGCCTATTTTTGGACGCTATATCGACAAGCGCACTCCTCATTTTCTTATTGGTGCTTATCCTTTTCTCTGCCTATTTTTCAGGTTCTGAAACCGCCATGATGACTCTTAATCGCTATCGATTAAGGCATCTCGCCTCAAATGGTCACAAAGGTGCCATTCGTGCCCTCAAGTTACTTGAACGTCCAGACCGCTTAATTGGCTTGATTTTGATTGGTAACAACCTCGTTAATATTCTCGCTTCAGCCATCGCCACGATTATCGGAATGCGTTTGTGGGGCGATTTAGGGGTCGCTATTGCGACAGGGGTACTGACATTGGTCGTGCTCGTCTTTGGTGAAGTCACACCTAAAACCATTGCCGCACTCAATCCTGAACGTATCGCCTTTCCATCAAGCTATTTACTTATCGCCCTATCGAAAGTATTTTCCTATGTCGTCACTAGCGTCAATTTCATCACCACGGGCATACTGCGCTTAGTGGGGATAAAGTCTATCAACAGCAGCGATGCATTAAGCAAGGAAGAACTTCGCACAGTCGTTCATGAAGCTGGCGCATTGATCCCCCAACGCCACCAAGAAATGTTGTTATCGATCCTAGACTTAGAAAAAGTTACTGTTGAAGATATCATGGTGCCACGCTCGGATATCTATGCAATTAACGTCAATGATGACTTTAAGTATATCAATCGCCAAGTGATCCAAAGCCCACATACTCGCGTGTTGGTTTACCGCGATACCATTGACGATGCTGTCGGCTTTATTCATCTGCGTGATGCGCTGCGCTTGCAATCAAAAGAGCAGTTCAGTAAATCCTCATTGCTGCGCGCCGTCAAAGAGCTCTACTTTATTCCTGAAGGCACACCACTCAATGTGCAATTAGCCAATTTTCAGCACAACAAAGAACGTATTGGCCTCGTCGTGGATGAATACGGTGACATTCAAGGACTGGTAACACTCGAAGATATCCTCGAAGAGATTGTCGGCGACTTCACCACTTCAATGTTACCAACCGCGAGTGAAGAGATTAACCAACAACAGGATGGGAGTTATTTGATTGATGCCAGTATCACCATCCGAGACTTGAACAAAGAGATGAAATGGGATTTTCCAACCGATGGTCCTAAAACCCTCAATGGCCTGATTTTAGAGTATTTGGAGGACATCCCCTCCGAAAACACGAGCCTACGCCTTGCAGGCTACCCGCTAGAAGTCATTGAAGTCGCTGACAATATGGTCAAAACAGTGCGAATTATCCCACAGCATTATCAACCACCCCGCTAACTTTACTACAGATAAAAAATAGGCCGAATCCAAATGGAATTCAGCCTATTTCCCTCTCCCCCAAGAGATTATTTAACGCTTTGCGTCTTCAGCCGCGCTTCGAGTGCACGGCGTTTCTCAATCGCAATAGGTGTAATTTCGGCATCTAAATCTTTTTCTAGCCCCAGGATAAAATACACTTCGGCCATTAAGAAAAACGGGCCAATTAACAGTTGGTTTAAATCATCAATAAAGGCAGGCTTTGCCTTCTCGTATTGATGGCCAATCAGCTGAAAAACCCAACCGACGATAAATACCGATATAGCCAACCAGAAGGCGTTGGGAGAGGAGGCCACTAACTCTGTTGAATACACGACGGGGGCGATAAACAAGGCCAGACCAATCGCTAACTTTGCATGCAAACGAAAATAATAAACCAGCACGCCAGCCCCTAAAATCACACCTAAACTCACATCGGCAGCACTACCAAGTGGAATACGGATTGTCGCTAATAATAGAAATGCCGACCATATAATTAATGGAATACCAATAAAATGAGTTCGAATATTTCGCGGATTTAAATGCACACTTTTATAGGTTGATAACTGCTCTACGGCGGATTTCATCATGGGCTCCTTTTGCTGTGTCCCTGCAAATTAGTTTATAGATAAAACTTTTGACCTAACCTAGCCCAAAAATGCCAAACTGAACAGTAAAAAGTAACAAAAATGTTGCCGAGTGTTTTGAGTAATAAAAAGGGAGCTTAAAGCTCCCTTTTTCGTACAAGGTAAGAGACTAGCGAGACTCGAGGATCACTGTCGCAATGGCATAGGATTTTTCATCTGCGATTGAAATGTGCCCAATCACACCATTGAGCAAAGCTAAACGTTGCAGCGCCCCTTCAGTAAAGTTAATCGTTGGAGCACCATCAGTCGTATTGCCAATGTGGATATGCTGAAAAGATACGCCACGACCAATCCCCGTCCCCAAAGCTTTAGCGGCGGCTTCTTTGGCGGCAAAGCGTTTAGCTAAATAGCGGCTCGGTTGGCTATGCTGTTGATAGATATCGAACTCAGCCTCTGTCAGTACGCGTTTGGCCAGCTTATCGCCGGAACGTGCCACATGGGCCGTGATACGCTCGATTTCAACTATGTCAGTGCCAAGCCCAACGATTGCCATTATTCGCCTCGACGACCTTCTAACATCAGCGCTTTCATATCTTTAACCGCTGTCGCTAAGCCATCAATGGCCGCTCGCGCAACAATGGCATGGCCGATGTTGAGTTCATACAGCTCAGGGATTGCCGCAATCGGCTTAACATTGTGATAATGCAGCCCGTGGCCAGCATTCACTACCAACCCTTTGCCGTGAGCGTATTTTGCCATTTCGCTGATACGGGCAAGCTCTTTGGCCTCATCCTCAGCAGTTTTAGCGTCGGCATAGCAACCTGTATGGATTTCGATAAGTGGCGCGCCAGAGGCAACGGCGGCATCGATTTGCGTCTTATCAGCATCAATAAACAGTGACACTTGAATACCATTG
>NZ_JTLE01000023.1:0-19900 GCF_000798835.1 Shewanella sp. ZOR0012
GGCGGGCCGCGTCAATTTAGCGGGTTAAGAACCCCCGACAGCCCCGACTATTCGCCGACCAGCCAACACACATTTGGCCGTGCGATTGATTTTGTCACTAAAACGCCAATCAAAGAGATCCACAAACACATTATTGATAACCCGTATATCTATTCGGGGATCAAGTTTATCGAAATAGATATCGGTTGGTGTCACATAGATTGTCGCTTAAATAGCGACGGTGCGCCGTTGAAATTATGGAGTCCCAAACGGGGCTTTGTCAGTGTTGAACAGTATCGAGCTGAACTTAAGCAGTAGGGCGTTGATGCGGTTTGCGTCATGGGGCGGCGCGTTGTCGCCCTTACTTTTTGTTTATTGGAGGTTTTATGCGAGTCATTTTAATTATGTGCCTGGCCTTAGTGTCATGTTTTACCTTTGCTGATCCGTTGGCTGTTGCGCCCGTTGTAGACGAACCCGCGTTCGACATTGTGTCGTTGCTGGTCGGTTTGCTGGGTGAAAAAGCGGTGTATGTGTTGGTGACAATTGCGGTTATTGGGTTTATTTGGGCGCAGTTGCGACAACTGATATCAGCCGAAACTTTGGCTAAGTTGCCTAACTGGGTTGTTTGGTTGCTCGAATTGCTGGCCGCGAATAAAGGCCGGGCGGCTAACGCTATCAACAATCAGCCAGAGCATTATAAAAAATGGGTTGGTTAAAGGCGTTAGCGCAAATTCTTAGTTTGTTTTTTGCCGAGCTTGAAAAGCATCGGGCAGAAGCAAAGCAGATCATGCGGGAAGATAGGAGAGCAAGCATTGAAGAAACACCTACAAATGCTAATGCTGAGTTGTTTGGGGCTAGTGCTGGCCGGGTGCGCATCGATGATGATGTTACCAAAAAGCCCGTGCGACCCGACGCCCCCGACGCTTGAATGGTATGAAACGCAAGACGGCGGGATTTATTACCCAAAGGAATCAGCCGCCCAATTGCTGAATTACATTCACGATCTGAAAGAGTGCGCCACGTACACTAAAACCAAGCAACGAAATTAGGACACGTTTAGGCCCAGTGCCAATGGGGACCACTATTCCTTATTGAAAGCCCTAACGCGCTGGGCCGCCTTAATTACGTAGAGGTGGCAAGGTGGCCGAAATAACAAATCTAAATGAAGCCTACCACTGGAATCTAACCCGAATATCTGAAGCCTTTGGCTTGCATCGAGACACAGTGAGAAAGCGGCTAAAAGAAGCCGGAGTAAGCCCAGCTAGTAAGCGTGGAAACGCTGATTTATACGCCTTAGATAAAGTCGGTCCCGCCTTGTTCGGAGGGAGTACGACCCCAGGCGCAAAGCTTGAATATACCCCTGAAGAACTTTGGCCTAAAGACCGTAAAGAATGGTTTCAGTCTGAAAACGAACGTCTGAAGTTTCAAGAAAATATCGGTGAGCTTATCCCAGTGCATGAGCACAGAGAAAGCTTGCTAAAAACGATTAAAGCGACGGTGTCATTTTTTGAAAGTCTATCTGACAAAATGGAACGCCGCCGCAGCTTTACCCCTGATCAGCTTGAAGAACTCGACACGGCGACGGATGAATTTAGGTTAATTCTTCACAATCAATTGTTAGAGATGAAAGATAATGGCTGATTATGCGCGCGCTGAAGATGTCCGCCGTGACGTCATTAACCTAGTTAAACCGCCAGTGCGGGAACCGATATCCGAAAGCGCCCGTCGGTTACTTTATGTTGAACAAAGTGGCTCAATGGTTCCGTGGGATGGTGACTTAGTCCCGTACATGTGGGAACCAATGAACTGTTTGCAATCGCGCCGCTATGATGCGGTGGTGTTTGCTGGCCCAGCGCGAACCGCTAAAACGGTATCGTTAATTGATGGTTGGATAGCTCACACCATTGTTAATGATCCGGCTGATTTTCTATTGGTGCAAATTACCCAGGATAAAGCGGCCGAACACAGTAAAAAACGCTTGTCAAGAGAGTTTGCCGCCAGCCCTGAGATTAAAGCGGCCATGTCACACCGCGGCCATGACAACAATGTTCACGACAAGATTTTCAAAAGTGGCAACTTCTTAAAAGTCGGTTGGCCCACTAAAAATATTTTCGCGTCATCGGATTGGAAGCGAGTAGCCCTAACCGATTATGACCGCATGGAACAAGACATCGGCGGCGAAGGTAGCGGCTTTATTTTAGCGGGCAAACGAACGCAAACATTCATGTCATCGGGCATGGTGTTAGCGGAAAGTAGTCCAGGCTTTTTAATCAGTGACCCGTCATACAAATGCACGGGTCATGAAGCCCCGCCGTCGCCTGGCATTATGTCTTTATATAATCAGGGTGATCGCCGTCTGTTTCATTGGCAATGCCCCGACTGTGGCGATTTTTACGAACCCGATTTTAAATTATTGCAATACGACATAAACGAACCCGACCCATATAGGGCGAGTAAAGACGTGTTGTTATCGTGTCCACATTGCGGCGTCACTCACAGAGAAGATGACAAGGCCGGATCCCGTCGCTTTAAGCTGGCTCAAAATCATGGTGGTATTTGGGTTCCTGAAGGTTGTTGGCTGGACCAAAACCGCAAGATGTTAGGTGAGCCGAGAGAAAGCCGCGTCGCGTCGTTTTGGCAAAAAGGCCCCACCGCCGCGTTTCAGTCGTGGAGCCAGTTAGTTTATAAGTACCTGGCCGCGTTGCGAGAGTACGAAAAAACAGGCCAGCTAGAAGATTTACAGGCAACGGTAAACACGGATCAGGGTTGGCCGTTTACGCCTCCCCGCGAACAAGAGCGAACCAGTACCGACTTAATGGACCGTCGCCAAGAGTTAGGACAGCGTGTCGTCCCGTCTTGGGTGCGTTTCTTAACGGCATCGGTCGACGTTCAAGGCGGCGCGCTAACCAGTCGTTTTGATGTGTTGGTGCTTGGCTGGGGACCCGATTTAGAACAGATAGTGATTGACCGTTTCAAAATTGAAAAGTCAAAGCGTAAAGACCCCGACGACCCGTCAAAGTTTGTCCGTGTTTCACCTGGTCAATATTTAGAAGACTGGGACCGGATCACCGACATGGTGATAAAGCGAACCTATCGCCTCGATGACGACAGCGATCGCTTTATGCCAATCACCATGACCGCATGTGATAGCGGCGGTGAAGATGGGGTAACAGATAACGCCTATGAATATTATCGAGCATTGAAAAAAGAGGGCCTAGCCCGTCGTTTCATGCTGGTTAAGGGGGGCAGCACGATAAACGCCCCCAAGATAAACAAATCATACCCGGATAACTCAAAGCGTTCTGACCGTAAAGCTAAGGCCGTCGGTGATCTGCCCGTGTTTATTCTTAACACAGACAAAATCAAAGACACAGTAAGCCACTCGATAAACCGCACCGAACCAGGGCGGCGTTTTGTGCATTTTCCTAATTGGTTGCCTGAATGGGTGTTCGACGAACTAACCGTCGAAACACGCTGTAAAGCAACTGGGAAATGGTCCAAGCCGTCGAGCAAAAGCCGAAACGAAACATTCGACCTTTTTGTTTATAACTGGGCGTGTATTTACAACAAGAAAGCCGACCGCATCGACTGGGATAATCCCCCCGCGTATGCCCTGCCAATTGAAGAAAACAGCGAAATAATTGTCGGTGATGGTGAGTTAGCGGATCAGCCGCGCCGCCGTCGTCGTCGCCGCTAAAAAGGGTATTTATGTTTACAAAAGACGATCTGGACGCCATTAACGAGGCGATAGCCAGCGGTGAACTGACCGTCAAAATTGATGGTAGAGAAGTCACTTACCGTTCAATTAATGAGTTGCAAAAATCCCGCCGTTTAATTTGTCGTGATCTTAACCGTCAAGCGGGCCGAAAATCGAACCCGCTAGCGGGAATGGTCACGCGAGTTGATAGGGGGATCCGTTGATATGGCAAAAAGCCTCATTGTTAACGCCCGCGGCGAACCATTTGAACGCCGAAGCCAAGCCTATGAAGGGGCAACACAGCCGCCCCGTTCTATGGGGTGGAATGCGTCAAGCGCCGGGCCTAATCGCGCATTAGCGGCCGCAGGTAAAACCCTGCGTAACCGAACGCGGGCAGGGTATCGAAACAGCCTTTTATTAAAATCGGGTATCAATAAAAACGTCACTAACGAAGTTGGCCGCGGCTTCACTTTGATTAGTACCGCCAAAAATGATGATTTTAAAACAGAGCTAAACAACCTTTGGAAAGTCGTATCGACGCAACTTGATCCCTGGGGCGACATGAATTTCGGCGGCATTATTGATTTAGCCGTTCGGTCCCGCCGCATGAGTGGTGAAGTGTTTATCCGTCGATTGCGTCGCCGCTTATCGGCTGGGCTAGAAGTCCCGGTCCAAGTCGAAGTATTAGAAGCTGATTTATGCCCTATCGACTTAAACCGCAAGCTAGATAACGGTAATCGCATTGTCCAGGGCGTTGAGTTTCGCGGCAAAGTAAAAGTCGCTTACTGGTTTTATCAGAGTCACCCGGAAGACGGGATCGACTTTGCCAGCTTAAACCAGCTTGACCGCGTCCCAGTAAAAGACGTGATCCACCATTACAAACAGACAAGGCCGGGACAAGTTAGGGCCGAACCTGAAGCCGCCGTCGCGTTGCTCAAAGACCGCACCTTTGCGGATTATGACGACGCCGAATTGGTACGTAAAAAAGAGCGCGCCGCGTTCACAGGCTTTTTATATCGAGAGTCATTCGAGGAAGACGA
Organism: Shewanella sp. ZOR0012; assembly: GCF_000798835.1. Classification (NCBI taxonomy): domain Bacteria; kingdom Pseudomonadati; phylum Pseudomonadota; class Gammaproteobacteria; order Alteromonadales; family Shewanellaceae; genus Shewanella; species Shewanella sp. ZOR0012. Next base: position 4,717 of record NZ_JTLE01000023.1, read on the forward strand.
CTGGGAGTTTGACCCCACCACAGGTAAACCGCTGTATGACGACGGCGAGGGCGCGCCAGAGCAAACCTCTGTTGCCGCCGGAACCCTGTTAAGAGGTGTGCCAGGTGAGAAGTTAGAACAGTTCGACGGTGACAACACGGGCCAAGGTTACAAGGACTTTGTCCGCTGGCAAGCGTTACAGCTAGCCGCGGGATTAGAGATCCCTTACTCGTTATTAACGGGCGATTGGTCGGGGCTTAATGACCGATTGGTTCGCGCGTTTTTAAATGAATACCGTCGCGGTATCGCCTTTGACCAAACCAACTTATCCGGCTTTCAAGTGGCGTTCAAAATTTGGCGCTGGGTGATAGAAGCCGCGGTTTCTGTTGGCCGCTTATATGCCCCCGGCTTTGCTAATGACCCTTATCAATATTTGATGTTGGACATTCGCCCGGATGCGTTCAAGCACTTACACCCGGAACAAGAGATTAACGCCCGCAAAAAGGCGGTTGACTCGAATATATCTAACATCGAAGTCGAAGCCGCTGATCATGGCCGTGACATTGAGGACAACATGCGCCGCAATGCCAAGGCAAGAAAACGCTGGCAAGAGATTTGTAAAGAAGAAGGCGTCGAAAACCCCGGCACTATGACCGGGATATTTAGCGAGCCTGAAACCAGCGAGGAACCAGGCGAATGAAGAAAAACCTAGCACTTGATTTCTTGATGTCGCGCCCCTGGGCGTTAGATCAGGGTTATCTTGACATCATGACCGGGTTATCGGCCAGAGACTTAGACAATCTTGATCTATCGTCGTTAAAGCTATCCGCTAACCAAGTGGCTGAAAGTGTGGCCACAGCGTTAGAGGGTAAATCGGGGCGCGCCGTCACCCGCGGCATGGAGATCCGCGGCGACGTCGCAATCATTCATGTAAACGGGGTTATTAGCCGTTATGCGGGCATGTTTGATGACATTTGCGGCGGAACCTCAACGCAAAACCTAGCCAAAGACTGGACCGCGGCGACTGAGCGTCACGACGTAAACAGCATTGTGCTTTATATCGATAGCCCCGGTGGTCATGCCGACGGCATTCATGAGTTTGCCGAAATGGTTTACCAAGGCCGCGGTGATAAACATGTCGTTGCCTATGTTGGCGGCAGTGCTTGCAGCGCCGCTTATTGGATAGCCAGCGCCGCGGATGAAGTGGTTATCGACGCCACAGGCCGCGCCGGGTCAATCGGTACGGTGTTGAATATTCGCCGCCGTAAAGCGACCGACGCCGACCCAATAGAAACCCTTGAAATTGTGTCGAGTCAGTCACCCAATAAGCGCCTAGACCCTTTTAAGAAAGAGGGCCGCGACGCTTATCAAAGTGAAATGGACCAACTCGCCGATGTGTTTATCGATCGCGTGGCGCGCAATATGAATGTTGACCGCGACACAGTGTTAAACGATTTCGGTAAAGGTGGGGTGTTAGTTGGCCAGTCGGCCGTTGATAAAGGTATGGCGCATCGATTAGGCAGTTTAGAAGGTGTTGTCAGTGAACTACAAAACAGGAAACGAAAGCCAATGAGTAAAGAAAGTAAAGGCCCAAGCGCCAAAGGCACAACAGGCGCTAGCGTTATCGCCTTAAATTTACCAGGTGCAGAAGCGGCCAGCGTCGAACAGATTGTCGCCGCTATTACCGCCGAACGTCCTGATGTGATTGCCGCATTAGTTCCCGCGCCTGAAGCCACCGCGCTTGAGTCAGCCGAAGCAATCGCCGCAGCTTGTGCAAGTGCGGGGATCCCGGCTATGTCAGCAAGCTTGTTAAAGCCTGGCGTCACTAAAGCCGCCGCTGAACAACAAATTAAGGCCGCAACTGAGTTGAAAGACACGTTAGCCGCCGCGGGTTTAAGTGCCTCGTTTGACTCATTGGTTAGCCATGTTAGCGACCCGGTTAAACTAGCTGGTTTAGTTGCGCATGAAATCCAGGCGCAAGGCGACGAGTCCGGCAATTCTAGCCGCCAAGTTATCGGTGATGGTGGCAAGACTAAGGCGTCACTCAATACCAAACAAATTTACGCTAACCGTTAGGCTGGCGTGGATACCCTAACCCTTAGTTTTTAACCTCATTTATCAGGAATACGATAATGGAAAATTACAGTTTAGCGCCGCGTAAAAGCGCGCACGTATTAGGTGAAGTGCCTTTTTTATCAAAAGATGAAGTGGTTATCGCCACGGGCCAACTGGCTAATGCAACGGTATTAGGCAAAAAAGATGATGGCACGTTTATTCAGTTAGACGTTGCCGCCGAAGCGACAGAAGCGACCGCCGCGGCCGCGGTGTTATTTGGCTTTGTTAATGCCAATGATGCCCCCGCCCCTGGCTTGGCACATACCCGTTTAACGGCCGTTGATGCGTCTAAGTTGGTGTGGCCTGAAGGTATCACAGAGCCGCAAAAGACCGCCGCCCTTGCAGAGTTAGCCGCGCTTCACATTATCGCCCGCTAATCCGCTTTTAAACCCCTTTAAGTAAGAGAGTCATTATCATGGAATTAGAACAAGCACTGAGTTCTGAAAAGTTCACCACTAAGAGCCTAACGGCTTCAATCAATAACGCCATAGTGCCTAAAACCCGTTTGGCTGAATTGAAGATCTTCCAAGAACGCGGCATTCGTACCACGTCGGTTGATATCGAATACAAAGACGGCCAAATCATCCTTGTGCCAGAGAAAGAGCGCGGCGCAGATGGTACGCGCATGGATGACCGCGACCGCAATATCTACACGTTCCGCGCTGTGCATTTGCCGCTTGAAGCGGGGATCATGGCTGATGACATCCAAAACACGCGCGCCTTTGGCAGTGAAGACGAACTCGAAGACCTGGACGCATTGATCAGCGAGAAGCACGAAGATCACCGCTTAAGCCTGGATGCGACTATCGAGTTTCACCGCTTTGGTGCGCTGTTCGGTAAAATCATTGGCGCTAAAGGTACTGTGATCGAAGACCTTTACGCTAAGTTTGGTATTCCTGTGAATAAAAATGTCTATCACGACATCGACTTCACTAAGCCTATTAAAACCCAGTTGCTAGGGGTGAAGCGTGAGTCTGAAACTAATCAAAAGGGCATTAAAGGCAAGCGTTACCGCGGCCTGTGTACCCCGTCTTTCTTTGATTCATTGATGGAAGATGAAAGCTTTGTTAAGGCGTTTGAGCGTTTTAACAACGGCGCGGCGTTACGTGATGATGTCCGTTCAGGTGTGTTCTGGCAGGGCGTTTACTGGGAAGAATGCGATCAGCAAGTGCAAGATGCCAAGTTTATGAAAGACGGTGAAGCGGTTGTCTTCCCTGAAGATAAGCCCGGCTTGTTCTTAACTCGCTTTGCCCCTGCCAACTATAACGAAACCGTTAATACTGTTGGCTTGCCTTACTACTCGAAAGCCGAGCCTAAGCGCATGGGTAAAGGTGTGGACATTGAATCACAGTCAAACGTGATTAACGTCTGTACTAGCCCGTTAGCGGTTCGTCGTTTACGTATTAAAGCGGCGTAATGCGTGACCCGTTCAAACGGGCCAGCCGTCGGATAGTTCGGCGGCTGGGAAAGCCTGTGGTGATCACCACGGCCAATGGCGTTCGCATCGACAATATCAAAGGGGTGTATAGCGCCCCTGAAGAAGATGCACTCGTTAAAGGCCGCAAAGGTGGTTTGGCACTGAAAACGCGGTCCGCGACATTAACTGTCTGTGATGATGATATCGATTGTCGGCAATTGTCGACCGATTGGCGGATCATCGTGCCTCATGTCAACCGGGAGTTTTTCCCGGCTGAACATCTTAATGATGGTGACGGTTGCACGGTGATCTATTTAGCTGATGCCTTGACCCCGTCGCCCGATATGGACGAACAAGGCAATGAGTCAAAGTGGCGTTGATGTCAAAATTAACTTTGCCCGTGAATTGCAACAGGCTAGTGCCGCGTTGCAATCGACCCCTAAGCAACTTGAGTTAGCGGGCCAGCGAGCAATTAGAAAAACAATGCGTTGGTTACAAACCCGCATTGCGCGTGAACTGTCCCAAACCTTGGGTTTTGCTCAAAAACTATTAAAACCCCGCTTAGTCATGAAAACCGTTGGTAAAGGTGCGGATCAGGTCACGATATTGTGGCTTGGCACTGCCCCTATGTTGGCTGAAAAAGTCGGCAGACCAAGACAGACTAAAGCGGGGGTTTCTTTAGGTAAGCGTCGTTATGAAGGGGCGTTCGTGGCGGATATGTACGGCTATGATAGTGCTGTTTGGATCCGGGCCAGTCGCAATAATGGCCAATACGACACAACGTCTAAACAACGCAAGCCGAACCCTAACGCGATTTCAAAGAAGATGCGCGGCCGTTTCCCAGTTCAACACATTGCGGTTGATATGGGGGATCATGCGGCTGAAGTCTTTAAACGATTTGAAGCTAGGATCCCTGATGAATTTAGAAAAATCCTAGGCCAAGAACTTAATTATGTGGTGAATCATGAGCGATAACCCAACGTCACTAACAGACTTTACCCCGTTACATGAAGCCATGATAACCGCGCTAAAAGCGAAAATGGGTTACATAAAAACGGTTGAAGCCTACGACCCCACCACAGAGAGTGACGGCGGGCAGCATAGCTTAGTAAAAACCCCCGCGGTGTTAATTGAGCTAGCCGAACTTAGACCAGGTAAACCCCTTGGGGATGGTCGCCAAGCGTTTAGTTGCGAGTTTATTTTTCACTGTATTTTGTCAACAGCCACTAAGAATGTGGAATTAGAGATCCGCAACTATGCGGCCGCAGTCGCTAGGGTGGTTTATAAAAACCGCTGGGGCTTTCCTAATGCCGCCGAATTGCCGGACGATATCGGCGCTTATCCTGGTGTGTTTAAACCCGGTGATAAGGGCTTTGAATCTTGGGTGGTGTCGTTTCGCCAGAATGTGTTTTTAGGTGATGTCGACGTTAATCAAGAATCGATCCCGACGGACGTGTTTTATAGCATGACGCCTGAAATTGGCGCAGCACATAAAGACGATTACACAAAAGGCCAAGTATGACCGACATATTCGACTTATCCGACCGCATAGAAGCCCTTGAACGTGCTGTGGCTGAAATGGTAGTTCGTGGTGTGATAAGCGAAGCCGACCCCGCGCGGGGTCAATACGGCATGGTCAGGGTAACTTATGGCAGCGTTGACAAACCCATGATAACCGCCTGGCTACCCGTTAAGCCTATTCGGGCGGGTAAGGCTGTGGTGTGGTGGTTTCCTGAAGTCGGCGAGGGCGTGACGGTAATATCACCCGGCGATCTTAGAATGGGTGAAGTTTTTCCCGGCAGTTTTCACGCCAAGCGCCCAGCGCCAAGCAATGACCCTAATGTGTTCCTGGTGCAGTTTGGCGACGGATCAAGTGTTGAGCATAACCGCGAACAGCACACGCTAAAAATTGTCAACGTGGGCGACATCGATGTCACCACGCCAGAGCAAATAAAAATGACCGCCAGTAAAGGTTTTGTGATGATCGGGAATATAGAACATCAAGGCGATACGCACACCACGGGCAACATTGCCGCCGATAAAGATATCAGCGATAAGACCCGCAGCATGGCGGCGGACCGCGGCATTTATAACGGCCACGATCACCCACACGGCACACCGAATACCAGCAAGCCAAATCAACAACAGTAATTCTTTATTTAACGAATTAACGAAGCCGTTAACCAAGTAATCAACAAGGTCGACAATGAAAACAGGCACGGATCGAGAATCGGGGCGGGTGATTAGTGGGGTCCCGTATTTACGCCAGCGTTTAGCTGATGTGATAAATACCCCGCTTGGGTCATTGGTCGCCCGGCGTGAGTTTGGTTCGAGAATGTACGAAATGACCGACCGCAATATCGACCGCCGCTTCTACATGGATGCGTATGTCAGATTAACCGAAGCGGTCAACAATCCGGCCAATGGCTTAGATGATTTTAAACTAGACGAAATGACCGTTTCCCCCACGGGTGATGGTCGGGTCGAGATTGGCTTAACCGGGACATATTTATCCAACGGAAAGCCGGTCACAATAGAAGGAATTATTTTCGATGTCTGAAGGTATCAATTTAGCCCTTCTGCCGCCGCTTGATGTGGTGCAGCAAGTCGACCTTGAAGCCATTATCGCCGATATAGCCAGCCGCGCCGCGTTAGAAAATGCCAGCCCGTCGGATCCAGCTTATCGGGTGGCGTTAGCCGCGGCCTACCGCGAAATGATGTTACGCCAAAACGCGAACGAAATGTGTTTAGGCGTCATGCTGGCATTTGCCAGAGGGCCACAGTTAGACCATATCGGGGTGACATATTATCGTCACCCCGACGGGACCCCAGTTACCCGCCTCGCCGACGAACAAGACGAAGCCTTTCGTTTTCGTTTGCAGCATTCGCCAGAGGGGTTATCTGTCGCGGGTCCCGATGGGGCCTATTTATTCCATGCCTTAAGCGCCCACAAAGACGTGAAAGGGGCCGCAGTATTTGGGCCGCATTCGACTACTAACCCGACCGCCCCCGGCTTTGTTGATATGTATGTATTAAGCCGCCAAGGCGACGGTGTGCCGTCAAATGGGTTGTTAACGGCGGTTGATGCGTACTTATGGCCCAAGCGCCCTATGACCGACAAATTCACGGCCAAAGCCGCGACCGTGTCACATTATGGCGTGGTGGCTGAACTCTTTATGAAGCAAGGCCCCGACCCTGAAACGGTTCGGGCGGTCGCCCAGCAACGCGCCCAAACCTATGTTAACGAACAGCACAAGTTAGGCGGGCGAATCGTTGAGTCAAACTTACACTGGGCGCTAACGGTTGAAGGTGTGGTCGAGGTGCGTTTAATCGGTTGGCAAGATGTGACATGCCAAGCCAGTGAAGCGCCGTTCTGTGACAGTTTGGCCGTGTCGATAGGGGGCTATCTATGATAGATAAAGCCAGCCTGTTACCTGGTAACTTAAGCGACCTTGAGCGTGATCTTGATGTCGCCATAGCCCGCATTGAAGACATTAACATTCCCATTAGTGAATTATGGGACCCGTGGAATTGTCCGCTTGATGCCTTGCCGTTTTTAGCCTGGGCGTTATCGGTTGATCAGTGGCGTAGTGATTGGTCAGAAACGGTTAAGCGGCAAGTGGTGGCCGGAAGTATTGACGTTCACCGCATTAAAGGAACCCGCCCCGCGGTTGAGCGCGCGCTTGCTGATTTGGGGGTCACGGTTGATTTAGTTGAATGGTTTCAAACCCAGCCCGCCGCGGCCCCTTATACCTTTGATATTACCGCTTGGGTTAATCAAAACATTACCCCAGGCGCGCCCAGTATCTTAGGCCCTGAATTGTATGATCAGCTATTTGCCGCCGTGGTAAACGCTAAAAACACGCGATCGGGGTTTACGTTCAAAGTCGGGGCTAAATTTGGCCCTAACGCCATTGGTGCGGGTTCGGTGCTAGAGGGGCAAGCGGCGATAGCGCGTCGTGATACCCAAGCCGTTCAAGAACCGTTGGCGTGTCAGTCTGCGATTGCGGCGGGAATGGCTGGTGTGGGGGTCGGTATCACCCGGCATTCTGCCCAGTCTGTTATTGATGCGTCACCCAAAGCCGCGGCGGTGCAAGTTGCGTCGCGGGTACAGGGTAGCGCGGTAGTTTATAGACGGATGGAGGCGACACAGTGAGCGCATTAATACCAGTGATCACCACAAAAGGTTTGGCGGCGGTATTTAGTCAAACTAATGCGGGGTTCGCGGCTGAAATTACCCATATTGCACTTGGGGACAGTGGCCGAACGCCCAGCAAAAACGAAATCGGCTTAGTCCGTGAAAAGATGCGGATCCCGATTGCGGACGGTCAGCGCATTAATGACACTCAAATTCATGTCACGGCCCTGGCCGATGGTGCAACGGAATTTTGGGTAAGAGAAATCGGCTTTATCTTGTCTGATGGCACCATGTTAGCGGTGTGGTCTGATAGTCAGCCATTGGCTTATAAATCGCCCGCCGTGCCGTTATTACTGGCCTTTGACTTGGTGTTGGCAGCATTGCCCGCCCAGTCGGTCACAGTGCAGGGAACGGGCGCTAATTTGTCGTTAGCCGCTTGGGGCGAACATCAAGCCGCTAATGCCGCCGCGGCGGTCGATAACATGGCGCGTCACACTCAGTTATTGTTTCGTGTGATGGACCTTGAACGCAGTCAATAGGGGGCGTTATGGCCGCAACAGATTTACAGTTTACGGCCGGAACGACATTCGCCTTTGATTTAACCTGGCAGACCAAGACCGACGGGGGCGAATTAGTCCCTGTCGATATCACGGGCTGTACTGCGTGTTTTCAAATGCGCGAAATCGCGTCCGGCGAGCTGTTAGCGCAAGCTAAAACCGAAGGTGACGGCATAGTGTTAAACGCCGGGGCTGAGGGTGACAATACGGGCAAGATTGACGTGTCGATTCACCCAAGCAAAACCCGCGGCTTAAAAAGCTTTGTGCTTGGTAAGGTTGCCTATGAATTGCGTGTTTATTTCCCGTCCGGTGATGTTTATTCGCTGATGTCGGGGTTTGTGGCGATTTCTGAAGGGGTGATCCTTGAGGGGGCTTAGTGGTTAATTCACAAACTCAAGTGGTGTTGTCTAGCGCGGTTCGCCATGTGGTACAGGTTAGCCGCGGCAAAAGCCAAACCCATGTCAGCATAACCGCAAAGCCCCATTTCTTTGTGATAAGTGCCGGGGTGCAAGGCCCCGTTGGCACGGTTGCCGAAGATGTATTAGCCGCCGCAGCAAGAGCAGAGCAAGCCGCCAATGGTGCGTTAAGTTTGGCCAGCACGGCAAGCCTTGATCTTGAACAGTTAGTTAAGGGTTTAGATGATGCGTTCGCTTTTCATGCGGGCGCAATATCGGCCCAAGGGGGATAAATGGGATTAGCGACTAAAATCACCAACATGATTGCGTCGGTGAATAACTTAATGGGAGTGATTGACGGCAAGCTACGCAATAAAGCAAACGCCGTCGACGTATACCCAAAAACGCATATTGACGATCCGCTAAAAACCTTGGGCGCAAATGCGGCCACGGCCAGTAAGTTAAAAATTTCCCGTCAAATTGCCTTGTCGGGTGATGCAACGGGAGCCGCCGCATTCAATGGGGCGGAAAACATTACTTTAGTGGTTACGGTTGCCGCCCTGGCGGATAAAGCCGATAAGGTTGACACATTAACCCCGGCCCAAGTTGACGCCCGTATTCAAGCGGTTGTTGGCGCGGCCCCGGTGGCGCTGGACACGTTAACCGAGTTAGCCGAGGCGTTAGGCAATGACCCCGACTTTGCGGCCACTATGACCGCCGAGTTAGGCAAAAAAGCCAATATCACCACGGTTTACACTATGACAGTCGCAGACGCGCGTTTTTTGCTGAAAGGTGAAAAGGCCGCAGATTCGGCGCTGTTTGGGGGTAATAATCCGGCCTTCTACGCCCCGCAATCGGGTTTAGAAGCGTTGGACACAGAAGTCGGCGACGCACTGTCCCAACTCACAACGGCGTTTACCAATGGCGCAAATCAAATTAACAACATAGGAGCTTAAACCATGAGTTTAGAGCAACAAGTCACCGCCCTGGTGGCATCGGCTAACGCCTTAACCGGGGCCGTGAATGGGAAAGTGGGTGAAATAGATCTCGCCAGTCAGAAATTAAAAGCTGACTTTGCTGCATTTATGGCAGATCGTGAACGTATAGGTGATGGTTCAGCTGGGTCTCGTCGTTTTAATATTTATCAAAATGTTTTATACGAAGGGAAAAACTATGTGCCAGACAGTGAAAAACCTGTTGGATGGACTCCTGGTAACTCTAATTTATACTTGCATTTTAAAACAAAGTTCAACACTTTGACAAAAAATGGAATGTTTCACTTTAGTATTAAAGGCTATGCCTACGGACAGTCAACTATTATTGATGAAACGTTTGCGGGTTATAGTTATGTAGCCAATAACGCTCTTACCAGTGTAGGAACATTTGGGAATCATGAGCCAACTGTGTATAGAGCACCTAATGGTGATATTTATTTACGAATAAAAGCTCTAAATCTGTATTTCTTTTCGTTTTATGTTGACTCTATGAATGTTACTGGTGGTTTGCCTGCCAAAGGAGATATTTCGTTAATCGTTTCTCCTAACTTAATGTTAAACAATTATTAGGATTTTAATGATGGAACACATTATCCCTCTCGAAGAATTAATCAAAATGACTTGGTTTTCAGTGCGCGCTAAACGAGACAAAATGATATCTGAAACTGATTGGACTCAGATGTCGGATTCTCCATTAAGTGTCGATAAAATTGAAGAATTTAAAGTTTACCGCCAAGCCTTGCGTGATTTGCCGCAATCGACGGATAACCCGGACGAGATTGTCTGGCCAGTAAAACCAGAATAACTAACCGCCTAAAGGCGGTTTTTTTAACCCTTTAATTTATGGCCCTGGCCGCATCGATGCGCCCAGGGCTTCTTTTTATCACAATGGAGTTTATAGCTATGGCCGGAGATTATCTTCACGGTGTCGAACAGTTTTTTCTTGAAAACACCAATCGCCCTATTGAAGTGTTACCCGCTAGCGTGATTGGCCTTGTGGCCACGGCTGATGATGCCGACGCGCTAACCTTTCCCCTTAACAAGCCTGTGTTAGTTAACAGTGAATCATTCATGGCCAAGGCGGGCGTGTCGGGTTCGTTGCGTGAAGCGTTAGAAGACATTTACCGCCAAGGCGGCGCGTTGGTTGTGGTGGTTCGTGTGGCTGAAGAAGCTATCGAAGCCGATCAGATTGCCGCGGTAGTCGGGACTATCGACAACGAAACCAACAAGTTTACCGGGCTTAAGGCGCTGTTATCGGCTGAAGCGGTGTTAGGTTTGCGTCCGCGCTTGCTGATTGCCCCTGAGTTCAGTTATTTACCTGGCGTGGGTGCAGAGCTTGAAACTATCGCTAAGAAGCTAAACGGAACGCCATTGATTGACGGCGACCACACGGCGGGCTATTCGGCGGTGATCGCCCAGGCGGCTAACTATGATGAAGCCTATTTCTTAAATGGCGGCTTTGTGTTCTTTGATGCAGTGGCCAAGCAAGAAGTTGAACGCTTTATGTCAGCCACTGTGGCGGGCGTGATTGCCCGTGTCGATAACGAAGAAGGTTATTGGAACAGCCCGTCAAACCGTAAGATTTACGGGGTATTGCGTACCGTTGAAACCATTGATCACGCTATTGGCAGCGCGACCAGCAAAGCAAACTTGTATAACCAGCAACACGTTACCGTGGCGGTTAATCAGCAAGGCGGCTGGTTCTTGTGGGGCAACCGTTTAACCAACGGCACTATGTTACCGCACCAACGGATCCGCTATATCGTCGGTGATTCAATCCTGTATGCACACCAAGCCATGCTTGATCGCAATGTGACAAAGGGCTATGTCGACGGGGTTAAAAACCGCGTTAATAACCTGTTACGTCGTCTAATTAGCCGTAGCGTGATTTCAGGTGGTGAGTGCTGGCTTGATAACGAACTGAACGTCGCGGCGATTGGTACGGGCCAAGTGTATTGGGATTATGACTTAGGCTTCTATGATGTCGCCGAGCGTATGACATTCCGTCAGCATGTAACCGACCGTTACAACGAAGCCATTTTCAGCTAATCGATAGCGTCATTCATTCAATATAGGAGCCTGTTTACATGGCTAAATTACCCACTATCGTTACCGACATTAACTGTTTCATCAAAGAAACCAGTTTTGCAGGTATCGCCAATAAAGCCACTTTGCCTAAAGTGGTTTCAAAAACCGTTGATATGGTGCTGGCTGGCGTGGCTGGTGATATCGAACGCGATATCGGCAAGCTGGAAAAGCTGGAATCGGATATCACGATTAGTGATTATTCGTCTATGGTGCTGGATCTTATCGGTAGCCGTTCAAGCCGTGAAGAAACCCTCACTTTACGCGGCGCGCTCGATGTCGGCGACAAGATTTCAACCTTAGTCGTTAAAATGCAAGGTTACTGGAAAGGCGTTGAATTTAACGAGCTTGAGCCAGAAAAAGAAGCCACGACCAAGTTTTCAATTGCGGTCGTGGTTTACACCTTTGAACTGGACGGCAAAGAAATCATTCACATCGATAAGATGAACAACGTGTTTCGTGTTAACGGCAAAGACCGCAACAAAGAGATCCGCCAGGCATTAGCACAATAAGCGCCTAGCTTATTAACCTGGATAGTTTTTTCATTATTCGCCCCGTCGGCTAGTCGCCCGCGGGGCTTTTTTATAGAGACAAAGCCCTATGAGTAAAAATACCGTAATTACCTTGGTTAACCCTATTAAGCGTGGCGATACCGAAATCAAAGAAATCACCCTGACCAAACCTACAGCGGGCCATTTGCGCGGTCTGAAAACGGCGAACGTGGTTGAGTTGGATTTTGATAGCCACAAAAAGCTTGTGCCGCGTTTAACTGATCTCACTGAAGCTGAGTTCTTAAGCCTGGACGTTGAAGACGTGTTGACGATACAAACTGAGGTGGCGGGTTTTTTCGTGGCCTCGAAGCTATCCCAGCTTGCGTAATGGAGCTTGAAGCCGATCTGTTCTTGACGTTTCAAGGATGGGGTCCGGCTGATACTGCGCCAATGTATTTAGATGAATTGATTCATTGGCACAGGATAGCGAGCGAACGCCGCGAAAGCGACGATTAATAAAAGGCCGGGTGATCACTGATCGCCCGGCCTTTTTTTGTATGGGTTTTCAGGGGGTGTCACTTGGCTGATACAAACATGAAAATGAACCTGGTCATGGGGCTGATTGATAAAATCACGGCCCCTATCCGTAAGGTGACAAAGGGAACAACAGATCTAGCGGAAAAGGTTAAGGCGAGTCAGTCTGAACTTAAAAAGCTGGGCGCAACAACCAAAGACATTGAGCATTTCCGCAAGCTAAAAGCCGCGACCTTGCAGTCGTCAGAAGCGTTAACCGCCGCCAAAGCAAAAGCCGCCGATTTAGCCCGGCAGATGCAGCAAACCCAAAACCCGACCCGTAAACTGACGGCCGAGTTTAAGCGCGCCCAGGCTGAAGTTACCCGCTTGTCATCGAGTCACCAACGCGAACAAACCGAATTGCAGCAATTGCGGTCACGGCTTCAAGGCGCTGGCGTATCGACTAAAAATCTGACAGAGGCGACGCGCCAGATCCGCGAGCAAACGAGCAAATACAACCGCGAGCTTGAGAAAAACCAAAACCAGCTAGATAGGACCGCCTCAAAGCAAAAAGAGCTAGCCAAAATCCGCGAGCGTAACAGCGAGTTAAAAACCAGTGCCGCCACCGACATGATAGGCGTCGCCGCGGCTGTATACGGGGTTAAAAGCTTGGCCGATGCTTACGGCGAGGTGTCACTCGCCCAGGGTGAAATTAAGTCGTTAGGCATTAAAGATGACGGCATTAAGGCGATCACTAAAGCGGCCCGTGAATTTTCGTCAGAGTTTCGCGGCACGACGACAACCGACTTTATTAAAGCGTCTTATGACATTAAGTCGGGTATTGCGTCGCTCAGTGATGAAGCGGTCGGCGGCTTTACGCGCATAGCCGCGTTAACGGCCACAGGGACCAAGGCGTCGGTGGGAACCATGACAGATTTGTTTGCCACGGGTTATTCAATTTATCGTGAGCAATTTAATCAATTTGGTGCATCGGTCATCAAAGATTGGGACAAACTTTCAACCGCCGATCAAGACATGGAGTTCGGCAAATACTTTAGTGCGGGTATTTCGGCGTCAGTACAACAGTTCAAAACTGATGGTGACAAGATTAGTCAGTTTATGAGTACCTTGGGCGCGTCGGCGACTCAGGCTAAACAATCATTTGCTGAACAGTTAGCGGTGGGCGGTATGTTGTCGGCCACGTTCCAGGGCGGACAAGCGGCGACAAAGTATCAATCGTTTTTAGCCAGTGCGGGTAAAGCGTCTGAAGCCTTGGGGATCCAAGTGCATGACGCCAACGGCAACTTATTATCGACCGGGGAAATATTATCCACGATCAGCGATAAGTACGGCGGCGTATTAACTGACATGGATAAGCAAGAGCTAACCAAGGCGTTTGGCACGAAAGAAGCGGTCGACATGATCGACATGCTATTGCCTAAAATTGGTGAGTTACAAGCGAAAACGGGCGTCATGCAAGGCGAGTTAAAAAAAGGCATGGCTACCACTATGGACATGGCCAACGCGATCGGTAAAGGCCCCGGCGCGGCAATGGATATTTTAAAACAGCAGATTTTTAACGTGTCGTCAGTGGTGGGTGAGTTGTTCGCCCCGGCGTTAGTGGTTGTCGCTGATGTCTTGGGCGGGTTTGCCAGCGGCCTAGGCAGCTTTATTGAAAACTTCCCCGTATTAAGCCAGGTGATCGCCTTTGCTGTGGTGGGGTTAATTGCATTGAAAACCGCTAGCATTGTTGCCCGCTTTGGCTTTGCTATGTTTTCTGACACGCTGATCACCGCCCGTAAAGTGATGGACTTTTTCACCTTGGCCAACTTGCGCGCTAAAGGGGCAATGCTGGTTAATCGTGTGGCTATGTTGGCCAGTGCTACCGCTACCACTGTGATGACCGTTGCCAGTAAAGGCGCGGCGCTTGCTACCCTGTTAATGACGGGCGCAATGAAGGTGTTTAACCTGGTGATGAAAGCGAACCCCATTATGTTAGTGGTTAGCCTGATTGCTATGTTAGCCGCTTGGGGCTTGTCACTGGTTAAAGACTGGTCCCCTGTGACGGGGTTCTTTTCTGCGCTTTGGGATGGGGTTAAGTCGGCGTTTAGTGGTGCATGGGAGCTATTCAAGACGATCCTGTCTTGGTCGCCCATAGGGTTACTGTTTCGCGCCTGGGGGCCGTTAACGTCGTTCTTTAGCGGTGTGTTTGGCGGTATCGGGTCGGTGTTCAGTGGCGCATGGGCGCTATTTAAGACGTTCCTGTCTTGGTCGCCCATTGGGTTACTGTTTCGCGCATGGGGGCCGTTAACGTCGTTCTTCAGTGGGGTGTTTGATGGGGTTGGATCGGTGCTTAGTGGTGTGTTTGGCGGTATCGGGTCGGTGTTCAGTGGTGCATGGGCGCTATTTAAGACGATCCTATCTTGGTCGCCCATTGGGTTACTGTTTCGCGCTTGGGGGCCGTTAACGTCGTTCTTTAGCGGTGTGTTTGATGGTATC
>NZ_JTLE01000024.1:0-7281 GCF_000798835.1 Shewanella sp. ZOR0012
CATAACATTTTATTCGTGCGCATGCGCGTTTATCACGTTAGACCAGTAAAAACGCGCACAGTTAACTATCTGTATGTAAAGAAGTTATCAGATTTTTTACAAATACACCATCCGGAAAAACGCGCATGCGCGTTTTCCAAACCTATTAACTAAGCTCAATATATTTTATCCAATTGATTTAAAATGACTTTCAATTTTATTTTTTGGAAAAACGCGCACGAATGTTGTTCTCAAAACCCTCAAAAACTAGCGTAATACGATATGACTGTATATCTAACTAGGATTCGGCTGTTATAGAGAAGCACTAAAGTGGAGGGCTAATAGATGAGATTTTGTAGGGTAACTCTTTCGTAAAGTCCAGAACGAACAAACGTGTGCTAACAAGTTTTGGGGCAATATCTTTTAGCCAGATGAACAGTTCAATGGTCGTAAAGATTGTCATTGTTGCAACTGTGACCGTTGGTGGCATGGATGCCGCCGTCGAGCCCTCAGGGATGAGTTTATGGCGTGTCACAGGGGAAACAATGACAATTCATCCAACATACCTAACGACAAAGTTATCTGGCTTTGGGGGCGAATTGAGTTAAAGCTATCTTTCGGCGTGGATGGCTGAATGATTTGGATGGCTGAATGATTGGAAAATTGGCTGGTTAAGTCCAGCCTAATCCAAATCAGTATTCCTGCGTATTAAATTGCGCCTTCAAACCCGAGCTGACGCCAGGCTTCGTAGCTGATAATCGCCACGGCATTGGAGAGATTAAGGCTGCGACTGGAGGCCGCCATCGGAATGCGTAATCGCTGCTCGGTTGGGATCGACTCGATAATCGGCATAGGTAGACCACGGGTTTCAGGGCCAAATAACAGCACGTCATCTTTGGCAAAACTCAGTTCAGTGTGAGGGCGGCTGCCCTTAGTGGTACAGGCCATAATGCGCTTACCTGCCATGGCTTCGAGGAAGGCATCGAAGTTTTTATGGCGAGTCACATTGGTTAAATCGGCATAGTCTAGGCCCGCGCGGCGCAGTTTTTTCTCTTCAAAATCAAACCCTAGCGGCTCAATTAGATGCAGTTGGCTGCCGTTGTTTGCGCAAAGGCGAATGATATTACCCGTGTTGGGTGCGATTTCTGGCTCATAGAGTGCGATATGGAACATGCTTGCCCGCCTATAAAAAATGACGCCCGATTATACGGCAAACAAGGCTTAAGCACAGCTCTGCGTGTGCATATCTACAGCGGCATAAACGCTAGTCCCTTTTCTTTTCTCCCTATTAACCTTATCTCAGCGCTTGCCTGTTTTATTCTCTCAAAGTAATATATCTCAATATCAAGATACTTTTTAAGAAGTCATTATGCCGTTTGTGATTGCGTTACTCGCCCCGGTGTTTTGGGGGACCACTTATGCACTGGTGAGTCTTTACTTACAGGATATGTCGCCCTACTGGGTGGCGGTTTGGCGCGCGCTGCCTGCGGGCATTTTGTTGCTGATGCTGCGCCCACGTTTGCCGACGCTGGCATGGTCTAAATTAAGCTTGCTGGCGTTTTGTAATATTGGCGCTTTCTTTGCGCTGCTGTTTATTGGCGCCTATCGGCTACCCGGCGCCGTCGCGGGTACGCTGGGGGCGACTTTGCCATTAATCTTTTTGATCCTCGCTTGGCTGATTGATAAAAAACGCCCGGGGATGAAGTGGTTACTGCTCGGTTTGATGGGCCTCGCAGGAGTGATTTTATTGCTTAATCCCTCGGCGGATCTCGACCCGATTGGTGTCCTGTGTATGTTGAGTGCGACGACTCTGATTGCCTTTTCTTCCCGTTGGATGCAGCGCTGGGATGTGGGCGATTTTTTAGTGCTGACCGCTTGGCAATTACTTTTGGGGGGCTTGATGTTGATCCCACTGGCTTGGTTTATGGCGGGGCCGCCACAGATACCGAATATGGATGTGGTTCCCTCGTTAATCTGGTTGGCTACCGCCAATACCGCGGTGGCTTATTGGGCTTGGCTGTGGTCAATGCGAAATTTAGGGCCAGAAATCATGGGGATGGTGGCTTTAGTCAATCCCGTGGTTGCCGTATCATTAGGCGTATTGATTGTGGGTGAAACCTTAGATATGCGGCAGTGGGCGGGGATTTTAGTGATTTTACTGTCGCTGCTGCTGATGAAGTTGCCGCAAAAATTGAGGTGGAGTCCCTTAAAAGCGAGGGGTTAAATGCTAAAACACTTAGACTTAAACTTACTGCCCGTACTAGAAATCCTCCTCGAGGAGCAGAGTGTCACGGCCGCAGCGGCACGGCTGCATTTAAGTCAGTCAGCTGTGAGTAAGCAATTGACTCGCCTGCGCGAAGTGTTTGATGACCCCTTATTCGAGCGCACCGCCTACGGGCTAAAGCCGACGCCCAAGGCGTTGTCGCTGGCGCCC
Organism: Shewanella sp. ZOR0012; assembly: GCF_000798835.1. Lineage (NCBI taxonomy): Bacteria > Pseudomonadati > Pseudomonadota > Gammaproteobacteria > Alteromonadales > Shewanellaceae > Shewanella > Shewanella sp. ZOR0012. The sequence goes on from NZ_JTLE01000024.1 coordinate 2,414, forward strand.
GACTTACGCCAATGCTTACAGCAATTAGCGCAATTTACTCGGCCCGATAGTTTTGAGCCCGCCTTAAGCCAAAGACAATTTCGAATGCATCTGGTCGAAATGACCTATTCGCTGACCTTTCCACATTTTATGCCTTCGCTATTGGCGCAGGCGCCCGGTGTGAGCATCAATTGCCAAACCTGGCGGCTCGATACCATGGACAGATTGCTGCGTTGCGATATCGACTTGGCTATTGGCTGCCGCGAATGGGATGAACGTTCGCCCATGCATGTAAACCATATTCCGGACGATATCCATTATGTTGAATTGGTTCAGGATTACATAGTGTGTTTGATGCGCAGTGACCATCCTGCACTTTCGCAGGAATGGAATCTCGATACCTTTTTAAGCTATCGCCAATTACAGGTCGCCTTTGGTGGCTTGGAATATTGGTTGTTAGACGATGTGCTGCAAATCCAAGGGCGTAAACGAGATATTGCGGTCAATATGACCGACTTCCAGAGTGCGCTTGCCCTGTGTGAGCAAAGCGATTTGATTCTCTGCGCTCCTTCCCGTTATGCCTTAGCGGTGATGAAGTCGTTTGATCTTAAGTATTTACCCTCGCCGATTAAACTGATCCCCGGTGCGTATTTGCTGATGTGGCATAAGCATTTTGAACACGATCTCAGCCATAAATGGTTGCGGGAGCTGATTATTAACAAAGTCAGCGCCTCGCTCACTAACTGATATCTGCCCCTGTGTTTAGCCAAGCTTGCAGTTTAGGCAAAATCGCCTGACCATCCACCAGCCCTTGGTGATATACGGCGGTCACTTTATCGATATTGCGATCAAGTCGCGAGAGAGTAAGCGATGCAGCAGGGCGGATCACAAAGGTATGGCCGCTGGCAACACTCTGGGTGAGTTCCTCGAGGGAGTGGTTATAACGTTGGTGACGAACCTTTAGCGCGGCGGCTACTGCCGGATAAGTTTGATAACGCTTGCGCGCTAACCAGTTGAACTTCATCGGCGATTTTCGATAGTTTGCATCCTGAGTCAGGATCACCACTTGGCGTTTATAGCCGTCTTGCTGCGCCTTGGCTACAGGAATGGGCGCGGCGATACCACCGTCGAGGTAAGTTTGGCGGTTGATACTATGGGGATTGGCCATAAAAGGCAGGCTAGAGGAGGCGATAAGCACGTCGAGCAATTTCTCGTGCTCCTGAAAATCGGCCATGCCAAAGTAATCGGTTTGTCCTGTCTGGCAATTAAATGCCCCGACCTTAAACTCGGTTCCACTGGTTAAAAAGGTTTTAAAATCAAAAGGCAGTAGCTCATAGGCCATGCGCTTATAGGTAAAATCGGTGTTGACATAATTCCCCGTGGCTAACCAGTGGCGCAGCCCCATGTAGCGCTTATCCCGCAGATATTGCTGCTGAATTTTTAAATTGCGGCCAAATTGGCGTGAGACATAAGAAGCGGGATAAATCGCCCCCGCCGATACACCAATCACATAGGGGAAGTGCAATTGTTGCTGCAAAAAGGCATCTAACACACCGGCGGTATAAATTGCCCTCAGGCCGCCGCCTTCTAACACTAAGGCCACATCTTGCATTGCGTTATTACTGCTTAATCGAATGGATAAAACAGCATACTCTAACTCACCTGATAAATGAAACGCATGCCTACGAGTGCTTAGGCGGGGATGGCTAGTCTTGGCGTGTGCACGCAGGCGCTGGACTGAGTCAGTGACGCTGGGCTTGGGCTAAAATCCATCTGGCTAAAATATTGACTGAGCGCGGTGATGGCTTCTTTCACCTTGGCGGGCTGTTTATCCCGCGCCGAGGTCACGCTGTAAACGCTGTAGGTGCGTAGCGACCATTCGGATAAGAGTGTTACCAGTTGGCCTGATGCAAGGTATTGATGCACCTCGGGCTCTGGCAATACGGCATAGCCCAATCCATCGAGAGTGAGTTGGATAAGCGTCTGCATATTATTGACGTTGATGCGCTGGGCTGGGAGTTCGACTCGCTCTTGAGTCTGTGAATGGGTTAAGAACTCGGGTTTAGCATAGCTATGGCTAATACGGTTGAACCCTTGTAAGTCTTCAGGGTGTTGCAGGCTCTGATGCTGGGGAATATAGCTGGGGGCGACACACAGTAACATACGCCAATCTGCCAAGGGGCGAGCAATAAGGTTCGAATCCGACAGAGGGCCGATGCAAATTGCCAGATCGATTCCTTCATTAACTATATCAATTGGGCCGTCCTGCAATTGCAGATTGAGACTGATCTGCGGGTGAGCCGCCAATAAATGCGCTAATGGCTGGCTGAGTAAACCACCGCCAAAGCCGACTGGCGCGGCGATTTTAAGCTCCCCCGAAGGAGTGCCCTTTAATGAGTGTAGCTGATGTTCGGCGCTTTCTACTATTTTTATGATTTTAATGCAGTTTTCATAAAATAACGTGCCCGCCTCTGTGAGTGTCAGGTGGCGGGTATTACGGTGAAACAGACTAATTCCCATATCCATTTCAAGCTTTGCGACTTGTTGGCTCACCGCCGATGAACTCAGATTAAGCTGCTTTGCAGCAGCACTCATCGAACCTTTTTCCGCGATGGCGGCAAACACGATCATGCCCTTGACCATATTTCTATTCATTCTTAAGCAACTCTTACAAGTGATTACTCAAAGTCTAACTTGAGCCGATTGTAACATAGGGATACATTGCCGTATTGAAAATTATTATCATTTACAAAGGGTCAAGGGAGATTCGTTGGTTATGTTGTTACGTCGTAAAAAGATCCTCGCACAGCTGGTATCTACAACTCTGTTGCTACCGGCTACTCAGGCTTTGGCGGATGCCGCCCCCGATCAAGACAAAATGATGGAAAGGATTGTCGTCACCGCATCGGGTTTTGAGCAGCAAGTGCGTGATGCGCCGGCATCGATTAGCGTGATTACCCGTGAGGATCTCGATACACGCTTTTACCGTGACTTAACCGACGCCATGTTAGAAGTCCCCGGCGTGGTGGTAACTGGTGGTGCCGACCGTCGGGACATTAGTCTGCGGGGAATGGGCAGCCAATATACGCTGATTTTAGTTGATGGTAAGCGTCAGTCTTCCCGCGAAACCCGCACCAACAGTGATGGTCCTGGTGTTGAAGGCGCTTGGACGCCGCCGCTCGCCGCAATCGATAGGATTGAAATTGTCCGCGGCCCCATGTCATCCCTTTATGGTTCGGATGCTATCGGTGGGGTGATCAACATTATCACCCGTAAAGTGCCCAATGAGTGGCAGGGGGAACTGCGACTCGACACCACGCTGCAGGAGAAGTCGGCCTCGGGCAATGTGTATCAGGGCAACTTTTTTGTGAACGGTGGCTTGATCAAAGATTTGCTTGGCGTGCAGTTATACGGCCAATATACCCAGCGTGAAGAAGATAATATCTATGGTGGTTACCGAGGCCGTGATGCGGATAATCTCACCGCCAGATTTGCACTTACGCCGAATCAAGACCATGACATCATGTTGGAAGTCGGTATCGCCAACCAAGAGTTGGATAGCACCTTAGGGAAAACCGTTGCGCCATTAGCGCCGGGGGCCAGTTGTGGCCGCAGTGGTTGCCCTGCATCGTCGACAACCGAGTATGAAAACAGCACGATTTCATTGTCGCATACCGGACGTTGGGACTTTGGTACCTCGGATACTTATATCAAGCACGAAGTGTACGATAACAAGTCCCGCAAGATGAAAATCAAAAATACCGATGCTCAAACCAGTGTGATCGCCACCTTAGGTGAAAGCCATACGGCAACCTTTGGTGCTGCTTTCAATTATCAAGACCTCACCGATGAAACTGGCAATCAGGTCAGTGACTTAACCGATATTAGTCGCCGTCAATGGTCGGTGTTCTCAGAGGATGAATGGCGTATCGTCGATAATTTTGCCTTAACCTTGGGCCTGCGTTTAGACGATGATGAAAACTTTGGTGACCACCTTAGTCCACGGATTTACAGTGTTTGGGGGCTGACCGAGCACACTACCTTAAAAGGCGGTGTGTCGACGGGCTTTAGGGCGCCTAGCCTAAGGCAAACCGTGCCCGATTGGGGGCAGGTAAGCCGAGGCGGCAATATGTACGGTAATCCGGATTTGCAACCTGAAACCTCTGTGAACTATGAGTTAGGCATTTACACGGATTTGACCGATTCCATCACGGCCAGTGCTGGTGTGTTCTATAACGAGTTTGAGGACAAGATCACCCGTGTCGCTTGCCCTGCGACTCAATGTACTGATGGGCCGAATCAGTTTGGTTCCGACCCAACCACTTATGTGAATATCGATGAGGCAGTCACCCAAGGGGTTGAGCTGAGTATCGACTATAAAATCCTCAGCAACTTGGCGCTCACGGGTAACTACACTTATACCGATTCGGAGCAAAAAACGGGCGCTTACAAAGGGAGTCCATTGAACCAGCTACCTAAACATCTGGTGCAATTGTCGGTTAACTATGAGCCGATAGATAAGTTAAGCACTTGGCTGCGGGTTAACTACCGTGGTGAAGAGAGCCAACCAACCACTGGGCCTTCCTCAAGCAGTTTGATTGCGCCGTCCTATACGCTGTTAGATTTGGGTGCGAACTATCGCGTTAACGACAGCATTAAGTTCAGCGCAGGTATCTATAACGCCTTCGATAAAGAGATTACTCAAGATGAGTACGGCTATATTGAAGATGGTCGCCGTTACTGGTTAGGTATGACCTATAGTTTTTAACCGCGCTTAAAATTAGTCGCTTAATACAAAAAGCCAGCTTTTAGCCTGTCTCTTGATCACAAGTCTTCGTGATTGAGAGACATGGCCAATTCGTAACCCTCAAGGATGGTTTGTAACCTAA
>NZ_JTLE01000003.1:0-274 GCF_000798835.1 Shewanella sp. ZOR0012
ATTAAGCAGTATTTCTTGGTTTATGCGTTGTTTAAACGAAGAAATTGCCCGTAAGGCTAATCGTGAAGATGAGTGCAAGGGCGCCTTTTGGGAAGGCCGATTTAAGTCGCAAGCGTTGCTAGATGAGCAAGCCCTGCTCGCGTGTATGATGTATGTCGATTTAAACCCCATTCGAGCAGGCATTGCCGATTCTTTGCAATCCTCTGATTTTACATCGATTCAGGAGCGAATTAACTCGCTAGATTCACCCAATCGTTCATTAGCCATCTCAACG
>NZ_JTLE01000025.1:0-1494 GCF_000798835.1 Shewanella sp. ZOR0012
ATTCCGTTTCATTTTGCCGATTATCTCGAACTGATTGATTGGACAGGCCGCGCCATCCGCCTTGATAAGAAAGGCTATATCGATAATCAACGGCCGAAACTACTCAATGAATTAGGCATTGCGCCCGATGCGTGGCTCACATCAGCCAAAGAGTTTCGACGTCAATACAGTGGCATAAGTGGTCGATGGGATAGCATGTGCGCGTTTAAAAAACAGCATAACAGCGGCAAATGGTGTAAAGGAAAAGCATCAAGCCAAGCGTTACATCCTTAAGTTCGTTACGACTCAGCGTTTGGGATTATTTTTATTTATTCGAAATGAAGATAATTCCGTAAAAAATAAACTCGATTTTTTCCCAAAGTGAGTTGCGTATTGTCGAGTATGAATAAGTCGGCTTAATTCAATGGTGCGACAGGCGTCATTTCTATCCCACGAAAGAGCTGATAGCGGTCGATATCATCGTCTAAATATTGGATATTTTGCGTCCACTGCCATGCGCCTTGGGGCGATTTAGCTTCGAATAACAGTTGGATTAAGGCGGCGCGCGCATTAACGACTCCCTCGCCCAGCAGGGAATAATCACCATTTTGTTGATATAAACTAAAGAGTTGCTGCTTCTCCTGCGAGACACCGTCATAGTAGGTTAACAGCACTTGCTCGCCTTGCTCCCTAAACCACCATGTCTCGCTGTAGGGAGCGTGCGTACCGACACTTACGGAGAGGATCAACTGCCGCTGATCGTGGGAACAAAATCCATTGACCGTCACTTGTCTAGGGGTGTCACTTGCCTTAGCGGCATTGCCCTGCCACTGCCCCACCATTTGCGGGCAAAAGGCTTTAAAACTGACCTTAGCGGCTAGCGCAGGAAAGATAGCCAAGCTGCCCAAGGCGAGTATCAATACATTTTTGATCAATAGCTTGCCCAGTTTTTGCGGAATGATTAACGCCATATTCCAGTCCTATTTCAATCTCCCAATACATTAGCGTTAAAACACCTTAGCCACAAATACGCCATAACACTTTGCGCCATACCCAACATACCTTGCCATCAAAATGTCCTCAGTGGTTACAGTTACTTACATAAAAGTCACTCTTGCCACCGATAGACTCAGTTTGATTTCATGCTCAGTTTCTATACTGTGAAAAAAATAGCGGGGACAGCCATATCTTTTTGTGTTTTTCAGCACCTTCACCTAGGCTTTAAATTATCCTGATTTTGTCTGTGTGGAGTTTGCTATGACTTCGGCCAGAAGACAGCTAATTGATGCTAATGCAACGCCCTTCTATCATGTGATAAATCGCTGTGTTAGAAGGGCTTTTTTGTGTGGTGAAGATAAACTCACTGGCCGCAGTTACGAGCATCGACGTGGCTGGATTGTTGATAAAATCAAAGCCTTGTCTGCGATATTTTGTATCGATATTTGCGCTTACGCGGTGATGAGCAATCACTATCATTTAGTGCTTAAAATAGATGTCGATAAGGCCAAATCCTTA
>NZ_JTLE01000026.1:0-222 GCF_000798835.1 Shewanella sp. ZOR0012
GGTTACAGTGCGAATCGAATGCAAATTGTGCAGTTGATTCGAAAGCCTCAAGAAGTTTGCAAAAACGCCTTGACGCGATGAGGGAAATGCGTAAAATACGCAGCCCTGACCTACTGAGCGGTAATGCGAAGTTAATGGTCAAATGCTCTTTAACAATCTAAACAAGAAATCTGTGTGGACACTCACAGGTGTTGAGTTAATCGAAATTACTCTGCCGTTTGG
>NZ_JTLE01000027.1:0-9161 GCF_000798835.1 Shewanella sp. ZOR0012
GGAAAAACATTCCGCGAATCTTTACATATCCCGTTTATGAATATGTCTGGCCAACACTTTGGCAACCTATTGAGGAATCTTGTTAATTTTACCCCAAGTTGAACTACTTATAAGCAATCAAATTAACATAAACGTGATCTTTCGCTAAATACTGAACAAGATACTGATAGGTCGATAAATTAGCCACTAATGAAATAGGATTTTTATGCCTTTATACAACAAAATGCTTTCAGTCGTAGCACTGAGGCCCCTGTTAATGTAAGCTGCACGCCCGCCGTTCAGGCTATACCAAAGCAACGATGCGATGTTGCCACAAGAGATCCATTAATGAGTTTTTCCGCCTTAGGTTTATCCGCACCACTCCAAAAAGCCGTATCCGAACAGGGCTATGACACGCCATCTCCCATCCAAGCGCAGGCAATTCCAGCTGTACTAACGGGCAAAGACGTCATGGCTGCGGCCCAAACGGGAACAGGAAAAACCGCAGGTTTTACGCTGCCATTACTGGAATTACTCGCTAAAGGCCAAAAAGCCAAGTCAGGACAAACTCGCGCCTTAGTCTTAACTCCTACGAGGGAACTGGCGGCACAAGTTGGCGAAAGTGTTGAAACCTATGGTAAATATCTACCACTGCGTTCAGCTGTGGTCTTTGGTGGCGTGCCTATCAACCCGCAAATCAATAAATTACGTCATGGTGTTGATGTGTTAGTTGCCACACCAGGGCGACTATTAGATCTTGTGCAACAAAATGCGGTGAAGTTTAATCAACTTGAGATCTTAGTGCTCGACGAAGCGGATCGTATGTTGGATATGGGCTTTATCCGTGATATCAAAAAAATCCTTGCACTCTTACCCGCTAAGCGACAAAACCTGATGTTTTCAGCCACCTTCTCCGATGAGATCCGTGAGCTTGCAAAAGGGTTAGTCAATCATCCGGTTGAGATTTCCGTCACGCCGCGCAATGCCGCCGCAACGACGGTTAAACAATGGATTTGCCCCGTTGATAAAACGCAAAAATCAGCCCTGCTGATCCAACTCATCAAACAGGAAAACTGGCAGCAAGTGTTAGTGTTTTCGCGTACTAAACATGGCGCAAACCGACTCGCGAAGAGCCTTATCCAAGCCGATATTAGCGCTGCCGCGATCCACGGTAATAAAAGCCAAGGTGCGCGCACCAAAGCCCTCGCCGACTTTAAGAGCGGTGAAGTTCGCGTATTGGTTGCGACCGATATTGCCGCCCGCGGTTTAGATATCGATCAGTTACCGCAAGTTGTTAACTTTGATTTACCTAACGTGCCTGAAGATTATGTGCATCGGATTGGCCGTACCGGCCGTGCTGGCGCCACAGGCCAAGCCGTTTCATTAGTCAGCAGCGAAGAAATTAAACTGCTTAAAGATATTGAGCGATTAATTAACCGCGTGCTCGAGCGCCAAGAAGTTGCAGGTTTTGGCCCAGTGCATGCGCTGCCCGAAACAACGCTCACTCCCCAAGGTAAAAATCATAAAGTACAAGCCGTGGCAAGCCAGCATAAACACCGCAGTGCAGGAAAACCTGCCCCACGATCTGGTTCTGGCCGAGATGCGTCTCAAACATCAAGCGTTCGAGATGGCAACCACGATAAGCACAGCACGCCATCACGCAACAGCAATGAACGTCATAAGACCGAGGCAGCAGTTACACGCTCGCCAAAACCAAAGAGTAAGCATCCTCAGCGCGATGGCGGCACAACTAACAGTGCAACGGCAGGGAACAATGCAAAAGCGAAACCGCATTCAGGTGCACAGCAACGTAGCCATGCAGAACGAAGCGACAAATCAAACAATGATGGACGCCGCCAAGAGCAGCCCAAAGGCCGCAATCCACACAGTGCAAAACCGGCTTCGAATGAGCCGAAACAACACTCACATCGCGCAGATAACCGCCCGAATCGTGTTAAGCCTTAATCGCGTTAACTAATAATCGCCGTTAAGCTTCAGCCAGTTATCCTAAAATACACAATAAAAATGCCCAGAGCCTAAGCGCTGGGCATTTTTATTTTACTAAACAAATTGATAGCGATAGTGCTAAATCCCTAGACTGTGCGCACCTTAAATTGCAGCATCGCTTCACGTAATGAATTTGCCTGTTGGGAGAGTGACTCACTGGCTTTAGCCGTTTCAAAAGCGCTGCTAAGCACAGACTCACCTGAATCCCGTATGGTATTGATCCGTTGACTAATATCCTCAGCCGTGACAGCTTGCTCCTCACTCGCGGTAGCCACTTGCGCATTAGCCTGCGATAACTGGGTTAAGGCATCCGAAATCTCAAACAAGTTTTGTTTGATTTGATTGACTAATAGAGAGGAGTCTTTGATTTGTAATTCATTTTTACCAAATGAATCCACAGCTGATTTCGCATCAAGCACTAAAGTTTGAATAAGTTCACTGATTTCCTGTGTAGCTGTTTGGCTGCGAGTTGCTAATGCACGAACCTCATCGGCAACCACGGCAAACCCTCGACCTTGCTCACCCGCTCTTGCCGCCTCAATAGAGGCATTTAAAGCTAACAAATTGGTCTGGCCTGCAATCGCATCAACTACAGACACAAAATTTAAAATTTTACCCGTACTGGCCTGTAACTGTTGGATCAGTTGACTGGATTGCTGAGCGCTAGCCACTAATTGCTGAGCAATTTTCTCACTCGCGTCAACAACGGCACAGCTTTCTTTCACTCGGCTTTCCGCCTGTCCAGAGGAGTAGGATGCACTCTCGGCGCTGCTAGCAACTTCAGTAATTGTCGCCGCCATTTGGGTCATGGAGGTGGCAACTTGATCTGTATCTTCCTGCTGACTAAGTATCGCTTTACGGTTATTTTCAGCTACAGCATTAAGCTCTGTAACCATAGATGCGATTTCTTCACTGCGACCAATCACTTGCCCAACGGTTTTACTGAGGGTTAGGGCCATTTGATTCATACTAATAGTCAGCTCGCCCAGTTCATCTTTCGATTCTACTGTTAATTCTCGGCTAAAGTTTCCCGACTCCATCATGGCTGCTGCATTACGCAGGCGCATAATCGAACGTACTATGTACTGACTAAAGGCGATTCCGATAACTAAACCTAAAATCAAAGCGATAGAAGAAATAACTATCAAGCCGTAAATGGCGTCTTGCTCTTCGTTCTCGGTAACAGTGACTGCTGTTTGTGTCATTTGCTCTAAACGCAACGCAAACTGGCTTAGCTGGGTATTAAATTCACCTTGGGTTTGTTCAAGTTCATTCACCTGTTGCACCAATGCCGCAGGATTAGTGTGTTGCTGGATTGCGGCGACCACGGTGGCAAGCTTTAGATCGTAATCTCGATAAACTCGAATAATATTGGTAATTTCTTGAGTTAACTGTTGTGTTTTATCTCGTAACTCTGAAGATTGGGGATATGCTAACGCCTCATTGAGCATGGTTTGGGTCGACATCAACTCATTATTAATCCGCTCTTTATGTTGAATCACTTCTCCAATAAAGCCGTCAATTAATCGCTCCTGCGCTGAAACGGGTATCTCAGAGGCTCTGAAAACCTTCTCAAGGCTAATCGAACTCTCAAGCTGCAAGATAGTAACTTCATTCGATAATTTTACTAATGGTATGTTTTCTAATGCAATTGTGTGAATCTCATCGGCAACTCGCTTCATTTTTAGCAAGCTAAATCCTGCTAATAACAGAATCAGTAGCAGCATAATGCCGATTAAACTGCCCATTTTATATCTGATCTGCAAATCTCTTAAGAAGCCAAGCATAAGGATGCTACTCCAACTGCCAATGTCTTATTTGTCTTTATTTAGCATAGTCGGAGTTTTTGGCTTTGCAGTGACGAGCAAGCATGACTAAACAAAAATAGTGGCAATCTGCAAACTTAACGTTTGAGTCTACGACTTAAGCATAAGGAGAAATTTGAGACTGAATCTTGGTTAAGCTAAACCGCTATAATAAGAGAGTGGGAAAATAAGCGTTGGGATGCCATAAACGCCTGTGAAAACTTGCATTTGACGGGAAGATATCCGAAGATCCCAACGCCTTTTTATTGCGTTAAGCCCTAGATGACACACTCAACCCCGACCGACACGCTATTGCCCGATAGCCATAGCCAAATCCGCGCGCAATTTCCCACCCTCTCGCAAATGTTGGGCGATTATCCCCTGTGTTATCTCGATACCGCGGCCACCAGCCAAAAGCCGCAGTGTGTGTTAGAGGCAATGGCACAATATTACCAATACGACAATGCCAATGTGCACCGCGCAGCGCACCAGTTATCGGCGCGAGCCACTTCTTGCTACGAGAAGGTGCGCGATCAATTGCAGGTATTTATCAATGCCAAACGCCGTGAAGAAATCATTTTCACCCACGGTACCACTGAGTCCATCAACTTAGTCGCGTTTGGCTTAACGCCACAACTTAAATCAGGCGATCTGATTTTGATCGACAGCGCCGCCCACCACGCCAACATTGTTCCGTGGCAAGAATTGGCAAAACGCACTGGCGCTATCATTAAACCTATTCCGCTGACTCAAGATTGCCGACTTGATCTAAATGCCTACCAAGCCTTGCTGGAACTGAAACCCAAGGTTGTCGCCCTGTGCCATGTATCCAACGCCTTAGGTACGGTAAATCCGGTGGTGGAGTTAGTTCGCCAAGCAAAAGCCCAAGGGGCACTCACCTTAGTCGATGGCGCGCAGGCCGTGGCACATTTAAGCGTTGATATGGCCGCCATCAATTGTGATTTTTATGTGTTTTCAGGCCACAAGATGTACGGCCCGACGGGCATTGGCGTACTTTATGGCCGTTTCGAGATACTCGATACCCTTACACCGCTGCTTACGGGCGGCGAAATGATCAAACGCGTTAGTTTTGATGGCACCGAATTTGGCAGTTTGCCTAATCGCTTAGAGGCTGGCACACCGCCGATCAGTGCAGTGATTGGCCTTGGCGCCGCTATCCGCTTTTTGCAACAACACCTCACGCCAGAGGTTAAAGCCCATGAAGCTGAACTGCTTCAGTATTTGCAAAACCAACTGCGCGCCCTTGGCGATGTGCATCTGTATGGCGCACATCGCGATAATATTGGCACCGTCGCTTTTAACCTTGCCGATGAACATCATCAGGATGTGGGCATTTTATTAGATCAACAAGGCGTTGCAGTTCGCTGCGGCCATCACTGCGCCATGCCCTTAATGCAAACCCTTAACCTTAAAGGCTGTTGCCGCGCCTCGATTGGTATCTACACCAATAAAACCGATATCGACCGCTTTATTGCCGCCTTGGCCTCAGTTAAAGAATTGCTACTCTAAGGTTTATCCTTAAAGCCATCAGCAAAACAGATAAAAAGAGGATAGTTCCCCATGACATTGCCAATCATGCCTCCAGCAACCGATTTTGCTTATCAGGTTGAGGATGCAGCGACATTACTAGCACGATTTGAGCAGGCACCAAACTGGCAGGAAAGATATCGCCAAATCATGTTACTCGGTAAAACCTTACCGACTTTAGCGGACGCGTTTCGCCTTGAGTCTGCTCAAGTGAAGGGCTGCGAGAGTAATGCCTGGCTGTACCATCTAGAGCAAGACGGTAAGCATTATTTTCTGGCCGATAGTGATGCGCGCATCGTGAAGGGGTTAATCGGCATACTGCTCAGTGCCTGTCACGGCAAACAGAGCGACGAGATACTCGCCTTCGACCCTTCCGCCTATTTCAAACAATTAGGGCTAGAGGGCCAATTAAGTCCCTCGCGAACCAACGGCTTACATGCCTTAGCTAAGGCAATGATTGATGCGGTAAAACCCTAAATCAATCTGCGGGTTAAATCGACAAAAGAGGGATTTAATCAAAGACTTCTATGCTTTAACAGGGTATAAAGAAGTACAAATGAGCTTAATCTAAAGGAGAGTGCACGTCCATGAAGGTTATCAATCACCGTCGCCGAACTCTGCTCAAAGGCCTCAGTGCAGTTACTGGATTGAGCGCCGCCAGTGCATTAAGCCCTTTTGCCAGTTTCTCTAGTCTTGCAGCGCCGCTTCCTCCACGTGCACGGCGCTTATATATCGATGGTTTATCCTTTTTGCCCGATGATTTAGCCGATGTTCGCGCCTCAGGCCTCGATGCCTTTCTGTGTGATATCTCCGCCATTGAAACCATTGAACAAGCCGACGGCACCTTAAACTACAAGCGAACCTACAAAGCCTGCCTGGACAGCATCCAACAAGCAGCAAAACGGGTGAGCGAGCATCCCGATATCCTCTTACAAGGCTTAACAGGACGCGATATCCAGCTTGCGAGGGAGAGCAATCGCACGGCAGTTTTCTTTCAAATCCAAGGTGCGGACTGTGTTGAAGATGATAGTGATGCCAACCAATGGGCCCGTGTCGATGAGTTTCATCGCCAAGGCCTACGCGCACTGCAACTCACTCACCATTATGGCAATACCTTTGCGGGCGGAGCGCTAGATAACGATGCCAATGGCGGACTCAATAAACCGCTGACGAATCATGGGCGAGCGCTTATCGCAAAACTCAACCAAGCCAATATATTAATCGATGTGAGCCACTCAAGCGCCCAGACCGCGTTAGATGTGGCTAAACTGAGCCGCGCGCCAATCGTTCAAAGCCATGGCGCGGCGCGCGGGATCGTTAAACATGCCCGTTCTAGCCCAGATGAAGTGATCCGTGCTATTGCTAATTCAGGCGGTGTTTTTGGTGTCTTTATGATGAGCTTTTGGCTCACCAATAAGGCCGTCCCAACGATCAATGACTATATCCGCCAATTAGAATATGTGGCCCAGGTCGGTGGAGTTGATTGTGTGGCCATCGCCAACGATTTTCCGCTCAGAGGCCAAGAAAATCTGTTAGCCCTGAATAACGATAATGCCCAAGGCATTAAGGAATATCAGGATTGGTGGTACAGCCTAAGGGCCAAAAAAGTATTAGGCTTTGATGCCGAGCCAAGGCATGTAGTCATTCCTGAGTTAAACCATATCGAACGCATGAGTCGGATTGATGATGCCCTAGCCAAGGCCCGATTTAAATCGACCGACCGCGACCGCTTTATGGGCGGCAACTGGCAACGAGTGTTAAATCAAGTATTAATCTAAATCCATCACCGCATAACTGGTACTTAGATAACAGCTCCAAGACAGCTTACTCGAGGATGATGGGAAACCTAACAGGATAACCATGCTAACCACACTTGCCATCTCTAACTACCGCACCTTAAGGGAAGTCGTCTTACCCCTGGGCCGACTTAATGTCGTCACTGGCGCTAACGGTAGTGGCAAATCTAATTTATACAAAGCATTACGTCTATTAGCGCAAACGGCGCAGGGTGGCGTAGTCAATGCTTTAGCACAAGAGGGCGGCTTAGATTCCTGTTTTTGGGCTGGACCTGAGAATCTGACCAAGGGCATGTTAGCAGGTGATACCCCCATCGAAGCGACCGTAAGGCAAGCGCCAAAACGCCTAAAGCTAGGCTTTGCGGGCGAAGATTTTAGTTATCTGATTGAACTTGGCCTGCCCAAACCCGACTCGACGACCCTCTTTGGCTTAGATCCCCAAATCAAACGAGAGGCGATTTGGAATGGTGCAAAATACCGTCCAGCAAGCGTCTTAGTCGAGCGCCGCGGCCCTATGGTGAAAAGTCGCAGCCAAGATGGCCAAGGCTGGATTACCCTAAGCGCACACCTGCAAACCGGTGACAGTATGTTTACCGAACTTGCCGATCCAGAACGCAGCCCTGAAGTGTTAACGCTAAGGGATAGCATTCGTGCTTGGCGTTTTTATGATCATTTTAGAACCGATGCCGAGGCTCCGGCCCGCCGCCCTCAACTTGGCACAGCAACGCCCGTGCTACACCATGATGGCCGGGATCTTCCCTCTGCTATACAAACTATTTTTGAAATTGGCGATAAGAGCGCTTTTGACCATGCGGTGAGCGATGCCTTTCCGGGAGCGAAGGTTCGTATCACGCCTCAAGCGGGTGGGATCCTACAACTTGAATTTCATCAGCAAGGTTTATTAAGACCACTGCATGCGAGCGAGTTATCCGATGGCACACTGAGATATTTACTGTTAATTGCCGCCCTGTTGACTCCAAGACCACCGGAACTCATGGTGTTAAACGAACCCGAAACAAGCCTGCATCCTGATTTATTACCCGCATTAGCGAGACTTATCGCTAAGGCGTCCGAGGTATGTCAATTATGGGTAGTGTCACACGCTAATCGATTAATCAATGCCTTAAGTCAGTTTGAGGAATGTAATACTTTGGCTCTGGATAAAACCCTAGGGCAAACTCAAATCTTAGGTCAGGATTTGCTCAATACACCCAGTTGGCAATGGCAAAACAGCTAGACCTCACGCATCATAAAATACCGCCAGCCATAGGGTTTCGCCCTGTATACAAGTCGAAGCGACGCGGTGTTTTTCATGGGGCGCGATGGTGAGATAATCTCCTGGTTTAAGTGTTAACAATCTACCTTGCTCAAATTCGAGTTGTGCCTCTCCTTTGAGCAACATCACCCATTCATATTGTGTTTGATCGTACCAATCACCCTCAGGGGTTGAATGGCCTTTGGAGATAACGCGCTCAATCTTCACATTGCCATTTCCGGCAAGGGTTTCAAACACTTCTTGTGAAAGATCACTTGGGAGTGACTGATAAAAATTTTGTAGCATCATGAATCCAGATCTCGACTTAAGGGCAAGATAATCTATTGAGAAACCAAAGTATAACCCGTTATCATAGGCCTATTTGACTTAAGAAATTTACCAGATAAGTCAGTTGTATCATATGGATTTGGAGATGTTGACCTATGTCGTTGTTGAACGCATTTAAAGCAAAGTTGTTTAATACCAAAGAAAAACGCGGCGTCCAGCAAGACATTCCATCTCAAGCAGCTCGGCCGCAAGCCACTCAAGCAGCCTCCTCGTTTAAGCCTTATTTTAGCCTTGCCATCCAGGCCACTCCGGCGCAAGCCAATCGAGTGGATACTCAGGCAGCGATAAATCGATATTATTTTGATAACCCGCAAACCATTGAACTCCTTGGCTGGGAACATAAACATGAGTCCTGTACTTTTCACGATACTCAGTTTGACAGCATTGAGGTCAATGGACCTGGGCAATATTTTTATCTAGGCA
>NZ_JTLE01000027.1:9171-13653 GCF_000798835.1 Shewanella sp. ZOR0012
CTTGAATAGAAACACTTAAGAAGTGATACTCAATACAGCTTTCTAAATTAACAAATAAAGATTAATTACGCAGGAAATTGTTAGGCTGACAAAGCCGTGACGAGCGAGGCGCGGAGTGTACGTTAGTACATGAGCACAGTAGCGAGGAGACAATGCCGTCAGACGGACAATTAACCAGTAAGAATTTGCTTGGTGACAATAGCCTTGTGGAACCACCTGATCCCATCCCGAACTCAGAAGTGAAACGCAAACGCGCCGATGGTAGTGTGGGGTCTCCCCATGTGAGAGTAGGTCATCGCCAAGCGCCTAAATAAACAATGAAGCCAGCTGAATAAGCTGGCTTTTTTGCATTTAGAGTTTTGAATTTCAACGTTCTATTCTTCAAAATACTTCTCTAATCACTGACTTCTTTAATTTATCGCCTCATACGCAATGTAAACAGAGAGCCCCTCATTGCTCCGTTTTCTTCATTCTCTAACACCCTTAGCATCATTCATTTAAATGGCTGCTTGGTCTAAATACTGTAGCGCATTGAGACCCCTTTGATTTTTGTCCTTATAGGACTAATCAGTAAATTTAAAGCTTGTACTCTTTGTATGCTCGTTTAAGGGGGAGTCAGAACCTTATTGTCAGCCCATTTTTGCTTTTGGTTTCATCTTGGCTGGTATCTTCATTTCGTCATTACTCCTCAATAAAAATTTCTGCTTTGCCGTTTCATTAGCGAATATTCATTTTATCGGTCGTTCACTAAGGATCCCTCAGACACTTGTTGCTGATCTTATGTTAATTGGTCTTACCAATTTACATTCGTCGATTAAGTTTGTTATCAATACAGATGTTGTGTGGTTGTTAATTTAAAACGCGAATGTTGGTTAAGGGCGAAGGAGGTAGGGCAGTGAAAGGGGAGCTAACGCAACAGTTATTAGACGCTGTTGGCATCATGTTATTGGGGATGGGGCTGGTCTATTTATTTTTAAGTGTATTGATATTAGCTGTGAATCTGGTTGCTAAGTGGTGTCGTGAAGAGCACAAAGCAGTAGAACCGTTAAAGGTCAATGATGCGAGCTCAACTGGAGCTGCAAGCACTTTAGATCCTAAATTGGTGGCTGCGATTAGCTTAGCCGTCCAGCAGTATCGTTCTCAGGCTCAATAATGGAGCGCCATATGAACCGAGTAAATTCGATTGTGGCGTCTAAGCCATTACAGTTAACCGATGTCGTCTTGAGGGATGCACATCAGTCTATTTTAGCGACGCGTTTACGCCTCGATGACATGCTTCCGATTGCACCTTTGCTTGATAAAGTCGGTTTTTGGTCGCTGGAGTCTTGGGGCGGAGCGACCTTCGATGCCTGTATCCGTTATTTGGGTGAGGATCCTTGGGATAGGATCCGCGAACTGAAAAAGGTCATGCCCAATACGCCTCAACAAATGTTGCTGCGCGGACAAAACCTTTTGGGTTATCGCCATTATGCCGATGATGTAGTCACACGTTTTGTTGAGCGTGCCCATGCTAATGGTGTCGATGTCTTCCGTATCTTTGATGCGATGAATGATGTGCGTAACCTAGATATGGCAGTTAAAGCGGTGCGTGATGTCGGTGGGCACGCGCAAGGCACAATTTCTTATACAACTAGCCCTGTTCATTCGGTTGATACTTGGGTTGATATGGCAAAGCGTCTTGAGGACATGGGCTGCCATTCGCTGTGTATTAAAGATATGGCGGGCTTACTCAAGCCTATGGAAGCTTTTGAGCTTATCAGTCGTCTAAAATCACAAACTCAACTCATACTATCTCTGCATAGTCACGCGACTACAGGGCTGAGCACGGCGACCTATCAAAAGGCTATTGAGGCGGGAGTCGATGTGCTCGATACCGCCATTTCTTCCATGAGTCAAACCTATGGCCATACCGCAACTGAAACGGTAGTCGCTATGGTGGAAGATACTGAACGTGCAACAGGCTATGATCTTGTATTACTTGAGGAGATTGCCGCTTATTTTCGTGAGGTTCGCAAAAAATACGCCAAATTCGAAGGTGCGCTAAAGGGGATTGATCCCCGTATTCTACGTGCGCAAGTCCCTGGCGGCATGCTGACAAACATGGAGAGTCAACTCAAAGAGCAAGGTGCACTAGATAAGATGGATGCGGTGCTGGAGGAGATCCCTCGGGTACGCCAAGATTTAGGTTTTCTGCCTTTGGTTACACCAACTTCGCAAATTGTTGGCTCGCAAGCCGTTATCAACGTACTGATGGGACAAAGATACCAATCGTTAACGAAAGAGACTGAAGGTGTGTTAAGGGGCGAATATGGCGCTACGCCAGCGCCAGTGAATTCAGAGTTGCAGGCAAGAGTACTTAATGGGCAGGTGGCGATCACCTGCCGTCCTGCGGATTTACTCGTACCAGAGTTAGACAAGTTGCGTGCAGAGTTATTATCAAAGGCGCAGGATCAAGGGATTAGTCTCGTCTTAGAGAGTAAGGAAAAGTCTTCGGACGATGATTTACTCATTTATGCGCTCTTCCCACAGATTGGCTTACAGTTTTTAAAGCACCGTCACGATCCAACGGCCTTTGAGCCAAACCCTGAACTTGCGCCAATCTTACCAGTTACGCCGCGTGAGGCCGAAACCTATACCGTCACGGTTGAGGGGCAAGCTTATGTGGTTGAGGTTGCCGAGGGCGGCGAAATTAGTCAGATCCAACCTCAAGGACAGGTAGCTTCGCAGCTTAATTATGCCCCTACTTCTCATTTAAACAGTGCTCCATTGGCTCAATCCGCCGAGATTAAGCTGAAGATGAGTGCGCCGCTATCGGGCAATATCTTTAAAGTGCATGTGGGGATTGGCGACAAGGTCTGCGCTGGCGATGTGGTGATCATCCTTGAGGCGATGAAAATGGAGACAGAGATCCGCGCTCAGGGGGATGGTGTTATTACCCATCTCTTTGTGAAAGAAGGCGATTCAGTTGTCGTGGGTTCTCAATTATTGGCCTTAGCCTAGGAGTCTATATGGATGGTTTACTGGCGTTTTGGGCCGAAACGGGCATAGCCCATTTTACCGCAGGGCAGGTCTTAATGATGGTCGTTGGCATGTTGCTGTTATACCTCGCTATCGTGCGTGGATTTGAGCCTTTGTTGCTGTTGCCTATTGGCTTTGGTGCAGTGCTGGCGAATATTCCCAACGCAGGCTTTACCGAAGAGGGAGGAATACTCTACTACGCCTATCATGTGGGGATTGAAACCGGCGTTTTTCCACTGCTGATCTTTATGGGAGTCGGAGCACTAACAGATTTTAGTGCGCTGATCGCCAACCCAAAAACCTTATTACTCGGCGCGGCGGCGCAGTTTGGGATCTTTGCGACCTTAATTGGCGCTATAGCGCTGAATTTGGTGCCAGGCTTTGAATTTACCATGCAGGATGCCGCAGCCATTGCCATTATCGGTGGCGCGGATGGACCAACGGCTATTTTCCTTGCCTCTAAGCTTGCACCTGAGTTACTGGGAGCGATTGCTGTGGCGGCTTATTCCTATATGGCGTTGGTGCCGATTATTCAGCCGCCGATCATGCGTTTACTCACAACCCAAGCGGAACGTGAGATAAAAATGGAGCAGCTACGGGAAGTCAGTAAAAAGGAGCGGATTATTTTTCCGCTGATGGTATTAGGCTTAACCATTCTGTTTTTACCCGCGGCAACGCCACTGGTAGGGATGTTTTGCCTGGGTAACTTAATGCGCGAATCGGGCGTGGTGGATCGGCTCTCAAAAACAGCACAAAACGAGCTGATTAATATCGTGACGATTTTTTTGGGCTTAGCTGTCGGCTCTAAATTATCGGCCGAGCAGTTTTTGCGGGTAGAAACCTTGGGGATCTTAGTACTTGGTGCCCTTGCTTTTGGTATAGGTACTGCCGCAGGAGTGTTGATGGCAAAACTGATGTGTAAGTTATCCGGCGGTAAGGTTAATCCGCTGATTGGGGCGGCAGGAGTATCGGCTGTGCCTATGGCTGCAAGGGTAGTGAATAAAGTGGGATTAGAGGCTAATCAGCATAACTTTCTATTAATGCATGCTATGGGACCGAACGTTGCTGGCGTGCTAGGTTCTGCGGTCGCTGCGGGGATACTACTTGCCGTACTCGGCTAATAGGATAAAACGAAAAATATAGTATTAACCCATAGTGTAAGGTTATCGCGCCGGCTAAAGCGAGTACTAGGGCGTGTTGACGTTTTATGGTTATTTTTGCAGCAATTAGGCTGGCGTTTATGCAAGGCAAAGTCCGTGCAGTGTAGTTATTCTACATAAACGGACGATAACGCAGCAGAAACGTCAGCCAAATGCTGCCCGAAGGGTTCGTCTGGCAAGCCCTTTCTCTTACTTTCTGTCATAAGAGCCGCTCGTCATTTGAGTAAACTACACATCATTCCTCGTTTCGCGAGCACGAGCTTGCCAGAACGAACAAAATTTAATCTCGAAACGTCAACACGCC
>NZ_JTLE01000028.1:0-587 GCF_000798835.1 Shewanella sp. ZOR0012
CTGGCTGGCGAAGTGGGTGATTATGTGGTGTTTGCCCGCCAAGCCAAGGATCAGCAGGATTGGTACTTGGGGGCGCTGACCGATGAAAATGCCCGTCAGATCAAGGTTAAACTGGGTTTCCTCGATCCAAACAAACGCTATCAAGCCCAGATCTACCGCGATGGTGCAAAAGCCGATTGGAAAACCAATCCCTATGATTATGTGATTGAAACTAAAGAGGTCAGCGCCAAAGACAGCCTAACCTTAGCCCTCGCCAGCAGTGGTGGCACAGCGATCCGCTTTAAGGCTCTTTAAATTAAGCAAAGTAATAGGGCGACCAAGATGGTCGCCCTATTAGGTTTGCAATGCGATTAATTTAACCTGAACTAGGGATAACGAGTGTCGGAAAAATCTAAATTTAACAATCAAAATCAATGCTATAGATGATTATTTTGAAAAGAAAAATCTTTTTTCTGACTGAATGCGCAGATTTTTGCGCATATCAAGGCGCTCTGTCGTACGCCATAGCGAGCTATGGTGAGACAGAGCAACGCAGAGAGGCTCGAAAAGATGCCTATTCAGCGGCGCTACTTATCCCTAGCTCAGGT
>NZ_JTLE01000004.1:0-617 GCF_000798835.1 Shewanella sp. ZOR0012
CCTTCATATTCACGGTCGAGTTTAGCGTCTTCCTTGTGCAGTTCCAATGCAGACTCTGCATCCATACGGGCTAATGCATCTAAAGTGGCGTGGAGCATACGAGTCGCATGGCGGCCCATATTTTCAATACTGACTAATAACGGCTGCTGATTATTCAATCGCTTATCTAATGCAGCCTTGGCAATACGCACACAGGCGTCACCGATACGCTCAAGATCAGCAATGGATTTTGAAATCGCAATGATCATCCGCAAGTCGCTCGCTGCGGGCTGGCGCTTGGCGATAATACGGGTGCATTCTTCGTCAATCGAGACTTCCATCCCGTTGACTTTATGGTCACCTAAGATCACCTTTTGCGCTAATTCGGCATCTAAGGTGCTTAAGGCGTCGATGGCTTGCTCTAATTGACGCTCAACCAAGCCACCCATAGCGAGAACTCGGTTACGAATATCTTCTAGCTCGGCGTTAAATTGCCCAGAGATATGTTTGTTTAAATTCATATTTTCCATTTGGCCAACCTTTTACTCAACTGTATCAACGCCTAGATGGAGTTTGCAATGCTTAACTCTGTTCTAGGCGGTGGCTTATTTCGTTAATCGCTTATCACTCACATCACC
>NZ_JTLE01000029.1:0-205 GCF_000798835.1 Shewanella sp. ZOR0012
CAATGGCATTGCATTTTCCTTAACGGATTACCTTCAATTGGTGGATGATACCGGCCGAATCATTCGCAATGATAAACGTGGATGCATCAGCGAAAGTAGCGCCAAGATACTGAACAGATTAAATATTCCCCATGACAATTGGCTCAAATTGACTACCGAGTTTGGTAAGCTATTTCATGGTCCAGTAGGCACATTACAAGAACTG
>NZ_JTLE01000030.1:0-7352 GCF_000798835.1 Shewanella sp. ZOR0012
ATTAGATTTTGTTCGTTCTGGCAAGCACGTGCTCGCGAAACGAGGAATGATGTGTAGTTATTCTACTCAAATGACGAGCGGCTCTTATGACCGAAAGTAAGAGCAAGGGCTTGCCAGACGAACCCTTCGGGCAGCATTTGGCTGACGTTTCTGCTGCGTTATCGTCCGTTTATGTAGAATAACTACACTGCACGGACTTTGCCTTGCATAAACGCCAGCCAAATTGCTGCAAAAATAGCCCTGAAACGTCAACACGCCCTAAATGGCAGCCATAAAAAACGCACCCTAGGGTGCGTTTTTTGTTTCGCGCAAAGCGATTATGACAGACGGTCAAGCACCGCTTGAGTGAAGTCAGTCGTACCGTGGGTGCCGCCTAAATCGCGAGTCGTACGGTCGCCTTCTTCAATCACTGCCGATACGGCTTTACGGATCATGTCGGCTTTATCAGCCATGCCTAAGTATTCCAGCATTTGGATAGAGGCTAAGATCACTGAGGTTGGGTTAGCGAGGTTTTTACCTGCGATATCTGGCGCGCTGCCGTGAACCGCTTCGAAAATCGCTGCATCACGGCCAATGTTGGCGCCGGGTGCCATACCTAAACCACCGACTAAACCGGCACACAGATCCGACAGAATGTCACCAAACAGGTTGGTGGTTACGATGACGTCGAAGTTTTCTGGGTTCATCACTAACTTCATGCAAGTCGCATCGACGATCATTTCTTCGGTTTTGATGTCTGGGTATCGTAGGCTCACTTCGCGGGCCACTTTCAGGAACAGACCTGAAGTTGACTTCATGATGTTTGCTTTGTGCACGATAGTGACTTTCTTGCGGTTTTCTTTACGGGCCAGTTCGTAAGCGAAGGTCGCGATTTGCTCAGCGCCTTGGCGAGTGACGATACTGGTCGCTTCTGCGGTGCTGCCGTCTTCAGAAACCTTTTGACCGTGGCCTGAGTACATGCCTTCGGTGTTTTCACGCACTGTGATGATATCAATGTTTTCATAACGGGCTTGAGTGCCTTTGAAAGACAACACTGGGCGCACGTTCGCGTACAGGCCGAATTTCTTACGTAATGTCACGTTGATAGAGGTAAAACCTTCGCCTACAGGCGTAGTTAGCGGGCCTTTCAGGGTGATACGGTTTTTTTCGATCAGTTCTAAAGTACGCTGCGGAAGTAGTTCGCCTTGCTTCTCGAGAGCGGTTAAGCCTGCATCGGCAAATTCATATTCAAAATCACAACCAGTTTTATCAAGAATTTTTAAGGCTGAATCAATAATACTTGGGCCAATTCCATCACCTGGAATTACGGTTATCGTTCTTTTTGACATGGAGAAGTCCTTCCACGGTTCGTCGTTACTGCAATTGTCCGACCCGGGATCAGCCGGGTAACATGACTATGAATTTGGTATTTTTTCTCCCTATTATTTTAACCGTGTTTGGTCAAACTTCACAGGAATTAGTGAGCAATATCACGATTTTTTATTGGGTAAAACTTGTAAAAATACTGGGTTATAACGATGATGGAGAGCCAATGGTTAAAAAAGTCTACTTTAGTCTAACAACTACATAAAAGAGGAAGACATTGAAGTTATTACCTATCACATCGCTAGTGCTGTTATCCCTCGGAATATTGCCGCATGCCCATGCTGAAACTAGCACTAAACCGCTTACCCTAAACGACATCATGCATTTTGAGTCCCTCGAAAAGCCCGTTATCGCTGACAATGGTCAAGTGCTAGCGGTAGAGGTGGCGCCGGATCGTGGCGATAGCCATGGTTTAATTAAAAATCTGCAATCAGGAAAAGACTTTCAGATTGAAGGCGGCTCAGATCCTATCGTGAGTCACACTGGCCGTTATGTGGCGATGGCGGTTAAGCCTAGTTTGCTTAAAGTTGAAACCAGCGATGCTAAAGCTAAGAAAAAGCTTAAGGCCGATATGGTGTTGCTCGATACCCAAACGGGCACGCAAACCAAATTTGAACGGGTAAAAGAATTTGTCTTTAGCGACGATGGCGCGCATTTAGCCATTTGGTTTGAAGCCGACGAAGAGGCCAAGAAAGACACCAAAGAGAAAACCGAAGGCACTGATGATAAGCCCAAAGCCGAAAAGGTGAAGATTGATAAGTTCGACCAAGGCCGTCGTTTTAGCTTAGTGAATCTATCTTCGCCTTCGCAGCGGGTGGATCTGGAGCATGTGACCGCCTATCAGTTTGATAAAGACAGTCGCCGCTTGGCCGTCGCGGTTAATGATATCGAAGCAAAGCAACATCAATTGCAACTAATTGATTTGAAAAACTACAAAAAATCAACGGCATTTGAGTCTCAAACCCAACAAATCGGTGCGGTTTCACTGTCGAAAAATGGTCGCTGGCTGGCCTTTACTCAAGGAGATGCGAGTGAATTACCCTATGGCCGCAGCTATCAGCTAAGCCTAGTCGATATCGCTTCGGGCAAAATTCGCCCTGTGCCAAACACCAAAGAGTGGACGTTAAACCGTTACGCCAGTTTAAACTTCTCGCTAGACAGTGAGCGACTCTTCTTTGGCCGCGTGCCCGAGGTGAGCCAGCAGCTTAGCTTGAAGAAAATAGCTGAAGAAAAAGATCTTTATGATAAAGAGATTGTGACTGGCCAGCGCGGGCTTAAAGTCTGGCATGGGGACGATTCGCGGATTAAACCCCATGAAATTAAGCAATATGAGGCAGAGCAAAAGCGTACTTATTTAGCGGTACTGCATTTAGGCTCTAACAATGTGGTGCAGCTTGGCGATAAAACGGTGCCGGATGTCACCCTGTCACAGCATAAGCGTTTTATGCTGGCAAGCTCTGACTTACCCTATCGCAAGATGATCACTTGGGCTGGGTTCTATCAAGATTATTATTTGGTGGATATCAATACGGGTCGCAAGTTGCCGCTGTTAACCCAACAACCCAGTGATGCTGAGCCAAGCTTATCGGGCGACGGTAAATATGTGGCCTATTATCAGCAAGGTCATGTGTATTTATACGATATTGCCGAAGGTCGCCGCACTAATCTGACCCAGTCTTTAAAGGTGAGTTTTGCCGATGAAGATCATGATTCTCCCTCCAATGCGCCGGGTTATGGTTTTGGCCCTTGGCTTAAGGACGATGCCGGCTTCCTCGTCTACGATAAATTCGATGTGTGGCAGTTTAACACCGCATCGAAAACGGGCTTTGCCTTAACAGCAGGGCAGGGACGCGCTCAAAAAATTCAATATCGTGTTGAAGGCTTAGTTGATAATCCCGATGAGCCAACGACGCTTGCCTACAACGCTACTGTGCTGCTGCATGGTTACAGCGACAAGACTAAGGCCGATGGTTTTTATCAAGCGACCCTTGGCGAAGCGGGCGTTAAGACCCTGATGGAAGGCGAGTATAAATTAACTGTGCTTGGGCGCAGTAAAGATGCCGATACCTTGGTATTTTCTAAGGAGCGATTTGATCTCTTCCCCGATTTATACACCGCAAGCTATCAAGCGCCACAACAAGCAGTGAAGCAAACCGATTTTGATAAGCAGCGCCAAGCTTTTAATTGGAGCCAAGCTGAATTAGTGCATTGGATCAATGGTGATGGTAAACCCCTCGATGGTGTGTTGATAAAACCGACCAACTATCAAGCGGGCGAGCGTTATCCTGTGCTGGTGTACTACTATGAATTGATGACCGACAGACTGCATGCCTTTCCGCAAATGAAGGTTAACCACAGACCTAACTTCGCTTGGTATGTGAATAACGGTTATGCGGTATTTTTGCCGGATATTCGTTTCGATATTGGTTATCCCGGTGCCAGCTCAGTACAAACATTGACCTCGGGCGTGCAAAAGCTTATCGATATGGGCGTTGCCGATGCTAACGCCATTGGTTTACAAGGACATTCTTGGAGTGGTTATCAAACGGCCTTTGCCATCACCCAAACTAAGATGTTTAAAGCCGCGGTGGCGGGGGCGCCAGTGGCGAATATGACCAGCGCCTACAGCGGTATTCGCCATGGCACCGGCATTGCACGCCAATTCCAATACGAAACAGGCCAAAGCCGCATAGGTGCAAGTTTATTTGCAGCGCCACAAAAATACATTGAGAACTCGCCCGTGTTTTATGCCGATCGCATTAAAACACCATTGATGATCATGTTTGGCGATAAAGACGATGCAGTGCCTTGGGAGCAGGGTGTTGAAATGTACTTGGCGATGCGCCGTGCGGGTAAAGATGTGGTGTTTTTACAATATGAAGATGAGCCACATCATCTGAAGAAATACCCTAATAAGCTCGATTACAGCATTCGGATGATGGAATACTTCGACCATTATCTTAAAGGCAAACCCGCGCCAGCCTGGTTAAGCCAAGGCGAAGCCTATGTCGAATATAAAGCCGATGATGAGTAATCGTCTGTTTTAGGTTTATCTATAAGCAAACGCCACCGTAAGGTGGCGTTTTTTATGGCAAAAACGGCGCGAGCTAGCTCATTGAAGTAGTCCTTTTATCCCCTTGGAATTACCATGGCTCACCTGTTTAGCATTAGCGTAGTCTGTATGTTTTAAAGAAATATGTGTCTCGCTTTGGGACAAAAGCGATTAATCTTTTTATCTATTTATGGAGTTTATTGTCATTGTTTCCCCAGTGACTCGCCGTGAATATATCCCTATAGGCTCGACGGCGACATCCATGTCGCCAACGGTCACTGGTACCCCAATGCCAATTTTAACTACCCATTTGCGATATGGACGTAAAAAGCAAAGGGACAAAACCTTGCTAGATTATTCACCCTTCTTAGCCTGATTCGGATTAGCTCTTCTAATAGCAATGCTTCGTTTGGCAACAAACCAACCAATACTCAATATCTCCAGTCGGAATACGCATAACAGGGGCATGAATCAGTTCTCTGGAGATTTGATTAAAAAACCGTCCCAGAATAGCCGCAAACGGGGGATTGGGACGGGGTTTAGCGGCTCGCGTGAATCAGTCTGGTGTAGAGTGATTCACGGGCTCAGTTTTGGAACAGAATGAATTAAGCAAAGTAATCCAATTTAGGAATAAATTCACATGTGATATCGCATTGATGTGCGTAACCTTCCAATTCACAATTTCAGCGCGTTCTTTGAATCTTCGCCATCGTATCAACGAACTTTTCTGGGCACTCAAGCATCGGAGTGTGAGATACACCTTTTAACTCTATCAACTTGAGTGACTTAAATGCTGACTTGAAGCATTGCCATGTATGCAACGGTGCAATACTGAAATCTAATGAGCCATTAATCACTGTCAAGTTTAGGTTATTTGACAATATAGTTAGGTCTATATCGCGAAATAGTTCACCCCATAGTTTATCAAGTAATACCGTATTAGTTTCTACTCCCATCCAAAGTTCCAATTCATCAAATTTTGGATCAGCCCATCTCATAGGACCTAATCTTCGACAAATATGAACAAACTTTCGTTCAGGTTCATTAGTAATGTCGCTCTCAAGCATTGCCATATTTTTTTCTAGTAACTTCCGTCGCTCTTCAGATGCATTTTGGGACCAATGGGCGAACTGTTTTTCTTGCATGCCCCTCGATAAACTTGGTGCAGCACCAACTACAATGACTTTATCAATAATAAGGCTTGTCTGGTTTGCAAAGTGAATAGCCATATACGCATGTCCTGAATGTCCGAACACAGAGGCACTCTTGATATTGAGATGCTGACAGATATGCTCAATGTCGCTAGAAATTACCTCCAAATTTATAGGGCTATCAACACCATCATGTAAGGCAAAACCTCGGTGGTCTAGATACAGACAGGTAAAATGATTGTGTAATGTCTGTGGCATAACTTTCTTGTAATAGTCGACACAACCAATCACAAGTAGGTTTGGGCCTTGACCAAACTGCTCTACCTTGAGTTGATAGCCATCACGTTCAAAAATCATTTGATTTGTATTATTCATATTTATTTGTCTCGCTAAGTCTTTATTACTATACCCCATGAATTATCCAGATAAATAGCTTAATATTGGATTAAGAAATTGAATTTATGGGATAATGAAAATGGATCGAATAGACAACGCTTGGCTATACTCGTTTATTTCTGTGTACGAACAGAGCAGTTTTACCAAGGCATCTGAGCGTTTACTCATTCCAAGTTCAACAGTCAGTAGGCATGTGCAATTACTTGAAACTGAAATTGGCAATAAGCTGTTTTATCGAACAACACGGAAAGTCACTCCAACGCCGAATGGTGAAATGCTTTACCGTGAGATCCAAGCTCCTCTTCGCCAGTTAAATCATGCATTGCAGAGTATTAGCGCATCGACTCAATTGACAAACGGTAGTATTCGATTAAGCACACCTGACATCCCATTTATCGGCGATATCCTTGCCGACTTTGCTTACCACTATCCTAATATTTCTCTTTTTTGTGAACACAGCACCTCGATGGAGAGTGCACTCAATAATGACCCTGACATTATCATTAGCTTTGAACGAGGTAGACTAGATGAAAGTGATTGGGTGTCTAAGCCTCTATGTGAATGGGAAAGTGTGATTGTTGCTTCCACTGCTTGTCTTGAAAGATATGGAACGCCGAAGACCATTGAGGATCTACGAATTATTCCATGCATATCGAGCTACAAGGCCTTTGGTGGCAATCCTTGGATATTCCAAACGTCAGATAAACGCAGTACGCAATCATTAGAAGTAGAATCGAAAGTAAATGTTGATGGTGGTTTCATTGCTAAAGCTTCAGCGATGCGCGGATTAGGTTTCGTTGCGTTACCTAAAGTTTTTTGTACTGAGGAGTTGAATCGAGGTCTGTTGATTGAACAGCATTTAGATTGTCAATTAGCACCGTTAACCATATATATCCATCATCGTTCCATCACCTTTCATACTCATCTTATAATGTTACTGGTGAATTTTATGCGTCAGCAGGTAAATGCATAACTCACTTTGGGCAAAGCTTTGTTAGCCCAAAGCTCATGAAAAATGATCGCGTTCGCGCGTGAATCAGACTAGGCAAGTATGATTCACAGTAACGATTTTTGAACTCCCTCATGGTCAGGTCATACTTTTGGGTATCCATTACTTTATGTATCTCTAACTATCAGACCAAGCAAGAGCTAGCCTTCTCGCCGTGGCAAGCTTTGGGGCAAAAGTTATCTGCTAATAAAAGTAGCGTCTACAGCAAATCAAATTGAAAACTAACCACATCAACAGTTTCACGACCCCTTTAATGAACTAAATAGCTGTTCCGAATAGTAGATCACTGCACTCGTAAGGTTTCTATAAGGGATACGGAACATGCATCGTGCGCTGAGTCTTGTTACTTCAGGCTTTGGTGCCAGATTACACGCATGCC
>NZ_JTLE01000031.1:0-4081 GCF_000798835.1 Shewanella sp. ZOR0012
CTTTTTCCTTCACGTTGACCAGATAGTTGGCCTTAGCGACCAAGGGCTGGCTGACTTGTAGGCGATATGCTCCGGCCGTGGCTTTTTCAGACATTTGCAGGGCGCTGGAGTCATCGGCTAAGCCTGCGCTGGCTAAGGCGTCGGCACTCACCAGCGATTTAACCAAGGATTCCGTGGCTTGCGGGCTGGCGTTTTTCCCCTGCGGCGTTTGGCCTATCCGCTGAATTTGCACTCGCTCGGGGGCAACGGCATCGGCATGCATTAAGGCGCCTGTGCTGACATCGCCACGGGGCGCAATTCGCACTAAGCTACCCGCTTGGCTCAAGTTAAGCTGCACGCCAGCATTTAGCTCGGCGCCGGTGACATTAAGCCAATACTCATCACTTTGGCTTGCCTGCTCAAGCACGGGTTGACTGGCTTGGTATTCGCCATAGAGCGGAGTGATAAAGCTGACGTAATCGGTACTGGTATTAATCGGCGCGAGAGTTGGCGAGGCGATATTAGTATCGACAAGGTCGCTCTGCGTCGGCGCGGCTAAGGTTAAGCCCTTGGCATACATTGGGCTGGCTTCTTTTTGTGGCTCAGGCGTGGGTGACTCATCCTGACAGGCACCGAGCAGGCTAGCTAATATGGCCAAGCTGACCGCTTTGCTTAAGGTGCGGAGTGTAAAAGGTTGCATGTTAGGCTCCTTAAATATGATTGCGGATCAGCGTGTCTAAGTTAAAGCAGGCACGGCGACTCTGCTGATGGCTTAACGGTTCTTGGCCTCGGGTCTTTTGTTTATCGGTAAACCAGACTGTGCCTGCGGCTTTTTGGGAGCTGCAATTTAAGAAGCCGTCGGAGCAGCTATCGAGCCAGTTTTGGGTGGTTTCGAGGGCGACCTGATATTGATAGCCAGCGCAGTAGCTGTCGCTGTCCCAAATGGCGGAATCCACATCCGAGCCGACAACCACCTCGAAGGGTTTACCTAAACTCGGGCGACCCGAGGTGCCATAGAGCCAAGTGTTGTTGTAGTTTGCCATCCAGCCGACTTGCTGCTGTTTGACTGCATTGCTGCCATAGCCTAAGAGCCAACCTAGAGTCGTTTCGAACACATTGCCTTGATTGACTGCATCGGCCAGCGGCGTGCCGCCACTCGATGGCGCGAGGGCGATGACTCTGGAGGTGGCTTTGATCACCGCAGGATAACGGCTGTCCCAGGTGGGGTTTGATAAAATCCAGCGCACCACATTACCGCCATTAGAGTGGGTGAGCAGGATTAAATCATCAATATTCTTCGCTTGAATAAAGCTATTGAGCTGAGTGGCGAGGCAACCCGCGGCGGCTTCTTCCCACATATATTGGTCGAAGTCACAGTTGATGACAGTGTAATTATTGGGGACGGGTATCCCTTGGCGCACTGAGTTAACAAATTCCGAAGTCCAATAGTCGGCTAACGCATTGGTTTGTTTTCCGGTTCCGTGAACAAAGGCGATACCTGTTGCGGCAAAAACCGCGGGGCTGACAGCTAACAGACCCAAGAGCATTAAGGTGTTTTTTATCTTCATGGGTGTTTCTCATCTCTAGTGATTGAGCGCGGCCTTACAGTGCATTGCAATCGTGAACATTAATCAGGTGTCTGTGTCGATTGACATCGCTGCACTCTGGTGCAAGGCAATCTTAGGCTGGTTTTAAGGAATGCTGCGCAGTAAAACCACTGGGAGTAAAAGTTCACAAGCTGAGTGACCTTGCTATGGTGGACAGGGTAGACTCTTACTCTGGCTTATTAACCTAGTCGCAACATTTGGGGCTGGCAAGCAAAAATTCGCTATACAATTTAATGACATAGCGACAATCTTTTGACTTTGTTTTAATATGACCTAACCGACAGCTAATTGCTTGATCAGTAAACGCTAATAAAACGTATAGCGTATTTAGCCGTTTGAATTGGCTGGGATGGCTCAAAAATTATTTTTACTTTAACGTTTTGGATCGTTATTGGTTCTATAGCGTTTTCACACTTATTGGGAGGCACCTTTGGCCATCACACAACAGGAAATGAGCCGCTGTTTAACCGAACTCAATTGCCGTAGCAATTTTTCGGTGAAGAGTATTACCGAATATATGTTGCCAGGTACTAAGGAAGCCTTTTACCTGCATATGGATGGCAAAACGCCGCAACTGATTATTCGCCCCGCGTTTGAGGTATTTTCGGGTGAATTTACCACCTTAGCAGGCGTGCATGCTAAATATGACTATTACCACAGCGCGGAAATGACGCGATTTCCCAAACGTTTACATAAAAGCCTTAACGAAACCCACTATGGATTAGCCTTTAGTTTTGATTCCATTGAGGCGGTGCAGCAATTTATTGAGCGTTTAAGCGCTATCGTTAAAGGGGCTTAGGATTTCATCAAAGATAAATACAAGCCTTAAGAGTGGTTTTAAACCTCTGATATTTTAGGCTTAAGCTTTTAGGTTAAATTCCTCAATTTTAACCAAAATGAGGAATTTAACTGCTGCCTTTTCCAGCAGCTTTTCAGTATATTCATCAATAGATGAATTCTGCCGGAGAGGCTTATGTCGGTTATCCCTCGTCGCCCAAGAGGTGTGGTTCCCTTTGCCGCCCAATCTGGGCTGTCTATGGCTGCTGGTCGCCCGAAAGGCAACTCTGATGCACGTCAACGGCTGATCACCGCCGCGGTGACGCTCTTTAGTGAACGCAGTTATCCCACTGTTTCTACCCGTGAAATAGCCCGTGAGGCCGAGGTGGATGCGGCGCTTATCCGTTATTACTTTGGCTCTAAGGCTGGGCTATTCGAGCAGATGGTGCGTGAAACCCTCGAGCCTGTGATTGCGCGTTTGCGTGAAATCTCCTGCGCTCAAGCACCTAATGATATTGGCGAACTGATGCAGATCTATTATCGGGTGATGGCACCTAATCCCGGATTACCCCGATTAATCGTGCGTGTGTTGCAGGAAGGCGATGGCACCGAGGCCTATCGGATCATGTTGTCGGTGTTTGAGCAAATTCTGTCCCTCTCGCGCCAATGGGTTGAGTCGGCATTAGTGAATGCTGGATTACTCAAAGCAGGGTTAGACCCCAATTTAGTGCGCCTGAGTTTTATCAGTTTGATGGTGTTTCCGCTGATTGCTCCCCCGGTTTTAATGCGTCAGTTTGGCCTGTTTAGTAGCAATGCCGAGGATTTACAACGTTTGGCACTGCACAATATGCAGGTGTTTACCCAGGGCGTTTTGCGTGAACCTAGGAGTGAATGATGAGTGTATCTAATGGGTTAGCTGTGATGTCGGTTAAGACGCGGCAACTATCTCCCCAAAGATGGGGCAAGCTGGTGAGGAGTCTATTGGGCGCGGCGCTGTTGCTGCAATTAACAGCCTGCGGCGATGAATCCCCCCGAGTGCTGGGTACGGTTGAGCGCGATAGGTTAACCCTCACCGCCCCTGTGGGGGAGTTGATCAAGCGGATAAATGTGGTCGAAGGCCAGCAAGTGCAGGCGGGGGAAGTGTTACTCGAGCTTGACAGCACCGCCGCTCAGGCGCGCCTTAGCCAGCGTCAGGCCGAGCTTAAACAAGCCAAGGCAAAGCTGGCGGAAGCCGTGACGGGGGCTCGCTCGGAAGAAATAGATAAAGCCCGCGCCGCCCTTGATGGCGCCAATGCCAGTGTTAAAGAGGCGCAGCAGAGTTTTGAGCGTACGCAGCGGTTATTCAAGACTAAGGTGCTCAGTCAAGCAGATTTAGATGCTGCGCGCGCGGCGCGTGATACCAGCCTTGCCAAGCAAGCCGAAGCCGAGCAGAGCCTAAGACTGCTGCAAAACGGCACCCGCAGCGAGCAACTCGAGCAAGCCAGAGCCGCAGTCGAGGCGGCCATGGCTGGCGTGGCGCAGGAGCAAAAAGCCCTTAAGGATTTAAGCCTAGTGGCGGCGAAACCCGCAGTGGTGGATACCTTGCCTTGGCGGGTGGGCGACAGGGTGGCCGCAGGTAGCCAACTTATTGGTTTATTAGCAATTGAGCATCCCTATGTGCGGGTATATCTGCCAGCAACTTGGCTCGATAGGGTCAAGGTGGGGAGCCAAGTGAAGAT
>NZ_JTLE01000032.1:0-5992 GCF_000798835.1 Shewanella sp. ZOR0012
TGCGACATTAGCTCAGTTGGTAGAGCGATACCTTGCCAAGGTATAGGTCATCGGTTCGAACCCGATATGTCGCTCCAACTCTTTACGAGTTTGGAAATTTGGCGCGATGGCAGAATGGCTATGCTGCGGATTGCAAATCCGTCGATCTCGGTTCGACTCCGGGTCGCGCCTCCATAGATTAAAGTATTAATGATACGATTACTGTCGTTAATATAAAGAGTTTGCCCGAGTGGTGGAATCGGTAGACACAAGGGATTTAAAATCCCTCGCTGGTAACAGCGTGCCAGTTCAAGTCTGGCCTCGGGTACCATAACATAAAAAAGGCCTAACATTTGTTAGGCTTTTTTTATTGGCAATAATTTCAAGTTCATAACTTTAAAGCCACTCTTGAAGCGATAGTGATCTGCCTCTAAAAAATCATATTTTTCAAAAAATTCAGCTTTCACATAAATGATCTCTCATTTAGTTGTTATTTATTTTAATCAATCCATAATAGCCAAACTATTTCCTTAAGAAGCGGTAATAGGCGCTATTCCCTCTCTTAAGACAGTGGTATAAATAAGCCGAATTTTCCCCCTACACGTGAACATTTAGGATAAGTAGTCATGATTTTCTCTCAGGTAGTACTCGCACCCGCCGATCCCATCCTTGGTTTAACCGATACATTTAAGGCCGATCCGCGCCAAGATAAAGTCAACCTTGGTGTTGGCATTTATAAGGATGAAGCAGGGCAGACTCCAGTATTACAATCAGTTAAGAAAGCTGAAGCCCTATTGCTTGAGCAAGAGAAAACTAAAAACTATTTAGGGATAGAAGGGGTTCAAACCTATAATCGCGTAGTACAAGAGCTGCTATTTGGTGAAGGTAGTGATCTCGTGACTTCTGGCCGAGCAGCAACTGCTCAAGCGCCTGGTGGTACAGGTGCACTGCGTATTGCTGCCGAGTTCTTATTGCGTAATACGCCATCGCGCACTGTGTGGGTAAGTAATCCAACTTGGGCAAACCATCAAAATATTTTTGAAACTGCGGGTTTGACGGTTAAAGAATACGGTTACTACAACGCCAGTGCCCACGATATTGATTTTGATGGCATGATGACAGATCTCGCCAATGCACAGGCGGGCGACATTATTCTACTGCACGGTTGCTGTCATAACCCAACGGGTATTGATTTAACGTTAACCCAATGGGAATTAGTCGCTAATCTTTGTGCGGACAAGCAATTAGTTCCATTATTCGACTTTGCATACCAAGGTTTTGGTGCTGGTATTGAAGAAGATGCTGCTGGTTTACGCTTAGTTGCGTCAAAAGTACCAGAACTATTAGTGGCAAACTCATTTTCTAAAAACTTTGGTTTGTATAATGAACGTATCGGCGCGGTGACTGTGGTTGCACAAAATGCCGATGAAGCGGTGCGTGCATTTAGCCAAGTGAAACGTACTATTCGTGCAAATTACTCAAATCCACCAGCCCATGGCGCGTTAATTGTGAGTACGATTCTGAGTGATGCATCATTGAAAGCCCTTTGGGTACAAGAGCTGACCGAAATGCGTGAACGTATTGCCGAGATGCGTACGCTATTTGTACAAAGCTTAAAAGATGAAGGTGTGACACAGGACTTTAGCTTTATTTCCCGTCAAAACGGTATGTTTAGCTTCTCCGGCTTAAATAAAGCACAGGTTGCCCGTTTGAAAGACGAGTTCGGCATTTATATCGTCGGCTCGGGTCGCATTAGTGTGGCGGGTATGACCAAAACTAATATGCCTGTGATCTGTAAGGCGATTGCTCAAATCCTCTAACTTAAAAGAGGCTTACGAAAAAGGACAGCTTAGGCTGTCCTTTTACTTTTATGCGGTCGATAAACTTAAGTTTTATGGTTTATCAGTATAGAGAACAATTACGAAGCTAATGTTTCTAAAGGTAATTCTGACTTTATCCGCAGTATGGCGTTAAGCGCATCACGCAGACTCGCCTGATCATGCAATTGCGGATTATGACGATTTTTTAAGGGAAAATAATTAACTAGGGTGCCTAAACGCACTTGTTCCGAATGTCGCAGCACTTTAGTGATCACGGGTTTACCAATTACTTGATGGCACCAGGCTATGCGCTGCTCAATACTAAACTGGCCTGCT
Source organism: Shewanella sp. ZOR0012 (assembly GCF_000798835.1). NCBI lineage: Bacteria > Pseudomonadati > Pseudomonadota > Gammaproteobacteria > Alteromonadales > Shewanellaceae > Shewanella > Shewanella sp. ZOR0012. The sequence continues at coordinate 2,136 of NZ_JTLE01000032.1, forward strand.
GGCGAAGTTTCTTCATTCAGATTATCGATAAAGACTACGGGTGCCGTTGTCATTGCTAATGCTTTAGCAAAGCAGGGTAATAAGAGAGGTGGCATCACACTTGTAAGAAAACTGCCAGGTCCCAAGATAATCAGATCCGCGCGGCAAATGGCTTCACAGGCTTCGGCTGTCGCATCAACTTGTGGCTCAAGGCATAGTGCAATGGGAGCTTCATTCATCTTGTCGACATTCACTTCACCAAACACTTTTGAGCCGGACGCTCGTAATGCCACCAAATGGGTTGGTTGCTCCGACATTGGAATGATATTGGTCTCAATTTTAAGCATATGCCGAATAAGATTGACGGCTTCGAGGGGCCTAACGCACAACTTATCTAAGGCGAGCAACATCAAATTACCTAGATTATGACCACTGAGTTCAGTTTCGCCTTGAAAGCGATACTCAAATAATTGTGAGCCGACAGAAGGACGATGAGCAAGTTGGGACAAACAATTGCGCAAATCACCCCAAGCAATGCAGTCCTGCTCGGCTCTTAATCGACCTGTAGAACCACCATTATCTGTCGTAGCAACAATACCTGTGAGACGATTGCCTAGAAAATCGAGTGATGAAAGTACACGTCCAAGACCGTGGCCGCCACCGATAGCCACTACATGATTGAATTGGTTTAAGATTTGCTGCATGAGGCTTCCTTCCTGAATACCCGTAAAATCCTATCCTGTTATCAACTCGGATAAACTCAGTTTGTTACTGCCGAGGCTAACGGAACCTTAGTATAAAAGCTCAGTCAAAAGCATGCACTAAAAATTCTCACGCATTCTAATACTTAAGCGCCGGATCGCATTTTAGATATGTGTGAATGCAGGATTGGGAAGAATTGTTGTTTTTGCATCCAAATTTCGTGAATTTCAAGATATGACATATAATCTGGCGCTTATTTTGCCACTAGTAACTCAACATCGAAGGTGACTTATTGAAAACTGGTAGAATTGGTTCGTTTACACTCGCGTTAGCCCTAGTGATCTCGGCGATTTTTTCGTTGAGATTGTGGCTCATTCCTACAACGAATGAGCCTGAATCTATTGTTAACCAATTGGAAAACGCCGTTGAGCCTGTTACGCAAGTTCCTGACTTTTCTGCTATCAGTGATGTAGCAGAAAAAAAACGTGCCTTTTTTAACTTTTTGAGGCCGATTGTTCAACAACAAAACGCCATTATTGCCACTGAACGTGAATTTATCATTGATATGTTGGCAGTAATAGATAATGGCAATACGTTGTCCGAATCACAGTTAGCGCAGCTCAATCAATTATTTGATAAATATCAATATGCTGCCCGCAGTGTCGATACTAAATCCCTTAACAGCCTACTCAAACGGGTTGATATTATTCCTGAATCGATGGTGCTGATCCAAGCGGCTAATGAATCTGGGTGGGGCAGTTCTCGTTTTGCTCGTGAAGGTTTTAATTTCTTTGGTGAATGGTGTTTTAGTCATGGCTGCGGCATTGTGCCTTCTTCGCGAGGCTCAGGTAAAATACACGAAGTAGAAATATTTCCATCGGTAGACGCTTCAGTTTCCTCCTATATGCGTAATTTAAACTCGAACACAGCATATGCCTTGTTTCGCTCAATTCGAGCCGATTTACGTGCTCAGGAGGCTGAATTGAGTGCCGACCAACTTATCTATGGATTAGTGAATTATTCTGAAAGGCAAGAAGCTTATATCGATGAGTTACTCGATATGTTACGTCATAATGAAAAATATTTGGTGAAGGCGGATGTATAAAAAATGGTTGTTAGTGGGAGTTTGCTTGTGTGCATCAAATGTGCAGGCAGAAACAATTTCCCTTGAATATAAAGGGTTTTATGACAGATTAAAGCAAGTCAATAAGGGTAGTTATCAGTTAGTTGAAGTGGCCTTTAGTGTACCAATGCTGCCTAACTGCCATATTCAGAGTGGTACCATTTCGAGTGAATTAAATTCAACGCCACTCACTTATACATCTGCGCAACGTTTGTTTATTCCCTTTGATGATGCACTGAAAGATCAGCGGGCATTAGTAAATCTAGAGTTTGAGGGTAAGGCTGAAGGCTGTGGAATTGCGATGCAAGTGCGCTCGAAGCAAACACAAGTTCAATATGATCAAGAACGCTTACAGCAAATTGCTAGTGAAATGGATGACTTACTAGGGGCTATGCAGGGCTTCCCGATGCGTTACTTTAAGGATCCTATTGCAGGATTAAATTTTGAATTTGCTCAAGATCAAACTGTTACTGTGACGCTTGATGGGCGTGAACAACAGGTGAATACCAGCTTTAAGCTGAGCGTTGAGCAGATCAATAGTTTGACATCATTGCAATTTAGCCATGTGCCGACCGTATTAAGTCCTTGGGTTAAGTAACAATAGATTAGCTATAAAAAAGCCCACGTCAGTGTAATGCCGATCAGTTAAGACAGATCGCTTGACGATCTCGCTGAAAAGATCAAAATCCGATGACCTCATGTCATCGGATTTTTTTATGCAACTCTCAGAAGCACTCGCCCGTACTCATATTACCCGCCTAACCGAATTCACCTGCTTAGCTGATGTGTTAGAACCTGAGTTAATTCAATCTTGCCTAGACTCTCAGGGCGTTGCGACGTTAAGACGGCGTAAATTGCCGATGGACGCGATGATTTGGGCCGTTATCGGAATGGCTTTGTTCCGAGGGGAGTCTGTTCGGTCACTCATCAACAAACTCGACATTGTTTTGCCGCAAGAGATTGATTATGTTGCACGCAGCGCCGTGACTCAGGCGCGTAAACGATTGGGCAGTGAGGTTATTAGAGAAGTATTTAGCCGCAGCGCCAATACCTGGCACGCGAGAGCTGAACATCCTCATTGGTGCGGTCTTAACTTGTATGGTGTTGACGGTGTCGTGTGGCGGACACCCGATAGTGTCCAAAATCAAGCCGCCTTTGGACGAACCGCCAACGCTTCAGGCGAAGCGGCTTATCCGCAAATTCGCATGGTTTGCTTGATGGAATTAAGCAGCCATTTGTTGGTCAACAGCGCCTTTGATTCGGTTGCCGAAAATGAAATGAACTTAGCGTCCCTGCTCATTCCTAGCATTCCCAATCACAGCCTAACCCTATTTGACCGAGGATTTTACTCGCTCGGCCTGCTGCACGCTTGGCAGCAAGCGCAACCTGATAGCCACTGGTTGTTGCCATTGAAGAAAGGCACTCAATATGAGGTGGTGCGAACGCTAGGAAAGCATGACCAGAGCGTGAAACTCACCACGACACCTCAAGCCAGAAAGAAATGGCCGCAGCTCCCTGAAACTCTTGAAGCGCGTTTATTGACTAAGACAGTGAAAGGTAAGTCAGTCGCCATTTTGACCTCGTTGACAGACCCGATGCGTTACCCCAGCGAAGACATCGTCGACTTATATGCCCATCGATGGGAAATCGAACTGGGCTACAGAGAGATGAAACAACATCTACTGGATAGTCGTTTTACGCTCCGCAGTCAACTACCGGAGCTGGTGACTCAAGAGTTATGGGGCGTGCTACTGGCCTATAATCTCATTAGATATAAGATGTTGCTGATGGCTAAAAGCTTGCCATCGGTCCATCCCAATCAACTGAGTTTTCGGGATGCGGCGAGTTATATCATCTTCAAGTTGACACAACTGTCATCACAAACACCGGGGAATGTCCCGAGAGACGTATTGGATATAGAACGAAATGCACGGCAATTTAAGCTGGATGGTAAACGGGAAAGGGCATATCCACGAGTCCTTAAAATGAGCAAAAACAAGTTTCCGGTTAGACCAAAGAAAAATGCCGTTCACTCTTAAGTGAACGGCATTAA
>NZ_JTLE01000033.1:0-683 GCF_000798835.1 Shewanella sp. ZOR0012
GGCCGAAGGCGCTCCCCTGCTAAGGGAGTATGGGCTTTATCTCCCATCGAGGGTTCGAATCCCTCCTTCTCCGCCATTTCTTACAAATAAAAAATTGCGCGTGTAGCTCAGCTGGATAGAGTACCTGGCTACGAACCAGGCGGTCGGAGGTTCGAATCCTTCCACGCGCACCATTTTTTATTGAAGCAAGATAGATACAAGTCGCGCATGTAGCTCAGCTGGATAGAGTACCTGGCTACGAACCAGGCGGTCGGAGGTTCGACTCCTTCCATGCGCACCATTTCTGCATCAGTTATGTTTAACTCATCAGGTTTGAATTTCAGAAGAAATTTTGTAATTAGTGCTTCAAGTAAGTGTTTTAAGCGCGTGTAGCTCAGCTGGATAGAGTACCTGGCTACGAACCAGGCGGTCGGAGGTTCGAATCCTTCCACGCGCACCATATTTAATCTTAATGCGAATGTGTTGAGATAACAGTTAAAACTGCGCATGTAGCTCAGCTGGATAGAGTACCTGGCTACGAACCAGGCGGTCGGAGGTTCGACTCCTTCCATGCGCACCAATTAGCAGACAGAGCAATTGCTTTGTTAGCAAAATGCAAAAATGCGCGTGTAGCTCAGCTGGATAGAGTACCTGGCTACGAACCAGGCGGTCGGAGGTTCGAATCCTTCCACGCGCACCATTTT
>NZ_JTLE01000034.1:0-3559 GCF_000798835.1 Shewanella sp. ZOR0012
TGGCCGCGTGGCGTGAGGCTCGCCCGGTGGCCGCCGCCGCTGCGCCGGAACTGCCGCAGGCGCTGACCGCTGCCATTGCCGCCGAGATCGAGCGGGCCGCATCGCGGGCACGCGGCGAGATCGAGGGCCGTCTGGTGCAGGCGCAGGCGGAGGCCGCCGAACTGGCCGCCGCTGGCGAGGTGCTGGAAGACGAACGCGACGAGCTGGCCGAGCAGGTGGCCGTGCTGACCACTGAGCGCGACACGCTGGCAGGCAAAGCCGCCCAGCAGGCCGCCGACTTGGCCGAGGCGCAGCAGCGCATCGAGCGCGAGCAGCAGGCGGCAGAGTCTGCGCGGCTGGAGGTGGCAACCGCCCGGCACAAGATCGAGGCGCAGGCCGAGCGCGTGAGCGAGCAGGCCGCCGAGCTTGTGCGCCTACGCGCCGCATTGGCCGAGGCACAGCAGGGCCGCACCGCCGCCGAACAACAGGCCGCCGTGCTGGCCGCCAAGCTGGAGGCGTGCGCCGACCGTGTGAGCCGCGCAGAGGCCCGCGCCGAGCAGATCGAGCAGCAGGCCGCCAAGGCTGCACAGGCCCACGACACCGCCCGCGCCGCAGCAGCGCAGGAAACCCGGCAGGCGCAGGCCGAGCGTGACGAGGCTCGCAAGGTGGCAGCAGAGGCCCGCGAGCAGGCCGCACGACTTGCCGGGCAGCTTGAGGCGCTGCGGAAGGCAGATCCTGTCCCCGCCGTTTTTCCCCCCGCATCGACTGGCGTATGATGTGGTTATCGGTGGCGTAGTTGGTTAGAAGCAAGCCATGTTTTCGCTTCGCTCAAACGGCTTGGCATGGGCTGCGCCCCTGCACCCCGGCGGCGCTCCCTTCGGTCGGCACCGCCCGCCGCATTCACTCGTTGGAGGCTCGTTCATGACGGCAGAAACAACCCCACCGCGCAAAGGCAGAGGAGGCCGCCCCAAGGGCGACCCCTCCGCCGTGCGCGCCTCGACCATTGGCGTCCGGGTGTCGGCGGAGGAATACGCCGCACTCCGGGCCAAGGCCGATCAGATGGGCATGACCCCGGCACAGTGGCTGCGGGAAGCGGCGCTATCCCGACGCCTACCGTCGCCACCAGTCCCGCCCATCAACCGCGAGCAGTACGCCGAACTGGCGAGACTCGCGGCCAACCTCAACCAGCTAACCCGGCTGGCGAACGAAGGCCGCCCCGTCACCGTTGCCGACGCGCTTTTGCAGCGGCTGGCCGGTGAAGTCGGGCGGCTTCGGCTGGCCCTCATTGGCGCGGGTGGCGGCGAATGATTGCCAAGATGGTCAAGGGCCGCGGCTTCCGTGGGGCGCTGGAATACGACCTCACGAAAGAGAAGGGCCGCGTCATTGATAGCAACATGGCCGGGCAAAACCCGCGAGAACTCGCCGCAGAATTTGGCGAGATTCGCAAGCTTCGCCCGAACTTGGGCAAGGCAGTTATGCATGTTTCGCTATCCGCCGCCCCCGGCGAAAAGCTTACGGATGAGCAGTGGCGGGAAGTCGGGCAGCGTTATTTGCGCGGGATGGGCTTCAAGGACAACCAGTTCGTCATCACCCGGCACACCGACACCGAGCACGAGCACATCCACATCTTGGCGAACCGCATCACCCACGCCGGCGAGGTGGTCAGCGACGGGCAGGACTACAAGCGGCAGGAAACCATCATGCGAGAGATCGAACGGGATTACGGCCTGCAACGGGTGGCCCCGAGCATCGAGGCCGAGCGCAAAGCGCCGACCAAGGGCGAGATCGAGCAGCACGCCCGCACCGGCCAGCCCAGCGCCCGGCAGCAGCTCCAGCAGATTTGTGACGCGTGCGCCAGGGATTGCCGCAGCTTCAGCGAGTACCAGGAGCGACTGGAGGCGGCAGGCGTGGAGGTGGTGCCGGTGGCCCAGCTCAACGGCGCGAAGCTGTCCGGTCTGTCGTACCGGCTGGACGGCGTGACCATGAAGGGCAGCGACTTAGGGAAGGGCTACACCGCCGCAGGCATCCAGAAAAGGGGCATCAGCTATGAGCAAGACAGAGACTTTGCGGCAGTCCGCCGCAGCATCGAACGAGACGCGGCTAGAGCGTTTGGCGAGCCAGATCGAGACAGTGAGGCAGGCCAAGCACCAGAGCGCGGAGGACTTGGCCGCGACGCTGGAGCCGCTGGCCCAAGCAATGGCGGCGCTGGCCGACGAGACCCGGCAGACGCTGGCCGAGATCGACCGCAAGAGCCGGGAGCAGGGCGAGACGTTCACGCGCCAGCTATCGGAGTCGGTGAAGGGCTACAAGGACGCGGTAGCTGCAGCGAGCCAAGCCGCCGAGAGCCTGAACCAAGCCGGGCAGCGGATGGAGTGGAGGCACTACGGCCTAGCCGTGGTAACGGGGTTGGTTACGGCGGCGCTCGTGAGCGGCTTTTGGCTTTGGCTGGCCCCGCCCAAGGTGCAGAACATGCTGGACGCGCAAGCGGTGGCGGAGTACCTGAAACCCGCCGTGATCGAAGCCTTGAAGCCATCCAGAGGCAGGTGACGGCGCTGGACGTGCCGCGCTTCGAGGTGGGCATCCGGGAGGCTAAGACCGGCCAGATGATGAACCGGGAATGGAGCCGCGCCGAGCTGGAGCAGTCCGCCGCGTGGCTCAAGCGGATGAACGCCAAAGGCAACGACGTGTATATCCGCCCGGCTGGCGAGCATGGCCTAGTGCTGGTCGATGACCTCAAGCCGCAGGCTCTGGAGCGCATGAAGGCGGAAGGATTCGCCCCCGCTGCGACCATCGAAACCAGCCCCGGCAACTATCAGGCGTGGGTCAAGCTGTCGGATAAACCGTTATCCGCAGACGTGCGGCGCATCGCGGCGCAGGGGCTGGCGAAGCAGTACGGCGGCGACAGTCGCCACTATGGGCGGCTGGCAGGCTTCACCAACCAGAAGCCGCAGCACGCCCGTGACGGTCGCCAGCCCTACGTACTGGCCCACGACTGCCCCGGCAAGGCCGCCAGATCCGCGCCATCGTACCTAGAACGCATCGAGCAGCACCTAGACAGGGCAGCGGCCCAGCAAGAGCGGGAAAAGCGCCTAGAGGCGCTGGAAACGGCCAAGCCGGGCGGCTATGGCTCGCAATACGACCCGGTGAAGGAGTACCAGCGGCAGGCGCAGCGCCTGATGCAGCGGTACGGCAAGGAAGCCGACTTCTCCCGGCTGGACTGGATGATTGCCACGGACATGGCGAAATCCGGGCGCTTCACGGCGCAGGACATCGAGAAGGGCATCCTGGAATGCTCCCCGCACGTTGAGAGCCGCAAGGCGGGCCACGTCGAGGACTACGCCCGGCGCACGGCGGCCAATGCGTGGGCAGCGCCAGAGGTGCAGGCCCACCGGCAGGAGCAGGAGCAGGAGCGAGAGCGGCAAGCACAGCGCAGCCGCGACCGGGACGGCCCCGGCATGATCCGTTGAGACTTTCCCCCAGCCCAGCAGGGCGTGGGGGCTGTTGTCATTTTCAGAAGACGACTGCACCAGACAACGCGGTTTGAAGGCTGTTGTGCAGTCGTCTATTGAACGAACAGTAT
>NZ_JTLE01000035.1:0-1553 GCF_000798835.1 Shewanella sp. ZOR0012
TTTAAGGTGGCAAATGCCCTTAATGTGGAGCCGCCAGCCGCTGAAGGTTACCTCATCACCAACCCTCCTTACGGCGAGCGTTTAGGCAGTGTGTCTGAGCTGTTGCAGCTGTACTATCAATTAGGCGATAAATTCAAAAAAGAATTTGGTGGCTGGAAAGTGGCCATGCTGTGTAGCGATATCGAGCTTATCTCGGCATTGAAACTCAAAGCCGATAAACAGATGAAAATGTTTAACGGTGCGTTAGAGTGCGCTTTTAACTTATACACGCTTCACGCGCAGAGTACTCGCCGCGATACGCCAGTGTTGCCAGAGGGTGTCGATATTGCCGATATCGCGCCTGCTTTTGCTAACCGTATAAAGAAAAACGCTAAGCAATTTGATAAGTGGGCCCAAAAAGAGGGGATTGATAGTTATCGCCTCTATGATGCTGACATTCCTGAATATAACGTCGCAGTCGATAAGTATCTTGATTATGTTGTGGTACAAGAATACATGGCACCAGCCAGTATTCCTGAGGCCGTCACTAAACGTCGTTTAAGTGATGTGCTGCTGGCTTTGCCTGCGGCCATTGGCGTTAATCCACACAAAATCATTATGAAGACCCGCGAGCGTCAAAAGGGCACTAACCAATATCAAAAGTTGGATGAACGTAAGTTAGAGCTTATCACCACTGAATATGGCGCTAAATTTAAGCTAAACCTGACGGGTTATTTAGATACTGGGCTGTTCCTCGATCATCGATTAACTCGCCGTTTAGTGGGGCAAAAATCTAAGGGCCGCCGGGTTCTGAATTTGTTCTCTTACACAGGTTCTGCCTCAGTGCATGCTGCATTAGGCGGCGCAAAGTCGGTCACGACGGTTGATATGTCAAACACATACCTTGCTTGGGCGAAAGAGAACTTTGCCCTTAATAATTTGTCTGGCAAGCAATATGAATTTGTTCAGGCTGACTGTTTGCAGTGGATCCGCGATTGTAACGAACAATACGATTTAATTTTTATCGATCCGCCCACCTTCTCCAACTCCAAGCGCATGGAAGATTCTTTCGATGTGCAACGTGATCATGTGAATTTACTCGGTATGCTAATCAAGCTGTTAAGTCCAAACGGTGAATTGGTGTTCTCCAACAATAAGCGCAAGTTTAAGATGGACACTGAAACTTTAACCAAAATGAAAATTAAGGTGCAAAACATCGACGACATGACGTTACCGCTGGATTACAAACGTAATCCTCATATCCATAACACCTGGTTAATTACCCATGCAGATAAATAATGCATTGCAGGCAAGCTATGTGTTGTATCACACCGAAGGTTGCCATTTATGCGAACTGGCGGCGGCATTATTAAATGCCGCCGAGGTGCCCTTTACGGCCATCGATATTTGCGATGATGAAACCCTAGCAGAGCGTTATGGCGTGTCGATTCCTGTGGTTAAAGCCCTGGACGAGCGTTATTTAAGTTGGCCATTTGATGCCACGCAATTACAAGAATTTTTAGGAGCTTAGTTTGAGTCTGGTTCGTATCAATAATGGCTCGTTAGCCTATGGT
>NZ_JTLE01000036.1:0-1448 GCF_000798835.1 Shewanella sp. ZOR0012
AGAAGTGAAACGCAATCGCGCCGATGGTAGTGTGGGGTCTCCCCATGTGAGAGTAGGTCATCGCCAAGCGCCTAATTTCATCTATTGATGATAAAAAATTGCTGATATGGCTCAGTCGGTAGAGCGCATCCTTGGTAAGGATGAGGTCCCCAGTTCGATTCTGGGTATCAGCACCATTATAGTCTAGTGTCATGTCCTAGAGAAAAATTTGCTTGGTGACAATAGCATTGTGGTCCCACCTGATCCCATACCGAACTCAGAAGTGAAACGCAATCGCGCCGATGGTAGTGTGGGGTCTCCCCATGTGAGAGTAGGTCATCGCCAAGCGCCTAATTAAGCAATGAAGCCAGCTGAATAAGCTGGCTTTTTGCATTTGGTGTTTTCAGTTTCTGCTTTTTTCACTTTTACATTCTCCCTTATACCATTCCGCATTAAAGCTCAGCCATCTTCGCCTATTCCCGAGAGTACATCTTTATCACGCGTTTTGTACAACTGATAAAGCTGTTCCATGCCTGGCTGCAGGCATCCACTATGTCCTCATATCCTTTAAAACAGCGATTGGCGAGATAATGTTAGCGCAGCCAACTCCATACCTGTTTGATGGGGTTTAGTTCTGGGGAATATGGCGGCAGTTTGAGGATCGACAGGTTAGGGATATCAGCAGCAATGTCATTGGTATGCCAACCCGCACCGTCCATTACCACGACTGCATGGCGGCCAGGTTTGGTGCGTTTTGCAATTAGCTCCAGGTGCTGGTGCATGATGTCCTTATTGGCGAATGGCGTGATGATGGCTTCAGTTTCTCCTGCTGCAGGACAGACTGCGCCGAACAGGTGCACATATTCAAACTGCTGCTGTTTTAGCGCTCTTGGTCTACTGCCTTTAGGGGCCCAAAGGCGTGTAGTTGTATTTCACTGGCCGGATCTTGCTTCGTCCTGAAACCAAATATCAATCGAGACTAAAAAAATCGGCCTCACAATTAACTTTGAATACGCACAGCTGTGAGTTCTTTTAACTTAAAGTTGAGTAATTAATTATTTAATCTAGTCATTAAACCTTCTCAGTGTGGATAACTCTGGGTATAACAAGTGTGTAGGTTGTGCCTAGCTTGGGTGTAACAATCTATTTGAAAATTAATCATAAAAACCTGAAAAAAGCGCTTGCACAAAAAGTTTCGCTGCCTATAATGCGCATCCACTGACACGGCAGACAGCGAAAGCTAACGCGGTTACAGTGCGAATCGAATGCAAAATGTGCAGTTGATTCGAAAGCATCAAGAAGTTTGCAAAAACGCCTTGACGCGACACGGGAAATGCGTAGAATACGCAGCCCTGACCCAGTGAGCGGTAACGCAAGCGATGAGGTCAAACGCTCTTTAACAATCTAAACAAGAAATCTGTGTGGACACTCACAGGTGTTGAGTTAATCGAAATTACTCTGCCGTTTGG
>NZ_JTLE01000005.1:0-5176 GCF_000798835.1 Shewanella sp. ZOR0012
TTAGGTTACAAACCATCCTTGAGGGTTACGAATTGGCCATGTCTCTCAATCACGAAGACTTGTGATCAAGAGACAGGCAAATTGCTGGCTTTTTACTAATGAGATTGGGCTAATTTGGTTTGTCGACCGTTAGTTGGATCTACGGCTTTGGGTTTGGCTGATTTAACTAAACTCACGAGTCCTTGCCATTCAATATCATTGTTTTGTGGTAACCAAATATCGGGCTCAGTGCCTTTTCCCGACAGCAACTCGCCTTTAGCATCATAGGTGAGAGAGCTACTAAATCGAATCTCTAAGTCACTATTTGGCAAGGTAAATTGATATTGTCTGGCAAAATCTCCAGAGGTTTTTTCGCCGATTAAATTCACTCTCGACCATGCTTTAGTCCGGTAGGCGATCCACTCGCATTCTTGTTTACACAAGGGACTGACAAGCAGTGCAAGACGATTATTGCCTTCGGTGAGGACTTCAGGTTTGGTGCGAACAAACCAAGGACTAAATCGGCTTTTATCGATAGTTGGTAGCCGCCGTGTCAACACGTTAAGTCGCGCAGGGCTGAGTTCAAGTTCATCAAGCGGTTTAAAATTCAACGGTTTTAAATAATCGTTTCTAAGCTCTGGCGAGCGTCGATAATGGGCAAACCCCATGATTTTTTCGACCGCTGAATGAGGTGGTATGTCCATGGCGGGCATATCCTGATAACGCGAGAGCATGGTTAGTAACTTAGGACTAAATCCCTTCGCTTGCCTGAGATCGACAATCAGTAATGGTTGCTCCATACCTTTACGTAATTCTTCTTGTTGTATTTTATCGAGTTCAAAAGCATAGAGGTCATCTATTTTGAGTCGAGCCGTGGTTGGATTTATCTGTTCTAGTGAATAGTCAGGTTTTGAGACCGTAGTCGGCCCTAAGTCATCAAGTTGAGTGAGTAGGCGTTCAAAGCTTATCTCTGTGTCGTCTTCAATCGGTTTAACTATCGTTTTAGAAGGGGGAGGCAGGGCAATAGTGACCTGCGTTGTCTGCAAATCATCATTTATCAAACTAATAATCACATAAGGTTTGATGCTTAAGCCTAAGTCTTCCCGCAGTAGGTTGAGTCGTTTAAGCCAAATCAGCTGCATTTCTTGGCTATTTTTTGCAGGCTCTGACAGATAGGCTTGGCTGGCAGAAATCCACTTACTTAAGGGGATGCCATCAATATGGGTGATAAAAGGATACTCGGCACTAATAGGATTATTTTTATGGTCTAAGGCAAGCCATTGTTCGTTGACGGGTCTCAGTGTTAAGGGTAAGTCGGCGCTACTATTGTCAACCTTCGCAACTTGAGCACCAGGATCTTTTAAGGCGTTAAGCAGTTTTGTAAGCTCCGCTGCGAACCGTTCTGTAGGAACAAGATCTTGGTATTGCTCAGTCATCAGTCCAGCAAGTCGTTCGAGTTGGTTGTCATTATGTTGTGGATCCAACGCATAAAATGCGGAGTGTTGTTCAATTTGATTGAGCAGAATATAGAGATCTTGGCGAATATCTTTTGTCGTTAACGTGGGTTGTTCTTTTTCAGGAATAGCAAAAAACGCGAGCCTGATAAGGCTCGCGCAAATAATCATGCTCAGCAAAGTTATTACCGTTCGATAGCTAAAACTCATATTCCTCCATGATGACCCTTACTGCTAAAAAGGTGTGCGACTATCGATGTAAATGCCGCTGTTGGCAATACAAATCATCATTAAGCTCCCTTAGGTTGCTCGCACTTGAGCAATTTAGCAGCAGTTTGTTTGTGTCAGCATAGAATTATGGCTGTTTTTTGTGCTGTGTCACGTCCTAGAGAATATCGTTGAGTGATACACCGATCCCAATACGTTGATTATGATGGTTATAGTCGATCAGGCTTTCACCGTAGCCATTAAAGTATTGAGTATAAAGGCGTAAGTTACCTATGATGGGATAGCTCCAAGTGATCTCTGCTGAACCTCGGTCAATATCTTTAAAGTTAGTTTTAACGGTGAGAGTGAATCTATGCTCATCAATCCCATACACGCCAACAAATTCAGCATTGCCAATATACTCATCAATATTGGGATTATCATCGCCACGGGCTTGGTGGATGCCTGTTTTTTCATCCTCAGGAATGCGCCACCACACCTTAGTTGAAAACGCCAGTGGGCCAGCATCAAAGATCATCGTGCCATAGATGCGGTTCCAACTACGGGATAATAAACCTGCTTTACCATTAGATTGGTGGACAGCGCCCAATCCCCAAAACGAGTTTGTCACACCGCCAATTTTCCAATCATTATTGAATAGCATAAAGATTTCGGGTTCGTGGTTTGTTTCACGAAAGGGTGAAGATATTTCCTTATTGTATACCTGCCAATAGGATTGATTAGTATAGGCAAAAAATAGGTGACCATTATCACCAAAGACATTGTACCAAATTGGAAACTTAAAGCTTATCTGAAACTTAGCTTCCATCTCATCGAGTTCATAGTTTGTTCCGGCGGCCTCCCCTGCATAGGGTTTCATATTTGGATCGGGATTATAGGTCGCGGGTAAAATGTAATTGACTTTATGCGGCGTTATTACAAATGGACGCTCTGAAGTCGCCAGTTCATCCTTAACGCGATCTTTGATTAAAGATTCCTCTGCCTGTAACCCTGCACAAGTTAGCAGTCCGATTAATGCGATACCTTGATAAAATGGGGACATCGACTCTCCTTGATGTGTCTGTTTGCTTTATCTTTATTTACCGAGCTTAACATTAGTCTGTGGATCTTTTGTGAGAAATACTGTCACTTGTACTACTTAACTTGAGTGAAACTGCATCTTTTCTTATGCGTTAACGCGCTGACTGAGTAGATTTTTTAGCAATAACATAGTGCTGTTATGTGAGGTGATGCAAGTTTAGGTTGCATTCCTATTTGCCCTGTTATCATGTTTTATTTAGTTATTTCAAATAATTAACTTATTTTAGTCAGTATGGTGCTTTTGCCAACCTAGTTTATAGTTAACTGGCTTAATTCAAATTTGGTTGTTATTTCTTTTTGATATAACAATTAATGATTTTATATTTATTATGGAATATAACTGGCGCTATATTGCTACACATTGATCTCATATCGGGGAATGTGATGGAAATTTTATCTTTACCAGGCCAAAGCGCTAAGGGCAAAGTCTGGCTGGTTGGTGCGGGCCCCGGCGATGTGGAGTTATTAACCCTTAAAGCGTGGCGCATTCTAAATTCTGCCGATGCGGTGTTATACGATGCGCTCGTCAGCCAAGATATCCTCGATTTGATTCCTAAAGATGCTGAAAAAATTGCCGTCGGTAAGCGTGCTGGTAAGCATAGTGCTGCGCAAGATGAAATTAATCAGTTACTGGTGACGAAAGCCTATACCCGTAAAAACGTGGTACGCCTCAAGGGCGGCGATCCGTTTATTTTTGGTCGCGGTGGTGAAGAGTTACAAACCTTAGCAGAAGCGGGAGTCGAATTTGAAGTGGTTCCCGGGATTACCGCCGCCAGCGGCACTTCGGCATATGCGGGCATTCCATTAACCCATAGGGATTACGCCCAAGGGGTAACGTTCATCACTGGTCATTGTCAGCTCGAAAGCCGTCCGATGGATTGGCAGGGTTATGCTAATCCCAACAATACCTTAGTTGTATATATGGGGATTTTAAACGCAGGCATTATCCGTCAAGGGTTAATCAACGCAGGTCGTAGCCCAGAGACACCAGTTGCCATCGTCTCGAAGGCGACCACTCAGTCGCAGCAACGTTTTATTGGGCAATTAGATTCACTCGAACAACTTGCTGCTGATCCGCAGTTGCAAATGCCCGCATTAATGATTATTGGCGAAGTGGTGGGGTTGTCCGAAACCTTAAATTGGTTTCAGCCCAAGGGCGAAAGCCAGTTGCCGCTTGACGCTTTAAATACGACCAAAGTTGCAGCAAAAATTTAGTTAAATCAGAACATTTTTTAGAAATAGTTAAGTTAAATCTAGCTGCCTGTCGCAGCCCATTTTAGGTAAACGGAGAAGAGTATGGCCGGGCGTGAATTAAGCCACTTACAACAACTGGAAGCCGAAAGCATTCAGATCATTCGGGAAGTCGCAGCCGAATTCGATAATCCAGTTATGTTGTATTCCATCGGAAAAGATTCTTCGGTGATGTTACACCTTGCGCGTAAAGCCTTTTATCCGGGCAAGATCCCTTTCCCCTTGTTGCATGTGGATACGGGCTGGAAATTCAAAGAGATGATCGCCTTTCGTGATGCGCAGGCGAAAAAATTTGGCTTTGAATTATTAACTCATACTAACCCAGAAGGCGTTGCCCAAGGGATTAACCCCTTCGACCATGGCAGTGCCAAGCACACTGACATCATGAAAACCCAGGGCTTAAAGCAAGCATTAAACCAATATGGTTTTGATGCCGCTTTTGGTGGTGCCCGTCGTGATGAGGAAAAATCCCGCGCGAAAGAACGGGTGTATTCGTTCCGCGATCGCCACCATAGATGGGACCCTAAGAATCAGCGCCCCGAACTGTGGCGCACCTATAACGGCGCAGTGAACAAGGGCGAAAGTATTCGTGTCTTCCCATTATCGAATTGGACTGAACTCGATATTTGGCAATATATCTATCAAGAAAACATTGAGTTAGTACCCCTGTATTTTGCCGCCGAGCGCCCTGTGGTTGAGCGTGGTGGTCAGTTGATTATGGCGGACGATGAGCGCATGAAGCTCGAAGAAGGCGAAACCATCAAGCATGAGGTGGTACGTTTTAGAACCTTAGGCTGTTATCCATTAACGGCGGCAATGCATTCGCAGGCGGACAATCTCGAAAAAATCATCGAAGAAATGCTGCTAACTCGCTCGAGCGAACGCCAAGGGCGGTTGATTGACTCGGACCAGAGTGCATCGATGGAGCAGAAGAAACGCCAAGGTTATTTCTAAATTAAGGCATTTCGAGCGAAGGTTCAGAGACAGATTAAACCGATTTCGTGAATGTCCCGATGAAGGCTTTTAGAGCAATCAAGTACCAGCAGACTTCACGAACAGTTGAGCAAGATAAGAGTGAGATAAAGATGGATAAAGCGGTCAATAAAACTAATCGTATGGCGGCAGAAATCAGCCAGCATGGAGTAAAGGAATATCTAGCCCAGCAACAACATAAAGGTTTGTTG
>NZ_JTLE01000037.1:0-1969 GCF_000798835.1 Shewanella sp. ZOR0012
CAACGGCGGCATCGATTTGCGTCTTATCAGCATCAATAAACAGTGACACTTGAATACCATTGGCGGCTAAGCGGCTTACCGCAGCAGTGATTTTATCTAATTGACCAGCCACATCTAAACCGCCTTCAGTCGTCACTTCTTGACGCTTTTCAGGGACTAAACAAACGTAGGTTGGTTTGACTTCGCAGGCAATGTTGAGCATTTCTTCAGTCACAGCACACTCAAAGTTCATCCGCGTCTTTAAGGTTTTTGCCAGCAGATACACATCGCGGTCAATGATATGACGTCTATCTTCCCGCAAATGAATGGTGATACCGTCGGCACCTGCATGCTCAGCAACGGCCGCAGCGTGGACAGGATCAGGATAACTGGTTCCGCGAGCCTGACGAAGGGTCGCAATATGATCGATATTTACACCCAATAAGATACGGCTCATCGGGAACTCCTTTATTTTTGGTAAGGCTAAAATGATATCGCGCCCTATTGTACTGGGGCAGACACTAAAAAACAGGAGCTAGGGCTAATTATTCCCATCTACCTTTGAAGCTGCAGCCTGAATAAACAATTGTCGACTCACCAGTGGCTTATTACCGAGCAGAGGTTGCAACATCGAACGCATCAAGCGCTTAGCCTCTAAAAACTGCTCTTGTAACAATTGATTATCGTTAAGCGCCATCAACATAGCCCCTTGATAGGTATGCTTTGCCCTGCTGTTCAACACAAATTGAAACCCAAGTTCTGGCACGAGTTGATAATAATGCTCAGGGATAAGCGGCTCACCTTGGGTATCACGGATAAGCGACGGCATAGCACCTAATTCACGCAGCAATGCTAATTCAAGATAACGCAGTTTTGACTCACAAAATTGTGCTGCCAGCCCCATTAAAGCTTGATGATAGATGAAGAATAACGCCTCAGCATTATGATGAACCGATAGGGTGCGCACCAGCAACTCATTGATATACATGCCAGCATACAGACTGTAGCCTAAGAGTGGTACGGCAGGAGCCGCCGCTTCAATTTGGCTGATGTTTTTGAGTTCAGACTTACCACTAAATTCAAAAATCAGCGGCTGAAAGGGTTGGAGGATACTTTTGATGGAGCGTTTACCGCTCCCGACCCGCGCCACGGCATCAACACGGCCAATGCCGTCGACCAACAGATTAACGAGGGCGCTAGACTCCCGATAGGGGCGATGATGTAAAACATAACCCCGTTTCATCGGTCTGTGCGCTCGTTCATGATTAGGCTTGGCCTATCGCTCTGTGAGTGACGATTAATCGTCACCGTAACCTAGGCTTCGTAGGGCTCGTTCATCATCGGCCCAACCGGATTTAACCTTCACCCACACTTCGAGGAACACTTTGTTATCAAACAAGGTTTCCATATCAAGGCGGGCTTGAGTCGCAATGGTACGAATACGCTCACCTTTGCTACCAATCACCATCCGCTTTTGGCCTTCACGCTCAACGAGGATCAGGGCGTTAATTTGGTAAACGCCATTTTCCATCATCTTAAATTGCTCGATTTCAACCGTGGCATCGTAAGGCAATTCATCGCCTAAAAAGCGCATCAGTTTCTCACGCACGATTTCAGAGGCCATAAAACGCTGTGAACGGTCGGTCACATAATCTTCTGGGAAGAAAAATGGATTCTCCGGCAGAGACTCTGCCGCCATCTCTAAAATCCGCTTAACATTGGTCCCCTTACTGGCTGAAATCGGCAGGATTTCATCGAAAGGATACTTCTTAGCGACGTCTTCCAAATAAGGGAAAAGCGCTTCTTTATCTTTGATATTATCGACTTTATTGATGGCTAAAACGGTTTTACGCTCTTCACCGCCGCGGCGAAGTTTGCTTAGCACCATCTCATCATCGGCGGTCCACGTCATACCATCGACCACAAAAATAACCATAGACACATCTGCTAAAGAGCTTGCCGCGGCACGGTTCATTAAACGGTTAATCGC
>NZ_JTLE01000038.1:0-7723 GCF_000798835.1 Shewanella sp. ZOR0012
CACATCATTCCTCGTTTCGCGAGCACGTGCTTGCCAGAACGAACAAAATCTAATCTCGAAACGTCAACACGCCCTAGCTAATGGGAAATTAAATCTATTGCGAAAGAAAAAGGCCGCTAAGTCATCAGCGGCCTTTTTGACTGAATTTGGTGGTGGAACTGCGGTTAGCGTTAGGAACCCTCGGGTTCAACTTGCTTAGAATTAGGAACCCTAGGGTTCAACTTTCGAAATTCCAAAAACAAAAAAGCCATCATTGCTGATGGCTTTTCCGTGAAATATGGCGGAGGAGCAGGGATTTGAACCCTGGGTGGGCTATAAACCCACGCCGGTTTTCAAGACCGGTGCATTAAACCACTCTGCCACCCCTCCGAACGAGCGAGATAATATACATCTCGCCCAAAGCTGTAAACTTAAATTTATTATTATTTGAATTGATTGGCGATTTGATATCCAGCTGGCGATGAAATCATCGCTTTCAGGGCGATTTTTGATCTGTTGCTATTTCTGCTCACTAAAAACCGGCATGACAACAACATTACCTAAGTCACTTTTGAATAGATTAAGGAATCGCGAGCACTTTTTTAAGGTGGCGGCTTCCTATGAAAAAGATGAAGTATAAATAGGGATCGTAGGAGAAGGTTAATCCAAACCTTAAAAATCAACTTCTTCATATCAGAACATAATGATTATCAAGACAATCGCAGATACGCCTTTTGGCAATGTAATCAAACATCTCATACCATGGAACCAGAAGCAAAATGGCCGCTAATTGTTTAGCGACCTTTTTGACTGACATTACATAAACAAAAAGGCCATCATTGCTGATGGCCTTTGTGTGAAATATGGCGGAGGAGCAGGGATTTGAACCCTGGGTGGGCTATAAACCCACGCCGGTTTTCAAGACCGGTGCATTAAACCACTCTGCCACCCCTCCGAACGCCGCAAATAATATAAGCATCATCGGTGCTTGTAAACAGCAATTTTTGAATATTGTGTCAAATGCTCATCTTATGTTCAGACGGATGAATTTTCAGGCGAATAGCAAACATATTTTCAGCAATATCTGGGTAAAGCAGCATAAAAACACCTATACAGTAAGAGACTTGCCCTCTCGGTATGGTAAAATCGCGGTAACTTTTCACGGTAAATGCTTATATGAATTCACTCTTGATACCTTCATCCTCACTCGCCCCTGAATTTAATCTTCCCGTCCTGTCGCAATTGCCAACAGGATATAAAGCGTTGCTTTTAGGTCAAGAGCGCGTATTGGATGCCTTTAAGTTACATAACGCTATTGCCGATCAACAACTGTATCTCGCAGATTTTCCTGGCATCGATAGACTATTAATGATCAAAGCATTAATGGAAACGCTTGAGCCATTGCCGGCAGCTTATCTGGTGGCAAAGCGCCCCGAAGACAAAACCATTCAATTCCATTGGCAATATGAAGCGCCGCAGGACAACCAAGGCTCAATTGCTGAAAAGCATGTCAGTTATCGCTATCTGAGTGGCAATATCCGCCGTTCAGACCTACTTGGCCGTATGGTGCAATCGGGTAATAGCAGTAAATATCAAGCAGGTGCATTGGCCGAATGCCATTATGTATTTATCTGCGCTGAATCCCTGTGGAAACGAGAAGGCTTATGGGATTTGCTGCTGCAAATCCTGACACAGAAAGAGTATCAAATCAGTCACAACCTAAGCCCAATCCCATTAAATTGTAAAATTATTTTAATTGGCGCGGGTTTAATCTATAGCCAAATTAGGTCTGAAGATTGGCAATTTCAACGTCACTTTAACCTGTTGGCAGAACTGGCGGGTGAACTGGATTTGACCCGTTTTAAAGAAGCGCAATATGCCAGTTGGCTACAAACGGTGGCACAAAGTGTCGATGTCACATTAGAACAATCCAGTCTTGCGCCACTGTTTAGACACAGTGCTAGATTAACCGAGCATCAACGTCGCTTAAGTCTCTCAATGCTAGATTTGGCGCAGTTAATGGCGCAGGCAAAAGTCTATCGCGGTAAATCAACAATTAATGCAGCCAGCATTGAACGTGCGCTATCGCAAGCCAATTATCGCCATAACAGCTCTGAAGAATTTTCAAGCCAAAGTTTTGATGACAATTTCATAAATCTGCCAACTACGGGCGCTATGGTAGGACAAATTAATGGTCTTACTGTTATCGATGCAATTGATCACTGCTATGGTGAACCAGCACGGATCACCGCTACAGTACACTATGGTGACGGTGAAGTTGCAGATATTGAAAGAAAGTCAGAGCTGGGCGGTAATATCCATGCAAAGGGTATGATGATCCTTTCAGCCTGTTTATATCGTATCTTTGGTCGCGATGCGCCATTGCACCTAAATGCCAATATTGTATTTGAGCAATCCTATCAGGAGATCGATGGCGATAGCGCCTCGCTTGCAGAATATTGCTGCTTGATGTCGGCCATTGCCGAACAGCCGATTATTCAATCGTTAGCCATAACAGGTGCATTGGATCAATTTGGTAATGTACAAGCCATCGGCGGCATTAATGAAAAAATTGAAGGCTTTTTTAATCTTTGTGAACGCCGAGGCTTAACTGGTGAGCAAGGTGTAATTATGCCCAAGTCAAATATATTACAGCTTAATCTACACCCCAAAGTGATTACAGCTGTAGGCAAAGGCTTGTTCCATATTTATGCCATTGAACATATGGATGAAGCGGTCGAGCTATTGATGCAGATGCCCGCTGGCGTTGCCGATGAAGATAATGACTTCCCAGCAGAATCCTTATATGGTCTAGTGCAACAACGATTAGACAAGCTAGCTGGTAACGGTGAAGAAGAAATAGGCTTAATGACGAGATTACTCGCAAAACTAGGATTTTTTCGACATTAATTAGCTGATCGGAGTTGTTTAGCTTACACGTGTTCGCTAATCTTGGCGCTCTTATTGCTGGAGTAGTAAAACAATGAATAAAGCAAACAGTTTCAACAAAGAAGAACTTATCGCCTGTGGCCATGGGAAATTATTTGGTCCAAACTCCCCTCGCCTCCCCGTAGACAACATGCTGATGATCGACAGGATCATCACCATCAATGACAACGGTGGTGAGTTTGGAAAAGGTGAAATTGTTGCCGAACTCGACATTAAGCCAGAATTATGGTTTTTTGACTGCCACTTTATCACTGACCCAGTTATGCCGGGTTGCTTAGGCTTAGATGCCATGTGGCAACTGGTTGGTTTTTACCTAGGCTGGGAAGGTGCTGAAGGCAAAGGTCGCGCTTTAGGTGTGGGTGAAGTGAAGTTTACAGGTCAAGTATTACCCGGCGCGAAAAAGGTCACTTATAAGCTCAATATCAAACGTACCATCCACCGTAAATTAGTAATGGGTATTGCAGATGCCATCCTTGAAGTAGATGGACGTCAAATTTACAGTGCAACCGACCTTAAAGTCGGTGTATTTAGCGATACTTCGACCTTCTAACCTGCTTTACCCGGCAATATTCAATAGAGACAAAAATGCCCTCATCTGAGGGCAATTATGCTGCATTACTCTGTTTGTTCTGGGCTATTTAATTAATGAGCAAAACGCCATTATTTATTAAATAGCCCATTAACTCGGCCATCCACACCTTCACGCCAACCACCTAACCACTGTGACCGCGAATCAAGATTTGCATAAGGACAGAGCTCCTTAGAGCGTCCACCAACACCAGCTTGGAATCCTTTTGAAAAAGCTCTGTCTAAACGATCTCGTTTTTGTCTTTTCATGCAAGCGTCCTCTGTTCTACGTGAAATAGAAGCAACAGCTTCACCCATAGGAATAGTGCTTTTCAGCGCCGAGATCAATCAAAAAATCGTTCATTTTATCGACTATTTATTAAACTATTGAGATCATGATTAAAAAAAATCGAGGCATTTTGCCTCGATTTTTTTAGTCTGAATTCAAGCTTAAAAACTAGCGAACCCGACGACGTAACCAAACTAAGGGTAAGGCTAATAACCACGCGAAAGATGCTGCACCTTTACGTTCATAATTCCCCGTATCAGTACTTTCATCTACGGTACATGCTTCACCGTTAGTGGTAGGTTTAAGCACAACCATACGTGGAATATAAGCTGTCACAGGGTCACCATTACCGCTGAGTTCAAACAGAGGTAGGCCATTTTCACCAACAATAATGTTGCCATCTTTATCGAGTTGGTATGAAGGCTTGCGAATGAATGCAGTACCAACAATAGTACCCTCTTCATTTATACTGGCAGCTTCGACAATGAGAATATCACTGTTATAGCTTAATACCTTGCCTGTTCCATCCTTAACTTCAACCTTATGGCGAGCCCAATTACCATCAGCCCCCTTTTCAAAACCTTTAGATTCACAGGTCAGCAAATTATTGAGGTTATTGAATTCACCCGTTGATTTCTCATACAGGAAGCCTGCCTTAGGGCGTGGCTTTTCTTTATCATATGTGGTTTCAATATAACCAACGACTTGATCTTTGTTATTGATATCTTTAGCTTTGCTAGATAGATCTGTGGTTGTCGCAGCAAAATCATTAGGCGTCACATAAGGTACGTCTGGGGTATTAATATCAAAATAGAAGAATTTATCGCGTTGGTAGCCTTGGATATAACTACGATAGCTCCCCACAACAATTCCATTGTCGTTTACATCGTAGGCAATAGAGCTCAAAATTGAGTCCCCCATTGGGATCCAATGGTATTGATATTTACCCTCTGCATCTTTGGTCCAATAGGCCGCATCTTGACGTAATCTATCGGTATTACCGTTACGGTAAACATGTGAGCGACCAGCCACCACACCGTCGTTATTCACGCCTAATGCCTGTGCAGTAAATGTCAATGTATTGTCACTGGCGGGAGTTAATCCTAGCGGTAACTCAGTGCCAGTAGCAATGCCATTATCTAGTTGCCAAACATAAGCACGGGTTTGGTACTGGATGTTACGCGTGCCTTGAGTATTAGGATATTGCTCACGCTGAATACACACATCTAATGGCAAAGTGTTATCAGTACCTAAACAGTAAGCAACCCGATCACCACCATACTTGCTGATATTAGTGCTAGCATAACCCACCACTAAGTTATTATTGTTAACTGCCGTTGCCGCAGACCAACCACCGAGCTCTACAGTCTTATCATCCTTAACATATTGAGTATAAGGAGGTGGTAATGGGATCTCGGTGTCACCCACTTTGGCAACACCACGGTACTCATAATCGCGATAATACCAATAGTCGGTTGCATTATCTGTGGTTGCAGTATTTTCTGTCTTCTTTTCAGGGGCAGTCATGCTGCCAACTTTCACACCCGCATCATTGATGCCGTAGTAAAAAGTATCAACTGAATTCACAACCGAAGAATCACTTGGTGGCGTGGTACCATTGATGCTGTCAAAGGTTGGCTTCCACGCACCAGTGGCACCATTTTGCGCAGCGATAAAGGCAAAGTTATTCGCAATAATGGCCGCTGTAATTGAATAGGTGATAGTTTCCTCTGAGGCAATACCATCTTCAACATCAATCACACCACCTTCAACATCGGATGTACTGAGTTTTTTCTTGCCTTTGGCGATACCGACCAGTTCATCGTTGCCATTAACACCTAAAGCGTAGCCATTACGCGTACCTTGGAGGGTGTCTGCAAGTGGTAGATCATAATTATCAATGTTAACAATTTCATAGACTGGTGCAGCATGGGCACTGTGCAATACGCCAAGGACACCTAAGGCAACCAAGGACAGGGCTTTATCCAACTTTAACTTCATTAATTCAATTCCCATTGTTATTATTGGTTTACTTCAGTGACTCAAGCTCTTCCCATCGCTCGAAGCAAACTTCCAATTGCTTTTCTTTATCCGCTAACAAGCTCAATACCTGATTGATTTTATCCTGCGTCTGACTATAAAAATCTGGGCTTGCCACTGTGGTTTGTAAATCGAGGATTTCGGCCTCTAATTTCTCCATCAACTCTGGCATTGCCTCTAACTCACGCTGTAATTTATAGGACAGTTTTTTTGCGGCTTTGGCAGGCTCAGCCACTTTAACCTCAGCGTTTTTTGCCGTCGCAGGAGCTTCGACCGTGTTTGCTTGACTAGGTTCCTCAGAATAAAACTTTGCACCTTGATCGATAGCATCCTGGTAACCACCAACATACTCAGTCCAGTGACCATTACCGGCATACCACCAACTGCTGGTCACGGTATTATCGATAAACGCCCGGTCATGGCTGACCAGCAATAACGTGCCTTCATATTCAGTCAGCAGCGACTCTAGCAATTCTAGGGTCTCAATATCAAGATCGTTTGTTGGTTCGTCCAGAATGATAAGGTTTGCGGGACGAATGAGTAACTTCGCCAGTAATAAACGGTTTTTCTCTCCGCCTGATAGCGCCTTTACCGGCGTTCTGGCACGCATTGGTGAGAACAAGAAATCCTGCAAATAACTTAAAATATGGCGATCTTGACCATTGATAGTGATGGTCTTTTTACCCTCACCCACGTTATCTTCAACAGTTTGCTCAGGATCCAGTGCTTCACGGTATTGGTCGAAGTAGGCGATTTCGAGCTTAGTACCGACTTTCACTTCACCCGATTGAGGTTGTAACTTCTCAATCAATAATTTAATTAACGTCGATTTACCACAGCCGTTAGGGCCTATAAGCGCAATACGATCACCACGCATCACTGTGGTATTGAAGTTTTTGACCAGATTTTTATCAGGTAAATTATAGTTTAAGTCCTTCACATCAAAGACCAATTTACCAGAACGCTCAGTATCGGCCACCGCCATTTTGGCATTACCCTGACGATTCAAGCGCTCACTGCGTTCTTGACGCAAGGCTTTTAACGCACGCACACGGCCTTCGTTACGGGTGCGACGCGCCTTAACACCTTGGCGGATCCAGACTTCTTCTTCGGCTAAGCGCTTATCAAATAATGCGTTTTTATCAGCCTCGACCCGCAGCCATTCTTGTTTACCATCAAGATAGGCTTGATAATTACCGGGCCATGAAGTCACGACACCGCGATCTAAATCCACAATCCGCGTGGCCATGCGAGCAATAAAGCCCCTGTCGTGGCTGATAAACACGATGGCGCCTTGGAAATCCAGTAGGAATTTTTCTAGCCACTCAATCGTATCAATATCGAGGTGGTTGGTTGGCTCATCGAGTAGCAATAAATCTGGCGCGCTGACTAACGCACGGGCAAGTGCCACTTTACGTTGCCAACCCCCAGATAATTCACTTAAAGATTTATCGGGATCTAACCCCAAAAGCTCACAATTTTGATTGATCCGCGAGTCAAGTTGCCAACCATTATGGTGGTCTAACGTCTCCTGCAACTTTTGCATTTGATTGAGCATGCGCTCCATTTGCTCAGGCTCAGCAAAAGCGACATCGTGGGATAATTGATGGTATTGCTCTAGAGCTTCACCTACTTCTTTTAAACCTGCAGCAATGTAAGCGTAAACCGTACCCTGCTCAGCTTTAGGTGGATCTTGCTGTAACCGACTGACCGTGACGCTACCATCGATGTTAAATTCACCTTCATCGAGCAGCACATCGCCGGATAAAATCTTTAATAGACTCGACTTGCCTGCACCGTTACGGCCAACAATACAGACCCGCTCGCCGCGCTCAATAGTAAAATCAGCATGTTGTAATAGCGGGGTGTAACCATAGGCTAACGAGCCATTATTGATAC
>NZ_JTLE01000039.1:0-7603 GCF_000798835.1 Shewanella sp. ZOR0012
TTTCATGCTTTGTCCTCGGGTTCAGCTTCATCCTGAACATCATCTTCAATTTCAACATCCACATCTACATCGAATGCCGCTTCTGGCTCAACCTCAGGTTTGGTTGCTGGTAAATGAACCGTGCCAACCACTGCATAAAAGGGCTTACCCCGGGCGAGTTTGCGGTACTTTAACCAGATCTGCTCTAACAAGCTACTCGGAGCGATGTTTCCTTTGATGACTTCGACAAATTGTGCTTCGTCGGCGGTCACTGGGAGTGTTTTGCCTTCAGCAAGGTTTTTCATGGCATGACCATGTAATTCGAGCAGTTCGGCTTCTTTACTAGTGAAGTCGCCACTGCGCTTAAAACCTTTGGGGAAATTAGTATCGTCGTAAAAGCGTTTGTGAGATACAAAACTGGCAGCTGAGCCGTTCAGCGTCTCAGAACCCCTGTTAGCGTTTGAAAAAGACTGTTCAGACATGGCTGTTACCTTCTAGATTTTGGTATACAAAGATTTGCAAGTGGAGTATTGGCTAGTATTATTGATTTATAAATCAAAAAAATTTGCCTATGTTGGTCAAGAATTTTTATGGATACCGATTTACTAAAGACCTTTCTGGAAGTCTCTCGTACCCGCCATTTTGGTAAGGCGGCGGAAAACCTCTACCTTACCCGTAGTGCGGTAAGTTTTAGAGTTAAACAGCTTGAGAGCATTCTTGGTGTTGCCTTGTTTGAGCGCCAACGAAATAATATTCAGCCGACCCCTGCTGGGGAACGGATGTTGGGCCATGCGGAAGCGGTATTGACAGCATGGGAGCGCGCCAAGCAGGATGTTTCGCTTAGTCAGTTACAATCGACTCAATTAGCGATTGGTGCGGGTCCCAATATTTGGGATGCCTATTTACAGCGGTATTTACAGCATGTGCATGTGGGACTTCCTGGGGTTGCATTGCGGACCGAGGTTTTGCCACTCACCGTAATGACACGGCAATTGATGGACCGCACCCTTGATTTAGCGATTTCTTTTGATCCACCCAAACTTGACCAATTTGAATTAATCCAATTAGGCCAAATCAATTTGCTGCTGGTATCTAAATCCCGGGATGTGGCCGTTAATGAGGTGCAAGCTGGACAATATGTCAAAGTCGATTGGGGGACGGCCTTTAATATTATTCATGCGCAGGAATATGCGGCTTTACCTGTGCCAACTCTACATACTAGTTCGGCTCGAATCGCCTTAGATTTTATCTTAAATAACGGCGGCTGCGCATTCTTACCCGAGCATTTGGTGCAGCCTTTGCTTCAAAGAGGCGAACTGAATTTGGTCGCGGGGGCGAGTGCGATTTCACGCAGTGTGTATGTCGCCTATTGGGCTGAAAATGACAGACTCGAGCAAATTAAGCAGGCGATAAGTTTTTTAGCGGATAAGCTCGTAATTGAAGATAACTAAATTTGTTGAGTTGGATAAAAAAACGCCTTTGGGATAATTCCTAAAGGCGTTTTTTATCAGCGAATTTAATAACCTAAATCAGTGTTAATGCGCACAAAGGATTATATCAAGCGCGGTAATAACACCACGAGCCAAGTGATCCCGCAGAGCGCTAAACTCATGAACACCGCAGCAGAGGCGATATCCTTTGCTTGACCACTCAGGGGATGGATCTCACTGCCAACACGGTCAACAACTGCTTCAATAGCAGAATTTAATAGCTCTACAATTAACACGATAAACAGCGTTAAGATCAGCATTAAGCGTTCCATGGTGCTGATATCGACCAATAGGGCGATGGGGAGCATCACCACCGCAAGCATCAATTCTTGTCTAAACGCAGCTTCATGGACCCACGCCGCTTTTAAGCCCTTCATTGAAAATCCCGTCGCTCTAAAGATGCGTTTTATACCGTGGTTATTTGCTGGTTTCATAATTATTCCATCGACTTGGGCGGTTGTTCGTGAGCATTTTCGTTCAAACTGAATGCGACATGTGTGCCGGCTTTTGAACGAGCTTAAAAAAGAGGCCGCAGTATAGCCCGATAATTTATGTGTATAAATAGTTAACTATACAAATTGCTCGCTCTGTTAGGGGGATCATATTGCGGCCGGATTAGCGGCAGTCAAGGCTAAATACTAAGCTTGCAGTGGGATGACTTACAGAGAGACAAAGGAATGACTCTGACAATTCGCGTACTTTTTTTAAGAAATGCACTTGCCAAGTGCTTTGGGCTTCTCATTGGTCTTTGTAGCTTATTTATTGCGGTTAGCTACGCAAGTCCTGCACCGAATATTCAATTAGCAACGGAATATGCACTCGACGATCATACTCAAATCGGCACGTTTCTGGTCAGTGAAAAACTTGATGGTGTGCGTGGTTACTGGGATGGGCAACGTTTGTTTACCCGTCAGGGGAATCCCATTCTGGCCCCAAGTTGGTTTACCGCCGAGTTTCCCACTATCGCAATGGAAGGTGAGTTATGGCTCGGGCGAGGGCAGTTTGAGGCGATTTCAGGATTAATACGTCAAAAATCGCCAAAGGATACGGACTGGCAAAAGGTACGCTTTATGGTATTTGATTTACCGACAACCAAGGGGAGCTTTGAAGACCGTTATCTGCAAATGCAAACTCTGATCGTGGGAAAATCGGCTTATCTTCAAGTTATTGAGCAATTTAGTGTCGACAGTGTCGAGGCCCTCTATGACACTTTAAATACCTTAGTTGCCCTTGGCGCTGAAGGATTAATTTTACATCGTCGCACTGCGGTATATACGCCAGGACGTAATCCTAATGTAATGAAGTTAAAGCCCTATTTAGATGCTGAAGCGACGGTGATTGGTTATGTTGCTGGCAAAGGGCAATTTGCTGGGAAAATGGGTGCCTTAAGAGTGCAAACACCAGAGGGGCGAATTTTTAGTATTGGCACAGGTTTTAACCTTGTAGAGCGTCAGTATCCCCCAGCTATCGGTACACTTATCACTTACAAGTATCTAGGATTAACGGTGAATGGCTTGCCGCGATTTGCTAGTTATTTACGGATCAGGACAGACATTGTGCCTGAGGATAAAGAAGTTAAAGAATAAGTTGCGAAATTGTTGGATATTGATAAAAATCGAACGCTATCAATAAGGGTTTTGCCGAGTATCATACTGATTATTAATAGGCAATAACACCAAGGAGTAGGTTTTGGTTGATATTCAATTTAGTGAACATTCTTTGAAGCAACGCTTGGCTAAAATCTTAACGGTCCCCAAATGGACTAAGCAGCCCATTGTCACCGCTAAAGCTTTTTTGCAAAGTTTAACCATTGCCCAGCGCTGTTATCTATTAGCATTAATTGCTTTATTGCTATTTCAGTCAGACATTTGGCTAGCCGCTATTATCACTGCGGTTGCATTAATCATTGAATTTTGGCCAAAATTTGCAATAGCGTGGCATTCATTGGCTGGAAAAGCCATTTTCCTACTCTTTTATGCCGTTATTGCCAACTTTGCCTTGGCCGCCAGTGGTAGTGTGGTTAATGAAATCACAGGTGTTTCAGCTTCACATTTGTCTTACACCCACAACTTTGCCATTTTGCTGTATTTACCCATTTGGTTCGTGTGTATTTCTATTCTCGCGTTACTGCTTCTGCAAATTGTGATCCCTTGTTATTTATTGTTCCATATCGGTTTACGGATTTTAGGGTTAGAGACCAACCAACAGGACAATAAAAAACGCTTTGTGGTAACAACGGCATTTTTACGTATGGTGTTATCTGTGGTGTTATTAATGAATCTTGTTGCCATCTCCGATGGTGAAACTTTATTGGAGAACGTTGCGAACAAAATACAAAAAAATGAAAAAGTGAGTCTTGCAAACACTGTTGTTGAAGTCAAAATAACCGAAAAAGCCCAGACTGAAGCAGAGAAAGCGGCTAATGATCTCACCATGCAATCTGCTGATGGCACTATCGAATCCTTAAGAACTTTTGGGCACACATACTACAAGGGGATCCGAGAATTAATCGCGTTATTTGCCTATAAGTTTGAGGCCGATGGCCGTAGTCGTTGTGAAAAATTAGCCAATTCTGTGGTGGTTGAGTTAAACGATTACGAAATACTGGAAATCACCGAGTCTGCTAACGAGAAATACGGTTATCATTTTGAAGTGAAAAAATGTATTTCTCCCGCCTTTGGGCAAATCGCATCACCCCCTAAATAGCACTGCCAGAGGATGCTAAGTTGTTAGAAGATAAAGCGTTAAAAGCAAAAAATATAAGACGAATTTTAATGGTCTGTATGGGGAATATTTGTCGTTCGCCCACGGCTGAGGCCGTTTGCCGTGCAAAAATTCGTGAACGTCGCCTCAATATTGAAGTTGATTCTGCTGGCACCATTGGTTATCACCAAGGAGATAAACCTGACAGTCGCGCCATAGCTGCGGGTATAAAACGCGGGTTAAGTTTCGATGGTATGCGCGCAAGACAAATTGTTGATGCCGATTTTGAGTATTTTGATCTTATTTTAGCAGCCGATAATGGTAATTTAGTGGATTTACGTAGTCGTTGTCCGCTTGAGTATCAATACAAACTTCAGCTAATGTTGTCTTACGGAAATAGTGAAATTGATGAGGTCCCCGATCCCTATTATGGCGGTACTCAAGGATTTGAATTAGTCCTCGATTTGCTCGAACAGAGTATCGATAGCTTGTTAGATCAATTAGCAGGAAAAACGAATGACACAGATTAATGATTAAGGCGGAGTAGGTACCTTAGAACCTCGATGAGTCAAAGTATCAACCCCTGCTTACCTATGCAATAGAACGTAAAATCATTGGATTAATTTCATTAAGCGTTAACTAAGCTTATTTCGGGATACTAAATCTATCTCAAACAGTTCTTACCGCTATAACCTTAAAACGTCAACATGCCCTAGTCGTCAGATAAGCTCAATCGATATTAATTGCTTAACTCTTGCGAGATTTTGACTAGACTCAAAGCTCAGGTAAGTGAGTTTGTTACAGGTAAGTTTGGGGAGATTGCTATGGATTCAATCAAAATACGCGACCATATGGACCGTCAGCCTGTGTTGCTCAGTGCAAATATGTCACTGGCTACTGCGGTTGAGAAATTGTTAGATAATAACAAGATGGGTGCAGCTGTCGTGGATGACAGTGGCAATTTAGTGGGTTTTTTATCCCAGCAAGACTGCTTAGCTGTCATGTTAAAGAGCAGCTATCACTGTGACTTAACCTCAGTGGTGAAGGATTGTATGCGCACTGAAGTCCTGTATGTCGGTCCTGATGAGAGTATTTTACAACTCGCGGAGCAGATGCTGGGCGCTAAACCAAAGACCTATCCGGTGGTGGATAATGGCAAAGTCATCGGCACAATCAATCGCACCAATGTGTTGAAGGCGATGAATGTGTACATGCAGCAATGTTATCTTGCACCCGCTTAAGCCGTTATTTGGGTGGCTAATTTCCCGCGGTTTACGGTGTGTTTTGAACAATTAGCCATACCAATAAACCAGGTTCCTTGCTAGGATCGCCTTTTTCGATGCTAGCAATGGAATTTGGTTTTGAACTCTGACAAACATCCGCTATCGAGCGCTTTTCTCCAGCAATGCTTTCAAAGTGATGCCTCGCGGATCCGCCGCCGTTTATTTAAGCTCCATAAAGAAGCCGATTCTGACAAAAAAACACAAGAATTAGCCAAACTTGCTGAGCAGGCGCAAGCAGCGTTCGGGAAAGTAGAGCAGCGCCTGAAGGCTCGCCCTAAGATCAATTATCCTGACAATCTGCCCGTCAGTGGCATGCGCGAAGACATCGCCAAAGCCATCAGTGAAAACCAAGTGGTGATCATTGCGGGTGAAACCGGCTCGGGTAAAACCACTCAGTTACCTAAAATCTGTTTAGAACTGGGCTTAGGCAGCCGTGGTTTTATTGGTCATACCCAGCCGCGGCGGCTGGCTGCGCGCAGTGTTGCGTCAAGGGTGGCTGAAGAATTACAAAGCCCGCTCGGCGAAGTCGTGGGCTTTAAGGTGCGTTTTGCCGATGCGCTTAAGAGTGAATCCTATATCAAACTGATGACCGACGGGATTTTACTGGCGGAGCTGACTTCAGATCGTTATTTAGATCAATACGATACTATCATTATCGACGAGGCGCATGAACGTAGCCTCAACATCGATTTTATCTTGGGTTACCTCAAGCAAATTCTGAAAAAACGCCCCGATCTTAAGATCATCATCACCTCGGCGACCATTGATGTTGAGCGTTTCTCTAAGCATTTCAATAATGCGCCGATTATTGAGGTGTCAGGGCGTACCTATCCGGTCGAAACCCGTTATCGCCCATTGGTGCAAGATACTGAGGCCGATCTCGACCAAATTGAAGGGATTTTTGCCGCCGTTGATGAGCTGGTTGCCGAAGGTCTAGGCGATATTTTGATCTTTATGAACGGTGAGCGTGAAATTCGCGATACCGCTGAGCAGCTTAATCGGCGCAATTACCGCGATACTGAGATTTTGCCGCTCTACGCGCGCCTCTCCTACGGCGAGCAATCCAAGGTGTTTAGCAGCCATACAGGGCGTCGTATTGTGCTTGCGACTAACGTAGCGGAAACCTCGCTGACTGTGCCGGGTATTCGTTATGTGATTGACCCAGGAACAGCGCGCATCAGCCGTTATAGCTATCGCACTAAGGTGCAGCGTTTGCCGATTGAGCCTATTTCACAGGCGAGTGCCAATCAGCGTCAAGGCCGCTGCGGCCGTGTTGGTCCAGGGATTTGTATTCGTTTATACGATGAGGTGGATTTTAATAACCGCCCAGCCTTTACCGATCCCGAAATCTTACGAACCAATTTGGCGTCGGTGATTTTGCAGATGCTCGCTATCGGCCTTGGCGATATCGCTGCTTTCCCGTTTATTGAGCCACCCGATCCGCGCCATATTCGCGATGGCTTCTTATTGCTTGAGGAATTACAGGCGGTTAAACAGCAGAAGGGCAATATAGTGTTAACGCCGCTGGGGCGGCAGTTATCGCAAATCCCCGTCGACCCACGTTTAGCGCGTATGGTGGTCGAGAGCCACCAACTTGGTTGCTTAAATGAGGTGTTAGTGATCGCCTCAGGGCTGTCGATTCAAGATCCCCGTGAGCGGCCCATGGATAAAAAGCAGGCGTCCGATGAGGCCCATCGTCGCTTTGCCGATCCCCAGTCTGATTTTGTCAGTTGGGTAAACCTCTGGCAGCACTTAAAAGAGCAGCAAAAGGAATTATCCGCCAGCCAGTTCCGTAAAAAATGCCGTGATGAATATTTAGCCTACCTGCGTGTGCGCGAATGGCAGGATTTATATACTCAGCTAAAACAAGCGGTTCACGACTTAAAGTGGCGCTTAAATGACACGCCTGCCAACTACGATGCGCTGCACCGTGCGCTGTTATCGGGTCTGCTCAGCCATATTGGCTTTAAGGACAATAACAACGAATACTTAGGCGCGCGCAATCGTAAGTTTTTTGTGTTCCCAGGTTCACCGCTGGCGAAAAAAGGCCCGAAATGGATCATGGCGGCGGAGCTGATGGAAACCTCTAAGCTGTTTGCTCGCTGCTGCGCCAAGATTGAGCCTGAGTGGCTCGAGCCGTTAGCGGCG
>NZ_JTLE01000040.1:0-965 GCF_000798835.1 Shewanella sp. ZOR0012
TCTGATGAGTTTTAGCGACTACATCGTGGCCCATTGCGAGGCCGATTTAAAGTGGATGGGTCCATTCCATTATCCATGACCAACAAAACCAAAGGTATTGCTTAGAAATTAAGCTTACCTGGGATATCTTGAACCTTGGCTGGACCATAACCTTACTGCTCGTTACGCATCTCTTGGCATTGAAATCCCTGTTTACGGGAGTCAAAACCACATTTTAGACCGCATTCCCAAGGCACGTTATCGTAAAAAGATGATTGCTCTTTGGCAAAGTCTCGACAGGTCTCATAGCTATTGAAATTATCAGTTTTTTTATACTTACCAGAATCATAACCATGGGTATAAATAAAAGATGACCAAGTTTCTGGGCGCGTGTCTTTCTCCCCTGAGGAGATAAACCAAATCGCGCTGGCAAAACAGGAAAGTAGGATCAATACAAATACAGGTACAACGGGGAATTTCATTTTTAATTAGAGGTCATAAAACAGTGTGCGAAGGATAATACTTTTTTAGGTAATATGCGCGTTAAAAAGTCACAAATTAATAACTTTATCCCTTATTGGGTATTGGATACAAAAAGATACGATATCATCTGAAATTTTCTATCATATTTACTAATTTATACAAAAGCTTACTGATTATGTGCTGTTAAGGGGAGCGTTTTGCATTAAGCTCGAGTTCAGGTTAGATTTTGTACGGTATAACGCAGAAACTATTAGGCCTAGGAGGCAAATATGAAAGTCCAGTTCCTATTACTCGCCGGTGTGTTGAGTTGCAGTAGTGTGTGGGCCGCCGATGAGGCGAAAACTGACCCTGTGACTGAAGACGGAGTGGTAAAGATTGTTTGGCAAAATCCAAAAGATTTTCGTGATATTAAATCTTCGGGCGAAATTCAGTCCCGTTATGAAAAGCGTTTATTCGATACCTTAACCACCAATATCAATAAAGAAGCCGTAAAAGTCTTAAAA
>NZ_JTLE01000041.1:0-3903 GCF_000798835.1 Shewanella sp. ZOR0012
CACGGTAATCCCTTGGCCTTAAGTTTGCTTTGTAGTTCCCGCTTAGTCAGATCCAGCCCCACGCCCACATGGCTAAAGCGCCCCTGCTGATACAAAAAACACAGCTCGGTTTCATAGTGCAGCGTCTCACCAAGGTGCTGGGTATTTAATTGAGTACTGATGGCCGAATTAGGCTTAAAAAACACCACCATATCATCGGGGATTTCATTGCCAAGCTCATGGATATGGTCAACATAATTACGCCCAATACAAAGGATTTTGCTGGGAGCAATAGCCTTATTTTCTAACATCACCGTTTTCATTAACGCTCCTTTAAAAATCAGCGGGACAACATAATTATCCAAGCCTTCTTCGTTAAGACTTTACTCTGACAACTCTCTGCTACACTTATTTTTATACCCCAATAAAAACAAGCAACTAAGTACTTGTACTACGGCGTATTCTTCCCTTGTCCACGCGATGTTATCGCCTTATTTGGCTGACATCATAGACGAAAAGGTCGATGACTCAATGTTAACACTCAGTATCAAGCAAAAAATGCTCTTAAGCTTCAGCGCAATTAGTATCCTGCTCTTAGCTGGCAATAGCTTCTTCTACTATTCGCTCTATCAAGTTCAAATCAGTTATAGCAATATCGAGACACTCGCCATACCGGTTCAGAAGCAAAGCAATAACTTACAACTTGTGCTCGTTAAAATGTCGCGCCTTGCAACTTTAGCCCATAGCCAAAATGACACCGCAGAGCTCATGCAAAGCCAAAAAGGATTCAATGAGCTAGAGCATAAATATCAAAGTATTGAAAACGAGCTGAAACAGATGGTTAGCGACCAACCCCAGATGCAAGCATCACTGAATGAAGCCCAAAAACGCTACCAAGCCTACCAGCAACAAAGCCAAGATATGTTTAGCGCTAAGCTCGCGAACGAACAAGCAAAACAACATTATCAAACACTTTTTAATCAGTTTATTGAGGCAAAAACGCAAGCAAGTAATGCAATGATCGATTTAGAAACGATCTCATTGCCCGATAATCCGGCACTTTTGGAGGAGATAATCGGAACAGGAACCCGCATTGACGATATGCTTTACACATTAACCAACACAATGTCAGAGCTAACGCATGCTCAGGATACTCATTCAATAAACTCGCATAAACAGGATATAGCCCTATTGCTTGGGAATCTAAGTACTAACTTTACCTTTTTAAAACAACAAGCTTCGGGGATAAACACCCTAGGATTGCTGGAGATTTTTGAGCAACAAGCCACCATATTCAATCGGTTACTTTCAACCCCAGGCGAGCTATATCTGGCACAACAGCAAGTGGTTGATAATCACACTCAAGCAGAACAGCATTTTAAAAATACGGAACAAGAATTTAATGCCAATACCCTTGCCTTAGATAAATTATTAGCCCTAGCTGACAGACGTTTTAGTCTGTTGCAAAACATTGCAAATGACGATATTCAACGCGGTCAAACATTGGCCATTGTACTAGCAGCCATGTTTGTGTTTATGGTCAGTTCAATATCCTTCTTTACCCTAAGGGCCATGTTAGTACCACTCACCTTGGCAAATAGTGCGCTGGCAAACATTGCAAGGGGAGACTTATCCAAGAGAATACCTAAACGTCACAACGATGAATTTGGGGTACTTATTGATAATATGAATACTCTTTGTGATGATCTGGCTAAATTATTAACCCATATCAGCAATGACGCCCACTCTTTAGATAATTCAGCCACACAAACACATCAGCAAGGTCAAGGCATCGCTAATGCAGCTACCGCACAAATTGAGCGTATCAATGGCACGAAAGCCTTAACAGAACAAATGTTTACCAGCTCTAACCTTGTTGCAGAACAAGCCAGTAGTTCGGCAACACAAATCACCCAAGCATCGAAACATAGCCAACAAGCCCAGCTTATTGCCGCCGATAATCAAGCCAAAATAGCGGAGTTAAGCACAAAGCTAAGTGATTCTGTCGCTATCATGTCGCGCCTTAGTGCACACAGTCACGATATTGGTGGGATTCTCACCACCATTAGTAGCATTGCAGAACAAACTAACCTACTCGCCCTCAATGCCGCCATCGAAGCCGCAAGGGCTGGCGAACATGGTCGAGGTTTTGCGGTCGTTGCCGATGAAGTACGCTCATTAGCCTCAAGGACACAAGCCTCAACCGCCGAAATCCAACAGATGATCTTAGCGTTACAGCAGGAAACTACCACGGCCTCAACGGCCATAAGCTCAGGGCAAACACAAGCCAACGACTGTGTGGAGCAAAGTAAAACACTACACCATGCCATAGCTCAGATTGAAGTCACACTCAGTGCCATTAATGAGATGAGTTTACAAATTACCCAAGCAGCCCACCAACAACTCGATTACAGTCGACATATTGAGTCCAGTATGGGAGAAGTCGTCTTCGCGGCAGATCAAAATGCCCATGAGGCAATGGATATGGCAAAACGCAGTGACCAAGTGACTCAGTTAGCCCACTCGCTCACCCGCTCTGTCGAACGCTTTACACTGTAGCAATAAGTGCATTGATACTTATATGGCTAAATGTATCAGAGCCGAGATAACCACATAAAAACAACAGCCATCAGTAAACTGATGGCTGCTTTTTTAGCAAACACTGGCAGAATAACAGCCTAAGCATATTCCATTAAAAACTCATCGAGTTGCTCGTTAGCAATTTCGATCTCATCGCCTTCGAACTGCGCAATATGGAACATGCCCTCGCCTTCATTCGTCACAGGAATATTACTGATCCCGATGATAATGCCATCCGTTGGCGCGCGGATCGCCACACTATCACCGCCATGCGGACTGACAATATGGGCAATAATATAGCCCTTATTAACCCGTTGACCGAGTTTGAGCTTCATATTGACTAAGCCATCGGACTCACTGCGGATCCAATAGCTGCGTATCGCACTGACACTCGCAATCTTGTTACTGACTCGCCCCTTGAGCATACCAAGGCTACGCATCACATTGAGCACGCCCTTTAGACCCGACTTAATCGCCAGTTCACTAAAGCGCAGCGCCTCGCCCGCCTCATACAAAATACAGGGAATGCCCTGCTGATTCGCATAACCACGCATCGACACGCTGCGCGCCTTAGAGTGCATAATAAGCGGTGCGCCAAAGGCATTCGCCATGGCTAACATAGTTTCATCACCGGTATCGCAACGGATTTGCGGTAAGTTATCTCTATGGATAGCCCCCGTATGTAAATCAATCACATGGGTTGCATGGACTAATAACTGAGTAGCAAACAGGTTGGCTAACCGGCTTGCCAACGCCCCTTTACTGGAGCCAGGGAAGCAACGGTTGAGATCGCGCCTATCGGGTAAATAACGGGATTGTTGAATAAAACCAAACACATTGACTATGGGCACCACAATCAGGGTGCCGGCTAAATTTTTAGGGTTAACCCGTCCAAGTAACCGCCGACAGATCTCAATACCATTGAGCTCATCGCCATGGATAGCAGCACAGACCAAGAGTGTCGGCCCAGATTTGAGGCCGTGAAAGACTTCGACATGAATATCGAGTTGGGTATCGGTATAAAGCTTGGCAGCGGGTAATTTAATCCCCATTTGCGTACCCGCAATGACTCGTTTGCCTTCAATCTCAAACGCTTCGCGTTTTTTAACCATGGTCACTCCCTGATCTGCATTGCGCTGTATGTGATAACTCTAGTATTAAGCCTTAACACGCCCAAGCTATTATTCGCCTTCAAACTGGGTTAACCAGTGTTTTAAAATTTGCTGCAATGCCACACGCTCAGCAGTCGGGACCCCCGATAATAGCGCGCTCTGACATTGGATATGTTTGGGGAGCGCAGCCTCAATCAGTGCTTTACCTGCCGAAGTGAGCGAAACATGCACG
>NZ_JTLE01000042.1:0-381 GCF_000798835.1 Shewanella sp. ZOR0012
TGTCAGCTTCACCGTAAACGGCAATACCGTGACTGCGGGCACCACTGTTGCCTTAGAAGGCGGCAGTTTAATCATCAATGCCGACGGCTCTTACACCTTCACGCCCAACGCCAACTGGAATGGCACAGTACCGGTGATTACTTACACCACCAACACTGGTGCAACCGCCACCTTAACCATTAATGTCACCCCAGTGGATGATCCATCAGTCTTGGTTAACGATACCAATACCGTTGCTGAAGACGCTGTGGCATCTGGCAACGTCCTTAGCAATGACAGTGATATCGACAGTACCTTGTCTGTTGTCAGCTTCACCGTAAACGGCAATACCGTGACTGCGGGCACCACTGTTGCCTTAGAAGGCGGCAGTTTAATCATCAA
>NZ_JTLE01000043.1:0-249 GCF_000798835.1 Shewanella sp. ZOR0012
ATAGCCTTTCTTATCAAGGCGGATGGCGCGGCCTGTCCAATCAATCAGTTCGAGATAATCGGCAAAATGAAACGGAATACCTGTTTGCTGACTCAGGTGTGCTGCGCCATCGAATTGGACGAGAGCCTTGTGGGGAATATGAGCTTGATTAGTTGCGGAGTCAGTTTGTGGCGTTGAGATGGCTAATGAACGATTGGGTGAATCTAGCGAGTTAATTCGCTCCTGAATCGATGTAAAATCAGAGGATTG
>NZ_JTLE01000044.1:0-223 GCF_000798835.1 Shewanella sp. ZOR0012
AATATCTGACCTATAAAACCCAGCACCAACAGCGCTTTGTCGTCCGCTCGATGCAGAGCCGATGCATTCAAGAGCATGCACACAAACTCTATGACTACTCGAATACATTACCGCTTGCAGCGACGAAATCTCTCCTCATTCCTCTGAAAGGCGGAAGGAAAGCCCGGGCGGTGACGCTGGAAATGAGATATGCCCGAGTGACCCTCAAAGCTCCAGCCAACAA
>NZ_JTLE01000006.1:0-2762 GCF_000798835.1 Shewanella sp. ZOR0012
GAGGCAAACGAGGGGAACTGAAACATCTAAGTACCCTTAGGAAAAGAAATCAACCGAGATTCCCCTAGTAGCGGCGAGCGAACGGGGATTAGCCCTTAAGTCAGAGGGGTGTTAGTGGAATGGTCTGGAAAGTCCAGCGGCACAGGGTGATAGCCCCGTACACGAAAACTAACCTTTGATGAAAACGAGTAAGGCGGGACACGTGATATCCTGTTTGAATATGGGGGGACCATCCTCCAAGGCTAAATACTCCTGACTGACCGATAGTGAACCAGTACCGTGAGGGAAAGGCGAAAAGAACCCCTGTGAGGGGAGTGAAATAGAACCTGAAACCGTATACGTACAAGCAGTGGGAGCGGTTCTTGAGACCGTGACTGCGTACCTTTTGTATAATGGGTCAGCGACTTACGTTTTGTAGCGAGGTTAAGCGAATAGCGGAGCCGTAGGGAAACCGAGTGTTAACTGCGCGTTTAGTTGCAAGGCGTAGACCCGAAACCCGGTGATCTAGCCATGGGCAGGTTGAAGGTTGAGTAACATCAACTGGAGGACCGAACCGACTAATGTTGAAAAATTAGCGGATGACTTGTGGCTGGGGGTGAAAGGCCAATCAAACCGGGAGATATCTGGTTCTCCTCGAAAGCTATTTAGGTAGCGCCTCGAGCGAATACCATTGGGGGTAGAGCACTGTTAAGGCTAGGGGGTCATCCCGACTTACCAACCCTTTGCAAACTCCGAATACCAATGAGTACTACTCGGGAGACAGACGGCGGGTGCTAACGTCCGTCGTCAAAAGGGAAACAACCCAGACCGTCAGCTAAGGTCCCAAAGTGTATGTTAAGTGGGAAACGATGTGGGAAGGCTTAGACAGCTAGGATGTTGGCTTAGAAGCAGCCATCATTTAAAGAAAGCGTAATAGCTCACTAGTCGAGTCGGCCTGCGCGGAAGATGTAACGGGGCTAAACATACCACCGAAGCTACGGGTGCAATTCATTAGAGTTGCGCGGTAGAGGAGCGTTCTGTAAGCCGTTGAAGGTGAAGGGGTAACCCACACTGGAGGTATCAGAAGTGCGAATGCTGACATGAGTAACGATAAAGGGGGTGAAAAACCCCCTCGCCGAAAGACCAAGGGTTCCTGTCCAACGTTAATCGGGGCAGGGTGAGTCGACCCCTAAGGTGAGGCCGAAAGGCGTAATCGATGGGAAACAGATTAATATTTCTGTACTTCCGCTAACTGCGATGGAGAGACGGAGAAGGCTAGGCTAGCGCGGCGTTGGTAGTCCGCGTTTAAGGTGGTAGGTGGGTGACTTAGGCAAATCCGGGTCACTATACACTGAGAGCTGATGACGAGTCCCCAAGGGGATGAAGTAGTTGATGCCATGCTTCCAGGAAAATCTTCTAAGCTTCAGGTTAGCGGGAATCGTACCCCAAACCGACACAGGTGGTCGGGTAGAGAATACCAAGGCGCTTGAGAGAACTCGGCTGAAGGAACTAGGCAAAATGGTACCGTAACTTCGGGAGAAGGTACGCTCTTGTTGGTGATGAGACTTGCTCTCTAAGCTGACGGGAGTCGCAGATACCAGGTGGCTGCAACTGTTTATCAAAAACACAGCACTGTGCAAACTCGCAAGAGGAAGTATACGGTGTGACGCCTGCCCGGTGCCGGAAGGTTAATTGATTGGGTTATCGCAAGAGAAGCTCATGATCGAAGCCCCGGTAAACGGCGGCCGTAACTATAACGGTCCTAAGGTAGCGAAATTCCTTGTCGGGTAAGTTCCGACCTGCACGAATGGCGTAATGATGGCCACGCTGTCTCCAGCCGAGACTCAGTGAAGTTGAAATTGCGGTGAAGATGCCGTATACCCGCGGCTAGACGGAAAGACCCCGTGAACCTTTACTATAGCTTGGCACTGAACATTGACCCTACATGTGTAGGATAGGTGGGAGACTATGAAGTTGGAACGCTAGTTCTGATGGAGTCGTCCTTGAAATACCACCCTTGTAGTGTTGATGTTCTAACTTGGCCCCATTATCTGGGGTAAGGACAGTGCCTGGTGGGTAGTTTGACTGGGGCGGTCTCCTCCCAAAGAGTAACGGAGGAGCACGAAGGTTGGCTAAGTACGGTCGGACATCGTACGGTTAGTGCAATGGCATAAGCCAGCTTAACTGCGAGACAGACACGTCGAGCAGGTACGAAAGTAGGTCATAGTGATCCGGTGGTTCTGAATGGAAGGGCCATCGCTCAACGGATAAAAGGTACTCCGGGGATAACAGGCTGATACCGCCCAAGAGTTCATATCGACGGCGGTGTTTGGCACCTCGATGTCGGCTCATCACATCCTGGGGCTGAAGTCGGTCCCAAGGGTATGGCTGTTCGCCATTTAAAGTGGTACGCGAGCTGGGTTCAGAACGTCGTGAGACAGTTCGGTCCCTATCTGCCGTGGGCGTTGGATGATTGAGGGGAGTTGCTCCTAGTACGAGAGGACCGGAGTGAACGAACCGCTGGTGTTCGGGTTGTCATGCCAATGGCATTGCCCGGTAGCTATGTTCGGAATCGATAACCGCTGAAAGCATCTAAGCGGGAAGCGAGCCCCAAGATGAGTCATCCCTTGGACTATAAGTCCACTAAAGAGCCGTTCGAGACTAGGACGTTGATAGGTCAGGTGTGTAAGCGTTGTGAGGCGTTGAGCTAACTGATACTAATGACTCGAGAGGCTTAACCATACAACCCAGATGGGTTTTGCTAAGTAGCACTTAGACGAATA
>NZ_JTLE01000045.1:0-349 GCF_000798835.1 Shewanella sp. ZOR0012
GGGAAACCCTGATGCAGCCATGCCGCGTGTGTGAAGAAGGCCTTCGGGTTGTAAAGCACTTTCAGTAGGGAGGAAAGGTTGTAAGTTAATACCTTGCAGCTGTGACGTTACCTACAGAAGAAGGACCGGCTAACTCCGTGCCAGCAGCCGCGGTAATACGGAGGGTCCAAGCGTTAATCGGAATTACTGGGCGTAAAGCGTGCGCAGGCGGTTTGTTAAGCGAGATGTGAAAGCCCCGGGCTCAACCTGGGAATTGCATTTCGAACTGGCAAACTAGAGTCTTGTAGAGGGGGGTAGAATTCCAGGTGTAGCGGTGAAATGCGTAGAGATCTGGAGGAATACCGGTGGC
>NZ_JTLE01000046.1:0-1103 GCF_000798835.1 Shewanella sp. ZOR0012
GATGTAGATGTGGATGTTGAAATTGAAGATGATGTTCAGGATGAAGCTGAACCCGAGGACAAAGCATGAAAATGAAGGTTTGCGATTAAATGCGTGGTTGGATTTTATATAAAGAAACCGCGACTCAGCTAAAACCTGAATGGTATGAAATCGAACGTCTGTTGGCGGCAGCTAAGGCCGACAATATTGAATTAGCCGTTTATGCGCCGGATGAGTTTGATCTCACCGTGACGAGAGAAGATAACAAAAGTATTTTGTTAAATGGACAACCCGTTGAATTGCCGGAT
Source organism: Shewanella sp. ZOR0012 (assembly GCF_000798835.1). Lineage (NCBI taxonomy): Bacteria > Pseudomonadati > Pseudomonadota > Gammaproteobacteria > Alteromonadales > Shewanellaceae > Shewanella > Shewanella sp. ZOR0012. The sequence continues at coordinate 288 of NZ_JTLE01000046.1, forward strand.
TTTATCATTCCGCGCATGGGTTCTGGCACCACCTACTTTGCGTTGGCAATCATTCGCCATTTGGAACGCTTAGGGGTGTATTGTTTAAATCCTTCAAAAGCTATTGAGATTGTTAAAGATAAGCTCTTCTCCCAGCAATTGTTGGCCGAGAAGAATTTACCTACGCCAAAAACCATGTTGGTCAAATTCCCGGTTGATATTGATCTGGTTGAGCGCCATTTAGGTTTTCCCGTAGTGATTAAAACGCTCTCAGGCTCTCAAGGCAGTGGTGTATTCTTATCACACAAAGCCCGTGAGTTTGATGACTTAATGCAACTAATCGAAGCGACTAATAAAAACGCCAACATTATTTTGCAAGAGTTCATTGCTAATAGTCATGGCCGCGACTTGCGAGTCTTTACTATTGGCGGACGCGTTGCAGGCTGCTACGAGCGACGTGGGCAAGAAGATAGCTTTAAAGCTAATGTCAGCGCGGGTGGCTCGGCGAGGCCCTTTGAAATCACCCCTGAAATCGAATGGCTCGCGACGCAAACCGCCAATATTCTCGATTTAGATGTGGCAGGTATAGATTTATTGTTCGATAACGGCCATTACAAAATCTGCGAAGCCAACTCATCACCTGGGTTTGAAGGATTAGAATCGTGCTTAAATGTGGATATTGCTGCGCAAATTTTGCACTTTATCCGCATCCGTTTAGGCATGTTTAACAAGGACGAGAAAAGCAGCGAGCCAACATCGGCCGCTAACACGCATAACAATTGATGCGGTCTCGTTAAGCTCTTATCGGCGGCTCAGTCTCTACTGGGCCGTTTTTTT
>NZ_JTLE01000047.1:0-334 GCF_000798835.1 Shewanella sp. ZOR0012
GCCGGCCTCGTGCGCCTGGCGCTCGCGGGCGAGGTCCAGGGCGGCCGTCTTCACGTTCTGCCTTGCGCAGATGAGATAGATCTAGCGTGGACTCAAGGCTCTCGCGAATGGCTCGCGTTGGAAACTTTCATTGACACTTGAGGGGCACCGCAGGGAAATTCTCGTCCTTGCGAGAACCGGCTATGTCGTGCTGCGCATCGAGCCTGCGCCCTTGGCTTGTCTCGCCCCTCTCCGCGTCGCTACGGGGCTTCCAGCGTGTCATTTTCAGAAGACGACTGCACGGAATATCAGGAGTCGGCTGCACTGGTGGATTGCAGCGCGGTGTACAGGGCCG
>NZ_JTLE01000048.1:0-976 GCF_000798835.1 Shewanella sp. ZOR0012
TTTTGACCGACGTTTTCAACTGGCGTTATTGCACCCTAAATATTGGGTTACTTGGTTGGCGATCGGTCTATTAGTGATTTTTGGGATCATGCCCGCGTGGCTGCGTGATCCTATTGCTAGAACCTTGGCCAAACTGGTGGCGCCTATTGCGAAAAAGCCGATAAGTATTGCCAGGGCGAACTTAAAGGCGTGTTTCCCTGAAAAATCCGCCGCAGAAATAGAAGCCTTAATTGATGACAACGTGCAGAACTTCGTATTAGTGCTGTTATCGCAAGGTGAGCTGTTGGTACGATCTAAGGCGCATTTACGCCGCCGTGTGAATTTGATGGGCTTTGAGCATGTACAAGCGGCGCAAGCAGTAGGGCAGCCGGTGATATTTATCATGCCCCATGTGTGGCCTATTGATTATGCTGGGCTGAGGTTAAACCTCGACTTGCCCATGGTCACTATGGCAAAGGCCCATAAAAACGCGTTATTTAACTGGTTTAATAATCGGGTACGTAGCAGTTGTGGTGGCCACGTTTATATGCGAGAGGCCGGAATTCGCGCCTTATTAGCAGAGCTTAAGCAGAACAATAGCTTTTTCTACCTGCCCGATGAGGATTTAGGCCCAGATCAGAGTGTATTTACCCCGTTTTTAGGCACAGTCAAAGCGACATTACCCGTGGTTGGCCGCTTAGCTCAGGCGGGAAATGCCCAAGTGCTACCGGTGAAAATTGGTTATAACCAAGCTTCACGCCAGTTTGATTTAACTGTGATGCCCGCCATTGCCGCCGAAGACATGGTCGGTAAGGAAAACGAGGCGTTAGCACTGAATAAAGCGGTTGAGCAAGTGATACTCGCTTATCCAGAGCAGTATATGTGGTTCCTAAGATTGCTAAAGACTCGCCCTGAAGGGCAAGCCTCAATTTATCAGTAAGCGTTTATCGCTTATCGTAAACCCGAATAAAAATGGCTTTAAGTGTGTAGACTTAAA
>NZ_JTLE01000049.1:0-1463 GCF_000798835.1 Shewanella sp. ZOR0012
TGTCAGCTTCACCGTAAACGGCAATACCGTGACTGCGGGCACCACTGTTGCCTTAGAAGGCGGCAGTTTAATCATCAACGCCGACGGCTCTTACACCTTCACGCCCAACGCCAACTGGAATGGCCAAGTACCGGTCATCACCTATACCACCAACACTGGCTCAACGGCGACCTTAACCATTAATGTCACCCCAGTGGATGACCCATCAGCCTTGGTTAACGATACCAATACCGTTGCTGAAGATTCCGTTGCCACTGGTAACGTCCTTAGCAATGACAGTGATATTGATAGTACCTTGTCTGTTGTCAGCTTCACCGTAAACGGCAATACCGTGACTGCGGGCACCACCGTTACGTTAGAAGGCGGCAGTTTAATCATCAACGCCGACGGCTCTTACACCTTCACACCCAACGCCAACTGGAATGGCACAGTACCGGTGATTACTTACACCACCAACACTGGTGCAACGGCCACCTTAACCATTAATATCACCCCAGTGGATGACCCATCAGTCTTGGTTAACGATATCAATACCGTTGCTGAAGATTCCGTTGCCACTGGTAACGTCCTTAGCAATGACAGTGATATTGACAGTACCTTGTCTGTTGTCAGCTTCACTGTAAACGGCAATACCGTGACTGCGGGCACCACCGTTGCCTTAGAAGGCGGTAGCTTAGTCATCAATGCCGACGGCTCCTACACATTTACGCCTAACGAATTCTGGAATGGCCAAGTACCTGTCATTACTTACACCACCAATACTGGCTCAACCGCAACATTAACGATTAATATCACTCCGGTTGCAAATGGCGGTCCTAGTGTCACTATCACTACAGACACTAACAATGACGGTTTTATCAGTAATGAAGAACTTGGTGAAGCAAGCGAAGTAAACGTCACGATTGGCTTGGAAGGTACTGGCGCGAATGCGGGAGATACGCTCACAGTTAATGGTGTTGATTACATCCTAACGCAGGAAGACATTGATAATGGATTTGTTAATCTAACGCTTCCAGCCCCTGCTGAAGGTGAAACGATCACTGTCGTTGCGACCATAACCGATGCTGCAGGCAACACTTCACCAGAAGGCAGAGATTCCGCAGTTCTGGACACTACTGGGCCGGTGATCACTGTGAGTGCTCCCGATGATACGCAAGATACAACGCCCACTATCACGGGTACAACCGATGCACCTCCTGGTAGTACTATTACTATTTTGGTTACCGACAGCACCGGGGCACAACAAACTCTTACAACTACGGTTAACTCAGATGGAACTTATGCAGTTGATGTGACTAACCCCATCGCTGAAGGTGGTTATACTGCAGAGGCTTCAGTCACAGATCCAGCGGGTAATACAGGAAAGGCCAGCGATAACGGCAATGTTGACACCAAGATTGACCAAGACGGTGACGGTAACACCGTGGCCATCACCGCCATCACCCAAGACACTGGCAGCTCCA
>NZ_JTLE01000050.1:0-461 GCF_000798835.1 Shewanella sp. ZOR0012
CTGTTCTTGGATATCGAGCTCACGTTCAATCACATCATCAAGCAGTTGCCCACTGCGTTTATTCCCCGCCATATCGGGATAAGCTTGGCTGAGTTTTGCTAAAATCGCCGAGTCGACTACCGCCAATTCGGATTGCAATAACTCAGAGGCATGGGCTGCGGCAAGTGATAACTCACGGGCCCTAAGCTGCAACTCATCCCCTAAGGTAAGGCGCTGGCCCACACTCTTACCCAATAAGGTTAATTGCTCGATGATTTGCCCAGCTAATACGGATAAATGATTATCTTCGTTCACATCCAGTGTCAGTAACACTTTGATGCTATTTAACATTGTGGCGCTTTCAAGGCTGAGCTTACGGCCGATAAATTCCCGCTGCCGCTCATCCTCCACTTGGCCTAACTGGGTCACGCCATCGGATAAGGCATTAGAGGCCTGCACTAATTGGCGCGCGGCTTGAGAGG
>NZ_JTLE01000051.1:0-395 GCF_000798835.1 Shewanella sp. ZOR0012
CCGACAAACACACCCGCTAAGGCATTGACTACGGCGGGCAGTGTCGATAACAGGCCTTCAGGATCGGGGGTTCGTCCTTGATAGCTCACACCCGGCAATAACAGGCTGTCGACATAAGCATTGATTGACTCAGTGGGTGATAACACACCCGCCTGTCCACCAGGAAACGGTAACCAGAGTTGCGCCGCGCCATAGGCCACTAATATGCCTAGAGCCACCAGCACTTGGGTCCGTAAACGGGTATGCCACACCAGCAAGGCGGCAAAAAACCACGCAAAGGCAATACGGCCTAATACACTAGCATAACGGATTTTTTCAGGGTCGGCAGGTGCTCCCGCTCCCCAACCATGGTTATAAAGAATACCAAGCAACAATAGCAAAAACAGCCGCTTAAC
>NZ_JTLE01000052.1:0-2343 GCF_000798835.1 Shewanella sp. ZOR0012
AATTGATGCGGTCTCGTTAAGCTCTTATCGGCGGCTCAGTCTCTACTGGGCCGTTTTTTTAGGCTTTACGACATATTCCCGCCACTAGGGCGTGTTGACGTTTCAGGGTTATTTTTGCAGCAATGTGGCTGGCTTTTATGCAAGGCAAAGTCCGTACAGTGTAGTTATTCAACATAAACGGACGATAACGCAGTAGAAAAGCCAGCCAAATGCTGCCCGAAGGGTTCGTCTGGCAAGCCCTTGCTCTTACTTTCTGTCATAAGAGCCGCTCGTCATTTGAGTAAACTACACATCATTCCTCCTTTCGCGAGCACGTACTTGCCAGAACGAACAAAATCTAATCTCGAAACGTCAACACACCCTAATCACCAAGATGTAAATTACTGTGATCCCTCCCTCAAGCCTGCAATACCAAAGCGATTAACCATACAACTTTTGTTTTAAATCACGAAAATTCACACTTTCCAAAACATTTTATTCACATTTAAAGATTTACTGATACACTCCAAATGGTCATAACTTATGGCACTTAAGTCTGATGTTATCGCTGGATATAATAAGAAGAATACTGGAGTAGCGTTGATTTCCACTCGTCTAACCCCCTTAGTGATCGCCCTTCTCACTTGCACTCCTGTGCTGGCGGGCGAATTCAGCTTGGAGCTAGGGGGATTTTATTCGCAGTCAGATACCAATATGGAAGTGACTAACCCGAATACCGCGAGTAACTTCACCTTAAACTATGAGTCCGATCTGCAACTGGCCGAAAACGAATTTTTGCCCTTTGTTGAGCTAAATTATCACTTCAACGAACGCCATCATCTTTACCTCGACTGGAAACAACTACACCGCACAGCCGAAACCCAAGCCCTTTCCAAACCCTTCCAAATTGAAATTAACGATACAATTTACGATATTAAAGCAGGCGGAAAACTCAGCTCCACCTTAAATATCGATATTCTACGTGTTGGTTACGGTTTTGATGCAATTCAAGGCAGTAACTATGATGTTGGTTTGTCTCTTGGTTTACACACAATGTTTATCAAGACAGGATTTGAAGGCATTATCGGCGTCTGTAAAGCCTCTGAGTTACTGAATAATGTCTGTGCGAGCCAGGCAATACCGCAAATTGTCGATGAGAATATCACTGCACCACTGCCGGACTTTGGCGTCTATGCTAATTACGAATTTATTTCTGGATGGGATTTAACCACTCACGCCCAGTATTTCTATATCAACCTCAATGATGTCAAAGGCGAGTTGGTTGATATTAAATTAGGCATAGATGCGCAAATTACTCCCAATTGGCGTATGAGTGTTGCCTATAACTATTACAAAGTTGACGTCGATATCGCACAAAAGTCCCCAAATAAAGAGACTCAAATTGCCGATTACAATATTTACTACAGTTTTATCGGCCCCATGCTTTCTGTTAGCTACACCTTCTAGTTAACCTGAACTCGGGATAACCAGTGTCGAAAAAATCTAAATTTAACAAACTAAATCAATGCTATAAATGATTCTTTTGAAAAGAAAAATCTTTTTTCTAACGGAATGCGCAGATTTTTGCGCATATCAAGGCGCTCAGTCTTACGCCATAGCGCGCTATGGTGAGACAGAGCAATGCAGAGAGGCGCCCGAAAAGATGCCTATTCAGCGGCTCTGCTTATCCCGAGCTCAGGTTAATTAATTGAATAAACATAAAAAAGGACGCAGCAGCGTCCTTTTTACCTTAATCGGAATTACTTTTTACGGCCATCCTGCTCACGCTTAGTCTTAAAATCCGATGCTTCTAACCAATGCGGCCAATCTTTACCATTGGCTAAGGTGGTTAACATACTCGCCATCAGATCTAAATCCTGCTTCACCCCTTCGAGGGTCCAGTTAGGATCATAATCATCGGCTCCTTTATGGTATTTATGGGCAATGTAGTCAGGATCCGTATCCCCAAGGCTCATAAATAACAAGCCGGGCACGCCTTGCTGGGCCAGAGCGAAGTGGTCCGATCTAAACATCAAACCATTTTGTGGTCTTGGATCGCCCTTCACCATCCGCCCCTGCGCCTTAGCGGCCTTATCCAAATAGGTTTCTAGCTCAGACACGCCCTCACCATAGCGCAGAATATAATCTACCCCTTGGTTCATATTCATGCCGTCAATATTTAAAAAAGCGACAATGTTTTTGGTCGGTACAGTGGGATGCTGAGCAAAATGCTGAGCACCGATCAGCCCTGTTTCTTCGGCGGTAAAGGCACTAAACAGAATCGAGCGCTCAAGCGGCGCCGTTTTTGCTTGTTTGGCAAAGTAACGCGCAAGCGCTAACACACCTGCCACACCACTGGCATTA
>NZ_JTLE01000007.1:0-5238 GCF_000798835.1 Shewanella sp. ZOR0012
TCGAGCAAGCCGTTATTTTTGACTTTCTTGCCGATAATCCGTATTAAGTTTATGCAGTTCGCCGGATAAAGAGCTTGTTAACAATATTAACTCCCGCTCCTTATTCATATGACCGATTATCATAGGTGGATGATTGATTATGAATGCTTTTTTGGCTATTCATCATGATCCTTCCAGTTTTCCTTTACCTGTACAAAAATATCGATGTTATTGATAAACAGTTCGAGTAAATCAGGATCAAAATGTTTACCTGCACCTTTACGCATTTCATCGATAACCTCTTCCAGTGGCCAAGCTGCTTTATAGCAACGTGCATGGGAAAGAGCATCGAACACATCTGCAATTGCAACAATACGGGCAAAAATGTGAATTTGTTCTTGTCTTAAATTGGCTGGATAGCCTGAACCATCATACTTTTCATGATGTTGCAAGGCTATAATCGCTGCGGCTTTTAGGATAGGCCGCTCGGAATTAGCGAGGATCTGGTAGCCAATAGTAGGGTGCTGACGCATAACCGATCATTCTTTATCGTCTAACTTACCAGGCTTAAGCAACACAGCATCGGGGATCGCTATCTTACCAATATCATGCATAGGCGATGCTCTGCGTAAAAGTTCAGCTTCGGTCTCTGATAATCCAGCAAGTAGTGCCAGTTTGGCACAATATTCGGCCATACGTTTTACGTGGTTTGCCGCCTCTTTTGAGCGGCTTTCAACGACATCTCCTAAACGTAGAATAAGTTCAGACTGGGTATCTTCGACCTCTTGATTTAGAAGTAGGTTCTCAAAGGCGATACCCACATTTATTGCAAAAATATCAATAAGTTTTTTATCTAAATCGTCGATTTTATCAATCCCATCCATATAAAGCAGGTTGATAAGCCCGCTCTTCGTTGGGAAATAGCCAACGAAACAGTTATCTTCATATAAACAACGCTTTTGTGCGAGAGCGGTGCGTAATAACTTATCAATATGCATTGGTAACACTTTGTTCGCAGGACTCTCGGCAAATTGTCCCGTCCCCGCCAAAATCTTAATCTCAGCAGATTCCATATGGCCGCTTATCGCATCCATGGCATTGCAGGTTAGCAGCAGTGTTTCGGAATCGAGATTCAATAGGGTTGCAACTTGGGTCAGCAAGCCATCAGCGAATCGATAGAGCGTTCTGAGTTCAAATAATCCTGAGGTTGCCTCGAGCACTCGCTCTAATCCTTTTCGATGATTCAGCTGTGCACGCCTTGCTTGTTCGATTTCCATAATGTCGCGGTAAGAACGCAGTGCCGAGTAGACACTTGTCATTAACTTGCGTGAATCGAGTTCAGATTTTGCCTTATAGTCATTGATATCGTAGTTGACGATAACATCTTCTTCAGGAGCTTGGCCTGGCTGTCCTGTGCGCAAAATTAGGCGGATTGTTTTGTTTTTATGTTCCTCACGGATCCACTTTACTAACTCCAAGCCAGCATGATCGGTTTCCATTACAACATCAATAAAGGCAATTGCCAGATCTTGTTCATTTAAAAGAAATTCTTTAGCTTGTTCAGCACTATAAGCGTTAATAAAGGAGAGGGCACGACCATCGAGTTTAAAACGAGAAAGTGCAAGTTTAGTGACCGTGTGTACATCAGGCTCATCATCAACAACAAGAATTTTCCAGGGCGCAGAAAATGCAGAAGTTTCTATGGTTTTTTTCCCTGAAAAGAGCGGCTTTTTCTTTGTAAGATCAATCACCATCCGAGACCTCATCACTTAATTTATGTCGCACAGTTAGAGTGTAGTAGAAGCTTGTCAAATCAGTAAAAATAATTCTGCAGCGGGGAAGGTCGCAAATTTAACAGCTCGTTATTGATAACTATTATCATTTGTGTATTATCAAAATAGATAACTCAGCAGGAATTTATATGGCATATATGGCAGAAAGGATCAATTTATCTATATCAGAGGAGAAACTTGCGCAACTCATTCGTGAAGGAAGTCTATGTGCAGCGGATTTTTCATGTCTAGATAATCAATCAAAACGGAAAGTCTGGCAACTTTGCCTTATCTGTTGCCAAAAACGCATAGGCTGCCAGCAATGTTCACAAACAAGTTGTCCGCAAATTGAAAGACTCATTAATGCCGATAAATAACGTTATCGGCATTTGCATTTAAGTATTATCATGCATTAAACACTTAAATTTAAAAGTTATTATGCAGCTTCCTCCAGTATTACCTTTATTTGATTCAATTGAATTCATACAAGATGGGAACAGTGTGGTGAATCAATACATTACCCAAGTCAGTCTAACGGATGTGCCTGATGCAGGTTTAGTAATGGAACATGCAACAGATTGGTTATTTGAACAAAAACACAGTGAAAACAACTATAAAGCCTATCGGAGTGAACTCACTACATTCCTGCATTGGTGCTTTGATGTCGCCAAAATGTCACCCACACAGGTGCTACGTAAGGATATGAGTCGGTATGTGAATTATTGTTTGGCGCCACCCTTAGCGCTGATTGGTTACTTTAACGTGCCACAGTTTAAACTCGATAAACTGCGTGATGAGCGGGTTCCTAATAGTCTTTGGCGGCCATTTGTCGGCAAGAAACTGTTAGGGCAAGTTCAACCTTATGTGCTTAGCGACAATGCATTAAAAACCAAGATTGCTATTTTATCCTCGTTTTATAGCTACTTAATGAGTGAGGAGTTTTGTGAGCGCAACCCCGCGCAAATTTGGTTGAATCACAGCCGCTTTGGCCAAAACAAGCAGTATCAAAGACAAAGCGAGGAAGATGAAAACAACTTGGCTTTCACAGAACTACAGTGGTCCTATGTGATGAGCACAGTTACTCGATTGGCTGAAACATTACCCGAATTGCATCAACGTAGTTTATTCTTGATTTCATTGATTTATTCCTGCTATTTACGCATCTCTGATGTATCTGCACGGGTTGGCTATTCACCAGTGATGGGCCAATTTAGGCAAAATTCACAGACAGGCATTTGGAGTTTTCATATTCCACTGAGTAAAGGTGGTAAAAAGCGTAGCGTGGCGATGTCAAAGGCGTTACTGGACGGCTTAGTTAAATATCGACAGTTTTTAGGTCTTACTGACTATCCAAATCAAAGTGAACCACATCCGTTATTTGTTCGACATAGAGCAGCTGGTCGCGGCCGAGATGCGGGTGTAGTGAATGCTAATCTTGGGATCCGTCAGATACGGGAAGAAATCCAAGCGATTATTAATCTTGCTGCGGATAATGCTCAAGTTGATGGCTTTCACCAAGACGCGGCACAAATGAGAAAACTCACAGCACACAATATCAGACATACAGGGATTACCCATGACATTAATATTAACCGTAGACCGTTGTCACATGTCCAAGCCGATGCAGGCCATGAGAGTATCGACACCACATCGAAGTATTTACACACCACACAAATAGAAAGACATGAAAGCGCCTTTAATAAGCCGTTAGACCATTTGCAAGGTATTAACTAGGATGTTATCGGCACCCTAAATCCCTCTTACATGAAAACTGCGCACAATGTATAGATCGTTAAAGCATTCTAAACATTAGATAATTTTGCCAAACCCTTGCTATGTAAGGTCTGTAAGCGATTTGATGGAATACAGCAGCTTGGCCGATTTTGCCACATTTTAGTAACAATCTAATCAAGTAACTCCGATTTTTCGCAGTATGCCAGAGCATCTAGAATTTTTTGCAAAGAGGCCTTTGCGATAGGGTCTTTTTGTCTCCAAATAACTGAATGCAATAGTAAAACTCCTAAGTGAATATCTAACGCATCCGCGAACTTAATTAACACGTCATCTTTAGGAAAACTGGCATTTCGGCGCCAATGAGAAACGCCAGTCTGTGAAAAACCAAATTTTTTCATCACTTGATAATCAGAAGTCAGGCCGTATGCGGCTCGTATGAGGTCGAGCAAGTCTGATGGTTGCATTTTTCCGTGTCCTGTTGGTGTCCTATAACCAGTGTAGTTGCTGCATTCTTCATCGTAAATGCAGCAGAGTTGTTGCTTGTACAGCAAAGTGGATGAATGTAGGCTGAATATGTCCTGTGTGGCGCGGGTCGCTGGATGCGTCCCGTTAGCCACAAAACCAACAGGCAAGCCACAGGAGACAGACCAATGACCACTTACAAAAAAGTACCGAATTCCAATATTGAAGTCCCCGTATGGATGGACGCCACCGCATTAGCAAAGCCAATCAGTAACGCTTTGCGTCAACGCAATGCTGAAATTGTTCGCCGCCTGAAAGCTAAGTTTTTCGGGGGTGCAAGATGATTGATAACCCAAGTTTCCGCGCACCTACGCCAGACGAAATAAACGAAATGCGGGCTGATTTAGTCGCCGCTCATGCGCATATTGAATTACTCCACAAGTTGATTGGTCAAGCAACAAGGGAAACGCCTGTCTATTTGACAAATCCAAGTTACAAAGGCGCATTAAGGGAGCTAACCTTAGTGGCCGCAGAATGGGAGGAATCCCAATGTTAATGGCATCCTTCGAGGGCGTTCAGCGCCTCAACCCAGACCCTAAATGGTCGCAAGCGCCGTTTTTCATTTCACAGGCTGAGCGGTATTTAGAAATCGCTTGGGATTATATTGGGCGCGGCAATTTTAAAGTCGCCGCGCAATTTCATGACGTTGCATCAAGCTATTTAAGCCTAGCCAAAGCCGCAGAGCTAAGGGGGCGTGATGCAGCCACACATTAAGGGCGCGCGGGCGCCAATATCCACTGTTGAGATAATAGAGGATTTGCCGCCGCTCACCTTCGAACCTCAAGACTTAACCGCCCCAAGGGGCGGTATTTTTGTATCCGAATTTGACCAGCGCAACGCCGAAAAGCTAAAGCTGGATTTATGCCGCCGAAATCAGGCTTATTTTGCCGAAATTGCACGCCAAGACCAAAGCCCCGCAGGGCGGGCGAAGCCCGAGAAAGCTAGGCTAGTCAAGGATTGCAAAAGTCCGACACGTCACACGGTAGCCACGACAAACACCCGCAAAGAGGCTCGAATTGGTCGCTATCTTGAACATTTACGCGCCAAGCATAGCGAGGCTCACGACGCTGTTGCCGCCTCGCTTGGCGTGAATCTCGAAGCCTCAGAGCGTTTCATTGTCCGTGATATTTACGAAAAAGCCCCTGAAACCGTGGCAAGTCTGCCTGAACTCGGTCGGGTAAACCTTGAAACGGGCGAAATGTTGCCGCCGATGGACAACAGTACCCGCAAG
>NZ_JTLE01000053.1:0-623 GCF_000798835.1 Shewanella sp. ZOR0012
CTTTTTTATTTTTAGCCCAAAACCACCTACTTCAGTAGGTGGTTATCATCATTTGAGGCTTTGCCTGTATACCTACCCATGTTAAATGCATCTTTGATTTTTAGCGAAGTCAAAAGAGGCAAATAACATGAGTAGATACGAGCAAGCATCGCATGTGTTCTGGCGATGTCAATATCATATAGTCTGGACACCAAAGTACCGCTTTCGGATATTGAAAGGTAATGTCGGAAAAGAGGTTTATCGATGCATTCAGGTTTATTGCCATCAAATGGGATGCATAGTCATGGAGCTAAATGTTCAAGTTGACCATGTTCATTTAGTGGTGAAGGTACCTCCGAAGATATCTATATCGAATTTAATGGGGGCGTTAAAAGGTAAGATAGCTTTGAAAATATTCAGTAAATTTCCTTACCTACGTAAGAATAAACTTTGGGGAAATCATTTTTGGCAGAGAGGATACTTCGTCGATTCGATTGGAATTAACGAGGAAATAATCCGTAGATACGTTAGGCATCAAGAGAAAGTAGAGCGGCAAGAGCAGGGTCAACTTGCTCTTGAATAAAGGCCCCCTTTTAGGGGGTTAAAACAAAGCCACCTTCTTTAGAAGGTGGATTCTTTACTGT
>NZ_JTLE01000054.1:0-542 GCF_000798835.1 Shewanella sp. ZOR0012
AGCCCTAGGGGAACCTGGGGCTGGATCACCTCCTTACCTATACGACTAACTCGATGTTTGTTGAGTGTTCACACAGATTTGCTTGATAGAAGATAGAGTAAAAGATGGGTCTGTAGCTCAGCTGGTTAGAGCGCACCCCTGATAAGGGTGAGGTCGGTGGTTCAAGTCCACTCTGACCCACCAATCCTTCCTTCTCAGCGTTGGAAAGTGACTCGTTTAGTGAACTAAACGTCGCCACTGTCCGCTTTGATAAGAAATGATTGGCAAACCAATCCTTTAAGAGGTTTGGAACATCTTATTTACTCGCACTGCATGTAAATGGGGCTATAGCTCAGCTGGGAGAGCGCCTGCCTTGCACGCAGGAGGTCTGCGGTTCGATCCCGCATAGCTCCACCATTTACTGCATTATGGTTAGAGATGCCAAAGATAAACTAAAACATTATCTTTGGCTTTTTTAAGCCCGCTCTTTAACAATTTGGAAAGCTGATAGTAATTAATACAATGATGTCTGTCGTTGTGTTAATACGAAAAAAATTGAGTTC
>NZ_JTLE01000055.1:0-349 GCF_000798835.1 Shewanella sp. ZOR0012
GGGAAACCCTGATGCAGCCATGCCGCGTGTGTGAAGAAGGCCTTCGGGTTGTAAAGCACTTTCAGTAGGGAGGAAAGGGTGAGTCTTAATACGGCTCATCTGTGACGTTACCTACAGAAGAAGGACCGGCTAACTCCGTGCCAGCAGCCGCGGTAATACGGAGGGTCCGAGCGTTAATCGGAATTACTGGGCGTAAAGCGTGCGCAGGCGGTTTGTTAAGCGAGATGTGAAAGCCCTGGGCTCAACCTAGGAATAGCATTTCGAACTGGCGAACTAGAGTCTTGTAGAGGGGGGTAGAATTCCAGGTGTAGCGGTGAAATGCGTAGAGATCTGGAGGAATACCGGTGGC
>NZ_JTLE01000056.1:0-233 GCF_000798835.1 Shewanella sp. ZOR0012
CTCTGCATCGAGCGGACGACAAAGCGCTGTTGGTGCTGGGTTTTATAGGTCAGATATTCAAACAAATCAGCCTCACGGTCACAGACGGAAATCACCTTGTTGATATGCTCGCCTAAACGGGCAGACATATTGGCGGAGGCTTGTTCCCATTTGTAGCTCTCTTTTTCCTCGTAAGGGCGAGTAGCATGTTGGCGGCGTTGCCCGCGCTTAGTGATATCCCGCGTCCAACGCTG
>NZ_JTLE01000057.1:0-211 GCF_000798835.1 Shewanella sp. ZOR0012
TAATCGAGCCTGTGTGGCCGTCGCCAATAAACTCGCGAGAATGGCATGGGTTATCGCGGCGCGTGAGGAAGAGTATCGGCTTCCAGTATAGTACTGAATAGATTCAATAAACGTGAATAATTAACCAACCAGCAAGTTGCTAAGACACTTGATTTGATGATGAGACAGTCAGACTGATCTACTAAAAACCTTAGTCGGGCATAGGCTCATT
>NZ_JTLE01000008.1:0-1025 GCF_000798835.1 Shewanella sp. ZOR0012
TGTCATTTTCAGAAGACGACTGCACCAGACAACGCGGTTTGAAGGCTGTTGTGCAGTCGTCTATTGAACGAACAGTATCAGGAGTCCGCTGCACGAATGATGACCTCAAGCCGGTTCTGGTCGCGCTGGCGACCGATCAGCCCCTGGATGTGCGATACCGCGACCACGATCTTTCCGGCGATTGGGCGGGCTACCGCGAATGCCACATCAAGCCCGACCTGCTGCTGATCTACCGCAAGTCCGACGCCGACACCCTGCGACTGGCGCGGCTTGGCTCCCATAGCGAGCTGTTCGGCTGATGCCAGTCGCCTTGTCCGCCAAACGATCATTAGTCGGCCATGCCGGACACTGTCCAGCAAAGTTATTGCACAACGGGTTGTCGGACATTAAGATAGGCGGACGGAATGACGGACAAGAGAGGCGGCAAATGGCACTGATCGGCTATGCGCGGGTATCGACGGCGGAACAGGACACCGCCTTGCAGACGGATGCGCTACGCAAGGCAGGCTGCGAGCGCGTTTTCGAGGACACGGCTTCCGGGGCCAAGGCCGACCGCCCCGGCTTGGCTGATGCGCTGGCCTACCTGCGCGACGGCGACGTGCTGGCCGTCTGGCGGCTGGATCGGCTCGGGCGCTCTATGCCGCACCTAATCGAAACGATAGGCGCGCTGGAAGCGCGAGGCGTCGGCTTCCGTTCTCTGACGGAAGCCATCGACACCACCACGCCAGGCGGGCGGCTCATCTTCCACGTGTTCGGCGCGCTGGGCCAGTTCGAGCGCGACTTGATCCGCGAGCGCACCAAGGCCGGGTTGACTGCCGCCGCCGCTCGTGGGAGGAAGGGCGGGCGAAAGCCGGTTGTCACCGCCGACAAGTTGCAGCGAGCGCGGGAGCACATCGCCAACGGGCTTAATGTCCGAGAGGCCGCTACACGGCTCAAGGTGAGCAAGACGGCCCTGTACACCGCGCTGCAATCCACCAGTGCAGCCGACTCCTGATATTCCGTGCAGTCGTCTTCTGAAAATGACA
>NZ_JTLE01000058.1:0-1190 GCF_000798835.1 Shewanella sp. ZOR0012
AACGTGGGCACCATCGGTCACGTTGACCATGGTAAAACCACTCTGACTGCAGCTATCTCTCACGTACTGGCTAAGACCTACGGTGGTGAAGCTAAAGACTTCTCTCAAATCGATAACGCTCCAGAAGAGCGTGAGCGCGGTATTACCATCAATACCTCTCACATCGAGTATGACACCCCAACTCGCCACTACGCACACGTAGACTGCCCAGGCCACGCTGACTATGTTAAAAACATGATCACTGGTGCTGCACAGATGGACGGCGCGATCCTGGTAGTTGCTTCTACAGACGGTCCAATGCCACAAACTCGCGAGCACATCCTGCTGTCTCGTCAGGTTGGCGTACCATTCATCATCGTATTCATGAACAAATGTGACATGGTTGACGATGCTGAGCTGTTAGAATTAGTGGAAATGGAAGTACGTGAACTGTTATCAGAATACGACTTCCCAGGTGATGACTTACCAGTAATCCAAGGTTCAGCTCTGAAAGCGCTAGAAGGCGAGCCGGAGTGGGAAGCGAAGATCCTTGAGCTGGCAGCAGCTTTAGACTCTTACATTCCAGAGCCAGAGCGTGATATCGATAAGCCATTCCTGATGCCAATCGAAGACGTATTCTCTATTTCTGGCCGTGGTACAGTAGTAACAGGCCGTGTAGAGCGTGGTATCGTTAAAGTGGGCGACGAAGTAGAAATCGTTGGTATCCGCACGACTTCTAAAACAACTTGTACTGGCGTAGAAATGTTCCGTAAGCTGCTTGACGAAGGTCGTGCAGGTGAGAACTGTGGTATTTTATTACGTGGTACTAAGCGTGATGACGTAGAACGTGGTCAAGTATTATCTAAGCCAGGTTCAATCAACCCACACACTACTTTTGAATCAGAAGTTTACGTTCTGTCAAAAGAAGAAGGTGGTCGTCACACTCCATTCTTCAAAGGCTACCGTCCACAGTTCTACTTCCGTACAACTGACGTAACCGGTACTATTGAACTGCCAGAAGGCGTAGAGATGGTAATGCCTGGTGACAACATCAAGATGGTTGTTACGCTGATTTGCCCAATCGCGATGGACGAAGGTTTACGCTTCGCAATTCGTGAAGGTGGCCGTACAGTAGGCGCTGGTGTTGTAGCTAAGATCATTGCGTAATAGCAATTGTGATTAGAAAAAAGGAAGCTTAGGCTTCCTTTTTT
>NZ_JTLE01000059.1:0-226 GCF_000798835.1 Shewanella sp. ZOR0012
AAGTTGCTAAGACACTTGATTTGATGATGAGACAGTCAGACTGATCTACTAAAAACCTTAGTCGGGCATAGGCTCATTACGAAGCCGCAGGGATGATAAGGACTGTAGAAGCAGATATCCATCAGGGCCAGAGGGATCCCTCAATAACAGGCCGGATATATGGGTGCAATGAACTCTTCTCAAAATCGTTATCGAATGTCTTGCAAACCGGATGGGTCCATATATG
>NZ_JTLE01000060.1:0-413 GCF_000798835.1 Shewanella sp. ZOR0012
TCATTCAAACAGCGCATAAACCATGAAATATCACACAAACGACTGCGATAAAGGGCGATTGAATGCTTTAATCTGCTGACCTCATGCGCTTCAACTAACTCACCTTTGGCGAACTTTTGCGTTAACTCATCGCCTTTAAACAACTTATGCCACTGCTCAAGCACTTCGCGGTCAGTCCAGCGATTGGCTGTCTCGATATCCACCCGCAGCACCAAATGCAGATGATTCGACATCACCGCAAATGCTGCCACATCAATAGCAAAAACGGCTTCAAGTTCAAATAATAATGACTCGACCCAAGCACGGCGATGGTCATAGTTTTTACCCGAGTAACTATCATCGCCACATAAAAAAGCCCGCCGAACAACGCGGCTACAGCAATGGTAATAGGGAGTGTCTTCAAGACTTATCTG
>NZ_JTLE01000061.1:0-245 GCF_000798835.1 Shewanella sp. ZOR0012
AGGATTGAGCCCAAATGAATCAGAGCGAAGATTTTGGGAAGATTCTAAAGCTGTGGCCAAATTTAGTTGACCACTACAAGGTCTATGGCGAAGGTGAGTTGAAAATGAAGAAACATGGTACAGATGGCAAACGCCGAGTGTGGCGTAAACTACACATTGCCGTTGATACACATACTCACGAGATCATAGGTACAGAACTCAGCTTATCAAATGTGACCGACGCTGAAGTCATGCCGGATTTGCTC
>NZ_JTLE01000009.1:0-5886 GCF_000798835.1 Shewanella sp. ZOR0012
CGGCCCTGTACACCGCGCTGCAATCCACCAGTGCAGCCGACTCCTGATATTCCGTGCAGTCGTCTTCTGAAAATGACAACAAGGTCATTTTCCACGTCAACAAGGACGTGAAGATCACCTACACCGGCGTCGAGCTGCGGGCCGACGATGACGAACTGGTGTGGCAGCAGGTGTTGGAGTACGCGAAGCGCACCCCTATCGGCGAGCCGATCACCTTCACGTTCTACGAGCTTTGCCAGGACCTGGGCTGGTCGATCAATGGCCGGTATTACACGAAGGCCGAGGAATGCCTGTCGCGCCTACAGGCGACGGCGATGGGCTTCACGTCCGACCGCGTTGGGCACCTGGAATCGGTGTCGCTGCTGCACCGCTTCCGCGTCCTGGACCGTGGCAAGAAAACGTCCCGTTGCCAGGTCCTGATCGACGAGGAAATCGTCGTGCTGTTTGCTGGCGACCACTACACGAAATTCATATGGGAGAAGTACCGCAAGCTGTCGCCGACGGCCCGACGGATGTTCGACTATTTCAGCTCGCACCGGGAGCCGTACCCGCTCAAGCTGGAAACCTTCCGCCTCATGTGCGGATCGGATTCCACCCGCGTGAAGAAGTGGCGCGAGCAGGTCGGCGAAGCCTGCGAAGAGTTGCGAGGCAGCGGCCTGGTGGAACACGCCTGGGTCAATGATGACCTGGTGCATTGCAAACGCTAGGGCCTTGTGGGGTCAGTTCCGGCTGGGGGTTCAGCAGCCAGCGCTTTACTGGCATTTCAGGAACAAGCGGGCACTGCTCGACGCACTTGCTTCGCTCAGTATCGCTCGGGACGCACGGCGCGCTCTACGAACTGCCGATAAACAGAGGATTAAAATTGACAATTGTGATTAAGGCTCAGATTCGACGGCTTGGAGCGGCCGACGTGCAGGATTTCCGCGAGATCCGATTGTCGGCCCTGAAGAAAGCTCCAGAGATGTTCGGGTCCGTTTACGAGCACGAGGAGAAAAAGCCCATGGAGGCGTTCGCTGAACGGTTGCGAGATGCCGTGGCATTCGGCGCCTACATCGACGGCGAGATCATTGGGCTGTCGGTCTTCAAACAGGAGGACGGCCCCAAGGACGCTCACAAGGCGCATCTGTCCGGCGTTTTCGTGGAGCCCGAACAGCGAGGCCGAGGGGTCGCCGGTATGCTGCTGCGGGCGGTGATAGACTATGGCCGCGAGCATGTGGAGCAGATCATGCTGACGGTTGCGGAAGGGAACGAAGCCGCTATAAACCTCTATCAGCGATCGGCTCGTTGCCCTGCGCCGCTCCAAAGCCCGCGACGCAGCGCCGGCAGGCAGAGCAAGTAGAGGGCAGCGCCTGCAATCCATGCCCACCCGTTCCACGTTGTTATAGAAGCCGCATAGATCGCCGTGAAGAGGAGGGGTCCGACGATCGAGGTCAGGCTGGTGAGCGCCGCCAGTGAGCCTTGCAGCTGCCCCTGACGTTCCTCATCCACCTGCCTGGACAACATTGCTTGCAGCGCCGGCATTCCGATGCCACCCGAAGCAAGCAGGACCATGATCGGGAACGCCATCCATCCCCGTGTCGCGAAGGCAAGCAGGATGTAGCCTGTGCCGTCGGCAATCATTCCGAGCATGAGTGCCCGCCTTTCGCCGAGCCGGGCGGCTACAGGGCCGGTGATCATTGCCTGGGCGAGTGAATGCAGAATGCCAAATGCGGCAAGCGAAATGCCGATCGTGGTCGCGTCCCAGTGAAAGCGATCCTCGCCGAAAATGACCCAAAGCGCGGCCGGCACCTGTCCGACAAGTTGCATGATGAAGAAGACCGCCATCAGGGCGGCGACGACGGTCATGCCCCGGGCCCACCGGAACGAAGCGAGCGGGTTGAGAGCCTCCCGGCGTAACGGCCGGCGTTCGCCTTTGTGCGACTCCGGCAAAAGGAAACAGCCCGTCAGGAAATTGAGGCCGTTCAAGGCTGCCGCGGCGAAGAACGGAGCGTGGGGGGAGAAACCGCCCATCAGCCCACCGAGCACAGGTCCCGCGACCATCCCGAACCCGAAACAGGCGCTCATGAAGCCGAAGTGCCGCGCGCGCTCATCGCCATCAGTGATATCGGCAATATAAGCGCCGGCTACCGCCCCAGTCGCCCCGGTGATGCCGGCCACGATCCGCCCGATATAGAGAACCCAAAGGAAAGGCGCCGTCGCCATGATGGCGTAGTCGACAGCAGCGCCGGCCAGCGAGACGAGCAAGACCGGCCGCCGCCCGAAACGATCCGACAGCGCGCCCAGCACAGGTGCGCAGGCAAATTGCATCAACGCATACAGCGCCAGCAGAATGCCATAGTGGGCGGTGACGTCGTTCGAGTGAACCAGATCGCGCAGGAGGCCCGGCAGCACCGGCATAATCAGGCCGATGCCGACAGCGTCGAGCGCGACAGTGCTCAGAATTACGATCAGGGGTCTGTTGGGTTTCACGTCTGGCCTCCGGACCAGCCTCCGCTGGTCCGATTGAACGCGCGGATTCTTTATCACTGATAAGTTGGTGGACATATTATGTTTATCAGTGATAAAGTGTCAAGCATGACAAAGTTGCAGCCGAATACAGTGATCCGTGCCGCCCTGGACCTGTTGAACGAGGTCGGCGTAGACGGTCTGACGACACGCAAACTGGCGGAACGGTTGGGGGTTCAGCAGCCGGCGCTTTACTGGCACTTCAGGAACAAGCGGGCGCTGCTCGACGCACTGGCCGAAGCCATGCTGGCGGAGAATCATACGCATTCGGTGCCGAGAGCCGACGACGACTGGCGCTCATTTCTGATCGGGAATGCCCGCAGCTTCAGGCAGGCGCTGCTCGCCTACCGCGATGGCGCGCGCATCCATGCCGGCACGCGACCGGGCGCACCGCAGATGGAAACGGCCGACGCGCAGCTTCGCTTCCTCTGCGAGGCGGGTTTTTCGGCCGGGGACGCCGTCAATGCGCTGATGACAATCAGCTACTTCACTGTTGGGGCCGTGCTTGAGGAGCAGGCCGGCGACAGCGATGCCGGCGAGCGCGGCGGCACCGTTGAACAGGCTCCGCTCTCGCCGCTGTTGCGGGCCGCGATAGACGCCTTCGACGAAGCCGGTCCGGACGCAGCGTTCGAGCAGGGACTCGCGGTGATTGTCGATGGATTGGCGAAAAGGAGGCTCGTTGTCAGGAACGTTGAAGGACCGAGAAAGGGTGACGATTGATCAGGACCGCTGCCGGAGCGCAACCCACTCACTACAGCAGAGCCATGTAGACAACATCCCCTCCCCCTTTCCACCGCGTCAGACGCCCGTAGCAGCCCGCTACGGGCTTTTTCATGCCCTGCCCTAGCTGTGATGTCCAGGGACGTTGTTGAGTCGGTCGAAGGGTACGCCGCCAATCGCAGAGTGGTGTCGGTGGTGGTTGTAGAAGTGGAGCCAGCCGGGCAGCGCCAGGCGTCGTTCGGCCTCTGAACCGTAAAACCTGGCATAGGCCCAGCCGTCCCCGAGCGTGCGGTGGAATCGCTCGATCTTCCCGTTCGTCTGCGGCCGGTAGGGGCGTGTCCGCTTGTGTCGGATGCCGAGCCGAGCGCAGAAGTCCCTCCATGCGTGGGATCTGTATGCCGACCCGTTGTCGGATAGGACTCGCTCGACGGTCACGCCTCGTTCGGCGAACCAGGCCACGGCGCGTTCGAGAACTCCCACCGCTGTGCTCGCCTGCTCATCCGACCAGATTTCTGCGTATGCGACGCGGGAGTGGTCGTCGATGACTGTGTGAACGAACGCCGTCCCGGTGCGCGGCTTGTGATCTTTTCCTCGTGGTAATCCCGGAGTCGCGAGCTTGTTCCGTGCGCCTTGCTGCCGACCTACGTAACGATGTCCACCGCCGTCGGGGATGTTGCCGAACTTCGTGACATCGACATGAATCAACGATCCCGGATGAGGATGCTCATATCGCCGCAATGGCTCGCCAGTGACACGATCGATATGCGAGAGGCGGTTCACGCGGCAACGGACGAGGACCGCGTGAACAGTCGACGTCGAGAGACCAAGTCGCGCAGCGATCTGGGCTGGCCCCAGTCGAAGCCGCCAGCGCAGGTTGATGATCTTCTTCTTGACATGCTCGGGCGTCCTGCCTGGGATCCGGTGCGGCTTGCTGGAGCGATCCTGCATCCCAAACTCACCCTCTTCCCGGTAGCGGCCTGCCCATTTCCGGGCAGTGATCGGGGAGACCATGAACATCTTTGCGGCGATCGTGGCCGGATAGCCGTCTTCGACAATCAGCCGGGCTAACCGGAGACGGGCACGAGGAGTGAGAAGAGCGTTCGGATGGGTCATCAATTGGCCTCCGCCGCGGTCTTCGTAAGCGCGCGTCTGGTGAGAAGCATGATGACGAGAGCGATCGCTGTCAGCACCGAAGCGACCCAAACCGGCGCGAGCAGCCCCAGCCCGGTCGCGAGCCCGAGCGCACCAAGCACGGGCCCCGCTGCAGCTCCGATATTCAATGCTGCGGTTGCGTACGAACCGCCCATCGTTGGCGCACCCGATGCTGCATACAGCACACGCGTGATCAGAGTACTGCCGACGCCGAACGACAGGAATCCCTGAACGAGGACGAGGACGATAAGCGCGACGGGATGAGATGCGACCACTGCCAACACGATCCAGCCTGTCAGCAATAGCGGTCCGCCGACTGCGAGCACGAGGCCAGGTCGTTGATCTGATAGTCGTCCTGCGATCGTGACGCCAAGGAACGATCCGATGCCGAACATCACCAGCGCGACGGACACCCACGCTTCGGCCAAGCCCGCGGTCTCGGTCACGATGGGTGCCAGGAAGGTGAATGCCGCAAAGGTCCCTCCGTTGATCAGCGCTCCGAGTACCATGGCCAGGATGAGCCGCGGCGTCGCCAACTGGCTGAGCTCGACACGGAGCCTTGGTGAGGTCGCGCTAGTCTCGCTCCGACCAACATTGTTCGTGACGCCACGAATGACTCCAACGGCCGCGGGAATACAGAGGATGGCGATCGCCCAGAACGTCGTTCGCCAGCCCAGCGCTGTGCCGAGCAGTGCCCCGGCGGGGACGCCCACGACGGTTGCGATCGTCGTGCCGGAGAGCAGGATCGACAGTGCACGCCCCTTCTGGTTCGCTGGCACGAGGGTAGTGGCCGTGCTCAGTGCTACGGCGAGGAATCCTGCGTTTGCGAGAGCGCTGAGCACCCGGGTGATGAGCAGGAGAGAGAACACTGGTGTCATCGCTCCGATGACGTGGCTTCCCGCGAACACGAGAAGGCAAACGATCAATGTGAGCCGCGGTGGCCAACGGCGAGCGAATGCCGCCATCACTGGCGCGCCGACGACCATACCGACTGCGAATGCGGAGGTCAGCAGTCCCGCAGTGCCGACCGAGACGTCAAGTTCGGTCGCGATCGCGGGGAGCAATCCCGCGAGCATGAATTCTGAAGTGCCCATGACGAAGACCGCCAGGGCAAGCATGTAGAGGGCAAAAGGCATCGAGTACTCCGAGGTGTGAGATCAAGAAATGGTTCTTCTTGTCACCACGGCCAGCGCCCCGGGTACGCCAGACATACGCCCACACAGATCGTGGGCGTCGTAACTAGTGGTTCAAGGGGCTGGCGGTGTGACCGGCAACCCCTGACCTGTCTGATTCGGGACTCGACATGCCCCAAACTCTAACATGCCTTCAATGGCGAGCGGTCTGGACAGATACTTCTTGAATCGGCACGGTGTCATTACGGGCGGGGGCCAGAACAACGTCCCTGGACATCACACCTAGCGTCCAAGCCTCACGGCCGCGCTCGGCCTCTCTGGCGGCCTTCTGGCGCTCCTGCTGCGGCGTCCGCTCGTGGGCCGTGGCGCGGGTCCG
>NZ_JTLE01000062.1:0-6004 GCF_000798835.1 Shewanella sp. ZOR0012
TTCCCGAGTGGCCAAAGGGATCAGACTGTAAATCTGACGGCTCCGCCTTCGAAGGTTCGAATCCTTCTCCCTCCACCACTCTTTCTCATATCACGCTATATACCGCTTTATTCCCCAAGTTTTCTTTCTAGCATTCCACCTTATCCAAAGTTATTTTTTATCGCTTACTTAAGACTATTGTCTTTAATCCATAGATTTTGCTGATAAAAAAACGCCCCATTCGGAGCGTTAAAGAAAAGTGCACAGCGCTAAGTGGCGATTAATCGATATTTAAGTACTTATGGGTCTGAATCGATAAACGCCAGTTGCGGGCAATACACACCTTCATGGCTAATTCCGTCGCCCTTGGTTTCTGGCTGATCGGTTGCAGACAAATAGTTTTCCCTGACACATCAATCCCTTTGAGTAACTCATCGAGTTCGTCGATATGATGTTCGGTCGCTATCGGATGCTTTATCTCGTTGGCGCGGGTTAAGGCCTGCGCTAACACCTTATAACCCCCTTTCATATTGATCTTGGGCGAAACAGTCACCCAGGTATCAGCATCGCACTTCACCTCAAAGGTGCCACTGGTCTCGATTTGAGTGGCAAAGCCAGCAGCGTGGAGCGTGAGGGTTAATTCATTCAAATCATACATACAAGGTTCACCACCTGTGATCACCACATGGCGCGCCGTGTATCCCTTAGCGTTGAACGCCTCGATAAGACTCTGCGCCGTATGGTTAGCCCAGCGCCCCACGGAACCATCGACGGTAATCACTTGTTCGGGTGACACCTTGTTTTCCTCAAGCAGATCCCAAGTCTGTTTGGTATCACACCAAGCACAGCCTACTGGACAGCCCTGTAAACGCACAAAAATGGCGGGCACTCCGGTAAAGACACCTTCACCTTGAATGGTTTCAAAGACTTCGTTGACTGGGTAATTCATGCTAGCGTTCCGTTTTTCTGGGGCGGCATTTATAGAGGATTTTAGATGCAGCTGCAAGTTTTTACCGCCTCTGCCATTGTGATACTAAGTGCCGCATACCCGTCGCCACGCGCCAGCAAAGAGTTTGCAAGCCCTAGCGCCTGAGTTACACTTACGCCCTATTTTATGTGTCAATTTAAGTGGATCCTATGTCAGCAGCATCAGTTTCAAAGGTGGTAGTGGTTTTCAGTGGCGGACAAGACTCAACGACTTGTCTTATTCAAGCCTTAACACAGTATGATGAAGTCCATGGGATCACCTTCGATTATGGACAGCGCCACCGTGAAGAAATTGACGTGGCTAAATCCCTCGCCAAACGCTTAAACATCACCAGCCATAAAGTGATGGATGTGAGTTTACTCAACGAGTTAGCCATTTCTGCCCTCACCCGGGATGCGATCCCCGTATCCCACGAATTAATGGAAAATGGCTTACCCAATACCTTTGTGCCAGGCCGTAATATCCTGTTTTTGACTTTGGCGGGGATCTACGCCTACCAATTAGGAGCAGAGGCGATTATTACCGGTGTCTGCGAAACCGATTTTTCGGGTTATCCCGACTGTCGCCACGACTTTGTCCGTGCAATGGAATCAGCACTGGTGCAAGGCATGGATAAAAAGCTTGAGATCATCACGCCATTAATGTGGCTCAACAAGGCCCAAACTTGGGCGCTGGCCGATAAATACCAGCAGCTCGATTTAGTTCGCCACCATACCCTGACCTGTTATAACGGCATTGTCGGCGATGGTTGCGGTGACTGCCCAGCCTGCCACCTTCGCAAACGGGGCTTAGAGGATTACCTGCAAAATAAAGCAGAGGTGATGACCTCGCTCGACAAGGCAACTGAAACGGGTAAACCGCAGGCGTGAGACTGGTGACGTTAACAAAACTCGGCCCCTATTGGCTGGCGCTTGTCGTCAGTCTGCTCTGCGCGCTCTTGTATGTTACGGGACTTTTTACCCCAAGCGTAGATAATCTGCTCGCCTATCGACGTAGCGATATCAGTGATGGACAGTGGTGGCGCCTGATTACCGGTAATCTGCTGCATACCAATCATTGGCACCTGTTGATGAACCTCGCGGGATTATGGGTAGTACTGTTTTTGCACCACTTTCACTACCAGCTTAAGGGATTAGCCGCGCTGTTTATCCTACTTTGCCTATTTGAAGGCATTGGCCTATATCTGGGTTATCCGCAACTCTTAGGCTATGTCGGGCTGAGCGGCATGTTACACGGCCTATTTACCTTTGGTGCAGTGCAGGATATACACCGCAAAATGTACTCTGGTTATTTGCTGCTGCTCGGGGTGATAGTCAAAGTCGGCCATGAACAGTTCTATGGCGCCAGTGATGATGTAA
The DNA here is from genome assembly GCF_000798835.1 of Shewanella sp. ZOR0012. Classification (NCBI taxonomy): domain Bacteria; kingdom Pseudomonadati; phylum Pseudomonadota; class Gammaproteobacteria; order Alteromonadales; family Shewanellaceae; genus Shewanella; species Shewanella sp. ZOR0012. Next base: position 2,326 of record NZ_JTLE01000062.1, read on the forward strand.
CCGCAATGATCGGCGCGCGGGTGGCCACCGAGGCGCATTTAGTTGGTTTGATCTGCGGATTACTGTGCGCGCTCTTATTCTTTATGCTCCCACGCACGATGCTAACCAAAGAAAAAGCATAAAGTCTCGATTCTTCTTTGATGATCTAATCCAATAAAAAGCCGCTAAACACATTGTGTTAGCGGCTTTTTATTCAGTAAAACACCTTAGTGGCAGAACGTTAGCATCACAGCGTCGAGTCTCAACGCCTTGCTTAGGCGAGAAACTCATTTATGCGCTGATCAGTAATTCCCTTAAGCGTTTCACCTCATCACGCAAGGCCGCCGCCTGTTCAAACTCCAAGTTACGCGCATGTTCATGCATTTGCTTCTCGAGCTTGTCGATATCATGGCTCAGCTGCGCAGCATCTGCATGATAACGTTTGGCTTTAGGCTCAGCGACTCTGCCAAGGGATGCTTGACCATAACCCTTTTCAGACTCTCTGCCGTCGTCCACATCCATCACATCGGTAATACGCTTGACCACGCCTTTTGGCACAATGCCATGCTCAAGGTTGTAGGCTCGCTGTTTCTCACGGCGGCGCTCGGTTTCGCCCATCGCCTTTGCCATCGAGTTGGTGATGCGATCGGCATAGAGGATCACCTTACCATTAACGTTACGCGCGGCACGACCAATAGTCTGGATAAGCGAACGCTCCGAACGTAAAAAGCCTTCCTTATCTGCATCCAAAATACAGACGAGCGAGACTTCCGGCATATCTAAGCCTTCGCGCAGCAAGTTGATGCCGACCAGCACATCAAACTTACCGAGGCGCAGATCGCGGATAATCTCCACCCTCTCTACGGTATCGATATCTGAGTGTAAGTAGCGGACTTTGACACCATGTTCGTCGAGGTATTCAGTTAAATCCTCCGACATACGTTTAGTTAACGTGGTGACTAACACCCGCTCGTTTACCGCAACCCGTTTAGCAACCTCAGAGAGCAAATCGTCCACTTGAATGCCGACGGGGCGCACCTCAAGCTCAGGGTCGAGCAATCCTGTGGGCCGAACAACTTGTTCAACAATCTCGCCGCCACTCTTATCCAACTCATAGGGATTTGGCGTCGCCGACACATAAATCGTCTGCGGCATTAACTGCTCAAACTCTTCAAACTTCAGCGGCCGGTTATCCAACGCCGAGGGCAAACGGAAGCCATATTCCACCAAGGTGGTTTTACGGGAACGGTCACCCTTATACATGGCACCAATTTGTGGCACGGTGACATGGGATTCGTCGATCACCAATAAACCATCAGCGGGTAAGTAATCGAGCAGCGTTGGCGGCCCCTCACCGGGGGCGCGTCCTGATAAATAGCGGGAGTAGTTTTCAATGCCGGAGCAATAGCCTAGCTCCACCATCATTTCAATGTCGTATTGCACACGCTCGTGGATCCGCTGTGCTTCAATCAATTTATTATTGTCAAGCAGATATTGCTTGCGCTCACGCAGCTCTTGCTTAATCAGCTCGGTGGCTTCAAGGATCTTTTCCCGCGGCGTCACATAGTGGGTCTTAGGGTACACTGTAGTGCGAGCGATACGTTTGATAATCTGCCCAGTTAACGGATCAAACTCACTTAAGCGTTCAATTTCATCGTCAAATAGCTCCACCCGAATCGCGTAGCGGTCTGAATCGGCTGGGAAAATATCAATCACTTCGCCGCGAACACGAAAGGTACCGCGCTGCAACTCGATATCATTGCGGGTGTATTGCAATTCACTCAAGCGCTTAAGAATGTCCCGCTGTCCCATGGTATCGCCCTGGCGCAGGTGCAATAGCATCTTTAGGTAAGAGTCAGGATCGCCAAGACCATAAATCGCCGATACCGAGGCAATCAGCACCACATCCTTGCGCTCCAGCAGGGCTTTGGTGGCCGAGAGCCGCATTTGTTCAATATGGGCGTTTACCGAGGCATCTTTTTCTATAAAGGTATTAGATGCGGGGACATACGCCTCAGGCTGATAGTAATCGTAATAGGAGACAAAATATTCCACCGCATTATTGGGGAAAAACTCTTTCATCTCGCCATATAACTGTGCGGCGAGTGTTTTGTTTGGCGCCATAATAATGGTCGGTCGCCCAAGCTTGGCAATCACATTGGCGATGGTGAACGTCTTACCAGAGCCCGTCACCCCTAATAGGGTTTGGCAAGCAAGGCCTGATTCGAGGCCATCAACCAATTTAGCAATGGCTGTTGGCTGGTCACCTGCGGGGGCAAATTGGGATTCAAGCTGAAAAACAGATTCTGACACGCGCTACATATCCTTGTGGTTAGTCGAACCATTCTAATCAAGAGACAGATTAAGCTCCAGCAGTTATCTTATAATCAGCCTACACTGAACATAAACGCCAATGTAACAAGTAGTAACTTTTATCAAATGTAATTAAATTACAAACCATTTATCTCCAATGTTGGGGATGAAAAATACTCCTCAATCCCGCATGGTTTCTCGCTTATTTCGACTTATCAACAAATTCTGTGGATAACCCTGTGAGTTGCGACTTAAAACAAGCGGCAAACCCTTGGTGCACGGGCGATGGACTTAAATTGCACTATTTTGGCGATAAAAATATTAATCCTTAAATTTCAGATAGTTGACAATTGCAAGCCTTATCTTTTTTAGCATAAATTTAAGTTGCAATTTTGTAAGCAGATGAAAGTCCTTCCTTGTGCATTAATTTGGCATTAATCCTGAATTTCAGTGCGTTTTATCGTCAGTTTGAGCGCTAAAACGCCGTAGTCAAAAAGTTTCACTTTGCTGCAATCAAATGGTCATCTTAATGTTTAACGGCGCTCATCTAGTGACTAGAAAGAGGATAATGCCCGAGTTGTGGTTCTATTTGCCTAAACGTCAGTGCTCACTACTCACGCAATAGACTCAGCCCAAATAGCGGCATCAACATTATAACGAGGTAAGAGATTATTTATGCGGGCAAAAACCTTTCTGAGTAAGGGCTAGCATCTGCCGGAATCCGCATTGACTTTGTTTGCTATTAGTTCCTGTAAACATTCAGCCAATTTTGCACTTTCGTGTATTTATTCAATGCCGTAGTGATTTTGATGCTCAAGCGAGGGATCTTTAAGCAATTGAAGATATGAGCCAGCCTTTAAGCACTTTTCATTGACAAATTTTATGGTACCGAACAGCGCTATCTTGCGAAAAGTTAAGTTATTTCTTCATCAAAATGCTGATTTCTACACCATGATGCACATTAGATGAGCACTTAACAGCATAATTACACTTTTTTTAGTAACTCGAGTTGACTCCTCCAACAGAGCGTTTTACTATGCGCTCCGTTCTCAACGAGTCATCGAGACGATTAAAGCGATTCCCCTGTAGTTCAGTCGGTAGAACGGCGGACTGTTAATCCGTATGTCACTGGTTCAAGTCCAGTCAGGGGAGCCACTCTTTAATCATTAATAATCAATGAGAATACAGTTAGATAACTAACGATTCCCCTGTAGTTCAGTCGGTAGAACGGCGGACTGTTAATCCGTATGTCACTGGTTCAAGTCCAGTCAGGGGAGCCACTTAGTTAGCAAGCTGATACGTTAAAACGATTCCCCTGTAGTTCAGTCGGTAGAACGGCGGACTGTTAATCCGTATGTCACTGGTTCAAGTCCAGTCAGGGGAGCCA
>NZ_JTLE01000063.1:0-7784 GCF_000798835.1 Shewanella sp. ZOR0012
CTAACATTTTATTAGTGCGCATGCGCGTTTACCTCATTAGACCAGTAAAAACGCGCATCATTAACTGTTTGTATTGCAAAGAACTTATCAGCTTTTTATCTAATACACCATCCGGAAAAACGCGCATGCGCGTTTTCCAAACCTATTAACTAATTTTGGGAAAGTTTATGCGAATGATTTTTAAGGGTTTTATAAATTTTAGGCTGGATAAACGCGCAAACTAATGAGTGTAAAAACACTCAAAAGCATCTAAATTTAAATACGACTGTATACCCATACATTGTTAGTCGATTTCTGGTAAGGCCAAACATAGCCAAATAGATAAGAATTTGTATGGCAGCAGATGTGGGAATTTTCGTTTGAGCTAATGAGCCTAAACACACAAAGGGGCAAAAGTCCGTTAGAAATGGCAGTGCTATATTTAGCTCTGCATTTGAGGGTAGGTAATAGGTGATTTGGACGATGACTCAGAATGAGGTTTTACATGCCTCATTCTGAGATTAACAAAGTTAGTTACAGAGCTTAATTATCGACGACGACTTTTTCATCGATAATAACGGGTAGTTCCTGCTGTTTACCTTGGCGGATAACTGTCATCATGATTTTCTTGCCGGGCGTAGTTTCGGCAATTCTATCCATCAGCATTTCGACCCCAGGCACATCTTCGTCGCCGTATTTGATGATTACATCCCTTGGTTGTAGCTGCGCTCGTGCCGCTGGACCATTAGGATCGACACCAGTAACTAATACACCACGTAAATCGGGCAGGTTGAGGATTTGTGCCACAACTGGGTTAATCGGTTCGCCAGAGATCCCTAAGGCACCACGGATCACTCGACCATTTTTAATCAGTTTACCCATAATGCTGTGGGCCAGTTTAATCGGGATCGCGAAGTTAATGCCGTGGCCGCCACCTTCGCCGCCCACTTGGAAGGCGGCGGTGTTGATACCAATCAGGCTACCATTAGTGTCGATTAAGGCGCCGCCTGAGTTACCGGCGTTAATCGCGGCATCTGTCTGTAAAAAGTCTAAATAACCCGAACTCAAGCCGTTACGACCCGTGGCGCTGATAATACCTTGGGTAATGGTTTGCCCAAGGTTATAAGGGTTACCAATGGCTAATACCACATCACCAACCTGCGGTGGGCTGTCGAGATTGACTGGCACAGTAGGAAGATTATCGCCTTCGATCTTAAGCACAGAAAGATCGGTTTCGGGATCAAAACCTACGACTTCCGAGGTGAATTTGCGGCCATCTTGTAGGGCGACTACAATTTCATCGGCTTTTTTAATGACATGATAATTCGTGAGAATATAGCCTTCTTTACTCATGATCACCCCAGATCCTAAACCTTGGAGTGAGCCAGAATTCAATGGACGGCTCTGATCGATACTTAAGCTGTAAATATTGACTACGGCAGGTGCTGCGCGGCGCACTGCCTTAGCAAAGGACAGTTCAACTGTATTATTACCGCGGTTTTGCAGAAGTGAATTGCCAAGACTCTTATTATCGAAGTAGTGAGTCACCAATAAAAACATGGCCGCCATGATAAGGCCGAAAAGCACGGCTTTACCGAGATATAACAGGGTTTCTTTTATTGTCATGGCAGGCTAAGTATTAAAAAAGGTGAGTTAGATTAACATGTTTAACAAGTTAAAGCATAGGGAACGCGCGTTCCCTATGCTGATCTGCATCTGATTATGGGATATAAATCAGACCGGCGTATCGATTAACGCAGCACTAGGTACAATAAGCTCTTACCACGCAGGATCTTCAGGGCTACAGCACCTTCTTGATCTTTGAGCTGTTCCTTGAGTGATTTGAGATCTTTCACCGCAGAACGATTGATACCGACAATCAAATCGCCTTTTTGCAGACCACTCATTGCCGCAGGCGAGCCTTGCGCGACATCGGTAATTTCAACCCCTTTAGAGGCATTTTCTAATGAGGCTCCTTGCAACATAGGATGTACAGCACCAGCCGCTTTTTCAGTGGTTTGGCTTGCTTCGCCTAAGGTGACACTCACGGTCTTCTTATCGCCATCACGGATAAGGCCCAGTTCGACCTTGGCGCCTGCGCCCATGGTTGCCACTTTAGCTCGCAGCTCTTGGAACGACTTAATTGCTCGTCCATCCACGCTGACAATAATATCGCCCGCTTTAATACCTGCTTTTTCGGCAGCACTGCCCGCAGTGACTTCATTCACAAAGCCCCCGTGCTGAGTGTCTAACCCAAAGCCTTGGGCAAGTTGGCTATCTAAATCACGGCCTGAAATCCCCAATACACCACGGCGGACCTCACCGTGTTCGGCAATTTGAGCCACGAGGTTTTTCACCATGTTTGCGGGAATCGCAAAACCGATACCGACGTTACCACCGTTTGGTGCGACGATAGCCGTGTTAATACCGATCAGTTCACCTTTAAGGTTAACCAGCGCGCCGCCCGAGTTACCACTATTGATAGCTGCGTCGGTTTGGATAAAGTTTTCAAGCATTTCAATGCCTAAACCACTACGGCCTAGGGCACTGACAATCCCTGAGGTCACGGTTTGTCCTAGACCGAAGGGGTTACCAATAGCCACGGCAAAGTCACCAACACGCAGCTCATCTGAGTCGGAGGTTTTAATTGCGACCAGATTTTTAGCTTCGATTTGCAGTAAGGCAATGTCGGATTCTGAGTCGGTACCAATCAATTTGGCTTTGACTTCACGGCCGTCATGTAAGCCAACTTGGATATCATCGGCACCGTCAATCACATGGTTATTGGTGACAATATAGCCTTTGTCAGCATCGATAATCACACCAGAGCCTAAGCCTCTAAATGGACGCTCTTGTACTTGTTCCTGCGGTGCATTCGGGCCGAAGAAATAGCGGAACACATCCGGAACGCGTTGTTTAGAAACATGGGTGCCGGAAACCGCTACAGAAACCACTGCGGGAGTCGTGCGCTCTAGCATAGGCGCAAGACTGGGTATGGGTTGTCCCTCAACAGATTGCGGTATAGCGGCCTGTGAAACCGCAGGCATCATTGTCAGGGTTGCGGCTAACATTGCGGCTGAAAGTACAGATAATTTCGTTTTCATCTATTCATAACTCCAAATAAGGGATCAAGGATCTGGATGTAATGCGTCGTCAGTTTGTGTCCGCACCAGATCGAATCTGTATCGTTACCGGCTATTTGCCTAGGTAACCATTCGGACACGCACCTCATTGAAAAAGTTCATCAATATTAACAAAGGTTAATTTCTTAACGGTTATTTTATCAACATTTTATTGACTGTAACTGAAGTGAAACCTGTGGGCTTTTAAGGTATTTTTCAAGCCCCAATAACTTCCAACCATTGAGTTTAATCAGCTAACAGCATAGTTCTTCCTAATCAGTTTTATCATATTAAGCCGTTGTGCTGGGCCTCTCCGCAAGCTCACTACAGATCCAAGTTGATAGGGTATAAATATATGCTGCGTCATCTTGGCCGTGTTAATATCGACGCAGTTTTTCCAAAGGATAAAAGAGAATAATAACGTGCCCCAGTTAAGCCCTTGGCAGCATTATCAAAAAGATCTTACTCGTGATGGTTTTACCCATGATCCGGCGCAGGAAATGGCGGTAAAGGCGCTGCAACGCGTTTATGAGGATCTCACCGTAGCCGAAGAGCCTAACTCTTTATTTGGTAAGCTATTGACTTCTTTTGGCTTAAAGTCGGCACCCGCGCCTACAAAAGGGCTTTATCTTTGGGGAGGCGTAGGCCGCGGCAAAACCTATTTGATGGACACCTTCTTTGATGCATTACCTGGTAATCAAAAGTTAAGGGCGCACTTTCATCGTTTTATGCATCAACTGCATTTAGATTTAGACACCCTTAAAGGTACGCGCGATCCATTATTAGTGATTGCCAAACAAATGGCGGCAAAATATAAAGTCATTTGTTTTGATGAGTTTTTCGTGTCAGATATCACCGACGCCATGTTGCTTGGCACCTTATTCCAAGCGCTTTTTAAAGAAGGCGTGGTCTTAGTGGCGACTTCAAATATCATCCCCGATGACCTATATAAAAATGGGTTGCAACGGGCGCGATTTCTTCCTGCGATCGCGCTGATCAATCAGCATTGTGAAGTATTAAATGTGGATTCGGGTATCGACTACCGTCTACGGACGTTAGAGCAGGCAGAAATTTACCACTATCCACTTGATGAGCAGGCCGATACTAACTTACTGCGTTATTTCCGTCAGTTAGCGCCTGAGGCCGAGATTTCAACTGACGCGATTGAAATTGAAGGCCGTGAAATATCCATTCGCCAACAGGCGCAAGGCGTCTTACTGGCGGATTTTAGAGCCTTATGTGATGGCCCCCGTAGTCAGCGGGATTATATGGAACTGGCGCGGATTTATCATACCGTGCTGGTGAGTGGCATTGAGCAAATGGGCGCATTTTTAACGGGTGATGATATCGCCAGACGCTTTTTGGCCATGGTGGATGAGTTTTACGAACGAAACGTTAAATTGATCGTGTCCGCGCAGGTGCCGTTAGAAGACATTTATGCCGACGGCTTATTGAGTTTTGAATTCAGACGTTGTCGTTCCCGTTTGATTGAAATGCAATCCCACGATTACTTAAAATCAGAGCATTTACCCTAAGTCTTAGACTATTGCAGAGCGTGCTTTGCGAGGTTTTTCTCGACAAATCTTCAGTGGCTCATTCCTTAGCGTAGTAATGAGCCACATCGATCGAATTTTTATGATTTTTGTCAAAATATCAGGTGATTTTTAACTCACGTTTGTCTATAATCCGCCACCTGCCCACGTTACTCCACCAAACTAGGTGGAAGTTGTACGCCGAGTTAAGTACTCGAAGGGGTACTGAAAGGCAATTTTGTGTTGTTTGTCATTGCAAGCAACATGTGAGACAGAAAATTAACTTTGGGTTTTTGTAATAATGAAGACTTTTACTGCTACACCAGAAACTGTAACTCGTGACTGGTTCGTCGTTGATGCAGACGGCAAAACTTTAGGTCGTATCGCTACCGAAATCGCTCTGCGTTTACGCGGTAAGCACAAGCCTGAATACACTCCTCACGTTGACACTGGTGATTACATCATCGTTATCAACGCTGAGAAAGTTACTGTTACTGGTAACAAAGCGCAAGGCAAGACGTACTACTCGCACTCAGGCTTCCCTGGTGGCATTAAGCAAATCAGCTTTGAAAAGCTGCAAGCTCATAAGCCAGAAATGATCATCGAGAAAGCAGTTAAGGGTATGTTACCAAAAGGTCCACTGGGCCGTGCCATGTTCCGTAAACTGAAAGTTTACGCTGGCGCAGAACATAACCACGCTGCACAACAACCTCAAGTTCTTGATATCTAAACGGGATTAAGCAAATGGCTGCAACTCAGTACTACGGCACTGGCCGTCGCAAAACCTCTACAGCACGCGTATTCGCTAAAGCTGGTAGTGGCAACATCGTTGTAAATCAACGTCCTTTGGACCAATACTTTGGTCGTGAAACTGCTCGTATGGTTGTTCGTCAACCATTAGAGTTAGTTGAAATGACTGACAAGCTGGACATCTATGTAACTGTTAAAGGCGGTGGTATCACTGGCCAAGCAGGTGCAATCCGTCACGGTATCACTCGTGCCCTGATGCAATTAGATGAAGCTCTGCGTCCATCATTACGTTCTGCTGGTTTCGTTACCCGTGACGCTCGTAAAGTTGAGCGTAAGAAAGTGGGTCTACGTAAAGCACGTCGTAAGCCACAATTCTCTAAGCGTTAATACGTTTTGGAATCTCAAAAAACCCAGCTTATGCTGGGTTTTTTATTGCCTAAAATTGGTTATCCTCGTATTAATCACCGATTTTTAGGGTAGAAAAAGCTAAGAGAGAGGAAGATGAGCTTACAGTTATTTATGCTAGCCGTGGCACTGGTGTTGATTTTGGAAGGTGTGGGACCATTGTTATTCCCCAATAAATGGCGCCGATATTTAAATGAACTTTCCAATCAAAATCAGCAAGTTTTGCGTCGAATCGGTGGCTCATTAGTCACTGCTGGTGTGGTCATTTTGATTATTTTTTCATAAATGCCTTACCACTTGCGGTTTAAAATCTGTTAGAATTCTTTTTTAACCACAACCTTGCAGCAAACAATGGGCAAAAACGTAGTTGTTCTCGGCACTCAATGGGGTGACGAAGGAAAAGGTAAGATTGTCGACCTTCTAACAGAACAGGCAAAATATGTAGTTCGCTACCAGGGCGGTCATAACGCAGGTCACACTTTAGTGATCAATGGCGATAAAACCGTACTTCATCTGATCCCATCAGGCATCCTACGCGACAATGTGAAATGCATTATCGGTAATGGTGTGGTGCTTGCACCCGACGCACTGATGAAAGAAATCAACATGCTCAAAGAGCGTGGCATTCCTGTTGAGGAACGTCTGCTGATTTCTGAAGCATGTCCGCTGATCCTACCATTCCACAGTGCCTTAGACATCGCTCGCGAAAAAGCGCGCGGTAACAAAGCTATTGGTACTACGGGTCGTGGAATTGGTCCTGCGTATGAAGATAAGATTTCTCGTCGCGGTCTGCGTGTGGGCGATCTGTTCAATGCTGAACTATTTGCTGAAAAGCTGAAAGAAGTTATGGCATATCATAACTTTATGCTGACAGAGTACTACAAAGTTGACGCCGTAGATTACGAGCAAACACTTAGCGATGCGTTAGCCTTAGCTGACTATCTGAAGAGCATGTGTGTTGACGTGACTGAACTTTTGGATAACGCGCGTAAAGCGGGTGAGCCAATCCTGTTCGAAGGCGCACAAGGTACACTGTTAGACATTGACCACGGTACTTATCCGTTTGTGACTTCGTCAAATACGACCGCAGGTGGTGTGGCGACAGGCAGCGGCTTTGGTCCACGTCATTTAGACTATGTCTTAGGTATCATGAAGGCATACACCACTCGCGTTGGTGCTGGTCCTTTCCCAACTGAACTCTTATGTGAAGTGGGTGATCATTTAGGGACTAAAGGTCATGAATTTGGTGCGACTACTGGTCGTAAACGTCGTCCAGGTTGGTTAGATGCAGTGGCAATGCGCCGCGCAGTACAAATCAACAGCGTAAGCGGCTTCTGCTTAACAAAGTTAGACGTACTTGATGGCCTGAAAGAAGTGAAGATCTGTGTGGGTTATCAACATCCAGATGGCACTATCTCCAAAGTTACGCCATTAGCAGCTGAAGGTTATGAGCAGGTCACTCCTGTTTATGAAACTATGCCAGGCTGGAGCGAGTCAACTTTCGGTGCGACCTCTTTAGATCAGTTACCGCAAGCAGCTATCAACTACATCAAGCGTATTGAAGAGTTGTTAGAAACGCCGATCGACATCATTTCTACCGGTCCAGACCGTAATGAGACGATGATTTTAGTTAGCCCGTTTAACTAAAATCGTAGAGGCCGTGTTTCACGGCCTTTTCTTCCTCTGCTGTTCCTTCCTGTTTGCTTTCGTGGTTAGAAATTCGGCTCGAGCTCAAGAAATAGGTTATACTGCCGATGCAAGTATTCACCTTATTGTCATTGAGAGTCGTTATGCTACGTACTGCATTAGTTGCGCTGCTGCCCTTAGTATCTTCAATGTGCTTTGCTGAAACACAGGCGGTGGATATTTATTCTCAAGATCAATTACTTGAAATGATCCGCGGTGAAAAGTATTTGGCAAGAGTCAAACAAGATGACTGTCAGTTAGTGCAAGACATCGAAGCGCGCGCAGAAGTCTTAAAGCAGCCCCTGTATCA
>NZ_JTLE01000064.1:0-202 GCF_000798835.1 Shewanella sp. ZOR0012
TTCCAGCGTCACCGCCCGGGCTTTCCTTCCGCCTTTCTGAGGAATGAGGAGAGATTTCGTCGCTGCAAGCGGTAATGTGTTCGAGTAGTCATAGAGTTTGTGTGCATGCTCTTGAATGCATCGACTCTGCATCGAGCGGACGACAAAGCGCTGTTGGTGCTGGGTTTTATAGGTCAGATATTCAAACAAATCAGCCTCACGG